>NZ_AP042461.1:2047500-2572500 GCF_055394525.1 Maridesulfovibrio salinus
ACTGCCTAGAAAAGCTTCTAAGTTTAGCACTTGTTGACCGTACCGCAAACCAACACAGGTAGTCGGGTCGAGTAGACCAAGGCGCTTGAGAGAACTCTGGTTAAGGAACTCGGCAAAATGATCCCGTAAGTTAGCGATAAGGGATGCTCCCGACGGTGAAGTTATTTACTATCCGAGCTGTCAGGAGCCGCAGAGAATCGGGGGGGGCGACTGTTTACTAAAAACATAGGTCTATGCTAAGTCGTAAGACGATGTATATGGACTGACGCCTGCCCGGTGCTGGAAGGTTAAAAGGAGGTGTTAGACTTCGGTCGAAGCTCCGAATTGAAGCCCCAGTAAACGGCGGCCGTAACTATAACGGTCCTAAGGTAGCGAAATTCCTTGTCGGGTAAGTTCCGACCTGCACGAATGGCGTAACGATCTCCCCACTGTCTCAACCAGAGACTCAGTGAAATTGAATTACCGGTGAAAATGCCGGTTACCCGCGGTAAGACGGAAAGACCCTGTGCACCTTTACTATAGCTTGACATTGGGTTTAGGGCTATCATGTGTAGGATAGGTGGGAGGCTTTGAAGTCGGCACGCTAGTGTCGGTGGAGCCAACCTTGAAATACCACCCTTGATAGTCTTGAATTCTAATCCAACGCCGTTATCCGGCTTGGAGACAGTGTCTGGTGGGTAGTTTGACTGGGGCGGTCGCCTCCCAAAGAGTAACGGAGGCTTGCAAAGGTTCCCTCAGGCTGATTGGAAACCAGCCGTTGAGTGCAAAGGCATAAGGGAGCTTGACTGTAAGACAGACATGTCGAGCAGGAACGAAAGTTGGTCTTAGTGATCCGGTGGTCCCGCATGGAAGGGCCATCGCTCATAGGATAAAAGGTACGCCGGGGATAACAGGCTGATCGCGCCCAAGAGTTCACATCGACGGCGCGGTTTGGCACCTCGATGTCGGCTCATCACATCCTGGGGCTGAAGCAGGTCCCAAGGGTTCGGCTGTTCGCCGATTAAAGTGGTACGCGAGCTGGGTTTAAAACGTCGTGAGACAGTTTGGTCCCTATCTACCGTGGGCGTAGGAGAATTGAAAAGGGTCTGCCCCTAGTACGAGAGGACCGGGGTGGACGAACCTCTGGTGTTCCTGTTGTCGCGCCAGCGGCACTGCAGGGTAGCTATGTTCGGAAGGGATAACCGCTGAAAGCATCTAAGCGGGAAGCCTGCCTTGAGATTAGTTCTCCCTATGCTTAACGCATCTGAAGATTCCAGGTAGACCACCTGGTTGATAGGCCGGAGGTGTAAGTGTGGCGACACACTCAGCTGACCGGTACTAATAAATCGTGCGACTTATCTTTCTTCTCTTCCCTATAACTTTAATTTTGCGTATTGCACGCCATCTGCGAATTTTTAAATCTGAGCCAACTGCTCATGTATTGAGAATACACTTCGCATCTGGCTTCAGATTGATAAAATTCACATCTGACGCACACTACACAAAATTGAGTTGTAGAAAAAATCTTCTCTGTTTTAACAATATATTTTGCTCATCGTAGCAGGCAAATTTGCTTGCGACCACTGAGGAGAGGCCACACCCGACCCCATTCCGAACTCGGAAGTTAAGCTCTCCATCGCCGATGATACTGCTGGGTAGCCAGTGGGAAAGTAGGTCGTCGCAAGCTTTTATTTCAAAGCCCCCTTGTGAACAAGGGGGCTTTCTTGCGTTTAATGCAGGAAATTTGAGCGGAGGGGGAAGGTCGTGTGAGTCTAAATTAACTGGTAAATATATAGAAATAATATTGATGAAATTGATGTCTCAGTGATATATGAAGACCTTTCAGGCCATTCAAAAGTGCACTTCAATCAATATTAAAAGGAATTAAATGAGCCTATATAATGCTGTTGTGGTTTTTGCTCTTCTTCTGTTTGCAGGATTCTATTTTTTTTCTGGGAATCAAGGTTGAATGTTCCGAATGTTCAAAAACTTCTCGGACACTCAGTTTCAAGCAGCTTGGGACGGTTCTGTTAATTTCCTTGATTTCCCTTGAGGCTGTGAAAATTTATAAGGGCAACTACAAATCAGTCATCACAGATGTAATATTCTGGGCCATGATTTGGTATCTTTTCAGTTCCGCTCCAAAATATTTCTGTCGGACCTGTATGAAGGGGCTTCCCTTGATAGAGGGAAATATAAAGAAACGAAGTCTCTTTTATTAGCCCATCATTAATTACTTATTCCACGGTTATCTGCACTGTTATAAGCCAGTTGGACTTATGGGACACCGCCTGCTTTTCTCTGCTACAGTAAGCCAAACAATTTTCCTAAAGAAAACCGTTCTAAATGTGCATGGCCTACACAGATAGAGCGGTGTATATTTTGGGACAATACCTTCACTTAGAGTGCGAATCCTGTTTAAACTTATCAAGATTATTGCTGCAAATCTCTGTCGAACGGTATTACCCTGATTTTAGCTAAACAATCCCATTTTCCAACGGCAGGAAGTCCTAGGACAGCTATGCTCTTTAGACACTACCATGAGTCAGCCTGATCGTATCGGCATGCAAGCGGGCCTTTGAGTATAACGCAATGGCCGCAACGGCACGGTCGCAGACTTGAAAAACAGGCACTCCATTTTCCCTCAGCAGATCACGCAGCGGATCGAACAACCTTCCGCCATCCACAACACCCAGCAGTGGTTTCTTGCTCTCCCTGACGATATCCATAATGAGGCCGGCGATTGAGTTCTCATCTTCCATGGAAAAATCAGGCACAGTCGGTTCGGCGAGGGAATGCACTACCGGAGACAAAGGGCCGAGGCTGACTACGATTGAATCCACCTCAGGAGCTTTAATCAGTTCCTCTACTACTTTGGCGTGAACCTGATCATCAGCGGCAGGAGTTATATCCAGTGGATTCTGAACCGTGATGAGCTTATCAATGTGCTTCTCCCGCAGTATTGCACTGATTCCTTCAACTGTTTCAGGGCGGAAGGCTGAAAGTTCCATATCATAATCGTCAGATTGGATGGAATCTGCCATTCCAACGGCTTCAAACCCCGCGCCACTTACCGCCGCGAGGCGATTGCCGGAAATGCACTTACCTGCAAGTTTTTCCGCGAGCATGAATAGATCCTGAAACTCCTGAAATGTGCGGGCCACAATTGCTCCCGCCTGCTGCACACAACTTTCACAGACCATGTAATCTCCGGCGAGGGAGGCGGTATGTCCGCTGGTTGCTGTCTTGCCTTCGGGAGTGCGCCCGGCCTTGTAAAAGACGACTTCCTTACCGTTTAAAACCGCCTGCCGGACCGCACGGCAGAATTCAAGGCCATCCAGATCATTGAATCCCTCGGCATAGACGGCAATCACATCAACGTCGTCGCAGTCCTTGAAGTACCGGACCATGTCGCCAAGAGTCAGGTCGGTCTGATTACCCATGGATACCATAAAGGCGGGATTCAGCTCGGGGCACTGACTGGAACGGTGCAGCATGAAAGCTCCACTCTGGCTGATGAGTGCTGCCCGCTGTATTGGAGAATTACGATTTTTTGGAAATTTTTCCTCAGGTATAAACCAAGTATCGTAATTACCGGGCCGAGAAACCACACCCATGCAGTTGGCTCCAAGGAATACCGGACCTCCGCCCGGTTCAGCATGACGCTCATTGATGCGGGCGATCACCTGCGCGGCACGTTCCCGGCTCTCTTCGGTTTCGCCCATTCCGCCGGGAATAAGCATTACTGACGCCGCACAGTCAAGATTCACAATTTCATCCACAAGGTCAGGAACATGCTGCGCCGCAATGGCCACAACGAAAAGATCGAGCCTGTCTCTAAGCGACTTCAGGTCCGGAATACAGCGCACTCCGTCAAGCTTATCCTGACCTTCCTTGATAAGCACCACATTGTCAGGATGAAATCCCTCAGCGAGAATGTTTTCCAGAATAATGCGCCCGAAATTACGCCGCGTGGCTGATGCTCCGATAATTCCAATATGCTGAGGATGGAGCAGGTTATGAATTTTGTGAGCGGGTCGGGTAACAGGCGTGGCTTGCGGACTGGAAAACTTGCACAGTCCGTCCAAAGGGACCATCAAATATTCAGTGAATGCAAACGGATTGATTTCCAATTCTTCAATTATAAAAGGGGCCTCTGAATTTGAAGGCGAAAAATATCTGCCCATCTCAATGAAGGAGTCAAAACATTCAATGAGCTGCTCATCGGTGACAACGCGTCGCTGACCACGGGTAAGCCCTGCCAGCTTCTTATATGAGATTGTGCTACGGAAAAGTTTGAAAAAATCACGCCCGTCCACCATTTCCGTGGAGGCTGCGACTATGGCCTGTCCTTTGCGGAACCTTTCTGCATATAGTTCGGTGTCCGTTCCACCCAGCCCGGCACTGATGATGGTCCCGAATTCACGGGTTCGGCGCAGGCCGACAATGAGCTCATTTCCGAATGAATCCGAATCCGGGGGCATGAACTGGACCTGCAGTACTCCCTTCAGATCACGGCTGATGGCCTGGACCAATGCTTCGCCCCTGAGTCCGCGATATTGCTCGGGAGCATGCCCCGGATTGCGTTCGACCATGGCCGCATAATTTTCCGGTACTTCATACATCATGGAACGCACGGCTGAGCGGATTTTGGAAGCCTGTTTTTTTACAACGCGGACACCACCCACTTCGGTTTTGTGGATGATGGTCGGTGAAACTATTTTTAGTACAGTCTTATCTCCGGGGATGGCGGTTAGTTCTTCATCTGAAAAGCGCGCACCACGGGGCAGCAGATTGGATGCCGGAGGAGTTTCCGCTCCGGAATTGGCCAGAAGATTATAAACTTCATATTCAAAAAGAAAATTCCGGCCTTCGCTGTCTGCGCTGCGAAAGAGGTCGGTGATGGTTTCAAAATTTATTTCATTTTCTATGAACATTTGTTTCTCTTTTATTTGATATGATTCAAAATGGGCATAAGCATCAAGCCAATACATGCTGCAGGCAAAACAATACTCACGGGCAAAGATTGTCGGCTACTTTCGGAGATGCGTAAAGGCTAAATTTTAAAGATCTATTCAACCCTCCGAAATCAATTTTTACACGTCTGTTTCATCATAAGTTAAATTCAGACTTAATTGATGTAGATTCTCATCCGCAGTCGTGCTAGAGTAAGTGACAGCTTACGTCAGTGGCAATGGATATTGTTGCTTTCAAAAATAGCTGAGTTTTAAATTGAAAAAGAGGATAAGATGCCGGTTACTTTGATTTTACATATTGCGATAAGTTCGCTGGGTTATCTGCTTTTCGGGGCGGCTTTCGCAATTTCATGCGTATATATATACCGTGACCATAGGATAAAAACCAAGCAGTATAAAATGGGTGACCGCTTTCCGTGGAGTCTGAACCAGCTTGACCGCGCGCTTTTTATTTCCCTTGTCGCCGGATTTGCGTTCATGGGGGGCGGATTGCTGCTTGGAGTCTATGTACATAAGCTTGTTTACGGTGTGATAGATCTTACATCACCCCGTTTGGTATTTCCGTTCTTTATCTGGCTGTTTTATCTCGCTCTGCTCCTGTTCCGTCTTCTGACCGGGCTAAGGGGAAGGATTCCCGCTCAGCTTGCAGCCTGCGGTTTTTCCTGCGCGGCGCTTTCATTTCTTTTTGAGCTGCATATTGCCGGATAGACGCCTTCATGATGATTTAATTTGCATATAGAGTTTAACAAACTTCAAGGGCCGACTAAAAATTAGTCGGCCCTTTTTGTTGGAATTTTAATGGATGTACTTCATACTTTTGAAGTTTACCCGGATACACCCTTTGCAAAAAAAGGTTTTCCAGCCAACCAGCCCCGAGCAAGCTCACCGATGTTATCAGTTCCATGCTCCAGAATCAGATTAACTGCTCGAGGCAGGAGCAGAAAACCAGTTTCAAGCCCTTTTTCTCTGGCGCCGTTTAAAAGGCCCAGTTGGATACTGTCTGCCAGAATTCTGGGGAACGGGTGGTTCTCAATCGGAGCTAGAGCGTCACCTGACTGGTTGCTATGTTTGCACATTTCCGCACTGACTGAGTTCCAGCCCCGGCATACTAGAGGACGGGCCGGATAAATAGAGCAGGTTTCTTCTCCCATAAAGAGGCATGGGTGCAGGTGTCTTTCCATACCTATCTGTTGACGGGATTTACCTTTGAGGTTTTCGAGGAGTGACTTAGTTTTATCTTTGAGCTCAAGAAGCTGCTTTGCATTTCTGGTTTCCAAAAGATGCATCCCAAGATAAAGAGCTTCGGGTTCTGTTAAGGAAACCTGATTGATACAACAGTAAGTACAACCCTGCTTACAGGCGGGTGGGGGATTCAAAATTGTCTGTTCTACCAGTTTCCCAAAAATATCAAAAGATTCCTGCATCAACTGGTAAAGACTTTGCTTTGCCTCTGCTGTTGAAGCTACATCCAGTTTATCTAAAAGCGTTTTGCGCCTTTCCTCGGAAATCCTGAGAGCTATTTCTTCGTATTGCGAATGGGTGTTTAATGGTTGGGGCCTATTCTTAGTGGATTTAGGAGTTTTTCTTTTCCCGGGTTTGTTCTGCCGTGCTTTTGGTTTGGAAGACATTTAGTGTTACCTCAAGTTACAATGCTGGCAGAACAATCAATGGTTAGTAACCAGTATATCCTGCAATTGATGGTTAAACCTGAGTTAATCATTTTTCATGCCATTAAAGTGGAGTAGATTGTCTAGGTGTTTTTATTGAGTCTGTTTTTTAAGGTATTGTTAATACAAGTTAATTTTGGAAAGTAGAGTCGCAGTATGTTGGCACTTTTAGATTTGTTATGTGTATTTTTTCAATAAAAGAGAATTTTTAGTTCTTCTTTGTGGTCTAAAGAGAACTATTGGTTCTTGTGGTCAGCCCTTGGCTGTTAACGGTATTATGAAGAAATGAGAGTGGGGCTGTTCGAATAGGAATTTTAAGTTCGCATCCAATGGGGAGTAACAGCCTCATTTTCTTATATTACAGCCTTTTATTTGATGGCATGTATGTTGATAACAAACCGGAGTACATAATTTTTCATGCATTGACAGGTGTCAGAGTGACATTGCCTGTTTTATGATGAATAAATATTCCGGGAGCGGGCGTTGGGAATAATAAGGCTGCTGCTTGCTATTGCTGTCTGTAACTCTCATTTCGAGTTGACTGATCTTCCGATGGTTGACGGACATGAGGCGGTACTGACTTTTTTCGCGGTATCAGGTTTTTATATGGCTATGATTCTGCAGGAGAGGAACGAATCTCCGTCGATATTTTATAGAAACCGGATATTATCATTGTACCCTATGTTTTTGTTTGCTGTGACTGTAAGTGCTTTTTTTCTTTTCTTTTTTGATGCTCATCCCCTTATATCCCGGCCCCAGATGTTAGAATTTCTTGGTAATCCATGGGGATTCGCTGTCGTATTGTGGACTTCTTTGTGTGTGGTGGGACAGGAACTGCTTTTCAGTGTCGGTCTGACAGAGGGTGGGAGTCTGCAATTCGTAACCGGGACAATGCCCAGTCTGTATAATTGTGTTTTTCTGGTGCAGGCATGGTCGCTATCATTTGAAATTATATTTTATCTTCTGGCTCCTTTTCTTGTTCGTTTGAAGTTGGAGATCCTTCTGCTTCTGAGTTTTGCAAGCCTTCTATTGAGATTGGCAATTGTTATGACTTCCCTTTCGGAGTATGATTTTTTCCTGCGTTTCTTTCCTGCTGATTTCTGGCTGTTCGGGTTTGGAATCATTTCTTTCAGATTTTATAGAGCGCTTCCTAAGTCTGCCTCTGTATTTGATTATTCGGCTTTCTTTGTCCTGATTGTGCTTGCCTTTGTCGCCGGAGGAGTGAGCAGCGTTTATGAACCCTTTTTTCTCCCAGTGTCTGCCCTTATCCTGCAGCCTTTTATTTTCAGGGCGTTCCAGTCGCTTCTGCTTGACTGTGTCGTAGGCAAAATCACTTATCCCTTTTATCTGCTGCATTATACCGTGATAGGCCTGTTTGAGGAGTATTCTGATGATCCGCTGGGATGGCAGGTGGTAGCCGTTACAATGATGGCTGCGTTGATTGCTTTTCTTTTTTTCAGCCCCGGACTTAGAGTACTGAAATCAAAAATCAACGGTCGTTTTAACGGCAATCCCACTCCTGAGCCTGCTTAAAAGGTCATTCCCCGTGGGGCTGTGCTTATGCTTTCGGTAATATTGTGTGCTGCAGAGAAATGCGTTTATCTGTTTCAGCAAGATTAAATGGATTAGAGCCCTTGGCTTTGAGTGTTGGGCTTTGGGGGGAGTTATAAAAAACAATGGAACGATACGTATCTGAATATGTATCGTTCCAGTGTTTTATTTTATGACTTTGTCAAGCAGTCTGTTGAGTTAGAGTCTACCGCCAAATCAGGTCCCGCTTTGCTTTGCAGAGGCTTGATATCTGAGTTGAGGCAACTAATTAGTTTTCAGCTTTATCCAGTATTCATCATAAAGCTTCATGGATTCTCCTAAATAGTCCTGAAACTCCCCGCGTTCGATGACTTCCTCGGAAGGGTAGACGATCGGGTTGTTCCTCACATTTTCTGGAATAAGATCCATAGCTTTGGCGTTGGGTGTCGAGTAGCCCATCTCAGATGATATCTTTGCTGCAACATCGGGGCGTAGCAGGTAGTTCAGAAATGCATGTGCTTCGTCGATGTTTTTTGCGCCTTTGGGAATACACAGTGAATCCATCCAGAGGTTGTTTCCTTCAACCGGATAAATGTACTTGATATCCGGGTTTTCCTGATTGGCAATGAATGCTTCTCCGTTGAAAACTACACCAGCCGCCACTTCTCCTGCCAGAAGAGCCTGTTTGGGTGAATCGGAGTCGAAAACAAGGACATTGGGAATCAGTGATTTAAGTTGCTGGTATGCCTCTTCAATGTGCGCGGGATCAGTTTCGTTGAGGGAGTATCCCAGCACTCTCAAAGCAAGAGCAAATACTTCGCGTGGTTCATTTGGCAGAAGCAGCCTGCCCTTGAGTTCCGGTTTCCAGAGATCCGCAATGGATGTGATCTTATTATTGCCTAGAGTGGCGGTGTTTACAGCTATTGATGTTGAACCCCACATATATGGAACTGAATACATGTTTTCCGGATCGAAGGACTTATTGGTGAATCTGGGCGCAAGGTTGGCAAAATTGCTCAGTTTGTTTTTATCCAGAGGAACCAGAAGGCCCTGACGGCGCATCAGGCTTACATAGTCCGAGGAGGGGACTATCAGGTCGTATCCCTGCCCGGTCAGTTTAACCTTGGTGTACATGGCTTCATTGCTGTCATAATTGGACATGTGGACCTTGATCCCGGTTTCTTTGGTGAAGTTTTCCACCACTTCGTCCGGGATGTATTCGGACCAGATGTAGAGAAAAAGTTCACCGTTTCCGGCAAAGGCGGGCATGCTGCAAAACAGGACCATGGCGAAAGCCAGCAGTGTTTTTTTCATCTTTTTTTCTCCTTGAGCAGCCGCCGGGATAGAATTACGGCAGCTACGGTTATCACTATCATCACCACACTCAGTGCGTTGACATCGGGTTTTATACCAAGACGGACCATTGAATAAATGCGCAAGGGCAACACTTCATAGGTCGGGCCTGTAGTGAAAAAGCTTATTATTACATCATCCAGTGAGAGTGTAAGGCTCAGCAGCCATCCGGCCATGAGTCCCGGAAGGGCCATCGGAATTACAATTTTCCTGAACACCTGATATTCGCTGGCCCCCAGATCGCGGGCAGCTTCAACAACGGTCCTGTCGAAGCCCTTGAAACGTGAGTATACAGTAGCGGTAACAAAGGGCACACAAAGGGTTACATGCCCCATGAGCAGGGTCCAGAATCCCAGGGTCAACCCGGCTCCCAGAAACAGCACCAGCAGGGAAATACCGATAACTATGTCCGGCGACATCATCATTACGAATATGCTGCCGAAAACAGCCCCGCGTCCTTTGAAGCGGTATTGGTGCAGCATGAAAGCGGCTATTGTTCCGATCAGACAGGCTATCGTTGCTGAAATTACGGCAATGGTCATGGAGCGCAGGGCCGCATCAATCAGGGTGGTGTTGGAAAGCAGCTTGCCGTACCACTTAAGGGTGAATCCTTTCCATGAGAGAGAGTATTTGGAGGCATTGAAAGAGTATACAGCCATGACCGCCAGAGGGAGATACAGGAAAGTATACACCAGTGCGACATAAGCGGATTTGATCAATCTGGTCATATCTTGAGCCTCCTTCCCGAGCGGCGCATGCTTCGGTAGTACAGGGCGAGCAGGACCATCATCATGAGGGTTAATGCAAAGGAAGCAGCAGCCCCCATGGGCAGGTCTCTCGCAGTAAGAAACTGGTCGCGGATATAGTTGCCGAGGAGCATGGTACGCGCGCCGCCGAGAATGTCAGGAATATAAAACATTCCAAGGGCGGGGAGAAATACCAGCATGCAGCCGGACAGAATCCCAGGCATGGTCAGGGGAATGGTGATTTTGCGGAATATCATCCATTTTCCGGCTCCGAGATCTCTGGCGGATTCAAGCAGCCTGTGGTCCAGTTTTTCGATCGCGGCGTAAAGCGGCAGAATCATGAACGGGAGCAGTGTGTATACCAGCCCTATAAATATTGCGGACTGGGTGTACATGATTTTGATGGGAGCATCGATCAGACCGCAGAACATGAGAGCCTTGTTCAGGATACCGTCAGCTTTGAGGACCGCCACCATGGCGTATGTCCTGATAAGGGTGTTGGTCCAGAAAGGTATCATCACCAACAGAAGCATAAGCCGTGAAGTGCTTTTGGGTGCACGCGCAGTGATATAGGCAAACGGGTATCCCACCAGCAGACAGAGAAGTGTGGCTGTACCCGCCATCAGCAGGGATTGGGCGAGCATGGTCCCCAGTGCCGGTTCAAAAAGTCTGAAGTAGCTCTCCATTGAAAAAACAGGACTGATGATTTTGTCGGGGTCGCGGGTCATGAAGCTTATTCCCACAAGCATCAGGGTGGGGATAATTCCGAATAAAGCGATCCAGCCGAGAACACCGACAATGATGAATCTTTTGAATAGCTGTCTATCCTTCATGGGGCAGCACTACCTCCCATCCTTCAAACCAGCCCACCGCGACCTGGTCTCCGGGATGGAAATAAAGGGTCTCGGCATCTTCATCGAAAAATTCGGAAACCAGAATTTTCTTACCGTCATCAAGGATGATGTCCAGGTCGTAGGTTGCTCCTTTGTAATAAGTGTTTTCCACTCTTCCTTTGAGCAGTGCCTTGGAGAACTTTTCAGCCAGTTCGGGGTCGTCCTTTACTTCGCGCATTACTTCTACCCGGAAATCTTCTGGTCTGAGCAGAACGTGTATTCTGTCTCCTTTGGAAAAATCCCGGCCTGATTTTACGATGACCGGTACTCCTTCAACTTCAGCGTTGAAACCGGTCGCGTTTTTTTCGGTTATAACTCCATCTAGTATGTTTATTTCACCTACGAAACGGGCAACATAGAGGTTTACAGGATCTTCATAAATTTCACGGGGTGTGCCGATCTGCTCAATACGCCCTCCGTTCATGACAACCACCCGGTCAGACATGGTGAATGCCTCTTCCTGGTCGTGTGTGACCAGTATGAAAGTAATACCGAGAGTACGCTGAAGCTCTTTGAGTTCTTTCTGCATCTCCTTGCGCAGACGGTAATCAAGGGCTGACATCGGCTCGTCCAGAAGCAGCAGCCGGGGCTTGTTGACTATGGCGCGGGCAATGGCAACCCTTTGCTGCTGACCGCCGGATAGTTCTCCGGGCATGCGCTGCCCTTTATCTTCAAGGCGGACCAACTTTAGTGCCTTTTCAACTTCACTGGCAATGTCAGTGGCTTTCATCTTTGCTATTTTGAGACCGAAGGCGACATTGTCATAAACGGTCATGTGAGGGAAAAGGGCGTAGCTCTGAAATACAGTGTTGACCGGACGTGATTCCGGTTCAACTCCGGACATTGATTTACCGTCAAGATGAATCGTGCCCCCGTCACATTTCTCAAAGCCACCGAGAAGACGCAACACGGTAGTTTTGCCGCAACCGGAAGGGCCCAGCAGAGTCAGAAATTCTCCATCTTCTACAGACAGGGACAGGCTTTCCACAGCCATGGTCCCTTCAAATGACTTTGATACCTCGGATAATTCAATGACCTTGTTCGCCATTACTACCCCTTTTTTGTCTTTAGCCCTTCCGGGCATTGCTTAATTACAGGAAAACGAGCCAGAATAAAATTTGCATGATCTCTTTTTTCTGTTCAACTGATTTTTGTGCAGGCAATTTACTTAATCTAATGAACATCTAATCGCATTGGATTTGGTGCGGCATGCCCTTAGGGGCGTTTTTTTTACTTGTACTTCCTGCTGAACTTCTCTCAGTCTTATGACAGCGGTTCAATTGCGACCCCGCTATACCCATGATGAGTTTTATGGCAAGCCATTTTTTTATTATTGATCATGATTTTGGCAATACGATGTCCGGCGTGCTTTAGCTTCTTGTATGCAAAATAGCTTTTCTCTTTTCTGGTCAGCAGGCAGGTTAACTCATGTCACTGGGCTCAGATTATGCCGGAGGACTCAATTCAGCATTCGTTAACTGTCCGTACTCACAATAGGTGATGTGGGATGTCTTTCAAGTCGCGGAATATAAAAAAGGGCAGCGGGCCTCATACCCGCTACCCGATTAAAATCTGGGTGTTGCCTGCGGCTTGTCGTATTACACCTTTGCTGTGTTAAGAACCGGGGAGATTCCGGCTGGTCTGCTGCTTTAAAGGTAAATATAGTTTTTACCGTGACAGCAGCAGTTACCAGGCGTCCTCTTCTCCAAAATTCATCTCGTCTTCCAGGGTGTAGCTTTGTACCTTGATACTGATTTCGTCTTCATTCTCGGTTACCAGACCCTGCACGGTTATCCATCTGTCTATGTAATTCGTGAGAATTCTGCTGAACTCGTTTTTTTCAAGGATGCATTCTTCCTCACCGTCCACGAGCAGAATGAGATCTGAGATGTCTTCACCGTCCCATCCGGCGGGCAGGATCTGTCCATATAGTGTGTCCTGATATATTTCAGACATAGCTTTCCCCGTGGTTACTGGTTCAGTTCATCTGTATTGCCGGAGTACAGGTCGCAGCAATAAACAATCCCCCCGTTTTCAGGTGTGAATTGTTTGATGTAGCGTGTTTCGTGGAAAAAATCGTTGGCTTCGCAAAAAAGACGCGCGGCTTCGAATGCACGATCCGTTTTTGTCTCCATAAATATACGGCTTCCACCTTCATTCTCGACCAGTCTGTTCATTTCAGAGATGAGGGCGGAGCCTATTCCGAGGCGTTGAAATTCAGGTTCTACGGCCAAGGCGTACATTTCATAATTGCCGGGCCAGTAGGGTATAGATCCGAAGCAGATAAAGCCGACTATCAGTTCCTGTCCATCTTCGTTGATGGTTGCCTTGATAAATCTGTCGGACCCGTTACCGTCGCCATAAGCGATGTCCCATGCCAGCGATTCCGCAGAAATAATTTCCGACGATGAAAACAGTCCGCTTGCTGCGATCATGCTTAAAATTTTATCAACATCATCAGGTGTAATCCCCGAAGAGATTTCAACCTCGTGTGTTGCGACAGATGGATTTTCCTTTGGAATCATCTCTCTGCACCTTTGCTTTAAGTTCTGGCCTGCGTTAGGTGACGAGTGCGTCAAACAGTTGCGCTATGCCTGCTGTGGCGTGTTTTCCGTCAATCCTCGGCCGTTTCAATAGGTGTGAAGCTTTCCAGAAGAATAGACTCCACTCCATTGCTGCTATGAATAAAACCTGTGAAAACAGCCTCTTTGCGCGAAAGGTCTCGCAGCATCGGAAAGCATTCCAGATTCTCCACACGCAGTTCCCTTTCGTCCCTGCACGCGACAAGAATCTCGGTAACTTCAAAACGGGCATCCCATTGTGCAGGTAGAATCATTCCCCTGATGGTGGTCTTTACGTTTTGTTCTGATGTGGACGAATCTTTCATGTTTCCTCACGGCTATTTTTAACTGAACAGCATAAGCAGGAGTAGTGCCATTTTGTTAACATATTGAATTTAATGGTAAAAAATGAGAGCGTTGTATTCTGATGAGAATTCTAAGTTCTTTTTTAATGTTTACACACATAAAAAGCATTAACCCCGGCCTGTTTTGGAACAGTTCGGGGCTAATGATTTGCTCTTTAAATTACAATATTTAAGTAGTTTATGTAGATTTAAGAAATTTTAGTTCTTATCTGTGACAAGATAGGAATTTTTATTTCTTTTTTTTGTAGTCTGATTTCTTGAGACCATGCCGATTCATGAGTTTGCTTAATTGCCGGGTAGTGATTCCTGCTTTTTCCGCGGTGGTCTTGATAACCCCGCAACATTGTTCAAGCAGGCTGGAGAGGTACTGTTTCTCAAATTTATCCACTGTTATCTGACGGGCTTCTTTAAGTGGAAGATTGGTCTTGACCGGGGAGGTCACTACTTCACCCTGATTGTCCAGAAGGTCCGGGGGAAAACTGTCTGGTTGAAGAATATCTCCTGTTTCAAGAATACAGGCACGCTCAATGACGTTCTCAAGTTCGCGTACGTTTCCAGGCCAGTCGTATTCCAGCAGCGTATCCAGAACCTGTGGGTGGATACCTTTTATCTCAGTGTTCAGCAGTCCGTTGAACTGCCTTATGAATCCTTCCGAGAGTCTCGGTATGTCTTCACGTCTTTCCTTTAATGGAGGAATCCGTATGGGGAATACATTCAGTCTGTAAAAAAGATCACGGCGGAATTTACCTTCTTCGCAGAGTTGGCCCATATCTTCATTGGTTGCCGCGATTATGCGAACGTCTACGGAAAGATCATTTTCTCCTCCTACCCGTTGGATAATCCGTTCCTGAATAACATTAAGCAGCTTGACTTGAACCGACTGACTTACGGTTCCAATTTCATCAAGAAAGATTGTACCTTCATTGGCCAGTTCGAATCTTCCCAGCTTGCGGCGGATTGCCCCGGTAAAGGCTCCTTTTTCATGGCCGAATAATTCACTTTCAACGAGAGTGTCGGGAATTGCTCCGCAGTGGACGCTGATGAAAGGCATCTCTTTGCGGTTACTGTGTGCGTGGATCAGTTTAGCGATCAGGCTTTTTCCGGTTCCGGTTTCTCCGGTGAGCAGTACTGTTGTTCTGGTCCCTGCCACCTGACGGATTTTGGCAAAGACATCTCTCATGGCCTTACTGCGGGTGTCCACATATTCCAGGGAATCTTCATTCCAGAATTGTCCCCTGAGGTAGTCAAGTTCCGATTGGAGCACGTCTGATTCGCGGATTTTTTCCATTACCAGCCCGAGTTCTTCTTTTTCAATGGGGTGGGTAAGGTAATCAAAAGCTCCTGCTTTCACAGCATCCACAGCTTCCTTGGTCTGTTCCTCGCTGGCCAGTACAACTATTGCCGCGGAAGGGTAGTGCTGCCAAAGTCCTTCAAGGGCCTTGTTCATGGATTTGTTTTTTTTGAGTAGTGATTCCACATCCACAAATAGAGTGTCGACTTCTCGGTCATTTCCCGGGCTTGATGATTCGGTGGATATTTCGGTCAGAATTTTCTCAATCTGATTAACTTGGGATCCGTTCTCTTCCGTTTTGCTGCCATCGCGGGTGATTACAAGCATTTTTCGCATAACTTACAACTCCTCATAAAGCTTTTAAGGCTATGTCGCCTTGAGCACAATCAGAAAGTTTAGTGATTATGAATCTGTTTTCTGCTGACAAAAGAACTCTTAGTGTGAAATCCAGATAATAAATTAGATGAAACGGGGTAATGAAGAGTTATATTAAGGTTGGATTGTTCTAAAACTGGACATAAATCAGGAATTGTACTGATTTTGAACATGAGTGCCTGCTTATTTAGTGCGTCCACGAAGGTGGTAGTTGAATTACTGTTGATACATATAGAGAAGATAACAGGCCGATATATCGATTTTATTTTTTATGCTTCTCTCAATTATTGTCCACTGTTCTTCATAATGCGGTTGGTGGCATACGTAATGCTTACAGCTCCTCAATTATTTGCGGTTTCGTTGGTTTGTATCAGGAAATTCCATAGCACGATAATTCAAGAGAGGTTCCTATGAGCGAGACAATGCGAGCTGCCGTTTGGCATGGAAAAGAGGATGTAAGGGTTGAAACAGTACCGGTTCCTCCTTTCCCGGATGCCGGATGGGTAAAGGTGGAAGTCGACTGGTGTGGTATCTGTGGTTCAGACCTGCATGAATACATGGCAGGACCTATTTTTATTCCGACCGAGGCCCCTCATCCACTGACAGGAAAACAGGGCAGCCTTATTCTGGGGCATGAATTTACTGGAACAATTGTTGAAGTCGGTGACGGAGTCACCAATGTGAGTGTCGGTGACTTTGTCGCTCCTGATGCCTGCCAGCATTGCGGTGAATGTGTGACCTGCCGTGCAGGACGTTATAATGTATGTGAAAAGCTTGCCTTTACCGGACTTCACAATGATGGCGCATTTGCTAGATATGTGAACATCCCTGCAGAATTATGTTATAAGCTTCCATCCGGGGTAACCCCTGAAGCCGGGTCCCTTATAGAGCCGTTGGCAACTGGATTCAAAGCAGTGCGTGAAGCCGGTCCTATTCTTGGGGAAACTGTTGTCGTGCTCGGAGCAGGGACCATAGGTCTCGGTACGCTCATGGCTGCTAAAGCCGCAGGGGCTGGGAAGGTTATCGTACTGGAAATGTCCAAGGCGCGAACCGAAAAGGCCAAGGAATGCGGAGCGGATGTTGTTCTCAATCCGGCTGAATGTGACGCCGTGGCTGAAATAAAAGCCATGACCGATGGTTCGGGGGCTGATGTGTCTTTCGAGTGCGTGGGTAATAAATTTACCGGGCCGCTTGCTGTTGATGTAATCCGGAATGCAGGGCGGGCGGTCATTGTAGGTATTTTTGAGGAGCCCAGTTCCTTCAACTTTTTCAGTCTAAGTGGCACAGACAAAAGGGTTATCGGGACACTTGCCTATACTCTTGAAGATTTCAAGGGGGTTTCTGCGCTGCTTTCAACAGGACAACTCAAGGCTGACCCTATGATTACCGGGAAAATTGAGCTTGAGGACATAGTCGAGAAGGGTTTTCTAGAATTGATTAACAACAAAGATGAAAATATTAAAATTATAGTAAAGCCTTAATGAACAAGGCCCAGGCCGCAAATAATTATGAAATATGCGTTAAGTTAATCCATTATAGTAGGTTGGAATAGTTGAATATTGATTTCGTTCTGCTTACGAATCCTGCCGGATTCTGAGCAGAGCTGAAGATCAGGGTTGAAGCCCTGGTGTCTGGTACATCGGCTGAGGAAAGGGCGTTTTTTCGATGTGTTACTGTCGGAATCCGGGTTGTGCAGCCCATATACGTCCGCAGGGAAGAGTCGCAAGATTCTTCCCTTTTTTTGTAGGCAACAGTCTTTATAGTGGAGTTGGTTAAATGGATTATGTTGAATGTGAGCTTGTGGCTAACGCAGGAGTTCTGGTTCGGTATAATGGGCTGAATCTTCTGGTTGATGGGATTCATTGTGAGGATGGTCATCCATTCTGCAGTGTTAGCCCGATGGATCTGCACCTCATGAGAACCGGCACGTCTCCTTTCTCAAGACTGGATTACCTGCTCTTCACCCACGAACATCCAGACCATTTCACTCCTGCACTTGTCGGGGAGCAATTGAATAGCAGGCCGTTAAAGGGCCTATTTATGCCGGATTACAGGTTCGGCTCAAACAAGCTTGAAGAACTTTATAATTATGCACGAAAAGAGGGGGTGAAATGCCATTCTCTGAGTCTGGATGCCGGATTTTTCGATAATTATGAACTTGGTGGAGAAGTTGAGCTTACTGTTATCGGTGCGCGGCATATGGGGCCGCAGTACCGGAAGGTCCGTAATGATTGTTTTCTGCTTTCGTCAGGCGGGATTAATATCCTGTTTACCGGAGATGCTGACCATGAAGCACAATATTATGAGAAGGCATTGTCGGGAATTGATCTGGATGCAGTGTTTGTTAATCCTATTTTCTACCATAATAGCGATGGGTTTAACATTATCCAAAATGTTTTTCGGACCCGTAATGTCGTTGTTTACCATTTGCCGTCTAAGGACTCTGATCCTTTGAATTTATGGTATACTGTGGAACGGGCTATGGAAAAATATACCGGATGCGGAATACGTACCCATATTTTTCAGAAATCCAGACAGAAAATGCGTATAGGGGCCAACACCCTTTTGGATGGGTGAGGCCCCTTCTTTTCTTCCCGGTGGCTTCAGCAACACGCATAATCCGGGTGAGCGCAGGCTTAGGGGCTACCACCGGGGGAAATCATAGCTTCAGCATCGCTGATGGCCGCCGCAGCAACCGGAGTCCAGTTGCTCGAAACTTTTTCCGGCATGATATGAACTGCGCACCAGAGGACCGGATACAACCTGCATGAAACCGAGTTCCGTCCCTATTTTTTCATATTCTTTGAACTGGTCCGGGTGAATATATTCCACCAAAGGGTGATGTTCAGGAGAGGGGCAGAGGTATTGCCCTATTGTCAATATGCTGCATCCAGCCTCAAGCAGATCTTCCATCACCGCTACGACCTCTTCATTTGTTTCCCCCAGTCCGAGCATTATTCCGGATTTTGTTCTGATCCGGGATGAAGAGTCTAACCTTGAAACATTACTGAGAAGCTGGAGAGATTGTCTATATTTAGCTGCCGGCCTGACTGCGGCATATAATCTGGGAACTGTTTCAACATTGTGGTTTATAACTTCCGGGGCAGCGTCAATCACTTTGCGTAGGGGAATTATATGACCCTTGAAATCGGGAATCAGGACTTCGACTGTTGATCCGGGATTGTCATTCCTGATAGCGCGGATTGTTTCCGCGAAATGCTCTGCTCCTCCGTCAGGAAGGTCGTCCCGTGTAACTGAGGTTACGACCACATGCTTAAGGCCTAGCTGTTTGGCGGTGCGGGCCAGTTTGACCGGTTCCTCCGGGTCCGGCGGTTGAGGTTTGCCGTGGGTCACTGCGCAGAAAGCGCAATTGCGGGTGCAGATATCCCCGAGGATCATGAATGTGCAGGTCCTGCTCGCAAAACATTCTCCTATGTTGGGGCATTGGGCGCTTTCACAGACCGAATGAAGCTCTCCTTTGCCTAACAGTCCTCGGATATCGTTCATGTGTTGGGCATCCGGAGCAGGGATGGTCAACCACTCAGGCTTTTGCATATGATTTCTCCTTGATGATGTCTTCTAATGTTACCGCCTGCAGAGGGATGTTGAAAACCGCGCTGAATTGTTTACGCATTTCATTACGGACTGTTTTTACATCAACCAACTCGCCTGTAGTTTCAGACATTGATGTTACTCCGTATGATGAAATACCGCAGGGAACGATAAAGGAAAAATGTTCAAGGTTCGGGCACACATTAAGAGCTATGCCATGCATTGTGACCCAGTTGCGGACCGCAATGCCCATTGCCCCGATTTTACGGTCTTTTACCCAGACCCCGGGGAATTCACTTTTCCGGTCTGCTGAAATATTGAACGGCTTCAATGTCTTTATCATTACTTCTTCCATTTTCCGTGCATAGGCATGCAGGTCTCTCTCCTCACCTTCAAGGGACAGGATGGGGTAGCAGACCAGCTGTCCGGGGCCGTGGTAAGTAATGTCGCCACCTCTGGAAGACTCATGGACACTAATATTGTGCTGATCAAGAACATGCTCATCAACCAGCAGGTGGGTACGGCTGCCGCTGCGTCCGATTGTAAAACAGGGATGATGCTCAAGCATAATCACAACATCAGGTATCAGCCCCTGTTTTCGCCTGTTGTGGATTATTTTTTGTAATTCAAGTGCCTCCATGTAGTCGTGCATGGATAAATTAAGCAGCAACGCCGTTCTATGATGTGAGTCTTCCTTATACATGACTTTTAAAACAGCAACATGCATGCCATTGTATTATGTACAAGGTCGGGTGTTATGGACTTGCAGCTTGAAATTAAGCATTAACTAGCTTGATATTTAATTTGATGATGTTTTGGGTGGAGTTATGTCAATTCTAGTTGGTAATAATGTGTTCAATTTTGGAGCAATGTTCATCAACAGAACATGTATAAATGATGATTCTTGGGGGCCTGAATGTGTTTTTTACAGTTAGTTTAAGCCAATTCAGACCAAAGTAGAAGAGGCACGCTCTTTGCTTTACAGTTGTATCTTAAACTTTAAACAGGAGAAATAAAAATGGATGCAGCAGAAAAAGCAGCGAGCACTTTGTCCAAGATGACCCAGAAAGCCGGAGATGTATTTCCTAAATATCTTGCCTTCACCAAAGAAATAAGTGAATTCGGTCCCATTGACCATAAAACTCAGGAATTGATCCATGTGGCATGCTCCATGATGTCTCAGTGCGAGATGTGTATCTCTCTTCATATTCAGGGAGCAGCAAGCCACGGCGCCAGCAAAGAAGAAATCATGCAGGCCGCCATGCTGGCTATTGCCATGGGGGGATCTCCCAAAGTAATGTATATGCATTACGTTTTTGATGAACTGGAAGACCTGTTCGATTAATCACTTAATACATTTTTCCTCTGACAGGCGGAGTTGTCTCCGCCTGTCGGGGATGATGTCGCATTGAGCATCGGCCAGGGGAACACTTACAAGAGGAAGAAATGGAAATCAGAACCCATGCGCATATTGACCGTTCATTATGCGGAGAGCCGGTTAAGGTAGAAAACGGAACGAGTGAAGTTAAACTGAAATGCGCACAGTGCATGGAAGCAGATGAGAGCGGGCTCGTTCATGGTGGATTCATATTCGGACTGGCTGATTACGCCGCCATGCTTGCTGTGAATCATCCCAATGTTGTTCTAGGAGCAGCTGAAACACGTTTTCTTAAACCCTCACGTGTCGGTGACGAGCTGCTTGCACGGGCTGAGTGTCTGCCTTCTGAAGGGAGCAAGCATTTAGTAAAGGTAGAGGTTTCCTGCGAAGAAACTGTTGTTTTCAGCGGAACCTTCACTTGTTTCATCCCTGCCAGACATGTTTTAGATGCTGGTTGATTAACTTAAATCAGGTAAAGCTTGGAACAGATGAGTTAGGTGATGGTGATTCGCCGGCTTATGTATTGTTGTATTCTATTATGCAGGGGCGTGCCGTTGAGTCGGTAGCGCCCCTGTTTGTTTTCTGATTATTTGAATAATTTATCACCGCTCAAGTTTTTCAGTCCCGGGTGAATATCAAATCTGACTACTCCGACCGGAATATCCACTGCAGCCGCAACCCTGGCAGTTCCAACCGAACCGAATCCTCCGCAAAGTTCTATTGCGGCGATCCCTTCGTCTTTTACAAGGGCAGGGGCCAGTTCTTCAGCCTGTTTGTAATCGCTCACAGCTACAGCAAGGAGATCCACAGCTTCCGTACGAATCCAGTTTCTGTGTTCTTCGGGGTTTACATTGGGCGCTATGAAAATAAATGCCGCCTTAAGTTTATCACTCATATTATATTCCTTTGACTGCTTTTAACGGAACAGGCCTTCGTCCCTGGCCAGATCCATTGTTTTCTGGATATCAACAACCATAGGCCCGGCAGTATTTAGTCTTATGCCTGCGTTTGAGCCGTATGGAATTTCCACTTCCCTTTCTCCGTCCACGGCCACAAGTCCCGGGGAAACACTTATAGAGAATAGTTCACCCGGTTCCATTTCAGTCATTTTCTGAATGGGAACTTCCGCAAACATTCCCGGTGCAATCGATGCCGTTACTTTTGTTTCGGCTGAATCTCCGATATCAAGCGCCAGCCCTCGGGGTTCCTCGGGAAGTATCTCACATAACTGCCCGCCAATAGCAGAAAGCCCTATGGAGCAGGCGCAGCAGCGTGTCAGGAACAGCTGGGGAACTTTGTCTATCTGCCATACCGCCTTTGATGCCAGAAACACATCATTGTAAACCGCAGCATCGACCAGAGCGATGTCTTCAACTTTATCATCAACAATAATATCGAATATTGATGATCTGTAGCAGCATTTGTCTGCCGGAAGGCTTCCGGTGGCAACCAGACCTGCCGCCAGCCCGGCAACCGTTGCTTCACCCATATACGGGAAAACATTGTTTGTTCCGGTGGATAGCGGAAGAATGGGGACGGCGACAGTGCCTTTGCAGGCGACTCTGCTTGTGCCGTCCCCACCCAGTACGATGAGGCACTTTGCGCCAAGTGTCTCCATAATGCCCGCAGCGATGGTCGTGTCTGTCTGATTGTTTCTGACGGGCATCTCTATTGCTTCCACGGGAATGGATGGCGAAATAGAATTGAGGGCCCGGGGGATGATCTGGTAGGAGTCCGGCATATAGAGAATCTTACTTACTCCGGCTCGCTCCAGACCGAGAATTAGTCTGCGGACCATGCGGACTTTTTCCTGATTATCGAAAACGCTGCCATGGGCAATCAGGCGCCGGATGTCCTTGCCTGATGCGGGATTGGCCAGTATTGCTGCAACACTCACTTGGATGCCTCATCAAAATTCAGGGAGAACCGCCGGGACAACAGTTCTCCCCGTTATATGGTTAGCGGATGCTTTTTACTGCCTCAATGATGTTCTCAACTCCGGGAATGTAGTGCTGTTCCAATGGCGGAGAGAAGGGAACGGGGCAGAAGGGTGCACCGACGCGTTTAATGGGCGCATCAAGATATTCAAGTGCTTCTTCGGCAACCAGAGCCGCAATTTCGGCTCCGGGACCGGCGAACTGAACCGCTTCGTGGGCTATGACCAGTGCGTGGGTCTTTTTGACAGATTCAAGAATAGTCTCGGTATCAAGGGGCTGCACACAGCGGGGGTCGACAACTTCGGCGCTGATACCTTCGGCTGCCAGCTTTTCTGCAGCGGCAAGGGCGGTGTAGACCATTTGGGAGGTGGCAACGATTGTTACGTCAGTTCCTTCGCGCTTGATGTCTGCTTTGCCTATTTCAATGGAGTAGCTGTCATCCGGAACCTCTCCGCTTACTCCGTAGAGCAGTTTATGCTCAAGGAATACCACGGGGTTGTCATCACGGATGGCACTGGTCAGAAGTCCCTTGGCATCATAAGGGGTGGAAGGGATGACCACCTTAAGTCCGGGGATGTTCATGAACCACGATTCCAGTGACTGTGAATGCTGGGCGGCAGCACCGATGCCCGCTCCCTGGGGCATGCGCAGGGTCATGGGTACAGTGGATTTACCGCCGAACATATAGCGCATCTTGGCAGCCTGGTTGAAAAGCTGGTCCATGGACACACCGATGAAATCAACGAACATGAGTTCCGCAACGGGGCGCAGGCCGCTGAAGGCCGCACCGGTAGCCGCGCCAACAATGGCGCTTTCAGTGATGGGAGTGTCCATGACACGCTCTGCACCGAATTCTTCATAAAGGCCCTGAGTTACACCGAAGCAACCGCCGAATTGCCCGACGTCTTCGCCGAGAATGAATACATTCTCATCTATCTCCATTTCCTGTCTCAATGCTTCATTGAGTGCTTGAAGGTATGTTTTTTCGGACATTATTTCCTCCGTGGGATTATATATGAATTGATGAAAGGGGGAAGGTTAATGCCTATGCGTAGACATCTTCCATCAGAGCGCTGCTCGACGGCATGGGGCTTTCCTTGGCGAATTTAACAGCCTCGTCTATCTCCTCGCCGATGCGTGTCTTGATCTTATCCAATTCAGCCTGGGTGAGGGTCTTGCTTTCAATCAGCTTTGCTTCGAATCTGGGGATGGGGTCTTTAGCCATCCATTCCTTCAGTTCTTCATTGCAACGGTAGGTGCATGCGTCACCTTCGAAATGGCCGCGCCAACGGTAGGTCTTGCATTCAACAAGAGAAGGTCCTTCACCCTTGCGTGCGCGTTTGACGGCTTCGGATATGGCTTCATGAACAGCCAGAACGTCGTTGCCATCTACAACTACGCCGGGCATATCGTAGGCTGCGGCACGGTCTGCGATGTCGACAACGGCCATGGATCTGCATTGCGGGCAGGAGATGCCGTATCCGTTGTTTTCGTTAACGAAGACAAGAGGAAGTTTCCATGCACTGGCGAGGTTGAGGGATTCCTGTGTGGTTCCCTGGTTGGAAGCACCGTCACCGAAGAAGCAGAGTGCTACGTCTTTTGTCTTTTTATATTTGGCAGCAAGAGCCGCCCCGGCAGCAAGGGGACCGCCTCCGCCAACGATTCCGTTGGCACCGAGAATTCCGAGATCAAGGTCGGCGATATGCATGGATCCGCCTTTGCCTTTGCAGTATCCGGTCTGTCTGCCGAAAATTTCGGCCATCATCAGCTTGACGTCACCGCCCTTGGCGAGAAGATGTCCGTGCCCACGGTGGGTACTGGAAATCATGTCTGCATCGGTGAGCACAGAACATGCTCCCGTGGCTACTGCTTCCTCGCCGAGGTAAAGGTGAACGAAGCCCGGAATTTCGCCTGCGGCGAAAAGTTCCTGCAGCTTCAGCTCGAACAGTCTGATCCTGTTCATGGTTTCGTACATTTGGGTCAATGTCTTTTTGCTGAGAGCCATTATTGTTTCTCCTATGGATTGTTCAGTCCGGATAGCTTCACGGACCAGTTTTCCTTTATTGATCCCCAGTGCTGTCCATATCGGTTTCAATTGATACGGTCAGAGCCGCACACGCGGCCACGATGTTGCTCACACCGGGAGCGAAGCAGGGAGCTTCGATGCCCGGCACGCTGATTCCACCGGTGGTTACGTTCAGCGATGTTTCGCCGATGGGAATAGCGGCAAGCACAGCTTCCCGATCAACTCTTTCCGGGGCGGGCACGGCCAGATCCGCGTGAACATAGACGCCCTGAAACCGTTCCCGTCCGCAGATCTCAACGATACCGCACAGGCATATCCGTGACACCGCGTCACGGACGGCACGGACTGCAGCCTTCGTCATATCTTCTCCGTGCAGGTCGGCAGCGTAGCCGAGCTCAATGGCAAACCGTTTTCTTGCCATGGCGGGCCTACACGGTCATCAGACCGGGATTCTCAAGCATGTCGCCCAGTTCTCTGAGGAACGACATGGCAGGAGCACCGTCTGTGGTCATATGGTTGAATGTCAGGGAAAGGGTCATCATGCTTCTGATCTGGATTTCGCCATCCTTGACGGCAGGCTTTTCCACTATCCGTCCGATACCCAGAATTCCGGTTTCAGGCGGATTGAGTATTGGTGTGAAACCATCCACGCCGAGCATGCTCACATTGCTGATTGTAAAAGTTCCACCGGAGATCTCGTCCATTTCAAGGCCGCCTTTACGGGCGCGTCCGGCAACGTCACGGACTTTTTCCTTGAGTTCTTCAAGAGTGAAGGAGTCGGCCATTTTAACGTTGGGGACGATGAGACCGTTGGGAAGGGCCACAGCAATTCCGAGGTTGACGTAGTCATGCAGGTGAATGCCGTCATCCTGCATAGTGGAGTTCATGATGGGGTGGCGTTTAAGAGCGCGGCAGGTGGCATAGGAAATGATATCGTTGTATGAGATACGATATTCCTTATTGCGTTTGTTGCGTTCAAGCAGGGTTTTGCGCAGGCGGACCATTTCAGTAACATCAAGTTCCACGAAAACTGATAACTGTGCCGCACTGTTCAGGCTGGCCTGCATATTATCCGCTATAAGCTTGCGCACACCGTCCATCGGAATGATTGTATCCTGAGCTTTAGCCGGGCTTGCGGGTGCAGTTTGCTCCACAGCGGGATTCATTGCTTTCAGGATGTCGGCCTTGGTTATCCTGCCGCCTTCTCCGGTTCCGGTTACCTGGCTGAGATCAACTCCCTTCTTGCGGGCAAACTCAATGGCTTTCGGGCTGGCATTGACGTCTTTGAAGGGAGCGTCCGCGGCTTCCTGCACATCTTTCATTGTAACAGAGCCGTTAGGTCCGGTTCCACTGACTGTTGAAAGGTTTATTCCAAGCTCTTTGGCAAGTTTGCGGGCTGCCGGCATTGCTTTTACAAATTCTCCGCTGCCTGCATCAGCTTTAGTCGCGGGTGTGCTCCCGGTTTCAGCTTCTGCCGGAGCTTCATTTGAACCTGCAGCCTTGGCAGTTACTTTTTCAGGTGTTTCTCCCGGAGCGGCAATAATGCCCAGAACTGCCTGAACTTCCGCGACTTCTCCTTCCGGCACAATGATCTGGGCGAGAACGCCGCTGGCGGGTGATTCCACCGAGTTGGTAATTTTATCAGTCTCAACCTCAAAGAGAGGTTCCCCGGCTTCCACCGTGTCCCCTTCGCTTTTGAGCCAGCGGGCCAGTTTACCTTCCTTCATGGTTAAGCCCCATTTGGGCATAATCACTTCTTGAGCCATGACCAATCCTCCTGATTTTTTTAGGTAGTTGAATCGGCGGATTGCAATGGAGATGCCAAGGAGTTATATTGTTTTATTTCAATGTCTTATATATAAATTTTGCGAGATGTTGGTGGTTTTGTGTTCTGTAGTGGAACAAGCCTTGAGTGGAGATATAGTTTAATCCTTTTCCGATATATGGTATTGAAATAAAAGAGTTATTGTGTACAATAGGTAAGTTTGGCTGTTCGAATTATGAACACTTGACGAGTTGGTTATGATCGGTAAGGTATCTCTAAAATAATCGAGAATATTTTTGCTTTGTCACGGAGATTGAGATGCATTTACTCATTAGAGATGGTGACAGCTTTGAAATCAGCCCTAAGCAGGGTGAGCCGTCAGGTCCGGTTAAAAATCATTTTTCATGCCCAACCCCCAAGCGTGGTCCACAGACTGATTACGCGCGGTGGAAGAGGTTTGTTGAGGGAAAGAAGGTAGATCTGAAGGGGCTCGATAGTGCGATTGTCGATTCCTGGGATAGATGCAGGGGGATGGCCGTAGACCATAATCCCCGAAGCTGTTGGGATTTTTTACCCATGTCACAGCTTGAACCTTATTCGTCTACACTTGAAAAAATATGTAAAAATGTTGAGCAGACCGCCTATGAAGCCATCAGGGGGAAGAGGCTGCTTATCACCTTTACAAATGCCGAGGGCCGGGTAATCCGTACCTGCGGAGATCTCGAAGTGCTGAAGCAGGCCGATAATCTTAATTTCGGCCCGGGAGCAAACTGGTCCGAAGACTGTGTCGGGACCAATGCTATAGGCACTGCACTTAAAATCGGACGGCCCATGCAGGTTTTCGGTGAAGAGCATTTCTGCCGCAGTCATCACAGCTGGAGCTGCACCGCTTCTCCTATTGTAGATCCCCATGGAAGTATCTGGGGCTGCTTCGACATTTCCGGCCCCATTGATTCAGATCACAGCAAAAATCTTGAACTCGTTCTGCAGGCTACAAGGTCACTGGAGCAGAGGCTGTGCCGCCTTTATTGTTCTGAACTTGAAGGCCATCTGGGAACCATGTTCTCTTCAATGTTCAATTCAGTAATGACAGGAGTTCTGTCTCTTGACCGTTCCGGAACTATTCTAAGTGCCAATTCCGCTGCGGAGACTCTGCTTGGTAATCCGTGGGAGCCATTGCGAGGTCGTCGTGCATCCGATTTTTTTGATTTTGAGTCATTTTCAGCAAAGGTAAAGCGTTCTTCATTACGCGAACCGGTAACAATGGATTGTCATGTAAACCCTGATTTGTTTGTTCGTGGACTGACTGTCTACAGTCTGACCGGTTCCAGACTTGATACAATCGTGACTATCTGCGAGACACAGCCTTCTCATAAGATCGGTGCAGCAAGCGTAAGGAAAAATATTCAATCTGAAAGTACCCCGGAAGGATTTGAGCACATCCTTCACTCCTGTGAATGTATGAGGCAGGTTATCCGGCAGGCTTCAAAAGCTGCAAGAACTCCTTCAACCGTCCTGCTCTTCGGTGAATCCGGTACGGGAAAAGAGCTTTTTGCTAAAGGAATCCATAAGGCGGGTCCAAGAGCGGATAAGCCTTTTATTGCCATGAACTGTGGCTCCTTTTCCGAAGAACTGGTTCAGAGTGAACTGTTCGGTTATCGGGGTGGAGCTTTTACCGGAGCGTCTAAAAAAGGTCGCGAGGGCAAGTTTCAAAAGGCGGATAAAGGGGTTTTATTTCTGGATGAAATTTCAGAGATGCCTCTTTCCCAGCAGGTTAAACTGCTGAGGGTGCTTGAGGAAAGGGCTGTGGTTCCTGTGGGAGGAACAACTCCACAGCCTGTTGATGTCAAGATTATCGCCGCAACAAATAAGGATTTGCTGCAACTGGTGAAGGAAGGAAGATTCAGGGAAGATTTGTATTATCGTCTGAATGTTGTTGGTGTCAGTATCCCTTCATTGCGTGAACGCGGTGATGATGTTGTTCAGTTGGCTCAATTTCATTTGAAGCGCATGTGTGATGATTTCGGCATTGAATGTGAGGGTATGACCGATGAAGCAAAAAGTGTTTTTATGCTTCATGACTGGCCGGGAAATGTCAGGGAATTAGTCAACTGTATTGAATATGCGGTAAACAATATGTCCGGCGTCTGGCTGGAGGTAAAAAATCTACCTCCTTACCTGCTTGAAAGAACCAAAGACCGCAAGACAAATGGCAGGCAATCTCTTGATTCCGGCTTTGCGTTGAAACAGATGGAGGCGAATACCATCCGTAAGGCACTTGACTACCACAAAGGAAATATAAGCAAGACTGCAAAAGCTCTGGGGATTGGAAGGAATACTTTATATTCCAAGTTGGAAAGGCATAATATTCTGATATGAAGCCGGCGACTACCGTCCTTACCGGGAAATATTCACGACAGCCTGGATTGATCTCGAATTTTAGTTCGACATGATGAACCAAATATAAAAAAGGTTAACTCAAAGCATGGGTTAACCTTTTTATTTTATTTGATATTTAAGTACAGAAGCTCTTTTACTTTCAGATATTAAATCAGGCGATGGTCACAGTATCGTCCAAATATACATCCTGAACGGCATTGATAAGTTCTACGCCCTGACTGAAAGGCTTCTGAAAAGCTTTGCGACCCAAAATCAGTCCCATACCACCTGCGCGTTTGTTGATGACAGCAGTTTTTACAGCCGCTGCGAGATCATTTTCTCCCGAGCCTCCGCCGGAATTGATCAATCCTATACGTCCATTATAGCAATTCAACACTTGATAGCGGCACATGTCTATAGGATGGTCGGAGCAAAGTTGTTCATACATTGCCGGATGTGTCTTGGAATAATTTAAAGCGGTAAAACCACCATTATTTACAGGAAGTTTCTGCTTCACAATATCCGCGCCCATGGTGCTTGCCAGATACACTGCCTGACCTGTGAGATCGGCCGCGGCATGATAGTCCACTCCCTTATGTTTGAAGGCATCATTACGAGTATAAGCCCATAAAATACAAACCAAACCAAACTCATGGGCTATACGAAAGGCTTCAGTCAGGTATTGTATCTCGCGATTGGAGTCGTGTGAACCAAAGTAACAGGTTGCTCCAATGGCCGTGGCTCCCATCTCAAAAGCCTGCTTAACATGCGAAAACAGGATTTGCTCATTTTTCTGAGGATAAGTCATAAGTTCATTATGATTTATCTTCAGGATATATGGAATCTTGTGTGCATACTTACGGGCCGTCATGGATAAAATCCCGTGCGTGGACGCAACAGCGTTACATCCAGCTTCGATTGCCAGTTTTATGATATTCTCAGGATCGAAATACACTGGATTAGGACCAAATGACGCGCCTGCAGTATGTTCCACCCCCTGATCTACAGGCAGGATTGAAAGATATCCAGTGCCTCCCAAACGTCCGTGATTATAAAGTAGTTGTAGGTTGCGCAACACATTAACCGGACGATCGCTGATCCTGAAGACACGGTCCACAAAGTCAGGACCGGGTATGTGAAGGACATCTTTGTCTACAGTGGTACATGTGTGAGAAAGGAGTGACTCGGCTTCAGCTCCCAATAAATTTTGAATGTTTACTGTCATTGATGAATCCTCATTTTAGCTATGGTTTAAGCAGGGGTTAACATCACTATAACAGAGTCGGTAAGAATAGAAAGTGCTTAGTGAAATTTAGTCCTACGAGAACCTTGATCTGTTTGGCCGGGGGATGTTAATTCTTATTTTACGCTTTTAATTCCAAGCCTATAAAGGATTATCTTGAGAAATTGCTTTTACAACAAAGCCAATGCACGCATCTTTTGATGTTGTCTCTGGCAGTGTGAAGCTGCCGGGGGCAAACTCAGCGGAATACATAGTTATCGATCGTCCATGGTCTCCATTGTATATGTCATACATGGGTACGTCATTTTCTTTTTGCCATCTCGCCATTTTAGGAAAAACAGATCCGTATCCGCCATCCAGCCTTGTATGAAAAAAGAAAAAGATTTTTAGCGGTTCATGTACCTTAAAGTTGAAGGAAGTTCCTCTAGGGGTTCTGTGGATTCCTTGAAACAAATATCCTCCTTTGATGCTTTCGGGGATATAGTCGTAGGTATATCTTCTGTCGGTATTTTGCAGAACCCCCTTTTCCATCAAAGCATAGCTGTATTGCATGTATGGATTGATTTTGATCGACATCAGTCTGTTGGCTAACGTAATCATCTCATGGTTTATTTTATTTTTATAGTCGGCAGGAACTTTTGGATGTGAAGAAGTAAAAGAATATGTGAATATTAAAAATACTAACGTGCTAAAAAATAGTGCATAAATAGTTTTATGCACTGCATGATCTTTGATCATAATCTTGTTATAGGTCACGCTGTACGTTCGTTGAATAACATAAGAAATTAGCAATATGCTTGGTAGGCATATCAAAGCCAGATATATAAATGAATATGGATCCTTAGCCGGGAAGAATATGTTTATAATACCGTAAAAAATTACCCTGTAAAATAAAAGTGCACATAAGATTGTTTTGTATGTGATTGTAATTTCTACGCGGGGGGTAACTTGCCGTAGAAAAGTATTCAATAACACCATTGTAAAGGCTGGCACCATAAAAATTAAAGGTGCTGTGGAAATAATTTCGAAGTAGCCTTTTTTTAAAGGTAATAAATAAAAAACTGCTGCAAGGATGAGTAGACCAAGACATGTTGATCCCCTAACCCGGTTTTGCGCAAGATAAAAACCGCCGATAAAACTTGGGAGATACAGAACAATCCTTATATCAAGTGCTTGGAATATGAGCTTATAAAAAGTAAGTATTGCTATGAGGCTTAACGATAGCAATACGTAATAAACCGTCCTGGATTTTTTGTTCTGGATGTAGTGCAGGGCGGGTGTAAGCATGGTTAGAAGTATTATGATTGTTGCAAACCACAAAGTAGGGAGGGGAGGTGTCCTGAATATAGAAAGCAGCGTTGCGCCATGTATGAAAGTTGTTTTGTCTATAAATCCAAGTAAAGCATATGAGGAAATAGCTAACAGATAAAGAGGGTAGATGTAGGATATGTTTTTAAGTGCCAGTTTTAACGAAGATTCCGAGCGTCTATTTTTCATTTCCAATGCGCAAAGGTAGCCGGAAATGAAGAAAATAAATCCATACGCAATCTGTAAATATAGTAATGTGAATGGATAATCGAGAGTATTAATAGTTGATGTGTATTGGAGAAGGTGACCAAGTATAATAAATATACCTGATGTTATGTAAAGAAGATATGCTTCATTCTTTTGTCTGGAGTAGTCCATCATGTTTATTGATTTATCTATGCGGCAGCTTTAGCCATTTTCATGTTGTATTTATTTTGGATGATATAGGAAAGTCCGATTACCAATGGGAGGCCGATTAGGTATAGTGCAATAGTTTTCCATTCAATATTAAAAGAATTGAAAGTCTCTGATATTAAAGTGTATATTATCCTATGTATTAGATACATTACATAGGAAGCCAGAGAAAGTTTTTTGAATAAATCAAGACTTGATATGGATATGTCTACTTTTTGAGCAGATATAAGCAGGGGAGGAACCGCTACTACCGCGCTGAGAAACATTATCTGGTAATATTTTAGTGGGTGGAATGATTCCATCCCTACAATGAAGATAAATGACAGGATGCTCGCTATCAGAGTTTTTTTGGCAGTCAGTATATTTTTAATTTTTTGTGATTCAGCGGCAGCGCATCCTAAGTAGAATATCGGAATATATGCTATTACTCTGAATTCGAATATTTTAAACTTAGCCCATATTAAAGCCATTGGGATGTATAGTGATACTAAAAATATGTAACGGTACTTTTTCGGAGTCATTCTACCTAGGACAAATATAATGTAGCAGGAGAATATTACAGGAACGAACCAGAGGGTGTACATTGATTCACCTGTAAATATACTTGCAAATGTAACTGTATTGATAAGCTTGTCTAAATTCTGATCAACAGCGAAATAAAACGGGACACTGACCAGCAGGAACAGCGGATATATTCTGATGAATCTTTTTTTGAGGAAGGTTACGGCTTCGGATTTCGAAAATTGCCCGGAATAGATACTTGAAAGGGTGTACCCTGAGGACCAGAACAGCCATCCCAGACACATATACGTCAAGACCGAATTCAGAGGAGATTCAAGAACCCCTCCTATGTAGTTGTCCAGATGGCATATCCCAACTATGTACAGGATAACCAGACCTCTTAGCATATTCATGTTTGAGCTTTCCTGCTTGTCCATCTTAAGCCTCCCTTTCGATATATTTTCCCCCGCATCGATAGTACTGCGCATGATTCACTCAGTTGTGCTGCTTTGTGCGATGACGGTATTTATTGAGTTCTCGACTATTTTTTCAGTGAGTGAATATCTGTCTCGATAGTCGCGGTTTGATTTCATCATTTCCAGACGAAGTTCAGAGTTGTTGTACAGGGTCAGTATGTTGGAGATAAGTTCATCAACTGATGAAAAACTAAGATAATTTTTGCCTTCCTCAAAGTTCCCGGTCACTTTGTAATGCAGCGGTTCACTCACTATTGCACGAGAAGCAGCTATATACTCGGCGATCTTGCCGGGGTTAGATTTGTGCAACCCCTGAGTGGAAACGCATATGTCAGTTGATTTCATTATGTTGATGTAGCGTCCGCGAATTGTACTTTTTTTATCCATAATCAATTGTAAGTCTGTTCCGAGGTGTTTGAATGCAAAATCAGTAGGCTGAATTCCTCCGGTGAATGATTCGGGGAATTTTTTTAGACACTCTTTAACGCAGGCAATTCTGAAACTGTTAATTTCAATGCGTTCTTTACGGACATCATTATTCTCGATATCCGGAGCATCTGGGTCCCATAGTCTAGGTATAAAAAGTATACGGGGATTATCGCTCACGAAAGGATCAGTAAGGATATCCTTTTCACAAAGATGCATGGTTCTGCCAAGAAAAGCTCCTGCAGTGTTCTGCAAGTTAAATTTGAATGGGTGGAGTTCTTTAAAGTAATCTGCAATTGCAAAATAAAAACCCAGCGCTCGGACTTTAGGGTAATCTATGGCATGGCTATCCAGAAAACTGCGCTTGAAGTAGAAATCGCACTGAGAGTAAATTTCCCCGTTTATAGTACTGTTGTCGTAAAGGTCATAGACTACTTTGATGTTGTTTATTCTGGTAAGAAGGTATGCACCGGAATATGACTCATCATTATTTCTGGAAAATATTACAGAGTATTGCGGGTTTTTTTTTATTTTAAAAAAACCCGAAACAACCTGTGTTAGATGACGCACAATGTCATTGGTATAAACTTTACATTCAATTTTATTCATCAGTTGCCTTACAGTGCCTGTTTGGATAAATCCTGCTTTTCTGTTTTGCCATGTATATCCGTCGCGTCCTGTTTATCTCCTTTGTTGTTCTCTGGTTCTGAAATGACCTTACTCATAAAATCAAAATAACGCCGAGCGTAAATTTCCGGAGAAAAATATTCAGTCACCCGCTTTAAACCTGCACGTCCCATACTCATTCTCGTTTCAGGATTATCCAGAAGTATGCGCATTTTTTCGCTGAGATCTTCATCATTTTCCGACTCAAAAATGAGGCCGGTTTTTCCGTCATCGACCACATCCAGAACTCCGCTTACCCTTGACCCGATAACAGGTTTGGCGCAGGCCATTGCTTCAATCATTACTCTTCCCATTGCTTCTGTCCGTGAAGCCAGAACATAGAACATACAGTTCTGGAAATAACGGACAATCTCATCATGAGGTATACCGGGCAGAAATTCGACTTTGCTGTTGTCTGCAACCATTGATTTGTAATGATCCAGATTTCTGCACATGCCGATTATGCGCAGTTTTACATCCGGATAGTCTGTGGATATCCGGTTGAAGGCTTTGATGAGGATATCAACACCTTTAATCCTGAATGGGTGCCCTACCATGAGGATAGTGTTCTCTTCAGGTTTTTCAGAGGGGTAAAAGGCTTGAGTCCCAATGTACGAAAAAAAAACATCCTGGTGTATTTTATCCTCGGGAAGGTCGAATCTTGCCCTGTATTCTGTGGCAAGCTTGGAGTTGATGAATTTAACTGCATCAGCCCTGCTGAATGATATCCGCATCATGAATTCTTTTATTCTGCGGATCATCTTTGATTTGATCCCTGTTCCCTCGCCGGGAACTCGATAAAAATGGTCCGTGTTTACTTCAATAAGAAGCTTTGATCTCATGAAAAATTTCAAAAGAATACTTATAATGCCACATATCATCGGGTCATAGCTGATGATTACATCGTATGGGCCATGGCGCATGGCTGACCGGATGCAGAACCACAAGTAGTACATCTGCTTGAAAATCACATTGGTCTGGAGAGATTTACAGCCCCGGAATGTGAATGATCCGGCCTTGAGATCTTTTGTGCTTGTGGTCAGATGAAATATATCTCCTTTCCATTCACTGGAAAGCAGTTCATATTTGGGTTTGAACCCCGGAACCGAAGGATCGTATATGTAATAACTAAGAAAGAGGACCTTGGTCTTCTTGAAAGGAGAGTCGGCTTTCTCCTGCATGAATGTTCTCCTGCCCGGAGGCTAGTTTCCAGTCCGATTTCCGGAGCTTAAGTTCTATATTAATGTATTCTTGAAGTTCCGTAACGCAGGGGAGATGCCTGTAAGGCATCAGTCCCCTGTAGTTGATTTTCAAATGTAAGATATACAGTGACTTTAATTCTCTGGAATAACCGGACCAACCCACACTCCGCTTCCGAAAGTAGTGACGAAAATTTCATCGGGATTCTGCGGGTTGAAATCTATTCCCTGAACAGCCTTGAAAGGGAAATCATCATATTTCTTCCATGATTCACCTGAATCAATTGAAAACCATAGACCGTTTTTAACTCCACCGGTTAGTACAACATTTTTGTTTTCCGGATGAACGGCAATAGCCATCATTTTAGCAAATGACAGTTTTTTGCGGTCTATTTTATGCTGCCAGCTTTCACCGCCGTCTTCAGATTTCCAGACACCGCCCTGAAGGACTTTTTTGCCGGGAATACTGGCTGTGGCGAGGTATATGATCTTTTCATTTTCAGGGTCGACGTAAAAAGCATTGGGCCAGTCCATCGGGCTTGATGCTGTTATATCTTTCCAGCTTTCGCCGTCGTCTGTGGATTTCCATAAGCCTCCATGAATCATTTCACCTTTTTCTCTCAGAGCGGTAACAAGGCAGAACAGGTTTCCGGTTGACGGGGTTCTCCAAAGTCTGAGGAAATTATGGTTTTCAGGATCGAAAGCGGAAGTGATATCCTGCCAGGTCTGTCCGCTGTCACGAGATCTAAAAAGTCCTTTCCCGTAAGCAGTTGCGAAAAGAATCCGCTCTTTATTCTCTTTATCCATGTATACGATTACGTCAGTGCAGGACGCTTCTGGGAAACCATCACCCAGAGGAGTCCAGTTTGCTCCGTAGTCTTTTGATATATTGACCCCACCTGTATTGCATTTTTTGCATCTCCAGGGAATTCCCAGTTGGGGCCAGTGGGGGATGTCATGTCTGCTTGCTGCGGCTGCGTACATAACTTTAGGGGTTTCGGGGTCGAAGCGAACCCTGTAAAATGAATTTCGCCACGGGCTTCCTTTTGTGCTAATACTCCAGGTTTTACCGTGGTCCTGCGAACGCGCAAATCCGATATCAGTATATGATATGAAGTGCATATTCTGCTTTTCCGGGTGAATCTGATACTGGTAGCAGGTGGTCACTTCGAGTCCGCTGCTTTTGTAGATAGGCATTCCATTGTCAGGGGAGGTCCCAACCTTTGTGTTAACCAGAGAGCTCCATGATTTACCACCGTCTTCGGTTATGAAAACTTCAGCCTGTGTGGTCAGCAGAGCGACATCCGATGAAGTGGGGGATGCGGTGAAGCCTGTTTTGGTGATGAAGTATCCCCAGCGCAGATCATTTTCGATCCATGAGTATTCAACATTTTTGCTCAAGCCGTAATAATTGAATGCAATTTCCCAGCTGCGGCCGCCATCTTCAGAACGCCATAGCTTTTTACCGGTGTGTTTTCTCTTCTCCGCCACCCAGGCTACATCCACCTGATTCTGTGGGATGCTCAGTATCCACTGGTTGTCAAAAGGAGCTACTTTGGTCCAGCTGGCACCTTTATCAGTTGAACGGAAAAGCCCCTTGTTTTCAACACTTGCTATAAGCAGCGACTTATCTCCATTGGATGAACCGGCTATAGACAGTATCTTTCCTTTATCAAGTCCGACCGCCGCTTTCTGTTTCCATGTCAGACCGTCATCTGTACTGCTCATGATTCTGTCAGAGCTTGCTGTTACAATTGTATCTCCGAGAATTGCCGGAGCAAGGCATCCTCCTTTGAGGACCATGTCCCACTTGTCATCTGGAATATCAAGACGCCAGAGATCCTGTTTGGTTGCTATGAAAAGTATGTCTCTATTTCCGTTGTATGCCTTAATTCCCTGAATCTTACGCCGTGGTCTCCAGGGCCATTTGACTTTTTTCCATGTGATGCCTTCATCCATACTTACCAGTGGAGAATAGAGAGTGTACCAGTACATTCTGTCTTTGAAAAAAGCAGGAGATTTTGCCGCCGCAATTCCTTTGATATGCTTGGAAGGGATTAGAGCCCAGGTCTTTCCCCGGTCAGTAGAGCGGTAGACTCCGCTCATGTCACAGGCCACAAAAAGCAGGTCCGGGTTGAAAGGAGATATGGCCGGACTGAAGATCCCTCCCCCCCCGCCAATTCCCCGCTGAGAGAAGTTTGTGACCGTTGGAGGAGTCGGTTCAGCTGCCGGAGCTGCCTGTGAGAATCCAAGAAATATCATTAATATTACTAAAAGCCGTTTCATCAAGTGTTCTCCTGATTCATACTGGTTGCTTTAATTAATCCAATGAAAAAGTTTTCATGATTGATTTTTATGAATTCCTTTTAAGGTTGTAGGGGGAAGGTCGCCATTGCAGATAACCCGTTTATCATGCTTGATTTAAAAAGTTTTTTTTAGTCGAAGTTTGAATGCAATTATTGGTCCGTGTTTTGAGGTCATGTTTGATATGAATGATGTTGGGAGAATGTTTTCTGAAAATGGAGACAAAAAATGGTGGCTGTCTGATATGTTTTTTAGGCACAGTTAATGCAAAACAGTGTCATTTATTATTTTGCTACTGTTTAATTCTGTGTGTTGCCTGACAAGAAAATCGTAGGGAAAGGGTTGGATCATGGAAATCCAGTCTTAAATGTAATGGTTCGTATTGATAAACAGAGATGACCCTAAAAACTGAATTGGATACAGCTAATGAGTAAGAGATTAATATTGCTTATTTTTCTCCTGATACTGGTGGGATGTGCAAGAATTATAAGTGTTCATGATGAATTTATTCAAACTTATGATGAACCGGCGCATATTGCGTGTGGAATGGAATGGATAGATAAGGGAACATATTTTTACGAGCCTCAGCATCCGCCCCTCACGAGAATTATGGCGGCAGTAGGGCCTTATCTCATTGGCGAGCGAAGTCAGGGCGGAGGTTCAATATGGGAAGAAGGTAACCTTATCCTCTACAATAACGACTACATGAAGACTCTTAAGGCCGCCCGGGCTGGTAATCTTCTCTTTTTTGTTCTTGCTTCAATCGGAGTGGCGGTTTTGGCCTGGCGAATATTTGATCCTCTCACTGCAGTGGCGTCGGTATTTGTTTTTACTATGATGCCATCAATATTGGGAAATTCCGCAGTTGCAACAACAGATATGGGACCGACTGCCTTTTACGCTCCTGCGATAATGCTTTTTGCTTTTTGGTGGAGGGATAAAAGTATCAGGAATTCTGTTGTCCTGGGAATTCTCCTGGCTGCGTGTGTTTTCAGTAAGTTTTCGACTATTCTTTACCTTCTAATAGGTTTCGTTGTGGTTCTCCCCTTGTTGTTCTTTCGGGGAGAACTCTACGATAAGTCGGACAGTTGGGGACGTTTTTTTAAAATGTTAAGCCTTGTGGTGGCTGTTTTTCTTTTTGCCGGATGGGCTTCCTACCGATTTTCGGTTAACCCTCTTCTTTCTTTTCCCAGAGATATGCACTGGATTGATCTGTTCAGTGCCAAACTGCATATCTCAAAGGAAACGTTAATCGCTGCTGGAAGTTTTCCGTTGCCTCTTAGTGAGCTGTTCAGAGGAATCGCCGCTGTTGTTAAGCATAATGTGGAAGGTCATGGTACTTACCTTCTTGGAGAAGTTGGTCTGCATGGTTGGTGGTATTATTTCCCTGTTGTGCTGGGAGTAAAAGTACCTTTGGCAATTCTAATTACCTTTTTATCAGGTGGGTGTCTGGTTTTTCTGGACAGAGAAAAAGTCGGAAGCATGCGTTACCTTCTGGTGATCATTCCGGTGGCAGTGCTTTGTTCATGCATGTTTGTTTCCAATATGAATATCGGGATCAGACATGTGCTTCCAATCTTTCCTTTCATTGCTGTAGTCGCAGGTTACGCGCTTGTCCGATTTTACAGGATGCCCTCATTATACCGGGCGCTCGGAATCTGTTTGGCGGTCTTAATCCTTGCCGCTTCGGTTTTGGCTCATCCAACATACATCTCGTCATTCAATCTTATTGCTCGTGATAAGCCATATGAGTATCTGGTCAAAGCAGACCTTGACTGGGGTCAGTATGTAATGGACCTGGCTGATTCTCTTGAAGACAGGGATATTAAGAAATTTTCAATTATTTATGTAGGTACTGCTGATCTGGAAAAACATCCGCTTCCTTCTTTTCTGGATATCACCAAAGATATGCCCGAAACGGTTCAAGGCTGGGTTGCCATCAATGCGAATCCTTTATTTTCTAAATCGGAATATTTCTGGCTAAAAAAGTATGAACCCGTAGAAATAATAAATAATAGTTTCTTTCTTTATTATTTTGACAGTCCGGTTGAAACCGGAAGTTGAAGATAGATTTTATTACTCATTAATTTGGTTGTTTAAGGAGCATTTATGAGTACTGGAACAGGGACAGACGTTGTCGAGCTTTCATTGATCGCACCCATGTTCAATGAGGAAGAAGTAGTTGAGCATTTTTTCAAAGAGATAGATAAATGCTTGAGCCCTCGAAATATAAATTATGAGATAATATGCATCAATGATGGTAGCTCCGACAGAACGATTGAAATAATAACTGGCTACGCTGAAAAAGATCAGCGAGTGAAAGTGGTTGATCTGTCCCGTAATTTCGGAAAGGAACTGGCCCTGACTGCGGGGCTTGATTACGCCACGGGGCTGGCAGCAGTTCCCATTGATTGTGATCTGCAGGACCCGCCTGAAGTTATCCTGGAAATGTATGATAAATGGCGAGAGGGATATGATGTTGTTCTGGCCAAACGTTCCAACCGAGATTCAGATACTTTTGTAAAGCGCCAGACTTCAAATCTTTTTTATAAGCTTATAGACTCAATGTCGGAGATAGATATCCCTGCAAATGTCGGGGATTTCAGATTGTTGGACCGCAAGGTCCTGGATGCATTGCGGATGTATCCGGAACGCTCCCGGTTCATGAAAGGTCTGTTTGCTTCTCTGGGGTTTAGAACCACGACTGTAGAGTATGTGCGTCCTGCTCGTGCTGCGGGTGAGACCAAGTGGAATTATGTGAAACTGTACCGCCTTGCCCTTGAGGGGATACTCTCCTTTACTTCATTCCCTTTGAAGATATGGTCCTATCTGGGGGCAATTATAGCTTTTTCAGGATTTGTGTATGGAGTTTTCACAATAGTTAAAACTCTTTATTTCGGCATTGATGTTCCGGGGTATGCTTCCCTGATGGTTGTCCTGCTGTTCATGTCAGGTCTCATTCTGATAAGCTTAGGGATTATAGGGGAGTATCTCGCCAGAATATTTATAGAAGTGAAGGGAAGGCCTATTTATATTGTCCGTAATTCTATTGGATTTGATAAAAATGTGGAGCGTAATTAAAGATGTTTCACTACCGGTATCTTATCTGTTTTAACTTGTAAAAATTTTTTACAGTCATGTTGCCAAGCCCCATATTTATTTGCGGCTTGGCTCTGCCGTGAAAATCCGATCCACCGCTTAAAACAAGCCCCAGTTCCTCCGCAAGCTGTTCACATGCTATTTCTTCGCTCCGGCTGTGGAGACCGTAATATGCTTCTATTCCCTGCAGCCCTAGTGATTTCAGTCTTACCAATTCCTTGCGCAATATGTTTATTTCGGAACAATATTTGAAAGGATGGGCAAGGATCGGAATGGCTCCATTTGACCTGAGCATGCTGAGTCCTTCTTCCGCTGACATTTTTTCTCTGGGGATGAATGCTTTTCCGGTATGGCCTAAAAATAGATCGAAAGCTTCTTTGATAGAGTTGACTGCTCCTTTGTTTTTGAGAACTGATGCTATGTGTATCTGACTGATTTGACCTTGTGTGGTCTCTTGCACGTCTTCAAAGTCAATATTGATCCCCAGTGAGTTAAGCTTGTTGATTGTTATTTTTATTCGTGCCTGTTCTTGTCTGCTCATCTCGCTCAGTTTTTGAGACAGTTCCGGGGATTCGTGGTTGACCCACAGTCCGAGAATATGGAGTAGGCCTGAGTTTGACTGGATGGTAAGCTCACAGCCTGGAATAACTTCCAGTCCATAAGCCCGTCCTGCGCACAGAGCTTCATGAATGCCGCTGACGGTGTCATGGTCGGTTAGGGCAATTACTTCAAGCCCTTCCTGTTTGGCAGCCATTACCAGTTCAGTCGGCGACAGGGAGCCGTCAGACTCTCTGGAGTGCATGTGTAAATCTATTTTACTCATTTGTAGGGTTCGGTTTGTGTCAGGTTCTATGCAGACTTTGTATCTAGTTGAACTTTCACCCGTTTATAAGAATAGTTCAAGAGATATTTAGCAAATTAAATTTGTCTTAAAATTTGTTTTCAGAAATTTTACATTCGGAAAAATTAAACTGACTATAGATTTTTTTTCTTGTGTATTTTATATATAACGCCGACAACTGTGGCTGTTCTGAAAACCTGATTAAAATTGTATGTTTTTTCTGGTATTGCTTTCCGGAGATCATAAGAGATTAATAAAAGGAATTCGCCCTGTAACGAGAATTGAGCGGCGGGTTCATCAGAAAGTTTGCATCAATAATAAAAAGAATGAGCATGTATGCCTACATATTTTAATGATCTACCTCTGCGCAAAGTTTACGGCGCAGCCCTGCTGAGCAATATCGACTCTATGCTGAAGGTGCTTCGGGATACCAAGTTCCGACCTGTCCCGGTTATGACAGAACAGGCTGGAGTTATTTCACTAACAGCCAATGAAGCACTTGATATTCTTGATCAGACTCTCAATTTAGAACGTGGCGACAAGCCTGCACAGTCCGTTATTAATGTTACGCCTGAGGATTATGTTTGTGTCTATCTGAATGACAGGAATCTTAAGGATGATACCCTTTTTGTAGTAAATAAGGATGATGGGGTGCTTGGTTGTATTTCTGCCCAGGAAATACTTGTTCATCTTACCCCTTCGATTGTTCCCAGGGTGCAGAACCTGCAGCTTTCAGAAGATTTCGTGATCAGCAGTGTAAACGATAGCGTCTATAGCGTTCATACCAGATTATACAGGGAAAGGAAAAAGATGGCGCTGGTCAGGAATGATGACGGCGAAGTCTGTGGACAGATCTCGGATTTTTTTCTTGGTAAGTTGGTGGAGAAGGGATGCGATATTTGGAACACCAAAGCCGGTAGATGTGTTCAGCCGGTAGTGTGTGTGCCGGAGGAATCATGGTTGAAAGATGCTTATTCAAGAGCTGTTTCAGTCGGCGGGGATATTATTGTAGTAAGCGATTGCGGAGGGACCATAAAAGGAACCGTTTCACTTTCTGATATAGCTAATAGTTTCGGGCTTGATGAGTGTCCCCCAAATAATTATTGCCGCTACAATGAAAATGACGCTCTTTTTCTGAATACGGCATTATCAAAATCCCTGCAGACTGGAATTGTGGGAACTGATGAAAGCCTGAGTATTATATATTTCAATGAGGCAATGAGTCGCTTTTTTGAAAACCCTGAGCAACTCAGGTTGGGGTGCAATTTTGCAGATATAGCCTCTCTTTGTAATATTTCCGGACCCAGGCTGGGCAAAGCGATTGCCTCCATGGACCTTGGCGAGCATGCCCCCGTAAATTCATGGTGTATGGTGGATGGAGTAAAAAAAGTTCTGGAGTTGCGAATAAGCAGTCTGCCTAAGGAAAACGGAACATGCGGCTTTGTTTTCAGTCTGCAGGATAAGACAGAGCAGCATAATGCGGAAAATGCAGTCCGCCGTCTTGCCTATTCAGACCAGTTGACCCGGTTGCCAAACCGGGCCCTGCTCTATGAAAGACTTGATATGGAGATTAAACGGGCTAAACGTTCAGAAACTAAGATAGCCTTGATGATGCTTGATTTGAACGGCTTCAAAAATGTAAATGATACCCACGGACATGCTGTGGGAGATAAGCTGCTGATAAAGGTCGGTGAAATACTTGATTCCTGTATCAGGGAGACAGATATAGTGGCGAGGTATGGTGGAGACGAGTTTATATTTTTGCTGCCTGACATGCAAAGTCAGCAGGATGTAGATGTTTTTGCAAGTCGCGTACGGGAGCAGCTCGCAGCCCCAGTTGTGATCGATGGTATCTCTTTTCAGGTCAGCGGAGCTATGGGGTATTCATTTTATCCCGATTCAGGTGAAACTTTCGAGGAGCTGTTGCGCTGTGCGGATTCCAATATGTATCGCGACAAAAAAGAGCAGCAGGGCGGTTCAGAGTAGAGGACTAAGTGTGTATGTGTTAGAGGAGGTGTCGGTATTATTTACATCAGGTACTTGTGAATAAGATCTTTATCCTCGCGCAGCATTTCAACACCTACATTAATATGCTCTTTCAACTGCACATGCTTCGGCAGGCAGTGCACTGTGGAGATCTCTTTATCTTCAGCAATAAAAGAAACGGATATATCGGTTATCCGGTCCAGCATTTCCACAAATACATAACCTTTGTCGTGTAGAGCTAAGAGCATTCCTTTGCGGGAGATGTTTTTAATCACTACAGGCAGAAACAGAATTTCATTTGTATTCATTGTCAGTTTGATCATGCCTGAGATGTTGATTTCTTTTCTGAAATTTTTCCTGCGGTCAGTTGAAATTTTATCACACTGCTCCGAATTATACCTTTCCAGCTCTTTAATGACGTTTTTAATCTCCTGATGTTCTTCATCCATCATGAGTTGCATGATCTGGTCAGCAGAATTGTTGTTTTTCATAACTGCTCCATTTTTCAGGGATATTCAGTTTTTATTTTTTATAATAACATATTTTTAACTGTTTTGTAGGGAAAGACGATGTTTTTGCAGTAATTCGTATAATCTTGCCCTGGATAGCCCGGATATATTACAGGCTTTCGCAACAGAAGCATCAGAGGCTTCCACAAGTTTTTCCAAATAGGCCTGCTCCATTAGTTCTATGGTTTGCTGCCGGACAGCCTTGATAGGTGGCAATTCTCCTGTGCTGAAAACAAACGGAAGACCAACTTCATTTTGCAACAAATGTTCCTGCTCCCGATTATGTTCACATTCCGTGTCTTTAGCGTTTTTGTAAACGCGGCACATGCGCAGGTGCTTGGGCAGGTCATAAACGGTTATTGTGTCTGATGATGTAGATCTGTAAAAAGCGGTCTGAAGAACGTTGAGAAGTTCGCGTACATTGCCGGGCCAGTCGTATGTTTCGAGAGTATCGAAGACTTCAGAGTCTATACTTTTAAACGGGACTCCGTTTTCTTCGCAGAAGTTGTTGATAAAGAAATCACAGAGCAGTTTTATGTCGCCTTTTCTGTCTTTGAGGGGAGGTAGGTTTATGCTCAGAGCGTTGAGCCTGTAGTAGAGATCCTGTCTGAACTGTTTGTTTTTGACCATCGCATCAAGGTCGCGGTTTGTTGCAGCCACAATGCGAAAATCACTGTAGACTTCCTTGCTGGAACTTAGCGGTCTGAAGGTCTTTTCCTGGAGTACTCGAAGGAGTGACTTTTGAATATCAAGGTCGAGGTCCCCTATTTCGTCGAGAAAAATAGTTCCGCCGTCTGCCTGGTGAAACATTCCCTTTTTTTTGGAATTTGCGCCGGTGAAAGAGCCTTTATCGTGTCCGAACAGCAGGCTTTCCGCCAGAGGGGCCGGCAGATTCGTACAATCTACAACAATGTAGCTGTTATCCGCTCTTGAACTGTTTTTATGTAATGCTCTTGCAAAGAGCTCCTTGCCTGTACCTGTTTCGCCTGTGATGAGGGTGTTGGCATTGGTGCCTGCGGCAACAGAGAGCTGTTTCAGGCTGTTCTGCAATTCGGAGCTTTCGCCGACAATGAAGTTGCGTTCAAGGTCAACGAGGCTTTCATAACTGCCTTTGTGGCTGAGTAGTTTTGAAATCAGCTGCTTAAGTTGTTTTTTGGGAGTCGGTTTTATCAGATAGTCAGTAACCCCGGCGTCAAAAGCCTGAGTGATGAACTGGTCGTTACTTTCGCTGGTGTAGGCAACGATGTTTGCTCCGGGGCTGAGTTCAGAGAGCTCTTCAACATGATCCAGACCGTTTTCGCCTCGCAGATGGATATCTAGAAGAATTATATTGTACTTGTTCTTCAAGAGTTCTTTTTTGGCTTCTCTGGTGGAGTGGACATATCTGCATTCGTGGCCGAATTTGGTGATTCTCAGCTCCGCTTCGGCGCAGACTAGAATGTCATCATCTATGATTAGAATAGATCCCACTGGTGATACCCTCTATTTTGACTTATTTTCTTCAGGCCAGATCATTTTTTCAGTATTATTTGATCATTACTGCAGAAGGTGTTGTCTATCAAATAATTTAAGGTGTGTCAGCCTCACAGCAGTCCGATTTTAATGTTTATTTGTTAAGTTTTAAAGTTATGCGGTTGATAGGCTTTAAGGTTAAAAATAACATGAGTCTTAACGTTAATAGTTTTGTTAGTATTATCAGTGTTGTTTTCATCGTTTGTCTAATTGCACGCTTATTGCATCTGTCTTTTCCCAAGCAAGCAAATAAGCATTCGCTCGTATGCTTCTTCCTCAATGATATTAAGAGCTGAACTTGAAAACAATGAGCAGGTGCAGGTTGAATATGATGATCTCATTCTATCTTGAACGTGAAGAATTTCATGTTCTTAGAAAACTGGCAGAGGGAAACGGTCTGGATATCAACAGCTGCGCTAAAAATATTTTAAACCGCTATCTGTCTAAAGCCTCTAAGAAAGGCCAGGCTGAAGGCAATAATGACAAGAGAGTCCATCCTAGGGCAAAAGTGTCAATATCCGGGGTATCATGTGTAAATATATCCGACAAAGAACTGCGCAGTTATCCGGTCGTGGTTGAGGATATCTCTAAAGGGGGCGTGCGTATCTCTTTTAAGAAGAGCTCATCTGATCTGGTGAGGAAGCTTTCCAAGGTTTCTTCCTTTGAGATAGTTTTCACTATTCCCCACAATTCCCAAATAGTTTCTTTATCCTGTAAATGTTTACGCCATGATGTTTCGGAAAACGTATCAATGGTGGGAACTTTTGAAGGTAATGATGATAATGCCATAACTATGGTGGATTCCATGGTCAAGGAGTCCATCGCTCATTAACTGTAAATGCGGAATAGACTGCAATAGGGGGAAAACTAAATTGAAGCCTGGAATAGAGAGGCGCCGGACAATTAGATTGAGACGTTCGGCACTTACCAAGAGTAAACTTGAGGATCTGGACCGCCCCGCATTGAAATGTGCTGAGACTATTGATGAGTTGGAGCAGGCTTTCAAAATAGTCTACAGGACTTATCGTGACAGCAATTATATCCCGCCAAACACAGACAAGATGTATTATAACCATTATTGTCTGCTGCCTACATCAAATGTATTCATATTCAAGGAATATCTGGATGTTGTCTCCACACTTTCCAGTTTCGGGGATAATAAAGAGTTCGGGCTTCCCATGGATTCTTTATACAAAGATGAGCTTGATGAACTGAGGAAAAATGGACGCAGGCTGGTAGAGATGGGAATGCTTGCGACTCCAAAAAAGAAGCGTATGAATAATCTGGTTATTTATCTAGTTAAAGTCGCTATCAATTATGCGATAATGACCAGGTTCGATCACATCTGCGCGATGATAAATCCAAAACATTTACGCTTTTACACGGATGTTCTCATGTTTGACCAGTATGGGGATGAGAAATGGTATGATGCTGTGAGTGCTCCTGCAATCGCAGTCGGCGCTGATATGAATACCTATATGGAGAGAATAAAGAAAGCTTACGGCGAAAATGATTTTGAAACCAACTTGCATACTTTCTTTACTGAAGTTTTTGATGTCAAATTAGATCCTAGTCTTGAGGACCCCAACAGTAACAAGATTTATCTTGACCAGAAGACTCTCGATCATTTTATCGAGAAACGTCCCGACATGATGCAGTCTTTAAGTGACAAACAGAAGTTGGCTTTGCGCAATCAGTCACGTATAGACTATTTGAATTGAAATGGACATGAATCCGCTACCGTGGAGAGCGAGGGAATTTTGATCAAAGAGAATATTGGCGAGAAGTTGGGTAATTTTTCTGTTTCCGGTAGGAATACTTACTTTGGCACGGCTTTCAGTCGCAGTCTTGGGGTTGTTAATGCCAATGATTTTGAAAAGTTGAAGAATTCCAGGGTGGCTATTCCCGGCATGGGAGGGGTAGGAGGGTCACACCTTATAACTCTGGTTAGAGCGGGGATCGGGAGATTCAGGCTTGCTGATTATGATACTTTTGATCCGGTCAATATCAACAGGCAGTATGGAGCGAATGTAAACAACTTTGGCCGTGCAAAAATAGACGTGATGTCTCAAACGGCTTATGAAATAAATCCTTACCTGGAGATTGATAAGTTCTCGTCCGGGCTTTCTCTTGATAACATTGATAAATTTCTGGAAGAAGTTGACGTCGTTATTGATGGTCTTGATTTCTTTGTCTTCGATATCCGCCGGGAATTGTTCATGGCGGCACACCGCAAAGGCATTCCGGTAATAACAGCCGGACCGTTGGGCTTTAGTTCAGCGTTACTGGTTTTTACCTCTGATTCCATGAATTTTGATCAATATTTTGATATCCAGGACAATGACTCCTATCTTGACTGCATATTGAAGTTTGCCATCGGTCTTTCTCCAAGAGGTAAACATTTCAAATATATGGATGATAAATTTGTGGATCTTGCCGGTAAGCGGGGGCCTTCTTTCGGTTCAGCCTGCCAACTGTGTGCCGGTCTGGCCACAACGGAGGCCGTTAGAATCCTGCTAGGCAGAGGAAAAGTGAAAGCTGCTCCATACTTTCATCAGTTTGATCCCTATACGAGGAAATATATCCAGGGAAAATTGAGCAAAGGAAACCGAGCTTATACTCAGAGGGCGAAGCTCTGGCTTGTAAAAAATTTAATGATTGAGCGTAAGAAGACCATCGGTCCGGTTGTTCCGGACTTTCCGGACCTGAGGTCCGAAGGTTTCGGAGCCGTTTGGGATTATATTATTCGGGCGGGGATTCAGGCTCCTTCCGGTGATAACTGTCAGCCCTGGATATATATCAAGGATGATAATGGAATTACTCTGAGGCTCGACTCTAAAGCGGACGACAGCTTTTTCAACCTCAATCAGTCCGCGTCAATTATCTCTTGCGGAGCCGCTGTTGAAAACATGGTTCTTGCTTCTAAGGCGTGTGGTTTCGATCCCATGGTTTCTGTGCGTGAGCAAAGCGAATCCGGTCTGTCCGTAAAAATTGATCTGGAAAAGGACGACAACATTCACGAACCCCAGCTGTTCGATTCCATCTGGAAGCGCACCACAAACCGTAAGCCTTTTGATAAAAAAATGGTTGTTCCGGGAATATGGGAGACTGCAGCTGAGTCCCTTTCTGATCTGGATGGAATCTCTTTACATTGGATTTCTGACAGAGAACGGCTGTCTACTTTTGCTAAAGCTGTTTTTATTGCAGATCAGGTCCGCGCAGAGCGCAGGGACCTTCATGAATTTCTTTTTGAGAAGATAAGGTTTACGAGGGAAGAAGCTGCGTTAACAAGAGACGGGTTGCCCCTTGACAATCTTGAAGCCGGATTTGTCGGAAATTATTTTTTGAAGGCACTTAGAAAATGGTCGGTTGCCAAGGTCTTGAATACAATGGGGGCCAGCAAGGGAATTGCAAAAATAGCAGAGCAGGGAGTTCTCCGATCCGGAGGGATAGGGCTTGTCTGCGCTGACTCTTATGATCCTGATTCCATTTTTAGAGCCGGACGCGCTTTTCAGCGTTCATGGCTTACTTTCACCCATTATGGAATCGAATTTCAGCCAATTGCCGCTCCGGCCCTGTTCCGCATGCGTGTTCTTGAAAGAGGGGATGACTGCTTTTCCCCGGAACACAGACAGAAGCTAAAAAATACCTGGCCGATAATCGAGCAGTGTTTTCCAGGATTTTCAAATAAAAAACCGATCCTGTTTTTCAGAATCGGTTTCGGGAAATCAATCAAGTATGGAACCTATCGCAGGCCGCTTGAAAGTTTCATAAGCTGAACTTATTTGCGTGAAACGTAGAAGTTTTTTGCAAGTGCCTGACGCATGGGAACAGAAATGCTTATTTTGGATTTGCGCCTTGCAGCAGCAGGGCGCTCCAGTCCCATATGGGTCAGGAAGTATCTGGCAAAAGAGTCTCGGGAAAGGCCCACGCTTTCTGCAAGGGAGATCATCTCATTTTCAGTCAGGCTTGCTCTGATTGAGTCCCTGTATTGTTTTCTCATCAGACTGTCATAGGAAAATCCGAAAATACTTACGTGCAGGGCTGTCTCAATTCTGGAGAGCCGTTTGAGATCTCGTACCAGTATTGCACCATTATTCTTGGAAACTCTCATGATTTCTTTAAGCATCGTCCCCGGATTTTCGAGATGATGCATCATGTTATGTGAGTATACACAATCAAAGGAGTTATCTTCAAAGGGAATTTTGAGAGCATCACCTTTGGTGAAGTTGATATTGTGTATGCCTTCACTTTCCGCATTACTGCGGGCTCTTTTCAGCATGTTTTCGGATAGATCTATCCCGGTGATGACAGCTCTGCTGTGAGTTGCCACACCTATGGATATCCAACCTGTACCGCAACCGACTTCCAGGAATCGTCCTTCTTCAGGAGCAAGATTGACTATGGATTCGACAAATCCGGTGTGCAGTATATTAAGATACTGTTTGGTGAGCTGGTCATATGCAATGACATCCTGCTCTGAGGACATAATCTCTTTTTCAAGGATTCTTGGTGGAGTATTCATGGCTTTTCCTCAATGCGAAAAAGCGAAGCCGGGGTAATCGGCTTCGCTTGTGGTTAGGCTTGGGGAGTATATTTCTAAAGAAGATTTCTCTGTCTGCGGGTGTAGAAGAAACAACCAGCCAGACCGAGTCCGATGAGGATAAAGGAACTGGGTTCAGGTACTGCATGCATGGTCAGAGTTGTTCCGAGGTTGCTTGCAAAGTCCCATCCGTTGGGGTCTTCGTACTGGATAGTGGCTGTTCCGCGTGCTGCTGCATCGTAGATGGTACCATCTACCAGATTTGAGTAAGTGTCATCTCCGATGTGGTCAGCAAAGCTCGTGTTCAGGAAGTCCAGGAAGAAGGTTCCCTGAGCAAGCTGAGGCAGAACTACTGCAGTCTGGGTAATGTCAGCGTTAGTGGCATCAGCACCGGGGACCCACTGGAAATCTGCGAGCTCGCTATCGAGAGCAAGTGAAGAACCGTACTGGGCTTCGAACCATGAAAGGTCGAGTTCGCCGTTAGTAATGTCTGTAGTGCCGGCTGTGGGAGCTTCAGGTGCAGTTGTAACATCAGTTGTTTCACTGGAGTAGAATTTACCTTCACCACCGGAAAAGCTCATTACGAGTGTGGCGGGATCAATATCTTCGATTTTAAGTCCCCAGAACACACCGGTAACTGTCAGCGGGGTTCCGGATTCAGGCCATACATCTTCAGAAACATTGCTGATGTTCTGTACTTTTTCAAGATCCATAACACCCCAGATGTATTTTCCAACAAGCTTGGTTCTGAGAGTGCTGACATCTGCAAATTCTGAGTAGCTGAAGTCGATGTCATTACCGGCTTCATCCACAACATTCTGGTAGAAACTCAGGTTCCAGGTGTAATCACCAACATCATCCATGCCGAGATAGTCTGCGTGGGCAAAGCTGGCGAAAGCCATTGTCATGAGAACTGCCATGCTAAGAACAATTGATTTAATCCTCATTTTAAACTCCTTTTGGTTTTCTTTAGTCTTAGCAATGTGTGTGCCATGTTTTATATAGTTGTTTTTAAAGGGCTTATTTTTTAAATAAGGTTTTTTTGGTGAAAACTGTAAAACTCTCCGACGCTTTTTTAAGTAAATGTTTACAGCTTACCAGAATTTCCAGTTGTCACCGTAAACGACAAAGAGGGCTAAAAGCATATTACTCAGTGCATGACTAAGAATACACTGGGCTAAGCTGCTTGTTTTATAGTATATATAGTTATATGCGATGCCTGCGATCATACCGGCCAGCCAGAGTTGGTGCTCAAGCCCGAACAGGATCACAGTTGAAATGAAGGTGAAAGGTGTAAATTTTCCTTGTCTGACAGACATGAAGTCAGAATTAACAAGGTAACGGCAAAGAAAGGATCTCCAGAAAAGTTCTTCCATCACAGGTACGACCAGCACCGCACCAGAAGCCCGGATTAACAGCAATAAAATATTAATCCGCTCATCGAGAAACACGTTATGGGCATAAGGGGACAGTTTTCCACTAATGAAAGGCGGTACAGCCAAGTTTATCCAGAGAATAATCACCACAGTTCCGACAATAATGCTTAGCAGTGTATGGCGCAGGTAAAGCAACTGACTCCATACTATTTCAGTGTAAAATTTCCTGAATACTACCAGCGAAATTACAACCAGAACAATCTTTACAGGATAGATTAAGCATAACTCTTGGGAGGAGATGTGTATTCCCGAAAGTTTCAGCATCTCAAGGATGGCAATAAAGGACATATATATTGAAAACGGGAGTACTCTGGCCAGGGTGTGGTTCATCTTTTTCTCGAGATTTCGAAGGTGTTGCTTTTGCTGTCCGGAAGAATGCAATGAGTAAATGAAGGGGATAAGAAAAAACACCAGCAACCGGGTATTCCCAGTTGATGGTGTTTCTTATTGAGTTTTCCTTGCCTAAATTATTTTAGAAGATTGTCTTCTGCGCTGATAAAAGAAGAGACCTATCGCACCCGCTCCGAACAGAATGAAAGTTCCGGGTTCGGGAGATGGAATTGGAATCTCGCTGAACAAAACGTCATTGGCGCAGGTCATTGCAAAAGCATAGGTCATGTGCTGTCCGGCATACTGGTCAAGTTCAATTTCAAAACCGGACCAAATAGCCGTAGCCGGAGAGTCTTCTGTTACCCTTTTTGTGTTGTAATCCCATTGGGAAAAACTGATGTATCTATCTAGGAGTGTTCCGTACTTATTCAGGTACCACTTGTCGGCCTGCACAACATGCCCGGTTCTGCCATGACCGTATGGAACGAAAGCTTCAATGTAGTTATCCCAGTCATCGATGGGCATGTCCACCTTGTAAAGGTCATAGTTGCTGCGCCTGCTCGTACGCCAACCGTTCCAGGTACTGACGTTATGTAGAATGTAGTCCCACTTGTTGTCCTGGTCAAAATCAAAAAACCAGTCAGCGGGCATTATGTTTTTACTGGTGGAAGTGTAATCAAGTTCGATTCCTTTAAGTGTATGATCATCAAAAACGAATCTTCCGCCTGTAAGTTGCGGCGTTCCCACCACGTCAGTGTTGTGATATCTCGTTTGGATTCCATCCCACTCATTCGCGGTGTCGTAGAAATTTAGATATCCTGCACTAGCAAACGATGACTGCAGCATCAGAAACAATGTGATAATAAACAGTAGCGATTTGTTTTTCATATTTTCACCTCTGCTGATTCTAAGCATAATGTGTGCCAGTTTTTGTGAAAGTCGTGTCCTGTTTTTCTGATGTGCATTTTATTGAAGTTTAATTTTCCAGTTGTGAAATGAGCTAATCAATTCTGAATACTAATCCTGAAAAAGTGGACACTGTTTATCCTAACCTGTGATCTACAGAGGTACTGAGAGTAGCACGGGCAAGTTTAGATTGTCCGGCTTAAACAGACACTACTTGTAGAGGGTATTAAGGGTATAATTCTATAGGGTTGGTTTTTGGGTGTTTTTTTATAATTTATAATATTCTGATTTATAAGGGTAAATGCTTTGAGTGTTGGCTGAGGTGGCCGTCTGATTTTACCGGACTATGTACTCGGGTATCCGGATTATTCCTGTTCTGATGTTATATTGGCGGCTTTTCAAGGCTTTCATAAAAATAAAAAAGGCTAATCTTGTTTAAATTTGTTCCATAAGAAGTTTGATAGATTATTTATTTATTCTTCCAGAACCTCCCTTTTCTATATTCCTTTGTTTAGTAAGGTTCGGGGGCCTCTCATGGTATGTTTAACAGTTCCGGTTTTATGATATGACGGTAAATTTAAATATCGATGTTTTTTGTGTAATTGTCTGTATTTATTCCTGTTTTTCTCGGTTTTATAAAATTGATTCCATCCCGTTGTTTATGTCTGTGAAGATATAGTTGGCACGGAAATAGCTTAGTTGGGTGGCAAAATATAATTCCGGGAGATTCATTTTGAAGCGATTAATACTAATTATCTTTGTCATTGGAGCATTGGCTGGTTGTGGCGGAAGCAATGCCGGAAAACTCGTCGAGGAAGGTAAGAAGCATTTTGCCGACAAAAATTATAATGGCGCGATTGTGGTTTACAAGAGTGTTCTTGATAAGTCTCCTGAAAACCTCGATGCACGACTCGGTCTTGCCAGATCATACTTAATGGCAGAGAAATACGAGAGTGCACAAAAGAATTTTGATAAATATCTTTTACAGAATCCTTACGACAATACTGTCTACCTTGATTTAGGTAAGATAGCTTTCCATAATAAAAATTTTATCAAGGCTCTCGAGTTGCTGCGTAAGTATAATGAAGCTTACCCCGAATCAGTAGAAGGAAATATCCTGATGGGACAGGCTTTCTTTTTCTCCCGCAATAATGGGGCGGCAATGGATTATTTCAATAAAGCCCTGAATCTTGATCCCGAAAATATCAGAGCAATGCTCGGTAAGGCCCGCGTTCTACTGTCCAACGCAAAAACCGCTGATGCTGAGGTCCTTGTCGATAAGATTCTTGCCAAAGATCAAATCAACCATGAAGGGTTGTACCTTAAGGCCAAATGCGTTGTTGAGCGTGGTGACACTGAAGCCTACAAAGATATTTTCCTGAAAATCCATGAAAATCATCCTAATGATGCATATGCCGCTTATGTAGTAGGTAAGCGTCTTGTTAAGGAAGGTAAATTCGACAAGGCATGGAGTCTGGCCAACAGTCTGGATAAAATAGCTCCTGAAACAGGTTTCGGACGAAAGTTGGTTGGGCTGTCTTTCTATACCCAGAAAAAATATGACGCGGCGGTCAATGCATACATGGAAGCTGTTTCCGTGCGTCCCGATCCTGAAGGTTATTATATGCTGGGTATTTGTAACTATGAAAATGGCAATTACGAGACAGCTATAAGCCATCTTCGTAAAGCTGTTGATTATTCGCCCGGCTTTTCACGCGCAAGAGAACTGATCAGTCAGATTCTCCTCCATCAGCAGAGATATGACGAATCCGTTGCTGAAGCTCGTAAGATTATTGAAGAAGACAGTGACAACCTTTTTGCAAGGATGACACTGGGTGATGCATATTTTGCCAAGGGCGAGAGCAGTAAGGCCATTGCAGAGTATGAAAAGGCGACTAAGCTAGATCCTGAAGTTGCGCAGTCATATTTCAAAATGGGAGCTGTTCATTATTCCATGGGAGAACTCGGCAAAACCGAATCCGCTCTCAAGGATGCCATAAGTGCATCACCTGAAAATGTTCGTCCAAAGGTTGTTCTCGCGGCTTTTTATCTCCGCAATGCCGAGAACGCCAAAGCTCGCGAGGTTCTTGCCAGCGGATTGGACGGAAGTCCCGAGGATGCTCTGCTTTACACCCTTCTTGCAAGAATGGATCTGATTGAGAATAAATATGATAAGGCTAAGAATTATCTGAACAAGGCTATTGAAGCGGACCCGAAGGGAGTCACTCCTTACATGATGCTTGCTACAATGAACCTTGCAGAAAAGAAAACCGATGAAGCTCTTGTCATGTACAATCGTGCCCTTGAACAAAATCCTGATTTTCTTAGGGGGCTTCTTGGCAAAGCCCAGATTCTCAATATGCTTGACCGGAAAGATGAAGCAGAAGCTTGTTATCTTAAGGCCTTGGAGAGCGAAGCTCCGGAGGCTTTTATTCGTTACGCTGTCAGCAAAGCCCGAAATGGTGAGAATGACAGAGCTCTTGAAATTCTTGCGCAGGGAAGAAAGTTGAATCCCATGAGTCTGCGCCTTGCCCAGACTCGTGCGAGCGTACTTTTCGAAATGAAAAGGTTTCAGGAAGTCCTGCAGCTTTGTAATGAAATGGAAAAGATAGAGCAGGGTGCAGCACTGGGATTAAGAATCCGCACCCATATGATAATGGGTGACAGTGATAAGGCCATACGTTCAGCCCGACAGATTGTTGATTTTTTTCCTAAGCAGCCTGTAGGTTACCTTACTCTTTACAGGATATATTCCAGCATCGGTGACTCGGAGCGTGCCTATGGGATTCTTAAGGAAGCCCAGCAGAAGTGTGGACCCAAATCAGTTATAATGACAACTTTCTCCGGCTACTACAGCAGCCGTGGCGAGTACAAGAAAGCCTTAAATTTTGTCGATGCAGCCATCAAGCGTAATGAACAGGACCATGCTGCTCATACAATCAAGGGAAATATTCTCCTGCAGATGGGATATGAGAAAAAAGCTGCAGACAGTTTCAGCAAGGCTCTGCAGTATTCTGACCGCTATGTACCCGCATTGAACAATCTTGCAATGCTGTATGTTGAGGATCCTGAAACCTCTCTTGAAGCAATGCGTCTTGCCTATACTGCTTATCTTCAGGAACCGCTTGAACCTACTGTTCTAGATACATTCGGCTATACACTTATTAAAAATGACCGGGCCAAGGAAGCAGTTCCAGTTCTTGAAAAAGCTCTCTCAATAAATGGGGATGATCCATCAATCGGTTATCACCTCGGTCTTGCCTATCTTGATTCAGGCCGCAGCGAGGAGGCTCTTGTCTACTTCAAAAAGGTTGCGGAGTGCGTGAACTGCCAGGAGTCGGGTGAAGCAGTAAAGCTAATATCCAGAATAAATAAAGATAGCTCTAAACAAGGAGGTAAAGAATAATGGTTGCCTTAGCTTCCGTTAGAATATTCAAGGACTTTTTATTGTTCTCGTTTGCCTTGCTCATTTGTTCGCTGTTCTTTTTCAAGGATTTCGCACAGATGTTTTCAGTAATGTCCTTACGGGCCTCTGAGCTTTCAATTCTTGCCGGGGTGGCGGTATTCTCCTCAGTGGTGGTCCATGTGGTGACTTACCTTACCCGTCCAAGAGAAGTAGGGAGCATTCTGACCTTGGCTATCAGCCTGATTCTGGCTACCAATATTGCCTTTGTCCTGTATTGGACAACCGGACTTTTCTCAAAAATAGAGGAAATGGTTTTCTTCATTCTCTTTTTCTTCGGTCTGACCCAGCTTGTTTGTATATTTATTGTCAGCCATTGGAAGATAATTCCAGGCATGATGAATAATGTCCTTGTCGTCGGCAACGGGGCCCTGGCAGAAGATATGTGTTGCATGGCCAGTGGCGGCAATGGGAGATATGAGCTGAGCGGTTTTGTGGAATGCAGACCGGGCGAATTTGACTGTGATGATTCAAATGAGGAGCTCCCTAACGTAATTCTTGATAAAGCCCGTTCTGAAAAGGCGTCACTTATCGTAGTGTCTCTCTCTGAACGAAGGGGAACTCTGCCCCTGCAGCAGCTTATCAATTGCAAGCTGAGCGGTTATGAAGTTATTGATGCTCCTGAATTCTATGAACGCGTTGAACGTAAGCTTTTTCTGGAGAATATAAAGCCCAGTTCGTTTATTTTTTCAAGCGGCTTCAAAATTCTCGGTTTGCGTAGGTTCATCAAGCGAACTATTGATATTGTTTTTTCTCTGATAGGCTTGGTAGTTGTGCTGCCCTTTGTCCCGTTTATCGCCCTTGCCATCAAGCTCGACTCTGAAGGACCGATCCTTTTCAAGCAGACAAGGGTGGGGCAGGGAGACAGGAATTTTACGATCTATAAATTCCGCACAATGTGCAAAGATGCCGAAAAGAAATCCGGGGCAGTATGGGCCCGAAAGAATGATGCACGTGTTACCCGTGTCGGGGAATTTCTTAGAAAGTCCCGCATAGATGAACTGCCTCAGCTTATCAACTCTCTCAAAGGTGACATGAGTCTTGTCGGTCCGCGTCCGGAGCGTCCGGAGTTTGTCAAGAACCTTAAAAAGGTAATTCCTTACTATTCAGAACGGCATTTTGTTAAGCCGGGAATAACAGGGTGGGCACAGGTCTGTTATCCTTACGGTGAGTCTGAAGAGGATGCTATCGAAAAGCTGCGTTACGATTTGTATTACATTAAGAACTATTCGCTCAGGTTCGATTACAGGATCATGCTGGAGACTGTTTCAGTTATGGCGAAAAAAATGGGACAATAGTCCGGGTTTAAGAGGTCTGATTGTGAAAAAAATTATTCTTACACTGCTGTTGATGTTAGCTCTGGTCCCTAATTCTTTTGCTCGCGATTACATTATCGGTGAGGGCGATACTCTTAAAGTTCAGGTCTGGGGTGAATCAGAGCTTGAATCCCAGGTTATTGTCCGTCCGGACGGTAAAGTGTCAATGCCCGGTATTGATGATTTGAAAGCGGCCGGGTTGACCCTTACCCAATTCAAAGAAAGAGCCGAGAAACAGATTGCACGGCTGGTTAAAGATTCCATCGTCAGTGTTTCCCTGATCAGAAGTGTTAACAGCAGAGTTTTTATTGTTGGTGGAGGAGTTAACCCCACTGTTTACGATATGCCCCAGCGCACAACGCTGCTGCAGGTTCTGGCTTCTGTCGGCAGTCTTGATGCGGCTGATCTTGAGAAAGCATATCTTTATCGTAACGGTAAAAAAATTATGTCGGACTTTTCCGGACTGTTCAGCAAAGGCGAATTTGAAAAGGATATGCAGCTTGAACCTAACGATACTATTTTTCTGCCGGTCAAATACGAGCGCAATGTTTTCGTTCTGGGTTCGGTAAAAGAGCCGAAAGCCATTGTCTACTATGATGGTCTGACTGTTCTTGATGCACTGCTTCAGGCTGGAAGCTTTGATAAATATGCCGATGAAGATGAAATAACGGTTATCCGAAAAGCTGGCGGAGGTAATTCCCGCATTGTAGTCAAAACCGAGGAACTCTTCAAAGAAGGAGACTTCAAGCAGAACATAATGCTTAAAGCCGGTGACTACATAATCGCAAGTGAGAGTTTCTTCTAGGATGTCGGGAATGCCAAAATATGAGAATGAATCAGGGGGGCAGGAAGGCTCCTTTGATTTAATGCGTTATCTTTACCTGATCAATGAACGCAAAGGTCTGTTTGTTTCAATCGCACTGGTAATTATGTTTTCGGCTCTGGTTGTAAGTTACGCCATGCCCCGCAAATATGAAGCCAAGAGTATCCTTTTTATTGAACATAACGTCATAAGGGACCTTGTGAAGGGCATTGCGATTACCCCGTCCATGGAGACCAAAATCAAAGCTATACGGGTGACCATGCTCAGTCGGAGTCTGATTACCAAAGTTATTAAGCAGCTTGATATGGATGTTGCCCTTAAAGAGGGTGTCTCCGTTGATTCGATCATCAAAAAGTTGCAGAATACAATCAAGGTCTCCCTTGATGAAAAAAGGGGGGTTGTAATAATCAGGTACTCTGACAACAACCCCGTGCTTGCCCGTGACGTTGTTAACACCCTGACCAGAATATATATCGAAGAAAATACTTCCCTCAAAAGAAAAGAATCATTTGAAGCAACCCGCTTTCTTGCAGAGCAGATCAAGGTTTATAAGAATAGAATTGATGAGGCCAAGAAGGATATCGATGAATTCAAGCTTGAATCAGGTAAGATATTGTCTTCAGACGAGGTCTCTGTCCGTGCACGCATAGAAGAATATCAGGATGAATTAGAGCAGGTCCGGATGGAGATCAACTCTCTTGAGACTTCACGCAAAGTCCTTATCAACAGCTCCCCTATGCGGGAAAAGATAACAAGCCTTGAGCAGGAACTTACTCAGCTTAGGGTTAGGTATACAGAACAGCATCCCAGAGTAAAATCCCTGAAGAGCACTATTGATGAACTGGAAAGGGAGTTCAGTAAAAACAGGGAAGCTCAGATGAATCAGGTCTACCGTTCACAGGAATATCAGAGTCTCAAGGTGCGCATTGCTTCCCTGAGGGTTATGGAGGAACGGCTTGAGGATAAGATTGCTGATAATAAAGAAATCCTGTTGAAGATGCCTAAGGTCCAGACTCAGCTTGCGGAACTTGAACGTAAAAGAGAAAAAGAAGTTCTGATATATGAACAGCTTGTTTCACGTTATGGGCAGTCGGAAGTCTCTAAGGAAATGGAGCTTCAGGATAAGTCTGTTTACTTCAGAATTCTGGACCCGGCTGTTGTTCCCGCGTCCCCGGCAAGCCCGAACAGGCCTTTAATAGATCTGATGGGTATTTTTATGGGTCTTGGGCTGGGTTTCGGAGTAGTGTTCCTGCTAGATATGATCAGCCCGACAGTAAAAAGTGTGGATGCTCTGCGTGAACTGGGTGTTCCGGTGCTTGCAGTCATACCTAAAGTTAAAGGATCATTATATGTGGTCAAGGAAAGACGCAGGACCATCAGAATCTGGGCAATAGCCGCTCTGGGAATTTTGGTTGTCCTTTCTTTTGCGGTAGTGGAGTTTTTTGGTCTTGGGGTTGTTGATCTGGCGATTAAAAAGATATCCGCTTCAATGTAAAAAGCAGGAAATAAGTGATGAGCAGAATAGAAGAAGCACTTAAAATGGCTACCAGAAAAAGAAGTCGAATTCAGAACGGATCTACCGATGCCGGTAGGGAGCAGTCGGTGCACAATCATGCCCCAGATGCTCCTCTTTCAACTGAAGATCTCTCGGAAAATGATGCTAGGAAACCACTGGATTATAAATTCATAAATAGACAGTACACCGGCGGTCTTGACAGAATCCGCGGGGAACGCATGCTTGTTTCGATAAATGATGCCAACTCCCGGGCTGCAGAAGAATTTCGAAAATTAAAGCAGAATATAATAAGGCTCAGCAAGGCTAAAGATTTCAAGAATATGCTGCTTGTAACCAGTGGAACTGTGGATGAAGGTAAAAGTGTAACAGCAACTAATCTGGCAATCAGTCTTGCTCAGGAGTTTGACCATACTGTATTGCTTGTTGATGCTGATATACGTAGGCCAAGCTGCCACAATCTTTTGAGGCTTGATAATAATTACGGCCTTTCAGATTGTCTTCTGGAAGGGGCTGATGTCAGTAAAGCCATGATCAAAACCGGTATTCACAAGCTTTCATTCCTCCCTGCAGGAACTCCCATGCCTAATCCCGGTGAGCTTTTGGCTTCAAACCGCATGGAAGCTGTCCTGGCGGAAATGAAAAACCGCTATTCGGATCGTTACATAATTATTGATTCACCGCCTGTACTGCCCTTCGCAGAATCAAGGATTCTGGCCAACATGGTTGATGGTGTCCTGTTGGTTGTAAAAGAGGGAGGTCTTACACATTTTGAGGTTCGTGAAACGGTCTCCGCCCTTGGGGGAAGCAATCTTCTCGGAGCTGCTTTTGTTCAGGCCAGCAGTATGGACCCTCTTTCCCGCAGTCTTGAAGAAATCAAATATCAATATTATTACAGTTAAGGCGAGATAGAAAGAAATCCTCATGTATAAAGATTTTTTCCATTTTGAATCGCGCCCCTTTGACCAGTTGCCTAATCCGGAGATGCTCTTTCTGAGCAGTACCCACAGCAAGGCTCTTACTTATCTGCGCTATGGAATTGATTCCAGAGTCGGATTTATTCTGTTGACCGGGGAAGTGGGCGCGGGCAAAACCACTATGATTAAAGAACTGGTCAGCAACCATTTAGGGGACAATCTTTTCGCCAAAGTTTTCAATACCAAGGTGGATTCCCTACAGTTGCTGACTATGATCAATGATGACTTCGGCCTTGAAACCGACGGTAGGTCCAAGGCCGTCATGCTTCGTGATCTCAATGAATTCCTGATAGATCAATATGCTCTGGGAAAAAGGCCGGTGCTCATAATTGATGAGGCCCAGAACCTTTCAAACGATCTGCTTGAAGAGGTCCGGCTGCTGTCGAATCTTGAAACAGATGGTGGAAAGCTGCTGCAGATAATTCTGGTAGGACAGCCTGAGCTACGTGATTCTATGAACAGCCCTGAGCTTATTCAATTACGACAGCGCATTCAGATTGCCACCCACTTGAAACCGCTTACTGCTGGTGACAGCCGGGAGTACATTTTCAGGAGAATGGAATGTGCCGGAAACCGTGACGCGGTTTCTATAGAATCTGATGCGCTGGAACTGATAAGCGAGAAAAGCCGTGGTATCCCAAGGCTTATAAATATTCTTTGTGATTATATGCTCATCGATGCTTTTGCGCGTAAAAGCAAGAAGGTTGTTCTTGAGGATATTGAGCAGATAGTGGATGAACTGGATTTTGAAAGCCAGTACTGGCCTGTGGAATCGAATCCATTTGATGCAAAAGATGACGGGGTTGCAAAAAGCGGCCGCATTAAGAATAAATCTGCGGAAAAAGTATTGAAAGTTATCCGCGGTATGGAACTCAGGATCAATAGGATTGAAAGCGAGCTTAGCTCGACTGATACTGGAATGGTACCAGTTTTGATCGAGCGTATTGGCAAACTGGAAGAAAAGGTTCTGGAGCAGAGCCTGGAGCTGGATCACCTTAAAACATTGTATAGCCATGAAGCACAAAATGAAGTCTCCGAGGTGTCTGATATTTCAGGACATGAAAATTTTGTGCCTGAAGATGAAATCAATAAGCGTTCAAAAGGTTTCTGGAGGAAAGTTTTTGCAATATTATTGTAAAAAAACGGATTTTTAGGATTGCAACTCAAATAACGAAAGGTTAAATGTAATTGTTATATTTCATTAGTATTACATAATTCGTTTTTAAGAGGCTTCCATTGATCAAAGCTAAATTGCCCTTTCTTTTCCTTTTTGTGCTGTTGTTTTCCTTTTTTCAAGTTGTGCCGGGCAGTTGTGAGGAATTTAAGTTTGAGCCGAGGTTTTCTGCCACAGCTCAATACAACGACAATGTTGAAGAAAAAAAGAACGGGCGCGGTGATTTTGTGGGTATTCTGAAACCCGGATTGAGTGCCAGCTATGACCACAGCCGTGTTTTCTTCAATCTTTCCTATGATTATGAATACAAAGATTACCTTGATGGCGTCAAAAGCGATGAAAATAACAACTTTCTTGATTCTGCGCTGAATGTGGAAGCTCTCAAAGATCTTTTTTATATAGATGTTACAGACCGGTATCAACAGGTGTACAAGGATCCTGCCCGCGGGGATGTAGCCGAAGGTGATACCAGCGCAGGAACAACTGAACAGAATGATTTTCACCTGACTCCTTATTTTGATTTTGAGTTGCAGAAACGGACAAGCCTCAAAGTAGGTGGTGATTTTCAGAACCTCACATACAGTTCCTCAGACAGTGTGGATAAGACTATTTACAGCGCTTACAGCAGTCTCAACCATGAGCTAAATGATGTCTGGAGTATCAATGGCGGTGCTAGATATGAAAGGCGTGTCCCCGATGACAAGAACAGCAGACTCAACCGCTACAGTATAGATCTTGGGACTTCCTACAGCTACTCTGAAGGGTCGATTCTCTCTCTTAGTGTTTCGCCTACATATACAGACTACGATTCCAATGAATCCAAAGATACCAAATACCTGCCTTACGATTTTCTTCTTACCTACGCTTTTACAGATACTTTTGTAGGATCACTGAGTAGCAGTATGGATTTTCAGGAGAACCCTGAATCCGGAGACACTGAAAACAAGATAACCCATTCACTGGGGTTGAATAAAGAATATGGGCGCGGTAATGCCAAGCTCACATTTTCTTACAACGATCTGGATAATCCGGACTCCACAGTCAGAACCAGCTATTTCCGGGTTGAGTTCGGTGGGCATCATGAGCTGACAGATCTGCTCGGTCTTAACTACAATATGTACAGTGATTTTTATGATGGCGCGGAAAAGAAGATAATCACCTTTTTCCTTACCAGACTTTCCTACAGTTTTACTGATCAGATCTCTTCCGGCCTGCAGTATCGTTTTAAAAGTACTGACGATACCGGAACAGACAACGACTATATCAGTAACACCATCGGTCTCAATTTCTCCTGGAGTATGTAAAAAAAATCATCCCCTTGGCGCAATGTTTGCTAAGGAGTAGGTTGTTGTTTTTACTCCCCGTTTTGTCCGGGGAGGAGAACTGCGGTGTTTTTTATTTAATGACTTCTATTCATTGAATGGAACCATCGCTGTAATCTATTCCATGCCTCTTCATTGACTGGACGTATACCGGGGGATTGATGACTTTTCAGCAGGAACTTGAAACGTATAAGTATCAATTGATACTTGTTCTGATCTTTTTGAGCTTTGTTTATGCCCGCATCGTTGGAGCAATGGCAGGTGTGTGGGTCTCGGATGATAACTACTCGCATGGTTTCATCGTGCCTCTGGTGGCGGCGTGGTTTATCTATGACAATTGGGACGGTATAAAAACAAGCAGGTCTGAGGGATCAAATCTTGGCCTGCCTGTCCTGCTGCTCGGAATTGTCCAATTGCTTCTGGGATGGATGGCAACCGAATACTACAACATGCGGCTCTCCCTGATTGTAGTATTGTCCGGTATCATTCTTTACCTGTTCGGCAGGGAGGTCTTTCGAAAATTAAGACTCTCTCTGGCCTATCTTATCCTGATGATCCCTCTCCCTTACATCGTTTACGATGCCGTTGCTTTTCCTCTTAAGTTGTTTGTCTCCTGGTGTTCTGTCCATATAATAAAATTGATGGGCTACGCTGTTCTGAGGGAAGGCAATATTATTTCATTCCCCAATATCGTGCTCGAAGTTGCTGATGCATGCAGTGGACTGAGATCTCTGGTCTCCCTGATTGCCTTGTCGGTTACATTTGCGGTTATTTTTCTGAAAGGAAATCTCAGCCGCTGGCTTCTGGTATTTTCTTCAGTTCCCGTTGCGGTGGCTACAAATATATTCAGAGTTGTAGTCACCGGAATTCTCGCTTTCCACTATGGCCGTTCAGCAGCTGAAGGATTTTTCCACGAGTTTGCCGGAATGGTCATATTTTTTATTGCCATGATTCTGCTCAGCCTTATCTGCGGTTTGCTTAAATATATGGAGTCCCGTTATGCGGCATAGACTGATAATCGTTTGTGTCCTGTTGCTTACTGCTGGTCTTTTCATGCAGTTTCACAAAGATGACTCATATCCTCTTACTCGGCCTCTTGACAGCTTTCCGGTTGCTTCTGGCCAGTGGCGGACTGTTGCAAGCCAGCATTTTGATCAAAGTACAATAGAAGTGCTCAATCCTACGGACTATCTGTTCAGGCGGTATATCAACCCGCAGGGACGCTTTGTTGATTTATATATCGGTTACCATGACGGCGGTCAGGGAGCAGGACCCGTTCATTCTCCCAAAAACTGCCTGCCGGGCGGGGGATGGAATCTGGAGTCCCGGCAGAATATTAAGATCAATGTCGGTGGAGATGCTCTTCCGGTGGTCCGGTCCCTGTACATGAAAGGGGGCGTGAAGGTTCAGCTTATGTACTGGTATCAGGTTGCTGGTAATGTTTTTGACTCCGAACTGGGGATGAAAGCAGGAGAGATAACAGCTTCAGTCTTTCACCGCAGGCGGGATACTGCGCTGGTAAGAGTTTCAGCAGCAGTTAAGGAAGGAGAGTCAGGTAACGAGGAGCTTCTTGTTGATTTCCTGACTGCTTTCCATCGCGATATCAAAGAATTTTTACCTGAAAAATCCAGCTGAGGGGAAGTGGGATGGGATATAATCCACAATTACTGGTGCCTGTATTGATGGTACTGTGTTCGGTATTTCTTATCTGGAAAAAAGGACTGAACATTTCTTCGGTTGCTTTTGTGGTTGTGGTAGGCCTTTTTTCAGCTCTTAATTTTCTTGATCTGCTATCTTTGAGCAATAATCCGGATTTTCCGGACACCAGAGGTATTGCTCTGCTTCTTGAAGGTTTGCTCTGTCCGGTGTTGCTGTTCTTCAGTCTTGTTTTCTGCCGTAGTTTTTCCCGGAATGATCTGAGTCGGGCCAATAGAGTGCTTCTGTTGCTATCTGTTGTTCCGGCCTGCTTTACTATTTTTATTCCGGCTTCTGGGTTTTACTATTCCCCTGATTTCAAGCTGGACAAAGTTTTATTTCTGGAACCTGTAGCTTTCTTTTACTATCTGCAGATGCTCCTTTTTATGGCTGTGGCCCTGTATAATCTGGAAGCGACTGTTGCCCATGCACGGCATGGTGTAAAGTGGAAGATCAAGTTTGCAATTCTGGGGGCAGGGGCCATGATAGTGTCCTTTATGCTCTACTTCAGCCAGAGTCTCCTGCTGCGGGCCATTGATGTTGAGTATGTTTATCCCAGAATGTGGGCCGGGTTTATCGGGCTGGCGATGGTCATGTATTCCGAACTCAAGCGGGGCCGGGAAAAAATAGTTATCTCACGTCAACTGGCCTATAAATCATTCGTGGTGTTGTTTTCGGCTGTTTTTTTTCTCATTGTGGGAATAGCGGGTGAAGGGGCCAAACTTTTTGGCAGCAGGTTCAGTTCCTATATTTTCCTTCTCGTGCTGTTTGCCGGAGTTTTAGGGCTTATTGTGCTGCTCCTTTCCGAAACCTGGCGGCGGAAGGTCAAGGTTCTCATACAAAGGGAGTTTTATGGCGAAAAATATGATTATCGCTCTGAGTGGCTGAAGTTTACCCGGCAGGTAACCGGGGCAAAAAGTATGGACCAGCTTTGCAGCAATATTCTAATATTTTTCTGTGAAACATTCGGTACGGGAGGAGGAGTCATTTTCCTTCAGGGACGTAACTCAGAGAACTATTCTCCCGCTCTTTTCCATGAAATGGAACCGGACAAGCAGGAGTTGTCGCCCACATTGCAACTGGTCCGCGTTCTGAGAAAAAAGAACACTATTCTTGATCTTAAACGCGACAGGAACATAATTGATGGCAAGTTGCAGGGCTACTGTGAGTACCGGGGGATCAGATTCATTATCCCTATTTTTACGGAAAGCTCTCTTCTGGGAATGATCATGCTCGGTTCTCCGGTCAGCCCTATGGAGAAATATGACTCCGAGGATGAAGAGCTGATGCGGACTGTGGCCCGTCAGGTCGCTACATCAATTACCAGTGTTCGTCTTGGAGATGAGCTTGCCGAAGCAAGGGATATGGAAGGATTCGGTAAAGTTGCAACCTTTTTGTTGCATGATCTTAAAAATCAGGTCTACCCTCTTAAACTGCTTGTTGATAATGCTCGCGAATTCATTAACGACCCTGAATTTCAGCAGGATATGATTGAGTCTTTGACAAATATTGTCGAGCGCATGAATTCGCTGATTGCGCAACTGGTCAATATACCCAGACGGGAGACTCTAAATCTGGACTGGGTAGATCTCATGGAACTTGCTAAAGAGGCGGGAAAGCTGGTTCCGGCAGCTGATATCAAATACGAAGGAAAACCGGTAAAAGCTTATGTGGATAGAGAGCAGTTACAGAAAGTTGTTTTAAACCTCTATCTTAACGCTATCGAAGCCGGAGAAAGCAAAAAGGTTGTAGTTCGGATAGATGATGAAGACGGCCCCGTCATAAAGGTTATGGATTTTGGTGACGGTATAGATGAGCAGATTTTGCGTGAAGGCTTGTTCGTGCCGTTTAAAACCACAAAGGAACGCGGCATGGGGATCGGTCTGTATCAAAGCAAGCAGATCATGGAGGCTCATGGCGGAGGGATTCTTGCCAGTTCCCGTGATGAAGGTGGAGCCGTTTTCAGCATTGTTTTAAATTCCGGCAACATCTAGTTGCCGGTCTAAGGATTAGTTATGCAGAAACTGTTAATTATAGATGATAATAATGAGGTTCGTAAACAGCTCAAGTGGGGATTGTCCAGATCCGGATACGACCTTGTTTTCGCACGCGATGGTAATGAAGGATTGGAGTTGTTCGAAAAGGAATCTCCCACAGTAGTCACGCTTGATCTGGGTCTTCCTCCATTTGAAAACGGTACAGAAGAAGGAATACGCTGTCTTTCAGAAATGTTACGCCTTAACCCCATGGCAAGGGTGATAGTCATAACAGGTAATGAAGATCACGAAGCTGCACTTCAGGCTGTGCGCATCGGTGCTTACGATTATTATAAAAAACCGATTGATCTTGAAGAGCTCAAGATAATCATCAGCCGGGCTATGTATCTTCAGTCTCTGGAAGATGAAAACCGGAATTTGCGTGAGGAGCGTGTTACTGACATAGGGATGATCGGCGAATGCGAATCAATGCAGAAGGTTTTTGATATGATCGACCGGGTCGCGATGTCCGATGTTCCCGTTCTTGTTACCGGTGAATCCGGAACAGGAAAGGAGCTTGTCGCCAGAGCTATTCATAACAAGAGCCTGCGAAGTGATCGTAAGATGATTTCAGTAAACTGTGGTGCCATACCGGGAGAAATTCTTGAGTCCGAACTTTTCGGACACGAGAAGGGCGCGTTTACCGGAGCTGTTCAGACTAAAAAGGGAAAAGTGGAAGCAGCCGACAAAAGTACGTTTTTTCTGGACGAAATAGGCGAAATGGAACCATCTTTGCAGGTTAAGTTGCTGCGTTTTCTACAAGAGATGACTATTACCAGGGTTGGCGGCACAGAAGAGATTGATGTTGATGTAAGAATCATAGCTGCTACCAATATTGATATTGAAGAAGCAGTTAAAAACGGTTCGTTTCGCGAGGATCTTTTCTACCGTATCGGAGTACTGAATATCTCCTTACCTAGACTGCGTGACAGGGTCGGCGATATTGAGGTTCTGGCAAATTATTTTTTGAAGAAATACAATGTCGGGCTGCGTGCAACGCAGAAGGGGTTCAGCAGTGATTCTCTAGAGGCTATGAATGAGTATGATTGGCCCGGTAACATCCGTGAACTGGAAAACCGGATCAAACGGGCGGTTGTCATGTCACAGGATTCCGAGATTCTTCCTGAAGACCTGGATCTTAAAGGCAGTGAAAGAATGAGAGCCCGCTTCAAGGCCGGAGAGCTTACTTTGAAGGAAGCTAAAGCTCTCTTGGAAAGGGATATGTGTGAGTCCGTCTTATCTAAATTTTCAGGTAATATTGCACGTGCTGCAGGAGCGCTCGGGATAAGTAGGCCAACCTTTTATGATCTGATGAAACGCCACGGGATTAAGGCCAGATAGGGGATAACAGGAAATGAGTTCAGATTCGTGTTTTAAAACTTATGATATCCGTGGGATAGTGCCTGATCAGCTAAACCATGATTTGGCTTACAGGGTTGGCAGGGCATTCTGTTCAGTCGTTGGGGCTAAAAATGTGGTTGTCGGCTATGATGCCCGAATCAGCAGTCCCGGACTTGCCGATGCTGTTATAAAGGGGCTCGCAGCCTCCGGTGTTGATGTTTTTGATATCGGCTTGTGCGGCACAGAAGAAATTTATCATGCAGCCTTCAGCAGGGAACTGGATGGCGGTATAATGGTTACAGCCAGCCATAATCCTGAAGAGTGGAACGGCATGAAACTGGTGGGCCGTAATTCCACTCCTCTTGACCCGGAAGGTGACTTTGCTGAAATCAGGAAACTTGTTGAGTCAGGGCATACTTTCCCCGATGCCGTCCCGGGAGAGGTTAAAAAGTGTTCTTTCCGTGAGGAATATATTTCGCACCTTCTGAGCTTTGTAGATCCAGAATCTTTCAAAGGTTTAAATATTCTGGTCAACAGCGGCAACGGCTGTGCCGGACCGGTAATTGATATGCTGGAAGAGCGGCTTCCATGCTCATTTCTGAAGGTCCATCATGAACCTGACGGAACATTTCCCAATGGCATCCCTAACCCTCTACTCCCTGAGAACAGGGGTGAGACTTCCAGTCTTGTGGTTGACAATGGGTGTCATCTGGGAATTGCTTTTGACGGAGATTTTGACCGTTGTTTTTTCTATGATGAAAATGGGGATTTTGTTGAGGGCTACTACATCGTATCAATGCTGGCAGAGATGGTGCTTAAGAAAAATCGCGGTGCTAGGATAGTTCATGATCCCCGGCTTTACTGGAATACTGTTGATGTTGTCAGCGGGATGGGGGGAGAGCCGTGCCTGTCACGAACGGGCCATGTTTTTATTAAAAAGGCGATGCGTGAGTTGGATGCGGTCTACGGTGGCGAGATGAGCGGACATCATTACTACCGGGATTTCGGATACTGCGATAGTGGTATGTTGACATGGCTTCTCGTTGTTGAGTTGTTGGGAAAACAGAGCGTCAGGCTGTCTGAAAAAGTAGCCGCATACAAATCCAGATACCCGGTAAGCGGTGAAATTAACAGGACAATCGAAAATCCGCAGGAAGTGCTGGATAATCTCAAAGCCCGCTTTGGAGCGGAGGCTGAAAATATTTCTTTCGAAGATGGTTTGAGCATGTCTTTTAGTGACTGGCGTTTCAATGTCCGTTCTTCCAGTACAGAGCCTCTGGTGAGATTGAATGTTGAGGCCCGTGAAAGCATTTCACTTGTGGCAGATAAAACAAGGGAAATTCTCCAGCTGATGGGCTGAGAAGGAGTTAAGTCAGAATGTTGCAGTCGGTGATTCTATGCGGTGGAAGCGGGACAAGGCTTTGGCCTCTTTCCAGAAAGTCCTACCCCAAGCAGTTTGTGGAAGTTGCGGAGGGGCATGTGCTTTTTGAGGAAACTCTTAAAAGATGTAAAAGCCTGGGCGGTATTGATCCTATTGTGGTCAGTAACGCAGAATACCGTTTTTTAACTTCTGAGCATATGCGCAGATGTGGTGTGAAAGGCCGGCTGGTTCTGGAGCCATGTAAACGCAACACCGCCCCGGCGATTGCCGCTGCGGCTTTTATGACCATTGAAGAAGATCCAGTTCTGCTAGTGATGCCTGCCGACCATCATATTGGCGGGACAGAGGTTTTTGAAGGTGCGGTTCGGCTCGGATACGAACGTGCTCTGAATGGTCAGTTCGTGTGTTTTGGAATCGTACCCGACCATCCCCACACCGGTTACGGATATATCAACCGGGGAGCCCCCACAGCAGAAGGTGTCTTTGCGGTTAACAGTTTTGTGGAGAAGCCGGAGCAGGCTGTGGCGGAAGAATATGTGGCTTCCGGAGACTATTTCTGGAACAGCGGAATTTTCATGTTCAGGTCTTCGGTTTACCTGAATGCTCTGAGAGAACTGGAGCCGGAAATATACAATTGCAGCGAACGGGCTGTTACCGATTGTTATGAAGACCTTGATTTTATCAGGTTGCAGGAGGACGCGTTTAACAGTTGTCCTTCAGAGTCTGTGGACTATGCGGTCATGGAAAAGGTCTCCAATATGGAAGTCATTCCCATTGATATTGACTGGCGTGACCTCGGATCATGGAAAAGTCTGCATGAAATGCATGAGCATGATCAGAACGGCAACAGTCTTCTTGGAGATGTAGTGGTTGAGGGGTGCAGGAATTGTTATGTCCGCTCATCTGAACGGCTCGTCGTTACAATGGGACTTGAAGATACCACGGTTGTGGAGACTCCGGATGCCGTATTTGTGGCTCCCCACGATAAACTGGGGAATATGAAAGATGTTATGAATCTTTTGAAATCTTCTGAGCGTATTGAGACTGAAGATCACAAAACAATATACCGTCCATGGGGAAGTTTTGAATCTCTCAGTATGGATCACCGGTTTCAGGTCAAGCGCATAATCGTCAAGCCGGGGGAAGTCCTGTCGCTGCAGATGCACTATAATCGTGCTGAACACTGGGTCGTTGTCCGTGGAACAGCCAAGGTTATTAACGGAGATAAGGAGTTCCTGCTCAAGGAAGAGGAGTCCGTGTATATACCCACCGGAAATAAGCATCGTCTGGAAAATCCGGGCAGGGTTCCGTTGGAGATCATCGAAATACAGATAGGCAGTTATCTTGGTGAAGATGATATTGTCCGCTTTGAGGATAAATACAGACGGTAACTCAGGCTCTTATTCTGTCTTTTTATTAAAATCTATATTTCCGGGGGGCATGGTTCTGGTATGGGAGTCCTGAATGCGATGACGGTGGACGTGGAAGATTATTTTCATGTCAGTGCTTTTGAAAAAGAAATCCCGATGGAAAGCTGGGATTCCATACCCATGCGGGTAGTCGAGAATACAGAACGGATACTCGACCTGTTTGATGAACATTCAGTAAAGGGGACTTTTTTTGTTCTTGGTTGGGTTGCGCAGAGGGCTCCCGGACTGGTCCGGTCCATCAGTGAGCGCGGGCATGAAATCGCCTGCCACGGAATGGGACATCAGCGTATATATAAAATCGGCCGGGAAGCTTTTGAGAAGGATATTGACCGATCAAAAAAACTGCTTGAAGACATTTCCGGACAGTCGGTTATGGGATACCGAGCTCCCAGTTATTCGATAACATCGGAGTCCATATGGGCGCTCGATGTGTTGATTGATGCCGGGTTCACTTATGATTCCAGTATCTTTCCCATCCATCATGATCTTTACGGAATGCCGGATGCAAAGCGCCATCCTCACTCTATTGAGCGAGATCACGGTGTTATCCGTGAATTCCCTCCCACTACATACCAGATGAATCTGCTGGGCAGGAAAGTAAATATTCCTGTCTCCGGAGGGGGGTATCTGCGCCTTTTACCTGTAAAATTTATTTCTGGAGCGCTTCGCAGAATCAATGAGCAGGGAAACGAGGCGGTAATTTACTTTCATCCATGGGAGATTGATCCTGAACAGCCGCGCATTAAGGCAGGACTTAAGAGTCGTTTTCGCCATTATGTTAATCTTGGAAAGACTTACAGTAAGCTTGAAAGTCTTCTTGATGAGTTCAGCTTTGCTCCCATGGCTCAGGTCCTCGGCGTGGAGAGGGGGCTGTGATGGCCGGTACAGAATATTACTATCCTGCAGTGGCAGATCTGAGTTCTCCTGAAGAAGCGATGGTTTGGGATTCATATGTGAATCAGTCTAAACAGGCTGTTAATTATCATCGTAGCGGTTGGCTTGAAGTTGTGCAAAAAAGCTTCGGGCACAAGGTCATTCCTCTTTGGGTTCGGGATTTCTCAGGAACAGTACTTGGATTACTACCGTTGGTTTACATGCGTAGTAGGATTTTCGGTAGAAATCTGGTTTCTGTTCCTTTTTTCAATTATGGGGGGATCTTGAGTGATGATGAAAAAGTGACCTCGGCATTGCTTGCAAAGAGTGAAGACGTTTTATCGGAATATGGTGCTGATAGCCTTGAACTGCGCCATCTCGGGGCGGGACTTGAAGGTCTTCCTACACGAACCCATAAGGTCACCATGGAACTGCAGTTACCAGAGTCATCTGAGTTGCTCTGGAAAAGCTTAAAGGCAAAGGTGCGCAATCAGGTGCGCAAGGCCGAGAAGTCTGAATTGCAGGCCCGTATAGGGGGTGTTGAACTTCTTAATGATTTTTATAATGTGTTTGCGGAAAACATGAGGGACCTTGGAACTCCTGTTTACTCTCGGAGTCTTTTTGCTAATGTTCTTAATCGTTTCCCAGATGATAGTGCCCTTTTTACGGTTTATAAAGACGGACAGTGTGTGGCCGGAGGTCTGGGAATATGGTATCGGGGAAGATTTGAAATTCCATGGGCTTCATCTCTTCGGCGTTTTAACCGATTGTGCCCTAATAACCTCCTCTACTGGCAGATGCTTAGACACTCCTGTGAGATCGGTTGTTCTGTTTTTGATTTTGGCCGTTCAACTCCTGATGGTGGAACTTACAAATTCAAAAAGCAGTGGGGGGCAGAGCCTGTACAACTTTACTGGCAGTATCTTCTTCCTGAGGGAAAGCAGATGCCTGAAATTAATCCTGACAATCCCAAATTCAGGATGATCATTAAGATATGGCAGAAGCTACCTGTGTTTCTGACCAGGCTTGTCGGGCCTAGAATTGTGAGGTCGATTCCATGATTTTCAGATCACTGGCCCCTTCCGGGGTTCCGTTCAGTCCTGCGGATCTGCTGGCTGGATTCAAAGGAGCACTGCATCCGGAAAAGTCTCTCCGTATTTTTCGAAACCGTTTGTCCGGTAAAACCGGACAAAGGTCGGTTTTTTTATTTTCTTCAGGTCGAGGAGCCCTCAGTGCTGCGCTTCAAGTTCTTCATTCTATTCATCCAGAAAGGAATGAAGTACTTATCCCTGCCTATACATCTTTTTCTGTCCCTTCAGCTGTGGTCAATGCCGGGTTGAAAGTTCGTCTGTATGATTTGAATCCGGATACATTGAGCCCCGATGAACAGAGTTTAAGGAGTGCTGTTTCTGAGAGATCTCTTTGCATAGTTGTCTGCCATTTATTCGGGTATGTGGCAGATATGGACGCAGTACTTGATATAGCAGGTAATCTACCGATTATAGATGACGCAGCCCAGTCCCTCGGGGCGGAATACAAGGGTATGAAGGCTGGAACTCTTGGTGACATAGGCTTGTATAGTATGAGTCGCGGTAAAAATATTTCTGCTGTGGACGGTGGAATACTGGTGACAGGCAAACCGGAAATAGCAGAAGCTTTAAGTTCTTTGGAATATCCATTCGCTTCGCTGAAACAGAGATTCAAAATTATTATCATGGCGTTCATTCTTTGTCTGTTGCTGCATCCCCGTCTTTACTGGATTCCAAGAAAGATGCCGTTTCTTGATCTGGGGCGTTCTGTATTTGATCCTGATTTTAACTGTTCTGGGTTGACCGGATTTCAGGCGGGACTGGGAATGCGAATGCTTGATAAGCTTGAAAAGATAACAGAGGGACGAATCGGCACTGCTCGTGCATACATGAAAAGAATCACCCGTGCGGTTTTCCCTGTTGTGGTCGAAGGGGCTACCTCCGTATATTTGCGGTTGCCTGTTTTATCTGCCGGAAATAGTGCTGCTGCACCTGAGTGGGGAGTGGTGGGCTCATATCCAACGTCCATAGGAAGAATAAAGGAACTTAAAGGGCATATTGCAGGAGGAACTGTATTTGCAGGAGCCGATAAGCTGGCTGCAGGAATCATAACTCTTCCCACCCATGCTTATGTTTCAGATGATGATGTAGATGAAATTTCGACCTATATAAATTTACTGGAGAATTGATAGGCATGGAGTCTTTGTTCTGGATAAGCGCGGTTATGCTTTTTTATGCATTCGCCGGATATCCTTTATCCCTGAAACTGCTGAATGTCCTGTTTGGGCGGAATAAACGGAATCTATCCGGTTCATTGCCCTCAATATCGATGATTCTGTCTGCTTACAATGAAGAGTCGGTAATACTCGAAAAGTTGGCCAATTTTGAAGCACTGGACTATCCCAGAGAAAGACTTGAATTCATAATTGTCTCAGACGGAAGTACAGACCGTACCGCAGAATTGATTAATGAGGCAGGTATCTCAGGTGTTCATCTTCTTGTGCAGGAGCGCAATATGGGAAAGACCGCCGCGCTCAACCGGGCTGTCTCAGAGTCCAGCGGAGATATACTGGTTTTCACCGATGCCAATTCCATGTTCGACAGGGGGGTATTGAGGACTTTTGCCGCCGGGTTTTCAGATCCCGAGGTCGGGCTGGTGAGCGGGCGGACTGAATACATCGGAGGCGGTGCCGGAGCCTACAGGAGATATGAGGACTGGATTAAAACCCTTGAGTCCGGACTATGGGGAATTGTAGGGGCTGATGGGGCCATATACGCTATGCGCAGATCTTTATACACACCACTGGAGCCTCAATTCATAAATGATTTTCTCCATCCCCTACAGACTGTGATTCAGGGATACAGCGCAATTCAGGACTCTGCCGCCATATGCCGTGAACCCATGGAGCCTGTAGGAGCAGGGGAGCTTGGGCGTCAGACCAGAATTATGGCTCAGTCATGGATAATCGTATTTGCCCAGATCCCGGAGTTGATCCGATCTGCACGGTGGGGGCTGCTTTGGCAGCTTTTTTCACATAAACTGCTTCGCTGGTTCACTGTGCCGCTCATGCTCGCCCTGTTGATGGCTAATTTCACTCTTGTCGGGTGTGGACTTTTTTTTGATTTTACTCTTGTAGTACAGGGCTTTTTTTATTTTTCTGCCTGGTTCTTCAGGCATTCGGAAGGGGGAATCAAAAAACTGCCGTTCAGTTTTCTGCTCCTTCATTACAGTGCGTTGACAGGATTAGTGCAATACCTCCGTGGTGAAAAGTATATTTCATGGAATCCAAGGCATAACTAGGGATTAATGGAGAAAATATAACAGTGATCAAAGCTTTTAAAGAATTGTACCGAATGCTGGACCCCAGACAGCAGAAATTCATTTTTATTCTGGGGCTTATGTTGACAGTCATGGCTTTTCTTGAAGTTGTGGGTGTCGCTTCCATAATGCCTTTTCTTGCTTTGGTTGGTGATCCTTCCATCATAAGCGAAAACAAGTGGCTGGCCAGATCCTTTGAGTTAACTGGACTTCAGGACAGTAATACCTTTGTCGTTTATTGTGGTATATTTGCCGTCTGCATGCTTGTTTTCTCAAATATGGTGCGGTTCTTCACTACTGCTGCTCTGTTGAAATTTATCCATGGCGGAAATTTCGCGATATCCACCAGTATGTTCAAAATATACATCCTTCAACCCTATACTTTTTTTCTTAATCACAACTCAAGTGAAATGGGTAAAAATATACTCGATGAAGTTGGGCTGGTATCGGCTAACGTGCTGCAGCAGTACCTGATCCTGGCATCGCGTGGGATAATCACTCTGGCAATGCTGACATTTATGGTGGCCATGGAACCGCTTGTTTCGGTCGCCCTGTTCTCATTTTTCGGTGGTTGTTATGTAATTGCCTATCTTGCTACTCATCGCAAAATGTCATCAGTGGCAAAGCTGAGGGTAAAGGCTCAGAGCGGTCGTTTCCACGTTGCAGGGGACAGTTTCAGAGGAATCAAGGAAGTTAAGTCCGGTAACCGTGAAATGTTCTTCTTTGAGCTTTTTCGAAAGAATGCAAGGGATTTCGCTCATCAGTGCGCTGTAAATGAGATTGTTGCCTGCTGCCCGCGTTTCATACTTGAGGTAGTTGCTTTCGGCTCGGTTATTATTCTGGTCCTTTACTTTTTTATTGCCGGATTTGAACTGGCGCAGTTCCTGCCTTTGCTTGGAATGTATGCCCTTGGTGGTATGAAACTAATGCCCGCCTTGCAGCAGATGTTCACGGCTGTGAACAGTATACGGTTTTATCTGCCGACATTGCAGATGTTATACAGGGATTTTAGCAAATACGGTCCTTCTATGGAGGAAGCTGAGAGTGCGGTGGATGCTGTCCCCTTTGAAAAGAGCATCCGTTTCCGGGATGTTTCCTTTGTCTACCCGAAAGGAGAGAGGAACGTTCTTGATTCACTGGAACTTGTCATAAATAAGAATGAAATGGTAGGTCTGGTGGGTACTACCGGTGCAGGGAAGACAACACTGATAGATATACTACTTGGGCTACTGAGGCCGGATGAAGGCACTCTTGAGATAGATGGAGTTCCTGTTGATAGTAAAAACGTACGGGCCTGGCAGAAGCATATCGGTTACGTGTCACAGTCGATTTTCCTGCTGGACGACACAGTGCGGATGAATATCGCGTTCGGAGTTGAACCGGAGGACATAGACGATGAAAAAGTGCTCAAGGCAGCAAAGATTGCCAATATTCATGATCACATCATGGAGAACATGCCCGATGGATATAATTCAATCGTAGGTGAGCAGGGCGTAAGGATGTCCGGCGGCCAGAAACAGCGCATGGGCATCGCAAGGGCTTTGTATCATGACCCGGATGTTCTCATTCTTGATGAGGCTACAAGCGCGCTTGATTCGGAGACCGAAAGCCGGGTTATGGATTCAATCAAAAGTCTGGCAGGAAAAAAGACAATCATAATGATTGCACACCGGACCCAGACCCTCTCCCAGTGTGACAGGATTTTTATGTTGGATCAGGGACGTGTGGTCAGCAGTGGAAAATATGTGGATTTTGTGAATCAGGGAGCTGAACTGTTTAGAGATGGCAGGCGGGAGTCTGTTTCCGGAGCATCGCCAGAAGGGTGCACGCATAATAACGTAACGGAAAAACCAGATGTACAGCCTGAAGGAAGATAAACGCTCTTATCGCCTCCGAGGCAGTTCGGGCGGGCAATCCGTTTCTGTAGCAATGGAAAACGATTGTCCGGTTGATCAGGATAGCAAAAAACATCTCATGCCTGATGCGTGTGAGGATGACCAGGATGGCCGAAAACTGAGAATCTGGCAGCAGAGTCCTGCCATGATCGGCATTATGTGCCTGAGTATTATTATTCTTTCCCGTCTTCAGGAACTCCATCCGCTGCTCAGCAAAATGAAATTGGGAATGTTCTCTCTGGCGCTCAGTATGGGACTTGTTTTCGTCAGTAAGCCGGCCAACCATGTCCCATGGATGAAAATTCCTCAGTTCAAAATGGTCCTTTTCCTGCTGCTGTGGATGCCTTTGAGCTCTTATCTGGGGCACTGGCCATCTTTCAGCTTTACCATATACATGAATTATCTTCGTACATTCCTGTTCTATTATCTTTTGGTTAAAAGTGTCTACTCCATGAGTGACCTGCGTAAGCTGATGCTGGTTATAGTGTGCTCAATTGTTATTTTTGATCTTTCTTTGATTGCAAGTGGAGCTGGAGGGCGTGCCAGAGTCGGTGCAACTCTTGACGCTAATGATGCCGCGCTACTCATAGGAATGATGTCTCCATTTGCCTATTCTTTTTTCCGCCGTGGGAAAGGGTGGGTAAAGTATGTGGCGCTTGGTGCTTTGGTTTTGGGAATTGGTGCAGTTTTTGCCACCCAGTCAAGGGGAGGGTTGATAACACTCGGCGTTTCTCTGAGTTATTCTTTTCTGGCTGACAAGGGATCCTTTTTCAAAAAAGTGCTTTTTATTGTTGTGACGCTTGCCTTGCTGGTTGCTCTTATGCCTTCCCATATGCAGGAACGCTTTTCACGGCTCGGTGATGCCGAGCAGGATTACAACATGAGTGATAAGCACGGACGTATGATGATCTGGGGACGGGCGCTCTCGATTATCAAAGCCAATCCTGTTTTTGGTGTAGGAATGGGGTGTTTTACCTTTGTTGACTCCGAAGTAAATAATCAGAGTAAAGGGTTGGTTGCTCATAATTTTATGCTTCAGGTCTCAAGTGAGCTGGGGCTGCCGGGAGGTATTTGTCTCGTCGGAATGTTGGTTCTTTCATGGTTCCAGATCCGGAAGATACGCAGGGATGGTAATCTTAAGATTCCTCCTGAAACAATGTCCCTTTTATCGGCTCTACAGATTTCAATTGTAGCTTTTCTCCTGGGGGCGCAGTTTCTGTCTCTGGCTTACAGTTCGTTTGTTTTGTTTCTTGTCGGCTGCTCGACAATTGTTTGGAAATGCTATCTTCAGGGACACTTTGATTCCTTGGAATGCAGTTTTGGAAAACCTATAAAGCGATAAGGTTCAGGTATGGTTTCCTTTTTCAGGAGGGTACGGCTTTCCTTAGAACATTTAAGTGAATCCGTCCGGTCCAACTACGGTGAAGGACGGCTCAGGTATTTAAAGTTCCTCTATTTCAGTGTTTTACGTTTAAATACATTTAATGTTTATGAGTTCAGGCTCGATATTAAGCCTGAGTCAATGCCCCTTCGCGGTGATCTGCAATTCATGGAGTTGAGTCCGGAAAATCTGGACATGTATCGAGACAAAGGTTTTTCTCAAGAATTTTACATTGATGCAGTGGGTGAACTTTCCACCTGCCATTTAGTTTTATGTAACAACCAACCTGCCTATATCCATTGGATTCATAAACCGGGCTCGACAAGCCGATTTCTAAATCTGGGAGATAGGTCCGCAGAAATTAATTACATTCATACCAGACCGGATTTTCGCAGAAAGGGGATTTGCCAATGGGCTCTCGGTATGGGGCTTCAGCTTTTGAGCTCTCAGGGGATTGAAAAGGCTTTTACTGTTGTACACACGGATAATGTGGCTTCCTGCGGGGCCATGGAGTCTGCAGGATTTAACAGGATTGCAAGAATAAGGTCGATCGGGCCGTTTAACACCCGAATGACTATATGGGAATGAGCGTGGATATGAAAAAGATATTAGTCCTTGCGGGACGTTTGCCTTATCCGGTGGATGATGGTTGGAAGATACGGACTTTTTTTCTGATCAGATCATTGGCCCAGACTGGGGCCGAGCTTGATCTGCTTGTTTTTGGTGATCCGCTGGAAGACTGCGGCGAGCTTAAGGACTTGTGTAGAAATATTCACATAATTCCCCGTAAAAAGAGTTACTCACCTATAGACCTTTTCAGGGGAGTATATTCAAAAACACCGTTTACTGTACTGAACTATGCGGATGACAGATTTGCAGCTGAGTTTGGACGCTTAACAACAGAAAACGATTATGACTATGTTCAGGTCGAAGATATTAATCTTGCTCAGTATGCGCTGAACAAACGCGGTCCTAAAAGGGTTCTTGATATGCATAATATCGAATCCGATCTGCTTAGACGTTATGCAGATAAAGAAAAGAGTTTTTTTAGATCTGCTTATGCAAGACTTACAGCTTCGAAGCTTGAGCGCTACGAAATGACGGCTGTAAGTAATTTTGATGGAGTGCTTGTCTGCTCAGGAAAAGAAAAGCGTGAGCTGGAAGTAAAAGGGGCTGAAACTCCTGTCCAGGTAGTACCTAACGGGGTGGATTGCCCGTTCTATTCTGATATCGATCCAGATTCACAGGAAAAGGCTATCGTATTTGTTGGCAGCATGGATTACCACGCAAATATTTCCGGAATAGAATTTTTTGCTTCTGATGTACTCCCTCTGATCAAAAAAGAATGTCCGGAATTGAAGGTGTATGTGGTTGGCAAAAATCCGCCGGATCATATCAAAAGCCTGTCGGACGATAATTTCATTGTTACAGGCGGGGTTCCGAATGTCCGTCCCTATCTTGAAAAGGGGCTTCTCACCATTGTTCCCCTTCTTGTGGGGGGAGGAACCAGACTAAAAATTCTTGAGTCAATGGCGGCGGGGAGAGCTGTTGTTTCAACTTCTCTCGGTGCTGAGGGGATTGAGATCTCACATGGTGATAATATCCTTATTGCCGACAAAGCAGAAGATTTTGCAGCAGAAGTCATGAAACTGGTTTCCGAACCCAAGATGCGCAATGAATTACGTGACAGGGCCAGAGATTTTGTCGTGGGTAAATACGACTGGTCCAGCATAGGAAAGAATCTTCAGGATTTTGTCGGTTATCTATGCGGAGATTACAGCGACTGTCTGTCAGGGGAGGGGTGATGGCTGTTGGAAGCGTAGCTGCCCCGCCGGTGGTTGGTCATCTTAGTTTTTCAGGTGATTTTGGGGGAAGGGAAAAAGTCGCTGCCAGTTTGTACAGCAGTATGAATGAAATTTCGCCATCCTGCTTTTTGTATATGATTATAGAAGAAAGACATGGAGCTGATCGTAATAGAAACCTACTGGATTGTTTGAAGAATATCGGTGTTAATCCAAGGTTTCTAAGGACTTATTCCAGATTCGAGGTGCGCCTGCTGCGAGAGCTTTCCGGATTGCTCCATAAAGACGGTGTAGGGGTTTTACATTGCCATTGTTACAAGTCCCTTTTTTATGTGCTTTTGATGCGTTCTCTCGGAATGATTGACGGAGTTGTGGTTTATACTCTGCATGGGCTTATTCTTGAGGATGGATTCTTTTCTTCCATTATCAAAGCTGTGCAGAACCTGGGGGTGAGGATGTGTGACGGGGTGGTCGGCTGTTCCCGTGAAATTCTTGATTCCAGTGGCGGTGGAGTACCTAAGAACCGTTCATCCGTTATCATCAATGCCATTGATTGTCCCGGGCAGGATTTTGATTCTGTTTTAGGCCGCAGAGAGTCGGCCAGAAAGAAACTGGTCAGTTGCTATCGGCTTGATGCCGACAAGCCAATAGTAATCAATGTAGGCCGATTGTGCCCGCAGAAAAATTTTTCTCTGTATCTTAAGATGATCGAAGCTTTTTCTGCTTCAGGTAAGGAAATTCCGACTTTCCTGCTGATTGGTAATGGTGAGCTTGAAGAGAAATTGCGCAATGAGGCTCTTGAAAGGGGGGTAGAGGACAAAGTTGTTTTTACCGGCTTTGTTTCGGATATGGAAACTGTTTATCTGGGCGCTGATTTGCTGGTTCAGACTTCTTTCTGGGAAGGGACTCCGATGTGTCTTCTGGAAGCCCGCTCCTACGGGCTCCCTGTTGTCGCTCCAATGGTTGGTGGTAATTGCGATGTAGTAAATGACAGTCGTGACGGATTCATGTTTTCAAGCGGAAACCTTGATGTCCTTTTGGCAAAGACTCTGGAGTATATAAGTGATCCTCAAATTAGGGCTGAACATGGGCGCTTGGCTTTTGAAGATGTGCGTAAGCGATTCAACACTCATGAATGGGCTCTTAAACATTTTGATTTTTACTCCCGGCTTGTTGTTGCTTCTGGGGTTTAGAAGAGGGAGCTCGCAATGAAAAAGCTTAGAATAATGCACTTGCTGTATTCGCTTGATATTGGCGGCTCGGAGACTGTGGGAAGTGAGATTGCCAGATACATGCAGTCCAACGGGCACAGCAATATGGTAGTCGCTCTTGAGCATGACGGAGTGCTTTCCGCCGAATTGAATGCCCGGGGAATTGAAACCAGAGCAGTTGAAAGGGCAGGCAAGGGAATGTTTGAATCCATGAAAGATGTCTGGGATTTAGTCTCGGAATTCAGGCCGGATGTCATCCATACTCATCATATGTATACTCTCTTTTATACTGTCGCCGGAGCATTTCGCTTCAGGGTACCCATTGTTCATACTGAGCATGAGTTCTGGACTCTGGATACCAGAAACGGAAGGCTTTATATGCCTTTTCTTGGCCGTTTCTGTGGAGTCATTACCGCAGTGAATGATTCCACCCGCCATTTTATGCGTGACTCTTTGAAGCTACAGCAGAATAAACTGGTGACGGTGCTTAACGGAATAGATCTCAATCGTTATAATTCTCAAACCTCTCTGGAAAGACGTGATATCGGACTCGAAGCTGGAGATAAGGTGGCGGGTATAGTAGCCAGACTCGATAAGGTTAAGAATCATGAAATGCTTCTCCGGGCATGGTCTTTGGTTACAGAGAAGGTACCCGTGGCAAAGTTGGTTATTGTTGGTGAAGGAGATCAGGAGCCCCTTCTAAAAAAGCAGGTGCAGGAGTCTGGGCTGGGGGAAAGTGTCATTTTTCTTGGACCCAGAAGGGATGTGGCGGATATTTTGCCTCTTTTGGATGTGGCCGTGCTTTCATCCAGTGAGGAGGGGTTGCCCATGACTTTGCTTGAAGCAATGGCCTCTGAACTTCCGGTTGTGGCTACTGCCGTGGGAGGTGTTCCGCAACTGGTCAGGGACAGGGGTAACGGTCTTCTCTGCGGAAATGGTGATGAATCCGGTATGGCTGAAGCCTTGGTGAAAATTTTCAGTTCAAAGAGTACTGCCTGTGACATGGGACAAGCTGGATTACAGTTGGTCCGGGAAAGGTACAGTCTTGATTATTCTGCGGGATGCTATGAACGAATGTATCTAAATCTTGTAGAGAAGGGCAGTTGGAATTAGTTTTTGTGGTGGGATTGGATTTATGGTTTTCCCCGTTGAATATAAATATGGAAAGGTCTTATGAAAACTTATTTTTCTGATAAAAGAGTAATGGTTACTGGATGCTGCGGTACTGTCGGGCAGGAATTGGTTCGTCAGTTGCTTGGAAAGTATGATGTCGGCGAACTTGTTGGCATTGACAATAACGAGAGTGAGCTTTTTTTTCTGGAGCAGGAATGGTTCAATCTGCGTAAGGCGTCCTTTTCTTTAGGTGATATCAAGGATCTTCCTTCTCTTACCGAGAAAATGGAAGGAGTTGATATCGTATTTCATTCAGCTGCATTCAAGCACGTCACTCTCTGTGAAAGATCTCCTATTCAGGCAGTGCAGAATAACATACTCGGGGTTAACAATATCATCGAGGCCGCGAGCAGGCAGGACGTGGATAAGGTTATTTTCACCAGCTCGGATAAAGCCGTTAACCCGACCAATGTTATGGGAACATCCAAGTTAATGGGTGAACGTATGATGACTGCAGCCAACAGTAACTCCCGTGCGGGAAAAACGGTTTTTGCATCTACAAGATTTGGTAATGTGCTCGGCTCAAGAGGATCGGTTATTCCTATTTTCCGTGAACAGATCAAGAAAGGCGGCCCTGTTTCCCTAACCGATGATGCAATGACCAGATTCATCATGAGTATTGAACAGGCTGCCGAACTGGTTATCGATTCTTCAACGATTGCTTTGGGCGGGGAAGTTTTTATTACCAAGATGCCGGTGATTCGCATACGTGACCTTGCAGAAGTCATGATTAAAGAACTGGCCCCTGTCTACGGGCACAACCCGGATGATATTGAAATTATCATAATTGGTTCAAAGCCGGGTGAGAAAATGTATGAAGAGCTTATGAACCATGAAGAAACCAGGCGTACTCTTGAATTGGAAAAGTATTTTGCAGTTCTGCCTGCTTTTTCAAGTCTTTATCGTGACGTAGAGTATGATTTCGGGGATATAATCAGTGACAACGTCACCAATCCTTACCATTCAGGGAATGAACCCAGTCTTACGCATGCTGAATTGCGTGATTTCCTTGTTACAGAAGGTCTTCTTGAGGAGCTGAGTGCACCTGAGCACCCGGCAGAAAGGCATGCTCTGCCGTAATTCAGATGATTCGAAATTCGTTTGTGATGCTTTCATTTTTAATTTTCAATTTCTAATTTAGAGTAATTAGAGGGTCATAGTTATGCGTATACTTGTTCTCGGAGGAGATGGTTATCTTGGATGGCCGACTGCCATGAATTTAACTGCACAGGGGCACGAAGTCGCTGTGGTTGATAATTACCTGCGCCGTAACTGCTGCCGGGAAGAGAACTCGGAAGCACTTTATTCTGTTCCCAACCTCGCGCAGAGGGTGGAGCTTTGGAAAGCCAAGTCGGGGCATTCCATGGAGGTCTTTATCGGAGACCTGACGCAGTGGGACTTTGTGGCCGAGGTATTTGATAAGTTTACTCCTGATGCAGTTGTTCACTACGCCGAGCAGCCGTCAGCTCCTTATTCCATGCTGAACAGACGCGCTGCTTCTCTGACTCTGAATAATAATATTCAGGCAACCGCTAACGTAATTTTTGCCGTTCGTGAATTCTGTCCTGAGGCACATATTGTCAAGCTGGGAACCATGGGAGAGTATGGAACTCCCGATATCGACATTGAGGAAGGCTGGCTGGATGTTGAACATAAGGGCCGTTCCCATAGATTTCTTTATCCCCGTCAGGCTTCCAGTCTTTATCACACCACAAAAATAATGGATACCGACCTGCTCTGGTTCTACGTGCGTATGTGGGGTATGAAGGTAACTGATCTGATGCAGGGACCTGTTTACGGGGTTTTCACTGAAGAAAGCGGGGATGACGAACAATTGCTTCCGTTTTTCAATTACGATGAACTTTTCGGAACTGTGCTTAATCGATTTGTGGTTCAGGCCGTGGCTGAGTGTCCTTTGACTGTATATGGAAAGGGAGGTCAGACTCGGGGGTATCTCAACATTGTGGACACCCTGAAGTGCGTAAGTCTTGCTTTGGAAAATCCGGCTGAAAAAGGAGAACTGCGCATTTTCAACCAGTTCACCGAAACGTTTTCGGTTAACCAGCTTGCGGATAAAGTGCGTAAGGTCGGTTCTGACCTTGGGATTAATGTCCAGATCAATAATATTGAGAATCCGCGAAAGGAACTGGAAGACCATTACTATAATCCGGCTCACAGCGGACTGACTGAACTTGGACTTGAGCCGGAACTGCTCACCGATGAAGTCCTTGGAAGGCTGATGGAACTTATTATCAGGCATAAAGATAAAATTGATGAAAATGTTATCTTCAGAGGGGTGAAATGGGCTTGATCTAAGCCTTTTTCCAAGTTTAACAACCTGATTTTAGGTACATGCATGGGCTTTTGGAAAAGTAATTAATGAATCAAGCGCAGTTATATTTCTGTATCATGGTTCCTTCAAGGCATATCTAAGTTTACGGAGAAAGCTTATGAAAAAAGTTTTAGTCGCTGGTGGGGCCGGATATATAGGATCACACACGGCCGTAGAACTTTGTAAAGCCGGTTTTGATGTTGTTTGCGGGGATAATTATGTCAACAGCAGTGAGGATGTTTTTGAACGCCTTCAAAAAATAACCGGTAAGGATATTGAAAAGTACCATATCGATTTTTGTGACAGTAAAGCAGTAGCCGAGCTTTTTGAGGCAGAATCGTTTGACGCTGTTATTCACTTTGCTGGCCTAAAAGCTGTAGGGGAGTCCGTTGAAAAACCATTTGAATATTATGAGAACAATATTTCAAGTGCATTAAACGTTGCAAGGGCATGCGTTAACAGCGGTGTTAAGACATTCATATTCAGTTCTTCCGCTACAGTGTACGGAGAGCCGGAGTTTCTGCCCTACACAGAAGAACATCCTTTGACTTTTGCCACAAACCCTTATGGTAACAGCAAACTATTCATTGAGAAAATATTAGAGGATATTCATGCCGCTTATCCAGAGCTTAACGTAGTGCTGCTAAGGTATTTTAACCCGGTAGGTGCGCACAAATCGGGGCTGATAGGAGAAAATCCCAGGGGGATACCTAACAATCTCATGCCGTATCTGTGTCAGGTTGCTTCCGGGCAGAGGGAAAAACTGAGTATTTTCGGCAACGACTACGACACTCCTGACGGAACGTGCCTTAGAGATTTTATTCATGTGGTAGATCTAGCCAAAGGCCATATCGCCGCATTGGATAAAGTTGAAAAACAGTCAGGCATTTACAGGTATAATCTTGGAACCGGAAATCCTACAAGTGTGCTTGAGTTGGTCAGGAAGTTTGAGGAAGTCAATAAAGTCCCTGTCCCATTTGAGTTTACCCAGCGCAGAGCGGGTGATCTTCCGGTATGTTATGCAGATGCGCAACTGGCATGGAAGGAACTTGGATGGAAAGCAGAACTGAACCTTGAAGATATGGTCCGTGACAGTTGGAGATGGCAGTCTAGCCTGACGTGATTCTGACTGAATTATTAATGTTTTGAGACGGTGGGAAGGTAAGGCTTCCCACCGTTTTTTTATTGTTTTGCAATTCTCGCGGTAGACAAATTGTTTAACACTTCGACCGGATAACTATTCCTTGACCGACCCAGCCAATAGGCCTCGGATGAAATATCTACCAAGAAAGATATAAATCATCAGCACGGGAAATGCGGCCATGATGGATCCGGCCATGGGCAGGTTCCAGCTTACGGCCTGACCGCCTGCCAGTTGCGCAAGACCCACGGTAATGGGGTTGTCAGCGTGGCGTGTAAGGCAGATTCCCCACAGGAATTCGTTCCATATCTGGGTGACCTGCCAGAGGCTTGTAACAACAAATCCCGGTATGGAAAGCGGAAAGACAATACGGGTGTAAATGGAAAAGAATCCCGCTCCGTCCAGTCTTGCGGATTCAACCAGAGCGGTTGGTATCTGGGCGTAAAAGTTCCGGAAAATAAGTGACGTGATAGGAAGGCCGTAAACTACATGGGCAAGAATCAGTCCCGGCAGTCCGCCATAAAGGTTCATTGCCCTCAAAGTCTGGAAAAGCGGTATAAGAATGACCTGATAGGGTATGAACATGCCGAAAAGGAAAAGGGTGAATATAAGCTCACTGCCTCTGAATTTCCATTTGGAGAATACATAACCGTTGAGTGAACCCAGTACGGTGGAAAGAGTTGTGGCACATACCGTCAGAATCAGAGAGCTGACAATGTTCGGCTTGAGCAGATTCAGGGCTTCAGAAAAACTGGACCAGTAAAATGTTTCAGGCAGTTCCCATGCTGTAGGGAGGCTGATGGTGGCCGGATCTTTCAATGCGGTAACCAGTGCCATATAAGCGGGCATAAGGAAACAGACGGCTAAAAGTATGAGAGTGCCGTAAAGCAGGATGGAACCCGGGGTGATATTTTTTTTTGCAGTAACTGTACTCATGGTCCTAACCTCTGGCCCTTTGTTTGTACTGGCTTATCACATAGGGAACGATAAACGTGCCCGCTACCAGAAAGAGTACAATCGCAATTGCAGCACCTCTTGCGAAGTCGTTGGCACGGAAAGTTGTCATGTACATATTCAGGGCGGGGTGTCCGGTTTGTGCGTTGTCCGGTCCGGTCATGGCGAAGATGATATCGAACATTTTCAGAGAAATGTGGGAAAGGATTATCACCGCGCTGATGGTGATGGGCTTGAGCATGGGAATTCCGACATAGCGGTAATAGTTGAATGTGCTTGCTCCATCAAGCATTGCCGCGTCTCGCAGGTCTTGAGAGATCCCGTTGAATCCGGCGAGGTATAGAGCCATTGTGTACCCTGCATACTGCCAGACAGTGGCGATAATTATTCCCAGAGTGGCGAGGTTGAAGCCGTGTGTCTCTTCCATGAAAAGGGCTTGCGGGAGCATGCTTCCACCCAGCCATGCAAAAGCTCCCATGATAATTCCGGGAACCAGCCAGCGTTTAACAGCTTTCTGCGGGTTTCCCTTGAGCAGAAACAGGCCGATCATAATCAGTATAAAGGCAGCAATATAAATTAAAATCTGGAACAGGTTCTGCCAGTTGAATTCAAGAACTGCTTTTGTTGAAGAGGTCCATTGAAAATCCAGTGCCGGAAATCCGAAATATGTGGGCAGAACGTTTACTCCACCCTGAGGGGCGAGCATCCAGCGCCAGATTGTACCGGAGACAATAAAGGAAAGTGACATGGGGTAGAGGAAGACGGTGCGTAGTATATCTTCGCCCTTGGGTTTCTGGTCCAGGAGGATGGCAATGAACATACCCAGACCGATTGCGCCTGCGAGCAGCATTACTGAATAAAAGACTGCATTGACCAGATCCTGCCTGAAGCCGGATGAAAGGAACCCGTTGAAAAGGTCCACATAGTTGTCCAACCCGACAAAATTCATTTTTGGATCAAGAGCCAGAGATCCCATGCCGCCCCAGTCGGTCAAAGATATCCAGATAGTGTTGCCGATGAATCCGTAAACGAACACCGCGATTAAGATAATTGAAGGAAGGAGTGTTAAAAAGGCCTTCAATCTGTCTTTTGATGCTTCCCGCATAAGCCGCCCCTTTGTGAGGTCCGCACCACTCAGGCGATGCGGACCTTTTTAACTTGACCATGTCTGAAACTGAGTTCCAGCACTATGTTCTACATACCGATCTGAGCTTTATTTGCCAGCTGCTGGCAGGCTTTGGAAGCCGCCTTGGCGTTTCTGGTTTTAAGGAACATTTCCATGACCTGCGCAAAGCCGCCCATGAATGTTTCATTTGCAGCAACACCGTGCGCGAGAGAACCGACAACTCTATCCTGACTGAAGTCCTTCGCCGCGGACTGCAGGTAGGGATTGTACTTGGTGAGATCCGAGTCCTTGCGTGCCGAGATTGATCCTTTCAGGGGGTTGAAAGCGTCACTGCCTTCCTTGGAACCGAGAACTTTCAGCCATGCAATGGCATTGTCACGGTTAGGCGCGCCTTTGGGCAGGCCGAAGGAGTCGGCGAGGAACATGAATTCACCGCTGGTATCAGGGGAGGCCATCCAGCCGAAGTCTTTACCGGGAACCATCTTCTTGGTGGTAACCATATATCCGGCTGCCCAGTCGCCCATGATGTTGAATGCCGCACGGCCGTCAATAACCATGTCGGTGGCCTGCTGCCATGACAGGGAAGCTGCGTCCTTGTTGGTGTACTTCAGGATTTTACCGAACAGTTCCCATGCGTTTACAACTTCGGGGCTGTCGAACTTGAGTTTTCCTGCCCACAGTGCATCCCATTTTTCAGGTCCCATTGAGGCGAGTGCAACTGATTCCCAAAGATGGTTGGCGGTCCAGTTCTGAGCCAGAGCCAGAGGAGTAACGCCTTCTTTCTGAAGTTTGGGGGCAATTTTGAGGAAGTCATCCCAGCTTTTGGGAGCTTCAACACCCCATTTCTTCAGATTGGCGGGGATGTACCACATCACATTGGAGCGGTGGATGTTTACAGGCACGGACCAGATACCTTCATCGGTTCCGATCAGTTTAATCAGACCTTCGGGGAAAACATCCATCCAGCCCTGTTCTTCGAACAGGAAGGTGAGATCTTCCATACGGTCTGCTTTTACCCATGTTCCGATAAGTTCCTGTCCTGAGTGAACCTGAAAACTGTCCGGAGGTTCGTTGCCGAGCATCCGTGTTTTAAGAACTGCTTTGGCGTTGACACCTGAACCACCGGTGACAGTGGCATCGATAACCTTAACTTTCGGGTTCTGGGCTTTGTACTGCTTGATCAATGCCTGCAGAGCCGGTCCTTCATCACCTGCCCACCAGGAAAAAATTTCGAGATCGCCGCTGAGTTCCTTGGCCAAAGAGACCTGTGGAACAGCCAGCAGCAAAGCTGCGGCAACAACCAGACACAACTTAACCATTTTTTTCATGGATTCCTCCTATGGTTTAAAAACATCCAAACCTCTAACCGTTTATCAGTGCCGCTTTAAAGGACTTTCCTAATAAAGCGCCTCTTGCGTCTCAGGATCGAAAAGGACCATGCGGTCAAATTCAAAGCCGATAGGGACTATTTCCCCGGGCCTGGCCATTACCCGACCTTCAACTTCAGCGATCAGTTCGTTTTCACCGTCAATGACTATTTCAAGAAGTGAGTGTGCTCCTAGAATTTCAGAAACGACAACCTCTCCTTTGCAAAGCCAGTCCTCAGGAAGCCGTTTGATGCTATCGCCCATTTTAATGCTGTCGGGCCGAAGTCCTACCAGCACAGGGGCCCCTTCTTGGAGATTGGGGCCCTGATTATCCTGTATGGGAAATCTGGAGCTTCCGGACTCGACATAACGTTTTCCGTCTATAATATTAACGGTCCCTTCGAGGATATTCATAGGTGGATTGCCGATGAACTGTGCAACGAAAACGTTATTAGGTCTTTCAAATACTTCCACCGGAGTCCCGACCTGCTGGATGTAGCCGTCTTTGAGGATTACTATGCGGTCGGCAAGGGTCATTGCTTCGATCTGGTCGTGGGTTACATAGATGGTGGTGGTTTTGAGCTGCATGTGCATCTTGCGCAGTTCAATACGCATTTGTGTTCTGAGTTGAGCGTCAAGGTTGGAGAGCGGTTCATCAAAAAGGAATACCGAGGGGTTGCGAACCATGGCTCTGCCCATTGCAACCCGTTGACGCTGCCCGCCGGAAAGTTCCGAGGGCTTGCGGTGCAGGTATGGCTCAAGCTCCAGAATTCTTGCTATCTCCATTACCCTGCTGTTGATCTCCTCTCTGCTTTTTTTATGCATTTTGAGGGAGAATCCCATGTTTTCAGCCACACTCATATGCGGGTAAAGGGCGTAGTTCTGGAAAACCATAGCTACGTTGCGGTCTTTTGGTGATACATCAGTAACAACATTTTCGCCGATACTGATGTCGCCGCCGCTGATATCTTCCAGTCCTGCCACCATGCGCAGCAGTGTGGATTTTCCACAGCCGGACGGACCAACCAGCACGATGAATTCATTGTCTTTTACGGAGAGGTCCACTCCGTGGATAACCTCAACCGATCCATACTTTTTGACCACGCCTTTAAGCTCTACGTTTGCCATACTCTTCTCGCCTTGATCGGTTTGTGCTCCGCGATTAAATCTGACGGAACCTGTACTCTGTTGAATGCGTATATATTTCTCCGGGATTTAGAATCACGGAGGGAAATTTTTTTCTGTTGGGTGCGTCCGGGAAGCCGTGCGGCTCCAGACAGAACCCGGAACGCGGGCCATAGAAGCTTCTGCTCTTACCTTCAGTGTCCGGAGGGATTCCATCACCGGAATAAAACTGAATACCGGGCTGTGTTGTTGAGATTTCCATTTCAAGGCCGCTTTTCATACATCTTACCCGCGCCGCCGGTGACATTTTGCCCTTGTTCTCAAGGAGGTAGAATCGATCGTGAGTAGCAGGGGATGAATGGAGGCCACCATCAATGGGAGCAAAGGAAGTGAAGTCTGCGGGAGTGCGGCGGACATCCATTGTTTCACCGTCTGGAATCATCCATTTATCAACGCTCAGTATTTTATTGGAAAAAATAGTCAGTTCATGGCCGCTCAGATTATTCCCGGATCCATTAAGATTGAAATACGGATGCGAAGTCATGCTTACCGGACAGGGGCTGTCCGTTATTGCTCTGTGGGTCAGGCGTATTCCGTTCTCAAGGAGCATGAAGATTGCTTCTGCCTGAAGATTACCGGGGTATCCGCCTTCGAATTCAGGACTGTTGTATGAAAGGGTTATGGCGTTGCCGTTTTTATCGAATGGCTTTGCAGACCAGAATCGATTGCTGAATCCACTGTAGCCCCCATGCAGGCAATTGCTGCCTTCGTTGCTGTCCAGTTTGTGACGGCGTCCGTTTAATTCGAAAGAGGCTCCTGAAATCCGGTTGGCTGTCCTGCCGATGGTTGACCCGAAATATGCGCTGTCAGCCATATAGCCTTCAAGGGTATCGAATCCGAGAATGACATCAACACTGCCACTGCGTGCCGGAACTTCAAGTCCGGTCAGACATGCCCCGTAGCTTGAAACATGCAGGACGACCCCACTTTCATTAGCCAGAGTGAAAAAGTCCACTGGGGTGTTGTCAGGGCCGAACCCCCATTGCCGCACAGATACACTCAATTTTCTTCCCTCCTGAGACTGGAACCCCTTATGAGTAATTCTGTTTCCAGGGTCACTGTTTCGGGAATGAATTCATCCTGCCCATTTGAAAGTTGTCTCAGGAGCATTGCAGCGGCAGCCCGGCCCATTTCAAACGCGGGCTGGGAGACAGTGGTCAACGCGGGTTCAATAAGGGCTGCCTGAGGGGAACCGGAGAATCCGGCAATTGCGATATCATCAGGAATTCGAAGTCCCGCTTCCTTAAAGCGGCAGAAGGCTCCCACTGCTACAGGGTCATTTATGGCAAGTATTGCATCGGGAGGGTTTTCCATTTCAAGATAAGTTTCAGCTCCAATGCGTCCGTCAATGCCTCTGCATCCGCCTGTTCCTGTATGGAGTTCCGGATAATAGGGAATACCGTGGTTTTGCAGAGCTCTCTTAAATCCTTTGAAACGTAAACGGTTAAGGTTGATTACTTCTTTTCCTGCGAGAAAACCTATCCGTTTATATCCGCAGTCTATAAGGTGGCTGGTAGCCCTGTAGGCGGCTTTGAAGTCGTCTATGATGACTTTACCGGTGTTAAGCTCGTCGACTACGCGGTCGAATTGGACTAGCGGGATGCCTTGTCTCATAATCGCGCGCATATGGTCGTATGTGGTTGTTTCGTGAGAAATAGCCATTACCACGCCGGCAACTCTGTTGGCCGCAAGTGCTCTGGTGGTCATTATTTCCCGGCTGAGGGTCTCATTGGACTGGCAGACCATGATAATATATCCGGCATCGTAAGCAACTTCTTCAACTCCGCTGATGACGGTGGCAAAAAAATTGTGCCTGATTTCAGGGACTATTACACCGATTGTCTTGCTGCTTTGTTTCTTCAGGCTTTGTGCTATCGGGTTGGGCTGGTATCCGTATTCTTCGGCAGCTTTTATGACTTTCTGCTTGGTCTTGTCACTGATGTCAGGATGGTCATGCAGGGCACGGGAGACAGTGGATGCGGAGATGCCCAGTTTTCGGGCGAGATCTTTGAGAGTAGTATGGCTCATATTAACTGCCATCCTTTAAACTATCATTGATACTCAGGAACTCACGTCCCGGCTGCCGCAATGTAAGTTCTATGACTGACCCGACACCAAAAATATTCTCCATGAAGTTTCTGTAGGTTTCAAAGCAGGACTCGTGGATGTATGCCTGTATGGTTCCGGCAAATCCCCCGCCGTGTATTCGGGCAACTCCTTGCTCTCCGAACATTAATTCCGTCAGTTGAATGGCTAATGGTATCGGCTGGTTTGTCGGATCTGCCGGGCTGAAGCAGTTCTGCAGTAGTTGTGATGAAGATTGGCCCGATTCATTAACAAGTCTGAGGAGTTCCGGCATATCACCATTCTTGAGAGCTTCAGCCTGTAGGATTGCGCGTTCATTTTCGCCGATGAAGTGCATCAGTCTCAGTATTGCCCGGTCACTGACCTTGGCCCGCATTGAAGAAATGTTTTCTAAAACATCTTTCATATCAAGGCCGCGTGCTTCGCTTTTGCCCAAGGTTGCGGCAGCACGGAACATCTCTTCGGGGATAGCGGCATAGTCCGGGGTAAGATCCGCGTGGTTGCCGCCCGTATCAACTACACACAGACAGTAACCTGTACCATAGAAGCCGTCAGAGCTCTTTTTCAATTCAAAACCGGGTAGAATGTTGTCAATTGATGGATTAAGAGGGTCCCTGAAATCAATACTCAGGATTCCTTCAAACGAGCAGGCCATCTGGTCCATGAATCCGCACGGCTTGCCGAAGTGAATATTTTCAGCATTCTTGGCTATTCTGGCTATATCCAGAGGTCCTATCTGATTGTTGTTGAAAAGGTAGCTGAATATCCTGCCTATAAGTACCTCGAATGCAGCTGAAGAGCTTAATCCCGTTCCTGAGGGAATGGTGCTTGAAACACAGGCATTAAATCCTGATATGGCGAAGCCGCATTTACGGAATCCATCGGCAACCCCTCTGACAATTCCTTCACTGCTGCCTTCTTCCTCGGGGCGAGGGGAGGTCTCCGTGATATCCACTTCAATGGGCCGGGCATAATTCTCGGATAAGATGGAAATTTTATTGCGCTCAGGGGACGGAGAGAAAACTGCCAGACAGTCAAGGTTTACGGCTGCCGCCAGAACATGCCCGTGATTGTGGTCTGTATGGTTGCCGCCCATTTCCGTTCTTCCCGGAGCACTTGCTATCCCCGCCTTTTCGGGATTGAAGGATTTTTCCATGCGGTCGAAAAGGCTATGTAGACGCTTACGGGACTCTTCCAGATTGGCTCGGGAGTGAATAAGGCATAAGTCCTTATCGAATTTTTCATTATCAAGATGTCTTGTCAGTTCCGCAATTGATAACATCTCAGCCTTCCCGGTCCATGAAATGGATATCTGAAAGTTCGCGCAGTCTGAGCGCACTCTGCTCCGCTGTGATATCTCGCTGCGGCATGCCCAGCATTTCGAATCCTACCATGAACTTGCGTACTGTAGCTGAGCGGAGCAGCGGTGGATAATAGTGGAGATGCCAGTGCCAGTGGGAGTTGTCAGTTGAAGTAGCGGGGCGTTGATGGATGCCCATGGAGTATGGAAATGAAGTTTCGAACAGATTATCGAAGCGTATCCCCATGCGTATAAGTGCGCTGGCCAGATCGTCTTTCTGGCTGTCATCCATATCAGTTATTGCACCCATGTGCGATTTGGGGAGAATCATGGTTTCAAACGGCCATACCGCCCAGAAGGGAACCAGTGCCGCAAAAGAGTCATTTTCGAATATGATCCTCTCACCTGATTTTAACTCCCTTTCCAGATAAGTGCAGAGCAGACACTTGTTTTTCTCGGTTTTGAATTTTTTCTGTCTGCGGTCTTCCTCTGCCGGAATTACGGGAACTGATCCGGTAGCCCATATCTGACCGTGGGGATGGGGGTTCGAGCAGCCCATGATTTCTCCACGGTTTTCAAAAATCTGGACGTAACTGATTTCCTTACGGTTTCCGAGATCTATGAACTGTTCACACCATGCATCTATTACTTCACGCACATTTTGAAGCTGCATTCTTGAAATAGTGAGGTCGTGCCGGGGGGAAAAACAGACAACCCTGCAGATACCGTTTTCGGGCTCAACTTTAAAAAGCTCGTCCTGTTCTGGTTCAACCGAGTCGGTCAGTAATGCCTGAAAGTCGTTGTCAAAAACGAACACACCTTTGTATTCGGGGTTTGCTTTTCCTGTATTGCGTGTGTTGCCCGGACATAGGTAGCAGCCTGGAGAATATTCGGGGAGAGATTTTGCGGCGTAGTTTTCCTGTTTTCCCTGCCACGGACGTTTGGTCCGGTGAGGTGAAACCAGAACCCATTCTCCGCTGAGCGGGTTGAAGCGTTTGTGTGGATAATCCTGTAATTCTTTCTTCATTTAAACTCACCGATTGAGAATTTAAGAAATTTCCGCAAACGAAACCGCAAACGTTTTCGGTAATATTGCCCTTCGTAAGTTAGTTTGTCAATAAGCCTGAATGTGGTGTTGTATAAGGAGAATAGAGATAATTTACCTGCCGAAAAAATAGGCACTTATTTTGTCAATTACGATTTGAAATATCTAAAACTATGAGCCTACGCTCTGCCAATCATTAGCTCTAGTGTGGTGTTTGCTCAGTTCTGTAACCATTTTGATACCCTATTGACCCCGATTGGAAGCTTATTCTCAATATCTCAACTCTTTATAAAAAATGTTTTTGGTTTTATTAAGTTATTACAGGGTACTATGGTTAGAGAGTTGAGATTATGGTGCAAATCAAAAAAGTTTCAAATTAATTAATTTGAAGACTAAACAGGTTTTAAAAACTGTGTTATGGGATAGGTATCAAACTGTACCTTATGATGTTTAGGGGTTGGGATTTGTTTTAGTAACTATCTGTTTTATAACAGTTTAATTATAACAGGAAGGGTGCACATGACTACTGAAAACGAACTTCGCGAACTTGAGAACAGTTTTAAGGAAATTCTGGATGGTGGTATCTCTGCAAGAGATATGGCGGAGCAGATAAAACGGTTCAAAAAAGGATTCTCCGCGACAAGGATCGAGCGTGCCTGCACCCCCGGTGATGGGATTTACCAGATCAAACCTGAAGAGAAGCAGGAGCTTCTTGATGCATTCGAAGACGCCGTGGAAGAAGGACGCTTTTCAAAGTTTGTTCCTGCTTCAGGTGCTGCAACGCGTATGTTCAAGCATCTGCTTGCAAAATTGAATTTCGAAAAAGAGGGTGGGGAGTTGGAAGAGAAGGATTCAGAAATGGTCCAGACTTTCATGGACTGCCTTCCGGTATTTCCATTTTATAATGATTTGAAGTCGGTAATGGTGTCTGCTGGGCTGGAGATTGAGGAATGCTATGCAGCAGAAGACCACAAAACTATACTTGAGTATCTGCTGACTGAAAAAGGGCTGAACTATGGTTCGCAGCCTAAGGGGCTGATACCATTCCATTCTTACAGGAATGAAAGCCGTACTCCTTTTGAGGAGCATATTGCTGAGGCCCTTGAGCATACAAGGTGCGGACGGGGAAAGGTTCGGTTGCACTTCACGGTAAGCCCCGCCCATCGTGAAAGCATTGTTTCCCATATAGAACAGGCAAAGGACAAATTTGACGGGCATAAGCTTGAGATAAGTTATTCTGAGCAGTGCCCGAAGACAGACACAATCGCAGTTGATATGGAGAATGAGATTTTCCGTACTGCCGATGGCAAGATCCTTTTCCGTCCTGCAGGCCATGGTGCTTTGCTTGGCAATCTGCATGATATCCGTGGCGATCTTGTATATCTGAAAAACATTGATAACGTTGTGCCGGACAGTGCTAAGGCTGACACTGTGGAATATAAAAAACTTCTCGGGGGAATGCTGGTAAAGATTCAATCTGAGATATTTGAATGTTTGAACATGCTTGAAGACCGGAATTGTGGTGAGTTTGAGGTCGCAGCTGTTTCAATCTATGCTGTGAGCAAACTTCAGATGAGCCTGCCTGATGATTTTTCTCTGCTTTCGCTGGATGAAAAAATAGAATTTCTGCTTGCCCGCCTTTCAAGACCGATACGTATCTGCGGCATGGTTAAAAATCAGGGTGAACCGGGTGGTGGACCTTTCTGGGTTAGAGGAGATGGCGGGGTGGTCGCACCGCAGATAGTTGAAAAGAGTCAGGTCGACATGGAAGACCCCCAGCAGGTTTCGGTTCTTAACAGCTCTACACACTTTAATCCGGTGGATCTGGTTTGCGGGGTCAGAAATCACAGGGGTGAAAGATACAATCTGCATGATTTTGTTGATCCTGAAGCTGGTTTTATTTCTACCAAATCCAAGGAAGGGCGTAAGCTTAAAGCCATGGAGCTTCCCGGATTATGGAATGGTTCAATGGCTGATTGGATCACTATGTTTGTAGAAGTTCCTCTGAGCACTTTCTCACCGGTTAAGACCGTTAATGACCTTCTTAAGGAAGAGCATAGAAAGTAAACAATATTTAGAGACGTTTTTTAAAAGCGGGTTTTTTATAAAGTAAAACGGGATTCATTCGAAGTTAATGAATCCCGTTAATCATTTATTATTCCGGTGTTTTCCATTCTCTCAAAAAAATGATCAGCTCAGATAGTGGAAGAGGTTTTGCATAAAAGAATCCCTGAATCCTGCTGCACCCAAGTTCTTTTAACATCAAGGATTGCTCTGCAGTCTCAACTCCTTCTGCAACAACATTAAGATTCAGGTTGCGACTCATGTCTATGATTGTACGGACGATGCTGGCATCTTCATCATTTTTAGTGATATCTATGATAAACGAGCGGTCAATTTTAAGTGTGTTTATTGGGAATTTTTTGAGGTAGGCCAGAGAAGAGTATCCCGTTCCAAAGTCATCAATGGACAACTCAAAACCCATATCTGAAATTTCCCGTAATATTTTAACAGTTTCATCCACATTTTCCATGAGTGTAGATTCAGTTATCTCGAATTCCATATTTACAGGAGAAGTTTTGTGTCTGGAGGTTATCTCCTTTATATCCTTAATTATTTCAGGGTGTCCCAGCTGCCGGCCTGAGAGGTTGATTGAAACAGTCAAAGGATCAGGAAATTGGGCCAGCAGGCTTTTCATATCCCTGCACGCCTTTTCAAGAACGATCCTGCCGAGGTCCACTATTAATCCGGTCTCTTCCGAAAGCGGAATAAATTCAGCCGGAGAAATGACTGTACCGTCCGGCCTTACCCAGCGGACAAGAGCCTCAAGGCCATAGATCAATCCTGTTTCAAGATTGACTTTCGGTTGGTAGTAGATCGTGAATTCATCTGCAAGTAGAGCCTGACGGAGAGCATTCTCGACAGTAAGTCTGCGTTTGGCCCGTTCATGCATTTCCTGCCGGAACATGTGGTAACCGTTCCTTCCTTCCAATTTGGCCTGATACATGGCCATGTCCGCATTTTTAATAAGGGTTCCAGCGTCTTCTCCGTCATCAGGGAAGATTGTAATTCCGAGGCTTGTTGTAAGGTGCAGTTCTGTATCATCAATAATGAAAGGCTTGGCAAAAGCGTTAAGCAGCCTTTCAATTATATTCAGCAGGAATATTTCGTCATCCACACTTTCAACAAGAATAACAAATTCATCTCCCCCAAGTCTTGATATGGTGTCCTGAGTTCTGAAAATATAAGAGATACGTTCTGTGGCTTTGAGCAGAATTTTATCACCGACAGCATGTCCGAGCGAATCGTTGACTGTCTTGAAATTATCGAGGTCAATATAAAACAGAGCCAGCTTGGTATTCAGTCGTCTGGCTCTGGAAATGGCCATGGTTATTCTGTCTGTGAGCAGTTCACGGTTAGGCAGACCAGTCAGCGCATCATGGTTGGCCTGATACCTGATCTGTTCTTCTTTGCTTTTCATCTCAGTAATATCATGAAAAACAGCCACATAATGAGTAGCTTCGCCTTCTTGGTTCTTTATGGAACTGATGCTCAGGAGTTCAGGGTATGACTCCCCGTTTTTACGGCGGTTCCAGATTTCGCCTACCCAGTGGCCATTTTGACGTATGTCAGACCACATACGGGTATAAAAGTCTTTGTCGTGCTTGTCTGACTTTAGAATGCTTGGGTTTTGGCCGACAACCTCCTGCACTTCATATCCGGTAATATCGGTGAAGGCTGGATTAGCATTCAGAATTCTACCTTCTGTATCGGTGATTGTAATGCCTTCCATTGCATTATTAAACACTTCCTCAAAAAGTCGTTTCTGAAATTCGGCCTTCTGGCGGATAGCCATCTCGGTATTTAGATGGCATTGCATGCCCTGCAGGTCGTCCATGAACCTGTTGAATCTGCGGGAAAGATTACCAATTTCGTCAGGACAGTGGTTATTGGAACGTACGTCCCATTTTCCTGAGGCGGCCTTGGAAAACAGATTCACCAGATCGGTAATAGGAGAGGTTATACTGTCACTTACGAACGCTCCAAGCGGAATTGCCAGAAGAAGCGATACGATAATGGCGAAAATTACATAGTAGATGATTTTATTTAATGGAGCATATACTTCATCTGTATAGACAGAAGCAGCTACGATCCAGTCCATACTGGGCAGATGCTCGAAAACGGCTATTTTTTCCCGGAGTTGGTCGTCACCTTTGTCTTTCCAGTGGTAGTGGAGTCTCCCGCTTTTCTTGTTATATAAATCGCGTAGAAAATCGGAGCCAAGTGTTTTGGAAAAATTATTCATGGATCCGGCAACCCATGGGTGTACTATGACTTCTTCATCTTTTCCCACTATGAAGACATAGCCTGATTTGCCCAGAGTTATCGTGCTTATCTTGTCCCGAAAATCATTGGCATCAATGAGTGACGCAAATTCGGAGCGGTAGGAGGATACTGAGATTATCCAGTCCCACGGCTCAAAATATTTCATATAGAGAACTTTCTCTTTCTGAGTGCTTTCCCCGGGGTTTGCCCACTGGTATTCTACGAAGCCTTCTTTCTCCGCGACCTGTTTCCTGACAAATTCATGTTCGGTCACATCAGTGCCGATTAATTTTTTCTTAGGGTGGACGACTACATTTCCCGAACTGTTAAGGCAGTATATGTAGCCCGTAGTACCTATTTTCTGTCCAAGCAGCAGTCTGGAGGCATTCTTTTGGGCTTGTTCCTCTGTAAGGTGTCCGGATTTATATTCATCATAAATAATGGAAACAATCTCAAGGTTTTTTTCCGCTATGGCCTTCAGGTGATTTCTAACAGAAGCGTCAATTGTGGCCTGAACCATACTGACCATGGCTCTGGTCGTGTTGGTAAGTTCTTTTTCGATGTTTTCCTGAACAGTGTTGCGCACTAACGGGTAAATTGTTGCGCCACACAACAGGAGGGAGAAAATAGTCAGGGCCGATATGGTTATGATGAGTCTGGGCCTGATTTTTAATTCGGATAGGAAATTAGATGTTGCCATACTAAATATGAATAAATTTATATTGCTGTGAGTTAATGGAAATAAGAATAGTAACTGAATATTCTAGGGAAAAGTAGTATTTTTTATTGAGGTAATTTATACCTTTTGTGAAGGGGAATTATGAAATGGAATACTGACGCGCTCTGCTGCATTTTACTATTATTTGCTGGCAGATTGATATCAGTCTGTTTATTGCGGAAAAAGGTGTTTATGTGTCTTTCATGTTGATTAATTCATTGAAAAAAGGTTAAATTTGTTTTGGTGTCAATATCTTCGGGGTGGTGTAGTTTGCGTTCAATGATTGTCATTGGGGGATTAAGTGAAAGAAGTTATTGCAATGCGTAAGTTCGTGGCCCCTGAAATTGTTTTCGGTGTAGGTTCTTCAACTCTTGCCGGACAGTATGCGGAAAATTTCGGAGTTAATAAAGCACTGATCGTTACTGACCCGGGGATTGTCAGGTGCAGTTGGGTTTCCGGGGTGAAAGACAGCCTGGAGAGGGCTGGAGTGGATACTGTCCTTTTCAGCGAGGTTTCCGAGAACCCCCGCGACACGGAAGTGATGAAGGGGGCCGAAATATATCTTGAAACCGGTTGTGATTGCATTGTGGCTGTCGGAGGTGGAAGCCCCATGGATTGCGCCAAGGGTATTGGAATAGTTTCAACTAACAATTCCCACATACTTTCTTTTGAAGGTGTTGATATGGTTGAGGTTCCGGGCCCTCCGCTGATCTGTATACCTTCAACGGCCGGAAGTTCCGCTGATGTTTCTCAGTTTGCCATCATTACTGATACCAAACGTGATGTGAAAATAAGTATAGTGAGTAAGGCCATGGTTCCCGATGCGGCACTGATAGATCCAAAGCTCACAACGACCATGAGTATTGAGCTTACCGCAGCAACCGGGCTGGATGCTTTGACACACGCTGTTGAAGCCTATGTCTCCAATGCCAACTCAGCTCTGACCGATCTTCTTGCACTGGACGCTATCAGACTTATTAAATCCAACCTTATTGAAGTCATCAATAACCCGGAGAGCATAGAGCCTCGCGGTTATGTCATGCTCGCCAGCATGCAGGCGGGACTAGCCTTTTCAAACGCAATACTCGGAGCGGTTCATGCGATGGCTCACAGTCTTGGCGGGCATCTTGATCTTCCTCATGGAGAATGCAACGCTATTTTGCTACCTTATGTGGTCAGGGTTAATTTTCCATACTCTGAAGAGCGCTATTTCCAGATAGCGGAAGCTATGGGCGTGAAGACTGAAGGTAAATCTTCTGAGGAAATCTGTGAATCACTTGTGGAAAGTATTGTGGATTTGCGCACCAAGGCTGGAATTAACAAATCTTTGAGAGATTTCGGACTTTCCAGAGAGGAGATACCAAAGCTCGCGGAGCTGGCTTTAAACGATGCCTGCATGGTGACTAATCCTATAGATCTTACTCAGGATGATGTAGAGAAAATTTATGAAGCGGCGCTCTAAGGACAATAAAAACGAGAATGTTCGCAACAAGCTCATCGGGCTTGGCGAAAATTCTATGCGCAAGAGCTATTACCCGGAATTGCGGGAAAGAATAAATGAGCTTGAGCGGTTCAGGGCCTTGGTGGAACATGCAAATGATGCCCTTTTCGTTCTTGATGCTTTTTCTTGGAGTTTTGCAGACGCTAATAAAACAGCCATGACCAAGACCAACTATTCGCGTGAGGAGTTGATGGACAGCCCGCCGGAGTTGGTATTTCCCGAAGAAACATGTTTTCTGCTGCATGAAGTTCTCATAGATGATGATGTATATTCCTCGTGGGATAAAGAGGATGTTTCACTTACCGAACTTTTATGCAAGGGAGGTGATTCAATTCCGGTGGAAATGACCCTGCGAGTTCATTTTGTGGGGGGCAGGCTTTATATTGTTATGGTTGCCCGTGACATGCGCAGGAGGTTGGCGGATCAGCGAGAATTGCGTCGTACCCGTAACTATCTTGCCAATGTGATAGATTCCATGCAGTCCATACTGGTCGGGATTGATGCCGAAGCCAAGGTAGTTCTCTGGAATGCCCATGCAAGTGTGGAAACCGGTATTACGTTTGAAGAAGCTCAGGATAAAATTGTTTTTGATGTAATGCCGGAATTGAAACGCTTTGAGGTATTGATCACAGGGACCATCAATGGGCTACTCGAAGGTGGAACTGAAATTTACCATGTCGAGCAGCCAAGGGGGACTGTGTTTTTCGAAGTTGTCGTTTTTCCGTTCAAGACAGATGAGGAATCGGGGGCTGTTATCCGTATTGATGACATTACCGCTCGTACCCGTATGGAAGAGGTCATGGTACAGACGGAAAAAATGATGACCGTTGGCGGACTTGCTGCTGGAATGGCACATGAAATCAATAATCCTCTTGGGGGCATACTCCAGGGTGTTCAAAATATTCAGAGGCGTTTCTCCGCTGAAATAAGTAAAAACCGGGAGACTGCTGATGAACTGGAAGTTCCCTTTGAAAAATTGCTTCAATATTGTGAGCGGCGTGGTATTCTTTCGAAGCTTGATTCAGTAAAGAAAATGGGTGAACGGGCGGCACGCATTGTTTCCAATATGCTTCAATTCAGCCGCCAGTCAGGTGGGGAAAAAATCTGTGCCGATATTGTTGAAGTTGTTGAAACCGCGATAGATCTTTCTTTCAGCGGATATGATATCTACCGCAAGTCAGGGGATAAGGGAGTTGAAATCATCAGGAATTTTGAACATCCTATCCCTCAGATTTTGTGTTCTCCTTCTGAAATAGAGCAGGTATTGATTAATCTCATCAAGAATTCTGTTCAGGCTATTTACACAGAGCCTGAGATCATTGATGGACGGCGCGGAGTCATCCGCATCACACTTAAGCTTGAAGGAGATATGGTCCGTCTCGAAATTGCCGATAACGGTCCGGGCATGGACACCGAAACCCGTCGCAATGCCCTTGAACCGTTTTTCACTACCAAAGCGGCAGGAGAGGGAACCGGGCTGGGTCTATTTGTTTCCTACTATATAATTACCCAGAAACATGGAGGAAAGTTTGATATTATAACCAGCCCCGGAAAGGGCATGCAGGTTATAATAAGACTTCCCGCAGCATGCCACTGCCATCGTGAACCCGGTGGTGTAGAAGATCGATTGAAATAGTTCTGATGCTAAAGATTGTTTTCAATCTGGTCTGCTCGTTTCTCCATTTGGTCTGCAAGATTTTGCAGAAGTTCTGATCCTGTTAGGATTGATTCAATCCTTTTCTCATTGTCTTTAGTGCGTCTGTAAACCCATTTGGCAATATAAAAGGAGTCATTTGGGTTTTCACAGGGACCGCTGCAGAATGCTTTTATCTTGTCGGTTATTCCGGTTTTTATTTTCTCGCGGACTGTGATGGCGTCTTTGAGGACCTTGCCTGAATGTGCGGCCTTGTTGCGTGCCGTAACCGAATTGGAGTTTCTGGACTGGTTGAGGTCGGACTGGAAAATACCGTTAGCAATATCAACACGCTTTTCCGCCTTGAAGTAACCGTCCATAGCCTGCAGCAGATCTCTGTTTTCCGCTATTGCACTCAACACTGCTGAAGCATGCCGCAGAGGGATTGCGCTTTTTCTAAACATATCCGCCCGTTGCCCGGTACTGAGTTCCCGCACTTCAAATGTCTGACCTTCAACAAATTTTCTTTCAGCAAGAACTCCTTTTTCTTCAATCAGATTGAGCAGTGTTTTGCTGTCAGACCTATATACTTGTGTGAGTGAGCCGGGAGAGAGAAGTTCTGCCCATATTTTTTTCCTCGCAGTATTTAGAGCAAGTGCTTCCGGCATCAAGCCGTTCAGATTAAGACCGAAATGTGTATTGATTCCTTTGAAGGAGGCCGAGCTGTATCCTTTCTTAGGTTTGTGGGGCATACTTCCGGCGGGATGGTAGCTGTCGGCAATGTAGGTTGCCAGATTGTCGAGAAAAATATCGGTGACAATTGTTTTTCTGATATCTGCGAATGTTTTTTCAACAGTTGATCCCTCAGAATCAGAGGTAGCTTCTTCAGTTTTTTGTTCGGCCTTTTCATCTGCTTTTGCAACCTGCGGCCCTTTTTCTTCAACCGGAGCAGTTTTTTCTTCAACAGCGGCTTCTTTTTTGTTCAGCTTATCCCCGGATTTGACAACCTTGTTCGATACAGAGTGTTTTTCGCCTGAACTGTTTTCATTTACCCATGCCGGAGGAGAAACATCTTCTCCGGTTTTTTTATCAATATCGTCTTGAATGAAAAAAAACAGGGCCGCGGCAGAAACTACGAAAACCGCAGCAAAAATAACCATGGGTATTTTGAATTTGTTCATGTTTCTCTCCGTGGAGTTACCAGTGTCTGTTCCATGCAAATTTAATAGAGTTGGTCGGACAGCAAACGCCTGAATTCGGATTCATTGCTGCCAAGTATACTTCACCCTTGGCAGACTGCCGGGTTATTCTGCGTATTTTAGAATAAAGTTCAAGTTGTTCAACCATTTCAGGAACAGGCATTTGTGCCGTCCCTCCGGCTGAAAGCAGTCTGGCCTTAAGATCGTGATATGCTGATAACATGTCATCTATAAGGTTGTCGATTTGGCAGAACTCTTCAGAACATGGATTTTCTGCAACATTTAGAACCCCTATACAGGAATTAATGAATACAGTGACCAGATCTGCGTCATCCCCGAGAGGATCCGTGAGGGGATGCAGCTTTTTCTTGTCCAATGATTCAGCAAGTGCTCCTGCGGTTCTGAAATACTGAAGTACGCGCAGGGCTGTTGCAACCTGCTCTCCCTGATCCTGAGAGAGAGGACGCCCCTGCAGTTTCACGCAGAAAGATCTTGCGGCCTCAATCAGGCTGTCCTGAGCTTCTTTGTCTTCGGAAAAAGCGGCATAGTCAAAACTTGAATTCAGGCCGTTTCGTACCATGGTGCGTGTGATATCCCCAATGCGGTTTAATTCACGTGCCAGTGCTTCAATAGCCATTGAAGGAGTGGCAACCACGTTGCTGTCCAGATAGCGTGGTCGTCCCTTGTCGCTTCCGGACCGTGCGAAGCGTTTTTCAATAAATTCCACCATTTTTTCAGTGAAGGGCCAGAGCAGTATTACTCCGAGTATGTTGAAAATGGTGTGGAAAAGGGCCAGTACTGCCGCAGGGTCAGGTGTTAATCCAGCTGAATTTATGATGAAAAGTATGGATTTAATAATTACCGGCAGGAGCAGAAGTGCAGCAAGAGCGGTGATCACATTGAAAATAATGTGCCCGGTGGCAACTTTTTTGGCGTTAACTGTTGCCCCGATAACCGATAAAGCTGCCGTTGATGTAGTTCCTATATTTGTACCGATAACCGCAGCGGCTCCCTGATTGAGGTCCATCAATCCGCTTACTGTGGCCGTAAGTACAAGAGCCATGGCAGCACTGGAACTTTGCATCAGCAGGGTCAGCATAAGACCTATACCGATAAAAACTGGAATTGATATAATTCCCATGGAGGCAAAGGCGGACAGGTCGATGGATGACTCGATACCTTTGAAAGCCATCTGCAGGGTAGAGATACCCATCAGGAAAAGACCGAATCCGGCAAATGCATCACCGAAGTACGAGCGTCTGGAACTACCGCCAGTCAGTCTTAGGATTGCACCAAGGGCAACCAGAGGCAGAGCAAAAGTCTTCATGTTGACACTGAAGCCGACGGCAGCGACTATCCAGCCGGTGACGGTTGTTCCTATGTTGCTGCCGTAAATGATTCCTATGGATTGGGAAAGTGTGATCAATCCCGCATTGACAAATCCGATAACCGCTACCGTAACGGCACTGGAAGATTGAACCAGAGCGGTAATCATGAAACCTGAGAAAAGTCCCCGGGCAGGGGTTTTGGTCCATTGGCCCAGAATCTTTTTGAGAGAGTTGCCTGCAGCCTGTTTCAGTCCGGTCGTCATCAGACGCATGCCAATGAGAAAAAGTCCAAGGCCGCCAAAAAGGGAGCCGAAAATATCGAAAGTCATACAAACCTTTTATCTGCATTGTTGAAATTAAAGGAAATATTGATCCCGATACTCTAATGAGATGGTGGAAAAAGCAAGGATTTTATCCTAGCGGAAAAAAGGGCGGACTTTTAAGGGCTTTCTATTAGCGGATATTTTATTTTTCTCTTGAACGCTTTTCAATTTTTTCCAGAAATCGAAGCAGCTTATTCTCTATATCCTGATCGTCGACGTATTCGATGATCATTTTTTTGGATTCATCAAGCCCCATATAATTAAGCAGTTCGCGCAGTCTCATTCTGAGCTGTGCCTTTTCCCTCTTTACATGCAGGTCCTCAAGCAGGTCTGAAGCATAGTCGTAGTCTTTTCTTGAAAGTGCTTTTTTAAAATTGGTTTTTACAAAATGAGAATAAAAACGGCCTGATATACCTGAAAGAAGTGTGCCGAGCCAGACACCTACAACAAGTGTGACAAGGTCTGCCACACGTTCCTGAGCGATATTTATCCATTCTGAAATATCGCGGTCTTTTAGCAGATCCTGTGTCTTGCGCATTTCAACAATAAGCCGTTTTGCAACTATATTGTTTTTATTAAGCTCAAGAGCTTTGCGGAATTGCGCTTCAGCCCGCTCCAAGTCTCCCATTTTGTAGTAGGCTCTGCCAAGCATGCCGCAAAGCCAGTCTGAGTGGGGATGTTCTCTGAGGCATGGCTCAAGAATCTCAATCGCCTGTTCATATTCTTTTACGTCAATCAGCTCCTGGGCCATTCTTCCGCAGGTCAGTTCCGATTTGACCTGCGAACCGTTGCCGGACGTTTCTGCACGACTTTCAATTATTCCCACAAGCAGAGTCAGTGTTATCACCAGACAGGCGACCCAGATGATTCGTTCTGTTTTATTCATTTACTACCTTTGAGTATTTAATCCTACCACATCTGTTCAAGCTTGCTTCCCGGGTAGTAGAATTTAAGAATATCTTCATATTGTTTGCTTTTTCCAAGTTCGGCAGCCCCCCACTGGGAATATCCGACTCCATGACCCCAACCATTGCCCTTGAAGACATAGTAACTGCCTTTTTTGTCGATACGAAGGAGAATCTCCGGCAAATTGAGAACACGTGAGCTTCCCAGAGTGGTTCTTGTTCGGAGGTCGCGGTTTCCGCCGTTGTATTTTATACGAACCTTGACGATTCTTCCGGATGGTCCCTTTTCGAGCGGAGCGATGGATTTTATGCCCGGTACAGAGATTCCTATTTTGCGCAGTTTAGTCTCTATTTCGGAAGCTTTGAACTTGCGGGTCCAACTGGCCATTTTCCCTTTCAGGCTGGACGGATCTTTCTGAGCGATCAAATAGGCTTTACCCGCCCCGAAAATAGCCTTTGCGTCAGCGGTGAATCCTCCGCTGTTTGCTGTGTACTGCGAGAGAATGGGGCGTTTCTTATAGGTCATGACCTGACCTCTGGTCTGTTTTACAGCCTTGTCTGTACGCTTGTCTTCCCTATCTACCCCTGCATACATCTGGTCATAGGTGTCGGCGTAAACATCATAAAAAAGATGGGTTCGGTGCAGTTTCTGGTAGTAGGCATAGGTTCGTGCTGCTACCGCCTGCGCTTTCAGTGTTTCTGCGGGCCATGAAGCGTAGGATTCAGCCGGAACAACTGAGCGCAGATAATCCTCAATATCGATCAGGTTCAGTATGAGCAGTTTTCCTTTGCGGATACTGACTTGAACGGTCCCGCGCACTCTCTTGCTCTCGGAACCGTAGGTAACTTTAAGCGGGGCGGCGGAGGTGAATTTGATGCGTTTTGCTGAGATTGTTTTGCCGTCCATGACCAGTTTGCCTCCTTTGAGGCCGACCTTGTAATTCTTGCCACAGCCCATTTCGTCAGTGCAGATGTTTCCGGGCTTGCCGCCGGTGGTGACCGTCATGGTTGTTGCTTTGCGGCTTAGGCAGACCCTGAGAGAAGGTTCTTTATCTATGGGCTCGGGAATTTTAGGAATGTCTTCCGGTTCAGGTTCAACTTTTTTTTCCATGGCGGATATTACAGCTTCGGCCTGATAGCGGAATTTTCCTTTGGGGAAATATCTCAGATATTGTGCGAAAGCGGATCTTGATTGATCGTATTTGGCCATCTGGTAGTAGAGGAATCCAAGGCGGTAGAGCGCGGTTTCGGCATGATCCGGATATTTCCTGCCCACCATTTTATATAAATCCGCCGCCTTGTCGGGAGCGTCAAGAAAAGTTGAAAGAACCATCGCCTTGCCGAACATCGCATTCACCCTTGTCTTAACGACAGGGGAATAATCTATGGCGGTGTCATATTGTTCCAGTGCCTCGAAATATTTCCCTATGTCGATCAGGTAGCTCGCGTAGTTGATATGCCACTGAGCCTGAGCCTGATCTTCTATTTCGATGGGTGTATACTCTCTGGCTACTGCATTTGACACAAGTGCTAAACACAGCAGAAAGCCCGATATGGAAGCGATTTTGTTTAGTCTGTCATTCCTCATGTTATCCTCCGCCTTTTATATATTGCTCCAGATCATTTATTTATCAGGCTGATCATTCTTTTTTGCAGGCTCTTCTGCTGCATTCAGATGATCAATATAATCTTTCATGTATAGGAGGTTGTTATCCGATGGGCTTAGTGTCAGTGCTTTTTCAAGTACCTGCCGGGCTTGTTTAATATCTCCCTTGTTCAGCAAATGGCGGACGAAAAGCTGATGCAGCCTTACGTCATAGGGGAACTTGGAAATTCCTTCCTCGAGCACTTCCGATAGTGCGATGTCATCACTGAGTGCCAGCAGGGTGTAGGACAGATAAAGGTAGATGTCGCGGTCATCTTTGATTCTGACGGCTTTATTGAGATACTGGTAGGCATCTCCGTAATGCTGGCTGTGGAATGATGATATACCTTTCTTCTTGAGTTCGGTGAACTGCTTTTCGAGTACTTCAGGTGTGACAGTCCGGTCATCGACAAGTATTATCTGGCGTCCGTGGGGGTATGGTGCATCAAGAATGGACTTCACCAGTACATTCCCTGAAACGCGCATGTTCTCAGCTGAGGCGGAACCGAGATAGTTATCGGTAACAACAAGACCTGTAAGTGAATTTATGTTTATTTCATTGTCGTAAAGATTATTGTTTTTAATGATTGTACTTCCGCCTTCAACACTTATTGCGACAGTGCAGTTGTTTATGCTGGAGCGGACAAGCGAACCGTTCCCGGCACTTATTGCCACACCTGTTTCAGCACCGGAGATACGTAATCCTTTGAAATCATAATTACCGGTTGCATTTACTGAAAGGGCGGTCTTTCCTCCCGAAATAACCGAGGAGCGCATTTCACAGTATCCCCCCGCAGCAGAGACTGAATTGGAGAATCCCTTGAATTCGGAATGGCTGATGAGAGCCTTGCCGCCGGGGTAGACGGTTATACCCTTTGAGCTGTTCGACAGAAAGCGGACAGGAGAGCTGAGTTCTCCGCTGGCTTCCAGATTGCCATGAACTTCGATTCCGGCATTATTTTCAAAACGTATCCGGGTTCCGGACTGAATGGTGAAGCTCGTTCCTTCGGGAACAGTTGCCGCAATAGTGAGCAGGTAGTTACCTTTGACCAGTGTTCCTGTAAGCACACTTGAAAGTTCTCTTTCATCAAATTGCGGCATGGTTATTTTAACCGAGCCGTTCACAGCTGAGAGATTACCTGCCTTATCCAGACTCCGGATACGGTAGTAGGATGTAGAACCCTGCATGATATCGGGATCTAGGTAGGAGTTATTGTTGGTGCGGATTACCGGCTCAAAACCGCTGACCGGAGTATCGGATTTTTCAACTGTAAATCCATCAAGATCGTTATCCTGAGGAATCTGCCAGATCAGGTGAACCCCGTCCCGGTCGGCGCGGTAATGAATATCCATCGGCGCGGAAGGCAGTGTGCCGTCAATGGTAATGAGTGAGCCAGACTCAATCCACAAGCGGTCTACGCCGTTGGCTTTGCGTAACCGGATTACCAGAGGTTCGTTAGCCCCTTTGTCTCCTTCCCGGATGACATAGAAACCTTCGTACACCCCCTGTGATGTCTGGGGCAATGGTATGTTTTTCCTGAAATCTCCGATGTCGAAGAAGCATTTGAGGCCCGGTTCGGCATCCACTCGAACTGTCACTCTTTTCCCGACTGCGAAAAGACGGTTGTCAACATTGGTATCAACGGCAATAATCTCAGGCAGCTTGGTCCCTTTTGGAGAGTCAGGAAGCATCTGGGCCATGTTCCATGCCCAGTCGTAGATGACCATCCTCATCTGCCGCCTTATGGGATCGGAAAAAACCTCTTCCACAATTGTTCCTGCAAGAGCGAAAACTCCTGTGGGGACGGAGACCCTTCGTTTGGATGCACTGTCACGCCATTTCCCGACAAGCTCTCCCTCGGCGTTGACCATTCTGACTTCAGCATCGACTTGAAACATGTCAAAGGCCAGTGCTTTAATCATGTCCGCACTGTATATATCGGTCCGCACAAGCCCATCTGCCTGAAGGGCTTTGCAAAGATCCTTATCGCTAAGTTCTTTCCATTCGTCATTTTGCCCCAGATCATCAAGCTTATTGTCCACAATATTCATCTGAAGTGGGATAAAGCCTTTTCCGGCCATCTGGTTCGCAATGGCACTGCGCGCAATATCCGCAACGAAGCGTCTGTCGTCATCCATTATCAGTGCGGATTTGTGCTCAGTGGAATTGGAATCGTGAACGACAAACTCCGAAGGTAGAACCGCAATGCGGTAGGGGATGGCCTCCTCTTCCGTGTATTGAACGGATTGCGGAGTTTTTTTAAATGCACACCCCCCGGTTGCAATCAGCAGCAGGAGGAAAAGGATTAAATATTTATGGTTTATATTCATAAGTTATGATTTGAGTTTTCGGTCAATATTGAAATTATTAAGTGTTCCAAGCATTGAGCGGACCTGTCCGTCCAGTTTCAGGTGTCTGTTTTCCAGTGAATAAAAACCTTCTCCCCAGGCCTGTAAAAGCCTTCCGCTCATGTTGAATGAGTTTATGAAAAGCTTTTCTCCTGTCAGACCAGCTCTCAGTCTGGCGGAGTCGAAGTTAAGCCCCTCACCAGCTTCCGGGTGTGCCGATACCGCATCAAGGATATCTATGAAAAAGCCCAGCCGTGGATCAAGGTTGGCGAGATTGAAGATATGGAGCCTGTCGATTCTGGCTGTGGCCTCACCTCTTAGGGAACTCTTTAATTCCTCGGGGCTGCTGCCCTGAACAAAAATGTTTGAATTCAGATATACCTTGCCGCGCAGAGAAACAGAAAGGTCCTTGGCAAAGCATGCTATAAGGCTAGGCAGGCTGGTTCCTCGGCCTTTTATACTGCATTGCGCGGCCATCTGGTCTTTGGCAAGGACCAGATCAGCATTTAAGTTCAGGTTGAACAATTTCCCGCCGGCCTTAAGAATTGCTCGTTCGGTTCCGCTTTGCAGGTATACAGCCACATCACTGAACGGCCAGTCGTTATAATAAAACCGCCTGATTGAGGCTGTTCCCTTCAAATTTCTGCCGAGAAAAGGTTCAAAATCAAAATTCTCGTTGCCTGCCGATTTGTCATTTTGTTTGTTGTCCTGATTTTCAGGGGTTCGGATGCTTAAAGATTTGAGTTGGGCCTCGTAGCTCCCGGAGATCGAACTTGGAGTTTTTATACGGCCTGAAGCTGAGATTCGGGTTTCCTTGTAGGTGAGCAGGCCGTCAAAAAAGGTTTGCAAAGGATTTTTTTTTTCAGCCTCGCAGGTGATGATGTAGTCGAATAGCGTAAAAGCGTCAGCCTCTGCTTTGAAACGAATCTGGCGCGTATTAAACGGGAATTCGAGTAGAGCCTGTATATTAAAATTACCACCCGTTGCCGAGGCAATATTAAATTTGCGTACAGAAAGAATGGGTTTTCCGTTTTTGATTTCAACATCTGCGTCAATGTCGGAAACTGACAATTCCTGCTTCCGGCCTTCAAGTGATTCCAGCACCAGAACCAGATCCTTGGCCGAAATCGTCATTTTTCCCGAAGGGGAGCTTTTTTTACCACCCGTAGAATAAAGGGATAGGTTTTTTAAAATGAGCTGGCCTTTTGGTACAATGGATTTTAATTTTGCCGATTCGCAAAGGGATTTTGTAGCGTTACGGCCCCTTTCGCTTTTCTGGGCCATGGCAAATAGCTGTCCGGCATCCAGCCGGGCTTCCTCAAGGGAAATTTCCAAAGATCCTGTTTTGCCCAGATTAAAGGAAAGATTTTTACCGCTTGTTGAATCGAGGATAAGTTCGGCTGCTTTAGCAGATATACTGCCTGCTTCACTATCCACACTGAAATCCAGATTTCTGGTCTTGAATTCTCCCGATTCTGCCAGTTCGGGAATTGTATTGTTGCCCATGTATCCGAATCCGGTCAGGAATCCCAGAAATTCAGAAGGGTTGATGGTGCATTCAGTGGCCTGCAGATTAAGCTTCAGGGGCGAGGTGGAAATCATATCCATTCTACCTGAAAATTTGAATCCCAGTTCGGCTATTGAAGCACTGCGCACGTTGAACGCGAAACCACTACTTTCCTTTTCCATGCTTGCGGAAACCGTTAACGGGGCGGCCTCATACCCGTTGGTTAATTTTACCTTGCCGGACACCACGTCCAGTTTTTCCGGGAATATTGCGGGAAGCTGAATCTCCGGGGAGGCTGCTCCGGTCTCGGTCCTATGTGCCGGGGTCTGGACAGCAGGATCTTTCAGTACCACATGGCGCAGTTTGATCTCCCCGATCAGCAGACTGCCTATGTCGGGGTAGATTTCGAGGAGGGGGACACTTACGGTGTCGGCTCCGTTTTGCACTTGAAGGTTGTGAACTAGGAGGGAGGGCAGGGGGGAGTATCGTATTTCAATATCATCCATCACTACGCCCATGTCGGTCATCTCCGAGAGCAGTTTTTCCGCTGCTTCGGCAAAGTAGATTCTTACCAGCACACCAGATCCGACAATAAGGATTGCTGTAATCAACCCGGCAATAAGAACTACTTTCTTCCGCAGCATTTTAAACCGCCCTGGATTTGTCTCCGAAGTCCGGAAGGCAGGTCATATTTCGCAAAAAGCTGACCTGCTTCCGGAAAGCGGAGTTAAGCTTTTTTACTTAAGTACAAATACTACTCTGGCCTGTGCCAGCAGGTTGTACTGCTGGTCGTATGCAAATACGGCTGCGGCGTCTTCAGTGCTGACCACCGCATCGGTTACGTTCTGTACGGTCTTACCTTTAAGAACCACGGGAGACTTGGAACCCCATGACTCAAGAAGGGCGCGGGCTTTCTGCAGGTCTGTGGTATAGCCCCCGCAGCCTCGCTCAATGAGCACCTGATTGAGCACCTTGGAGGGATCAAAAAGCACTTCATTGTTTTCTGTCAGAATGCGGTTGACCAAAGCCGGTTTGAAGTCGAAATTACGCACGTCAACTATAATGCCGTCTATGGGGTTTTTCACTGCTTCCTGAATTTTGTCAGCAGCTTCTTCCGTGGTGGGTATCGGCTTTTCTTCCACTGCTGCGGTCTGTTGAGGAACCGCGGGAGTTTCGGCTTTCACCTGCTGCTCCGGAACTTCAGGCAAAGGCAGAACTTCCGGGAGTGTGTCCTTTTCCGGTTTAAATGCGGGAATTTCCCTCATTTTCAATTCTTCGGGACTTTTGAGTATAATATCATCAAAAGCCGAGTACACTGAATCCTGACCGTGGAGATTGAGGCGCAGACATACTCTTGCGTAACCTTCCGTTCTGTCGAATGACTCTCCGCAAGGAGCTGCTCCCCTCAAGGTTCCTTCAACGCTGGTTTTGATCCTTTCACTGGTCAGCATACCATCACGTACAGTGGTTTTGCCTGAAAGTCTCAGCCCCTGAAAGATTTCAAGGAGCCTGCGCTGAGCAACAACTTCAGCAGCTCTTTTAGCCCGGTAGCGGCTTTGCCCGGCTTCGGATTCGCCGATTACCTGAATATAACCTTTCTGAAAGACATCGTCCGGATGAACCACCTCAATAATTTTCTCACCGGCCAGAGCGGAGCCTGCAAAAAGCATCACCGCTAATATGGCAAAGAGTAATTTTTTCACGTTATCCTCCACTCCTTTAATAGATGTTCATTATATTACGCAGGCGCATCAGGGACAGAATCAGGTCCGCCCCGTCCATGCTGTCGTCAGGACGGAAAGCTCCGGAAAGGTCGGTTTCCATGAGATTTCTGTTAACCACAGTCACGATGGCATTGTAACACGCATCGGTCGGCTTCACGTCGGGATAAAGGGATTTACTCTGCCCCATGTGCTGGCTGGACATTGATTCATCTCCGGTAAGTTTGATGAGAACATCCTCCAGTACCAGCGCGAGTTCCTTGCGTGTCATGGGTTTCTTGGGAAAGAAGAGTTCGGCTCGAGTATTGGGGTCATAAATGGGTTGCAGGCCCCGTACATTCCATTTGAGAACGGTCATTATTTCAGGCTCAAACATGTGTTGAACCACATCTGCGGGAACGAATTCAGCTTTGCGATTCTTGTCGGGGACAGGAATCCTTCCTGCGAAAAGACGGTCCAGGTGCAGCTCATCCACAAGAAGTGCCGCCACATCAGCGCGGTCTACTTTTTCTTTGACTGCGATTTTTTTGGCTACATCGGTCAGGGTGTAGTTGCTCATGGCCCGCAGAATCTTTTGTGCTCTTTTATAAAGGGCGTTTGACTTGTCATGCCATTTGCCCGGTGAGGATGCCAGAACCAGACTCAGGGAGTCTTCGGCTTTGCGGAATTCTCCGCCTTTGAAATAGGCTGCTCCCATGAAGTAGTGAACAGCTTCGGTATTGCGGTAGTAGGGGAGGTCTTCTTCTTTGACATATTTGATCATCAACTTAGCGTCAGCACAAAGATCTTCCGCTCTTTGCAGCCAGCCCCGGGTTGAGATGTGGGTGTACACCCTTATGCCGGTGACATACACACTGAATTTCTGAGAACGGTCACGGCGTGCTTCCCGCACTGCTTTGTCGAATTGGTCAATAGCTCTTTCAGCATCAACGGCACTGTACTCTTCATCGCTTTCAGTCTCAGCCCGAATAGCGTAAACCAGTGCTTTACCCGCGATGGCCGGGGCAAACTCATCGTCAAGAGCCACAGCACGTTCAAAGCGGACAAACGCTTTGTCCGGCATTCCTTGATCGATAAGTTCCATACCCATCAGGTAATGATGTGCCGGATTGTCCTCAATGGACTGGGGCTTTGCTTTTTTGCCGCAACCCGCAAGGGAGAGGATTAAAAGCAGTCCCGTAAACAATATCAGGTATTTTCTCATGTTGTTGTTCTCCTTGCTGCGGATCGCTTCGGGCAGCAATCATGGTTTAAGTTGATTACAAACCATTCAGATTGATAAGCGAGGAGGAAATCCTTTTTTCCTTCCTCCGCCCGTTTAAGATCGTTTAGAAGCCCTCGGGATTTTCCCAGCGGAATTTCATTGATCTGCCATCCATTTTACTTCTGAATTTTTCAACACCTATGTCTCTCAATGCCCGCTGAATTCTTTTAAGAAGTGCTTCGGAACGTAGTGTCGACCAGTAAACCAACTCAATGTTCTTGTCGTTTTTCCTTTTAACTTCCTGACGTACAAAGCCTGGAATATCTTCTAGCGCACGGGAGATCTGATTGATTTCAGGGAATGCATTGAAGGTCAGCCCGTAGCGGAAACCTTTTCCCCGGTCCAATTCAGATTCCATGTTTTCAAGAAGTTCACGAGCCAGACGTACGGATGCCCAGTAGACTTCCGTTTTTGCCGCATCTGTTGCAGTGGCATAACGCTGGGCCGGTTTACCTGAAAGTCTGACATACTGCTCCACAGGCCTGCGGACTTCTCCTATCTTAAGACGGTCTGAAATGCGGACACAGGACATATGCAGTACCGGATTCGCTGCGGCGGGAAGCTCTAGCGAAACATCAACAACATAATCAGTCTTGAGCAGGTTATTGAATTTGACAGCCTTCTGCAGGGTCATCTGTCCTTCTATCGCCTGATAAGTGGCGCGGGTCAGCGGCCAGTCGATTACCTCAAAACGGAACTTCTCGCCGAAAACTCTCGCTACGTCATGGACAAGGTGTTTCATGGCTTCCGGGGGAACGGAACTGAAACCGTAATCGGATGCAAAAATGAGCAGCCTCGGAAGGTTGGACATTTTCTGCAGGATACCAAGAGTGTTGTAATCGCCATAAAGTTCGGGACTGACGGTGGCATCGATGGTTATGGTGTAACCATCTTCCAGAACTCCTTCACGGATTACTTTATAAGAGGATACATACCCTCTGGAATGGCTGGCAATTTCATCTCTTACCAAAATCCCGGATTCCACTATGCTGTTGGATGCTATTGCCGTCCCGATGGCAATTTCAACCGCAGACCTGAGAGCGGAATTGAGTGCCTGCTGGCGGTCGATTCCCTGACCTGTGGCCTCCACGGCAAAAGCCGGGGAGGTCCACATCAGGAGTAATAATGAAATTAAAGCCGTTTTTGCATGCATTTTTAAAAAGGGCATAAAGACCTCTTTTTTTCGATTTGATCCGGTGAAGATTTACCAGTCAGTGTTACTCTGCTTTCTACGTTGTTTTACCCGGTGCTGCTTTACAACTTTTACTTCCTGCCCGGAGATGTAGACACGTCCCTTCATATTCAGTTTTCTGAGCATGCGGGTTATGTTTCTTTTGAGGTGGGCTGAGTCAATGGAGGTATTGTACCATAACTCGTGATGGGAAGAAGTGTTCAGAGCGTTGGACTTGGGACGGTGGCTGTCGTAGCCGGTAAAAATGGTGATATAATCTTCAACATCAAGCATGTCGTCATCTGAGAAGCCATCAAATATGAGCACCCATTCCTTGACGCGACCACCTGCACCGACTCCACTTCCGCCGCCGCTGCCGTCTTCCGAGTATCCCCCGCCTTCAGGATAATATCCTTCAAGCCGGTCTGCCAGAACCGCAGCCACGTCCGAACCGATAATCTTGGACATTTTGCCTACGGATTCGAGAACATCGTTTCTGCTGTAAGGAGCAGGGACAAGCTGGTATTGCTGGGGTTCGGCCTCAAAGTTGCCGAGTCTTGAGCCATCCCATACCGAAAGCAGACGTCCTTCAACTCTGGCTGTTGCCCGGACACTGTTCTGGTTCTGTTTGACGTTAGGATAAATACTGAAAATAATCAGGACATCTATTCCCGCATCTTTTGCAATCTGGATAAGTTCGGCATCATTTCTTCTGGTGCGTCCCTGCACATGGGTCATGTGGGTCAGTGCTGTTTCGTCTTTGACATCAAACCCCCTGTTCAGGAGTTCATTGGAAATTGAATTGAGGACACGTTTGAAAACTCGGTTGTTGCGCGGGATCGTATCCGGGTCGGCGTCCTCTCCCACGATCATGAGCCGGGGAAGGTCCCCTGCGAGCGAAAGCGAGGGGGCAACTAAGAAACTTAAAAAGGCCACCAGAAGCAAAATGGTTTTTTTCATGACTTACTCCTTTAAAATAATTTGTGTTCCTTTGTTAAAGCCAGGACCATCCCCGACATTTATTCATTTTTACTGCTTTGATCTGATATCAGAAAACAAAGCCTTTTTATGTCGATTATCAAGTGTGATTATACTATATTTCAGGGTGTTGGCAACCTCAGGATAACTAAGTAATCAATCTTAGTGGAAGCAGTGTGTTTATATGTATAAAGTTCCGTTTTTAAATCCTATCAACGATTATATACTGAACTTCATGTCTTTATAAGAATAAAAAAGTTTTCTATACTGTCCGGGACAGTCGCAATGCCGCTCTTTTATTGATAAAGATCCTGTTTTGTGTATATCACACAAATAGGATGCTTATCCACGGTTTTTATAATGAAAACATTTAGAATGAAAAGCGAGGGGAAAAATTATGTGCTTTTCCCTACGCCTTGAAAGAGAGTTTACCTTTTGATTGTGGTCTGAATTCTTACGGGGAAGGTGTCAGAATGAAATCCAGCAAAACAGTGTGCGCCGTTGAAAGCTGGGAGATGATGCAGTGCTGCAGGGAAAGTCTTGGAGCTACCGAGTTGCAGAAAATTTTCTCCCGGGGGCAAAGCCAGATAAACCGTTATTGTTCTTCTCCCGGTCATGAAGACCATCAGCGTAATCCATTGGATCGCCTGCACCTGTTATTCAGTATGCTTGATGATGCCGGAGAGCGTGAACTAGTGGTTGCGGCTTTAAATCACTTGTGCAGTTCAATCGGATACAGAGTACACGTGAAAACCGCCTTTGAACCGGATAAGTTAACAGTGGAAGAGGAGTGCCTGGACGATTATCCTGAAAAGGTGGAGTTGGACAGGCTGATTGCCGAGAATGCTCCGCCCGAGATGGTTCGTCGTCAGGGCGAGCGTACTTGCAGAGAAATAATGGAAACCGTCTGCAGCTACGAAGAACACTGCAGGAATAAGACTCGTCCATGACATATTATTTATGCGTGATTGTTTTGATTGTCGCGTTGCTCATTCCGGGCGGCAGTGTTTTTGCCCAAGAGGTTTATACTGTAGGCACATGGAGTTTTTTACAGGGCAGGAAATTTCCTCCTGAGTTTGAAGCCCTGTTCACCGAGGCGTATTCCCGTGCCGGTGCGGGGGTAAGGTTCAGATGCCTGCCGATGATGAGGGATCTGGAATATGCAAATAAAGGCGTCACCGATGGTTCCTGGGTAAGAACTGAGCAGGCGATAGCTGAATATGATAATCTGGTAGGTGTTTCAGTCCCTCTTTTCAAAGTTTCAACTGCTGCTTTCTGTGTCAATGGCAGTTTTTGCGTCTCTGAAATAAGTGAGCTGTCTAAAAGCAGGGTTGCTGTTGTCAGGGGTGATATCTCATCCACTAACTTGGCAGAATCATTTTCAAACGAAGTCTTTAAAGTGGATAATCACAGGCAACTCTTTGCAGTACTGAAGAAAGGGCGCGTGGATGTTGTTTTATGTAACATGCTTGTCGGGGAATATCTTATCAACAGGCTGGATTTTAAAGAGTGCAGGGTTTCAGCTCCTCTGGCTGAAAATTTTCTTTATCATGCTGTGCATGCCAGATTTAAAGGTTCGCTGTCCGAAAAGCTGGGCAGATCATTTGAAAGCATGTTTCGCGATGGAACGATGAAGAGGCTCGCTGGTAAATATTCTCACCTTTTGGTGGATATATATTCTCAGAAATAGAAAACGGCCAGTTTTTACGGTTGCACAACCTTTAAACTGGCCGGATCATTTGTAATGATATTTCCTGATGTTGAGCAGGAGGGAGTAGCCCTGAATTATTTTTTCATGTTCACAAACTGAAAAGGCATATCTATGTCGCAGTCGCGAACCATGGAAATAACTGCTTGCAGATCATCCAGTTTTTTTCCGGTTACCCGGACCTGATCGTCCTGAATGGAACCCTGAACCTTGATTTTGCTGCCTTTGATCATTTTTACAATCTTTTTGGCAGTATCCTTATCGATTCCTTCTTTCAGTTTGATTTCCTGTTTGAGCTGACCATTTGACGTTGGCTCAGTGTCGCAGAAATCCAGGACTCTGGGGTCTACTTTGCGTCTGGTGAAGTGGGTGATCATCATGTCACGTACAGCTTTAATCTTCATGTCATCGCCGGTGACAAGATTTATTGAGGATGTCTTTTTGTTAAGGGAGAGTTCTGTGTTGACACCACGGAAATCATATCTTGTGTCAATTTCCTTCAACACATTGTTCACGGCGTTGTCCACTTCCTGCATATCAACCTGGCTGACAATATCGAATGATGGCACTTGGGTATATCCTCCATTAAGTATTTATTCTTTTAAGGGCATGAAGCTGAGCTGTTAATTAATAATTGTTGGAAAGTAGTCAAGAGGAAGATTCCGTAGGGCTTTCCGCATGCTGTATGGCTTCATTCACTGATGGAAATATTTCCAATATTTCATCAAGCTTGGTCAATTTGAATAACTGTTGAACCCTTGTGTTCAGTCCGGCTATCAGTAGCATTCCATTCTGCGGAAGAGTTTTTACTGCGGGAAGCAGACCGGCCAGACCGGAGGAGTCCATAAATTTGACTTTGGAAAGATCAAGTACAATTTTATCTTCCCCTGATTTTATTTCACGGGTGATCACTTGCTCTAACTTCAGGTAATTTGTTGAATCAACTCTTTCCGAATCTATCTGCAGTATCAGATAGTTCCCTATCCTATTGCGGACCAGGTTCATATTTTCCCCTGTTTGTTTGAGCGGCACATCTTATTCTAAAATTTTGAGCATCCGAATTAACTTATTTAAAACTTTTGCTGTGCCTCTAATCTACAATGGTAAATTAATTACAAAAGTATTATAACTGATAACTATCATCACTAAATATGGAGATCAATGAATATGTATATTGTAAATTTGAATTATATCCATGATCTGGATAAAGTTGATTCTTTGCTCGACGAGCACATCAGTTTTTTGGAGCGACAGTATGAAAAAGGAATTTTTATTGCCTCCGGAAGAAAGGTCCCCAGGACAGGGGGGATTATTCTGGTCAGGAATATTTCTTTCGAAGAATTGGATCAGGTCTTCAGCGAAGATCCTTTTATGATACACGGTGTGGCTGAATATGAAGTTATACAGTTTATTCCAACCATGATGGCTGCAGGATTTGAAGGGCTAAAGGATGAACTGCTTTGATTTTTTTATCACGTCTTCGTGTCAGTAACTTAACAGAATCGAAACAAATGCCGGGGGGTGTTTGTATAATAAAAACTGAGTGCATTAACCAATTATTTTGATAAAGCGCACAAGGATATTGTCGCGAAACAGGTCGGCTCAAGTTTTAGTCCACACAAGGAGTTATTTTAAATGGAAAAAGTTCTTTTTATATGTGTTCATAACAGCGCTCGCAGCCAGATGGCCGAAGAGTTTCTGCGCCAGGTTGGCGGGGATAAGTTTGAAGTTTGCAGTGCAGGGTTTGAACCCACCGAAATAAATCCCCTTGTAGTGGAAGTCATGCGTGAGGAGGGGATCGACCTTTCTGAAAAGAAGACCCAGTCTGTGTTTGATTTGTACAAGGAGGGTAAAATATTCAATTATGTTATCACTGTATGTAAAAAAGGCACTGACGAAGACTGCCCGATTTTTCCCGGTATAGTAAGGCGTATGAATCTTCCGTTCGAGGATCCCGCCAAACTGGAGGGAAGTCAGGAAGAGAAGCTTGTAAAGACACGTGAGATTCGTGATTCTATTAAAGATAAAGTTAAAAATTTTGTTGAGGCTGTTACCTCAGGAGAGATTGATCAGTTCTGTAACCTTAACAAATGTTAGATGATTTCCGGGAGATGTAAGCTTAGCTGAATCGGGCCTCACATCCTGCCCAAATCTCTGCGGATATGTCATGACCAGCTTTAAGGACCGGTGAAATATACGGTCCTTTTTTATTCGCAGTATATATTTTTTGCTAAAACCGTCGGATTCAGGAATTAAAAAAGTCCCCCGAGCCGATCAGCAAGGGGGACCTGAGGGTCAAAAGTATGAACTGATTTTATTCAGGTTTGATTTTGACATCCATTTTATTCATTGATTCAATGATCTTGTCAGTGACTTCAGCGGATTTGTCGTAACTTACAGCTGTTTCCACTGAAAGGATTGCAGAGTAACCGTTGGCTTTACGGTATTCTTCAACGGCTTTACCGAATGCATTCTGCAGAGCTTCGATAATTCTATTCTGCTCAGCACCCATTTTGGTCTGGTACTCGTTAAGAGCTTCCTGAAACTTTTTGGTGTTTTCTTCAGTCTGGTTGCCTGCAAGATTTTTCTGCATTTCAGTGAACTTGGTCTGGAATTCTTCTCCTGCTTTCTGGAGATACTCCATGCCTTCTGCTCCGGCTTTGCACTCTTTGAAAACCCTGTTAGTATCAACAAAGCCTATTTTTGCGCCGGTGGATGCCTGTTGCTGGCAACCAGCGATAAATGCGGCCATTGTGAGAAGAAGGGTCAGCTTGATTGCTTTCTTGAGCATTAATTGTCTCCATGTGTTTTAGATTATTTAATTCAAAGTACTTTCGAAAAACGGGCAAAAACTTTCCTTAAAACAAAAAGCAGGCTGTTGGCAAGAAATTGAAAACCCGAAATTAAAGGTTATGGACATTTTCGAAAATTGAGTTAATATTGTTTTCGGAAACGAACATTTTGCAGTCAGGTCAACTGTATGGTTTTAGGTGATTAAGGGAAGTGGGAAATTTACTCAATACAAAAAACTTGAGGACAGAAACAATGAGAACCAAAGTAGTTGCCACTCTTGGACCGGCCTCCGCAAATGCCGAAACCATTACTAAAATGGTTAAAAACGGAGTCAGAATTCTGCGTCTGAACTTTTCACATTCGGACGCGGACAGCTTTCGACCGGTTATTGCCCTGATCCGTCAGGTGCAGGAAGAGCTCTCCATTCCTCTGACTATTATGGGAGACCTTTGCGGCCCCAAAATCAGGGTCGGTGAGGTTGAAGGCGCTCCTCATGAAATCAGTTCATATTCAGAAGTATACCTTGGACTTCCCGAAGAAGCGGAAAATGCCAAAGATCTGCCTTTTATACCTCTTGACCAGCCTGAACTGTTGCTCGGTCTTGATATTGGAATGGAAGTTTCTTTGAGTGACGGTATGCTTACTTTCCTGGTGACCGAAACCTGTACAAAAGATCGTCTTTACAAAATTCAGTCACAGAATGCAGGTATTCTTTCTTCCCGGAAGGGGATAACATTCCCCGGAAAGCATATTGCACTTCCGGCGTTTACCGAAAAAGACAAGGTTGATCTTGACGGCTGTATTGATATCGGTGTGGACGCAATTGCGATGTCTTTTGTTCAGACGGCTAAGGATGTGGAAGATGTCCGTTTGCACATGCAGAACCGTGGCGTCTGGATGCCGATTATCGCCAAGATTGAACGTCAGAATGCTGTCGACAATATCGAGTCTATTCTAGAAGTTGCAGACGGTATAATGGTCGCCCGTGGTGATCTGGGGCTGGAGTGCAAACTTTCCACTGTACCGGTTATTCAGAAAAAGCTTATCCGAGCTGCACGTCATGCGCAGAAGCCAGTAATCGTGGCAACCCAGATGATGCTTTCCATGGTTAAGAACCCCATTCCCACACGTGCTGAAGCTAATGATGTAGCCAATGCCATCATGGATGGGGCTGACTGCTGCATGCTTTCCGAGGAAACAGCAATCGGTAATTACCCTGCAGAGGCAGTTGGATATATAAAAGAAATAGCAGAAGGTACCGAGCCTTATTATATTGAAAGGATTAAAGGTCCCTACAAGCCTGCAAGAAAAGGCGTGGACCCCGTTAAGTATCTGAGCTATTCCGCGTGCCTGCTGGCTGATAATATTGATAGCCCGGCAATTCTCTGCCACTCCACAAGCGGAGCCTCCGCCAGACTGGTTTGCAGCCGCAGACCGGAGCAGCCGATTTACTGCCTGACTCCTGATCAGAGTGTGCCTGCGTATTTGAACTTTTTCTGGGCAATCATTCCTGTGCTGACAGACTCAACAATACCGAACCATAGAGATCGGCTTGTTGCATATCTTGAAGGCAACAAGGACTTCCCCAGAGGAAAGGGTTACATACTTGTTTCCGGCCAGCCTACCCCCGGCCAGACAACTCCCAAAACAAACGAAGTTAAGCTCTATCACAAATAGATTTTAATAAACAATATCAATGAACAGCTCCCGGGACCGTCAGGTTTCGGGAGCTTTTTATTAGTCCGATGAGAAACCCTCCAGCTTTGCTGGGGGACCCTAAGAGTCTTCATCCAGTATGTTGTTTTTTATCAGTCCGTAGAAGGAAGAAGCTCCGGATTGGAACTTCCAGCCAAGGTGGGCTCCGCAGAGAGTGCATGCCGCAATCTGCCATGTATGTCCGGCAAACCAGCTGAATTCTGAAGATGGAGGACTGGCAGGCATGCAACCCGGCGCGCAGGAGAAGCAGCGAATTTCAAATACGTAGCCGTGAGGGTTGAAAAAGGAATGTTCATGGCTTCCATTTACGTTGATGGAAAAGGAGGAAGCGGAAACTTTGAACCTGCATTCTCTGCAGAGTATTTTTCCTTTCCGAGAATTGGTATCGAGTTCGGATTCATCTTTAAGTTCATATTCACCGGAAGGGGAGTCCGGCAAAGATTCCAAAAGGCCATATGTAATAAAATTTGCTTCCATGGCAGTATTGTAACTCTAAATAGAAAAAGATGCCATCCAGATAAAAGAAAAGGCTGCTTTCATATGAAAGCAGCCTTGTTTATTCTGGCTCCCCGGGAGGGACTTGAACCCCCAACCTAGTGATTAACAGTCACCCGCTCTGCCGATTGAGCCACCGAGGAATATTTGTGTTGAGCACTTCCGCGCTGCAACGAAGAAAGTATCTACGGATTTGTTTCATGATTGTCAAACGTTATCTGGAATTTAATTTAATTTTTTTAAATGGAGAGTATGAGGAGAATTGTATTTAGATAAAACGGGTGTAGCGCATTTCTTGCCATGAAAGATTGCCATAATTATTACAATTGGTTTTAATTGAGTCTGGAGGCCTTGCTGTGGTCAGAACTATATTTAAAATTATCCCCGTGATGTTGATTGTTTTGGGAGCAATCTCCGATGCAGCCGCTGAACAGAAAGTGGTGATTTCATCAGTTATTTATCCTCCTCTGGTTTTTAAGCTGAATGATCAGGTAAAAGAGGAGGGGATGCTAAGGGAAATCGCTTCGAAAGCATATCAGGCTTCCGGCTACAAAGCTAATTATGAACTGATTCCCATGTCCAGAAATGTCTGGTCAATCGACAAGAGAATGGCTGATGCATGCCTTGGTGCCATGGAATGGTTCCGAAGGCAGGGCAAGGAAGATCTTGTCAGCCATGTAGACTTGGTAAACTTGAAGTTTGTAGCCTTTTACAAGAAGTCGAGGTTCCCTGACGGTGTTGAATATGAAAGCTTGTCTGAGTTGCGTGAGTATACATTTGGCAATGTCAGGGGGAGCAGCAGTCAGCACATTCTTGAATCTGCTGGTTTGAGAATTGACTTGGTAAAGAACGTAAAGTTGAATTTCAAAAAGCTTGAAGCGGACAGATTCGATTTCGCAGTAGCATTCAGGATTACCGGGACATATTTAGCTGGAGTGATGTTTCAGGGTAAAGAAGATCAATTTGCCTACATTGATAAGCACTTGCTTGATATGCCTCTTTCCATGATATTTCTTAAACAGAACAAATTCATGAAGAAAAAATTTGAAAAGGGGCTCATGAAAATAGTCAGAGACGGAACATATTATTCAATACTGGAGAAGTATTATGGAAAGGGGAAAGTTCCTGATGATATAATTCCTGAACAATTGAAAAGGTATTTATGAAATGATGCCAGTGTGAGCGTTTTTCCCTGCTTTCACGTTAAAGAAAGAAATAATGGAAACAAAGAAAAGGCTGCTTTCATATGAAAGCAGCCTTGTTTATTCTGGCTCCCCGGGAGGGACTTGAACCCCCAACCTAGTGATTAACAGTCACCCGCTCTGCCGATTGAGCCACCGAGGAATATATGTGTTGAGCACTTCCGCGCTGCAACGAAGATGGTTTCTACGGATTTGCTGCGAACTTGTCAAACATTATCTTCGTTTTAATTCATGTTTTTTAAATTGCCGGTTACTTAGAGCTGAAACAAATGAATTGTGTAGTTTTCCAGGAGACTGAATCTATATTTAATGTAGTGTAAAAAATAAAAAGAAAAAGGCTGCCTTCATATGAAAGCAGCCTTGTTTATTCTGGCTCCCCGGGAGGGACTTGAACCCCCAACCTAGTGATTAACAGTCACCCGCTCTGCCGATTGAGCCACCGAGGAATATTTGTGTTGAGCACTTCCGCGCTGCAACGAAGATGGTTTCTACGGATTTGCTGCGAACTTGTCAAACACTTTTTTAAAAAAAATTAAAATTGCGGATCAGAACTTTAAGATATGTACTTTCTTGACGACAAAGGGTAATTAGCTTAGGCAATCAACGGATCTTGTATTTATCTAGACTTTATTCGGTTACGGAGAATTAATAACTTGAGCGGCAAGAAGAAAAAGCAAATCAAGCTGGCAACCAAATCAGAGCACGTGGCAACTTTTATGCCCCTGCTTGAGGCTCTGCAAGCTCAGAACGAACTCAATCAGGTTCTGAAGAATCGTGTGGAAAAAGCCTGCGGACTTCTAGATGAAGGCGTGGAGCTCTATCCTAACAACTTCAGTAAAGATACAGATGTCTCTGCAATATGGGACAATTACGACTCTCTCGGAGGCGAAGAGCTTGAAGCCCTAGGCAAGAAATTCAAAATTGCAGGTAGGGTTATAACCCACAGGTCCTTCGGTAAAGTCGCATTCTTTCATCTTCAGGATCCTACAGGCAGGATTCAGGTTTATGTTGCCCGGGATGATCTCGGCGCGGACCTGTACAAAATTTTTAAAAAATTCGACATCGGTGATATTGTCGGAGTTGAGGGAGAGCTTTTCAGAACAAAGACTGATGAGTTGACTCTCAAGGCTGACAAAGTTGAACTGATCACCAAATCCATGCGTCCGCTTCCTGAAAAGTATCATGGACTTAAAGACGTGGAGACCAGATATCGTCAGCGATATGTTGACCTTATCGTTACCCCGCGGGCCCGTGAAATTTTTCAGAAGCGAACCCTGATCGTAAGGTCTATCCGCAACTACCTTGATAAAAAGGGATTCATGGAAGTGGAAACTCCCATGATGCAGCCAATTCCAGGCGGTGCGGCGGCCAAACCTTTTGTTACCCATCACAATGCGCTGGACATGCAGCTTTACCTGCGCATCGCTCCTGAGCTTTATCTCAAGCGTCTTCTGGTCGGCGGGTTCGAAAAGGTTTATGAGATCAACCGCAACTTCCGCAATGAAGGAATCTCTGTAAGACATAATCCCGAATTCACAATGCTTGAATTCTACTGGGCCTATGCAAACTTTGAGGACCTGATGGACCTTACTGAAGAGATGGTTTCCTCGGTATGTAAGGAAGTTAACGGCGATACAGTGATTGAGTATCAGGGTGAGCGTATCGATTTGACTCCCGGAGCCTGGCACCGTCTGGCTTTTCACGAGTCACTGGAAAAAGTCGGTGATGTTTCTCCTGATGTCTACAACGACTACGATAAATGTAAGGAACTGGTTAAAAAGCTGGGTGAAAAGGCAGTCGAAGGTGAAAAACTCGGCAAGCTCCAGGCCAAGCTGTTTGACCTGCTGGTTGAGCCAAAGCTTATCCAGCCGCACTTTATTTATCATTATCCGACAGATATTTCTCCTCTTTCCAGAAGGAATGAAGAGAATCCTGATATCACTGACCGTTTCGAGCTGTTCATTTACGGTCGTGAACTGGCGAATGCTTTCTCCGAACTAAATGATCCTGTGGATCAGCGTTTGAGATTCATGGAGCAGGTGGAAGAGAAGGAAGCCGGTGATGACGAGGCCCATTTCATGGATGAGGACTATGTCCGCGCACTTGAATACGGAATGCCTCCTGCGGCCGGGCAGGGTATCGGTATTGACCGTTTGGTCATGCTGCTTACAGATAGCGCCTCCATCAGGGAGGTTATCCTGTTCCCGCTCCTGAGAACCGAATCAGCCGGAAGCTCCAGTTAATGAGATTCGAACTCTTTGTCGCACTGCGGTATTTGTTCACCCTGAGGAAGAATTCCTTTATTTCGGTGATCTCTCTGTTTGCCGTATGCGGTGTGGCCATCGGGGTTGCAGCTCTGATCGTTGTTATCGGAGTAATGAACGGCTTCTCCACCGATTTGAGAGATAAGATTCTCGGGGTTAACGCACATATTATAATTAACGCGTATGATGGTACTCTTGAAAATTACCACCACATGACCGACAGAATAAAGAAGATCCCGGGCGTTACAGGTGTAACGCCCTTTATCTATTCTGAAGTTATGCTTTCCAGCAGTGGTGGGGTAAAGGGAGTTGTTCTGCGTGGAGTAGATACCAAGACAGCCAAGGGCGTCCTGAGTCTTCCGGGCGATATGCTTGCAGGCAGTGTTGACTGTCTTGAGAAAGATAGTAAACTGCCTCAAATAGTTATAGGAACGCAGCTTGCGCAGAGACTCGGTCTTTTGGTCGGGGATACCGTGAATCTGCTGTCTCCTTCGGGAACAAAGACTGCTGCGGGGTTTACTCCTAAAGTGCGCTTATTCAAAGTCGGTGGAATCTTTCGTACCGGAATGTTCGAGTATGATTCTTCTCTGGCTTATATCAGCAACACAGCGGCTCAGAAATTACTGGGATTCAACCGCGATTTTGTTTCCGGTCTTGAAATTAGGCTCGCAGACGTATATGCAGTTGATAAGATAGGCAAAGCACTGGATAAAGAACTGGCAGGATACCCGGTGCAGGTCAGGAACTGGCAGGAAATGAATGCCAACCTGTTTGCCGCGCTGAAGCTGGAAAAAACCGCTATGTTCATCATTCTGGCAATGATTGTCATGGTCGGATCTTTCAGCATCATTACTACTTTGGTTATGCTTGTGATGCAGAAGACCAGAGATATCGCGGTGTTGATGTCCATGGGGGCTACTTCCGGGAGTATCAGACGAATTTTTATGTTGCAGGGCACTCTGATCGGACTGATCGGAACTTCTATCGGATACCTGATAGGTGTGCCGGTTGCCCTTCTGCTGAAGAAGTACCAGTTTATTAAACTGCCCAGCAATGTTTATCCGGTTGATTATCTTCCGATACGGATGGATTGGCTGGATTTGACCATAATCGGCGTGGCGGCATTCGGGCTTTGCTTTTTGGCTACACTGTATCCGGCAAAGCAGGCTGCACGTCTGGAACCCGCACAGGCTTTAAGATATGAGTGATATTTTGTATGAGCTCAAGGACGTCGTCAAAGAGTACGAAGGTCCTACCGAAAATGTGCGGGTCCTCAATCATGTGGATCTTTCTATTGAAAAGGGTGAGGCCATGGCCATCATGGGCTCCTCCGGATCAGGAAAGACTACCCTTTTGCATATTCTCGGCACTCTTGACACCGTTTCGAGTGGAACTGTCAACTTTGCCGGAATGAATATTAATGATATGACTTCTGAAAAACGGGCTGCGATTCGTAATAGGGGAATCGGTTTCGTTTTTCAGTTTCATCATCTTCTTCCGGAGTTTACAACTCTGGAAAATGTTGCTCTTCCTGCCATGATGGCAGGCATTGGTCAGAGTGAAGCCTCTGACATGGCCCGTGAAGCCTTGGGGCTGGTAGATATGGCAGGCAGACTGGAACACAGGGTGACGACCCTTTCCGGCGGTGAAAGGCAGAGGGCGGCCATTGCGCGCGCCATATTGCTCAAACCTAAAGTTCTGCTTGCTGATGAACCTACCGGCAACCTGGATGAGAAGACAGGGAATATGGTTGGCGAGATGCTGGCCTCCCTTAATGAAGAGCTTGGAATGACGCTCGTTATTGTGACTCACAATCTCGAACTTGCCGGCCTTATGAAGCGCCGGCTTGAGCTGCGTTCCGGAGAACTGTATGCCCAGAACTAGAATTCTGCTTTTACTGATTGCGGCAACTCTTGCTTTCATGCTCGATTTCGGGGCTCAAGAAGCCCGGGCGGAAGACTCTTCCAGCGTGATTATCGCTGTTCTTCCTTTTGAAGTTAATGCCGATGCTGATTCACAATACCTGAAGAACAGCCTTCCAACACTCATTACCGACCGTCTTCGAGAAGCCGGATTCAGAGTAGTTGGACAGGAACGGGTGATGCAGTTGATGGATGAACAGGGATACGAGTATCTTGATATCCAGGGAGCCAAGGACATGGCTCTTCTGGCAGGAGCAGGCTATTCCGTTTACGGCAGTTTCAGTCAGATAGGCGAGGATTTAAGCCTGGATGTAAGGCTGGTTGAAGCTTTCGGATTGAAACCGGCTATACCTCTTTTTGTCTCCAAAAAAGGTTTGATAAATCTTCTGCCGGCTGTTGATGAACTTGTTTCCAAAATGAAACTTGAACTTCTCAGTCAGGATAAAATTGCCAAGGTCGAAGTGCGTGGCACCAGAGTTCTTGATAAAGACGTTATTTTGATGCGCACAGGAATCAAGACCGGTGATATTTATACCCCCTCCAAGATAAATGCTGATCTGAAAAATATTTATGCCCTCGGCTACTTTGACGATGTTAAAGTGAAGGTTGCTGATGTTCCCGGCGGCAAGAAAATAATTTTTGATGTAAAAGAGAAGCCGCGAATTCAGGCTATAACCGTAAATGGTGCTGATGAGATCGACTCGGAAGACATTCTTGCGGCTTTAAACACCAAAAAAGGTGCTGTCCTGAACCCTAAAGTTCTTTCAGATGACCTCAATACCCTGCGTGAAATGTACCGCAAGGAAGGTCACTACAATGCCAAAATTGATTACAGCGTTGAAGGTGAAGGGCCTCAGGCGCGTTTGAATATCAATATAGAGGAAGGTAAGCAGCTCTACATTGAAGGCATCACAATAGAGGGTGCCAAAAAACTTGATCCGGATGAGGTCAAGGAACAATTGGCTCTTACCGAACGCGGCTGGCTTTCATGGTTTACCAAGACCGGAGTCCTCAAGGAAGAGCTTCTTGAGCGCGATGCCGCAGCAATTCTGGCTTACTACGGAAACCGTGGTTTCATCGATGCTAAAGTCGGTGAACCGGAAGTTGATATCAAAGATGACGGTATTTATGTCACTTTCAAGGTCTCTGAGGGAGACCGCTATAAAGTGGGATCTGTCAATTTCCGTGGAGATCTTATAGTCAAGAAATCCAGACTTCGTGAGTTGATCAGTGCAGATGATATGGCTGATGGCGGTGAATTTCTGGACCGGTCTGTTATTCGTGAAGATATGAAATCCCTCTCGGATTTTTATTCAAACTATGGTTACGCTTATGCTGAAGCCAATATCCAGATGGATCAGGACCGTGACAACAAATCTGTCGCAATCACATTTGTGATGAGCAAGCGTCAGAAAGTTCATATCCGCAGAGTTGTTATTCAGGGCAACAGTAAAACAAGGAACAACGTAATTCTGCGTGAAATGCGTCTTGCTGACGGGGACCAGTTCAGCGGCTCAAAACTGCAGCGTTCCATTGTACGTCTTAATAAACTCGATTACTTCAGCGAAGTTGATATTGAGCCGGTTCCTACCGGGGATCCCAGTGAAATGGATCTCAAGGTCAAGGTTAAGGACAAGAATACCGGCATGGTCAGTGGTGGTATCGGATACTCGACATCTGACGGAGTCTTCGTTTCAGCAAAGATGTCTGAGCGAAACCTCTTCGGGCGTGGCTGGAATTTCAGTCTTAACGGCGGGTGGAGTTCCAAAAACATCAGTTACGGCCTTGACTTCTACAACCCCCGTGTAAATGATTCGCGCTGGGGTGCAGGGGGATCAACCTACTGGCGTAACGAAGACTACGATGATTACGACAAGGAAACAATTGGTGCATCTGTTTCTGCCGGCTATCCCCTTGGGGAATACACCAACTTCCTGACCTCATATCGTCTTGAACACTACAACGTTACCGAAGTTTCCGCGGACGCAGCTCAGGATATTATAGATATGAAGGGGCCCAACTGGTCCAGTGTTGTCGGAGCCACTATCAAACGTGATACCACCAACAAAGCATTCAACCCGTCAACCGGTACTTTGAACGAACTTACTGTTGAGATGGGCGGAGGAATACTGCTCGGTGATGACTCATTTGTTAAATACACATTTGACTCTAACTATTTCACTCCTGTATTCTGGGATCTCGTTTTCCACTGGAAAGGTAGTACCGGATTTATTCATGATAACTTCGGTGGTGGGGATATCCCCTCATTTGAAAGGTTTTATCTTGGCGGCATCAATAACGTTCGAGGCTATTCAAGCCGTATGATCTCACCTCGTGACAGTGATTCCGGAGACCGTATCGGTGGTAACAAAATGTTCTACATGAACTTTGAACTGCTCTTTCCTCTTAACGAAGAGTTCGGTCTGGTCGGTGTAGCATTCTACGATATGGGTAACGCCTGGAATGACGGTGAGAATTTCTTCCATGACACTAAGCAGGAAGACGGAGAAGATCTGCTGCTCGGTATGTACAAAAGTATCGGTGCCGGTATACGCTGGTTTTCACCGATGGGACCGATCAGGGTCGAGTACGGTTATGGTCTTGACAAGCTCAAGGACAGCGGCAGACATAAGATCGAATTCTCTATGGGACAGTTCTTCTAGTAGAGCTTGAAACAAAACGATGTTAAACAGGGCATGTCGGAAATTTCCGGCATGCCTTTTCGACTGAATTTATTTGAAAGGAAATAAGGAGTATTTAAATGCGTAGAATTCTTTTTGCAGTTTTAGTTCTGGTTCTGGCTTTTCAGGCACACGCTTTCGCCGCAGGACCTCAGAAGTATGCAGTTGTTTCAATGGGTAAGCTCATTAAAGATTCAGAAGTTGGTCAGGACGCTCAGAAAAAAATGGAAAAAAAGTTCGAGTCAGCAAAAACTAAACTCGAGGCCAAGCAGAAAGAGTTGGAAGCTCTGAAACAGTCCCTGCAGAAACAAAGCCTTGTGCTTTCGCTGGAAGCAAAACAGGATAAGGAACTAGAATTCAAACGTAAAGTTAGAGATTATCAGGATCTTGCTCAGGCTACTCAGAGAAAAATGCAGCTTGAAGAGAAAAAAGTCGGAACTCCCGTACTCGAACTGATCAAGAAAGTGGTAACTGAGTATGGCGAAAAAAATGGCTACGCAGCTCTTTTTGATAAAGGCTCAGCCGGTTTTCTCTATGTTGATGATGCCATTGATGTAACCAATGAAGTTCTTCTTGAAATGAACCGTCAGTTCAGAGCGGGTAAAAAGTAGGCTGCTATGCTTCTTTCCGAACTTGCGGGCCTTCTTGGCCTGAAAATATCTGGGGTGGACAAGGAGATCAACGGGCTCAATACACTTGAGCTGGCTGGACCTGAAGAGCTGTCTTTCCTCGCCAATGCAAAGTATGAGAACATGCTTTCAAGCACCAAAGCTGGTGCTGTTGTGCTTGAGGAGAAATATGCCGACCATGTAGAGTCCGCCATAATCAGTGAAAACCCGTATATGGATCTGGCGAAAGCCATGCATGTGTTTTCCAGACCTCAGGGATGCCTTGATGGTGTCCATGAACTGGCATTCATTCATGATGAGGCTGAAGTCGATGATTCCGCAACTGTCTATCCTTTCGCTTTTATCGGGCGCGGGGCAAAAGTCGGGCCTAACTGCAAAGTTTTTTCCTGCGTTTACATAGGCGAGGACTCGGTGATCGGCCCTGGATGCATTCTTTATCCCAACTGTTCTATTATGGCTGAGACTAACATCGGGACCGGTGTTATCATTCAGCCTGGAGCTGTGATCGGGGGGGACGGATTCGGATACGCGCAGGTTTCCGGAAAGCATATGAAGATTCCCCAGATTGGCACTGTTGAACTGCAGGATCAGGTCGAGATAGGCGCTAATACCTGTATTGACCGGGCTGCACTTGATGTTACCAGAGTCGGTTCCGGGACCAAGATAGACAATCTTGTTCAGATTGCGCATAACGTGACTACCGGTGAAGATTGTCTTATCATTTCGCAGTGCGGAGTCGCAGGCAGTACCAAACTTGGGAATAATGTTATTCTTGCGGCCCAGGCCGGGCTGGTAGATAATATCAAGATCGGTGACGGTGCCGTAATCGGCGCGCAGGCCGGAGTAATGAACGATATTCCCGCAGGTTTTATGGGGGCGGGATCCCCGATTCAGGAAAAAGGTAAATTTCTGAGATCTTCAGTTTATCTAAAAAAACTTCCGGATATGGGTAAAAAACTGACTGCCTTGGAAAAACGCATTAAAGTTCTTGAGGCTGAATTAAGTAAAGGAAAAGAAAGTGAGTAACAGCGCACTTGATCATATTGATATCAGAAGAATTATGGAAATGCTTCCCCACAGGTATCCTTTCCTGCTTGTGGACAGAGTAGAAGAGATTGTTCCTGGTGAATCCATCCGGGCATATAAGAACGTGACCATGAACGAGCCCTTTTTTCAGGGCCACTTCCCCGGCCTGCCTGTTATGCCCGGAGTCCTTATTGTTGAGGCTCTTGCTCAGGCGGGTGGAATGATTGTTCTTAGCCAGGATGAGATTGACACTTCTGACAAAGTCTTCCTGTTTACCGGAATTAACAAACTCAAATTCCGCAGACCTGTTGTGCCGGGAGATAAGCTTGTTCTTGAAGTCAATGATGTAAAGCGTAAAATGAATATCTGGAAAATGAAATGCGTCGCTACAGTAGATGGCGAAGTTGCCGCTCAGGGTGAAGTTGCTGCTGCTATTGTCGACAAGGAGTCATTATAGTGGGTGTTGATATCCATCCCAGTGCTATTGTTGATCCTGGTGCCGAGCTAGGTGAAAATGTTAAAATCGGACCTTTTTGCGTAGTTGAGGACAAAACCGTAATTGGTGACAACTGCAGTCTTGATGCACATGTCCAGATTAAGGCATATACCAGTATGGGAGTAGGGAATGTAGTCCATACCGGAGTTGTGCTTGGTGGCCCTCCTCAGCATCTTGGATTCAAAGGTGAAGATACAACAGTAGAAATTGGCGATAATAATATTTTCCGTGAATATATGACGGTGCATCGCGGTACGGTGCAGGGCAGAAGCAAAACTGTTATCGGCAATAATTGTATGTTGATGGCTTACGTCCATGTTGCACATGATTGTATGTTGGGAGATTATGTAATCATGGCGAATGCTTCCAGCCTTGCCGGACATGTAGACGTGGGAAACTATGTAACCATTAGTGGCATGTCTGGAATTCATCAATTTGCCCGTATTGGTGACTATGCTTTTCTCGGAGCAATGTCCGGCTTTGGCCAGGATATTCCTCCGTATATGCTGGCTACCGGTGTCCGTGGTGTTTTGCATGGGCCAAACTCTGTTGGTCTCAGACGGCGAGGATTCAGCTCCAAGACTTGTATGGCCATTAAAAAGGCTTACAGAATTATTTTCCGTTCTGCTTTGACTCGTGATGAGTCCCTTGAAATGGCGGAAAAAGAGTTTCCTGACATCCCGGAAGTTCAGAATCTTATAGAATTTATACGGACCAGTGAGCGTGGGATATGTCCCGCTGACCGTAGTCCTGAATAAAAATGACTGCAAATATGAAGACTATCGGCCTTATAGCAGGAGGGGGGCAATTCCCCCTCCTTGTTGCAAAAGGAGCCGCAGCACAAGGGCATCGTGTTGTGGCTGTTTTTTTTAAGGGGCATTCAAATTTCGATGTTGCGGAGTTAGTGGATGACTCTGTTGAGTTAAAGCTCGGGCAGCTTTCAAAACTCATTACTTTTTTCAAGAAGAGTCAGGTTGATGAAGTTGTTATGGCCGGCACAATTAATAAGCCCAAAGCTCTTGATATCAGGCCGGACTTCAGGGCTGCCAGGTTGCTTTTCAAGCTGGCAACCAAAGGTGATGACATAATTTTAAGAACCATCACCAATGAGTTTGAGAATGAGGGCATGAAGGTTGTCGGGCCTCATGTTTTTGCGCCTCAACTGCTGACTCCGTCCGGTCAGATTTCGAGAAGGTCTCCCAGTGATATTGAGAAAGTTGATCTTGAAACAGGCTGGCGTATTGCAAGGGAACTCGGACGACTTGATATCGGGCAATGTGTTGTTTTGAGAGAAGGTATCATAACAGCTGTAGAAGCTATTGAGGGAACCGACGCTGCCATTGAACGCGGATGTGAACTCGGTGGCAAAGGGTGTTGTGTGGTAAAGGTTTTCAAGCCGGGACAGGAGGATAGGGTGGATATGCCTTCTATCGGCTTTAAGACTGTTCAGCAGATGCACAGGTTCGGCGCAACCTGTCTAGGTGTTGAAGCGGGGAAGAGCCTGTTTTTTGACCTTGATAAGACTGTTGACTTTGCTGATAAGCACGGAATCAGTATTGTTGGGCTCAATTCAGACTGGTTTGAAGAGTAAGGGTAAATCTTCGGGAAGTTGATCAATTGAGGGGATTGTTCTGCTGAAGTGTACTTTTGGGGAGAAGTATATGAACTTCGATTATTGTTTTTTTAATAGTGAGTCGTATCAAAATAGATTTTCTATCACTTGTAGCAGCTTTTCATTTAAATTTTTCTGGATGCTGGTCTTTGTTTCTTTTGCAACAGACCTAAAAGCTCAGAATGTTGTTGTCTGGCCGCAATTTGATATACCGCCGCTGTTTATGAGCCAGAAAGACGGCTCTTTTGCCGGAGCCGGGCCTGCCATAATAGACTATATTAAGTACAATATGCCTGAATATGAGCACAAAGATGCTTTAGCCTCGCCTGTTAAAATAATTCAAGAGATACAGCTGGGTCGAGGATGGGTAGCTACAGGATTACTCAAAACACCGGATAGGGAGAAGTATCTAATCTTCTCCAAATACCCGTGCAGGTTGATCTGGTGGATGATGGCAGTGATTCGTGCGGATGACCGTAAGAAGATGGTTGCAAACGGAGAGATTAACCCTGAGAATCTTTTAAGCTCCGGTAAGTATAAGCTGGGTTACATAAAGGGTGTTAACTATGGGCCACTTAATCCGGTTATCGACAGATACAGGAAAACCGAAAATACTTCGTATCCATCACGGGATTTTAAAAATCAGATTTCTCTGCTCTTAAAAAAACGTATTGATATTTTTTTCGCTAACCCTTTGATTGTCTATTACACTTCCGAATATCAGGGGACAGCTGAAAAAATAGCGATGTTCAACTGCAAAGGGTTTAATAAAGAATCGATGCTCGGTTATTTTGCAGCCCCACGAAATAGATGGGGACGTGAAGTAATCAAGCGTATAGATCAGATCCTGGAAGCCGGGATACGCTCAGGAGAACTCAAGGATATACTGGCAAATTGGGTCCCTATCAATTTAAAATCAAGGTTTGACAGGGAATACAAAATTCATTTCGAGGGAAGTGTTTTATCTTCTGAAATGGCGCATTAAGAATCTTTAGAGCTAAGCTTCCATACAATTTGTTTCATAAAAAAACTGAAACTCAGCGAACTGCAATTACGCTTTGTTTCAGTTTTTATTTAATCTGTATGTTCAACAGATATATTTTCGTTCAGCGTTCTTTGTGCTGAAGTTTTTTTATCTTTATATCAGGCCTTTCCGCAGCATGACCCGGGAACACATCCCTTGGATGACGGGTTTGTTCCGCAACATCCAGTGCCCATGGAATCGGGCACATCAGGGGTTTCTTTGCCCGAAAGTGAAGATGTGGAGGACATCAGTTTTTCACTTTCCGTTTTTCCGCATGAAGGGCAGGGGCCGGGGGAAGCGTTGACGCTACTTAGTTCTTCGTAAACCTTACCGCATTCAAGGCACTTGTATTCGTAGATCGGCATCGTCTTTTTATTCGGCAAAAATGTTATCGGGAAGAAAAGGGTGGGTTCCTTCGATTACTTCACATCCTGCCTTTGCCTTGATTTTCTTTACCAAGGTTTCCCTGTGTTCACAATGGGTGGCAAGACAGGGAGCTATGTGAATCTTGGTCGGATTTTCACCAAGCTTGGAATTCCACAATTTCATCAAAGCCATGCGTGGAACTATAGCGACTCCAGGACAGTCTCCACAGCCCATAATTCCCATAAGTTCCGCATCTGAATCATACCTTTCGAATTCACCGGCACGGCGGTTGAATCCCACCATGCATCTTGAGCAGCCGATGCAGGTGTCATCCATAGTTCTCTTGCATCCCAGAATAAGAATCTTTTCCTTGGCCATTTTCCCTCCTAAAGGTTGCTTTCCATTGTGTGCCATATTTTTTCAATTCTTTTTCCCATACCATCGGGGTCATACTCCACAACAGATTGCCCTGCGAGCTGGGCTTTGGTGAAAATAGTATCGTAGGGAAGTTCTCCGGCAAGGACTATCTGTTTTTCTCTGCAGAAAGAGCGGATTTCGTTTTCCTGCTCTTCATTAATTCCGCATTTGTTGATGATAGTCATGGCGGGGATTTTGAAATGCTCGGTAAGTTTGTGAACCCTTTTGAGGTCATGGACAGCGGAAATGGTCGGTTCGGCCACGAAAACAGCTAGATCGGCATTGGTAAGTGATGCGATGACCGGGCAGCCTACCCCGGGCGAACCATCTACGAGAACAAGTTCCGCGTTCTCTTCTTCTGCTGCTTCTGCCGATGCATTCCGGACAGTTGTGACAAGCTTGCCTGAATTTTCTTCTCCTATACCGAGCTCTGCGTGAATCATTGTTCCGAATCTGGTTTCAGATTTGAACCACTGACCGCACTTTCTTGGAGTTACGGTAACTGCCCCAGCAGGACAGACAAATGAACAGACTCCACATCCCTCGCATTTCTCCGGCATCACCCTGAAGTCTTCGGAAATTGCGTCAAAGCGGCAATGCTCAGCGCACATTCCGCACTGTGTGCAGGTGTCGGGATCGATGTAAGGGCGTTCTCCACTTACGAAGTCATTTGTGTTTACTACAGCGGGATTCAGGATGAGGTGAAGATCTGCGGCATCCACATCACAGTCAGCCAGAACTTTCTTTGGTCCGATTGAAGCAAGGCCGGACACCACGCTGGTCTTTCCGGTTCCGCCTTTTCCGCTCACTATTACTAACTGTTTCATTATGCTGCTCCGCTGACCTGACTTTGAATTGATTCCCAGATATCACCGAAAACGGCCTTAAATCCGGGGATGGACTCATAAAGGAGTTCTCCTTTGGAGTATTCCGAGGCGGCTTCACGGCTGTGAGGCAGAGAACCGAGAAGTGGGATATTTTTTTCAGCCAGATATTTTTCAACGCGGTCATCACCCATACCGGACCTGTTAATGACTACCCCGCAGGGCATTTCAAGAGTCTGCATGAGCTGCACAGCCAGATTCAGGTCATGAAGCCCGAATGGGGTAGGTTCAGTCACCAGCACGACAAAATCCGTGCCTTCAATAGACTCAACTACCGGGCATGATGTTCCCGGAGGGCAATCAAGAATATTGACTTCAGCTTCAGGGGAAATATTTTTGGCGGCCTTAATCAGGGGAGGAGACATCGCCTCTCCAATGCGCAGCAGACCTTTTGTAAAATTGATCCTGCCAGCTTTACCGCTTGTTGTGGTTCCGATCAGGCGTTTTCCTTCGCCTATGGCATCAGCAGGGCAGGCAAGTTCACACAATCCGCACCCGTGACAAAGCTCAGAAAAAACCATCACAGAGTCAACCATCCAGATTAACGATTTGAATCTGCAAAGTTCCACACATTTACGGCATGATTCACCGAGACATTTATCTTCGTCTATCTCAGGGACGGGGAGGTATTCATCTCTTTCCTGTTCAAGTTCAGGATTCAGAAAAAAGTGTGCATTAGGTTCTTCAACATCGCAGTCAGTAAAACTCACATCTATTCCCAATGAATCGAGATACGCGGCAAAATTTACGGCTATAGTAGTTTTGCCTGTACCTCCCTTACCACTGGCTATTGCAATTTTCATTTACAAGGTCCTTTTGTTATATGAAAGATCCCCCGGATAAACCGGAGGATCGGGAAGTGATTTATCTGGAAGCTTCCTGGCGTAGTTTCCTGTTTTCTTCTTCAAGTTCAACAATCCGGGCTTCAAGAGACATCTCGTATCGGTCATCTGTCATGGCTGACATTCCGGCATAGCGGCATATTCCATTACCACGGCCCATGCCACGTCCGGCACTTTGGCCCATACCACGTCCCATACCGCGTCTGTTGTTCATTCTATAGCCCATGGATGCTCTTCCTCTGGCCTGTCCGGCTCCGCACGGGCCAAGTCCCAGGCCCTGCCTGTCGGAGCGATTCTGATTTCTTTTACTAACGGGCATTGATTTTGCTCCTTTAATTTGGTTATTGGTAACTTGAAATGAGCAACTGCCGTGCCTAAATTAAAAATTATTTAATAACAGTGTGTTATCCAGTTGAATTATGTTTATGTTTAATCTTTGGGGCTTATAATTTGCCCTTTTTTTAATTTTTGGGCTTATAATTAGCCTTAATGTAGATGGAGTAGATTGAAAATGAATACACGGTTAGATTGTCTGCCATGTTTTTTGACTATGGCGTTATCAGGGATAAGGGCTGCATGTCCCGGAGAAGAGGATATTCATGAGGCGGTAGTAAAGCATTGGGCTTCAGGGTTTGCTTCTGCTGATCTCAGTGAATCTCCGCCTTCCCTCGCCGGAAGGTTGTTCAGGGAGACTTCTGAATACATCGGGGATATTGATATATTCAAGGACCAGAAAGAACTGGCCAACAAAAGGGTTCTTGAGCTTCTTCCCGAGGTGCGCAGTAAAGTTATGAACAGTGCAGATCCATTGCTTGCAGCTCTGGGAGTATCGATAATAGGCAATTATATGGATTGTGCCGTCCTTGAAAGATATGACTGGGAATCAGAACTGGAAACTCTGGAAGAAGGTGTGGACCGAGATCTGTTCGGTGTCTTCATGGAAAAGGTCCGTGCTGAAAAGTCGCTGCTCATTCTCGGCGATAATGCGGGCGAAATCGGTCTTGATACCATATTAACCGGATTGCTGAAGGATGAAGGAGTGCAAGTGACTTATGCCGTGCGCGGCAGCAAGGTGCTTAATGATGCCACGCTAGAAGATGCTGAAACCGTTGGCATGACCGATATCTGTGAAGTTGTGCCTTCGGGGGTGGACACACCGGGGACAGTACTGGACAGATGTGACCCGGATTTTCTGGATCTTTTGAAATCTTCACCGGTTGTCTTGAGTAAGGGGCAGGGTAATTTTGAGTCTTTATGGGGTAATTTTCCCGGGGTTTATTATGCATTTAAAGTCAAGTGCCCGGTTGTGGCAGACATTACCGGACATCCCATGAAAACTTCACTTTTTTGTCGAGAAGATTAACTTATTGTAAAATTGAATGAATTCGCCAAACATCTCTTTACCTGTATGCTGCTTGTGTTTTACTGTTAAGTCTTGATGGTTTTTCTAAAGTTTAAACACAGGTTTCGATGGTGTTTCTCAAAGTAAAAAAAGTTTTCTGGATTATATTTCTTCTCTTCGACTTCTGCCTGCTGGCAGCGGTTATGGGAGGTGTTTATTATTTGGAATCCGATGCTCCGCGCCATGAGCTTGAAAAACTCATCAGTGATAAAATCGGCCGCGAAGTTGTCTTTAAAGAGAATCTGGATATTTTTTTCTATCCTTGGCTGGGCTTTGATACAGGACCGGTCGAGGTGGCCTCTGCCCCGGGAGCGGACTATGACAATCAGCTTACTCTTAAGGATATAGATTTTAAGGTCCGGCCTCTTCCACTGCTGCGCGGGGAGCTCGAAATCGATACTGTGATTGTTGATTCGCCCGTGTTCAGAATGGACCGTGGAAAAAATGGCAGGCTTGATCTGCCTGATGTCGGCAAATCTGAAGAGAATGCTCAGGGTGACTCTCTGGAATTACTTTTTAACTCTTTATCAGTCCGTGGAGTGAGTGTAATAAATGCCACATGCATTTATTCGGATGTTGAATCCGGAAACACTATGAAGGTCTCCGGTGTAAATGTGCGAACCGGACCTTTACGCCGTGGGATGCCTCTGGCTTTTGACGTCAGGGCGGTACTCGATGCGGACCAGCTTGATTTGCGCGCTGAAACCACGGTGAAAGGTCTGGCTGATTTTTCGTGGCCGCAAAGGTCTGTTTCTCTCTCAGAAACTTCAGTCGCGCTCGAGGTCCAGAGCGGGGAATTGCTTGGACCTGATGAATCTGTGCAGGCCATAGCCAATCTTGACTTCAATCTGGTGGATGGCAGAGTCGATGTCAAAGGTCTTGTTATTCAGGGGGGCGGAGTCCGGCTGTCCGGTTCCGCTGTATGCACGGATATCTATCATAATCCGGATTTCAAAGGCAGTCTTGAGTCCACCCGTTTTGATCCCAAAGCCGTCTTTTCTAAATTTACCCCGGTTCCTATTCCTTCAGAATTCAAAGAGATTCTTAACACTGCTTCTTTTTCAGTGGATTTCCATTCCACGCTTCAAAAAAGTACCTTGAGCAACATGGTTCTCAAGGTGGATAACACTGTAGTCAAAGGGGCGTTTTCCCTTAGCAATTACAGCAGGCCATGGGTTGAGTTTAATGTCTATGCCGATAAGCTCAAGCTTGATCCTTATACTCGTGTCTTTGATTTTCTGGAGCATGAAGGTGAGGGCAAAACAGCAAAGTCAGTATCCAAGGCAACTGATAGCAGGCCGGGAAATAATGGTTTTGACTTACGCAAAGTGGTGATTGCGGATCTTGTCAGAAACATTCCCTGCAAGGGAGAGATGGAGGTCGGAACTCTTGTTTATGATGGTGTGCATCTGGACAACACAAGGTTATCCATTTCTCCAGGGCCTAAGATTGCTGCGTTGAGCATCGGCAAAGGTGCATATCTGGATGGTGATTTTTCCTTGCGGGTGGATCTAGACCTCGATGCAAAGCAAAAGACTGATGTCCTGTATCTTTCAGGGAATGGAAAAATAGATCCTTTCAGCTTAGTCCGTATACCTCTTAATGAGAGTGATTTCAGGTTCAGTTCTGGTAAAGTCCGGCTCAAGCTTAACAGCCTCAATTCCAGCGGTAAAAATATGTTGGAATTATTTCGCAATTTAAGATTTGACCTTGAGTTGAATGGACAGAATATAGCTGCGGATTTAAAAAACAAAGCTGTGCCTGCTGAATATCGCAATCTGTATGTTAAAGATTTCAAGTTTGATCTCTCGGGGGCTCCTTTGTCCAGTCCTGCTCCGGCAGGCTTGATAGGGCGCAAGATTGCCCTGAAGTTGACCGGGGATGTTTCCAAACCGGAGATAAAGTTGAATACAGGCTTTAATGGAGATGTCTTCTGCGACAGGCTTTATCCGGAGCGGGTGGAGCTCAGGAAAAGCTCTTTCGCAATTGCAGCTTCAGGTTCCGGACTGCCGTTTGTAAAAAAAGGATTAAAAGTTTCAGTGTCAGGTGGTGGCAGTCTCAAGGAGCGCAATCTTAGTCTGGATAGTTTTCAGCTGGAAAGTGGTGAAATCAAGCTGCATGGAAAACTGGAAGGCAAAAGGCTTGCTTCTGAAACAGCATCAGCAAGGGGCGAACTGAAGCTAGATAAGGTAGCGTGTTCTGAAATATTCAGTCTTTTCGGTTTAGATAAACCTGAGACTCAAGCTTCTGACGCATTTGAATCCGTTGAGCTTGATACCTCCTTTCAGTTAAATGGTGAAAATTTTAATCTCAGGGTCAATAATGCCCGTCTGGATAACGCTACTGCCGATGCTACTTTCGAGCTGGTTGATTTCAGAAAGCCGTTTCTGAATTTTGTAATCAATGGGCAAAATGTTGATGTCGACCGTTTTCTGCCGCCTGATGAAGATGAACGTTTGAAGGCAAAAGGAACAGGCGGAACCGAATCTTATGAAGTCAAGCTGCCTGAATGGGAGTTCCCCGACAGCCTGCTTGGAGCAATCAATGCCACTGGAAAGGTTAATTGTGACTATTTCCGTATATTTGATTTTGGTGCCAGCAGCATCAGTGCTGATGTAGGGATGCAGAAATCAGTTATAGATATACGGAATATCAAGGCTGATTTTCATAAGGGTAATCTGGCAGGCGGCCTTGCGCTTGGACTTAAAAATGGAACTGTGACTCTTGATACGGATTTTGAATGCCGCGGGTTCGATGCCGGACTTTTTTTTGCGGACTATGTGGGGCGGGACATGGTCAACGGCAGGACGGATGCTTCTTTGAAAATCAAGGGAAGCTCATCAGCCAATACTTATTTCACCAATTCCATGACCGGAAGCCTGGCGTTCAAGATAACCGATGGGTCTTATCTGTTCGAATCCACCGCCGTTAAAGAGAAAAAGCAGAAGAAGCAGGCAAAGCCGACATCCTTTTCACTCATGAAGGGGTTTATCAAAGGCGAGGAAGGCAATTTCAAGGTTGCCGACTATTTGCTCAAAACCGATTATCTGACGGCTACGGCCAAAGGCGGGTTCAGTTTTCCGAAAGACTCCATCAGTGTTTTTGTAAAGGCGGATATCGTAAAATTACCCAATCTGTATCTGAAGCTCGTCAATGCTTTTCTGGGAGCAATGACTGGTGTGAACGTCACGGTCACCGGGAAGTTGAGTGACCCGAAGGTTGAGGTGAAGGGACTTGAGCGTTGGAGCGATGTTTTAAATGATGTTCTGGGTCTTCCCGAGCAGTCTTTTATGTTTTTCAGGGACCTGATTTTCTGATAGTTTTTTTCATAGTCTAATGATTAGTAGCGCATCCTGTTTGTACTGATTCGCCAAGGAGGCCGTGATGACCGGAGGTAAGGTTGGGCAGAGGATAACGGATTTTTTTCTGCACGATATCTGGGACTGGAGTTCCAGGCAGACCAGCGGACCGCTCAGGATGCTTTATACAGTAGCCAGAATCTCGTATCTGGTATGTATCGGTTTTTTGAAAGATCAGTGTATTATCCGGGCTTCAGCTCTTACTTTTACCACTATGCTATCCATCGTGCCTTTTCTTGCGGTGGCTTTTTCTCTCATGAAAGGAATGGGATTTCAGGATTCCAATTTCATACATGATATGCTGCTGAAAGTTTCAGCTGGGAGAGAAGAGGTTGTCACCAAGATTCTTGAGTATGTTGATAATACAAATGTTCAGACTCTCGGCTGGATAGGTGTGGGAACCCTGCTGTTCACTGTCCTTTCTACTGTAGGTACGGTTGAGAAGGCTTTCAATATTATCTGGAAGGTTAATCGTGGGAGAACCTTCTGGCGCAAGTTCACTGATTTCTTTTCGGTCATTTTTATCTGTCCGATAGCTATTATTGTAGCCACAAGTGTCAGCGTTTCCGTTAAAAAGCAGGCCATTCTACATTCTCTTGAAGGAATATACGGAGTTCCTGAAGTGGAAGGAATCCTGATAAAACTGGCCCCGCTGGTTTTGATCTGGATTGCATTCACTTTTATCTATGCCTTCATGCCCAATACAAGGGTCAGATTAAAAAGTGCTCTTGTCGGCGGGATTGTAGCCGGAACAACATGGCAGATGGCGCAGTGGGCCTATATAAACTGGCAGATAGGTGTTTCCAAGTACAATGCCATATATGGCAGCTTTGCCCAGTTGCCTCTTTTCCTGCTCTGGCTTTATTTCAGCTGGATAATCGTTCTTCTCGGTTCCGAAATCAGTTATGCGGTACAGAATGTGATGCTTTACCGTCAGCAGCGGTTTATGCCGGATGCCGGAATTGAGGATATGCAGAAATTTTCCCTTCTGGCTCTTAGCCTCATGGCTCTTCGCTTTGAACGTTCAGAGCCTCCCTATGCTCCCGAAGATCTAGCAAGTGAAATAGGTGTTCCGGTCAATTTCATTTCGCCACTTCTGGATAAATTCGTTGCTGGCGGTGTACTTGTAAAAGCTTCCGATGATGAGCAGGATCTCTACAGCTTTGCACTTTCTCCGGCCAATATCACCGTTCTCAGAATAATGAGCATCCTGTCCGGAAGCGGCGAAGGGGCCTCATCTGTTGTTGAAGGACCGGGTATGGCTTACGTTACTTCGTTGTTCAATGATCTTAAAAAGACAATTCGTGGTAGCGGGCTTGATATCAGCTTAAGTGAATGTTCGCAGGAATTGGCACAGTTCATATCCCGAGATTCATCTGATAAGCCTGATGAAGCAGGAGTTGCGGCTGAAGGCTTTGAACCGGATCTGAATTGATTAGTGACAGCTTTTTAATTTTAAGGCATTTCCCTAATAAAGGGAGAGCAAATGAAATTTTCCGGCATCAATCTTCTGGATGAACTTGAAAGAGATGAGTTCGAAGATATCCGCAGTGTATTCACCGAGCGAAGGGTAAAAAAAGGGGCGATAGCTTTTTCCTCTGATAACGATGAAGATCTTGTTTTTATTGTCGCCGAGGGTAGAGTGCGCGTCTATCTTGCCTATGAAGCCAAGGAATTTACACTCGGTATTCTCGGCCCTGGTGACTTATATTCCACTCATGCCGGATGTTTTATTCAGGCTTACGAGGATAGCAGGCTGCTTGTGACGGATGTAAAGTCCGTTAAAAGGTGTATGGCGGATATTCCTCTTTTCAATCGGACAATGGTCCGTGTGCTTGGTAAAATTCTCCAGAATTCTTTCTCGGTCATTGACGGTCTTGTTTTCCGGGATATCAACTCCCGCCTTTGCGGATATCTGTATAAAGAAGCAGTGGACTATGGGCGTGCTGTGGAAGGTGGAATAGAGATTAATCTAAACCTGACTGCAGAGCAGCTTTCCACGTTGCTCGGAGCGACGCGGCAGACCGTATCCACTCTGCTTAATAACCTTTCCCGTGAAGGCGTAATCTCAAGGATTAACCGTTCCCGCTGGCTTGTGGCTGATATGGATCAGTTGAAGTCTCTGGCTGAGGGATAATCTTAAACCTGTTTTTTCAGGTTGATAAAAATCCGGTTTTCAAGAGATTGGCTTTGTTGTTCTGTTTTACTCATCGTAGATTTTAATTTTTGAGCTGTGTATGTCTGCTCATAAAGTGAACTGTCTTCACGTTTATAAAATTTACAGGCCCAGATTACCGGGCAGCTTTTGTTAAAATAGTTTCTTCTTTCCTTACCTGTAATTTGGCAACCTCTGGCTTTATCCCGTCAGCAGGTTGCTTTTTATTTGGAGCTGAAAAGAGGGCAATCGGTTGCTGATACTTCCAAGTTCAGTATAATTTAAAATTATACTGTTTTTGTCGGCTATCCGACAAACAGAATGTGTCCTGTTTGTTACATTTAACTCATTAGGAATGGATCGATGGCTCCGGTAAACCAGCCATCGGCAAAACAGGGAGGATAGATTAATGGCTAAAGAACCGCGCCCGGCTGAAGAACTGTCAATATGGGAAGATGCCCGTGCAATGATCAATAAAGCAAGGTCCGAGGGTATTGAGACTGTTCATGAGAGACTTCAGAAACAGACTCCTCATTGTAAATTCTGTGAACTGGGTACAAGTTGCCGTATCTGTACCATGGGGCCCTGTAAAATTACTCCGAAAGCGCCACGCGGGGTTTGCGGGGCCGATGCCGATGTTGTAGTGGCAAGGAATTTCGGCCGTTTTATTGCCGGAGGGTCTGCTGGACATTCAGACCATGGACGTGATCTGATTGAGGTGCTTGAGGCCATAGTTGAGGGTGAGACCGGAGATTATAAAATAACCGATGAAGATAAGTTGCGCAGAATTTCAGCTGAAGTCGGTATTGAAACCGATGGACGTGATATAAAGGATATTGCCAAAGATGCGGTTGAATGTTTTTTTGCCGACTTCGGCAGCCGCAGAAAGGCAGTCTCTTTTCTTTCCCGTGTTCCTCAAAAACGTAAGGATCTCTGGGAAAAACTTGGAATAACTCCCCGCGGTGTCGACCGTGAAATTGCGGAAATGATGCATCGTACTCACATGGGATGTGATAACGATGCTCCCAACACACTTCTCCATGCTGCGAGGACCTCACTTTCTGATGGCTGGGGTGGGTCTATGATCGGAACTGAACTTTCCGACGTGATTTTCGGTACTCCCACTCCCTCGATGTCAAAGGCCAATCTGGGTGTAATAAAAGAAGATAAAATCAATATCCTTGTGCATGGGCATAATCCAGTCGTTTCCGAAATGATTCTGGCAGCATCCCGAGATCCCGAGATTGTTGCTGAAGCTGAAGCCGCGGGTGCTGCGGGCATAAATATTGCCGGACTCTGCTGCACAGGTAACGAACTTCTTATGCGTAAAGGAATTCCCATGGCCGGGAACCACCTGATGACTGAGCTTGCTATCCTTACTGGTGCAGTGGAAGCTGTAGTCGTTGATTATCAGTGTATCATGCCCAGTCTGGTCCAGATTTCCAGCTGTTACCATACCCGTTTCATTGACACTGCAGCTAAGGCCCGTTTTACCGGAGCAACACATTTCGATATCCATCCCCACAATGCTTACGAGCAGGCCTGCGAGATCGTCCGTCTTGCAGTTAAAGCCTACACTGAACGTGACAGTTCACGTGTAGATATCCCATGTGAACCTGTAGAGATCATGACCGGTTTTTCCAATGAAGCTGTCATATCCGCGCTTGGCGGTTCCCTTGATCCTCTTGTGCAGGCGATTGCTTCAGGGGATATCCGCGGGGCCGTTGGTATTGTCGGGTGTAACAATCCCAAATTCCAGCAGGATTCCATGAATGTCGGGCTTGCAAAAGAATTGATCAAGAAAGACATTCTTGTACTTGTCACCGGCTGTGTGACCACTGCGGCAGGTAAGGCAGGACTTCTGGTTCCCGACGCAATAGAAATGGCCGGTCCCGGGCTTAAGAAAGTCTGTGGCGCACTCGGCATCCCCCCTGTTCTGCACTATGGTTCCTGTGTTGATAACGCCCGTATTCTTCAGCTTTGTGCCGCTCTGGCAGATGCTTTAAATGTTGATATCAGTGATCTTCCCGTTGGGGCGTCATCTCCCGAGTGGTATTCTGAAAAGGCCGCAGCTATCGGCCTTTATGCTGTTGCCAGTGGGATTTATACCCATCTCGGTCATCCTCCGAACATACTCGGTTCCGAAACCGTAACGAACCTTGCCGTTTCAGGGCTTGAAGATCTTGTAGGTGCTTCCTTTGTCATTGAACCGGATCCTGTGAAGGCAGCCGAATTATTTGATGAACGGATCAGGGCCAAGCGCAGAGGGCTTGGTTTAAGTGAATAGAGGAGGCGGCATGAAGCTCGCTTTTGCAGGTAAGGGTGGGGTCGGCAAGACTTCCATCACCTCATGGATGGCCGACTGGATGGCCCGCAGTGGAAAGAATGTCTGGATGATTGATGCCGATACCGCTCTTTCCCTTGGGCAGGCTTCCGGACTGAATGAGGATCAGTTGCCCGATGCCGTTTCATCAAGGGTGGACCTTATAAGGGAGAGAATCCATAACGAAGGTTTCTTGAACCTGAACCCTGATGTTGGTGATCTTCCTGAGGAGCTGGCAGTGGATGTTCCGCTTTATGAAGATCCTTTCCCAATGGTCAGTCCCGGCAGGAAAAGACTTCTGGTGATGGGCGGACTGTCCAATGCCGGAGGTGGGTGTGCCTGTGACGCAAACGCACTGCTGAAGGCCCTTCTGGCTCATATTGTGATGGATAGCAATGACTGCGTTCTGGTCGATCTGGAAGCCGGGGTTGAGCATCTGGGTCGCGGTACGGCGATGCATGTGGACGGTCTGGTCGTTGTTTCCGAGCCTTCGATGCGCAGTTTTAAAACAGCGTCAGAGGTCGGCAGAATGGCTTCTGAACTGGGGCTTGATCGTCAGGTTCTGGTTGTTAACAGATACATGGGTGGCAATCCGCCGGAGCTTGAGAATCTACCCCGGCAGCAGTTTTATATCCCTCCCATGCAGGGACTTGTAGAAAGGCAGATGACAGACGGTAGTGTTCTTAATCTTCCTGAGTCGGTGGAGATCGACGCGATAATGGAAAAAATAGTTCTCTCCTTAAAGGGGGAACAACCTGATTGATCTTTTGTGAATCAGTTTCTGGAGCCATGTCGATAATGACAATTCCACGGCAACAATAGCTTAGCAATACAGAGTTTGATCAGTCTTTATTATGAAACGGCGGTCTTGAGTCAGTCTCAAGGCCGCTGTTGTATTTATCCGGATCAGTTTGAGAGTTGTTCCGTGCTTCGGAATCCGCCTCCAATTTCGTAATAGAGAGTTTTGGCGACTTCTAATACTACAAACGGCGCCGTCCGAAAGTTGGTCCACCATTTTTCCGGAACTTTGTCGTATGGCGTTGAGACCACAATTACTTTTATATTTCCGGGAAGAATCTCTCTGAATATTATTCCGGCACGTCTGGTGTGCATGGGGGATGTAACCAGAATTATAGATTTTATGTCCGGTGGCAGAGCCTTTTTGAGTTCTTCCGCTTCTTCAAGCGTACTGACATTCGCATGGCCGAAAAATGAGAAAACATTTTCAGGGACGCCTTTTTTCAGCAGAATTTCACGTATGACTTCCCATTGATAGGGATAAGCAACTCCGAGATTACGGACCTTAACTTCTTCCGGCATCACCACCGGTTTACTTAACATCAGTTTAGGTGCGTAACCCTCAAAAAAAAGTTCCGCAGCGTATATAGGACGGTAATACTGGCCGCCAAGAACAACGATAGCATCAGCCTTTTCAAGAGCATCCTCATTTTGCAGAAGATAGGGCGCAAATAGAAAAAGGACTGCCGTTGCCAGCAGTCCCGTTAAAGCCATTGCTCCAAGAAGCGTCAGAAAAGGTCTGAAAATTTTCATTATTTGTTAACCGGTTCGTAAACAGCTTCATACTTTTTCCGCAGGTCGGAGAAAGTTCCTTTTTCAATGGCGTCCCGTGCTTCTTCGGTAAGCTTGAGGAAGAAACGCAGGTTGTGGATTGAATTGAGCTGGTAAGAAAGCAGCTCCTTAGCGGTGTACAGGTGGCGCAAATACGCTTTGCTGAATGTGCGGCAGGTGTAACAATCGCAATTGGGATCGAGCGGAGAGTCGTCTTCCCGGTACTGCGCGCGTTTGATATTGACCTTGCCCTGACTGGTGTAGAGCGTGCCGTTACGGGCATTTCTGGTTGGCAGAACACAGTCGAACATGTCTACGCCGTTGGCGATACCTTCAAGGATATCAAGGGGAGTTCCGACACCCATCAGGTAGCGCGGTTTTTCAAACGGCAGTTTGGGCCCGATGTGCTGTAGGATATCGTACATATCGGGGATTGGCTCACCTACGCTCAATCCGCCGATGGCGTAACCTTCAAAAGGTATCTCGGAGAGCTGTTCAAGGCTTACCTCACGCAGGTCCTTGTGAAATCCACCCTGTACAATACCGAACATAAGCTGATCTCCGGATCCCACGGGATAGGCATCACGACATCGTTTTGCCCAGCGGGTGGTCAGTTCCAGAGAACGGGCAGTGTAATCCCGGTCGTTTCCGTACCCGACACATTCGTCGAGGACCATCATAATATCCGAACCGATATTATTTTGAATGGAGATTACTTTTTCAGGGGAGAAAAAGTGCTTTGAACCATCAAGGTAGGAACGGAATTCCACACCCTGTTCGGTGATCTTGCGAATGGATTCAAGGCTGAAAACCTGAAATCCGCCGCTGTCGGTTAGAATGGGGCGGTCCCAGGTTGAAAATTTATGCAGTCCCCCCCTTCTCGCGATGAGGTCGTCACCGGGACGCAGATAAAGATGGTAGGTGTTGCCCAGAATAATCTGTGATCCGATGTCCCGCAGATCCCGGGGAGGGACAGCTTTTACAGACCCCTGAGTGCCGACAGGCATGTAAACGGGAGTCTGGATTTCACCATGTGCGGTAACCAGAGTTCCCCGCCGTGCATGGCCGTCAGTGGCATGGACCGTAAATGATCCCGGTTTCTTTTTTTCTTCAGTCATTATTTTTTCTCGATTCCTTTTTTCGGGCAGATATCATTGAGCTGGCAGATATCACACTTGGGGCTTCTCGCCGGGCATATTTCACGTCCAAAAAGTACCAGCAGATGATTGGCTATCCCCCAAGTGTGCGGCTCGAAAAGCTGCATCAGGTCCTTTTCAATTACATTCGGGTTGGTACTTTGGGTCAGGCCCATTCTGAAGGAAAGCCTTTTTACATGAGTATCAACCGCCACTCCCTCATGGACGCCCATTGCATTGGAAAGGACTATGTTAGCGGTTTTTCTGGCTACACCGGGAAGTCTGATCATGTCTTTCATGGTCCGTGGCATTTCACCACCGAATTCATTCATGACCACTTCCGCCGCCCCTTTAAGGTTTTTAGCTTTGTTGCGGAAAAGTCCGGTGGAGCGGATTACTTCTTCGATTTCGGAAATCTCGGCCTTTTGCATTTCAGCCGGGCCGGGCCATCTGCGAAACAGTTCCGGCGTAACCTTATTGACCCGTACATCTGTGCATTGTGCAGCAAGAGCTGTGGCGACCATCAGTTCCCATGCGTTGCGCCAGTCAAGCTCCGGCTCGGGATCGGGGTATCTTTCCAGAAGCCTGTCATATATTTCCTTTGCTCTTTGCAAAGTTTTTTTGTCGGGGGTATTCTTTTTCATAAAGTCGAGTGTGGGCTATCATTTCTTTTTAGAACTTACAATGGACATCTGATTCCGATTGATGGTTATAGATGTTGCCTGTATTGTCAATTACTGTATTATTCAAACAAAACACCGGAGGAAATTACTTATGAAATTTGTTTTGCCTTTAGTCGCCGCTGCGCTTCTCGCTGTATCCGGCATCACCTTAACCGCTCCTTCCGCTGAGGACGGTTCCGGTCTGATCTTTTCCAAATGTACTGCCTGTCACAGCATGAAAAGGACCTGCAGGGCTCTTGGTAAAAAGGATCTTGCCGCATGGAAGAAAACCAACCAGCGTATGGTTGATATGGGAATGACAATTACCCCTGAAGAGTTGGATCTGGTAAATAACTATCTCGCGAATGCCAAGCCCGGCGAAAGTCCGGTCTGCCAGTAAGGAGAATGAAATATGTCCGTGACGCTTGTTTATATTACAACCGGGGATGTTGAGGAAGCACGGGAAATCGGAGGCGAGCTGGTAATGCGTCACCTTGCCGCCTGTGTGAATATATTTGATAAAATGGAATCCCTGTACTGGTGGGAAGGACAGATTGAAAGTTCTTCTGAAGTTGTACTTATTGCAAAGACTTCGGACAAGAAAGTGGAAAAATTGATTGATACCGTCAAGCAGCTGCATTCCTATGAATGTCCCTGCATTGTCGCTGTCAAAGCGAAAAAAGGTAATGAAGAGTTTTTCCAGTGGGTGAAAAGTTATACTTCAAAGTAAATACGGACTTGATTTCTGTAGTGGAGACAGTCCAAGTTGACTTTACGCACTCTTAAAGCATACTCTCTGCCGCGCGAAGCTAGATAAAAGTTTCGCGCGGTTTTTTTTCGGTCGTTCAAATATAATTTCTCAAGGAGTTTCTTAAAAATGAAGATATTAGTTTCCGGTTCATTGGCCTATGACAGAATCATGAGTTTTCCCGGCAGTTTTTCTGATCATATTCTGCCTGACAAAATTCATATGCTTAACGTTTGCTTTCTGGTGGATGGTCTTGATGAAAGGTTCGGTGGAACTGCCGGAAACATTGCTTACGCGCTCTCCATGCTGGATGAAAAGCCTGTAATTCTCGGTAGTGCCGGTAAGGATTTCGATGGTTACGAACAATGGCTGGATAAGAACAACCTTACCCGTGAAGGTATCAAGCGGGTTGATGATGAATTTACCGCAGGCGCTTACATCACCACAGATAAGTCCGATAACCAGATCACCGGATTCAACCCCGGAGCAATGAAATACAGCTGCGACTATGATTTTTCTGCAGTTGATTCTGCCGACACCCTCGCTATCGTCTCCCCCGGAAACCTCGATGATATGCAGAATTTTCCGAAATTGTACCGTGATAAAGGTGTTCCCTATATTTACGATCCGGGCCAGAATATTCCGGCTTTCAGCGGAGAACAGCTTCTCGATATGATCGGTGGCTGCAGTATTCTTGTTTCCAATGATTACGAGCTTGAAATGATTATGAAGTCCACTGGTAAAACCCGTGAAGAGCTGATGGAGATATGTGATTCAATCATTGTCACCCTCGGTGAGCAGGGTTGTCTAGTTGTGGAGAAAGACGGTGAAACAGCAGTTCCTGCAGCCAAAGCTAAAGTAGTGGAAGACCCCACTGGAGCGGGAGACGCTTTCCGTGCCGGTCTGATCAAAGGACTTTCCATGGGTAAGACTCTTGTTGAAGCTGCACATGTCGGTGCTGTCAGCGCTGTCTATTGCGTTGAGCAGCTTGGAACTCAGGAGCACTCCTATACTGAAGAGGAATTCTGGACCCGCTACGAAGAAAATTTCGGCAAGCTTTAAGAGTGGTAAAATCTAATCGGTTTGAAGCAGTCATGTATAATTGAGTTGCTATTCTGAATTAAGATTGTAATTCAGTAAAATGTTCTGTCTTTGATTCTAAGTTTTCTTTGATTTTAGATTGATTCTGAGGCTATTGAACTATCAGGACTTTTAGTGGAAGTTGCCTTTGTTTTTCTATGCTGACTTCAACTGACAGGCTGCTTTGACGGCAATAAGCTTTATATTAAGGCGGTTTCGATTAATTTCGAAACCGCCTTTTGTGTTTGTAATCTTTTATTTTCAGTGCGTGAAATCGTTTCATTTTTAAGATATGTTTCCCTTGAGTGTAGTATTGAATCTATTCTGTTCACGGGCAACACAAGGGAGATATCACCTTCTTGGCGCGGAACAGGTCGCCATTAAGCTGGCGTGTAAATATTTTGACCTTAACCCCTCAGGGCTGTTGGAGCGTTTCAATGATGGAACTGACTGCCGGGATGCTGGAGCAATATCTTAAAGAAGCTTTTGGTAATGAAACTGTTCTGCTGGACTACGGTGACATAGGATCACTGGATAAGCAGGGAATGAAGAAGTTCGGTTACGGAAAACCTCTTCTGGTGAGATTTAAGGCGGACGGAAAAGAGCGGGAAACCGTCATATCAGTAATGAAAGGCGATAATTACGGTCACCAGTTTTACTGGGACCGGGCCGCGGTCTTGATGTTTCAATACGAAGCTTCCGCAAGGATGAAGCGCCATGTGAAACCGATGGGTCTGGGGTACGTGGGGTCGGATGGCAAGATGAATGCACTGCACAATCCGCGTGAATTTTTCATTCTGAATGAGAAACTTGAGGGGTATGATTATTTTCAGGATCTGGATCGTATCGGCAGAAAAGGTCTTGAGGAACGGGACAGGAGAATGGTTCTTTCACTGGCTGAATGGCTTGCTGATCTCCACTCGGAGCGCAAAGATGATTCACATCTGTATATGCGGCGTATCCGGGATCTGATCGGTTCCAGCGAGTGTATCATGGGGCTTGTGGATGAGGCTTATGCCCACCCTAATGAGTATTTTTCAAGAGACAGGTTCATGGCTCTGGAAAAACGTCTGATCGATTGGCGCTGGAAGTTGTCACATTATACCGGAAGGCTTTGTGCGGTGCATGGAGACTTCCATCCCTGGAATGTACTTGTTGGCGGGTCGGACGGATTCAGTGTTCTGGATCGAAGCAGGGGGGAATGGGGTGAAGCGGCCGGGGATCTTTGCTGCATGGCTGCAAACTATATCCTTTTCGGTTTGTATGCGGATGGCAGCTTCTCCGAGGATTTCCGAACCTTGTATATGACACTTTTTGATAGATATCTTGAGCTTACCGGAGACAAAGAGATACTTGAAGTTATGGCTCCTTTTTTTGTGTTCAGAAGTCTGGTGATAGCTTCGCCTGTATGGTATCCGGATCATCCTGAAAGTGTCCGTGATCCTTTGCTGCGTTTCATGGAAAATGTTCTTGAAGATGAGGTGTTTGATTATGTCAGATTCGAACGGTATATGCGTTAACAAAAATTGGGCTGTGTGGATTACCGGGCTGCCCGGATGCGGGAAAAGCACAATTGCGGACATGCTTTATGAAAAGGTGCGTTCCGAAGGAGTCGGGGTTGTCAAACTCTGCATGGATGAGCGTCGTAAATTGTATATTCCAGAACCCGAATATACCTGTCAGGAGCGTGAGCAGGCTTATAACCTGTTCGTTGAGGATGCTGTTTCCATTATGGAATCAGGACGGTGCGTAATAATGGACGGAACTGCCCATGAAAAGTGCTGGCGCAATGACGCCAGGGAAAAGATAGAATTTTTTGCGGAAGTATATCTGAAATGCCCGGTGAATATGGCGATGAAACGCGAAGCAGGGCGGCAGCAGGGGCTTGTTATGGCAGGGCTTTACGAGAAGGCGCTTGAGCGTCAGCGCACAGGAAAGCAGTTTGAAAATCTGGGTGAGGTCATCGGGGTTGATGTACGTTTTCAGGAAGATAAAAATGCCGAGTGCATTGTGGAAACAACTAATAAGACTCCGGAAGAAGTTCTGGATGAAGTTGCCGGCTGCCTTCAAAACTGGCGCAGCATGAACGGTATCTGCTGATTTTTGTAAAAAAATGTTTTAAGGATGGACCAGTTCATAATTTCAACTTCAATAATTAAGGTGAATGACGTGCGTAAAATTTTGATACTTATTCTGGTTTTCATGCTTGTTTTTGCTGTCTCTGTTTCCGCGCATTCTGAAGAAGATATGCGTAGCCAAATCACCGATCTGCTCTTTGAATATAAAGATGCATACAATCTCCGGGATTTTGAGGCTATTAAAAATTTATACACTGCCGATGCCTTGATCATGTCTTTTCCATGTGATTCAAACAAAGAAGTGTTTTTTAATGAATTCAGTGAAGGACTGGGCCTTTGTTCTACATATTGGGTGGAGTCGGCTTTCAAGCTTCGCCTTTTTAAGATCACCAGTTTTGAAGTGGAAGGTGACAAATGTTCTGCCAGAATTCTCTGGGACTACCGCGATAATAAAAACCGAGGAAAATTCACCCCGATGTTTGAATTCACCAAGAGAAACGGGAAATGGAAGATTTCCAAAGAGACTTACGGACGTAAAGAAGGCTGATTCTCCGTTTTCCGATCTTTAAATTAGCGGTTGTGGCAATTGATACTGGGTTTTAACGTCAGGGTTTGTGGATAACTTTTCCAAACAGTAGGGTGTAATTAAATCGATAAGTAAAGGAGGTATTATATGTCTCTTGGAAGAATTGCTTTAGTTACAGCCGGAGTGGCGGCCGGTATTTTTGTAGGGTATGCAGTCAAGTCGGAGAAAATTCGTCCGGCGGCTGTTTCAGCTGTTAAGGCCGGCTTGAAAGCCAAAGACTGGACCGTGGGACAGTACGACAATATCAGGAATGATGTTAAATCGCTTACCTGTAAGGCCCGTGAATCATTCAAGCGAAATGAAGCAGAAGAAAATAATGAAGCTGCGGAGGCTTCTGTATGACTACTTTGGCCAGAATAGCATTGTTCGGAGCCATAGGAGCAGTCCTTTTTCTGCCGCTTCTGGCGAAACGTTCCCACCGTCACAGACATCGTCATGGTAGACCTGTCCCGGTATGCTCGGGAAGAGTGCGCCATAAATAGCTATAAATAAAACAAAATCGGGCAACTACTGATAAAACAGGAATTGTCCGGTTTTTTTAGTTTATATTTCTTCTTTTCCAAACATGGAACGCGGATCTCAACTATTACATTTCTTTTGTGCTTTTTTCAGTCTAAGATCTCTGCCATTCAATAAGAAAATCCCGCTGCTCTATTCATGTTCTCTTTGATATAGTTTTAAATTCAGGTTCTTATGAATTATATCTTGCCGGAATATTCAGCTTTTATGCTGCACTGACGGGCTTTACCGTAGAGATCATATAGAGTATGTGGCGGGTATGAAATTTACGGTATTAACATTCGGTTGTCAGATGAACGTTCACGATTCCGACTGGCTGATCCGGGCCATGGAAAGCCGCGGCTGGACTGCAGTTGAGGAATCGGAAGCAGATATATTTATCATTAACACCTGCTCTGTGCGCGAAAAGCCCGAGCAGAAAGTATACAGTGTGCTTGGTAGACTCGCTCCTCTGTGTAAAAATCCCGGCAGTTTTGTTGCCGTGGGCGGATGTGTAGCCCAACAGATAGGCGAAGGTTTCATGGAGAAGTTTCCCCACGTGCGCCTCGTTTTCGGAAGTGACGGTATTTCACAGACTCCGGCTGCCTTGGAGGATCTGGCCCGGAATCATGACAGGAAATTGGTTCTTACTGATTTTGTGCCTGAATATCCTGAGCGTGAAGGTGGTGAGCTTAAAGGGAATATTGATCTCATTCCTCCGGGAATCGGAACCATTCCCGGGCAGGCTTTTGTAAATATTATGCAGGGGTGCGATAACTTTTGCGCTTATTGTATTGTCCCGTACACAAGAGGGCGCCAGAAATCCCGTTCCTCCGATGCTGTGATCAGTGAATGCAGGGCTCTTGTAAACTCCGGAGTAAGGGAGATTACCCTGTTGGGCCAGAATGTGAATAGTTTCGGCATGGATAAGAAAGGGGCCGATCTTACGTTCGCGCAACTCCTATACAGGATTTCAGAAATTGAAGGTCTTGAAAGAATCAGATTCACAACTTCGCATCCAAAGGATATCGCCCCCGAGGTGATAAAGGCCTTTGGAGAGCTTCCAAATCTTTGTCCCAGCCTGCACCTGCCTGTCCAGTCCGGTTCAGACAGAATTCTGAAAAAAATGGGCCGCAAGTACGACCGTTCCAAGTATCTGGATATTGTTGAAGGGTTGCGGAAGGCATGCCCGGACATCGCCCTTACAACTGATATTATTGTCGGATTCCCAGGTGAAACCGACGAAGATTTTGAGCAGACAATGGATATCATGGAGAGGGTTCGTTACGAGAGCAGCTTTTCCTTTAAATATTCTGACCGTCCGGGAGTTGCGGCGGTAAAAATGAAACCAAAAGTGGATGAAGAAGTTGCTCAAAAGCGTCTTGCTCACTTGCAGGAAAGACAAAACCGTATTACTAGAGAAAGTCTAGAGGCTCTTAAGGGGCGGGAAATGACCGTGCTGCTTGAAAGGCCGAGTAGAAAACAGGAGGCCGGTGGTGTTTCCTGGAGAGGAAAGGATCCCGGAGGACGGGTGATCAATGTTCATTTTGACGGTTTGCCTGAGAATGTTAAACTTGGAGGCAAACTGGTGAAAGTGAAGATCACCGAGTCCAAGAATCACTCCCTTGTGGGAGAAAAACTGGGGGAACCATGGTAGAAATGCAGGTTTACGGTCTGGCTGTTGAAAGTGATACGGAAGCACCGGTTCTGGTCCTCAAGGATGAGTCTGCCGGAATAATTCTTCCCATCTGGATCGGAGCTATGGAGGCGATGTCCATATCCATGGTGCTCAACGAGATGTCTTTCCCCCGGCCCATGACCCACGACTTGCTTTTAACTACTATTGCAACCTTCGGCGGCAAGGTTGTTTCAGTTGATATTGTGGATATTGAAAAGGGTACTTTCTATGCGGAAATTCTTGTCCTTAAGGATGAGGAGACCGTAGTGATTGATGCCCGTCCCTCGGATGCGGTTGCCTTGGCCGTAAGGGCCGATTGTCCGGTCCGGGTATCCCGCAAGGTTCTTGATGTTGCGGGAACCAAAGATACAGAAGAGAAAATTAGTAAAAAATCAAAGTGGGAAGATGAGCTAGATGATCTGTCCCCTGATGACTTTAAATACAAAATGTAGGTAGACCATTGATTGATTTTCATACTCATACCGTTTTCAGTGATGGAGAGTTGATCCCTGCCGAGCTGGCAAGAAGAGCCAGAGTTGCAGGATACCGTGCCATGGCAATGACCGATCATGCCGACTTGAGCAATATCGATTTGATTCTTGAGAATATTCACAGGTTTGCAAAGAAGCATGCCCACTATTTTGATATCGATGTTTTTGCAGGTGTGGAGCTTACTCATGTTCCCCCGGGGCTGATTGGAGAAATGACCAAGTACGCCAGAAAATCAGGCGCACAGATAGTGGTCTGCCATGGTGAGACTATTGTGGAGCCGGTTGCTGAAGGTACGAACCTTGCCGCAATCGAGGCAAAGGTTGATGTCCTTGGTCATCCGGGATTGATTTCTGATGTTGAAGTCAAGCTTGCGGCAGAATATGGCGTATGTCTTGAAATCACGACCCGGAAAGGACACAGTCTTACAAACGGGCATGTTGTTTCCATGGCCCGCAAGCATGGAGCAAAGCTGGTTATCAACAATGATGCCCACGCTCCCGGCGATATGGTTGGTCCTGAAATGCGCCGTATGATTGCCCTCGGTGCGGGAATGACAAAAGATGAATATCAGCAGGCCGAAGAGAATTCTCGGCAACTTGTTCAGGATCTCATGAAAAGGTAGGTTTAATTGCGGGATTGTTGGTCTGTGTGAAACTATTGACCAATAGTCTTGTTTTTATCTGGAAATTTCAGGGCACAGCAGGCAATCAGGGCTTTATGCAGTCAAACGAACTTATCGCCAGAGCCGCAGGGCTCATATCAGCTGCAAGGTGTGTAGTCGCCATGACAGGGGCGGGCATGTCTGTTGCCAGCGGTATTCCTGATTTCCGGAGCCCCGGTGGCCTTTGGTCCAGACATGACCCGGAAAAGGTTGCCTCAATACGCTCTTTGAAGAGTGACCCGGCTACGGTATGGAAATTTCTTGTGGATGCAGACCGGATGATGAGTGAGGCTTCTCCCAATGCCGGGCATTTTGCTCTGGCACAGATGGAAAAGTCCGGTAATCTTCATGCTGTGATCACACAGAACATTGACGGACTGCATCAGCGTGCCGGTTCTGAAAGGGTTGTTGAATTCCATGGAAACTGCAGTGACTATTACTGCATGGAATGCTTCAAGCCTTATGACAGAAATCGAGTGCAGAGCAGTGAACTTCCGGTCCGTTGTCCGGAGTGTTCTGGGATAATACGTCCGGATCTGGTTTTTTTCGGGGAACCGATTCCCTCCGAAGCCCATAAAGAGGCTTTTGAATTGGCGGAGGAGGCGGATCTCGTCATTGTTGCCGGAACTTCCGGCGAAGTGGTCCCGGCAAGTCTGATTCCACCTCTGGTTCAGGAGTCAGGTGGTAAAATCGTTGAGATTAACAACCGTCCGTCAGCATATTCATCTTTCAGTGATGTGCTGATTGAGGGACAGACTGAAGTTGTTCTGCCGTTGATTGCGCAGAACATTGATTAATAAAGTTTTCATTTTTTAATGCCTGACCGGTTGAAGGCAGGTCAAAAAAGGTGCGGTAAAATATGGATTTATTACCTCAGGGCGGAATTTTCGCCATGCTCGATCAGGCTACGATTGTGGTCAAGGGAGTGCTTTGCCTTTTAGCTGGTATGTCTCTATGGAGCTGGACAATAATTTTCTGGAAGCTCATTTCTCTCGGACGGGCCAGGACCCTGATCCTGAAAGGAAACCAGATAATGGAAGAAGCAGAGTCTCTTTCAGCCGGGCTGACTTCAATCAGCAAGACTCCGGCCTCTCCGCTGAACAGAATTGGAACCGCAGCTGTAAAAGAGTACCGGGTGCTTGAAAAGTCCGCGGTAAGCTCCAGCCACAAGCGCAGATTGATCAAGGATACTCTGCGCCGTATTCTGCGCCAGAAAGTCAGCTCTGAGATGAAAAAACTCACTTCCTCACTTTCCTTTCTTGCTACCTGTGCCAACGGAGCCCCTTTTATCGGACTTTTCGGAACAGTCTGGGGGATTATGCATTCCTTCCATTCCATCGGGGCAGCAAAGAGTGCCGCCCTTGCTGCTGTCGCTCCGGGTATTTCTGAAGCCCTTGTAGCCACTGCCATCGGTCTTGGTGTGGCGATCCCTGCTACAATAGCATACAACTTTTTTCTCGGGGTATTAAACGGTATCGAGACTGAAATGGTTAACTTTGCCGGGGCGTTTCTGAACCGTGTTGAGCGTGAAGTTTCGTGGGTTGAGCCTTCCGTTAAATCCGGAACTTCCAAAGAGTCTGTTCATCCTGTAGGTGAAGATACTCATTCCACTCAGGAGTAGGTATGGGATTTTCAACCAACAACAAGGGAATGCTGGCTGAAATCAACGTGACTCCTTTTGTGGATGTCATGCTGGTTCTGCTGATCATTTTCATGGTTACCGCACCCCTGATGACTCAGGGGGTAGAAGTGGACCTGCCGCAGACCCGGACTGTCCGCTCTTTACCTCAGGATAATGAGCATATCGTGATGTCCATTAATGACAAAGGTGAAATCTATCTTGATGAATACAAGGTAGGTTTTGACGAATTGCAGGGACATCTGGAAAGGCTCGTAAAAAAGCAGAACAAAATGCTTTTTTTGCGGGCGGACAAGACTGTTGCCTATGGTGAAGTTGTGAAAGTGATGGGTGAAATCAAAGCTGTCGGGATTGACCGTCTCGGTGTTGTTGCCGAACCCGTTGAAAAGAAAAAGAAGTAATCCTGATAAGTCAGGCTTATTATACTGATTTAAAGGAAATTACAGGACGAATTCATTGATGAAGTTCATCGGTCTTTTCATCTCTTTCCTGCTTCATGCGGGCTTGTTGTTTATGGCGGTTTCATGGAACATGGCACCACCTGTGAAAATATCTCTTGATATGCCGGTTTACAAGGTTGATCTGGTCAGCCTTGCTCCACTTCCTTCTGCCCCTGCTGCTAAAAAAGCTCCCGCTGCAAAATCGAAACTTTCCAAGCCCGGAGCTGTGGCCATACCTGAGGCAAAGCCCAAGGCCGTCCCCAAGCCCCGGCCGGAGACAGTAAAAGCTCCGGAAGCCAAGCCAGTGCCTAAGCCAAAGCCGAAGCCTAAACCAAAGCCTGAGCCTGAAGCGAAAAAGATTTCTGAAAATAAGGTAAAGACAACCTCTCCACCCAAGAAAAAGGTAGAGAAGAAGGTTGAGAAAAAAGAAGCTCCTGCAAAGCAGAAGGTTGAAAAAAAGACTCCGCCTAAAAAAGTAGAACCTGAGAAGCCTGAAGTTACCGCGGAAGATGCTCTGGCAGCGGATCTTGCATCTCTGGCTGATATTGTGGAAGCCAAGAAGAAGGAAGAGAAGAAAGCAGTTGCCAGCGATCTGGCAGCTCTTGCTAAAACGGCAAAGTCGACCGCTGTGACTGGTTCGGCAGAAGGAACTGCCGGAGCTTCAGGGCTGGTTCAGGTCTATGCCTCAATAGTTCAGGAGGCAGTAAGAAAGAACTGGAGATATCCTGTTTTCGGGCAGAAACAGAACCTGATGGCCCGTGTTCAGATCCAGTTGAAATCATCCGGGGAAATCAGTGGTATCAAATTACTGCAATCTTCGGGTAACGTTGATTTTGATGATTCCGTGTTAACGGCTCTTCGGGATACCGAAGTTCTGCCCGACCCCCCCGGTAATTCCATCAGAACCGTCGTTGTAAACTTCAACCTGCATGATTTAGATCAGTAGGTCGGTTTTAAAAAATGAAAAATAATCTTAATTTATTTATATTCAGTTCGGTAGCCTCCGTACTGATTGCCAGTTTTCTGGTCCTAACCAGCGCGTCTTTATGTCAGGCCGCAGATACTCTGACTGTGGATATTTATGGTCCCGGGCAGCGCAAGGTGAACCTTATCCTCTTACCTCCCAAGACAGTGCCGCAGGGAAAGTATGCAGGATCCAAAGAGAAGAATCTCCCTTTGCCCGGTGAGGCCGGGACGTTCAGTACGGATTTAAAGCAGGATCTAGCTTATCTGCCTTTTTTGAATATTGTCCCGGTTACCGATATTCTGGGTGGCGATCCTTCCAACGGTGTCAGGCCCGGCGAAATCGATATCAAGCCGCTCAGGCTGTCCAAAGTAGACCTTGCGATTACCACCGGCTGGGAAATCCGCCCGAATGGTGAGAAAAACCTGTTGCTGAGATGTATCGGAACCTTTAATGGCCGTACTATTATCGGAAAGAAGTACTCCATGGTTACCGAGGAGATGCTTCCTCGAATAGCTGACCGGTTCTGTTCCCACCTGATGCGCGTACTGACAGGAAGGGACGGTTTTTTTGAATCTAAAATTGCTTTTGTCCGAAAGGTCGGTAAAGATAAAGAGATTTATACCGTAAGCCCTCAAGGACGTAACCTGCGTCAGATCAGTTCTCTTGGCGGGGTTAATCTTAGTCCCAACTGGTCCCCGGAGGGGGACAAGCTGGTTTTTACGAGGCTTGGCTCCCGCCAGCACCTGCTCTGCGTGTGGGATAGCGCTACCGGTAAAATAGATCAGAAGAGTTTTCCCGGAGATACGGTCATAGGCCCGGCATTTCTTCCTGATGGGAATATGGCCGCAACTCTGACTATGAATGGTAATTCGGATATTTTCCTGATCAATGGCAATTACAAGCCTAAAAAGACTCTTGCCCAGAGTTGGGCCATTGAGGTCTCTCCTGATTTTGACCGTACCGGAACCAAAATGGTTTTTACATCAGCCAGATTCGGTAATCCGCACATCTTTCTTCTGGATATGCAGAGCGGGGTAGTTACCAGAGTCACCAAAGAAGGTAAGTATAATACAAATCCAACAATAAGCCCGGATGGCAGATATGTTGCCTTTTCACGCCAGACTCCTTTGGGACACCGTATTTTCGTGCATGACCTGGAAAACGGAAGAGAGCGTCAACTGACTTTCGGTCCGGGAAATGATGAAGATCCTGCTTTCGGTCCGGATGGGTATTTTGTCGCTTTTTCATCAAGTAGAAGTGGAAAGTATCAGATTTACCTGACAACCCGACATGGAGATCCGGCAATGCTGGTTCCAACCGGAAGCGGAGTCGCAAAGGCCCCGGCATGGGGAAAAGTTAAAAAATCATAGTCTTCAAATGCTATTTAACAGCTTTGTTGCAGTCATGACTTGATTTTTTTGCAAAACACTTTAGTGTCGAAACATTGGTCGTATTAAGTTAAGAAGAAAATCATCTGGTGTGGACAAACTCCTGTCCTGCAAAGTTCCTGTCTCAGGAGGGCAAATGAAAGCTAGAGCTATAATTTTGTGTGTAGTGTTAGTACTGTTGGCCGGACTCGGTTCCGGTTGTTCCAAAAAGCGTGTTGAATCATCTCCTGCAAGTCCTGCTGTTGAAGAAAGGATGACCGAGCAACAGGAAAAAGAAAGACAAAGGCAAGAAGAACAGGCCAGACTTGAAAGAGAGAAGGCTCTTCAGGAACAGGCTCTCGCTGACGCACGTGAAGCGGAAGAGAATGCGGCAGTCAAAAAAGAATTTAATGAAGCTATTGAAGAGTTGGGTAACCTGATTCATTTTGATTTTGATTCCTTTGAAATCAAACAGGAATATCGTCCTCTTTTACAGACAAAAGCTGAAATCCTGAAAAAGTTCGATAATGTGACCATGGTGATTGAAGGCTACTGCGATGACCGTGGAACTGAAGAGTATAACCTCGCTCTTGGTGAGCGTCGTGCCCGCGCTGTATATGAATTCCTCATTCTTCTTGGGGTTGCTCCGGAAAGGCTCAGTATTGTAAGCTATGGAGAAGAAAATCCCATCGATCCCGGCAATAACGAAACCGCCTGGGCCAAAAACAGGCGAGCACAGTTCAGACTAACTTATTAGTCTCAGATTTAATTGATTCTTTTAAGCCCCGTTTCTTTCAGGAACGGGGCTTTTTGTGTATGCAAAATGCTTATACTGATCACTGCATAATATTTTTAACACGGGATTGAAGATGGGAAATAAGATTATTAAAATAGATACCCGCTTCAGTGGGAAGAAACAAAGCCAGTTTACTGCAGGGCGGAGCAATAAGTTAGATCAGTATTTTTTAAAGAAAGCCAGAGGACTGACCTGAAATATAGTGGATTAAACGTAGAAGATATGAAAGGGGGGGAGCTCGTTGCAGCATATCTCAGAGATCTGTTCCCGTATGTTCGAAGAACATATTATGGTGCAAGAGGTCTTTTTTATCAGTTGAGGCCGTAAAAGATAAACTTTTACGGCCTGCAGAATTACATCATAGAAAATGATTATGTCAGGTAGCGTAGCAGCCATAATCCCAACATTGCATAAATGCCGGCAAAGAGGTCATCAATCATGACTCCGTAACCGGATTTAAGCCATTTTTCGGAGGCTTTTACAGGCCATGGTTTGTAAATATCAAAGATACGAAACAGGATGAATCCGGCAATGGCCTGCCAGCCGACTATTCCGGCAAATGGCAGAAATACAACCCATTGACCAAGAACCTCATCAATTACGACACAGCCAGGGTCTTTCTGTCCGAGGTCTTTTTCAGCAGCGGTGCAGGTTACTGCGCCAAAGTAAAAAAGCAAACCCAGAACAATTATCCGGACAGGAATAGGGAGTGGAAAAAAAAGAAACGGTGCGGTTATCAGTGCCGCCGCAGAACCCCATGTTCCAGGTGCCTTGGGCAGAAAACCTATAGGGCCGAGGGTGGCAATAGCGGTTAAGTTTAATTTGAAATATCTCATGACCGCAGTATCTACTCAACAGCCTGAAAAGTCCAGAAGGGACTGGGAGTTAATCTTCAACTCCCAGTCCCTTCTGGAATACATCGTTAGTATAAGTTAGTTGGATCTGGGTTTAAGTTTGTAACCAATACTCTGGGCAATATATTCAAGAGGCTTAACTTCATTAGTGGCTTTCAGGATTTCCATGAGAGTTTCGGCTCCTAGCTTGGCATTATCGTCAAAGGGGTTAATCTCTCTAAGCAGTGTTGAATAGGGCTTGCCGATGTTCTGGGCAACTTCCTTAGCTGGTTTATTGCCTTCGAGTACGACATCCTGGGTCACTTTTGTGATTGATTCTAAGTTCATCTTACTACTCCTTCTTAAAATGCATAAGTCCAGAATGAAATCTCATTCTTCAACTGCATTATTAACGGAGAGTATGAACGTGTAAACGGCAGGTTCTTTGTATTTACGCCCGTTTTGACTGTATATGAGGGTAGGGTTTTCAGCAGGAGGGCGGGTTTCCGGGGTGGGGTTTCGCTAGACCAGAAGTTTACTGTCCCTTCTTCCATTGAGAAATTCAAGAAAGTCAATTCGTGAAAGGGGTTTACTATAATAGTACCCTTGAATTATATCACATCCCTCACGGGTCAGCAGTTCAACCTGTTTCTTATCTTCAACACCTTCTGCTACCACTTTGAGTCCCATATGGCGGGCCATGCTGATTATTGCGCAGACAATCGCAAGGTCATTGTTGTCGCTTAGGATGTCATTTATGAACGATCGGTCAATTTTCAAAGTGGTTATGGGGAGTTTTTTCAGATAGCTGAGGGACGAATAACCTGTTCCGAAATCATCAATAGAGCAGGAAATGCCTGACGAGCACAGGTGGTTGAGCACTCCTGTGTTTTTCTCAACATTTTCCATCAGCAGGGATTCTGTAATTTCGAGTTCAAGTTTTTCCCTCGGGATATTGTTTTCTTCAAGGATTTTCACAATTTTTTCCGCAAATTCAGGTGTATCCAGTTCTTTTGCGGATATGTTGGCTGAAACTACCAGATCATCAAATCCCGATTTCTCCCATAAGTGCATGTCCTTAACGGCCTGGGTAATGATCAAGGTATCCACTTCATGGATAAGGTTAAGACTTTCAGCCAAGGAAATGAATTCAACAGGAGGAATTATTGTTCCATCTGGTCTTATCCAGCGGGCAAGGGCTTCCATGCCGACAACCTTGCCGTCTCCGGAGCGAACCTTGGCTTGATAAAATGGTACGAATTCCCCATTGATCAAAGCTTTTCTGATAGCTGATTCCATATCAATCTTACGCTGAGCCTCAACCTTCATCTGGGATGTGTAGAATCTGAAGTTTTCAAGATGGCTGCCTTTGACCTGATGCATTGCCGTGTCAGCATGTAGTATTAATTGGTCCGGGCAGTCTGTGTCATCAGGAAAGATTGAAATACCAATACTGGAGTTAATGAAAATTTCGTGATCTTCAATGTCAAACGGCTTGGCAATCTGATCGTTGATTTTGTGGGCAAAATTGATGATATCGTTAATGTCCTTATAGCCAACCAGTGCTAAGGCAAACTCATCACTCCCCAGTCTCGCGAGTGTGTCCTGAGCTCCAAGAAGTTTCTTTATCCGGCCGCTGAACTGTCTTAAAAGTTCATCCCCTACATTATACCCGAGGGAGTCATTCACCTTTTTGAAGTCATCAAGATCCATATACAGCAGAGCTATCTTGTGTCCTGTTCTTTCAGAGCGTTCAATCTCGCGGCGGAGCCTGTCTCCTAGAAGTTTGCGGTTGGGCAGATTTGTCAGGGCATCGTGGAAGGCATAAAAATGAATTTTTTCTTCTTTACGTTTCAGTTCACTGATGTCGTTGTTAACTCCCACATAGTGGGTGACTTCACCTTCCGAATTATAAATTGCGCTTATATTGAGTCGCTGAGGATATATTTCACCATTTTTCCGACGGTTCCATAGCTCTCCTTCCCAGCTGCCTGTCCGGGCGAGTGTGTCCCACATGTTCTTGTAAAAGTCAGCGTCGTGGTAGTTGGATTTTAGAACTCTTGGGTTGTCGCCGCGGATTTCATCTAGTGTATAACCGGTGATTTCGGTGAAGGCCGGGTTGATCTGCTGGGCCGCTCCGTTTTTATCGGTAATAATTATACCGTCCATTGTGTTTTTGAACACATGGCGCATGAACTGGAGGTTTTCATTGGCTTCACGCAGTATGTCGGCCTGAGTACGGAACTCCTGTGTTAGAACCTGGTTATTCCTTATAAGTTCCATCTCACGGGATTTTATTTCGGAAATATCAAAGGTGAGGACCCCAATCCCCTGCAGGGCGCCGGAGCTGTCTCTTATGGGAAATTTATGTGAATGGAATAAAACATTGTTTCCATCCGGCAGGGTGATTTCTACTTCTACAGAGAGGTTATCTCCGGCTGGCAGTGTACATGTTTTCCGGTCTGATTTTAAAATCTTATTCAACTGTTCTTCAGAGGCAAAACCATAAAGAATTTCATCATCATTTTTTCCGATAACCTGAGATTCATGATCGATTTGCAGTAAGTTCATGAAAGATTTGTTTACCTGAACATATCTGAATTCAGGGTCCTTGATGATGGCAAGGTGTGTGGAGCTGTCGAAAAAAAGTTTCAGTAAATCAGATTGGTTATTATTCATGCTGAGTAAATCCAGTTCTTTCAGTGTACAAAACAGCTGATTTTTTATTTTTCTGATACTTGCTTAAAATATCACCCGTAGTTTTAAATCGCAATGAAATTAGTTTGAGCGCTCTCAATCATTGCAGAATGCTACGGCACGGATAGGTGAACCATCGGCATTGGTGATTTTGAGTGGGAAGCAGGAAAATATAAAACTGTTATCTTTGATAGCTTTCAGGTTTGTAAGATTCTCAATGATGGAAATATTTGCTTTGAGCAATATTTGATGCACAGTGAAGTCTTCACTTTCAAGGGGATCTACGGAGATCACATCTACTCCGATGCCTTTAAGCTCAAAGTCGGTCAGCCATCGTGCAGCTTCCGGGGTTAGTGCCGGGTAACCGGAATAATATTTCGGACTTCCCCAATAGTCATACCAGCCGGTATTCAAGATGATAAATTCATGTTCGGCGATAAGTTCTTCAAAGGGAGCAAGATCGTCGATACATATTCTGCTGTCTTCTGTAATCTTGTGAGTAAAGTCCAAGCAGGATGCTGTACCGCAAAAGTTGGAGACTTCAATTTTATCTAGTGACGGTGCTCCTTTAAGAATGTGGGCAGGGGCATCAATGTGAGTGCCTGTATGGGTGGAGATTACAAGCTGTTGTTCCAGATAACCTTCTTTATCGTGCGTGGCTGTTTTTATTATTTCCGGCGAATTGGTCCCGGGATAGACCGGCATGTCTGGTGTGATCATCTGTGTAAGATCTATTGCTTTCATTTTCTCGTAGTCTCCTGAAACAGTTCTCAACGAAAAACTATCTCGTTGAATTCGGGAATCCTTGAATGAGCTTCCCTCTGGCCTCGACAGTTTGAAGCAAGCAGACAAGCATGGCGTTTATTTTGGCGCAGCCAAGTTGATTTTGCCATACCAAGACAGTTGTTTCTGCTAAATAGATTGATTTATCTGACGAAATGATGATAAAAATTATGCCGTTGCATGGTTGGAGGATATGATCTTTCTTCAAAGGACATTAAGAATGAATAAAATTATACTCATAGTTCTGTTAACAATTCTTATGGGAGCGCTTCAGCCGGCTTCTCCTGGCTTTGCAGAGAACTTTCGAGTGATGCTCCATACTGGAGATTTTCCACCTTATTTTTTTGAGAAAGATGACCCGCGAACAGGGATAATAAAAGATATTTTCAGTGCTTTTGCAAAAGAAACCGGCGATACCTACGAATATGTCCGGGTTCCATTCAAGCGTGCTCTATATCAGTTTGATAACGGTAAAATTGATATCGAGCCGATGTCAAATCCTGTTTGGCGGAAGTCAGCTTCCGTTCCCGGGGTTTATAGTCTTCCTCTTGCTGTTTCCGAAGAAATTCTTCTCTTCAACGCGGATAGCTACCGACCTGTTAAATCTCCTAAGGACTTGCTCGGAAAAACCATTGGTGGTGTCATGGGATACCAGTACCCTGTTTATGGGCCTTATTTTGAAGATGGACGGATAAATCTTCATCTGCTTCATGATGAGAATAAGCTTATCCAGCTTCTGCTCGCGGGAAGGCTGGATCAGGCATTGATGAATAAGGTGTATGCTCAGTATCTGATTAAAAGCCAGCTTCTTGGTGACCGCTTGATAATCAACGAAGAGCCCTGCAGCGTTCTGGACATGATGGTCCGCTTTCATCCCAGTAAAAGACATGCCGTTCCACGCTATAACAGAGCCATTGAGAAATTTCTGAAAGATGGCACTATTGAACGCATTTATGAAAATTATCGCTAATAATTGTTTTTTTCATAGCGTTATCGATTGTTTACCGTTCCATAATGCCGGTGTTTTTGAAACTTGAGCATGCTCAAAAAGGTCCGCTTACCGGCCAGCAATGAAATTCTGCGTTGCGCTTGAAACCTACCCCTACCGCTCCCTTGTGCATATACAGGGCGTAGGACCAGTCTGTTTCAAAGAAACTCGTTGTCGAAGACCAGTAAGCTTCCTGCACATTCCTGAAAGGATGTTCTGCGGGAAGGGCTGGGTCGGATTTTGACGCGTCAACAAGTGATTCCAGTTCATTAATGTTTGGAAGTCTCCATACAGTTTTCGAGTCGGTGTTGAGTTTCTTTATCCTATCCAGTGCTCCCTGCCAGTCGACAATATCCCCAAGCATTGCTTCTTCTGCCCATACAAGCCGGGTGCCCCTGTCCAGTATGCCATGTTCCAAAATTCTGAATCGGGGGACGGGCCATTCAACTCCGGACTGAATACTGCCATCCTGAAGTGTCTTGTCGCATGGCATGACATCGCCATTTGTATCAAAACACTCCAATTGCCCTGTCCGGCGCAGCATCGTGCTTGTGCCTCTTACGGGCCATGCCATACCGGGGTCCTTTTTATTTCCATAGAACATTCTTCCACCGCTGAAATGGACCCGCCATGCATAAGCGGGGGCCTTAGCGGAGGTGGTAGATGTCCAATACCATCCCTGAAATACCTTCCTGAAAGGATGCCCTTGCGGCAAGGCCGGTTTCTTGGCTCCGTGGCATATCAGGCTGCGTAATTCATTACGGTTTGGAAGCCGCCAGTCAGAATATCCGAGATAATTCTCTTTGTTGAGTTGGCTGACAGCATCAAGGGTTTCATTCCAGTCCAGCGGAAAAGTTAAAGCGTCAGCATGAACAGGCCACTGAAGTTCCGTGAGGGAGTCAAAGACGATGGAATCTTGAACAGTAAATCGTTCACCATCTGATTCGATTCCAATACGGAACTCGGCATCCTGTCCGCTTCCTTTACATGATGTTTTACTTCCATCTGCGGCATAGCAGTCTTTGAGTCCTGTACTGAGAATATATTTTATCTTATCCATACTTTTATTCATTATAAGTATATTTTAAAAGTGTTCTCATATTATATGGTTTAATAACTAATACATAAGGTATCATTAATCTAGATTGTAAATAAGTTCAAATCATCCAAGATATCTGAGGTGTTAATTGATAATATAATATTATACAATGTTTGTATTATATTTTGAATTGCCAGTTAGGGTTTTCAAGTTGAAAATTATGTAATCAATATTAATCAAATAAAACATTCAGGCTCTTTGCGCTCAGAGTAAAGACTGGTCAGCCTCTCTGCAGCATCCATTACCGGGCCTGATTTTATGGATCTGGCGTTCTCAGGACATTTTTTTATGCAAGCACAACAGGTGATACACTTGACTGTATCTATCTTGTGACTGTCATGCGGATCAACAGCATTTTGAGGGCATATTTCAGCACACATGCCGCACTGAATGCAGTTGTTGCTTACTTCAATGAAATCAACATCCCATAATTGGGTAACTCCATTGTAGGGTGTTGTGCCGGGAACCTTGACTTTTTGTTCCTGCAGGTCTGAATATCTTTCGGTTTTTTTCCGTACTTCTCTGCCAAATTGCTCAGCTATAGCAAGATCGTTAGCATCGGGGCGACTGTGGGCTGTAGGGCGCTCCGGACTTGAAAATGAGTGTTCTCCTATAAAAGCAGCACCAGCAATAGGGACACATCCTCTTTCTTTAACTATATCAGTCAATTCAAGTAATGCATTATCATAGGCTCTGTTTCCGTAGACAGCAACACAGACCGTGGGGGTGCTGTCGGCTTTCATGGAATTCAGGAAATCTTCCAGCAGAGCGGGAACCCGGCCCATGTATACCGGAACTCCTATAAAAAGTATTTCATCTTCCTCCAATAACAGTTTTATTTCCCGGTTTTCTGGCTGAGTAATATTCAGATAGTCTGTCTGTCCGCATCCAAATCCTTTTACAATGGATCTAATGATTTTTTCGGTAGTACCTGTGGGTGAAAAGTAGGCAATTTTTGTTTTTTTAAAATTCATCGGTTGCTCCTTTGAGCTTTTGTTTTTTCGTTACTAAACGTAACGTAATTAAACTTGCCAATCTTTGTCAAGCATGGCAAAGAATATTTTAAAAAAAGGAGGGGAATTTGAAAGCAAAGCGAATTGGCCGGCCGAGAAGTGAAAAGTCGCGTGAGGCAGTCATCGCGGCAGCAGATGAGCTTCTGAATGAATCGGATGGCAGGAAACTGACAATTGAGGCTATTGCCAGACGGGCCGGGGTGGGAAAACCGACTATTTATCGTTGGTGGCCTTCACTGGCGGACGTTGTTCTGGAGGTACTTCTTAGTCAGGCAAGCGCTGAAATCAAGGTGCCGTCGTGTGAAACTGTTCAGGAAACTCTGCGCCTTTTTTTAAGACAATCAATGCAGACTATTACCGCCGGGGTTGGAGTTCATCTGTGTTATCTGATGGCTCAGGCTCAGGTGGATGATGAGTTCAGGATAAGGTTCAGGGAAAAATTCACGAACCAGAGACGCAGGGTGCTATATTCAATTCTTCAGCAGGCAGTATATGTGGGAGAACTGGAGAGGCATCAGAATCTGGATTTGCTGGTGGATATAGTCTTCGGGGCGATGTGGTATCGTTTACTTCTGGGGCATTTACCTATGGATGAATCATTTGCGGATGAATTGACCGGAATTATTTTTACTAAGCATGCCTAATATGTTTAAGTTACGTGATATAATAAACAGTAATTTTACTTGATGAACTTAAAGTAGCTGGAAAATGAATCAGACAGTTGGAATATTGATAAAGTTTTAAAAAAGCTGATCACGAAGTCAGTAACAGAATATAGATGCCATTTATTAAATTTATTTTATGCGTTATTATGTGCTTATTTTGCTGTCCCGGACTTGCCTCAGCAATGGGGTTGGGATCTGTAGATCTTATAGATGATGCACTAATGGATACCGCGTCCAGATTTGATAAAAGACCAAGTATTACATTAGATTCTGAATATATATTGCCAGCATCTTTTGCTGATGCATCGGGCAAGGTAAGTGTATTACGCAACACAATAAAAGTCGGCTATTCAATTTTTGAGCTATCATACGGATTATCCCATTTTATCTGGGAAGATGCAGGTGAAATCTCACGGCAGATCAGCGGAGGGAAAAACTCTTCTCCTCCTTTTGATTATCTGCAGGATCTTACCCTTGAGGTGCATTTAGTAAACGGTAGGTTTTATGAAGACTGGATTTACTGGTTAGATTGTACCGCCACTTCCGCTTTTGAAAAGGACTTCCCCGGAGCCTTGGGGCTGGGTATGCAGGGAGGGCTGGCTTACGATTTGTGGAAAGGAACAATTCTGGGAAGTGGAGTCAAAGCTGTTGCCGTCAGTCCTATAAACGATGAACTGTTCGGTGATATCGAATTGGGATTAGTTTTGTCCGTATCATATGAAGCAATTGTCGAAACCCTTAAGATGCTCGGGGTGGAGATTGATGATGGTAAGAAGAAAACAATAGGGATGACCGTGGCCATTACAGGGTCTAACAAAATATATGAAACTGAGGGTTATGTAAAAGAAACCCAGTCAAAGTTCGCTCTATATCTGGACTATTCTCCCTACGACAATTGGACCCTCTCAATTGGTCCGGAATATGTTTATGAACGCAGTTACACTTTTTACAGCAGTAACGGACGAACTCTGTCGACTCAGGATTTGGGCAATGCGTTCGGGGGACTTGCAAAGTTTGTGTGGCGGTTTTAAGGCGGGAAATTATTTTTAAGCCAGATTAATAAGTAGTGGACAGTTTAAACCAACGTCCATCCTTATCGGTTTTAGGACGAAGATTCCACCATAACTCGTGATCCTAATTTCCGGGGAAAGCGCAATCCCCCGGAACAACACCGAAAGACACCAAGCTTTCTATCACCCGCGCCAAGGGCAGACCTACCACGTTGATCATTGATTTTGACCTGTAACTGTTAAGATTACAGGACTTATTTATGAGGGTAGTTATGTGGGAGTGTGCGATGCTGGATGGACTATTCAAATTGATCATTGTTGCGCATCATCATTGAGCTTTTCTTCATAGTTTTGACCGCCGTAGTAGATGCTGAGAATGACAACATTTTCGTCCATAATAGCGAACGCAATAATTGTACGTTTTTTTGAAATGGGTAATTCTCAGGCCGGGGCGGATGTCTTCACGTAATGTTCCTCGTTGCGGAAAAGATTTTAACTATTCGCAATGTTTGATAATGGCATCTGTAAATTCTTTTGCAGTTTCGGATGATGCGGCTTTGGCAACATATCGGTATAATCCGACAAGCTGCTCTTTTGCTTCCGGTGAGAAAATTATTGAGTAGGACATCTGAATTTTATGACCTACGCTTCATGTTCTTCAGATAATTTGGCCCGAACCTGATCAAGGCTTCTGCCACGGGATTTATCTTCCTTCATAGCGTCGTAAACAGGAGCCACCTGTTGTCTAAGCCACTCCTCAACAGCACGGTCGCGCGCCAGCAAAGCCCTCAGTCCATCGCGAATAACTTCGCTTTCAGATGCATATTCGCCTTTAGCAACTTTTTCTTTTACCAATTGCGCCATTTCATGAGGCAGCGTAATGCTCATCTGTTTTGTTGATCTCATATTGTCCTCCAGTGATGTGTAGGATTTAATCCTACTTATATTTATAAGACCGTGCAACTGTGTTGGCAAGTTGGATTGTGGAGGTTTTGCCTATCAAATACGGCTTTTTTAGCCTGTTCGGTCACATTAATAAGGTTGCCGTCTTCCAGAGCCTTTTTTCTGGCATACGAAAAGATTATCTGAAAAAGTGGATCGTAATAAATGACCATCATGATTCTCTTTCAAATTTTGGTGGTAAAATTTGGAGGGTATCCTGTGGGGGTAGGGTTGGTCACTAGAGATTGGTTCTATCAGAATGTTTTATGGACTAGATTTTTGAATTATCTTTGGTTTAATTTGGTGGGAATAAGCGATTGAAGTGTTGAGTTATTCTTGAGTTTGTTTGTCGTTCTATGGGAATTTGATCCTATTGATGAATGGCGCAATTTGACGTATCGACTTTATGAAATAACTTTTTGAATAATTAGGATGTTTGTTATGAAGGATTTACAAGTACAGCTAGATACTCAAAGACGAAAAGTTGATTTTGATTCATTTGATATTACGGTAAAAGAATTGGTTTCAATGTCTGACACAGGGTTAATTGATATCGCTCCAGAATATCAAAGGCAATTTAGGTGGCCTGCTGAAAATCAATCGCGATTTGTTGAGTCTGTGTTTCTTGGAATTCCTGTGCCTAGTTTATTTATGGCTGCAAACAAGGATGGGTCATGGGAACTTATTGATGGGGTTCAGCGACTGAGTTCGTTGATTCATTTTGTTGGAACCTTAGAGCAGATAGAGAAGTTTGGATTAGAAGAACCTTTAAAGCTTAAGGGGTTGGGTATCTTAACAGACTTTAACAATAATACATTTCATAAGCTTCCGACAAGTATACAAATTAAGTTTTCACTTAGGCCACTCAAAGTGACGACTCTCAGTGATAAAAGTGATCTGAAGGTACGATTTGATTTGTTTGAAAGATTGAATACTGGAGGAATTAGGCTTTCAGATCAAGAAATTAGAGCATGTGTTTACCGTGGCAATTTTAATGATTTCATTAAAGAATTAGCGCAAAATGAGGATTTTAATAAAGTTGTTAATATGAAAAAAACAGCTTCAACTGATGGAAGTAAAGAAGAGCTTGTGCTTAAATTTTTCGCCTATCTGCATAATACTGAGCAGTTTGACCATAGTGTTATCGACTTTTTAAATGAATATATGGGAGAAGCCGCTAAAAGATTTGATTATAGGAAGAATGAGCAATTGTTTGTGGATACTTTCTCCCAGCTAGCTCAAGAACTGCCTAATGGGATTAAACGTGGAACCCGGAAACTTACTCCTGTTAATCTTTATGAAGCCATTGCTGTAGGTGCAGCAAATGCCATATTGGAAGGTCATGCTATTCTTGGATCAAATATTGACGAATGGATAAATGACGCACAGCTAACCAAGCTAACTTCAGGAGCAACAAATTCGAGAAAAAGAATCAAGGAAAGAGTTAAATTTTGCTATGATAGGTTTGTTGAATAATGTTTACTACTGTAGAAAATGAATTTTATATTAGACTAAACCAATGTAGAATTCTGCTTCAACAGATAGATAGTCATGAGGGTTCTGAGGATGAATTTAGGAATGATTTGTCTAAGATTGAAAAAGGTCTTTTTTTTGTTAGTCTATATTCAACTGTAGAGTATACGGTTGTCAGTTTATCGCAAACTTTTTTGAGTAATATTAATTCTGATGATAAGACGACATTGGACTTTAAAAACAATATGATATGTGTTGTTCTTGATGGCAAGTTCGACTCTATTCGTAACTGCGGCAAGAGAAATTTATGGAAAAAAAGAGAAGAGCTGGTTGAAGAGCTGTTTAATGATGATACTGATATTGTGAATACTATTTTACCTACGGATGGTTCCAATATTGGATATAGCCAACTGGTTGATATTTGGAATTTTTTCTGTTTGCCAGAGCCTGTGTTGGCAAATGTCCAGCACCAACATATCTTAAATGAAATAAAAGAACATAGAAATGCAATTGCTCATGGACGGAAAACAGCTGCTGAAATTGGAAGCAGGTATACCCATAATGATTTAAAAAGAAAATACGATGCTGTTGAAGAAATGGTGTTGCATGTTTTGTCTAAATTTAAAATTCATGTTTCAACCAAAGGATATCTTCGAGCTGTTTCTGCTACAACGTAGCGATGTTTTTGAGATATAACAACCGTTGAAGTTTACCAGATATTGGCTATCCCCAGTAGGAATCCCGTGGGACCCACCCCAGTAAAACACCCAGAATGTACGATTTCCTACCCATCCCCCGGAACGATAACTCCGTAAGATACCAAGCTTTCTATCACCCGCGCCAGCGGCAGGCCAACCACGTTGGTGTATGACCCGCAGATACTTTTTACCAGAAACGCTCCCTGTCCCTGAATGGCGTATGCTCCGGCTTTGTCGTCCGGTTCTCCTGTGGCGATGTAGGCTTGAATTGCTTTTTCATCGTACTCTATGAATTCCACTTTTGTGCTTACACAGAATGATTCTGTTTTTCCATCGGGGCAGATAACAGCACATGCTGAAACTACCTTGTGGCTACGCCCGCAAAGGCTTTTGACCATTCCAAAAGCTTCTTCCCTGTTAACCGGTTTTCCCAGAATATCATTATCCCTTACAACTATTGTGTCCGACCCTAAAACATAGCTGCCGGGATGGTTGCCAGCCACATTTTTCGCTTTCAGTTCAGCCATCTTTCGCGCGTAATCTTCAGGGAGCTGATCTTTTTCAGGGCGGGGTTCATCGCAGGTTGCAGGGTGGATATTAAATTCAATACCCGCAGAATGGAGCAGGTCTTTTCTACGTGGAGATGCTGATCCTAGTATAAGTGGTCTAACTGTTGTGTACATTTTATCAGATGTTGTTTGGTTTACTGGTGTTTATCTCAAATAGTTTTGCATTGGAGATTTACCTTAATCCCTGTAAAGGTCAATGACTGGCTCTTTTCAGAGAGTATAAAAACAGGTCAGACATTCATATCTGCTTGTATAGAATAAATTATTATTATTCTTTTATAGAATTGTTGCGCTTTTGCTGATCTAAAGGTAATAATATCCGTGAACTATATTACTAGGAGTCATAAATGAATGTTTGTATCTGGGGGGCGCGGGGGTCCCTGCCTGCCACTTTCAATGAGGAGAGGGCCAGAGCCAAGGTTAAGGCTGCTCTTGAAATAGCAGTGGCAAAGGGTGTGGATTCCAGCACTGATCTTGATTCATTCATAGATAATGAACTTCCTTTTCCTGTCCGCGGTTCCTATGGAACAAACACTCCCTGCATACAGATTGAAGGCAGAGAGGATGAGTATATCATCTGCGATTGCGGAACCGGACTGCGGGATTTCGGCAACAAGGTTATGGCTGAGCGGCAGGGCAAAACCGGGGCGCATTTCCATATCCTGATGTCCCATCTTCACTGGGACCATTTGCAGGGTTTTCCTTTTTTTGTTCCAGCTTACATACCGGGCAACAAAATATCATTTTACGGTGGGCATCCGGGCCTTGAAAAGACAATGCGCATGCAGCAGAGCGACCCCTGTTTTCCGGTTCACTTCGAGCATCTGCAGTCTGAAATAGATTTTACCAGATTGAGAAACGGAGATCAGATTGAGATCTGCGGAATCAATATTACCATCAAAGCGCAGTATCATCCCGGTGGTTCCTACGGATACAGGTTCGAAAAAGACGGTAAGGTTGCTGTTTACTCAACCGATTGTGAGCACAAAAGTGCCACTGCTCTCAGTGATACGGGGTTTGTAGAGTTCTTCAAGGATGCCGACCTGCTTATCATGGATGCCCAGTATTCATTCGCAGAGGCAAACTCCATTAAAGAAGACTGGGGGCATTCCAACAACATCATTGCGGTGGAGCTCTCTGGAATGGCCGGAGTAAAGACTTTGTGCCTCTTTCATCAGGAACCGGTACTTGATGATTTTCAATTACAGAAATTTCTGGATGATACGATCGAATTCGCCGAACTGGTTGAAAGAAAACCGCAAAATATAATAATGGCTCAGGATGGACTTTGCCTGGAGCTTTAAGGGGGCTGGTTGCAGGGGGTTCTGCCACATGCAAAGTGCGGTTTTACGGCAAATATAAAATTTTGAGTTTGTTTTGATGCGAGCGTTATCCTGGCAGCCTGTTCTCGTTCTAAGTTTACTTTCTTTTGAGTAATTGCAGCTCCTTCCCTTGATTTCGGAATTTTTCTTTCCATCTGCAAATATCAATATGGGATACCTGATGGTCTTCTGTTCGGCAAAATGACCTTTTGTCGGGTTGGGGTGATTTTTCTGAACCGTTTATGTCCTGTTTTTGACTTTTTCAATTTTTAGCATTTCTTATTCCTGCATTAATCATTGTTAATCCCCTGAATATACACTTTTTAGAACGTTGGCATTACCATTGCTATAGATTCTGATAAAAGCACTGGAACTGTTTTCCGGTGCATCTGAATCATGGAGCACGGTATGAAATTTGACGATCTTAAAAACGAACTCGGCCTGCTGGATTTCAATTCGTCCGAGGCTGAAAATACGGGCATGAGCGGTTGGTCTGTTCCCTGGGCTGATCTTATGATGGTCATGTTTGTTCTTTTTGTTGTGTTGTTTATCTACAGCCAGTCCAAAGAGAATATCAAAGTGATTTTCAGTGGAAACGCCCGTGAGCAGGTGGCTACCAATCCCGCCGAAGATCTTGTTCAGATGATTTCCTTCCACCGTGACGCCATGAGCAGCAGTGCTCAGGTGCTATTGACTCCTCAGGATACGCTTTATCGAAGCGATGACGGTGCTGTCAGTATGAATGAGGAAGATGGGGAACTCAAAATCGTTATGCGCGGTGATGCTTTTTTCGCACCGGGCAACAGCCGTTTTGAATCCAAAACCCGTCAATATCTTGCCGAAGTTGCTGAAGTATTGAAAACCAGTACCCATGCTATTCATATTGTAGGGCATGTTGATCAAAGTGATGTGTCCAGAGTTGGGCAGAAGGCCGCTTTTGAGCTTTCTGCTACCCGTGCGGCACGCGTTGCGGGTTATCTGGTTTACGAAAAAGCCATCGACCCGGTCCGCATAGTTGTAAGCGGACGCGGTGATTCCGCCCCGGAGCTTCCCGGTGATATGGGAGAGGTGAAGGGCAATAACCGCAGGGTGGAAATAATAGTCATAAACACCGACATGAATGCCAAGTAAGGAGGTCTGTTATGAATAAAAAGAATCTGGCAGGCGTGGTTCTCGCCTCAAGTATTTTTATGGCCAGCTTCTGGCTGAGTGGTGGTATTGCCCTTTATTGGAATGCCGCGGCTCTGGCTATAGTTCTTTCCGGTCTGGCGGTAGCTGTACTGCTCAGTTATCCTGTGGAGCAACTTAAGGATGCCTTCAAGGTTGTTCACGAAACATATTCCGGAAGGCTTACCACACATGAAGAGATTGTGGATACTCTGCTCGACCTTAGTGTTCGGTCCAGAATGGATGGAATGCTGTCGCTTGAAAAGGCCGGAGAGAAAACAACCATATCTTTTCTCCGCAACTCATTGACTCTTCTTGTAGATAATTTCGAGGAAGATGAAATCAAGGATTGCCTTAAAACCGAGATGTCATTTTTCCATATGCGCAGGAGTGAGTCCGAGAGGGTTTTTCAGGCTATGGCCCGCTATGCTCCTGCTTTTGGTGTAGCCGGATCAGTCATAGGACTAATCGGCCTGCTTATGGGGATTGATAATCCTGAACTGATTCTCAAACATATTCCGGTGGCCTTTATTTCAACACTTTACGGTGTAATTCTCAGCAATATGATTTTTGCGCCAATGGCTGAAACTGTCCGCGCCAGAACCCGCAACGAGCTTATTAATCAGAAAATGATCATGGACGGCGTACTGGCGATCAAGAAAGAGCAGAACCCTTACAAGCTTGAAAGAAAACTGGTTGCTTTTCTTTGTCCTGAAGACCGCGAAGCCAAGAGTGAAGAACTCAGAAATATTACCCGCAAATACATAAAAATGCGCAGAGAGGAGAAGGGAGCTAAAGACAAGCTTTTACATGAAGTTCCTCTCGTTAAGGCAAAGGCTTCTTAGGTATCGGTTTTACAGACCTTACGGCATAATCAGAGTCGATCGGGCGGCACTGCCTTCTGGCAGTGCCGCTTTTTTGCGTCCGGTTTTTGACATTGTGCTTACTTTTAATAAAATGACCTGTTGCGAGTTTACTTTGATAGAATAATCATACTATCTTCAGTTGGATGTGTTTCATGCTCAAGGTACTGAAACAGTAAGCAAAGGATAAAATATATGAAACGTGTACTTGCAGTGGATATTGGGGGGACAAACAGCCGTTTTGCCGCCTTCGAAGGCAGCGCTGGGGGCAGCCTTGTGATGAAGGAGACGGTGTGGCTTTCAAGCATCAAGGCTGAAAGTTTTGAGCACCTTATGGAGATGCTCAAAGAGAGTGAGTTTTCGTATTCTGCGCAGGATTTTGATGTGGCTGTATTTGCCCTTGCCGGACCGGTAATACGCGGAACGTACTGCAATGTAACCAACGTGAGCTGGGATGTTGATTTTCGGGACGGCTGTGGAAAGTACGGCTTCAGTGAGGCCGTACTAATAAATGATTTTGTTGCGCAGGCCTATGCCTGCCGGACTCCGGCTGTAGAGAACTGCAAAGTTATTCATGATGTGGATGTTTCTCCGACCGGAACTGTTGCCGTTATCGGAGCTGGAACCGGGCTGGGGCATTGTGCCCTGATTCCGGTTTCGGATTATGGATATGTTCCTGCTCCGTCCGAGGCGGGACACATCTCTTTTCCGGTTGAAAATGCCGAAGAGCTGGAATTGTGCAATTTCATAAAGGAATACCGTGGGATTAAATACTCCTGTGGAGACGAGGTTCTGACAGGCAGAGGGCTGACGGCACTTCATCTATATCTGACAGGAGAAGAGCTTGAGGCCAGCGAGGTTGCCGCAAGGATGAAGGAAGGGGGCAGAACTCTTGAGTGGTATTCTCGTTTCACAGCTCGCTGCTGCCGCAATTATGCTCTAAGTGTCTGCGCCACGGGAGGGCTTTATATCTCGGGGGGAATTGTCGCTAAAAATCAATTTGTGGTGGATCAGCCCGTATTCATGCAGGAATTTATGAATTCATCTTCCATGAAAGACCTTTTAGGATGTATTCCGGTTTTTCTGAACGACAATCAGGATAGTGGACTTTACGGGGCGGCTTTACGCGGAATGATGGATTTATAAAATATGGAGTCATGATGGCTGACTATGAATACGATCTTGGAGTGATCGGTGGGGGAGCCGCAGGCTTGACCGTTTCCGCCGGAGCGGCCCAATTGGGAGTTAAGGTTCTTCTGATAGAGAAAGAAGAAAAGCTTGGCGGCGATTGTCTTCACTATGGCTGTGTTCCGAGCAAGACCCTGATCAGAACCGCCCGTGTAAGAAAACTAATGAGCAGGGCAGAGGATTTCGGCTTGCCGGGTGTGGAGCTATCTCCTGTAGATTATTCAAAGGTGGCTCAGCGTATTGCCGAGGTCATTTCAGTAATTCAGGTCCATGATTCCGTTGAAAGATCCACTTCACTGGGAGTTGATGTTAAATTCGGGCATTGTCATTTTGTTGATAAGCATACTGTTGAGCTTAACGGACGAATGCTATCCGCCCGTAAATGGGTTATTGCAAGCGGGTCATCCCCTTCTGTTCCGGCTATAAAAGGTTTGGAAAAAACTCCTTATCTTACAAATCTTGATATTTTTTCTCTCACTGAACTTCCCGAGTCTCTGGTCATCCTTGGTGGTGGGCCAATTGCTGTTGAAATGGCCCAATCCTTCAGCCGTCTAGGCTGCCCGGTTACCGTTATCCAGCGTAGCAGCCATATTTTGAGTAAGGAAGATGAGGATATGGCCCAATTTGTAATGGAGGGAATGTGTGAGGATGGGGTCAGATTTGTTCTTGATTCAAAAGTAAATGAAGTGCGGGAAACTGCTGGAGGAGTCGAAGTCCTGCTGGAATCCCGGGGGAAAGCAGAAACAGTTAAAGGGCAGAAGCTGCTGGTGGCTCTGGGCCGTCGTTCCAATACGGAAGATCTGGGGCTTGAAAATGCGGGGGTAAATTTGAAACGTGGTTCTGTGGTGGTTGATTCACGCTTGCGGACTTCGGTTCCACACATTTTCGCTGCCGGGGATGTGACAGGCAAGTACCGTTTTACACATGCCGCAGGATATGAAGGCGGAATTGTAATATCCAATGCGGTTTTTAATCTTCCACGCAAGGCTGACTATAAATGGCTTCCGTGGTGCACATATACTGATCCTGAGCTTGCAAGTGTGGGAATGAATGAAAAGAGGGCAAGGGAGCAGAATATTGAATACCGTACCGTAGTGGAAGAATTTTCATCCAGCGATCGTGCTTTGGCGGAGGGGGAGGCGAAAGGGCGGATCAAGCTTCTACTTGATAAACGCGGTAAGCCTCTGGGCTGCCAGATTGCCGCGGTCCATGCCGGGGAGCTGCTGTCCGAGTGGGTGGCGGCTGTGAACGGAAAGGTCGGGCTGGCAACTCTCGCCGGAGCGGTTCATCCTTATCCTACTCTAGGGGAAATCAATAAAAAAGTGGCGGGAAAACCCTTGGGTGAAAAGCTCTTTTCAGATCGGGTAAGAAAAATATTAAAGCTGCTGTTCTCTTATCGTGGGTAAGTGGTATTTGTTTTATTTGGCCCGGAAGCTGGATGTTTTTCATTAAAACCAGTCAGATATTCAAAGCTTTATTGAAGAATGGAAGATATCAATGTAAATGAATTGCGTGTTCTAAGCGCAAGAAGCTCAGTGCGGGTGGTGCACGGCAGAATGTCAGCGTTATGGGTTAAACTTTTTGCAACATAGTTTCTTGTGCATTTCGGATAAATAAAAGGATAAATAATGCAGTGGGATAAATTACTCAGCAGACAGAGAATCGGCAGGGAAAAAATAGTTGAGATCAGCCCGGACCGCAGTGAGTTCCAGAAGGATTTTGACCGCATAATTTTTTCTTCGGCTTTTCGCAGGCTGCAGGACAAAACTCAGGTTTTTCCTCTTTCCAAGAGCGATTATGTGCGCACCCGTCTGACTCACAGTCTTGAGACTTCTTCTGTCGGGCGTTCTCTGGGCTTCATGGTCGGCAGCAGGCTGATTGAAAAGCATGGTCTCGATTTCATGCCTGCTGAACCTGCCACCATTGTTGCCACGGCTTGTCTGATGCACGATATAGGGAATCCTCCGTTCGGCCATTCCGGGGAAGACGCTATCCGTGACTGGTTTGAAAGCACTGAAACCGGAAACAATCTTTGTACCTGGATAGGCAAAAAGAAGCGCGATGATTTTAAGATTTTTGAAGGTAATGCTCAGGGGCTGCGTAATGTTCTGGCCTTACAGCGAGCCGGAAATCCGGGCGGAATGCAGCTCACATGCGCGACACTTGCGGCTTTCACCAAGTATCCCTTCACGTCTGAGCATGCGGGCAAAAAAAAGAAATTCGGAATTTTTCTCAGTGAAGCGGATGTTTATTCTGAGATAGCCGAGCATTTAGGGCTTATAAACATAGCTGAAAACAGGTGGGCAAGGCATCCATTTGCTTATCTCGTGGAAGCTGCTGATGACATCTGCTATCATATTGTGGATATGGAAGACGGTTTTCGGCTGGGACTGGTATCCTTTGAGAATATACGTGATATGTTTATGGATATTCTCGGTAATGCTCCAGCAATTGCGGAGCGGATGGATAAAATGGATGAGCAGAAAGAGAAAGTGGAATATCTGCGCGCGATGGCCATCAATGCTCTTGTGACCAGTTCCTGTGAGGTCTTTCTCGATAAAGAAGAAGCCATTTTAAAAGGTGAATTTGATTACAGCCTGACGGAGTCTATTGAAAAAGCTGAAGAGTTCAGCCTTTTAAAGAAAGTTGCCATAGAGAAGGTTTATAACTCTACCGAAGTTATTGATACAGAGGCCGCAGCGTACGAAGTTTTATGGAAGATACTGGACTTTTTCGGTCAGATTGTATGCGAGCTTCATACAGAAGAAAAACTCAGCTCCAAAAGCAGGAAGTCGGTGAAACTTCTGCCTGATCTGTACAAACCGGTCGAGGGGGCAGGTGTGTACAAGAATACTCAGAAGATCGTTGATTATGTTTCCGGTATGACAGACGCCTTTGCAGTTCGCACTTTCAACAAGATTTCAGGTATTTCTCTGATGCGCAGATAGGACCGTTTTAGAACTTCTTTTACGGGGGACTTGTACTTCCGTAAATTAAAAACAAAGATAAACCGGCAGGATTGGATTATCCTGCCGGTCTTTTTTTTGGTGGTCTTCAAGTCGGTCCTGAAGGATCTTCAAAGCTTAGATTTCAAGGCAGTCTATCAAGAATTTTTCCATTGCCTCATAGAAATCAAACTTGTTTTCCTGATTCATGAAACCGTGTCCCTCGTCCTCCTTCACCATGTATTCCACATTTATTCCCCTGCTTCTTAAGGCTTGCACAATCTGGTCGGATTCGGCTTTTTTGACTCTGGGATCATTTGCCCCTTGAGCCACAAATAATGGTGCCTTGATGCGGTCCACATGAAAAACCGGGGACACTTCCCGCAACATTTTGTAATCACGGACCGGGTCTCCTATCATTGTGTAAAATCGGTCCCGCTCAGTTTCCCAGTAAGGCGGCAGTGTTTCCAGAAGAGTAAACAGGTTTGAAGGTCCAACAAAATCTATTCCGCAGGCATATAGATCCGGGGTGAATGTCAGTCCCGCGAGGGTGGCATAGCCGCCATATGAAGCTCCGTAGATGGCAACACGTTCGGGATCGGCGATACCTTGTTCAACAAGCCAGTTTACAGCATCGGTGAGGTCGTCCTGCATTTTGCGGCCCCATTGCTTGAATCCCTTTTCCCAGAAGGAGCGTCCGTATCCGGTGGAACCGCGAAAGTTCACTTGTAGAACCGCTATTCCCCGATTGGCAAGGAACTGGACTTCCGGGTTGAATCCCCAGTGGTCTCGAGCCCATGGACCACCATGCGGGTTGAGTACTACTGGAAGGTTTTCGGGTTTCTTGCCCACGGGTAGGGTCAGGTAGCCGTTGATGGGCAGCTTATCCCGTGAGGTGAAAGATATGGGGCGCATTTTGGCCATTCGGGATTCATCCAGCCAAGGACTGACGTCAGCTATCTTTTCCAACTTTCGAGATTCAATGTCATAGATGTACCCCGCTCCCAGATTCCGGTCAGAATAAGTCCGGATAATGAATTTTGATTCCTCTTTATCTAAACCGCTTACCACTACCTCATAGCCAGGCAATTGGCTCTCGAGGTCATTCTGGATTTCCTCCCGTAGGTCGTCAAAGAAAACGTAATGATGCTTATCGGAGTAGTAACCTGCACCGGTGATTATCCGGCGCTTTTTAGAGCGCAATAACTGCGAGACATCAACATCCGGATGCTCGAAAACAAGTTGTTCAAGCTCAAGGGATTCGGGATTGAATAGATATATAGCGGCCTTGTCACGATTAAGGTTGGAAGAGACATAGATTTTGCGGTTATCAAAATCAAAGAACAGGGGAGCGAATCTGGTTCGGAAGTCCACAGTCTTGATGGCTTTGAACAACTCCTGTTCATTTTCTCGGTAAAGGATGACGTTGTAACCGCCCCGGCTGGCTATAGCCATGCGCAGGACTCCATCATTATCTGTAATCCAGCCAGTTATATCACCGGGATTTTTCGCCTTAAGTTTCAGCTCCCCACTCAATATGTTGAGACGGTAAACGTCAAACAGGCGCGGATCGCGTCTATTCATGGTAATCAGGATGTGTTCGTCATCGTTTTCCAGATCATCAAGAAGGTTGGTCCGTACGTTTTCGAATGGAGTCAGGTTTTTTGTTCCACTCCCGTCAAGACTGGCTGCGTAGGTATGAAAATTTTCATCTCCGCCTGTGTCCTGCCCGTAAACTATATTTTCGTTACCGACCCAGAAATATCCTGCTATACCTCGTCTGGTGGCATTAGTTACCTGTGTGATTCTTCCACTTGAAAGGTCTTTTACAAAAATATTCATACGATCCTGCCAGGGGGCAGTCCAGGCAACTTTTGTCCCGTCTGGCGAAATCGTAAAAGCTTCAGCTACAGGATTACGGAAAAAATCCCGCAGTGGAATCTGACCGGAATTATTAAGAGCCGGGGTATCCGGTAAAGCCTGAGGAGTGGTATTTTGAATAGAGCTGCAGGAAATTGCACAGGACAAGAGGACAAAAACAATAAGCAGGCAGGTCAGTTGTTTGATGTTTTTCATTTTTAATTTTCAGTTTGAGTTTGAGTTGGTTCCGGGTAAAAAAATACAGCTCCAGCACCTTCCTTTTTAGATTCATGTAGAGCTGAATCAACTTTTTTCAGCAGTGTCTCCGCGTTGTCATCCGGGGTGCAGGCCGCAATACCGATGTTAACATCGAAAGAGATATTGCCTGTATTTTTGTTTGATTCTATCAATCTGCTTATTTTTTCCACCAGATTGCGGGCGTTTTTTATGCTGGTGTGCGGGGCGAGAATTATGAATTTATCACCTCCCACTCTGTAAAAACTGTCTGGGCGGCGCAGGTTTTTGCGTATGGTTCTGGCAAAAGATGCCAGAAGTTTGTCCCCGGCTTTCTGGCCGTGGGCACGGTTTATATCCTTAAATTTGTGTATATCCATTTTAATCAGGACGAGATCTGCGCCATAGCGGGTAGCCGCCGCGACTTCGCGATCAGACTCTTCGTAGAATTTCATGCGGCCCGGAAGGTTGGTCAGGGTATCTCTTTCGGCAAGTTTCTGAATTGTAGACTTGCTGACCTCCTTTTCGCGGGCGTTTCGGATCAGTTCTTCTTTCATGGGATTATCCACGAAAAAAAAGTGAATTCCGACCAGAAGACAGATCATGAAAAGAATTGCGTATTCTATTTTAATCTTCCGGTTGGCATCGGATTTGTGAGTCTGGTAGATATCGTTAAGAGCCATAGACAATGCTTCATCGAGTCTCTTCAGAGTGATGGTCATCTTTTCTGTATTTTTTGATTGAGCTGCAGCTATGAAATTTAGAGCCCTGTTGAAAAGGTCAGTGTTTTCATGGTGCAGGTCTTTATAAAATCTTTGATTTTTGGGATATTTTTCAAGCTCTTCCAGAAAAGTCTGCATACGGTGAAAATCATAATCCGTACCGGTTTCAGAATTCATTGTGTCATATGCATTGAGCTTTATTCCGTTCAGTTTGGCCTGAACGTCGTTGTAGCCCCGTTGGTCAATGATGATGTTATGGAAAAAAGCAGCCGCTGCCAGTGACAGCAGCATTATCAGAGGCAGGGTTATTTTATATTTGAGCTGATTTGCGTCTTTGTGTCGCATGTATTTTACCTTGTAGCTTGTTTGTCGTTAATTTCCCCAGACTATCTTGATTCTAGCCTTGCCGGTAAATTATGTAAAATCAAAATATGCCGGATACAATTGTAAGTGAATTATTGATTTTTCGTTGTGCTCTTAAGCAGTAGACGTTTTGCGGATGAAACTGCTATCTTGTCAGGCTGAAGAGGTCTTGAGAACATTTAAATCGGCAGTTATTGTCTCTTTAGGAGCTTCCGCATACAAACATCTTTTTTACACAAATGCGGAATTGCGTGTATTTTTCTGTTGCCCTTATGCATTCCTTGAGCTAGGGAATCCGCGTGCACAGAAGGAAATCCAAGGAGAATAAAATTGTCCAAGGCAGACAGATATTCTAAAATGTATCCCATTTCATGGGAGCAACTGCACCGAGATTGCAGAGCATTGTCATGGCGGCTGCTTGAGCTGGGACCTTTTGAAGGTATTCTGGCAATTACCCGTGGCGGGCTTGTTCCCGCTGCAATTATTGCCCGCGAACTGGAAGTGAGACTTATCGACACAGTCTGCATTTCCACTTATGATTGGAAAACTCAGGAAAAGAAAGCTACTGTGCTTAAGGACTTCAAAGGTGACGGCGAAGGATGGCTTCTGGTTGACGATCTCGTTGATACCGGAGGAACAGCAAAGCTTGTCCGTGAAATGGTTCCTAAAGCCCATTTCGCAACAGTGTACGCCAAACCTGAAGGCCGTCCTCTGGTTGACACCTTCATAACTGAAGTAAGCCAGGACACCTGGATACTCTTTCCGTGGGACAGTGCAACACAGTTTGCACAACCCATTGTAAAGGTTTCGCAGGAAAAATCGGAAGTTTAAGGCCTGTATTTCAAGGCTTTAAGATAATTTAAGGATCAGAACAGACATTTGCATGCCAGCTGCCGGGCCAGGGAGTCCGGGGGCTGGTTGTGTATTTGTTTTTTATTTGTTTTGAGCCTTGTCTGTTATGTTAGAGGGAAGATTCGTTGGTACGGAACTTCGTTGACTGTTTCAAAATTGAATCAAGGAGTGGATGATGCGTAAAGTTCTGCTTATGGCCCTTGTTGCGGCTATGTCCGTAACTGTGGCGTCCGTGGCTTTTGCCGGAGCTAAGAAAGATAAGCTCAAAGTCGGTTTTGTCTACATTTCTCCCGTGGGTGACGAAGGTTACTCCTATGCCCAGGATCAGGGCCGTAAGGCAATTGATGCTCTTCCCTGGGTTGAAACTAAGTATGTTGAGTCCGTACCCGAAGGTCCTGACTCTGAGCGTGTTGTTCTCAACTTTGCCCGTAAGGGTTTTGACGTAATTTTCGGAACCAGCTTCGGTTACATGGACCCCATGGTCAAAGTTTCCAAGAAGTTCCCCAAAGTTGCTTTCATGCACTGCTCCGGTTTCAAGTCCACCCCGAACATGAGCAACTACTTCGGACGTATGTACCAGGCCCGTTACCTAACCGGTATCGTTGCTGGTATGATGACTGAATCTGACGTTATCGGTTACGTTGCAGCTTTCCCCATCCCCGAAGTCATCCGTGGTATCAACGCTTTCACTCTTGGTGTGCGCTCCGTTAACCCCGATGCAAAAGTCCGTGTTGTCTGGACCAAGACCTGGTATGACCCTGCATTGGAAAAAGACGCCGCTATTTCCCTTCTGGACATGAAAGCTGACATCATCACTCAGCATCAGGATTCTCCCGGTCCTCAGGAAGCTGCACAGGAACGTGGCAAATATTCCATCGCTTACAACTCCGATATGTCCAAGATGGCTCCCAAGGCCCATCTCACCGCTGCTGTTTGGAACTGGGCTCCCCTGTTCAAGAACACAGTTGAGCAGGTTCGTGACGGTGTCTGGCAGGGCAATGAATCCCTCTGGTGGGGCATGGATCAGGGCGTAGTTGATATCGCTCCTTTCGGTCCCATGGTTCCCCAGAACGTCAAGGATAAAGTCCTTGAGGCCAAAAAAGCCATTGTCGAAGGAAAAAATGCTGTTTTCGTAGGTCCCCTCAAAGACCAGAACGGCAAGGAAATCGTCCCCGCCGGAAAAACCATGACTGATCCCGAGATGCTCGGTATGAACTGGTTTGTTGAAGGCGTAATCGGAAATACCAAGTAATTATTTATGATGGGTTATCGCTTACAAAAGCGCGACGAACCCTGGAACTGGGGCGTCCCGATTATTGTCGTGGGCGCTCTGGTTTTATCCTTCGGGATCAGCGCGCTCCTGCTTGAATTGCAGGGTAAATCCGCCGTTCAGGGACTTCTTGTGCTTTGGCAGGGGTCCTTTGGTGCTTCATGGGCTTTGGAAGATGCCCTTTTAAAATCTATCCCTATTTTTCTTTGCGCACTGGGTGTTGCAATCGCATTCAGAATGCAGGTCTGGAACATTGGTGCTGAAGGACAGTTCGCCCTTGGCGCCATTGGTGCCACTTGGGCTGCGCTCACTTTTCCGGATCTCCCGGGATTGGTTCTGATGCCGCTGATGTTTGCCTGTGCCGCGCTGTTTGGTGCTTTTTGGGCCTATATCCCGGCAATACTGCGACTGAAGCTTCAGGTTAACGAGATTATTTCCACGTTGATGCTTAATTATATAGCCATTCTTCTGTTGGAATATCTTGTTTTCGGAGTCTGGAAAGATCCCGCCAGTTTCGGTTTTCCGGTTACTCCGGAATTTTCTCCCGCGGCCATCATAGATCAGATTGGTGATACCCGACTTCACTGGGGTTTTGCCGTATGCGTTGGGGCTGGAGTCGCTATGTGGGCTTTTATGCGTTTCACCCGCCTAGGATTTGAAATCAAGGTTGCCGGTGAGGGCGTCAAGGTCGCAATGTACTCCAGACTTCCTTACGGTATGCTGACCATTCTCGTTATGGCTCTTTCCGGTGCTCTGGCGGGCTGGGCTGGATGTATCGAGGCTTCAGCTACAATAAACAGGCTACAGCCTTCGATCATGGTCGGTTATGGATATACTGCGATTGTTGTGGCATGGCTTGCCCGCCTGCATCCACTTTATATCGGTATTTCCGCCTATCTTCTGGCCGCACTGCGGGTTGGTGTTGAGAATATGCAGCTTGAGCTGCAGACACCCGCATCATTCGGCTCGATTATGGAAGGGCTTATTCTTATGTCCGTTTTGGCCGGTCAGATGCTGGTTACTTATAAGATAGTCAAAAAGAATTAGTTCGGATCTGGTGTTTTGAGCCTTCTGGCAAAGGTCTTTTTATTTTTCAAAAGGTTTGCCGTTGCTCTAAAAGAGGTTGTGTCAGCCCCAGATTTTCAACTGGGTGTCTCCTGAGGAGTCTTGACCGGTCTCCATAATTGAGCAGCTTCCAGATTCTGTTAAAGATTTAGAGTCCGGATCAACTATTTAAAAGTTAATCCGGCCCTTGGAGAGGCCCCGGCCGGGTCACCGAAGGCAACATAAATTATGATGGTTAGTCCATCTGATCATTCCGGGTGATATAATGTTGGAAAGTTTTATTGTTCCCCTGCTGGCTGCGACTGTACAGTCAGGAACGCCTATACTTTACGCCACTCTGGGAGAAATTCTCACTGAGAAGGGCGGGGTGCTCAACCTTGGTGTCGAAGGCATGATGAGCATGGCTGCGTTTGCGGCTTTTTTCGTCACACTTACCACCGGTAACCCCTGGCTCGGTTTCATTGCCGGAGGTCTAGCAGGTTCCCTGATGGCTTCCCTGCATGGTCTTGTCTGTATCACCTGCCTCGGCAACCAGGTTGTTTCCGGTCTGGCTTTGACTATTCTCGGTGTGGGACTCTGCAACTTTCTCGGCACACCTTATATCGGGACTGCAACTGAAGGTTTTGACAAATTCAGCTTTCCTCTGCTTTCCGCGATTCCTTTCCTCGGTGATATCTTTTTCAAACAGGACGCCCTTGTTTATGTCTCCTATCTGATTCCTGTGCTGTTTATGCTTTTCATGAACCGAACCAGCCTTGGGCTTGCAATCACTGCGGTGGGAGAAAAACCGGCTGCTGCGGCCGCTGTCGGATTAAAAGCCATCCGGCTCCGCTGGATTGCTCTTCTCGGCGGTGGATTTCTTATCGGGCTCGGGGGGTCATACCTGTCTCTTGCCTACACTCACCTGTGGGCTAACGGTCTATCCGGAGGACGTGGGTGGATTGCTGTTGCTCTGGTAATTTTCGCATTCTGGAAACCCGGACGTGCTGTTTTCGGCGCTTATCTGTTTGGCGGAGTTATGGCTTTTCAGTTGCGATTGCAGGCTGTGGGCACACATATACCTTCCTCCCTGCTGCTGATGCTGCCTTATGCGTTGACCATTCTGGTGCTGATCTTTTCCGCGGTACGTGGCCGCAGCGGCGAAGCTCCGGCCCACCTTGGCGTAAACATCGAACCCGAAGGATAGGTGGTCACAATGAGTTCACAGCCTGATTTCACCCGTCCCGAATGCCAGAAAGCAACCGGTTTTGAAGGTTGCGATCCAATAATTTCCTTAAAAGGAATCACCAAACGCTTCGGAAAGGTGGTTGCTAACAATAAAATTTCTCTGGACCTTTACCCCGGACGCATCAAGGCTCTTCTCGGCGAGAACGGCGCAGGGAAAAGTACACTCATGTCCATGCTGGCAGGACGCTTCCGTCCTGATGAGGGTTTTATCGAAGTTGATGGCCAGCGAGTTGATTTTTCCAATTCCAAGGATGCCATCAAGGCCGGGATTGGAATGGTTTACCAGCACTTCATGCTCGTGGATACCATGACTGTCGCCCAGAATGTCCTGCTCGGTCAGGAAGGGGGCATGTTCGTGAACCCGCGTGAGATGGAAGAGCGTGTCCGCAAGCTTGCCGAGGATTACGAGCTTGAGATTGACCCCCGCGCTATGGTCAAGGATCTGTCCATGGGAGAAAAGCAGCGCGTTGAAATCATCAAGCTGCTTTACCGTGAGAGCAGGGTGCTCATCTTTGATGAACCCACAGCTGTTCTTACTCCAAGGGAAGCCTTCCGTCTTTTTGAAGCCTTGTGGGCCATGACCCGTCAGGGTAAATCCGTGGTATTTATCAGCCATAAGCTGGAAGAAGTCATGGCCATTGCTGATGAGGTGGCTATACTCCGCCGTGGTAATATTGACGCTGAAGTTCCTCGGGACAAGATTGTTTCTAAAGCCGATCTTGCCTGCCGAATGGTGGGTAAGGAAGTTTTACTTGAGGTTGACAAGGCTGAAGTTGAGATCGGTGATAAAGTTCTTGAAGTAAAGAATATGACCGGAATCGGGCTGCGTGATATCAATCTCGAGGTCAGAAAAGGCGAAGTGGTCGCCATTGTTGGAGTTGCAGGCAACGGGCAGCAGGAGCTTGTCGAAGGTGTTTGCGGGATGCGCAAGCCTCCCAAGGATACAATTTTCATAATGGGTAAGCCCTGGCGCAAATTTTTCTCTGAGATGACCTGGAATAATTCCATGTCTTATATTCCTGAAGATCGCTTGGATCTTGCCACCGCCCGCAATCTTGATCTGGTGGACAATCTGCTTTTGACAACCAGACAGGGATTCTCAACCGGCCCACTGCTTAACCGTGATAAAGCAGCCAAAGTTGCCGAGGAGCTTGTAGAATCTTATGATGTCCGTCCCGGGCGTACTCAGGCTCTGGCCTGGCAGCTTTCCGGCGGTAACCTGCAGAAAATGGTGCTAGCCCGTGAACTCTATCGTCAGCCGCATCTGATCGTTGCAGAGCAGCCTACACAGGGGCTCGATATTTCTGCTACGGAAGAAGTTTGGAAAAGACTGCTTGAAGCTCGTGAAATGGCCGGTGTACTGCTTGTGACTGGTGACCTTGGCGAGGCTCTTCAATTGGCGGATCGTGTTGCTGTAATGTATTGCGGACAGATCATGGACGAGTTTTCTGTAAACGATAAGGCTAAGGTAGACAGCATAGGTCTGCTGATGGCAGGCGTAAGGGAATAGAGTTTATTTCTTGAGTTTTGCTGGGGGAGGCCTTTTCATTATTGCCACCGCCGAACAATCAGAATTGAAATATTAATTAACCGGCTTTTACCATAACGAACGGTGAAAGCCGGTTTTTATTTTAGCATCTGCAAATTTGTTGGAAATTACATGAAGGATTCTCCGTAACTTAGAAGATAAGCTAAAAACGATAGGCAGATTAATTTACTGTGGCTTTACGAAGCCATAAGAGCTCTGCCATGTTTTATTTATGAGATCTTTCCGTTTTTAATTAAAGAGCGTAGCGGATTGTTTTTCCGGTATGTTCTACAAAGGTTTCAGCTTTTCTGACCGGATTGCTGGACGATATTGCCCGCCACAATAAATACAAGCCCCACCAGTGTGGAAAAAAGAATTTCTTCTCCGACTAAAAAATGAATAAAAATCAGAGAAAGGAATGGCGAGAGAAAGATAAGATTACTTATACGTGAAACTTTTTCAGTCAGTTTCATCGCGCTGAGCCATAAGGCAAAGGTGATTCCCATCTCGAAAAAACCCACGTAGGCAGCTGAAAGAATGGCGGGAACATTGAAAGGCGGAAGGCCGCTGATAATCAGCATGGTTACGGTTACAAGTGGTAATCCGAAACAGAAATTAAGAAACAGCCCCACCAGCGGGTCGGTTTTGCTTTTGGCATTGTAAATCCAGTAAAGGGCCCAGAGAATTGTGCTGAATAAGGCGAGGAATACCCCGTAACCGTTACTGAAGTTTATATCCAGAAGATTTCCGTGTGTTGAAATGACAACTACACCTAAATAACTGATAAAAATAGCAAGCAGTTCTCTGATGCTCATTTTCTGTCCCAGCAAAGGAATTGACAGTAGAGAAAGGGTGATAGCCCAGGTATAGTTCAGTGGCTGGGCTTCCTGCGCGGGAAGAAGATCGTAGGCTTTGAAAAGGACCACGTAGTAAAGGAAAGGGTTGAGCGCACCAAGCATACCGTTTTTGATCAGGTCTTTGGTGCTCATCCGGGTTATCAGGTCAGTTTTGTTTTGAATTTTCAGGATGATCAGTAAAGAGATAATGGAAAATATGACCGCGTAGAAAAGCAGATGCAGAGGCTGCATGCGCGATAAGGCAATTTTGAAAGCCGATGCGACAGTAGACCAGATTAGAACAGCGGATATTCCGTACAGGTACGCTTTTTTCTGGTCGAACTGTTGCATGTCTGGCTCCGTTAGAAATATGGGGACCTACACTTCTCATTAAAGGGTAAGTCCCCGGAGATTGATAATGGTTCTGTGACAGTCCCACTTAAGGGGCGGTGGGACCATGTTCAAGTATCATCCTGCGTATCAGGTCTGGATGATCTGATGTTTCAGTGGAAAAAACTTAAATTATGACATGTCTCTTGATATGGGCCACGGCTTCTTCCGGAGAATCCGTTACGTAGAAGAGATTCAGGTCATCCTCGTTGCAGTAGCCGTCTTTGACCATTCTGTTCTTAAACCAGTCTATCAATCCTTCCCAGTATTCACTGCCCATGAGGATGATAGGGAACGGTTTGATCCGTTTGGTCTGAATCAGTACCAGTGCTTCCGAGAGTTCATCGAGAGTGCCGTAGCCGCCGGGCATGGCGATGTATGCTAACGCATATTTTATGAACATTACCTTGCGGATGAAAAAGTAATTGTAGTCACTTTTAACATTCAGGTAAGGGTTTGAGTGCTGTTCAAACGGAAGGTGGATATGCAGACCTATTGATTCTCCGCCAGCCTCATAAGCCCCTTTGTTACCAGCTTCCATCAGTCCCGGCCCGCCTCCGGTAATAACCGAATACCCGGCTCCGGTAAGCAGTTGGGCCAGATGTTCTGTCTGATGATAGAGAGGATGGTCCTGCGGGACACGTGCAGAGCCGAATATGGAGACAGCCGGACCTATTTCGCTCATGGTTTCGAATCCGTCCACCACTTCGGCCATAATTTTGAAAAGTCTCCATGATTCCTTCATGGAAAGATCATCAATCACGTATTGTTTCGATTTGTGCATTTCAACCTCTTGCAGTTATATATCCATCGGGTATTGCTTTACGGTGTTGCCTGAAATCCATAATTGGTGCATGTAACAGTGCATTCGAACTATCAAAAAACGAATGATAAGGATAGTCTGAAAAGGCCCGGTCATTGGTTGCGGGCTGATATCTTGGCGTCAATTGCGGATATATTGGAGGATGAATGAAGATCACTTTTATGGGGGCAGCTAAAACCGTTACCGGTTCCTGCTATATTATTGAGACGGAAAATGCCAGATTTGCCGTGGATTGCGGCCTGCATCAGGGTAATGCCGAAATCGAGAAGAGAAACAGAGGGATTGAGGACTACCGTCCTAAAGATCTTGATTTTATCCTTATAACACACGCACATATTGATCATACCGGGCTGCTTCCCGCAGCTGTAAGAGCTGGGTTTGACGGGCCTATATATATGACTCAGCCCACCCGAGATCTTCTTGATATAATGCTGCTTGACAGTGCCTATATTCAGGAAATGGAAACCGAGTGGGCGAACCGTAAAAGGTTGCGTAAAGGCCAGGCTCCCATCAGCCCTTTGTATGAGCAGGAAGACGCAGTAAAAACCACTCCTTTGATGCGGACAGTCCAGTACGGTTCTTCTTTTGAGCCGGTTGAAGGTATTACCGTCAGCTTCCGGGATGCAGGGCATATCTTGGGATCGGCTTTCATTGAATTATGGGTGAAGGAAAACGGGGATACCACTAAAGTCGTTTTTTCAGGCGACCTTGGACATAAAGATCAGTTGATTGTCCGAAATCCCAGTATCATTGAAAAAGCTGATTATCTGCTGATGGAGTCAACGTACGGTGACCGTAACCATAAGGATTCCTCAAACAGTCTGAATGAACTGGCTGAAGCTATAGAATGGAGTTATTCCCAAGGGGGAAAAGTTGTTATTCCCGCTTTTGCGGTTGAACGTTCACAGCAGCTTATCTATACTCTGTTCCTTCTTTACAAAGAAGGCAAGCTGCCGGAGGATATGCCGGTTTATCTGGACAGCCCTTTGGCGATCAAGGCCACTGAAGTTTTTCGGAATCATCCAGAATTTTTTGACATGGATACCACGGAGCTGATCCATAACGGAGAAGATCCTCTTTCACTGCCCAATCTGAAGTTCACACTCGATACCGCATCTTCACAGGCGATCAATAATACCAAAGGACCTGCTGTTGTTATTTCGGCCAGCGGAATGGCTAACGCGGGACGAATAAAACATCATCTGCGTCACAATATCTGGAGAAAGGAATCTTCCGTTGTCTTTGTTGGCTACCAGGGTGTCGGAACTCCGGGACGCCGGCTGGTAAACGGTGCCGACAATATCACTCTGTTCGGTGAAAAGCTTAAGGTTGAAGCAAAGATTTTCACAATCAACGGCTTTTCCGGTCACGCCGGGCAGGATGAAATGATTGACTGGCTGAAAAACTTTGACAGTCCGGGCATGAAAGTCATATTGACCCACGGCGAGGCAAAAGGTCAGAAAGTTCTTTCGGGGCGTATTAAACAGGAGCTAGGCTACAAGGTACATATTGCCGACTACAGGGAAGAACTGATGCTTGTTCCCAGTGGTGAAATGCAGCCGGTGGTTAAGGAAAAGCCTGAGCAGCAGGTTGATTGGGAGTTTCTGTTGAAGGATTCTGAGAATCTTTTTACTGAATTTCGCACCCGGCTGGACAAGGTTAAAGCCAAGTCTTTCATAAACCAGACAGACCTGAGAGATAAACTGCTGGATATCAACCGGCAGGTTATTGAACTCATTTCGGAATTGTAGATAAATGAGACTGATAAGCGGTAAATACGGCGGACGTGTAATTAAAACTGCCAGTGGGCCCGGATATCGTCCTGCTACCTCCAAGGTTAGACAGGCTGTGTTTTCAATGCTTGAATCCCGGGGCGTTGAGTGGGACGGTTTGCGTGTTGCTGATATGTTTGCCGGAAGTGGCTCCCTTGCCATTGAAGCTTTGAGCAGGGGAGCCGAGTATACCCTTTTCGTGGAGAAGAATGGACGTGCCGCATCCCTGATTGGAGTAAACCTCAAGGATCTGGGTGTGTCGTCTAAAGAATACCGGGTTTTGAAAGCGGATCTGTTCAAGGTTCTTTCAAAAACACCGGATAAACCTTACGACTTGATTTTCATCGACCCTCCGTATGGCTATGACCTGCTGCCTAAAGCCCTTGATATGGTTTTGGAGAAAGGCTGGCTATCCGAAGACGGTTTTGTTCTGGCGGAAGTAGAGGAAAAGGCCGGAGCGCCTGAGTCACCCCTGACTGATTGTCTCGATCTTCTGGTGAACAAACTTTATGGTCAAACAAGGATATTATTATGGCAGAAGCAAAACCCGTAACAGCAGTATTTCCCGGAACATTCGACCCTTTCACCCGCGGCCATTTTTCACTGGTCATGCGTGGGATCAAGACTTTCAACAAAGTGATTGTGGCTGTTGCGGGGAGCACATCCAAGCGTTGTAAATTCTCCCTCGATGAGCGGGTGGATATGGCCAAAAGAATTTTTGAGCACCACCCTCAGGTTGAGGTAGAGTCCTTCGATGGGCTGCTTGTCCATTATGCGAAGAAAAGCCCAGCCAATGTCATTATGCGCGGACTCCGTGCTGTTTCAGATTTTGAATATGAATTTCAGATGGCTCTCATGAACCGAAGGCTGGATAATGAAATCCAGACTGTATTTCTGATGACTGACTACAAGTGGATGTATCTCAGTTCCACCATTATAAAAGATGTTGCAGTAAATGGCGGAGATATCAAGGGCCTCGTTCCCCGTCAGATTTATGATGAAGTTGTTGAGAGACTCGTGCCCCCGGAATTAAGGAATGAGTAAAAGACCTGTCGTCTGTATTCTCGGTCCCACGGGGGCCGGTAAGACCTCAACGTCTCTTGGTATGGCCCGGAGATTTCCTGTGCGGGTTATCAATTTCGATTCCCGGCAGGTATACAGTGATTTTCCGGTTATCACCGCCCAGCCCAGTGAAGAAGAAAGGGCTGTCTGTCCACATGAGCTATATGGATTTCTGCCAACGACAGAAACCATTAACGCTGCCGGTTTTGTTAAGCTGGCTGAAGACCGGATTGAAAGAACATCTTCAGGTGAAATTCCAGTTCTGGTCGGTGGCACAGGCATGTATCTGCAAAGCCTGACTTCAGGTCTTGCTCCGATACCTGATATCCCTGAAGATATCCGGGAAAGGATAAGAAGGCGGGCGGAAGAGGAGGGAGGCCCTGCTCTCTACGCTGAGCTTGAAAAGATTGACCCGGAATACTGCAAGCGCACCCACCCCAATAACCGCCAGCGCAATGCCAGGGCTCTTGAAGTTTACGAAGCCACAGGGAAGACATTCACCTGGTGGCATAACCGTGAGGTTCCCCCTTCTTCATACAGTTTTCTCAAGATCGGCATAATGGTTGATCTTGATGCACTGACTCCGCTTTTAAACTACCGCATAGAAAAAATGATTGAAGCCGGAGCTGTGGAAGAGGCTCGGAAAGCATGGGAGATCTGTCCTGATGAGAAGGCCCCGGGCTGGACGGGAATCGGTTGCAGCGAATTGCTCCGTTATATCAAAGGGGAAATTGATATGGAGGAGACAAAACGGTTATGGGCCAAAAACACCCGTGCCTATGCTAAACGGCAGCTGACATGGTTCAAGCGCGAAAAAGACATCCACTGGTTCGCGCCGGAGGATCATGCAAAGGCTGTTGAATACGTGGAACAGTGGCTTGCGGATTGCGGCCGGGAAGGATAATACATAGAGAAATTTTCGGAAATCTGGACCGTAAGGCATTTATTCTCTTTTATATGGCCTCTCTTTAGGGGAAACATAATTGAAACATGCATTAAGGCGGAACCCGTCCGGCAGCGGCTTTTGGAAGGGTATTGACCGAGACGGGAATGATCAGATTTTGGACCCGGATAGTGCCGGAGTCAGCTAAAGAAGGATAGATATGAAAAAGTATACAGCTCTAGCATTGTTCATGCTGCTCGCGTTTGCTTCTGCAGCCTGCGCACAGGAGCCTGCACCTAATAGCGGTAACGGTTTCGGCGGACTGGTTATCGAGATGGCCGGAAGTAAGGTCAACTGGGGGGACGGATATATTTCCGCTACTTCGGAAATACTTCCCATGCAGGACACAATTGATCCACAGAGGACCCGGGCCCTGGCTGTTCGTCAGGGAGGAGTTGAAACGAGAAAAAAACTGCTGGATACAGTTCTATCGCTGAGTCTTGACGGATCCAAGAGCATTTCCGATGTGCATGGGGATGATATCAAAGTGATGAATTCGCTTAGGGGATTCATTCAGAATTCACTTCTTGAGACTTCCGTTCAGGAGTCCGGAACTGTGACTATTTCAGCTTCTCTTGATCTTCGTGACGGTCTTTCATCAATCATTATTCCTCCTACTATCCCCTTCCTTTCCGGCATAGCTCCGACTCTGTCAGGGAAACGCTCTGATGTGGATATGGTGCAGGAATTATCAGATGCAGCTGGTTTCAATGGCCGTGAAGCCGGAGTTCACAGCGGAGTAGTTATCGACGCCAGAGGATTCAGGTTGAATCCTGTACTGCTTCCTCTCATATATGACGGACGTGGAGTGGGAGTTTACGGCGCTTTTTCAGTTAGCCGTGAGGCTGTGATAAAGAATGGTCTTGTGGCTTACATGACTGATGAAAATTCTGAGAATCTTAGGAATCGTGTGGGTAATTTTCCCCTGAAAGTCAAGCCTGTAAATGTTACCGGCACCGGACATTCCGATCTTATTTTATCCCTTGAAGATGGCGCGAAGGTCAAATCCGTATTGAAAAGGAAGTCTGTCATAGATAAATGCTCGGTTGTGATTCTGGTTGATGATTCCGCTGGCGGACTTGAACAGTCAGATGACTCAGCTTCAGGAGTATCAGCGGAAAGCATTGCAACGGAGGCGGACAAAGTAATTGATGCAGAAAGCGGGATTCAGGAAGAACCTCTCAATGACAGCAAGCCCTTGCCGGCTCAGCAGTAAATAATTATCCGGAGAAAAAGTGTTTTTTTCAATGCATACCAAGAAGTTTTTCGTTGCTGTACTTGCGGCAGTCCTTTTAGGAACAATAGCTCCTGCTTATGCAGCCAAGGTCCAGATTTTCAAGGCAGTTGATCCAGAGAAAGAGGTTTCCTCCCGGGTTTTGCAGGATCAGGCTGTGACGCAGGCTTTTGCACAGGCTCTTTATTCGGAATCAGTTCGCATGATTCCCGGTACTCTCTCTCCGGAAAGGGGTGAAGCCCTTAAATGGATTTTCGGGAAAAATTATGAAAACTATATTACCGGTTACAAGGACATGGACGTCAGGCAGGAAGAAGCCGGTGTTTCGGTAAGTATTGATGTTAATATCAACCGGAAGTTCCTTCGGGAGTCTTTGAAAAAGATGGGTATGTTTTCCGCCCAGAGCGGGAAGGTTGAGAGCCAGATTAATATTTCTAATGGAAAATATGAACTGAGTGCATGGCAGCAGAATAATCAGGATGAAGACGTTCAGAATCTCATGAACCTCTATAACATCGAGAAAGTCACAACTGCCGGAAATGGAACCGTAATTTTCAACGTTAACCATGTCAGTAAGAAGAGATGGAGCGGTGATCTGAAAATAGCGGCTGATAAGTGGTATGCAGCAGGAGCTGACCTTGAGTCTGTCTGGCGTCAGCTCTGGGAAAAGTATTACGGAGCTAAAAGTGCCGATATTTTAAGCAACCCCAAAGCTCTGTTAGTAGTAAGAGGCTGGTTTAATCCCGATGGAGTCCGTGAGTTCGGGCGCAAGCTCAAGTCCTGGGATTCCGCTGTACAGGAGGTCGTGCTGCAGGATGTGGAAATGAAACCCACCTCAGTCTCGGCAAGCTGGTCTCTGGAAGTTTCTGATCAGTGGGTACTGCGCAGCTATCTTAATGATTACCTCCCCCCCCGTGGGCTGAGTTTCAACCTGGAAGGGTTGGAAACGGAGCAATAGAAGGCAGAAAGTGTGTCGAGACAAAAAATCTGGACCATACCTAATTTGATAACTATTTTCCGGATTTTACTGACTCCGGGATTTGTGATTGCTTATCTGGATCAGAATTTTGTCGCGGCATGGCTGCTTTTCATGGTGGCCGGATTTTCAGATGCACTGGATGGTTTTCTGGCCCGGATTCTCAGGCAGAGGACTGAATTCGGGGCCATGATTGACCCGCTGGCTGATAAAATTTTGCTTATTACGTCTTTTCTCTGCCTGTCAGCTCAGGGATTTATTTCGAATTGGCTGACCGTGCTGGTGATATTCAGGGATCTTGTGATAGTTGGCGGACTCAGTCTGTTGAAGTTTTACGGTATGGACGTAGAGAAAAGAATTGACCCGCTATGGAGCAGTAAGATAACGACCGCTTTGCAAATAATGGTTGTATTTATAGTGCTTTGTGGCTTGGCTTTCGGTTGGGAAGTCGGGGGTGTCCTGCCGGGGCTGGAAATTACGGCCGCTTTGTTCACGCTTATTTCCGGGGCTGTTTATCTTAAGAGAGGGATGGCCATGTTTGCGGAGATAGAAGGGTAATATAAACCCCGGCCAGCTTTTCAACGGACCGGGGCTTGGCTAACAGCTTAAGAGTTTAACATCCTGTAGATTTTAAGCTTCTTTGTCCTTATCTTTTGACGGTGTCACGTCAATTTCTTCAGGTTCACTGCTTGCTTTTTTGAAATTTTGAATGGCGCGGCCCAGTCCGCTTCCGACTTCGGGCAGCTTTTTGGCACCGAAAATCAATACGATAATGACCACAATTAAAAGTATTTCTGTTATTCCAAGACCGAACATTTTCTTCCTCCAATGATAGACGGTTACGCACTTTCTACACGGGCAGGGGAGTAAGGTCAAGAATGTCTTCTTATCCCGGAACGGCACGGAAAATATACATTTTTAAACTTTACAAACCGCAGATGCGAACATAGTTCTTCAGTTGAAGCGAAATTGGGCAATGGTCGATTGGAAAAGGATTGCCCGGAGGTTTTTTTGGCTAAAGTTACTAAAATGCCGGGGCGCAAATGCCGTTATTTTGTCTCCGGCAGATGCCTTTATGAAGAGATGCTTAATCCCGGGTATAATCGCGGGTGGCGTTGCCGGGTGATTAAAGAGCTCGAAGGCGAGTATGACAATCTGCTGCGGCAGGCGGAAGCTTTCAGGCTGGATGAACAGGCTTTTACCGAGCTTTGGGAACATAGGATCGAAGAACACTTGAAATCCTCGGTTGTGTGTCGCAAAATGATTCCTTCCGAAGAGGATGGTTATCCGTTCTGCGCTGCTTTGTATGATGAAGTCTGTCTTTTTGAACTTGAGAACTGTATGGGAATCTGCAAAAAGTTCGAACTTGAAAGGGACTGATAGTTTAAGTTTCTATCAAATGGCAGTCCGATACAGCCGCAGAATTTATTTTTTTACTATAAGTAAATGTAAGGGAGTTTTACCGTGCTGATATATTTCCCGCAAATGCATGAGGAACTTGTTTCGGAGAAAGTCGAGGGTGCTGTACTTTTTGATCCGGGTATTGACCGGGAGCAGAGTGGCGAAATACCCGTTTTTCGACCGGATGACCTGCCTGTGGAGCCTGTTACCTGCCGTCGTATGGTAGATGACTTTGTCAGCTACGGTGAGAGCTTAGGGGATATGTTCAAGGTGATTGCAAATCCCCAGTCTGCAGATAAGGATCAGTTCGGAGAGAGAACTTCCGCAATTCAGAGCGCTCTTCTCGCAAGTCTGGACCCGACCGTTGACACTGTAAAAGATGAAGCGGTCAGAAAACAGAATCAGATTGTGCTTGCTCTTGTGTATGCCTACGAGGCTAAGCATATCGAACTTAAAGGGCTTGAGGAAAGCCTTGGCGAAAAATGGTCCGGCTTCGGTGAGAGTCTCGGACTTGATGTCGAAAGTGAAGATGACCGGAAAACAATGGCTCTGGGAGGGTTGATGGCTAATCTCCCGGGCATCGGCGGCGGTTCATTTCAACTTCCCTGGCAGAAGGTTCTGGAAGGATTTGCACTGTTGCTTCCTGAAAATACTGCTTTGGTTACATCTGATGCTGAAGCTGTTTCCTATTGGCGGGACAGGGATATCGAAATTTTTGAAAAAGAAGACCTTTTGAGCGGCAAGACCCTGGCATTGCGCGAAAAAGCCTGGAAGCTTCTCGGAATGTCTTCATTGCCTGAAGAGAAACCATGGCTGGATCGTGAGTTCACTATCGCGCTTGTTGCCGATTAGGCTTCTCAATAGTCAGGACAACATACTGGCACGATGATTTCCGCAAACTATTAAACGGAGCTGTCCTTAAGATGGAATCCATACACATCAGCGACATCACCCCTCCTGACTTTGTTAAAGAGGTCAAAGGAATTATTTTTGATTGTGATGGTGTGCTGATCAATTCATTTGAAGCAAACAAATGGTATTACAACTGGTTTAAAAACAGGTTTGGACTTGAGCCAATGACTTCCGAAGAGGAGAAGTTCGTTCACGCCCACACTCATGCCGAATCCATGAAGCATATAATGCCCGCTGATTCGCTGGAGGAGGCCATGAGCCTTTGTGGTCTTCCTGAACTGAGGGAAGGGCTCAACTACATTCAGGTTGAAGACGGGTTGAGCAGGCTTCTTGAATGGTTGCGAACCAACAGAATCAAAATGGGAATAAACACCAATCGCACTGATACTCTTCCAATGGTGCTTCAGAAATTCAACATTGAAGATTTTTTTAATCCAGCCGTTACCTCTACGACTTTATCGGTGACAAAACCACATCCGGCCGGAGTCCATTACATCCTTGATAAATGGAAAATGAAGCCGGAGGAAGTTGTTTACATCGGCGACACATGGGTTGATGAAAGTTGTGCTGAAAGGGCGGGAGTTGAATTCTGGGCCTATCGAAGTCCCGGACTTAATGCCCGTCTGCACATAGACAGCTACTGGACGCTTTGCAATCTGCTTGAAAAAGCCCGCAATCAGGTCTGGGGAAGCTGTTCCTGTTAGTTGGATATTGAATAAATCCGGATTTTTGGGCTTCTTAAAGCTTATTTGTCCGGTTTTTAATTATTAAATTGACCAGAAATCACTTATTGGGGCTGAAAAGAGTTGATTATTGGCCCCTGCTGTGACAATTTAAAGTCAAGGCTGGAGGGTCGCCTCTCCGGTCCAGTCCGTAAGGAGTTAATTTCATGGATATAGTTATTATGTCTCTGGTAGAGGTTATCAGCACCCTTCTGAGTCTCTACATGTGGGTGGTTATCATTTCCGCTCTCATTACCTGGGTCAATCCTGATCCTTACAATCCCATTGTTCGTTTTCTCCGCAGTGTAACCGAGCCTGTTTTTGCCAAAGTAAGGCAGTTTCTTCCCTTTGTTAACATCGGCGGATTTGACCTTTCTCCCATAGTTGTTCTTGTTGTTATTCAGATTCTGAACAATATCCTTGTTCGAGGCGTAGCCAGAGTGGCATACGGGATGTAAAACCCGGAGGTGGGAATGAGTCTTTCCAAAATTGACCTTCTTAATAAAAAGTTCTCCAAATCATTTTTCGGGTATTCGAAAAGCGAAGTGGACCAGCTTATGGTGGAGCTTGCCGAGGTTCTCGGAGCTTCTGCTGACGAGAAAAAGCAGCTTCTTAAAAAAGTGGGCCGACGCGACAATACAATAGCGGAATTTCGCCAGCGTGAGGAAACGTTGCGCGATACCCTGATGACTACTCAGAAAATGGTTGATGATCTTAAGGCCACCGCAAGAAAGGAAGCTGAAGTTATCATAAACGAGGCTCACTCAAGGGCGGAGGGGATATTGCAGCAGGCTCATAACAGGCTGGCGCAGATCCATGAAGACATCAACGAACTTAAGCGGCAGAGAACAAGATTTGAGGTCGAGCTGAAAGCGTTGCTTGAATCCCACCTCAAAACTCTTGAGATCGGTGATCCCGAGCTTGAGAAAGTTGAAGCAATAGAATCTAAACTTAAATTCTTTAAAAAAGCCAAGTGACCGAAGTTATAACAGAACTCCCCTCTTACATCCGGCCCTGCGGAAACCATTCATGGAAGGTTTCCGTATGGGTGCAGCCTGGTGCCAAAAATGAAGGTGTCACCGGGGAGTATCAGGACAGCGTTCGCGTCAGAATAAACGCACCAGCTGTTGATAACAAGGCCAACAAGGCTCTTGCCAAGTTTATCGCAGCCCGTCTGGGCATCAAATCACGCAATATTTCCATTGCATCCGGACAGACCAACCGTAAAAAGGTTTTACTGGTTGAGTCCGATGTTGAACCGCGCTGGAACGGAATAATTCCTGACGGCGCTTGAATTGCAACCCTTTGTAAAGGAGTTTCAAATGGAACAGAGAGACATTGAAAGAATCGAGCAGCTAGCAGCACAGGACAGCCAGGTCAATGCCCTATGGACTCAGCATAATGAATACAAGAAACTCATCGCGAAAATGGAATCCAAATCTTACCTGAGTGAGACTGAATCTCAGGAAGTTAAAGAACTTAAAAAGAAGAAACTGGCTGGAAAGACTAAGCTGCAGGCTTTGCTCGATCAGCGTAACTAGAAGGGAGAGTAGTTATGGAGCTCACCGGAGCTCAGATATTTCTTGAATGTCTGAAAAAGGAGGGTGTTGACGTCGTATTCGGGTTTCCGGGAGGAGCCGTTATCGATATCTACGACGAACTGCCCAATTATCCGCTCAAGCACATATTGGTAAGGCACGAACAGGGTGCAATCCACGCTGCGGACGGTTATGCGCGTGCTACAGGCGATGCAGGAGTCTGCCTCGTGACTTCAGGTCCCGGGGCTACCAACACGGTAACCGGCATAGCAACAGCGTATATGGATTCAATCCCGGTGGTTATTTTCACCGGGCAGGTTCCCACTCCTCTGATTGGAAACGATGCTTTTCAGGAAGTGGACATTGTGGGAATTACCCGACCTTGTACCAAGCATAATTATCTGGTCAAGGACATCAAGGATCTCGCTTACACCATCCGGCAGGCATTTTATCTCGCCCGTTCCGGAAGACCCGGCCCGGTTCTTGTAGACCTTCCCAAAGACATTATGCAGCAGAAATTCGAGTTTGAGTGGCCTGAAGATGTGTCGCTTCGAAGCTATAACCCCAACCTCAAGCCGCATGCGCGACAGATTAAAAAAGTCGCAAAATTGATCGAAGAGGCAGAAAGGCCCTTGATTTATGCCGGCGGAGGAGTTATCAGCTCTGGAGCTGAGGATGATTTGACCTGGCTTGCCAGGAGCCTGAACATTCCGGTGACCGCTACTCTGATGGGGCTGGGCGCCTTTCCCGGAACTGACCCGCTTTGGCTGGGGATGCTCGGGATGCATGGCACCTATGCCGCAAACATGGCCATAAATAACGCGGACCTCGTCCTGGCTATCGGGGCGAGGTTCGATGACCGTGTGACTGGTAAAGTCAGCACGTTTGCCCCTAAAGCCACTCTTGTTCACATCGATATTGACCCCACTTCAATTCAAAAGAACGTAGCCGTACATGTGCCGCTGGTTGCCGACTGCAAAAGCGCACTTTCAGCATTAAAGAGTGAAATGGAACCAAAGACTGGCGAGATCGACTGGGAAGTCGCTCATGCCGTGTGGGTCCGTCAGGTTCAGGAATGGTCCGAAACTCATCCTCTGCGTTATAAAAAAAGCGATAACAATCATATCAAACCGCAGTTTGTCGTGGAGAAAGTCTACGAAATCAGCAACGGAGATGCGATTATCGCCACTGAAGTCGGACAGAACCAGATGTGGGCTGCCCAATTTTACAAGTTCAAAAGCTCCAAGACATTCCTTTCATCAGGCGGATTGGGAACTATGGGATACGGATTTCCCGCAGCCATAGGTGCTCAGATGGCCTTCCCGGATAAATTGGTTGTTAATATTGCCGGAGACGGTTCGATTCAGATGAATATTCAGGAAATGATGACAGCCGTCTGCAACAACCTGCCTGTTAAAATCGTTATTCTTAACAATGGTTATCTTGGTATGGTCCGCCAGTGGCAGGAGCTTTTTTACAACCGGAACTACTGTGAAACCTGCATGGATGCGCAGCCTGATTTTGTAAAGCTGGCTGAAGCGTTCGGGGCTGCCGGTTTCAGGGTTACCGAGGAAAAGGATGTCGAACCTGTGCTCCGGGAGGCCTTTGCTCTCGACAAGCCTTGCATAATCGATGTCCGTGTTGATCCGGAAGAGAACGTGTATCCTATGGTTCCTGCCGGTGCTTCGTTAACCGAGATGCTGCTCGTTTAGGGGGATGTAATGAGACATACATTATCCATCACAGTGGAAAACGAGCCCGGGGTTCTCTCCAGAGTTGCAGGATTGTTCAGTGGACGGGGATTTAATATTGAGTCCTTGAATGTTGCTCCCACCCTTGAGGAGGGCGTATCCCACATGACCATCACAACTGTCGGAGATGAGCAGATTGTGGAGCAGATTGTTAAGCAGCTCCGCAAGCTTGTTACTGTCATCAAGGTTGTTGATCTCGTTGAGCACAATTCTGTTGAGCGGGAAATGGCTTTGATCAAGATAAATGCTGAAGATGCCAAGCGTGCAGAAATACTAAGGATTGTAGATATTTTTCGCTGCAAGGTAGTTGATGTAAGCGTGGATGAACTGTCTATCGAGGTTACCGGTGACCACGGCAAGATTGAAGCTCTGATCAATCTGATGTCAAGATTCGGCATCAAGGAAATCCACCGCACCGGAACCGTCGCCATGAAGAGAGCCCTCCAAGGGTAATTGAATTTCGAACAAAATCGGCACAGCATTTAACCGGATGGCCTTTTTCAAGGATGGGCCAGCCAGTTTACTGCACTTATGTTTCGTGTCCGAGCCAAAGATAAAAATCAGGAGAAAGCAATGAAAGTTTATTATGAAAATGACGCTGATCTGGGTCTGCTCAAAGACAAGACTGTAGCGATCATCGGTTACGGTAGCCAGGGCCATGCCCACGCACAGAACCTTCGCGATTCCGGTATCAAGGTTGTTATCGGCCAGCGTCCCGGCGGTCCCAACTACGAGCTTGCCAAGGAACACGGCTTCGAGCCCGTAAGTGCTGCTGAAGCTGCTGCACAGGCAGACCTCATTATGATTCTTCTTCCCGATCAGGTTCAGGCTGATGTCTACAAAAATGACATCGCCCCCAACCTCAAGCCCGGCAATATTCTTGCTTTCGGACACGGTTTCAACATTCATTTTGAGCAGATTGTGCCCACTCCTGATGTTGACGTCATCATGGCTGCACCCAAGGGCCCCGGCCATCTCGTTCGCCGTACCTACACTGAAGGTGGAGCTGTTCCGGCAATCATCGCTGTTCACCAGAATGCATCCGGTAAAGCTTTTGATATCGCTCTTGCTTACGCCAAAGGTATCGGCGCAACCCGTTCAGGTGTATTGGAAACCACTTTCCGCGAAGAAACTGAAACGGACCTTTTCGGTGAGCAGGCAGTTCTCTGCGGAGGTCTTTCCGAACTGATCAAAGCCGGTTTTGAAACTTTGGTTGAAGCAGGCTACAGACCTGAAATCGCATATTTCGAGTGCCTGCACGAGTGCAAGCTGATCATCGACCTCATCTACGAAGGTGGTCTCGCCAAAATGCGTGATTCCATTTCCGATACTGCTGAGTACGGTGATCTTACCCGCGGTCCCCGTGTTATCAACGAGGAAAGCCGTAAGGAAATGAAGAAGATTCTCAAGGAAATCCAGCAGGGTGAGTTCGCAAGGGAATTCATCGCTGAGAACATGACCGGCAAGGCCCACTTCAGTGCTATGCGTCGTATCGGCAAAGAGCACCAGATTGAGCAGGTCGGTGGCGAACTCCGTAAAATGATGAGCTGGCTGAAAAAATAGCAGGACTCTTATAATATTTAATAGGCCCACGTAAAAAAAGGTGATTTTTTAATAATCTTTTTTTTGTGGGCCTATTGCTCTTTTCTCTATAATGAGGTAAGGGCGTAGTTAGGAAACCGGATTTCAGCCGAATATCATAGGTTGTCTTTATGGGTATTTAGTTGAATGGTCTATAATCGGGTTCGAAACTGTTAGATAGGCCAAAGTGTGGTGACGAATTTTATGATTCGGGCCGGCTGTCTGGGTTGTTTTAAGTATTAACGTTTTATGGAGTTTTTGGAATGTCGAAGAACATTTACGTGGGTAATCTTCCCTGGAGCTCATCTGAGGAAGATGTAAGGGCAGCTTTTGAAGAGTTTGGTGAAGTTATTTCTGTTAAACTCATCAACGATCGTGAAACAGGCCGCCCCCGTGGATTCGGTTTTGTTGAAATGGAAGATGAGGGCGCTGTTCAGGCTATTGAAAACCTTGATGGCAGTGTATTCGGTGGCCGCAATCTCAAAGTAAACGAAGCTCGTCCCCGCGAACCACGTCCCAGACGCTGGTAATTTGTCACGATTTGGTATAAAGCCCTCTTGGGCTAGTGAGGACGAAGGGTTCTCACTTAAACCATATTGTACCTAAAGACAGTCTTGATTTTTTCCGGATTCCGGGAATAATCGAAAGTTGAGCCCGCTGTCGCATATGCGTAAGCGGGCTTTTTCCTGCACTATATTTAAAAGGTTACGAGGATAAGTTTTGGCTAAAGAAGAAGGCATTTCAGTAAACGGTACCGTGGAAGAAGCTCTCCCTAACGCAATGTTCCGTGTGGAGCTTGAGAACGGTCATGAGGTTCTGGCTCATATATCAGGCAAGATGCGTAAATTCCGCATCAGAGTAATGCCCGGTGATAAAGTCACTGTTGAGCTGTCCCCTTATGATCTTACTCGCGGAAGAATTACTTACCGCCCCCGGTAGTAAACACTTCTCGACATTTCACGATATTCCATTAAATGGAATACCCCCATGCGGGGTCGGTGGCTTTTGATCGACCCCGTGGGATGGTGGTAGCTGATTTATTTTAATCTTTTATTGTTTCGCTTCTGGCGGACAGAATTTTTGCGGCCTGTCGGCGTTTTTGATGTCGACTATAGGTGTGCCGTCAATAACTTCCAGCGGATGTACTTTCAGCCGCGTTCCATCAATTTCAAGCAGTTTCACCGGATGCAATCCTATTGGATTGGGTCTGTCTGGAGAGCGGGTGGAGAATACTCCCCGCTTGGGTCTGGAGTGATCTCCACGAGGGTGAACTCTCATGCAGGTGCGGTCACTTTCGTGCAGCCATGAAAGCAGTATGATATCGCAGCCGGGTTCAAGTCCTTCCATCGCCGCTGCATATTCTCTCTTTACTTCCACAATAGCTTCAATATCGCCTTCGCTGCCCTGTTTCGGGGCTTCTTCACGGGTTTTAATTGAAGAACTGACGTAGCCTATAATATCAAGATTTGTATCCATTTCTCCTCCAGAGCTTCTTCACTCATGTTCCTGATAACGCAGACGGGGATTTAATTCACTGGCTGAATGGCGCTAAATTCAAATACCGTTAAGCTCCCAAAAAATGAAATTCTGGGTGAGCTTGAGGGATCTTTATTGGCTGAGAAGCCTTTTAATTTATTTAGTATGCCTGATAGCACAGAATTTATATTTCTGGCTAATGAATTTCCCTATTTTGAGAAATGGTCAAATCCGCTATTTGTGAATTCTATGCCATTAAGAAGGGTTACCGGGTGGTCGGTAATAGTACCGATTGCCGTAAGTCCGGGGAGATGACGGGAGAGCTCTTTGAATCCATCTGGAGCTGCCGCACCCAAAAGGGCGTAGTCTTCTCCGCCTTGAAATGCATGTTCGGCAGGAGCTATCCCTTTTTTTTCAGCGTAGGTTGTGATTTCAGAGTGGAGAGAGTCTTCCTGAAGAATTATATCAGCTCCTACTGGCCCGGCACAGCAGTCGAGAAAACGGGGCAGGTCTTTGGCGAGTCCATCAGAAAGATCCATGAGGCCACGGACGTGAGGTGAGGATGCAAGCTTGAGCCCTGCTTCAACCCGCATGGGAGGCCGCAGGTGAGCTTTGACACTTTCAGGGTAAGCGGCTGCTGCCTGTGGCCCCATCTCTTCGAGAGCTAACAATCCAGTCCGCGCAAGCCCTGCAGGACCCTGAAGAAAAAGAATATCTCCGGGGGAGGCATTACCGCGGGAAAGAAAGCTGCCTTTCTGTGCAGGTTCTCCCCAAACCGTAACGGAAATTCCCAGATATTGACCACCGGACAGATCTCCTCCGGCGAGAATCAAGCCATTTTCCTGGGCAAGAAAAGACATGGACTGAAAAAACGGGTCCCAGAATTCTACCTCCAAGTCTGCAGGAATGATCAGGCCGAGGGCGAATCCCATCGGTTGCCCGCCCATGGCCGCAATATCACTTATATTTACCGCCAGAGACTTGTAGCCGATATCTGCGGGAGAGAAGTATGAACGTCTGAAGTGGACATCTTCCAGAAATAAATCTTTGCTTATGCATAAATCTTTTCGTGTACGCAGGATAGAACAGTCATCACCACGTCCAAGGGTTACATGCCCGTTTTCAGACGGGAAGTATTTATCAATAAGAGCAAGAAAATCCTGTTCGGATGAAAATCTGGTCATAGTTTTTGATCTAGTCCTGTAAGTGAAAGAACAATTTGAAAAATTTTATACTAATAGGGAGTGCAAAGGGTTTATCTATTAAATCGTCAATCGCCGTAAAGGTCGGGCAGGATGTTTTTTTCTTAAGTCTACGGTATTATGGATTCCTGAAAGATTGAGCTCTAAACCGCAGTTCTCCTCAAATATATAATGCTGTAGGCTCCACCGGGGAGTTGGCCTGCCGGCTAAAGCAACTCAACGAAGTCTTCGACGATAACCTTGAATCCGAATCCCGGAAAGTTGATCTTTAATTTGTTTGGCTCAATGCGTTCTACAATCTTACCACGTCCGAAAATTTTATGCTTGCAATGTCCAAGTTTAATATTTGCGGATTTAGGTTTGGGCGCTGAGCCTGCATCTGCTGCACTGGACCTGTAAGCCGGCGGTGGAACGGGATTGTTTTTTTTCTTGGTCAATCCGCCGGAATAGGACTCCTGAAGCTCGTCAAAAAGAACGGTATCCAATTCACGCACAAATGGACTGGGCACTGCGGGTTCGGAAAAATCAGTATTCTTGCGGTTGATGGAAGCCGGAGCGGACATAATAAGTTCTTGCTTAGCCCGGGTGCAGGCCACGTAGAGCAGGCGTCGTTCTTCCTCGTACTCAAGAGGCTTCTGCATGGACTTGCGGGATGGAAACCGGTCTTCAACCAGATCAAGCAGAATTACGGCATCCCATTCAAGACCTTTGGCGGAATGAATAGTGGAAAGAGTTACAACATTTTCTTTCTTTTCCTCTTCGCTGTGCTGATCCGGATCAAGACACAGGTCGGCAAGAAATGTTTCAACTTCATCGTAGTTGGCCGCAATCTGAGCAAGCTGCTCAATACCGGCTTCTCTGCGCGGGTAATCGTCCGGGTACTGGGCAACCAGCAGGGGTTTGTAAAGTGGTACAATTACTTCAAGGCAGGTGGCGGGAGAGGAATTTTTTTTACGCAACCCATCAAGGTCAGTCAGGATTTCCTGCAGCAGGGCATACTTCTTGGTGTACTTGCCCAGCGCTTTGCTGTCTGCTTCAATGACTGCGTTGGCTATTTTTGTAGCGGTTTTGGGGCCAACACCTTTGATGTGTCCTAATGTGCGCTGCCAGGCGATGATGTCCGCCGGGTTGCTTACAAGGCGCATGAAAGCCAATACATCCTTGATGTGTGCGGCTTCGTTGAATTTCAAGCCTCCGTATTTCTTGAATCCCACGCCCAGTCTTTTTAAAGCCACTTCAAGACCGTAACTCTGGTAGCCGGCACGGAAGAGTACCGCCACTTCTTCCGGGCCAAATTTTTTCTGCAATTCTATGATCTTGTCCAGAACCCGGTTGGACTGGCTGAAGTCACTGAGAGGAACCATGAGTTGCGGTTTGTTGCCCCATGTGCGTTCGGTAAAAAGTTTTTTGTCAAACTTGGTTGCCGCACCATCCAGAATTGCATTTGTCAGGTCCAGAATGGGCTGGGTAGAACGGTAGTTCTGTTCAAGCCGGACAATTTTAACGTCTTCAAAGATTTCAGGAAATTTAAGAATATTGGTTACGTCCGCGCCACGAAAGGAATAAATGGACTGGGCATCATCGCCAACGGCCATGACATTTCCTTTCTCTCCCGCCAGCAGTTTGACGATGCGTGCCTGCACAAGGTTGGTGTCCTGATATTCGTCCACCATGATATACTGGTAACGGCTGCGCATGGAGTTGCGCAGGAATTTATCATTTTCCAGCAGTTCTTCCAGATAGAATAGCAGGTCGTCATAGTCCATCAGGCCGTGCTGCTTTTTATATACAGCGTAAGCCTTGGCTATTTCTTCCATTTCCTGAGCATAAGTACCGAGGTGGTAGGCTTCTGTGTTGACAAGGGTGTCGATGGAAATTTCTTTGTTGCGTGACTTGGTAATCATGTCCAGCAGTGTGGATTTTTTAGGATATGATCTATCCTTTTTACCAAAGCCGAGGTTGTCTTTTACTTCTTTGACAGCTCCCTCAGAGTCACTGCGGTCCATGAGATTGAAACCGTTGGGGAAACCTATTTCCGCAGCATTCTGACGCAGTACATAAAACGCAAAGGCATGAAATGTTCCGCCCTGAGTACCGTGAAGCGGCCGGCCAAGGATATGCTCAGTACGTTGCAGCATTTCCTGCGCAGCCTTGCGGGTAAAGGTCATCAAGAGGATGGATTCGGGCGGTATTCCCTGCTCAACAAGCCATGCCAGGCGGTAAACGATGGTGCGGGTTTTGCCGCTGCCTGCACCGGCAATAACCAGTACAGGACCCTGCGGGTGTGTTGCTGCCTCAAACTGAGCAGGATTTAATTCTTTCTGAAAATCTATCATGGTTATCTGATGCCTCCGGCGGCTGGAGGAGGGACACTTTTGCAATAGTTATCCTTCCCCAGACCCCATTTCTTCAAAACCTTTTCTTAGGGTTTTGCCACTGGGGACTTATATTTTTAAATTATCTCCCGCGAAAAAAAGCGGGTATGTTTTTGGGATTCTGTATATTGTCCGCATCCCCTGCGAAGCTCAATTAAAAAGCGTTTGGAGAGAGGGAATGAGGATTCTTAAATGGATGGGATTACTCCTTTGTGTTTTGTCAAAGGGGCACTTCCCCTTATGCTGTCAGGGGGAACCCATCGGGCCAGTCGCAAGCAGCTTACTCTGGCAAAGAGATGTTGAACCAGTCAAGAATCATTTGTCCGGTCTGATGTATATGCTCTATCTGCTGCCCATCGGAACTGTAGTAAAAGGCGTTGCCTCTGGTATGGGTTCCGGTTCTGCCGTGGAATCCGAAAATTTCGTTTCTGTCAAATTTAGCCTTCAAGTCAAATCCGGGTCTGGAAATGCAGATCAAGTCCGGTGGATTGCCGATGGCTTTATCACCGTAAGCCTCTTGCCCGGTCAAAACAAGGTCCATAACTTTTTCTCCGTTGAACTCAAGTTTTCTGAGTTTTTCGGCGATTCCATCCGCAATAGATTCAACCTGTTCACTGGCGACCGATCCTCGTGAGAATCGATCCGGGGTATGGATATATATTCTTCCGGGATCAAGGGCAAATGCTTTACTGGATGGGCTTATTACTGATGAATCCCATTGGTCTGCTGCAGGGCGGCTGTATTCAAGATAGCCGTTTTGAACCAGAAAAGTGTTGAGGTCCACTTCTGTTTCAAGGGCAGCAAAACCATGATCAGCAAATGATATGAGTTTTTTCTGTCCCGGCAGCGAATCGAATTTGTCAAGAACCACACCGATCGCATGATCCCATTTGACCATGAAATTTGTTGCTTTTTCGTGTAGAGGGTGATTTTCGTCCTCAAATGCGGGGTAGAAAAAATGGAACAGTCTGTCAGTTTCGGTAAAAACTATTGTGAACAGGTCCCATGCCAGATCGTTCCAAAGCAGCTCAAGGGCTTTGAGGCGGCCTTCAAGAGTCTTTTCAACCTGTTTAAAAAGGTAATCCGGATCCATTATTCCGCGTGAGGTATCTGCTTCAAGTTGGTAGCCTGAGCTCTGGAGCGGGCCGAGCAGGAAGGGAGGATAGACTGCCTTATCCATGGATTCTGCAACAAATCCTGAAACTAGCATACCCCGCAAAGGCTTAGCCGGGTAGGTGTTCGGCAGGTTTATGACTTTGCTGGTCAATCCCTTTTCCCCGATCATTTCAAAAATGGTCGGGCAGAGAACCTGTTCGAAGCTGTTAATGGAAAGCCTGTATTCTTGAGGATCAATCGAGGTAAAGCCGTAAAGCCCGTGCTTTCCCGGCTTGCGGCCCGTGAAGAATGAGGTCCAGTTCACCGGGGAAAGCTCCGGTATTTCAGCTGAAATTGAACCGCATTTTCCGGCAATGCGGCTCAGATTGGGCAGCTTTTTTGCCCACTTCAAAGCAAGAGAGGCCGGAAGTCCATCCAGCCCCAATACTACGAACCTTTTTCTTTCTTTTGAAGTGAAAAGCATCAGAAAACTATAAAACAGTAATTTCGTACTTTTTCATGAAATCAACTGGATTGTACGACTGCTTGGCCTTGCGCAGTCCGGGCTCTCCGAGATCCTGTTCGCGATTAACGAATTTTTTGTCACTTGCGTTGTTTTCGAGGAACATCTGGTTGATAGCCTGATAAACACCTTTGAAATATGTGTTCCCTTTTTCGAAATGAATAACAATGGTGTCGTCCCCAAGTGGTTCGGCAATGGTGTAGGCAATGATACGTTTGTCAATGCGCAGGGTTCCGCCGGTAAGGTTCTTTATGGTGTCCATTTCCTTCAGGACTTTGGCGATTGCCTCATTTTCGGCAACCAGAGCAGGGGAGAAGTTGTTTTCTTCCTGCCAGCGATACCATTCGAGCTGCATCTCCAGAACTTCTTCCACACAGTCCGCTGTAATTTCCCGGTATTCGAAATCGTATTTTTTCATGAACTGGCGGTATAGATTTTTCTTCTTGTGGAATTTGTTGCCACGGAGTTCAATCAGCTCCTGTACTGAATATACGTAGTCAAAATGATCACGGTTCTCTTCGATCAGCAGCTTGTCTCCGTAGATATCTTTGAGGTGCATGGCCAGTTTTTCAGGAACACGGGTGAATTTTGTCCCCGGGGTGTTCATCAGACTGCACTTGGTCCAGTCTGCGCTGAACCAGTCACCGATGGGAGCCCAGTTGATAACTTGCGGCTTGGTCTGTCTTACATGGATCAACCCTGAATCACTGCATCTTATTTCAAGACCGTAGTGATCGGTCCATCCCCAGATGTTGGCGAAAGTATAATCTGAGGTCCGCTGGGGGCAGGCCATGATAGCTTCATCAAATTTATCCTGACATTCAAGAGTGATAGCCTTGAATTCTTTATGCATGTGCAATCCTTTTATTTCTTTTTTTTATCATGCTGAATTTCTGCCAATTGCGGCAGGAGAAAGTGTAAAAAATAATACTTGCCTGCACGCCCTGTGAAATGAGCATCGCCATCCATATTCCGGTCGCAGATTCATAAACCTGATGTCCCAGATAGTATGCCAGCGGGATTCTACAGCCCCAGACGGTTACTGCGAAAATGAACAGGTTGTAAATTGTTGCTCCTGCACCGTTCAGAGCCCCGGCCATGATCATGGATGTCAGGGTGAACGGTATGGCAAGCATATTAAAATACAGATAGTTTACAGCCTCATCAAGAACAACCTGATCCGGAGCGATTATTGATGTCACCGGATAAATAACCTGCCAGAGCCCTAAAGCTATAACACTCAGGAATCCTATTGCCAGAAACAATATTCTATACCCGAATTTCTTGGCTTCGTCAGGTTTTCCATCACCAAGATAGTGACCGATAATAATTGATGCAGTCATGTTGAAAGCAAATGCTGGAAGAAAGAGTATGGATTCAATGCGAATACCAGCTGTCATTCCGGCAAGGGCAATAACATTTTCATTGGGTAGGCTGGCGGTTATGGAATAGAGCACCATGTAGCCCGAATGCCAGACCAACTGCATCAAGCCGTTGGGCCATGCAACCTTGAATAGATAAGGAAAGGCTTTCTTCATCCATTTTAATGGAGCGAGCGATTTACGGCGCAGATAACCTGACCGGTACAGTACACCAAGGTTGAAAATAGCTCCGGCTGTAATAGACCCGAAAGTAGCCCAGGCCAGCCCCCTGTACCCCATTTCCGGCATGCCCCACATGCCCATCCCAAGTCCCAAATCTCCTATCGTGTTGAGAACTGTGACAATGATCATGCTGTAAAGAGGAAGCATGACTTTCTTCTGAGCTCTGAAGACCGCATTGGTGATGATAAGCATGTAGTATATTGGAACGAGATAAAGGAACACTTCTATAAAGTACTCCATTACATAACGCATTGCGTCAGGAACCTGCAGCAGACTGAGTATGCCGTTGCGGTAAGGGAATCCGAAAACAAAAATGGATGTCCCCATTACAGCCCCAAGGATGCAGCAGAGTCCTACATAGCGTTTGGCCCGCAGAATCTTCCCGGCTCCTATTGACTGACTGATAGCAGCGACTGAGCCGTTTGCCGTTGCCACGGCAATAACCAGAAAGAAAAAAAGCGACTGGCTTATCATTCCCATGGATGCCTGTATCTCGCGCCCCAGTTTGGACGCGACCCACACATCCACAAGACCGATCATCAAATGGAAAATCATCATCAATATCTGCGGCCATGACAGGTTCCATATTGTCCTGTATGGGGAGTTGGTCATGTCATCGGTGCTAATATTCATAGTAGTGATAATTCTCCAGATTGATAAAAAAGCTGATATTAAGCGTATTTTAAATTAAAACTATATGTGATCAGAGTAAAGTCTGATTTCATGCAGGGGCTTTAAGTTAATTACAGTTTTGATAAATGCAAGGGTTGTTTTCAGTTATGCCGATTTATGTTAAGTGAAACATACAATTTGCATGATAATTAGTATTAGGAGGATATGGAATGTCGGGTGATGATGAATTCTGCCCTAGAGTGAGATTAAACCTCTGGCTGGAAACAGAGGAGGGTATGCTGTTCGGGCTAGGCAGGGCGCAGCTTCTTGAACAGATAGAAAAACAGGGCTCGTTGAATAAGGCGGCAAAAGCACTCGGCATGTCATACAGGGCGGCCTGGGGAAGATTGAAGAATACTGAGGATGTATTAGGAGATTCCCTTGTGCTGAAGACCCGTGGCCGTAAAGGCTGCAGTCTGACTCCGCTGGGAGAGAGAGTTCTTGAGGATTACCGGCAGTGGGCACAGGAAGTGGAAAATTTTGCCGTTATGACAGCCCGTAAATCATTCCCCTGGAATATCAACTCATTTGAAGAAGATATGGAGCGGATCAAGAACAGAAAGGAAGAAAATTCTGAAAGATGATTTGAATTTTTCAGCTTATTTTCAAACCTGAATTCAGGTAAATAAAAAAGGGGAAGACGATCGTCTTCCCCGAAATGTTTCAGCTAATGCCGGGATTACTTGCTTCCGCAGCCCTTGCATGGAGGCATAGAGTATCCGCCTTTTCCTTTGGGGATACCGTGGGGTCTTACATTGCCCATGGAAACGAGCTTTTCGCAGTCCTTGTTGCCGCATTCCGGACAATCAGCTTTGGCTTCCTTGCCGGGCATAATTAATTCGTCAAAATCCTTACCGCATTTTGAACATTTGAATTCGTAAATAGGCATCTGTTTCTCCTGTTCTGTCTTGTAATATTTATGAGGAGACGTACTCCTTATTGTTCAAGACCTAGGCGTAAGGAAAAACAGCGCGCTTATCAAGAAAAAATAATACCGGAAGATTCAAGGATGTACGCGCTGCCTTCGGATTTCATCCAGTGCAGTAGAACATCCTTTTCACACCCTGATTGAGCAGTCGGTTTTGCTGTGTTTTGATTGGCAATGAAATTAAATTGATCTTGAAAGAAGGGTCCCGCCGCCCATCATCCCAAGCTGGGAGAAGAATCCGCCGACCTGATTATGGACCTGTTTTGCCTGCATGTCCTGCTGTTCCTGAATTCTTGCCGCTTTTTCAAGTAATGTATCAATATTTTTATTAAGTTCAGCTAGCTTATCCTGCTCTGTATCGGTCAGTTCTCTTTCTTTTGCTGTGTCCTTGAGCTGCTGTACTTCTTCGTCCATAGTGTAGAAAAGATTCTTTTCAGTGTTGCTCAGTCCATGGGTAACGAGGTTGCCGACGATTTTTTCCATCTCGGTAATGATTGCGTCAGCTTTTTCTTCCTCTTCCGGGGTGAGGTCCTTCTTGAGGGTTCCCATTATTTCATCCATGCGCTTGTTCAATTCATCTGCTTTGAGTTGTTCTTCCTTGGTGAGTTCTTTAGGTCCCTCAATACCGAACAGTTCTTTTAATTCATCTTGAATAGATGATTCTTTTTTCTTTTCCGCAGCGGTAAGGGTCTTTCCTTCAGGATAGTAGAGCTTTTTCAGTTCCCACTTGAGGCTTTCGGCGCGCCTCAGCTCAGCTCCCTGAGGTTCTTTGGTGGGCAGAATATTATATAGCTCGTCAAGTTCCTTCTGGATTTTGTCCAGTTCTTCTTTTTCCGCCTGAGTCAGTTCCTTGGGTTCGCCACTGATCCCGTAAAGCTCATCAAGCTCTTTCTTAAGAGAAGCTAATTTTTTTTCCTGTTCTTCACGCACAGATGAATCTTCGACACCATAGATACCGTTGAGCTGTGAATAGTAAGAGTTGACCTGCTGCTGTTCATCCGAGGTAAGGCCAAAGCTCATGCTCGCAAACTGCATTTGGAGCTGTCGACGAATCTGCGAGGATGTCATATTGCTGGAAATATTAGGTTTCTGAGAAGCAGAGGGGCTGTTTGCGATATTGGTGAAGTAGCTCCCCGCTGTGCTTCCACCGCTTAAAATTGAACTGGTGTACATTTCCACTCCTTAAGTAACTGCTAAGAAATCTTTTCCGCTTTTAAATTTATCTTAAGATTATGCATGATGTATGCCGCAGTGTTGTTGTTAGGTTGTGAATCAGGGGAGGTTATGTATGTACGATCTTTTTTCGGGCAGAGGTCGTGTAAGTATAGTTGGAAAACCTTCGCGATTGAATTTAAATTCAATTTTAAGCTTGTGAATATTGCGGATTTTGTCCTTTTATGAGATTCACCTAATGAATTCTGGGTGAGGATTATTTTTTTAAACAAGTTTATTTTCTTGATTTGAAATGGTCCTTGACGTATGTTGAGATCCGTTTTTAACACGATCATTTAGGAGGTTTAACTAATGAGCGCAGCAACTGAAAAGGTGCACCAGATGGATGATTATCAGAACAAATCCGAAGTAGAAGCAATGGGTGATGAAATCGCAGCAAACGTTGGCGATACCGCACAGAGAGACATGGGCAAAGTGGCAATGCTCATCTCCATCATGGTTTCCGTACTTCTCGTAGTTTTTTTCTACGGTCTTAACCAGAACCTTAGCAGCCTCACTTCTGAAGTTAAAGATCTGCAGTCCGTACGCGGCGAAGTTGCAGACCTTAATGCACAGATGGAAGTTGTAGACGGCAGACTGGTGGAACTTGAAAAGCTTCCCCTTAAGACCAGACATATTATCATGGACGGCATTATCGAAGAAATGAACCAGAAAGCAGCATACGTTGGTGCTCAGCTCAGTGAAGAAGAGCAGGCCAAACTTGCAAAGGTTCAGGAGCTCCTCAAGGACGTTCAGTCCGGCCTCCAGAAATAATAGCTTTGATTTTTCAAAGTTTAAGGCGCAGCGGTTAACCGCTGCGCCTTTTTTAATGCTCTTTAGAATATCAATTCAATTGGGATGGTGTATTTGGCCGGACGAACTTGAATAACTGTCAAAATCATATAAAGTTTCAAAACCAGTAACTTGTAATGTCTCTGTCTTTTGCTCAGGGATTACTATCGGGGCTTAACAGAAGCGGGGACAACAATTTGAAATTAGCGATGGCAACAGTACTCTCGATAGTACAGGATCAAAGGCGTCATGTGCCAAGACCCGGGTTCTCAGGGTAAGTGTAGCTATTCGACTTTTTCTCCCACCCGGGCCGTGACTACATCTTCCAGCGGAACGTCCCGGTCATAGCAGATAAGCCCGCAGCGCAGGCATCTTGATGTTTCTCGCAGGAGATCATCCTCACAAAGGCATCCTTCAACTTCATTAAAAGTGCTGACACGTTCCTTGCCTTCACATAGGTGGGGCATTTTATTACGTTCCTTCTGCTTGCAGCCGTCAACATCCTTGAAAAGGGTATAGGGGATCAGGTCCCGCATGATGTTGTCAGCAACAGGAATGCTCTCAGTTGTGAGCATGTGATGGATAGATCTGGCTGCTCTCCGTCCTGCTCCAACTGCGGAAATGACGAGGTCGGGTCCGGAGAAAGCATCACCTCCGGCAAATATATAAGGGATGGAAGTCTGCAGGGTCTCAGGGTCTGCATTGATTGTGCGCCAGCGGGTGAAGTCTATCTGGCACTGTTCTTCCCCTTCGGTATAAAAACAGGTCAGCTCAGGCTTCTGCCCGATTGCCGAAATGATTGTATCCACAGGGTATCTAGTCTCGGAACCTTTTACGGGAACCGGGCGTCTCCGTCCTGATTCATCCGGTTCACCAAGTTCCATTTTTACACATTCAAGGTGTGTTGCCTTCCCCTGATGATCCATAATAATTTTAGTAGGAGCGGAAAGAAATACAAATTTGACTCCTTCGTCAGCAGCTGCATCAATTTCTTCCGTATTTGCAGGCATTTCGTTCCGTGTCCGCCGGTAAAGCATTGTAACCTCACACCCTAAACGGATGCTTGTCCGTGCCGCGTCAATAGCAGTGTTTCCGCCTCCGACCACGATTACTCTGGGGCCGACATTGGGGATCTGTCCAAGACCTACAGCAGTGAGAAACTCAGTTCCGGGGATAACACCTTGAGCGTCTTCTCCATCAATCCTAAGTGATCCGCTGTCCCATGCTCCTATACCCATGAAATAGGCCTCGAACCCTTCTTTTTCCATTTCTTCTATTGTCAGGTTGGCACCGAATTTCTGGTTATAACGGACTTCTATCCCCAGATTCAAAATCCCTTGTATTTCCCAGTCCAGATCTTTCTTGGGAAGGCGGTATTCGGGAATTCCGTAGCGAAGCTGTCCGCCAAGTGCCGGCATTGCCTCAAAAATAGTAGGGCTGTGACCAAGACGGCGAAGGAAGTTAGCGCATGAAAGTCCTGCTGGCCCGCCGCCTATGATAGCTACTTTGCGTCCTGTGTCGTTGGCACAGGGTATTTCCAGCCGCAGGTCGTTTTTCATTTCCCAGTCAGCAACAAAACGTTTTATCATGTTGATGCCGACCGGCTTGTCCACATGGATGCGGCGGCAGACATCTTCACAGGGCCTAGGGCATACCCGGCCGCAGACCAGCAGCAGCGGGTTACGCTCCCGTATGATATTCACGGCAGCGGCGTAGTCACCGTTGTTGGCGGCTTCGATGTAGCGGGGGATATTGATTTGTCCCGGGCATTTCTGCTGGCATGGAGCAAGGCAGTCATTCACTTCTTCCATGTGAATGAGTTTTGAGGTCATGGACACAATGGAAAGAACATCACGGGGACATGCCTCAACACATTTACGGCAGGCCCGGCAGGCCAGCGGGTCCACAATGGGCAGTCCTTCCGGCCCCATATCAATTGCATCAAAGGGACAGACTGCTACGCAGGTTCCTAAGCCAAGACAGCCCTCAGGACAGGTCTTGCTCCCGTCATAAAGCAAAGCCTGAGCGCGGCAGTCTCCGGCACCCTCGTAATTGAAAAGTTCTTCGGCCCGTTCTCCTCCGGTGCAGTCGCGGAAGGCCAGCTCCGGTTCCATGTCCAGAACTTCGATCCCCATAACCTTTCCCACGGCCTGGGCCGTTTCAATACCACCGATGACACAGACATTTGCTCCGGATTTGCCTTCCACAACAGCATTGGCAGCTCCGGCGCAACCGGCATATCCGCATCCGCCGCAGTTGACTCCCGGTAGAACTCCTTCCACTTGAGCAATGCGGGGGTCTTCTTTTACATGCAGGATTCTGGAAGCCACAGCCAGAATTGTAGCGGCGGTGAATCCGAGGCCCATAAGAACAAGCAGTGATGAAAGTATCATTAGTTAACCTGCCATATTAAGAGATCATGCCTTTGAAAGCGAAGAATGCCAGAGACATCAGTCCCGCCATAACAAGGGCAATGGGAGTGCCTTTCATGGCGTTCGGTACTCTTGAGACTTCAATCCGTTCGCGTATGGAGGAAAGCACCACCAGCGCCAGCATGAAACCCAGCCCCGAAGCGAAAGAAAAGGCCACAGTTTTTACGAAGGTAAACTCTTCTCGCTGGCAGATAATGGCAATACCCATCACCGCGCAGTTTGTAGTGATGAGAGGGAGAAAAATCCCCAGAGCCTTGTAAAGGGGAGGCACTGCCTTTTTCAGGAACATTTCAACAAACTGCACCAGTGAAGCGATAACCAGAATGAAGGTCAGTGTCTGCAGATAGGCAAGTCCCATGGGGTCCAGTAGAAATTTCTGCACGGCCCAGGTAATTGAGGCAGCCATCGTTGCAACAAATACAACCGCACCGCCCATTCCGACAGCCACTGATATCTTTTTGGAAGTGCCGATGAAAGGGCAGTTGCCAAGGTATTGAGCCAGAACAATGTTGTTCACGAAAATGGCTGATATAAAAAGGAGAAAATATTCTTTCATTTTAGTCTCCGGATTTTCTGCTGACGGACTCGTCCGGGCGTGTAGCCCTCTGAGGAGTCTTATCGGTGCAGAATATCATCAATTTAACGGCTCTATCTGCCGCACATGCCACAGGTCCGGCATTCGTGTGTGGGGTTATCAAGTGCTTTCTTGCCTTTGCGTTTACGGTCCCAACTGGTGAAGGCGTTCATTGCTGAAAGTAAAATACCCAGACACACAAATGCTCCGGGAGCTTCAACCATGAATGAGAATGGTTTGTAATCCAGAGGCATTATCTGGTTACCGAAAAAGGTCCCATAACCGAAAACTTCCCGCAGGCCGCCCAGCAATGTGAGTGAAGCGGTGAAACCTATCCCCATGCCAAGTCCATCTGCAGCCGCAAGCAGCACTCCGTTTTTTGACGCGAAGGCTTCAGCCCTTCCCAGAATAATACAGTTTACCACAATAAGGGGTACGAAAATTCCCAGTTGCTGATACAATGGGTAAGCAAAAGCCTGCATAAGCAGTTCGACTGCCACAACAAGCGATGCGGCAATAACAATGAAGCAGGCGATTCTGACTTTCGGGGGGATTATTTTACGAAACATCGAGACAAGAATGTTGGACATGGTAAGCACGAAGATAACAGCCATGCCCATTCCGAATCCGTTGTCAGCTGTCTTGGTTACCGCAAGCACCGGGCAAAGCCCCAGTACAACTTTGAACGGTGGCAGGTCAGTCCATAGTCCTTTGGAGAATTCTTTCCATAATCTGCTCATCTATGACCCCTTATGACCCCTGTGCCCATGCGTTATTCAGCTGCGGCCTTATTTTGTTGAAAATATTTACAGCCTTTTTGACAGCCTCGACAGAGGCTGTAGATGAAATTGTGGCCCCGGCGATTCCTTCAATACTACCACCTTTGGAGGTCAGTTCAACTTCAAGGGGATGCTTGCGGAACTGGTTGGTAAAGCCGTGTTTAGCAACCCGTGATCCGACGCCCGGAGTCTCTTTCATCGTAGTGATTCCGATGCCGGAAAGGTTCAGGTCTTTTATATTGAATCCAACCATGACCCCCACCTCTCCGCCGTATCCTTTGGATGCTGTTTCAAGGGCCACTCCTGAAAGTCTGCCGTCCTTTATTGCAGGAAAGACTGTAATTTCCTGCCCGGTTCCCGGTATCATAAATTTTTTACGATCCTTAACCGGAGAATTTTCATAACCCTTGAGTACCTGCTCTATTGCCGGACCCTGTACATAGGTTAACACCTGTTCTTCAATGCGGTTTCCGGTAACATCTTTCAGGCTGGCAAGAGTTACACTGGACAGCCCACAGAAAAGAGTTAGCACCGCGATCATTTTTATTGCTTCATTCATGGATTACCTCTGCATGTGGATACTTGTGACACCGCCGAAAGGCTTAGGCCTTATTTTATCAAAAAGCGGGGTCATGAGGTTTGCAAGAAGTATGGCAAATGGAACGCCATCAGGATAAATTCCATAAGTCCTGATTATTATGACAAGTATCCCTGCTGTAAGGCCGTAGGTAATCATGGGGATATGTCCTACGGGGGAGGAGGAAGTGTCTGTTGCCAGAAAAAAAGCTCCGAAAAGAGTTGATCCGCAGAGCAGGTGATATTCCGGCGAAGCATATTCCAAAGGATTGACAAGGTAGAAAATGAATGCGGCGAGGGTCACCCCCGTCACAAAGGAGAATGGAATATCCGGTCTGATCACTTTTCTGGATAGCAGATAAATACCACCCAGCAGAACAGCTCCGGTCTGTGCCGCTCCTGTTCCTCCCAGTTGAAGACCGAGAAAAAGGTCTTTCAAAGGATATTCAGCCAGAGTCTCAGGCCCGAAATTCTTGAGCTGGCTGAGCGGGTAGGTCAGTTCTGAAGCTAACATGGTCATGTCAAAATCCATAAGGTCCGGCCAGGATATTGTCAGAATTGCCCAGCCGACCAGCGGCGCGCATAGCGGGCTGGTCCCCAGTCCTCCAAAAATCATGCGCCCGATTATTATGGATATTGCACTTCCTGCAATCACCATCCACCACGGGGAGGCCGGGGGAATCAGGAAGCCGAAAAGTAGCCCGGAGAGCAGAGTTGTATAGTTGTCCGCTTCCACATCTCTTTTCATAATGTAAAGACATATGGTCTCAGTAATGACAGCGGTGAAGCAGGACAGGGCCAATACCCTCACAGCCATCATCTGGTAGTGCCAGACAGCAAACGCTGCCGCAGGAAGCAGGGCAAGTATTGTTTCCAGTGCGGAATTTTTAATGGTCCTTCCGCAGTGGACGTGTGCAGGTGCAGAAACTGTTAAAACAGGTGATCCGGTTATGGGTCTCATGACTGTTTCCGAAGATCCTCTAGTATGGGTTGCTTGGAAAGTTCTTTTTTGGCCAGTCTGATATACTGGAGAACCGGACGCTGGGCCGGACACCAGTATGTACAAAGTCCGCATTCGAAACAGGAGGCAATATTATATTCAAGAGTATTCTCGAATAACCCGAATTCAGCGTGACGGGAAATCATGTTGGGTTGAATCCGGGCCGGGCATTTGATCACGCACTCTCCGCATCCGACGCATGGAGTGTCTTTGGTTGTTGGCTCGGGCCCTGTCGCTACAACAGTCACACCTTGTGTCTCAGGAGTCACTCCGTGTCTGAGAGTATAAACTGCATCCCCTGAAAGCGGTCCACCTAGAATTACCCGGTCATGATCAGAAATCTTGAACCCCGCAAGGCGTGCCAGAACTCCTGCCGGAGTTCCAACGGGTGCAAGGAAAAGGGTCGTGCCGACTTTTACTATGATGTCCGTTACTGCTTGTTTTCCATGCAGAGTGCGTCCTATTCTGTAAAGAGTGGCAGCATCGATTACACAGACATCAGCGGGTATTTCCCTGCCTGTCACCGCTTTTACCACCATGGGGTTGAGGCCGTTGGGGTAGACCGGAGTTATGCCGTGAACCGTACAACCGGCAAGTGTCCAGTTCATTCCTTTGGGCAAAGCAAGGGCACAGGCTTTAGGTGAAAGGGCTTCCTTCAGATAAGCCAGCCCTTCAAGCATGATGTCATTGAACTCTTCGATGAGAAAACGATGTCCATCAAGCCCAGCTTCGGCAGGAACCGCGTTGATGATCAATGTACTTCCGGCCTTGAGGGGGCGGGTGTTGATACCACCGCTACGCAGGGAGTTGAGCATTTCCATTGGTGAGGCTGTGTTGAATTCAAGTGGAGCGGCTATGCGAGTTCCTTCCTGTCTGACCCCGATAAAATCTTTTTTGACGTCGGTTACCGTTCCTGAAACAGATGTATGCACGGAAGGCAGCAAACCTGCCGGGTCAACAGCTACAGCCTGTCCCTTTGCTATCTGCTCATCTTTTTGAACCAGTGGTCTGCACCCGGTTACGCACAGGGTTATTTCAAAGGAGGCAAGCTCCTGTTCCCTGATATTCACTATTGGTCCGCGTTCTGACGGGATAAGTGAGAAAAGAGGATTCATAATACTGTTCATCCACCTTATTTTAAATGGCACTGGGCACAATCATCATCTTTATACGGACCGCGTTTGAGCTCTCTGTGGCAATCCTTACACTGGTCGTGGAAGGCGCTTACGCGGTTCAGAACAAGGTCCTTGCCATTATTCTGTTCATGACACTGGGCGCATGGAGTATGATCTCCCTTGTAATTGTCCATGTTGCGCATTCTATGACACGGGGTACAGCCCTTAAGACCTTCCTCGAACATATCATCATGGCAGTTTATGCAACGGGCATGTGCTGCATTGCGAACGCTCGGTATCTCTTTGCTTCCGGCATTTGTGTGACAGTTCCCGCATTTTTGCGGTTCATCTTCAATGTCTTCGGAATGGTGACAGGCCTGACAGTCGTCAAAGGCATATTCCTCATGAGCGGCATGGTCGAAATTTAGCTTTCCCAGCTCGGCATGGTGGCACTGCACACAGTAACTATTGTCAGGAAACGAGTTAATGTGATCACGCACATAATCTCGGTCAAATGCTTCAGGATGGCATGACCCGCAGGCGAGAGGTTCCTGTGACTCCCCCCGTTTTTCGTGATGGCAGCTGTCACAGGGGATTTCATAGTCCCGGTGATGTTTTATGTGAGTAAAGATGACTTTTCCGCCACTGTTGCGGAAAAGAATTCGCACCGGCATTTCCTGTTTTTCTTCCGGTGTTACGTATCCAACGACTGACAACCCCAGCAGGACTGCAAGCACAATTGAGACGGGAATGAATTTTTTATTCAACAGTCCATCCTCATTTTGTAAAGAATCTTAGTTATCTATTCTATATGGAACTGGTCGGAATTTGTCCAGCATAAACTTGTGAGTGTGAATGGATAGTTTGGGTCAATAAAAATATTCGAGATAATATATTATGTGTGGAGAGTCTTGTCGGATTGTAAACATGGTTTTGCGATAATAACTTGTTTATATAATATTTTAAAGTAATATAATTTAAAATAAAATCAAATTATAAACGTCATGTGTCTAAAATATGAATACAGCTTTAGATCTCTGGTCGCAGTTTAACATTTGCGTGTTCGCTTTCTTCTGTTTACTAATATTATTTACAATATGATTATTGTAGTTTTCATACCTTATAAGTCCTGAATTATTCCTGACTAACTGTTGTTGTGTGGTTGCTAAATTGTATTCAGGCTGTGACGTAATAGAAACATTATACTGTTAATTACCCTCTTGAACGAAGAAGAGTCCTTCTTCGGGGTCTGAATCAATTAAATCAAGAATTTAGGAGAATGTGATGAAAGTTTCCATCAAGAAGATGATGCTGCTTTTCGTCTGTGTACTGCTGATTGCTGCAGTTCCCGCACAGGCCAAGGGCAAAAAAGTCCGTGTTTACAAGGGAAAACCTGCCAAGTACGTATTTTTCTTTATCGGTGACGGCATGGCTCTTCCACAGAAAGGAGCTGCAGAAGCTTACGCTGGTAAAAAACTTTTAATGGACACTTTTCCTGCACAGGGTATGACCACAACCTATGCCGCCGACAGATTTATCACCGGTTCCGCTGCTTCCGCAACAGCTCTCGCCAGCGGACAGAAGACCAATATCGGCATGCTCGGCATGGCTCCGAATCAGAAGCATGTAAAATCCATTGCTGAAATCGCCAAAGAAGAAGGCATGAAAGTCGGTATCGTATCAAGTGTATCAATCGACCATGCTACTCCTGCCGCTTTCTACTCTCATGTTCCCACCCGCGGACAGTATTATGATATTGACGTTGCTCTTGCAGAAAGCAACTTTGATTTTTTTGCCGGTGGCGGATTGAAAGATCCTTCCAACAAAAAGAAAAACAGCAAAAATTTTAAAGGCAATGCTCTCGATCTTGCTAAAAAGAACGGCTTCAAAGTTGTTTCCGACAAAGAAAATTTCATGAGCCTAAAGCCTTCCGACGGCAAAGTTCTGGCATGGAACGCATGGCTGCAGGATTCCAAGGCTCTTCCTTACGCTATGGATATGACCGAGAAGGATATCACTCTGCCCGAATTCACTGAAAAAGCGATTGAGATGCTTGATAACCCCAAAGGCTTTTTTCTCATGGTTGAAGGTGGTAAGATTGACTGGGCATGTCATGCCAACGATGCTGCTGCTTTCATTCACAACACCATTTCTTTTGATCAGTCCATTGGCAAAGCCGTTGAATTTGCCAAAAAGCACCCTGAAGAGACTCTCATCGTTGTTACCGGTGACCATGAGTGCGGTGGTCTGACTCTCGGTTTTGCAGGAACCAAGTACGCTTCTCATTTTGACGCTCTTAATAATCAGGATGTGTCCTTTCAGAAATTCTCTGATGAAGTTGTAAAGCTCTGGAAGGAAGAACATGGCGAAAAGGCTTCTTTTGAAGACTTCCAGCCTACCATCACACACTTTTTTGGACTTGAGTTCGAAGGTGATGCCAAGAAAGACCCCAAAGTGGTTAAAGATTACCAGCTTGCAATGCTCAAAGATGCTTACTCCCGCACCATGAAAGGTGAGGAAATTAAGGATCCCGAGCTTTACAACCTCTATGGTGGTTACGATCCCCTGACTGTTACCATCACCCATATCCTCAACAACAATGCCGGTATCGGTTGGACTTCCTTCAAGCATACCGGAGTTCCTGTTGCCACCTCAGCAATGGGTGTAGGCGCGACTTCTTTCAACGGATACTATGACAACGTTGATATCGCTTACAAAATTATGTCAGTGATGGGAATCACCCCTAAAATTCACGCATCCATGCAGAATGCTAAGTTTGCTGCAAAATAGTTGAACTGAAAGACAATTCAATGGGGCGGGGCACTTTCAGAAGTGTCCCGCCTTTAGCTTATGAACTGAAAAAAAGGCCCGCTTATGCCCGGAATTATCAAGAATCGAGAATTTGTCCTTGTTTCGGTTTTCGCCATGTTGACCGCTATTCTGTATTTTATTCCAACCGACTTTGACCAGCGGGTTGATGACACCGCCATACGTTGCAAGGCTGTAGTCACCGCAGTTGATAACAGCGAAGTACATCAATTCGGTATCGTCCGCACAGGCCCTCAGACTGTGACAATGGAAATGCTTGAAGGTAAATTCGAAGGACAGGAATTCACTGGAACAAATGAAATTCTGGGACAGATGGATAAGGATAAAATTTTCGAAGTTGGAGATGAAGCCCTGGCGGTTCTTACTCTGGATAGTAAAGGAGAGGTCCTTTATGTTAATCCTCAGGACCACTACCGCATCGGTCTTGAAATAACCATGCTGCTTTTGTTTACTTTTCTGCTGCTTGTTTTTGGCGGTTGGACAGGAGCAAAGGCCATGTTCTCCTTTTTGTTTACCGCTCTTGTTCTCTGGAAGCTGCTAATTCCGGGTCTGCTTGAAGGGGTAGACCCCGTCTGGCTCACCCTTGCCATAGTGGCGGTGCTTTGCGCGGTGATTATTTTCATGGTCGCAGGTTTGAACCGTAAGGGAGTTGTGGCTTTTCTGGGGGCATTTCTAGGTGTTTTTACCAGTTGTATACTGGCTATCTATTTCACGGGAAAACTGCACATGCATGGTGCGGTTATGCCCTTTGCAGAGACTCTGCTTTATTCGGGGTATGCACATCTTGACCTAACCAAGGTTTATGTGGCTGCTGTCTTTCTGGCCTGTTCAGGTGCTGTGATGGATCTGGCAATGGATGTTGCCGCAAGTATGGATGAGGTTGTAATGGCCAATCCTGAAATTTCACGTATGGAGGCCTTAGCTTCCGGCATACGTGTGGGACGGGCGGTTGTAGGAACGATGACGACAACTCTTCTGCTTGCCTATTCAGGAGGCTTTATCACTTTGCTTATGGCTTTCATGGCGCAGGGGGTTCCTCTGGTTAACACTTTCAATTTCGTCTACGTCTCCGCGGAAGTTCTCAAGACACTTATCGGAAGTTTCGGGCTTGTTACCGTCGCGCCTTTCACGGCACTGGCCGGGGCGTTCATTTATATGCGTAAGAATTAACTGATAATAAAATAAGTTTCCCTTCCGCTTGAGGACGAAAGTTGCCTAAGCGGTTTGGTCTGGTTTATTTGTACGTTTCTGATATCGAACACGGGGTAGTTCTGTATCTTGTTGATGTTGGAGTCTTGTGGTATTTTTCCTGAAATAAGAATGTTTTATTCGTTTTTTGAGGATAGTACCATGAAAGTCCGTTGTGTATTGATCGTTGTTGTTATGTTGTTCTTTGCTGGATGTGTTTCGTCGAGGAAAGCTTATCAGGTAGTCCCGGATGGTATTATTTCGCTCCCTCAGGCGAGAAGTATTATTGAAGAATATTATGACGGCGGAGACTATTACAAGGACGTAAAAGCTAAAACAGTTGTTGTTGCAGAGGCCGTTGATCAGGCCATTGCGGATAAGGTTAAGTACCCGGCAGTCGTGATGGTTGTTGAGGATGTTCTGCTTTCAACATATCAGGCGCGTAAAAGACAGGGGTTTTCAACAAATGACGAAGCCCGTAAGGACCTTGATTCAAATGTTATTCTCAGCGCGTTGCCACCTATGGAACCTTCAGTTCGGTTATATAATTACCTGCTGAGCCGTAATGTTCCCGTTTTTCTGGTCTCTTACCGGCCTGAAAGTCTCAGGATTCAGATAATGGAAAACCTTACAAAAGCTGGTTTTGCAGGGTGGAATAAGATCTTTATGTTTCCTGCAGCATATCCGGATGACAGAAATTTTTGTGAAGAAGTCCGTAAAGGATTGCAAAAAACCGGGTTCAATATTGTAGCTACCGTGGGAGTGCTTAAAGAGGATATTGCAGGGGATGCAAGTGGAGTAAAGGTTTTGTTCCCAAACTATATTTATGATCAGCGGCGGCAGTGATAATCTGTATGCTGGCATCCTGGACAGCCCGTAATGTTATCGAGAATAAGTATTTTAACAAGGTAGGCTGAAATTATCCTGCAATGTCTCTGCACGACTTTTCCGGGTACGAATATTTATATCAATTTGGGGTAGTTTCTTGTGTGGATCTTAGATTGGTTTTGGTAAAAAGAAATAAAACCCCGGCATGAATAGTATCTCATGCCGGGGTTTTATTTAGATTGTTTTAAAGCTGTTGAGGTCTTTTTCAGCTTACCTGAAATGAGCTGCTGTTTAAAAAGGATCAAGCTTTACGGACATATTTTGCTGCGCTCAGTCCGGCAACGCATCCTTCACCGACAGCTTTGGCCATTTGCAGAGGAGGGCCGCATATATCTCCGGCAGCGAAAAGGCCGGGCACGTTGGTTCTCTGCTGCTTATCGGTTTCAATAAATTTCATGGAGTCGTCCAACTGGATTCCCAGCTCTGAAGCAAGAGACATAACCCCTTTGGCTCCGAGCTCTATGAATACACCGGTTACATTCAGAGTAGTTCCGTCATCAAGCACAAGTCCGTCCACCCCGGAATCTCCAGTTATTTTTTCTACTTCAACTCCCTCATGGATGATTATATTTTCGGTTTTCAGTCTCTCCATGAGTTCCGGAGCAAAGTTGAACTCTTTAGCTACCAGATGGATTTTAGAAGCGATGTGGGTAAGATGCAGCGCGCCGCCTGCAGCAGCGCTTTCTCCCCCGACGATTGCGACTTCCTCATTTCTGAAAAAGTTGCCGTCGCATTCAATGCAATAGCTTACCCCTTTTCCGAAAAGGTCTTTTTCTCCGGGAACTCCGAGTTTATTTCTGGTGGTTCCTGTGCAGATAATTATCGCTTTGGTTTTGAATCTTTTGGTTTCAGTGTCCACAGTGAAAACATTCCCATCAGAAGACATCAGGTCAGGACTTTTAATTTTCAGCACGTCCTCATCAAAAAAGACAGCCCCGAAGCTCTCAGCCTGTTGCTGTCCTGTCTTAAGAATCTGCTCACCTGAAATTTCAAGTGTGCAGCAGAAGTTTTCAATGTGTGCCCACCATAGACTGCTTTTATCGTTTTTGCCTAGAATAAGAACTTTGAGACCTTTGCGGGCGGAGTGGATTGCAGCTTGCAGGCCGGCCGGGCCTGCTCCCAGGATGATAATGTCGTAGTTGGTTTCTGTCATTTTCTGCATCCGTTATTGTGTTGATATGGTTTGATGATACCCTATAAAATTAAGTTTCATCTTGTAAAAGGCAAGTTCGCCAAGAACAGTATCCCACAAAAATGGTCAAGAGTTAAGCTGTTCCATAATCGGATCGTAAAGATCTGTTATCCTTTTGTATCTGGGGAGCTGGTCAAACAGTTTATCTGCATACCCCAGTGCAATCATCTGTTGCCGGGACCAGCGGTAGTTGAGATCATACGCCCAGCTCAGGACAAGCAGCCGGAAGTCGTTGACACTCTTCATTTCGAGGTAGTTTGCCTGTTCTCCCGCTTCAATTGATCTCAATACAGGTTCACTTATCAGTTCCGGGATGTCTTTAAGGCCCATAAGCGCGACACTGCTTTCAGGGCGTGTGTCTGTCATGTGATCAAGAAGGACCTTAAGAATGTCCATTTTGTCTGAATCCCGGACTATTAAGGTTGCGGTTCTCATTTCCTGCGAAAGGTTGGGAGGAAGTATTTTTCTGTTATGAAGTGCAATTGCAGCCAGAACAGTTTTAAGCCTTTTTGATTCAAGACCGTCCAGAAGCCTTTTTCGCAGGATGTATCGAACTCCTGTGGTCGCATGGTTACATGAGTCGGCGTCTTTGAAAGTTCCGTACTTTTTGAATTGCGGAAATCTCCCAGTATCATGGAAGAGGGCCGCAATCTGGTATGTATGCGCTTCTATTCCTTCAATTGAAAGGGATTCGCAGATCTTGCAGCAGTTTTCAAGCAAATCAAAAGAGTGCTTGAATTTGAGTTCAAAATCTCCTTTTTCCTTATCTGATGCCTCATCAAGATATGGGGTAGCGAAATCTTGAAATATTTTCTGGTAGTTACGCATTTTATTAGTGCATGATTCTTTTCTTCATGAATTTATAATCGAGTTCAGTTATTTTTCCATTTTTCAGGTCCTCATCAAGCTGTTGAAGTGCCTTTACGCGCATTTCTTCTGCTTCGCGATCCATTTCATGGTCGCGGAAACGGCCGTTAGGGCCGAACAGATATCTCAGAAAAATGATGATAACGCCAAGTATTGCCGCAACAAAAAGCATTTTAAGTGCAGAAGCCCAGAAGTCACCATACCCCGGACCGAAGGGCCAGTGGTCCCAGTGAGGGTTGCTTTCGTATTTGCCTAAAATAAAAGATGCAATGGAGGATACTGATTCTATCATGAAATATTCCTGTTTAGTTTTTGCGAATAAGTAACTCTCATTTCAAGTCTCCGCAAGATATTCCAGCGGGGTGAAAAGGATCACCTTCGGCTTGTTACTTTTATTCGGCTGTGTTTTAATCATGGTTAAATTTGATTTCTACGCCATTAATGGAGAAGCGAATGAAAATTCTCGTTGTTGAAGATGAGCTTGCAAGCCGTAAGTATCTTACTCATGTTATGGAAAGCTATGGTGAATGCGACTCTGTGGATAACGGAGTTCAGGCAATTGAACGTTTCAGGGATGCCTTGGAATCCGGTTCCCGCTATGACTTGATATGTATGGATATAATGATGCCCGAAATGGACGGTATCGAAGCGTTGAAGGAGATTCGTCGAATTGAGCATGAAAATTCAGTGAAGCCGCGGCTGGAAGTGCGGGTCATGATGACTACTGCTCTGGGCGATCCCTCAACTGTAATGGATGCTTATTACAAGGGAGGGGCAGCTGTGTACCTTACAAAACCTTTGGATGTTCCCAAAATCAGAGAAGGTATGATTGAACTTGGGTTTTTGAAGAAATCCATAGAATAGTGTTCGGTTTCACTGGACAGGTGGCGTTTACGTTATTAGTTATTGAAGTGCGGTCTTTGACCGCACTTTTTTTAATTTATAGAATATGAGGTATTAGATGAAACTACTCGGGTACTTGGCTCTTCCACTAACCGTTATCTGCCTGCTGGCCTTAATGGCAGGAGATGCGGATGCTAAAAGGATGGGGGGCGGTAGATCCTTCGGCAGCAAGCCATCTTATTCCAACACTTACAAAAAACCTGCTTCTACCGCGACCAATCAGAAGCAGGCTTCCGGTGCCAATAAGCAGCAGGGTGGAATCGCCCGGCCCGGCATGGGACTACTCGGCGGTTTGCTGGCAGGAACTTTTCTCGGTTCCATGCTTGGCGGATTCGGAGGAATGGGTGGCGGTTTTTTCAATATCCTGATTATAGGCCTGTTGGTCTATCTTGGATTTAAGTTCTTTAGATCCCGCAGCCGGGGAGCAGATCAGATGTATCAGCAAGGCAACTATCAGCGGGGACCGACTCAGTCCGGACATGGAAACAGCAATGTTAGCAGTGACCCTTTCGCAAGGCGTGAGGATAATGCCAGAAATGCATGGGATCATTTGTCCTCCAAGTCTTCCAGTAGCCCTGCGGCGGGAACTTCTGCCGATCAGGGACCTGCTGTCAGCACTCCCGACGGTTTTGACGAGGAAGAATTCCTGGAAGGAGCGAAGGCGGTATACAACCGTTTGCAGAAATCCTGGGATAAAAGGGATATGAATGACATTGCACAGTTTGCCACTTCCGGTGTAGCTGAAGAGATTAGTCGGCAGGCTCAGGAAGATCCCGGCCCCTCACAGACTGAAGTGATGATGGTTAACGCGAGACTTCTTGAAGCCAAGGAAGAAAGTGGAAAAACAATGGCTACTGTTTATTACGATGTCCTTTTGAGAGAAGATCCTTCCCAGAGTCAGCCTTCACAGGTTCGGGAAGTTTGGCATTTTGTAAAGGAACACGGCAGTGAATCCATGTGGAAGCTGGATGGAATCCAACAGCTTGAAGACTGATTAATATCCTTTACGACAATTATTGCATCACAGGCATTTCTATTGGGAAATGCCTGTTTTTTTACGATCTATTTCGGCTATAATTGACTTGGTGCGTTTGTAATGTATTATATGTGAGTTACTTGCTTATTTGATATTAATTCTTGAAATGCTTAGTTATGCATCGGGGGGGACATGACTGGAGTGATTGTTGAGCATATTTCGGAGGATCTGGAAGTTTTGATTCCATCCTTCATGGATAATACCTATGCAGAAATTGCGTTACTGGAGGGCGCGGTTGACACGGAAGATATGAAGACCGTGCAACGGTTAGGACATAATATCAAAGGTTCTGCATTGAATTACGGCTTTAAGAATCTTTCAGAAATAGGGCGTAAAATCGAGATTGCCGCAGGAAACGAAGACCGGGGCCAGGTGTTGTCTTTGCTCGATGAGTTAAGGATGTATGTTAAACGTGTAGAAATCTCTTTTGTCTGATCTGCTTCCTCACCACAGAAACCTTTCCAGTTCCAGCCTGAATGTCTTTGGATGAATACATTCAACTATTTCCAGATTATTTCCATGAGCACTATCGCAGCTTTTAGATAAATCTACAAACTCGGGATGAATGGCCCTGAACCTGCTGTTGAAAACAATCTTTACTTTTGGCAGGAGAGGGGCTTTGGGTGTGTTTGCTACAACAACACCGTATCTCCCGTCCGATAGTTTTACAAAGCATCCCGCCGGATATATTCCCATGCATTTAATGAAGTTTTCCAGATAGCGTGGATGGAACGATGTGTCCGTCATGCTGTAAAGCTGCTTGATAGCCTGGTTCGGCGTGAGGGCTTCTCGGTATGGACGTTCGGTTGTCATTGCGTCATATGAATCACAAATAGCTATAATTCTGGCGAATTGTGTGATTTCATTTCCGGCAACTCCCTTGGGGTAGCCTGTCCCGTCGTATTTCTCATGGTGCTGGGCGACTGCGGTTACTATTTTATCGGAAACACCCTTCTGTGAGGCTAGATACTCCTGTCCACTCACCGGATGGTTCTTTATGGCTGAGAATTCTTCAGCCTTTAATTTCCCTTTTTTTTTGAAAATACCCTGATCAATCCAGACCTGGCCAATGTTCATCAGCATGGCGGACATAGAGATTTCCTTTACTGCTTCACGTGACAGTCCCATGAAACGGCCAAGGATGGCACTCAGTATGGCTGTGTTTAGGCTGTGGGTGAAAAGATATCTGTCAGTTCTGGCTAGTACAGTAAGACTTGCCGAGGCACTGCAGTTTCTTTCTATGGAGTCTATAAGCGGGTCAACGTTTTTCTCGTATTCACAGAATTCAAGGGGGTCTTTTCTTTCTATTGCTTCATATATCTTGTGTATGCAAGACAGTACGTTGTTGTACGCCTCTCGCGCAAATAAGATTTCTTCTGAATATGATGTCTGTGGAAAGGAGCTGACAGTCCTGCTTTGGGATGAATCAATCAAAACCTCTGTAATATTCAGTTTTAGTATGGTCGCTATATCGTTCTTGGATGAGATATATGTATTGGAGATTTCCTGGGGAAGACTTGCCTGCCCGGTGGCTGAGCAAACAACAAACATGCCTTCCTGGAGATTTGTTGTCTTGATTTTTTCTAGCATTGAAGTCGCGGTCCGGAATTAGATTATTAATTCGTAGTCGGTAGTTCGGAAAATATTACAAAATGATACACATGTGAGTCCGTGTAGGGCAAGAGAAAAGTGCGTATGCCGCGCTACGCGGCTGTGGGATGTTACTCCGTCACTAATTACGCACTCAAATGTTTCTGCAAGGGCGACTCAATTCGCAAATTTTATAGCATTTTGATTCTATTTCCACTTACCCTCCGTCAATGTCCTTTATGTCTTAATTATAATTTAATCACCCTTGTGGGGGATGTCCAGTCCGCGCCCTGTAGAAAAAACAGGTTTTTTCTCTTATTGTTTGTTTTTTGTTGATCAATTGAACATTAAAATATCTTGAAGTCTTGTTTTATATGGTTTATATTTTGTTAAATATGAATTGATCAACAGTTGTGCAGGTGTATGTCTAGTCAGTATTTGAGTTTAAGAGAGATCGGCAGGCGGTTAGGTATTCCACCGTCAACCGTGGTCTACTATAAAGACAAGTATTCTAAGTTCTTGCCTTCGGTAGGGGGGCGAGGACGTAGGCAGAGGTATTCTATTGAGGTTCTGGAAATATTCAGGAGGATACGTGAAATGTATGGAATGAACTGGTCAACTGAACAAATTGAGAATGAATTAACATTAAAATTTGGTATGTTAATAGAATCGATTAATGATGATCAACAATTGATCAATAAGGCGGGGCTTGAGCCAAGTTCTGATATGCAGACAGTTATAAGCGGCCTGTCAAATGTGCTAGGAAAGGTTTCTGATCTGCTGTCAAATCAGGCTCTTTTCCAATCCGAGATAAGAGACCTGCGAGAAGAGTTGTCAAATTTGAGGGTGGAAAAGCGTAAGCTGGCAGCAGATACCAATGAGCGCATTCTGGATATGGCAATGGAAATCGGGCGTCTCAAGCGGGATAGGGCCGAATTGTTCCGCTTGCTCCGGAAGGACGAAGATGAGGCAGGGCCTGAGGTCTCGGTGTTCCCATCTGAGCAGTACCTTGGGCGGCCTTTGGTAATCAAGAATTCAGATGGAGATTACTTGGGAGTAGCCGGTAAGGATCGCAAGCATTTTTCTCTGGAGGATTTTGTCAAGCTGCTGCAAAACAGTGTCAATTCACATCGAAGTGTTGATTTGATGTGGGAAAAGATTGACCGTCAATGGAAACTGGTAATTTCAGCCCATGAAGAAAATGTTGAAATAAAGAAAGAGATAGTTCTGGTCACAGAAGAGAATATTACTCCCAGTAAAAATACCGTTGTAAGAATTGTCAGCATGGGAATTAATGATAAAACGGTCCCGGATGCTCTGTTATTCAGTCTTTTCAAACAGATAAGAGAAAGTTTCGATAAATAGCTGGCTTTCGGTAAAATCTAGAAAAAGTCTTGATAAGTCTTGATAATATGGTTATTAAAAACTGTATTATTTAGTAGAGGAGTAGCCTAGGGAGGGATTTATGCCGCAGGTTGCAGCCAGAATTACGCATGACCACGAACAATGGCTTAAGAACTATTTCAAGACCAAAAGTGCAGGAGCGGAGTTTATTCTGCCCTGGGCAGTTGATATGTTTTTCAAGTCCATGCGCTCTGTTGCGCAGGAACTCAATGTTCAGGAACTCAAGACAGTGCTGGAAGCTTACAGGGGAATCAAGATATTACCCAATCAGTGTAAGAGTGCTTACTTGTATTTACGCATTGAGGAGGCTTGTGAAAACGAAGACGTACATGTCGTTCATGGTGTCAGTAGAGCTAATCTTGAGGCTAAACTGAAACGGCTCACCGATGTTCAGGCATCATCTCTCATGATATGGGCTTCGGCCTATTGGGTGAGTAAAGTCTGGAATGGAGTCAGTCTGGAAGAGTATATTAAACTGACTTGCACTTAACTTATTTTATTTAATTTTTTTTGTTCCCTGCCCGTATGCCTTTTTCTGTAAAGGCAATCAGTCCTCTTTTCCCTAAATCCTTCATGAAAGTGGCCGTCGCTACCTCTGCTTCACGTGGCAGAACCTGATATCGCTCCGCAAATTCGGCTGCGATTTTTCTGACACTGTTATGGCCGTCAATCATTTCCCATACAAGCGTTCCCATTTCATCCAGCTGCAGCTTTTTAATGGGGGGAGCACCGTCTTTCCACATGCCGAAGCGTTTAGCCACATCTGCAAAAAGAGGCTTTAACCTCAAAGGGTAGGAAAGTATTATAAGCCCGTCGTCAGATCTGGATTCTTCCACATTCAGATTTTTGACCGGCTTGCAGGCCAATGCTTCACCCCTTGTCATTTGCGGGACGATCTTTACTTTTTTATTGAATAATTTCATAGCAATTGAAAATTGATTTAGCACGGTCTTCAGGGATTTCCTGTCGGGAACAAACCATTACTGCCAGAATCCGGTTGCTTTCATGTGTATAGCGTACTTCTATCTGGGCATAAGGCTTATTTTTGGCACTCAGCTTCGAGATAGCAAGTTTTGCTATAGAAGGTCTGTCCTTCTGTCCGTACATACAGGTCGCTCCTCCATCATATTCCAGTTCAGCTTTTGAAAGGGAAAGGCGAGATATTTCGTCTTTGAAAATTTCCTCCGAGAATTCTCCCAGAGTAGAATTTTTCAGAATTATATCAGCAGGGCTGAATCTGTATAGTGAGAGTGTTTCAATCTGATCACCGACGGTAATGTTAAAGCGCCCGGGTTTGAATTCGTATGATTCAAGATTGAATCCGGCAGGAAGAGTTGCCTGCAAATCATATATACGCCAGTTAGTGGTTTCTTCTCCCTTATGGAACTGCAGGGAATTGAGAAATATTACCGCTGCATTATCAGTGCATTCGTCACATTTGTTGATGAACTGGATCAACATGATCTGCGCTGCTTTTTTATTGTAGAACATGACTCCGCGCCCGGTGGCTAGATCTGATTGCCAGTAAAAAGCTGTGGAATCGTACTTTTTAAGTGGAGCTTTCCATGATCCGGGCATGACAGTTGATTCAATCTTAATTCCGGAATTAGATTCAATCTTTTTGGCCAGTTGCCTGAAGTATGTTTTTTCTTTGTATGTTTTGCCCGCATCATACCAGCGTATTTCAATGCAGGGATGTTCGCCGTTATCCAGTTGCAGGAATTTTTTATCAATTCCGCTGACTTCAAAATTGGAAGGAATCTCGAAGCTGATTCCATCCCACGCAATTCTTTTATGGTCCATTTATTATATTCCTTGATGGGAAGCGAAACGGTTTTATCCCGGATCGCCTGTAGATTTTTGTACGTCTGTGCGGTGGGCAGAATGGATATGGCCTGTTCTGGTGTTTAGTACGCCAGACGATAAAAATAACCTGCACAAGTTTACCAACTCATGCAGGTTTGTCAAAACATCATAAGAATAAGATAAGGTCAATAGGCCATTTTTCCCAGTGACTTGAGGATAAGTGTACAGCCCATTGCAAACATGCCGGTTAAACCCATACCGCATGAAAATCCGGCCAGCAGAACCGGGGCGTACTGCCTCCACATTGCCCCGTATTTTTTTTGGAAGAAAAAACGTCCTATTAGTGCACCGGCAACTTCAAGAATAAATCCGTGGGGAGTACTTTGTCCCAGTCCCCTGACAACACCATAAACAAGCAGTACTGGCAGCCCTACAGCATTGAGTATCGCATAGAGCACAAGTCCGAGGCTGATTCCTCCCATGATTACAGGGCCGCTCAGAGCCTGAAAGAATAAAGAATTTCCTTCTAGGGTGGATGTCTGCATCAGCAGCGTATTCAGGGCCTGCAGATGCCATAATTCCTGTGCATATGGGTAGCTTGCAGATGGAATCGGAGCAAGCTGCCATATAAACTGGGAAAACAAAAGACTGGCGATCATTACAACGGGGAAAACAACCAGTTCCGCCTTGATGATTCCTCTTATGGATGTTCCGGTTAATTCGATTTCCCTGAAATGAACAGTTGCTTCACCGTAGTTGTGTATCGGGATCGGTGCGTACCATATTTCAATACCCTGATATCCGAAAAACTTTGCTCCGGCGATGAAACTGGCCTCGCGAACCAGAGGCAGACTGACGAATTGTCCGGCAATACCTTCCATTCGGGCAGTAATATAAGATATTACAGGGGTGTAGATAAACCCGTAGAGCAGGAAGAATATCCATGGAAAGTTGGGAACCAGCAGCAGACTCATACCCACATAAGCAAGGGTGGAAAGTACGTAAATTGCAATGGAAACCCAGAAATTGATATCTCCGCGGCCTTCAGGCGGCTCGAAAAGTTTACTCCATGACTCACGGCTCTTGGCGTGTTCACCTCGAAAAGATTTAACTACATACCAAATACCAATCAGACCTATTGCAAGCCCAAGTCCGATTGAAAAACTCATGTAGAAGTCAAAATTGTTGGCAAAAACAGTCTCTACTGTTTCCATCCCCGGATGCCAGCGGTTAAGGATTCCGTGCTCATATAGAAATGGATTGGCAACAATAGTAATTATTATACCGATCAGGCCGCCGATGACAGCCCAGAAGGGCAGCACCATTCCGATAAAAAACAGGCCAAGGTCAAATTGTATACCTGTAGCTACAGCAGGTAGTACCTTTTCTGTGTAAGGCGTGAGTTCTACCCAAGGGATCGGTATCAGCCGGATAGGTTCGGTGAAGAGCAGTCCGGAAACAGCGGGCAGCAGTACATAAACAGCACCGAATGCCAATCCTATAACCCCGCCGACAGAGAAAACCCGCCATTTCCAGCTGGCCTGTTTTTCTTCAGTGGACTCCGCAAGGGCCATTGTACCCAATGCTCCAACAGGGGCCATGGGGAAGGGGAGTTTTTCAACATCCGAGGTTATTCTGTAAAGAGCATATCCCAGTCCAAAGTGGTCTATCCGTTGAACTATCTGGGCTCCAACCAGCAATAATACCGGTATCAACCAGTCTCGATGGAAAAAGGTCCTTTCTATCAGGGATTCAGAGCCCGGTTGAGGAGCCACCCAGGTCGGGATGAATTCCGTGAGCCCAAGCATTCGGGCTGCATCTGACTGAACAAGGTACTGCTGCCATAGCAACCCTGAAAATGGTGATGCAAGTGCAGCTCCCGCCATGTAGTAGAGCAGAAATATTTCCTGTTGCTTAAGCTCGGTGTACGACCTTTTGGCGATCTCGGCGAAAAGAATGATGGTCACCCAGCGTGCAGCCGGACCTATACCCTGACCGATTACCAGTTGAAGGTACATACTTCCCGGCATCATCAGGAAACCGATGAAGATGGCACCGATAATGGTTTTCCAGTCAAAGCCCTCTTCAAACTTGGTGGGAGTCTTCAACAAGTCCCGATACTCTTGTAACTCTTTATCGTCGTACATGTGTATCCTGAATGCCTTTGGCGACCCAGCCAGGGGCCTTAAACCCTTTTAATAGGGATTCGCCGTTATTGCGTTAAATATTTTGTTACAAAAAACTGGTTATCTTAAAGCCCTACCCTCGAGGGAGGTGGGCTTAATCAAATTCTGCTATTGTACCGATCTCTTGAAATAAACCGATTAGGAATTCCAAAGGACCATTAGTGCTTCGGCGAGAGCTTCTTGCTCAAGTCTTAGGGCTATGGAGAGCACAAGATGGCTTATCCCCTTACAAGCTTACCCCGGCAGCACCTGATAACTTTGTCCTGCATAGAGACCATACAGAGCCCATGCTCCGCCCATCAGAAAATCTCCCATGATCAGGCCGAAAAACAGATATCGTACCCGTTTGAACAGTCCTACACCGCCGTAACGCAGGGTTAGCTGGTTGCAGATCCATCCAAGAAAAAAACTGAACCAGAGTATTCTCATGGCTGAACTGTATGCGGTCAGATATCCGATAGGATGCAAAGGCCACCATGGCAGTCTGTTGTATGCGATTATAAGCGCGAACATAATAACTGCGCCGAGGGTGGCGAAGGTTGTTACCCAGTGACTGGCTTGAGCCGGTTCCTGAATAACGCGTACCACGTTGTCATAGACGGTCATGGATGTACGGGTAGCCCAGTCAAGTTGTAGTTCGCGAATTCCGTATTTATAACAGACCATTAACATGGAACCAAAGGACACAATCAGGCCGAGCAGCAGAATTGCTGTTATGCCGATCAGAAACAATCGCTTGTTACGCACCCATTCGTTTATTTTGGATCCGTGTACCAGTGAAGGCATCAGTGATTCCCGTAGATCAACAAAAAGCACTTTCTGGCAGATTGCGGCGATAGCGATTCCAGCAGCTCCGAAAAATTTGCTTCCGAAAAGGGTGGTCACTCCATCAAGCGGTGCCGCAGTGAGGGTGAAGTAAGCTATACCTCCCTGGCAAATTGCTTTTGAGGCTACTAGCGTGAAAATAAAAAAGGAAAACAGTACGACGATCGCAACCAGCATGGGGATACCGAAATAAACACACCATGCGGTCAGCAGGCCTCCTGAAATGAACAGACCCCAGAAAGAAAACCGCAGAGACATCCATTCTGCCTCACCTCTGGTTGATTCAGCACCGAATGCTTCACGTATAACCTGTCTGAGATGCTGACGGGCCAGCCAGATGATAAAAATGAAGAAGACAAGATAGGCTCCGATCATCTGGGTCTCTTCTGGACTGGTCAGGGTCGGACCGAAGGTTACGCCCAGTGCGGAAGCAGGGATGTTCAAGCCCGCTACACTCAGTATTCCGTAGAAAAGCCCACCCAGCAGGAAAAAGAACCAGAAGCTGAAGGATATCTGGCGCGAGGCAAGAAAAGCAAAGCCCACAAAGGCCGGATAAAAGTATATTTTAAGCTTGTAGAATCCGGAGAACAGTCCGGTTTTGGCGAAGTATTTACCGGCAAGAATCAGTGTAGGCACTTCAGGGACCGAGGGGATATAGAAGTGCAGTCCGTTCATCAGGTGCAGACAGACGCAGAAAATCAGGCCGATAAGAAAAAACTTGTTGCCTAAAAATGAACCGTAAAGTCCCTGATCAAGTGCTTCTTCCATGAATCTGGGAAGCTGCAGCAGAGGGAAGTTCAGCCGTTCGTTCTCTACCCACTGGCGGCTGAATATGTTTGTCAGGCAGAGCATCATGAAATAACAGAGCAGAATGAACGCCCCCCACCACATGAGCGGTGTTATCCAAGAGGACCAGGGGATGGAGCCGAATATCTCCACATTGTCCATGAAAGGTCCGCCCTTTATGCCATTATACAGTTCTTCCACGGCATTAGGGTCGCTGGGTTGCAGGGCTTCCGGAATAAGCGGCTGCAGCACTTCCTTCCATCTGTTTCCGATTGTCGCGAAGTGGAAGGGAGCTGTCAGATTGATAAAAAATGTTCTTGCCAGACCTGTGTAGGATATACCTGAAACAATAACGGTGAGAATCCACATGGTCATAAGGTCAAGCCCGGTCATAAGCGGGCGGGAGCGCAGCAGCTTATGATGCAGTGCAGAAATTGCGGTCAGCCAGGCCAGTATGAAGAAAGGTGCCAGTGGAAAATGTCCGCCCGCAAGCGGGGTGGCATTCAGGTAAGCATTGTTGAAGGGCGTGAAGGCACAGATGAGCAGTCCGAAGACAATGCCCAGCACTACCGCCCTTTTACGTATTTTACCATGCATATTAAAAATCCCTTATTTACAGGTCTGCGAGAGTTTTCTTTGTGTTCAGGCCGGTAAAGCCGAAAGCCATCATTTCCGGGATCTTGTCACGGAATGATTTCTGTTTTTCCGGATCGAGGGAACGCCAGATCAGGAACTGCTTTCTGATGTCGTTGATGAAATCCTTGTTCAATCTTTTCCACGCGCCGATTTCACCGGATTCGCGCTCTATGATCAGGACTGCTTCAAGGAATTGAGGATGAACCTTGGCCGGTCTGAATTTCAGTTCAACCTGCTGCTTTACTCCGAAGTCAAAAGGAGCAAGCCAGACGCGGGTATTGAAACGGAAACAGGTGATATGATCAGGACAGCCCTCAAGCAGGTCACAGGTTGACTCTGGTAAAGGTTCCTGCCCGAAGTTGACCTCAAGTTCGGATGAAGAAAACAATCCGTGCGAAACATCTGTATGTGCTTCGATATATTCAAGCAGAAATCCGCCCGCGTCTTTCTGTTCTTCATGTTTGAGCAGGAAGGGCAGGGTTGCCTCAATAGTGTTGGTATCCGTGTCGGGCATTTTCCATGATCTGTTCACGTCCGGGATGGCGATATTGGCCGCCACTTTTGATGGATATATGACCGAGATCAGAGTAACGGCAATAACAAGAATCATTGCAGCGACACCGGCCATTGATGAGTAGTTGGCAGTCATTCCCGCCCAAAGCGGGGTTCCCGCCAACAGTCCCGAAGCAGTCTGGGCGATCAGATAACCAATGACAACACTGATTACCGCGAAGGCAATAGCTTCGGCTATGAACAGGAAAGAGACATGGGTTGGCGCCATACCTATGGAGGTGTAGACAGAGATTTCTTTTTTACGCTCGTACACACTGGTGATCATCGTGTTAAGCACGATCAGTGCGGAAATTATCAGCGGGATGATGATGTTGGGCACGCCCGAATAGTTCATGCTGTCTGAAGCCTGACAGATATATGTGCCGCTGCGGTCACAGCTGAATATGGGCAATCCGTAGCGGTCCACCAGTCCATTTACAGTTTCCTGCGGGAATAGACCGCTCACTGGCGCAATCGCCACAGCTTTTAGATTACCGCCCATAGCCATCAGGGTATCGTAAGGAATTATAGCCGTAACCTGTCCGGGAATATGAGTGTAACGTCCCTGAAATGTATCAATATCCTCACCGGACTCAATTGCTTCGGCTTCGACCTCACTAAGCTCCTGAGCGGCGGAGGAGGGAAAGATAACCGGGGTCATGGGTTCTCCGTCCAGATCGGTATGTTCACTGAATTTCCGTCCATCAAAAATACCGGTCAATATGAAACTGCTTCCCCATACATTAACCGTATCACCGGCTTTAGCTCCGAGTCGGTCCGCCATCTCCTTGGAAAGCAGTATCTGGTCGGGGCGACCTTTTTTCAGCCAGTTCCCATCGACAATCACCGAATCAATTCCACTAACTTCAGGTTCGCGGAAGCTCAGGCCCACGAGTCCCTTAACCTCTTCCTGTTTACCATTGAAGCTTACAGGGGTGACCGCGGACGTGGTTCTGTCTTTAAGTTCCATCCAGCCGCGGGGAACAACTGTTCCGCTCTCATCAAAATCGTTAGTGACTATGCCCAGGGTTTCCCGGGGCAGGTCCTGCCAGCCTATGTTTTTCATGAATACACCGAAGTATGGTGTGCTGTCGCTGTATAAAACATAGGTATGCTGGCGCAGGGATTTGACAGCCGTAAAGCTCATAATTGTGAAGGTAAGGATGGTCAGGGTAAGACAAGTCAGAAATGTCCTGATTTTTCTGCGGCGCAGGTTGCTTACACCGATTACAAAAGCTGAAGTGAATGCTTTCCACTTGCTGATTTCAGAGGTTTGCGTCCGGTGGGCTCTTTGCTGCAGGAGGATCATTTCTTTTTCAAATCTGAAAAAGATGATCAGTGAAACCATGACAGAGAGGCCGAGAATAAAGAAAGCCAGAATAACAACCATGGGGCTGTATGTTAGCTGGAAGGCCGGATGCACGGAGTATATAAGCGCAATGACGGCAGAAAGTATTGCCAGAAAACCGATAATCCGTTTATGGATGTCCGCGAAAGAAAACAGAACCCGCTCCATGCAATAGGCAAAGGGTATGAACAGGGCGATATAGAAAAGAACACCTACAAGCACGTCCTTCTGTGTCTGGTCAACATCAAGGTACACTCTTGAAGCCAGTGCCCAGGCTGTCCGCGAGTCTTTCATGAAGTCATCGTAGCGCTTCTCCTCCCATGCTGTTCTTGCATTTTCTAGAGCCTGTGAACCCTGCTGTTCAAGAGAGCGTATGCGTTGGTTAACAATGCCGTGCTCTTCGAGGTTGTCCAGCCGGGGTTTGAGCAGATTCCACATGTCACTGGCGGCCCGGTGGTTGGTAGCCGGAATTATGGGCCACTTTTCGAGGTCGTACCCATTCCCGGCGGGGTCACCGGGTTTTGAGTGTATAAGAATCATCTTACGGTTTAGAACCGTATCGGAAAGAGTCATTTTCAGTGACACTTCAGGTTCGAGAAAAACACTGGCAATTGTTGAGGTCCGTGTGTCAATACGGCTGTACCAGTAGTGCATCGGCTGGGCGTCACGTGCTCCGTCAAGCACGTCCACTTTTGTCATGTACCGGAATGTGCGAGGTGTTAGCAGGTCAAAGAGCGTGGTCTGGCGGCAACCGAACATGATCAGTTTGGTTTCCATGTCCAGTCTTCTTATTTTGAGTCTGTATGCTGATTTGCCCGTTTGCTGCTTATCGATGGCCCAGATGATTCGTCCGTCTTTATTATACTTGTATCCCTCAATAATCAGTTTGTGCTGGACGAGCTTTTTGGAAGCCACCCCGCTGAACTGGAAATCTCCTTCAGAGTCCGCAAGGGCATAATATCTGGTCAGGCCTTGAAAGCCCATGAAAACGGTTCCGGGAGCGCCCTGATCCGCGAACAGTTCTCCCTGCCGTATGAAACGGGCCTTGCCTTTAACTATGGAGAAACCTTTTCGCGGTTTTTTGTTTGTCAATTCCCCTTCAGTGTCAGATATTTTTCTGACCAGTCCTTCAATAAGGGCGGATTGCTTTTCAATGCCTTCCCAGTTTACATTTTCAACAGTATCAAATGGAGTTCCCCAGTAAGGGCGTCCATCATTGACCGTGGCAAAAGTGAAGCTTAGATCTCCGGCCATTGTCGCTATTTCACTGCTGAATTGGGGCTTATCCAGAAGCCATGTCTGCCAGGGGCGGGTCCGGTCCGGGCGGAGGGTGTCTTTGTACATCCCTTCTGTTCCGGTGGCTTTCTCCACTTCCGGGACTGCGTTACCTAAAATATTATTGATATGGGAGAAGGTCCGGGAAAGATTGACTCTGGGCCTTAACTCGTAAAACCAGCCTTCGCCGAATGCTCCCACTCCCTCCCCGTGGCTGGAAAGGTAGAGAGATACACTGCAAACCATGTCTTTGGCCCGGACTTCCCTGCGTAACTCCCGGGCGCTCTGGATTGCTTCCAACTGTCTTTTAATATCTGTCCTGCTGGTCTCGACTTTTTTGTGCAGCTTGGGAAAAAGGTCTTTCAATGCCGCAAGCTCTTCAGAGGGCAGTGTAGAGTAGTCGGTTTTCCATGAAATCCGGCGCAGAAGCTTGCGTCTGGCGTCTACACTTGAAATTTGTTGCTGGTCCGCATCGTCCTGCAGACGCAGATTCATAAGCTTTTTACTTATTATATCGACTTCGTCTTTAATCTGATTTTTCAGTGCCGTATGCAACAGGCTGAACATTTCGGGATCTTCAGCAGCTACTTCGGGAGCAAGCGGGTTGTCCTTTTCCAGACTTAGCAGAATCTGGGTGGCCTGTTTTCTTTTTTTGCGCAGATCAACCTGCAGCATTTTCAGTGTTTTACTTTTGCCTGCAACAGCCTTAACAAATTCACGCATGCCCCGTAGAGATTGTCCGTGTCCTGTTGTTGCCAGAAGCAGAACAGAGCGTTTGGGGGGATTTTCGGCAAGCTTCCTGCCGATTTCAAGCAAAGAGGCTACGGACAGAGCTTCGTCCGCTCCCGGCCCGTTACCCATGATGTAAGTGGTTGTGTCATAGAAAGCCTCTATGATTACGAGTTGCTCAGCCATATCCGGATCACTGCCTTCAATGAGGCAGTAAATGTTTTCAGCCTCAACACGATCCCAGCGGCTTTCCGAGTGCACATACCCTGCAGCTGAAAGCATTTTTTTGTGGCCGTCACTGATGAGATCCAGCTGATTTCGGGCATCGTCTGCTGAAATGTAATAGCGGGGAAAATCAAGAGGGGACAATTCCAGCTTCTCTTTGAAGAAACCTTTGTGACTTTTGTCACGGTCTACATAGACCAGTGCGGAGGCTCCAAGACTGGCAGCATTCAACCAATTCTTACCGGAATCCATATCCATGAAAACAATGGCATTTTTTACTGGCAGGCCATTGAAGTCATCAAGATCTCCTTTGCCGACATAAACAGCAGGTCCCCTGAGTCCTTCTTCAGGTGTGGAGGGCGGGGTGATGGCGTTGAATCTGGCAGGTCTTATCTCAGCTCTTTTACCGTTATCCAGAGTGAATGAGACTTTCCCTCCGCTCATGGCCGGTGCAAGAAAAAGGTGTTTACCTACTTTGAATTTGCCGATTTCCTTGAACTTATTTTCAATGTAGTCGGCCGCTTTTCTGCTTCCTTCTGAACCGAAAGATCGGTCTCCCATCTGTGAGAGGTCTGTAATCGTCTGACGGATCGATTCTGTTGAAGCAGAAGCGTTTCCAGACGCTGACAATGCTAAAACCATAAATATAGCCAGAACTGCCGTAATCGGTTTTATGCTTTTTCGCTGTATTGATGCTTTCATGGACATGAAGTAGCCTCCGGCGATCAGGCCATGCGGATGCAGCCAACATCGATGTTAAGCTGGTCGCGGTTCTCAATTTTACCGATCATGCCATCTTCAATCCACACAACCCGGTCGGAAGCGTTCAGCATTTTATAGTCATGTGTTGCTGTGATGATAGTTACCCCCCGGTCCTTGGAGAGATCGTTCATCAGTTTGATGATTTCCTCACCTGTTGTAAGGTCAAGGTTTCCTGTGGGTTCATCTGCGAGGATGATTGCCGGATCGTTGGCAAGGGAGCGGGCAATTGCCACGCGCTGCTGCTGTCCGCCTGAAAGCTCCTGCGGTTTATGATTGTAGCGTTTATGCAGTCCCACAAGGTCAAGCAGTTCGATTCCTTTTGCTACCGCGGCATCGTTATGGACCCCGGCGAAAATCATGGGCAGGGTTATGTTTTCCAGAGCGGTCATTACTTGGATCAGGTTGAATGTCTGGAATATATATCCGATTTTACGGTTTCTGAGCCATGCAAGCTCAAAAGCGTCCAGCTGTGCGATATCCACTTCATCAATATAGACTTTCCCTTCGGAAGGCTTATCCAGACCGCCGATCATATTGAACAGGGTGGATTTACCTGAGCCCGAAGGTCCCATGATAGAAAGGTATTCACCGGAATATATTTCCAGATCTACTCCTTTGAGAGCCTGAACATCAGTGCTTCCAAGTTTGAAGTTCTTCTTTACCCCGGATACCCGGACTATGGTGTGCTTGTCGGCCATATCTTTCGCCCTTTAAATGATTGCTTGTTCGTTTGTGTGAAATTTTATTCCTCAACCCGCATTGCTTCGATCGGGCGCATGCGGGCGGCTATAAAAGCAGGGTAAAGCACTCCCAGCAGACTCAGCCCGAAGCCGACCCCGATGGAGTAGATGATGGAAATCCCGGCTTCTGAGGGGGAAAGCATCGTAATTGCGTTAAACCCGAATCGGATTATTCCTATTAGAATTGCTATGAGCGCACCGAAGAATGCACCAAGAAAGGACCCTGCAACCCCCTGCATTGAGGCTTCGAGCAAAAACAGCCTGAGTACAAAGCTGTCCAGTGCCCCGAGGCATTTCATTGTCCCGATTTCCCGGAAGCGTTCGGTAACAGCCATAAGCTGGGCATTGATAATACCGACAGTGCATACAAGTAATGACAGAATGACTATCCAGCGTTCCTTGGCGCTGCCACCCGGTTCATACCCCGTATTTTCAAGGGTCTTGATCAGACCGGGATCGCCCGAGTTATAAAGTCCGTTGGAGATGTCTCCTCCAATAAGGACATAGGCTAGAAATGAGACCGCCAGAATCAGACTGGTCACAGTGACCATGTTACGCAGAAAACGTGATTTAAGACTTTTGAGGCTGATTTCAAAAGATTTGTCAAAGGGCAGCACGACTTGTGCGGCTATATCCGTGGGTGCGTCCGGGTCTTGGAATGGAATTTTCTTCTGTGACATAAATTTATAGCTGACCTTTTTGTAAGATGAATGGCCCTGCACAGCTGGAAGTATAGAAATGCTTTATAGAACTGAGGGTATGCCATTCTTTTTATAGACAGCCGCTATGGCAGCCATAACTGAATATTCGTGAATATTACATTTACATTTTCTACGATTATGTACCTATTAAATAGCTAAAATACGCTGAAATGCAAAGAAAAATATAAAGAAGGGATCATGTCCTTGAGGACCGGGATAATGAAGAGATATAGTTTATAGACGTAAAAATTGTTACAGATCAGTAAGCAATTCTCATCCGGTTGGTTAAATATGAATATTTGCAGAGAGGAAATATTCGGGAAAGATTCAGGAGAGCATTTCTCTGATGTCTTTTATCTTGAAAGAAGGGGTGTCTTTGATTTTTCCAAGCAGATAGTCGAGGAAAAGAAGCGAGGTCTGATTCATCCGTTGATGGTGAAGCATGAAGCCTGCATAGTCGGTTGTAACTGCCGTTTCAATTTGAGTCTGCAATCTCTTTATTCCGTTTGCCGGAGTCTTTTCCTTTAAAGTATGCAGATCTATATTTATCGGCAGGTCCGGAAGATTATCCAGTGGACAGGGGGTGACGTTGATTGATCTGGAAATTGCTATGAAACCGAGGTCGGCCAGACAGTGCATGGCCTCGCTGGTACAGCGGTTCCATGGTGGAGTGAAATAGGGACAAAAATTATCGCCTAATAGGTGGTCCAGTTTTTTGCGTCCTTTGGTGAGCTCTTTTGAGATCACTTTCTTATCACGTGAGGGGCCGAATTCGTATTTTTTACCTTCTTTTTCACAGTTCCTGTGGCGATAGCCGTGCTGGTGCATGCACCAGAGTGAAAGGTCCGGTCCGAGAGTTTCCAGTAACTCATTGATACGGGATTCATTTACCCAAGCCGGGACAACAGCAAGAGAGAGCGGGACTTCGTGTTTTTTGAAAACCGAGATCATGTCCGAGAACTGTCTGCCGGGATAACCGATATCATCCGCACGAAAAAAAACATCGCAACCACTGTTCGGAATTACGGGAACAAGTTTACTCCACCACTGATCAAATGAATCAACCAGTGTGGAAATCGGATTTTTCCAGATTGACGCTACGGTCCTGTAAGACATTAATTACTTCCGGCTTTGTCTGATGATCTCTGCTGAGTTGCTCGCTCCCATCAAGTCTATACCATGATCGGGAGAAGTGCGATTACGATCCAACAGAGCGTTTATAACATCTTCCATGCCTGAGGCAATAAGATCTTTTTGTTTTAGGATATTAAGATAAATATAATTGCTGAGTTTTTCTGCACGCATGCTTTGTTCGTGGTTGTAGGCAAAGGGCATGACTGCTGCCGGAATTCCTGTTGTCAGGATATCCATACAGGTGTTGTATCCCGCCATGGAAACCATTGCGTCAGCAGCTGAAAGCAGGTCGGTAAAATCCGGAGAGAAGCGTTTGACAGTTATCCGGCTATTATCAGCGGCATCTGATTTCAACTTCAAAAAAGCATCTTCACTCAGGAAGGGGCCTGTCAGCATGAGCAGCTTTGCTTTGTCATTCTTTAACCGCAAAAAACCTTTCAAGACTGAATCCATAAGTTCGCCGCCGACCTTGCCGCCGCCGGCACTGGCGATGAGGAGTTTCTCGTCCCCGGAAAGATCCATTTGCTGACGGATCGAAGCTCGTGCTTCGGAGCTGGGGTGACGTGCTGCGAATCCGGTATAGCAGCAGGGTATTTCAATCTTGTTCATCAGGCTGAATGTTTCGTCCAGGCAAGATATTTTAGGATCAGAGTGGATTAAAAGCAGATCAAAATATTTATTAAGATATTTAACAGCCTTTGCTTCATGCTTGCCCCCGTCATTGCGTTCAACCAGAATGTCACGCAGGGAGCAGACTACTTTTATATTGCCAAATCTACCTCCTTTTATGGCATCAAGTACCGGGAGCAGTTCAAAGCGGAATGCTTTTCGTCCAAAGGGGAATAGTTCAATCAGGAAAACATCCGGCTTTTCCTTCTCAAATATCCGGTAGATGGCTTTGGACCTTTCTGATTTGACTTCATCCAGTTCGCGGCCTGCATCAGTAGGCATCAGACCGCCGAACTGTTCATTCATGCATAACCCCGGCAACTGGCGGTAGTCCACATTCGGAGGAAGTTCCTGATCAGGCCGCTCTCCTCCGGCAACGAAAATCACTTTTTCCCGGTCAAGGGCACGTGCGATTTCCAGACTTCGGAAGAAGTGCCCCATTCCGAGTACGTGTTGACAATAGTGGATTACTTTCATGATGTTGTGTTGCAAATACCCCTAAATGTGCTCAAAGGCAATCGTCATAGGCAGGTGCTCCAATGAAAGTCTTTGCCTGTTCAGTGGCCAGAATCCGCAAGGCGCAATCCTTATCGTATTTGTTACGGATTCTTTAGAAGGCAGTATCGTTATCAGGAACAGGCATATATCCGTGTTATCTACAAGGTATCGTTGAGCCTGTCGATGGTCAGGTCGCCGTTCCATTGGAGCCAGTGCAGGCGGCGGCGTTTTACCAGTTTTGGTTTGTCAGCCATGAAGTCGTGTCCTGCGAGCTTGTAAATAATGGTTTTGAGTAAACCTTCGTGGACCACGGCAAGCACTTTCAATTCATCTTTGTTAACAATTTCAGAAATTTTGCAGGCTCCTTCCTTTAGGGCTGTTATGCCGCGTTCGGAAGTTTCAATACGGCTTTCACCGTTATTGGGGCAGAATTTCCAGCCTTTGGCTATTTCTTCATCTAGTTTGCCGGGAAATTTAATGTGCAGTTCATCTGTTGTGAGACCTGACCATTCTCCCCAATCCTGTTCACGCAGTCCCTTAAGTTGAAGGGCGGGGAGCTCAAAGCCTTCCATAATGATTGAAGCTGTATCAATGGCTCGTCCAAGGTCGCTGGTCATAACTGCATCGAATGATTCCGGTTTAAGTGTTTCGCGCCAGCTTGCTGCCAACTCACGTCCGTAATCTGTTAAAGGAGAGTCCATGTGGCCCTGAATTCTGTTCTGTTCGTTCCATTCTGTAACTGAGTGCCTGATTAATGCGATGCTGACTTTCTTCATTGTGGCCTCCGGCTATATGAGTTTTAGTAATTGTGCTTCTACTTCTGAAAGGTTCTTCCTGAGATCAAACTTTTCCGCGATACGTCTGGGAGCTCTTTTACTCATTTCCTTTCTTAAGTCTTTGTCCCGAATGAGTTTGAGCATGTTTTCGGCAAAGGCGATAATGTTTCCTTCCGCAGATAGAAGTCCTGTTTTATGGTCTGCGACAGTTTCAACAGGGCCCCGGGTTGAATATGCGACAACCGGCAGGCCTGCTGACTGTGCTTCAAGATAGACCATGCCAAGGGCTTCGTTGATTCCGGGGAAAGCAAAAATGTCCGCTGTACTGTAGTATTTATAAAGCTCATCCCTGTGGATTCTTCCCAGGAACAAAACCTTATCTCCAGCTTTTTCCCGGGCCAGGCGTTCAAGGCGTTTTTTTGCGCTTCCGTCTCCGGCTATGATCAATCTGGTTTTCGGTTCTTCAGCAGCAGCTTTACCGAAAGCGTTGATCAGGTCGGCTACACTTTTTGCCTTTACATCATCCCTCAGCATAGCTGTAGACATGATTACGGTTTGCCCATGCAATTGCAGATCGTTCCTGACCTGCCGCCTGCTTTGTTCGCAGAATGAAAACTTATCGGGTTCAATTCCCGGATGAGTTCGGGATAGCTTCTCTGGTATAATAATTCGTGAGAGATTGCAAAAGTCTATTTCTTTATTGGCAAACACATGTTCAGCATAAATAAGCGCATTTTTGTTTGCCATATATCCGGGCCAGTTTTTTAAACTGCGCCGATGTTTAGTCGCGAAAACCCCTTGATATATGACATAGGGTATACTCAGTTTTTGAGAAATATTAGGTCCAAAAAGGTCGGGTGATTTATGATAGCTGTGGTAAGTGAGCCAGAGGTCGGGATTGAACTCTTGAACCCGTGTCATGGTTTTTTGATATTCCAGATAGGTGGAAGGCCATTTTTGCGGCTTGTTTATTATGTTCCAGAGACGGGTCCGGCTGGCTGTAATGATTTCGTGACCACGGTCACGAAGAAAGTTGTGCAGGCTGCGCCCTATCATGAGGTCCCCGGAAGGGACTTTATGATCAAGGGGTTTATGTGGTGCAAAAAAAGCAATCTTCATGTTCTCCTCCTGCGGTAAGGCCGGGCCTCGCGGAAGCTCTTTTGATATTCTTCGCGTTTAGGAGATTACTTTTGCTCTGTAAGTCAAAGGGATGAGTTTTGCTATGCTTAAGAATTCCTAAAATATTGGTAAAAGTCGTTAACTTAAGGCTTTGCTGGAAAGTTTATTTTTAATTCTTGAAAATAACCTAAGTTATGTAAAAGAGTGCAAGGGAAAAGACAAAAACTTTTCTGGATACTCTGAGCTTTTCAAGACTGACTCTGAAAAGTGTCCTAATACAGTTCGCTTAATCAAATCTGTTGTATTTGGTCCTAACGATTGCAATACGCGAAGCAGTGATCAATCATTGGTTCTGAAAAGTGGAAGGGATGGGAAGATCTCATTATGCAAAATAATCTCTTCCCAAGCTTCTGAAATAAAATCAACCGGCCTTGATACCGTATAGTTCGTAAACATCTGCCAGCTTGTTTATCCAGTACTTGTTATCGAAAATCTCGTGTACTCTTTCTTTGGCTGCGGGAATTACGGATCTTCTGAAGTCCTGATCGGTGAGCATTTTTTTCATGGCATCAGCCATTGATTCGTAGTCGCCGGGTTCAACGAGCAGTCCTGTTTTCCCACTATCAATCAGCTCGGGAATGCCGGAAACAGTGGTTGCCACAACGGGAACGGACATGGCCATGGATTCGGCCAGAACGTTGGGGATTCCGTCCCGGTCACCGTTATCGGCAATTTCGCAGCCAAGGGCGAACAGGTCCGCATTGCGGTAGAGTTCAAGCACTTCTTCATGCGGCTTGGTCCCGAGCCATGAGCATTTATGAGCAATGCCGAACTCTTCAAGCAAGGGTAATGTCTGTTCTCTCTCGTCCCCGTCTCCGACGATCTTGTAAGAAAAATCTATCCCTTTCTCATCAAGTTTTTTAAGGGCCTTAAAGACTGTAGGCAGCCCTTTTTTGGCCGTAAAGCGGGCGACTGTGAAAATCTCGTATGGAGTTTTGCTGCCGTGTTCTTTGTCTGAACTGAAAAGATCAAGGTCAATGCCGTGGTAAACCTTGTGGATTGGTTTTCCTTCCGGTGCAATGGATTGCAGGTAGTCGCAGTTGTATCCTGTGCAGGTTACTGCGAATTTGGCTTCGGATATCTTGGCTGTTATTTTCTCGGGCTTCTGGGTGTAGATATCCTTTGCATGGGCGGTGAAGCTGAACGGCAATCCTGAAAGGCGGCTCGCATTTCTTGCCACCGAGCATGGCGAATGGGCAAAATGGGCATGAAAGTGAAAGATATCTGATCCGGGTAGAACCTTTTCCACTATGAACTCAGCCTGCAGCATGTGCTTGAAAGATGCTTCACTTCCGGTTTGGCGGTATGCTTCCCATATTTTGTCGATGCGGGAAGTGAACTCCTTGTCCTCGCCATAGCGTGGGTCATTCAGTCCTGCATCCATGTCGGAAGAACCGAAGAGTTCAATAAGGCAGCCTTCAACTGTGGATGGAAGGTAGGAAACTTCGGCTTTAATCTCTGAAATTGATTTGTGTGTGAAATCTTCACGCGGCTTGCGCATGGAAATAATATGGATTTTTACGCCTCTTTTTTCGAGGAGTCTGATCTCATTGGAGATGAATGTTTCTGAAATACGCGGATAGCCCTTGAGGATCATCGCCAGGACTGGGGTGTTATCATTTTTCATTGCAATACTTCTTGAAGTAGTCCACACGCTGATGCATTACGTCCAGACCGGTGAATTTGAAATCATGAATTGCATCTCTGATTTTCTGGGAATTGTTCAGCAGGTTGTCGACCTTTTCCATTATACTGTCGGGGTCAAGTTGATGCCAGGGCAGATAGTCTGCAAGGTTCTGATCTTTAAGTACCTGCGCTCTGATTGTCTGTTCCAGTCGCGGTGTTTCCCTTGGAACGATAAGTGCGGTCTTTTTATGTGAAAGAATTTCGCAGAATGTGTTGTAGCCACCCATGCAGACAACAAGATCAGCATTGCTGAACAGCTTTTCCATACGTCTGTAGAAATGGTAGAAAGTAACAGAAAGTTTTTTGGCTCTATTGGAAAGGTCGAGTCGCTGCTCCTTGGACATGAAGGGACCAGTGACCATTATAGTCCTGAAACTGTCAGATCCGTGTTTTTCCAGAGCCTTTAGATAAGCATCCATCATCGGATAGCCGTCACCGCCTCCTCCGGCTGTGATTACTACCAGTTTCTTGCCGTTCTTGCGTTTTTCCGGTGTGGAGCGGGAATGAACTTTGCGGGGTATGTATCCGGTAAAAACCATTTTGTTACTGATGGCTTCAGGAATACGGTACTCTTTAATGGGATCGTAGTATTCCTTATGTCCGTATACCCAGATCTCAGAGTAAAGGTCATCAAGCACGTCGTAGATGCCTTTAGCCGTCCAATCGCGGATTGTACTTTCAGAATCGTCCATAATATCACGCAGTCCGAGAATGGTGCGTGTCTTGCCGCCTTTTTTCATCCATTCAAGAGTAGGCATGATCTCACGTTTCAGGCCACGTGGAGCTTTGTCCACAATAAAAAGGTCCGGCTGAAAACTTTTAGCCGTGGCATCAATTATGGATTGGCGGATGGACATGGCATGAATCGGTTCAATTTTTATAGAATGAGGCACATATATATCGTTTGCCTGTTTAATCATGCCGGGAATGCGGACGAAATCAATCTGTTTCGGGAACTCAAAGCGTCCCACAATTGGTGATCCGGTAAGGATGAGGATGTTGACCCCTTTACATTTAAGTTGTGATGCTATCGCCATTGTGCGTCTTATGTGCCCAAGACCATATGTGTCGTGGGAATACATCAAAATATTAAAGGTCTTGTCCATTTATAATACCGGAACCTGGGGTTAGATTGTCTTTGGCTGATTTATATTTGTCTTGCTTCACTTTTAACGATGGAATATCTAGCGAAAAGCAATACATCTGTAAATCTTTAAAATAAGGTCAGTGCATTCGTGGTAATTTCTATTATTTTTTTTGCGTAGAAGCAATCCCTTTTCTAAACTTTTATTACTGACTCTACCTTTTTTTAACTACTTATAATATCATACTTTTGTTCAAATTATAAGGATTATCGATGAACTCTATAATCGATTTGATAATTTATGCCCACGACGGCCGGGGACTCGGGCATGTAAGCCGCAGTGTTGCCATAGGACTTGCGGCGCGAAGGCTTTTCCCTGAAATGTCGGTTTTGCTTGTTACAGGATGTTCCTGTGTGGCTGAACTGGTTGGAAAGGGTGATCTGGACTGGATAAAACTGCCTTCCTACAAAACACGGATCACTGATGGAAAATCCTCCGGAGCTCCAGGGGCAAGTAATATTGAAGATAAACTTCTCGGAGGCCTCCGGGCTAAGAATATCCGACATATTATAGATACATATAAACCTAAGGTTTTTCTTGCCGATCATACTCCGCAAGGCAAACACAAAGAGCTGGTTCCGTCGCACTCTGTTTCTCCGAATACAAGGCGTGTTCTGGGTGTGCGTGCCGTTGTGGGAGATGTTGACAAGGTCTGGTCGGATTATTCCGCCGAGGTTTTTGATGGCATCTACTCTGATATTTTGTGGTATGGCGATTCTTCAGTGACCGGAAGGTCCGAGGTTGATGCTTTGGCAGACCGTTACGGTGTTGATCCTTTTGAAACAGGATATGTTTCCCGTTTTTCGGAAATGGATATGATTGAATCCGTCAGTGGAATGAATCCAAGGTATGCTGGAGTCATTTCTATTCCATGGTCCGGCGAAGGAACCATGGTTGTGCTTGAGAATTTGAGTAAAGCTCTGATGAACATTGACAGCAGTCTCGGGGAATGGAAAATTTTTATGGATCTCAGTGCTTCCGGGATTGATATAGTGAGAAATTGTTTTTCCGGTCTGGATAATGTTTCATTTTCACAGGTTGGGTCTCAATTTTTCTCTGAACTGGCCAGCTCCCGGTCTTCAGTCATATACGGCGGCTACAACAGCCTGACTGATGTAATGGCCTGTGGAACTCCATCCATCGTGCTTCTCAGGGGTATGAAAGACGGCGAACAGGAGGAGCATGCAGCTGTTCTTGCCAACCACTCTGCTGCTATTGTGGATGTTTTTCCGGAACAGGGGGTTAGTGCAGACTCTCTGGAAACGTCATTGCTGAAATGTCTTGAAACGGATTGTGCTGCGGACCATGTAAATCTCAAAGGGGCAGAAAATGCTGCCCGGTATCTGGCTGATATCGCTGGAGTGTGAGGGTAAAATGCTGACTGCAACACCTGAAGTGCGTAGACGTCTGCGCCTGCTGACTAAAAAAATGTCGAGAAATGAAATGAAGCAGTGGGAGAGAATTCTGTCTCCTGTAGATCGCAATGTTTCAGTGCTCGAAGTGGGGTGCGGCAGGGGCGTGAAAACTGATTTTCTGCGTTCGCAAGGTTTTAATAACATTATCGGAGTGGAGAAAAATGAGTTTCAGGTCACGGAGTGTCGTAAGCGCGGTTTGAATGTATTGACTCTAGATGAATTTTCCGAAAAGCATTCTGAAGATAAGTTTGATCTGCTTATTCTGTCCCATATTATTGAACATTTCGACTTTAACGGAGTCGTAGAATTTATTGATGGCTACCTAAAGCATCTTCGGCCGGGGGGAATGCTTCTTATTGCTACTCCAATGCTTCATCCTCATTTCTGGCTCGATCTTGACCACTATAAGCCTTACTATCCGCAAGGCATCAAGAATTTTTACAGCGGTGAAGACGAACAGGTTGGGTTTACTTCAAAATATCGCTTGAAGCTAAGGGATATCCGTTTCAGGAGAAGCCCCTTTAAAGTTAAGAACGACCGTAGTCTCCTGCTGAAAAAGAATGATCTTCCAATGTTGATGTTCAATTTGTTTTGCGCGGCGGCATTCAGGATTTCATTTTCTGCTGTCGGGTATAAATCCGGATGGATAGGACTGTATAAGCTGAAGAGTTAATATTTTGAGGGAATTGTGTTGATGCAGTCTTGTTCCGTGGCGGAACGTTTCCAGTAGACTCTGAATTTAAATGTTTTATTTTGAAAGATGGATATTATGATTGAATGGCAGAAATTATCATTTGAGGAATTGACTACCGGGCAGCTTTATCAGCTCCTCAAATTGCGTGTAGACGTGTTTGTTGTAGAGCAGAAGTGTCCTTACCCTGAACTGGATGATAAAGATCATGTCGGTGATGTATATCATCTACTTGGATATCAGGATGGTGAACTGGTCGCCTGTGCCCGTCTGTTGCCTCCCGGGATCAGCTACAACGGGGCAAGCATCGGAAGGGTGGCTACAAAAAAGGATTTTCGAGGGGGAGGGCTAGGGCACAAGCTGCTGGATTATGCAGTTAAACAGTGTGTAAGTATGTGGCCTGAGCATGATATTGAAGTCGGAGCACAGGAATATCTGGAAGATTTTTACCGGCAGTACGGCTTTGTTAGAACATCGGAAATGTATCTCGAAGATGATATCCCGCATATCGATATGAAAAGAGTAAAATAGGAATTATTAAAAAAGTGCTTGCATATAATTTCGCGTTGGAATACTAAAGCTAGAAAATAAACAATTTTTTGGAAAATTAGAGCGAACACAGAATGATACTATCTTCCCTCGATCACATGAACAGCGTCATCGCAACCGTCACCTCAGTGGTGATGGTCGTGATTACTGTCGTGGTCGTGCGAGGCTTAAAAGGGCCGGAGGGAAGGTTGTAAACTAAAGTTTGCTAATCAGGTGCAGTTGTACACCCCCGCCGGCCCAGCCGGCGGGGGTTTTTTATTTTCATCAAAAAATGAGGGTGTGAAAGTGGAGATCAGTGGTGCTAAACTCGTGGTTAAGTTGTTGGAGCGGCAGGGGATTGATATCATATGCGGAATACCCGGCGGTTCCAATCTGCCGATCTATGATGCTCTGAAAGACAGTTCCATCAGGCATATTCTTGCGCGTCATGAGCAGGGAGCCGGTTTTATGGCTCAGGGAATGGCTCGGACCTCGGGAAAAGCCGCAGTATGTATGGGCACATCAGGTCCCGGTGTAACCAATCTTCTCACAGCCATTGCGGATGCAAGACTTGATTCGATTCCTGTGGTGGCGATTACCGGGCAGGTAACAAGTTCATTGATAGGTACAGATGCATTTCAGGAAGTTGATACTTACGGACTGACCATTCCAATCACCAAGCACAACTTTCTGGTTCAGTCTGCTGCCGATCTGCTTGAAGTAATCCCCGAAGCTTTCAGGCTTGCAGAGTCCGGCCGTCCCGGTCCTGTTGTTGTAGATATTCCGAAGGATGTCCAAAAAGAAATAATAGAAATATCTTCTTTACCCGAGCCCGGCCGAAAGGATTCCCCCGGTTTCTGTGATCCGGAGTTGATCTCGCAGGCTGTTGAGATGATACAGAGTTCACACAGACCGGTTATCTACGCCGGGGGCGGGGTTGTAGCCTCTGACTGCTCTGAAAGTCTTATGCGTCTGGCCCAGCGTAACTCAATTCCCGTGGTGACAACTCTTATGGGGTTGGGGTCATTCCCTCATGGTGATCCGAATTATCTGGGGATGCTCGGCATGCACGGATCAAGGGCTACAAATATGATAATGGAGGAAGCTGATCTGATTATCGCGCTCGGCGTCCGTTTTGATGACCGCGCAGTGGGAAAAGCCTGTGAGTTCTGCAGACATGCTGACATTCTCCATGTTGATATTGACCGTTCGGAAATCGGCAAGATTAAACCTTCCAATCTCTCAATTGTCGGCGATGTCGGGCATGCCTTGAGCGAGTTTGCCGACCGGGTTGAAACATCCATAAGAATCGGCTGGAGTGCCCGGATAGCTTCTTTACGCATGATGTATCCTGAAAGTGAAATCAACGAGGCAGATACTTTCAACCCGCGTAATCTGATCAGAGTAATGGGTGAGTCCCTTTCTGATGAAACTATTATAACCACTGATGTGGGACAGCACCAGATGTGGGTGGCCCAGTATTATCCGTTCAGGAAAACAAGAACCCTGCTCACATCTGGTGGACTCGGGACAATGGGATTCGGTCTTCCAAACGCCATCGGTGCGGCATTGGCAAAGCCGGACAAAAAGGTTGTATGTGTAAGTGGTGATGGCTCTTTTCTTATGAATATTCAAGAGCTTGCCACGCTTGCAGAGCATAGGCTCAATGTTAAGGTCGTCATTATGAATAACAATCGTCTCGGGCTTGTCCGCCAACAGCAGGAGCTTTTCTTTGAGGAGCGTTATTTCGCTTCGAGCTTTGACAGCAATCCTGATTTTGCTTCGATTGCCAGAGGGTTCGGCGTTCCTTCTTTTGATCTTGCCGAACAGGATAATCCGGAGATGTTTTTGCGCAGAGTTCTCGGGAAAGATGGACCCTGTGTAATCAATATTCCCATAGGTCTTGAAAATAAGGTTCTTCCTATGGTTCCTCCTGAATGTGCAAACCGTGAAATGATCGGGGGTTAATGATGCATAATTTTGTAATAGAATTGCTGGTTCGCAACCATGCCGGTGTAATGAGCCAGATTACCGGGCTGTTTTCCCGACGTAATTTCAACCTTGAGGGAATCATATGCGGTCCTGTTGAGGGCGGTGGCAAGAGCAGGATGATACTTACCGTCGCTGATGACAGCAAGCTTGAGCAGATATTGCTTCAGTTGGAGAAGCTGTACGATGTTTTGGATGTAAAGCAGGTGGATAATCATCCTCTTACTGCTGTTTTGGCCGATTTGTAGCTCTCATGGCCAAATCATTGCCGCAGTTGATGATTAAAGTTTTGAATGCCTGGGCTGTAAAAATTCATAGCAAAGCACAGTTATGCGTGAGTAGTCTCAAGTGGTGCTCTGCACATTGCTGGAGCAAAGGGATGTAGATTTTATGGCTCGCAACAATTTATTTCTAGATGCTACTGGTCCTTTATGAGGGGCTGGCAACTCCGGCAGAACTGAAAGTCCTGCCGGAGTTGTTTATGAAGGGTGATAATTCAGGCTTTTCCAGTTTTTCAAAAAGGGGATGACCTCTCCGGTCGAGGATAATAGTTCCTGAATTTGACCGCGTCTGCGCATTCTCTCCAAACCTTTTTCCAGTGCTTGGTGTACAATCTGGCCATGAATATTTCTTCTGGAAATTATGAATTTTTTACTTTCCACGAGCGTGATTTTAAGCCCTGGAACGGGAACAAGTCTTGTCCCGTCACTGGTTATGCTCATATCTGGCGTTCTTTGAAATTTCAGGGGTATCCAGTCTGCCTGCCCTGATCTGATAAGTTCATACATGGACTCAGATTGGGCGGACCTCTTAATATGCTCAATGCCCATTTTTCTTAAGGCCATATGTTCATTGTCCCAATCCGGAGCTATCAAGGCGGTTCCTGCGTCATTCAACTCTTCAGCACTCCTTACCTTCAGTAGATTTCTGTTGTCTGGAAGGCAGAATACCCCTTTAAATAGTTTTTTAGACTGGACAGTTGTCATTATAAGATACATGCGGAGCTTATAGTCCGGTATTTCAAGGTTGGAATTACTTATAAGGTGTGAGCCTATTACGGCATTGCCCTTTGCTACTTCTTCAGCTTCCCTGCGGATATTCGGAACTTCCAGAAACATAATATTTGCGTCCAGCCCCCCGGATTTGAGAGCATTGTCAATAATGATCAGTTCAACTGCATCCTGATAGGGGCTGTTGAGAATGGAAGAGGGGATATTCAGTTGGTCATATTTATTAGATTTTAAATATGAATTGTATGCTTCAATTTTATCAGGGGTTGCTGCTACTGATATTGTGATTTTCGTGTTTGGAGAACCCATTTGAGGTAGGAAAAAAATAAAAAGAAAGAGACATAGCAGAATCTTAGCTATAGATGGAGGGTGGGGCAGCATATGAAGATGGGCTAGCATATGTTTAATGGGATCCTCCAAAACGTTTTCAGTGGTTTATATGTTATTGATGAATATAAAATAAGATAACTTATATATGATAACTTTGTTTATTTCCAGTTTTAATATGTGTAAAATTTGACATATTTAATGCTCTGGTTTGTTTTTATGTAATATTTTGAAATAATTTATATAAAAATTTTTACCGTGTGTTTGAAATTTATCAGTTAATTTTGTGTTTAATTTAACATCTTGAAATTAAACAATTTAAAATTATAGAATACTTTTTTTGTTTTTGTTTATGTGCTAAATGGAGAGTATATTTATTCTGATTTTTAATCAACCCGTACTGTTTGAAGTTGGCAGATGGTTTGAGTTAAAGGGTTTAACTGTATATGCGGATAAGTGACCAAAAAAATCCCCCTGATTGAAGGGGGATTATAGGAATCTACGGAAGGAGTTGACGGTGCTGGTTTAAGAGGCTGAATCTTCCAGCCATTTTTCAAAAGTGGGAGGCGTTGTCACGCATGCGAAAAGCTGCTTCCATTCACAATGTGCGGTAAGCTCAACACCTCGTTGAATTATGGATACCGGCTTGTCTGACGACACTACGATTACAATGAGGTTGTCATGCTTTGCGGTGAAGCGCAGTGCGGAATTAAAGCGTGCTCCACGTGCCCTGTTTTCGCCCAAAACAGATTCTCCATCAAGAAGGCATGCAAAACCGTGCAGTTGCAGGTCCTTGCCAATATGCACAGCGCCGTCCAGTTTTGTAAGTGACCGGGCAAGCCCACGCATTTCCGGCTCTCTTAAATCCAGTGGTTTTTCCAGTTTCTGGCCGGCTATTTGTACAGGCTCATCATTGAAGTCAAGAACCAGTGTGCAACCGTGACTACGGTGGTTGGCCGAAGTGATCATCCTGGTTACAAGCTGAAAAAGTTTGTGCCTGGTGTCGGCTGGCATATCAAGCTCAAGCAGGTATTCTTCGAGCTGAACAAGATTTGGCTTGTAGTTGGTGGATGAATATTTGGCATCCGCAAAGCTGCATACCGGGTCGTTTCCTAGAAGAAGAACTCCCCAGTCTCCCTTGAAATGGGCAGAAATGGAGTTATTAGTCGGACCTACGGAAGCTATCCCCACAACGCGTTTGCCATCTGAAACAAGTTTTCGGCTTGAGCTTTCAACAGACTGCAGCAATTTACGCACGTGCTTGTGGTTTACAAGAGACGGTCTTTCCGTTTCGGGAAATTTAGCCATGTACTGAATCGAGTCCAGTTCAGATGGCTCAATGAAAATCAGGTCGCCTCTTGCCCATGCGCCTTCTTCACGTGTTTTGGATATTCCGAGTATCGCATCAAGGATTGGATAGACTCGAAGCTGGGTGTCCCAGCCCATTATTCTGTTGCGTTGGTCCACAATGTAATCACGAACGGCGTGTGTGGAATATTCACGAAGCAGGTGTCCGGAACTGTCTATACGCAGAATATTCTGGGTCGCGAAGTCTTGCGAGAGCAGAAGTGCGGCATATTCCATCCAGCTTTCAGTCGGTCCTGTGGAACACATGTCAGGATGCTGTTCCGTGAACCAGCACTGATAGAATATACTGCTTGAGCGGGCACTGCAGGTAATAAGTCCGGCAAGGGCCAGATCTCTGGAAGGGATGACTTCAATAAGCCGGGTGTTGTCATCATGATTGCTTCCTGCACGCCATTCTTGCGAATCCAAATAGTATTCTTTTAATTTGGGTTCATGCTCTTTGAGTAGATCCTGAGGATCGTATATCCGCAAGGGATCATCAGGACTCACAGCATAAATCAGTGCAGCCCGGCTTGTTTTTGAAAAATGGGACAAGCCGTCCCGCAGGCCGTCCATAATGTGGAAAATACACAGGTTGGCAAAAGATTCAGAGCTCATTTATATCTTCCTGGCTGAATTGTATTTTTCACAAGGATTACTTCATTTTTTTCTTCTTTGCGAAGCCTTTTTTGGTTTTATCGCGGTTCAAATTTTTGTTTCCGGCGGCCTTTTTTGAACCGTTTGGTTTGGCTTTTTTCTTATCTGTTTTCTTTCCGCTGTTCTCCGAATTGTCGTCTTTTTTATGGGGCCTTGTATTCTTATTCGCCTTATGTCGGGGGGTAGAGGGCTTACCGCCTCTTCCTGCTCTCGGATCCTGCCCGGGGTCCGGGATAAGGATTCGATGTTGTCTGAGACGTTGGGCATCGGTTTTGGCAACATATATTTTATTTCCTTCCGGGTCACATTCGCAATAGTACATGGCGGTTGCAACTGTTCCCGGAGTCGGAATAAAGCATTGAATCTGACGCGGCTTCCAGCCTCTGTCTGCCAGCCACGAACCAAGCATACGCATGTCATCATCTGTGCATCCGGGAAATGCACTCATCAGATAGGGAATGACATACTGCTCTTTCCCGGCTTTTTTGGATTCAACCGCAAACATTTCCAGAAATCTTTCAAACACTGGAAGGTCCGGTTTGCGCATGTGCTTGAGTACCGAAGGAGAAATGTGCTCCGGAGCTACTTTCAGCTGTCCGCCAACAAATTCCTTGAAAATATCTTTCAGGCTGGCACGGTCCTGCTGGCCGAGGTCATAGCGGACTCCACTGGCCACCCGTACGTGCTTGATGCCATCCTGTTTTGCTGCATCACGCAAAAGTCGCAGATTGGCTTTCTGGTCGTATTTGAAGTTCGGGCATACTTTTGGAACCAGACAGCTTTTGCGCTTGCATTTGCCTCTTTCAAGGGTGCATTCCGCATTCCACATGTTCGCACTGGGACCGCCGATATCCGAAACAGAGCCTCGAAAGTCGGGGTGTTCGTTCATGCGTTTTAATTCAGACATGATGGATTTTTTGCTGCGTGAACGGATATGTCGTCCCTGATGTATGGCTATGGAACAGAAAGAGCATCCGCCTCCACAACCGCGGTGAGAGGTGATGCTGAATTCAATCATTTCCGCAGCCGGAATCCTGTCCTTGTATGAAGGATGCGGTCGGCGGGCAAAGGGCAGTGAATAGAGCCAGTCCAGTTCCTGCGTGCTTAAGAAATCTGAGGGCGGAGTCATTATGACATGCCTGTTGTCCACAGGATGGGTGCTCCATTCTGTTCCTTTATGAACCTGGGCTTCCATATCCATTGTGGCCTTCATCAGTTGTTTCGGTTCAGAAGCTATTTCAGCATGTGAGGGTAATTCAACAACTTCCGCATCTGCAGGGATATCTTCAGGTAATCCCATGAAGGCTGTGCCTTTTATTCCTTTCAGTACATCGGGAGAATACACCTCCGTTTCTGAAAGCCGGATGGCCGCATCAAGCATGGCTCTTTCGCCCATCCCATAGACCAGAAGATCGGCCTTGCTGTCCATGAGGACTGGTTTACGTATTTTCTCGGTCCAGAAGTCGTAATGAGATATGCGCCGTAAGGATGCTTCGATTCCTCCGATTACGACCGGCAGGCTTTTAAAGGCTTTTTTTATCAGGTTGGTGTAAATTATGATTGCCCGGTTTGGGCGCGCTCCGCTTTTGCCGCCGGGAGTGTAGGCATCATCGCTTCTTTTTTTACGGAATGAAGTGTAGTGGGCGACCATGGAGTCCAGTGCCCCGGCGGATACTCCGGCGTAAAGCCGTGGCCTGCCGAGTTCTTCAAGTGCCTTGCTGTCGGTCCAGTCCGGCTGGCAGGCAAGAACCACTCTGAAACCATGCGCAGTAAGTACGCGGCCCAGCAGAGGAATTCCGAAACTGGGGTGATCTATGTAACTGTCTCCTGAAACCAGGAGTATATCAGGTCTGTCCCAGCCCAGTTTGTCCATTTCCTTGCGGGTCATTGGCAGAAAGTGAGGCTGGGGACCATTCTTAGCGATAATGCTTTTTTTCATGGGCGGAGCATATAGCCGAACCCCCGTACTGGCAAGAAGCTAATGCCGGGTTTTGGATCAAGGTGATGAACCATGTGCCATGGGCACAAAATAAACAATCTTAGATTTACAATATGTTTTGTTAGACTTGGTTGACCGTAATACCTTGCAGGGGTAAAAGTTCAGGTGTCCTAAATGTAATCAGGTGTTTAAATATATAGGAGATTCAATGGAACCGCTTTCATGTGTTTTAACCATCGCCGGCTCTGATTCAGGCGGCGGAGCAGGTATTCAGGCTGATCTTAAGGCCATTTCCATGGCAGGTTGTTACGGAGCTAGCGCCATCACCGCGCTCACAGCACAGAATACCACCGGAGTAACCGGTATTGAGGCTGTATCTCCCGAGTTTGTCGCATTACAGATTGAAACAGTATGCAAGGATATCAAAGTCCATGCTGCAAAGACCGGCATGCTTTTTTCAGCCCAGATTATCAGGGCTGTGGCTGCGGCCCTTCAGAATAAGGACTTCCCGCTCGTACTTGATCCGGTCTGTGTTGCAACAAGTGGAGCCAAGCTGCTTAAGGAAGATGCGGTGGAGGCCATGAAGGAACTTTTTCCTATGGCGGACCTGCTGACTCCCAATATTCCCGAGGCGGAGTTGTTTGCGGGCATGGAAATCACTTCAAGAGAGGATGTCTTTAAGGCTCTTGATATACTTCTGGAAATGGGGCCAAAAGCTGTTCTGATCAAGGGGGGACATTTTGACTCTGTGGCGGCCACTGACTGGCTTGGAATAAAGGGGCAGCAGCCCATTCCTCTGATGCAGCAGAGAGTCAAAACCAGAAACAGTCATGGAACAGGCTGCACGTTGTCTGCTACAATTGCTTCCAATCTTGCCAAAGGCATGAACATGGTGAACGCTGTACGCAAGGCTCAGGAATATCTGAATCTTGCCTTGAGAGCAGGGTATGATTTAGGCGAAGGTAGCGGACCGCCGAATCATCTGGCTCCCATGCTTATAGAGAAAAGAAAGCAGGAATTGCTAACCGAACTGTATGATTTCGGGGTATGTCTTAAAAATATGCAGAACCTGAAACGTCTTATTCCTGAAGTGGGTATGAATGTTGTGGCAGCTCTTCCTTTTGCCGGAGATATCGGAGCGGTGGCAGCCTTTTCCGGAGGAATAACCGCAACACACAGGGGGGAAGTGCTTGTCTGCGGATGTCCCGAGTTCGGTGCTTCTTCGTATTTGGGCAAGGCTATTTTGTGTGCCCGAAAATCCAGCCCGAAGGTAGGTTGTGCAATAAATATCCGGCATGATGCACAAATACTTTCAGCTATTTCTTCCTGCGGTTTTGTAGAAGCATGGTTTGATCGTGAGGATGAACCTGATGACCTGAAAGGAACCGAAGAGGCTACTTTGGAGTGGGGAACTTGCAAAGCCATGAGCGAACATCCCGAACCTGAAATGGTGGATGTGATCTGCGATTCCGGTGCTCTGGGACGTGAGCCTATGCTGCGGCTTCTGGGAGTGGATTTCAAGGATCTGGAGCAAAAGCTGCTCAAGCTTACGAGCGTTCTTGAACGAGAGTAAACAGATATCTATTTTTGTGAATAATAAGGTCAATTTTTGTTGACAAGCTGTAACACTGCTTATATTAACGCTACGGCTACACAGGATGTTGTCGCTTGTCCGGTTGGTCATGCGGTGGTATTCTGGAGGCTCTGAAAGAGTTGCGAGAGTGGCGGAATTGGTAGACGCACTGGATTTAGGATCCAGCGGTTAATCCGTGAGAGTTCGAGTCTCTCCTTTCGCACCATCAGTAATAAATACACCCCCTTACAACGACCAAGCGCTGGTTGTCGTGAGGGGGTGTTTTTCGTGGTTTTTTCTAACCTATTCCAAACTACGGTCTTTAGCCTGATTCAATTTTGAAACTGAAGACCGTGTAAAATGCACTTCCGAATTTGGACAGAAAATTTGCAAGTGTTGTACAGATGCTTTCCGGATATGAATATTGATCATGTGAAATTCCCTGACGCAAGTGTTTCTTATAGCCATCAACTATTCTTCTGACGCAGGTTTCATTTTTTCTGCTTAAGTCACATATCAATATAGTTCCAGCGTCATTAAGATTTTCAACAGGGTAGCGCAGCGTGATCAGAAAAGGTCCGGAAGTGTCCAATTTGTTGGCAAATTTTGACCCTCTTAAATGTTCTTTTATAGATTCAAGGGTTTTCTTGGCGGTATAGAAATCGTAGTTTTCAATCGTCATTTTTGTTATATGGGCATCTCGGCTGGTTTCTTCAGCCGGAAGACAGAAAATATTCATACTTTCAAAGTCAAAGTCTCTTTCTGGAAAGGTTGTCTGCTCAATGGTATATTCCATGCTTGGCAGACTTATGAGATATGAAATGCTTTTAATTATCCTGCATAGTTTTTTAACAGCGGGGCTGTAATCACAAGTCGGATTGCTATGGTACTCATTAATCAGTACGTAGGTGTATGATCCGTACTGGGCTGAAGGTCTGTTCGAATTGGAATATAGTCTGTAGAAATGTTCTTTGATGGGGTTTATAGTTACTTTGGGCGCTGACATTGGTCTAACACATTCTTCTATAATGTCTGTAGCCCAAGGATCTTCTTGAGTAGTAACCTTTGTCGAGTTGCAGCCAGATAGAAAGAAAAGTACTAATAAAAATATAATGTTGTTTAGAACAATATTACTTATTTTTCTTTCCATCTTTTTTCCCTTTGTTAATATGAAAACTGTAAATTGAATGTATCCCCCAAAAAAACAATCCCAAAGCAGTTCCTGGCCCCAGGCTCTCACTGATATGCTGGCCCTGCAGCAGTTCATCGGCTATGACCATTCCAAGCGGGATATAAAGTAGAAGCCATTTTGTCTGCTTAGACAGCGTAATAGCTAAATTCATGGTTCTAAATCCTCATACTTAGTTTAATGTTTTGATTGGCAATGCGGTGATTATACTTCAGAATGATTATTTTTAAAATAACTAAATTTAATAGATCCAATGAACCCACTCAAACGATACGCAGACCAGGTGAAATTTATCACTGATGAGATGAAAGCCGGGAATATTACAATGGCAGAGGGAGCAGTAAGGTTGCAGGCCGTTGCGGTACTTGTGGAGCAGGAAGCTAAAACTGTTGAAGATGAGCGTTATGCAGACAGGATGCGAACTTTTGTTAATATGATTTATGATGTGCTGGAGAAAATGCAGCCTGACCGCAGGACTGTTCAGTAGAGCATCAGCTGCAAATAATGAAAGCCCTGCCTTGAACGAGATTTCAAAACAGGGCTACAGGATAGTAGTTCTGATTTCGGACTGAATATGCTTCAGCTATTGCCCCGATGTTTGGTTGGTCGCATTTACCATTGTTTCAACTTGAGGTCCGGTTGCGGGCATGTTCAGGAATATTGCTATTCCTATTATGATCAGTCCGGGTAGGGCGTAGATAATTTTCTTTTTTCCTTTGGCCTGAGCATAAATAACCCCACCGGCACTGACTATAACCCCGATCTGGGGAAGTATTTTCATGAAATCGTATTTTATGGATGCGTCTGCCATTACAAAATGCACAAGGATTGAAACCGTGCTGTACAGCAGGAAAAAGACTCCAAATCCACTTTGTCCTTTTTTCCGGGCATAAATAGATACCCCTACAATGACAGCCAGAACGATGCCTGCATAGATTACCGGAAGCATTCAACACCTCATATATCTGAATTGGTTAAGTAGGATGAACCTGTTTTTGTTACAAGGTAAGTTTGAATATAGCCTGCCCGGTGTGTCAAGACCATTAATATCTCTGTCGTATTTTCAAACTCCGGCTTCCATTCTGTAAGTTTATTATGAGGTGAAGATAAGAGTGCTGTGCGTATGTTGCTGAATGTTCTGATCCTATCTTTTTCGGGTGTAGATAGTTAGAAGTGAATGCTGTTGTGGAGTTAATAATTAGTTTTTATGTCTTATTTCTGAATATTTTTATGCTTATTTTTGATTGAGCCGTATAATCAACGCTGAAAAAAAATATCTTGTACTAAAGTTTCAGGGTAGTTAAATAGTAGCCCCATTTTTCGATTTGGTGCGTTTTACTGTTGTTTACTTATTCAAAAAGGATTTATTGTGATTCAAACTGAGACTTTACTCACTTTTGCCGTTTATCTTGTTTTTCTTCTCGCCGTAGGGTGGTATTTCTACAAAAGGACTTCTGATATTGAGGGATATATCCTTGGTGGACGCGGTCTCGGCGGTTGGGTCACAGCCCTTTCCGCTCAGGCCAGTGATATGTCCGGTTGGCTGCTCATGGGGCTTCCCGGAGCTGTTTATCTGGGCGGGATGACGGAGGCCTGGATTGCTATCGGTCTGTTCATCGGAACCGCGTTGAACTGGATTTTTGTCTCCGCCCGTCTGCGTGTATACACCCAGATGACTGATACCCTGACCATCTCTTCCTTTTTTGAGAAACGTTTCAAAGATCCGACCAGTCTTCTGCGTGTAGGTTCTGCGGTTATCATTCTCATGTTTTTCACAATCTATTCATCATCAGGACTGGTCGCTGCTGGAAAGCTGTTCGAGTCGATGTTTAATATTGACTATTCGGTGGCAGTTATTTCCGGGGCAGTTGTAATTGTTTCCTATACATTTCTCGGTGGGTTCATGGCGGTTTGCTGGACCGACTTCTTTCAGGGCGGACTGATGTTTTTCGCTATCGTTCTGGTCCCGATTCTCGGTACTATTGATAACGGCGGAATTTCTGTAATTGAAGCCGAAATGGCAGCAAAGCATATTTCCACAAGTCTTTTTCATGACGGCAGTGGAAAGGCTCTTTCCATTGTGGCGGTTATTTCCACCATGGCATGGGGGCTTGGCTATTTTGGTCAGCCGCATATTCTTACCCGTTTCATGGGGATTCGTTCTGTCCATGAGTTACCTAAAGCTACAGCGGTTGCTATAATATGGGTTTTGATCTCTCTGACAGGTGCTGTTGTTGTGGGTATGGTCGCAATTCCCATGTTTGAAGGATTGACCGGCGGTGATCAGGAAAAAGTATTCATCTACATGATCACGAAGCTTTTCAACCCATGGGTGGGCGGAGTTCTTCTGGCTGCCATCCTTTCGGCAATTATGTCCACTATTGACTCTCAGTTGCTTGTATCATCTTCAGCTCTTACCGAGGATTTTTATAAAAAGATTCTTCGCCGGGATGCTTCGGAAAAAGAGCTTATTCTGGTCGGCCGGCTTTGTGTTCTCGTAATTTCCATTATCGCAATGAGCATGGCTCTTACTCCGGGGAATACTATTCTTGGTCTGGTGGCCTATGCCTGGGGTGGATTTGGTGCAGCATTTGGTCCCGTGGTTCTGTTTTCTCTGTTCAGCCGCAGAACCACCTGGCTTTCCGCTCTTTGCGGTATGGTTGTGGGGACTCTGGTTCTTGTTTTCTGGAAAGATGCCGGACTCGGAGCAACAATGTATGAAATTGTGCCCGGGTTTATCGCCAACTTTGTGACTATTTTTGTGATAGATATGGTTCGTCCGCAGAAGGATGAGCAGATTCTGGCTGATTTTGATGAGATGAAGCTGGGACTCAAAAAATAGAAACTTGTAGTTTTAATAAGTTAGGCTTATAAGGCTCTGCCCACTGAAAAGGCAGGGCCTTTTTTCTTTTCTCAAACGAGGAATTTATGATTAGGATTAAAAACTGAAGTTGAGAGCAGGCAATGTAGGGGACTCCCTATTTGCCCTTTCAGTCTAGTCGAAATTAAATTTAATACCGCAGTTACTCCGGGCCAATTAAGATAAATGAATTTTGCGGGGTTATTTAAAGAAAATTTTTTAATATGATTGCTCGGTGTATTAGATAATTTCGGGCTGGCATTCTTCAGGAAGAATGAAATTTAATCTGCAGTATGGCTGTATTGGACTTTACCAAAACAACATCTTTACAGAGTAGTAATGGTGAGTGGCAATTTAAAAGTTGCAGGTCCGCAGATGACCACCTGTAGCCATTGATATAACGAGGTTTATATGCTTGATTTTGAACGTAAAAGTATTGTTTTGGTAACCTGTCCGAAGGGTTTTACTCCTTATCTTTCAGAAGAGCTTGAGCGGTTGGGGTATGACATACGGCGGGAGCTTGCAGCAGGTGTCGAACTGAAGGTTTCACTCAATGACTGTATGCACCTCAATCTCTGGGTGAGATGCGGGCATAGGGTTCTGTATCAGCTTAAACGTTTCAAGGCGTCCACTCCTGATGAACTTTACAATCAGGTTAAAGATATGATCTGGGAGCGGATTGTCACCCCTGACGGATATCTGACCATTACCTCTTCTGTGCGCACTGAGACTGTCAATGATTCCCGTTTTGCCAATGTAAAAGTGAAGGATGCCATTGTTGACCGCATCCGCGAAAAAACGGGTCGCCGTCCTTCTTCAGGCCCCGATATGTCTGGAATTATAGTTTTTCTGCATTGGCGTGATGATGAATGTACGGTGTATCTTGACACCTCCGGTGTGCCGTTATCCAGACGCGGCTACCGCAAGAATCCCCACAAGGCTCCGCTTCAGGAAACTTTGGCGGCTACCCTGATACGGGCTTCCAAGTGGTATGGTAAAGGTAATTTTGTTTCTCCCATGTGCGGTAGCGGAACTCTGGCTGTCGAGGCAGCCCTGATTGCTCTTAACGGTGCTCCCGGTCTTATGCGGGAGGAGTATGCGTTCATGAAAATACCTGGGTACAACCCCGAGTACTGGGACAACCTGTGCATTGATGCAGAAAACAGGGAACGTAATTCCATCAGTGGAAAAATCATTGCTACGGATATTGATCCTGCTGCAGTGGAAGCGGCAAGAGAAAATGCCCAGGCAGCAGGGGTGGAGCATCATATTCAGTTTGAGGTCTGTGATTTTCGGGAAACAGAGATTCCGGAGGGTGGCGGTATTGTGATAATGAACCCTGAATACGGGGAAAGACTGGGTAACCGTTCCAAACTCGAGAAGATTTATCCCGCAATTGGTGATTTCTTGAAAAATAAGTGTCAGGGGTACAGGGGGATTGTCTTCACGGGTAACCTTAAACTGGCTAAATTAATAGGTCTTAAAACATCCAGCCGACTTGTCTTCTATAATGCCAAAATAGAATGCAGGCTGCTTGAGTATGAAATTTTTGAGGGAAGTTCTAAAAAACGTTAGTAAGTTTTTTTTTATAACTCTTGAAATTTATTTTTTATGGGGTTAATTCCTATGCTATCATTGCATTATTTGCAGGTATTTAAATTTCAATATGTTACATCAGTTTTTGTGTGATAAAGGAGTTTGTGTATGCCCAGGATTCTCGTCGTAGATGATGATCCGATTTCACGTCAGATACTCAGGGCAATGCTGGAAAAAGAGGGACACGAGGTCTCTGAAGCAGAGGATGGCTCAAAGGCCATCCGTAACTATGACAGCAGTCTGGTAGATCTGGTGATTACTGATATTTTCATGCCGGAAAAAGAAGGCGTGCAGACTGTGCGCGAGCTTATGAAGGAAAATCCGGATGTGAAGATAATTGCTGTTTCCGGCGGTAGTTCTTCTGCAAACTATGACTCATTGGATTGGATTAAAATGTTTGGCGTAAAGTACACTTTTACAAAGCCTTTTAATTCAAAAGCCATTCTGGCTGCAGTAGACGATCTGCTTTCCCTGTAATTAAATATGATTTTGGGAGTTTGATCTGTTGCATATTCTTTATTCCTCCCGTATTCCTTCCTCAAAAAAAATAGCAGGGAAATATTAATGGCGGTTAAAGATAAAAAACAGGTTAAACTTGAATTTGAAGATGTGGGGCTGGCTAGCGTTCTTTTCGGGCCCCAGAATTCAAATCTGGAATTCATTTCACGCCAGTCCGGTGTGCGGGTGGAGAGCAGGGGTAATTCCTTATTGCTGATCAGTGAAAGTGAAGAACTGATTGACCCTGTCGCCAAATCTTTCACCCAGCTCTATTCACTACTCAAGTCCGGCAAAGAGGTTTTTCCGCAGGATGTTGAAGCTGCATACAGAATTCTTTGCAGGGACCCGAAAGCCGATCTGATAAAGATTTTCCGCGATGAACTTTTTGCGGTTTCCCCCAAAAAGACTCTTACTCCCCGTACGCTTACCCAGCGGGCTTATTTTTCGGCCATCCGGGAAAATGATATGGTTTTTGCAATCGGTCCCGCCGGAACAGGTAAAACCTATCTTGCGGTTGCCATGGCTGTTTATGCTCTTCAGCGTAAGGAAGTGAAGAAAATTATCCTTACGCGCCCGGCTGTAGAAGCCGGAGAGAAACTTGGCTTCCTGCCCGGTGATCTTGTTGATAAGGTTAATCCTTACATGCGCCCCTTATATGATGCTCTTTATGATATGCTGGACTATAGTAAAGTTCAGGATATGATAGAAGAAAATGTTATTGAAATCGCGCCGTTGGCGTTCATGCGCGGGCGTACCCTTTCCAATGCTTTTGTCATTCTTGACGAAGCCCAGAATACAACTCGTGAGCAGATGAAAATGTTTATCACCCGTCTGGGGTTCGGTTCAAAGGCGGTCATAACCGGAGATATCACCCAGATTGATTTGCCGGGTAACGAAACTTCCGGTCTGGTAGACGCGGCCAATATTCTGCAGGATGTTTTCGGTATCAGCTTTATCAAATTTGAAGATGCTGATGTTATTCGCCATCCTCTGGTTGCCCGTATTGTAAAAGCCTATGATTCTTATGAGTGCAAGGGGAACTGAGCGTGGGCGTTAAGCTGAGTGTGGAATGCATGCCGGATGCCCGGTTTCCTGTTTCCCGGCGTGAAATTTCTTTGATGTCTGAAATGCTGCTGGATGTTCTGGACTTATCTTCTTTTGACTTTGAGCTCAAAATAGTCAATGATGCCGCCATTGCCGTGATTAATGAAGAGTTTCTTGGTTGCGTGGGCCCTACAAATGTCCTCAGTTTTCCATTTTCAGAAACTCCCGATCCGGAAGTTAATATTTTTCTTGGAGAAATAGTCTTGTCAGTAAATACACTTGCCCGTGAAACAAGGCTCTACGGACAGCTGCCGGAAGAGCATACCGTCAGGCTGCTGGCCCATGCCATGCTGCACCTTGCGGGGTATGATCACGGCCAGGAAATGTATTCTCTTACTGACAAGGCCGTAGAAGCTGTAGCTCCCGAGTTCCGACAGCGAATATCGGGTTGGTTCTGCTAAGAAACCAGCCCGTATCCGGCAGCACGGTTTTTTTCATGAACCGTCCACGTGCTGCCTCTGAAATATTCTCAAGTTGCCCCGTGTGTTAATTGGTAACCATCATATTTTATGGTTTACAATGGCGGGCCTTATGAGCAATAATCCCCGATTGCCGTTTTTCAGCGGTCATTCAAGGCTCACCACAAGAATTTTATTGGAGTTTTACGATGATCAGACATCTTCTGAAGATAAATGATGTTCCCCGTTCAGAACTCGGCCAGCTCCTGCTTAGGGCAAAAGAGCTCAAAGATAACAAAATCAGAAATAACGCTCTTGAAGGAAAGACCGTTATAATGGTTTTTGAAAAGGCTTCCACCAGAACAAGAGTTTCGTTTGATGTTGCCATTGAACAGCTCGGCGGCCACTCAATCTTCATGACTCCGGCCGAGTCGCAGCTCGGTAGAAGCGAGCCTCTTGAAGATACCGCACAGGTTCTTTCTCGCTATGCGGATGCGCTGGTAGTCAGGACTTTCGGACAGGACAAAGTCCGCACTCTGGCGGATAACGCTTCCATTCCGGTCATCAACGCGCTTACTGACAGATATCATCCCTGTCAGGTGCTCAGTGACATGCTGACCATTTATGAGCGTACCCCGGATTTGAATAATGTTCATGTGGCATGGATTGGCGACGGGAATAATATGGCCCATTCATGGATCAATGCCGCCATTTACTTTCCGTTTTACCTGACCATGGCTTTTCCTAAAGGCTACGAGCCGGATCATGATATTCTCTCCAGGGCTCTTTCAATGGGTGCCAAGATCAACCTCAGTTATGATCCTGCTGAAGCTGTTAAGGGAGCGCATTATGTCAATACCGATGTTTTTGCTTCCATGGGACAGGAAGAGGAGCAGAAGAAGCGTGAAGCTGCTTTTGCACCCTATCAGGTTAATGCCGATCTCCTGAAACATGCAGATCCAGAATGCAAAATCATGCATTGCCTGCCTGCGCACCGTGGCGAAGAAGTTACTGCTGAAGTTCTCGACGGTCCTAATTCCATTATTTTTGATCAGGCCGAGAACAGGCTGCATATGCAAAAAGCAATTCTTGAGTGGGCTGTAAACGGTATTGAAGTTGACCTTGAAGCTGTTGCCAAGGTGATGGGACCGGTTCAGGCTGTTCCGCACATGCATACCATCGAATAAAAAGCCTGTGGCGATTCTGCCGGATTGTTTTCCGGCGTTAGTTGCCTGTGCTGAAAGCAGATATTTCAGTACTAATAGGACTTTGAAAGTGTCAGGCTTATATAAATTTATCGTAAAAAGGCGGTAAGACCTTGAGTGATTGCCGCAACATCGACATAGTTTTTAAGGATTAATAAAATGAGCAAGATTGAAAAAGTAGTTTTGGCATATTCCGGCGGTCTTGATACCTCCATCATCCTGAAATGGATCAAACAGGAATACGACTGCGAAGTAATTACTCTTACCGCTGACCTCGGGCAGGGTGAAGAGCTTGACGGTATTGAGGAAAAGGCTCTCAAAACCGGAGCCGCAAAGGCCTTCGTTGAGGACCTGCGTGAAGAGTTCGCCCGTGATTTTATTTTCCCCGCATTCAGGGCCGGTGTTATCTATGAAGGACGTTATCTGCTTGGAACCTCCATTGCCCGTCCGCTCATCGCCAAGAGAATGGTTGAGATTGCCGAGATGGAAGGCGCGCAGGCCGTTGCTCACGGTGCTACCGGTAAAGGTAACGATCAGGTGCGGTTTGAACTGGGCGCAATGGGTATGAACCCCAAGCTCAAAACTATCGCTCCCTGGCGTGAATGGGATCTCAAATCCCGTACCGATCTCATGAAGTTCGCTGAAGATAACGATATTGAGATTCCCACCACCCGTAAGAAACCGTGGTCCATGGATGCCAACCTGCTGCATGTAAGTTTCGAAGGTGCTGAACTTGAAGATCCCTGGAATGCACCTTCCCCAGAATCTTACCGTTACTGCCGTCCCATTGAGGAAGCACCGGATGAGCCTGAAATCATCACTATTGATTTCGAAAAGGGTGATCCTATTGCTATCAACGGAACTAAATACTCACCGGCAGCTCTGGTTGAAAAACTGAATGAACTTGGCGGAAAACACGGTATCGGCCGTGTGGATATGGTCGAAAACAGGTTTGTCGGCATGAAGTCTCGTGGTGTTTATGAAACTCCCGGCGGAACAATCATGCATGTGGCACATCGTGACCTCGAAGGGTTGTGCATGGACCGTGAAGTAATGCACCTGCGTGACAGCCTGATTCCCAAGTATGCTGAAATGCTCTACAACGGATTCTGGTATGCTCCCGAGCGTATTGCACTTCAGGCCATGATTGACGAGACTCAGAAGACCATTACCGGTACTGTAAGAGTCAAGCTCTTCAAGGGTAACGTGATTCCTGAAGGCCGTAAGTCTCCTTATTCTCTCTATCGTGAAGATCTAGCAACCTTCGAAGAAGATGAAGTATACGACCAGAAAGATGCTGAGGGCTTTATCAAGCTGGTGGGCCTGCGTCTCAAAGGAAAGACTTCTTCCGGTTCCGAGTGGATCAAAGAGACTGACGTAGAGGATGAAGAATAATAATGTTTTTATCTGCCCGGGCGGACATTGTCTGTCCGGGCAGACTGCTGATAAAAACTACCCGCTTTCTTTATGCGTTTTTATGAATTTTCATGCCTGTTCCCGGCCCGTACGCTGACGACAGGCTTTTTCTTTGCTAAATAATTTGTACCGTGTCACCCGGATCAGGGGCTCGGTTTTATCTTTTCGCAAGATTAAACGTCTCCAGAGGCGAATTTCTATCAGAGAGTTTTGTGGGCTTAATCCCTTTATTGAAAGACTTAGAGGCTCCTGAAGGGCCGCTGAAGGCATATGAGGTATCAAAATGGCAGACAACAAGTTGTGGGGCGGTAGATTCGCCCAGAAAACAGCGGCGTCCGTAGAAGAGTACACTGAATCAGTAAGCTACGACCAGAACCTGTATCGCGAAGACATCGCCGGTTCACAGGCTCACGCGAAAATGCTTGCCGAACAGGGTGTGCTGACTGCTGAAGAGGCTGAAACTCTGGTCAATGGTCTTGATCAGGTTCTGGAGGAGATTGAATCCGGTAATTTCGAGTGGAAAACCGAAATGGAAGATCTTCACATGAACATTGAAAGCCGTCTGACTGAAATTGTCGGTGCTGTCGGAGGAAAACTCCACACCGGGCGCAGCAGAAACGATCAGGTTGCTACGGATTTCAGGCTTAATGTAGTCCGTTCTCTGGAGGCATGGAAAGCAGCTCTTGAAAAAGTAATAGCTGTGTTTGTTGCCAAGGCCGAAGATAACAGGGAGGTTCTGCTTCCCGGTTACACGCATCTTCAGCCCGCACAGCCGGTGAGTCTTGCCCATCACATGCTCGCGTATGCCTGGATGTTCAAAAGGGATCACAGCAGAGTCTGTGATTGTATTAAACGGGCCAATGTCTGTCCCCTTGGTGCTGCCGCTCTTGCCGGGACCACCTATCCGCTCTCTCCGGCGACATCTGCAAAGCATCTTGGTATGGAAGATACTTTCCGCAACAGTCTGGATGCTGTTTCCGATCGTGACTTCGTTATGGAAGCCATGTTCACTGGCAGTCTGATAATGACGCATCTTAGCCGCATCTGCGAAGAACTGATCATCTGGTCGAATCCCTGCTTTGGTTTCGTTAAGCTTCCCGATGAATTCTCGACCGGGTCTTCGATTATGCCGCAGAAAAAGAATCCTGATGTCTGCGAACTTATGCGCGGTAAAACCGGAAGGGTTTATGGAGATCTTTTTTCTCTCATGACAACCTGCAAAGGTCTTCCTTTGGCATACAACCGTGACATGCAGGAGGACAAGGAACCTTTTTTTGACTGTGACAAGACAGTTCATGCCTCAGTGGAGATCATGGCGGATATGATGAGCGCTATGGGATTCAACTCAAAAAATATGGAATCAGCACTTAAGAAAGGGTTCCTCAATGCCACCGAGCTTGCAGATTATCTGGTTGGCAAAGGAATACCTTTCCGAGAGGCGCATCATATCACAGGTGCTGCTGTAGCCAAGGCTGAAGCTGAGGGCAGGGGGCTTGAAGATATGACTCTTGAAGATCTCAAAGTCTTTTCCGATAAAATTGAAGAAGATGTTTTTGAGGTGCTGTCTTATGAGGCTGCTGTTAAACGCAGGGTTTCTCCCGGAAGTACGGGGCCGGAATCTGTGGAAGCACAGATCTCCGAGCTTAATGAATGGCTTGCAGGTAAGCTTTAAGATATTAAACTAAAAAAATAAAACTCCATTCGTCTGCGAATGGAGTTTTATTTTTTAACGATAGCGAAATCCTGCTTGTCGATTTTTTCTATGTGTTCAAACAGCCATTCTTCTAGAAATTCTGACATTCTGTCTGCCAGAAGGCACACATCTGATAAACAATCCATCCTGTAGTCTTCTATCCTCTCTGTCAAAGCATGATGCTCTTTCCTGTGTTCTTCGAGATTGGGAACATTGTGTTCTTCGAGTATTTTTTCTTCAGTTTCAAAATGGTAAAGAGTGTACAGATGCAGTTCGTCAACCAGCATAATCAGGTCTTCAGGATGCTCGCGGTAGTTGCATTCTTTTATTTTTTGTAAAATAGTAAGAAAAGTCTGATGCTGGCTGTCAATAACGCCTATGCCTATGTGAAGATTATAATCTGCCATCATTATTCCCGGTTGCTGATTATATCGCTGCTTCAGGTAAAAAAGTTTTTAGTTTGATGCCTAAAGGATACATTATTAAAAGCGCAACGCAAGAGAGTATCATCAAAAAATAGACACAAATTGCTCGTTGGTAAAGTAGGCACTGAAGAGGGTATAAGAGTGGCGGAAGTGTATAGGAGTCGAACCTACCGACGAGGGTTAACCCGTCCACTGGATTTGAAGTCCAGGCGCCACACCGGTGACGATACACTTCCATTGAAGAGAGAAATCAGCTACCAAGATTATAGGCAAAGGGCAAGCACTAATAATATTTCTCTAAATGGCTTGCCTTTTCTAAAATTAGCCTTATTAATAGCTGATTGAAACTGAACATTAAAGTAATTAAATCCGGATTCGGGTGGAGCTTTTCCACCGATCTGCCGGGAGAATATCAAGGAGATTTGATTTGAATAGTTTTGCCAAGAATCTCTTGGTCTGGGTAACAATTATGCTGGTGATGATTGTATTGTTCAATCTGTTCAACCAGCCGCAGGCATCCCAGCATAAACTCTCCTATACCGACTTCCTCATGAGGGTTAATGAAGGAGAGGTGCTACAGGTCAAGATGCAGGGCCAGAAAATCAGTGGTGTCATGGTCGGAGACAAACGTTTCGTGACCTATACCCCGGATGATCCATCTCTTGTTCAGACTCTGATCAAGAACAAAATCGAAGTTGTGGCCGAGCCTGAAGAAGAAGCTCCATGGTACATGACTTTGTTTATTTCCTGGTTTCCGATGCTGCTGCTTGTGGGTGTGTGGATTTTTTTCATGCGTCAGATGCAGGGAGGCGGTGGAGGACGTGGTGGAGCCATGTCTTTTGGTCGCTCCAAGGCTCGGATGATCAACGAAGAAACTGCCCGTGTGACCTTTGAAGATGTCGCCGGTGTGGATGAAGCCAAAGATGAACTGGAAGAAGTCGTCCAGTTCCTCAGCGAGCCCAGAAAGTTCACTCGTCTTGGCGGTCGAATCCCCAAAGGTGTGCTTCTGGTGGGCCCCCCCGGAACGGGTAAAACTCTTCTCGCACGAGCCGTGGCAGGTGAGGCCGGTGTCCCCTTTTTCTCAATTTCCGGTTCGGATTTTGTTGAAATGTTTGTAGGTGTCGGTGCTTCACGTGTCCGTGATCTTTTTGCCCAGGGTAAGAAGAATGCTCCGTGCCTTATCTTCATCGATGAAATTGATGCTGTCGGTCGTCAGCGTGGAGCCGGACTGGGAGGCGGTCATGACGAGCGTGAGCAGACTCTGAACCAGCTTCTGGTTGAAATGGACGGTTTTGAGTCGAACGAAGGTGTTATCCTGATTGCTGCGACAAACAGACCGGATGTTCTCGATCCCGCACTGCTTCGTCCCGGACGTTTTGACCGTCAGGTGGTTGTTCCTACTCCGGATGTTCAGGGCCGTGCTCGCATCCTTAAGGTTCATACCCGCAAGACTCCTCTCGCCGGCGAAATCGACCTTGACACCATTGCCCGTGGAACCCCCGGTTTTTCCGGAGCCGACCTTGAAAACCTGGTTAACGAAGCAGCCCTTTATGCTGCAAAAAATAATCAGGATTCTGTAAAGATGGCGGATTTTGAGGAAGCCAAGGATAAGGTCCTCATGGGCCGTGAACGTCGCAGCCTTATTCTTACTGATGATGAGAAGAAAACCACTGCCTATCACGAGGCAGGGCATGCTCTTGTCGCAAAGCTTCTTGAAAACTGCGACCCTGTTCACAAGGTGACCATCATCCCCAGAGGACGCGCTCTTGGTGTAACACAGCAGTTGCCTGTTGATGATCGTCATAACTACAGTAAACATTACCTCGAAGATACACTTGTTATGCTTTTGGGTGGTAGAGTGGCTGAGGAGCTTATCTTCAATCAGTTGACCACCGGTGCAAGCAATGACATTGAACGTGCTACCAAAATGGCCCGTTCAATGGTCTGCCAATGGGGAATGAGTGAGAAACTCGGTCCCATGACCTTTGGTGAAAGCCAGGATCAGGTCTTCCTTGGCAAGGAGCTTGTACAGCATAAGGATTTCAGTGAAGATACCGCCCGACTCATTGATTCTGAGGTCAGAAGAATTATCGATACCGCTCATGAGACTGCCCACAAGCTGCTTTCTGATAATGAAGCTGCCCTTCATGCCATTTCAGAGGCTCTTCTTGAGCGTGAGACTATTGATGCTAAGGATCTTGAAATTCTGATGACTGGTGGAGTCCTTCCTCCGCTTGAAAGTGTCGCTGCTGCCAAACCGGCATCAGCAGCAAAAGCATACGATTCGGCTTCAAAGTCCGGTTATGAACCGGTTTCCGAACCCAGTGATGACAAATCTGACGGCAAGGGTGAGTTCTCTTTTGAAGAGAAATCTTCTGAAGATGAGTTCAAGCTTTCCGAATCTGCCGAAGAAAAAGAATCAGAAGAAACAAGTTCCGAAGAAGCCAAGGCTTCCGAGGATAAAAAGAGTTCAGAATAAGGTTTTTATGACCAGAGAATATTCATGGACCATAAAGGGGGGCAGGGTGTTAGGCCCTGCCCCTTTTTTCGTCGCCGGAATTGTGAATGTAACCCCTGATTCATTTTATGATGGCGGGAAAAATTATGACCCAAGACAGGCCGTGGCGCATGGGCGCATGCTCGCTGATCAGGGAGCCCATATTCTGGACGTTGGCGGAGAAAGTACCAGGCCTTTCGCAGCCCCGGTGTCTGAAGCTGATGAACTGCAGAGGGTAATACCCGTAATCAGGGAGCTTGCAGAAAATTATGTAGTCTCTGTGGATACTGTTAAAAGTGAAGTAGCCCGGAAAGCTCTTGAGGCCGGAGCTTCGATAGTAAACGATGTTTCTGCTTTTTCACAGGACCCCCGCCTTTTGGAAGTTGTCGCGGACATTAAGCCCGGATATGTGCTTATGCATACTAAGGGGACCCCGGAAGAGATGCAAATTTCTCCCAGTTATGATAATGTTCTTGAAGAGATTTTGACATTTTTTAAAAAAAGTCTTGAAAAACTGACAAAATCTGGCTTACCCGAGAATCGTATAGTAGTTGATCCGGGGATTGGCTTTGGTAAGACGCTTGAGCATAATCTGGAAATTCTTAAGAACATAGATCAAATTATGGCTCTCGGATTTCCCGTATATATGGGACTTTCAAACAAGTCTCTCTGGGGAAAGCTCCTTGGACTTGATGAAGGTCAAAGGCAGAATGCTACTCAGGCGGCGACAGCCGTTCTCGGAATGAGGGGGGTCCCAGTTCATAGGGTCCATGAGGTGGATTTGACAATTCAGACATTGAAAATAGTGCAGGAGATAGGCGGGGCTGATTGATGTTCGAGTTCTACGGGTTTCAGATTTCCTGGAAAGAGCTGCTGGATATCGGTCTGGTGGCAGTTGTGTACTACTCAGTGATACTGCTGGTACGTGGAACTCGTGCCGCTGCGGTTATCTGGGGCCTGATGCTTTTGCTGCTGGTCTACTATCTATCTGATGTTTTCGGCCTGTATACCCTCAACTGGCTGCTGACCAACTTTCTTGGCTCCATTTTTCTGGTGATAATTATTTTGTTCCAGCGTGATATACGCAAGGGACTGGCCCAGATGGGGGCCGGTCGCTTATGGCGTAAGAAAGATTATGACATGGCTGTCATGGATGAGATCTGTTCCGCTGTGGATGCCATGGCCCGGCAGAGAATAGGAGCTCTTCTGGTAGTCCAGAAAAATGTTCCGCTGGGTGATGTTATTGAAAAGGGAGTTGAAATCAACGGCAAGGTCAGCAAACAGCTGCTAATTAATATTTTCTGGCCGGATACCCCTCTGCATGATGGGGCGGTCGTAGTTAATTCGGATAAGATTGTAGCTGCATCGTGTATCCTGCCTCTTGCTCAGGTATCAACACGCCAGAGTGCTATAGGAACCAGACACCGCGCCGCACTGGGAATCAGCGAGGAGACTGATGCAGTTGCGATAATTGTGTCGGAGGAACGGGGTACTATCTCTGCCGCAATAGGTGGAAAATTAACTACCAATCTTGATAGTATCCGTCTTAAGCGGGTTCTCCAAAACGTCTTGAACTAAAATGAATATACAACGCTGGAAAATAGCCTCACTGGCCCTCTTGATGTCCCTGCTGACCTGGTATCTGGTCACAGGTAGGGACTTAGTTGAAACCTGGGTGGAATTCCCCCTTGAAATAATCAATCCGCCTCAGGGTATGATTATCAGGGAAGGGATGATTTCCAAGATTTCTGCAAGAGTCAGGGGACCCAAGGGGTTAATCCGTAATCTGGATACAAAGAAACTGGCCTATTCACTGGATACCGGAAATCTTTCGGTCGGCAACAACCCGATTAATATCGTACCGGAGAGGCTGGGGCTTGGAAGTGCTCTGGAAGTTGTCGAGATCAAACCCTCGCACATCAATCTTGTAATGGATATGTATGTGACGAAAAAGGTCGCTGTAATCCCCACTTGGGAGGGGGAACTCCACCGCGATTTTACACTGAAAAGTAAAAGCTGTGAACCGAATGAAGTCACTTTGAGAGGCCCGGCGTCGATTCTCAAGAAAGTGGGACAGGTTCGTACCCGGACAGTAATGCTTAATACCAATACTCCTGAGGATTGGATCAGGGAGGTTCCTCTGGACCTGCCTGAGGAAGTTGAAGCCAACCCCACTATAGTCACGGTTGAGCTCGATTTTGCTGTACGCAGGGGTAAGATGTGGGTTAAAGTCCCTCTTTATATTTTAGGCCCTGAGGATATTGACTTCTCTGCCAGCCAGAATTACGTCAGGCTTCTTGTGGAGGCTCCCAAACCATTTTTTCGTAAGAGCGGTTTCAGAAATGACATAATCGCATCTATTGATCTGAACGCAACCATACCGGTCGGTGATAACCTTGTCCCGTATGATGTAAGTCTTCCGAAAGGATGCTTCATCACAAAAAGGAAGCCGGAAGCAATAACAGTAACAGTATCGAGACAGATTCCACCTGAAGAATAATGTAAGAGTCTGTTTATTTTTTGGAGATAATTTAATGAGTAAACGCCTTTTTGGTACCGATGGCCTGCGCGGGCAGGTGAATATTTTTCCTATGACAGCAGAGATCGCTCTGCGTCTCGGCCTTGCTGCCGGGCATTATTTCAGAAACGGCAGGCAGCGGCACCGAGTTATTATCGGTAAGGATACACGCCTTTCGGGATATGTTTTCGAATATGCACTCGCTTCTGGCCTTTGCGCCATGGGTATGGATGTTTTTCAGGTCGGCCCTATGCCGACTCCCGCGGTTTCATTCCTGACCCGTAATATGCGTGCTGATATCGGAATTGTCATTTCTGCTTCACACAATCCGTTCATGGATAATGGTATAAAGTTTTTCGATTCCAAAGGCTTCAAGCTCCCTGATGAAGTTGAGGATGAAATTTCAGAAATGGTAATGTCCGGTGACAGCAATTGGGAATATCCTCAGGCTGAAAAGGTTGGACGTGCTTTCAGAATTGATGACGCCCGCGGGCGTTACATCGTTTATCTCAAGTACAGCTTTCCGCAGGACATGACTCTCAAAGGCGTCAAGATTGTGATGGACAGCGCAAACGGCGCTACCTACAGTCTGGGACATATGTTTGAAGAGTTGGGAGCCGAAGTTATAAAGATCGGCAATAAGCCTGACGGAGTGAACATCAATGATAAATGCGGATCACTGTATCCTGAAGTGATGGGGCAACGGGTTGTTGAGGAGCACGCAGATCTGGGTCTTGCCCTTGACGGCGATGGTGACCGCCTCATAGTTGTTGATGAAAAGGGACAGGTTCTTGATGGCGATCAGATAATGGCTCTTTGCGCTGCAGATCTTATGGAGCGTGGTAAGCTGACCCATAATATGCTGGTCTCCACCGTAATGAGTAACATGGCTCTGGAAAATTTCATGAAAGAACGCGGTGGAACCATGCTTCGCACTCCTGTCGGTGACCGGTATGTGGTTGAAGCCATGCGCCGTGAAGGTGCTGTTCTGGGCGGAGAACAGTCCGGACATCTTATCTTCAGGGAATATAGCACCACTGGCGACGGACTGCTTGCAGCGTTACAGTTATTGCGTATAATATGTACAAAAAACAGGCCACTTTCCGAACTTTCCGGATTGCTTGAGCTTTATCCGCAAAAATTGCAGAATGTTCATGTGAAGAGGAAGGTTCCGTTTGACGAGGTTCCGGCTGTTCAGGATGCCCTGAAGCAGGTGGAGCAGGAGTTGTCCGGAAAGGGGCGTGTTCTGTTGCGTTATTCAGGCACCGAATCAGTCGCCAGAGTAATGGTTGAAGCTGAAGACAGTGCCAAAGTTGAACTTTACACTTCCGAGCTTGCGAAAGTTCTGGAAGATCATTTACGCTAAAAACTATTTCAGTTGCTCTGCTGTATACTGAATCTATTCAAGGAGTTATGATCAATGGTCATCAAGAAAGTTGTTGTTCCGGTTGCTGGATGGGGTACAAGATCATTGCCTGCGACAAAGAACATTCCGAAAGAGATGCTCCCCATCTTCAAAAAGCCTGTTGTTCAGCATGTTGTTGAAGAGGCCATGTCCAGCGGACTGACTGATGTTGTTTTCATCAACAACCAGAACAAAAAAATTATTGAAGACCATTTTGACTACAACCTTTCCTTGGAAGATGTTCTTGAGCGCGGTGGTAAAACAGAGATTCTTAAGGAAGTAAGAAAAGTTGCCGAGATGGTGAATATTATTTCCGTCCGCCAGAAAAAGCAGCTCGGCCTTGGACATGCTGTCCTCTGTGCCAAGGAAGTATGTAAAAACGATCCCTTTGCTGTCATGGTTGGTGACGATCTCATGTTCGGTGCCGAACCGGGTATCAAACAGCTTATTGATGCGGCCCGTACAGAAAATATGGCTGTTGTCGGAGTTATTGAAGTTCCCGAAAGCAAGGTTAACCGTTACGGTATTATCCAGGGCGAAGAATTCGCCCCCGGGATGTACAGGGTTCGTTCACTGGTGGAAAAGCCCGCAATCGGTCAGGCGCCTTCCAGACTGGCTATAGTTGGACGCTATGTCCTTCTGCCTGAAATATTTGATCACCTTGAAAGCCTTGAGCCCGGAGTTGGCGGTGAGATCCAGTTAACCGACGCCTTGCAGGGACTTGCTGAGAACAATAAGCTTCTGGCGGTCAAACTTCGTGGACAGAGATTTGACGCAGGTGACTGGGTAGATTATCTTACCGCAAATATCTACTTCGCCCTTCAGGATGAAGAATTGCGTGATGACGTTGTAGCCAGATTGCGGGAGCTCCTGTCTTGTTCTTAAAAACAATTCATTCTTATGTGATACTTACAGTCCTTGCCGTGAGCCTGCTTGTTTGCAGTCCGGCAAGGGCTTTTTTTCCCTCAGACGCTGACATAGATGATACAATGTATCACAACTACGGTGCATTGACCTCATTTGAAGCTGTCCTTACTTTTCCTTCCGCTCCGGGGACCAGCCTGACGATTCGCCGTGGACATGATCATTGGCAGCAGACATTTATCAGTCAGCCGGATTCCAATTCGACCGTAACCGCCGGCAGTGTAGGGCATTATTTCAAAACAATTGCCCAGTGTCCGCAGAACGTTGAAATGCCTGTTTCCGTTCTTCAATTATGGACGCCTGATGATCCTGTCAGTGATTGGAAGTCCATTGGAGTATCCAATGCAACGAGAAGCTATGGTTTTTATCGGAACACCCCTGTTTTTGTTTTCGGTGCTGAAGCCGGTGATGATAATTCACCTCAGGTCTGGTTTGATAATGAGAGCTTTGCTCCAGTGAAAGTCGTTTTGGGTGAAGGAAGAAGCGTAAGTCTAGGTAGTTATTCCAAATTTGCTGGCTTTATGCTTCCCCATACAGGTAAATTTCAGGTTGGTGAAGAATCTCTTGATTTTATGGTTGAATGGAAAGGAATCAGGAAAAAGATTTCCCCTTCGGTTTTTTCTGCGACTGCTCTAAAGAATCAGGCAGGTTGTTCCGTTCCTACGGGAGCTGTTTTTGAAATGCTGAAAAAATGCTTAAAGCTTAAACTCAGGCCGCAATAATGAGTGTTCTCTGGCAGGCCTGTCTGGCCAGCCCGCCTTATTCTATCTACACCTACGAAGCCCCCGCTGATCTTCCCGAATTAATGGAAGGCCAGCGGGTTCTTGTTCCACTCGGGCGATCTGTTCGTGTCGCATTTCTCATCGAGACTGTTGAAAACGCTCCAGAAGGCGTGGATTTAAGATCAGTCATCTGGCCTTTGGAGAAAGAGCCTCTTCTTAATTCAAATCATTTCAGACTTTATAGAAATATTGGAGCCCGGCAGATGCAACCGTTGGGCAAAGTCCTTGAAAATGTAGTTCCGAACCGTTTTCGCAGTGCACGCGTATCATTCCGTGTGGCGGACAGGAATTTCCCCGCCCGGTTAAAAGGGATGGATATAGCGCGTCTGCCTGCTGAAAAACGTATGGAACTGGTCGGGATCTACAATGAAGGGCGGATGAGTGTTTCCCTTCCTTCATCTATTGAGAAAGAGGAATATGTCAGCCTTGTTTCTGATCCTCCATGGCCTGTGCGGCCCAATGCAGCGCGTCAATTACAGATACTTGAATATCTTTATGAGAACGGTCCTCGTGAAAAGGGATTTCTCCGTAATGTACTTGGGGACTGGACTGCGGGAGTGATCAAGAAACTGCACTCCGATTCTCTTGTTAAGATCGGACCGCCTCCGGAAGAGGAGCGAAACCCGTCCGAGAAATGTGCTGTGGGCAGGGCTGATTGGGATTTTGTCCCCTCTGAGCAGCAGGAAGAAGCAATTGATGAGTTGCTTACAGCTTTGGATGCGAATGAGAGTATTGTTAAGCTACTGCATGGAATCACAGGCAGTGGGAAGACTCTTGTTTATCTGACCGCAGCCCGCAGGTGTCTGGAATCAGGGCGTTCGGTCATAATTCTCGTTCCGGAGATAGCTCTGGCCTATGCTCTTTGGAACAGCGTTTGCCCGTTATTCCCCGAGGCCCGCAAATATCTTTATCACGGCTATCAGACTCCTGTGCGTAAAGAGGCTATTTTTCGCACCCTTGCTGAAGATGATAGTCCGGCACTTATTGTAGGAACACGCTCCGCTCTTTTTCTTCCTGTACGAAATCCGGGGCTGATTATTCTGGATGAAGAGCATGACGAATCCTACAAGCAGGAGGAGCGGCTTCCTTATCAGGCTAAGGAAGTTGCCTATTTTCTGGCCGCTATGAATAAAAGTCTCCTTGTACTTGGTTCTGCAACGCCTGATATAAAAACTTTTCATGCAGCAGAGCAGGGGGCTTTTGATATTATTTCCATGGAGAAAAGGGTCGGTAAGTCCGTACTGCCAGCTGTGCGGGTTGTTGACACTTCTTCAATCAAAGATCCTGAAAAGCCATTTGCCCCGGAAACAGAGTCCAGGTTGAAGGAAGTGGTCGAGAAAGGGGAGCAGGCTGTAGTCATGCTCAACAGGCGCGGTTTTTCCCCTCTTATCTACTGTACGGATTGCGAGGAGCCTTTCAAGTGTCCTCATTGCAATGTCAGTATGACCTATCACAAAGCGCGGGAAAGGGTGATATGTCATTATTGCGGCAATGCCTATCCATTCCCTTTACCTTGTGCAACATGTGGAGGAAGCAACCTGCTGCCTCTTGGCGGCGGGACTGAGCGGCTTGAAGAACAGGTTGCGAAGGCTTTGCCCAAAGATACGAAAATTTTGAGGATGGACCGTGATTCCACCCGCAGGCAGGAAAAGCTTGATGAAATTCTCAAAAGTTTCGCCAGAGGAGACGCACAGGTTCTTGTCGGAACTCAGATGCTTTCCAAAGGGCATAATTTCCCGGGAGTTACCCTTGTTGTTGTTTCGGAAGGGGATCTTGGGTTGAACCTTCCTGACTATCGTTCCGCCGAGCGTACTTTTCAGCTTCTGGTGCAGGTATCCGGACGGGCCGGGCGTGGAGATAAGCCGGGAGAAGTTATAATCCAGACCCGCAACCCTGATAATCCGATCTGGTCAGCTGTGACATCCGCTGATTACAAGACTTTTTTTGAGAAGGAGATAGAGAAACGGCGTCGGTTCCGTTATCCGCCCTTTACCAAACTCACCCTGATCAGGATCAGTTACCCCTTGAACTGGGAGGGCGAGCAGATTTGTCCCCAGTTTTTCAGTGCCGTTCGGGACGTGGCAAAAGAGTTCGGAATAATGGCGATGGGACCTGTACCGGCTCCTCTTGCCCAACTTAGGGGGCGCAAACGTTTCAATTGTCTGCTCAAGGCTGATGACTGGGTTAAAACAAGGGAACTTTACGCAAGAATAATGCGGTTGTGTCCGGATAAAAAAAATATAAGGATTACTATGGATCTTGACCCGGTTAACATGCTTTAGTTTTGCTGTTCATGTTAATCCAGCTCTGAAATAATACCGGGAAAGCTTTCGATAAAATGAGCCATTCCGGCTTTGTGGAGTGTGTTTTGGATATTTACGGATATCTGTGACACTCTCAGTTTTTTACCGGCTTGTTTTGACATCTGTAGTAGGCCATAGACTGCTTCGATTCCTTTTAGCGAAACTGCGCTGGTGTCTGAAAGATCCAGATCAATGTCCATTCCATTGTCCAATAGTTTGTTTCCCATTCTCAGCAATTCAGAGGTTGTCTGCCTATCAAGCGTTCCGGTGATTTTTATTGAAGCAGGATCACTTGAATCATTGTAGCTGATTGAAGAAGGCAGAGCTATTGATGTGGATAGTTTGAGCTGTTCGATAAAATCATTTTCTTCAAACATGATCAGCATTGGACTTAGAACATTATCCATTTTTTCCAGTATCCTGTTGCGCTCTTCATCCTGAGGGACGCATATCATGATGCAGTTCTCAAGGCTGCTGAAAATTGTCGCAGCATAATTTTTCAGGCTTTCGGGTGGGGCATTGAGCAGCAGAATATTCGGGGCTGAATCCCGGGCGCTGTCTATGATTGAACGGGCGTCTATTTCGTCCAGTTCTCCACTGGTTTTGAAATGGGTGAATAGATCCCATGAAAGAGGGACATACCCGTCACTGACAAGAATATCCGACTTTAAACCAGTCTCGGAAACATGCATCATGCTGTATCCGTAGTGAGCGCAGATGCGGGCGATCTGTTCCGGGAATTCGAAATACTCAAGCGGCATCTTAATTTTAATGCCCATTTTATTAAGTATGGCGGTGAGGTTCGAATCGGTAGCCAGAATATAATCAGTTTCGGCAGGACAGAGCAGTGGATTCTTTGAAAAATCCAGAAGCCAGGGCAACGAAGCCGTAAAGATCAGATTACTTCCTCTCGCATTTGCCAGCTCTTCAATCATCAGCGTAAGCTCGTTGAAGTCCATACTGAAAAAAGGTAGGCCGAAGGAAACTCTGGTCCTGTTAGGGGCGTAACCGTTTTCCACTATAAATCCTTGCCCCAGTTCATGCCTTTATCCCATTGAACTTTGCCCTGAACTTTTTTCTGTTTTCTGAGGAGTACATAAATTGCCCCGGCTCCGCCATCCTTGGGCTGAGCTGTACTGAAAGCCAGAACGATTCTTTTAAAGGGATCACGGGTAAGCCATTCCTGAACTTCTCGTTTAAGCACGGAGTGTCCGCCCGGTGAGTTTCTACCGCGCCCGGTTACTACTAGTATGCAGCGTTTACCCTGCAGAAAAGACTCACGGACAAAGAAAAGCAGACTATCCAGAGCCTGGTCTGAGTTCATTCCGTGAAGGTCGATGTGTGATTCATAACTGAAAGCACCATTTTTGAGCTTCTGGAATACCTTGCTGTCCGTACCCCGAACAAATCCGAACATGAATTCATCTGAGTATTCAATTTCAAATTCTATTTTTCCTGAAACAAGGCTGCTGAGGTAGGCTTTCCCTTCAAGGTCGTCTTCATTTTTAACGACCGGGGCCGGTTTGGGTTTTTCCGCAGCCACGGTGGGTTTGTCTATGCGTTCTACTCCGGTCATTGCCGCCATGAAAGCCAGCTCTTCATCTATATCCTCAATCTTATCTTCTTTCACTTCCGGCTCAGTTTTTTTCTTTATTGCTTCAAGTGTTTTCCGCACAGCCTTAGGTAGATGTGCATCTTCTGTCTCTTTTTTATTCTCTTTGAATTTAAGTCCCTTCAAGTCGGACAGGGATTTTATTTTTTTTTTGCCCATAATATATCTCCTGAAAAATGAGCCATCAAGTTAGTCAGAAAATTCGTTGAAGTAAATATTAGTGGATGTTAAATTTATTTTTTTATAGCTTGACTTTTTCAGTCCCATTACCATTTAAATGATGTTTGATTTTTTTTAGCCGTTTATCCGCTAATCCGGCGATGAACGGATTGTTAATTGAAAAGTCGGACAGAGTCTTTCTCATAGTCAGGTTTGAGAACAGATACGCCTTTTGTATGATATTGTTAAATTAATCACGATTTATTCTGGACTTGAAAAGTGAATTTTATTAGCTCTTCAGGGCGTACTTATTTCGACTAAATAACTCCATTTTTGGCTTTTCGCTTATAAAGTGAGGAATTTCAATGCTTAAGATAGAAGACTTGCACGTCAGTATTGGCGACAAGGAGGTCATTAAAGGCCTCAACCTACATATAAAAGACGGGGAAACTTTTATCCTCTTTGGACCCAACGGTTCCGGAAAGACCTCCCTGCTTATGACCCTTATGGGCTTCAGTAATTATAATGTTACTCAAGGCAAAATTACCTACAAGGATGTAGATATCACCTATGCCCCAATTTATGAGCGGGCAAGACTCGGTATTGGAATGTCCTTTCAGCGTCCGCCGACTATTCATGGTCTTAAAACCCGCCATCTGGTCAAGATGTGCGGTAACGGATCCAATATTGATGTTGAATCACTTGCTCAGCGTGTGAATATGGAAAATTTCCTTGACCGTGATATCAACTCTGGATTTTCCGGCGGGGAGATAAAGCGTTCCGAGCTGCTGCAGTTGATGGCGCAGAATCCCGGCTTGTTGCTTTTTGATGAGCCTGAATCGGGTGTTGACCTCGAAAATATGCACCTCATTGGTAAAATGGTCCGCACTCTGCTTGATGGAGATATTCAGCCCAATATTGATCTAAGCATGAAAGAGCAGAAAAAGAAACTCGGCTCCAAAACCTGCGGCCTGATCATTACCCATACCGGACATATTCTGGATTATATAAATGCTGACCGTGGACAGGTCCTCTATAACGGACATCTCTGCTGTGAAGCCAGACCTCGCGATATTCTGGAGCACATCCGCAAGTACGGATACCAGGAATGTGTAAGGTGTCTGAACTAGGGTTCTAATCCACGGAGGATAATCATGAGTAAAGTTAATCTGAGCGATTTTAAATTTGAAGGTCTTGAGCACGATTTTATCGAAGACCTGTCCGCAATTAAAGAAGATGAAAAAGAACAGCTCATCATGGCCGGTGTGGATGTTGACGCTAAAGATGTGAGCGGAACTTTCATGCAGGTGGACCATTCCAACGTCCATTGCGGAACCAATGATAAAGATGTTGAAGTAATGGATATCAAAAAGGCTCTCGAGAAATACGATGGTCTTCCTGATTACTACTTCAATCTGATTGATAAAGATAAAGACGAATTTACCCGTAACACTGCCGACAACCTGCATGGCGGTTATTTCGTGCGTACCAAAAAAGGTGCTAAGATCGAAAAACCTGTGCAGTCCTGTCTTTTCCTCAAGTCCGAGAATTCAGGGCAGAACATCCACAATATTGTGGTTGTCGAGGAAGATTCGGAACTTCATATTATTACCGGATGTGCCGCAGCGCATGATAAATTTTCCGGTGGACATTTCGGTCTTTCCGAATTTTATGTCAAGAAAGGCGGTAAATTGACTTTCACCATGGTTCATAACTGGGGTGAAAACACGGTTGTACGTCCAAGGACTGTCGGAGTAGTTGAAGAGGGCGGTGCTCTCATCAACAACTATGTCCTTATGAAGAAAGTTAAGGACCTTCAGTCTTACCCCACTATTTTCCTTAACGGTGAAGGTGCTGTTGCCCGTTTTAATTCTGTTCTGGTAGCCCCTGAGGGTTCCCATATCGATACCGGAACACGTATTATCCAGAACGCTCCGAACACCAAAGCTGAAACCATTTCCCGGACAATTACCACTGGTGGAACCATCATTTCCCGTGGTCACATTCAGGGCAACCATGTTCCCGCACGCGGGCACATTGAGTGTCAGGGACTTATTCTCGGTGGTGGACGCATTCACGCTGTACCCGAGCTTGAAGGTACTGTGGAAGGCGTTGAACTTTCCCATGAAGCAGCGGTTGGTAAAATCGCTCAGGAAGAGATTGAGTACCTTATGGCCCGTGGTATGGATGAGGATGAAGCGACCTCAACCATCGTGCGTGGCTTTCTCAATGTCGACATCATGGGACTGCCTGAAAAGCTGCAGAAAGAAATCGATCGCCAGATCGAAGAGCTTGATGCCAGTGACGCAATGTAGCGTAACTAAAATATGTTTTTACAAGAGCCTGTCCGTCAAGGATGGGCTCTTTTTGTTTGAAGAGCTTTGGTGTATTCCCTTGAATATCAGGTGGTAAGTTTACCCGTTGTATGGGGTTAGTAAGCATTAAGAACAAAACAGGAAAGATATATGCATATTTGGGTCGATGCCGATGCCTGTCCAAGGGCGGTAAAAGAAATTCTGTATAAAACCGCAATGAGGCGGGAAGTGAAGTTGACTCTGGTCGCCAACCAGTATTTATCAATACCCGGTTCACCACTGATTGACCTGATAAAGGTTTCGTCCGGGTTTGATGTGGCTGACAATGAAATTGTCAAACTCTGCCAACCCGGTGATCTGGTTATTACAGCAGACATTCCTCTGGCTGATAAAATCGTCGAGAAAGGCGCGACTGGACTCAATCCCCGTGGTGAGCTTTACACAGAGGACAACATCAAATCCATTCTCAGTATGCGCAATCTGATGGAAGAGTTACGTAGTGCGGGAACAGTTTCAGGTGGCCCGGCTTCCTTCAGTCCCAAGGACAAACAGAATTTTACGAATCAGTTGGATAAGTACCTGACCCGCAATTTGAATGGATAGTTGTCAGAGAAAGTTGAAGAAAAATGCAGCGGCGTATTGCTTGTCCGTAATTTCAGATAGTTTATTGAGTTATTTTCAAATAAGTTAGATGTTTCTGATCTTTTGAATGCATACACTCTGCAAGCCCAGCTTTTTTCCGGTTTCTTTCAATGGACATGAACTTCATATTTTTTTATATGCTCAGGCAGAAGTTGAGAAAAAGTTTAGATAATAATTCTTTTAAAAATAGTTGGTTATATAAATGCCTGGATATAAAGTTCATATCAGCGGATCAATAGTTGCCGGTGTTCTGGTGCTTCTCATACTGGTTAACATCGGTATGTATGTGATTGATCCGCAGGAAGTCGCGGTACTTCTGATTCTCTGTGTTTTGGGAGCGTTGTTCCCGGATATAGATACTGATTCAAAAGGAAAGAGGCTTTTTTACACTGCCGGATTGGGGTTGTCGCTGGCTTTGATTTATTTCAAGGAGTACAAGTGGGCGGCGTATCTCGGAGTGCTTGCAATGCTACCCGGCATAAGTGCTCATCGCGGCTGGACGCACACCTGGTGGGCGATGCTCATTGTGCCCATGCCCATGCTTATCCTGCCTTATTATGTGTACGGGCAGGATTTTCCAACTTTACTTCCTTTTTATGTGGCTTTTGTGACCGGATATTTCTCGCATCTGCTGCTTGATCGGGAGTTCGGTATTTAGCGGATTACCGGATGATCGGGGTGTGATAATGTGGTTCTGGAATTGTGTTTTCAGCATCTGACGTGAATTAACGAATCAACTGAATGTGAAAGCTGCCCACTGCCTGTGCCGAAAATGTATAGGCCTTTGAGCTGATATGAGTTGTTGAATTTAGCACGAGCTAGACTATTTCCAAATGTCTTTTCTTTGATTTACCCCATGGGCATACCGATACACATACACCACAAATATAAGGGGCGACGTTACCGTATCCGGAAACTTTTTTTATATGATTGACACATGTAGTAAAGTCAATTGCTTCATTTCTGGACTTGTAATGAAATGAAGTCCCGACATTTTTGATTGCGCCTGACGGACATGCCTCACTGCATTTACTGCATTTGCCGCAACGGTTTTTTACCGGTGCGTTTGCCGGTAATTCCAGATCGGTCAGTATTGTGACCAGTCTTACTCGGGGACCATGTTGCGGAGTGATAAGCAGCAGGGACTTACCTTGCCATCCAAGCCCTGCATTTATGGCTATCGCTTTATGTGATATGTATGAAACATAGCGCTCTTCGCATAAGATTTGACTTGCAGCAATGGGCAGTGCTTTCCCGCCATTGTTCTGGATAAACCCACTGATTCTACAGGCTATTCTATCGAGGAGTGCATTTATTCGCTGGTAATGCTGAGAATAGAGCTCTGTCGGTGTATCCTCAATCAGGTCTATGATACCCCGGGATAGCTGGACCGCGACTGAAATTGCTCTCGGAAAACCATTAAGTAGTCCTTCCGGCCTTGTTTCCATGTCAAGCAAAGGAGTGGTGTCTGCTATTCCAATAAGATCTGCACCCCAATCTCTGGCACTATTGAACAGTTCTTCTTTAAGTTCTGTCATTTCACGCCTCACCCATTTTGAGTTTCAACTGCTGCGTGAATTTATGACATATTAGTTCAATAATTTAAAATAAAATCGACAAACTCCTGCTAATTTCAGTGAAGATTATTCTTCAATCAGGCGAATTAATTTGTCCAGAACCAGTGGGGTGTTGAAATTTTGCAGAACTTTGAGTCTTCCTTTTCTGCCCATTTTCTTCCGTAAATTTTCGTCAGTGATCATTTCTTCGAGAGCTTCAGCCAACTGTATGGAGTTGCCCGGGGCGACAAGTCTTCCGGTTTCGCCATTGGAAACCACTTCCGGGTTGGAACTGATGTTGAATCCTACTACCGGTTTTTCGAGCGTCATTGCTTCAACTAAAGCATATCCGAATCCTTCCCAGAGAGAGGGCAGGCAGAAAATATCCTGCGAAATATGAAAGGATTTCATGTCCCCGATAAACCCGAGAAATGAAATCTTATCTTTCACGTTCAATTCAGTCGCGTATCTTTTGAGCTCTTCCTCCATCTCGCCTTTTCCGGCAATCAGGATTTTGAAATTCAACCCCTTGTCCTTGAGGATTTTGGCTGCTTCGATGAGGTGCTTCTGTCCTTTTTGAGCAGTAAGACGGGCAGCATTGCCTATTATGATTTCATTGTTTTCAGAAACATACAGGGGAGATGCGGGCTGATTGTCGAACTCTTCAACATCGAATCCGTTGTATATCTGGCGGATTTTAGCTTCATCAATCAGCTGTGCGTTATTGGCGAGGACGGTCCGTTTTGTCTCAAGGGAGTTTACAATCAGCCTATCGACTACATTGGAAAAAATGTAACGGTTCAGCATGGAGTTTTTGACCGGAACTGCAATTCCTCTGCGGTAGATTACCCGTTTAACTCCAGCCCGTTTGGCTGCTATCCCTCCGCTTTTAAGGTCCGAGGGCAGGGCTGTGATCAGGGTCTGAACTTTGTTTTTGCTGAAAAAGGATTTCAGGCGGCCCATCACTAAAGGGTTCAGGAAAGAAAGGTTGCCGATGGATTCTCTATGGAGATTAATACCGGGTTCATTTTGCAGGCGGTCACCAAGTTCAGAGTTATGGTTGGTTACCACAAAGACATTGTAGCCTTTGTCCCGCAGCAGCAGGGAAAAATGGTGATTCCATTTTTCCCCACCGCCCCAGGCTTTATTACTATTGAAAAAACATACGTTTTTATTCACTTAATTTAATTCCAAGCGCGTCTGCTGTGAGCTGTGGTATTGATTCAAGGCTGGGGCATACTGTGAAACCTGCCTGTCGCATTTTTTCCAGTTTACCCTGAACTCCGGTTCCTTCCTTGAGGATTGCGCCAGCGTGGCCCAGACGTTTGCCCGGAGGCGCTGTCTGCCCAGCAATAAAGGAAAGTACGGGTTTGTCAAATCCGGTTTCCATAACGTAGTCCGCCAGATCCTGTTCCGCGGTTCCGCCAATTTCTCCCAGAACGATCACGGCCTTAGTTTCATCGTGATTGCGGAGCATTTCAAAAATATCCGCAAAAGTAGTGCCGATGTAGGAGTCTCCGCCAATACCGATTGACAGTGACTGTCCTATTCCTTCCTGATTCAGGCGGTCGGCGACCTCGTAGGTCAGTGTTCCGGAACGGGAAAGAACCGCTACCGGTCCGGGTGAGAAAGGGGTGGTGGGCAGGATTCCTATTTTCGTCTGCCCGGGAACGATCATTCCCGGAGTGTTGGGCCCCACAATACGGGACTTGCCGCCTTTAACCTGCTCAAGAACATTAAGCATGGCCGACTGGACAATTCCTTCAGTGATGCAGACTACCCAGGGAATTTCGCAGGATGCAGCCTCAAGAATTGCGTCAGTAGCTAGTTTCGGGGGTACAAAGATTATGCTGGCTCCGATTTCATGGTGGCGCTGGGCTTCTTTGATTGAATTGTAAACGGGAACGCCGAGCACTTCCTGACCGCCTTTGAAGGGGGTTACCCCGGCGACTATATTGGATCCGTATTCAAGCATTAATCTGGTATGCAGACGCCCTTCGGAACCGGTGATGCCCTGAACAAGGATCGGTGTATCTTTATCAATTTCAAATAAGTGCTGAGATTTATAGCCAATGTCTTCCGGACGTGAGTCCGGAGTTGCGGCAATGGGTTCAGGGAAATCAATTATGGGGGCACCGGAGGGCTTCAGCTTAGTAAGCAGGTCGAGGGCTTCCTGCATATTTCTGGCCCGGTGGAGTTTCTCGCTGTTGATTTCCTTGAGAACTTTGAGGCCTTCTTCCGCGCTGTTTCCCGACATGCGCACAACAATCGGCTTTTCAGGCTCCTTGCCGCCAAGCGCTGCGACCAGTGCTTTGGCTACCAGCTCGCAGGAAAGAATTCCACCGAACAGGTTGATCAGTATAGCCTCAACCTGTTTGTCATCAAAAAGCAGACGCAGGGCGGTTTCAATTCGTTTCTGGTCGGCCGCTCCGCCGAGGTCGAGAAAGTTTGCCGCGGGCAGGTCAGAGAAGTTCAGCGCGTCCATTGAGGCCATGGCCAGACCTGCTCCGTTGGCGATAAGTCCCACCCAGCCTTTAAGAGAGACGAAACTCATTCCGGCATCACGGGCAATGTTTTCAACCGGAGTGGAGTGCTCGGGCTGGTAGTATTTTTCAAGGGCGGGATTGAGTTCGACTATATTGTCGTCCATCTCAATTTTGCCGTCCAGTGCCAGGAGTTTGCCGTATCCTGTAAGCGCAAGGGGGTTTATTTCCGCCAGCAGGAGTCCATAGTCTATCATGGTGTTGTAAAGATTTTTGACGATACTGCTGAAATCACCGAAAAGTTCCTTTGCTATGCCGATATGAAAAAAAGCTGCGCGGATCTGGTTGGGTTGTAATCCGCCGGGTAGGCTTATTTCCTGAATGAGCAGGTTGTTCGAGCCCATGTTTTCAATTTCCACCCCGCCTTCACGGCCTACGGTCATGATAACTTTGCGCCGCTGGCGGGAAAGGGTAAGGGACAGATAGAATTCTTTTCGAATGTCAACCGCGGGTTCTGCTCTCAGAAAGGGAACTTTGTGTCCTTTAATTTCCATTTCCAGAATCCGGCGGGCCACCTTTTCATATTCGTCCTTTGAGTCAACTTTCTGGATTCCGCCTGCCTTTCCTCGTCCGCCAACCGGAACCTGAGCTTTAAGAATCCAGGGCAGAGGAAAATAGGGTTCAAGTTCCGGCAGATCTTTTTCGGTAATTTTCACTCCGGTGGGCACGGGAAGCCCGGCAGCCTCTTTGAGTAGAATTTTACTTAAGTGTTCATTGAGCAGCATACTCCCTCCAGTATGTCTACGGTTGAATTCGGCTTATCAGCAGATGGTGCATTTCACTATTCTGGCTGATGATTTTGCCTCAGGCGGTCGAAGGTAAGTCCTTTTGGGTTTCCTCGCGTTTTAACTTCTTAAAAGGTTTCTTCAGAGTTACATTTTTTCGAAAAACGCAGTTAATTTGAGCAGGTGGTTAACCGCGTCTGAATCTTCCAGATATCATTCCAAAATCGTTTTCAGATGATACTCGTGCCCATAGCGTATAATTCAATTATATGGCACTCTCAAGTTTAATTAGTTAATTCATATACGGTTTTCGGTGCTGCTGAGGCCGGGAACCCTTGTAAATAAATGGATACGGAACAAATAAAAAATTTCCGTATAATATTTTGAAAATTAATCAGCAAAGGAAATTTTATGGCCGATTTTAAAGATTTGTCAGACGCTTTGACAGATGAGGTCCTGAGCGAAATGGCGGATTCCTTTTTCGGAGCCCGTATCGATGTGGATGAAGCTCTCGATTTTTTTCATGAAGTTTCGGAGCAATTGCATGGCAAGCTTTACAGCATCTACCGGGCCTGTGTTCTTCTTGAGAAAATATGTCTCGGGCGAAAGGGGATGGACGAGTTCTGGATTTCTGCAGGGATCGACAGTGAGCTGTTTCATTATCCTGCAGGGGTCGAGCCTGCCAGACTGCTGAGTTCTCCTTCCATGTCATTGACTTCAAAAGGGGAATACAAGAAGTGGTTTTTCATAATTTATGAAATGCTGGAGTATCGGATAAAAGACTATATGCATGGTATTTACAAGGATGATGGCAGCGGCCGAAAAGTCCGTTCTGCCAATCGAGATGATTTTTTCAACATGGCTGATGAAATCAATGTGAAAATCGACAAAGTGAACCATAATGTAACCGCGTCCGATGTTCTCAAGTTTACCAAATCCCTTGATCCAGTAGAATTGCAGAAGGAAAATATCGCGGGGTGTGTCGGTCCGCAGTGCAAGGCAATTGATGATGAAATGGCCTACAAGGTGATTACCATAAAGGACATAGATTTTCCCGCGTTTCCGGATCTGCCTGAGCGTAAGGAAGTCGGGTCTTATATAAGTGAGTTCTGCTCCGAAACCTATTCACGTGACAAAAATCGTGTTAAGGCGCTGCTAAAAGAATTAAAAGACAGTGTTGATTAAGGAGTTTATATGAAAAACATTGTGAGATTCACGGTTCTTCTGGCTTTATTGTTTTGTATGGCTTCAGTGGCAGTTGCTCAGGAAAAGAAAAATGTTCCTGACTCCAAGGTAAAACCCGCGACTCCGGTGGAGGAGAAGAAAGTAGAAAAACAGGGGGTACCTGTTGTTATTGAGCATGTGGGAAATGATGAACTGGGCGGAACTCTTGCTCTCAAGTTGAAAGAGAATTTCAGAAAGTCCGTATTATTCAAGCTGGCGGATAAAAGCGGGAAAGCTGTGCGCGTGAAAGTCCTCTCGCGCAGTGAATTCGCAGACCGCCCCGAGATTGGTTCCGTGTATGCTGTCGTCTGGACATTTGCAGAAAGTCAGGATGTGGTTCCTTTTTACCTTTCTGAAAAGCTTGGTTTGGTAAATGCTCGAAGTGTAGAGAGCTCTGCCGCGTCACTTATGAATTTTACAGATAAAATAGCGGAAGAGTATAAATATTTATTTGAGTAAGGTCTGCCAGTTGCGGGCTCGGCTGAAGGATTTCAACCGGGCCGCACGTAGACTCCTTAATTTCTCTCCTGATTCTCTGCCGAGATTCCTTTCTTTGATTGGAAGAGTAACTTTAAGTATTTCTGCCAGATCGGAAGATGCGTTTTTCATTACATCCTCATTCCTGTCTGCTTTGCACAGCTGTCGCATGTTTTCCAGTAATCCGCTTACATGGAGTTTCATAAGCAGGTCTACCTTTGTTCCGGGTTTTAGACTTTCATAATTGCCCGCTTTCATGTGCAGAAGTGCCGCGGTCTCCCCGGCACGGATGAATCTTTTCGGTAACAGCAGTCTTTCCCCGAGTTCTTTTGCCGGAACAGCTCCGGTCTTATCGTGTCCGTGGTGGGATGGAAGTTTGTCCCTGGAGGTGAGCACTTTGCCTAGATCGTGGCACATGGCCATCCAGCAGGTAAGTGGATCTCCAGCAGTTTTATCCATCAGTTCGGCAATATGGCCGCTGACCGATTTGTTATGAAACCGGGGCGGTCCGGCAGGAATTTCATCCGCTTCCATTAATTCCGGCAACCAGTGCCTGTGGCATCCTGTTTCGATGATAAGTCTAAGAAAATTTCCCGGTTTTGCGCCGCTAAGAGCCTTTTGGAGTTCAACTCCTATCCTGTCCGGAGCTATGTGGGAAAGGCTGTCATTACCAGCTGCTTCTTTCATCAAAGCGGTCAGTTCCGGGTGGGGTGAAAATTCTGGAAATCTGGCCAGAAAAACAGCCGCCCGAAATACCCTGAGTGGATCCTCGCGGAATACATTTTTAAAGCATGGTCGTAGAACTCTGTTTTTTAAGTCTTCAAGGGCCAGCGGATGAGCGTAAAGTTCTCCTTCAGCGTCAAGGGCAAGGCTGTTTACGGTAAAATCCCGGGCTTTCAAATCTAGGTCTATGGTCTCTTCTGTTGAATTTCCTCTGGAGCGCGGAAAGGAAAATTCAAATCCTTTGAAAAAGAATATTTCATAGGATTTGCCTACTGGACGTGCTTTTGGAAATATACGTAAGAAGTCATTGACGCCTCCTGAAGCGATAAGAAAATCCAGATCTTTAGGATTGCGGCCGAGCAGCAGGTCTCTCACTGCTCCCCCCGCTATGAGTAATTTCAATTTATTCTTACTGGTTGCCATGTTTTTGCTGTTTATCCGGATTCCTTTCTGGGCAATGCTTTACTTGCTTAATTTACGGTTAATGATATCTTAAGCGCAATGAAAAATAAAATCCTAATCGTTACTCTTTTTGCCGCTGCCGTTGTACTCTTTTTTGTTTTTGATCTGGATAGGTTTCTGACTCTGGACTACCTTAAGAACTCGCGTGATGAGTTCCAGATTTTCTATGATCAGAACCCTTTTCTGACCGTGTTCAGTTTTTTTCTTCTTTACATTATTGTTGTGGGGGCTAACCTCCCCGGTGCGACTGTGATGGGGCTTGCGGGCGGAGCGTTGTTCGGTTTTACTGTGGGGGTTGTGACAATCTCTTTTGCAAGTTCAATCGGCGCAACTCTGGCATGTTTTTTTTCCCGCTATCTTTTCCGTGATTACGTTCAGCGAAAATTCGGAGAGCGACTTGAAAGGGTTAATAAGGGAATAGCCGAGGAGGGGGCATTCTATCTTTTTACAATGCGTTTGATTCCGGCGTTTCCTTTTGTGGTCATCAATCTTATTATGGGTCTGACTCCCATGAGACTTAGTACATTCTACTGGGTTTCTCAGTTGGGAATGCTTCCCGGAACCATGGTTTATGTCAATGCCGGAAAAGAACTGGGGCAAATAGATTCTTTGGCCGGAATAGTTCAGCCGAGTCTTATTCTTTCCTTTGCTGTTCTGGGTATTTTTCCTCTAGTTGTCCGGAAGATAGTTTCTTTTGTCAAATCTCGTAGAAATGTGTAGTGTCTGCAACTATATTGAACAATTTTTAAGCATAATCCAGATAAGGCAATGATACCGAGAACATCACCAAGTATACGAAGTTTCCACAAGGGAAAGATCATTTTCGCGGAAGGTCAGGAAAGCAAAGTCGCTTATATGATCAAAACCGGTACTGTTGATATCTACCGCAAGGTTAATGATAAAAAAACGGTTCTGGCTACTCTACGGCGCGGCGATATTTTTGGGGAAATGGCTTTACTGACTGATCAGAAGCGCACAGCTTATGCCGAAGCCTCAAGCTTTTGTGAGCTTGTTGTTCTGACAGAAGAGCTTATGCACAAGCTTCTGGACGCTTCTCCCGGGACGGTAAAGAAGATAGTGGAGCTTCTTGCGAAGCGTGTTGTTGCCACTGATGGCAAGTCTTCAGGCGTGGAACAGAGTGACGCTTTCATCTCTTTGGCGACCATGCTGGATCTCGCCTATAAGGAATACTCCTATACTCCCCCGAGTATGCAGGCCAAAATTGAAAATTATAAGCTTGGTCTTTCTGTTAAGTCCTTTGAAAAAACGGTTAAAGGGCTGACTATGTTTTCTTCTCTGGAGATTGATGCCTTTCTGGATAATGTATACAAACTTCGGCTAATAGATTTGCGTACCCCCAAAAAAGGGGATAAAAGTGCTTTTGTTGAAAAGTATATACATATCAATGACTTTGAAGAGTTTATGCCTAACCTGCGCGGGCTGTATAAACAGATGCGGGAAATAGGGGCCAGTGTTGAGCCCCGGATGAGTTATATTAGCTTTTCCGATCTTGCCAATAAGACCGGAGCCACTCCGGAATTGATTTACAAGAAAGTTATCAAGGAAGAAATGCCTGAAAATCTCCTGTTTTTTAATCGTGAAAAAGCAGTGGATTGGAGCAAGGATAAGGATGATAATTTCTTCAAGAAGTTCAAGAGGCCCAGAAAATCTCTTGAGGACCTTGAAAACGCCGATGATCTTATCTACATCGACAACAATACACTTGCCGAGGCTCTTAAGGGGTTGGATTTTTATAAGATTTCTGTCCTTTATTCAGCCGGTGATGATCAGAACAAAGAAAAAATCAAGCGTAATATCGGTCGTAAGATGGCTAACATCCTGCTGAGCGAGCCACCACGGGATCGATCAATGTCAGACCCCGAGGTTCTTGAGTGTTGTGATGAACTGTTTGATTCCATCAGAAAACTAAAAGGTGCCGCTTAGGATGAAATTATGGACAGACTTGCCAGAAGGAGACGGGAGATGAGTTCCCAGAAACCTCTAGCCAAGACATTCAATAAAGGCGATGTGATTTTCAAGGAAGGGGATCACGGAAACCTGGCTTATATGATCCAGTCCGGCTCGGTTAATATTATCAAAAATATTAATGGAAAATCGAGCGTTCTGGCCACGTTGGGGCCGGGTGAAATATTTGGAGAGATGGCTATTATTTCCAAAGCACCCAGAGTGGCCGGGGCTGAAGCAGCTTCAGAATGTCAGGTCATGGTTCTGACTGCCAAGCTTCTTCTGCTGCTTCTGAAAAAAAGTCATCCGACTGTTTTTCACCTCACAAGAATACTCGCCTCCCGCCTTGCCAATTCCAACCGTACAATCTCCGATAATCGTAGTGATAACTCATGGATGACTTTCTGCCGTCTTCTTCATTTGAAACACCGCATTCACCAGACAATGCCTTCAAAGTCACGTCCTTTGGGATTGAATTTTGAAGATTTTTCTAAAGAGCTTCTTGATATCACCAATATGCCGAAATCAGAAATTGATAGGTTTGTAAAGAATGCCACTGGTTTCAACATGATATCAATGACCAAGATGGGTAATATCCCTTATATCAGCATAACCGATCCTGATAATTTTCTGGTCGTTGCGGAGAATCTGTCCGGAGATATTAACAAATTCGGTGGGAAAACCCGTCTTGCCGATTATATGGATATCGATGATTTTGCTGAAATGGTCGATTCCAATCCGGACATGATTTACAAGAAAATAGGCGTTGGTGAATTTCCTGAGGATATCTGTGTTCTGCACAAAGATGCGACTATAAAATGGGCTGAGAAAAAAGGTGACCGTTACTTCAAGGAAGCCAAACGCAAGCGTAAGTCCATTGATGAGCTGGAAGGACTGGATGATATCATTTTTGTGGATATCGGAACTCTTAAGGCTGTTTTTAAAAAACTTGGATACTATAAGCTCGGTATTCTGCTCGCCGTGGCTGAAGAGGATGCCAAGAAAAGGATTCTGATGTCCATATCCAAGAAAATTGCCGCTGCTATTATGAAAGATGCAAAATCTTCGGATGCTATTAATCAAAGCGAAATTGACGATGTGGAAGAAGAGCTCATTGAAATGATAAGAGAGATCAAGTCCGGGGGAGAGGGACAATAACGGCACTGCTTGTAAAGGTCATAATTTACGTATACCGCTGTATAAATTTCATAAATCGTGTATATTCAGGCTGTAAACTCTTGCCAATCAAACACCTTACATGGGATAATGAAGTATGATTACGAGAATTACGATTGTCAGCGGTAAAGAAGGAAGTCCCCTGCCTAAAACTTCTCCGGAAGAACTGTTTCAGAGTCATCCTCTCTGGGGTAGAGATATTGAAAAATTCAGTCCCTGGAATAAAGAGGAATCTGAGTACAGAACCTATTCCACATGGCTTTCAGGTTCCAGGACGGGTGTTCCCGTGGCTGTATGCGGGGCATGTGTTTCAAGCCTTGATGTAGCATGGCGGTTGAACGCCCTTGAGGATCTTCCGGAGTGGGGAAGTGTGATAGCTCAGGAGCAGCAGACCGGCAGAGGGCAGGTTCGCAGAGAATGGATTTCTCCTCCGGGTAATTTGTACGGGACCATACGGTGGCCTGCAATGGATAGTGGAAAGCCCGGTGAAGCAAGGCCGGTATGGAACCGTATTCTGCCTCTTATTGTGGGATATCTCACATGCCATGCTCTCAAGGAACTGGGGGTTGAAATACAACTGAAGTGGCCCAACGATATCCTTATCGACGGACGTAAAGCCGGAGGGATTCTCATTGAAGAACGGGGCGGGGTTATCATGGTCGGGATCGGCCTTAACCTGTCATATGCTCCCGGCAGAGAGCTGCTGCGCCCTGATCACGCTGTTCCGGCGGGCAAGATAAATACTGATGAAATGCAGATAGGTCCATTGGAAACCTGGATTGAACTGGTCAAGTATTTCCGCAATAATTTCGATTCCATCATCAACTCACAGGAAGCTGAGAATTTCATCTACGAGCTGGCTGATCAACTGGTCTGGTTCGGTGAAGAAGTGCGCATAGTAGACGGCCCCGGAGAAGTCGATCGGGGGGTAATCTGCGGACTGAGATCTGACGGCGGTCTTGTGATTGAGAAGGATGGAGAAAAACACAGTATCTATTCGGGCTCGATTATGCCTTTATAGATCTGCTTAAATCCTGATTTTTCCTTGACATGCGTTGCATGCTGAGGAAATGGTCTTCTACAGGATGAGGCTGTAAGGGAAGCAGTCTCATTCACTTCCCGGGAAGGGGAAGTTTGTTCCGGAGTTCTTCCGGATAATCTTTGGATATGTCTTTTTTGACTGAGCCCTGTCTTTTTCTCTGGCAGGGTGGTATCTCTATTTATCAACTGTTCTAAAATTTCTATTCAAATACGGAATCCTGATTCAGAAGGTCTTCCAGGTAAAGCCCTTCTGTTAAGATCATGACGCGTAAGGAGGAAGCGATGGCTGGTAAGACGGAAGAAGCTGGCACCGAAAAAAAAGCGGTGGCCGCAGCTCCCAAGAAAGCTCAGAAAAAGAAGCAGCTTGAACAAAAGCTGATTCTTACAGGGGCCGATATAGTTGCAATCGGTGAAGAGGCTGAGCTTTTGGTTGGTGGAAAGAACTACAATACCGCACTGATCAGTCAGGTAGAGGGTATCAGGTCTCCACAGTTCAGGGCTGTCTCTTCTCTAGCATTTCATAAACTTCTCGATGAAACCAGAGTCCACGCAAGTGTTGTCAGATCTGTTGTTGACAGTGAATACAATGCTGTGGACTGGAGCAGTGAGGAAGTAAACAGCGACAGTGAATTTCTACAGAAGTTTGTCCGCTCCATTGCTGGTGTCATCAAGGAAGAGGCCAGTAAGCATTCTGACGACACCCAGATTCAGCTAAGAACCTTCATCAACAACGTTGTTGAGGGTTTTGCAACCTCTCCTGAGGGGATCGACCAGCTTCGTAAGCGCTCCGTTCTTGTGCAAAGTGCAATTCTGTCCGTTGATCTGCCTAAAGAGGTGGAGACAGCTGTCAGGGAAGCTTATCTTTCAATCTGCAAGGATGCGGGGCTTGAGAATGAACCCGTTGCGGTCCGCTCATCTGCCGCAGGTGAAGACAGCCGCAAGAAAGCTTTTGCCGGCCTGCAGGACACTTACCTTAATATTGTGGGTGAAGACCAGTGCGCCACTGCGTATCATTGGGACTGCGCATCCGCATATAATCTGCGCAGCATGACTTACCGCCGTGAGGCTATCCTTGATGCGGTCACGCTTGCTGAGAACACCGGTGACGCTTCAATTGCAGAAGATGCCAAGAAAGAATGGGCTATTGAAAACACCTCTCTTTCCGTCTGCATTATGCGGATGATCAACCCGGTTATCTCCGGTACTGCTTTCAGTGCAGATACTGCCACCGGTTGTCGCGGGACTGATCGTAAGGATCTGGTCTCAATCGATGCAAGCTACGGTCTTGGTGAAGCTGTTGTCGGCGGTATGGTTACCCCCGACAAATTCTATGTTTTTCAGCGTGATGATCATTCAGAAGTTGTTGTCCGTTACATGGGCTGCAAAGATAAAAAGATCGTTTACAACGAAAAGGGTGGTACCAAGGTTGAAAAGGTTCAGGCAGGTGCTGTTTATCGCTGGGCCTTATCGCTGGCCCAGGCGGAGGAAGTAGCCAAGGGAGTACGCTCCATCAGTTCTGCTTATGGCGGGATGATCATGGATACCGAGTTCTGCCTTGATGCAGCAGACCGCCTCTGGTTTGTTCAGGCCCGTCCTGAAACCCGTTGGAACGAGGAGTTTGAACAGCATCCGCATTCCATTTTCATGCGCAGGCTGGAGGTTGATCCGGCTGCACTGGTTGATGCTGAAATTATTCTTGAAGGTAATGGCGCTTCCCGGGGAGCCGGGCAGGGAACAGTCAAGTACCTGCGTTCCGCTCTTGAGCTGAACAAGGTTCACAAGGGCGATATTCTCGCTGCCGAAAGAACTGATCCCGACATGGTTCCGGGAATGCGCATTGCTTCCGGAATTCTTGCCGATGTGGGCGGTGACACCAGCCATGCCGCAATCACATCCCGTGAACTGGGGATTCCGGCCATTATCGGTATTCAGCGTCTTGAAATACTCCGTTCACTTGAAGGGCAGGAAATCACTGTTGACGGTTCACGCGGTCAGGTTTATCGCGGCCTCCTCCCGCTTAATGAAGTTGGCGGAACCATCAATACAGCTGAGCTTCCCGCTACCAAGACCAAAGTCGGCCTTATCCTTGCGGATGTCGGTCAGTCTCTTTTTCTTTCCCGCCTAAGGGATGTTCCTGATTTTGAAGTAGGTCTTCTTCGGGCTGAGTTTATGCTTGCCAACGTGGGCGTTCATCCGCTTGCCCTTGAAGCTTATGACAATGGGACGCTGGACAAACTGGTTCAGGCCAAACTGGACGAGTTGGATGCGCGTCTGACCGCAGTGATGAAATCCCAGTTGGATTCCGGGTTGATTACGCTTAATCTCAAGCTCAGGGAATACGTCGGAGCGCTGACCGGACTTACCGAGGAAATGGATTCACTCGCAGAGGCAAATACCGCGCGGGGAACTGAAGAGGTTCTGGCTATGCACCGCAAGCTCAGAGAGCTTGACAAAAAGCTTGACCATTATCTTGAGCATGCCACTGAGAGCCTCTACGCGCTTAAGACCTCAGTTAAGATTGAGGAGCATGTAAAGGCTGTAATCGGTGCTCATGTTGAGGAAAGTGCAGACTCAAAATTCATCTATAAGCGCACAGAGTCTCTGGATGAGCTCCCCGAGATCCTCGAAAAGGCCAGAACTAATCCCATGGTTCTTGAGCACATCGAGAAGATCAAGGATCTGCGTGAAGAGGTTGCACTTAAAATGGGACTCAAGTCCGAAATGGATGAGGTTACCACTTTAAGACAGCGTATCTCTGATATAATCAAATCCCGTGGACTGCGGACCGGTAAAGAAAACTATATCCAGACTCTTTCACAGGGTCTTGCGCTCTTCGCCCTGGCCTTCTACGGCAAAGATATTGTTTACAGAACAACGGATTTCAAAACCAACGAGTACCACAACCTGCTTGGCGGTCTGCTTTTTGAGCATCACGAGGACAACCCGATGCTCGGCTACCGTGGTGTTTCCAGAAATATTCACGACTGGGAACTGGAAGCCTTCAAGCTTGCGCGCGGCGTATTCGGCGGTAAAAATCTGCACATAATGCTGCCTTTCGTAAGAACCATTGAAGAAGCCCGCAGCATGAAGCGTTACCTTTCCCAGGTTCACAATCTTGAATCAGGCAAAGACGGTCTCAAGCTTATCCTCATGGCTGAAATTCCAAGCAATGCAGTTCTCAGTAAGGAATTTATCAAGGAAGTTGACGGCTTTTCCATCGGCTCCAACGATATGACACAGCTTGTGCTTGGCACAGACCGTGATAACTCCGCTCTCCAGCATATTTATGATGAAGAGGACCCGGCGGTTGTCTGGGCTATCCTGTCCACCATTTTTACCGGTCAGAAGTTCGGTAAGAAAATCGGTTTCTGCGGGCAGGGAGTTTCAAACAGCGTGATTCTCCGTGGAGTTGTCTGCATTGCGGGTATTGTTTCTGCTTCAGTTGTTCCGGATACTTATCTGCAGACTAAGCTTGATATGGCTGCTGTTGAAGCTGAGAACATAAAAGTTAGCGAACTTGGTAAATGGATCAGGGCCAGACACTTCGAAAAGCTTGCTGAGCTGATGGAAGCCAATGGTTACAGCCATATTATCAAGAAGTACAAGACTCCCGAAGATCTTGAAGACTGGTATGAGGGTGAAATCAGGCGGCTCAACGAACAGCTCCGCGATAACATTGATACCCCCAAGGAAGACTTTTATCGTCAGGAAATGGATACTTTCCGCGGAACTTTCCACAAGCCGGTTATCTATTCAGCCTGGGATTGGAGTCAGACCGTTAAAGACGCCTTGCTCCATGCCGGATTTTCCTCATTTGAGGAACAGGAAGCCGCTTTGGAAAAACAGCGTTCCAGAAAGTGGTAGTTTTTACTGCTATAGAGAATTCAAAAGCCGTCCCGATTCGGGACGGCTTTTTTTACGAAAATATTCTAAATGGAAGCCTGAAGAATTACATATAAGCCTTGTCCTGCAACGCTTATCCTTGACATGGAACTGGTGCGCGGGCATATATTTAAGCTAACAGGAGTAATAATGATTAATTCGAAAAGGCTGAATATATTTTTGATAGTGGTGGCTTTGGCTTCCATGTTGCTAAGTGGATGTTCCATGAATTCCAATAATTATGTCGGGCGTGAAGATTCCTACGCTGACCGTGCTCCAAGAAAACTCGGCAGAGGGGTGACAAATGTTTTCAGTGCTCCGCTGGAGATCGTAAACCAGCCCGTGAATATGGCCGCTGAGTCCGATGAGCCGGCAGAGCAGGCAGCCGGATATCTTGGTGGTTTTTTTGTCGGTATTGCCTATGGAGCGGGCAGGATTGTTTCCGGGGCATACGACATTGTGACTTCACCTTTCGGTGGACCTGCTGCCCCGACCATGGACGAAGAATTTGTATCATCTGAGTTTATGGATAAGGTCGATGCCCGCGATAAAACTTATACTGACGTGAGCGGACTTGGAGAATAATTCTCTTTAATACTTGATCTTTAAACCTCCTGAGGTAACCCGATGGAGGTTTTTTTGGGTAAATCAAATACTAATCACAGGTTGTTTAGATGCGAAGAAATATAGTTCTATTGTTATTGGTCGTTTTTGCTTTCTCAGGATGTGCAAATAAAAAAGTGATGAAAGATCAGATTGTTGAAGTTCTCAGGGAGAACCCTCAGATAGTTCTGGAGGCCATGCGGGAAAACAGCATTGATGTGCTTGCAATCGTTGAGCATGGAATTGATGCCCGGGAAAAGGCAAAGCGCGAAGCCCGTTTTGAAGCTGAGATCGCAAATCCTTATAAGCCTGTTTTTCTCCCCGGACGGGCAGTTCTGGGCAATCAGGATGCTCCGGTCACAATCGTAGAGTATACAGATTTTCTTTGTCCTTACTGCAGCAAAGGTGCGAAGGTTGTTCGCAAGTTGGTGAAGGAACACCCTGCAAAGTATAAACTTCTTTTTAAACATCTTCCGCTCCACGAGCAGTCCCGTGAGTTGGCTGCAGTATTTGAAGCCTTGACCATGATTGATACTCAGATGGCTTATAAGTTTCATGATCTGGCCTTTGAAAACCAGAAAGCGCTTTATAATGACAAGGAAGGAATTCTGCTGAAGAAAATCCTTGATCAGCTTGGGGTTGATTTTGCCGCATTACAGAAGAAGCTTGAATCCCCTGAAGTTCGGGAGAGACTGCTCAGTGATGAACGTGAAGCAAGAGAATTCGGTCTTGATGCTACACCTACATTTCTTATTAATGGCGTATCAATAAGGGGATACATGCCGGAGCAGCGTTTTGAAGAAATGGTGGATTTAATTCTGGTCAAGTCTTCCGAATCTGTTCCTGATGATGGTGAGATTTGTGAAGATTGTTTGAATCAGATGTAGCCGGAGCTTGTAATGCGCAATATTGCTAATGTGCCCATGCCTCCGGAGGACCTGCATATTTGTTTCGGAGGGGGAAATTTCAGAGCTGTCGGCAATAAAATGATCAACATCTGCCGAGAAAAACTGGATTTGCGTCCCGATGATATGGTGCTCGACATAGGGTGCGGGATAGGCCGTCTTGCATTTCCTTTGCTTGAGTATCTATCCGATGAAGGAGGGTATGAAGGGTTTGATACTTTTCCAGTGGGCGTAAACTGGTGTTCTGAAAATATTACTCCTGAATTCCCTAATTTTAATTTTCAACTGGTTGATATTTTCAACTCAACATATAACCCGTACGCTCAGGTAAAAGCATCGGATTTTGTCTTTCCATTTGCCGATAATACATTTGATCTGGTCATGCTTAATTCTGTTTTCACCCATATGATGCCGGATGACATTATCAATTACATTAGCCAGATTGACCGGGTCCTTACTGATAGCGGGCGTATTTTCGTCACCTTTTTTCTTGTTAATGAGGAATCTTCGGAGCTTATCAAAGCCGGTAAAAGCGTGCATGATTTTCATAAATACGGAGTTTTTTACACCGCTGACCCCAAAGATCCGATGGATGCTGTGGGTTATGATGAGAGCTTTGTTATTAATATTTTCGAGAAGCACCATTTTTCTATGAAGGAGATCCGTTACGGTGACTGGTGCGGGCGTAAGGCTCCCAACCATCAGGATATTCTACTTTTGATTCGCTAGCTGGGGTGTTTTTTTCATCAACGCGGATGTGTATCTTTTATGGGCAGGAAACATTGCCGTTTAACTTCTTCGGAAATTATACGTGGTGAAAGCCCCGCCTGCTTGGCAATATCGCACAGGTCTTCAAAATTCGGTTTGCGACTGATAAGGTGTCCATCGAATGTTGCTATTTCGATGCGTACCGGAAATTTCTCTCCATCAAGTTCCACTTTGTATTTTTCTACCTTTACGTCAGCCAGATACCGATCAACAACTTTACTGTATATTTCAGTGCTGCCGATGTTCTGCATCAGCATAAGACTAAATTCTTTTTCTTCTCCCGGAGCACATAGTACCGAAAGCAGGCTTGCCGGTCGTCCTTTTCTGGCAGAGGAGGGGGTAACGTAGCAATTATAAGCACCTGCATCCTGCAACCGCTCAATGGTTTGAGAAATTATTCTGCCCGAAACATCCTCCACCAGAGTTTCCAGAAGTATAGCGTGAGTATTGTTCTCAAAGGATGGTATTGTTTCAATCAGGCGCAATACATTGGGTGCTCTTTTCAGCTCCGAACCACCGGTCCCATAGCCTGTTTTTACAGGTGTTGATGTTGGAAAAACCGGAGAAAATTCATCTGCAAGGCACGCAAGAAGTGCCATGCCTGTGAGAGTGCTGAGTTCTGTCTTTTCTGAAGACTCTACTACCGGTATGGCGTTACGGGTGATAATCTCAAGAATTGCTGGAGCAGGTGAGGGGAGTGCTACCGAGTCCATGTTTACACTGCCGTTACCAAGCGCGGGTGGCATGGAGATGATTTTTCCATTCAGGTATCCATGCTGGTCGAGAAGCCAGATTATACCTGAGATCTCAATTATATTTTCGAGATTACCGGCAGGTTTCCGGCTGGAGTGAAGCACCGTGTTCCGTACTTTGGTGATGGTGTTTATGATTTCTAGGCCTTTTTCAAGAGCATCAGGGCTGATTTCCATGAAGTTGGCGATATTTTTAAAGGCACTTCGCAGGTCTTCAGGAGAAGCAAACTCTTCATCATTCAGTTCAAGATCCATTTTTACGGCTTTAAGCCCCATAGAGTTGGTTTGTGAGGATTTAATCGAGGCTGTGCAATGGGTTACTTCACATACCGCTTTATTGAGCAGGGCGAGGCATTCTCCATCGCCTGTCAGATCCAGAAGTGCCGCAAGCATCATGTTTCCGGCAATTCCGGACATCCTTGGGTCAATTATCAAGGATTTCATGGAGTAAGACCTCCTCAGCTTAATCACTTTTTAAATGAGTGGACTTGCCAACTGTAAATGGTCTTGATTGATCGTAGAAAAAGCATTTATTATAGAGACCATCTCAGTGTAACAGCTTTTCTAGGCTCTGCAACCAGTGTTTATAGTCTTCCGGCAGAGTGGCAGACATCTGCTACTGGCAAATTGTTTACGGCAGAGAGTCGCTTATGTCAGGGGATTCTTTTGTCATTTTGCAGCGCGCTGAAATATTGAATTATTTGATTACGCTGAATGGTTGTTGTAGCGGGCTGTCTTCTGCTAGAGTAATCATAGTAACGATTTGAATCTAGTTGAATTCCATACCTGTAAAATGAGGATATTGTTTTGGTTAGAAAAGTAATTCTGACGTCCATACTACTGATACTGTGTTGCTGCAGTTTAGCTTTTGCGGCTGCGGAGAGGGTTGTTTTTTACCCTTCCGGTGCGGATTTTTCTCAGAAAGTCAGTGTTCCGGTTAAATCTGATGATAATGGTAAATATGTGCTTTTCAATCTGTCTGGACAGGCTGTTCCGGATACTTTCAGTATTGCCGCTCTTTCTAAAGGAGTTGCGGTTAATGATGTGGCCTGGACCAGAAATGATCTTTCCAGATCACCCGCTGCTTTGGAGCTAGGCAAGAAAATTGATCAGCTGAAATTCAAGCTTGCCGCTGTAAAATCGCAGAAGCAAGCAGTTCAAGGTGGTGTTTTGTTCTGGACTGAGCGTGGACGAATGCAGGAAACCAAAACTTCTGAACTGGGTAAGATAGCTGATCTGGTTGTTAGCAATCTTTCCAGACTTTATGAGAGTTCGGCAAAACTTGATGTAAAGATTCGTGAGTTGAATGAACTCATCGCTGATCTGCAGCGTCAGTTAAACGAAGTCAGCGGCAGAGATAAGATGAGCTGGAAAGTCAAGGTTTCTGTAGCTGCTGAGGGGATTGACAATGCGGACTTCAGAATCAGTTACATGCTGAGAAATTGCGGCTGGACTCCCAAGTATAAACTTGACGCATATCCGGATCAGAAGACTGTGAAATTCACTTTTGAGGCAGAGATACATCAGGGAAGTGGTGTTGATTTCAAGAACTGTGATGTCGCTCTTGCTACTGTAAAGAAATGGTCACGTATTGCTCCGCCCGAGCTTGGACGCTGGGTTATCAGACCTGAGCCGGAAGTGGAGGCTGCGCCGCAGAGGATGATGATGGATTCTGCAAATGTTGCCATGGAAGCTGCCGTTGCTCCGCGTATGCTTAAAGCGGAAGGGAGGCCCAGAAGAGTAACAAAGGCTACATATTCTCTCTGGGAGCTTGGTAGAAAGACTATTCCGGCCGGGGCCACCCGTAAGTATGCAGTTGAGTCTGAGAGTTGGAAAGCTGATTTCACTTTCCTTGCCCGTCCGTCATTGACTCCTGAGGTCTTTGTATCTGCTAAATCCGAAATGAAGACTGCTAAAGACTATCCCTCCGGACCTGTCCTTGTTTTTATGGAAGGAGCTATGATAGGCAAACAGTCTTTTAATTTCTCGGGTAAAGAGAAAACCATGTATTTTGGTTCTGATCCGATGCTGAAAGCTGAACGTAAGATACTTGAAAAGCAGTCCGGTGAAAAAGGGTTGTTCGGTTCCAAGCAGACATTCAACTGGAAATATAGAGTTGAACTGAAAAATGACCGGAAAGCTCCGGTAGAGATTCTTGTGCAGGAGCCTTCACCTGTCCCGGGCGATAAGAGAATTAAACTTGAAGTTGAATCAACACCGGAAGCTGAAATCAAGGATGATAACTTTGAGTGGAAAATAAGTGTTGCCTCTGAGAGTGAAAGCAGTCTTGAATATGCAGTCGGTATGAAAGCCCCTGAAGACATGAATGTAAATTTAGGTCTTGGAAGGTAAACAGCTGATTGGGAATCTGATTTGTTTTAAGAGGCTATTTTAGAAATAGTCAGGTAGGAAACTCTATATTAGCCAATATGGCACTTGGAGATTAAAGAGGTTTCAAAGTCCTGTAAGCTTAAATGCTCATCTAATATTCAGTTTTAAGAGGCTGGTTAAGCCTTTATGAGCAGTTTAGATCCCGCTTCATTATACAATGAAGCGGGATATTTTTTTTGGGGTATGTGGCTACAAGACGATCATTGCTGCTACCCACGGTGCGATCAGTAGAATAGGCAGCAGTCGGAAGATTCTGCTTGTATTTATCTTATTGTTTATTGCTATTTTCTCTTTTGGTCTGTTGGCGATAAAGGTCGGCAGTATAGATTTGTAATCCAGAATATTAATTGTGACAGCAAGAAGAGGGAGAGTTATGCAAGCGGCTTTGATGAATTCGAGGTCTTCGGTCTGCAGGGCAAGAATCATGGAAACAATGAGCAGGGCATTGGTGACAAGAGTCCACAGCAGCAGGCTTGTTCCTGCTGTAGTCCAGAATGTTTTTCTTCTGTGAGGCTTCGTGTTACCCGAAAGCAGGTATAAACTTTTATCAGGCTTGGCTGTCTTAGCTATTGCATAGTTTTCCATAGATGACCTCGGTTCTTATGTCTGGTTATTCTGACTGGTTTTCTCCTTATGCTTGTATGAAGAATAACCGTGGTTAATGTTTAAATCATGTAGAAGAAGTTACCGAAATGTGTCGATGTTGTTTCGATGATCAACTGTGTGAATCATATAGTAATAAAAAAACAAAGGCCGTAACTATTCAAAGTTACGGCCTTAATTTTGATTGTCTGCTGGTGCTGCTTAGAAATTGAAGCCCATTGTCAGACCAACGATGTGGGTTACTGCATCTTTGGTGCTGGTATCGAGGATACCAGAACTGGCAGATCTTGCTTCTATGTTTCGCTCTTTCATCCACAGGTACATGTAGGATGCGTCTACAGAGAAGTTTTCATAGGTCCAGCCCAAACCGCCGGAAACGATCTGACGGTCGTTTGTGGGCAGCATGTAGTCCTCATATCCTTTACGGATGGGGCTCTGGTCGTATACGTAACCGGCGCGAAGAGCGAGATTCTCAATCGGTTCGTATTCAACACCGAACTGGAATCTCCAAACATCCTGCCATTTTTTCTGAACAGTTACGGAGTTTAAGCCAATTGCATCGGTGTCATTGAATTCGTATGTGAGTTCGCTGTAGTCACTCCACTGAGACCAGATAGCGTCAAACTCAACGCTGAGGTTGTCCATGATGTTATAGGAAGTACCGAACATGAACATGTTGGGAGTTTTCATACCCATGGTGATATCTGTGTCATTGTAAAAGGCAGTGGTCACACTGGCAGGACGTTCATAGGTTGCTTCCCCGTCTGCTTTGTGACGCATTTTACTGCGCCAGGAAAAACCGATTGCCCAGTCTTTGGTAGGTGTGATCCTGATACCAACGTTCATTCCGGGAGTCAGACCGTCAACTCTGATTCGCTGATCTACATCGGAAGCTGTGGTGTTGGGATCATAAGTTCTTGAAGCATCGATCTTTTTACGGAGATCGGCTTTGACGTACATGAATTCGATACCTGCAGCTACAGAAAGGTATTCGTTGAATTTGTAAGCGATGTTCGGGTTGAGGGAGTAACTCTCGATAGAAGTATCATATGAAGAGTACCTGCCCTGCCAGTTTTCACTGTATTCAGTTCCAAGTCCGAATCTTGTAAAAGCACCAACACCAAGCCATACATTATCATTGATCTGGTGTGTCACGTATGCGTGAGGAACAACGAATGTTTTTTCTTTAATATCTGTATCTGTGTCTACACCGCCATAAGTAGTGGTCAGTGTATTCTTGGGTGAGATCGCTGCTGCACCGACAAGGGTGTGGGTTCCTTTGAGCTGTGTAATGCCCGCAGGGTTCCATGCAACGGCTGATGGATCATCCGCTCTTGCGATCATAGTGCCGCCCATTGCATCACCTCTTGCACTCCATTCATAGAGAGCAAAAGCGGAAGCTTCAGCTTTGCTGCCTATCCCTGGGACCATTGCAAGTCCCGCCAGTATAAAGAGCACGCTCAAGCATGCTGTAAACCTAGCCTTCATAATCACTCCTTAAAAAAAACGGAAATGCGTATGACTACAATATAGAAAATTGTAAGTCTCCCCTTACTGAAATAGTGCTTACTGACTATCTTGAATGTTAAACTGTGTAAAGTAAATTTAACGCAAATGTAAATTGTTGTGAAAATAACAAAAGGTGTAATTCATATTAAGTATTCATACATGTGTGTATGTAAAATAGTTGCAGTGATATGTTGTGTATTAATCTTCATGTGACAATGCAAAAGATTATTAATGAATTGTTTATTTATGGTTTTGTATTGTAATGTGTCTTGTGTTGGTATTTAATGTGTCTCAGTGCGTCAATTCAAGATGTAGCTTTGAATGATATTGGATTCATTAAATTAAAATTTAAGAGAATAATGATATTTCTTTGTCGTTTAAAACAAAAAAAAGCAGCCACCAACGGTGGCTGCTTTTATGAATTATGGATTAATTGGCCAGAATCAACGTGTGAAATAAGCCAGGTATTCCTGATTACCTTTGGGGCCTTTAATACTTGAAGGGACCAGTCCTTTAAGGTGAAGTCCCAACTCGGATGAGGCAAAACCGATGATCATATCAACCGCCTGCTTTCTTAATGATTCATCACGTACAACGCCTTTATCGGTCTGACCGGGGCCGACTTCGAACTGGGGTTTGATAAGGCAGACTATTTCACCTGATTCCTTCAGGAAGCGGACCAGTGCAGGAAGAATTTTAGTCAAAGATATAAAGGAAACATCACAGACTGCAAGGTCCACCTTTTCCGGGATCAGATCTTGTTCAGCATGGCGAAGATTGATTCTTTCAAGGTTTGTGACTCGTTCGTCCTGTTGCAGTTTCCAGTGCAGTTGTCCATAACCGACATCAGCTGCATAGACCCGCAAGGCACCGAACTGAAGCATGCAATCGGTGAAACCGCCTGTAGAAGCTCCGGCATCGAGCGCCACTTTGCCTTTTGGGTCGAGTCCCAGCTCTTCAATAGCAGTCAAAAGCTTGTAACCACCACGGCTTACAAAACGGTCACGCCCTTTGACTACAATTTCTAAATCGGGATCAAGCTGCATTCCCGGTTTGGTCACCGGGAGTTTCTGACCATCTTTAAGATAATGAGCCTGCCCGGCCATGATTAGACGCTTAGCCTGCTCTCGACTTTCTGAAAGTCCCTGAGCAAATAGCATCTGGTCGGCGCGTTCCTTCTTTGCCACTTATTTTTTCTCCAGTCCAAGCATAGAAACGACGTTGCCAGCTGCTTTTGAAATGTAGTCAGACTCCGAGAGATTGTCTTTTTCTGCACCCTCGATAACCAGTTCGGGTTTATTGGCTTTAGACGCGTCAGGAGTGACTTCGTATTCTGCAGGGAAATCATTCTGGTAGTACATATCCTGAAAGCCTACAAATTTGAGCTGGTGCGCTGTGGAATCCAGAACGGCAGATTCACTTTCGCTGATCAGTCCCAGTTCCTTGGCACGGATGAGTCCTGCAAAGCATTCTCCTCCCTGAGTGCAGGCGATATGGCCGTGGGAGTTGGCGAGAAGCATGGAATCCATGATCATTTGTTCTGTCACCTGAACAACCTGAAATGATTTTTTGCCGCCTATGCCTTCGAATTTCTCTGCAAAATGTTTGACGCGGGGGAAGGATACAGGGTTACCGATCATGGCAGCCTGAGCAACTGAAGGTTGTACCTTGACGGGTTTGTATTCGCGTTCATTAGGATCTTCAACAGAGTAATAGCGGTAGACCGGATCGGCATGAGCGGACTGTACACCAAAAATGCGGGGCAGATCAGTTATGATTTCAAGCTCATACAGTTTCAGGAAACCAGCCATTATCGCGGTAATGTTACCTGCGTTTCCGATGGGCACGAAGATACACTTGTTTTTGAGGTCCCAATCGTACCATTGGGCAACTTCAAAAGCGTAGGATTCCTGTCCGAGAATTCTCCACGAGTTCTTGGAGTTGAGAAGAGCCACGCGGTAATTGTCCGCCAGATGTTCAACTACTTTCATGCAGTCATCAAATACACCGGGGACTTCCAGAACCTTGGCGCCGCTACCCAGAGGCTGTGCCAACTGCTGGGGAGTGACTTTGCCCTGAGGCAGGATGACAACGGATTTAACCGGGCCATCCATATATGAGGCATAGAGAGCTGCCGCAGCTGAAGTGTCTCCTGTGGAAGCGCAGACAGTGAGGATCTCGTCCCAGTCATTTTTATTGAGAAGGGCATTGATGTAGCTGAACGCGCAGGCCATTCCGCGGTCCTTGAAGGAGGCACTGGGGTTCTGTCCATCGTTTTTGTATGCGGTTTTGATTCCGGTTACATCATTGATGGCTTTGCTGGAAGCTACTATAGGAGTGTTGCCTTCTCCGAGATAAAGTATTTCATCTTCATTCATCACCGGAGCAAAAAGCTCATAGAAGCGGAAGATACCACGAAGGCTGTCGTTTTTGGTTCCTGCACGGGCATCGAATATTTCCCGCCATTCCCTGCCGCTGGTTTTCTTGAGCTCATCGAATGTCAGGTCTTCAAGAATGAATACGGAGCCGCATTCGGGACAGGTGTAGTGCAGTTCGTTGATATCGTATCTGGCATTACAACCGAGACAGTGGTATTCCATTTTGCCGCGATATTTCGGAAAATCATTTGCAAGACTCATAGTTTCCTCCGCTGGAGATATTTTTGTTGCCGCCGGCGGCCCTCCGGGGTCCAGAGAAACTTTTATTAGGGCTTCGCCGATAGGGATGTTTGAAATTTAGATATCAAAGAAAGTTCTTCCCCGTGTGAAATTTGTGGGGAAAAGTATCAATCTTTAAACCTGCATTATTTATAAAAAGCAGGACTGAGGGCTGATTTCATATCAATAGCAAAATGAGCTTTAGAGATGAAAATAAACCCTCAAGGATTCCAAAGGGGATTATCCCCTTTGGCCGCCGGAGGCGAAATTAATTTATAATTAGTGCGTAGCACATCAAATTTAAGCAGGCCATATTCGGGGAATGCTCATGGCGAACATCCATACACCGAGGCTTAGTTTGATTGCCATTCCAAAAGCTTTGCCCCAAAAGGCCCCACATGCAGAATGTTTAGCTTCTTCGAGGCTTCTTCCGTGGGTCAGTTCCAATACAAGACAGCCTCCGAAAGAACCGAGCAGAGCTCCGGGGAGCGCACCAAGGCCGAAGAAAAAGGGTGCTCCTAAAATAGCTCCGCCAATGGCGCCGATAAATGCCCCGATGTTTCCGCGTCCGGTTGCCCCATATTTCTTACCTCCGAAATACTGGGTAACAAATTCGAGAATTTCGCCTACGGTTGCAATTGCCCCCAGGATTATTACAAAATTCCAGGTCATTGCTTCCGGCTGATACAGTTTCCAGCCTGTGGCAAGAGCCAGTATCAGCCAGTTGCCGGGCAGTCCGAATATGTGCAGAGCCAGTGACCCAAGCATGAGCAGGATTACAAGCACTGCGAGAGCTGTGATCATTCGCTAGTCCTCAACTTCTCTGAGGTCGACTACACGCTGAGCTTTACCTTCAGTTTTGGGTATTGAGTTGTGCTGTACCAGTTCAACTCTGGGGGTGATGAGAATTTCATCCCTGAGCATGGAGGCTATTTTTTTCTGAACCCCTTGAAGTGCGCGCATGTCTTCAACAAAGAATTCTTCTTTGATTTCAACTTTGACCCTAATCTGGTCCATCAATCCTTCCTTGATCAGTTCAATAACATAGTTCTGACCGACTTCGGGGATTCCCATGATAATTTTTTCGATCTGCATGGGGTAGATGTTAACGCCTTTAAGGATCAGCATGTCATCAGCGCGGCCCATAATACGGTCAATGCGGCGTGAGGTCCTTCCACATTTACATTTTCCGGGCAGGAAGCGGGTCAGATCCCGGGTGCGGTAGCGGATTATGGGCATTCCTTCACGGGTGAGGGTGGTCATAACCAGTTCACCTATCTCGCCTTCCTCTACATGCTCACCGGTTTCGGGATTGATTATTTCGGCAATGTAGGAATCTTCCCAGACATGCATACCGTTTTGCTCCGTGCATTCGAATGCCACCCCGGGGCCGTTCATTTCTGAAAGACCGTAGGAGTTGTAGGCCTTGATCTGCATCAGCTCTTCAATTTTACGGCGGGTATGCTCAGTATGCGGTTCCGCACCTATTAATGCCACTTTCCAGGGCATATCCGCAGGATCAAAGCCTTCATCACGTACTTTTGCCGCAAAGTAGAGGGCAAATGAGGGAATTATGTGCAGACCGGTCACGTTGAAATCGCGTATCAGCTTAATCTGGCGTTTGGTATTGCCGGCTCCGGATGGAATTGTGAGGCAGCCGAGTCTTTCTGCACCGTAATGTATTCCAAGCCCGCCTGTAAAAAGGCCATACCCGGACATGTTCTGGAAAATATCACTGTTACGCAGTCCTACGGCATACATGCAGCGGGCCATTAGATCGGCCCATGTATCGAGGTCTTTCTGGGTATAAAGAATAGCGGTCGGAGTTCCTGTGGTGCCTGAAGAGGCATGCAGGCGCACAAAATTTTCAAGCGGCTGAGTCAGAAGTCCATAAGGATATTGGGATCTGAGATCGTCCTTTGTGGTGAATGGCAGCTTAGTAATATCGGCGGGGCTGGAAATTATTGAAGGATCAATTTTGTGCTTTTTGAAAACTTCACTGTAATACGGAGAGTTTGCCGCCTGCTCGATTGTTTCTTTTAACCTTTCAACCTGGAGTTTTTCCAGTTCGTTCTTTTCGAGTGTTTCGGCTTTGTGGAAGTACATACACTTTCTCCGTATAAATGTTAGCAGTGAGTCACGCCATAAATATGCTTCCGTTATTCATCATATTCAGACGGGTATGGTTCGGCAGCAAGGTTTTCAAAGGCAGTATAGCTGCCAAAAAAGGCCAGTTCGACAATCCCGGTAGGTCCGTTTCGCTGTTTACCGATGATTACTTCCGCTTTGTTGTTCAGCGGTTTATCCTCTTTTTTATTGTAAAAATCTTCACGATACAGAAAGAGAATAATATCGGCGTCCTGTTCGATAGCTCCGGATTCACGCAGGTCAGACATCATTGGACGTTTGTCGGTGCGTTCCTCAACTTTACGGTTGAGCTGCGACAGGGCGATGACAGGGACATTCAGCTCTTTTGCAAGAGCCTTCAGGGATCTGGAAATATCGGAAATTTCCTGTTCACGGGAGTCAGTCCGGGCACTGGAGCGCATGAGCTGAAGGTAATCAATCATGATCAGCCCCAGATTGTGCTGGGATTTGAGCCTGCGGCAGCGGGCTCTGAGTTCCATGGTGGAAATTGCTGGGGTATCATCAATAAAGATGGGGGCTTCTGTCAAGTCCTGAGCTGCATCATATAGCTTTGCCCAGTCTTCATCATCAAGCTGTCCGGTTCTTAACCGTGAAAGATCAACTTTCCCGTGGCAGGCAAGCATACGGGTCATCAACTGTCCCATGGCCATTTCAAGAGAGAAAACGGCAGTAGTCACTCCGCTATGAAGAGCCGCGCGCATGGCAACGTTCAGGGCGAAGGCTGTCTTACCCATACTCGGGCGTCCTGCAATAATGATCAGGTCCGAGTTCTGCAGACCCGCGGTCATTTCATCAAACTTATGATAGGTAGTGGTAATACCTGTGACCAGTGACTTCTGTGACACTCTGCTTTCAAGTTCCTGAAAGACGTCCTTGATCAGCTCTTTACTGCCTTTAATCGTGGTGTTCTTTTTTGCGTCAGTGATCTCAAAGATGGACTGCTCGGAATGGTCCAGCAGTTCTTTTACATCCTGGGCTTCGAAGCTTTCGTTGATGATCCCGGCAGCTGTATCGATCAGTTTGCGCTGAATTGATTTTTCAGCAACGATCTCAGCATGGTAAATTGCGTTGGCAGAGCTTACTACAGAGTTGGCGAGTTCAGCGAGATAGACCGGTCCGCCTACAGAGTCGATTCTTTGTCCGGCCGTCAGGTATTCGTTGACTGTAACCAGATCTATAGGGGCGTTCTTGGAATAAAGCGCTTCAAAACAGCGGAAGATTTCCTGATGGGCAGGGGAGTAGAAATCGTCTGAGTTGACGATATCAACGAGGTCGTTGAAAATTGTATTGCTTAGAAATACCCCGCCAAGCACGGCTTGTTCAGCTTCGAGGTTGTTCGGGGGGACTTTACGTAAAAGTTCGGACGAAGCGTCATTAGACGCTCCGCCCGATTTGTAGTCTGAGCCGGATTTATGCTTCTTCTGTTTCTGCATCTGCTGCAACGTCTTCTGCTGCGGTTTCTGCTTCTACTTCTTCTGCAGGCTCTTCATCAATGGGTCTGCCAACTTTGGCAACAACCAGCTTTACTTCACCGCGAACTTCGGGGTGGAGCTTGATTTCGATTGCATATTCGCCAAGTGCGCGAATAGGCTCGGGCAGCAGTATTTTTCTGCGGTCGATTTCGAAATCCATTTCTTCGAGGGCTTCAGCGATGTTAACTGCGGTAACGGAACCGTAGAGTTTATCGCCTTCACCAACGCGTACTTCAATTTTAACTTCAACTTCAGCCAGTCTGTCTCTAAGACCTTCAGCCTGGGTGCGCAGGTTGTCAGCCATTTCCTGAAGCTTTCTCTTTTCAAGCTCGAACTGCTTGATGTTTGCTTCAGAAGCAGGCATTGCCAGTCCCTGAGGGATAAGGTAGTTGCGACCGTAACCGGATTTAACGGATACGATATCACCAAGGCGTCCAAGAGCGTCTACATCGGCACGTAAAATAAGTTTCATATCGTCCCCCTAGATGCTCTTTTTCTTGACATCGGTGCTATGCACAGTGGTGTAGTGCATAAGAGCCATCTGTCTGGAACGTTTGATTTCAGTGGTCAGACGACGCTGATGCTTAGCGCAGGTACCGGTAATTCTGCGGGCAATGATTTTGCCGCGCTCGGTTACGAAGTCCTTGAGGACATCAGGGCGCTTGTAATCGAGGGGAAGGTTCTTGTCAGCGCAGAAGCGGCAGAACTTTCTTTTAGGGGTGAATTTTTTCTTGAATGCCATGATTAAGCCTCCTCTGCCTTGGCAGTTTCATCAAGTTTGACAGTAACAAACTTGAAGATACCGTCGGTGATACGGATGTTGCGTTCGAGTTCTGCAACCAGCGGGCCGGGTGCGTTGAAAACGAGGCGAACGTAGTACCCACGGGTCTGGTCCTGGACAGGGTAAGCCAGCTGGCGGGAACCCCAATCGTCGATCTCTTCCATCTTGCCGCCTTCGCGGTCAATGATTGCGATGAGTCCCTCAACGATTTCTTTGCGGCTGTCGCTCGCAAGTTCAGGGCTCAAAAGCAAAAGTACTTCATACTTTCTGAGCATTATAAACTCCTCCTTATGGTCTGTGGCCCTTTCCTTTCATAATAGAAGGGCAAGGCAAAAAGGGATGAATATTCCCTTCGCTCAGTCCTGTCAAGCAGGAATGAGACTATATCTTAAAAATAAAAAAGCCGGAAGCAGTAATACTTCCGGCTTCTCTTGTTTTGCCGTCTTTGCCTGTTTTTTCAAATGATTCAAATTGAAAACAGTTCTGGCAGACTCCCGCCAGCCATCCAATATTACCTTATCTGCTTTTGTCTGCGGTTAAGGTCTGATTAGATGGCTTGCCGGGCACGGGATTAAATTCCCAGAATATTATATCCACAGTCTACGAAATGAGTTTCTCCGCTTACGCCTGCGGAGAGGTCTGACGCAAGGTAAAGAGCAGATTTACCGACGTCTTCTGTGGTTACATTGCGCTTGAGGGGAGCTTTCTCTTCGATATGTTTGAAGATGTCCTTGAATCCGGAGATACCAGATGCGGCAAGTGTCTTGATGGGGCCGGCGCTGATTGCGTTTACACGCACTCCTTTTTCACCAAGGTCACCTGCAAGGTAACGCACGCTTGCTTCGAGAGCTGCTTTCGCTACACCCATTACATTGTAGTTGGTGATGACTCTGCTTGAACCAAGGTAGGTCATTGCCATTACGGAAGCACCCGGTTTGAGCAGGGGCTCGTAGGCGTTACAGAGGCTGACGAGCGAATATGCGGAAACGTCCATGGCAAGGTGGAAACCATCGCGGGAAGTTTCTATGTAACGCTTTTTGAGATCTTCACGGTTGGCAAAAGCAACGGAGTGAACGAGAACGTCAACATCTCCCCACTTTTCTTTTACAGTTGCTGCGGAGTTTGCAACATCTTCATCGCTGGATACATCACACTGAAATGTGAATTCACCGCCAAGTTCTTCACTGATAGGCTCAACACGTTTTTTGATCGCATCGTTTACATAACTGAAAGCCAGTCTGGCTCCCTGCTCTTTAAACTGTTTGGCGATGCCGTAGGCAATGCTCTTATCGTTTGCCACTCCGAATATCAGTGCTTTTTTTCCTTCCAGCAGCATTGGGTTCTCCTTGTTTTTCTACTTCATTAACTGGTGACAGGGCTGCAGGTCTGTTCTGTTTCCAACTTGAGTAAATTGAATATGTCCCAGACGATATTAAGATTATTGAAGATGCCTGTCGGATCAATCATCAAGCTATTAAGCGTCAAGCTCACTTTCGGTCAAGAGTTTATACGCTTCCATGTATTTGTCACGGGTTTTTGTTGCGATATCTTCGGGAACGACAGGTGCGGGAGGCTGCTTGTTGAATTCTATTTCGGTCAGCCAGTCACGCAGGAACTGCTTGTCAAAACTGGGCTGGGATTTACCGGCTTCATAGCCTTCAACCGGCCAGAAGCGAGAAGAATCGGGAGTAAGCACTTCATCGATAAGGATAAGCTCGCCGTCAATAAGTCCGAATTCAAATTTGGTGTCGGCGATGAGAATACCTTTTTCTCGGGCATAATCGCGTCCGCGCTTGTAGATTGAAAGGGTCACGTCCTGTACTTTTTTGAGAAGGTCCGGTCCGAGCATCTCTACGGCCTTGTCCACGGAAATATTTTCATCGTGTTCACCCAGTTCCGCTTTGGTGGAAGGGGTGAAAAGAGGCTGTTCGAGCATTTCGGATTCTTGGAGGCCTTCAGGCAGTTTATGACCGCAGACCTCTCCGGTGGCAAGATAGTCTTTCCAGCCGGAACCGGTAATGTAGCCGCGCACAATACATTCGATCGGCAGAGGTTTGGCTTTTTTAACAAGCACTGAGCGTCCTTCAAGCTGGTCGCGGTATTTGTGCAGAACTTCAGGATAATCGTCCACCTTGGATGCTATGAGATGATTGGGGACGATATCTTTGAACATATCCATCCAGAACAAAGTTATCTGGTTCAGGATTTTTCCTTTATCATCAATAGGGGTGGGCATGATCACATCGTAAGCGGAAATTCTGTCTGTGGTGACAAGCAGAAGTTTGTCGTCTTCGACTTCGTAAATATCACGAACCTTGCCTCGGGAAAGGAGCTTGAGTTCTTTTATATCGGTTTCAATAACATGTGTTTTGGTCATCCGTTTATCCCTCCATAATGATGGTGGTTGTAGTCATATCTTAAATCAATCAGGGAATACAAAAAGATAAATCCTTTTAGTTCCGCTGCGGCGTTTTTATAGATCGCCTGAATTTTATTTTTCGAAGCGCAGAGCGTATCAGTCTTTAAGTCTTGTTTCGACTGAACGGGCGTGAGCCTCAAGTCCTTCAAGACGGGCCAGTCTTGCGATTTTTCCGCCGTGGCGGTTTACGTAATTCTGGTCAGTATAGATCAGGCTGGACTTCTTGGTAAAGGTCTCTACCGAAAGGGCGGAAGAGAATCTGGCCGTACCGACTGTTGGCAGGACATGGTTTGGTCCTGCAAAGTAATCGCCGACCGGCTCGGGAGTGAAATGTCCCATGAAGATAGCACCAGCGTGCTTGATAAGTCCAAGAGAGCTCCATGGATCTTCGTAGGCAAGTTCAAGGTGTTCCGGTGCCATGTTGTTAACAAATTCAATTCCGGTATTCCGGTCAGGAACGTTTACAATAGCTCCCCAGTCTTCAAGGGACTTGAGTGCTATTTTACCTCTGGGCAGAAGGTCTGCCTGTTTTTTGAGTTCTTCTTTTACCTTGGGGCCGAGTTCCTTGTCCCAGGTGATCAGAATTGATGCAGCGAGGGGATCGTGTTCAGCCTGGGAGAGCAGGTCGGCGGCAACCCATGCAGGATCTGCATGCTCATCAGCCAGAATAGCGACTTCACTCGGTCCGGCGATCATGTCAATACCGACTTCGCCAACAAGCTGTCCTTTGGCTGTTGCTACGAAAATATTTCCCGGACCTGCAATCACATCGCAGGGGGCAATGGTTTCGGTTCCGTAGGCCAGTGCGCCTATGGCCCATGCTGAGCCACCTGCGTAAATTTCAGATATGCCCAGTTCCTGAGCTGTGGCAAGGATATATGGATTGAGTGTCCCGTCTTTTCTGGGCGGAGAAATTACTGCAATCTCTTTTACACCCGCAACCTGAGCGGGTACGGCATTCATGATCATGCTGGAGATAAGCGGTGTTTCGCCACCCTGACCACCGGGAACATAAAGCCCCACGCGGTCAACAGGTCGCACAAGCTGCCCGAGTATGGTTCCGTCTTCTCCGGTTGTCCACCATGATTCTTCCACCTGTTTGCGGTGGTAGTTTTTGATATTGCGTATTGCTTCTTCGATTATTTCAAGATCATTGGTTTTGACTTCAGTATAAGCCATGCGCAGATGATCAACGGAAACACGCAGCATGTCGTGAGTAAAGTCAGGGCAGTCGAACTTTCTTGTGTAATCGACCAGAGCCTTGTTTCCTTCCTGTTTTACTCTGCTTAAAATTTCTTTGACTATGGAATCTACTTTACTGTCGGGATTAACCCGGCCGGAAAGCCATTCTTTGACTTTCCCCCAGTCTTCCTTTCCGGAGTAACTGATGTCTCTGCAAGGCATAGAAGTGTCCTTAACTTGATGAGGTGAAAAAATGTATGGCTACGAAAGGTGTATCTAAGATGTGATTTTTCTTTAGCGTAATGCGGCTCAAAAGTCGAGGGGATTAGAATCTTGAGAAATGGATAAATAAAAAGGGCCGGAAGCAATTGCTTCCGGCCCCCGGTGTCAGGACTTTAATTGATCAAGTCTTCTTAGAAAGAGTATACAAGACCAACTGCGAACTTCAGCATAGGATCGTCTTTGCCGTCGCGGGTGGTGTTGTAGGAATCCCAAGTGTCTTTGTCGAGATCAACATTTACGTAACCGAATTCAACGATAGCTGCCAGTTCGTCGTAGATCTGGTAGTTGGTGTTGAAGTCGATTTCGAAGAGCTGGTCTTCAGTGGTCAGGAACTGACCGTCAGCAGCGATGTTAGTGAAAGCACCTGCAGCTGCGTTCTTGATCAGGTCATCATCGTTGGTACCCTTAGCGTACAGGAAGATGATGTCGTGGGTCAGCTTGTCGAGGAAGGAGATATCTTCGAAAGCGATACCGAGGGTCCAGAGACCGAGCTGGTTCTGGTTGTTAAGGTCGGTAGAGGTCAGTGCGGAACCACCGAAGTAGGTAGTACCGAAAGCCCAGTCGTTGTTAACGGAGGGCAGACGCTCAGAACCGTTGTCGGTATCATCATCTTCACCGGAGGAGTATGCGAAGAACAGCTTGGGCTGAACCATATCCAGGCCGGTGTAAGCGAGGCTAGCGTCGAAGAGGAAACCGGAGCGGTCGTTCTGCTTCTGGTTAGCGTCGAGAGAACCGTAAACGATGTCTGCATCGAAAACGATGGGATCAAACATGTTCATGGAGAAGGAAGTACCGAGCCACCATGCGGTGTTGTCTTTGTCGAAAGCGGTAGGCATTACACCAGTCAGACCTCTGTTGTCAGAGATGGAAGCATAGGTGTCTTTACCGATCAGGCCGTACATGAAGTAAGGGGTAGCTTCGATGCCGTCGATGGTGATGGGCAGAGCTGCGTAGAACAGGTCGAGCTCATCTTTCTGGTTATTACCAGCTACCTGGTAGGCAGCGGTGTCAGCTGCGTTAACATCGTAAGCGCGGATGAAACCGGCAGCAACGCCGAACTGGTCGGTGATGGGGGTTTCAACAACCATTGCACCAGCGTCGATATCGCCAAGAACAACGTTACCAGCAGCAGCGCCGGGAAGGTTGATGGAGAAAACACCAGCGGTGGTCAGAACTTCAGTGCCGGGGAAACGGTACTGAAGGAACATTCTCTTGATGCCGAGATGGCGATTGGTAGAATCGGACTCTGCGTCAGAATCGGTAGCACCTACGCGAGTTTTGTACTCAACGTAGAGTTCGGACATCAGGTTTTCGTTTGCGATGAAACGGAACTGAGTACGAGCGCGGAAGTAGAAGTTCAGGTCGTCTTCCTGGATACCGTTGTTTTTAGCGGAAAGGAAGTCGTTGTTGTCCATGATGTTCATCTGGAACTGGAATTTACCTTTTGCTTCGATGTCTACTGCAGAAGCAGTACCAGCGAGGCCCAGAACCAGAGTTGCCAGAATGGCAAGAATGGTAAGTTTTTTCATTGTTATTATTCCTTCTTTTGCTGAATAATTGTTTAGCACGATTGCCTGACACCTACCTTCAGAAACAGTTCTAGCTGTTCACGGGGTGCATTGCAAGTCAAAAATTACATTTTTTTGACTAAGGTAAAAAATTTTTTACCGTATAAAAAATTATACCTTTAGTTTAGACCGGAAAAGATAGAAAATGTCTAGACTTTTGTGTTTTGTGTTCAAAGCCTTTATTGACAAGGACTCAGGCCGGATATAGTTCTGGAATCTGTTCAAAAGTGCCGGTTTAAAAAATTATACGGGATTTGATTATATGAGTTTTGAATTTGTAAGCGCCGATTATCCGACATCTCCCGGAGTCTATTTAATGAAAGATTCCGGCGGCCGTGTAATTTATGTGGGCAAGGCCCGCGACCTCAGAAAAAGGCTTTCATCCTATTTCAGGGCAATAGAAAGGCACACCCCTAAAACAAGAGTCCTTGTTTCACGAATTGATTCCATTGATACACTTGTTACCGCCACTGAGAAAGAGGCTCTGCTGCTGGAGGCAAGCCTCATCAAGAAACACCGGCCCCGGTACAATGTCGTCCTGCGTGATGACAAGCAGTATGTGTTGTTTCAGCTGGATAAGAAGTCCGAGTATCCCCGGCTGAGGCTTACCCGCAAGGTTGTCCGTGACGGTTCGGTGTACTTCGGGCCGTATACTTCGAGCTATTTTGCCCGTGAAACATGGAAAATTCTCGGCAAGGTTTTCCCTCTTCGCAAATGTTCGGATTCCTCTTTTAAAAACCGGGTCCGGCCATGTTTATATCATGATATAGGCCAGTGTCTGGGACCTTGCGTGAATTTTGTTCCCCGTAAGGATTATCTGGAACTGGTGCATAAGGTTGAAATGCTTCTGTCTGGCAAGGCCAATGATCTGATTGCGTCTCTACGTCATGAAATGGAAGCGGCTTCCGAAGCTTTGGAATTTGAGACCGCTGCAAGATTCCGGGATCAGATCAAGGCCATCAGCAAGACAATTGAAAAGCAGTCCGTAGTATTGAATGACAGGTCGGACATTGATGTTATCGCTTTGGCTGAATCTTCACAGGGGCTGGGATTGGGGCTTCTATTTATAAGGAAGGGGCGGTTGCTCGATAAGAAGAATTTTTTCTGGCCCGGATTGACTCTTGAAGAGGGGGAAGAGGTTCTGCACAGTTTTGTTTCTCAGTTCTATACTTCAACGAAGTTTATCCCTGCCAAGCTGCTGGTTCCTTTCGAGTTCGACATGCAGAGCTCCATGGAAGTCCTTTCGGAGCGGAGTAAAAATCCCGTGCGTATTGTCACCCCCCATACCGGGGAGGAAAAACGGATGCTGGAGATAGCGCGCAGGAACGCCGCAATAGGAGCACGTGAAAAGAAGAATGACAACATTCTGGAAGTTCTGTCTTCCAAGCTCCACTTATCGGGAACACCGAAGCGCATCGAATGTATCGATGCTTCACATCTTGGTGGAGAAGGGATGCGTGTGGGCATGGTTGTTTATGAGGAGGGCCTTCCGGAAAAATCCCAGTACCGCACTTATACATTTCCCGAGCTTGAGCATTCGTCAGATGACTATGCGGCACTTTATCACTGGGTGCTTAGAAGAATCGAATCCGGTCCGCCCTGGGCAGACCTTATATTAATAGATGGGGGGAAGGGGCAGCTTGCTTCTGTAGAAAAAGCTTTTGCAGATAACTGGACTTATGAGGAGCCGATTCCGCATCTGGCATCCATCGCCAAGGGTCCCACCAGAAAAGCGGGGGAGCTTGAGGACCGCATCTTCAGACCCGGGCGTAAGAATCATTTGCCGTTGAAAGGCGGCAGCCCGGAGCTGCTTTATCTTCAGCGGGTGAGAGATGAGGCTCACAGATTTGTAATCGGCAGGCAGAGAAAGTCCCGCAAGAAGAAAGTGCTCCAGAGCGAGGTCCTGTCATTGCCCGGAATCGGCCCTAAAACAGCGCGATTGCTCTGGGATGCTTTCGGATCTGTGCAGAAAATGAGGGAGGCCGGGCTGAAAGACCTTGAAGCGGTTTCCGGAATCGGAAAAAAAAGAGCCAGACAGATTTTTGAAGCCTTTAAAGAGATGTGATTTCAGTCACCTTTTCAGGCTATAGGCTTAAGCCGAATTCAAAAGCGGGCCTTAGTTCCGATCAGCGAATTCTGATTTTATCATAGAACCCATTATAGCTGGCCAGGCGGAGCTCAGTGAAGTCGGTATAGGTCAATCAATTCAAATCATAATCGGGCGGAGACAGGAAAGATTTGCAAAGCAGTCTTTCTAGCCTCCGCCTTTTTTATTTAATAAGAACCCGAAATCATGACTTATTCAGGATAAGAAGAAACTCCACCGTGTGCGGCAGACCATTCAACCGGGTTGTTCAGGAATTTTTCTACTTCATCAAGAGACTTTACATCAAAGTATTTCTCTTTTTTGGCGACATTGAGAATATCCCACCATGTTGCCAGAGAAAGCATTTCGAGACCTGCGTCAGCAAGGGTTTCTTTGGTCTTGGGAAAAATGCCGTAATGGAAGAGCACAAATGTGTGGGTTACTTCAGCTCCGGCACGGCGCAGGGCCTGTGCAAAGTTGATCTTGCTGCGTCCGTCAGTGGTAAGGTCTTCCACGAGAAGGACTTTTGAGCCTTCAGCGAAATCTCCTTCAATCTGAGCGTCACGGCCGAATCCTTTGGGTTTTTTGCGAACGTACTGCATGGGCAGCATCAGGCGGTCGGAGAGCCATGCCGCAAAGGGAATACCTGCGGTTTCTCCACCTGCTACGCAATCAATGGATTCGAAGCCTACTTCACGCAGAATGGTTGATGCGCCGAAGTCCATGAGGGTCTGACGCACTCTTGGGAAAGAAATAAGCTTGCGGCAGTCGATGTAGACCGGGCTGGCCCATCCGGATGTGAACTTAAAGGGCTCATCAGCGCGGAAGTGAACTGCTTCCACTTCGATGAGCATTTTCGCTGTGATTTCAGCGATGGTTTCTTTGTTTGGAAAACTGACGGGAACCATCTTTTTCTCCTTGTGTTGTTTTTATCGCGAAAAAAAAGCTGAACCGGATAATAACGGTTCAGCATTTATCAATCAACCAAATCCCAATATAAGGGAGTGTCGGGTTTGAATATCTTTACGACATCAGCCCCGGCTTTTATCTGCCAGTCCATTTCAACGGGTTTATCTCGTTTGACCATAGTTATTGTGCTGCCATTGGGAGACAAGCCGTAAAATCTGGCTCCGTAGATGGAGGTGAATCCCTCCAGTTTATCGAGAGCGGAAAGCTCTTCAAAAATCTGCGTAACATAGCCGATTGAACTGGGCGCATTGTAAATTCCGGCAGCTGCTCCGGACTTTTCTTTCATGCGGGCCGGGTGCGGCGCGGAATCAGTGCCCAGGAAAAATCTTTCATCACCGGAAACAGCCGCGTTGCGGATTGCTTCCCGGTCCTTAAAAGTTTTGGCTACAGGCAGGCAGTACATATATGGATTCATACCGCCTTTGAAAAGATCGTTGCGGGTCAGCAGCAGGTGGTGCGGAGTTATGGTAGCGGACATGTTTTTGTCCTGCTCAAGAACGTAATCCACTCCGGCCTTGCTGGTAAGGTGCTCAAAAATGATCCTGAGTCCGGGAAAATCTTTGCGGACAGGATCAAGCACTCTTTCTATGAAAACAGCCTCGCGGTCAAAAACATCAACATCAGGATCGGTCACTTCTCCGTGGACGGAAAGTGGCATGCCGATTTCCTGCATGGTTTCAAGTACGGGATAGACCTTATCTATGGAAGTAACTCCGCATTCGGAATTGGTCGTAGCTCCGGCCGGAAACAGCTTCACCGCATGGAAAGCTCTTACCGCAAAAGCGGACTTAAGATCCTCCGGGCTGGTGTTATCCGTAAGATAGCAGGTCATAAGCGGGTCAAAGTCTGAACCTTCTGGGCGCGCGTTGATGATTCTACGACGGTAGTCCTCGGCTTCTCCTGCGTTAGTAATCGGAGGGGCCAGATTGGGCATCACAATTGCCCGGCCATAGATTTTTGCACTGGAAGGCAGGACCGCATTGAGCAGCTCTCCATCCCTCAGATGAAGATGAAAATCATCAGGCCTTATGATGGTGATTTCTGTGCTCATTATTCAAACTCCGTAATTGTGCGGTAGAGAACCGAAGTTCCGCGGATGAAGTCTTCTATATCCATTTCTTCATCAGGATTGTGCGAACCGTTGCGGTTGCGCACGAAAATCATTCCGGTGGGGACTCCGGCATTGGCGAAAAGAGAAGCGTCATGCCCGGCACCGCTGGGTATAGCTTCTACAGGTAAGCCCTCTTCCATGCAAGCATTGTTTATCTGTTCAATGATATTTTCGTCCAGAACAGCGGGCGGAGTCTTTACCGGTTTGTCGAATTCGAACTTAACTTTGCGCTCATAGGTTATTGTCGCACATTCTGAATGGAGCAGGGCTTCGATGGCTGCGAGTGTATGCTCATACTGGCTGCGGGCTTCAAAGCTGAAAGTTACTTCTCCGGGAATACGGGACATGGCATGGTTCTGGGGATTGGTGGTCAGAATCCCGCAGGTGGCAACCAGATCTCCACCATGCTGTAGAATTGTAGTCCAGTGATCATCAATACGGGTTATGAGTTCAGAGGTGGCAAAAACAGCATCATGCCTCAGCCAGCGTGGAACTGCACCTGAATGCCCGGCTTCACCCAGACAGGAAATTCTGCGGTGTCTTATATTGCCTCGGATTCCTGTCACAGCGGCAACAGGAAGGTTGCGGGCGGTCATTACCGGACCCTGCTCAATGTGAAGCTCGAAAAATGCCCTGATGCGCGAAGTATCGATCAGCTTTTCATTCCTGGCAATGCGCTCAACATCGGCTCCGCATTCAGCCATGTGTTCACGGAGGCTGCGCCCATCATCCCGCTGCAGGAGGTCCTGCTCTGATTCATCGAGTTTGCCGAGCAGTGCTTTGGATCCGAGGTAGCAGGCTCCGAACCACGCGCTTTCTTCACCGCGCAGGGCAATTACTTTTACAGGTAGTTGAGGCTTAATTTCCTTACGTTTTAACTCAGTCAGACATAAAAGTCCTGCTATTACTCCGGCGGCTCCATCATAGTTTCCTCCCTGAGGAACTGAGTCCAGATGTGAGCCGATGAGTATATATTCATCATTGCCGGAAGTTTTCTCCAGTTCAATCACAAGGTTGGCTGCTGAGTCCCGATAGGTGTGCAGGCCTTCGGATCTTGCGAATTTTTCAACCATATCAAAGGCTTCACTTTCTCCGGTTCCATAGGATGGACGGGAAACCCCGGCTCTGTCTTTTGATAGTTCTCTCAGGTTCTCAAACAATTCTTCCGCTTCAGCGGTCAGATGCTCAAGGCTCGCTGCTGTCTGGGGCCCAGGGTGCGGAGTCATTGATTTTCCCGCTGTATTAATACCGTGTGCTGGTACATTCATCATAATGATAATCCCCTCGATTTATGGAGCTATGAGGCTCGGCAGAAATGTCGCCAGACCGGGAACATAGGTAACCAGAATAAGGACGAGAATGTTGATGAACAGGAATGGCCAGACTCCGTTGATAATTGACATGACCGGTTTTTCAAGAGTTGATGAGGCAACAAAAATATCCAGCCCGAAAGGCGGAGTGATCATGCCTATGCAAATGTTCAGGCATACGATCTGGCCGAAGTGAATTGGATCTACTCCCATGGTCAGTGCTACAGGGTAAAGGGGCGGAACCAGTATAAGTAGTGCCGAGTTGGGATCAATAAACATACCTGCCAGAAAGAAGGCAATGTTGACGATCATCAGGAAGGTAATTGGTCCGGCCTCAATATCAGTGAGGAAGTCTGTGATCAGAACCGGGACCTGCGCGAGGGTTACGAAATAGGAAAGAACACTTCCCATTGCCAGCAGAACAAAAATAATGGTGGTAGAAATAACCGCCCGTTCTGTGATGTTGATCAGCCTTGAAAAGGAAAGGTTTTTATACACGAATGCTTCAATGATAATCGCGTATACCACAGATATCGCGGCAGCTTCAGTGGGGGTGAAAAGACCGGAATATATACCGCCGAGAATAATTACAGGCAGCCCCAGTGCCCATGCGGCATTCTTGAAGACAGTCCAGAAGGGTGTTGTGCTTTTTTCTCCGCGTCCTACGCCTTTTCTGACAGATTCAAATATTACCAGTGCGGCAAAAGCCAGTCCAAGGGCGATACCTACTCCTAGGCCACCGATAAAAAGTCCGGTGATGGAGGTTCCGGTCATCCATCCATAAATAATGAGAGTGATACTCGGTGGAATAAGAAGAGCTGTTTCAGCGCTCGAAATGATCAGTCCGAGGCTGAATTTTTCGCTGAATCCGGTTTTACGAAGCTCCGGGTACATGAGCTTGCCCATTGCGGCTACAGTCGCTGGAGCAGATCCGGAAACAGAACCGAAAGCCATTGATCCTGCAATGGTAGTATGGCCGATTCCACCGAGGCGGTGTCCTGTGAAATGTTTGATCAGGTCGGTAAGACGTCTAGCGATCTGTCCCGAAGCCATAAGTTCTGCTGCGAAAATAAAGAAAGGAATGGCCAGCAGGGTGGATACGTTGATGCCGCCAACCAGTTTCTGAATCAGTACAGGGTCAGGAATACGCGGAAAAAGAAAAGATTTAGTAAGGAGTGCCGGTACGCCGAGGACAAGCAGCATTTCAAAGCCGCATACAAGCATCAGCAGGGCGATAATGATAATTACGGGAGTCATGATTATGTTACCTGCCTTTATTATTTGCTTTCAATGGTGATAGGGCGGCTATGGCGGTCATTAACTCCGATAAGCTCAAGCAGATAACGCAGAGCCAGCAGGGAGAAACCGACGGAAGGGGCCACATAGAGCCAGTACATAGGAAGTCCCAGAGTGGGGCTTAACTGTCCTGTCCGCATAACGAATTTGACAAGCTCGATGCCAAGCACAACAAGATAGCAGCTGAAAACAAGTCCGGTCAGGTTGATCAGGGTGGCTACAATTTTGCGCGGCAGGTCCGGGAGTTTCTGGAAAAGTGTAGTCACTGCAACCTGTCTCCCTCTTTCGAGAGCCAGTCCCAGAGCAAGAAAGAGTGCCCATACCATCAACAGGCGTGTAGCTTCGTCAATCCATGCGAAAGTGCTTGAATACTGAGGGGTGATTTCACGCACCAGTACATTGAAAGTATAAAGACCGACCATTATCAGGTTTATTGAAATGATCAGTATCCGTTCGATAATCCGTATCCCGTCAAGCAGGGAGCCGAGAAACTTCCGCATGTTGGTCTCCTGAAAAAACGGCGGAAAAACATCAGTTTTTCCGCCGCAAAGTGAATGCAACTTATTTTACGATTTTAGCGTATTCTTCTTCGTAAAGCTTGATAAGCTTCTGTCCGGTAACGCCGGCGCGGGCAAGGTAGGCGGCCTTGGTTCTGGGGTACATCAGTTCACGCATTTTAGCGCGGTCAGCTTCGGAAAGGGGGGAAACCTTTACTCCGGCTTTTTTGATGACTTCCAGAGCGTCTTTCTGGGCCTGCTCTTTGTTTTTTTCAACTTCGGGCATCACTTCCATAAAAGTGTCCACGATGATTTTCTGGTAATTCGCAGGGAGGGATTCCCACCACATGGGGTTGAAAAGAACGTAGTCTTCCATTGCGCCGTGTTCGGAAGTTACGAGGAATTTCTGTACTTCGTAGAACTTCATGCGCTGAATGGTATCAAGCGGGTTCTCTTCACCGTCAACAACACCGTTCTGGAGTGCTGTGTAAAGTTCACCGAAAGGCAGGGCGATTGCGGAAGCACCGATGGCGGCAAACTGCTCGATCAGGATTTTGGAGTCCATTACACGGAAAGACTGGCCTTTGTAGTCTTCAATAGTGCTGATGGGCTTGTTGGAGGTGAAGTTCTTGCGACCGTTGGGCCAGGTGGCGATTGCTTTGAAACCTTTGGAGTCGAAAGTTTTCAGAACAGCTTTACCAAATGCTCCCTGACGCAGTTCCTGTGCTTTTGCGCGGTCCGCAGGCAGCAGGAAAGGAATATCCATGATGGAAACAGCCGGGTTGAAGCCGCCGAGGAATGCCGCGGGAGAAACAGTTCCTTCAATTGTACCGAACTGAACACCTTCGTTCATCTGGCGCTGGTTGCCAAGCTGTGAGGAAGGGAAAAGTTTGAACTCAACTTCGCCGTTTGTACGCTCTTTTACCAGCTTGGCTACTTTTTCCAGTCCCTTATGACGGGGCTGAAGAGGGGATTCAAGGTGACCGATGCGGGCTTCGTACTTGGCTGCGCCTGCAATAGCGGCACTGCCTGCAACCATGCAAACTGCCAGAGCACAAACTACAATGCGTCCGAAAAATTTCATTTGGAAAGCCTCCTGATTTTGGATGGGTGATATTTACTGATACCACATATTCATTTCTGAGCGAAACCGAGCTTGACCGGCTCAGGTGTTCCCGACTGGCTTGCGGGATTTTGTTCAAATGAAAGTCACTGTAGAATCCTGTTTTGCTCAGGCACACCACTGCAACTGTATTTGATGAGTTGAAAATGGATTAAAAGTCATATTATTGTCAAGAAAAATCTCATTTTTGAAACAATATAAAAAAATGTTCACAAAAATGAGATTTTGAGTAATAGTCGCTTACAAAGATGGCAAATGCTATTCCCATCATATAAATATGGAGATGTTCTGCAAAAATGGGTGAACTTAGTCCGAAAGATATTGGTCAGAGGCTTAAGGCCTTCAGGCTGGGCAGCAAATACAGTGCGGAAGAGATTGCGGCCAAGATCGGTATTTCCCGCGCTGCTCTTTACCGTTATGAAAAGGGTGATCCACCAAAATTGGAAACCCTTGAAAGCATAGCAGGATTACTCGGAGTCTCTTTGACTTCTCTGATGGGAGTCGGTGTTGAATATATCTCCTCTGCCATAAGTTTTTTTGAGAGGATGCGTCAGAACGAAGCCGAGTCCGAGCATCTTTCTGTTATGTTCGGACTGGTGTCATACCTCCTGACTACTGACGATTTTGATAAATATCTTGAGTTGTCGATCAAAGAGGGATTGCCCGCTGACCTGCGGGGGAATTCCGAAATTGAAAAACATGTTTCCGAGGTCCTCTCAGTTCTTAAGGAACGGAAAAAAGGTTATTACAGCCGTCGTCCGGGTATGGTGAACCTTGCTTCTGCCACTAATCTTGAGCAATTTCTGCGGCATGGTTTTGTAGGAACTTTTGATCTGCCCGATGAGGTGATCAGGGAAAGGCGTGAAGCAGCACGGCGTGAGGTCGAGAATGTTATCTCACTTCTTGAAGAGCAGCCCATAGGTGTGCAGATCGGTATACTTGTTGATTCTGTTCCCAGCACTCATTTCCAGATATTCCGCCAGCCGGGGCGATCCACTCTCTGTTTAAGCCCGTACAAGTTGACCGATTTTCCCAATGTACGACTTGGCGTGGGCATGTTAACATCAGCTCCTGAAGCCCTTGATCTGCATCAGCAGATGGTGACAGAACTATGGGCGAAAGCCCTGAAGGGGGGCAAGGCTGCCGATTATCTGCGCAGAATGATAAGTGAAAGTGGAATCTAAAAGGAGCGGAGATGCCGTTTATAAGAGTTGAGACCAATGTTGATGTAGGGGCCAAGTCTGATGAAATTACAGCAAAACTTTCCAAGGTGGTTTCCGAAGCCACGGGTAAGCCGGAAAACTATGTGATGGTTGTTTTGCAGGATAAACTCAAGCTGTCCTTTGCGGGAACCCCTGAGCCTGCGGCCCTTGTGACTTTTAAAAGCATAGGTCTTGAAGAGGATAGATGTGCATCTCTCTCCGAAAGACTCTGTGCTTTTTTTGCAAGAGAGCTAAGGATTCACGGGAAAAGGGTTTATATAGATTTCGCAGATCTCGAAAGGACCATGCTGGGATGGGACAGCAGAACTTTCGGTTAGATTTCAGCTGTTGATGATATTTCCGTGGGGGTGTTGAAGCAGGTTGTCCCGGACTTTTTGAATCCAGATTTTTTAAAGCTGAGTTTGTAGCAATTGGGCCGGAAAGTTGGAAATAAACTATACTTCCTACTTTCCGGCCATTTAAAGCTACATCAGACTTAAGTCCCAGTTGAAGTTGCTGGTGCGGGTTGGTTCCGGCACAGCCTTGGGCCATGGCTCCTGAATATCAAGGAACATGGAATAGCCTGCATTTTCCAGAACCTTGCGTTCTGCGGAAAAGTCGATCGGCCAGCCGGGGTATATCCAGTAGTTCTGGCCATACTGGCGGACCCAGCAGATCTCTTTTTTCTGGCTGTATATCGGGCTCATGGTCTGGGTTTCCTCGGAAAGTATTCTTGAGATCCCCAGAGGCCACAGGCCTGAGATGATCACTCCCAGCGGAAGCGGACTGGCTGCCGGCAGGGCAAGAAAATCATCCCGCGCAAGCTCAGGACTCACGTATGCGGATTTGAATCCCAGATCTGCAAGAATTTCGAGAGTCAATGGGTTGGAAACGTTGCAGAAAGGTCCGGCATGAAATCTGATCTCATGGCTTTTAGGGAAAAGGGCTTTCTGCCACGGAGAGTTCAGCACGAAATCACGTCCGCCGCCGCTGAGACAGATATCAACGAGCTTTTGTATTTCAGCCTCTTCGTTAGGCCAGATAACCGGAGGCATGTGCCACCAGATCTTTGAAACAGCGGGCCTCGGGGTCCTTTTCAGGGCATTCATGGACAGCCACACATCAGTTCCGAATCTGGTTTTACCTTTGGGCGGATTGCGCTGCAGGGTGTGGCGGGCAACACGCTCAGGAATATCGCAGGTACCGGGCAGATGCAGCTGGATGTTGCTGGGGGTCTTTTCCGGAGTGCGTATGCCTGAAAGTTCATTTTCCAGGTCCTTGAGGGCCTTGACCAATCCCTGTTCCCTGCGGTCGATAAGGAAGACTTTTGTGCCGGACTTCAAGCGGGTTTTACCTTTGACCGGAATTGAAATTTTACCCTTTTTTGGGGTGAATTTGCGGATCTTCATGGTCTGATGGCCGGGCTGGTCCTGATAACCTATGCGAAGAAAGTCACCTTGGAGAAGTTCTTCGCGGCAGATGAAATAAGGTTTGCCGTTCTGTTCCTGCTTGGTGATTCCTATGAGCAGTCCGGACCCTGTTTCATTCGAGGGCTCAAGAGGTGTAAATGGCCGTTGCGGCAGAAAGACTGAATGTGAAGTGGGGCGACCGAGTGCCAGATTCAGAAGTTCTGTGGCGTCTTTTTTGACCTTTGCATCATTAGGATTGTCACGGAGCATGCGGTATGCCGCGACTGTGTAATAGACGTAGTGCGGTCCTTTTTTCCGGCCTTCAATTTTCCATGAAGTTACTTTGGGGATTGAAAGGGCCGGTTTGGTGAGCACGTCAAGGCTCAGATCAAGGCAGGAAAACAGGCGCTTGGGCTGGTCTTTGCGTTTTGCTCCGCCGTACAACCTGCGGCAGGGCTGGACACAGCGTCCCCTCAGGCTGCTTTTACCGCCGAAGTAGGAACTCCAGTAGCAGCGTCCGGAGACTGAGTAACAAAGGGCGCCGTGGACGAACATCTCAAGCGTGAGATTTTCAGGGCAGGCTTCAGCCATCTGTTTGATCTCATCGAGGTTGAGCTCACGTGGAACAACAACACGGCTGACTCCCATTTCTGCAGCCATTTTGAGGGCAGCAGGATGGCTTACATTGGCAAGGGTAGAAAGGTGAAGCTCTCCCTCAAATCCGACCTGGCGGGCTATTTCGACCATGGCCAGATCCTGAATGATCAGGCCGTCAGGCTTTACATTGCTGGCTACACGGTCAATCAGGCGGGCGGCTGAATCCAGGTCGTCAGGCTTGACGAGAGTGTTCATGGGAATGTAAGTGCGCACGCCGTGTGCTCGTCCCAGTTCTGCAAGGGCTGCAAGCTCACTGGTAGCGAAGTTGTAGGCTTCCATGCGAGCTGAAAAATGTTTCAGTCCGGCATAGACGGCGTCCGCACCTGCGGCAACCGCCGCGAGAAAGGATGATTTGTCGCCTGCCGGAGCAAGAATTTCTGGCTTATGTTCATTCATAATGTATCACGCTGATGCCGCCCCGAGCGGACAGCATAAATCTACAGGATTAAATCATGGGTGCAAATAATTGCAGGGCTGTTAAAGTCATTGATATCAAAGCCCTCGGACTTTCTTCTCCCGGTGAGGAGATTGTTGAAATCAAACTTGAGAATCCGGGATGGAAATCCTGGAGGGCAGGACAGTTCGTAATGATTCGGCCGTTATCATGGCCTCTTGATCTTATCTGGGGCCGCCCGTTCTCAATTTGTAACGCAGACGATACCAGTCTGACCATCCTTTTTCAGGTTGTAGGCCGCGGAACCGAGCGCCTGCTGGATCTCAAGGAAGGCGACATGGTCAACGTATGGGGCCCGCTGGGAACTTTTTTCTCCAAGCCGGATGACCGTCCAGTACTCATGCTCGCCGGAGGAATGGGGTTAGCGCCTTTTTGCGGTTATGTCGACACCCATCCTAAGCCTGAAAATCTGAAACTTTTCTTTGCGCATCGTCCGCCACTTGAAAATTACCCTTATAAATACATTTCCGATAAAATTGAAGTGGAAGATATCCGTGAAAATAAACCGGAAGATATTGCGACCATCATTGAAAGAGTTCGTGCTCTGATTAAAGAGTACGCTGAAAAAGACGGCTTGATTGTCTCCTGTGGTCCGACACCGTTCCTGCGTACCATCTGGAATGCTGCACAGGAGTTCGGGGCAGATGTCGAGATTTCTCTGGAAAACCGTATGGCTTGCGGTGTTGGAGCGTGTCTTGGATGTGTTGCCAAAGATCATACCGGTCATCATACTCAGGCCTGCACTACCGGGCCGGTTTTCAAAGCAAATGAAATCAGTCTGGAGGATTAATAAATGGATATGTCAGTAGATTTTGCCGGACTGAAGTTAAAGAATCCCATTCTTACCGCTTCCGGAACTTTTGGTTTCGGATTGGAATTCAAGCGTTTCGGCGATCTTGAGTCGTTAGGCGGCATAGTTGTCAAAGGACTTTCCCTTAAACCGAGGGAAGGCAATCCCATGCCCAGAATCGCGGAAACACCTTGTGGAATGCTCAACGCTATCGGTATTCAGAATCCGGGTGTTGAAGTTTTTCTAAAGCAAAAACTGCCCAAGCTCCCTTGGAAAGAACTTCCGGTGCTGGCCAATCTCTATGCGACAGATGCTGAAGAGTTCGGTGAGCTGGCAGGAGTGCTTTCCGGTGAAGAGGGTGTTGCCGCTCTTGAAGTCAATGTTTCCTGTCCCAACGTTAAAGAAGGCGGAATTGCCTTCGGTCAGGACCCCAATCAGATCACAAAGGTTGCCGAGGCTGTAAAAAAGAATGCCGGAAACAAGCCTGTGATCATAAAGCTATCCCCTAACGTTACAGATATAACTGTCTGCGCTAAAGCGGCAGAAAACGGCGGGGCGGATGCGTTGTCTCTAATCAATACACTTTCCGGGATGGCTGTAGATATTGAGCGGCGTGCACCACGTCTTGCCAATGTTATCGGAGGCTTGTCCGGTCCTGCTGTTAAGCCTGTGGCGCTTCGTTGCGTGTATCAGGCCGTGAACGCGGTTAATATCCCGGTCATGGGGCTTGGCGGTATCACCACAGCCGAAGATGCCGCAGAGTTTCTGTTGGTAGGAGCCAGAGCGGTGCAGATAGGAACCGGTAACTTCATCAGTCCTGATACTGCATTCAAGATAGCGGAGGAGCTGCCCAAAGTTCTCGAAAGGGTGAAAGCAGAGTCTCTTGATGAGTTTATCGGCAGCCTGAGGCTTCCAAAATAGCTTTTTTCTAGATTTTATTTAGAATAATTGGGAAAAAATGGAAAAAGTGCTTGCCAAGCAAGTCTGATTTAGCTAAACCCTTTTTCACCCAAGCGGAGAGGTGTCCGAGTCCGGCTTAAGGAGCACGCCTGGAAAGCGTGTGTTGTTAACGCAACCGGAGGTTCAAATCCTCTCCTCTCCGCCAGCTTGAATTTATAAGCCCCTTGCAACTGATGTTGCGAGGGGCTTTTTCTATGGTGGGGTTTAGGGAAGAGATAGCCGGGAGCGGTGAACCCGTTCACCGGATCAGACATATTTATCCAACCCCTGAAGCAGCCCAGAAGGCCGCAAAGGGCAAGCTGAAGGCTTTTCAAAGAGGTAAACAAAGCCTTTCGGGTAGTCTTCCCGGTAGGCCGGAACAAAGGGCAGAGTGCCGCTTGAATCTTTCCGGCTTTCGAAAAGAAAAGAATGGGCTTTGGTCTATTACCCGCGCTACTCATAAGCTGGGGAGTGGGGGGTATGTTACCTCGGTTGATGGGGAGAGGGTTGACTAGAGTTTTGATTTATGCAATAAAGCAGCTTCTTGAGGTCAACACCGCCTTATAGAACCTTGATCTTTGATATGTAGCATTTGTGGTGTTAACTTAATAGCAATTAGCTGCAACAATGGAGAACTGTAAACGCAACCGACAGGATAGGTGCGTCTACAGTCTTTTTTGCTATATTTAGGCGGTGTGCTCAATGGGAGCGCACCGCCTTTTTCTTTGCTAACCCTTTAACAGACGGAGGTTTAATGGAACCTAAAGTAAACTTAGACGCAAAAGTAAATTGTGATGTGGATTTGAAATCAGAAGATTGTAAAACAATTGTTGGAATGATTTGCGAAACAGTCAAGTGTGGTCTTTATGTTGGATTCCTGTGTAAAATTGGAGAACTTGGCTACAAGGCTTTATTTGGCAAAGAAAAGCTTGCGTAGATCATGTCTAACTAGAAGATTCCCCTAGAGCATTGCTCTAGGGGAATCTTTCTTTATCTAACCAGCCTCAAAACCGCCGCAGGCTTTCCTTTCCGCGTTTTCTTCTACTGTTCCTTCATCTCATAAGTACTAAATGCTTCTGCTCCTTCTGAAATCGTCTTCTTGATCAAATCCAGAATATATGCCTCACCGTAGCGGTGTTCTTCTTCCATTTTGTCCCGCAGATATTCAAGGGAGCATGCAGCCGACACCATATCCGAAACGCAACATCCTAAATCTTTCTCAGCCATTACAAACCTCCCCACTTAAAATCTGTTCAGCTTCAATCAACGCATCATATGGCACTAGCAGTGCTTGCCGCTCTTCGCGTGGGCGGCTTTCTATATCCCGGAGCATCACTTCTTTTGCTGTGGTCATGTAATTATGGTCAGTGCGAGCGGGCTGCACTTCCGGGGTGACTGTCCGTGCTTGAGGCTCTGATCTAGTTGGTGGCTTGCATTGCATGAGTGCGTTTTTGGGTTCTGGCATTCGCATGTAGACGGTAAAATTTGCCCGTGGGCAGGACGCTTAGCATTAGATAGTCAATTCAATTGTTGAAAAAATTATGTTTGGTGCTTATGTGATATTGGGAGATGTTCTTTATCTTCATACATTTCTGGGGGTGGTAATGCTTTCTGTCTACGGTGATAATTTATGGGAAAAATTAGATTCTTTGGAAAGAAATAGTCAGTCTAAAATAGCTGCTGTGTCTTATATAACTGATGATAGTGTCATATCTTTTTATGCTGATGACGTTTTGGTTGTTGATGCCTCTGACCAAGCTATTTCCATGGGGAAGACTTCAGCTAAAATTATAAAGAAATATTTCGATGCTGATGTTAAAATTTATTCAAATGAAAGTCTTCATGCAAAAGTTATTGTATTTGACGCAAGCGTGTATATTGGATCAGCTAATATTTCGATTAATTCACAAAAGAATTTAAATGAATTTGGTTTAATTTCTGACATTCCAAGTGTAGTAGCCGATTCGATGAGTTTTATTGATCTGTTAAGTAAGAAATCAATATTGATCACAGAAAACCATATTGATCATATGATGAAAATAGAGGTTATAAAACAACCCAATAATAGAGGTAAAAAAAGAAAAGTTAATTTTAAAAAGAGTCAAAGTTGGTTAATTTCTATCCGAGATGATGCTAAATATCCTAATGATTATGATGAAGCTGACGATAGTAACCGATTGATTACTGACGACAGTGATAATAGAGATTGGTTTTGGTTAAGAAAAAGTGGAAAAATGTTTAGCAATGCTAACGCTGGAGATTCTGTGATAGTCCTATATAGGAAATCGATAGAAAGTACAAATGCTGAACATGTTTATAAGCCAGCCATAATAAGAGAAATTACAGAAGAAGAGAATGGTGTTAAAATTATACATTACATAAAAACAGGAAAGCCGCTAAGCTGGGAAAAATTTGTAGCATTGGCAAAACAAGAAGGTATACATGGATTAGGCAGAGGGGTTGGCGTTGAGAGGTTGTTACCCCGTGAAAAATCTGATTCATTATTTATGCACTGGAATAAATAATAAGTGAACAAAAGGTCTTACCTTCTACTCACCTTTTCAGGTAAATCAGGTCTATTGTGTTTCCTCCAGAGCTGAAGATCGCAAGTTTACGGTTGTACCGGGGTAAAACTAATTTTACTTCTTATTTGATATTATTTGTGCACCCAATATGCACCAAAATTCATTAAAAATAAGTCAAATAGATGCATTTGGTTATACTTGAGGTTTTTAAACTATCTAAAATGCTTGGATTTACTTGACTGAATCAGTTGTCTTACCCGTCTGGAAAGCGTGTGTTGTTAACGTAACCGGAGGTTCAAATCCTCTCCTCTCCGCCAGCTTGAACTTATAAGCCTCTTGCAACTGATGTTGCGAGGGGCTTTTTCGTGTAGCATTTCAGATGTTGTGTATTAAATTAAAAACGAATGTCATAACGGTGACAGTCGTTTGATGATTATAAGAGCTGGGTTTAGATTGACCTGAAATTCAGTGATTAACCATCCATTTTCAATTTAAGTTAAAATAATTGAAAAAAGTGCTTGCCAAGCAAAACTGATTTAGCTAAACACTTCCTCACCCAAGCGGAAAGGTGTCCGAGTCCGGCTTAAGGAGCACGCCTGGAAAGCGTGTGTTGTTAACGCAACCGGAGGTTCAAATCCTCTCCTTTCCGCCAGCTTGAATTTATAAGCCCCTTGCAATGAATGTTGCGAGGGGCTTTTTGCGTTTTGATCGCTTGATGAATATATTGTTTATTGAATTATCTTTGAGTGATCATTTTAGGCATTTCATGGCCTGCCTGCTCTCTGTATATGATTTGTGTGGGTTCAGTTCGTTAGGGCTGGTTGGGCTTATCAGGCAGTTGAAGCAGGGTGCTGGATGCGAGGGGGTTATTGAATTTAAACCTGTTGCTTTCATCCATGAATCAATATCCAGACAGAGTGGTCAAATTGAAAGGAGTTCCATTTGACATTACCTGACACAGGAATATGATGGCTCGGTTCTTATACCCGTAAAAATGTGAGGATATATAATGATTTTACCCGGAATGGCCAAAGATACCATGACTCTTGTCAAGGCAGACGGAAAAAGGATTGAGGGGTTGAAGGCGGTTGTCTCAATGAATCGTATTGTTACCTTTAATACTGATTTTGAAATTGAGCCCAAGGATATGATGATCCGTGAGTTGGGGGATGCTGGACAGGAGGCATACTTGCTGCTCGACCATATTTTTAATCCGGCGAAGGATGGTATCCCTGAGAATTATCAGATTACTGTTCGCAAGGTCGCTTTGCCTGAATAAAGCATGGCAGGTAAAATTTTAAGAGCCCCGTTGTCAGCAATGACAGCGGGGCTCTTTCAGTTGTCACAAATGAATTCTGTTAACGGCAGGTGTAGACCCGAGATCTCTTTTTGTGTCCGCCTCAAAGATATTTAGCGTACCAAAAAATAAAAGACCACTGATTTCTCAGTGGTCTTTTCCGGGTTCCTTCTTGTGGTCGGGATGAGAGGATTTGAACCTCCGACCCCTTGAACCCCATTCAAGTGCGCTCCCAGGCTGCGCTACATCCCGACTCAAGTGAAGAGGGTTCTATGTGGAATCCTCTTCTCTGTCAACAGTAAATTTCAATTATTCCTTTAATATCTTTTGAATGTGGGTTCAGTTGGCCGGTCTGCTAAATCATATCATGCTGGAATGAAATAAAAAATTACCTTGTATGTTGAAAAAACAATTAATCAGGAATATTGTCATAATATACAGGAGGAGTTTTGTTTTACCTAGCTGCCAGCCTTTCACTTGTGGTGCATATCTTTTTTGTGTTGATTATCTTCTGGTCAACAGCGACTTTCACTGGCGTACGGGAAAATGTTCTCGGCATCGATCTTGTCTCAATTGTTAAAGAGCAGGATTCCAAGCAGTCTCATTCTCTTCCTGAAAAACAGATCAGAAAAAAAAATGATTTCGAAACATCCAGACCACCGGAAGTATCAAAGTCTTTGCCCAAGCGTTCATCAAAGCCTCCAAAAAAAGTACAAAGCAGCCAAATTTATTCAGAGCCTCGGCCAAGTGTAAATGTAAAAAAGGGAGCACGTCCCCGGTTGGATCAGAGAGATGTCAAACCTACACCAACATCCGTTCAGCAGGGTGTTGAATCCAATGCGGAAGTTGATTCCAATGCTTTGGTCCTCAGGCAGGGGAAAGGGGTTACTATTGGTAATAGTACAGTGGTTCTGAAGAGAGGCTCTGAGAGCCGTTCCATGGATAGTATTGCCGGATATAATTTTGATGAAAATGATTTCCGGGGACATTACGAGACATCGAGCGGGCGGCAGATCATTGTGATAGACGCAAGGGCTGAACACGGAAGGCTGGTTCTGCATGACCGAAAAACAGGCCTTACCCGTAAGTTGAAGAAAGCCGGGTATGGAGATTTTATATATACCTATGGCCCGTCTTTTGATGAAGATGAGCCGGTTGAGGGATCAGTGGTGTTCTTGCCCGGAGATGAGCACTGGATCCATCGATTCATGTGGCTGCCTGCTGATGAGTCGGCCGAGTATCCTGTTAAAGGGCGGTTGGATACTCTTAGTGGGGGAGGTAAAGGTGATGTTCAAAATCTTTTTGTTCCCGTGCGTGATGGGCGCTATCCTGCGGTGATTCTTGTCAGTAGCGGAAAGTTTATTCCATTGGGAAGGTTTTCGGAGATTGCAAGACATCTTTGCGGTCGTGGGGTTGTTGTCGAGATCATCGATGAACTTAACTCGGATGCAATTAGAAATGCGGTTCAAGGGTTGCGGAAGCTTACAAAGGTTGATCCGAAGAGAATAGGTCTTTGGGTGAGAAGTTATAAATCACGAAAAATACCCCGCATACCGATGTATGCGGGGCGGCTTGGATTTGTCATTCTGACAATAGACGGTCCTTCGGACCGTCTTTATCCAGAGAGTGTTGCGTCTGCAGTTCCTGACGGTGTTCCGGTGTTTCTCGGATTCAGGAACGTGGGCGGTGACTGGAAGAGTGTTCTTGCGGTTCTGCAAGCCGGATTCCAGTTTCCTCCTCATCAATTGACCGTTCTCAACGGTTCTCCGAAGACTCTTAAGAGCCCGGAAAAGGAGGCAAACTGGGTTGATTCTGTGTCCGGCGATTTTGTGAGCAGTATTTCCGCTTGGCTTGATTCTCAGTAGGTCAGACGCATTTAGACTTTTTTTGCGGAATCAGAAACTGCTGTTCTGGGAATGAGTCTATGACTCAATGATTTCAGGGGTTAAACCGGGGCTTCTTCTCCCTTATCTTCGGAAGAGTTAGCCTTTTCCTGTTCATCAAGGGACTTGACCATGGCAGCAATGTTTTTGCTTACAGAACGATATTTGTGAGGATCGTTCTTTTCCATTTTGATCAAAGTTTCAGATTTTTCCCCGATATTGCTGTTTTTGTTCATAAAAACCTCCATACGGTTTTGCCGTAGCTACTTTCGTTTATGAGATTTTCCAGCCCGAATCAGCAAGACAGATAATACACCAATCCAGAGCTTTGTCTAGACCGTAATTATGATAAAAAAAGAACAAGATTCTATTTATGTAAGAATTAAAGTTTGTATGCTTTAATTATAGGTGTTTAGCTGTTTGTAAAAAATAATTGTATTTTGTATATGATTTTTAATTCTGTTTTATATTGCTAAATAGCGGTTTATAATCTGTAATCCTTTTATTCTGGTTGGTTTTTATTTTTATTTTGAGGATCAATTTCGAATATTATACAGAATTAAGTTCAAATTCCCTTTATGTGCATGTTTTAAGAGTTTTTTAATTAATGTATGGAATTGAAGCTTTTATGTAGAAATGTACTGGATTTTATCGTATGGGTAAGGACAGTCAAAATATGTAGTTAAACCGTGGATTCCTGATTGTGGACTTGATCTTTTTTATGTATCAGTCTGTTTCGAAATCCTACACAAGCTCAACACTGGAGGAAGAAATGAGTAATCCTAAAGAATTCGTTCTATATAGCGGCGGAGCTCCCGGAACTGAGTGTGAGTTCGGAATAAATGCCGAAAAATATGGCCTTCAGGAAGTCAACTACAGTTTTGAAGGTCACCAGAACGCCCGTCAGCGCGGCTTGCGTGTTCTTACTGAAAAAGAACTCGAAAGCAAAGATGTCAGCCTGACCTATGTTTCCAAGCTTATGAACCGCAACTTCACCCGTGCGCCTATCTTTCGCAAGGTTCTGCAGTCAATCTGCTGGCAGGTGAACAGCGGGCATGAGATTTTTATAATCGGCAATATCCTTGAAGATGGCACCGTCAAGGGCGGAACCGGTTGGGGAGCTGAGTTTGCAAAGATCTGCAACAAGCCTCTCTATGTGTTTTCTCAGGATAAAAACACATGGTTCTGCTGGGAAAAGGAAAAATGGGTTGAGTGTGCTGAAGCGCCTAAAATTACCCATAGACATTTTACCGCTACAGGTTCCCGTTTTCTTGAGGAGAATGGGAAGAAAGCAATTGAGCAGCTTTTTGCCGACAGTTTCTAATCTGTCTTTATACTACGACACAAATATAAAGCTCCCGCATTTTTTGATGCGGGAGCTTTATTCTTTTGATTATGAACTTCAGTTTATTTCAATTTGAAAAACATTATTGCCGAATTGAGCTGCTCGGCTTGAGCTGAAAGTTCTTCTGATGTTGCTGCTACTTCTTCAGAAGAGGAAGCGTTCATCTGCACAACCGAGTCAAGCTGATTTATGGAGTCTTTTACTTTTTCCACTTCATGATTCTGTCTTTCGCACGATGTAGCGATACCTTTGATCAACTTAGTTGTTTTATCTATTTCCGGAAGCAGTGAAGACAGATTCTCTTCGGTTTCAGTAGCAATGTTCAAACTGTTTGTGGAAAGATCGCTGATTTCATTTGCCGCTACGCGGCTTCTTTCTGCCAGTTTGCGAACTTCCGCTGCTACCACTGCGAAACCTTTGCCATGTTCACCTGCTCTGGCAGCTTCAATTGCCGCATTCAGTGCGAGAAGATTTGTCTGTCGGGCGATTTCTTCTACCATGTTTATTTTGTTGGCAATATCAGACATCGCGTTGAGGTTGTCTTTAACCGCCTGGCTCCCTTTGCGGGTAGTATTGGCAGCGATATTTGTAATTTCCTCAGCTTCTTTGGCGTGTAGTGATGTTTCTTCAATGCTGCTTATCAACTCTTGAACAATGAGACTGAGATTTTCCACTGCATGGGTCTGATCTGTTGCCCCCTGAGCCAGCGACTGTGCAGAAGCTGACAGTTCTTCACTGCCTGAAGACACATTCTCAGTTGATTCCTGAACTTCATCTACTACAGACCTGATCCTTTCAATCATATTGACTATTGATCTGAATGCTCCGGTTGCATTCTTTTCGTTCAGGCCGAGGTTGAGATTTCCGTGGGACATTTTTTCCGCGATATCCGAAAGCTCTCCCGGTTCTGCTCCGATTTTACCGGTAATGCGGCGGGCGAAATATGTTGCAGCAAAAGTAAGAACCACCCCAAGTACGATCGCCGTAATAATTATAAGGTAGAACATGTGGTCAACGGTTTTTTGCAGCTCTGCCTTTTTAACGGAAAGAGTCTTGTCTATATCATCGGTATAGATACCCATACCTGTTACCCAGCCCCAGGGCTTGAAAAGCTTCACAAATGATAATTTGGGATATTCTCCGGTTTCCCCCGGTTTTCCCCACCAGTATTCAACGGTCCCTTCACCATCGCTTTTAGCTATCTCGATCATTTCTCTAAAAAAGTATTTCCCCTTTTTGTCCGTTGCGCCTGCCATGTCTTTACCGATCAGATTTTCATTCAGAGGATGCATGATGATCCGGCCTTCAAGGTTGTTGACCCAGAAGTAGTTACCATCCTTCATTCGCATTCTGGACAATTGTGCGAGAGCTTTCTCCTTCATTTCTGAGGTGATGTCGTCAAGCCATGCACCGGTGCCGATAATCCAATCAAGTTCAGGGATGTATTTTACATAGGAAACCTTGCGGGTATCCTGTCCGGTCTCTGGTTTGGTCCACCAGTAGTCGACCATCCCTTCTCCATTTTTTCTGCAGATTTCAACCATGTCCCTGAATAGGAATTTACCTTTACTGTCCTGCATTGATGAAAGATTACGTCCTTCCAGTTCCTTGGATATAGGATGCATTATGATTCTTGCGTCCATGTCATTTATCCAGACGTAGTTGTTTTCATCATATCGAATGGGACGGACAATTTGTTTGAGTTTTTCCTGCAGTTCTGTCGGTGATAATTTACCAGAATTGATTTTGTTGAAAGAGACCAGCTGACTGCTGATGGAATCAATTATCTTTTTTAGTGTGGCAGCTTTTTCTTTTTTCAGAAGTTCAATGTCCCGTGACTTGTCATAGTATGACTCAATAGTCTTATCTGCCATATTTACCAGTTCGGTAAGCTCTTTGATTTTTTGCCTGTACATGTCCTCTTTATAAGTTAATTGTTCATGTTCAGAATAGTTGCTTAATTGGACATTAAAAATTACACATAACGAAATTATCGATATTGCCAGGGTTATAATCTGAAATAGAGTAAGCATGTTTTTAAGTTTCATAACTTATTCTCCTTCTGTTATTCGCTACGCAGTATTTGTGTAAGTATTTACATGCTAATCGAAATGGGTGATTCTGTACATCTTTAGTATGGAAAAATTATTAATCATTATGCTTTAAGATTGTATTTTATTGCACTTGACTAGGTTGAATAGTTTTGTGTAGAAAAAATTTGTTTATTCTCAGGGCGGGGTGAAATTCCCCACCGGCGGTAAGTCTTCATTTGGAGATAAGCCCGCGAGCGCCTTTTCCAAATGGTGGAAAAGGGTCAGCAGATCCGGTGTGAATCCGGAGCCGACGGTTAAAGTCCGGATGGAAGAGAGTAAGACAGTACTTCCCCGCAGTGGCATCCTGCCCCATGCGTGGCTGTTCGCTTGCGGACAGCTGTCTGATTCTATCGCCCTGATTCTGGTAACAGTTTTATAAGGAGTTTTACCATGAATCAGAATCTATTATCACAATTCGGTTCCCCGGTTGAAAGAGTGGAGAAAGGTTTACAGGCTCTGCGTGAAGGTCGCGGTGTTCTGGTAACCGACAATGAGTCACGTGAAAATGAAGGTGATCTGATCTTCTCTGCAGAAATGCTTACAGATGAGCAGATGGCAATGATGATCCGTGAATGCAGCGGAATTGTCTGCCTTTGTCTAACCGAGGAAAAGATTGAGCAGTTGGATCTGCCTATGATGGTTGAAGCCAACTCAAGCCGCTATCAGACCGGTTTTACCGTGACTATTGAAGCTGCAGAGGGCGTAACCACAGGAGTTTCCGCAGCAGATCGTGTTACCACTGTAAAAGCGGCCATTTGCGATGGAGCCTGTCCGACTGATCTTCATCGTCCGGGGCATGTATTCCCTCTGAGGGCTAAGGCCGGAGGCGTTCTTGAAAGGGAAGGGCATACTGAAGCGACTGTAGATCTGATGCGTCTTGCGGGTCTTAAGCCCTGTGGAGTTTTGTGCGAATTGACTAACCCGGATGGAAGCATGGCGCGACTCCCCGAGATTATCGATTTCGGAGAAAAAAACGATCTGCCGGTACTAACCGTGGACGATATAATCAACTACAGAATTCAGTTTGCAAAAAAAGCATCTTAAGCTATAGTCATAACTAAGAACTTTTTCCGATTGACCTTCAACCCCTGATTCAAACCGGCAAATTTGGATCAACACCGACACCATAAGATCGGCCTGCCTGATATTCAGGCAGGCCGATTGTTTTTTTGCCAGAAATACGTAATCTTCGTGCTGGATAATTATGTTTCAAGATTTTGTTCAGGAGTTACCAATGGATTTCAAGCATTTCATCATAACAAGATTCAACGTGAATATTCATCCTGAAGAGTATGAGCTGCGGCTAAACGACACCTGGCTTTTTGAAAGGTTCGATTTTTTCAGCCGTTTTTGTCTGCCATCGATTGTTGCGCAGGATGAGCAGAACTTTGAATGGATTATTTTATTTGATGAGCAGACACCTGAGAAGTTCATGAAGATGATCAGGGTGTTCGAGAAGTATAAAAATATCAAACCAGTATATTGCGCTGATTTTTCAACCGTAATGCCGAGGGTAAAACATTATATAGCTGAGGCGGCAGAAGGGTATGATTATATACTTACGACAAGGCTGGACAATGATGATGCTCTTTCGAGAAAATTTGTAAGCACACTGCATCGAGTTGTAGGCGATGTTCTGAATAAGTCTGATAGGTCCACCGAAGAGCTTTATATTAATTTCCCGCATGGCTATCAGTACTGCAACGGAGCTGTTTATGATTTCGTGGATCTGACAAATGCTTTTGTCAGTCTGCTTGAGTCAAACAGGACGCTGCATACTGTGTACTGGGTGGATCACCCCGCAATATATGATAAGGCCCCGGTTGCGCAGGTAGAAACACATCCCATTTACCTGCAGAATGTGCATGAAGGTAATGTTTACAATTACATAAGAGGAGATAAAGTAGGCGGTCCCGAATTGCTTACTGATTTTAATCTGGAATTATAGCGGGGTTGCAGATGAAAATTTTCCGGGACACAACGGCCCCGGAAGGATCTCTTTGTTATTTTTCATAAACACAGCCGATACAACAGAGAAATGTGGCTTCCTCTGTTTCGCTTATATTGCGCATGCCGTGAGGCTCCATGCAGTCTGAATACACAAAGTCGCCGGGGCCGCAGATTCGACTCTCAGTTGCTTCATCGGTCTCAGGATCATAAGTAAAACACTCAAAACGGCCTTTTTCGATGTAAACTGTCTGAAGATAGAAATGGTTATGGGCGGGAATTTCTCCTCCCGGTTCCACTGTGAAGTGGCGGAGGCCATATTCGGGCTGACCGTTGGCATCCTGTCCTGATTTGGACAGCCAGCGTATGGTAACCCCTTTGACCTCGTGGTCCTCTCCTTTGTAGCCTATCTTTGCTACTTTAACACCTTCCACGTCTTTAACGTTTTTTGCTTTCATCATAATTTCCATAAGTTTTTGTGGTTGTGGTCTTTTACGCAGGATAAGCAGAAATTGAGATTGAGATAAAGTTATAATCTGGATAGGGGCTGGTGGTGGAGCGGATATTCTCTTTATAGACTGGTTATTTTTAGAAAAATGCATTTTTTTTATGATTATGCTTGACAGTTCAGCTGTGAATCAATAGATATTTCACCTCGTCGCAAGGACGAATTCTTTTACAGAGAGGCCGGATGGCGGGTGCGCTGTGAACCCCGTCAGGTCCGAAAGGAAGCAGCGGTAACGGTTTATCCCGGGTGTCCGGTCTCGCTGAAAGAAGGGTGTGTTCAAATTGAACACACCCTTTTTTATTATATCAAGGTTAATCTATTCCCACAGATTTTCTCAGGTATTGCTCCAGGCGCTTCGTTGCTTAGTCCTGTTGGTCCATGCTACTTAAAGCAGTATGGAAAGGGCGGTTCAGGAGATTCCATTAAGTTAACCTTCAACATGGAAGATTGAATGAAATTCGGAAAGACAATATCGTACCTGTTCAAAATAATATTTATCTCCATACTGTCGGTTGGGTTGGCTTTTGCGTTCAATATGGTACGCCCCAATTCATATTCGCTGGATGATGTTTTAAGCCCCCAGTCTAAAGAGATTGTGGAAATTTCAACTTCAGCAGTTACGGCAGCTTACGATGCCGGAAATGTTCAGATGGTTGACGCGCGCAGCGAAATGGATTTCGCGATGGGGCATATACCCGGTGCGATAAACGTCCCATCCTCGACAGCTGAAGGCGGGGCGGTCGGCTTCTCAGATATTTTAGATAAGAGCCTGCCGGTCATTGTTTATTGTGATGGGCTTACTTGCGGTAAAAGTCTGATTGTAGCCAAGAGGCTCATAGAACTGGGATTCAGAGAAGTGAGTGTTTATACAGACGGCATAGACGGCTGGCTGAGTGCCGGGCGTGATCTGGAGGCGAACTAATGGATTTAAGGTCATTACCCAGAATCTTTCTTGGCGTTGTGTTCATTATTGCGAGTGTTGATAAGATTATTGATCCGATTGCATTTGCTGAGATTATTAAAAATTATCAGATACTGCCGGACGTAATGATCGGCCCGGTAGCATTTATTCTGCCTTGGCTTGAGTTCGTATGCGGGGCAATGCTTGTCTGCAACGTAATGCTGGAGACAGCTACCACTATATTGATAGCGATGCTGCTTGTGTTTATAGCCGCGCTTTCCGCAAACCTTTATCGTGGAATTGACGTGGCCTGCGGGTGTTTTTCAACCAATGCAACCCAGAGTTCAGGTATGCTGGAAACTATAGTCCGGGATATTGTTCTGCTTACAGCGGCAGGTTTGACTTTCCTGTTTCGTCACAAAGAGTTGCCGTAGCCCCTGTTTATGGCTTTTGCTCTTACACGTGAACTGCTAACGCTATTGTGTTAATCTGGATATAGAGTAAGAATATAGTGAGATTAAAGATTTTTCTCTTGACAGAAATGCACGGTGATGGATACTAAAACGCTCGGCGCGGGCAATTAGCTCAGTTGGATAGAGTGTCAGCCTCCGGAGCTGAAGGTCACAAGTTCGAATCTTGTATTGCCCGCCAATATATGAAACTATACAGTCCGATACTGTTTATTAAGCCCCTGAATTTCAGGGGCTTTTTTGCGTTTTATGGCTGATGCTGTCCAGTGTAATTCAGCTCAAACCGGGACCACTTGTGTGTACTCTGGTGTGTAGCTAACCCCACCCAACTCCCCTGTATACATCAGAGTACACATATAAGGAACTGGTGGGCTTGGGGGTTGGGATGATTCAACATCCTGCGCAGTTGCTTGCAATGAAATAGCAATAGGTTTAGAATATTTATTTATAAATATGTAGCAGAGAGATGTGGTTTGAAAATAAAAAATGTATTCTTTAGTATCGTTTTAGTGCTGTTAGTTACGGGGCAAGCATTTGCTTTACCGCAAGTTTGTTCTGATGCAATTGATAGCAAATCCTTAGATAAAAAAATGGAACTTTTTGAACAGTGCTTGCAAAGCAAACTTGAGAACGAATCCAATTCGTTAATTTATGACGCACGTGGACTCGCATACTACTCAAAAGGTGAATATGCTAAAGCTTTGCAGGATTTTAACAAAGCGATTGACAATAATTCGCATTATGCTCCATCGTATCATAACAGAGGTCTCGTTAAATATGCAAAAGAAGATTATGAAGGCGCACTTGATGACTTTAATACGTCTATTAATATAGAACCGTCATCGGAAGCATATAACAGCAGAGGAGTTTATCTAAATTACATAGGCAAATTTGATAAAGCCATCATCGATTACGATAAGGCATTGTCTTTAGATCATAAATATGCGCCAGCGTTCAATAATAGGGGGGTAACTTACTATTTTAAAGGTAATTTGGATAAATCAATTTCAGATTATAGCAACGCAATAAGAATAGACCCTGAATTTGCAGAAGCGTACAGCAATCGGTGTCAGGCTCTGTGTGTAAAAGGAGACCTTGATAGAGCTCTGGATGATTGTAGTATGGCTTTGAAAATCAATCCCAACTATGCAAAGGCTTATAATAATCGGGGTGCAGTTTTTAAGGCTCTCGGACAGTTTAAAAAAGCGGTTGCTGACTATACTGATGCCATCAGGACCAACCCCGCAGATTTTATAGCTTATCTTAACCGCGGTTTATGTTTGTCAGCTAATGGTGATTTCAACAATGCAATAAAAGACTACACTAAAGCCTTAGAGATTAATTCGGATTTTTTAAGAGCATACGTCAATCGTGGTATGGCGCATGATGCGAATGAAGATTATGATGAGGCTATTTTAGATTATACCAAAGCTATCGCTGGTGGACCCAAATATGCCAGTGTTTATCTAAACCGCGCTATTAGCAAATTGAGTAAAGGTGATGTTGATGGTGCAAATGCTGATTTCAGTAAGCTCATTGAAATTAACCCGCAGAGTCAATACGCCTACGCAGGCAGAGGATGGTTGTACGTTGACGACAGTCCTGATTTAGCAATAGCTGATTTTAATATGGCGATTGAGCTGGACCTTAAATATGCGCATGCCTACTATGGCAGGGGGGTAGCCCAGAAAAATAAGAATAACCTTGAGGCTGCCATTCGTGATTTTGACAAAGCAACAATCATTGATCCCAGCATTGCCGGGGTTTATGCGGAACGTTCCGCAGTATATAAGAAATTAGGTCGAATTGCTGAAGCTAAAGCAGATAGAGAAAAAGCTCTCCACCTTGATCCGAGTGCAGATGTGCCGACATTTGATTAATAAATAATTGTCCTTACGAAATGCTCATAATCAATGTATCATGTTGTTTTATTTTTACATGGGAATAACTGATACTACCCCAAAAAAATTCTCCCCAAATAATACCGTCCAATACAATCCAGAATGCCCCTGAACATCAGGGGCATTTCGTTTATCTGCATCCAGATAAGTCCAAGTATATCTCCTTGGATACTCGTTAATCAGTCTCCAGAATTGTGTGTACTGTTTTATGTATCCAGTCCGGCAACCAATTTCCTCCAATCATAGTGAAAATTGCTCCCTATACCAATTCAAGCCGCTGTCCGTTGGTAGCGTTCAGCGATTCTAACTGTCGGGATAGGGAGTCTCTCCAATAGATATGAATGCCGTGGGGCGCGCGTGTCCTCGAATAGATAAAAAATATGAAAAATTTAGACCCCGGACCTGAGTTACCTATTTTATGTCCGGTTTTTAGTTCAATGAAAGGAGGGCAGTAAATATTAAACTCTAAAATTTGAAGGATAAGTCATGAAGATTAAAGAACTGAACCCCGAAGATTCCACTGCGAAAATGGGCGTTCTGGACCTCGTACCGCTCATGAAGACATGCGGATCAGTGGCCCCGCTTGAAGCCATTGCCCAGCAGATGAATATGGTTGTTGTCCCGCTTCCCGAAGCGGGCATTTTTTCGGACTCGCTGGAAGACGACATGAATCGCACCACTAAGGAATTCAGTGACGCGGTGATCAAGTTTTCCACCATTATGGAAGACGGCAAAGTTACGGCTGATGAATTCGCGGAGTTCGATAAAGAAATCATGGAACTGATTTCATCGGCTCTGTTCTGGCGCAACCGTATTAAATACCTTGTGAAGGGGTAACGATGGGCTGGGCCGGAACACATCTTTCCGAAGATGAACGCAAGACCATTGCGCGTTCATTGTTTGAGGACGCAAAGGAAGAAGGAAAATGGCTGAACGGCAAATGCCCGTTTCATGCCGATGATAACCCATCCTTTGGATACAATTTCGAAGAAGACTATTTCAAATGCCTTGCCGGGTGTACCGATTGCGGCGACCTGATCAAGCTTTACGGGCTGGTTAATGGCCTTGCAAATGATGAAGCCTTCAAGAGCTTCAAGGATAAATACGGACAAGGCGTAAAGGATGCACCCAAGCCCCGAAAGACTGTCCAGCAGAAACGTAGGGAAGGGAAGGGCGGTAGTACTCCGGTTATCCCTGAAAGCGTGTGGGGCCGGATGGCCCTGTTTCCTGATGATTGGTTTGAAGTGTTCAGGAAGGTGCGCGGCTGGTCGCCGGAAGTTATCAAGCGGCACGACCTGCGAATGCAGATGTGCTATCGGGACCGGGACGAAAATATCAGGCCCATTAACGGCGCGCCTATGCGCGTTGCTATCCCGATCCGGGACGCGCAAGGCCAGCTTCGTAATATTCGGCTTTACCGCAAGCCCGGCACAAACCTGAAGAGCAAGATCATTTCATGGGGTAGGGGATACGGTAACGCCCGGTTGTTTCCTGCTCCGTCCATGATTGCCAAGTCCGGGCCGATAGTCCTGTGTGAAGGCGAACCGGACACACTGTGCGGTGAATCATTCGGTTTCAACACTGCTACGCAAACCTCCAAGACGGTTAAATGGTCACAAGAGCATTTAGAGCCGTTTGTGGGCCGTGACGTTATCCTTGCTTATGATGCCGATCAGCCGGGGCAAGCTCATGCGGAAAAAGCTATCCGCGCCTTGCTTCCGGTGGTGCGTTCTCTACGTGTCATTGAGTGGCCCGACTTCATGGGCCGGGAACCGGATGGAAGTTGGCCCGAAAAGGACGGTCACGACCTCACTGACTTCTTTATGAAGTTCGGCAAGACTGCGAAGGATTTTCAAGACCTTATCGCCATGGCGCGCAGGATTGAACCGCCCAAAGAGTTCGAAATGGGTAGCGAATGGGCCTTCTTCTATGACGGCAAATTCAAGCCCCGTTTGCTTGCGGATCAGCTTCTACGCGACCAGCCTTTGCTTGCTGACGACATGACCGGGTTGCTGTATCGCTGGAACGCTAAATACTGGGAACAGATTTCACGCGGTACGCTTCAGCAGTCGGCTACGCATTATCTCGGCATCGAGGCCACAACAGCGCGTGTGAACGATGCAACGTCTTTGGCTATCAATCTTTCCAATCTTCCGCACGGGCGCGCGGTCAATGACCGTGAGGAATGGGTATGCCTGCAAAATGGCATGCTCAATCTTAAAACGCTCGAGCTAAAACCACACGAACACGATTACTTTTCCACCATATGTCTGAACGTGTCTTTTAACCCGGATTCTGAAGCCCGCTGTGAGCGTTGGGAGAAGTTTCTACAACAGACCGTCCAGACCCCGGAACCCATTGCCCAGCTACAGGAATTCGCAGGCTTATGCCTTACCCGCGACACTCGCTTTGAAAAATGCCTGTTGCTGCTCGGCCCCGGTTCGGATGGTAAATCGACACTGCTCAAAGTTCTGCGTGAGCTTGTATCCGCTGCTAACTGCTCGGCGGTGGCCTTTCAGGATTTGGAAGACCAGTTCCGCCGGGCCAGCCTCTATAACAAGCTGTTGAACATTTCCACGGAAATAGGATCGGCGGCAATGGAAACACCCATCTTTAAGGCCGTTGTTTCCGGTGATGCCATTCAGGGCGCGTTCAAGCATAAGGACAGCTTTGAATTTACACCGTTCTGCAAGCTGGCCTTTGCCGCTAACAAGCTGCCCCGCGTTCTGGATAACACGGACGGCTTTTTCCGGCGCATGCTGCCCATTGAGTTCAAGAAGCAGTTTCTTGAAGACGATCCAGACCGCAACCCGCACCTTTTTGAAGAACTCGTTGAGCATGAGCTTTCCGAAATCTTCCATTGGGCTTTGGTCGGTCTGCATCGCCTGTATGAGCAAGGTAAGTTCACCAGTTGTGACGAAACACGGGAACTGCTTATGGATTACAGGCGGCTTAATAACCCTGTTCAGGCATTCGTGGAAGATAAGTGTGAGCTTGAGGACGGCGCGAAGCAGTCTAAGGACTCACTGTATAAGTCCTACCGCGAATACAGTTCCGAAAACGGCTATCAGGCCATGCATAAGGAAAACTTCTTCCGTGAGCTTTATGCGGCTGTGAAGACCTTGAAGGAAACCCGCCCGCGCGTTGATGGCAAGCGTTGCCGCATGGTTGCAGGCATTAAAACCAGATTTGAGTTGAAAGCTTAATGACCTTCTTCACTGGCATATACCCGTGCGGCGTGGCCTGCTCTGTTTCCCCCGCATCCCCTTCTAATGACCTGCGGCGACACGCCTTACCCGCCGGGCAAATCAATACTTATTCGGAATCTCTACTTCCCCCGGTGAAGTGGTTCCAGCGTATTGGTACCACCCGTCCCGCGTGTCAGAGCTTGGCAAAGCCCGTGAATACTGGCTCGGTCCAACATGGTACCAGCGGTCCACGGTGCAGGGCAAAAGAGGTTCATATGCGTGCGTGGGTGCGTGCGTACACGCGAGGCTTCCAGCATTTGGTTTTTAAGCTTGGTACATGGGACAGTTGGACAGAAAGAAAAAAGACTTATGTTCTCGGTGGTTTTTAGTGTTGGCTAACACGGGACAAACCTTGGGACCGGAACCAGTATGAACGCATTAGCAAAGCTTCAGGACAAATACAGGAAGCCCGAACCGGAAAAACCTTACTGTAAATTCAAGCGGTTATGTAAGCAGGAAGGTAAAGAACCGATCCCGGAAGATGAGTTCAACCGGGAGTGGAAGGTTTACGAAGACGGGCATGAAGCAATGAAGACCCTCGGCAATCTTTTGCGTGAACACCGCACGGGCTTCAAGCTCAAGCGGAACGCAAAGAATGAACTGGTGGTCATCATTGACGAAGCATGGGGCAAGAAGAATTTCGAAACCCTGTGGCAGATGTGGAGCTTATACGAAAAGGCCACGCCGCTTATCGACTTGGTCTACATGGATCGGCTACCGCTGGTGGAAGATGAGAAGCCGAAGCGTTTAGTCGAAGGCCAGTTGCCTTTGGGTCCTCCTCGGCGATCCATGAATCACGGGTAACGCTGACTCCGAGTCTTTTGCACACGGATAGTTTTGATAAATATGCACACTGCACAAGCTGCATCAATCGTGTCACTCTATTTAATTCAGGTGCTACTTAAATGGCTGATAAATTTTACAAATCCATAAATCAGGCTTGGGAGCAATTCGGCAAGGTTGGCTGGCAGATTTCGCGCCGGACCTTCTTCAATTACGTGGGCAAGGGCAAGCAAGTACCGCCGCTGAACGGCAAATACTACGAAGACGATATTTGCGAAGTAGCTGAACAACTTGGCTGGGTTCCTATCGGGCAGGTTGCGGAAGCTGATCAGCCGGATGATGAAGGTTTGACCGGGGATTCTGCGAAACGATTTCAGGAAGCCAAGGCCAAGGACAAGGAATGCGAAGCCGAACTTAAGCGACTGAAATTAAACAAAGAACTCGGCAAGCTCATTGACCGCGAAAATGTAGAAATGATTATGGCAGGAAAAACCGCCACGCCTGATCCGGCGCAAGCAATGGTGCCGGAAGTCTATGGCCATAGCTCACCAAAGCAGCACATAGCCACGGCAAAAGAACTGATGATCAAACACTTGGATCACATGCCAAGGGCAGAACGGCAGGCAATGTTAATGGCGTATGATGCCTTGATTGAGGCTGAACAGGGTTTGAATGGGGAGGTGGGCCATGAGTAGCGATGATCTTTGTCACCATGTTTCGGATATGATGTCGGCGTGTTCCTCTCTTGGAGTCCTGCGGGATTACTTTGAAAAAATGGACATGATGGGCGAAGCCTTTATGATAGAAGCCATCCGTAGGACAATTTCTGACAGTGCAAACGCTTTTGATGAATACGACATGAAAGTGCAGATGGCTAAGAAGCGGAAAGGGAAGCCTGCTGCGATTTTGGAGTTGGTGCGGGAGTAGATTTTAAGGATGGAAAGGAAAAGCCCCGCGTGAGCGGGGCTTCTTCTTTGAGGTTTATTTATCTTGAACGACTTCGGTACTTGTAAACATTATGAATACATAAATTATTAGTGCAACCCATGCTGCTAAAAATGAAGTTGATAAAACAAGTAGCAGTAGCCCTGATGCTACACTTATGTATCCAACCATGATAATTAAATAAGCTATTTTGTAGTACTCGATATTGAAGGTCTTTTTGTCGAAATCGACATTTCTAAAAAATAGAACATAGGATAGAGGGCCAAAAATGCTAATTGCAACAGCAAACATGAAGGTTGCAGCCTCAGTATAGAAGTTGCTCAACCCTTGATCCATGCTCGTTTTAACCAAGAAAAAAGTCGCTGAGAATAAGGTTAGAGATGGTAAAAGGTATTTTTCTTCTGATAGGTGCTTAATTACTTTTTTTCTTTTTATATTATGATTCATGATAATTTTAGACCTCAATCAATTTTTATGATTTCAATATCTTTGACTTTGTTCAAAATAGTTGTCGCAATTTTTAAGTGTTCAGAATTGCTTGTATGTTCAATATATCCTTCCAGACTTTTAATAATGTCATCTTTTGTACGCAACATATTATCGTGTAAATTGCCTGTAAAATCAGTGAAGAGTGTCAACTGAATTTCATCAAGCCAATTATCAAGTCTTTGTGAATCCATTGCAAAAGATTCTATAATCAACTTGGGAGAATGGATTAATGCAGTTTCAAAGAAACAGCTAATTTCACCTGAAATAGCCCCATCTCTATTGTCCCATGCTTTTGTAAGCATTTGAATGACCTTTTTGTTTCTATTGGACTTGCTGTCTTTTAGACTATCAATAGACCATTTCCTATTTCGCATTAACCAAATGTATGCCGTTGAATTTTGTGTCATTTCTAGTTTTTGTATAAGTAGGCTTGATAATTGTAGAATTTGCAACGCAGAATCTTTGTCTATGCTGTCTACAAGGTGAGCTGATGCATTTCTTTTTTTTCTGATCATATGTATAAGTTCTATATCTGAATATTCCAATAGTTCTAGCTTTTGACATTCATTAATAAGGGATATGATATTTTTATGTTCTGTTATACCAAATATGCTGGCTAGCTCCCTCAAAATGGATTCGATGACTTTAAATGCCTCTAAAACGGAAAGGTCATACATCTGTGCGTTAAATAATTCATGTGCTCGCTCAAGCTGTGTGACATTCTTATTAATATAGTCTGTTTTTTCTGTTTTTAAGCGTGTTTTATTAAGTCTTTTATAAGATAAGGTTGTTCCTATTATGGACAGAAAAGATATAATTAATGAAATTATAGCTGTTATGCTCTCTATTGTTTCTGTGCTGAATTCGAGGTGTATATCAATGTTATTTGCTATAGAAAGTGAACCCCATAGAGCTATAAATAGCAGGGGTAAAGTTAGGCTTAAAGCATAAAACAAATCTGTTGCAGCTATAAGTATTTTTCTTGTTTGTGGAAAAACAAATTGAATTGAAATGCAATATACAGATAGACATAGTAGAATAGTGAAAATTTTGTAAGCTAGTAATGCCGTTATATTATACTCTAGAATAGAGAAACCAAATTCAGAGTAATCATTAATGATCGGCTTAACAGTAAAAACTACCGCTAGCAGACTAATTATAAATCCTATTTTTGTTTTGAATAATTCGTTCATTAAAGCCTCAAAACTTGATGTTGTACAATAACGCTTACTTGATAATAAGATCAACTCTGTCTGTAAAGATATAGAGATAAATATCCAGTAAATTTTACTCCCCAGTAAACAACCCCATTCCAAACAAAGCACCTCAATTGTTATTGTTCGCCCTGTAGGTAAACAGTAACAATTGAGGTTTTTTCATGCTCCAGAAACAACTGGACTCTGTAAATAAGGCGATTGCCGATATTGAAGACGGCGCACAGTCCTATACCTTGAATGGTCGGACTCTCACCCGTGCTTCTTTGGGCAGGCTTTATGACCAGCGCGATAAGTTGGAAATGCGTATCGCCATTGTAAAGAATGGCGGGCGGGGCTTTAAAGCTAAGTACAGGGGTCGTTCATGAACCTGTATGAAGGCTGGACTTCCTTTGTTGCCCAGTGTGTCGGGGCTATCTCTCCGCAGATGGCTACCAATTGGGTTAAAAGCCGTATGCAGCTTTCCGCATACACTGCGGCTACTTCCCGTGGCCCTAATGCGGGCTGGCGGCCCACTAACCGCAGTGCGGATAACCTTTCCCGGCACGAACATGCCTTAATCGTTTCCCGTGCGCGTGATCTGGTGCGCAACTCCACCCATGTTTCCGGCGCGCTTGAGCGCATAGCGAACAACGTTATCTATACCGGAATCAAACCGCAGGCCGCGCGCCTGACCGATTCCGGCGAACTGGACCACGGCTTCAACCGCAAGCTGGAACAGCATTTTAAGGATTGGGCCGAAGCTGATGAAGTCGGCTTTGACGATATTCAGCGGCTTATCCTGAATCACCTCTGGCAGGATGGAGAATGCCTTCTCCGCTTCTATCCTGACCCCGACTTGATGAAACAGGGGATTGCGCCTTTGGGCGTGGAACTTCTGGAATGTGATCACCTTGATTCTTCGGTTGATGGCCTGCGCGAAAACGGAAACTTCGCTATCCGTGGCGTTGAATTCAACCGCAAAGGTCACCCGGTGGCCTATCACCTTTTCAGTGAACATCCCGGCGATATGCGCCGCCTGATGAGTCGTGAATCCGTGCGGGTTCCGGCTATGTGGGTGCGCCATATATTCATGCCGAAGCGCGCCAGCCAGCACAGGGGTATATCTTGGATGGCTCCGGTCATTATGGAAATGCGCGACTTCAGCGAATTTCAGGATTCGCACCGCATTGTTGCCCGGCTCATGGCTGCTTTCGGCTTCTTTGTTGAAACGCCATATCCCGAACTTCAGAACCCGCTGGGCCTTGAGGATTCAGACACACCGGAAAGACCGGAAGCCTTTATTCCCGATTACGTAGAACCGGGGCAGGTCGTGACTTTGCCTTCCGGCTCCAAGGTCAATGAAGCGCAATTCAACCACCCCGGCACTACCTATGAACCGTATGTGAAAACCAGTTTGCGCGGTTCTTCCACTGGTTTCGGCATGTCCTACGAAGCCTTTTCCAATGACTATTCCGATGCTTCTTATGCGTCCGCCCGTTCCGCCACTCTGGAAGAACGGCGCGGCTACCGTGTGCAACAGGTGCTGATGGGCCGTAAGGCCATAGTTCCTACGTGGCACATGTTCGCGCGCATGCTCTGGTTAAGCCAGCTTGAAAAGTCCATGACCGGGCCGCGCGTTCCGGTTGGTTGCCAGTACCCCGGCTGGCCTTGGGTTGATCCCACTAAGGATGCAAACGCGGCTGAAAAAATGCTCGGTATGGGCTGCACCACCCGCCGCAAAATCTGCGCGGAGCGTGGCGAAGATTACGATGAAGTTGTGGATCAACTGGACCGTGAAAACAAAGACCTCAAGAAGTGCGGAATCATAGGAGCAAACAATGCTTAAACAATTTACTACCAATCTTTCAGCGAAAGCACAGGAACCGCTTCAGCTTACAGCCGATTTGAAACTCAGCGAAGCAGAAGAAGGTAAAGCCCGCCGCTTTCGCATTGTCGGATACATCGGGGCCGTTATTCAGCGGTATTTCCGTTTCGTCATTGATCTTACCGGAATCCGTTCCGAAAAGGTCATGCCCATTCTTGAAGAGCATGAAGTCAAAAAGAAGGTCGGCCTTGCGGATTCCTGCAAGGTGGAAAAGGAAGGCTTTGTCCTTGAAGGCTCCTTTGTGGATACGGACGAAGCCAACGAGATTATCCGCCTTTCGGATCAGGGTTGGCCCTATCAGGCTTCCATAGGTGTCTGGCCTGAAGCTGTTGAAGAAGTGAAATCCGGCGCGACTGTAACCGTTAACGGTATGGAACTGACCGGACCTTTATATGTGTGGCGCAAATCCTTTGTGCGCGAGACTTCCTTCTGCGTCCTTGGCGCGGATGGAAAAACCGGGGCCGTAGCCATGACCGGACGGCCTGAACCTAAACCGGAGGACTCAGTCATGAAAACATGGTTGAAAGCTTTCCTGCGGGCTAATGGCCTTGAAGATATTACTGAGGACTCAGTCCGCACCCACCTGAAACAGATGGGGCAGGGGGGTAAGAGTATTCAGGGGGAATAGGAAAACCCCGCCGGGGCGGGGTTATGCGTCTGGTGAATGACCACGGTCAATGCGGTTTGCTATCCATGTTTTGATTACTGCCTGTCTGTTAATGCCGAGTCTTTCAGCTTCGCGGTCCAGAGCTATTACCATCCATGCGGGGAAATCAACGTTAACCCGTTTAATGTCTTTGTTGGGCCTGCTGGCCTTTGACATGTCCAGATGTTCAGTAATGTCCTGATCTGATTCAAAGGCTTCATCGAATTCTTCAGCTTTCATAGAGTTCTACCTCCTTCTTTCTGGAGCGGCGCACCGATATTATGCGGATGGCTCCATTGCGGGGTGTTGTTACGGCAGACCAGTGTTTGCCGTTAATCATCCCTATATAAAAATTGCGCGGTTCATCTTGAGTCCGGGCCGGGATTTTCAGCAAGTTTGGGTCATTCCACAGGGCTTGCGCGGCCTTGAAATCAATTCCGTGTTTTTCTAGATTTGTTGCGCTTTTGTTTTCATCGTATTCAAAGTGCATACTTGTATTGTATATTCTTGTGTGTGGTTGTCAAGATTATATGGCGCGGTATGTCCGTGGTGCGGGGCCGTGCGGATTCCGGTTACTTCACCGCCCATGTGGGATGGGGGATAAAGGTTCGGTCTTATGAGTGTAAGGCTGAGGGGTGCTTGCTGGCTAAGATGGGGCAGGGGGTTAAGAGTATTCAGGGGGAGTAACTAATTTATATCATTGACTGTTTTTGTTTGATTATAATGTTATTACTTAAACGAGAAAATTGGGTGGAGGTAATATGTCTTTCGATAGTATTTGCAATGATACGTTAACTGTTTTGAAAGTTAGTGGTGAGGAAATCACTACCATTAAAGGACTCGTTTCTAAAAAATCCATTTTAATCCCAAATTTTAAAGTTTTAATTGAACCCAACGACTTGCTGAGAAGACATATGTCAAATGGGGGACAGGAAACATATAAGGTTATTGACCCAAATTTCCATGAGAAAATTGGAGGAATGAAAGCTTATTATCAGATTAAATATAAAAAACTTGGAATCGATGAAGCTGAAAATGCTGTAAAGAGCATTACATACAATATTTCGGGACCAAATGCGCGAGTAAACAATAATTCAGTTGATAATTCAATCAATACCGTAAATGTTAACCCTGAAATTTCTGAACATCTTGCAATGCTTAGGAGTGAAATCGAAAGACTTGTCGAAAGCGATGCTGAAAGAAAAGACGCACTGGAAATAGTCGACGCAATTGATGTCCAGTTTAACTCCGATCAACCTAGTAAGTCAGTAGTGGGGACTTTATTGAAAGGCTTACCGCATGCTGGAAGTATTGCAGGCATAGGTTCATTTTTACTGTCGTGTATAGTTTGAGTCTAAAAAAGATAAGCCCGTCTCCCGGAGGGCTTTCTGTTAATAATTCATTTCATTAGGGCACTTCATATTTCGCCCTCCTCCACACACAAAAGCAAAAGGGCCAGCACAATATGCGCTGACCCTTTGTTACTGTATGCTGGGTGATTTAAACCCTACAGGGATTCATATTCCAGATTTTCAAGATATTGATGATAATTATCTATGCCTACAAAATAATGCAGGTCTTTAAGAACATCTACCACACATATTTTTTCAGCGCGTTTAATCAGGCGCGCACAGTCCGGGCTGAGATGGACCAGGTAGATTTTCTTTCCTGCCCGTTCATACATGGAGGCTATCTTGTTCACCGCTTCAATGGCGGATTGATCCATGATCCGGGATTCCTTAAAATCAATCAGCACCTTGTCCGGATCTCCCTGAACATCAAATTTGCTCAGGAAAAGTGTTGTGGAGCCAAAAAACAAAGGCCCGTAAATCTGGTAATGTTTGATACCCTGTTCGTCCACAATCTTTCTTGCACGAATCCGTAGTGCATTCTGCCATGCAAAAATTAATGCTGAAATCAATACCCCGCAGATAACTGCAATAGCGAGATCATACTTAACGGTTAAAAACGTAACCACAACGATTACGATAAAATCCCATTTAGGGACTTTATTTATGATCTTGAAAGTGCTCCAGGCAAAAGTCTTGATGACAACAATAAGCATTACACCCACGAGAGCTGCAATGGGTATTTGCTCAATATATTTTGACGTGAACATGATGAAGAAAAGCAGGGCTCCGGCTGCAACAATTCCTGAAAGACGTCTACGTCCACCGGAAGAAATATTGACCATACTCTGGCCGATCATGGCGCAACCTCCCATGCCGCCCAATAACCCATTTGCAAAATTACCGACTCCCTGAGCCAGGCATTCGCGATTTCCTCTACCTCGTGTTTCTGTCAATTCATCAACAAGTGATAAAGTCATCAGGGATTCAATCAGTCCGATGGCAGCTAGAATTAAGGCATATGGGGTTACAAAGGTCAGTGTTTCCCAAGTGAAAGGTACATTGGGAACAGCAAAGGTTGGCAGACCTCCCTGAATACCGGTTCCACCGTTGGATTGAATGAATGAAAGCACTGTTTGAGTATCAATATGCATGACAGTCACAAAAACCGAAACAGAGAGAATGGCAATAAGTGCTCCCGGTGCTTTTTGATGCAGTTTGGGGATGATTGTTATGATTGCCATGGTTGATAAAACAAGACCGGCCATAATCCAAAGAGGCTGCCCTTGAAGCCATGCACCTTCAGCTTTGAACATATTCAACTGGGAAAGAAAAATTACGATAGCCAGTCCATTAACGAAGCCCATCATGACAGATCTGGGTACCATGCGAATGAATTTACCAAGACGAAAAAAGCCGGCTAACAGTTGAAATACTCCGACTAACAAGAGAGTGAAAAATAAATATTGTACCCCGGCATGTGATCCGGGCCCACCAAGGGCATTACCTTCCATAACCAGACTTACCATAACAAGGGCCATTGCACCGGTGGCGCCGGAAATCATACCGGGGCGTCCTCCGAGAACCGCAGTAATCAGACACATGAGAAACGCGCCGTAGAGACCTACCATCGGCGGAACTCCTGCAACAAATGAGAATGCGACAGCTTCAGGAACAAGAGCTAGAGCAACGGTCAGTCCGGAAAATATATCAGCGCTTACGCTTCCGTTTGAAGGAGAAACAATTGAATTGTTTGAATTCACGAAATATCCTTTTAAAGGGCTTAGTTAATATAACAAAAAAGAAGAGACCGCAGGTGCGGCCTTACTGCAATAAACTAAATGTCCATTGGTCGTTTGTTGATAAATCAGTTTATGATTTTCCACTGTAATGAGTAGAAAACGAAAAGAAATGTCAGGATAATGTTTGTGGCGTTAAATTAGGCAAAGGCTGATTCTTATTTATGAGAATTGAGACGGAGTCAATAGTTAATTACAATTATTAAAAATATGATTGGGAAATTCGTATGATAATCCCCCCACAAGTTCGAATCCCACCCCCTCGAAAAATATTCTCAAAATAATACCGTCTAATACAATCCAGAATGCCCCTGAACCTCAAAGGCATTTTCTCTATATGTATCCAGATAAATCCAAGTGAATCTCCCTGGAAAATCTTTACTCAGTCTCCAGAATTGTGAGTACTTTTTTATGTATCCAGTCCGGTCCGGTACGTACATTTAGTGATGTTGTGCCAGTAGTCAGGGATGGAGAGTGAATGTTGTAGTGGCATGCAGTCAAGTTATGAAGTTCTCCGAGTATGACAATTGTGGTGGATTCGGCTTAGCAGTCTTTCGGCACAGAAATAGCAATCTGAATCTGTAGCGTCAGAAATCGATGGATAATTAAGCATAATTGTTAAAAGTCGTAGTTTTTTATCAAAAAAGGAGTACGTAAATGTCCAAAAAAGAAGTTGAACGATTGTTGATCGCAGGCGGAGAGGATAAGGTAGTGAAACTGAAGTACAACGCTATTCGAACTAAGGAAGAATTTGTCTCCACCGCCAACGGAGAGGGGTATGACTTCACTGCTGATGAGCTTGACGCAGTACTCCGCGAATCTGGTGACGACTTCACAACATTTGGTAATCCACCCGCCCGTTCAATCTGGTGGGCGTAGTATTTGTCCATTGGATTAATATCCCGTAATTTCAAGTTATTAAAGACTTGATTTGGGGTTGTACTTTACAGAGTGTGAATCGTTGACTCCCTGAAGTGTAATCCCGGCTCACCATGCGAGCATGATGAAGTTCAAAGCTGATATACTGTATTTGTGCTGGATGTGGGGAGAGTAAGAGATTTTGTTGTTCTGATTCTGTGCAATCCTTATAGTGGATTAGTGTTTTCTAGCGATGCTACATAGGCTTTGCTGATCCAGATGTCGCCTTCCTGTTGGCTGAGTTCTGCAAGGTTGTTTTTACTTATACCCAGAAATATTAGGGAATACTTGGAGATATAGTTGTCAACGTCAAGGTTGGTTTCATTGCTGAGTTTTTTAAAAATGGCAATTTGAATAGAGTTTAGTTTCATGGTTCACCTCTTGTTAATATTGTAATGTTTAATTTTACATAAAGATGAAAATATCTGGTCTTTGTGTTCGCTGAAAAGGTTTATTTTATCTTTTTGTAAATTTATTTAAGTGATGGTTTTGAGAGTCTTATGGTATTTCCTAAATTTTGACAAACATCCAAACGGAGAACTAAAAAATGCAAAAAGGAACCCTTGAGAAAATCTTTGAATATGCCTCGATGCCTTTACATGGCACACTTTCACGTAAACTCCGGAAGAACCTCAAGATTCAGGTTAATGATGGTCCTGTCTATGAAACAGCCGTTTTATTTCTCGGTGATGATTTTATTAGAGTAACAGAGGAGAAGGGTGGTGAAAGTATTAATACTTATTACAACTGGGAAGATATCCAGTCTGTCAGAACTTACAGTCCCGTTGAAGAATAGTATTATATAGGCAAAAATATTTACTTAAATAATTTTATAATTTCGAAATGCTTGTTGTAGTTTGTGAGGAGATGAAAAATGCGTAAAATTGATCCTGATGAATGTCAGTTCTGTGGTGCATGTCAGAGTGCCTGTCCTGCGGAGGCAATTATTCATTCTGCTGGAACTAATTATTATGAAATAAATGATAATTGTACAGATTGCGGGGAATGTGAAGCAGAATGCGGCTTTAATGCTATTATCAGTGATGGATCTTAAGTTTAAAGAGATAAGTTGAAGTAAAACGTAAGATTATTAATCATGTATATAGCGTAGCTGAGCAGAATTGTAACTAATTCCACATGGGTGGAGCAAATACGTATTGTTCCTTTAGACACTGTAAAAGGGCCTTGCATCTTGAGATGTAAGGCCCTTTTTGGGTTGATTTTCAAGTGGGTAAATCAATTTTGTATCCCATACGAAAAAAGGAATTGAAGATATATTTTAAAGTCCTTTAATTCTCTGGAGTGTAAGTGTGCTGCAATACTAAAGTATGGTTCATCCGGTTAAAGCGTACTTCGCTTCATGAATACCCATGATCCTGAGCTTGAAAAATTCCAGATCACGATATCCATATGCCTGCCTTTTCATGGTCTTGATTTTGTTATTCGTACCTTCCATTGGCCCTGATGAAATGGGATGATCGAACCAAGCGAGTATCCCAAAGCTATGCGTTGCCAACGTCTTTGCCATAGTATCGAGTGGAGCGATGCCAGAAGCCCTCGCACGAGATATCCAACTCTCTAGAAACTCGGCTGCATCCTTCTTGCTTGGCTGACTCCATATCTGACGCAAGTCTTCTTTCAGATAGTAGGCTGTCGCCAGTGGCTTGTTTAGCCGTAGAGCCTCCTCCAGATGCTGCTGTTCATCCCTTTCCGCGTTTAGATTTTCAGGATTCTTCAACAGCAGCCAGCGCGTGCCTTTCAACACGTCTTTGCCCATCGTATTTTTTATCTCCCGATGAAGCTTGCGCCGAACTTCGGTGAGCTTATCGTTCATGAGTTTCACCACGTGGAAATGATCAAAGACCAGAGGAACATGCGGTAAATTTTTCAGAACCGCACCGATATATGCGGGACTGAGATCCGTTGCCACAGCCTTGATCCCGGCTTGGCTGCGTTTCAACCTTTTCCAAAAAGGCAGCAAAGCGTCAGCCCCTTTGCCGTCACCGACAAACACGACAGCTCCGCTTTTTAAATCCATGACCAGCGTTAGGTATTTATGACCTTTGCGTACGCTGATTTCATCGATTGCAATGTACTTCAATTTCGATAGCTTGGGCTGTCCGAATCGATGTTTCAGGTCTCGCTTGAAGATGTCTTTGACCACATCCCAACCGACTCCAAGCAGAGTAGAGACATCAAGCATTGTCATCATCTTGACCAGTGACCTGACATAGCGTTCGAATTTATGCGTATACCAGCGACGTGGGTCTGCGATGGAAAGCTTGATACGCCTGACACAACCACACTTCCGGCACTGAACACGAGGCACATCTACAACAATCCAAATCGGTTTGATACCGATGGGAACGGTGCGCAACCAACGCTCGCTCCTTCCTTTATGAATCACATGACGATGCTTGCAGCGGGAGCACTTAACAAGCTTGGCTTTTGGTCTCACATAAATCAGCACGTTACCGGCAACAAAATCCTGCCTGACATAGTCATAGCCGGGCAGGCCCAAGGCATGGTAGATAAAACTCGTGGACATGGCGATAAATCCTTTCGATGATTGGTGGTTCTTTCACCGATTGGACGCCATGTCCTTTCATTTTGTCAAAAGTACGCTTGAGCCGGATGAACCTAAAGTATTATGTGAGAAATTTTAATTCAATTTCTTCAGTTCCCTCTTTTTGCTCCATGTCAAACCGTCCACTGATGTCTATGAGTAGGTCTCTTTGTTTTGCGGCATCTGTTAATAGTTTTTCGATTTCCGAAGCAGCTTCAGTCGGGCAGTCAACATTATAAAATACTTTAAGGGTGTCGGGAGATCTGTCATCGAATTGGATTAGAAAAGGATTGTGCTCGACAAAAACCAAATCATCAAATGCGTGTGTAATATTCAGCCCAATGCTTTCCAGTAGGTCTTTGGTAACTCCCAATGGTCTCGGTTTCATTGTACGTGGCTCCATTATGAATTTATTGAATCGTAATTCAGGTTAACTGCTGGCTTTAGCCTGATAAATAACATAGTGGAGTTCATAATTAAAAGCATAAATAGAGAATAGAAAATGTTCTTTATTTCAGCATGTTAATTGGCTGTGTCTCTGAGGTCGAGCGGAACAGTCCTATACTGTTTGTTTAACTGTCTGAATTGAATTTTCTGGGGCTGGTGCGGCAAAATGAATTGTCACTTTTATGTCTGCACCAAGGGGGGGCGGTATACACTTAGGTGTATATAAATGTGTTATTGAATTTTAATTATTTTTTGATTTCGAGCAGGGGGATTTTTTCTAATAAGGTAAATCCCCTGCCCGTGCTAATAAACATTGGCTGCTATTCTTTATCATCCAGGAATTCGATCTTCGGAAAATCCTTGAGCAGGCGTATATCCACAAACATTGCGGATGAGGCCGCCGTGGCATCAAGGAAAACTTCTATTAATTCCCCTGAAGGCAGGCGTTCATCAAAGCGCATCTCGTCATTCCCATGGGTCTCCAACTGCATCAGTTTTTCACCATCGACCAATAGTTCTACGAAGAGGGAGGTGCCACTGGTGCGACTGGTTACATCACGCCATGCATATCCGCCCCCATCCACGCGATGTTTGCTGGACATGGCACGCACTTCAATCTCTTTGCCCGAGGGGAGCTTTCCTGTCCAAAGAGCCCGGTAGCGTACAAGATCTCCATTTGATTTTCTGAAGGTTCCAATGTCTTTGGAAGTTATGATACGTTCCATTTTAGCGAGAACCATTGTGTCGTGGGAGTTATCCGAGGCAAACACGGAAGAGGCAGTCAAAATAATGCTAAACATCAGTATGAGTGCGAACAGAAAACTTTTGTGCATGGAATAATCTCCGTAAAAAGTGTTGTAGGTAAAGGTCGTTCAATGTTAAAAACAAAATTTTTTAATATCCACTATGTTGTATATACGAATCTGCTGGCTATGAGTCAAGCAAAACCGTTCTTTATGTGTTGGGGGGCTAAAAAAAGTGGTACTAAAAGAAGCATTGGTGGGTAAAAACACCTCGGTAGGTTTATCTGTGATCTTAGCCTTTTAATCTTATTTATAAATTACAAGTTGCTTAAAAATAAAATTTAGGTTTAATATTAAATGACATACTGATTACGTGTTTTAGAAAATTACAGAGTCATCATGGTGAGGCCTAATAAATGGAAGAGAAAAAAGAGATGTTTGCGCAAGAAGGGCAAGAGTGCGTTTCTTCGGAACGTGAAAGAAAATGGACACTCACAATAGGAGTCGCCCTGAGGTTTTTTCTGCTTTTCGGTACTTGGATTCTTCTTTCAGGCATGCTCGATGCCTTTCATCTTTTTCTTGGGGTACTCTCAAGTGCTTTTGTCACTTGGTTGTCATTTGATTTCTTTCCCAAGGAGTTGGACCTGTGCCGAAAGCCCATGTCCTGGATATCCATGACCCGTTATGTAGTCTGGTTGATGATAGAGATCATTAAAGCCAATTTTGCAATGCTGAGGCTTGTTTTCCGTAAAGATATAGAAGCCCATATGGATCCTCAGATTATTCATTTGAAAACCCGGTTGCGTAACCCTCTGGCACTGACCCTTTTCGCAAACTCCGTCACCCTGACCCCCGGAACCATTTCCGTCACCATCAATGGAGAAGGAGAATTCAGTGTGCATACTATTGATGCCAAATCCGCTGAAAATCTTCCTGGCGAGATGGAAAACATAATAGGTCGCATATTTGGAGAATAGTTATACTATGGAACAAATAATTTTATTCACCAGCGTCTTTCTCGTGTTTCTTATGGTTTTGTCTCTTTACCGGACGGTAGTAGGGCCCAGTACTCTGGACAGGCTCATGGGCATGAATGCCATCGGCGCCAAAACCACTGTGCTTATCCTGCTTATCGGATTCATCTTCGGTCGAGTGGATATGTTTGTGGATATTGCTCTGTCCTACGCCATGCTGAACTTCATAACCGTGCTCACAGCTTCTCGCTACCTCAGGGCACGAGGCATGAGAAAACGCGATAATGACCTCCAGCTTGAGGAGGATTCATAATGGAAATACTTGCTGTAATTTTAATCTTTACGGGACTGGTTTTTGACTTTGGCGGGACTATAGGAATCTTGCGTCTGCCTGATGTGTACACCCGGCTTCATATGGCCGGAAAACTTGATACACTGGGATCCATGTGCCTTCTCCTGGGACTTGCAGTGGTCAACGCCACACAAATGGGCACTGCCGATCTTTTTGTGAGTGGCAAGATTCTTCTGATTTTAGTGCTGGTTTTCATAGCCAGTCCCACGGCCACACATTCCATGGTAGACGCTGGAGTCTGGCTTGGACTTACTCCGTGGCGCAAAGGCGACCCGAGGAGGTAATAAAATGATCTGGGAAATTAAGCTTGCAGTTTTAGTTGTAATTATCGCCTGCGCTATTGCTTCTATCTATGTGCGGGATCTGCTTGGGGCGGGGATCCTTTTTGGGGCCTACAGTTTTATGATGTGCCTGCAGTGGCTTGCCATGGGCGCAGTAGACGTTGCGTTCACCGAAGCCGCCATCGGGGCAGGAATCAGTACGGCCTTTTTTCTGGCCGCTGTATTTCGCACCACCAGGAGGACAAAAGATTGAAGAAATTTGTATTAGCAGCAGTTGTTTTAGCAGGGTTCATGCTGGCAAGTACCACCCTGGACTTTCCCAAGTGGGGCGATCCGCGCACTCCGGCCAGTATGCACGTTTCTTCAAAGTTCATTCAAAAGAGTCTTGAGGAGATGGAGACACCGAACATTGTGACGGCTGTGCTGGGTGATTACCGGGCCTTTGATACTATGCTGGAGACCATTGTGGTCTTTACGGCAGGCTTGGCGTGCTTCTTTATTCTGCGTACCCGTATGACCCGCAAATCTTATAGTAAAGCCGCTCCCCAGGAAATACAGCAGGATCTTGCCGGGGACGACCTGGTGGTAAAAACCGTGGCCCGGACGTTTATCCCGCTTATCCAGATCTTCGGACTTTATGTGCTCGCCCATGGACACTACAGCCCGGGTGGAGGGTTTCAAGGCGGAGTAATTTTTGCCGCTGCCTATATACTGCTTGCCGTATCCCATGACATGCGGACGGCCCTTTTTCACATGAGTGAGCGGGCAACCCATCTGCTGTCGGCTGCGGGTGTATTGATATTCGCCGGAATCGGTGTGCTCTGCATGATCAACGGTTACAACTTTCTGGATTATGACGGTCTGGCCGGTATATTGGGGATGCCCCTTACCACGGGACACTCCTTTGGAATTCTGCTTGTTGAAACAGGAGTAGGACTCACTGTGACCGCAGCTCTCATCATGATATTCAAACTTCTGTCTTCACATGGAACAGTGGAGGAGGGCTTTTAAATGCATGAACTTGGCGAAATTTTCGCATCGCATTTTAATTACGTAGCTTATGTGGCCATTATGATGGTCGGGCTTTATGCAATGGCCGCCAAACGGAACCTGATTAAGAAGCTTATCGGTCTGGGGATATTCCAGACTTCAATCATGCTGCTTTACGTATCCATAGGCGCCAAGCAGGGTGCAACCATTCCCATTCTGCTGAAGGGGGCGGCTGAAATAGCTCCGAACGACTATATTAACCCGTTGCCCCATGTGCTTATGTTGACTGCTATCGTAGTCTCTGTGGCCACGTTGGGCGTGGCTTTGGCCTTGGTAGAGAAAATTCATAAGTATTTCGGTAGTATAGAGGAAGACGAAATCCTCAAGGAGCTGCGTAATTAATATGCAAGCATCCGTTCTAACTATAATTTTTCCGCTGTTCGGCGCTTTTTTTACCGTTGCCGCTGCCTGGGCAAGCCAGGAGCGTGGCAGGAAAAACGTCATGCCCCTTGCCGTTGCATCACTGGGGCTGAGTGCTGTTTGTGCTGTTGTCCTTCTGGTGGAGGTGATCAGTGCCGGAACGCAGACCTATCATCTGGGCGGCTGGGAAGCCCCTTGGGGTATAACTCTGGTTTTGGACCCGCTTTCGGCGCTCATGCTGGTAATCGTATCCGTAGGAGCTTTATTGAACCTGATGGCTTTCAGCTTCAACCCGGGAGGTTGGCCTCTGGGTAAAACTCCCGCTTTTCTTGGTCTTTACCTGCTGGCTACGACCGGTCATCTTGGTATCGTGGCAACCGGGGATATCTTTAACCTTTTCGTCTTCATTGAAGTGGCTGCGCTGTCCAGTTACGCCCTTCTTTCCATGGATGGCCGCAGGGCAGCTTTTGCAAGCCTGAATTATCTGCTGGTAGGTTCCGTGGGAGCTTCGTTGTATCTGCTGGGTGTAGGTTATCTCTACATCAAGAGCGGCTCCCTCAACATGCAGGATATAGCCGAGATCTTACCTAGCATGCCCTTGTCAACGACTGTCCTGACCGGATTTGTCGTTATCATGCTTGGCCTCTGGGTCAAGATGGCTGTCTTCCCCTTTCATGGCTGGCTTCCGGGCGCGTACTCCAATGCCAGAATCGCTGTTTCCGGTCTTCTGGCCCCGTTGACCACCAAGGTTATGGCCTACGTGATTGTGCGGATGCTGATTTCGGTGTTTCCTCAGCACCTGATCAATGAGATGTCCGCATTTTCCTCCCTTGCGGTCTGGGTGGCCTGTGTGGCCATTGTGGCCGGTGCGGCACTTGCCATCGCCCAGACTGATCTCAAGCGCATGCTCTGTTTTATTCTGGTGGCTGAAGTCGGATACATGCTTGGCGGAGCATTTCTGATTAATGAAACCGCACTGACCGGAACCATTCTGCATATTCTGGCTGACGCGGCTATGACCCTGACTCTGTTCCTTGCTGTAGGCAGAATTGTATCCCGGACAGGCAGCAGTCTGATTCGCAATATGGATGGGCTTTTTTCAACCATGCCGCTGACCATGCTGGCCTTTGCAGCAGGAGCCCTTTGCATGATCGGAGTACCGCCTTTCTGCGGTTTCTTCAGCAAATGGTATCTTGTGAGCGGAGCTCTCGAGGCCGGTCAATATGTTTTTGCCGGGGCGCTCATTATGTCGAGTCTTGTTAACGTATTCCTGTTTTTCCGCATCTTTGAACGTGCGTTTTTCGGTAAACCCGTCATCGCCATCAATGCTCCGGGCAAAAACGACTGGATGCAGATGGTCCCTTTGTGCTTCATAGCTTTATTACTGCCCGTTATCGGTTTATTCACGGGCGGCATTGTCCAACAAATCATCCTGCCCTCGATCAAGGGAGTCATGTAGGTGCTTAACATGCTTACCCTGGAATCCATACTACCGCTTCTGGCCCTTCTTGCTCCCCTGACTGCCATTCCCGGCATTCTGAGTGCCCGCGGACCCAATATTCGTGAAGCATATACTTTCGCGGCCGCTTTGCTGTTACTCGGCATCGTTTTGGCTATGCTGCCCGGTGTCCTGAATGGACAGAGTCCAGAGCTTGTTCTCTTCAATGTTATACCCGGTGCGCCCATTGCCTTGCGCATGGACCCTGCGGGGATGCTCTTTGCCCTTGTGGCTTCGACGCTTTGGATTGTCACCACCGCTTATGCCATAGGCTACATGCGTGCCAAGAAAGAAAAGAATCAGACCCGGTTCTATGCTTTTTTCGCGGTGTCGCTTTTTGCCACCATGGGTGCGGCCATGTCCGCCAACCTGCTCACACTTTACCTTTTTTATGAGCTGCTCTCTTTTTCCACCTACCCTCTGGTAGGACATCACCAGAATGATGAGGCAAAGAAAGGAGCTCGCAAATACCTGACTTACCTTGTCTCAACCTCCATAGGACTGGCATTGCCCGCCCTGCTGGTAACAGCGATGCTGTCCGGGACTCTGGATTTCGGCGGTGCGCCATTGTTGGAGGGTAAGGTTGATTCTGTTGCGGGAGCTGTCCTTTTGGTCGCTTTCCTGCTTGGTTTTGCAAAGTCGGCTCTTATGCCGGTCCACGGTTGGCTGCCTGCCGCCATGGTTGCGCCAACTCCCGTCAGTGCTCTTCTGCACGCTGTGGCGGTGGTTAAGGTTGGCGCCTTCTGCGCCGTCCGGGTAGTCACGGAAGTTTTCGGAATGGATTTTCTGGGTTCCCTCGGAATCGGAGAGATCATCACCGGACTTGCCGCTGTTACCATGCTGGTATCGTCATTCACGGCCCTGACTCAGGACGGTCTTAAAAGGAGATTGGCATTTTCTACTATAGGCCAGCTTTCCTACATCGTTCTGGGAGTGGGTATGCTCAATGTGGTGGCCGCGACCGGAGGCATCTTGCATATTGCCATGCACGCAATCGGCAAGATTACACTGTTTTTTTGCGCCGGCGCCATCTATGTGGCCACAGGTGAAAAATACATCAGCCGCATGGGTGGAATAGGCCGCCGGATGCCACTGACCATGCTTGCTTTCCTGATCGGCTCTTTGGCCATCATCGGGGTTCCGCCCACCGGGGGATTCCTGAGTAAATGGAATCTTCTCAGCGGCAGCCTGCAGGGCGGCCATTGGATATTGGCTGGAGTGTTGGTAGTCAGTTCTTTGCTCAATGCATCTTATTTTCTGCCTATCGTCTACAAAGCATGGTTCTGCGCACCCGATGAAGCGCAGCACGCCGCTCCTGTCAGAGAGGCTCCGGCCTGGTGCCTGGTGCCGCTTTTGATCACTGCCGCATTGTCAGTGGCGGTATTCTTTTACCCAGAAACCCTGATTAAATTAGCCACTATGGCTGCGGGCTCATAAAGAGGGTATTTAATATGTCCGGACAACAGGATTTTTTCAGCCGCCCGAAAGTGAGACGAGCACTTTGGGCTGCTTTATACGGAAGTTGCGCAGCCACGCTGATCGCGGGGCTGCTTTTCAAAACCAAGGCTCCTTTTGGCTTTGCTTCCTTTTTCGGTTTCTATGCCATTCTGGGATTCGTCTCCTGTGCCGTGCTCATTTTGCTGGCATTTGTATTGGGCAAGTTCCTAAAAAAACCAGGAGATTACTATGATCAGTAGTCTTGGCCCAGTGCTTCCCTTTTTGGCGGGGGGCCTTCTGCTACCGTTTCTGGCCAAAAGCCTGCGCACCAAAGCTCTTCTGGTCATAGCGGCCGCAGGGATGTTAATGGTATACGGACTTGAGACCGGAGTAACCGGCGGCTTCAGTTTTATGGGGCTTGAAATGGCTCCATTGCGTGTGGACAAGCTCAGCAAGGTCTTCGGTTATATTTTCACCCTTAACGCCTTTGCGGCTTTTCTGTTCGCGTACAGGATGGAAGATCTGCGTCAGCAAATAGCTGCATTATTCTACATCGGCGCGTCTTTGGGAGCGGTTTTTGCCGGAGACCTGATTACCCTGTATGTTTACTGGGAAGTAATGGCCGTAGCTTCTACCATGCTGATTCTCGCCAGAGATACCAAAGCTTCCTATGATGCAGGAATGCGCTACATTCTGGTGCATCTGTTTGGTGGACTGCTCCTGCTGCTCGGTATTTTGCTTCACATTCAAAGCACTGGCAGCGCCGCGTTCGATTCTTTTACCGAACCCACTCTCGCCACATGGCTCATTCTGGGCGGGGTGCTGGTGAATGCTTCTGCCGTGCCTTTTTCCAGCTGGCTTTCCGATGCTTACCCCGAAGCTACCGTTACCGGTGGAGTCATTCTTTCGGCTTACACAACCAAAACTGCGGTTTACACTCTGCTGCGTGGTTTCCCGGGCTGGGAAATTCTCATAGTGATCGGCTGTATCATGGTTATTTACGGTATTGTTTACGCATTGCTTGAAAATGACATGCGCCGTATTCTGGCTTACTCCATTACCAACCAGGTTGGATTCATGGTTACCGCAGCCGGAATCGGAACTTCAATGGCTATTAACGGTGCGGCAGCCCACGCATTTTGCCACATTATATACAAAGCTCTCCTGTGGATGTCCGCTGGGGCTGTACTTGCTCAGACAGGGCGTAGCAAATGCACCGAACTGGGCGGTCTCTGGAAATACATGCCATGGACCATGGTGCTTGGAACAATCGGAGCGCTGGCTATATCGTCCCTGCCGCTTACCAGTGGATTTACCAGTAAATCACTGATTATGATGGCTGCCGGAAATGAGGGCTGGGTATGGGCATGGACTGCTCTGGAAATAGCCTCGGCAGGTGTTTTCCTGCATGCAGGTATTAAGTTCCCTTATTTCGTTTTTTTCAATGTGGACCGCGGATTGCGCCCCAAGGAAGCTCCTTTTCATATGCTCGGAGCAATGGGTATCCTGGCTTTTCTGTGCATCTTTCTGGGTGTTTACCCGGAACCTCTCTACGCAATACTGCCATTTGAAATGGACCCCGCCTTCACTGTCTACAAAGCCGGAAAGGTTGTAGCACAGATGCAGTTGCTGATGTTTTCTGCACTTGTATTCTTCCTGTTCCTCAAGCTGCTCAAGCGTACTGATACCATCGCCCTTGAGATAGACTGGTTTTATCGCAAAGGCGGAAAGCTCCTTTACCGCGGCGCGGACTGCTTTTTTAACGGAATGAACACAATGGTAGCCGGCTTCTTCGGTAAGCTGGTCAGCAGTCTGGATAAACTGGGCCGGGATTTACCCCAGCGTTTTGTGTCATGGATTGCGGGTCCATTCCTTTTATTTAGTGATGATTCAGGCAGAAAGGGCAAAGAGGAGCTTCGGCAGGCAGTTGCAACAGGAACTGTTTGCGTGGGGGCGACTCTGGTAGCCATTATACTCGGCCTTGCCTTTGTCCTTTCATATGTTCTCTAGTGGAGTCCTCAAAATGAATGCGGCTTTGTTTTGAGGACAAAATACTACTTCAATCTAGAAGGGCCAGAACGTTGGAATAAACAGGGCTGCCCCGCCGCATGAAATGATCACCATGGGCAGTCCCAGTCTCAGGAAATCCATGAAAGTATAGCCTCCCGGGCCATATACAATGAGATTTGTCTGGTATCCGATCGGCGTGGCAAAACAGGCAGAGGCGCCGAAAGCTATGCCTATGATGAACGGGCGGGGGTCAACCCCAAGTGTAGCGGCTGTGGCCATTCCCACCGGTACGAGAAGCACTGCCGTGGAGTTGTTGGACAAAAAGTGGGATAGAAGGCTGGTGAGCACAATAAATCCTGCTAGAATGACCTGAGGCCCTGCCCCGGCGAACAGCCCCAGAAAAGCCTTGGCGTATACCATATCGGCTCCTGACTTCTGCATGGCCAGTCCCAATGAAATAGTACCGATGATAAGCATGAGGATTTTAACATCCACCGCTTTGTATGCTTCTTTAAGGCTGAGACATCCAGTGAGGATCATGGCAAATGCCCCCGCAAAAGCACCTGTCAGAATATTTGTAAAACCCGATGCTACAGCAGCTATCATCATCAGGAAAATGCCGATGGCCATTGGCGCCCGGCTGCGGTTGATGATATCCTTCGCTACATTGTCATTGAGTATAATGAAATCGTTTTTCTTGCGGATGCGGTCAAGCGCATAGGGTTTAAGCTGTACGAGAAGAACATCACCGACCCGAAGAACCATTGAATGAGCCTTTCTCCAGGAGTAATGGGAATGTCGCCGCAGCAGACCGATTACACTGGATTCATGCCCGCCGACCAGAGAAAGATTGTCCAATTTGACACCGCGCACGTCAGACCCCGAAGGTATAAGTAATTCCACCAACTGGGTGTCACTTAGATGGGGACAGTCGAAACCCGGCTCACTGCAACTTGGGGGGCCGGCATCCACATTTTTCAGGATGGATGTAAGGTCGTCAGCCGAGGCTTTGGCCAGGATGCGGTCATCAGCCTGAAGGGTTATTTTGGCCCGATTGACATCATAGATAGTCTTACCTCGGAAAACTTCATAAATTTTAAGGGACTCATACCTTTCAGGCAGGCCCTCTGCAGGATTCAACCCCACAAGCCTGCTGTCCGGATAAATCTTCAACTCAGACAGGTATTGATCCGGCTTATTATCGGAGTCGCCAAAGGGAGAGGAGTGTTTCGGCAGGAGATAATCTGCAAAAAAATACATAAAAACGGCTCCGGCAATAGCGATAGGCACGCCAAGGACCGAGAGTTCAAACATGCCGATGGGATCAGCGCCCAGGCTGAATGCTGTATCACTGACCAGAATGTTGGTGGAAGTACCTATAAGGGTACAGGTTCCCGCTAGGATAGAGACATATGACAAGGGAATAAGCATCTTGGAAGGAGCAAACCCGAACCGGCTGCACGCTGCCATGATGATGGACATAAACAGAATAACCACCGGAGTGTTGTTGAGAAACGCGGAAAGCGTGCCCACCAGTATCAGGGAGATTAAAAGCAACCTTTTGCTGCTGCCGGCAGTGAATTTGATTGTGGTCCGCGTAATGAAGTTTAGAGAACCGGTACGGACCAGCCCCCGGCTCACCACAAAGAGAGCACCCACAGCCAGAGGGGCCGGATTGGCAAAACCGGCTACAGCCTCTACCGGGGAGAGCTGAGCGGTTACCATAAGGATCACGACAATGCCGAGCCCGGTCAGGTCCACCGGCAGTTTTTCGGTAACCAGCAAGACTACAGAGATCAGGAGTATTGTGCTTACAATAATAACATCAAGGGGCATGTGAATTCCTATTTTATGATATTTTTCTGATTATGTCATAATCCTGCAGGGGAGAATAAATGTCAATAAGTTGGGTATACATTTAAAGGTGTCCGTTAAGATATAAGCGAAAGTTTTGCTGAATATGCATCGAGAATCTCGTTTTAAAATGGCTTGAAGGGCAGGGGGATTAAACAGGCTGTTATCCAGTATGATATAGGAGGGCAATATCTTGAATTTCATACTATTTTATAAAAAAATGTGGAGCAGCAGAAAACTGTTTTCTCTGCTGCTCCATTATTTGTGATGATTTGCTTTACTCTTTTATTGTACCGATCAGATTATCCAGATCCACGGCTTCCCGAGACAGATTTTGGAGAAAATTATTTGCTTCATCCATACTATGTGCATTTTCACCCGCTATTTCGTTTATTTCAACGATTGTTCGGTTTATCTCTTCGAAAGTCTGAGACTGTTCTTCAGAAGCAGTGGCTATCTCTTCAATCTGCATTGAGCTTTTATTAACCAGCTCCACAATCTGGTTAAGGACATCTCCGGATTTATCTGCAAGGTTGCTTGCATCCTGAGCTGCTTCTGAGGCTTTGTTCATGTTGTGCATGTTGTCCTTAACAGAAGTTTGGATCTCCTGGATGCTCTGTTCAACTTCATGGGTTGCATTCATGGTCTTTTCTGCCAACTTGCGGACTTCGTCTGCAACGACAGCAAATCCTCTGCCAGCTTCTCCTGCTCTTGCTGCTTCAATCGCTGCATTGAGTGCAAGCAGGTTTGTCTGATCTGCGATATCGTTAATGACGCTGATGATCTGGGTAATGGAATCTGCTAACGTGCCCAGGGTAGTCATATCGTCATTCAACTTGTCACTCAGTTGATTCAGGGAAGAGATCGATTTTATAGAGTTTTCTAGTACTGTTTTCCCCTCAAGAGCTTTTTGGCGGGCATTTCCCGAGCATGACGAAGCATCCCCAGCATTACGGGCTACCTCCATGACAGTCGTATTCATTTCTTCCATTGCGGTTGAAGTCTCTTCTATTCTGGTGAGCTGAATTCTTGCTCCATCATTTACTTTCATTACCAAAGCAGCCAGATGTTCAGTATCTTTGCTGACGTTTTGTGAAACTTTCGTCGCATCCTGGATCATGATGTTGATCTTTCCAAGCATGTTTTTGACTTCCATCTCATTGGCTTGTGCCTCATCCATCGCTTCCATGGATTTAAAAGCTTCCTCAACAGCCTGCAGAGCTTCCGATTCTTTTTCCCGGGCAAGCTGCAGGCTTTCTTTAAGGGTGTCCACCATGCCGACAACAGATTCGTTCAAAACCAACAGTTCCCCCACACATTTATTGTAGGGTTCCGCTTCAAGATTTCCTTCCCTGATTTCGGATGCATATTGGCTGATTCTGGATAGCGGAATCAAAACCTGTTTGTTGATAACCAGATATGCCAATATGGAAATTGGGATAAACATTAATATTCCAGCTGCTTGAATATATAAAATGAGGGAAGTTTTATGTTCACTCTGTTCTTGCAGCATAAGTACTGCTTTGTTCATTTCTTTTAGTAGAGGAACATTTTGGGCCATAACAAAGGAAAGCGCTTCCACATCCTGGTTTCGCAAAACCAGATCTATGTTCTTTTTGAATGACACCCATTTTACATTTACTTTATGAAGCTGTTCTTTCGCAGGGCTCAAAGACTTGGGGAGGGTACGTTTTTTACCTCTTGGATCAAAGGTGATAGGTGCTTCACCTCCCATCAGGAGTGACTTCAAGGTCATATCAAAAAGATCAATGGTAGACTTGACCTGATCTATGGCAGTTTGATCTATACGTTTATTTTTCTGAAAAGAGAGCATGAACGCAAGAGTCTCTTTTGACATCTTCTGCGACAACATTCTTTGCCGTCCAGCAAGGTTGATAACCAGGCCGTCTGTTTTTTGGTCGTTAGTGATAAATAATGTACCTGCAAACATGGATACAACCACAATTGACATCAATGTAAATGCTATTAAAAAATTAATTCTTAAGCCCATTTTCCCTCCATAGACGTATGTCTTATAATTGAAATTATCATGGAATAATTAGAGAAACAAGAACGTGTGTGGTTTTTTCAAAAGTTTTTTGATGAATTGCTTTCAATAATCAGGAAGTCTTGCGAATGCTTTTCTACTCCTGTCTTAGGGGGCTTTTGAACCAGGGAAATACAAAAGCAGCCAATACCGATAGGGACTGACTGCTATTCTTAATTGAAAAGTGTATTGTGATTGCCCCCCACTATCTGCTTACCTAGAGAGGCAAAACCAGTCCTTGACCATTCGATCAAAAAGAACAAATTTTCATTGCCGGGTTTAAAACCTCCAAATTGAAAAATTATCATTCTAGTTGCCGTAAAGTCAGTCGAATAAGAAAAGTTATTCCCGGTGTGTATTTCAAATCCGGGTAGTCAGGAAAACTATTCAGGCTGTAACAATCTTGAATTTCTATCTCGTTTCTCATTTTATTCACCTGATAAATTACCGTCCATCCCATCATTATTTTAAATTTTTCATAAATTAATTACTAGGCTATGAAGTCCTACTCGAATTATTCTGCATGTTTGGCAATCCTTTGTATCAAACTGTATTGCCTTTATATGATCAATTGACATGTATAATAGAAGTGTATTAGTGCTTCTTTAGTGTTACTTTTTTATTATTTGTATTTGGTTAAGTGTGGTGTTTTATCTGCAAATTTTAACAAAGGAGGCCATGCATGTCAGGATGCACGCCCAAATCCCCGCCTGCCGGGGCGGCAGCGGTTCAGCCTGCTGCTAATGAAAGTGCCAAGCGAATGGAAGGGGTTGAGTACAGCCTTTACGCGCCGCCGGTGGGGGTGGACGCGGATACCGTTCGTTTTGTGCGGGTTGACGAATCCAAATGTGAAGGATGCGGAGCCTGTGAGGAATACTGTGCAAGCGGTGCTATCCAGTCAATCAGTGACTACGGCACTCACCGCATAGTTGATCCTGCCGCCTGTATGAACTGCGGCCAGTGTCTCACCAACTGTCCTTACGGTGCTATTTACGAGGGGGTATCTTTCGTTGATGAACTCGCCGCGAAACTCAAGGACCCGGACACTATCGTTGTATCCATGCCTGCTCCGGCAGTACGTTACGGTCTTGGTGAATGTTTCGGCGCTCCAACCGGGACATATGTCGGCGGGAAGATGCACGCAGCACTTCGAAAGCTGGGTTTTGATTACATCTGGGATAACGAATTCACCGCTGACGTAACCATCATGGAAGAGGGAACCGAACTTCTCCATAGAGTCAAGAGCCAGGGCAGCAAGGATGCCATGCCGCTGCCTCAGTTCACTTCCTGTTGTCCGGGCTGGGTGAAATTCACGGAGACCTTTTATCCGGACCTGATTCCCAACCTGTCCACATGTAAATCGCCCATCGGAATGCTTGGCCCCCTGGCTAAGACATACGGCGCGAAGGAGACTAAGACTGACGGTAAGAAGATTTACACTGTCTCCATCATGCCCTGTATTGCCAAGAAGTACGAAGGTGTGCGCAGTGAACTTGATGACAGCGGATTTGACCGTGACATCGACGCCACCATCAACACCCGTGAACTGGCTTACATGATCAAGGAGGCTGGCATTGATTTCAACAGCCTGCCTGATGAGGACCCCGATCCGGTTCTCGGTGAATCTACCGGTGCGGCTACCATCTTCGGTAACAGCGGCGGTGTAATGGAAGCGGCTTTGAGGCTCGCTTACGAAGTCCTTTCCGGAACCAAACTGGCCAATCCCGACATCAAGGTTGTACGTACCCATGAGGGTATAAACACTGCTGATGTGGAGGTTCCCAACTTCGGAACCGTCAAAGTTGCTGTCGCCAGCGGACTCGCCAATGCAGCCAAGCTTTGTGATGAAGTTCGTGCGGGCAAATCTCCTTATCATTTCATTGAGATTATGACCTGCCCGGGCGGTTGCGTTAACGGTGGCGGACAGCCGCTTGATCCTGAAATCAGGGCTTCTCTGTTCAGGTCTACCGTGGCTCAGATCAACAAGCGGTTCAGAGCCCGTAAAATCAAGGCATAAGGAGAAACTGACATGAAATTAAGCAGACGCAGTTTCATCAAGGCCGCTGGAGCGGTAGCCGGATATGCGGTTCTGGGTGTCAACGTTGCTAAAGAAGCAGTAGCGGACGTCATGGATTTTGTCGCCCGCCGCCAGAACTCTGTTTATGCGGCTGATGCCGACAAGAACATCTATAAGTACAGAAAGTCTCAGGATAACCCCATGATCGTGAAAATCTACGATCCTGAAAAAGGTTTCCTGCATGACGGTCCTTGCGGACATGAGTCCCACCATCTTCTGCATACTCATTACTATGACCGCAGCAGTAAGATTAGTGCACTGAAAGAAAAAGGCATCGAGCTGAACCTCTAAAATCAGCTTAAAAAGCGTCTGCCTGAGGTAAGGACAATCTGAGCCAAGGGTCGGCGCGAGTGTTGGAGGCTGTTGCTTTTTTTACAGCCAGTGTCTTTCTTACCGGCAAATTACCGGGGAAAAGGGTTCGTCCTGACTTCCTGCAGGGGTTTACCCGGCAAGCTCCGGAAGCTGTCAGCCGCTTCTTTACTTCGACCATTGCGGAGCGTTTTTTTAAATGGATAAGCGTTTGGGAATTATCGGAATAACCATAAAGGACAGATACAAGTCCGCACCGAAAGTCAACAGGACTCTCAGTGAACATGGAAATATTATTGTAGGGCGCATGGGACTTCCTTTCCGCGAAAAGGGCGTGAATGTCATCGGCATAATTATCGAGGCAACCACGGACGAGGTCGGAGCATTGACCGGGCAACTGGGCATGCTTCAAGGCGTAAAAGTCAAATCACTTCTCGTGTAGGAAAGGAGATAACCATGAATAAGAATGCCACCCTTGAAACCGGTTTTGAGTCATTTATCGATGAAGAGCTTATCTGGTCGGAAATCGAAAAAGCAACTGACCCGGACCCTTCACTTGTCCGTGAGATAATCGCGAAGGCCAAAGAGAGAAAAGGGCTTTCTCCCTTCGAGGCCGCGGTTCTGTTAAAGAACAAGCACAGCGGTCTGGATAATGAAATTTTTGAAGCGGCCATTGAAGTAAAAAAAGGTATTTACGGCAATCGGCTGGTTCTTTTCGCTCCTTTGTACATTTCAAACGAATGTGTCAACCAGTGTGCGTACTGCGGTTTTAACGCCACAAATAATGACCTTCAACGCCGGACCCTGAGTGCGGATGAAATTCATAAAGAAGTCGAAGTTCTTGAGGACCTCGGTCATAAGCGCCTCCTGCTTGTTTACGGCGAGCATCCCAAGTATGACGCGGACTGGATCGCTCAGAGTGTGAAGGAGGTCTACTCGGTTACTTCCCGCAAAAGCGGTGAGATCCGCAGAGTCAACATCAACTGTGCGCCGCTGGATGTGGAAGGGTTCAGGAAGCTGCATGATGTCGGTATAGGAACCTATCAGTGTTTCCACGAAACCTATCATCAGGAAACATACAAGAAATACCATCTGGCGGGCCGAAAAACCGATTACCACTGGCGTCTGAATGCCATGCACCGGGCCATGGAGGCAGGTATTGATGACGTGGGCATGGGAGCCCTGTTCGGTCTTTTCGATCCGGTTTTCGAGGTTATGGGCCTGCTTTACCATGCTCTTCAACTGGAAGCTGATCACGGGGTCGGCCCGCATACCATTTCTTTTCCCCGCATTGAGCCCGCCCAGAATTCCGAGTTGGCTTTCAATCCCCCTTACCTCTCCTCAGACCATGATTTCAAAAAGATTGTTGCAGTGCTGCGGCTGGCCGTGCCTTATACCGGTTTGATCCTGACTACCCGAGAGAATGCCGAATTCCGCAAAGAGCTTCTTGAAGTCGGAGTTTCACAGCTTTCCGCCGGGTCCAGAACCTACCCCGGAGCCTACAGCGATCCTGAGTATGACAGGCCTGATGTGCAGCAGTTCTGTATCGGCGACAGCCGTTCCCTTGATGAAACAATCCGTTCCATTGTCGGTGAGCATGGCTATGTACCTTCATGGTGTACCGCATGTTATCGTCTGGGGCGTACGGGAGAGCATTTCATGGAGCTGGCCAAGACCGGATTTATCCAGAAATTCTGTCTGTCTAATGGATTGCTTACTTTTAAGGAATACCTTGAAGATTATGCTTCCGAGGAAACCAGAAAGGTCGGTGATGAACTGATCAGAAATGAAATAGAGAGCTACGCCGACCCCGACCGCCGCAACCTGCTTACCGATCGTCTTGCCCGCATGGAAAAAGGCGAGCGGGACCTTTACCTGTAAATGATATCCGGAGGAAACATGTCTGAATCCGGAAACAGCGCTTTTCGAGTGGAGAAGGATTTTCTGGGAGAACTGGAGATTCCGGCCGGTGCTTATTACGGTATCCACACCCGGCGGGCCATGCTTAATTTCCCGCTTTCCGGGGCCCGAATCCATGAGCGGTTCATCCGTTCTTTCGGGCAGGTTAAAGAAGCGTGTGCAACTGTGAACATGAAGCTCGGCTTTCTTGATGAGAGGATCGGAAGGGCGGTTATTACGGCATGCAGGGATGTTTCCTCCGGTAAATTAAACAGCAGCATAGTGGTTGACCCTTATCAGGGTGGTGCGGGTACTTCCACAAACATGAACTTCAATGAAGTCATAGCCAACAGGGCGGTGGAGATTCTCGGTGGGACACCCGGTGATTACGGAATGGTTCATCCCGTGGATCATGTGAATATGCATCAGTCCACCAATGATGTTTACCCCACGGCTCTGAGGGTCGCGGCCCTTTCGCTTCTCGTTGATCTGGAGAAAGAGATTACCGGACTTCAGGAGGAGCTGCAGGGTAAGGAAGCGGAGTTGTCAAAGGTGGTCAAAGTGGGGCGGACTCAGTTGATGGACGCTGTTCCCATGACAATGGGGATGACTTTCGGTGCTTTTGCCGATGCCGTTGCCCGTGACCGCTGGCGTATTTTCAAGTGCCGGGAAAGGATCAAAAAAGTTAATCTCGGCGGAACTGCCGTGGGGACAGGGCTCGGCGCGCCGCGTGATTATATTCTTCAGGCTGCCGGGGAGCTGAAAAATATCTGCGGTCTGCCCGTATCAAGGGCTGAGAATCTCATGGATTCAACACAGAACAGCGATTCTTTTGTGGAAGTTTCCGGCATGTTAAAGTCCTATGCTGCAAACCTGTTAAAAATTTCAAATGATCTAAGATTAATGGGCAGCGGTCCTGCCGCTGGAATAGGCGAAATAAACCTGCCTGCCCGGCAATGCGGATCATCAATCATGGCCGGGAAAGTCAACCCGGTCATACCTGAATCTGTGGCTCAGGTGGCCTTGCAGGTCATGGGAAACGACCAGACCATAACACTTGCCGCATCTATGGCTCAGTTGGAACTGAATCAGTTTATGCCCCTTCTGGCGCACAACCTGCTGAATTCAATGACTCTGCTGATCAACGCCACTACCAGTTTCAATCATTCCTGCATCAAGGGAATCACCGCAAACAGCGACCGCTGCCGCGTGAATGTGGAATCCAGCCACGCTCTGGGCACTGTTCTGGTCCCGGTTCTGGGGTATGAGTCAGTGGAAAAACTGGTTGCGTCCTGTGAGAAGTCAGGTCGTTCTCTGCGGGATGAAATCATTTTTCAGGGAATTGCAGAAGCCGGGGAAGTGGATGAACTTTTATCTCCGCAGCGTCTTTGTAAGCAGGGCTTCACTCCGGATGAAATCAAAGGGGGAGGCGGCAGATGAGACTTGTATGCGGAGCCGGAGAACTGGGCATTCCTGAAATGTTCGCTCAGGCGCAAAGGCGCATAGTTCTTCATGCGGCGGTTTACGGCCCGTTTTCAAAGTCCGAAGCGCACATCCGGGGGTTGGAGAAGGCCCTGAACAGACCCGGGTTCAATCGTCTCGATGTAATTGCTGTGCAGTCCGGTAGTGAAAATGCATGGGATGATTCGTTTCTGGCTTCTCTTCGTTTCGGAATTTCAAGGCATTCGGTTGCGGATGAGATTGATTATTCGCGGAATTTTATGACTGAACTGGCTAAGCGTTATCCTGAGAAGGTTAAAGTCTATCCTGCCTGCAATCTGCCATGCCTTCCGCTCGTTATTGTGGATGATATCATCTGTTTTGGCCAGTATGCCCACTCATGCGTCCATGCGCCGCAGGGATTCTGGGGATGTGTCGAGGCTGATGTTGAGAAGCTTTTCAACTGGGCGCAGTCCGGTGAAGTTCCTTATGGTGCGGATGAAAGAGAAATAGCAGCATTCCGGCTGGTTAGCGAATGCTCAAGGGCAATTAAGTGCGGGAAAGCCGCTGGAGGGATTTTTGATGGCAGTGCTCGGGCTTGATGATCTGATTTACTATCTTAACGGCGGCAATGATGACGAGCTTTATTCAATTGCCGACAGTCTGCGTGAATACTCCTTCGGACGTGAAGTTTTTCTTCGGGCAATTGTCGAGTTTTCAAACGTCTGTAATAAAAAATGCAATTATTGCGGGTTGCGTGCCCCTAATTCAAATGTAAGCCGCTACCGCATGACCGTGGACGATATAGTTGAATCGGCCTGTCTTGCCGCCGATGCAGGAGCCAGAACTATAGTCCTGCAGTCCGGGGATGATTTCAGTTACTCTCCCTCGCAGATCGAGGAGGTTATCTGTAGAATTAAGGATTCCCATGATGTGGCGGTGACCCTTTCCCTTGGGGACCGCAGTGTAGGCGAGTATGAGCACTGGTTCAACTGCGGGGCTGACCGCTGTCTGCTGAAGCTGGAAACAACCTGCCCCCATACCTACCGGGAAATCAGGAGCGGAGAGGATTTTCACGGGCGGTTGAAGCTTCTTCGGTCCCTTAAGGAAACAGGGTATGAGGTCGGCTCAGGTATCATCGTGGGGTTGCCGGATTATTCTGTGGAGCAGATGGCGAATGATCTGCTTTTCCTGAGCGGGCTCGAGCTGGATATGATTGCGGCGGGTCCTTTTATACCGCACCCTGATACCCCTCTTTATTCAGCCTGTAGCGCGGACGTTGATCTGTCCTTCCGGTTTACTGCTCTGGCTCGTCTGCTCAATCCTTTTTCCAATATCCCCGCTACTTCAGCTCTGGATTCTCTTGATTCAGCAGGCAGGGGGGCTGCTCTCAAACGTGGCTGCAATGTAATCATGCCCTCGGTAACGCCAGCTGCCAAACGAAAGGATTACAACATCTATCCCGGCAAGAACTCCATGTCCGTTGATGTGAGTGATACAATTTCCAGAACTGAAGGATTAATCCGTGAGTTGGGTTTTGTCCCTTCAGTTTGCAAAGGTTCTTCAAGGAGAATTAGCAATGTCGAATAAGGCTCCAAGGGGTGTCCGTCTGGTTATTACTCTTGTAGGCAAGCGTAATGCCGGTAAATCCTCACTGATCAACGCCATTGCCGGACAGGATGTGGCTATTGTTTCCGATCAGCCCGGAACCACCACTGATCCGGTGGCTAAGCAGTATGAACTGCTGCCGTTGGGACCGGTCACTTTCTACGATACAGCCGGGTTGGATGATACCGGGGAAGTGGGTGAGCTGCGTATAAAAGCCACCAATAAAGTTCTTATGCGCACGGATCTGGCACTGGTGGTAGTGGGGGAAGGCGGGCTGACTGATTATGAAGTTGAGCTTATGAACAGAGTTTCCCAACTGGAGATTCCATACCTGGTGGTTTTCAATAAAAATGATCTGTGTGAACCTCTTGAGGCTGATATGGATTACTGTCGTCAGAGGGGGATTCAGTTTTACAGGACTTCTGTTCTGGAAGCCTGTTCTATCGATGATCTTAAGGAAGCGGTCATAGATCTGGCTCCTGAAGAAATGAAGCGTGATCCTGTTCTTGCCGGAGACCTGTTCAGCGAAGGAGACTGGGTGGTATGCGTGGTTCCGATTGATCTTGCCGCCCCGAAAGGAAGGTTGATCCTTCCCCAGGTGCAGGTGCTGCGTGAAATTCTTGATAGCGACGCCGTGGGAGTAACTGTTAAAGAGCGCGAGATTGAGGAGACCCTTTCTTCCATGAAGCGCAGTCCGGCCCTTGTCATAACCGATTCTCAGGTTGTGATGAGCGTTGCCGGGGATGTTCCAGATGAAATCCCCTTGACCACTTTTTCAACTCTCTTCGCTCGCTACAAGGGTGATCTGCCAAGTCTGGTGGAAGGGGCCAAGGCTATCGATTCTTTGCAGGACGGGGATACCGTGCTGATGGGTGAAGCCTGTTCGCACCGTTGTGTTGCCGATGATATCGGGAAGGTCAAAATCCCGCGCTGGATTCGTCAATATACAGGTAAGGATATTAATTTCGTTATGTACTCCGGACACGATTTTCCTGATGATCTGGGTCGATTCAAACTGGTGATCCATTGCGGGGCCTGTATGCTTAACCGCAGTGAGATGCTCAGGCGCATCCGGGAATGTCAGCGCAACGGGGTTCCGGTAACTAATTACGGTGTTGTGATATCCAAGGTGCAGGGAGTCCTTGAGAGGGTTGTCAGCCCCTTTAATATTTAATAATTACAGAATAAATCAAGGCCGGCGTCCGTCTCATCGATTGAGATGAACACCGGCCTTTTTGCGTGCTTTGTTATACCCACAGGCCTGATGACGGGAGCAGCCGCCATCAGGCCCGCGTTCGAATCAGAATTTATTGTATCCGAGTCGCCGTGGGATTTGAAAAACAGTAAGCCCGGGATGGAGGTAGATCTTGCTGGCTTTGTTCCAGAAGTCGGAAAAGACGCTGAGCAGGTGCGTAATTCCGAACATGGGCCGTTTTTCCTGAGTCCTTATTTAGGTGTTTTCGTGTTACTTGTCAATAAAAGATAATACGATTTGTTTAATAAATTAAAAATTGTTTAATTTCAGAGTCGGCTTTTTTAAGTATATATACCGGGAAGCTTCCTTTAATGGGTTTTTTTGCGTTTATGCGCTTAAATTCTTATTGATTTTTAAACTTGGTAAGGGACAGCTGGTCTGCCATAAGCAAAATGGAGTAATTGGAACAATCATGTTTCCAGTAAATAAGAGGTTGGACGCGGGCATGCTGTCACCGCTTTTATTTCCATGTTCAGTAACTGCGTTACATGGTATTGTACAAACGGTTTGATTATTACAATATTAATGGAGATTTGTTGAGGTCTTGGATAGTTAAGAAGAATGCGTATGATGTTAAAAAAGGGGGAGATATGAATACGGTTCGGATTTCATATGGTATTTTTAAGACTTTTATTTTTCTGCTTGTACTTTTTTCTGCCGGAACCTCCCTGGCTGAAGAAAAACCTGAGTTAGTTTTTTATAATTGGACAGCTTATGTCGGAAAGGGCGTCATCGAGAAATTTGAAGAAACCCGCAACGTGAAAGTCAATCAGAAATTCTATCAGTCCTCAGATGAGCGTGATGAAAAAATAATGAGAGGGAAGGGCAAAGGCTATGATGTTATCATGGTCAATGGAAATGATATCGTTCCTTACAGGAAAAGGGGATGGATCGTTCCACTGGGTGTTGATAAAATCCCCAATCTCTCCCAGATGGATGAAAGGTGGGTTAATTTCTGGCCGGAAACTGCACAATATGCGGTCCCTTATCTTTGGGGAACATTCGGGATTATCTATAGGTCCGATCTCATAAAAGAGGATATTACCAGCTGGAAGCAGTTCTATAATCCGAAAGATGAGTGGCGCGGTAAGATAATGCTTGTGGATATCCACCGTCTTGTTATCGGGCTGGCCTTGAAGTCTCTGGGGTATTCCATTAATTCTGAAGACCCGGCTCAGGTCAGGGAAGCTGTGCAGCTTGTCAGAAAGCAAAAGCCTTTTGTGCAGACTTACGGTTACTTGAAAACCGATGCTGAATCCGGAATCGTTTCCGGTAAAACCTGGATCGGCCAGACCTGGAATGGTGATGCATTGCTGCTTCAGAAGCGTAATCCGCATATTCGTTATGTGCTTCCGGAAGAGGGTGGTGAGATATGGATGGATTATATGGTTGTTTCGGCACATTCCAAAAATAAGGAACTGGCTTATGATTTTGTCAACTATCTTTCCGAGGCATCAAACAGTGCCAAGGCTGCATTTGAGCTGGAGTTTGCTACTCCAAATAAGGAAGCGCGCAAGCTTCTGCCGCAGGATATGTTAGAAAATAAGACTATTTATCCTTCTGAAAAGCAGCTCTCGACAAGTGAGCCTGTTAAAAATGTGAATCCGCGTATTAAGCGGCAGATGATCGAAGCCTGGACTCAACTGAATAATTAGTGATTTTGAGAGTTAATAATAAATGAAGCTGCGTTACAAACTGCCTTTGTTTCTTGTTCCGCTTGTCATTATTCCTCTGCTGACGGTCAGCTGGATAGCCGCTGAGCGCATGCGTTCCAATGCTGAAGAAAACATTTTGAGGCAGATGGCTTCGCTGACGCGTCAGATTTCGATCAGTGCTCAGACCGCAAGTGAAACGATGAAAGCGAATGCTATTTTGTTTTCCGGCTCGGGACTCTTAAAAACGTTCCTCTTTACCCCGGAGGAGGAGCGCTATCACTTTGCCCTGCTGCCTATGTTGAATCTTTTTTCAAGCTATAACAAAGCTTATCCCGCTTATGAGGAAATTCGGGTCGTTTTACCCGATGGTTATGAGGATGCTCGGTTTTCGGCTGATGGGGTTGCCAATATAAGTGTTGATGAATCCCGGCAGGTCTGGTTCAGGTCTATGGAACAATCAGAAGCAGCTACCGAGTGTTTTTTTGAATGGAACCCGGATACAGGTGAACCGGTATGGATTGCAGTTCAGACGTTGAAGTTTGTTGATCCTACATTTGAGGACTCTACAGCAAAAGAACCGACTAAACGGGGTTATCTGGCAATCACCTCCAATCTGGAGAATATAAGGGATTTTGTCGCGAACACCAGAATTGGTAAAAGCGGTGGGGTGTTTGTTATTGACAGTCATGGACGCTCTCTTTTTCCTGATGTTCAGCGGGTGCATTTTTCTGATGATGCTAAGCTGCTTGCTTTGGCCGGAACTACTGTCAAAACTGGTAAGGAGATGGTTTTTCAAAGTGGAGATGAGGAATTTCTGATAAAAGCCGGAGCTCTTCCCGGAGGGCTTATTCTTGTCAGTTATCTGCCTTCCGGGGAGCTTGCGCAGGCAGGTGAAGAGCTTGTGCGGGTGGTTGTCATCATCGGTGCGGTTGTGGTGGTCCTTTCTGTTGTCATGCTCATGCTTATTTTACAGTATGTTATTGTTTATCCTTTAAGCCAGCTCGGAATGGGAGCCGAAGCAATCGGCAGCGGTGATCTTGAAACAAAGCTTCAGGTGAAAGGGAATGACGAGGTGGCCCATCTTGCTGAACAGTTCAACAATATGGCTAAAGGTTTGTTGGAAAGCCGTAAAATAAGTGAAGAGGCTCAAGCCGAAACACTGCGGCTTAAGGAAGCATCCATTGAATCTCTGCGGGCAGCTGACAAGCTCAAGGATGAATTTTTAGCCAATACTTCCCACGAGCTCAGAACACCGCTTCATGGTATCACGGGTATCGCTGAGTCTCTTATAAAAGGAGCTGCGGGACCTCTTCCTCATAATGTGGAAGATAATCTGCAGATGATAATTGTGAGCAGTCGCCGCCTTGCCAATCTCGTTAACGATATTCTTGATTTTTCCAAATTGAAGCACAAAGACTTGAAGCTGGCTAAAAGGCCTGTTGATTTGAATTCTGCCTGCGGGCTGGTCCTTTCCATGGTTAAAATGCTTGCCGATGCCAAAAAGCTTGAGCTTCATAACAATGTGCCTGTGGATATCCCCTTGGTTATGGCGGATGAAAACAGGCTTCACCAGATTCTCTACAATCTTCTGGGTAATGCCGTAAAATTCACTCAGGAAGGTCATGTCTCCGTATCAGCTGTTGAAAAAGGCGATATGGTGCAGGTTATGATTGAAGATACCGGAGTGGGGGTTCCTGAAGAGCAGCGTGAGTTGATATTTGATTCCTTTGAGCAGCTTGATGGAAGTCTGCAAAGAACTAAATCGGGAACCGGACTTGGCTTGGCGATTACCCGTCAATTGGTGGAAAGCCACGGCGGAACTATTTCTGTCAGGGGTCGCGATGGCGGAGGATCTGTTTTTACCTTCATCCTGCCTCGCGCTCTGGAAGACAGGCGTAACGACGAAATCCTGCCTGAAGTGAATGAGCGGGCTGTGGAAGCGGTTAAGGAATTACATATTGAGCCGTTGCCTGAACCTGAAATGGAAATTTATTCCAGCCCGGAAACTGAAAATGATATGTACGGCGAGCATCTTCTGGTGGTTGATGACGAGCCTGTCAACTTGCGGGTGATTGAAAATCATCTCCGGGTTAACGGGTACAGGGTTACAAGTGCCAGCTCTGGCGTTGAGGCCCAGAGGCTTATTAAAGAGCATGGCGATGAATTCGATCTGGTGCTGCTTGATGTAATGATGCCCGGGGTTTCGGGATATCAGGTTTGCGAAGAGGTGCGTAAAGAATACAGGGCGGAAGTTCTCCCCATCATTTTTCTTACAGCACTGACCCGGGACGGTGATCTCGAACAAGGATTCGCTCTTGGCGGTAATGACTATATTCCAAAGCCTTTCAGCTATAATGAACTGTTGGCGCGCATTCGGCTGCACACAACTCTGTCAAGGCAGAACCGTGATCTGCATTCCTTGAATCAGGAGTTGGAAGAACGGGTGAGTGAGAGAACCAAGGCATTGGAGAGAGCCTATGCTGATATGGAAAATCTTGCGAATCTTGACGGACTTACCGGAGTTGGCAACAGAAGGGCACTGGATAACCATCTAAATGAGACATGGGAGAAAAGAGCTGCTGAAGAGCCTTTAAGCTACCTGATTTTTGATGTTGATTTCTTTAAGCAGTATAACGACACTTATGGTCACCAGATGGGGGACAGCTGCCTGAGGAAAATAGCTGACGCATTACACGAAGTCGCCACAGAATATGGTTCCTTTCTGGGCAGGTATGGCGGCGAGGAATTTGCCATTATCCTTTTATGTGAGCAGGATGAGGCTTTGAAAGTTGCGGAAGAATCACGGAGAATTATCATGGATATGGCAATTGAGCATAATAGTTCCCCTCTCGGAACTGTCACCGTAAGCGTCGGAGTGGCTTTCAGATCTTCTCTTGTGAACTCACCTGATTCATTGATTAAAATAGCAGATGATGCTTTGTATCAGGCTAAACAGTCCGGCAGAAATAAAGTTAAGTATGTCAAGTGATTATTTTGTTAGCATTTTTAAGTCTCCGCTATGAATCATTGACATAAACACGCCGATACCTCATTAGTGCAGGAACGGGGATCATTTAATTTTATTAATTTCATCAGATATTTCGCCCTCCCTGAGAGCCGATTTATATTGATACGGCCCAGTATATTAATCATATCCACACCTTACCGCTAACAACACAATCACCATGAATGTAATGATTACCGGAGCTACCGGTTTGATAGGGTCCCGCCTTGTCAGAATTCTCGTCGAGCGCGGATTTTCAGTCAAAGCCCTTGTAAGGGATGCGGGAAAAGCCAGGCGGCTTATAGACCAGCCTGTCCAGTTCGTGACCGGTGATCTCAATGATCCCGATGCCCTGGAGGAAGCTTTGCAGGGTTGCAGATACCTCTTTCATCTTGCCGCGGATTACCGGCTCTGGGTTCCAGATCCCGAGGTGATGACCCGTACAAATGTGGAAGGTACCAGACTGCTCATGCAGAAGGCCCTTGCCGCCGGAGTTGAGCGGATTGTTTACACTTCTAGCGTTTGTGTTCTGGGCTGCAATGTTGACGGGTCACCGGTGGGTGAAGATGTTTCTTCTTGCATCGGTGATATGATCAGTCCCTACAAAAAATCCAAATTTATTGCCGAAAAAGTGGTCATGGAGATGATCAGGAACGATGGGCTTCCCGCAGTGATTGTCAACCCTTCCACCCCAGTCGGCCCGGGAGATTCACGCCCGACCCCCACCGGAACCATGATTTTGAACTGTGCCCGTGACGGCGGGACATTCTATGCCGATACCGGACTCAATGTGGCCCATGTCGATGATATTGCCCTTGGGCATCTCCTTGCGCTTGAAAAGGGCAAGGTGGGCCAAAGATACATTCTCGGCGGTGATAATATCAGTCTGAAAGAATTGTTCAGCATCACTTCCCGTGTGGCCGGCAAACCGGGGCCAAGGTTCAGGGTTCCTCCGTTAATCATGTACGTGGCCGGATTTTTCGGTGAGTTGCTTGCAAAAGCGGGACTGGTGAAAAATCCTGTCGCCACCATGGACAGCGTACGCATGGCATCAAAAAAAATGTACTATGACTCCAATCTCGCGGAAACAGAACTGGGATATACGCACCGGCCCGCTGAAGAGGCCGTGAAAGATGCTGTGCACTGGTTCCGGGAACAAAGTATGCTCGATTAGTCCTTAATTGACGTTAATTACATCTATCCATGGCAGCATAGCTGTGTTAGTCTCCCAATAGGCAGTTTTGAAATTCAGAGTATGCTGTTGCCGGATTTGCATAGCTGGGGTGTGGGTTCGTAAGCTGCAGTTAATCATAAAGGAGGGGATATATGGAAGTTCCTCCGAACACTGATTCGAGGTGGGAAGATGTTGTCACTGGTAGAAAAAGGTTTCCTCTAAAATTTCTTGCCGCTAAAATTCTGCTTGGCCGCTGGTTGAGAAGTCTCAGTGCTGATCCGTCACCGGAGAGGGCGATCCGGGCAGCCTGTGAACTGCATGCCATCTATATCAAGAACACCGATAATCCCTCTGCGAGGGAGGATCTGCAAACCATGTTCAGGGTAGAACTGCCGTGATTTTTAATGTATATTAATTGTTATGCTGGGTGCATTAACTAGGTTTTATTTCGGGGTTAAGGTGCATTGGGTTGATTATAGCCGGGAACATTCTGCTGTTAGAATGTCTCTTGAGTTGTTTTAATCAGTATAAATGGAGGTTTTATCTATGGGTGTTCCTCCGAGCACAAATCCACGGTGGGAAGAAATTGTAACAGGCAAAAAGACTTATACTTTGAAATTTCTTGCGGCTAAAATTCTTCTTGGTCGCATTATTCGTCATGTCAATTCAGATGGATCAGCAGAAAGTGTTTCTAAAGCGGTATCTGAACTTCGTGCTATTTATGAAAAAAACGCAGATAATGCCTCGGCTAAGGAAGATCTGCAAAACATGTTCAAGTAGGAGGGGGTATGCAACAGGTACTTCATAGTGTCAAAGAGACTGCAGAAATGATAGCCAATGGTAAAACCCTGCTTCTGGCTGGCGATGAGGGACTTCTCAGCCAGCTTCCTAAGGGCAAGTGGATCGGGGGTACAATACCGTATTTTGTTTCGCCATCTAAGGGAGGGCTTTTAACTCAGGATCATATCTTTGTAACTGATATTTCTGATGTCGCCGCTTCAGTGAAACTTAAAAAGTATAACGAAGATGATTTGGGAAGCGTTTATACCGATGCCGGGGATGGCGGGTTCAGTTTCATTATAATTCCCGCTTCAAGTCCTGCGCATGTGTCATTCGCTTTAAATGCCCCTAATTACAGCGATTTCGGATCTCAGCCTCTTGTCGGTTGGATTTCCGGGGTTAAGCTTGATGATCTTGGTTCTGTTAAGCCTAAAGTTTTTAGCGGAGCCACTGGCAACAATTATGAAGATGAAGCTTTGGTCATGCATATAGACCTCAAGCCTGGAAAAACTATTGATGTTGGTATTATCAATATTTTTGAGCAGGGTGACGGTGATACCTTAACATTCAATAATGATACTTTTGTCAGTGAATCAGTTATGGTTAACGGCGTAAAACATAATTTTGCAGAATATATTACCGAGAAAAATCTCGATACTAAATTGCCTCTGGTCGCTGATTATTACGGTGCATTGATTAATATAAGTTTTCAGGCTGTTTCCCCTGAGGATGGTGTAAGTTTTTATGCACCTGTTTTTTCCGGGGTCCGTTACAAGCATGCAAGTGCGATTGATAATTACGCAGAAGCATTCAGCAAGCAGCTTGAAGATAATAATGTTTCGGGTAAGAGAATCGCATTTTCATGCAACTGCATCCTCAACTATTTATATTCAGAACTGGAAGGCAAGAAAACGGATCCCTTTGTGGGACCGATTACTTTCGGTGAAATTGCCTATCAGCTTTTGAATCAGACTCTGGTATATATTGATATACACGATGTATAGAATTTCAATATAGTTCAATATTCTTTATATTAAAGCCGCCCAAGGGCGGCTTTTTTGTCTTTCAGGTTTCCTGTTGGAGTGTCAGGACAACCTTATATCAATCAGGAGATATAATGCGCAGTGTATATTTTAAGGAAGGCATAATTGAACTTGTAGACAGAGACAAACCATCATTGAGTGATGGAGATGCATTGCTTAAGGTTCGGGTGGCGGGAATATGTAATACTGATATCGAATTGCACAGGGGATATTACGGATTTGAGGGAGTTCCCGGTCATGAATTTGTTGCCGAGGTAGAAGAGTGTCCGGCTAGGCCAGAATTGATTGGCAAGCGTGTTGTGGCGGATATAAACTGCCCTGTCGGACCATACCGGGGGGATCGCCGCCATGCAGAGCCACGCACCGTAATCGGAATAGTTAATCATGACGGAGCGTTCGCCGAATATCTTAAAGCACCAGCTGAAAATCTGGTTGTTGTGAGTGATGATGTGGCGGATAATGTTGCAGTTTTCGCCGAGCCTCTGGCGGCGGGGTTGGAGGTTAGTCAGCAGATACATGTCACCGGGAATATGCGGGTGATGGTTCTCGGAGATGGAAAACTGGGTCTTTTAACCGCACTTGGTCTTAAAATTTACAATCCCGATATTCTTTTGGTCGGTAAGCATGAAGAGAAGCTGTCCATCGCTGCATCTCAGGGAGTTTCCACCCACTGCATCAGCAAACCCGAAGAACTTACCAAACTGGCCGCTGAGTGGGATAAGTTTGATCTGGTGGTGGAAGCGACAGGCTCCGAAAAGGGAATCAATTACGCTATGGATTTCGTGCGCCCTGAGGGAACAATTGTGGCCAAGACCACTTCGCATCTGCCCAGTTCCATAAATCTTGCAAAGTTGGTGGTGGACGAAATTTCAATCGTAGGTTCACGCTGTGGAGATGTCAGGTTGGCCATGAATGTTTTGGAACAGGGCCTTGTTGATGTAAGCGGATTGATCGAAGCTGAATATAATTTCAATGATTTCAGAGAGGCCTTTGAGCGGGCCATGAGCAAGGGAGCAATGAAGGTTCTGGTTCGTATGTAGTTTTTGATGCCAGGCCAACTTCAGCTATCGTGATTGCGATTCATCCCTCGGCATGGTCATCCTTCCGGTCCCGCTGGTGGGTGATAGCTTCAATGCTGGTCTTCGAGGTACAACGATGATGATAGGTTTTAATTTTTGGGTCTGATGAATTAGATTTGGTTAACCGGGAGAACTGCCAATAAGATAGGGCGTTGAGCGGGGAGATGCTTTGAGGCGGTTTGATATTAAGAACTAAATCAAACAACGCTAAACGAGATTTCATTTTTGGCTGATGGGGAATAATTACGTTTTTGGGACCAAACGCACATTAAAACGCACATTGTGGGCTATTTAAAAAGAAAAAGGGACTCAGAAAAAGCATCTAAGTCCCTGTTTTTATTGTGGCGGAAAGGGTGGGATTCGAACCCACGTATGGTTTCCCATAACTCGATTTCGAGCCTAGTGAACTGGTTTCTTAGACGTTGATACGTAAGGGTTTGTGCGGTTTCCAAATCACCTAATAGGTGAGAACGTGTAAGAGATTGCTACAAATCACCTATGAATCACCTATGAAATCACCTATCGTTTTCGGCCTGATTTTCGTCTTCGGAATCAGTGTCAAAAGCACCGAGGATATCGTGGTCCACTTGCAGTTCATGGACGTACCTGTCCGTGACTTTTGAATTCATATGTCCAAGAAAGCTTTGAAGCTGACGCAGGGTAGCTTTTCGTGAGTCTACGATACGCGAGGCAACGTGGTGTCGAATGCAGTGGGCAGTGAAGTGACGTTCTGTGGGAAGATTGGCTTTTTGACAAAGACGCTTAAATAGGTCTTTTACGAAAGCATTGTGTCTGGTGTAGGCATTGCCCGTGAGGGAGTTAGTAAAAACGTAGGAACTGGCTTTATCACGGTTGTCCCATGCTTTTAAAAGTAGCGAGTGGAGTTCGTCGTGGAGAGCCAGCACACGAGGCTGTCTGTCTCCGCCTTTACGTTTGGAAGTCCAGAGGCGAATAGCTTTGGATTCAAAGTTGATATCTTCCCATGTAAGGTTCAGGACTTCGGAAAGGCGGGCTGCAGTGAAATAAAGTGTATCGAAGAAGAGTCTTTCTTCTGGCGTAGCAGCCATCCTGACGGAGGCAATGTCTTCTGCTGGAGGGACGTAGCGGACATAATCCTCTTCGGCGTAGTAATCGACCTGTTGAGCGGGGTTCTTTAACATGTGATCGCGCTTAATGCCCCAAGTGAAAAGGGTGCGTAGTTCGCGCAGGTCGCAGTTTGCTGCTTTGGGACCACGTGCATCTTTTTGTGCCCGGTGATAGTCCGCTAAAACATCAAGCGTCAGTTCATTTAAAATTATCTTTTGCGGGTAAAAGTATTCGATAAATCTGCGGAAAGTACTTCTTTTGTATATATATGTATTGCGCTTTTTGCGGTCTTGGATTTCATCGAGATATTTTGTTGCTAATGACTCGAAGTCCATGCGGGTCTTCGTCTGGTCGCCGTGTTTTTCCCACAGCTTTCTCTCCTCGTGCTCCCACGCCTTTGCTTCTTTTTTTGTTTTGAACCCGGCCTTTCGCGCCACTCTTTGGCCGTTCAGAAACAGCACCGCTTGGTATCTGGTCCCGGCTTTGGTTTTGTATTTGTCCACCGACATAGTTGATCCCGTGATTATTGATGAGGTAGTTCTTGACATCATCTATCGAAAAAAGAACTCCTCGTCCATCAGATCCCTCGGAGATAGGGAGACGGACATGGGGCAGCTGTTTCCAAAAACGGGATAGGTAGCTTTTGCTGATACTGATGCTTTTGGCAAGTCCATCAAGGTCTACAAGTGCTGGTTCTGCCATAATCCTTACCCCTCAACCCCAGACCCGGCGCAAGCGGAACAAATTTTAAGATGTGCAGGACAACCGGCTTCGCCTGTGGCATCATCTGCCGAACAAAAACCGGAACTCCCAGCCTCAAGTCCGTAAGCACAGGTGGCGAAGTCGCAATCGTCAATCTCGGTTTCGGCAGGAAAGTCAATGAATTCCCCTGCTGAACGCATGACGCTGACCTGTTCGCGTAGGTTGGCATTGGCTCCGGCAAGCTTTGCGTTCTGGGTGCGGAGGCGGGCGTTTTCGGCATGAAGTTTTTCATTCCTTTCGATCAAATTGTCTAATCCAGGGTTTTCGCAATATCCGATTCCGTCTCGCAGTTCTTTGCGAAATTCACATTCTGCCATTTCTTTACCTCCACATATCTTCCGAAGTTTCCTTCAGATTCTTTTCCAGATCAGTCCGCGCTTCTTCGGGAGTGCTGCCGTATCCAAAGAAATGACATCCGCCCATACCGAAGAGTGATACTTCCTGATGTGCTTGGAACCTGCCGTCTTTCTTTGTGATCTCGACATCTGATTCGGTATCCATGCCGATGTTCTCGCAAACGAAAAGGGTAGTGTCTTCGCTCATTTCTTCATCCCCTCAAGTTTCTTAATCCGTTCCCGCAGTTCTTCTAACTCTTTCTTGACGGGGCAGTCCTGTTCAATTTCCTTTGCCGCTTCGATGACTTTTTCAACTATGTCGGCTCTGCGATCAGGAGCAAATACACCGCAAAGGATAGCCACTATTGCGAACAGCCAGAGGCCTCCGAAGAAAACGGCCATTACCGTATCCGGGGTCATTTTGTTTTTCTTCTCCATAAAACCGCCTTACCCTTGCAGCACTCAGTCCACGGAAAATCCGGGGAGTTGCGCTCAATCACTTTTATCGCGTTGGCTACGGAGTCCGCGCAGACTTTGCGGGCCTGTTCTCCGGGGGCTTTGAATGTGTAGTTGTTCATGGCTTAACGCCTTCCCTGTTTACGAGCCTTACGTGCTCTTTTGTTCCTCATGCGGCGTTTTGCTACCCGCTTTGCCGCGCAAGCCTTGCTCATGCTGCTGAAAACACGGACATGACAATCTGGATCTTCCATCATGAATTCTATCCTTTCCCCGTCATACGGCTCGATGTTTCCAACGGGATAATCGTCTATGTACTGCTGCATTCTCTTTCTCCCTCCCGCCGCTTACGCGGATTTCTTTTTCCGGCTAACCCTCTTAAGCAGCCGGTATTTGTTCCCACACTCCACACATTGCCCGATCATGGAACCGGAGCGCGATTGCTTCAACTCTCCACCGCACTTGCACTTTACTTCCTCCAGGCGCGGGGCCATCAAAGCGTTAATATGGATGGAATTTCGTTTCTTTGGCTTGGGGCCAATGCCTAGCGCCTTGAGGACTCGCGCGTATTCCTTTTCAACCCACGGGTCGCAATCTCCATCACCGAGCATTTCACCCAGCTTGATCAGTTGGCGGTGCAGGTGATCTTTTGTTTTTGGGTCGAGGTTGTTTTTCATCACGCTACCCATCACGCAGCCCTCACATCCACAGGGATTTGTCCCCTGTGCTTATAGAAATATTGCATGATTCCTTTACGTTCACTGTCAGTCCAACCCAGAGCAATCTGTTCCATCGTAACCGAATTAGCAGTGAGCGCGTTTAGCGGATGAAACCACATAGGTAGAGCCTTGACTCCGTAACTCTCTACCCATAAGCATCGCTCCCAACATTCACACGGATCGCTATTGAATCCGATCAGGCAATAGGAGCGGATACGGCTTTTCGGGGTTCCGTTGGATGTCAGCAGCTTGAAAGCTCTTTCCCATTTGTCAGCCATGTCGAAGTGATCCATAGCGAGGCGCACAACCATTTTTTTTAAACGTCCGATGCGCTCTGCGTGGTGCTGATTAAGTAGCCGCGCATCAATTCCCTGATTGAAATCAGTCTGGACCTTGCGTTTATCCCACGCCTCCAGCCGTTCCATGACCCGGTCAAAATGGGGCTGGGATGCGGCTAAAATATTGTTGTCACAAAGGACAGGCTTATCAGGCCAGTCCTCCAACTCGACAAGCCCACCGGGTTCCACCAGTCCTTCACCAATCGCGCAGAATTTACACTTATTCACGCAGCCGGTTGTTGTGCGGGTAGCCATGGGGTTTACTCGCTGAAGCACCCCGGCGTGACTGTATTCGATGGTGACATTTGGCATGTCTGCGAAAAAATCAGGCATGAGGTATGCACCGGGTCCACCGATACGGACCTCTGGAAACAGGTTTCCGGTCAGCCATTTACGGACTTCGGGCAGGCTCCACGTAAACGGTATGGATACGTGTGGGATGCCGTGTTCAGTCCAGTACGTGGGGCCTTTGGGCCAGTCGCTACCCACTTAAACCGCCTCCCGTTCCAGTTCCGCGCTTTTCACACCTTTCAAACTGTTATACCCACGCTCAACTGAATCATGAGCGGCGATATGGTAGGCTTCACGCTGGTCCAGTTCTTCGGCCTTGCAGACTTCGAGGACTTCGAAGGTCCAATCTGTAAGCTCACTGTTGCGCATGGCCTGATGAAATTTGCAACCGGACTCGCCCCATTTGATGTGCTGCCACCAACGCAGGGTAAAAGCTTGAGTGGTCTGGCCGATGTAGACCATTTTAGTGCGCTTGTTGGTGATGCGGTAAATGCAGGGGATAGACTTGTTTCCATAAGGATCATCCGGCCCCGCCATGATTTCGGCGGCCTTGGCCTTATTCGCGCAAACCTGACAGCAGAACCGGGGACCTTTGTAGGTTTCGTGAGGATCGTTATAGAGGTCGATCTGGCGAAACGGGTTCCCGCATTCCTCGCACTCTTTGAGTTCGAACAGCCTTTTCAGGTAGGGCTGATCGTCGGTAATCTCGGTAAGTCGCATCAGGAAGGGCTGTGAAAAATCGGCACGTTTGATGCTCCCCGGAAGCTTATGCTTGAACATTCCTTCGAGAGCGGCACGGGCTTCCTTGCTGTTTGCGGCTTCAACCTTGCCTGAGAATAGCGGAGGCCATGACCATTTTTCACAACCGGTGTTTTGATCGGTGGCGAGGCCCTTGATTTGGTAATAGAAGTCTTTAGACATTTGGAGTCTCCACCGGCTGCTCCAACCCAATCACAGCAATCTCAAGATCAAGGGTTCCGAAGCATTTCATAATCTGACCCTGATAGCCCGATCCAAAGAGAGAGCCGTGCTGCTTTTTGAAAGATGTAACTTTGCTGCGAGCGCGGCTGTGTTTGCCGTAGCCCTTGGAAAGCAGGACCGGACGACCTACGCGGCAAGTCTTTTCATTCCAGCGGGCGCCATATTTGCGTAGCTCGTCGCCTTTCTCGCCACTGATAAACATGTTATAGAATTCGGTCTTCAGGGGGATGAAGAGAGGCTTTTCTGTGTCTTCAGAGCTATTAAATCTTTGTATGTCGACCTGCATACTTGCGCACTCTTCCACGTCTTCTTTCAGTCTGGGGATGTCGGTTTTCCTGTTTGCGTGGATTCTGTCGGCTTCTTCCTTGCTGCACAGCTTGGCCTCATCCAAATGCATGGTGTATCCCTTCTCGTTCTTCTTCCAGAACACCATGTTGTTGCCGTCCCATTTGCGGGAATCTTGAATGTAGTAGAGGCTAACCATCCTGCACCTCCCGCAAAATCGCCGGATACTGCTCGTACACCTGACCATCGAGCAGGTTGCCTGCCTTCTTTTTTCCGACACGGGAAACAGGCTCCCAGAAATCGTCGGTAGTCTTTGCCGGGGTGACATAGTTCATCACATGTCCCGAATCACTGCGAATCATGTGGGATGCCTGCTTTCTCGACCATGGTTTCCATTCCCCCCACTGCTTAAAAAAGAACGGAACCCCGGCACTCTTGCATTGATCTCGCAAGCTCCGCACCCAATCCGGATGCATGGGCCGCGCACCGGGACCGGACTCGCCTCCGCAGATTACCCAGTCAAGGTTAGCTAATTTCCCGTCTCCGCCGTTTCTTTTGCATCCTGGTTCGTCACCGAGCTTAGTAAGCCCACAGGCACAATTTCCCCAGCACTCACGGTCTAAAACAGATTCTCTAGTTCCGTTCCACATTGCTATTTCTGTCAAATCCACCGCCCCCAACATAGGCTCTATACTTACAAACCGCGCCGCCGCCGGAGTCTCCAACAGTATAGGGATACGCTTGTCCGCCTGCTCTTGGTTCTCGGTTGTTACGCCGAGGATTACGTTAGGGAGGGGGTAAGTAAAATTATGGCGTTCACAAAAATCTTTCTGGAAGCCCATGTACATTTGCATCATTTCGGGCCGTTTAGTCAGAACGATGAAACGGTGTTGGGAGCAAAAGCCCATTATAAAAAAGACCTTATTTACATGCTGAATAGGTGTTGCTTTGTGGAATAGGTCGGTCATGGAGCCTACAAAGTAGGTAGTCGGTTTCTTGCGCTCCATTGGCTTTTTAAGCTGAGAGCCAATGAGACTTATGTTTCCGTTCCACTTTTCATCCTGCACAACTTCCCCGTAGTAGGCAGTCTTTCCAATCCGTGCCAGACGTGCGGCCATTTTCTCGGCATAGCAATTCTCGCAGCCAAGGCTTTTCTTGCTACAGCCGATAATGGGATTCCATGTCTGCTGGGTCCATTGGATTTTAGACATTGTCAGCCTCCACATTGTAATCCCAGCGGTCCTCAGGCTTGATTTCTATATCTTCCTGATTGATCAACTCACCGGGTTTGCATACTTCCACTTCTGCGGTCGCAGTAACAACGGCCCTAAAGAGAAAACCATCTCCACAGCCGCCTTCTTCGCAATCGCAGTAAATCAGCTCTAAAGGGGTGAGCTGTTCCTTGTCTGTGGAATCAGGAGCGAGTACGGATTTGTTGAATTTAAGTCCGCAATGAGGGCAAGTTACTTTGGTTACGATTTTAGACATTGTCCGCCTCCTGCTTGGCCTTCGCAATCTCAACACGATTACGGATGATTTCTACAACCGCCCGGTGTGTAGTCAGGGCTTCAACTTGCACATTCCATTCGTTGATAGCTGCGGCCTTTTTGCTGCTTCTCGGTCCGCATGTCCCGCACACGGTGCAAATGACCTGACGCTTGTCTTCACCACCAGCTGTGCCCACCAGAATCATTGTGGGCATTCCGCCGCATGAGCAGGTGCAAGGGCTTTCGGTGCGTTCGGGCCAGAATTCGGGAGTGTCATTGCTCATTTTCTATTCCTCCGGTTTTCCGGCAAGGCCGCAGTAACCTTTATAGTGTTCCATCATTTCGGGATGATCTTCTTTGTAGCGGTAAACCATCTTTTCAGTCTCTTTATCCTTCCATCTCCAGCTCATGCAGCCGGAGGCGAGGCAGTAGCTGTTTCGATCTCCTTCCCCTCCTGGACTACGGTTACAACAGACCCCAATGGATAAAACCCTCGCTTGCGGACACCATTTCTCTTTTGCTTCTGCTTCAGTGAGTAAGGGCATGGTTAGGACTCCTGCTTTTTAGCTAAAGTGCGTTCAACCTGTTGCATGGCCCAATCCAACTTATCTTCGGGCATGGTGTCGACGAGACCATTTATCTCCATTTCAAGGTTGCCGTTTGCGTACATGCGCTTGAAAAGAAGTTGTTCTGCCTCAGTGCAATGAGCCAAGCCTTTTTTGAGTTCGTTGCGGGCGAAATTTTCGAGTGTGTCGTTCATAACTACGCCACCTCCACCTTTTCGCCGTCAGAGGTTTCGATAGTCATGGTGGTGCCTTCGGGAAGAGTTCCTTTGAGGTCTTCGGCTGCTTGTCTGGCGCCAGCCTTCAACCGTCTCTTGAATTCCTCGGAATCCACATCAAGATCATCCTGCTGCTTCCACCACTGGAACAAACTCACGAGCAGACCAAAGGCAGTTTCAACGCGATCAATCTGAAGCATCGTGGCGCCGTAAATGTCGTCTTCTTCGTGATGGGTTACCGGGGGAACGGATATTTTGGAGATAGGGGTAAGCAGATGGTCAACTTCGACTTCATAGACAGTATCCATACTGGAAAAAGTGAGAACCCCGCCGATAATGACCTTACCATCCATCACTGCGCGGCGGATGTCGTCAAAATCGGACTGCTGGCCGATCTTATTCGCAATGATGGTTTCCTGCGCATCAGCAGCTTTGACCTTGTCGGAAAACCAGACTGTTGCGCTATAACCTTCTGCGGATTCAAAAGTGGGTTCAAATGAATTCCAGATGCGGGTAAGGAAGTTCCGTCCTAAAATATTTTTTTCTTCGTCAAGGCCAAGCTCTAATTTCTCAAGGCGGTAGTTGATCCCAAAAGCGATCTTCCACATTCTTTCCAAGGCTTCGACAAATCCTTTACTCTTGTCGGTCAGGAACAGCAGGTTTGTTTTGGTGTTCCACCAAACGTCCGCAACAGAAGGGGAAGGCGGGGTGATTGCCAGCAGCTTGAGCCTGATCTGATCCTTGATTTCTTTCCTGCGCTCTTTTCCTAAGAAGTTTCTACCTTCTTTTTTAGCCTGCTTCATTTCTTCATCAATAGCATCGTCTACCTGACGCTGAAGGGCGGCGTTGGGAATTTTGCGCTCGTCGATGCGAACAGAAAATACAACGTATTCGCCAAATTCTGTGGTGCTCGGCCCGAAGTCGGTTGAGCGGTAGTCTTCAAATGTTACTGCTCCGTATGTTTTCTGAATCGCTTCTTTGTCGATGGACTGGAAAGATACGTTTTTCAGCAGGTCGTAGGTCCTTTCTTCCTCAAGCAAAGATGTCTGCTCTTCGGGGACGACCTTCCATATGGTCAGGGGGTGTGCTTTGAATAAACGGCCCATGGGGTTCCATCCTTGGGGCGGTTTCCCGCCCCTGTTGTATATGTTGGGTGTGATGACTTGACTTAGTTGGTGGGGCTAGGCGGCGTTTCTGTATCCGCCTGCCTCCTGAATGCGCTGGCCCAATATCCCGATCAGCCAGCTCACTTGGGTGTCGTTCAGGTCGTTCAGACTGGCGATGACCATGTTTGCCTTGAAAGCACACAACAACCCGTTTACCCACGCTATGCGCTGATCTCTATCCTTGGGACATCCGCACTCTTGGAGCATTGGGAATATTGTTTTGCGCTGCTGACTGGTCATGGTTGCGCCCTGTTAGTTGGTGGGAAACACTTCAGATGGCTCCGCACCGTTTGCCAGCTTGGTATAAGCTTCAAGCAGCTTTGCGCGGTCCTTCTTGGTCCACTGGTTCTGACCCTTGCCGACTAGACGTTCCATGTCTTTCAGAGTCCCGCCCCAGGGCCCCATGACGTCCACGAGGATTGTGTTCCGGACGGATGCCTGAGAAGCTTCGTATTCCTCGGCTTTGTCGCCGAGGTTGGGAGAGAGGGCTTCTTCCTTGGGCTCGACAGAGTTGTCCTGATCGAAGAATTCTTCTTCTGCGGACGGCTGCTTAGGTTGTTCGCTCTGAGGTTGTTTCGACTCAACGTCCATTGCGGGGTGCTCCGGCTGCTCAGCCTGAGTTGGTTCGCCTGGAATCGGATCGGTATCGATATACTGAGGTGTTCCGTCATTGAGGATTCTTGCGTTGTCGCCAGCCATAGCCTGCTGCATTTCAATGGACATGATTCCCCATTTACTGATGATCTGGCGAAGCATTGTCTTGAAGGCCATACCGTCAAAATCTTTGTACCAGAAGGAACTGAACTTCCACATATCACGTGGATTTATTTCGCCGTTCTGGAGGCGGCGATAATCCGCCAACTTGAAAGCCATACTGTATTTGTCGGCGTGAGCTTCCATTTTTTCTTTGGTCCAGTACATGGTCTTACGAAAACCATTGAGGTATTCGAACATGGCATAGTAACCAATTGTCGGGGTGTTTTCCCTTACAGAATCATCCTGGATAAGCTGAACCTCAATTTCTTCGAAAAGAGGGTCATAGCGTACAAGCTCACCTTCTTTGATTGCGACTACGTTCAGTTTTTTGTATTGACCCGAGCGGATTGCAAGCTGGATGTAACCTTTGTAGCCGAGCTGGAAGGTGGCGACTGTTCGATTGTTTTTCCGGTCCTTAAAAGGGACCATGTAGTATTGGCCGAGCTGAGGTGAGGGAGAAAGGCCGAGACTTTCACCGAGCAGGGCCGCGCTGAAAATGCTTCCATGTTCACATGCCTGTAGCGCGGGGTTGGTACTGACCGCTGAAACAATAGAAGAAATGAAGCGAGGGCCTTCCTTGCTGCCAATCATTTCGTTGATACGGCTCTTAATGGCCGGGCCAGTCATAAATCCGGAAAAAGTATTGCTCTTGGCCGGGGAGTTTCCATTTCCCTGCGGGGCCAGTGAATTAGTAGGGCGAGTCATAATCTATACTCCTTAAGCTGCTTCTTTAGTTTCAGAGGGAACGGGACCGAAGGTGATACCGTTGTCAGCAAGAAATGATTTCAGCAGCTGAAGCTGTTCACGGGTAGCGTGGACACGAAAGTCTACTTCAACTATCTCCGGTTTGCGCTGAACTTTTACAGTACGACGCTGTTCTTCCTGCAACGGAGACGCGGGCTGCTGAACGGGATCCGGCTTTGGTTCCGGTGTAGGTTGTGCTGCAACTGCCTCCTGACGGGCCTTTTCTTCAGCCTCTCTTTTGAGGCGCTGCTGTTCGGCGTAGGCTTCGCGCTTGGCCTTCTGCTCAAGAAGCTTTTTGTTTTCAGCCAGAGCCGCGGCAATGGAGAAGCTGTTCAGATAAACACGAATGACCTGATCTTCGAATTCGGTTTCCAGTTCTTCGATGGTGGCGAGTTCAGTTTCGGTGTTTTTGAAGAATGTTTCGATTTCGTCTTCAATTTTGGACATGGCATAAGTTGCATTAGTCCATTTAGGATTGAAGATACGGTTCAGAGGAACCAGGGTTTTTACGTTTGATTCGAACTTGTCCCAGAACTCTTCAATTGCAGCCTGTTTTTCCTGTCTCTTGCGCTCTTCGTAGCCCTTTACCTGAGCGTCGATAGCCTGGAGAGGTTCGTCAACGAGTCCGGTCAGCTCTTTGATTTTGGCTTCAAAGTCGGTGTATGGAGCAAGACACTGTTTTTTGATTTCCTGTTTCTTGCTGTTCAAAGCCTTGGTGAACTTATTCAAAGTTGCCCGGTCTGCCTTTGCATCCTTGATAGTGTCATCGGTATAGGCAAGGCCCTGATACTTTTCGAGTTTGACTTGAATTTCGGTCTTAAGATCATCAAAGTTGAAGTCGATCTTCTTGACGAATCCATCCTCTTTCGGACTGAGGATTTTTATTTCCATAGTCATAAGAAATCTCCTTATATTTCCGGCAGAATCAAATTCGGCCTTGTGTCTGATAAAACGTATTCCCAGAACTCCAGTTCAGCATGAAGCAGGTATTCAAGGTCAGCTGTGTGGTCCGATCTTTCGAACCGGTAATGCTTTTCAGTAATGCTGATTTCACTGCCCCATTCATTTTTTAATCTGGCCTTAAGCATGGCGAACTCTGCGCCAGTAACCAGCATGTAATGAAGCAGCTGAATGAAATAATTCTGTGGAACCTGATCTTTCCACTTGTCGTAGTCAGATCCTCGCTGGACGGTAGTTGTTTTGATCTCCAGAATGCCGAGCCTTCCGGTTTGGTCCCAGAGACGACCATCTAGTGAGGCTTGTAATTGGGGGTGTTCAGGGTGCTGCAGAACGACATTCTCTTCATGAGCAACCTTAAAATCCGGGTAATCCAGCTTGAACATCTCCCGCATAAGAGGCTCACAGGCCACGCCGTACTTGACGCATTCCTTGTCGGAAATATCATCGTCTTCTCTGCGGCCGGTTTTCTCTTCCCATAGCTCGACGTTGGTTTTCCAAGGATTAAGGCCCAGCACACTGGAAGCATCACTGCCACCAAGTCCTTTTTTGCGGGCTTCAAGCCATTCTTTGCGGGATGGGGTGGACATCTTAAGCCGCCCCCAAACCTTCGCCGGACACAACGGCCCGCTCTGCGTAGTCAACAAACTCAAGGGGGGTGAAGAATTTGCAGTTGTCAGCGCGAGAATGAGCATAAACCGCTGGCACTGCAGGGGCGCCGACCTTTTTCATGACTGTATTCAGTGCGAAACACTGGCCTTTCTGACCTCCGCCACACGCGCCGCGAAAATTCTGACATTCGTCGCAGTAGCGCTCTACTAATCCGTTACTGAAAATATCAATTATGCCGCCCATGATTCCTCCCTTTCCATTTCTGCGCGGGCTTCCGCACGTTCTTCCGCTTCTTTGTCGCGATGGGATTCGTCGTGCTCAATGTCTTCGCGGAGTTCAAAGTATTCCTCTTCGGTGTACCAACGGCCTTTGAAACACACCTCTTTGGTGTAGTTGTCCCGTCTGAGGTTTGCGTATGTCATCAGGTTATCCATTGTTGTCCCTCCGTGGGCCCGTCTGAGGTCCGGCAAACTTAGCTCCGAACTGGCTCAGGATGTATCCGGCCAGGCGTTCGCAGTAGTCATTGGCCCTATTCTTGTTGCCCTGCGTAGGCTCAACAACGCAGTTGAGAACTGCAATCTCTGTCTCTGCCCGCAGGTAGCGAACTGAAAATTTTTCAAGTGCATCCATCTTCATCACCCTCCACACAAGGCCCCGAAAGCAAAACCGTAGACGAGAAGCTGAAAAAGCAGCCAGATTGATATAAGTAGATGAAGTCCGCCTTTCATAATGCTGTCCTCGGTAGCCGGGTTTAAACGGAGGACGGGAAATTATGCGAAACCCGTCCTCCGGGCCTCAGTTGATTGCTTCGAACCCTGAGAGGGTGGCGGGAAGGGGAGATTCCCGCCGAAACCCATAATCAAGGGGAGTGGGGTCAGGTGTGATGATGGGTACACCTTCACAGAGTTCGAAGCGTTTTCCAGTTTTGCGTAATGGGAAATGTGCTTACTGGAGAAAATCAAAGATCAAGAAAAACAAGATAATTGTTTTAAAGTGTTTAGTTGGTTGGTTTTCTTTTGACTGGTCCGCTATCCGTCATTTCAACTGCCAAGAACGTTCCGCTTACTGTCTGGTCCTATGCCGCAGAGCTTTCGGCGGTGGCGTTTCTCGCTGTCGTTGAAAACAGAATAGTCTAACTAGACTTGTTGTGCAAGCTAAAAAGTCTAATTAGAATTAAATTGAACAAAAAAAACCGCCAAGGCGGCGGTTTTAGGGTGGAAATATTTTTTGTCAGGAGTGTTTGTACTTGGGGGCTTTTTTGTCTTGAAGTGTTTGGGTGGGAGTGTTGCAGTCCTCCAGCTCTACAATGTCTGATTCTACACCGTTTTTGCTTACAGTGGTCGTCAGGAAGCAGGCTTTTCCTTCTTTTACGGCTTGCTTGTCTTTTTCTTCTTGACGAGAAGATGGGAGCGGGATGTTTTGCTCTGCTGCCCGCAAGTCCCACATCAGCTGCCTGTTGTCTTTCATCAGTTCTCGGGAGAGTCTGCGTTCTTCGATCAACTCTTTCTCCAGTTCTGCATTTCTTTTTAGCAGATCTTCTATCTTAGAGCTCTCTTCTTCACTTTGGCTTTCCTTTTCTTCTTTAGCGGGAGAATACACTTCAAGGCCAGGGAAAACGATGTGAGCGCCAAGTTTGTCTAGGAGCTCGCAGATTGTGTCTATCCTCGGTCGCGATCTTTTCCCAAGAATTTTAGACAAAGTTGACTGTGAGTAGTCTATTTGGTCAGCCATCTTGGATGGTGTCCCATAGTACTTCTTTGCAAAGACCCCTAAGTCTTGAATAAATTTTTCGTAACTACTCATTCTCTTTAGACTACTCCAAGTTCTAGTTTGTGTCACAGTCTGGTTCGACTTTTATGTTGACGTATAAAGTCTAACTGGAATATTATTGTGAAATGAACATTCAAGAAGATTTAAAGAAATTTTTTGCAAGAACTGGAATGACTCAGAAGAGGCTTTCAGAATTGTCTGGGGTTGCACAAACTTCTTTATCAAAAATAACAAGGGGAAGAGGGTGTCACTCTAACACAGTAGAAAGACTGGCTCCCTTTCTTTACCCCGACGAACCTGCAGAGAATCCAGATCATGACCACAACCACGACGAGGCGGCATAACATAAAATTTTGCATAGTTTTGCTCGAAATAGGGGCAAATGTCGCCTCAATTCAAAAGTTTTCCGGCAGATTCACCTGCTACAATCCCGGCAGAACTGCCTGACTCCGCACGCCCTGCAAACCAAAACGTTTCGCAGCATTTGAAATTGCAAGGTCGTGGGAATCAGACAGCGATAAAGTGGAGCTTACACGCTCTCGATGCCAGTCAAGCTGGCCGTTGTGGATGATGGCAACCGTTAGCAGAAGTGATTGATCCTTTTGCCGGACCAGTCGCACCCGCGCTGAGGCTGCGGGTTTTGGATTGCGGTCCATGATTAAGACATATGTGACCACAAACTATTTTACGAGGATATGATGAATATGAAACTACCCTCCAAGTCGTGGGAAATCTTTACATTTGCGCGTGGACTACTGTCCGTGCCGGGAATGAACCGGATCTTTAACGTTGAACACGCCCAGATTTACCGATGGGGTAAGGATCCTTCCATTTACGATGATGCCAGACGTAATCCCATTGACACTGTATCAGCCATGCTTTCCGCGATATCTGAGGCTGGCGAGGAAGAAGGGCGTCAGCTTGCCCGCATTGCCCTTAATATCATGGGGAGCAACTGCGGCTTCAAGGTTGTGGATATTGAGCAGTCTGAGCCCGCAACAGACAGCCCTCGTGCCGAATTTCTTGAGCTTTTCAATCGCCTGCACGAACTCCAGGCCGCCGCTCAGAATCATGAAGATCCACTTGTGGTGGAAGCATATGCCGACAAGGTCGCTAATACCCTGTCGGCTTTTCTTGTGCGTTATATGGCTGACTACCAGAAGCGTGGAGGCAATGTGCGGTTTTCCAGAACTAAAAAGACGCTCACGCGCTGGCAGAGAATCAAAACGTGGTTTTTATAGGGGTGATGGTATGTATCGCGGTTACCTGAAGCTCTGGCGTAAAATCGAGGACTCCGTTTCATGGAGTCGCGGACTCGAATATCGGGGTCTGATCTGCTCAATTCTGGTGAGAACCAGTCGCAAGAAGACCGCTTTCCGAGGTGAAGATATTCAGCCAGGTCAGTTCGGAACCGTTATGTCCACATGGTGTGAGGAATTAGGCCTAAGTCGGCAGAAGCTCCAGAGAATGAGCAACCAACTTGTCGAAGATGGCTTTATTTCAGTCAAAAACGTGAGCAACCGATTTTCAATAATAAGTGTTTTAAATTGGGACAGTTATCAAGAGTCAAAAGCAGGCGGTCGGGCAACCACTGTAACAACCGATGAACCAACCAGCGGGCAACCAGTGGGCAACCACCGGGCAACCACTGTAACAACAGAACAAGAAGATAAGAATATAAGAACTAAGAATAAGAACCCCTATAGTCCCCAGAGTTCGCGGGAAATACCACCTCCTTCAACCGACAAAGATTTTTGTGGGGGAGGGGGAGAAGATTCCTCTCTCGCTGGAAGTCGTGAAGGCGGAACGAATCCTCGCGCCCAAGGGCAGTCTCCGAGGCAACAGGGAACCAATCCAAGAAATTTACAGCCTGCAGTTGTCCCCCGTGAAGGGCATCCGCAGGGAATCGTGCAGATGAATCCGAATAGCTCTTTCGAGCAGTTTTGGGATGTGTGGCTACAGGCTACCGCAGCAGCAATGAATCGACCTGACGGATCAGGCAAGGACGAAGGCAAGGAGGCTGCTTGGCTCGTTTGGGCTGAAAGGGAGAAGTTTCGACAGCTCCCCGGCTTGTCTGACCTCATGGACGGATTGATGAACCATTCCGAGTCCCACCAGTGGACCAAACAGGGAGGGCAATTCATTCCCTCGGCTGAGAATTGGCTAAAAAAGGGCAAGTGGGCCGACAAGCTACCAAAGGCGTGTGAGGTTGTTCAGCAAGGAGGAGACGGTCCTACGTACAACGGCATGAGGATTAACAGCGTAGCTCAAGGCCTCACGGCAGAGAATGACGCGATAGCAAGGCGAAAACTTGAAAAACTCAGGAGACAGCAAAATGACGGAAGCACCGTTGCTATTGGACAAGGTCAGGGATGAGCTGGAGAACATGAAGCTCATGTATCCTCATTCGCAAATCACTGCAGCGACAATTGAAATCACTGCTCCTATGTGGCTCAAGGACTGCCGGGACGAGGGAATGAGCGGAAAAGACTTTGAAGACGCTTGTTCTATGGCCCGCAGGAGCAGCCCCACGTTTCCCACTGTCGGCAAGGTCGTGAAAGCTCACCGTGAGCTCATGGCGGGGTCAAGATCGGTGAACAAACCGAAAGAGCTTCCTGTGCCACAGATCAGCGAAGAGCAGCGGAAACGGAATGCTCAGCATTGCCGAAATCTGTTGGAAGCATTGAAGAATGACTTTAAGTCACCGGAGCAGAAGAGGGACCGTCGGGATTACCCTGCGGCCTAGTCCCGCTAGACTTTTGTAGACCATGACTGTCGAGGAGATGAAAACCAGACATCCGGATTTTTGCGAGAAATATTGCTGTTGCTGGAATAAAGGCTTTAAGGGCAGGCCTTGGTGTTACGGAGTGGACAGACACGCAGATCAGTGTCGCTGGAGCCGGAAAGCGATAACGAAATATCTCTGCGAAAAGCGGATTGAACTTAGGAGGCCGATTAGATGCAAGTTTTAAAATTCACTATCCCCATAACCCCAGTGGGCCAAATGAGAGCACGGCATTCGAGAAGAGGCACATACAAAGACCCGAAGCAGCGTCAGCGAGAAGAGCATTTAAATTTGCTTATCAAGCGCTATCGCCCTCCAGAGCCCTTGAAAGGCCCCTTGCTGATGGGGGCACGTGTTTATCTTCCGATCCCTAAGTCTAAAACCAAGAAATGGAAAGAACAGGCCCGTGCGGGACTTATTCGCCCCGTTGTAAAGCCGGATCTGGACAATGCCATGAAGCATCTCAAGGACTGTATGGAGCAAATGGGCTTCTTCGGCAATGATATGCAGATCGTTGGCTACCTGCCGGAGACTGGGAAATATTACTCGGACAATCCAAGGTGGGAGATTGAATTGAGGCCGTGGATTCCTGAGATGGGATTACTGGAGGTGGCGTGATGGAATGTCCTTATTGCGATGCAGAGCTTGAGCACCATGACAGCTTCGGCAGAATTGCCAGTCATCAGGACGGCAAAGTCCTCGGCGATATTTATATATGCCCGAATGGAGCAGAACAGGACGGATCTTGCGATTCGGAATGCCATTCTGCAGGGTCTTTTTACACCTTCCGGGACCGTGAGGACGATCTGCGGGAAGGATACCCGTGCTAGGCGGTCGTATGCCTAACACCCTGCACAACATAACGCTGCTGGTAATGACTGCCGTGCTCTGTCTGTCCGCAACCTACGGCGTTAGGATCGTGAGTTACAAGGTCATGTTCGAGAACCAGGTTCGGGAAACTGTTTTGGAAGTTTTGGAGGAAGGGAAGTAATGCGGAGAGTTGAATTAATCCGAGTTGAGCAGACTGAAGAGGCGACCATAGGCGTACTTGTTGTTGACGGGGAGAGCATCTGCTGGACCCTTGAAGAACCATGGCGACAGAACAAGCAGAACGTCTCCTGCATCCCTATAGGCCGCTATCCGTTGGTGTTGGAATATTCCCCCAGCAAGAGGCAGAAGCTATGGACGATCAAGGACGTTCCGGACAGGTCATACGTAAGAATCCACCGGGGAAACACCGTGGACGACACCGAGGGCTGTCCGCTGACCGGATCAACTCCCGGTGTACTGAACGGGAAAAGGGCGGTACTTGGCAGCAGGAAGGCTTTTATCCGGTTCATGAGTGGAATGGCAGACGAGAAAGAAGCTGAAATTCTGGTGCGGAAGGTGGCGTGATGACTGACAACATAACGTTTCCTCTCGTCCTAAAAGGGGCAAAAGCTATATGTGAAGCGGTAGACGAGAACCCCAAGCAGATAGCCTGCCTCGTGAAAAATGAGGGGCTACCTGCTTGGCGTAGGTCGGATAAGGATTCATGGAGAGCTAGACCGGAGGCTCTTCGGGATTGGGTTGAGGAGCAAGAAAGGAAGTATTTGGGGGCTATTCAATCTTTTTAAACTCATCCGTCAAATCTAGATTTTTAAATACAAAGTCTTGGAATGTTACTTTGTTATTGGTGTAGAATTGCCTATAGAAAGGACCTGCATCTCCATGTTGTTTGTCATTCAAAGTATATGTGGTATGCACATTTTTATTTTTGATGCCTTCACAAAAAGAAAGTAGGCCATTTAAATTTCCTCTTTGGTTGAGTTCTCCAGATGGAACTTCTAAAAGTGCCCCTTTTTTAAGGTCACAATATTTTGCAGGATCTGTATGCTTGGTTACGCATATAAAAACAATTATAGATATTGGGAAGCTGGTGAACTCTATTTTTCTAAATAAGATTGATGATGATTGAAATATTTTTTCGATATCACGCAGTCTCAGTTGTTTTAGGATCGCAAGTTTTGAAAATTCATCTATAAATTTTCTTTGTCCTAATTCGAAAGAAGAAGGCTTTACGTTACCATGATTAACATAGCAGTTTTCTTCTACTACACTAAAAACTGACTTTGCTAGGAATTTTATAAATTTTTTGTTATCTGGATCGGGCAAAGAATATTCATAGTCGATAAATCTTCGTAGATAACCTTCTGAATCGATTTCTCCGTAGAGAGCCTTTACTGTGTTACACAATTGTTCTCTGTCAGTTGAAAGAACAAAGATAACTCCATCAACATCGAACAAATGTTTTATAGACTCCAGAAGTTCTACTGCATATGTAGGACGACACCTATCAAGTTCGTCTATAAATATGTACAACGGAGGAGTGTCTTCACCTCCTCTTAATTCTGTTGCAATGTCTGCAAGTTGAGTCCGAAAGTCTTCTAATTCTGATTTGCTTGTCGTAAATGAGTTGATTGTCTTTTCGACTATCTTCGTCGCTGGGGTACTAATAGAGCTAGATCCAGGCAAAAAACATTCTGATATTCCTGCTACAGATGGAGTTATATATGGTGTTATTGATTTGGTGTTTCTAGAGCAAAACGATGTAAACTTATCTTTAAGTTTTTTAAGTTTATCAGAGATAGGCGAATCATCAGTAGTTAGTTTTGCAAATCTTTTTAATTCATCTTCTATCTCTGCAAAGAGTGAAACCATTGGTACACCTGAGAAGTCATGTTTCCAGGCATTAAAGAACACGCTTGCCCTCTGATACTTTTCATCTGTTTTGTCTTTTTCTTTGGGCTTAGCAATTTTTTCAAATGGACTTTGGAGATAGTTGTGCCACATCCGTACATACGATGTCTTACCTGATCCCCACGGTGAATTAAGTGTCAAAACATATGGATTACGAATGAGGTCTGTGAATTCGGTAATCCTCCGGATGTCAGCTTCTCGATCAAGCATATCTCCACCAAAAGGGTCATCTCTTGTTGGGTCGAGTTCTTTATTTTTTCTTCCAAACATTATTGCTCTTCCTTGTAGTGTTGCTAATCTTTTAATCAAAGGTTCACTTAGCACGATAGCTGTCAAGGGTAAATGGTTGTCCTCACAAGGTAACTATCCACCCTTACAAGGTAATTCTCCGCTTTGTCCCTAAACCACAGGTTATAATCTTCGCTACACATCCAAGAGGCCCGTGACCCTCCTCTGGTTCGCTCTGGGTGGCTTCTCCATCCGGCTACCTGTTCCGACCACGATAACGGCACGGGCAACTTGGAAAACATTTAGCGGGGATAACATGCGGTCCATCCTCCAGCACCATTGCAACGCCTTACATGTCTCGGCCCGACTCCTCGATTGGGGATTCAGGCCGGGCTTTGTTGCGTGGTTTGCTCCGAAATGGGAACGGGCTGTCCATCCCCTGATCTACAGGAGAAGGCAAAGTGAGTGAAATTAACGTTGCAGAGGCTGCCGGAGCCGCAATCGCCATTTGCGCTGTTGTGTCTGCTGTCTGGCCTGAACCCAAGAATCCTGTACTCCGCACTGTCTGGCAGATCGTGAACATGATCGGGGCAAATGTAGGCAAGGCCAAGAATAAAGGAGATAAATGATGCGTAAATACTCCATTCTGACGCTGCTCCTGCTTATTGCCATGTTCGCCCAAGGTTGCTCAAGCAAGCCTGTTCACATCATTGGTGTTTCCCCGGAGATGCAGGAAACCGAGCGCTTTATCCGTACAAGCCAGATCACTCTCGATAAGGCTGATTCCGCAAGGGATATCGCCTTTGAAACCGTTATCGGTCTTTATAAGGCCGGTGAAGTTTCCGAGGACGATTTTGCTACCGCTATCAAGGCCAGCAAAAGTTTTGATCTTGCATTCGATAAGGCCGGTGAAGCCCTGATGGACTACCGACTGGCTATTGATCGCGGCGAAAATCCTGACAAATCCCTCGTCGAAACGGCCCTCAAAAAACTGGATGAAGTCCTGCTCGAACTGCAAGGAGGAGTCTGATGGTCATTAGCGCACCTGAAGCAATTCTCATCGGAAGGGCTGTTGTTAAACTCGGCCAGGAAGGATTGGAAGCATACTGCGAAGCTATGAAAGAAAAGGCAGAACCTATCACTGTTGCCGATATACAGCAGCTTATCGATGACCACCGCAGCACCGAAGAGATTCTTGCCGCGCACGGGATCGAAAGGAAGTAGTTCTGGTGGAAAAAATAACGTCCGCCGCTTTCTGGATAAAAATGTCCATACCCATCCTCATATCTGTGCTTGGGGGGATCGTTCGGTCCCTCCAGCGCAGCAGTGATTGTTCGTGGAAGTCTCTGGCCGTCGGGACCCTTACATCATGTTTCACCGGCATTTGTGTCCATTTCCTCCTTGATGGGGTGGACCTTTCCGACGCAGTGAAAGCCGGGATCGTTGGCATCAGTAGTTTTGCTGGTGGTGACCTGCTCAGAGAGCTTTCAAACAAGGCATGCAAAATAGCTAAGGGGGAATAGATGGCAATCAACGTCTGGGGCCATTTCGGCAACAACATTTCTCGTGACCTGCTGGATATGTGCGTAGGCCGCAAGGTCGGCACAGGCATGAGTCGAGAGGTTTTCGAGTTCGGTCCAGATCCTTCGCTTGTCATCAAGTTTGAAACCACAGCCGGTTATTTCCAGAATGCTTTTGAGTTCGAAATCTGGAGCACGGTTAAAGACACCGAAGCGGCCAAGTGGTTCGCTCCGGTTCTGCGCATCAGCGATAACGGCAAGGTTCTCATCATGAAGAAGACTGAGCCGCTTGGATTAAACGAAGCGCCGGCAAAAATGCCGCACTTTTTCACTGATCTGAAAATACAGAATTTCGGCTGGCTTGACGGTCAGCTTGTTGCCCATGACTACGGCATTAATTTTCTGATTGAAAAAGGGACTAGCGGAAGGCTGGTTAAAGCTGACTGGTGGAAGGCTGAGTAATGGCAAGTAAGCGAGAAATATGGCTTGGTCACTACCTCGACCAGGGCAACCCGGACACATACCTCAACGCCGCAGAGTCTGCGAGGGCTGCCGGGTACAAGTGCGCCAAGGAGAACTTTAAGAAGATCGGCTACATCAACCGCCGGGAATGCGAGAAGCAAATCACTGACTGGCTTGATGATGCAGGTCTTTCCGAGAGTGCTTTAAAGCTAAAGCTTGTTTCACTGCTCGAGGCGAAAGAAACAAAGTTTTTTCAAAAGGATGGTCTCGTTAAAACAACAGTTGAGGTGGAGAATCTAGCTATTCAGCAAAAGGCGTTGGACATGGCTTTGAAAATGAAAGGCCTTTATGCGCCGGAGAAAAAGAAAATTGAATTTGAGGATGAAGCAGTGGTCGGATTCTTCGAAAGGATGATGGGGGTTACTGATGACCCTGGAGGAGATTAAACAGAACGTTCAGAGCAAGAAATGGAGACTTGAGAACCTTTACTACATCAAGGACGTAAAGGGGCAGGAGGTCAAGTTTAAGCCCAACTGGGCGCAAAACCGTTTCAATAACGGTGCTCATTCCCGAAACATCATCCTCAAAGCAAGGCAGCTCGGATTAACAACCTTTGCTTGTATCGACGCTTTAGACGACTGCCTGTTCACCAAAAATTTCAAGGCTGGGATCATCGCCCATATAAAGGAAGATGCCCACGAGTTCTTTGAAGACAAGATCCAGTTTGCCTACGACAAGCTGCCCGCAGAAATAAGGGCGGCAAATCCGGCAACAACGGACAAGGCTGGGAAGCTGGCTTTTGCAAACGGTTCCTCGATCAGGGTTTCGACCTCTTTCCGTTCAGGGACACTGCAACGGCTGCATGTCTCTGAGTTCGGTAAGATTTGCGCCAAGTATCCCAAGAAGGCCAAGGAAATCATCACCGGGGCTTTGAACGCCGTCCATACCGGGATGCGGGTGGACATTGAGTCTACAGCTGAAGGGAGACTCGGTAAGTTTTATGAGCTTTGCACCGAGGCTGAAAACCTCCAGCTTTCCGGCGGCAGATTGACTGATGAGGATTTCAAGTTCTGGTTTTTCCCTTGGTTCCAGCATCCCGAATATCGGCTGGATCCTAAAGGGGTTCAGATAACCAAAGAGATGCAGGACTACTTCGAGAAAATCGAAGGCAAGACCAGCATAACCCTGAGTCCGGAACAAAAGGCTTGGTACATCAAGCGATACAGCATTCTTGGCGACGACATGAAACAGGAGTTTCCGTCCACTCCTGAAGAGGCTTTTGAGCAGACCATTGAAGGCGCCTACTTCACCAGTCAGTTCAGGAAAATTCGGAAAGAAGGGCGGATTTGTCGGGTTCCTGTTCAGGGTGGTGTGGCCGTTGATACTTACTGGGACTTGGGAATGAACGACTTGATGGCAGTCTGGTTTGTCCAGGTCGTAGGCAGGGAATGCAGGTTCATTGATTACTACGAGAATTCCGGAGAAGGCTTGGAGTTTTATGCAAGGGTTCTTCAGGAGAAGCGAATCGAAAGAGACTTCTTCTACGGAACCCACTACGGGCCTCACGACTTGGCAGTTCAAGGGATGAATTCAGGGATTAGCAGAGTCGCCCGGTGGAAACAGCTCGGATATGACTTTGAAGTGGTTGAGCGGGTCAGCAATAAGGCGGACTCCATTGAGGCTGCCCGTAACGCCCTGAGTCTTTGCTGGTTTGATGAAGAGCATTGCTCTTTAGGGCTCCAGAGACTCGAAGGATACAGAAAGAAATTTAACGACGTGCTCGGGACTTATTCATCGAGCCCCCTGCATGACATCTGCTCAAACGGGGCAGACGCCTTTCAGCAGTTTGCAATGGCTTGCCCGGTGTTCGGGGTGAAGGGGACGAAAGGCATGGCCCGTAAGGTCGTCAAAAAATCACGGAGAGGCTGGACATAATGCAACAGCAAAGAAGTACGAATCCCCCGCAGGCGCTTAAGCTTGGCATGCTCAACGTTGTGCCGAACTCCGTACTCATTGAACAGGAGCAGGCAGAAGCACAGCGCAGGGCGGATATACGCCAGAACAGACCTGAAATAGTCGGTCTGGCTGCTCATGTTCAGTCGTGCTGGCAGGCCGCCAAACAAGCAAAACAGCCCATCGAAAAGCGCATGCTGAAATGTGCCCGTGCCATCAAGGGCGAATATGAACCTGAGGTTCTGGCGGATATCAAAGAGGTGGGCGGCGCTGAGGTTTACATGATGTTGACTGCTGAGAAATGTCGCGCGGCCTCTTCATGGATTCGTGACATTCTTATGCAGCCCGGCGAAGAGCCTTGGGGGATTGACCCGACTCCCATGCCGGACCTTCCTCCCGAAGTGGCCGAGGACGTTGCCCGGCGTGTCCAGATGGAGGCTTTGAGTCTGCTTCAGCAGGACGTTCAGATGTTCCAGCAGGTCACAGGTCAGGCTGCTACTCATCAGGACGTAGAGGAGTATCTGGCAGAAGTTCAGCCACAGATTATGGAGCGGTTCAAGACTATTTATGATGAGCAGCTTCAGGCCATGACCAAGGAGGCCAAGCTTCGCGCCAACAGAGCGGAAGCCAGGATGAAGGACATCGCGGTCGAAAGCAATTTTTCCGATGCTCTGGACGAAGCCATAGACGACATCACCGGGTCTCTGGCCGGGTTCGTCTACGGACCTCTGGTGGTCAAGAAGAAGCAGTTGAACTGGAAGCAGGACGGCTCAGGGCAATCCCGTGCCGAAGTCACTGAAAAGCTGGTGATGACCTTCCGGCGCATTTCTCCCTTTGATGTGTATCCGTCACCCTCTGCAACCAGCATCGAGGACGGGGATATCATTATCAAGCACCGTATGACCCGCAAGGCATTGACGGCCATGATCGGGGTCAAGTCCTTTGATGACGGCGCAATCAGGAATGTCCTTAACAACTACGGCCATGGAATGACCAACTGGCTGGCCATGGACAATGAACAGACCCGGGAAAGACTTGAGGATCGTGGGCAGGTTGTCTCTGATCCGTCCGGTAAAATAGATGTCCTTCAATATTTCGGGTCAGTGCAGGGGCGTCTGCTGATTCAGCACGGCGTACCGATAGAGCGGGTTCCTGATCCTCTGGCCGAGTATGACGCTGAAGTGTGGCTGTGTGGTTCCTACGTACTCAAGGCTACTCTTAATGGTGATCCTCTGGGCCGCAAGCCGCTTTACAAGGCATCATTTGAAAACGTTGCAGGTTCGTTCTGGGGCCGGGGTGTCCCGGAGATGATCGAGGACTGCCAGCGTATAGCTAACTCTGCCGTGCGAAACATGGTCGATAATATGGGACTGGCATCCGGTCCCATGGCTGGGGTTGACGTTGGCGCTATGCCCGAAGGCGAAGACATCACCGACATGCATCCGTGGAAAATCTTTCAGTTCAACATGAAAAATGTCCCCACCGGGCGGGCTCCTATCTGGTTTTTTCAGCCGAATTCAAATGTTTCTGAGTTGATGAAGGTTTACGAGTTCTATTCAGGGCAGGCCGACAGTCAGTCGGGCGTTCCAAAATATTCCTATGGCACAGGCAAGACTCAAGGTGCAGCAGGTACAAGCTCGGGGCTTGCCATGCTGATCAGTAACGCTGCCCGTGGAATCAAAGCTGTAATCCGGAACATGGATAAAGGTGTAATCAGGCCCCCGGTTGTAGCTCTTTATGATTGGGTGATGCTTTATCAGCCTGATCCGGCCTTGCAGGGAGATTGCAAGGTTGTCGCCCGCGGATCTTCCGCACTGGTCGCCAAGGAGCAGCAGGCAGTACGTCGCAATGAAGCCATGCAGATTGTCCTTAACAGCCCGCCGGTACTGCAAATGATTGGACCTGAAGGGTTGGCCGAGTTCCTGCGCAAGTTCTTTCAGTCGCTGGATATCGGGGCTGACGACATTGTTCCTCGTAAGGAAGAGATAGCCGCCCAGAACAACAAAGACATGATTATTCAGCAGCTGACAATGCAATTACAGCAGCTCCAGCAGATGCTTGGAGGCGGACAGCAGCAGAACATACAGCAAGAGCAGCCGCAGCAGATCTCCTTGGGAAGAGCTGTGAATGAGGTCGGAGCGGTTCAAGGCGGCATGGACGCAAACCTTTTTCCCGGAGGCTGATGGATGTTTTACCCGGAAAGCAGAACTGACAAGCATGAGCGGCTACAGGTGGCGATTACGCTGGCAAGAGTTGCGGAGTCTTCCGAGGGGAAGGAATTTTTAGAACTGCTGAACAAAGAGGTTGCTAAAACCCTTGGGCTTTTGGCTATAGCGGAAATGGAAACCGTTCAGGCCAAGCAGGGCAGGGCTCAATGCCTGCTTGAGATCATTGAGTCTCTGGAGAAGGCAAGAGAGACAGTCAGCAGGCTGAAAGAATAAATTTCAATGGCAAGGCCCCCTGAACACATGTGTTAGAGAGCCTTGCGCGGTTCGGGCTGGGTAGCCCGGTGTGGCAACCTAAACTATCCAATACCCGCACCCGCAAGTCAATCTCCATGCTCAGGGTTCACATTAACCCTCATGACCGGGAATACCGGACAGAACTGAAAGAACTTTGAGTGGAATACCTGCACTAACCGGAAGGCTCGGCACGCCAACGCCGAACACCTATCCGGGCAGGCTCTGCAAAATGATCGGACAGACTGAATGGCTCCCGAAGGAGTTTGTACTTATGGCTGACGAGAACAGATATGCAGGATTACCGGATCAGGTTCGTAAAATGGGCGAACAGGCTGACGCTTTGGAAAAGCAGATGCGTGAGAACGGGAAGACCGGGGAAGACATTCTTCCTGACCAGGCTCCAGAAAATCATCCGCAGGACCAGCCTGACGCTAAACCGCAACCTAAGCCGACCCCGCAGGACCAGCCTGCCCCGCAGAATGAGCCCGGTGAGAACTGGGAGCAGAAGTTTTATACGCTTCAGGGGAAGTATAACTCTGAGGTTCCGAGGCTTCATGCTGAGAATCGGGAGCTGAACAACCAGATTAATTCCCTTCATCAGAAAGTAGAGAATCTGGAAGGACAGATCCAGAATCAGCAGCAGAATGCCCCGGATGGACAGACCGCGTCTTCCTTTGATTTCGACCCGGAAGCCCTTGAGGATTTCGGACCGGAGTTTGTGGAAGTGGCGAACATCGTCAAAAAACAGGCCTCGGTTATCGAGGATCTGAAAGAGCAACTGAAGAACACCGCAGCACAGGTGCAGGGGGTTCAGGAGAAGCAGACGCAACAGGTAGCTATGTCCTTTGAGGATAAGCTTACCAAGGCTTGCCCGGAGTGGGCTCGGCTGAATAATGATCGGGACTTCAACGACTGGTTGCACGGCAACGGTTTTTTTGAAGCCCTGAATATCAATGCTCAGAAAGGCGACGTAGAAAAGACTGCTAGTTTTTTCAATCGTTACCTCAAGGAGTCCGGAACCAGCCCTGAATCTCCTGCAAATACTCCGAAAACTCCTCCGGCTGAATCTCCGGTCAATCCGCAGCCTCATCAGCCCAATCTTGAAGAGCATCTGGCTCCACAGGTTAATGGAGGCGGTGGAGAAGTGCCTGTGGCAGAACCCTCCTTTACCCGAGATGAAGTGCAGTTCTTTTATCAGGACCTAGCCCAAGCCTCTTCAAACAACAGGTTTCCGTTTGAGGCATGCGGACGGTTAATCAAGTCCAAAGACGATGCGGTCCAGCTTGAATACGACATAGCCCGCGCAAACGAGGAAGGGCGAATTCGCTAGCCTTTCTATTTCGCGGCCCTCAAAAGAGGTAATATATGGCTTTCCCTACTAACGCAGGTGTTCCCTCTCATAGCGGAACCAATATCCCGGTAATCTTTTCGGGCAAATTGCTCGTAAAGTTTTACGAAGCTTCGATTCTTACTCATATCGCCAACACTGATTATGAAGGCGAGATTAAGGATAAAGGAGATAAAGTTGAAATCAGGGTTCGCCCCGACATCACCATCAACGACTATGAGAAAGGAACTCCGCTTGTTTACGAAAATCCGACCTCTTCAACTGTAACCCTGAATATTGATCAGGGTAAGTATTACGGGGTCAATATCTTCGATGTGGACAAGGTCCAGTCTGATTTTGCCTTTATGGACGAGTGGGCAGAGGACGGCAGTGAACAAATGAAAATTGTTGTTGACTCTGATGTTCTCTCTGCAATTCCTGCAGATGCCCACGCCAATAACATGGGGGCAACAGCAGGTGCGCAGTGCGGTAATATCAACCTTGGCACTGCCGGTGCTCCTGTCGAAATTACCAAAGCTAATGTGCTCGACTATATTGTCTACTGCGGACAAGTCCTGTCTGAGCAGAAAATTCCCGCGACAGGTCGGTGGATGGGAGTTCCTCCCTGGATGGTAAGTCGTGCCCTGCTTTCCGAACTTAAAGATGCTTCCCTTACCGGAGACGGAAGGTCAACCCTGCGTTCCGGTCGTCTGGGCATGATCGGAAACTTTGAACTCTACGAGTCTCTGAACATCAAGCACGTTACTGACGGCACTGACCAGTGCGCGTCTATCCCATTCGGGCATAAAAGTGCGCTGACCTTCGCTTCTCAACTGGTCAAAAACGAAACCCTGAAAAACCCCACTGATTTCGGTGATATCCTCCGCGGCCTGCAGGTTTATGGCTTTGAGGTGATCAAACCCGAAGCCTTGGGCGTTCTTTACGCAACCGGAAAATAATTGATTCAGAATTAACAACGGGAGCCGGTTCATTCCGGTTCCCGTTCATAGGAGCAAATATGGAATATCTCATTCGCGAGGATGGCTCGGTTTTCCCTTTTGATGAAAGAACGGCCAAACGCAAAGACATGCGCCTTATGTCCAAGGAAGAAGCGGTCCGTTACATGGGTAGCCTCAAGCCTGACGGTAAGAAGTTCGTTCCTGACCCTTCCGCAGCCGATGCCGCAGAACTGGCCGAGTCTGATATTGCGCTCGATCTGACTGACGGTGAGCTTTACGAAAAGACTCCGGAAGTCTGCGCCAGAGACACGGTTATCATTCTTACTATGGCTCAGGCCGAAGTTGCAAAGCGGGTGAGGAAGACCGAGGAAGGCGAAATCGAAGAAGGCTCCGAAGCTGATGAAGCCGATCTTGCCAATCTGGAAGCCATGTCTGTGCCGGAACTTCGTAGCCATGCAAAAGCCCGGTTCAATATCACCATGCCTAACACAATTAAGAAAGTTGAAGCCATTGCCCAGATCAAGTCAGCTATGGCTAACGGCGTGTAACCCATGATTGCCGGTGACATCATAAACCGGGTCCGCAAAGACCTGCATGATGAAGATGCTGTCAGGTGGAAGGACAGTGATATGTACGACTATCTGACAGCTGCATGCAGGGAGGTAGTTAACCTGCGTCCGGACACAAGGGCGGTGACTGAGTCAGTCAAACTGGTAGATAACTCTACCCGCCAGAGCATTCCGGATGGTGGATTTCGATTGCTGGATATAGTGCGCAACATGGGCAGTGACGGCAACACACCGGGTTATCCTGTCAAGGTTACCGGCCGTGACGACCTCGATGATTCAAATGCTTCCTGGCACATGGACGATCCTGCCGATGAAATTGATAATTTCAGCTTTGACGAGGCCAATCCCACTGTTTTCTATGTAACTCCGCCCCCGGCGGAATCTGTGTTTGTAGAGATGGTCTACTCCAAGGCTCCGGCCAAGATCGAATCTATGGACGCGATTATCGAGGTGGACGAGGCATTTGAAGAAACTATCCGCAAATACATGATGTATCTGGCCTTCAGCATGGATCACGCTGACTCAAACGGCATGAATAAAGCTTCCAGTTACCTCAGCCAGTTTTATCTGTCTCTCGGTGAGGAAGCCAAAGCTAAAATAGCTTTTACTCCTAACAGACAACTGCAGCCCGGTTACGGGCAAGGCGGTGTATAATGGCTGTTCGGTGGCGTGAGTTTCAAAACCATATCCTTCCTGACATGCCCGGCTGTCCGCTGGGTTCGATCCAGGACGCAGCTCGTAGCGCGGCTATTAAGTTCTGCCAGGCGACACAGCTGTGGGTGATGACCAGCGAGGAGAATGCAATCCTTGCTGATCATGCCATTTATACCCCGGATGTTCCGGACGGCGTTGAAGTGTCCGCAATCATCAAGGCCCATTTCATCCAGAGAGATGCGCAGGGCAATGAGTACAGCAGAGTTGAGCTTCTGCCTCTTAATGACTCCGATCTGGCCAGAATGGGCAACTGGGAAACTCTGCGTGACAGAACTCCTCGCTATTACAGGGTTTATGAGCCGCATAGGGTTCAACTGATTCCAGCGCCCACGGAAACCATCAGCGACTCGTTGATGATGAGTGTGGCCGTTAAACCTGCATACAATGCCAAGTTTTGTCCTCAATTTATACTTTCCTCTTATGCGGAGGCAATCGGATACGGAGCCAAGGCCAAGTTGGCGGCAATCCCCAACAAGACCTGGTCGAATCCGTCCATGGTGCAGTTTTACCGGGGAGAATTCCAAAACATAATAAATGCCGTTAAGCGCGGACAGAACACAGCGCAATCTCGCAAAGGGCTCTCTGTTCGCCGGAAGCGGTTCTAAGGAGGGTGACATATGCCTTTTTCCTCATATATCGGCACACAGATTTGCGACTCTATCGCAAGAGGTGTTGATTTTATTCCGCCTGCGGCTCTTTATCTGGGACTGTTCACCTCGGACGCCGGATTGTCGGCAAATGATCTGGCTGCAGCTCAGGAGTGCTCCTACGGCAACTATGCTCGAGTCAAGGTCCGCGAAGGGGAGTTTCAGTCCATCGTTGCAGCGGTTGACGGGCAGGCCACCAACGAAACCCCGTACAGTTTTCCTATGGCTACTACACCCGGAGGAACTCCCACTCATGCGGCGCTGCTGGACGCGGCTGAAAACGGGAATGTGATCGCCTATGGCCCGTTATCCATGCTTGGCGGTTCGAGGCCTATTGAAGCTTCGTTGGGGTTCGTGATCGGGGATGAGCAACTTCGGCTGATTATGGGTTAGTCGGTCATGCCTTGTCTTGGTGTCGGATTAACTGTTGATGAATGGCCGGAGCTGTGCGGTGTTTTCCATCGTGAGTTTATCGGGAGTGCTTCCGTTACAGGAGCTTCCACTGCTGACTGTGCAGGTTACCTTGTTGCTTGCGGATCTTCTGAAATTACGGAAACCGCTGTTGTACTAGGGCTCGGTGTGCATGCATTTCATGGGGGGCAGGTCGAGATTAAGGTCAGTGGTTCACTGTCTGCCGATGGCCTTAGAAAGGGTGCAGACGGGGCTATCCCGATTAATTTTCAAACAGACTTTTACTAGGAGTCATTATGGGCATTAAATTTAAAAATGATGCAATCGGGACTCTGTCCGGAGCCATTGATAATACACAGACCAGTATCTCGCTTTCCGCGGGGCAGGGGGATAAGTTTCCACCCTTGCCAAATAGCAACGACTACATGCTTGTTACCATTATGCACAAGGTGTCTGCGGCAACGTATGAAAAAGAGGTTGTCAAGGTCACGGAAAGAATGGGCGATGTGCTGACCGTTGAGCGTGGGCACAGCTCGGATTATCCGGCAAAGGCCTTTGCCGCAGGTGATATTGTATTACTGGGATTCCCCGCAGAATCTCTGGCGGCGATTGCTGAAATAGATTCCTCGCCTGCTCCCGGGACTGTCTCCGGAAGAACTTTCTATCTGGAAGCCGATGAAGACATGAGTTTCGGTGAGATAGGGTATATCACCATTGATTTCAAAATCCGCAAGGCTGATGCCGATGTGGCAAGCTCTTTACCTGGTTTCTACGCCTGCGCAGAGCCCGGGGGGCTGACAGCAGGTCAGAAAGGTAAATTCTTAAAGGAGGGAACCATATGCAGCCCGGCTTGGAACTGGACCGGAGGCATGGTCTTTCTGTCGCTGACCACCGGGGAACTTACTCAGACTGCGCCAGATGCGGATAATCAATACGTGCAGCCCATTGGCCTGGCGATAGCTTCCAATGTTATTGATTTTGATCCGTCACTGATCACCATCGAAACCAAGTCCGCAGCGTAAGAGAGAGGTAAGACATGGCTGAAGTCGTAAGAGTGTGCGGAATCGCGAAGGAGCGCATAGCTTCTATCTGCAATGTGTCCCGGATTAACAGAATTATCAGTATTGATTTTCTGGTCATTGTCTTTGGCGTGGTCATGTCTTTTCTGATTCCGGACGAAATGGAACCGTCTGACGGGTATATTGTGGTCGGGGATACTGTTGTCTCGCAGGATGCTAATACATGGATAGCCACAAAGAGTCTGGCACATGCTGAAGGCAAGCAACTCGTCAGCGGTGTTCCTGAGGTTGTGCAGGTCAGTGGAGAACTTGAGAATCTATCTAACGTTTCAGTCAGTGGATTTGACACCACTAGCCCGCTTGAGGCTGGGGATGTGGTTGTGGCGGAAGTGGGGTCCTCGTCAGTAGCCAGTGTGTCGGGCGGAGGTGCTACCACAGTGGAGACTTCCGAGGCTGGAGGCAGTAATAGTTTTGGTGCCACTTTTATGAATAACAAATATCCCCTCCCGAACGGGGAAAGGATAAAGGCTCTAGGATTGAAGAGCTCCTCGGCTCAGACCGGATTTCTGTTTGTCTACAGACAGGATTCTGCAACGGAATACACATGTGTTGCCCGAGTGGAACTAACCCATTCCGGCTCCGGCCTTTTGGAATACGCTGAGTTAGACACCCCATATGACGTGCCCTCTACAGGGGTTTTCTATGTTGCAGGAGCTAATTTTAATACTGCAGGCGCTTATATGTATGACACCTCAGCTCTACGGGCCAATCCTGTTGACGCTGTTGTAGGGGAAACTCTTACTTTTGCTGCAACCACGGTAGCTCCTGTAACAGGTTATCAATACGGGAGTATGTATGCCGTTACAGTAAATCCGCCTTTTTCTACAACTCCAACAAAAGTTTTTAAAAAGTCCACCGGTCTTGCTCTTAAGTTGGGTGCGGGTGCAACTGGTGAGTATCTGGGGCCGGAAGTTGGGCTGACCCTGTCTCAGGGTGAAAATATTATTCCGGTAATGGATGCACAAACAACAGCAGGCTGTACTATAACTGCTTCCAGTTTTCACAATACCTACCCGGCATGGAATGTTGGGGCCGGAGGGGGAGGATGGTGGATTGTGGATACCAGCGTCATTACCCCCTCTGCCGATTTGACTATCTCTTTTATTTCAGAGCAGACAGCATCAAGACTGCGTTTAACGGCTCCTTCCGGAGGAAATACCTCTGCTTACCAACCCCGAACGATCGGTATTTATCTTGATGGGGCTTTGGAAGATACGTGGCTGACAGGTGACTGGGATGCAGTAAATGGGGAGACAAAAGAATTTTCATTCAGCAGCACAAAAAGATTCAGCACGTTGAAGCTCTCCTGTTCAAATTCATTGGAGGGTAATTATGTAGGTTGTAATACTATTGAGATTCTTGCCCCGGGATTATCGACCACTTCTGATCTCGTCTTTGAATCCTCTGAATCAATAGCCGAAAAGATCATCAAGCCAGACGGCCCGCCTGTTGGTGGCACTGGTGCTGCTCTTATCCCTTCATTTGTAGGTGCAACCTACGATGAGATAACAGATACCGCCACAGTTGACGGATGGGTAATCGGTCAGACGGAATGCATCAACCAAAATTACCCTGCCTTTAAAACCAGGCAGAATGATAATGCAACAGTAGTCCCCGGCTATCTGCCCTCATGGGCCACGGGGTCCAGTGCAGGCTATGCAGAAATAACTGCTCCGGAGCCTGTTGCAGTTGGAGCTTTAGTTCTAGCTGGAGGGAATCCAGGCGGGCTGAACTGCACAGCTCCAGATCAGGTGGTTTTATACGGTTTTGATGGTTCATCCTGGATAGAAGTCTTGAATATCACCGAAAACAGGTGGACTTCCGACTGGCAGGAATTCCGGTATCCGCTTTCAGATATAGCTACTTATAAAGAGTGGCGTTTGTGGATGAACCGAGACAACGTCATACACAAGATACAGTTCGAGGAAGCTTCCTCTCTGACGTACACTGCCGACCCCGCCTCACAGCACAACGATATCCAGATGGATGGTGTTAGACATAAGGTCTCACAGGTAGTCGAAGAGTCTGACGGGACTTCATACACCACCACAGCAACCCTCGTGAATCCTCTCCCTCAAGCCCCCACCGGTACAGAAAGTGTCTGTATCCCTTCCAGGTTGCTGGATCTGGAGTGTGCAATCTCGGCAGAAGTCGTTTCCGAAGGGCTAAAGTTGACCGGGGAGAAGATAATCTTTGAAGATAATCCAGATATCAAGGCAATGTGCATGGCGGTTAAAGCCCCGGCTGAAACAGTTCTGCGTGATTTCAAGATATCTCCCGAACGGATGGGGTGATGTCATGCGTATCTCTATCACAACATTCATGGGGAAGGCTCCTCGACTAGCACCGCAGCGACTACGCGCTGAACAGGCGCAGATTGCCAGTAACTGCGATCTGTATTCCGGTGAGTTGCAGCCTATGGCTCGAACCGCCTCAATCGGCAAGCTCGTTAACACCGCACAGATCAAGTCGATCTATCCATATCAGGGCAAGTGGCTGGGCTTCAACGAGGATGCTGATTTTGTGCAAGGCCCTATCTACGACGACACAATGAATCGGGTGTATTGCTCTTTTGAGTCACAAGCACCGGCCATGTTCAAAAACGATTCACTTTCCATCGACGATAACGGCAATGCGACTGTTGAACTGCGCACTCTCGGTGTTCCTGCTCCTGTCTCCGCTCCGGTTGTCTCGGCTTCCGGAGGTTCCGGGGACGTGAGCGAAGGCCGTACCTACGGATACACCTATGTTACTGACCTCGGCGAGGAGGGAGACATATCTCCTGCATCGGCAGTTATTGACGTGAAAAGTGATGATACCGTTTCTGTCTCCGGGTTATCCGCTCCTCCGGCAGGGCGGCATATCGAGAAGATCAGAGTATACCGCTCCAATACCGGCAGCAGCTCCACAGAATTCCAGTTTGTTGCCGAGGTTGAAGCTAGTGCAGGGGGGTATTCAGATTCAATTGCATCCGCTGATCTGGGTGAAACTCTGGCAACTGAGGGGTTTATTCCTCCGCCAGAGGATATGCAGGGACTGATTGGGCTGCCCGGCGGAATCATGGCCGGATTCACAGGCAAGACCGTTTGTTTTTGTGAGCCATACCATCCATACGCATGGCCGGGAAAATACCAGCTGACCACTAATTATGACATTGTAGGGCTGGGACATATTGGCTCAACTCTGGTGGTGCTGACCACGGCTCTTGTTTATCTGGTGTCCTGTCCTGATCCTGACTCTGCAACCATGGATTCGTTCGATGACGTCTCTCCCTGTGTAAGCAAGAGAGGCATTGTCTCAACCCAGTGGGGCGTCCTGTATCCTTCTACTCAAGGCCTCGTTGGCGTCACCCTCTCCAGTGTTGAACTGGCTACCCGTGATCTGTTTACCCGCAAAAAGTGGGAGGCAATGAAGCCTGAAACTCTGCACGGTTATATTCATGCTGATAAGTACATTGGGTTCCATAAGCCGGACTCCGGTGGAAAAGGGTTCATATTTGACCCTGCAGAGCCTACTGCGCGACTCATTGATATTTCCACCTACGCTGATGCGTGTTGCGTTCGTCCTCATGATGATCTTTGTCTGGCAGTACGGACCGGCACTGACCACACCATCTTGAGCTGGGCCCGGAACTCCCTTTCTCCCCATGTGCTGCAATGGAGATCGAAGGACTTCAGAACCCCGCAGCCGCTTAATTTTTCTGTTGCCAAGGTTATGTGTGACCCTCCGGATCTATTGACCGCTGAAGAGTGGGCAGAACAGCGCATGGAGATACTGGAGGAATACGACAGGGAGATTGAAGAGTACGGCCTTGGCGGTTTTTTCAATGACGGAGTTCTGGGGCAGTACCCGATTAACGGGAATCAGCTTGACTTGATCGACGTAACTTACAGCCCTCCGACCCCGACCATATTCCGGCTCTACGGTAATGGCGTTCTCCGCCATGCCCGTGAAGTTGTGGACGCTGCACCTTTCAGGCTCCCCAAAGGCTACGAGGCCCAGTCGTGGGAATTGGAAGTGATCGGTTCCCTGCCTGTTAAAGAGATTCACATTGCTACTTCTACCGAGGAGATAAACCGTGCGTATTCCTGATCTTCCCTCTCTTCCCAAAATGGACAACCGGGCTTTGTATCGGGTTTTGTCCGCGCTCATTGGCGTGGTTCGCATCCGTTTTTACGGCAGTCTCGACAGAGGCGAACAGGTCGCGCTGAAGAAGGACTTGTTTACGGCCATAAGTGAGATCGAGACCGGGAAGTCCGGCACTGTTTCGGCTGTGGCTGATGTCCGGTTGGTCGATGATGTTCTCGAAAAGAAGATGCTGACCATGGATGTTAAGGCGGGCAGGATCGTTAAAGCCTCTGAATCTGAGTGGGGTGTGTAAATGAGTTTTGGCAACTCTTCATATGGTGGAGCAGGCGGGCAGGGCCTTGATTCTCTGGGAGGGTCCAGCGCAAAGACCAATACACATAGCGGTAGAGATTATTCGAAAAGCAAAACCGACACCAAGGGAGGGGAAACTCGCCATTCAGGGCTGGCCCATGCTCAAGACGATATGCATTCCATTGCTAATGGAAACTGGAGCGGTGGAGGCAGCGGTGGCGATACAGAACGGTCCTGGAACCTCGTTGACGGCTGGCATGATGTAAACACTCAGCTCAGCAAGCCCAGCCTGTTCGGCAATGGACGCATGGCAACCCCCTATGGATGGAAAAACTTTGACGCTTATGAGCGGGAGCGGGATTACTACCGGGGGGTGAGTCGCAGCAATGCGCTTAGCCAGTGGAATGACGTTCTTCGTCCGGGGCTTCAGCAAAGTATGCTTGATCAGAACATGCCACATCACATGAGGGACGTATATCAAACAGCTTTTGATCATGGGCGGTTTGATCAAATTCCGGATTCCGTCCTGAGTCCCAGCGCAAAGAGTGCGGCACAGTCTGCGTTGGATGCATTGAATGACCCCCTTTCGTCAGCTTTAGGACTGGCTCAGACTCCATACGAGGCGACCAATGACCTTGCCCGGGACCTGACCTTCTCCAATCTGGAAGGAGTAAACCTCGGGGATAATTATCACGAAGACGGGCAAACCCTTCCTGAAAAGGGTGGAGATATGGGGCTGAAACCAAGCAGTGTTTTCGGCAAAATTTTTGGCGGAAAGAGAGGGTATGAAGTTCCCGCCAGAGCTGGACTCGGCACGGCGGCAATGCTCACAGGTCAGAGTATGACAGGACTTCCCGGCAAAATTACTCAAGCGTTAGGGAAGGGGATGTTAACTAGCGCATTCACTCCGGGTAATGCCCTCAGCACTATGTGGGGCGTTTTTGATCTGGCTCGTACCGCTCATGTGGCAGGAGTTGCAGCCCCGGAGCGAAACACCTTTGATGCCGGAACTGAATCCGGCGGTGTTCTGCCTGTCCAGACTTTGCAGACCGCATCGGTGTCGTCTTCGCCTGCATCATCAATTTCACGGGCTATTTCATCCGTTACCGGCGGCGGAGGATTCTACTCTCCCCGCAGCGCATACGGATATACACTGCTTTAAATTTCGACAATTGGTCTTTGAAAATCAAATAGTGAGTGTTTTTGAATGAGAAAAACAAAGGGCCGGTCCGGATTGCCCGGGCCAGCCCTTTGAATAATTTTTGGCTAATCCATCATCACATTATGCATTCTGCTTGTTGCAGGAGTATATGAGCTCGTCCATGGCGGACGCTCCCTTGCCCATAACTTCCCTGACCCTTTCAAGGAGAAAAGCCTCCCCGCTTTTTTCATCGTCCCACAGCCTTTCAATCACTATTGTCAGCGCATCCCGTGCACAGAACATGTCCGTTACATGGGCGGTGTAGTTGGTTTCAGGCATATCAGCTTGCCTCCTTGCAGCAGTCTTCACCGGTATTGAGCTCTCCGGCAGCCATGCGCCTAAGCTTCATCTTATCGCAAAACTTTTTGACGAAGTAGAGCTGCCCCTTGCCTGTGACCTTGGTGGTTTTGGCAATGTGAGTGCCGTTTGAGCGCGAAATAGCAGTTTCCTTAATCTCGAACAGGCCCAAGTCCATGGAACGCTGTGTGGGCATGTTGCGACTTGATCCGCCCTTATGCAGGTAACCGTTCTGGCGAAGATAATCGAAAAGACGGTTCTGGCCGATTTTGTACTGGGTAGACTGCTGAATGAGCTTGGCAAGTTCGCCGATCAGGATAGTGGTCTCGGCAGTCTCAATGGATTCGGCAAACACAACCTTCGGCCGGTCCTGCTCGATGCGTTGTTCAGCTTCAATCCGTTTGGCCCGTTCTTCCTTAAGGTTGGTCGCAAGTTTGATGATGGTATCAGGGTCGGAAAGCACCTCTTCTACCTTCTCCGGCGTCATGTAGCCGCCGTGCTTGCGGATGGAAGGGAGGACTTCGGAAGTGACCCACTTCTTGAAACGCTTCGCCTCCGGCTTGCGGGAACGAAGAATCAGGGAATAGAGGCCGGATTCGTTGATGATTAAAGAATCTCTTCCCGAACCTCTCAAATTGAGAGTTTGGATTTCTTCTTCGTCTAGGTCCCGACGCAAGTTCCGGGTATCGACTCCAAGTGAATTACAAATGTCTTTGGCAACAAACCAAGGATCGCCGTTGAGAGTGATAACTCTCAGGTCCTGAGACTCAAATGAAAAGGTGACAACTGAACTATTGTCAGAAGTGGGTGAATTGGCTACGTTCTGTCCAGCCATGGCAACCTCCGTCGTAGGTTGTTAAAGGTTAGGCTCGGTTGGGTGTTGGCGCACCTTTCCGGGCCGAATTTCTGAAATTTACTTTTCTTTCTTCTTTTTCTCGGCTTCTTTGATCCGTTTTTCCATCTCCTCGACCAAAATAGCTTTAAAGGTTGTTTCGAATTCTGCCAGATACATTTTATATCTGCGGTGATCTTCCTTATCCAATCGTATTGATACTGCTGTCTGCTGTTTGGGCATGTTGTGTACATACTCATGTACGTATTGAATGTCAACCCCAAAGCTAAATTTACATCAAGTTTTTATTTAAGCTTTCTTGTGATTCTGTATATATTGATGTACGAATTTTTTATCTGGAATTGTGATTTTGGGATAAATTTCTTCATAATAGTTGATGATATAACCCAACTTGATCATCAATTTAAAAACAAGGATTGCAGGATAATGGGTAAGAATGTTGTCGCTTTTGTTTTACTCTCTTTAATTTTGCCGATTTCGGCAGTAGCGGGAGAGTTGTCATATAAAGATAGAGTTGAGTTTGAAAAATCTTTTGTGAGAAGCTGTTTGAAAGGGTTCGAAAAAGAAGACTACGGTTTTGAAGATTGGCAAAAAAAAGAATTTTGTAAGTGTAGTGCCATGTTTACTGGGGATATGTTGACCTATGACGATATTAGAGCGTTCGTGAAGAAAAAGAGCTACCCAAAGTCTTTGTTAGACAAAAGAGACAAAGCCTCTACTAGATGTATAGAAGAGCTAATGAAGACATGGGGATATCCACAACAATGACTCTGTTAGAATTAATTATGAAAAAGATCCTTTTGGTAGTTGTTTTTATTTTGGCAATGTCTACACAAGTCAATGCGGGATCATACGGTATGGCTTCTGTAAACTCTTTCACGGACTGGGAAACAGAGTGCTATAAACCTTCAAGGCCATATTTCTATGTCTCGGATGTAGAATCTTATAATATGGCGGTTCAGCAGTTCAATAGTTACGTAGGAGAAGTTGAGGATTATCTGCAATGTATCCAAAGAGAAGGGGATGACGATGCAAGAACCCTTTTGCGTGCAGTAGAAGAGGGCATCTCTAATGAATCTACGAAAGCTTTAAATGAACTTGATCAAACTAAGTCAGAACTCTTAAGCCACAAACTTTACATTCAATAAGAACATGAAAAAAATCCTCCTCCCCATACTGGCAATATTTCTCCTCGCTACCTCGGCCCTAGCGACCCCACAGGTGGTAACGGAAACCCACACCTACGTTCTCGGTGACAACGACTCCAAGAACGACGCCCGGGCTATGTGTTTCCTTGAGGCTAAACGCAAGATGCTGGAAAAAGCCGGGACACTGGTCATGAGCCATACCCAAGCGGATATGGGCATGCTGACCAAGGACGAGATTAATAGCTACACGGCGGCTTTGATCAAGGTCGAGAGTGCCGGTGAGAAATGGCGTTTTAACGAGTCCGGGTCTATGGCTGTAACTATGACAGTAAGAGCTGTGCTGGATTATGATGACATTAAGAAGCGGTTGGGGGAGATTCAGAAGGACAGCGCTGCCAAAAAGGAGATTATTAAACAGCAAAAAAGGCTAGAAAAGCTAGAGAAAATTGTTTTTGCTCTACAACAGAAAAGGAATACTTATCCCTCTTCTAAAAAATCAGACAAAACTCAACACCAAAAATCTTCTGCTGGAAATCATGAATTTTATAAGCTGGTTGAGAAGGCGGAAAGCGGCGATATGGAGTCCCAGTTAAGCCTTGGGCAGCTTTTAATGACTATTTATAATGAGCTGAAAGATGGAGTCCCAGAGTATGTTCGGACCCGCTTGCTTAGAAGTGCATTTGTTAATTTCCATAAAGCTGCGACACAGGGAAATGTTCAGGCTAAAGTTCAGTTAGGAACCATGCTGCTTGAAGGTAACGGCGTGGAACAAAACATGGAAGAAGCCTTTGCATGGTACTACGAGGCTGCGCAAGCGGGGGATTCTGGGGCACAATTTGCCGTCGGATATATGTTTAAATTTGGGTACGGTGTACCTAAAGACATAAAAAAATCAATCTATTGGCTTATGGCATCTGCCGTGCAAGGCGACCCGCGAGGTCAATGCGAGTTGGGCGGAATACTTTTAACAAAAAACAGTGAATATTATGATTCTGAATTTGGCTGTAATTGGCTTAAACAGTCAGCCGAACAGGGGTATGCAAAAGCCCAGTACATGCTTGCCTGCATGTATTTTATAGGGGACGGAGTCAAACAGGACAATTCCTCTTCTTACTATTGGAGTTTTATAGCATACTCCCAAGGAGTCAATGAGGCATTGTCTTCTATGGAAATAGCTAAAAGATATATGACCCCCGCCCAAATCGCCCAAGCTCAGCAAATGGCCCGAGACTGGATCTCCAAGCACCAAAAATAAAACCCCGCCTAAGCGGGGTTATTCAAACAAACATTTTATGCTAACGACTAAAGCAGTTTAACCAGAGCGGCAATCGAAGCAGCCTGGACAATCAACAGTCCTGCAATCCATTTAATAATATCTGCTTTAGCTGCATTGATCTTGGCTTCAAGCTTAACATCAAGTCTTGATTCCATTTCAAAAAGATCAGCTTTTGTTGCAAGAGATTTTTTGTATTCTTCGTCCTGTCTCTCCAATACATGAGCAATAACTTCAGCGGCTTCTTCACCTATAGCCTTTTCAAGCTTTTTTGCATCATCAAAAAGCAATGTCATTTAAGCCTCTCGAATATCATGTTTGATTAGTTTTTATTATATCCGAAACAAATATGTATCCTTTTCTGCCGAAAGGCAACCCCTCATCAAAAACACCCCCTATTTGATTCCACAATAATCCGAACCCCGGAGGAATCATGGGATGGGACAGTCTTGGCAGTTGGGGTAGCCTCCTTTCTGGAGCTGCCGACCTAGCCGGAACCGCCTACCAAATGTATCAGGGCTCTCAAGCCAATGATACCGCAGCACAGTACTATAATGCAGCCGGAGATGCCGCAAAAGATCAGGTCGCTCTGAGCAAGGCTCAGTGGGCCCGATACAAAGATGTATACGGCCCACTTGAGGAGGCGCAGATCAAAGAGGCTTTGCTTGATATTGAGGCCTACCGCCCTGTCAAAGCCGCAATTCTTGACGAGACTCAGCGAAACATTGAGTTGTACCGCCCCATTGAAGATCAGATTGTTGAGGACGCTGAGCGGACCGGTGCGGAATTCGGGCAGGAATACGCGGCCCGGTCCAATGCTGATGTAAACCAGTCTTTCGGAAAGGTTCAGGCTATCAATACACGCAGCCTTGGCCGTATGGGTATCAATCCCAATTCCGGCAAATTTGCCAATACCAACAAATCCACAAACAACTCGCAGGCCCTTGCAATTGCAGGGGGGCGCACTGATGCATTCAGGCAGGGTGACCAGACAGCTTACAACCGTAAGACTAACGCTCTGAACTATCGCCGTGGCACTCCTATGGCTCAGATGCAGACCCCCAGTGGTAACGCGACTCTTAATTCTGCACTCTCCGGCCTTTCCTCTGGAGTGGCTAACACAGCGGCTCTTGCCGGAACTGCTGCGAATGCTGCCACGGCCAGTAATCAGACCGCGGGTTATATGTTTAACCGTGGAACGAACGCGCTCGGCAATGTTGATTGGGGCCGTATCGGAAGCAGTATCAGCGGAATGTTCTCGGGTGGCAGTTCAGGAGCATCACAAAAAGCAATTCAGACCGTTCCTACATTTCAGGTCTAAGGGGGAATCATGGGAACTTTTACAGGATCAGCACTAAACGGATTTGTACAAGGGCAGCGTCTTTATGATCAGGATGCGCGTATTGAAGAAAAGCACGATTGGGCTCGGGATGAGAATGTCCGCGCCGGGGATCGTCATAATTGGGCAGGGCAGACTCATCAGGCTTTGCAGACCCGCAGAGGTCTTGAAAACAGGGCCCTTGAGCGGGCAGAAAACGACGACCGAGAATACCGAGGGGCTTTAAATATATCCCCCGGCAAGATGCAGGCGCAGAAGGAAAACGACGCTCGTGCTGATGCACAGAAAGAGCGTGAACGTCAGCAGGACATGGCTCTTATGGCGCGTGGTTTTTTTCAGTTCGAAAGCTCTGGCGATCCGAATTTTCTTACCGGGGCTATGGGGCAAACCTTTTTGGGGAAAGGCAAAAGCTACACTCCTCAGTGGGATAAAGAGAAAAAGACTTTTTCCATTATCAACCGTGATGGGAAAGTGATCCTCAGAGCACAAGGCCAGACCCACGAAGATATGATGGACAAACTTCAGGATATGCTCATCACTGGTCTTTCCGATCCTGCAAACTACCTGAAAGCCCGGAAGGCCCAGCGTTCAGCTATCAACCTCGAAATACTCAAACACAAAAATGCCATGGACAAGGTAGGTAAGGAGAATGAAGGCAAGATTGCAGTTGAGAAACAGAAAGGTGCAAACCAACGCGCGTTGAAGGGCATGGACAGCAGCGATAAGGATACACTTGTTCTTCCTTGGGGCGAAAAGGTTCCCCGCGAACAGGCCGACAAAGAGATCCCTGAACTACTGAAGTTCATCAAAGAAGGCAGCAATAACAAGGGGCTTGCCGAGATGTTTACCATGGCTAGAGGAGGACAGATCAACCCTGATGATCTTTTCAAGGACGAAAAAGGGCAGCGACTTATTCAGTACGTTGAAGAGGTCGCCGCAGATGAAAGCAATCCCCGTGCGCAGAGATATGCTAACCGTGTACTTGCTTTGATTGACGCAAAATATGGCGCGCCTGAAGCTGACGGCTATGGAAAGAGGTCTGACGGCAACTTTCAGCAGTCCGGAGAAAAATCAAATTACGGACCCGTAAAGAAAAGGTTTAAGTACAACCTCCAAACTGGAGAGTTTGAATAATGTATGAAGTTGAAATGCCTGACGGTGTTGTTTTAGAGTTTCCTGATGGGATGTCCGAACATGATATGCAGATGGCTTCGCGAAAGTATTGGGATGGAGCGCAGGTCTCGAAAACTCTAGTACCCTCACCTCCTACTATTCAGCAGGCCCCTGAACAGTCGTTACTGGATAAGGTCACAGGCTTTTTTGATACCGGGCTTTCCGACAAAGAACGCGCACAATCCGCCATTGCCGTCACCAACGCAGAAGACCAAGGACGCAGACCTCACGAGTTTATGGGGCCTGATAGGAACGTGATAGCTGATGTCGCTTTGAACTTTACTCGTGGCGCATTGGCTGATGCTCCTGAAACTATGTTACGCGCTGGCCGTACATTGGGACTTGATACGGACGATGAAATTGAAGCAGTACAGGATTTCAGCAAACGCAACTTCCCGCAGTCTTTTCAAGCCTTAAACCAGCCTTTACGCAGAGATATGACAGAGGGGGCAAGCTCCAGCGCCGCAAGCATGGTAACTGGCATACCGGGACTTGCTGCCGGGGCCGTTGGTGGCCCGGTGGGCATGGCTACCGGCTATGCTACTTCCGGCGGAACTATCTATGGCCTGGCTGAATATGACCGCTTCATGGAAGAAGCCAAGAATGCAGGCCTGAACCCTGATGATGTGAAAGACGAAGCTATTCTCGCAGCGGTAACCGAAGGCGGGCTTGAAGGAGTCTCCAATCTGCTGGACATGGCTTTAATGAAAGTCGGTAAGCCCATCACCAGCGCGGCCGCAAATCGCCTGAAGCAGTTTGCTACCAGCTACGTTAACACCGTAGCGTCTGAAGTGCCCACGGAAATGACCCAGTCCGCAGCAGGGGTTGCTATACGCAATAAGGCGGGCTTCAAAGAGCAAAGTCCGTGGGAGGCGGCTAAGGCTTCAATTCGTCCCACACTGTTCTCCGGTGTCGGCTTTGCCGGAGCCGGAACTTTATCCAGAAGGCACAAGCCCATCCCTCAGGACAAGCCCACCGACCTGCTGAATGAAGACCTTGAAAAACTGGAAGAGAAACCAGTGCAGGCTATCAATCCTGAAAGCTTTGCTTCTGCTTCCGATTCTTTCGGCATGCCTGCCGGAGAATTTCAGTCGCACCCTGATTATGATCCGCTTGCAGCAGAGTGGGCAGCAAGGGAAAAGGAAAAACAAGGGATAGATAATTTTGTTTCAGACCGTGGCGCACCGAGGGCTTTTGTTGAGGAACCGCCCGCTTCCTCTCGGTTCCGTCCTGATTCTGCCTTGCAAGGGCGCATTGAACAGGAAATGAAATTCCGAGGTGGTTGGAGGCCGGAAAGCTTTGAGGATGCAGAGTCTTTGTCTCCTAAGACTGTAGAGCATCTTGCCCCTACTCCGGCAGAAGAGACTTATTCTCTGTCCGGCCCTGATGCCTATGTTGAACCCGGCAGCCCCAGAGCAATTAATATTCCCGGTTTCGGTGACAAGTACCGTGAGCAGCGGTTCCGTGAGTCTTCCGGCATGTTTGATGAACAAGCTCCGGAAGTACGGGAACACCCTAATTTTGATCCTCTCGAAGCTGAGTGGAATGAAAGGGAGCGCTCTCGCATTAACAGCCTTTCCTCAGCCGCCCATGAAGCTGCAACTTCCCCGGTCAATAATCTGCCTGAACCTACTCAGGCCCAGAAGGAAGCCGGGAACTATAAAAAGGGACATGCCCGTGTTTTGGGAATGGACATCACCATCGAGAACCCTGCAGGCTCCGAACGTTCCGGTAAGGATGAGTCAGGGAAAGGCTGGTCTGTTCAGATGCAGCACCATTACGGCTACATCAAGGGCACTGAGGGTAAAGACAAGGATCACCTTGATCTTTTCATCAAGGATGGGATTGAAGCGGATCAGCTTGAAAGCAAGCCTGTTTATGTGGTGGACCAGATCAATGAAGACGGCTCCTTTGATGAGCATAAAATCATGGCCGGATTTGAGAACGAGCAGGAAGCCCGGGCAGGATACCTTTCTAATTACGAGGAAGACTGGAACGGTCTTGGCGCAATTACCGAAATGTCGCCTGAAAAGTTCAAGGAGTGGATTAAGAAAGGGAACACTAAGCGGGCTGTGGGGTATAAAGGTCAGACTAGCAAATCCAAAATCATCCTTAGTCATAAAGGGTTACCTTTTGCTCCCAAGGGGGCGAAGATTGCTGCAACTGCGAGAAGTCGCAAAGAAGGTAAGCCGTATGTTCCAGTGGAATATGAACCGGGAAAGTGGGGCATACAGGAGGAAGTAGAAAAATCCAAAGAAGCTGAAACCTCAAGGGGAAGAGCTGACTTTCAACAAAGAAGAGAGTCACGGATTGATCGTCTTGAATCAAGAGCAGCAAAATCAAGAGCTAAATCCGAGCGTCTTTTTCATGAATCTGACTTGAGAGAGGATGTTTCGGGCATTCCTTTCGGGCAGCCTATTCTTGTTGGACATCATTCTGAGGGGAAACATCGAAGAGCCATTGAGCGTGCTCACCGTAAAATGGATCAATCTGTAGCTGAAAGAAAGAAGGCGGACACACTTGAACAAAGAGCTGAGTCCGCAAAATCAAGCACAGCAATTTTCTCTGACGACCCTGAAGCTGTAGTTAAGCTTAAGGAGAAGATTTCGGGTCTTGAGCAGGCTCAGGAGCGCATGAAAGCAGCTAACAAGGTTCTACGCAGCAAGAAACATGATGACACAATCAAGATCAAGCAACTTGTAGAACAAGGATTCTCTGAGTCAGAAGCCAGGTCTCTTCTTAAACCGGATTATGCCGGGCGAATCGGTTTTCCTTCTTATTCTTTAACCAACAATGCTGCCAAGATCAGAAACACCAAAAAGCGTCTTGAGCAGATGCAGGCTCAAGACTCAGTGACTACCAGCGAAACCAGATTTAATGGTGGAAGAATAGTAGACAACGCAGAAGAGAACAGGCTTCAAATTTTCTTTGATGACAAGCCGTCTGAGGAAATCAGAACTCGGTTGAAGCGTAGTGGTTTTAAATGGGCAAGGAGCTCTAAAGCATGGCAGAGGCATCGAAGCAATCAGGCCATGTGGCTTGCTGAGGATATCACTGGGGCTAACAAAGAAAGAGAAAACGAGACACCGTCCGACTTTCACAAGAAAGTAAGTAAATCTGAACAGGCTAAAATCCGCTTATCCTTCTCCAAGAGCAAATCCTCCACAGGCTCAACCGTATCCGAAGTACAGTCTGCCATTGCCGAACTGGAAGCCGCTGCAGTCAACTCCGGCCGAACTGAGGTTGTGCAATCTATTAAGGATCTGCCCCAGTATATCCAGGATGAATTTAATGAACAGGGTGGCGGAACACTTGAGGCGGCATACTCTGAAGGTAAAGTTTACTTGGTGTCCGACAGCATCCACAGCAACAAGCGAGCTGTTCAGCTTTGGCTGCATGAACAGGGGGTACACCATGGCTTACGCGGTTTCTTCAGCTCCAAAGAGTTAAAGCAACTCTTTAACAAGGTCCACCTTAGTGCAGCTAAGACTCCTATGTATAAGGCAATTGTCGACCTTTATGGGTTAGACATAAGTAAAGCGCAGGATCGTGAAATCGCGGCAGAAGAGTACCTTGCTCATATTGGAGAGAAGGTTAGCTCCGGCGAAGTCCTCAGCGGCCAGGAAAAAACTATCTGGCAACGGGTAGTTGAAATGTTCCGCCGTTGGCTTAACCAGCTTGGATTTTCTAAGGATGCCACACTTACTTATGAAGAAATTGAACAGACCGTGGCAGACGTCATTTCATGGACCGTGCATGGAACTGCAGGTCAGTATGATTTTACCGCGAGTCAGGCTGTTGCATACTCCAAAAAAGTAACTGAAGAACAGCTTGAAGCGGGGAGAGTGCTGCATGAAGACATGGAAGAGTGGGGGCGTCAGCTTGATGACTTTAAAGCTGGGAAGCTGAAGCCTCGCGACATTCTTCATGTCGGACAGACGCCGGAAGTTTTGAGAAAACTGGGGGCAAAAGATCTCCCTATGTCTATGAGACAGAAAATAGTAAAAAAAATCACCGGCGGAAAACGCGATATCCCCATCGACATACTTAAAGAGTTGCCTCGCCATATGGCTACCCCGGTCATGGTTTTTGATTCTGCAACCATGGCGAACAGTCTGGTAGTCATCACCGAGATGCAGCATGAAGGAAAGCCGCTTGTCGTTGCGGTTCACATGGACGTTCATGAAGGGCGCATCAATGTAAATGATGTTGCCAGTGTTTATGGCAAGGACGGCAATCCCGGAGCATGGGCAAGACGGCAAGCGGAAGAAGGCAGGCTCAGGTATCTGGACAAAAAAAGAAGCCCCGCATGGCTGCGGAGCTTTTCAGCCTCAAGAGGCAGAGATCAATCCAGACTCCAATTGTCTGGGGAGATGCACTCAAGAAGCTCTAGAAAGAAAATAATTACAGACAAAGACATTGTCAAGCCTGTTTTGCCCGGTGACGCGCTACGTTTTTCCCGTGGAGAGATGACAGTACAGCAAGTTCTTGAATCGGTTAACGAACCTGAAATTCGCAATTTTTTAAACGAGAAGGATTTGTCTGGATTGCAGGAGGTAACCAGCTTGCCGCACTGGATTGCAAAGCGGTTCCCTGAGTTTAAGAGAATCTACGAAGTTCAACTTGGCCGCATGGAAAAACGATCGGCCATGTTTAGCGATTCCCTTGCGGAGGTTGAGGACTTTTTTACCGACCTCAAGAAGACGGAACTTCAGGAAGTAACTGATATGATCTGGAAGCTTGACGGCGAAAAGATCAAGGAAGTCTCTGAAAGCAAGTTTGTGGCTTCCACGGATAAGGATGGCAAGAAGATACGTGAAAATGGACGGGTTGTACTGGAATCCAATCCTGAATTCTATGAGCAGTTTGAAAAGTGGCTCAAAACTCAGGGCATGAGTGATAAGGCAGAAAAGACTTTTATCCAAGTGCGCAAGTCTCTGGATAACGACTTTCTGCGGGCTTACAATGCTATGCGCCAGATGTCCGATATCAGCGACAATGACCTGGATCAGTTCCGGCAGCAAATCAACCACGTTCAGAACTACTTTCCCCATCATCGTTATGGGAAATACCACATAGCTGGGTATGAGACTGACGAAAGCGGCAAGAGGGTTTGCGTGTATCGAGAGCACTACGATGCTCCCAACAAACTATTCGCGGCTAAAAAATTTATAGAAAAGAGAGAGAAATTAAAAAAAGAATACCCCAACGCTGACTGGGGAAAGCCAGGGGAAAACCAAAAACTACCCGAAGAAGTTTATGGTGTCCCCATCGATACCAATGCCATGGAGCAGATTATAGCAACTGCCGCTTCCTCAATTGCCGATCCCGAGCAGGCCGGAGATGTCCGCAACAAGCTAATACAGGCTGTGTCCGATACTCTTAAGGCTCGTGGTTGGGGCAGCCACTCCATCGGCCGCAAAAATATTCCGGGCCATGAAACCGAAGATGTGCGCCGTATCCTCTACGACTACAAAGCGGGACTGACCGGCTGGCTGACCAAGATGGAAGCCAGTAAGGAAATGACCGGAGCTGTGGGCGAGATAAATGCCCGCAAGAATCCCAAGCTTTACCGGTACGCATTGACTTACGTACAAAATATGCTGCGTAACTCGGATAGCATTGACCGGGCTGTAGGTAATGTTAAATCTCTGGCTTTTGCCTGGTATCTGGGTGGCAATATAAAGACTGCAGCACTAAACCTTACCCAGAACATTATCAGTGGTGCGCCTCGTTTAGGTATGGAAACTAGCGCCGGAGGAGTTAAAGTCTTCAGCTCTGCGGCAAGTAGCATTGTTTCAGCTGTGAACGGTTCCAAAAACCTGAGCAAGGATGAACGGAAACTGCTGGATGACCTCTACAAAGAAGGGACTATCACCGAAGCTTTTCTTGATGAAATTCGAGGTGAAGTCTCAGGTATATCCGGTTCAAGGATGTGGAACAAGACCCTCAAGTGGCTGGGTATGCCTATGGCAATAGCTGAACGGTTCAACCGCGCAACACTTGCTCTCGCTGCGTACAGGGTTGCGCGTGATGGCCAGTTGAAGCGACAGGAGACAAAAGACGAACTCGGTATCAAGGCAGGAGAAAAGGCCACCTACGAGCAGTGCAAGCAGTTTTCAGAAACCATTGTAAACGATGCTCACTTTGTTTACGGCAAAGCTAATCTGCCTCAGCCCTTTCGTAGTTCGACTGCCGGCAGAATAGGCTCTGCAATGTATACCTTCAGAACTTTCAGCCACAATCTGCTTTCTCTGTGGAGCTGGATGCTCAAGACTCAGGGAGCTGAAGGTGCAAAGGCATTTGGCAAAAGCGTGGCCGGGACTGCTGTTCTTGGCGGCGTGACCGCACTTCCCTTTTACTACTCGGCTATGGCGATAACACAAGCTTTGACCGGAGACGATGACGACTGGACTGAAGAAATTCGCAAAAAGCTTCCTGAGCACGACCTTACACGAGACATTGTTTGCTACGGCGTTCCGTCTGTGGCTGGTATCAGCATGGGAGGTTCTTTGGGATTGGAAATGCCTCTTGCAAGACACATTGAGCCAGGGGCGAGTGCTGAAAGCATTGTTGCCGGGAACCTTGGAGAAATCCTTGGCATTCCGTGGGATTTGTTTGTTGTAAAGCCTGCACGGGTAGCCAAATACAATAGAGCGGGTGATGGCTTCCGAGCAGTTGAAGAAGTTGCACCCACTGTCCTTAAAAATATGATGAAGGCTTATCGGATGTACAATGAAGGACAGACCTCCGTATCTGGTAGACCCATCAATGAACCTGGGCAGGTCGGAGCGCGCAGACTTGAGCTCGGAGAAGCTATAAAGAAAGGTTTCGGCTTTCAGCCTCTGGAAAGTACCAAGAATTGGAATAACTACCGGGCGCGTTCTATTTCCAGCAAACTGCGGAAAGACAAACTTGCTAACCTTTCAAACAGGCTTATCCGAGCAATTCGGGATAGCGATCGTGAAAGAATGATTGATATCTTTGATGATCTGAACCAATGGAACAAAGCCGCAGCTCAGGATAAAAAAGCATGGTTATTAATCATGCCCACTGACCTTAGTCGAGGTATCAAATCCAGAGCAAAGGCTCGTGGCGTTGGTGAGCGAGAGTTGTTCCGACTGTATGAACAGATGAAAGCGGAATAAAAATTAACTGCCTCTTGAACCAACCCGCTTAACAACATATAAACCGGGACGGGTAGCGTTTGTATCCGTCCCCTTGACAATCCCCGGTTGGCGTTGTGCTGACCGGGGATTGTTATGTGTCTTCAAGATGCTTTTTGTATTTCTCGTAATGAGGCCTGGCTATTGACGCCTGCCGCATTGAGAGCCTTAAGGCCTTCAGATATTTTAGTGCACACCACATCAAGGGCAGCAGCTTCATCTGTAATATCATCAACTTCTAACACCCGTTGAACAACTTTCAGGATGTGAATACCTTCTTTCATTTCTACAAGATGATCTTCAAGTGTTCTATTCACAACAGTACCTCCCCTATTCAGATTCAAATTTTGGTCAGTTCATCAAGTTAAGCTATAATTAGAACTGTGTTAATATTTTGTCAATAATTATAAAGACTTCACATGAGGTGAAGAACTTCACATTTTGTGAAGTTTTGGGGGCGTACTTGGGTCAGATTAAACACTACTTAGGCAAGTCATCTTGGTATGGCATGCTATACTCGGAGAGCCGAATTGAATTATGCAATCCAGCCTTGATGGAGCTCTTAGGCCAGCATTATCCTGAAGGTTTAGAAGATATTTTTGGAGACGGATCTGAACGGGTGCGCAGCTTACTTGAAGAAGCGCAGCAGAAGAACAAACAGGTTTCAACCGGGCTTCAAGCTGATTTTGGCAATGGGTTGGTCCCCATTTTCATTGAAGCAACATGTATAACAGATGAAGACAAACAGATTTTTGTAATTTTTTTCCGTCCGGTCTTTCAGTTGTGTCGATTGATGAAGTCTCAGCTCATAGAAACTGAGATTCATGACGGTGAGGAAATCATCAGGAGAATGAAAAGCTGTTTGGGTATTAAATCAAATCGAAGACTTGCCAAATGGCTAGGTGTTCGCGAGTCGGCAGTCTCAGCTGTGATCGGTGGGCGAGAGGTTCCATTTAAATGGCGCTGCATGGTCTGTGAACAGACTGGGGTGAGTTATCATTGGTTAATGTATGGGATGGGTGAAGGACTGCGTTTTTGAAATCAATCACCTATGAAATCACCTATTGAAGGTCTTATTCAAAAAGAAAAGGGTTTAGGTAATTACTCCTAAACCCTTGTTTTTATTGTGGCGGAAAGGGTGGGATTCGAACCCACGTATGGTTTCCCATAACTCGATTTCGAGTCGAGCGCGTTACGGCCGGACTTCGCTACCTTTCCGCGATAAAAAAGACCGACTCCGGCGTTGTGCGGCCTTTGAGGGGAAAATTTATAGCTGTTCTTGAGTGGATTAGCAAGCTGAAATTAAAAGGTAATATCTAGAAAATCCAATCCTGTGTAATGTGGGCTGTGTCTCCGCAAAATGTGCTTACTTTCTGCGTTGCAAAAAGAAGCTCTGCAAAATTTCCTTGCATTCCTGTTCGCAGACTCCACCTATGGTCCAGAACTTGTGGTTGGCAAAAGTCAGTTCTGTTCCTTCCAGATTGGACACCACCGCCCCGGCTTTGGGGTCAGGAGCGCCGAAAACAACTCCGCCCACCCGGGCATGGATGATTGCTCCAAGACACATGATGCATGGCTCCAGAGTAACAACAAGAATACAGCCGCGTGGTAATCGATAATTATTCAGCCTCTTGCAGGCATGGCGGATGCAGTTGATCTCGGCATGTCCGGTGGGATCATTTGCGGTTAGCGGGTTGTTGTTGCCCGTGCCCAGCAACTTTCCATCAGCAGAGAAAAGGGCAGCACCGATAGGAACCTCATCAAACTTGCGGGCCTTGAACGCCTCGCGGATGGCGACGTCCATCATGGTACGCCATGTCTGGCCTTGCGGCGGATCGGCTGGCGGGGAACCTCTGGTAATAATTTTACTCATGAATGAGATTGTTCCTTGGGGGCATCAGCAGCCCAGAAGGGCAGGCTTTGTAGCGCTTTGAGCTTTTGTTGATTTGGCAGAACGGCTAACCCTCTCTGCGCTCCATATCCATATGAATCGAGCAGGGTGCTATCGCTTAAAGACTAGTAGCCATCTGCTCTCTTAAGATGCTTTAGTTTATAGTTTTTAATACTTCCTGAAAATAAAAATTGGGAAGAGTTATAAAAACTCTCCCCAAATTAATTATCAATGAAGTCGTGTCTTACAAAGCGGCGAAGCCTTATCAAAAGTTATTGAAGAGTCCAGAGAAACTTTTTTCACCAATCCGCAGGAAAGCGGATTTGGAAGTTGCTTATAGCAACTCCCCGAAGGGGTGAGCCTCAGGACGAGGCGAATCAAAAAGTTTCTTTGGTCCCCGAAGGGCCTCCGGAGGCAACTACAAGGACTTGAGATACTTCACGCCACCTTCGAGCAGTGCGAGTCCGAGAGTGGGGATATTTCCACGGGTCCACTTGGGATGGTTTGTGGGGTGGTTGAATGCTTCTGGGTGCGGCATGAGACCGAGAATACGTCCTGTAGGATCGGTCAGACCTGCGATACCCAGGGGAGAGCCGTTGGGGTTGGCAGGGTATTCCATGGTCATTTCACCGGATTCTGGATCTATGTACTGCAGGGCGTGCAGGTTGTTCTCAACGATTTTATCCAGCATGGCATCATCGGCGGGGATGATTTTACCTTCACCGTGACGGACAGGCACGTTGAGAGTGTCGATCTCTTTGGTGAAAACGCAGGGGGAATCGGGGTTGGCTTTGAGATGCACCCAGCGGTCTTCGTATTTCGCGGAATCATTGTAACTGAGCGATACCTGACGGGTGAAGTATTCACCGCCCACCGCAGGCAGCAGACCGAGTTTAACGAGAAGCTGGAAGCCGTTGCATATTCCGAGGATGACGCCGCCGTCATCAAAGAACTTCTTGATCTGATCCACCAGCGGAGTGCCGTCAGTGGTGTGAGCGTGCTTCCAGCGGAGAGCGGCGGCCTGTGCGGCCCCGAGATCATCTCCGTCAAGAAAACCACCGGGGAATATCAGGTAGTTATAGCCTTCCAGAGTCTGTTTTCCTGCTGCGAGATCGGAAAAATAGGTGACATCCACTTCATCCGCTCCGGCCTTGCGGGCGGCGTGCGCGGACTCCTCTTCACAGTTGGTTCCATAACCGGTGATGACCAAAACTTTAACGCGGGCCATATATTTTTGTCCTCCAGATGTTGACAATCGAAATATTACGAGACTATTTAAGCCGTGTTCAGAAGAGAGGAACATAATTGCGGGTCAGCTTCCCGTCAACAGTCTATATTCCTCAGGACGTACCGCTAACACAATTTTATACAGCCGGATACGCCTGAATACAAGACTGTTCGCGGGTATGGTCCTTTTTTGTGTTTTTTTCACGGATACCGACTTTATTCGCTGTTCAATTTGTTTTATGTAACAGCGAGATTTTAAAATAAATTGTCCGCCACGGGACGGGAGCTTTCATGAAAACCAAATTTATATTCATCACCGGGGGCGTTTTGTCCTCACTGGGTAAAGGTCTTGCCGCCGCATCTATCGGCGCGTTGCTCAAAGCCAGAGGGCTTACTGCAACAATCCAGAAGCTCGACCCTTATATTAATGTTGACCCCGGAACCATGAACCCTTTCCAGCACGGGGAAGTTTACGTGACCGATGACGGAGCGGAAACCGACCTCGACCTTGGCCATTATGAGCGTTATCTGAATGTTCCGCTCAGCCAGAACAACAACTTCACTTCCGGACGTGTTTACCACAATGTTATTACCAAAGAGCGCCGCGGCGATTACCTTGGCGGTACTGTGCAGGTTATTCCGCATATTACCGACGAGATCAAAAATGCTGTTCTTGGAGTAGCCAAGGACGAGGACGTGGCCCTTATTGAAATCGGCGGAACAGTGGGTGATATCGAAGGTCTGCCTTTTCTGGAGGCCATCCGTCAGCTGCGTTCCGAACTGGGCAGCGAGAATGTTCTTTATATTCACCTGACTCTCGTTCCTTATCTTAAAGCTGCGGGTGAAGTTAAAACCAAGCCCACACAGCACTCTGTGAAAGAACTGCGCAGCATCGGTATTCATCCCGATATCATTATCTGCCGTAGTGAAGTGGAACTGGAAGAAGACATCAAACGCAAGATCGCTCTTTTCTGCGATGTTGACCGTGATGCAGTATTCACTGCTGTGGATGTTGAATCTATTTATGAAGTTCCTCTTTCTTTTTATAATGAAGGACTGGATCAGAAAATTGCCATCCTGCTGAAGCTCCCGGCTAAAAATTGCAAACTTGAGCCATGGAAAGAGCTGAATTATAAATTGAAGAATCCTCATGGAGAAACCACAATTGCCATTGTCGGTAAATATGTGGATCTCAAGGAAGCATATAAATCCCTGCATGAAGCCCTGATTCACGGCGGTGTGGCGAATGATGTCAAAGTCAACCTGCGTTACGTGAATTCTGAGGAAATCACCCGTGAAAACGTCAAGGAAAAACTGGCGGGCTGCAACGGTGTGCTGGTTCCCGGTGGATTCGGAACCAGAGGTGTTGAAGGAAAGATCGCGGCAATTGAGTATGCCCGTGTGAACAAGGTTCCCTTCTTCGGCATCTGCCTTGGAATGCAGTGTGCGGTTATTGAATTTGCCCGTAATGTCATGGGCCTTGAGGAAGCCAACTCCGAAGAGTTCGATCCTAAAGGAACCAACAATGTTATTTATCTGATGAAAGAATGGTTCGACTACCGCACCGAGAAGACTGAGTGCCGCTGCGAAGAGAGTGACAAAGGCGGAACCATGCGTCTTGGCGCTTACCCTTGCAAGGTCGTTGAAGGTACTAAAGCCATGGACGCTTACGGTAAGGTTGAAATTCAGGAACGCCATCGTCACCGTTACGAGTTCAACAAAGAGAAATTTGCTGATCAGCTGGTTGAAGCCGGTCTGGTTCTCAGTGGACTTTCCCCCGATGAAACTCTGGTTGAGATCGTGGAAGTTGCGGATCATCCCTGGTTCCTCGGTTGCCAGTTTCACCCTGAATTCAAGTCCAATCCCATGAATGCGCATCCGCTGTTCAGGGATTTTATCAAGGCCTCCCGCGACAATATGTAGTCGCAATACATAAAATAATTACGGTTGGCCGGGAGCGGAACTGTTCCGCTCCCGGCCTGACCGATATCTGGAGGGTGTTTATTTTGACCCCCGATGAACTTTATCAGAAAAGCCTGGCAGGTCCGTTTATTCTGGCCGGACCCTGCGCATTGGAAACCATAGATGTCGCTCTGCGCTCCGCTGAAGTGCTTGCAGACATCGCCGACCGTTTGAATGTGACGGTTATTTTTAAAAGCTCTTTCGACAAAGCCAACCGCACTTCCATTACTTCTTTTCGCGGTCCCGGTATGGAGGAAGGGCTTAAGTGGTTGCAGCGGGTGAAGGACGATACCGGACTTCCTGTTGTCACCGATATACATACCCCGGATCAGGCAACGGAAGTCGGCGAAGTTGCCGATGTGATCCAGATCCCGGCCTTTCTCTGCCGCCAGACTGATCTTCTTGTGGCTGCCGCCAATACCGGTCGTGTTATCAATGTGAAAAAAGGGCAGTTTCTTGCCCCCTGTGATATGAGTCATGTTGTTAACAAACTTCGTGAAGCTGGAAATGAACGTATCTGGCTGACCGAGCGCGGTGCATCATTCGGCTACAACAATCTGGTAGTGGATATGCGCTCCATCGCGATTATGAAATCTCTTGGATGTCCCATTGTTTTCGATGCTACGCATTCTGTGCAGCTTCCCGGTGGACTTGGCGGCAAATCCGGTGGGCAACGCGAGTATGTTCCCGTGCTTTCCCGTTCAGCTGTTGCCGCGGGCGCATCCGGTGTTTTCATGGAAGTCCATCCCGATCCTGATTGCGCTCTGTGTGACGGCCCCAACAGTTGGCCGCTGGACAGGACGGAAGACCTGATCAGGGATCTACTTGCCGGATGGAGCGTTGATTATGTCTGCTAGAAAAAGAGCCGAGAAGATCAAACTGCTGATTCTTGATGTCGACGGTGTTCTTACTGACGGCGGGCTGTATTACGATCACGAAGGTAACGTAACCAAAAGGTTCAATGTTCAGGACGGACTGGGTATCAAGTTTGCGCAGCAGGCCGGACTGGAACTTGCTGTTATCACCGGCCTTAATCACGGCGCGGTGGAGAAGCGGGTGACCGAACTGGGGATTACCGAATATTATCCGGGACAGAAAGAAAAGCTTCCCTTCTATGAAAAGCTGCTGGCCGATAAAGGTTTGACTGATGAAGAAGTCGCCTACATTGGCGATGACTGGATTGATGCTCCGGTCATGGTTCGTGTCGGTCTTCCCATGGCTGTCAAGAATGCCCAGCCTGAAATTTTCGGTATAGCAGGTTGGATTTCTTCCAAAGAAGGCGGGCACGGAGCTGTGCGCGAAGCTATCTCATTTATTCTGACCGCGCAGGGTAGGCTTGATAAAATCTGGAAGGAGTGGGCAGGCTAAATGGCCCTTGTCCGTTATATTTTTTATTTTGCACTGGCTCTCCTGCTTGGAGTTTCCGCCGGGACAATGCTGGGCAAAAAATATGGTCCATATCCGCATATGGCCCGTTCTTCCGTTGAGCGTCCTATACTGTCCGACCAGAATCAGGCCGACATTTCAGCTGAGGAAATAGAACTCATACAGGGTACTGGCGGGGATGTGGAATGGATTCTCCGTGCCGGAAGTGCCGATTATGATCAGGAAAAAGGTCTGGTCATTGCCGATAAGCCCAGAGTGACTTATTACCTTGGTAGGGACCGCAAGGAAGTTTTTGTAAAAGCCCTGCATGGGGAAGTGAGCCAGAAAGGAGAGGGTCTCAAGCTTTGGGATCAGGTGGAAGGCCATTACGGTGAAATGGCTCTTAAGGCCGAACGATTGAATTTTAAGCCAAATGAGAATCTTCTTTTTCTTGAAGGTAATGTAAAAGTTCAGAGTCCCACAGCATTTATCTCTTCAGACAGGGTGAAAGTTGACCTTCTCACCCGTGAAATAATGATTGAAGACGGCATGGAAGCCCTGATATCACCAAATATGTTGGCAATGCCCGAATAAAGCGGATCTAAACAGAAGCGAGCATCCATTTGACTAGCATCTTTTTTAATATTTCATTGTCACGCGTCCGATCAGCGGCGGTAGTTTTTCCGGTGCTGCTCTGTCTCGGCCTTTTCATTGTCCTTACCACTGCAGACTATTCCGGTGCTGAAGGGGAAAATGCACTTAAGATTGCAAAATCCATAGCAAACGTGCGTGCTGAGCCGAGTCTTAATGGTGATGTTGTGTGGGTCCTTTCACCCGCCCAGAGCTTCAGGACAGGTCAGAAGCAGGGGGGATGGTACCCGGTTTATCCTGCTGCTGCGGAAGAAGCAGCCGAGCCTGTCGGTTATATTTCAGGAAAAGTGATTGTTCCGGCCGCAGCAGACAGTCCTGTTGTTGACTGGGGAGATGTCCGCTATGTCGGTAAGGATTTGAAGTATCACCTTGAACGCACTGTAAAATCCTCGACAGGGGGAATGCTGAAGTCCGGGGATAAAATCAAGGTCGGTTTTCTGCGTGACGGATGGTATGCAGTGTTCAAAGGTGATACCGTGGTTACTTCCGAGGCGGATGCTATCGGGTATGTCCGAAAAGATGATGTGGATATAGATATTGAAGACGCCCGCATCCGTTACGCTGTACGGAAGATTCATGTGATCGAAAAGCCCACCGCAGGTTCTAAGGCTGTAGGAATTTTAAGCCCCGGACACCGTGCTCAGGTAGGATCGGAAAAGGGCGGAATGTACGCTCTTTACCGTATTGATACCATAGTTGAAAAAAATACTCCGGTATGGGGATATGCCTGGGGACCCTTTCTGGCTGCTTATCCAAAAAATTTAGAAAAAGCACAGATGGCGGGGATTGATGCCCGAAAGGCAGAAATTGCCGCGGCTGAAATGCAGAAGAAAAAAGCAGCTGAAGAAAGGGAAAATGAGCTGGCCGCGATGGAAGAAGCCATGCAGGAGATGCTTGATGCTCCCATCCAGACTAAGACCATGTATTCCATGGCGGTGCTGAATGTTCGTTCCGAGCCAAATGCCAAGTCCCTTATAGTTGACAAGCTGGAAGTAGGTGAAGCCGTTACTGTCGGCGCACAGGAAGGTAAGTGGTACCCGGTATTCAAATCTTTGCCGGGTAAGGAGCCCGAACGAGTGGGGTATGTTTACGGAACTTACCTGCAGGCCGATCCCCCAGCTGAAAAGAAGGATGATAAGCCCCGTAAAAAGCGTGTTCCCGGCGGACCTGATGAAGTTCCCATCAAGATAACTTCCACCAAAATGACTTTCAGCGAGAACCGCAACCGTATTACCTTCGCCGGTAATGTTAAGGTTGTAAGACTCGATGTAACCCTTACTTCCGAGGAGTTGACCGCGTTTCTCAGGCCTGAAGGGGATTCGTTGACCGATACTCAGGACAAGATAAAAAAGATTGTGGCGTCCGGGAATGTTAAGGTAGTCATGAAAAACCGCAAAGGTGACTGCGATAAGTTGACTTACGTTGTGGCTGATTCCATTATTTTGATGGAAGGCAATGCCAGACTTCAGGACGGCCCCAATTTAGTTCAGGGTGAAGTTATCAAGTTTTATATCAAAGAGAATCGCTCGGAAGTGGTAGGTGGAAACAAGCCTATTGAGGCTATTTTCTATACTCCCAAGAATGTAGGTGAGTAGATGAGGCCTACTGGTTGTACTATTGCCGGCCGACAGGAGTTACATGTCATCAATTATCGCTAAGAAACTGGTCAAGTGCTACGGACCCAAGGAAGTTGTCCGTGGCATCAACCTGACTGTGCGTGAGGGTGAGGTCGTAGGACTTCTTGGGCCCAACGGCGCGGGTAAGACCACTACTTTTTATATGCTTGTCGGAGTGGTAAAGCCTACTTCCGGCGAGGTGTACTACAATAAAAAGCTGATTACCCGTCTTCCGCTGCATGAGCGCGCGCGGATGGGGGTCAGTTATCTTCCGCAGGAAAGTTCTATTTTCAAAAAACTTTCCGTACGCAAGAATCTTGAAATCATCATTGAACATACCGGCTTGTCCGGCAAAGCTGTCGGGAAGCGGGCGGATGAACTGCTGGATCAGCTTAACATCCTGCGCCTTGCAGACCAGAAAGCCATGTACCTTTCCGGCGGTGAACGCAGACGTCTTGAAATAGCGCGGGCAATGATCAACAATCCCAGCTTTATCCTTCTTGATGAACCTTTTGCCGGGATCGATCCCATTGCGGTTATAGATATTCAGGACATTATTTCGTCCCTGAAAGAAATGGGTATGGGAATCCTGATTTCGGACCATAACGTGCGTGAAACTCTTTCCATCTGTGACAGGGCATATCTGGTGTACGAAGGCCGGGTTATTCTCAATGGCTCACCGGAAAGTATTGTAAAAAATACCAAGGCGAGAAGGCTTTATCTGGGAGATTCATTCAGTTTATAACTGTGCTTTGAGCTTCTATATATTTTTTTACAGGGAGTTGCTTGATGCAGCTCCTTTTTTTCGTCGAATTTTATGCTGAGATTTTTTTTACTTTGATATTGTCCGCCTGGTTGTGATTAGTGGAACAAATCCGTTTCGCAACCAATTTCTTACAAGCCTCTGAGTGATTATCCTTTGGTGATGGAATTCCGCTGAAGATGGCACTGATCGTGAGTGCAGATATTAAGATGGAATGTTCTGATGCGGAAATCACGGTTTTATTTATATTGCTAATAATTAATCGCAAGAAACGTGTATTTCCCTTCTCCAGAGAAGAGTATTGTTACCATTCAAATAAAAAGTGTGTCTGTATCGAAAAAATATTAAGCTTTCGAAAAATATTATTGGTGCTAATTGACTGTTGATTGCAGGTATCCGGGGGTTGTTTTAATGTTGAAGGTGTGACTATTAACAGTCGCTGATACATTTTTAACTGTTTGGATGGGCAAAATTAAGGTTGTTATATGTTTTTGCATTGAATCAATATTATTTGGATCTTATTTTACAGTCTTTGAATTTGTGTGAAAATTTTCTCAATGTCGCTTTTGTAGTTCGTCAAATGTTTGGTCTGTTTAATTGCAGAGCATATACATCTCCTCATTTTTATTGAAATAATCGTGGATTTTGATTACTAAGTTACGACTTTCATGAGGAGGAATAGAATGAAGACGAATTTTCTGTATGTTGGGATGGCAGTGGTTTTTGCCATTCTCGTAATTATTTATGCAACCACCACCAGCAATCTGAGTGAGGAGATTGCTAGCATTTCCGAAGACAAGCCTGTTGCTGTCAAGGAAGAACTGGTTGTAAGGTTTCCCATCAATCTCGAATTCCAGCGTCCCGAAGCTCTTAATAAAGTCCGCTTCGCTCTGGTTAAATTCTCACATTTCGACCATCAGGACGTAAACTGTGTGAAGTGTCACCACACTTGGGATGGACAGTCTCAGATTAAAAGCTGTGCTGCTCCCGGATGTCATGACAACATCAAGCGCAAGGCCAAGCCTAATTCCTACTTCAAGGCATTCCACACCCTTTCCAGCGACACTAGTTGCCGTGGTTGTCACGTGAAGATGAACAAAGCGGGCGAGACTGACATTGCTACCGCTCCTTGTGCAAACAACGCTTGTCACCCGAAAGTGGAAAGACCGCACAACTAAAGTCGGTATTTAAACTCTTTGAGGTTGTTAGTAAGAGCCGCCTGTGGTTGCCCGCAGGCGGCTCTGCCTTTTTAACGGTTCATCCGGTTAAAGCGTACTTCGCTTCATGAATACCCATGATCCTGAGCTTGAAAAATTCCAGATCACGATATCCATATGCCTGCCTTTTCATGGTCTTGATTTTGTTATTCGTACCTTCCATTGGCCCTGATGAAATGGGATGATCGAACCAAGCGAGTATCCCAAAGCTATGCGTTGCCAACGTCTTTGCCATAGTATCGAGTGGAGCGATGCCAGAAGCCCTCGCACGAGATATCCAACTCTCTAGAAACTCGGCTGCATCCTTCTTGCTTGGCTGACTCCATATCTGACGCAAGTCTTCTTTCAGATAGTAGGCTGTCGCCAGTGGCTTGTTTAGCCGTAGAGCCTCCTCCAGATGCTGCTGTTCATCCCTTTCCGCGTTTAGATTTTCAGGATTCTTCAACAGCAGCCAGCGCGTGCCTTTCAACACGTCTTTGCCCATCGTATTTTTTATCTCCCGATGAAGCTTGCGCCGAACTTCGGTGAGCTTATCGTTCATGAGTTTCACCACGTGGAAATGATCAAAGACCAGAGGAACATGCGGTAAATTTTTCAGAACCGCACCGATATATGCGGGACTGAGATCCGTTGCCACAGCCTTGATCCCGGCTTGGCTGCGTTTCAACCTTTTCCAAAAAGGCAGCAAAGCGTCAGCCCCTTTGCCGTCACCGACAAACACGACAGCTCCGCTTTTTAAATCCATGACCAGCGTTAGGTATTTATGACCTTTGCGTACGCTGATTTCATCGATTGCAATGTACTTCAATTTCGATAGCTTGGGCTGTCCGAATCGATGTTTCAGGTCTCGCTTGAAGATGTCTTTGACCACATCCCAACCGACTCCAAGCAGAGTAGAGACATCAAGCATTGTCATCATCTTGACCAGTGACCTGACATAGCGTTCGAATTTATGCGTATACCAGCGACGTGGGTCTGCGATGGAAAGCTTGATACGCCTGACACAACCACACTTCCGGCACTGAACACGAGGCACATCTACAACAATCCAAATCGGTTTGATACCGATGGGAACGGTGCGCAACCAACGCTCGCTCCTTCCTTTATGAATCACATGACGATGCTTGCAGCGGGAGCACTTAACAAGCTTGGCTTTTGGTCTCACATAAATCAGCACGTTACCGGCAACAAAATCCTGCCTGACATAGTCATAGCCGGGCAGGCCCAAGGCATGGTAGATAAAACTCGTGGACATGGCGATAAATCCTTTCGATGATTGGTGGTTCTTTCACCGATTGGACGCCATGTCCTTTCATTTTGTCAAAAGTACGCTTGAGCCGGATGAACCTTTTTAACTCTATTCTGCCTGCCAAATATTTCTCTCGTCTTTTACCCCGATTCACTTCCTGCTTTATATAATATTGCCCATTGATCTGAGTGAAAATTGTCATTTACAATTCCACATACCATACGGTATGGTATGTGGAAAAGGAGAGGGATTGATTAAAATGAATGAAGAGTTCTGCAGGGACAAACGCAATTCGACTGAGGATCTGCTGGAAGCTGGGTTGAAGCTTTTGGAAAAGGAAAGCGTTCAGCAGCTTACCATCGATGCTTTATGCAAGAGGTTAGGTGTAACCAAAGGATCGTTTTATCACCATTTTAAGAATCGGGCAGATTTTCTGGAGCGGATGCTTGAGCATTGGGTAAATGTTTGGACAATTGCAAGTATTGAATTTGCGGACAAAGGGGCTGATGCAACTGAGCGGTTCAATCTGGTAGTCGAGAGTTCACATAAGCTGCCTTCTGGAACTGAGACGAGTATAAGGGCTTGGGCTTTGCGGGATTCTTTTGCCCAGAAGTACATTGAGCGAGTTGACAGAATGCGGATTGAGTATTTGCGATCTATTTTTGAAGAGGTCAGCGATGACCCGGAACGGGCAGTACTCCTTTCAAAAATAAGTTATTCAATGTTTTTAGGAATTAGGATGATGGGATCAAACATCTCGGATGAAGATCATGAATCTATCCTTAAAACAATGAAGCAGGAATTGTACAGAATTCCTGAGAAGTGAACAGGGAGATTGAATCATGCAGACAGAGATTTTATGGAAAGAGGTTGAGATGCTGTTTGACAAGGCTGGTTATGCTTCTCTCGGCACAGTGGATGCCGACGGATTTCCGCGCATTTCACCAATTGGATCAATTACCTTCAGCAAACAGGGGAAGGGTTATTATTTTGAAAAATTTCCCAAAACTATGCGCGATAATATTGAGCGTGATACGCGCATGACTCTTATGGTTGCCCAGTCGGGGGCGGGGTTCTGGATTAGATCCTTGTGGAAGGGGCGCTTTGTTTCTCAGCCTGCCTTCCGGCTATTCTGCCGGGCAGGGAAAAGGAGGAAAGCAACCCAGAAGGAGGTTGATAATTTTCTCGGTAAGGTCAGGATGTACCGCTTTCTGAAAGGGCATGATCTACTTTGGAGAGATATGAAAATGGTCAGGGAATTTGAAGTGTTGCGGATTGAAGGTCTTGAGGCCGGGAGGATGACCCCATGACTGAATCAATGACGTTTGTTAAATCACAAAGTCCTTTTGCTTCTTTACTGGAAGGTGCAGATTATGCGGAAGTAAAGATTTTCAAAAGCAAGAGGGAAATTGAGGATTTCATTATCCGTATGGTTTCTTATCAACCTGGCTGGCTTAAGTTTTTATATAAAGTTAGGGGAATTGTTGCTGGGGCGCTTAGTCTTAATAAAGATGGAGGGGCAAAACCAAAACCGAAAGAAATTCAGTTTCAGTTCACGCCTGGCGGGATGGTGGACTTTTTTCGAACAGTAGATTTTATGTCTGATAGGTATTGGATTGGAGAGGCATCTGATGATCACCTTAGAGCATACCTAGGTGTTGTTGCCAAGTCTGGAAATGATGGAATCAAAGAATATTACACTGTGACAATTGTCCATTATCATCGTTGGACAGCATGGATTCTTTTTAATCTGATACGTCCTTTTCATCATATTGTTGTTCATTACATGGGGAAGTATGCGGCAAAATAGTTATATGCCCGAAAAAAGAATCCGCTCAATGGAGTTTCTATTGAGCGGATTTTGCTTGTCGTCTGGTTATACAAAAAGCTGACCAGCTGCACTTAAGTGAATTTCCAGTTCTGAATCCTTGAGTCCTAATGTACTCTGTAATTCCTTGATGGACTGTTCGGGGTCGAAAAGAGGATAGTCGCTTCCAAACAGAATTCTTTCCCGTGGATGTTTCTTCATGATTTCCAGCAGTACTTTTTTATCCATGAATGGTATTGCGCTGGAGGTGTCCATTAACACATTGAACCCTGCCAGTTCTTCGCAGGCCCACTGCCAGTGGCAATAGCCGCCCATGTGCGCGGCAATACAGGTAAGGTCCGGGAAATTTTCCATTATCTGTCGCAATTTGATTGGGCAGGAGGGGTTTTTTTCAGGAGGCAGCTTGTCACCAACGTGGAACATGACGGCGAAGCGGCCTTCGACCATCTCCAGAATACGGTAAAACCGTTTCTCATTCATGAAGAAGCCTTGAAAATCAGGGTGGAATTTCAAACCCTTGATGCCGTTTCTTTCCAGTCTTGCAAATTCTTTTTCAGGGTCATCATAATCCGGATGCATTGTCCCGAAAGTTATAATGCGTTCATCCGACTTTGCAAGTTCGATAGACCAGTTGTTTGCGGGAATAACCTGATCCGGTTCTGTCGCTGCGGTATGGACGACCACATGGTCCAGTCCGGCTTTTGTGGCCCGCTCCAGCAGGTCTTCAGTCAGGCCGTTACCTACGGCTTTAATGCCGTAGTGTCCGTGAAGTTGCTCCACAACCTTTTCAGCAATTTTAGGGTGAAAAGCATGGGTGTGCACATCATAATACATTGTAAAATCCTTTTGCCGCCGGAGTCCTTTCAAGAGTCAGAAGAAAATAATAATCGGCAACACACTTGCCTCACCCCCTGCAGAGGGCGGCTATGGCAAGGTTTAGATAAGCCTTCATAGAGTGTTATGTAATAATTTTCTCAGGACTCTTCGAACGGGTATCTGGACTCAGTCGGCATATTGTGAAGTTGTAAGTCTAAAAATAATGTCTCTGCCTGTGGTTATATAACGGCAGGATTAAGATTAATTCCTGTCTTTTTTACATTTAATCCCTAGGGCTTGTTAAAAAGCATTTGGAGAGTGGGGTAGGGATTTTTAAGAGAATAGGAGAGCCGCTTTGTTTTTGGGCAAAGGGTGCGTCTCCTTTCCATTAAGCCGCCGGAGGCAGCCAGAAAGAGCATAGAAGATTTAAAAAATTTCGCGAAGCCATTCCGGAACGCGTACAGGGCGTCCTTCTTTGTTGACGCATGCATGCTCGGTGAATCCGGTGGCAACGAGAGTTTCATAATCTCCCTTGTAAATATTGTAAATGAATTTGATAGAAGCGCGCTTCCATTCACTTATGCCCACCTGAATATTCAACTGGTCATCGTAATGGGCCGGAATGCGGTAGCGGCAGGACGCCTCGCGTACCGGAAGATAGATACCACGCTTTTCAACCTCGGCGTAACTCATTCCCCGTTCACGAATGAACAGGGAACGGGAACGCTCAAAAAAATGCAGATATTCTGCGTAATAAACCACACCCATGGCATCAGTTTCACCGTAGGAAACGCTGTGCGTCAGCCATGAGTGCGGTGTCGGGAATTCATTATTCATGATTACTTGATTTTATCCAGAACCCACTGCATGAAATCATGTCCCTCCGGGATAATGATTCCAGCCCGGTTGGCTTCTTCCTCATTAAAAGACTTAACCCCTGAAGCTATGCAGCGCGGGGAGGTCATGAGAAAAGGAACCGGGGTTTCATCGTGGGTGCGGGTTTCAATTGGGGTATAATGGTCACATGTGACTACATAGCATGCTTCGTCAAGGGGAAACCTTTCAAGCAGCGGGGCAAGGATTCTTGAATCAAATCGCTCGATAGATTTGATTTTGTCCTCAATACTGCCCATGTGGCCTGATTCGTCCGGTCCTTCAAGGTGCACGTATACAAAATCCCCATGTTCAAGGAATTCGGCAGCGGCTTCGACCTTTCCCTCGTAGTTGGTATCCACCAGTCCGGTAGCACCTTCCACGTTAATTACTTCCATACCGGATGCGTAGCCGAGTCCCTTGATAAGATCAACTGCGGATATGACCGCACCTTTCATTCCGAATTTTTCTTCAAACGGAGGAAGAATCAAAGGCCTGCCCTGACCCCAGGGCCAGATTGAAACGGCCTTGGTTCCGTTGTCGGATAGAATTTTCTCGGCTTTGCGGACCAGATTGTCCATGCGCGGGCTTTTGGCAAATTCACGGACATCATCGGTGATGGGTTTATCCGTAAGATCATGGGGCGGGCGAATGTTCAATTCGCTTTCCATTTTCTTTGCTCCACCTTTGTGTACCAGTAAATGGCGGTACTGAATTCCGGGGTAGAAAGTGAATTCATCGTCACCCAGTTCGGCCTGAAGTTTTTCTACCAGAGGCACTGACTCATCACTGCCGATATGCCCGGCAGAGTAGTCGTACATGATTCCGTTTTCTTCAAAACCGGAAATATTGACAAGGTTCATCCGCCATACGAGATCGTCTTTATCAAGTTCAAGGGCCTGAGCTGCAGCTTCTATCGGTCCTCTCCCTGTATGATAAGTGGCGGGATCAAAACCGAGCAGTGACATATTGGCGATATCCGACCCCGGAGCCATACCTTTAGGGACAGTGCGGCATGTTCCGATTAGTCCCTTTCCGGCCAGCATGTCCATATTGGGAGTATTGGCTGCTTCAAGCGTTGTCTTGTCCCCGATTTCTTCAATGGGCCAGCCGCCCATTCCGTCTGCAATGAGAAAAAGAAGTTTCATTGTATGCTGTTATCCTTTTAAAATGCGCATGGATATGGTCGGGCTAGCGATGAAAGGCATCTTGTCAATTTCGGCTAATGCTGCATTGACATCCTTGGTGCTGGCCTTGTGAGTGGTGAAGACCACCGGAATATCCTTTTCATCGGGATTGCCTTTCTGAACCGCCTGGGCAATGGAAATGTTGTGTTCGGCAAGGCACTTTGACAAAGCCGCCATAACGCCGGCCTTATCCTGCACGTTGAAGCGGAAATAATACTCGGAAGTTCCCAGCTCAGGGGGAAGTATATCGGCTTTTTCAATTGGGGCGTTACAGAATCCGGTATTATCCGGTTTGTCGGTTTTGGAAAGTGCTATGATGTCTGCCAGAACCGCGCTTCCTGTGGGAAGGGATCCTGCTCCCTGTCCGTGGAAAAATGCCGGTCCTACCGCGTTGCCTTCAACACGGACAGCGTTGTAGTTTCCGCCCACGCGGGCCAGCAGCAGGGTGTATTTCACCAGTGCCGGAAAAACTCCGGCTTCAAGCTTTCCTCCCACATCACGAACCTGTCCGATGAGTTTTATGCGGTATCCGAATTCACGGGCAAAGCGGATGTCCTGACCTTCAACTTTGGTGATTCCTTCAACTGGCAGTTCAGCCAGAGGGTAATCTTTGCCGTAAGCTATACGGGCAAGTACACAGACTTTGTGGGCCGCGTCGATTCCTTCAATATCAAAAGTAGGGTCTGCTTCAGCGTAGCCGAGGGCTTTAGCCTGATCAAGGGCTGTATCGAATTCAAGGCCGTTTGTGGACATCTCGGAGAGAATGTAGTTGGCGGTTCCGTTCAGGATGCCGACTATGGATTTGATGCGGTTCCCGGCCAGTGACTCCTTGATGGACTGGATGATGGGGATTCCACCGGCAACACTTGATTCATAATAGAGGCCTACTTTGTTTCTGGCAGCGACTTTGAAAAGTTCAATGCCGTGTTCGGCAAGGAGATGCTTATTGGCGGTTACCACATGCTTGCCGGCCTCAAGGGCTTTTATGACGATGTCTTTTGCTACCGTAATTCCACCCATCAGTTCTACAACTATGTCAACATCGGGACTGGAGCAGAATTCATCGGGATCTGCGGTGAATTTCACTTCCGGGCCGGGCAGGTAGTCTCTTTTTTTGTTTACGTCACGAACCAGAACATTGGTCAGTTCGAACTTTTTGCCGCTTCGTGCGAGAATTACTTCTGCATTTTCTTCAAGTATCCGGGCGAGTCCGGTTCCGACGGTTCCGAATCCGGCTATGGCAAGCTTTACAGTCTGCATCTAAACCTCTTAATTTCACTGTTTTCAAAAAAACTGACAGGCTGCGGTATATCGCGGCCTGTCAGGAGTTTGAATAATTATCTGTTAGCCTTTGGCGAAAAGATCTTTCATGCCTCGGATAGCCTGATTGATTCTCTGCCTGTTTTCTACGAGGGCCATTCGTACATGGTCGTCACCGTAGTGACCGAAACCAAGTCCCGGGGCTACGGCTACCTTGCATTCGCGAAGCAGCAGTTTGGAAAATTCCACGGAACCCATACTTCTGAACTGTTCCGGAATCTGAGCCCATACAAACTGGGTTGCCTTGGGCGGGGTCACGTCCCAGCCGATGCGTTGTAATCCTTCACAAAGAGCGTCACGGCGATCCTGATAGATATCCATGATATCACGAACGCATTCCTGCGGTCCGGAAAGGGCGTGACAGGCAGCGATCTGAATGGGCTGGAACAGTCCGTAATCCAGATAACTCTTGATTCTGGTCAGTGCCTGTACCATTTCGGTGTTACCGCAGCAGAATCCTACACGCCAGCCGGGCATGGAATAGCTTTTGGAGAGGGAGAAAAATTCAACTCCCACGTCTTTGGCTCCCTTGGCCTGCAGAAAGCTGGGTGCTTCATATCCGTCAAAAGTGAAGTCCGCATAGGCAAGATCGTGAATGACGAGAAGGTCATTCTCCTTGCAGAAGGCGACTATTTTTTCAAAAAACGGGATATCCGCAGTGACTCCGGTGGGGTTGTGCGGGTAGTTGATAATCAAAAGCTTGGGACGCGGCCAGGTCTGACGCATAGCCAGCTCAAGGTCTTCGAAGAAATCCCTGTCCGCCCCGATGGGTATTCTCCTTACGTCTGCACCGGCAATGATGCTTGCGTAAGGGTGGATGGGGTAAGACGGGTCCGGTGCGAAAACAACATCGCCGGGTGAAAGCATGACCAGCGCCAGGTGCGCCAGCCCCTCTTTGGCGCCCATGGTAACGACCACTTCCTGATCATAGTCCAGTTCAACGCCATATCTTCTTTTATACCACAAGGCCATTTCCCTGCGCAGTCCCTTGATTCCTTTGGACGCACTGTAACGATGGTTGGCGGGCTTCTGCGCCGCCTCCACCAGCTTGTCCACAATGTGCTGCGGGGTGGGCAGATCAGGGTTTCCCATACCCAGATCTATGATATCTTCGCCTTCGTGGCGCATCTGCATTTTCAGTTCGTTCACCTGAGCGAATACATAAGGGGGCAGCCGGTGAACTCTTGGAAATTTATCCATGGTCGTTACTCCTAAAATATATATAAACTTGAAGATTATTTGTAACCATGGCGGGTGGTGCTGTCAAAACTAATATTTGTATGAATGACAATGTGTTTGTCAGTATTATAATCGCTATGAGGGATGCTTTGCGCAGTATTTTTCTTTATAATTACGCTTTGCTGAAACTTCTATATGTAAAGAGCCATTTTTGCTGAATATGTTAAAAATGTAAGCTGGTGACGTTTCAATGTATTTTTTAGGCTTATGTTGACATTAAAAAAAAATCGGGATTAATTATAAACAGAAAAAATTTAATCACTGACGTTTTTAATTTTTAAAACCATCAGGAGGATCCGGTGGCTATTTCCAAAAAATTTCTAAAGAGCAAGCCTGTATGCAAGGTGAAGTTTGAAGTTGAAAAAGGGCAGGTGGAGAATGGTGAATCCATTTATCTGGTAGGTGATTTCAACGACTGGGACGAAACTTCAACACCCATGAAGAAACTCAAAAGCGGCAAGTACACTGTCACAGTTGATCTTGAAACAGGACGTGATTATCAGTTCCGTTATTTTGCCGGAAACAATGTATGGTTTAATGACAATGAACCGGACCGGACCGAGACCACTCCCTATGGTGACGCTGAGAACTCGGTAGTAAGCTGCTAGTTTTCGCCAGTGATGATGGAATATACAGGCGGAAGACTCTTCAGGTTCTTCCGCCTGACCTTTTTAATGGGTTTTATTCTGTGAATACCACTATATTGAGTATTTCATTGTGTTGATCCTGTCGTTCCTTCTTGACCTCGGACCCTCTTTTTTTTAGCTTCTTTCATTCTGTTGTTCACAAGCGCAGGGACTGTTGATAAAGCTCCATCTGCCGAATGCCGTAAGGGGACCGGATTAGATTCCGGCTTTGACTGCGTTTTGCAGAGAATTTGTTTTACAGTCTGATTATTCCGGCGGAAGCGCTGACTATATTTATAGAAGAAAATTAGGGGGACATAATGGTTCAAAAAGCTGAAAAAATCTGGTTTGACGGTGAATTGGTTAACTGGGACGATGCGCAGGTTCATGTGCTGACTCATACACTGCATTACGGTGCAGGTGTTTTTGAAGGTATCAGGGCTTACGCAACTCTGGATGGCAAATCCGCCGTTTTCAGGCTTCGCGAGCATGTTGTTCGCCTTTTTGATTCCGCAAAAATTCTCGGCCTGACTATTCCTTTCACTGTTGAAGAGATTCACGATGCGATTCTCGAAACTCTTAAGGTTAACGGCCTCAAAGAAGGTTATATCCGGCCGCTGGTTTTCATCGGTGACGGAGCCATGGGTGTTCACCCCGGCAAGAACCCCATCCGTGTTTGCATCGCCACATGGCCCTGGGGAGCATATCTCGGTGAAGATGCCCTTGAAAAAGGTATCCGGGTGAAAACTTCCTCTTTCAACCGTCACCATGTCAACGTCATGATGACCAAATCCAAAGCTTGCGGTAACTACGTCAACTCGATCCTCGCAAAGGTCGAGGCTGTTAAAGACGGTTATGATGAAGCCCTGATGCTTGACACCAACGGTTTTGTTTCCGAAGCAACCGGCGAGAATATTTTCATCGTTAAAGACGGTGTGATCAAAACCACACCCCTGACTTCCGTTCTTCCCGGTATCACCCGCAACAGCCTGATGACCGTTGCCCGTGATTTCGGTTATGAAGTGGTAGAGCAGCTCTTCACCCGTGACGAACTCTACATTGCTGATGAAGCTTTCTTCTGCGGTACCGCAGCTGAAGTGACCCCCATCTGCGAAGTTGATAACCGTGTTATCGGCGAAGGAAAGCGTGGACCTGTGGGAACCCTGCTCCAGAAAGAGTACTTCAATGCTGTTAAAGGCGGCAACGACAAGTACAAGGGCTGGCTCGATTACTACACTGTTTAGTACTTCCGGCGTCCGGGGAAGGAGAAACTCCCGCAAGAGTATTTCCGTCCCCGGACCCTTTCCCTTCTACCCCTTATTATTAGGGGCTTGCTGACGGGGGGCGGAAGGCGTGACTATCAAATATGATTTTCCCACGAAATTATTTGCGTGGGTTTTGGTTTTTTAAAGAGCTGGTATGTTGTATTGAAAATTCAGGGTGCCGAGCCTATTGAAAGTTTTTGGATTCATGCTTTAGTTCTTAGTGAGCGGTCATCCGCTAGTCTTAGGGATAAAGCCGTGGTTCAAACCTTTTTTCAAAAAGTGTTTGAGCCCCCCGGAGAGCCACAGGAGGCTACTCTACATTTAAAAGCGCGTAGCGCATTATATTTAGGCCCCGCAGGGCCGCCGGTGGCTGTCGGCGGTATCAGCCGGGGTTAATGGACTTGCCTTAATAATGAGTACATCAAATCTGACAGCGAAATATCGTCCGCAGAAGTTCAGTGAAGTTGCGGGACAGGAAGCAGTCAAAACAATTTTGTCCCGGGCCGCAGAGCAGGACAAGGTTGCCCCCGCCTATCTTTTCAGTGGAACAAGGGGGGTTGGCAAGACCACTATCGCACGTATTTTTGCCAAGGCGCTCAACTGTAAAAACGCACCCACAGCAGAACCCTGTAACGAGTGTGAGAACTGCCTTCAGATAACCGCCGGTGTCGGAGTGGACGTTGTTGAAATAGATGCCGCCTCGCATGGTAAGGTTGATGATGCAAGAAGGCTCAAGGAAGACATCGGGTATGCGCCTATTGAGTTTCGCTACAAGGTATTCATAATAGATGAAGCACACATGCTCACCGTGCAGGCCTTCAATGCTTTGCTTAAAACTCTTGAAGAGCCGCCGCCGCATGCTACTTTCATCATGGCTACCACGGAAACCCATAAGTTTCCGGCCACTATTATCAGCCGCTGTCAGCACTATGCCTTCAAGATGCTCTCGCAGGATGAGCTGATTGCCCATCTTTCAAACATCCTCAGCATGGAAGGCATCGAGTATGAGCCGGGCGCAATTGATCTTATAGCCAAACGCGGAGCGGGAAGTGTGCGTGATTCCATGTCACTGCTCGGTCAGGTTCTGGCTCTGGGCAGTGAAAAGCTGCTTGAGGATGATGTGCGTTCCATACTGGGCCTTGCCGGGCGTGATGTTTTCTTTTCACTCATGCAGGCCATCCATTCCCGTGATCTTGTAACCGTGGGCGAGACTGTTCAGCAGGTTCTGGGACGGGGTCTCGATCTTGGCTTTTTCATACGTGAACTCGGCAATTGCTGGCGTAACATGTTTCTTCTTAATCAGTCCGGTGAAAGGGCTATTCCCTTGCTTGGACTTTCCTCGGAGGAAGCCGGGGAGTTCATGAAATGGGCTCAGACTTTCGATCGTCCCTTCATTCACGCCTGCTGGCAGATGACCGTGGACGGGCAGCGCAAGGTTATGACCAGCCTTGAACCTGCAATGGCTCTGGAGTTGCTTCTTCTTAATATGGCCAGCCTGTCGGATATTATTTCAGTTGAACGTGCCGGAGCTCTTGCCTCGGCAGCACCGCAATCCGCACCTCAGGCTCCGCCGCAACCAGCTCCCCAGGGTAGTCCTCAGTCTGCTCCGCCTTCAGGCAGTACGCCGCCGTGGCAAACCGGTGGACAGCAGCCCCGGCAGGGAGCACAGCAGCCTCCCCAGCAGCAGGCCCAACAACCTCCGCAGCCGAATATGCCTCAGGGAGTGCAGCAGGGACAGATGCCGATGGGAAACGGACGCCCGATGGGTCGTACCGAGTCTGGCAGCCCTGCCGGTAACAGTAGTTCAAGAGAATCGGGATCAGATGATTCCACTCTTCCGGATGCGGCTTCTTCACATCTTAGTACCGACTTCGAGCCGCCTGTTCCGGAGTCTGAGAATCCTGCTCCGGATGATTTTGCTCATCCTGATCCGGAACCTGTATCCAATGTTCAGAGCTATGAACCCCAGTCTGGCAGTGTAACACGTAATCAGCGTGCTTCCGGACCTGTAAATTTCGAGGGATTTCTGGGGTATGTCGAGAAAAGCGGTGCTAATGGATCTGTTTCAGGGCTTGGCAAATGCAAAGGTATTTATTCGGATGGAAAACTTGTACTGACCTGTTCCAACCCTTTTCATGAAAGTCAGATCAATGATAAAGAAGCCCGTGTTACTTTGTCCCGTTTGGCCGGGGAATATTTCGGTCCTCAGACAGAAGTCGAGGTCAATGTAAGTGCTAAGGGCAAGCGTAAAAGCAGGCAGCAGCTGCGTGATGAAGTCGAAGCGCATCCTGATGTCCAAAGGGTTATTGACTCATTTGCCGCCAGCATTATTTCAGTGGAACCCCGCAAGGATACTTGATTTCCGGCGGTCCGGTATTGATATAACAGTTAATTATTTCAAGGAGTAATATAATGAAAGGTATGAACGATCTCGTACGTCAGGCTCAGGTTATGCAGCGTAAGATGACAGCATTGCAGGAAGATCTCAAAACCCGCGAAGTTGAAAGCTCTGCCGGTGGCGGCATGGTTAATGTTAAAGTCAACGGTTCTTCCGAAGTTCTGGAAATCAAAATTGATCCCACTATTGTTGAAGCGGGTGACGTCGAAATGATTCAGGACCTTGTTCTTGCTGCTGTCAATGACGCCAATAAGAAAGCCAAGGAAATGATGGAATCCGAGATGTCCCAGATTACCGGAGGAATGAACCTCCCGGGCATGTTCTAGTATTAGCATTCTATTCCGGAGGGGAAAGTTGTTTCGGTCAGGGGCTCGATGGTACACTGTGGGTGTCTGCTTTCAGGCAGCTTTGGGGTATGTGGTCCTGATCTTTTGAATGATTTTCCTCTCCGGTCTTTTCTGTTCAGAGTAATTATGCAGGTTTCCAGTTTGGACTCTTTGTGTATTTCAATTTCAGTAATAGATTTTTCTCCCACGGCGTGTCTGGCGGGATTTGTTCTCAAGCTTGTTCCTGAGTGATGGATTTATAAGCTTAAAATACTTTTAGGTTAGTATTTAAAATTAATAACTAGCCCGTTGAGTGCCAGTGGAGGCATTGATATGGAAAATTTACCTGAGCCCTTACGAGTAGTAGCTCAAGAGCTGGCTAAACTGCCTGGTCTTGGGCCTAAGTCTGCTTTGCGTATTGCTTTAACCATGCTGAAAATGCCAAGGGAAAAAGTAACCGGAATAGGGCAGAGTGTAATTGATCTGCGTGAAAAACTCTGTATTTGTGAACACTGCGCCAGTATAACCGATACCTGCCCATGCAGAATCTGTTCTGATCCGGGCCGCGAAAGAGATAAGCTGTGCCTTGTTTCTGAGTGGGATTCCTTGCTCGCTATTGAGGAGATGGGACTTTTCAAGGGGTATTACCTTGTTCTCGGCGGACTTCTTTCTCCGCTTGACGGGGTTACACCGCAGCAGCTTGAGTTTGCAAAACTTGAGGAACGTCTCGAAAAGGGTGAGGTTAAAGAGCTGATTCTGGCGCTGGGGGCAACCGTTGATGCTGAAGCAACAGCTTCATACATCAAAAATATGGTTGAAAACCGCTTTCCCGGGGTGGAGTTAAGCAGGCTTGCGCAGGGCATTCCCATTGGTTCCGAGGTCAAATATACGGATAAAGAGACACTCAGGCAGTCACTTGAGTACCGTCAGAAGTTGTAGTTGGACCTGATTATTTATTTTTTACGCCCCCGCGAGGCAGACGGAGGCCTCACATAGGACAAGTTGATGTCGGATACTCTTACTGGTGAAGTTCGTACGGTTGTTTATCACAATGAGGAAAACGGTTATATCGTAGCCCGGATTTCATCCAAGGACGAGGCCTCTCAGATTACGGTTGTCGGGGTGCTGGGACAGCTTACTCCCGGTGAATCCGCTGAATTTCATGGCAGATGGAAACAGCATGCCAAGTTCGGACGGCAGTTCGAAGCGGATTATTATGAAATAATCAGACCCGCAACTGAAGCCGGGGTTATCCGTTATCTCAAGTCTTCATCAATCAAGGGTATAGGTGAATCAATCGCCACAGAGATGGTCAAGGAATTCGGAGTGGAAGTCCTTGATATTCTGGATGATGAACCTGAAAAACTGCTCAAGATCAAAGGGATTTCCAAGAAGAAACTGGAAAAGATTACTGAATCATGGCAGTCGCAGCGTGAAATAAAGAACCTGATTCTCTTCCTGCACACCCATGATGTCCCGCCTACCTATGCGGCTAAAATTTTCAATCTTTACGGGGCACAGTCCGTCAGCCGCATCAGTGAAAATCCATATGAACTGGCTTACGAAATCCGGGGAATAGGTTTCAAGACCGCCGATGCCATGGCCTTGAAACTCGGCTTTGCCGCGGATTCATCTCAACGTATTGAAGCTGCAATTATCTATTCTTTATTTTCAGTCAGCGAGCGGGGCGGCCATATGTTCTGCCCGAAAGAAAAATTGATCGAGGACGTGGCTAAAATGCTGGGCGGCGTGGATCTAGAATTGATCAGTGACGGTATTTATTCGCTTGAAGAGCGCAAAAGGGTCCGGCTGGAAAATCTTGTTGAGCAGGACATTGATGAAGCTGTCTTCCTCATGCATTTTTACCGATTTGAAAGCGAAATATGCAAACGCATGCACGGACTGATAAGCCATCCCTCTCCTGTCAGCAGGGAGAAAGTTGAAAAGACTCTGCCCGAGGTTGAATCTGAACTAGGGTTTGAACTTTCACAGGAGCAGCGTGAAGCTGTTTTTGAGGCGTGCGTCAACAAATTTTTCATTATCACGGGGGGGCCGGGAACCGGTAAAACCACAATCACCCGAGCGGTGGTCATGACCCTACGTGAACTGGGGCTTAAAGTGAAACTTGCCGCTCCCACCGGGCGCGCGGCAAAGCGGCTTTCAGAGGCTACCGGAAGGCAGGCTTCCACTATTCACCGCATGCTTCAGTTCACACCTGATACCGGGGGATTTTACTACAATGAAGATCAGAAGCTCAAGGCTGACGTTCTGGTTGTGGATGAGGCCTCCATGCTTGATGCCCAGTTGTGCCTTGCGGTGCTTCGGGCAGTACCATTGACCTGCCGGGTTATTTTTGTGGGTGATGTCAACCAGTTGCCTTCGGTGGGGCCGGGTAACGTTCTTTCCGATCTTCTACAGAGCGGACAGGTTCCCAATGCCGTGCTGAATCATATTTTCAGACAGGCACAGGAGAGCTATATCGTTGTTAATGCCCACCGTATAAATGATGGCGATTTTCCGCTGGGGCATCCCTCTGAAGCTCCCGAAGCAGATTTTTTCTGGATTCCGCAGGAAAATCCTTCCAAAGTGCAGGAGCTTATAGCTCAGACCGTATGTGAAAGAATACCTGAGCGGTACGGGCTTGACCCCATGACGGATGTGCAGGTTCTTACTCCCATGCATAAAGGTGATGTGGGAACTATGAAGCTGAACGCACTGCTGCAGGAAAGACTCAATCCGCCGACCGGAAAGGGGCTTAAACGAGGTTTTGTGGAATATCGTGTCGGCGACCGGATTCTACAGTTGAAGAACAATTACGAAAAGGAAGTTTTCAACGGAGATCTCGGGCGGGTTATGTATGTGGATACCGAGGAAAATGAGTTGACCTGTGAGTTTGACGGCAACATCGTCCATTACGAACTTTCTGAACTCGATGAGCTTTCCCTTGCCTACGCAGTGAGCGTACATAAGTCACAGGGCAGTGAATATCCGGCCGTGGTTATGCCGGTCGTCTCGCAGCATTATCTTCTGCTGCAGCGCAATCTGCTTTATACCGGGCTGACCCGTGCCCGCAAGCTGGCAGTAATGGTCGGAAGCAAAAGAGCATTTCACATAGGGCTCAATAACGTAACCGCAGGTAAGCGTTATACAAACCTGCGGCATCGAATCAAGCATATCTTCGAAGATAATCTTTTGTAGTCTGAATCAAGGTCAGGATTATCAGCGTCTGCGTCTTTCCCGGACCCAGCAGTTGCCTTCAATGGACTTGGCCCATTTTTTGAGGGATGCAGCCTGTTCACCGATCTCCATAAGGGTCTGATCCGGCTCGCAGTCCAGAATGGCCATAGACACTGAAACCAGTGGGAATTTGGCAATTGTTCCGTCACGCCCCTTGCCTTCTATCCATCCGTTCGCGGCATCTATTTCGTTATAGTTCTGTTTAACCAGCCTTTTGAACAGACGGGTAACAGATAGGCACACCCGTTCGGCTCTTTTGGGAGTGGTGACAATCACGAAGTCGTCTCCTCCGATATGCCCTATGAAGTCATTGCCAGCTCCGTGTCTCTTGGCAGACCACTGCAGTAACCTGCCAATCTGGAGTATTATTTTGTCTCCGTTTTTAAAGCCGTAAGTATCATTGTAAACTTTGAAGTTGTCGAGATCGGCGTAAATTATGCTGTATTTTTCCAAGGCCCTCATTCTGCGCTCGATCTCTTTTTCGATGTCGAGGTTGCCCGGAAGTCCTGTGAGCGGGTTGGTTCCCTTGGCCATTTCCACCTGAACGGAAGCGAGCGTGTCAAGAAGCCTCTGGACGGAAACCGTTCCCATCAGCTCTCCTTTCCAGGTAATTATTACATCATCGTAGGCCTTTTTTCGGGGCCGGGCCATGGCCATCTGTGAAACTTTTTCCACGGTGGTTTCAAGGTCTACCATGAGTGGATCATCATCCATTACCGAGGTGATGGGTTTGTTAGAGTATAGTGCTACTCCGTATTTACCGGAAAGATGTTTGTTCAGAGTATATTCCATTACCAGTCCGCAGGGGATTTTATTGCAGACGACAGCAATGCTTCCGAGCGCGTTTTTCTGCTCAAACAATTCCTGCACAACAGGGACCGGGGTGTCTGCCTCTACTGATTCCACTTTATTGACAAGGTTTTTGACGGGAATGCCATAAGTGGCATTGTCATATATGGAGTCTTTGGACATTTTCAGGGTCATGGCTTCTCCCGTCAGCTGGGGCTTCAGCCTTTGCGGTCTGGCCAGAAAATACCCCTGTCCCAGATGTACGCCCATATCTATCAAAGTCAGAGCCTGAGCCTGTGTTTCTATTCCTTCCACGATTAATTTTCCGCCGATTTTTTCTGCGAAATCTGTGAAAGTATCAATCATCGCCCGGTTGACCTGATTTGTCTCGATGTCGTCAATAAAGGATTTATCCATCTTGATGTAGTCGGGTTTGATTTCCGCAATGGAAGTAAGACCGGAGTATCCTGTTCCCGCATCATCGATGGCTACCAGATATCCCTGGTTGCGGTAGTGGTCGAGTGTTTTGCGAAAGGTCTTGAAATCTTTGACACTGTGCCGCTCGGTAATTTCAAATACAATATTTCCGGGTTTGAGACCGAACTTGTCCAGAAGTATGCGTGTTTCACCGGTAGTGAAGTTCGGGTCCACTATTGTGCGGGGGTGTATGTTCAGAAAAAGTTTGTGCTGAGGCCTGTGTTCTCCAAATGAACTGATAGCTGCTTCGCGGCACTGTTTTTCGAGCTGGAACAGCTTGCCGAGTTTTTCGGCCATATCAAAAAGTGTGAGAGGAGAGCGGAACGGGGAGTTTCTGGGACCTCGTGCCAGAGCTTCCCAGCCGTGGATGGTTTTATCACTCAGGTTTACAATGGGCTGATAGTGGCAGCGGATATCTCCCTGCGCCAGAATGTCACTGAACTCATTGGAGAGCTCCAACTTGGAAATATCCATGCTTTTCTGGGCTTCAAGCCGGGCTTCACCGATTGAAGAAAGAAAACCGGACCAGAGCATGTCGTTGGACTGGGCGGAGTAAAAAAATGAATGTCCGCTATTGATTGTTATATTGTTTCCTGTTCTGCCTATCTGTTCACTTTTAATTCTGTTTTCAACATTAACTTTCAACTGGTAGGCAAATTCCTGCAATTGTAGGCTGCCGAGGGATTCTCTGGGGTCAAGCAGGAAAAATTCACCTGCATTGAAAGAAAAGATATGAAATTCATCATGGCCTAGAGTGGATTCGCCCTCTTTGGTTATGGCTTCTTTGATATCATGCTCCAGTTCTTCTGCCCATTCTGGACCGTACATGGCGGAAAGGGTGGGGAAATCCTGAATAGCAAAATATAGTATGTTCAGCCGTCCGGCATTTTGTATGAGGCTGCCGATTCCGGGACCTTCCATATATTCTACGCCATTGACTGAATTTTCGGTTAGTGATTCGGCTTTTTTCTTAAGGAGTTGCAGCATTTCTAATGAGCTCCGCAAAGTAGGTGTTTCAAAACAGTAAGCAATATTATCACTGCGCCAAAGACACTACTCCTAAAACGAGTCTGTTTGTTACTGAAAGGTTACATTTTGTTTAAATAATGTTGCTTTGCTTTTCGCCTTGGGCGCTGGCGTAAAGCTATGCTTTGAGGTAGGCAGATAGAAACATGTTTTAATCGGGGGATTGGTGAACAGTATTAAAAAACATATACTTCTGGTTACTCCGGATATGAATATACCGGGTGGCGTGGCTGAAACGGTCAGGCTTTTGTCTCAAGAGCTGGAGGAAAAAGCACATGTCCATATTAAACCTTATGGGCGCCGTTTCGGGCAGAAAGGTTTAAGCAGATACTTAATGCCTGTGAGGGATATTTTAGGTTTTGCCTTGTTGCTTTTCAGAAGACACTTTGACGTGATCCACATGAATCCTTCGCTTAATCTGCGTTCGGTTATCAAGGAATTTCCTCTGCTGATTATGTTTTATCTGTTCGGCTATTCCGGAAGGGTCTTGATTTTTTTCCACGGCTGGGAACAGGATTTTTTTAATAGTATTGCCGAAAAGAAATGGGCTGCAGCAGTTTTAGCGAACCTGATCAACAGGTCCGGCACTGTTCTGGTCCTTTCGGAAAAGTTCAGGGAATGTCTTCTCGGCATCGGGGTAGAGGAGGATAAAGTCCGCACTATCACAACCATGGTTAATCTGGAGGAACTTCCGGTCGTTACTAAGAAGGGGAAGCAGTGCAGAACAATTCTGTATCTCTCCCGTTTAATCAGGGAAAAAGGAGTATATGAAACAGTTGAAGCTTTCAGTCGGCTTACTTCAAGATTTCCTGACCTTAAGCTCATTATGGCTGGGGAAGGCCCTGAGAGGGCCGGGCTTGAAAAGATGATAGCCGTGAAAGGCCTTATAAATGTTGAGTTGTCCGGTTATATCCGTGGGCGCGAAAAGTTTGAAGCTCTTGAAAAATCATGTATCTTTCTTTTACCTACCAGATATGGTGAAGGATGCCCTGTGGCACTTCTTGAGGCTATGGGAGCAGGTCTTGTTCCGGTGGTGACTGATGCCGGAGGGATAAAGGAAATTATTCAGCCCGGGAAGAACGCGGTTCTTATTCCGGAAGTGAGCGCTGAAGCACTTGAAAATGCGGTGGAAACATTGGTGTCGGACCCCGGCGCCATTGAGCGGATGTCCGCCGAAGCGGCAGAGTATGCGGCAGATCATTTCAGTTCCGCAAAAGTGACTGAAATTATAATCGGATGCTATGGACACATGATTCCAAAATCTTCAAAAAGAACAAAAAATAATAAATGACAGCACTACTGGCTTTATTTTTCTTTTTCAGGCCGATTATGTTCATTGATATCGGCTGGTTGGTATTCGGGCTTAATGTCAGTGAAGTCTTTGCCATTTTCGCCACCGGTCTCTTGATTATCGCCTTCATATTAAAGATTATTTCATCAAAGACCCTGAATATTTCAGTCGTTGATTTTTTCCTGTTCTCTTTTATTGTCTGGGTATTTTTTATTTATGTTCTCTATATTGACCGTTCCAATCTCAAGGATGCCGCCAAGTTCGTTCTGCCGTTCGTAACCTATTTCGTATTGAAGAATGTTATTACCGACACCAGACGTTATGCAAAGCTGGTCAAGATAATGCTTGTGGGGTATTCCATACCCATTTTGGCAAGTACATTTCTCATTGTGCAGGGGAAAAGCCTTTATACCGTGCTTTACTGGAACAATCTTGCCAGATTTAAGGGTATATATGTAAACAGCCATGACCTTGGGCATTGTATGGCTCTTTTTTGTATGCTTCTTGTTATTTATGCCGTGGTCTGTGCGGAAGACAGGAAGCTTATTCCCATTACCAGACAGAGACTTTTTTTTGTTCTTGTGTGCACCATGAGCATTTTTGCTTTGTACTGTCTGTGGAAGAGTTATGTCCGTACATGTCTTCTCGGTCTCATAGCATTTATTTATTACTATTTGTTCAGAGTTAACAAGAAGCTTCTGGTTATCTTTACCGGAGTTATGTGTTTTGTAGGAGTTTTGTTTGCAGCGATACTCTACACCGTTTTCTATGACATGGTTGATTCAGCTAGCGGCAGGGATGCGGCTGAAAATTTCGGTTCCGGTCGGCCTTATATCTGGAGGCATAATCTAACTGAATTTTCAATGCAGCCTATTGATGGAATTCTGGCCGGAGTCGGGGTTGGAAATACATGGTCGCATACCAAGAAGAAGACCGAAGTTGTGGGAGAAATGCTCAACAGCCATAATGATTTTCTTGATGTGCTAACCCAGACCGGCCTAGTTGGATTTCTGCTTTTCATGTCCTTTCAGTTTTGCCTGCTGCGGAAGATATTGGCTTTGAACGGGAGGGTGCGTTTTGTTTTTCTTGCTTTTTTCCTGTCGGTTGCACTCATGAATTTTGCCAGCAACAGCTACATTACCAGATTCGGACTGGGCCAGATGTTTTACTCAATTTTATGTTTTGTGGAAATTCCCGAAGTACTAAATGATGACGAAGATTCCATTTCTTCTGACGGGGGGGACTCCGGAGCTTAGACTGGGATTTTGATAATAAGGTGGCTGGTGAAAAGTATTTTACATTTCGGCATGTTTGATGTTTCTGGTCGGTGTTTTTTCTGTTATGGTTTATTAAAAATGATGTCAGTAAAAGTGGCCATTAGTATATTCCCGGGAGTTGAGTTCAGGTGACTGCTGTTTTATCTTTTATATTGGTTCTGGCGGCCTGGACCGCCTTGTATTGGGATTCCTTCCCCCCTCTCCTAAACCGCTGGAACAGCGATGATTATTCATACTGCTGGCTGGTGGTACCTCTTGCGTTGTACACGGCATGGCAGAGAAGGGATATGCTTCCGAAACCCAGCCTGCCTTCTGTGAAGTCCGGCTATCTTGTCCTTCTTCTTGTCTGCGGACTGTTCTTTCTGGGTAAAGCTTCAGCTGTGGATGCGCTGGTTTTTGCCTCAATGTGGCTGTGCGTTCTTGCCACGGTGCTTTTTGTTCATGGCTGGCGTTCCATGAAAGCCTTTTTCTTTCCTCTGTTGATTCTTGCTTTCGCCATTCCGCCGCCGCCTTTTATCAACCGTATGCTTACTTTCAAATTGAGGCTGATCTCTTCCGACCTTTCAGTACGCATGATGCAGTTCATTGATATTCCCGTCTACCGGGAAGGCAATGTGATTGATCTGGGTCTGATTCAGCTGCATGTTGTGGATGCCTGCAGCGGGCTGCGTTATCTTTTCCCTACAATTCTGCTCGGCATCATTATGGCCTGCTGGTTCAACAGGCACACATGGCAGCGGGTGATTGTTGTGCTGGCGACTGTTCCGACCGCTATTGCCACTAATGCCCTGAGGATTGCTATTGTCGGTTATATTGCCCGTAATATTTCGGTCGAGACTGCCGAGAACTTTTTTCATGATGCTTCAGGTTTTGTTATTTATCTGCTTTCGATAATTATGCTGGTGGGCTTGAGTCTACTGCTCAATTTTCTTGGCGGTAAACCTGAAGGAAAAGAGCAGGTTACTGCTTCAAATTTTGGTCAGGCCGCGACTAATTCACCGTTGCACCTGATTGTCATGGCCGTATTTCTGGCGGGCATGTTTGCCGGGCATCTGAATCTTGTTTCGGAGCGGGTTATTCCCGACCGGCAGAGCTTCGGGAAGTTTCCAATGGAATTTTCCCGCTATGAAGGAACGCGCGATTATTTCGAGGACAACATAGTTAAATCTCTCGGAGCGGACGATTATCTTTCAGGTGTTTTCAAGGATAAAGAAAGCGGAAGGAATATTCTGGCTCTTGTATCGTATTATGACTATCAGGAACCGCAGCGCGCAGCGCATAATCCCGTAAGCTGTCTTCTCGGCGGAGGGGGCTGGGATCTTTCTTCGTCTACAGATCTGCCGCCAGCCCCTGAAGACGGACGTCCTTTCGAAGTCCGGCGTATGATTCTGCAGAGACCCGGCTACCGGCTGTTGGCACTGTATTGGTTTCAGCAGCGGGGACGCATCATAACGAATGAATATTTAAACAAAGCTTATCTGGCTCTTGATTCGATTCAGAAGCAGCGCACTGACGGTGCTTTGATCCGTCTTGAACTGCTGCTCGCTGACGGAGAAACCATTGAAGACGGCCAGAAAATACTTGATCGATTTATCGGTGATTTCAGTTCAATCCTAGCTCCGTATGTTCCTGAGTAGTTTTCAGGCTGAGACAGGCATGCACGAGGATAAAATGCGTAAGATAATATTTCCGCTGATTTTGATTGTAGTAATATCCTGTCTGTTCGCTGGTTGTGAAAAAAGACGGGAAGAGTTCTACGAGAAGGCCGTTGAATACTACAAACAGGAAAAATATACGGAATCGCGTCTTGAACTCAAGAACGCCCTTTCAATCGATCCGGAATGTGCTGAGTGCCGCCTTCTTTTCGGTAAGTTAGCCCTTGAGGAGGGTAACTTTCAGACCGCATTTGTCAATTTCCGTTATGCTACCGAATTTGATCCGCAACTCACCGAGGCTAAGGTGGAGCTGGCCAAGCTTTATCTGCTTGCCGGAGAATTTGATAATGCCGGAGACATGGCAAGGCAGGCTCTGAATGGCGACCAGAGTAACATTGAAGCACGACTGGTTCTGGCATCGGTTCTGGCAGAAAACCGTGAATTCGAAGATTCTGAGCGGATGCTTGGGATAGCTAAAAAAGAAGATCCGGGAAACCCTGATGTGTATCTGTCCGCCAGCAGTGTCTATGTCCGGCAGGATAAGATGAAAGAAGCGGAAAAAGTTCTGTTGGAGGGTGTTTCACATGTTCCTTCTGATGAAGCTCTTCTCGTCAAGCTGGCTGCTCTTTACCGTCAGACCGGTGAAGCGGAAAAAGCCAGGCCTTATGTGGAAAAACTGCTCAGTGTCAGTGGTGGAGAACCGAGGTTTGTTATTTTTGCGGCTGAATATTTTTCCGGCTTAGACGAAAATGACCGGGCTGAATCTCTTATGTCAGAGCTGGTAGGCCGTTATCCGGAAAATGATGAATACCGGATACTTTACTCCCGGCTCCTTAGTGCAGATAAGAAATTCAGCATGGCTGAAAATGTACTCAAAGAGGGTATTGCCGCTGACAGGGGAACGCTTGAACTGCGTTCTGCACTGTCTTCACTGTATATTTCCCAGGGACGGCAGGAAGACGCTGTTAATGTTCTGACCGCCGGTATCGAAGTGGATTCTGAAAGCACGGACAATGTAGTTTACCGCAAACAGTTGGCCACGCTTTATCTTGATATGAACGAAGCACTTAAGGCCTTGGAACAGCTGGATGAGGTTATCGAGCGAAATCCTAAAGACTCGGAAGCTCACTACCTGCGCGGACAGATTTATCTGCTTGAAGGCAAAGGCCAGAAAGCAGTGGCTGAGTTCAGGCAGGTTGTAAGGGATAATCCGACAAGTGCTCCCGCTTATGTTCTTCTCGCAAAAGGGCATCTCGCAAACGATGAGACCAGTATTGCCATAGAAAATCTTAAAGAGGCCATAAATCTTGATCCAGGTTACGGACCTGCCCGTGAAGCCCTGATCAATACTTATCTGGATAGAAAAGACTGGTATCAGGCCATTCTTGAGTTACAGAGGCTGCGAGAAAAGAGACCTGATGATATCAATATTCTGACCGCTATCGGAGATGTGTACGCCATCAAGGGGGATAATAGCCTTGCATCGCGTACCTTCAATGAAATCTCTGAGAAATTTCCTGATTCACCTGTAGGATTTCTTAAATTGGCAGAACTGGCCGGTGCTGAAGGCAAAAACAGGCAGGCTGAAAGATATTACAGCGATGCCTTGAAAATTGCCCCTGATTCTCTTGCTGCCATACAGGGTAAAGTCGCTTCAATGCTTGAACAGAATAAATATACTGCGGCAGTTAGATTCTGTGAGGAACTGTTGGAGAAATTTCCCGATAATGCCCGTATCTATGAAATTATGGGCAGGATTCAGGCCCGCAGAGGCAATTTTGAGCAGGCGGAGGATAGTTATTCCAAAGCTGTCTCTCTCGCCCCGCAGTGGATGATCCCCTACATGAGGATTGGAGATCTTTATGTGGCTGAAGACAGGATCAGTGACGGAATAGATAAATTCATCGCAAAGATGGCGGAGGACTCCGATAATCCGGGTCCCAGATTTATCCTCGGGCTTTTATATGAGCAGGCCGGAGAGTATGGCAAGGCTCGCAAAGCCTATTCTGAACTACTTGAAAAGGTTCCCGGTTTTCAGTTGGCTGCCAATAATCTCGCTTACCTGCTGGCCACCAAGTTTTCTGACAGCGGCGAAGCAATGCAGGAAGCTTTGAAACTTGCCCGTGTGGCTGCCAGCAACCAGAGTCCCGAAGCATTGGACACCCTCGGCTATGTGTTGTTTTTGAAAGGTGACTATCAACAGGCTCTGCATGTGCTCAATTCCGCTTTGCAGATTGCTCCGGACTTCTCTGCAGCCCAGTATCACAAGGCATTGGTTTATTACCGTCAGAATAATAGAAAGGAAGCTAAAAAGATTTTAACCGCTCTTCTCCAAACAAAAGAAGATTTTCCCGAGAAAAAAGAAGCGGTTAACCTCCTTGATAGACTTTGATTGTTTATAAGGGTGTGTTTTTCTATCTGCGGGGATCGCTTTTTGCGGTCTCCGTTTTTATTTGTAAAAAGATACTGTATAAATTGAACATTTATTGTAATATTTAGCCGTGACTGAAAATACTGCAATGGGAGGTTGCTGTGAATCAATTTTTCAGATTACCGGCCGGTATGCTGGGAACTTTCCATAAGATTCTTGATCCGATGTTAGCTTCGGGAACACTTGTTTTTCTCTATTCTATATTTTCCCCTTCATCATTCGTTGCTACAGGCTATGAGCTTCTATTGCTGTTTGCGTGTTCTTTTCTGCTCACGCTTTTATGTTTCAATATAGCCGGAGTTTACAGAGACTGGGCCGGAGCTGAACTTATTTCCGAATGCAACAGAATTGTTGTGGCTGCGCTGGCGGTTTTCGGTGGACTGCTTATTCTTGGATATGTCTTTAAGGTATCAAGTATTTATTCAAGAAGTGTTGTTCTGTCCTGGATTTTCATCTGGCCTGCCTTGATGTGTATTGAAAGAATTTTTCTAAGAAAATTCTTTTTCAGCTGGTTTTTCGAAACCAGACTGAACAAAAAAGCAGTAATTGCAGGTAGTGGGACCTTGGGGGCAAGGCTTGCTCAATGGATTGATGAAAATCCGTGGGCCGGGATCAATGTGGAAGGTTTTTTTGACCGTGAAGATGAGCAATGTAACGGCCAGAAACCATGTCTCGGAAAGATTGAACAGCTCCCTGAATATGTGAAACAGAACAGGGTTCAATTGGTTTACCTTGCACTGCCCATGCGGGAAGAGGTCATTCTGGAAGGTCTGTTGCGTGAGCTTGAGGATTCAGCTGCCCAGATTTATTTTTTTCCGGATATGTCTATATTTAAACGGCTTATGGGCGGAGATGTGGCTCAGGTTGCAGGGCAGGCTGCTATTGCTCTGCGCTCTTCTCCTTTTGAGGGGATTAACGGTTTTATAAAACGGGCTGAAGATATAATTCTTTCGACCGTGATACTTATGTTCATATCACCCTTGATGATTCTTATTGCTCTGGGCATTAAGCTGACATCTAAGGGGCCTGTTTTCTTCAGGCAGTGGCGGTACGGTCTGGGGGGAGAGCCTTTTCAGATTCTTAAGTTCAGGACCATGAAAGTTCTTGAAGACGGCTATGAGTTTGTTCCCGCTTCCAGAGATGATCCCAGAATTACCGCTTTTGGACGGTTTTTGCGTAAGAACAGTCTGGATGAGCTGCCCCAGTTTATCAATGTTCTGATGGGGTCTATGTCTATTGTCGGCCCAAGGCCCCATGCGGTGAAAATGAATGAGGAATACCGTACCCACGTTCCCGGTTATATGCTCCGCCATATTTCAAGACCCGGCATAACCGGGCTCGCACAGGTTAACGGCTCAAGAGGGGAGATACGCTCGGATGAGGAAATGTACAAAAGAATCCTTTACGATATTGAATATTTGCAGAAATGGTCTGTGTTTCTCGATCTGGAGATAATTTTGAGGACTGTTTTTAGTTTTGCATGGCGGCAGTAGATTAAGGATTTAAACTTGTCTGTTGCTGTCAATATTTTGAATTTTAAGGAAAAACAAATCACAGATTTACGATTGCACTGTTAAGTTATCATTTATCAGTCGGGGGGTATTGTTATGAACTATCTGAAATTATGTGTCTTTGTTCTATCTGTTATATTTTTTGCAATGTCTGCAGACGGGGCTTCTGCCCAGAAAGCGGCTGATAATGCTTACAGGTTGGGACCTGAGGATATTGTCGAGATTTCAGTCTGGGGTGATGATGATCTTGCCCGTGAAGTTGTAGTCAGGCCCGATGGCGGCGTGTCCTTTCCTCTTGCAGGAGATTTGAAGGCCGGGGGGCGCACTGTCAGCCAGCTTCGTGAAGAAGTAAGGAAACGTATAGTTGAGTATATTCCTGATGCGGCGGTCACTGTGATTTTGCGAAAGGTCGAAAACCCAAAGATTTATGTGATGGGAAAAGTGCAGAATCCCAAGATGATTGTCATGGGTCAGCAAATGACAGTTGTGCAGGCTCTGGCCATGTCCGGGGGGCTGAGCAACTTTGCAGACTCCGGAAATATTGTGGTGGTCCGTAGGTTTCCGGACGGAAAACAGAAGGTTTTCGAGTTCGATTATGATGAATTCGCCGATGGTGACAATCTTGAACAGAACATAATTCTCCAGTCAGGTGATACGATAGTGGTCCCCTAAGCGGGGAAATTAAAAATGTTTATTATAGAGGAGTTCGATGTCAGTGGCTGTTTACAGGTATTTACGCATATTGCTCTGCACATTGGCCATTATTCCGGTGTGTGGTGTAATTGCCGGGGAGGACTCTTCCTGGGTAGTTCGGATGCCTGTTGTTGTGCCTCTTGATAATATCCGCGAACCGTTCCCCGGAAAAAGCTCGGTCTATGTTGCGGATCTCAAAAGGCCGGTCAAGGGTGTGCTCATAAGTACCCGTCCGATTGATGCGGAACCTGTTGATGACCCTGAAGTCATCCTGACAGATCAGGATTCAGTTGCTGATATCAGTGACGGTTCTGCTCGCAATCCAACTGACGAAGACCTTACGGCTGCTTATGTTTCAGTTGAAGATGATCCAGCCGCTTCAGGTGCTGGAATTGATAAGGTCTCCTCAAAAAAAGGTATAAAAAGAGCTTCTGTCTCGACGGTTGCTGGAGGTGTTGACGGGAAGAAGTCTTTATCGGGTGTCCAGATTGCTGCAAAAGATGATTCGGGCAGTTCCTCAAAGCTTGAGATCCGCAGGTCGGACAGCCCCGAACCGCAGATGGTCAGCAGGGCTGAGGTGGATGATCAGGATCGTTATACAGACCCTTCAGTTTCCCTTTTGCCCTCGGATATTGATGAAGAAAGGCGCTGGAAGTCTTCGGAAAACGGCTTGTTCTTCACTACTCCGAAAAGGTTTCTGGGACTCTCCGGTAAATTTGTCCGGGCTGTTCCTTCACTGACTCTGACTGAAACCTATGATTCCAATATCGACTACACCGATGTTGACGATATGGTTACTGAAATTACGCCCTCCCTTAACGTGGACGTGATCAGTGAAGACATGAATTTGAAGTTTAACGGGGATTTTATCTACCGTGATTATTTTGAGAACAGTAAGTTCGACCGTTATGATTACAATGTGAACCTTTCCGGGAAATACAAATTTTCCCAGAGGCTTGATGCCGGGCTGACTCTTGCCCACAGACGTTATCATAATCTGGACCAGAATACTTACGAAGCCGGGGGTGTGGAACTTGACCCGACAATAGTCCTTAAGACCACCGCAACTCCGGAGGTGAGCTGGTGGCTGACCGAACGTGATAATATTCGAATCTCAAATTATACGGATAAAACAGATTATGAACGGGCTGCTGATTCGGATTATGTGACGAATGTTTTGAGCATCGTATGGGGGCATCAGTTGCCCAACGAGGTCAGCAGTGTGTTTGCCGGGCAGATGAGTTCATTCACACATTTCAGCAGGGAGATAGACGGCTTCAAAAGCGATCAGGTTTCCTTTCAGGCTGTAGTCGGGTTTGACCATAATTTTTCTCCAGAATGGAAACTTTCCGTCAAAGGTGGACCGGGGATCACTTATTCGAATTATTCAACTGATTCCGTAACCGGAGACAGCGAGGATTTTCTGTATCAGGTCCGGGCGGAACTGGGATACAGACAGTTCAAGTATGCCATTGTTCCTGCTCTGGAGAGGATTGTCCGTCCCGGAAGGTACGGTGAAAACGAGGTGATGGATCAGGCTGAAATATATGGCCGTTACGATTTCAACGAATTTATGCAGTATGACACCATCAATACATGGTGGCTCAATGAAACAGATGGCGCTGCCGGCGGACAGAAACATAAGGCCTCGGGAATATTCACACAGCATATTTTTCGCTGGGAGTTTGAAAAGGACTGGAAGTGGATGGTCGGTTTCAGCTACAACTGGGGCCGTAATGAACTGACAAGCGTGATCAATGAAAGAGTAAAAACATGGATGGGAATAAGTTATTCCTTTCCGACCGAGATAAATTAAGGGGTCAGGATTTAATGCAACAGAGTTATGAAATTGCATATTATATAGACGTGCTGCGGCGCAGGAAGTACCAGTTCATAATTCCGGCAGGAGTTCTGTTCTCCATCATATGTGTTCTGGCTTTTGTTCTTGCTCCGGTCTACAAGTCCACTGCCACGATTCTGATTGAGGATCAGGATATCCCGCAGGATCTGGTTCAGACCACTGTTACTGGTTTTGTAGAAGAACGTCTGCAGTCTATTTCCCAAGTGGTTTTAAGTCATGGTAATCTTCTTAATATTATCAAGGAGTTTGAGCTTTATCCGGAGTTGATCGGAAAATACACCACTGAGGAAATAATAACCAAGATGCGTGAGGATATTCAGCTTGAGCCGATTACAGCTGAGGTTACAAACCAGTATTCAGGTCGTCCCGCCAGTGCAACCGTAGCCTTTACCCTTTCCTATGAAGGGCGCAAACCCCAGAAGGTTGCGCAGGTAGCCAACGTTTTAACCTCGCTTTATTTGAAAGAAAACCTCAAAGAACGTGAGGAAAAAGCCAAATCAACTTTTGAATTTCTTGAACTGCAGTTGGCGGAACTGCGCTCCGAGATTCTTGAACTGGAATCACAGATTGCGGCATTCAAGGAAGGTCATGTCAATGAACTGCCTGAACTGCTTGTCCACAATATGAACTCCATGGAGAAACTCCAGCGTGAGATGGATAAGGTTCAGGAGCAGATAGCATCACTTAAGAACCGCAAGGTCTATCTTGAAGGACAGCGGGCCAGCATTGATCCGCACCTTAAAATTGTATCCAATGATGGAACCCGCTTTTCAACTGCCAAGGAAGATCTTGAAAAGCTGCGCCGGGAATATATTGCACTTACTTCAAGGTATTCAGAAAAGCATCCCGAAGTGCTCGCAATGAAACGTCAGCTTGAGTCATTGGAACTGGAAGTGGACGCAGTGCAAAGCTACGACCTTGTTAAGCGTGAATTGAGAAAGAGAGAACAGGAATTGGAGGTTCTGCTCAAACGTTACTCAAATAAACATCCTGATGTAGTCAGCCTTAAGCGTGAAGTGGACGCCTTGAATGAACGTCTTGGTGAAGTCTCACTGGAAGACGGGATGTTTGAAAGTACAATGGAGCTGCCAGACAATCCCGGATATATACAGATCGAGACACAAATAGCTTCGACTGAACTTGAGATTGCCGAAACCGAGCGGGTTTATGCTGATCTGAGAAATCAGTACCGCAAATATCAGCAGAGAGTAGTGAATACTCCACAGGTTGAACAAGAATACAAAATTTTGTTGCGTGATTATGAGAACGCCCAGTTGAAATATCAGGATATTAATAGCAGGCTTCTTGCCGCCCGCGAAGCCAAAGGGCTTGAGCAGAGCCAGCTCGCGGAAAGGTTTACCCTTATTGATCCTCCCATTGTTCCTGAAAAACCCATACGTCCCAACCGCCTCGCTCTGATTTTGGTAGGATTTGTTCTTTCCACCGGCTTCGGCATCGGAATCGGTGTTTTTCTGGAATTTATGGACCGATCAATACGCAGGCCGGAGGAGCTTTCAGAAATAGTCAAACTTCCCGTTCTCGCGGTGGTTCCGTATTGGGAGACTGAGGCCGAAGCCCGGAGTATTGTTAGGAAGAAATGGACAGTCACTCTTTCGCTGCTGATTTTCATGGTTGTTGCTGTGGCGGGAGTACATTTTTTCTATATGCCCCTCGATGTTATCCTGGTGAAAATTATCCGCAAGCTGGCGCTGAATTTTTAAATAGGTAAATGGAGTTAATATGAGCAAGTTACTCAAGGCTGTGGAAAAAGCCAAACGTAACAAACGCCTGCAGGAGTCCGTCAATTGGACAGAGAAAGGGGCTTCCTATGTGGAACCGGCGGAGGAAATTTCGCAGGAATGTGATGACGGGTCTGAATTTGAAATTGAAGAAACTTGTCAGCCGGGAAGCATAGATTCTGATGGAAATGGTATAGTTTGTCCTGTTCCTTCTTCATATTTCGATGATGATCTGGTTCTTGATGAGCTGGCTCTGGCAAAGAACAGAGTTCTTACTACACACAGCAGTGCTTCATTTACTGATATCTACAACCTGCTGCGTACCCAGATTTTGCACCGTACCAAGAAAAAAGGGCATAATGTCCTGATGGTTACCAGCGCAATGCCCGGGGAAGGAAAAACAATTACTTCCATAAATCTGGCAATCAGTATTGCGCGGGAAGTGGACCAGTTTGCTTTGCTTGTGGATACCGATATGCGTAAACCCAGTATTCATGAATTTCTCGGAATAAACGCGGAAAAAGGACTTACCGACCATCTCCTTCATAATATTCCGGTTCATGAATTGCTCATAAAGCCGGGAATAAACAAATTATCCTATCTTCCTGCCGGGGAGCCCATTAAGGGGTCCACCGAGATTCTCGGATCACCCAAGTTGCAGGAACTGATAATGGAGATGAAGGAAAGGTATCCTGACCGCTATGTAGTATTTGATTGTCCGGACCTTTTACATGCACCGGACGCTCTGGTATTTTCAAGTTATGTTGATGGGATAATTTTTGTTATCGAGGCCGGAAAGACTTCACGCGAACATGTTCAGAAAGCGCTCGGATTGCTTGAAGGACGCAATATTGTCGGTGTTGTGTTGAATAAAACGGATAAAGAAAGTCTGGACGTTGTTCCTTAGGTGGCTTCTATATGTATCTAGAGTTTTACGGTTTAAAGGAAAAACCTTTCAATATTCTCCCTGACCCTGATTTCTTTTATCTGAGTCAGTGGCATCAGCAGGCTATTACCCATATTGAGTATGCTCTCATGAACGGTGACAGTCTGATTCTGCTTACAGGGGATGCAGGGACGGGCAAAACTTCCATCATCTACAAGATGGTCCTTGAGCGCAGGGAGGATACGCATATAGGTGTTATCTTTAACAGTGCGGTCGGCGGTGATCATATTGTGGAGATGATACTTACCGAACTGGAAGCCGAGCTGCCTGAAAATCCCACTCCAGCTGCCTGTCTTGATGCTTTGCAGCAGTTTCTCCTTGATATCTATACCAGAGGAGAGAAAAAGGTTTTGCTCATTCTTGATGAGGCGCAGAATTTGAGTGACGATGCTCTTGAGCAGGTGCGGATGATTTCAAATCTGCAGGCAGGTAAGGACAATCTGATTTCCATTCTGATGGTAGGCCAGTCCGGTTTCAGGGCAAGGCTGCGCAAAGCCCGCTACAGTCAGATTGTACAGCGCATTGTGGTCAGCGCGCACCTGTCAAAGCTTCGCGATCAGGAAGTGGTGGAATATATTCAGTACAGGCTCAAGCAGGGCGGGGCCTGTGATCCCGGAACGGTCTTCACCGAAGAAGCTCTTTTGAAAGTTAGTGAATATTCATACGGCATTCCGAGAAATATCAATGTTCTTTGTGAGGGGGCTCTTATTTACGGTTTTGCCGATGATATAAAGCCTGTAACTCCCGAGGTGGTGGAAAGTTACGCCAGAGAGCGGATTGACGACGGTCTATTAACCGTTCCGGAATCCACCAGCAGGAATGAAGAAGAGGAAATGGTTCTTTATGTAAAGGATCTGGAAAAAAGAATAGCAAGCCTTGAAGCTTCTGTAGGGATTGTGAAACGAACGCTCATCAAGATTATCAAGGCCATTAAGAAAATGGACCTTAAAAAATAAGACTTTGCCGGGAAGTCCCACGGGCGGAGGAGCTGGGAGTTTTTTTATGCGGCTGAAACATAGCTTTTTGTTTTTAGTCATTGTTCTCGTGCTGTTCGCTGTACCGGAGAGAAGCGGAGCTGTTGATTATTCAGTATTCAGGGAAAGACCCCGTCTATATTTCAATGAGCAGAAACTTGAGGAACTCAGGGCCGTTAAAAATCAGAAGCCTTATTCGGACTTTCTCAAGGTAATCCGGAAACGGGGCAGGGGACAGGTAGGAAGCCGGGTCCCCAACAACCTGCTGCGCTTTGATGCCAGTACAATCAGACGTCCGGCGGACGGTCTTTTAAATCTTACATTTTACTATCTCATTACCGGTGATTCCTCCTATTTTCCCACAATAGAGAATCTGTTGAGCTTATTCAGCACAAATCCGGACTGGGCGGGAAACAGTGATATGGGGCCTGCTCATGTCCTTTTCTCAATGGCTCTTGCTTATGACTGGCTTTATGATGAGCTTTCTTCCCCCATGCGTTTGCTGGTGAAAGATGCAATCGCTGAGCATGCTCAGATTTTTTATGAGCTGACCAGAAAGCGTGAAATCTGGTGGGCTCAGGACAAGGGCCTTCTGCAGAATCATAATTATGTTAATGTCGCAGCGATGGCCGTTGCAGGTATTGCCTTGTATGGAGAAGACAAAAGGGCGGTTAAGTGGCTCGAAGAGGCTGAGCGTAATTTTGATGCCGTGCTTACCCTGCTTTCACCGGACGGAGCATCTCACGAAGGTATAAGTTACTGGAGCTACGGAACTCTCTGGCTTATGAATTATTATTCTGCTTTGGCTCCTGCGCAAGGTTATGAAAAGATAAAAAATAACGGTTTTTTTAAAAACACTGCAAAGTTCAGGCTGTATGCATCACTGCCCGGTTTTCAATATAATGTTGATTATGCAGATTCGCTGCTTATAGACTACTATGGTCCGGGGGCTTTTCTGCGTTGTCTGGCTTCAATTTTTAATGACGGGCATGCGCAGTGGCTTGCGGCTGAAGTCGAGTCGCAAAGACGAAAGCGGACTGTCCTGTGGCAGGATTACATCTGGTATGATTCTGATATTAAACCCGTTCCTCCGGAAAATATGCCTCTTTTCGGCTGGTTTGATAATCTGGGAATTCTTCTTTCCCGATCATCATGGAAAAAGGATGCTTCACTGGTGATGTTCAAGGCAGGTCCACCTCAGGGTTACCTTGCGTTATCCAAAGGAGTTTTTCCCGGCTCACATATCCATCCCGATGAAGGCACTTACAGCATCTGGCAGGGGCACAAGGCTCTTGTTCAGGACGACAGCTATGTTCTTAAGAAATTGTCGTCCAGTCACAATCTTCTTACCTTCAATAAAATGGGACAGCTTGGTGAGGGGGGAACATGGTTTTTACAGTATGATTACAAAAAAGACCGTGGATCTGTTCGAAAGCCGAGGTTCAGTGCTGGTGATGATTTTCAGGCAGTAGAGATTGAACTGTCCGGACTTTATCCATCCGCTGTGCGTCCTAAGTCATGGAGAAGAGCCTTTGTGGTTATTAATGGAGCTGACGTATTTATAAGGGATAAGGTTGTTCCGTCCTTCAAATTGCGGATCGAGTCTCTTGTCCACCTCACCCGAAATGCCCGCGAAGTAGAAGAGGGATATTGTCTGGACTTTGCCAAGGGCTATTCTTTCTATTTCATAGGCCGGGAGTTCGTAACTGATCTGCGCAGGTATTCTGTTCCTACGAAGTCAATGGGCCGCAACATACCCCGGATAGGAATGCTTATTTCGGCTGAAAGAGAAACAGACACTCCGGTTTCAACCGTTACGGCCATTGCACGGTCCCGCGAGGGGTGTACGAGGGCCCTGACAGTGAAAGAATACGACCCTGAAACTGATATTGCTCTGGTTGAAACTGCCGCCGGTAACTATAGAATTGACTTTTCAACTCTCAATATAACCGCTCCCTGACCGTGATATTTACATCACTGAGGTCGATAGCCAGATGAAATATGTTTTCCTTCTTTATGACAGCAGGTCGGGCTCTACGCTTTTATCTTCGTTGCTGAACCTTTATTCCGGAGTGGTTGTTACTCAGGAAACAGCTTTCATGCCTTTGGTGCTTGAAAATTTTACCGATGAATCCCGACTCAAAGTAAATGATCTGCTTGAACTGTTGTATTCCGAGCCACAGTTTTGCGACCTGAGAATTGATCGATATGTACTGAGTGAAAGCCTAGAATCCATAACTGATTTTACTTATCGCAAAGTGTTTGACTGCATACTCGAAAAGTATCTTAAGGTCCGGGGAGAATCAGAGCCGGAAATTCTGATAGTTAAAGGTCCCCGCTATGAATTTCACATGGAAGCTTTACGGGAAATGTATGAATCGGTGAAATTCATTAATCTTATCCGTGACGGGCGGGCTGTATATAATTCCAAGCTTGATATGGTTTCTGTGTCCGGTCTTAAAATGTCGAATAATGTTTTTCAGGCAGCCTTTGAATGGAAAAAGAAGCTGCGAATCGCTGAAGAAGATTCCGTAATCAATGTCCGGTTTGAGGATCTCGTTACTGACAGTGAGTCTGTTTTGCAGGTTATTCTTGAGGGAATCGGCCTTAGCAGCGAGGGCAGAGATATTTCATCCTCCCAGCAGGAATTCCACAACCTTATCGGTGGAAGCCAGAAACATCTGCATGAAAATGTTAAAAGAGAGCCTGATAAATCCATTGCCGTTAAATGGATGAAGAATCTTACTCCCGCCCAGATATGGCTATATGAGAGAATCTGCGGGAATGAACTGACTGCAAACGGTTATAAACTGAGTGCTGACCCTGCAACTTCCCGGGCAGCAATAGCGGCCCTTGCACTTTATGATGGGCTGCACTGGGTCTGGTTAAAACTGCGAAACCTGTTTTACTATACTTTTGTAGATAGAAGCATCATGCAGAAGCTTAAAGGGAAACGTTTTGAGTGATAACCTGTCTACATTATACAAGGTTGTCTTGGTCTTTAGCGCCAAGATTGGAAAGGGGGTTGGCGGGCTTTTCCTGACCTGGGCACTGGCACACAAGTACGGGGCTTACGGTTCCGGACTTTTCTTCATCCCGTACACTTTCGCATTCCTTAGTGCTCTCATTGCGCAACTAGGACTGGGCAACGCATGTATGAAATTTGCGCCTGTCCTTAAAAAAGAAAATCCTGGGAACCTCTCATTCCTGTGGACTTTAAGTATGCTTGCTGTGGGGGCGTTTTCCGGCGGATTGCTACTGCTCATTTTTGCAGTACCGGAATTTTTTTCAGAACTTGTTTTCAAAAGCCCGGATAAAACCGAATACATTCTTTATGCCGCCCCGATTATACTTTTCTGGGGACTAACCTACCTCATAATCTTTTTTCGGCAGAGTCTGGGCGATGTTTCCGGGATCGCGGTAATAGAAAATACAGTCATACCCTGGGGTATGGTACTTATTGCCCTGTCCACATTCCTTGTGGATATGAGTGTGCTGAATTATGTCTTGTGCATAACCATCCTTTTTGCGGCCAGTTTTCTTTACGCCTTTTTTACTACACGGCATAAGTACAGTTTACGGTTCTCCTTAGACCTGAAAAGTTCGCTGACTCTCAGGGATATCGCAATTTACTGTCTTCCTCTACTGGTTATAGCAGTTGCCCAGAATTCTCTGGTCTGGATCAATACCCTGATACTCGGCAGTATCGGATCGGTGGCAGATTCCGCGGTTTTTGTGTCCGGAATGCGTGTGGCGATGAGTATCTCGATACTGCTTTACACTTTCAACAGTGTTTATGTTCCGCATATCTCTTCGGCATATGCAGATACGGACTATGAGGCCATCGGAGAGCTTTACAGCGATATCACTTGCGCTCTGTCCTTGTTCTCCTTTGTGGTTCTTGGGCTTTCGCTCATGTATTCGGACCTGATCATGGCCAGCTTCGGCTCTGATTTTGATGATGGAACAGTATGTCTTATTTATCTGATTCTCGGGAATGTTTTCAGCTGTTATATCGGTCCTGTAGGTTATATTCTGCTTATGGCCGGAAGGTCCGGTCTTGAAGCTTTCAACACTGTTGCAGCTCTTCTGGTTAACGGAGTGCTCTGTTTTTCTCTTTACGGGATAATGGGAGTCAGCGGGGCGGGAGCAGCTTTTTTCTGGGCTTTTGTACTGGTGAACATGCTCCGTTATTTCCAGTGCCGCAAAATTCTTGGTTTAAGGTGGATGAACCCTATTCAGGCCCGCATAGTGACTATCCAGATTGTTTTTGCTTTTTTTTATTTGATTGCGGCAAAGTTTGATTTGAACAGGGAAGTTGTGTCTGTTGTATTTATGAGCAGTTACCTGTTTGTTAATCTGAGGGTAATTCGGGATTTGATAGGAAAAATGCGGGTGACGAGGGAGATATAATTTCAGGGCTATAAAAATGCAAAAAGGACCGGGCTGGAGGTATCCCGGTCCTTTTTGCATTTTAAGGAGTGTGATGAGGAATGAAGACTGTATATTTGTTCGGGTGTTGCTGAGAAGAAAAAGCAGGGGAACAATTTCTTCAACCCGTTGATTCTTTATTAGCATCTAGCGTGCCATAAATAAAAGTTTCATTAATACAGGTGTTTGTGTTGGTGTTTGTTTTTCTGCACAAGTGAAGTGCACTTTCTTTGCACACATTTTTTGCACATTTGTGCAATTGTACTTGCTTTGCACTGCACAAGCGTTCGGTATTGATGGGACGGTCTTATTAAAAATCTGCTACAGGCTGGTTAAATTGCACTTACCCACTGTACATATTTTTTTAAAAATATTAGGGTAGTGCCATAAATCTGAGAATTTAGATTAAAAATAAATATAGAAATGGTCTAACAGAAAGACAATCTTAGGAGGTGCTTATGCATACAAGGCTATCAGATGTTTACTTAAATCCTGAAATTAATGAAAAAATTGAAGAAGCCTGCCAGAATCTGGGAATCAGTAAAAGCTTATTTCTGAATGTTCTTCTTGGAGAACTGTTCAGCAAGGCCGGTCCTGAAGACTTGTTCTATAACCGGGTTAAGCTCTGCGACAGTAGTGATAAGCTTGATGGAGTAGTAAAAGGGGAAGAACGGGTTACACACTGATAACCTGCACAAAGGCGGATTTATCCGCCTGTTTTTTTAGGTCAGCAGCTTCAGAGCTGCTTTTTTTTTTTTGCCTGTTGAAAGCCCTATCTGTGCCAATTCGTGAGCAAACACTTCTCTATTGACAGTAATTCCCCTACAAAATATACGGTTATTTAATATGTTTTTCTGAACTTAAAAAAACATCTAAATGGAGTTGATAATGCGTATTTTATTTGTAGGAATTGCTCTTGCTGCTCTTTCAATGATGGCTGTGGCTCCGGTATGTGCTGCTGAGAAAATCAGCGGTGATGTAATCATGTTTCATGCAGGGAGCCTTTCAGTTCCACTCGCGAAAATGGAAAAGAACTTCGAAGCCATGCATCCCGGCGTTGACATCAAGCGTGAGGCCGGTGGATCAACCAAGATGGCGCGGATGATTTCAGAGGTAGGCAAGCCTGCTGACATTATGGCCTCTGCTGACTATGTGGTTATTGATAAAAACCTTATCCCCAAGTACGCAGATTTCAACATCCGTTTTGCCACCAACCAGCTTGTTCTCTGTTATACTGATCAGAGTAAGTTCGCTTCAGAAGTAAATGCCGACAACTGGTATGAAATTCTTCAGAAACCCGGTGTCGTCTGGGGATACTCTGACCCTAACATCGACCCCTGCGGTTACCGCAGTGTCATGGTTCTGCAACTGGCTGAGAAGTTTTACGGAAAACCCGGTCTCTATCAGAAGCTTATTGACGGACGTAAAAAAGAATGGGTACGACCCAAGTCCGTAGAACTGATTTCCCTGCTCAAGACCGGAAATATGGACTATGCATGGGAATATCTCTCCGTTGCTGTTCAGCACGGCCTGAAATATATTACCCTGGATAAACACATCAATCTTTCCGACTACAAATACAATAATTTCTATAAGATGGCTAAGGTTACCGTTACCGGTAAGAAGCCCGGAACCACTATTGACCGCATTGGTAAGTCCATCACCTACGGTATCACCCAGTTGAAGGATGCTCCCAACAAGGCCGCTGCTACCGCCTTCATGGAATACATTCTTTCGCCTGAAGGCGGACTCAAGATTCTCAAGGAAATGGGACAGCCTCCCTTCGTTCCCGCCATTGTACCTGATGAAGCAATGGTGAAAAATATGCCTGAAGGCCTGCGCAGTCTCGTGAAAGTTAAAAAATAGTCATAATGCTACATCCGGGGCCGGACAGTTAACTGTCCGGCCCCGTCTTTTATATCCATGAAAAAATATCATAATATTTCCATAAGCAGCTTTCTGTCCACTTTTCTTGTTCTCGGATTCATACTTCTTCCTTTGAGCCAGCTTGTTCTAGGCTCAAGTATTGCCGAACTGACCGAAACAATGATGGATTCAGATGTAAGGGAAGCTATCATCCGCAGTATGGCGTGTTCCGGACTGGCGGCATTGATTGCCTTTGCCATAGGCACTCCTTTTGCCTTTCTGCTGGCCCGAAAGGATTTTAAGGGAAAAGGATTGGTAGAATCTATAATTGATATGCCTATCATGATTCCTCATCCGGTTATAGGTATAGCCCTGCTTTCCATTGCCGGGAGAAATCATTGGATAGGGCAGATGCTGCTTGATGCGGGAATACGCATAATGGGAACCAATACCGGAATTGTCGCGGTTCTCCTTTTTGTGGGGCTTCCGTTTTATATCAACGCTGCCCGTGACGGATTCGAGGCCGTGCCTGAACGCCTTGAAAAGGCGGCACGTACCCTCGGGGCCAGTAGATCCCAGACTTTTGCTCGTGTAACACTTCCGCTTGCATGGCGGTCTCTTCTTACTGGAATGATTATGTGTATGGCCCGTGCGTTAAGTGAGTTCGGTGCGGTTGTTATTGTCGCATATCATCCTATGGTCGCTCCGGTTTTGATGTATGAAAGGTTCACGGCTTACGGCTTGTCATATTCCAGGCCTGTGGCTATCTGGCTTATCTTTTTGTCATTGGTTCTTTTCGCGGCTCTTCGCGTGCTTTCAAGAGGGCTCAGGAGGGAAGAGGCATGATTTCCATTGATAATCTTATGGTGGAACTGCCGTCGTTTTCACTTGATGAAATTAATCTACAGGTGGAAACAGGTGATTTTTTTACTCTGCTTGGGCCTACGGGGTCAGGTAAATCAGTTCTTCTGGAAACCATCGCCGGACTTGTTCCGGTTACGTCTGGAAATATTAAGCTTGACGGGCGCAACATTACTGCACTTGCTCCAGAAAAGCGCGGATTATCAATCGTCTATCAGGATTATGCCCTGTTTCCTCATCTATCCGTTAAGGATAACATCACCTTTGGCGCGAAATATAGAAATATCTCCAGATATGACGCCGAGAGAAGGGCGTTTGAACTGTCGGAAATGCTTAATATCAGTCATCTGCTGGGTAGGACTCCTAAGCATTTATCAGGCGGGGAAAGGCAGAGGGCCTCAATTGCGAGAGCGTTACTGGTTGAGCCTTCGGTTCTGCTCCTTGATGAACCTCTTTCCGCTCTTGACCCGGCTTTCCGGCAGGAAGTGCAGGACCTGTTGAAATCCCTGCACAGGGAAACAGGAATCACTTTTGTAATGGTTACCCATGATTTTGATGAAGCTCTTTATCTTGCTCAAAACGGAGCAATAATTAAAGAAGGCAAAATCATCAGGAAAGGTGCCATAAGAGATATTTTCAACAGCCCCGGTTCGCAGTTCGTTGCGGATTTTGTTGGAATGACAAATATATTTGCCTGCAATCCGGAGAATGGATGTGTAAAGCTAGGAGACCTGAAACTCAACTGTACTGAAACACCTCAAGGGGAGGCGTGCAGTCTTGCTTTCAGGCCTGAGGAAGTTCTGGTGGGGAGTGAGGTTGAAGATTTATCTGACGATAATTCTTTCGAGGCTGCTGTAAGCAGTATCACGCTGGGAGGTTTCCATGCCCGTGTGACGCTTGAGTATGCGCACTTCTCCATCAACGCTCTGGTTCCGAGAAAACTGATTGCAAGGGGAGAATTGGAGAAGGGGGCAAATGTTAAGGCCTCCATTCCCGCCCGGTCCATACATTTATTTTAGATTCATGTTCAAGTGAGGTCTCTTTGTTTTAAAATATGTACAATCGGTTTCTTAGAAAGGGACTTCACTTGTATTATACTCTTCGTTCCAGTGTTCTTTACACACTTGGCTTATTGCTCCTAATTTACCGCCTGATGATTGTTGCCTTTTCCTTAAAATATCCCTTCATCTTTTGAGTCTTTACCGGTCTACCGTAATATATCAATTAACCAGCCAATCATGTTTCAGCTCAAGGCTCTCTGTTAGTTAATATTAATTGGTCTTATCTGCATTTTGTGTGTATTCTGGTGGTGGAAAGAAATCTATTACCGGAGATATTCTTATGTCCAAAGTCGCCAGTCATAATATAGTCCTTGTAATTCTGCTTCTTGGCTTTTTCTCTTTTGCTTTGTCAGCTTGTTCGGATTCTCCCATTCAAGTTGGTTTTTCCGGGACTCTTGAGGGTAAATATTCTGATCTTGGTGTACAGGGACGGAATGGGGCTCTTTTTGCTGTTGAGGAGATAAATTCCGCCGGGGGTATTGATGGACGAAAACTGCAACTGATAGTGCGCGACGATGGAAATACCCCGGAAGGAGCTGTTAAAGCAGACCGCGAACTGATCAAGTCCGGTGCTGAGGTTATAATCGGACATATGACCAGTGTTCAGAGCATGGCTGCACTTAAAGAGAGTGACAAGAATGATGTTGTTTATATTTCGCCAACGACATCGACCACTCTTTTGAAGGGGCGCAAAGACAAATTCTTTAGAGTGATAGCAACGCTTGGTGATCTTTCAGAATCTCTTGCCGAGTATTCAGTAAAGGACATGGGAAAGAAGAGACTCGCCGTGGTGTGGGATGAATCCAATCGTCCTTTTACAGAGCCTTACAAAAACAGTTTTATTACTGGGTTTGAGGAAGAAGGGGGAGAGCTTGTCGGGGAAGTCGGTTACAATCCCGGAAAAAGTGCAGTTGACTGGCCGGATTTAGTAAACAGAATTAATGAGTTTAAACCTGATGCGGTAGTTGCTGTAATTGCAGCCAGAGACCTTGCTTCCTTCGCTAGGTATTCGAGACTTAATGGTGCTGAATGGACTATCTTCAGCAGCATGTGGGGATACACAAAGGAGCTGGTTCAGACCGGCGGAAAAAGTGTTGAAGGAATCTATTTTGCGGTTCACTTTGCAGAGGATACCCCTAATCCGGGTTATGATAAATTTAAAAAGGAGTTTAAGGAGCGTTTCGGATGGGCTCCAAATTTTGCTGCTGTTTTTGCCTATGAAGCCGTCCAGCTTTTTGCTCATGCGGTCCGCTTAAATGGAGGCAGTACTGATAATCTGGAAAATGTTCTGCCAGGGATTTCTTTTTCGGAATCTCTGGTCGGGCCTTATGAGATTGACGGATTCGGAGATGTAAACAGGGATGGACATATCGTTATTGTAAAGGGCGGAAATTTTGTGAGCGTTGCCCGGGAAGGGAAATGAGAAAAGTCTCTCTTGCACAGATATTCCAGAAAAAGCTTATTCAGTGGATTTTGGTTCCCGGAATGCTGATGACAGTGGTTATTGTCAGCATTCTGGGGCTTAACCAGGTGACTGTACAGGAGCGGGAGATGGTTCAGCTCTCGCGGTCACTGGTAAAGAACGTGGTTTTTTACATGGATGGTGCGGAGGACGTGCTGCAATCAATAGCATTGGCCAGCGGAGGTGTTAATATTGAGAGAAATCTGTATTTCAATATGCTGCACGAAAAGCACAGACGTTTTGAGAGGTTAATGCTGCTGGATAGAAATGAGAACATTATTGCGGTGGCTCCCGAGGGTATAAAGGGGGTGGATTTCCCGATCAGAATTAATGACCCTCAACGGAAGGGATATGTTTTGACTTCTCCTATAATCTCCCCCCAGTCCGGAAAGCTGGTTGTGTATATCAGTATTTCAGTCGAAGGAGGAGGGAGGCTTGTTGCAGAGTTGAGTCTTGATGCCCTGCAGAGTTTCATTCATGGTTTTCTATCTCCGGATAGAGTCATCATGCTTACCGACGCTTATGGAAATCTGATTGTGCACCCTGACATGGAATTGGTCCGTACTCAGGCCAATCTGGGCGGGCTTGCGATTCTTTCTGAAGAAGGAGAAACAGGTAAAGCCAGATTCTACACTACCGGTGACGGTTTTTTCTTCGGTGTTATGTCTCAGATTCCCGGTACAGGCTGGAAACTGGTTGTCGCAAGCTCAGCGACCTTTTTTTTCAGACCTGTGATTGCTCTTGGTATTCTGGTTACCTTTCTGATTCTTATTATTTTTCTGGTTCTGCTTATTGCCTTGAAAAAAGAATTCAGGGCGAATGTGATTCTTCCTCTTTCAAGCTACATAAAAAAATTGTCATCTGTCGCCAAGGGGGATTATCCGACAGAAGACTCGGAACATGTTGAGTTTATGGAGCTTGATGAGTTCGGAAAGGTCTTTGATGTTATGTCCCGGAAAGTAAGGGAGCGCGAATACGACCTGCTCGTTTCCAAGACTTTTTTCCAGAGCGTGATTGATTCCATGCCTTCCGCTCTTATCTGGGTGGACGACGATCTTATGGTAAGACAGTGCAACGAAAAGGCCATGTCAATCTTCAATCTTGAGTCTACAGAGATCCGTCCGGTCGGAGTTGTGCAGTTCTTTTCCGGCCAGAGTGAGATTGCTCAGGGTGTTGAACGAGCTGTTAGGGAGAAAATTCCCCATACAATGGAACGGCGAAGGTTTCCTGGAGGGGGTAAAGATATTTATGATATTACTGTTTTCCCGTTGATAGGCTCTGAGAGTAAAGGCGTTGTTGTAAGGATTGACAACGTGACAGCGCGTGTCCGTATGGAAGAAACCATGGTCCAGACTGAGAAAATGATTTCGGTAGGCGGTCTCGCAGCGGGGATGGCTCATGAGATCAACAATCCTATCGGTGGGATATTGCAGGGAGCTCAAAACCTTGAAAGAAAGTTTCTGCCGGACATTAAAGCCAATCATGTTGCCTGTGAAAAGGCGGGGTGTTCTATGGAGAGCCTCCGCAGTTATTATGAATTACGTAAAATAGGAAGTATTGTTAAAGGTATAAAGGAGTCCGGAGCCAGAGCCGCGGGTATTGTCTCTAATATGCTTGATTTCAGCAGGCCAGGTAAGGATAAGATTGAAGAGGTGAATCTTACTGATCTTCTTGAAGCATCGTTGAGCCTGGCAGCCAAAGATTACGATCTTAAAAAGAAATACGACTTCCTTCATATCAGAATTGTGCGCGATTATGATAAAGGGCTACCCGGTGTCGTGTGCTCAAGAACAGAAATAGAGCAGGTTCTTTTCAACCTTTTCAAAAATTCAGCCCAGGCAATAAGAGAGCATGGGCATTCAGGTGCACATCCGGAACTTCGTGTACGAACTAGAAGGAGGGGGGACAATGCTCTTATTGAAGTAGAGGATAATGGTCCGGGAATAAAGCCTGAAATACGCAGAAGAATCTTTGAACCTTTTTTTACCACCAAGCCTTCCGGTATAGGGACCGGACTGGGGCTTTCAGTTTCATATTTCATAATCACCCAGAATCACGGCGGCAGCTTCAGCGTTGAGCCAGCACCAGACGGTGGAGCTCGTTTTGTGATACTCCTTCCCCTAAAAAAAGAATCACTGGAATTCAACGCCTGATATTACCTCTCCGGCTTAAGTTTTCATTAATATACGCATTGCGGATTTACACTTGATCAGAACATTGGTACACTTTTTTCATAAGCAATGTTAATGGCTAAAAAATCTTGTTATTTCAATCAAATCAGAGGTTAGCTGTTGCAAGCTGCAGAGTAGTGTGGCATAGTTGAATCAAGCTCGGAAGAAATTTGAAGATAATTTTTCCGGTTGTATTTTTTAATCTGATTTTGAATGTAATCCTGTTTGAATATATTTATGATTACGAAGGTGGCAGACTTTTATGGGGTTGGAACTTAGACAACAATTAAAGCTTACTCAGCAACTGGTAATGACTCCCCAGTTGCAGCAGGCTATCAAGTTGTTGCAGCTTTCCAGGCTGGAACTTGTAGATTCCGTACATCAGGAGCTTATGGAGAATCCTATACTTGAGGAAATGGACCCTCAGGAAAGAACGGATTCACCGGACTCTGACGCCGGAACCGCAACTGCGGAAGAGGTCCAGATCTCCAAGGACGCTGAATGGGAAAATTATTTAGGTGAATTTTCCAGCACTTCCAAACAGTCTGCCTCGCGTGAAAGCGAATCTCTTGAGGATGGAATGTCCTTTGAGGCGAGACTCACCAAGTCCACTTCGCTTGAAGGGCATCTGCACTGGCAGCTTTGTCTCTCAGATCTTTCTGAAAAAGAGGTTGAGATTGGAGAGTGTATCATCGGAAATCTGAGCTCCGGTGGTTTTTTAAGGATTGAGTTGGAAGAAGTGGCTGAAACATGCTACGCTGAAATCGAAGAAGTGGAAAAGGTTCTGGATAAAATCCAGAAGTTTGACCCGGTTGGGGTGGCGGCAAGAACTCCTCAGGAATGTTTGATGCTGCAGCTTGAAGCACTTAAGCTTGATGATGACCCCATTCTTGTTTCACTGGTACGTGATCATCTGGATGATCTTGAGAAAAGGCGATACAAGCCTCTGGCAAGAAAATTCAAACTCAGTATGGAGGATTTAAAGAGTTATCTTGATTTGATGACAACTCTTGATCCATTGCCCGGAGCAAGTTTTTCAGGCGGAGACTCTTTCTATATCAGTCCGGATGCTTATGTTTATGAATATGACGGTGATTTTGTTATTGTTCTGAACGAAGACGGGTTGCCCAAACTGCAGATGAACGCTTTTTATGTTGAAACTCTGGCTTCGACCAAGGGGGAAGACAAGGAATATTTTCAGGACAAGATGCGCTCGGCACAATGGCTGATGAAAAGCCTCTATCAGAGGCAGCGTACATTATATAAGGTTCTTGAATCCATTGTACGCTTTCAGAGAGAGTTTTTCGCCCATGGTGTCACCAAGCTTAAGCCCCTTATCCTGAAAGAAGTGGCGGAAGACATTGAAATGCATGAATCCACGGTGAGCAGAATCACCACAAACAAGTATGTGTCTACACCGCACGGGATCTTTGAATTAAAATTTTTCTTTAACAGTGCTCTCGGACTTGATGACGGGTCTCAGGTTGGCTCGGAGTCGGTCAAGGCGATGATCAAAAAGCTGGTCGGTGAGGAGGATACCAAGAAACCGCTCAGCGATGAGAAGATCGCCGAAATGCTCAAGGCCAGTCTTGAGGTCAACATCGCGAGAAGAACTGTAGCCAAGTACAGGACTGCAATGGGGATACCTTCCTCCTCTAAAAGGAAAAAGGTTTTCTAGCCAGGCAGGTCCGGAGAAAAAAAGCATATTCACCTATTACGAAGGAGGCTCTATGAACGTAGCATTCACTTTTAAGAACTTCGACGCATCCGAACATCTGAAGGAATATGCAAACAGCCGTTTCTCCAAGCTAGTTAAGTATGTTACCAACCCTGAAAACACCGAAATGCAGGTTAACCTCTCGGTGGACAAGTTCAGGCATGTGGCTGAGGTTATCTTAACCTCCGATCATCTGCACATCAGTGCTTATGAAGTATCAGAAGACATGTACTCCACTGTGGACATGGTTCTGGACAAGCTCGAAGCCCAGCTTCGCCGCGCTCGTGAAAAGATGCGGAGTCATAGACGCAAGGAAGTCTCTTCCGCCCGCATGGATGTAATCAGCTATGCTGAAGAGGAAGTATACAGGGAACCCGTGATTGTCGAATCCGATTCTTTTGTTCCCAAGCCCATGAGTATTGATGAAGCTGCAGAACAGCTCCAGACCATGGACCATGAATTCCTCGTATTCCGCAATGCGGACAATGAAGCTATAAACGTAATTTACCGTCGCAATAACGGCGACTTCGGTTTGATTGACCCGGGATACTAACTGATGAATATAAGTGATAATCTGGCAAAGGACCTTGTAATCTACGAATTGGAAAGCTCTGACAAGAGCGGAGTTCTGAAGGAAATGGTTTCCACTCTCAATGCCGCAGGTATTGAAGTGGATGCAGAAAAGGCTTTAAAGGTCCTTAATGATCGAGAAAAACTTGGAACAACCGGTATAGGGGATGGCATAGCCATCCCCCATGGCAAACTTGAAGGACTTGAGAAAATAGTCGTGGTCGTCGGAAGATCCGGCGAAGGTATTGATTTCGAGTCCCTTGATCTGCAACCGTGTAGGATATTCTTTATGGTTCTGGCTCCTGAAAAAGGGGCCGGAGCCCATCTAAAGATTCTGGCCCAGATCTCCCGTCAGTTGAAGGATTCTGCCTACAGGCAGGCCTTTATTGAAACCGGGGATGAAGAGGAGCTGCACAGGCTTCTCGGGATTTAGATTTTTTCCTTGAAAAAATAAAGTCTTATGAATTAGCAATGAACTCTGGTCATTGCTAATTTTGTTTATGTTACTGTTGTCATGTCGGCCGGGGTTTTCATGTTAAAAATGCGGCGCGGGGATTTTTTAAGCGGATAAAAGTCTTTTTCTCCGCATGCCGGAAGTAGACGCGAAAGGAGCAGGACGTGAAGTGCGATGTCGATTCATTTCCGGTCATAGTTGTGACCGGTCTTTCAGGAGCCGGTAAATCAACTGTTCTCAAGGTTTTTGAAGATTTACGTTTTTTCTGTGTTGACGGGCTTCCCGCGGGAATGCTCCCGCGCCTTGTGGACCTTTTCTGCACCCGTGACAATATGTATCGGGGATTGGTTCTCGGGATGGATCTGCGTCAGTTGGAATTTAGCAGTGACTGGGAAGCCACGCGTGAAGAGCTGACCAAAAGAGGCTTTTGTCCAAGCATTCTTTTTCTCGAAGCGCGTCTGCCGGAACTGGTGCGCAGGTACGCTACAACTCGTCGTCTGCACCCCCTTGAGTCCAGAGATTTCGGTCTTGAGCAGGCTCTTGAAAAGGAAAAGGAAGCACTTGATACGGTCCGCCAGCAGGCTGATCTGGTTATTGATACAACCACTTATTCCATCCATGATCTCCGGCGCAGGATTCAGGAAAAATGGGCTGAGCTTAGTGAAAAGTCTTCCGGACTCAGAGTTCACGTAATGTCTTTCGGCTTTAAGCATGATGTTCCCACGGCCGCTGACATGGTCATGGACCTCAGATTTCTGCCCAATCCTTATTTTATACCTGAACTGCGTCCTTTGTCCGGTCAGGACAAGGTTATATCCGATTATGTACTCGGTACAGAACCCGGTTCGGTTTTTATTGAGAAATATCTCGATTTCCTTCAATATGTTCTTCCTCTTTACGAGGCGGAAGGAAGATACAGGCTGACCATTGCCGTTGGATGTACCGGCGGCAGGCATCGTTCCGTGGCTACCGCTGAGAGGATATTTGCAACTCTTAAAGATAGTGGTTATTCTGTTTCACTTGAACATAAGCATATACATTTGAAATAAGGGGCACTGCCGGTAGGCATGTTCTGAATCGGGAATATAGATGGGCGCTGAATCCAGTAAAATCGGAATTGTTCTGGTTACCCACGGTAACTTTGGAAAGTCGCTAGTAGAGGCGGCAGAACTCATTGTCGGGCCGCAGGACTTCATAAGTTCCGTAAGCGTTGATGTCTCACAGGGTATTGACGCAGCCATGGACTATTTAAAAGAAACAATTTCAAAGGTTTCCAATGGAGTTGGTGTTTTGATCCTCACTGATATGTTCGGTGGTACTCCCACCAACCTGAGCCTCTCTCTTCTGCAGGGGGATGACATTGAAGTAGTGACCGGGGTGAGTCTGCCCATGTTGCTGAAGGCATTGCAGAAGCGGAATGAGTCTTTGCAGAAGATGGCGGAAGAAGTCAGCAAAGCCGGGGCCAAGGGGATTGTAATTGCAGGAGAAATGCTGCGAAAACGAACTTCGAAGGGGTAGACATGCAGTGGGTGCGAATTGATAACAGACTTGTTCACGGGCAGATAATTGAAACCTGGTTGCCGTACACCCACGCGAAGCATATCATCGTGGCGAACGATTCCGTAGCCGGGGACGATCTACAGCAGCAGATTATGTCGCTGGCCATTCCTCAGTCGGTTACCTGTACTTTTTCCCGTGTGGAAGAGCTCCAAAGCAGGCTTCTGTCTGTCTCGGATTCAAACAACTGTAGCGTGATAGTGCTATTTGCATCCTGTGAGGATGTGCGCAGGGCTTTGGACTCAGGTTTCGAGTTCAGTTCCGTGAATATCGGGAATATTCACTATGGTCCGGGAAAAAAACAGATTTCACCCAGTGTTGCTTTGAGTTCAGATGACGAGTCCTGTCTCATGTACTTTAAGGGTAAAGGGATTGAACTGGACTTCAGGTGTGTCCCAAATGATCCGGTACAGGTGAGGTTCGCATGAGTTTTCTGCAAGGACTGGCTTTGCCGTTCCCTATGTGGGTAGCGGTGATAGGTTTTTTTTTGCGCTGTTTTCACTTTTCCGTTTCACTGTAAATCCTGGTCTGCTTGAACGTCCGCTGGTTGTAGGAGCTCTTTGGGGGGCTGTTACAGGCGATGTTGCTTCAAGCCTTAAGATAGCCGTCTTCTTTGAGCTGTTCTGGCTCGACAACATCCCCGCGGGGACCTATATCCCGCCACATATTCTGGCTCCGACTTTTGCCGCTCTTGCTCTCAGCACATCATTTGCTTTCACCGAGGCCCGTCAGGCAATGGTGATCATAATTGCTTGCCTTCCGCTTGCCCGAATCGGTTCCTGGTTGGAATATTCCCTAAGACGCTGGCACAACCGAGGACATAACAAACTGATCAACTGGGCGAGGCGCGGAAAAACGGGAGAAAACGTGCCCGGAAAGTTGGTTCTGCAATCAATTTTAAGAACTTTTGTGACTTCTTGGCTTTTTTTCTGGACAAGTACCTTAATCCTTCATTACATACTTCGTATATTTTTTCACAAATGGGGACCGTTGGTCGCCGGTGTGGATATGAAGTGGTCTTTTTTATGGATTGCAGCAAGCCTCGGAGGGCTTTTAGCCTTGAGATTGCGTAAAGCTTACGCCGCTTTTGTCTTCGGAGTGGTTTTATTCGGCTTTATAATCCTTGCCGGGATCATGTAGACTTGGCAGAGAAAAAAGATTGTGATAGAAGACACAAGCTCGTTTAAGCTACCATATTTCTTAGGAGGAAATTTATTATGGCTATTATCGCAGTAGGACACAAAAACCCCGATACCGATACCATCGCATCCGCAATTGCAATTGCTGACCTGTGGTCCAAAGTTAAAGAAGAAACCAAAGCTGTTGCTCAGGGCGAAATCGCTCCTGAAACCGCTTTTGTTCTGGAAAAATTCGGTTGCGCTGCTCCCGAAGTTATGACTGACGCTACCGATCAGAAAGTAATCCTCGTTGACCACTCCGACATCGCTCAGAGCATGGACAACCTCGACAAGGGTGAAGTCGTAGCTGTTGTAGACCACCACAAACTCGGTGACGTTACTACTCCCAACCCCCTCGAAATGTGGGTATGGCCTGTAGGCTGCACCGGTACTGTTATCAACGCAATGTACAAGTTCTACAATGTAGAAATTCCTAAAAACGTTGCTGGTGTTCTTCTCTGTGCAATCCTTTCCGACACCGTCATGTTCAAGTCCGTAACCTGTACTGACGCTGACAGGACTGCTGTTGAGGAACTGGCTAAGATCGCTGGTGTTGAAGATGTTATGGCTCTCGGAATGGAAATGTTCAACGTGAAGTCTGCTGTTGCAGGTGCTTCCATGAACGAACTCATCTTCCGTGACTATAAAGATTTCGATATGTCCGGCAAGAAAGTTGGTATCGGCCAGCTCGAAGTTGTTGACCTGACCGTTTTCGACGAAATCAAAGATGACCTTTACGCTGAACTTGAAAAAGTTAAAGCTGACGGCCGTCACAGCTGCTTCCTGCTGCTGACCGACATCATGAAAGAAGGTTCCGAAATGCTCATCGTTTCTGACGATCCTTCCGTAGTTGAAAAAGCATTCGGCGTTGCTCCCGAAGGTACTAAAGTATACCTCAATGGCGTAATGTCTCGCAAAAAGCAGGTTGTACCTAACTTCGAGAAAGCTTTCTCCGCATAAGTTAAGTAGAATTCAGCTTATTCAGGTCCGGCAGGGGAAACCCTGCCGGACTTTTTGTTAGTCTCCGGCAGAAACAGCAATCCTTCTTTGCTTGATTTCATAATGTTTTTTAGAGTATATCGTAGTCATGCGAGGGAGATACTCTACCATTATCAGTAGAGAAAAATTGAATCATATACGCTTATTCATAAGGTTGCCATGAAGATAACTTTGCTGTGCTACGCTACTTTTGCTGAAAAAAGCCCCGAAAATTCAGACAATTATCCAGTGTCTGAAGGAGAAACCGTAACCGATGTTTTGGATCGTGTAGGTATTCCAATAGACGAGGTTAAAATCGTTTTTATAAACGGAGTTTCCTCTGCCTTTGACGCCCCCTTGTCCGATGGTGATAGAGTGGGAGTATTTCCGGCTGTTGGTGGTGGTTGATTTTTTATTCAAGATACACGATTCTCCAAATTAATCAGAGATTCAGTTCATTGAATATAGAGCCTGTTCAGCATTGATGATTGTAGATATCTGGTCGCTGATAAATTTATGTTTGCATCGTAATGTGAGTTGATAGTGAGTATTCCGTTTTTTATATCCTTAACTGTTTCAAGCTACTAGCAACTAAAGCTCACATATTCCCTCTACTTTTCTTTTGTTTGTGCCTGCCGCCTGATCTTTTTAATAGTCTGATGGTGTTCGCTTCGCTATCAAACTCCTGCTGAAAACTATCTGCCAAACTCTATTCGAAATCGGCTTTAATTCTGGATAATTGATTTTTCCCATAAATAAGTGATTGCTAACATTCACAGAGAATGCTATCGGCAAAACCAGTCAGGAATAATTAATACTCCTGAAGGAGGAAATGTATGGGCAGTCGTTGCCTTTTAAAGTCCAAGATTCATAGAGCTACAATTACCGACGCTAATGTCGATTATGAAGGCTCAATTTCCATTGATGTAGATCTGCTTGAGAAAGCAGGTATACTTCCTTATGAACGTGTCGATGTACTGAACGTTGATAATGGCGAAAGACTAACTACTTATGCCATTGAGGGAGGTCCTGGTGAGTTCTGCCTTAACGGCGCAGCCGCGCATAAAGGCGAGGCCGGGCAGAAAATCATTATCTGCACGTATACATGGCTTGAGGAGGATGATCTGGCTTTGCACAAGCCCAAGGTTCTCCTGCTTGGGGATGGAAATAAGGTTAAGAAAACTGATTAGTAAAGAAGTTAAGGCGCGAAACTCCGCGCCTTTTTTTATTCATATTTATTGTGTATAGTTTCATCATTACAAAAGGGGGGATTATATGAAAGCCAAATTTTTTATATCTTTGCTTGGTATAGCACTTGTCTCAGGGTGTGCTCCTGTAATTAAAACTCAATCCATTCCTGTCTCGACAAATCCAATGGGGGCCACTGTTTATGCTGATGGAAAAGAGGTTTGCGTTTCCCCATGTAAAGTTGAACTTGCACGAAATGCAGATCATATCCTTACTCTTAAAAAAGATGATTACAAGCAGCAGGATGTTATAGTCAAACGCATCTATCAGCAGGAAAAAGTAATGATGAATGCCGTTTCGCAAGGAATGCAGTCTTCATCCATGGCTGTAGGCAGCGGTGGCGATAAAACTGCCTGGGGTGTTATGCAGGGAGTTAATTCCATAGACAACCAGGAAACAACCGGCGATGCATATGTCCTTTCACCTTCAGCGGTTTCAGTTCGATTGATCCCCCTTTCACCAAGTGCTAATTATGATCTGACCGGGTCCACTGCTCCAGATATTATGAATCTTACCGATACTGACAGGGCTCAGATCAGCTATGTTCTTGAAAAAATGAAGTCAGGTAATACTTTCAACTGGAAGAATGATCACACCGGAATTGGTTACATAATTAAAGTAGGGCAGGTGCTATCTGGCTATCAGGATCCTACCAGATCATTTGTATTAAAGATGACAGCAGATGGACAAAGCTCAACTTATGATGCCAAGGCCAGTAGAGTTGGCGATGGCAAATGGCAGATATTGGGGAATGGAGCGTCAACTTCAATGCTTACAGGTGAAAATCCTAATGTGGAAACTGCTGACCCTGCACAGATGAATAAGGATTCCTTTCTTAAAAACGCAGTGAAAGCCGGAGCAATGGCGGCCCCTACCATTCACGGTGGAGTTACCGGAAAAAGTGGTTCTTCAAGTGAATCATGGAACGGAAATACTTACAATAAAAAGTCTACGTCAACAAAAGTCAAAGCAGGGGTGAGTGTTAATCCTGCCCAAGCAGTGGAAGCGCTCGACAGTTTACTTGAAGATAATAAGTAACTTTTTCTATTGATATTTAGACTATAAAAGGACGAAACTGTGTTTCGTCCTTTTTTAT
>NZ_AP042461.1:2577500-3667500 GCF_055394525.1 Maridesulfovibrio salinus
ACATAGGTCTATGCTAAGTCGTAAGACGATGTATATGGACTGACGCCTGCCCGGTGCTGGAAGGTTAAAAGGAGGTGTTAGACTTCGGTCGAAGCTCCGAATTGAAGCCCCAGTAAACGGCGGCCGTAACTATAACGGTCCTAAGGTAGCGAAATTCCTTGTCGGGTAAGTTCCGACCTGCACGAATGGCGTAACGATCTCCCCACTGTCTCAACCAGAGACTCAGTGAAATTGAATTACCGGTGAAAATGCCGGTTACCCGCGGTAAGACGGAAAGACCCTGTGCACCTTTACTATAGCTTGACATTGGGTTTAGGGCTATCATGTGTAGGATAGGTGGGAGGCTTTGAAGTCGGCACGCTAGTGTCGGTGGAGCCAACCTTGAAATACCACCCTTGATAGTCTTGAATTCTAATCCAACGCCGTTATCCGGCTTGGAGACAGTGTCTGGTGGGTAGTTTGACTGGGGCGGTCGCCTCCCAAAGAGTAACGGAGGCTTGCAAAGGTTCCCTCAGGCTGATTGGAAACCAGCCGTTGAGTGCAAAGGCATAAGGGAGCTTGACTGTAAGACAGACATGTCGAGCAGGAACGAAAGTTGGTCTTAGTGATCCGGTGGTCCCGCATGGAAGGGCCATCGCTCATAGGATAAAAGGTACGCCGGGGATAACAGGCTGATCGCGCCCAAGAGTTCACATCGACGGCGCGGTTTGGCACCTCGATGTCGGCTCATCACATCCTGGGGCTGAAGCAGGTCCCAAGGGTTCGGCTGTTCGCCGATTAAAGTGGTACGCGAGCTGGGTTTAAAACGTCGTGAGACAGTTTGGTCCCTATCTACCGTGGGCGTAGGAGAATTGAAAAGGGTCTGCCCCTAGTACGAGAGGACCGGGGTGGACGAACCTCTGGTGTTCCTGTTGTCGCGCCAGCGGCACTGCAGGGTAGCTATGTTCGGAAGGGATAACCGCTGAAAGCATCTAAGCGGGAAGCCTGCCTTGAGATTAGTTCTCCCTATGCTTAACGCATCTGAAGATTCCAGGTAGACCACCTGGTTGATAGGCCGGAGGTGTAAGTGTGGCGACACACTCAGCTGACCGGTACTAATAAATCGTGCGACTTATCTTTCTTCTCTTCCCTATAACTTTAATTTTGCGTATTGCACGCCATCTGCGAATTTTTAAATCTGAGCCAACTGCTCATGTATTGAGAATACACTTCGCATCTGGCTTCAGATTGATAAAATTCACATCTGACGCACACTACACAAAATTGAGTTGTAGAAAAAATCTTCTCTGTTTTAACAATATATTTTGCTCATCGTAGCAGGCAAATTTGCTTGCGACCACTGAGGAGAGGCCACACCCGACCCCATTCCGAACTCGGAAGTTAAGCTCTCCATCGCCGATGATACTGCTGGGTAGCCAGTGGGAAAGTAGGTCGTCGCAAGCTTTTATTTCAAAGCCCCCTTGTGAACAAGGGGGCTTTCTTGCGTTTAATGCAGGAAATTTGAGCGGAGGGGGATTGGGGTCTACACCAAAGAAAGGGGGGCAAGCCCGAATGATCAAATATTTTTAATTTGGTCAAAGATAATTGTGTAATTATGACTGATTATTTTTTGTAATTTATATCTGGTTTTGACTGGAACTCTCTACCTTTCATTGGATTTAGGAAATTATGCGTTGTTGCAGTCTAAAATCTGAGAAATCAATTTTATATGTATCTAATTGATAATATGTATTAAATATTTTGTTATAATTGGTATATTGGACTGGGTCTTTTTTTGCGCGGAATTATAATTTTTGCGGATTAATGATAATTGACTTTTATGATCCATGAAGTTTAAAAAAGTATAATATGCTCAGATGTATTTTATTAAACTAGTTAAGCTGACATATATTTGGTATTCTTTTATGAATATCAATTATTTTACAAGGACCACTACTAGGTAAAAGAAATAGTCAAAGATTAAAACTTTCGGGAAGTGGATATGTCTGAAGATATGATCGTTGCAGATAAGGGCAGGCCGACAAAATTATTAATCGTTGAAGACAGCATAACATTTGCAGGAATTTTAAAAAGAAGCATTTTGGCTAAGCTGGATGTAGAAGTTGTGCTTTGTCGTGACTATTCTAGTACCAGAGATCTCCTTAAAGGAAATAGTGAGGATTTCTTTGCGGCCTTGCTTGATATTGTACTTCCTGATGCTCCAAATGGTGAAATTGTTGACTTAGTCGTATCTGAAGATATACCTTCTGTTGTATTTACGGGTGAGATTAGTGACGACTTGCGAGATTCAATGTGGGCTAAGCGTATTGTTGATTACGTTCCAAAGGTTAATTTTGATGATATTGAGCATGTTGTGAGCTTAGTGGATAGATTGCGCAAAAATATATTCAAGACTGTTCTCGTAGTTGACGATTCCAGTACAAGCCGTTCTCTGTGTCGTGAATTGTTGGAGGTTTTTAATTTTCAAGTTTTAGAGGCAGCCAATGGCAAGGAAGCTTTGGAAATAATAAATAGTACTGAGATTCATCTTCTTATTGTTGATTACTATATGCCTGTGATGGAAGGTCCAACATTGGTAAAAGAGATACGGAAGGAATATTCAAAAGCAGTTCTTCCTGTAATCGGTTTTTCCAGTGCAGGAGGGGCGAGTACCTCTGCCGATTTTCTTAAAAGCGGAGCTAATGACTACATCAGCAAACCTTTTGTACCTGAAGAATTTTATTGTAGAGTTACTAATACTGTTGATACTGCCGAATATATTAAAACTATTAAAAACATATCCGATAACGATTCTTTAACAGGAATTTATACTCGTAGTGCTCTTTTCAAGTATGGCGAAAAACTATTTGCACAACAGAAACGCTCAGAGTCTACACTCGTTGCAGTAATGATTGATATAGACAATATCAAGGCTCTAAACGATAGATATGGGCAGATCGTAGGAGACGAGATCATCAGTCATATTGCATCCTTACTGCGTAAACGCTTTCGTAAAGGTGATGTTGTAAGTCGCTACGGTGGTGATGTTTTTTGTGTTTTATGTGCAGATATGAAATTACAATTTGTTGAATCTGTTTTTAAAGAGTTGGTTGAAAATATTTCTAGCGAACCTATTGTTATAGGTGAGCATTCAATTGATGTTACTGTAAGTATTGGTGTCCATACTCAATTGGAAGATAATCTTGAAACAATGATTTCAGGGGCGGAAAAGATGTTGAGGCAGGCTAAAGGGAAAGGTGCTTCCAGTATCGAATGTAGTATGGGATGCTAATTTATAATTTGTAATAAAAATTAAGCCGCTGCACGATTGTGCTGCGGCTTTTTTGTTTATACTTTTCTAATACATTGCTTCCGGCAAGAATAAAATAAGCTGCGGAAAGATGGCAAAAAGAATAATTCCAATGATGATTGCCAATAGAAAAGGCATGGTTCCTTTAAAGATATCTTCAAGAGTAATATCCGGTGCTATTTTCTGAGCCATGCCATAGACGACATAAACGTTGATCCCCACCGGAGGTGTTATTACTCCTATTTGGGTTACAAGTACAATGATGACACCAAACCAGATAGGGTCGAACCCAAGTGTGGTCACTACTGGATAAAAAACTGGAATAGTCAGCATGATGAGGGCTAAAGCGTCCATAAAACACCCACCTATAAAATAGATGAAAAGGATCATGGACATAATGATAAGCGGGTGCAGATCGAATGAAGCAGTCCAGGCAGCGACATTGAAAGGGATGCGGGTTACTGCAAGGAATTTACCAAAAACTACAGCTCCTGCTACAAGGAAAAGCACCATGCATGAGGTCCGCAGTGTTTCGTAAAGTGAGTTGATGAATGCCTGCCAGCTTAACTGTCGTTTGATAATTCCAAGAGCCAGAATGCCGAGAACACCTACCGCGGCGGATTCGTTTGGAGTGAAAAAACCGAAAAACATTCCGCCGATGACCAGCCCGAATACTGCAATAGTATCCATAAGTCCTAGTAGTGATCTCATTTTTGCAGCAAGTGGAAAGTTTTCCCCTTTTGGACCTAGCTCAGGATCTCGGGAGCACATTATTCCGATTGCAGCGATGAAAAGTATCGTGAGGACAATAGAGGGAATGATGCCTGCCATGAATAAAGCTCCGATGGACTGCTCGGTGAGTACTCCGTATACAATGAGAACCACACTCGGCGGCATTATCATTCCCAGTCCGCCTCCGGAAGCCACAGATCCGGCTGCCAGAGTATTGGAATATCCGTAGCGTTTCATTTCAGGGATTCCCACTGTTGCCATTGTGGCGGCAGTAGCAGGACTTGATCCGCAGACTGACCCGAAAGCAGTGCAGGCAGCGACAGTTGCCATTGCAAGTCCACCCTGAATATGTCCCAGAAAATGATAAGCTGTGGAGTAAAGTTTACGGCTTATTCCACTGTTAAACGCCAACTGGCCCATTAAAATGAAAAGTGGAATTGTAGAAAGGCTGTAAGAAGAAAAGGTGTCATAGAAACTGCGAGACAGCAGGTTCAGCCCACCTTTCATGGATGTAAGCATGGCGAATCCGCCCACGCCGACCAGAGTCATTACATAAGCTACCGGCATGCGGGTCAGAAAAAGGGCCAGCATGACGAAAACACCTATTATTCCAATAGTGCTCGGTTCCATTTTATTCCCCTTTGTTAAGGAGCACAATCAGCTCTTTTATAATTGTGAGGGTGAAACATCCGAAACCGAAGGCCAGTGCGTATATAACCATGTAGGTTGGAAGCTCAAGGGTCATTGATACCTCGCCGGATTCCCGCATGGTGCAGCCATAGAGAAACAAACGCCAGGACACTGTACCGAAAAGCGCTGCGCTGATTGCGTTTGTGCAGATTTTAAGACATCTTCGTGAACGGTTGCCAAGTTTGCTGTATAGAAATTCGACCCCGATATTGCTTTTCTGAGAATGTGTGTAACCAAGAGCGAGCCCTGTAGTAAGCACAGCCAGAATTGATACTATTTCTTCAACCCCGAAAATGGGTGAGCCAAGCACTCCTCGGGAAATAATGTCAGCCCCGGTCAAAAGGGCCATACTGATAAGACAGACAGCTGCGATGTTTTTCAGCAGATTCTCTAATTTGTCTGTAAAGTTGGAAATCTTAGAACCACCCACCGGCTACTCCGTATTCTTTATTGAATATTGTTTTTAAATAAACTTCCCCCGCCGTGCAAACATACAGGGCGGGGGAATAATGATTATAACAAATAATATTACTGAACCTTGTTCAAAGTTTCAACGGTGAAGTCCAGAATCTCTTTGCCGTTCAGTTTTTTGCTGTTGGCGTTGGAGATGTATTCTTCCATCATTGGTTCCGCTTTTTCTTTCCAGCGTTTTCCTTCAGCTTCGGATAGTTCAATGAACTGGCCGCCTTTTTCGGTCAGGAATTCCCTTCCTTCTTTATCACTTTCATCCCATGCCTGACCGTGCTTCTCGGAAAATTCTCTGTTGAGTTCCATGATCGCTTTCTGGTCCTGCTCGGAGATTTTGTCCCATTTGTTCTTGTTCATGACGACAAAGAAAGTAGTGGTATAGCCAACAGGGTAGTTCAGGGTACAGTAGTCGACAACTTCACCCATTTTCCAGCCTTTGTTGGTTTCCATGGGGTAGACTCCACCGTTAACCACGCCTTTTCTGATGGCCTGATAGGTATCGGGCATGGACATGGCGACAGGCGCAGCACCGAGTGCTTTGAGAAGCTGAGCCGAGTTTCCGGTTCCACGCAATTTCATGCCCTGAATGTCTTCAAGCTTTTTCACTGGTTTTTCAGCAGTGAAAAGAAGTCCGGGACCGTGGGCGTGGAAAAACATCACTTTGACATCCTGCAGCTCTTCGGGCTGAAATTTTTCGTAAACTGCGTTGGCTACTGCAGTTGCGGCAACACCTGATTTGTAGCCCAGAGGCAGGTCAACGGCAGCCATTGTAGGGAAACGACCGCGTGAGTATGCAAGTGCGGACATACCAATATCTGAAAGTCCCTCGACTACGCCATCGTAACACTGCTTGGCTTTGGTAAGCGTGCCGCCAGGAAAATAAGAAATATTAACACGCCCATCAGTGCGCTTGGTTACTTCTTCTGACCATTCTTTAGCTAGTTTGGATTGAATGTGTGTCGGTGGGAAGAAGTTGGAGTACATAAGATTGACTGATCCAGCACCAGCGCTGAGCGGCATCGCAAACATGCAGATACTCGCGGCCATGACGGTAAGTAATAACTTTTTCATATTGCCTCCGGTTTATGAAATATTGCCTGATTATAGGGCTTTTTTCAGTCCTTTAGAAAGAGCCAGAGAAACGGCGGCTTCTCTGACATCAGTAAAGCTTACAATTCCTGTTTCAAGGGCACTCTGAACCATGAATCCTTCAAAAAGAATTGTATTGATGGCCCCGATTTTTTCCGGTGGATAGTCCGTCTCTACAAAGCCCCGGACAAGCTCTGCAAAGACATTTTCTGAAAGACGGTACTGGCTTAAGCTAAGGTCATCTCTCAATTCGGGAGTCCTCGAAGCGTGAACCGTGAATTCCAGAAAGACTTTTGCCCAGTTTTTGTCCAGCATGATGCTTCCGAGAAAATCCCAGATAATATACATCACCTCTTCAAGAGATTCGGCTTTACTCAGGCTTTCATCCCTTGAACGGCGGTAAGTGGCCATTTTGTCCTGAACAATTTCCAGGAAAAGCTTATCCTTGCTTACCCAGTGGCGGTAAAAACTGCCTTTAGAGTACCCGGCACGTTTGGTAATTTCAGCCACTGTTGTTTCCATGAACCCTTTTTCTCCAAAGAGTTCGCTAGCGGCTTCCATAAGTTCGCGTTTGGTCTGCTGTGATTTTTCCTGTTGTTTTCTGGCCATTTGCTTTTGTCTCAGGTCTGTTTTGTGACCATTGGTCAAAAAGTGACCGTTGGTCAGTTTTTGTCGTATAACTGTCAGTTTTGCGGGTGTCAACTCGAAATAGTAAATCGGTTGAAAAACGTTATTTATCCTTGGCATAATCGGGGGAGTCTGTGAATATATAGCCCATCTTAATTTACCTTAAAAAGGACAGTAAACTAAGTGTTTAAATATATACTAACGTTCTTGGTTTTATTCTGCAGTCTGCCGTGCGTATCTGCTTTTTCACACCCTTTGGGGGAAGTGGTGCAGGAGACGACAATTATGAACGAGGGTGGGCGGTTGCTCATTGTTTATAATACTTCCATAGGTCCTTCCATCACAGCCACGCTTGTTCCTGATCTTAATCATGATGGAAAAGTCTCCGGTGTTGAGGAGTCCAAGCTCGCGAGGGCTATTCATGAAATTCTACTCCCGAATCTTGAAATATATTTAGATGATAAACCCGTTATACCTGATCTTTACTATGATTCTGTTTCTCCTGCTCCAGGGGGATATAACAACGGGTTGCGTTCTAATCTCGTTTATTCCATTGAGCTGTCAGGAGAAGAGTTATCTAAGCACTATCTTAGATTTTCTGACAACAACTTCCGGGCAGGGGAGCTCAAATGGTTGAAATGGATGATACAGGCTGATCCAAGATTTGTTATTTCCCGTACCTCACCGGATTCAAGGGAGCTGAATTACCAGTTTTTCATCAAACCGGTTGATGAGCAGGATGGGCCTATGCAGGGGGAGAGTATTCCCTCTGGAGATTCATTAAAACCTGAGCCGCAGGAAGATTCCAGTCAGGCCGCCCTTAAGGACTACCTGTCCCGCGAAAATCTTGGAACTGGAACGATGCTTTTTGCGCTTGGACTGGCCTTTGTACTAGGTATGGGCCACGCATTGAGTCCCGGTCACGGCAAAGCCATGGTCGCCGCTTACCTTATAGGTCGAAGCGGTCGTATCCGTGATGCCTTCACCCTTGGAACAATCGTAACGATTACTCATGTAGCAAGCGTGATTGTGCTTGGTATTGCCGCATTGCTGCTTTCACGTTATTTTCTACCGGGCGATCTTTATCCGTGGCTTGGTGCTTTTTCCGGTGCTTTGGTCTTCGTGGTTGGATATGTGATGTTGGCGAGAAGGGCGGTACATCACCACCATCATCATGATCATTCCCATCACCATCACCATAGCCATGATGATCAAAACGGAGAGGTTTCGTGGTGGTCCATGCTCAGCCTCGGTATTGCCGGGGGCATGGTTCCTTGTCCTACAGCGCTGGTTGTCTTGCTGGCTTCGGTTGCTTTCGGCAGGATTGTATTCGGGTTGCTGCTTATCTTTTCCTTCAGCTTCGGACTTGCAGCAGTGCTGATAATAATCGGTATTCTGACCGTGCGGGCCTCAAAGCTGACCGAGAAGTTTTCGGGTTCCCGAAAATGGATAGAGAATATGCCGGTTGTAAGTGCCGGTCTTGTTATGGTTGCCGGGGTTGCAATAGCTTTGAATGCGCTTCATTCTGGTGGGGTGTTTGTTTTTAATCCTTGAGAACAAAGTGCGTAGTTTAAATATAGCGGGCTTGTTGGACAAAACTTCCATTAACAATTGTTTGATTTTTATGAATATTCTGTGGGGGCTAGTATCTCTGCAGTCACTGATATTATGCAATGAAATAAGGCCATAGATGTTAAGTCTCTATGGCCTTGTTTTTTCTGTCAGACCTTATTTAATCTGACCGATTGATGGCTTGCTATCTGTAAGCATGAAAATCAGTGAGGACATCCAGAGCCGCATCCGGTGTTGAAGCGTAGGGAACAAGCTTGAAATCGAGTTTACTTACCTGCTTCAGATAATCTGCATATTTTTTTTCATCAATGTATTCTACGGCCATGATTGTTTTACCCGCATCGGCAAGTTGTTTTGCCAGTTTCAGTCTGTAATTGCGGTCATCTACGCTGTATATATTGTAAAGGAGACTTTCCAGTCCCACCATATCCACGGTTTTGAAGTAGACTTTTTTATATTCCGGTGAGCAGGATTCGAGAACCCCCAAACCGTTCTGGGGGCAGATTATGAAATTTTGGCCCGCCCTTTTCCTGCAATAGTCTGCAATGCGGGCAATCAGTTTTACCATATCGTCCGCTGTAGTCTGCTCTTCCATTCCCTGTTCATGCCAGAACCAGTACGCATCAACAATATCGAGATACACTCCGTCAAAACCGGCTTCCAGAATCCGGTCAAGGTAAGGCTTTAGAGCCAGTTCCCACCAGTCTTCCCTCCAGTATTTGACCTTGTGGTTTTTAGCCCAGTCAGGATTTTCCGGTCCCATGAAGCGGGGCGGATTATCCATCCATGCTTTTTGCCAGTAGAATCTGTATTCCTCGGCTTCGCCTATCGAAAAATAGCATAAAATCGTTTTGTTGAAGCGATGCATTACCGCCACTTCATCAGCAGTGAACCGCTTGCGGTCGGACCCGTCCTTTGAATAGTCGGTAACGATCAGATCGTAAGGTGATTCCGCGAGTCTTGCTACTGAAGGGTGCTGTAAAACGTATGCCCAACTATTGATTTCAGGATGTTCGGGAGTCATTCTTATCTCCTTTTGTCGGGAAATTTCTGCAGAGGGCTGTGATTTGTTATCGGATGCTGTGGTGCTGCAAGCCGAGACAAAAAGCAAAATGATTGAAATTAATATAAATTTTAGTTTCATTGACTGATTTTTCCTGTTAATGTTGGCTTGTATTGGAAAATAACATGTCATCTTGAAAAATTAAAGTAAGTTATTTAAAAATAATGGATAATTTTGAAAAAGCAATGAACAGTCCTGAGAATAAGCTAAGAATGAAGGCATGTCTGACTGTTAATCCTTGCAGGCGAGTCTCTAATTGAAAAACACTTTGTAAAGGTTTACCACTGAAGTTGTCTATTCGGGTGGAGTAATAAAGATGTTTTTTGCCTTAATAAGCAAAAAAATTATTTATAAATTTAAGGAGGGTTCTGTGAAAAAAAATCTTTTCACCGTTTTGTTTTCTATAATGCTGCTTGCCGGTTGTTCCGGAACTTACATGAAAGATTACGTGCAGCCGCAAGGCATTGCCAGTGACGCCAGGCATGTGGCTGTCCTGCCTCTAGTAAACCTTACCACTACTCCCAATGCGGGACGGATGGTGAGCGATCTTCTTTCTACCGAACTGTATTCATCCACAAAGTTTCAGCTGATGGAATCCACTGATATGCTCAAGCGGGTCAAAGGCGAAGGCGATGACCTTGAGTTTGTGATGGAAGATGTTGTCGCGCAGAATATCGGGCATAAGCTCGGTGTTGATACTGTTATTTACGGATCTGTCTCCGAATATCAGTATAAGCGGGGCGTCAACCAGAGCCCGACCGTAGGTATCAATCTCAAGATGATTGATGTCGCTTCGGGTAAGGTACTCTGGGCTTCTTCATCTTCCAAAAGCGGAGGCTGCTTTTTCGGATGCACGGAATCACTGAACAGCGTTGCTCAGGAAACGTTGGAAGAAATGGTCATGACCATGTCCGACGTGCCTGCACAGTAATCACCTTTCTGGCCGTGATCGGTTTCAGTCTTTTCGGGTACAGGATAGAAATTGGGCAGGCTGCCGGGCGTGTGGCATCCTGGGCTTGTTACTACGGTAGTGCTGATAAAACTTCCGAGCTGCTTAATTTCGATCTGTGCGTTCTGGCCGAGTCGGGGCAGGACCCGGATTTATTGCGCAAGCAGGGCAGGAAAGTTCTGGTCTATGTCAGTCTCGGGGAGATTGCCGGAGACAGTTCCTATCTTGATGAAGCCCGCAGTCAGGGGCTCTTGACCCGTTTCAATGAGAACTGGAATTCATGGGTTGTGGATATCCGTGATCCTCTTTGGCGCGAGATGCTCTTGGAACGCATAATTCCGAGGGCATTGGAGCGCGGGTATGACGGCCTCTTCTTTGATACTCTGGATTCTCCCATTGATATGCAGAGGCGCGATCCTGATCGTTTCAAAGGTACAGAGCGTAGTTGTGTAGAGCTGGTCAAGGCTATCCGCAGCAAATATCCTAAGCTTCTGCTTTGTCAGAATCGTGGCTTTGAGATAATCGGCCGTACCGCTCCATTTCTGGACTTTTTTCTCATAGAAGGCCTTAGCAGTTCTATGAAACTAGGAGATAAACAGTCCAGTAAAGTTTCAGAACAGGACCGGGAGTACCTTCTTGCAAAGACGGGGCAGGCTATGAAAGCCAATTCCGGTTTGAAGGTCCTTAGCCTTGATTATGCTTCTCCAGACGAGGCAGAAGCCATCAGCAAAGCGTGCGAATTTTCCAGAAAACAAGGATTTATCCCATATGTCAGCACACCGGAGCTTAACGAAGTCTTCATTCATGCAGATTGTTTGTAAGCTGCTTTTGATTATTGCTTTTCTGTTCGGAATCATGCCTTTTGATGCATCCGCAACAGAAGTAAAGCGTAAAGTGCTTGTACTTTTTGACAGCAGTACCGGGCAGACCGTTCGTGAAAATCATTTCGTGGAAGGATTTGCCATGCCCTTGAATTATTTGGGTTTCCTGTATGAGATCCATGATATAAACGGCTTCTCCTATCCGGAGGGTCCCGATATGGACAGGTTCGGTGCTGTTATTACAGTTTTTTCAGAAGACAGCATGGCCGAACCGGAACGTTATTTAAGCTGGTTGGTAAAGCAGCAGGACAGCGGGAAGAAGGTTGTTATAACCGGCTCACTTGGTGCATATCGCAACAGGGACGGTCAGCAGGTAAGCGAGGAACTCATCAAGCGAGTCTATTCAGGACTTGGTTTCTCGTGGCTGGGCAATGCAACCAATGACCGCATGAAGCTTAATTATGCTGAAGTTGATAAGAAATGGATGAATTTCGAAAGAAAGCTTCCGATTTTCCCACCGGCCTATGCTCATATTGTACCTGAAAATGAAGCTGTGAATACATGGGTCGGAGTAGAGCGCAAGGGAATTACAGACTCCACAGGTGCTGTAGTAGCAACAGGGCCCGGTGGCGGTTTGGCAATGACCGGATTCATACGCTGGCAGGATCCTGTTAACTACCTCAAGCAATGGTATATCAATCCCTTTGAATTTCTCCGGCAGTCGCTCGGAGTTGAGGGCGTTCCTTCTTTGACTCCTACCACTTTAAACGGCTTGCGGGTGGCCTTTGCTCATATCGATGGAGACGGCTTCGCCGGATATACTGAGATCGACAAGAACAAGAATTGCGGTGAGATTGTCATGGAGCGTATTTTCGCCCGCTACGATTTCCCTAATTCCGCCTCGGTCATCGCTGGGGAGATTAATCCTGATGTACGCGGCAGTCTCGATAATGTTGAGCTGGCCCGTGAACTTTTCGAGATGGAGAATATAGAGACTTCTTCTCATTCATATACCCATCCTTATGCATGGAATGCCAAGCTCCGTGAATCCAAAGAGTATGCGGAGGATTTTGTTGTCGGCCAGTACGAGAAACCGGGGTATGAGTTTGATGCCCATTACGAAATAGTGGGCTCGTGCGATTACATAAGCGAAGACCTTGCTCCACCGGAAAAACCTTGCAAAGTGCTGTTCTGGTCCGGGATGTGTGATCCCACACAGGAACAGGTTGCCATTGCAGATAAGGCGGGCATCCTGAATTTGAATGGTGGTGATTCGGTTATGGATGCGCGTCGTGATTCTTATTTCGGTGTCTCCCCGCTTTATCGTGAACTTGGAAAATACAGCCAGATTTATACCGGACAGGCCAATGAGAATATACTCACCAATCTATGGACCGGACCTTTTTTCGGTTTCCGCAACATTATTGAGACAATGGAGCGGACCGGATCTCCCAGACGGATCATGCCCATTGATATCTATTACCATTTTTACAGTGGGGAGAAATTCGCTTCCCTCAAGGCTCTCGAAGATGTCTATGAATGGGTTCTTTCACAGGACTGTGCAAAGATTTATGCATCGGCATATATCAAGATGGTCAGGGGATATCTGACAGGCAGGGTGGAAAAGATCAACGCCGAACGTTTCACTGTTTCCAATTACGGAAATTGTCTGAGTCTGCGGCTGGACGGCAAGGATAGAATTCCTGATCTGCGAAGATGCAGTAATGTTCTGGGTTATGATGTCCGGCCTGAAGGTGTTTTTGTTCATCTCAGGCCGGGAGAGGAAAGGGCCGAGCTTGTGCTTGCAACAGATAAACAGATCAACCGTAATTTTCTATACGTTCGCAATGGTTCCGGCTGGGTAATTGATTTTCAGCGAACCGAAGTGGGAGCTCGGTTTGTCTTTGACTGTTTCAGCACGGGCAGGCTCTCTCTGGGGGGGCTTGTACCGAATGCCGGGTATAGGGTTGTCCGCAAAAATGCTTCCTCTGTTGAACTTGAAAGTGATGGGAATGGCGTTCTGGAAATCGGAAACATAACATCCGGTCCAGTGGAGATTGTCAGGATTTGAATATAAAAATCTGGCGGGTACTGCTTTTCGTACTCATCATAATCGGGAGCACCGTGGTTATATATCCCTTTCCGAGGGATATGGTGAAGCTGTATCTTGAAGGCGGAGAGCTGGCCAAGGCTTCTGACCTTCTGGATCAGTTACTTGCGGAAAATCCGGATGACCTTGGGTTGCTGACACTTTCTTCAGATGTTTTCCTTGTCCGGGGGCAGCCGGATAAATCAATTGCCAGCCTGAAGAAGGTTCTGGAGCAGAAACCGAACGACAAAACAGCACTGGAAAAGCTCGTTAGGGTTTACGAGTGGAATGTCATGCCCCGGGAAGCGATTCAGGTGTGGGAACAACTGGCCGCTCTTGAACCTGAGAACCTGAAGCCTCTGGAACAACTGGTCATGTACTACCGCTATTATGACCGCCTTGAGCATGAAGTTGATGCGATTGTAAGATTGAACAGGTTACAGTCCAGTCGGTTGTTTGCTGATTTTTTTATTAAAGAACTGAACTTTGAAGTGGAAAAACTTTCGTTGGAACGTGACAAGAAAAATGGCGATCAGGTTCTTGATTATCTGATCCGCCAGATCTTTGTTGTGGGCGAACAGTTTCGCGTGGCTTTAAGTGATGAAGACAAAGTGAATGTAATGGAATACATCACTTATGTTCTTGAATATTATGTAGGGATGGATCACATCCAGGAAGGTTATGAATATGCCTTGCGCATGGACCAGGCCAGAGGTGGCACGATTGAAAGCCGATTGCGTTTTGCCGTGGTTCTAGGCTGGTTCAGGCAATATGAAAAGGCTTTGGCGATTCTTGATCCTTTGAAAAAGATCGAGCCGGATAATGTTGAACTGATAAGGGAGACAGCCAATCTCGCAAGGGCTGCCGGAAGGCTTGAAGTTGCGGAAGTGGCTCTTGAGAAGCTTGTTCAGCTTGAACCGGAAAACACAGACCATCAGGAACAGCTCGGTCAGGTTTATATGCAGACCGGAAAGCATTCCAAGGCGGTTGAGCTTTTCCGCAGGCTGGCTGAAAAACTCGACAGTTGGCTTAAGTATGCGCACGATATGTTGAGGGCCGCTCTTTTCAGTTCTGATAAGCAACTGATGGCCGAGGTTATTTCCGACACTTCTGATGTTGATATCTCTGATTCCGAGTATCTAAGGACCAAAGCAGATGTCCTGCTTGCCCTTGAACGTCCCATGGAGGCATATCCGGTTTTGAAGAACCTTGTGCAGGGACCTGATGCCCGGATTGTTGATTTCGAGAGAATGCTTGATGCGGCAGCAGTCAGTAAAGACAAAGAGCTCGCGGCGGAAGCTGTTAAACTGGCTTTGGAATTTGATCCTGAGAATATTTCACTCATGCGTAAATCTGCCCTTGCCTGGCGTGAAGCGGGCGAGTTTCAGAAGTCATACACTCTTTACAGGAAAGTGGCCGGTCGCGATAAGCTTGAAGAAGATATCATCAATATGCTTTTGGCGGCTTCTGATACCAAAGATTTGAAGACAGCGAGGAGTGCGGCCCGGTATGCATCTGAACTTGCTCCGGATAATGTGACGGTTATTGCCCAGTCCGGCGAAATCATGCTCTGGCTTAATTCACCTGCGGATGCTTATCCTTATTACCGCAAGGCGGCTCTAATTACTGGGGGAGACCGGGATTATGTAATGACCCTGATACAGGTCGCCTCATTTACAAGAGACAAAAAAACATTTCGTGATGCAGCAGAAACAGCCATCAAGCTAAGGCCTTACGATGAAGAAGTTGCCTTGCTGGCGGCTGCGGTATGGGCTGCCTCCGGGGACAGTGTAAAGGCATCCAGGCTTATCGCGGAATTTGCCGGCCGGGGTGAGAAGAATATGGATACTCTTCTCAAGTGGGCACAATTGGCGGATGATGCCGGGCTGAGTGAAGAGGCGTACCGGATATATGATCGACTTTATGCCTTGAATTACAAGAAAAAGCAGGTGCGCAAAGAGCTTGCAAGACTTGCGGGCTGGACGAACCGTCCGGCAGAGGCTGCACTTTTTTACGGTGAAATGTCGGATGAAGACCCTCGGAATATTGAACTCGCTCTGCAGGCTGCTCAAAGTTTTTCTGATGCGGGTGATTATGACAAGTCAGTGGCTTATTATAAGCGTGCGATCGCTCTGCGTCCCGGTGATTATAAGTTGAAACTTGATCTGGCAAGAACATACGGCTTCGGGGGCATGGAGAGTGAGAGGATAGCTCTTTTCGAGGAACTTTGGGAAGCGGGGCAGTTGCCCGAAGAACAGAGGATAGAACTGGCCCGTGCTTTTATAGACGAACGCAGGCCGAAGCCTGCTCTGGATATTCTGGAGCCTTATGCAAGGCTTGATAAACTTCCCCGGTTTGAAGGATTCCTGCTCGCTTCAGCTTTGCAGCAGGCCGGGCGGGGAACTGAAGCCTCCGCAGTTTATAAAAGACTTGGAAAAGAGTACGCTGATGACGAGGTCTTTCTGGCCAGACTTGGAGCGGAGGCTTTGTTCAATAATTTTGATGACGAAGCGTATAGTCTTTTTGAAAAAACTCTCAAGCTAAACAGGGATAATCATACAGCTCTTAAGGGACTTGGGATTATTTTCGGAGAAAGGGAGCAGTATAAAAGAGCTGTAGCCAGATTAAGGCACTATCTCAGGCTTGTGCCTGATGATGCCGAGGGAAGATATCAACTGGGTGAAATATATCGTCTGATGGGTCGTGAAGCAGATGCGGTTAGACAGTTCAGGCTTGCGGAAAGAGCTATTCGTCGGAAGGGCGGACAGGATATCCTCAAGAATAATATAAAGCTGATGAACAGGTAGAAATGTGAAAAAGTTAATACTGACCTTCTTTATCCTGGCTTTAGCCACCGTGTTTCTGGATCCCGGAGCCGTGCCTGTTCTGGCGAGGGAGAATCAGCCTGTTCTGAATGATGGTAGGGAAATAATTTGGACTGTAAGAATCAGTTCATTTGAACAGGTGGATAACGCATGGGATTTCATGGATTATCTTCAAAAAGAAGGTATGAAGCCTGATCTTGTCCGCTTGTATGATTCAAATGGAAAGTTGTGGAGAGTGGTGCAGATAGGCAGTTATCCTTCAAAAAGTCAGGCCCGGATTGCGGGACGGATTTTCAAAAAGAAAACAGGGCTTGATTATCTTGTGCGAAGCATGCCTGTTGAGCTTCTTGATAAGAGAAGGGCTGAAAGCCGAAATACCCCTCTTCCGGAGGGATCGGTTGTATTTAAGAAAAATGGTGGCTCCGAGGCTGCACAGGCTGTTCAAGAAGAAGCCGGTGAGGATGTTAATCAGGAATTCGGAAGCAGGTACGGAAGTCTTGAAGGGGCTTCGGAAGAATTTTTCTATGAACTTGACCAGCGTGACGTGCTGCGTGCTGTATCCAAACGGCAGCGCAATGTAATACTTGCCCGGATAATGATCCGGCGGGGTTATGTGAATGACGGTATAAGGCTTTATGAAAAGCTGCTCAAAATTTATCCGGATGATCTGGAGCTCCGTGAAGAATACATCGGTGTTCTGCTGGATAATCAGGATGTTGGTAAAGCTGAACGGCTTTTAAGGGCGTGGTTGCAGGATGACCCTGCCTCACCCCGGGCTCTGCGACAGGATGCGCGCCTGAGGTTGCTTACAGGCAACTATGAGCAGCAGCAGGCTACTCTTGGATATCTGCTCCGGCTCAGGCCCGGTGACACCGATTCTATTTCCGCCAAGGCTTACAGCAGGCAGCAGGGCGGGGACTGGCTCGGCGCGATCACCAGTTTTTCGGAGTTGATTGACAAGGAGCCTGACAATGTTGATGCCCGCCGGGCTCTTTCAGGACTGCTGCGGCAGCGCAGGCCCCGTCTAACTTTTACTCCCAGTGTTTATCTCCAGCCCAATGAAACCATAACAACTACTCTGGGCGGCAGTTTTGCCATGCAGTTGAGCAGTCTGACCCGAGGAGAGGTTTATTATTCCAATACAAATATCTACCGCCCCGAGGGTGATGGAATTGAGAAGATTGATAAGAATATCAACCAGATGGCTTTTCTTTTCAAAAGGGATTTGAGCCGGACCTTTACCGGTGTATTCGGCGCCGGAGCATATGACGGCAGCGGTTCGGGAGTTTCAGGAGCTCTGGGTTTCGATTGGATGGTACATGAACCGGGAATGCTTTCCGCCATGATTGATTACAACAACCCCTGGCTGGATGAACCTACGGCGGCGAACTATGAAGGGCGCTACAATCAGTTTTCCCTGACCTATGACGGTTTTTATGATGATACATGGGGGCTTTTTATAAACACCCAGTTGCGTCAGTACATGATTGATTCAGACCGTCTTTACGGTCACCGGGGAGTTTTCAATGTGATTCTTACCAGAAGAATCCTTGCTGATCCTGATCTTTTTGTTTCGTATTCTTTTTACCGCTCCAAATTTAAATATGATAACGACAATTTCACTCCTATAGATATAGTGCGTAATGAGGCAATACACACCCTCAGCGCGAGTTTCAGTAAATCCCTTTGTGATGTTATTTTTATTGAAGGCAGCGGTGGCGTCCGGGCAGACGAGTTTAAAACCCGTCTGAGTTATTTTGGCGGACCTTCCCTGATTATCAGACTGGGAAGATTCGAATTCAATACCGGATACGAGTACAGCAGTGATTCAGGTCTTGCCGGGGGCGGTGAGACCCAGCTTATCAGGGGAGGGATCAGTTTTGTATTCTAGCGGAATTGAAATACCGAGCATTGCTTTGATGGTGCAAAAGAACAACCGGGCAGGCTTGAATGTTTAAAGTTCAATCCAAAGTAAGTAAATTCAAGCTGTCAAAGTATTTTGAAGTACTCTTGGGGCTGATAGGAATTACTGCGGTCAATCTTATTTTCTGGCGCAGTGATCCCGGGTTTGTAAATGTTTCCCCCCATCCATACTGGCTGGTGGTTCTTCTTACGGCAACACGGTATGGATTCGCTGGAGGGGCCTTTGCGGGTAGTATGGCGGCGCTACTGGTCCTTGTTTTTAAAAGTCTGGCTATCCCTGATATTTCCTTTGCCGATTTCAGGACTCTTGACATGTGGGGAAAGCCGCTGCTGTTTTTTCTGGTCGGCGTTGTGCTGGGGGAGAACCGGCAGTTGCAGATAAGGGAATTTGAAGATGTCTGCGAGGCTCGTGATGCTTTCAAAGATGCTTTTGATAAGATCAAGGTTAAGTTCGATATATTGAGTGAAGCTAAGCAGGAAGTTGATACCAAGATACTTTCACAGGAAAGCACGCTCGGAACCCTTTATGAAGCGGCTCAGGGCTTGCGTTCTCTGAGTATTGACAGCATTTACCCTGCCGTACTTGAGATTCTGCGCGATTTTATGGAAGTGGAGGAATGTTCTATTTACCTTCTTGAGGGAAATGAGTTCAGGCTGGATACGGCCTTAAGGCACGGTAAAGGTTTTCTGCCCGAAGTTGTTCCCGTCGGTGATGACCTCATGAGTCTTGCTGCTGCGAGAAAAAAAGCTGTTTCTATCCGGGACGTTGCCGATTTTGAAAAAATGCCCGGAGGTGTTCTTATTTCAGCCCCCATACTTGCGGATAATCAGCGGCATGTAGTTGGTATTCTCAATGTGGAAAAAATGCCTTTTCTTAAGTTTACCAGTGATTCGGTGCGGGTTGCCGGGCTGGTTGCCGACTGGTGTGGCAGCAGTGTCGAAAATGCTACTGTATTTGCTGAAACCAAGGAAAAGCTTATCGCGGATGAACTGATTGATGCATATACATACGAGTATTTCAAAAGACGTCTAAGGGAAGAATTTGTCCGCGCAAGACGTTATGAACTAGATCTTTCCCTGATTCTGCTGGAGTTTCCCGGGCTTTCCGATGCTTCGGATGAAGGCCGTGAAGAAGTGCTTATGGCATTCAGCATGATCCTCAAGAATCAGATCCGTGAAATTGATATTCTTTTCATAAGCGACAAGCCCGGAGCTTTTTACCTTATTCTGCCCACGACCCCGCCGGCGGGAGCCCGGGTGGTAGTTAATAACCTGCTGAAATCATTCAAGGCTCTTAGTGTTATGGCATTTGAGACAGACCAGAATCTGGTCGAATTCAGGGCCGGTGTTGCCGGGTATTACATCGGGATGGAAGATCCCATGGAAATGGTCAAGTCCGCGCAGGAGGATGTGGTAAGTGTACTTTTTGCGGAATAAAGTTATCAGGATTGCACGGCTTAAACTGGCCGTGGCCTTTATTTCCGCCTACGCTTTTGCTGCGGTGGCCTTCTGGCTTTATGTGCATCGCGCAGACGAGCCTTATTTTATTTATGAGGCTTTAGGCGCTCATATCATGTCTGGTCTGTCGTTTATCATTTTCACTTCTCCCAAGCCTAGGGCCTTGCCAGGGATAGCTTTTTATTATCCGCGGATAGCAGCATTGTTTACGGTTTTCATGCCTTTGATCGGTTTAATAGGAATATCCATGACTCTTATTGTTTCTCGAGTGTTTATGGTGAGCCATGGCCTTGCGGAGGAATACAAGGAAAAAGCATATGAAGGTGTCGGTACTGATGTCGAATTACCTACCGATGTAACCGAATTTCTATACGATGAAGTGGATGTCCATCCCATTGCGGATATTCTTGCAGGGGATGATATCGGCATGAAAAGGGGAGCTGTAAACCTTCTCAGAAGAATCGGTTCAGCTGAGGCCGTGAGACTTTTGCGTAAGTCCATTTCCGATGAAAATGCCGAGGTCCGTTTCTATGCCCATACCGCGTTGACCCGGCTTGAAGAGGACTATGCCGAGTCACTTGATAAAGCACGGTTCCGTGTGGACCGCTACGGCAGTGCCCAGTCCTATGCTGAATTGGCCCTGATTTGCCGCAACTATGCCCGAAGCGGCCTCCCGGAAAAGAATATGCAGGAGCAGTCACAGGCACAGGCGTGTGAAAACTGGGAGATTGCGGTTAAGATGGACCCTGAGAATCTTGATTTTCAGATGCGTCTTGCTGAGGCATATTGTGAGAAGGGAGAGTATCCCAAAGCATTGGATATTTACCAGCAGACCGCATTGTTTCCGGATCAGGAGCTTGAATCAAGGCTGGGAATATGCAGGGTCTTTTTCGAGCTTGGTAATTATCTTGCCTTGTTCCAGCAGGTGAGTGAAATGCGGGGACGTCCTGTACCACCCACATCAGATCCATTCAAATTGAATACCTATAATTTTTGGAGAGAATTTTTTGATCAGGTCGAGGAAGCTAAAGAAACTTATGATGATTTCGATTCTGAAGGAGTTTTGATATGAGTGACAAGAAGAACTCCGAAAAAGAATACGATGTCTGTCTGCTCCTTGAAGGAACATACCCTTTCGTGTCCGGCGGTGTTTCAACCTGGATACACAACCTGATCAAGGGCATGCCCGAACTGAAATTCACCGCGGTCTGTATTCTGGCTTCCTCCAAGGAAAAGGCAGAATACCGCTACGAACTGCCTGATAATTTTGTAGATCCCAAAATAGTCTATCTGCACGATCCCATAGAGGTGAAGAGGAGTCTCTTCAAGCGTATCTCTGCCAACGATATGGATAAGCTGCGGAATATTCACGGCAGTATGAATAAACTGGACACGAAGCAGTTGAAGGAGATTGTGGAACTTTTCAGGAAGGGCAAGTTTCCTCTTTCTGAGCTTTTTCACGGCAGGCAGGCATGGGATTTAATGGTAGAGCGATACAAGCCGGAAACCAGTAAGGAATCATTCATTGATTATTTCTGGACTTTCCGCTTTACCCATCTGCCGATTTTCAAAATGCTCCCCATTGAACTTCCCAAGGCTAGGGTTTACCACACAATTTCCACAGGTTATGCAGGTCTTCTAGGCGTGGTTGCCCGTGTAACTACAGGGCGCCCTCTGCTGCTCACCGAGCATGGGATTTACGTTAAGGAACGCAAGATTGAAATTTCACAGGCTGAGTGGGTCTACAGAAAAGAAGATAAGCGGTTCAGGGTAGAGAGCAAACTTGGTGCTTTCCAGACTTTCTGGATTCGCATGTTTGAACAGCTTGGTAAACTGTGCTATGATTATTGTTCAGAGATATTCACTCTTTACGAAGGTAACAGACAGCTTGAAATCCAGGAGGGTGCAGACCCGGACAAGATTACGATCATTCCCAACGGAATAAGTCTGAAAAACTTTCTTGGCTTGAGGCCCGCTGATCATGATTATGCCGGGCAGACTGAGTTTGCAGTCGGTTTTGTAGGGAGAGTTGTTCCCATCAAGGATGTTAAAACCTTTCTGCGTGCAATCAAGGTAGCCTCAACAAAAATTGATAAGCTTAAAGCTTACATCATGGGACCTACAGAGGAAGACGAGGAGTATTACGAAGAATGTGTAAACCTCGTCAAATTGCTGCACCTGGAAAATGTGGTCGAGTTCACGGGAAAAGTTGAGGTTACCGATTATCTTCCTATACTTGATGTTATTGTGTTGACAAGCATCAGTGAAGCCCAGCCTCTGGTTATAATGGAAGCCAACTGTGCCGGTCTCCCTGCTATAGCTTCTGATGTGGGATCATGCCGGGAATTGCTTGAAGGGCGTACTATTGCCGATCAGGCTCTCGGTCCGTCAGGCATTGTAACTAAGGTTGCGGACCCTTCAGATACCGGGGCAGCAATAGTCAAGATACTTACAAGTCCAATTCTGCGACAGCGTATGTCCAAAGCCGGGGTTGAAAGGGTGAAAACATTTTATAAAGAGTCCGACCTCAATAAGAGGTATCTCGAAATTTATAAAGATTACGCCGCAATGGATAATCTGGAGTAATTTATGGCCGGAATTGGATTTGAACTAAGGAGAATGCTGCGTAAGGACAGCTATCTTGCCGAGATGTCCGCTTATCTGTATGCGGCAATGGTTTCTTCCGGCCCATGGCTGATGAGTGTGCTTTGTCTTGCTGTGCTTGGGCTCTATTCATATTCGGGATTTTCCCGTTTCGAGCAGGATGTTTTTAGAACAACGATTGTATATGTTTACGCTTTTACTCTTGTTTACGTGGGTTTTATCCAGCTTGTAGTCACTCGATATCTTGCCGACCGCTTTTATCTTGATGATGAAAAAGTAACTCTTACAGCCTTTTTCACGAGTGCCCTTATCGCGTTGGCTGCCGGGATGGTTATCGGGGGCGGAGCGTTATGTTTTTTTGAACTGACTTTAACTTACAAGATGATCGCGCTGGTTCTTTTCCTGATTGTGGCCATGATCTGGCTGGCCATGATTTTCCTTTCGGCTGTAAAAGATTTTCGTTCGATCGTGCAGGCTTTCGCAGTGGGTACAACTGTTAGCGTTGGTGGTGCATATTTTTTCTACCCGATTATGGGCCTTGAAGGTTATCTACTTGGATATACACTGGGGCAGGCTTTGATCTTTTTCTGGCTTCTTGCAAGGCTTCTTGCGGAGTTTCCTCCTGCCAGAGTATGGGATTCTTCAATGCTGGGGTATTTTTTTAAGTATTGGGAGCTGGCATTGATCGGAATGCTGTTCAACCTTGCAATCTGGATAGATAAGATGATTTTCTGGGTAGCTCCGGATTCAAGGTTGATAGTCCCATATCTGCGTACACATGATCTTTATGAGGGACCGATCTTTTTCGCATATCTGACTATAGTTCCTTCGCTGGCCATTTTTCTGGTCAAGGTGGAAACCAGATTTTATGAGCATTACCATGACTATTTTGCGAAAATAGTGTCCAAGAAAGAGCTTTCCAGTATTCTGAAGGAAAAGCAGGGTATGGTTTTGATGCTCAGGGAAAGTCTCAGGGAAATCCTTATTGTGCAGGGGACTCTTACGTTGCTCTGTCTTTTCATGGCTCCGGAGTTTATCAGCTTGGTCGGCCTTTCTCCGCTTCAAAAGCCGTTGCTTCAAATTGCGCTTGTCGGTGCTTTGTTGCAGGTATTACTTTCCGTTGCTGTGATCATCTTGTTCTACTTTGATCTGCGCAAGGAAGTTCTGGCTGTTACTCTGGTTTTTCTGTTCAGTAACGCCGGGCTGACATGGCTGAGCATTCAGCTTGGGTTTACTTTTTATGGTTATGGATATTGCTATTCCTGTTTCATTTCTTTGATGTTTTCTTTCTATCTGGTTTCAAAGAGTGTGCTAGATCTTGAGTTCATCACTTTTTCGAGTCAGCCTTTGACTTGATTTGGTCATGGTTTTTTTCGGATGTTAACCATCTCTTGCGACTTTATGTGCAGGTATTAGCAATGCCAATTTTCAAGGCCGAATGAATCGTCTTTTTTCTATTTATTAAATGATCTGAAATAAGTGAATCTGGAAAATCGGTATAATAATTAATACTTTAAATATAAAGGTCATGGAAATGAAGGAAGCTGAATCTACAAGTTCGCTCAATCCGCAGATAAAAAATGCTGCCATAAATTATACCAAGCGCCTTTTCAGTGAATCCAAAGATTCCCTTTTGATTCGGGAGCTGAAAAAGGAATCCTTTAAAAGGATATATAAGAAAATGGTTCTGGAACCGGATGAGTTCCAGCCCAAGCCCAGACCTGCGGACATCGAGCCATGGGATGGTGAAATGCCTGAGGGTCCGCGTGACTTTCTCAAGTCAAAAGTTGTGCTGCCTTCACTTCCGCAGGTTCTTATTGAAATTCAAAGGGTGGTCAACGACCCCGAAAGTTCTGCGGATGACCTGGCTAATGTCATTAGCAAGGACCCCAAGCTTGTTGCCGCTATTCTCCGGCTGGCAAACAGTGCTATGTACAGCTTTCGTACTGAAGTGGATACTCCATCACGCGCTGTTGCCCTGCTCGGATTCAAGCAGGCGGGGTCTCTGGCACTGGGCACTGTTTCGCTCAGCCTTTTCAAGCGCTCAAAGAAGACATCACTTCTTCATGTGGAGAAATTCTGGAAGCATGCCATAGCCTGCGGGGTTCTTGCTCAGGAGATTGCCCGTGCAGCAAAAATAGGTGATCCAGAGCATTTTTTTGTTGGGGGAATGCTTCATGATATCGGGCTTTATGTTATCTTCGAGAGCAGTGCCAGTCTTGCCAGCGAGATTCTTGATCAAGCTAGAAATAAAGGGAAAAGTCTGTATTCTGCTGAGAATGAATTGCTTGGATTTGATCATGCCATTCTTGGCGGAGTAATCATCAAGGACTGGAACTTTCCCCGGTCTCTGGTTGTGGCTGCAGCGGGGCACCATAACCCGGAGAAAGCCACAAATGATCCGGATGCCGGAGTGGTTCATATTGCAGACTTTATCGCCCGCGCTCTTGGTTATGATCTCGGAGTTTCATCGGTTCTCGGTTTTATTGAGCCTAAGGCATGGGAGCAGATAGGTCTGAGCGGAGAGCAGTTGATCGGTATTCTTCCTGATGCACAGAACCTGATTGAGGATATTTTCAAGATTCTCAACCCGTCATAACTATTGGACGGTTTATAGTCTTCATTGCTATAAAAAGTTGAACATTACCTATGACTGGCTGAATCTTGTTTCAGTCTACACCACTTCCTATATAGTCCGCAGATTATGACTTTGTCATAGCCTCTGATAAAGTGTATAGAGTTCAATCGCTTAAGTCTAAGTCTCTGCTTCGTAAGTACCATGCGGGGAAGATTATTAATCTTCCCCGCATGTTTTCTATTCAGATTTTATCAGACCAATTCATAGCCGGATCTGGACCAGGCAACTGCTCCCCCGGCAAGTGAACATACTTCAGTGTAGCCATTGTTCTGGAGAGCGCTGCCGGCAATGTTCGAGCGGTATCCTGAGCCGCACATAACCAGTATCGGACTGTCCTTATCCACATCTATTCCTTCATCCAGAACCTGTGCGAATGGTTTGTGCACAGCTCCTTTTACGTGGCCGCTTTCCCATTCGGCTGGAGTTCTTACGTCAAGCAGGGTGAATTCTTTTCCTTCTGCTATAGCCTCGTGTACATCTTCAGCTGATTTCTGGGCAAGGTTCTCAACCTTGTATCCGGACATGAGCCATGCGCTAATGCCTCCATGCAGGTATCCGAAAATCTTATCATAGCCTATGCGGTGAAGTTCTGTGCACATGCGGTCATAGTCTTCTTTGGAATTGACAACCAACAACAGATCTGAATCAGGCTCAACAGCCATTCCAACCCAGTTGGCCAGTTGTTTTTCAAGGCCGATATTGATGCTGCCGGGAATGTGAAAGCCTCCGAAAGCAGCGGCATCACGAACATCAATTACAGTGCAACCGCTGTCGATCATCTGCTTGAACTTTTCCGGATTCATGGCTCTGTCCAGCGGACAGCGTTCCAGCAGGGGAGCTCCTTCAAAGTTGGTATTGATTATATGAGTGAAGGATTTCGGGCGGCTGGGGAAGGATTCAAGAACCTTCTGCTTGAAATCTTCGAAAGTCTTGTACTGCAGCATGGGATTGTGGCGTCTTTCATAGCCGAGGGTGCTGCTTGATTTGGCACTCATGCCTTTTCCGCAAAGTGAACCTTGTCCGTGGGCCGGGAATACTTCCAGATAATCCGGGAGTTTCCCCAGTTTTATATACAGGCTGTTATAGAGGTTCTCCACCTGCTCATCCAGAATTTCGTCACCGGGCAGATCAGGGCGACCGATATCACCTACAAAAAGTAGATCTCCGGTCAGGATCATCCATGGATTTTCTCCGCGAGCGGTATCAGTCACAAGAATTGAAATGGCGTTCGGGGTATGACCCGGAGTGTAGATAAAATCAAGTTTGGCATTACCCACCGCGAGGGTTTCGCCTTCGGAAATGGGAGTGTGCTCATAGCCGACTTTAGCGTTTTCGTGGATCATCAGTTCCGCGCCGACGATTGATTTGAGTTCCTGTTCGCCTCCTACATGGTCGGCATGGACATGGGTGTTGATTACCTTTGTGATTTTCATGCCTTCTTCGCGTGAGATATCAAGATATTCCTGAACATCCCTCTTGGGGTCTACAACAACCATTTCCCCCGCTCCGGGACATCCGATCACGTAAGAATAACAGCCTAAACCTTCAGTCGTCAGTTGTTTGAAAAACATTTGTAAGTTATCTCCAGATTTTCTGTTTAAAAAATTCAGTATGCCTGTATTGGGTCATGTTTTAAATTTTAAAGCGTAATTTCCTTTACCCAGAAGTCGTGTTCATTACAAAAGCTTGTCGCATAAAATTTTTTGCCTTTGCTTCCCGCCGGAACTTTTATTCTTGAGATTGCCTTTTTGTCAGTATTTGCAAAGGTTTTACCGCCTATCACATTGCCATCCATATCAACAAGCGTGTGACGTACTATGTAATGTTCTTTCGTCATGGGGTGGAAAGTACGTATAACAGCCTCGTCACCTTCCATTTCGACCTGCGGAAGATGAGTTGCTGCTTTTTTAGACCAGATACCTGAGTCACTTTCAGTATAAATAACATTAGAAGGGAAAGCCGGACTTTGAGCTTCCGCCTTGGCAACCGGGATAAGAGTCGCAGCCGCTGCAGCTGCGGACATAACCATGAAGTTTCGTCTTGAATTCATTTTTTCTCCTTGCGGCTGTTGTTCAAAATTTGTTTCTTTTAAATAGGATTATGATTGGGATATTAATTCAAAGAAAGTCTCTTTTGAATATTTTTATGATAAAATCTTGGTTTGTTGTCAAGAATAATTATTATTAAGCTTTGAACATCTCGATAAAACTATCTTTTTCTCTCAATTCGGTCGAGGAGCTGTAATTTTGTAACCGGTTTGGTCATGTATCCCGAACAACCGGCTTTGAGGACAGCTTCTTCGGTCCCTTTTATTGCGTGGGCAGAAAGTGCAATTATCGGAACCTGCGGGTAGCCGCTTTCCTTTTCCCATATCCTTATGTGTCTGGTGGCTTCATAACCGTCCATCACCGGCATTTCTATGTCCATGAAAACGATATCCGGCAATATCTCCTTATATTTTCTTACACCATGCTCGCCGTTTGAAGCTGTCTCTATTATGTGTGGCGAATCTTTGAGGTAGTGGGTTACCAGTTCCCGGTTGCTTTTGTTGTCTTCAATAAGAAGGACTTTACGGGGACTTTTGTTCTCGGTGTTTGTTTTTCTATTTGATCTGACGGGACAGGCGGATTGTGATTCTACGTTTAAGGGGGCACTGAAAGTGAAGGTGCTTCCCTTCCCTTGAATACTTTCCAGCTCTATATCTCCTCCCATGATTTGGCTTATGCTTTTGCTTATAGATAGGCCCAGTCCTGTCCCGGAATGTTCCCTTGTGATTGATTTGTCAGCCTGAACAAAATTTTCGAAAACAGCTTCCAGTTGTTCTTCCGGTATACCGGGGCCGGTATCCCTTACTTTTATAATCAGGTTCAATTTATTGTCTGGGATGGAACAAGTGCAGTATGCATGAATATATACTCCTCCTGAAGAGGTAAACTTAACCGCGTTGCCGATCAGGTTTATGATGACCTGTTTTATCCGGACAGGGTCTCCTTGAACTGTATCGGGGAAGTCCTGCTCAATTTCCAGTTTGAGTTCAATCCCTTTCTCCTGTGCCGCGAAAGAAAAAACACTGCAGCATTCATTAAGCAGGGCTTTGGGATTAAAGCTGATATTTTCAAGCTCAAGAAGTCCAGCCTCTATTTTGGACATGTCCAGAATGTCGTTTAGCAGGTCCAGCAAGCCGGTTCCGGCAGTGTTCAGGAGTTTGATATATGGTTTTTGATTATCTCTGGGAGTTGAATCCTTGAGCAGGTCGGTGGCACCCAGGATTACATTCATCGGAGTTCTGATTTCATGGCTCATGACCGCCAGAAACCGGCTTTTGGCTTTGTTGGCTCTAATCGCTTCAGTTTTAGTATTTTCAAGTTTGCGGGCGATTACCCAACCTGTCGCACCAGCCAGCATAACCACAAACATGGCGATGAATATATTGATGTTTCTGCTGTTCTTTATCCCGCCCAGATAATCATTTTCAGGGATATAAATACCTATGATCCAGGGCCATTGGGAATCCTTAAAAGGGGTGAACATGGCACTGTAGATTTCATCGGCATGTGTGAAGCTGGTGAAAACAGGTTCGTGCGGGAGCTGGTCCGGGGGGAGGTTTAATGAGGCGAAAGCTTTTCTGGTAACAGAATCTTTCAATTCATTAATTTTGCTGAGTCGTATCTTCTGACCATCCTGTCCTATCTGTTTGAGTTCATCCAGATCAGGAAAGGCAACAACATCTCCACTGCTGTTGACTATGAATGCCTTGCCGCGTTGACCTATAGTCAGTTTATTAAGGAATACCGACAATTCTTCTATACTGATATCAACACCGACCACTCCCTGCAGCACTCCTCTTTTATTGTAAACGGGGCTTGCTGTTGTAATACCGGGTTTGTTTCCTGTATAAAACAGGTAAGGAGCTGTCCAGACTACATCGTTGTTCATAACGGCATCAATGAACCATGGTCTCTGCCTTGGGTCATATTTATCTTCGGGATCATTTTTTTTCGAAATTATATTGCGTTCGGGATCCGTCCATATCAGCCCCACTTTTCTTTTGTTGTTCTTTATTTCTATTATTTTTGTGTAAAATCCTTTATCCACTTTGGCTGAAGAACGTGAAGCCATGAAAAATTCACCCCTGATGTTGCCATAGTATACACTTGTGAACTGCGGATAAAGTTCCAGTTGCTGATAAAAATAGTTTATCATGGATTGCGGGGTGTTACTGCTGACTATTTTGCTGTCGGCAAGAAACCTGGTCAATTCAGCGGCTTTTTCGGCCGGAAGAAGATAGTTTTCCGATTTATCAAGTGTATAGGAAGAAATGTTGACCATGATTTCTTTTGCTAAACCACTGAGTGAATTGCGGCTGGTAATTGACGATGGGATAATGATTGTCGCCATGGAAACAACTGTCAGGGTGATGAAGAAGGCTGTTAGCCACCATTTTTTAAGGAATTTCATGCCGCAGAGTGTCCTATTCTGAGATTTTAATTGAATTTAATTTATACATGGATGAATCTGGTTGTACAACAAAATGATAAGAGTAATTAGGGCAAGTGGCCCTGACCATGAATAATAAGTAACTACCGGTGGTTTTAAAAGTAATGATATCTGAAAACAAAGACTTCAGGCGGAGTAGTTGATGGTGAATATTGAAATAATCAGGCATTGGCTGGAAAGTATTTTTACCCCGAGGTCCGTTCTGCGCAGGAAGTACGGAGCATTCAAGTCGTTATTGAGCTGCGATGCCAGAGCTCTGGAGCTTATCGCCGGTCTTGATGATGTCTTTTACGGTCGCCGCCTGATTGATCGAAACTACGCATGTCATGCCTGTGAGGAGCTTATAGAGGCCGTACAGGGAATGATTACCCATCTTCAGCAGATGAATCCCGGCTATTACAGGGAATTCGACGTGCATTTTCAAAAAGTCGCGGAACATGTCAGGAAAACAGTTGAAATTGAATCCGCAATTACTGAAATCTCTTATACCATCCCCCTTGCCGAAGCAGGGGAAAAACCTCATCTCTCCGGTGGTAAGGCCGCTAATCTCGGGCGGGTTTTCTCCTTGGGGGATATAAATGTACCTGATGGATTTGTAATTACAGCCAGTGCTTTTCACCGTTTTATTGATTTTAACGGATTGCGCAGTGAACTGCAGCAGCGGCTGGGGCTCATGGAAGTCGGTGACCGGAACCGTCTTGCCGAACTCACTCTTGAGCTGCAGGAGCTTATACTCGATGGAGAAGTGCCACCTGAACTTGCATGTGAAATTGAAAGCCGTGTTGAGCAGTTCTTTCCGTTTGGCGGGCCGCTTGCTGTTCGCTCGAGCGCCCTTGCTGAAGACAGTGAAATCTCATTTGCCGGACAGTACGCCAGTGAATTGAATATTGAGCCGGAAGATGTTCTGGACGGATATAAAAGAGTTCTTGCCGGGAAATATTGTCCGCGGGCAGTTTCCTACCGTATTTCAAACGGATTGACCGATGACGATACCGCGATGGCTGTTCTGGTAATTCCCATGGTTGAGGCCCGGAGTGCTGGAGTTATCTACTCTGTTGATCCGGACTGCATGAACAGGGATTCTATTGGAATATACTCCGTCAGCGGATTGGGGAGTTCTCTGGTGGATGGCAGTGTTGTTCCTGCAAAAGTCTCCCTGCATAGGGAGGATAATCCCCGGCTGGTCAGTGAGTGCGGTTTTGACAGCACCAGTCTTCCTGGGGAACATATTCTCATAGATTTAGCCAGGTGCGTTTTAAAGCTGGAAAATCATTTCGGATGTCCGCAGGATGTCGAGTGGGCGGTGGATAAAGATGGAAGATTTTATATTCTTCAGACCCGTCCTTTGCAGCGAGAGAATCCGTCGTCACAAAGAGAACATGCGCCGATACCTGCCATCCCATTGATGGAAGGTCTTGAAAGGGCGTCTTACGGAGCCGGTTGCGGTGAAATTTATTATGCCCGCACAGGGGCGGAGATAGCACAAATTCCTGAAGGGGCGGTTATTGTCACGCCCACTTTAAAGCCCGCCTTGCTCACGTTTTCAGGCAACATAAATGCAGTGCTCTCAGCTACGGGCAGCAGGGCCAGCCATTTTGCTTCTGTCGCCCGCGAGATGGGGATTCCTGTACTGGTAGGGGATGTGGCAGAACGGTTCAAGCAGGGTCAGCTCGTTACTGTGGATGGGGTTGAAGGTGCTGTTTATGATGGATGTGTGGAAGATGTTCTGACCCGTTCTTTCGGTAGCAGTGAGATTTCTCCGAGAGTTCTTGCTCTCTACAAGGATATTATTCCGCATACTGTGAAGCTCGGGCTTATTGATCCGGAAGGGGAATACTTCACTATTGAAGGATGCAATTCTCTGCACGATTTTGTACGTTATTGTCATGAAATGTCTGTCCGTGAAATGTTTTCTCTGGTCGATAAACGCGGGCTGGGCATGGGAGCATCGAGCAGGCTTGAAACAGAACTTCCGTTGGTCATTTATCTGCTTGATCTTGACGGAGGTCTGAGGTCCGGGGCTTCCGGCAGAAAAACAGTGGGGCTGGATGATGTTACCTGCCTGCCCATGCAGCATCTCTGGAAGGGGCTCGCTGACAGCAGGGTAAGCTGGCCGGAAGAAATGACCCATGTGGACTGGGAGGATTTTGATCGGATGTCGGCAGGAATATTCAGCAAGGACTCCAAGCTACTTGCCAGTTACGGGGTTCTTGCCGGAGATTATCTGCATCTGCTTATTCGCTTTGGATACCATCTTTCAGAAGTTGATGCCCTGTGCGGAGATGATCCCGGTCAGAATTATATCCGGTTTCGTTTCAAGGGGGGCGGGGCAGGCCTTGCGAACAGACTCCTGCGTGTTGAATTTATCAAAAGAGTCCTTGAGCACTACGATTTTGAAACAAATATGCACGGCGATATGCTGGATGCATTCAGTTCACGCCTGTCATCTGATGAGACTTCGAAACGGCTTGCTGTTCTGGGATATCTTCTGGCCATAACCCGGCTTATGGATATGCGGCTTGAGACTTCGTCTCAGATTGATAATGAGGTTGATAACTTTATCAAGGAAGCGGAGAAGATAGATGGCTTCAGAAAATGATGGACAGTCTTATGCCGTAACTTGGGTCACCGATCAGCTTGCTGTCGGGTGTGCCCCCATGAGCCATACCCAGCTTGAGTCCATTCATGATCAGGGAATTGATGCAATTATCAATCTCTGCGGTGAGTTCTGCGATCTTCATGATATTGAGCGGGATGCTGGGTTTGAGGTTCATTATCTGCCGCTTGCTGATGAAGAGGCTCCGGAGCTTGTTGAGTTGGAAAAAGCACTGGCCTGGATGGATGAGGCCATATATCTGGGCAAAAAGGTGCTTATTCATTGCAGGCACGGGATCGGCCGGACCGGAACAGTTCTTAACGCCTATCTTTTGCGGCGTGGACTGGGGCATAAGCTGGCTGGGAAAAAAATGAAGAAGTTGCGGTCCAAACCCGCTAATTTCGCCCAATGGTGGACCATTCGCAAGTACGGGCGTAAGAGTGGAAAATTATCTGCCCGAGCTCCTTCCCTTGAGTTCAAGCGACTGGTTGATCTGGCCCCTTTTTTTAATGATTACCTTGAGGTCGTAAACGAGGTTGAAGTCAGGGCTGAACAATCCGATAACAGGACTCTATGCGGTATGGATCATACTCTATGCTGCAGAACCCCTGTAAGGCTCTCTCTGGTGGAGTCTCTGCATCTCAGTCACCGCATTAACCTTGAGCTTACACAGGAAGAGCGGCTGTCCGTTATTGAAAGGGCTGTCGAAACCGCACGGGCTGAACGCAAAGCCAGAAGAGAGCTGGAGGATGCCGGAAGTGAAAAATACTGCCTTTCCGAAGCGGGCTCAGTCTGTCCTTTAAAACATGAAGACAGGTGTATGCTTTTCGAGTTCAGACCCCTGCAATGCAGGGCCTACGGACTCGATATCTCTAATGATGGGGAGTTGTGGCATAATATTTTGATTCCCCGGCTGGACCGGATTTCATTTGAGGTCTGGTTTGCATACACCGGGGTAATGCACGATAAAGCTATGCCCACATTTACTCTGCCGGATGTGGTTTCCGGGAAATTTATTGAAGGCCTCTTCAAGCTTATGATGACCATGGGGCTTGATGATCTAGTCTGATGGTTTTGACCTTGTGATAAAAATCATTTTTACCAATAGTTTCAAATTGGAAAACCCCGTCATATTCATGCGGAATATGCGGGGCTTATACTTGATTTATTTCAACGTCAGTATCTTTTGTCTATTACCCGTCTGATTTTTCCTGTTGTTTCAATGCGTGGAATCCCTCCGCTTGGGACAACAAGAATCTTGCAGGATCTGATTTTGTTCTTCTCCCTGTTTTTTCCGAGCACATCAATATCATTGCACATACAACGGTAAACCTTTGAGTTCAGTTCATAATCGTCAACAGCATCGCAGTCTGCAGCTTCTACCCGGACTATTATTTCTGTGTCTTTTCCGTTCAATTCAAGACGTACCTGAAATACGGGAGCCAGCTCCTTGAATTTGCCAAGACATCCGCCGATCTGTTCAAGAGACATTGTCCCGTTTAGAAATTCCAGAATTTCATCAGAGCGCTGCAACAGCTTGAATCTTGGAGAGTTCCTCCCGCACGGACAGGGTTCATCAATCCATTCAATGTTATCACCCACACGCATGCGCACGGCAGGCTGCAGGGTGCGTATCAGTGAGGTGGCGATTATGCCGCCGTCTTCTTCCCTTTCGACAATGGCATAAGGTTGCAGGACATGGTGTTCGGTCCCCTTGCAGTATTTGCACTGGAATCCGATCGGCCCGACTTCGGCAGCACCATATCCGGCAGAATGAAAAGTCGCTCGAGGCCAAATGGCAGAAAGATAGTCCTGCTGTTCAAGTGTCAGAGGAGTGGAGGCAAAGCTTACTTTTTCTATGTCCAGTTTGATATTTCTCTGGTAGGCTTCCTGACCTATCTGGACCAGAGTGGGCGAAATGCCGAATATTGTATTCGGTCGCATCATTTCAAGGTATTCAAGGGTCTTGACTACTGGTTGGTTGTCGGTGATGGGTAAAATGCTGCAACGAATTTTCTCAAGGGCCCGGTAAGTGACCAGAAAACCTGTCCAGAAGGCTCCGGCACGGATGCAGTTCGCCACGATATCTTGGGGTCTTACTCCGCTGGCCTCAAGGCCATAGGCAACTCCTTCACAGACCTCAGTGAATTCATCAAGGCCGTAACGGGCAAAAGTCATGCGTCCTGAAGTTCCGCCGGTTGAAAAGGTATAGAATCCCCCGGTTGATCTGGTGAAAAGCTCCTTGTTGCATGTTTCACCCTCTCGGCAGAGCGATCTTTTTTCAATAACCGGAAGTTGTTTGATTTCATCCATGCTTTTCAGAGGCAGTTCAATTCCCTGATAATACTTCTTGTAAAAAGGTGCCTGAACTGCCACCGCAAGGATCTGGTTCAATTTTTCAAGTTGGTAAGTCTTCGCGATAGATATGTCGGCGTAATTGAGATCGTTCATTTTACCCCCCTTGCTGGGATTCTTCGGGAAGTCCGTATTACATATACCTTAACCATAACAGATTTTGGGTATAAGTGTATACACTGTGAATGATGACAGCAGCTGATAATCGGATATTATTAATAAAGCCGGGATTGGTTGCTGTAAGTTGGGCTCTTTTGTATGGTACCAAATCAATAAATGTGAAAATCAACCATGATAAGCTGATAAATATCATCATGAATCCGGAGAGTTGTTAATTGTTGAAGACAAGAACTATTTTTAGTCTGACTATGTTGTTTTTTATTCTTTTGTCCTGTTGCGATATAATCTGTCTGAAATCTTATGCTGCTGAGCCGGAAGATTTCAGTTTTGTGAGGAACAGGATCAACAGCTTCAAGGAATTTGAAGCCGAAGAGATAGTCAACTACGCACAACTTCAGGAATTACTTAAAAATGCCAATGAAGATCTTACTGAATGGCAGCAGAAATTTCAGCAGTTGTCCTTATCTGAGCGTTATTCGCAGGCTTCGCCGATTCAGCGTAAACGGGTTAAGTTAAGAATCCGCAACCTTGGAAAGGAATCAAATGATTTACTGGATGATTTAAGGCAGGCCAAAGAAGACTGCACGGCAAGACTGGAAATACTAAAATCATTCACCAAAGCATGGTCCGCTCCGCCCAAAGATGCTCCTGACGAGATCAAGAAAATGCATGCCGAAGGACTTAAGGATATCAGGCAACTAAGGGACGGATCGGAAAAGCAGCTTCTGAAGATCGACTATCTCTTGAAGGTGGCCAGTCGGTTGCAGGACCGCCTTGATAAACTTGAGAGCGGAGAGAAAAATAATCTTTTTCAGCTCTGGCTGTCATGGCTTGTGGAAGGGACTGATCCGGTTTTTTCACCCGATTTCTGGGTGAAGGTACTGCCCGGAAAGACATGGATGGATTTGAAGAGTTCTGAGATCAGGATAGGGGGTGATCATTTCCGCAGCCGGGCGGTTCCTTTTTCGTTTTTTGTTTTCGGAATTTTCATAACCAGCTTATTCCTTATCCGTTTGATGGACAGGAGTGACTATTTCCAGAATCGATCAGAGACTGAGCGGGTAAGGTCACTCCGGCTGCTAGCCGCTGTTAGTCTGTTCTTCGCGCTGTACGCTGCTTTCAAGTGGATATACCCCGAGTCGATGGATTCAGTTGCGGTTGTGGCTTTTGCTGCTTTGTACTGGGCTGTTTTGAAGTTATCAAAGCTGATATGTCGCCAGAAAAATAAGTTTGTGAGCGGTGAGATCCGTTCAGCTTTGCTTTTTATGGTCAGTGGAATACTGCTGGCTCTTCAGGTTCCCGGCAGATCGGTTGTATTTGTTTTTCTCGTCATGCTTCTCGCTTTTTGGGGCTATGCCTCATATTACGCATGGAAGCGGGACCGGATGCACGGGGTTTCTCTGGTGGCCAAAAGGAACAGTCTTTTGTCTCCTTTCTTTCTGGTCGCGCTGTTCGGTTATGGCAGATTGGCTTGTGTGTTGGCTATTTTATGGTCTCTGGGATTGTTTATTCACGGGTTCGGTTCAGCATGGGCCCAGATTCTTTTTATCCGGACCGAGATGAGTCTGCAGCTTAAAAAGGGGCTGGTCCGCAGTCTGGCGGTTCCGGCTGGATGGGCTGTAGGATTCGGTATCGCTGCTTTCTGGCTGATGGATTTTTTCGGTGCCAGCGCAGTTACCGGTCTGATGAATATGAGTTTTTCACATGGGAGCTATTCAATTGCCATCGGCAGTTTTGTCTGGCTGGCGGTCATTTTCTTTATGACCCGGCAGAGTGTATCGGCATTTAAGGTTTCGATTGAATACATGGGCACCAACTGGCCTAAAGCCAAAAAAGGTGCGGTCCCTTCAATACAGACTCTTTTTTCCTATGCAGTATGGTTTCTTTTTACTCTCGTTGCGCTGAGAGTGCTTGGTCTCAGCCTGACTAGCATCACTGTTATCGCCGGTGGTCTTAGTGTCGGTATAGGTTTCGGCTTGCAGAATATTGTCAACAACTTCATCGGTGGACTGATTCTGCTTTTCGGTCGTTCCATACAGCAGGGAGATGTTATTGAACTCAATAATCTCTGGTGCACGGTCAAGAAAATCAACATAAGAACTACTCAGGTGGAGACTTTTGAAAATGCGGTGATCATGATCCCGAATTCCGATCTTATTGCCTCTCAGGTAACCAACTGGACTAAGAACAACGCCGTTATCAGGCGAGATATAGCAGTAGGGGTTGCGTACGGGTCGGATATTGAGAAGGTACGCGTTGTCCTGCTTCAGTTGGCCAAGGATCATCCTCACGTTCTTGATTATCCCGAACCTTATGTACATTTTAATAATTTCGGCAGCAGCAGTCTGGATTTTATTCTCAGAGTCTGGATAGATGATATTGATCTGACTCTCATAACCCTGACGGAATTGCGTTTCGCAATAGACAAGGCTTTCAGGGAAGAAAAAATAGAGATTTCATTTCCTCAATTGGATCTTCATGTAAAAGAAGCTTTGACTGTCAATTCCAGACAGGAGAACTCTGCTTAAGAGGCATACGGAGAGATTAATGGCCAGGTTTTTACGTAAACATGATAAAAAAGCCGGACTCCCACCGGGAGAACTGGTTTTTACCGGGCAGCGTAAGGTTGAAAATACTTTATTGCGGACAGTTGTTTATGGCCCCGAGAAACTGGATGATACATCCTCCCATGATTTTGAGGAGATAGTTTCGCAATTGAATCGTGATGGAGTGAAATGGCTTAATATTGACGGGGTTCATGATTCGGCTCTGATAAAACGGGTTGGTGAGATGTTTGATTTTTCCCGGCTGGCTCTTGAGGATGTCCAGGATACCGGGCAGCGACCTGCTATTGTTGATTTTCAGGATTATCTGTTCATCACGATGAAAATCCTAAATGATAACAATGAAAGCGGCAGGGTGAAAACCGAGCAGATTTGTTTCATACTTGGGGATAAATATCTAATCACATTTCAGGAGCAGCCCGGAATTATATTTGATCCTGTCCGGAGCAGGCTTTCTCGAAAGAGTGGCCGAATCCGGCAACGGGGTGCTGATTACCTTTTGTATACGCTTATTGATTGCATATTGGAAAATTATCTGGAGATCATAGAGCGCATCGGTGAAAGAATTGAGGACATGGAGGAAGAAGTAATTGAAAATCCGAGCGCGGAACTTCTTGAAGAGATTAACTTCTACCGCCGGGAAACCGCTTATGTGCGTAAAGCCGTGCGGCCTGTCCGCGATGTCATAAACAGGCTCAACAAAAGTGAATCTGATTTGATTGAGGAAGGGACCGCTGCTTATCTGAAAGAATTATCCGGGCTGTTCGAGCAGATTGCTGATTCGATTGAAATATATAAGGAAATGGTCGGTGATCTTTATAATACCTACAATATGGCCATAGGAACACGCTTAAATGAAACGATGAAGTTCCTTACCGTATTTGCGACTATTTTTATCCCGCTTACATTTCTAGCGGGGATTTACGGAATGAATTTTGAGTTTATCCCGGAACTTAAATATAAATATGGATATTTTATCCTGCTTGGGGTGATGCTGCTGGTCGGTGTTTGCATGCTTGGATATTTCCGCAAAAAAAAATGGATTTAAAGTACACTTTTGAGCGAGACTTTAAACTCTCAGTGCTTGAATTCCTTCACGCAATATTTGCTTTTTCAAGCTGTGATCAATGTTTCAGCTCTTCAAGAATATGGTCAATGAGCTTACCGAATTCCGGCATGGACCTACTGCGCGGTCTTTCCATATTAACATCAATCATATCCTTGATTCTGCCGGGGCGGCTGGACATGATCATAATTCGGTCCGCAAGGTAGATTGCCTCATCCACACTGTGTGTGACCAGTATTATGGTTTTGCGGGTCAGTTCCCAAACTTTCAGTAATTCTTCCTGCAGCAGGATTCTGGTGTGGGCATCAAGGGCCCCGAAAGGTTCGTCCATGAGCAGCACGTCCGGATCATTTGCCAGTGCGCGGGCAATGGCGACCCGTTGGCGCATACCTCCCGAAAGTTCGTGCGGATAGGAGTTGCTGAAATCCGTCATGTTGATCATGCGGATAAAACGTCTCGCTTTTTCGTACCTTGTTTCCCGGTCAATCCCGGCGAATTCCAGTCCTGAAGCCACGTTATCCAGTACGTTCATCCAGGGGAAAAGTGAGTATTCCTGAAAAACCATGCCCACTTCCGCTTTAGGTCCCGTAATACACGAGCCATTGTAACTGACTGTCCCGGAAGTGCTTTTTTCCAGTCCGGCCGCAATGCGAAGTATGGTTGACTTGCCGCACCCTGAAGGGCCGACTATGCAGGTGAAAGAGTTTCTGGGGATTTCAATATTAATTCCGTCTACAGCCAGAAAACTGTCTCCGTTGCGGGTTAGGAATTCTTTACTCAACCCTTTAATATCAATCACTGCCTGAGCATTGTTTTCCATTTTAGTCCTCCAGTCTGCGCCATGAAAATTTAGTCTTCTCAATATGCCTGAACACGGAATCCATAAGTGCTCCCACAAGACCAATGGAGATCATCCCGGCTATAACAATATCAGTTGAAGCGAGTGTGAATGCATGGGTTATCATGTAGCCCACTCCGGATAATGAACCGGGAAGCATCTCTGCTGATACAAGGCACATCCATGCAATGCCCAGCCCGATACGCATGCCTGTTATGATTGATGGCATGGCAGCGGGAATTAGTATTTTCCGGAACACCTGGCTCTCGCTTGCTCCGAGCACTCTAGCGGAATCAATAAGGGTTCTGTTTACGCCGCGGACCCCGTGGATAGTGGATGTGAGTATCGGGTAGAACGCACCTATGAATATGATGAACAGCATGGAGAACTTTATATTGTTCAGGTAGATGTAGAGCTGTCCTGTTTCCACTCCGCTCACACTAGCCAGACTGGATATGCCGAACCATGCCATTACAAGCGGAACCCATGCCAGTGGCGGGATAGGGCGGAAAAGATTTAGAAATCCGTTGAAAAATTTGAAAACCGCCCCGTAATAGCCCATTACAACCCCGAGAGGAATAGCGATAAGTGCGGCAAAAGAGTAGCCCAGAATAACCCGCACAAGGCTGACCAGAACATTGGAAGCCAGCGAGCCCATGCTGATCAGATCTTCAGTGGGATTGAATACAATTCTCCCAACCTGTTCAATACCTGGCAGGATAACCTGATTGCCGATGCGGTGGGCAAGGGCGATCCATATTACTGCAAGCAGTGCGGGAGCCATGACGGGAAGTGTGATTGATAAGGCGCGTTCTTTCATTTTTACGGGGACAGGGCGGGGTTATTTCCCGCCCCGTTTTTGTGAATGTTATTGATCGAGGCTTTTTCTGACAAAGGAGAAATCGAAAAGAATCGGGGTAGCGGTTTTAATGTCCGCACCTTTCATCTGTCCTTTGAACTTGTTCATGCTGTTGAGCATTGCAATGAACTGGGCTTCACCGTTAATCCAGTTGTCAGTGGGGTTGGTGGTGTAGATGATAGTCGATTTTTCAACCGCTTCAGCAGGAACACCGATCCAGTTCGCAGAGATTCTCGCAGTTTCCTTTTTGTGATTGTTGCTCCATTCGGAAGCAGCAGTCATAAGGTCTGTCATGGCCTGAACAACCTCTGGTTTTTCCTTAATGATCTGTTCACTTGCACCCATTACGCAGCAGGGGAAGTCAGTCCATTCGCCTGCGGGAGGCAGATCGCGGGAGTCCAGTCCGATGTGTCCTACATGTTTGTGTTCGGCAACAACGGGATGCGGTGCGGGGCCAACCCAGCAGTCCACCTGTTTGCCCAGAAGAGCGGGGATCAGGTTGGAAGTGGATTTGAGATCGACCATGAGAATGTCTGCATCTGCTGTGTTGGGGTTGTCAGTGATTTTATATCCGGCTTTGTGCAGTGCTCCTTCGAAAACAATACGTGGAGCACTTGTGGGAGAGTGGTAGCCGAGCTTGAGCGGATTTTTGGATGCCTTGATAGCCGCAGCTACATCATCCCATCCGTTGATCTTGCTGTCTGCAGGGAAGACCATGCTCATGCCGTCCACATGCATGGGGCAGAGAATCTTCATCTTGGTTCCCTTATCAATGCCGCTCATGAAAGCGGTGCTGGATGCAAGGCCGATGTCCAGACGGTTCATGGCGAAAAGGGTAGAAGTTTCAGAACCGCTTTTGGATACGATCAGATTGATCACAGCAAGAGGTGTTCCGTCTTCCGCGATAAGTCTGTATTTCTGCTTGGGAACCATTTCCTCAAAATAGGCACCGCAGTCTTTGAGCTTATCACCTTCAATAGCGGCCACCATCAGTGGTGTGTGGTGGGTGGTAAACACGTAGCCCATGTACAGACTGGGAAGTTTGGCTTTGGCGTGAACCATTCCCGCGCTAAGGCAAACTACCAGTAAAAGCGTCAGGGCACAGAGTCCCCTAATTGATTTCATCACTTTCCTCATCCTCCTGATTTGTTTATTCGGCCAGCTCAACAAACGCCTCAATGCGAGTGCGGAGCTGTTCAACATCTGATTCAGAATAGTCTGTTTCAATATGCAGAAAAGGCAGACCCAGTTCATTTTCAACGAATCGGCGCAAAGTAGTGGATTCAGCATTATAGGTGTGGCAGCCGAGCCATGTCAGATCAATGACCGCGTCTACTTCAAAGACTTCCTTCAATTCCCGTATGGAATCCAGTCTGCCGGGGTTCGGGGTCATGCATGAACAGGGGACCTGCAGATATCTTCTGGCAAGGGCTTCATAAGGATCACCGTCTTCGTCCACGGTCAGGGTAAGGCCTTTGAGCCCTGAGCAGTTTTCCATGCAGACAACATGCGCGCCCAATTCTTCTGTTATAGTGACTGCCTTCTCCGATCCTTTTCCGACAGGGCATCCAGTCAGGAGAATCCGCAGCCTTTTCTTTTCAGGCAGGTCGTTCTGTGAGTAAAAAAGTTCAAGTTCTGATTTAAGTTTTTGCAGCTGCTCAAGATATTTCTGCGGATAGACAGCAAAGCTCTTGCTTTCCTGTACGGCGATCATTTCACGGGCAGTCAGTGGTGAGCGGCGGTCCGCGGCAAGAATAAGAAGATCATACAGTTCTCTGCGAATCCTGTTCTGGATTTTAATTTCAGCTTTCAGCGACTCTTCCGTTACTTTCACCCCTGAGTGGCCATAAAGGAAATCTTCCAGCTCCTTGAATGCATTCATCCAGTATTTCAGAGCTGCGTTTCCCTGCTGGGTGTGCGGCAGATGCATGAGATGAAGAGGTTTAATTTCACTCATCAGCTCATACATTTTTTTCTTTCCGTCGCAGGTGGTCTCGGCAATGATCGTGTCCGAGAATCCGAAAAAAGGGCAGCTGTCCGTTACGGCGTAGCCATAGCTTGATTTGATGAGTGGGCAGAAGCTAGTAGGTAGTTCTTTTTCAGCTTCTCGGATTGGGTCCTGCTTTTTACCGCAAAGGCTGACCGGAGCCATTCCCGCTGCGCGGACAAGTTCATCCGGAGCGTAAACACAGTAGACTCCGGCAATTTTCTTGCCTTTTCCATGCCATTCATCCAGTTCGGCGAGGGCATATTCAGAAAACGAAATAAACGGCTTTAAGTTCATAATTAATTTAATCCTGTTAATTTAAGCATAGAAAAAACTTATTTATATTGGCCTGAACCAGAGATGGACTAATTAGAAATCATAGAAAAGTGTTTGAGTCCAATAGGTTGTGAGTATGAGTTTTACTGCAATCGATCAGGTCGATTGATGTGAGTTTGTTTTACAAATAATTATTGAATTTGCTGTGTTATTTAAAAATGTTATTAATTGTGGCTAAATAGACATAATTAGTTCCAAACCGTAAGCAATCCCGGCTTCATTGAATAGATCCAGTTATTAATTAATTGTGCCTCCTAAGGCATAATTAATAAAATATGTGGAGAATATATGAATTTAGAAGCCGCCATAAGTCAGAAAAATGCTGTAACGGTATATGATGATTCCATCGGCCCCTACTCTTATGACGAGTTCATAGAAGCAGCACGAAATTTTCATGGAAGTCCAGCTCCGGGGTTGATTCTGGGTGGTTACATGATGGAAGAGGCCAGACGGCATCTGCCTGAAGGAACCCTCTTTGACGCTATTTCAGAAACCTCGTGGTGTCTTCCCGACGCAGTTCAGATGCTTACAGTCTGCAGCACGGGAAACGGGTGGCTTAAGGTCAAGAACCTTGGAGTCTATGCACTCTCACTCTATGATAAGTATAGCGGTGTAGGTGTCAGAATCAGGGTTGATCCTGAAAAGCTGGTGCACTGGCCGGAAATGGAATCCTGGTTTTTCAAAAGAAAACCGAAGCATGAACAAGACTCAGTGAAGCTGCATGCTGAAATACGTGAGGCAGGCGCATCAGTATGTTCACTTGAAGCTATCCGAATAAAACCTGAAGAACTTATCAAACGCAGCAAGGGTGGAATAACAACATGCCCCATTTGCGGAGACGCTTACCCCGGCTCTTTCGGTGCGATCTGCAGGGGATGTCAGGGGGAGAGTCCCTATCTGCGCAGGGATTCGGGGATTAAATCTGCACATGCTCCTGTTCCGGAGGGGCTGAAGGTTGTCCCTGTCAGTGAAGCTGAAGGCAAGACTGCCCTCCACGATATGACCCGCATTGTCCCCGGCAAGAGCAAGGGAGCTGAGTTTAGCAGGAATCATGAATTTACTGCCGGAGATATCTGTAGACTTCAGCTTATCGGCAAGAATCATATTTATATGGATGAAGGGGACATACCGGAAGGCGAGTGGGTTCATGAAAATGAAGCAGCTGAAACCTTCGGGCGGATAATGGCCGGTGACGGAGTCTGTATCAGCGGGGGGCCAAAAGAAGGAAAAGTAACCCTGATCGCCGAGGAAGACGGGCTTCTGGTCACTGATCTTGAGATGATGAGCAGGTTTAATCTGGTCCCAGATGTAATGGTGGCGGCCCGGAAAAGCGGAACTCTCGTTAAGAAGGGAACCCGTATTGCCGGAACCAGAGCAGTTCCCCTTTACCTTTCCCGGGAAAATTTCTCCCGCGCAGTATCCTCGTTGGATGGTGATCCCCTGTTCAGGATCATGCCCCTGAAGAAAAAGAAAGTAGGAATTCTTATTACCGGTGATGAAGTCTTCAACGGTCTTATCGAAGATAAATTTGAGTCCGTCATCGCAGCAAAGGTGCAGGCTTTAGGCAGTGAGGTTGTCCGCTCTGTCATAAAACCGGATAACCGTGAAGAAATCCGGGATGCTGCCTTATCCCTCATGAAAGAAGGTTGTGACCTGCTCATCACAACCGCAGGAATGTCTGTTGATCCTGATGACGTGACCCGCCACGGCCTGGTGGATGCCGGAGTATCCGACCTCCTTTATGGTGCTCCGGTACTCCCCGGCACAATGCTTCTTCTGGCTAATGCCGGAGATGTCAAGGTTATCGGCGTGCCCGCCTGTGCTTTGTTTTTCAAGACCACCAGTTTTGATCTGGTTCTGCCTCGTGTCCTAGCGGGACACCAGATTACACGCCGTGACCTCGCGTCGCTGGCAGATGGTGGATATTGCATGGAGTGCAAGGTCTGCACTTTCCCCAAATGTCCCTTCGGCAAGTAGGAGGAGTCTATGCACAAGAATCTTGACCCGCCCGAATTCGGTTCAACCGCGGCCCTTGATCAAATGGATGCGCATTGCCCCACAATACGTCTGCATTTGTGGCTGGAAGGAACAGAAGGTGTCTTTTTCGGTTACGGACGGTTGTTGCTGCTTGATCGGATTGAAACCTGCGGTTCACTGAAAAAAGCTTCAGAGGATCTTGGAATGTCTTACCGCGCGGCTTGGGGCAAGATTAAGCAGACCGAGCAGGTTCTGGGCTTTCAACTCATAGAGAGAGCAGGCAGCAGGCGCAGTGGATACCGTCTCACAGAAGCGGGAAGAGTTGTGCGTGACAAGTATCTGGAGTGGTTCAACAAGGTGGAGCAGGATGCCAGAGCCAGAGCTGAGGAGATATTTCCCTGGAAATCCAAAAGCTTCGGTGAATAAGCTGTATTATTAAAAATCCGGTTCATAGCTGATTTCAGGGTATGGGTGGCGGATATGGGATTTCTGCGTCCTTATAATTCTTATGTGTTAAATGTAACATATTGATAATGTTGATTTAATTTTGTTTTTGTCTTTACATGTGAACATCGAAACAACTGTCAGGCATTCCGATTGACTTAGTCGTGTCTGATATAACGGAAGGAGGTTCCCATGAACATATCACGGCGAGGGTTCATCAAGCTAGCGGGCATAGGTGTCGCGGGGCTTGGAATGAGCCAGATGGGACTCGATCTTTCTACGGCGAAGGCTTACGCCGCCGGACTAAAGATCAAGGGCGCCAAGGAAGTGATTTCCATCTGTCCTTTCTGTTCATTGAGCTGTCATTTCATAGCTCATGTCAAGGACGGAAAGATTGTAAGTACCGAAGGTGATCCGGATTATCCGGTGAGTGAAGGTGCTCTCTGTGCTAAAGGTGCGGCGATGCTCTCCATGCACAACAACCATCATCGTATTGAAAAACCCCTGTACCGTGCTCCCTACAGCACAAAATGGGAAGAAAAGAGCTGGGACTGGGTACTGGACCGCATTGCGCGGAGGGTAAAGGAAACACGTGATGCAGACTTCAAACGGTTCAATGAAAAGGGCCAGGAAGTCAACCGTGTAGAATCAATTTTCCATCTTGGTACATCACAGATGGATAACGAGGAGTGTGCAGTCGTCCATCAGGGTGTACGCGGCCTCGGCCTGGTGCATTTTGATCACCAGGCACGTATCTGACACAGCGCAACTGTTGCGGCTCTGGCAGAGTCGTTCGGACGCGGTGCGATGACCAACCATTGGTGCGATATTGAAAATGCGGATTCTATCCTGATCATAGGAAGTAACGCCGCAGAGCACCATCCCATCTCATTTAAATGGGTTCTCAGGGCCAAGGACAAAGGCGCCAAGGTCATGCATGTGGACCCCAAATTCTCCCGTACATCTGCAAGGTGTGATTTCCATGTACCGCTCAGATCGGGTACAGATATCGCCTTCATGGGCGGCATGATCAACTATGTCCTTGATAATGAACTTTATTTCAAGGAATACGTTGCGAATTATACCAACGCAGCATTTATTGTCGGAAAGGATTACAAATTCTCAAGAGGATTGTTCTCCGGTTACGACAAGAATTCCCGCAAGTACGATAAGTCCAAATGGGCTTTTGAAACCGATGAAAACGGTGTTCCCAAAAGGGACGAGTCCCTCAAGGATTCCCGTTGTGTATTGCAGTTGCTCAAAAAGCACTATTCCCGCTATTCCCTGTCAAATGTCTCAAGGACAACCGGTGTCTCAAAGGATAACCTCCTGAAGGTATACAAGGAATTCGCGGCGACAGGTAAAAGGGATAAGGCCGGCTCCATCATGTATGCCCTTGGCTGGACACAGCATACCGTGGGTGTCCAGAATATCAGGACAAGTGCCATCCTTCAGCTTCTTCTCGGCAATATCGGTGTCGCAGGCGGCGGAATCAACGCCCTGCGTGGTGAGCCTAACGTTCAGGGGTCCACAGACCACTGTATCCTCTGGCATATTCTGCCCGGTTACCTGCCTATGCCCAAAGCGAGCATGGGCTCGTATGAAGATTATGTGAAGGCGACAACCCCGGTGTCAAACGACCCGCAGAGTGCTAACTGGTGGCAGCATAAGCCCAAGTACATGGCTTCACTGCTCAAGGGATGGCGTGGTGACAATGCCTCCGCGGATAACGGATTCGGATACGATATGCTTCCCAAGGCGGATGATGGTGAAGATTACTCTTATCTCTTCATCTTTGACCGCATGTACAAAGGTGATATTAAAGGCGGATTTGTCTTCGGAACCAACCCCGCACAGAGTGTGCCCAACTCCAACAAGGTCCGCAAGGCCCTTGATAACCTTGATTGGATGGTTGTCGGTGAGATCCATCATACCGAAACCAGTGAGAACTGGCATCGACCGGGCGTGGACCCCACAAGCATGAAAACCGAAGTCTTTATGCTCCCGTCTGCGCAGCGGGCCGAGAAAGCCGGTTCCATCAGCAGTTCCGGACGTTGGCTGCTCTGGCACTATGAAGCCTGCCGTCCACTTGGTGAGTCCAAGAGCATGGGTGAGATGTATGTTGACATCATCAATCATGTCCGCCGCCTCTATAACAAGGAAAACGGTGTTTACCCCGAAGCTTTGCTCAGTCTTGACTGGCCTGCCTATTATGATGCCGAAGATATTGCCCAGCGTATCAACGGACGTTTCACAAAGGATGTAACCTTCAAGGGCAGAAAATACAAAAAAGGGCAGCAGGTTCCGTCTTTTGTCGCTCTGACTGATGATGGCGCAACATCCAGCCTCAACTGGCTTTATGCCGGAAGTTATACCGAGGATGAAGGCAACAAGGCCAAACGCCGCAGTCTTGCCCAGACTCCCATGCAGGCCAAAATCAACCTTTATCCCAATTATGCATGGTGCTGGCCTGTAAACAGGCGCATTCTCTATAACCGGGCTTCCGTGGATCTTAATGGTAAGCCTTATGCACCTGAAAAGGCGGTTATAGAATGGGATGGCTCCAAATGGATAGGTGATGTTCCTGATGGTGGATGGCCGCCAATGGCAACCGGAAAAGGGCGTTATCCTTTTATTATGCGCAAGGAAGGTCACGGTCAGCTTTATGGTCCGGGGCTTAATGATGGTCCTTTCCCTGATCATTATGAGCCAGTGGAAACACCCATCAAGCGCCATCCTTTCTCCCGTCAGCTTAACAGTCCGGTATACAAGTATACTGAAAGTGACATGGACAAACTGGCTGAACCGGCTGATGAGCGTTATCCCATCGTGCTTACCACCTACAGCCTCACTGAACACTGGTGCGGTGGCGGTGACACAAGGAATACTCCGGCACTTCTTGAAGCCGAACCTCAGCTTTATGTGGAAATGAGTCCCGAGCTGGCCAAGGAAAAGGGTATCGAGAATGGAGATCCTGTCATCGTTGAAAGTATCAGGGGTAAAGTTGAAGCTATTGCAATGGTTACTGTGCGCATGACTCCGTTTGAAATCAAGGGTGATATCGTTCATGAAATCGGTATGCCATTCTGTTTCGGCTGGACTACCCGTGGCTGCGGTGATGCCACCAACAGGCTGACACCTTCGGTCGGTGACCCGAACACCACCATTCCCGAGTATAAGGCGTCTCTGGTGAACGTTCGCAAAGCGAAAAGACTTACCGAGATTGAAGAGTAACCCGAAACCAAGCCGGATCGCCGGAAGTGTGATTTTTTTATTGAATAATCACACTGCGGAAAACGGTCCGTCCTTAGGAGTAAAAAATGCCTAAAGCATTCTTTGTCGATACTTCGAGATGTACGGCTTGTCGCGGTTGCCAGGTTGCCTGTAAGGAATGGCATGGTCTGCCCGCGGTGAAAACCAAGCAAAGAGGATCACATCAGAATCCACCTGATCTGAATCCTTTCAATTATAAACTCGTCCGTTTCAGCGAGCATCGCATAAACGGCAAGGTCGAATGGTATTTCTTCCCCGACCAGTGCCGTCATTGTGATGTCCCCCCCTGCAAGGACATTGCTGATATGTATGTGACCGGTGCGGTGGTTCAGGATGAAGAGACCGGTGCGGTTATCTTTACTGATCAGTCCAGTCGCCTCGGTGCTGCAGAAGCTGAAGAAATCAGGGAAGCATGTCCTTACAATATCCCGCGCCGTAACAGCGGAACGGGATTGCTCAGTAAATGTGATATGTGCATTGACCGTCTTCAGGCGGGGCTTGTTCCCATGTGTGTGAAAACATGTCCCACCGGAACCATGAACTTCGGTGAGCGGGAAGATATGCTTGCTCTGGCTGAAAAGACTCTGGCCAAGGTAAAGAAGGAATATCCCAACGCGCAGATCATTGATGCAGATGAAGTGAATGTAATCTATCTGGTTCAGGATAAACCCGAACTCTACTATGAGTATGTAACTGCCGATGCTTCCGGTGTCGGTAACGGTGTTACCCGTAAAGAGTTCCTTGCAGGTTTAACCAGACCGGCTAAACGTATCTTTGGATAATTTGTGCCTCCGGCGGCTGGGGAAGGGGAAACTCTTGCAAGAGTTTCCCCTTCCCCAGACCCCATCCCCTTCAGAACCTTTCAATAAGGCTTTGCCCACTGGGGTTGTACAGTTTGGGGAAGTGATGAATTATTTTTTTATTTTGAATTTTGCTGCATAGGAATGAATCAAATTTAAGGACTACTTTTGTCGATGGGCGCGAAGCTTATTAAAAGTTTTTGAAGTGTCCAGAGAAACTTTTTTTACAAATCCGCAGGAAAGAGGAGGTGAGCCACAGGACGTGGTGAATAAAAAAGTTTCTTTGGCCCTCTGAGAGCCTCCGGCGGCAAAATATTTCAGGAGCAAGAATGATGAGTGACACTAAAAAAAAACATGATGTACAGGCCGGATTGCTGGCTTTGCGTAAGAGGCTGCCCGCTCTTGAGAATATTTTCGATGCCTTCGGCCCTTTGCTGAGTGCGCAGGAAAAGGCGGATGAGATTCTTGCTGACTGGAACGATTTTACAGTGCCGGATGCATACGCTCCCCGTTTTGAGCAGGGAGTGCCGTTGTTTGCCGAAATGAGTCTGCCTGATCTGGGAGATTACTACCGGGAAGTCTTTAAGCTTATGGCTGCTGCTGTTGCTGAAGGTATGCCCGCAATGAGCGAAAAAAGCGCAGTATTGCTACAGGTTGCTGAAGATACTATGAACCTGAATGATCTTGCCAAAGCTATTTGGGATGAGGATCAGGAAGCTGTTTTTTCTCTGGCCGAAGAGTGGAATGCAGATGAGCAGATGCTCGTATTTGCAGGGAGTCTGGCTCTTAAATCCTTCATGGTGAGAATGGAAAGCAGGGCAGCTGATAAAATTGAAAATATGCAGTGGCTTAAAGGGTACTGTCCTGTATGCGGAACTTTTCCCGATCTGGCACTTCTTAAAAAATCAGGTGAAGACAACGCGTATCTCAAATCGCACGGCGGTCAGCGCTGGCTGCACTGTTCCGGTTGCGGTCATGAATGGCGTTTCAAGCGCAATATGTGCCCATGGTGCGAGAACGAAGATCATGAGAAAATGAGGTATCTTCAGGCGCAGGAGCGTGCGAATGAACGGGTGTACGTTTGTGAGTCCTGCAGGCATTACTCGGTTACCGTAGATACAAGGGAACTTGTTGAAGAACCGGACCCGAGAGTAGCTCCGCTGGGACTGGTTTATCTTGATATCCGGGCACAGGAAGAAGAGTTCATGCCTATGGCTGAAACTCCTTGGAATGTCCTGTGAATTATGTAGAATAAAATTATTAGAGTCCGCCACAGTCTGTTAGATTGTGGCGGACTCTATGCTATGAAGATCAATTAAATTGCACTCAAGGTATGGTGTCAGGAATTGTACTGACAATTGCGCTTAATTTTCCATTTTTCCTGATGATGTTCAGCCCTTCCTGTAATTTTTTGATTACGCGTTCATCTGTTTCTTTGTTGAATGCGTAGTATACTTCACCAAGATAGACGGTGTAATTGTTTTTAAATTCTTTCCATTCAATATTATGCTTTTTTAAAGTATGATACATTACTTCTTCATTCTCCAGTACGAGATCCACTCTTCCTATTTTAAGCTTTTTAACCATAGTCAGGGTGTCTATAGAATAGTCTGTCTTGTGTTCCGAGAATTTATTTTCTTTTAAAACATGCTGCCCAATACCTTGTCTTGATGTCGTGACAACATATTTTTTCAAGTCTTCAAAGTTGTTTATTGCAAAACCATCATTTCTGGAAAAGAAGGAAAGACTTGCATTCGTAATCGGGCCCACCCATTTAAAATCGTTCTCTCTGGCATTACTGCGGACGGTACTGAAAAGGCAGGTGTTTGGGGTTTCAAGGACGGTCTTGTATCCTCTGGCCCATGGATAGAGTCTTATGTCCACTTTTTTGGGGTTCAACCCTACAGCATCAAAGGCAGCAAAAAGAACACGGACACTGATCCCCTTGATTGCTCCGTTATCTGAATAGTTGTATGGGGGTAATTCTTCGGTGATGAATATTGTATTTCTGAGAGACTGGGCGTGCGCAGTCCCTGGTATGAGAGCTGTGAGCAGAGTTAGCAGGAGCATTACTTTTTTAAGCATACTTATTCCTTAGTTTCGTGAACTATAGCTTAAAAAAATGCATAACTGAATAGCGGAGTATATTTTTCGCAGTACTTTAAGAAGTTATTTGCCCAAATTTTAATTGAGCATAGCTTTTTTGTATTTATTTATGATTTGATCCAGTGTTCCGTTCTGGCTGATTATGTTTATTCCGTGTTGAAGCTTGCGCACCAGATATTCGTCAGTTTGATTGTTGAAGGCGCAGTACATTTTCCCTGTATTGACGGTATGTTTAATCTCATATGATTCAGCATCAAGTCCAAGCAGTTTAATTTGATTGAAGATGGCATATGGGTTGCTGAAGATCATATTTACTCTGTCATAGCGTAGTTTTTGGACCATCATTTTGATGGTGGCTACATCGTCCACCTTGTCCCGATCAAAACCCATTTTCAGCAGTGTGTCATAAGATACTGCTTTCCGTATTGCCGCGATTTTAAGTTTCTTGAAATCATCTAATGTGTTGGCCTTTGAGCCTTTCTTGGTGATAAATGAGCACTTGTAGTCTGCGATAGGTCCCGCCCATTTGAAAAGGTTTTCCCGTTCTGGATTTCTTACCATGCTTATTATGCAGGTATTGGGAGTTGAAACGACTGTCTGATATGCGCGTGCCCAAGGGTAAATGTGTATTTCGGAGGCTGATCGTTTCATATTGACTGCAGCAAGGGCCTCTAACAGAATTTCAACATTGACCCCTTTCACGGTTTGGTTGCTGGCATAGGCATACGGGATGATGGATTCAACTATAAAGGTTGTATAGCGTAATGATTGCGCGCACGCGACACTGCAAAGCAACTGTATGAAAAGTATGGTGCATATGAGCAGACGTGCAAGCATTCGATTCCTCACTTATATCCTTCATAGCATGAATCCAGGTTTTAATGAAGAGATGTTTAATCCTGGCATTTAATCTCATTGCCATTGATTAAGTCTGAAAGGACTTTCGTTCTTTTCGATGGATCTTCAATCCTCAACAGGTAAATACAGTTCCAGCAGCCATCCCATAGACAATCGGCCTGTGGTGGATTTTCCATTTCATTGCTGAAATTGTCTGTTTCCCCTGCATACAGCATATTAACCAGAAATCCGGCTCGGTGACCCCGTGGGTGGGTATAACTTAGTATATATATTCCGCCGTATTCCGGGATAGGGCGGGTCTTGGCAAAGATTTCAAATGTATATTCCTCTCCTGATTTGCCGCTGAATATCCATTCCTTCTGTCTAAACAAAACTCCTCCTTAATATGCTGAATTATATGTTATAAACAAATATCTAGATTTAATATAAATAATATCAAGAAGATGCCGATATATGTCTATAGTGTGTTTAATGTGTCTGGTTTGACATCTATTTGGGTTTAATCTTTAAGGAGAAATGATGAAAAAGACAATGAAATTCGTATTGGCAATGATAATGGTTTTGATGATGAGCGGTGGGGCGATGGCGCAGACTGCTTTTAATGCGCAGGGAACCTGCTTGGTTCCACATGTTACTGGCCATAGAAGCTCTAGTGAATGGACCGTAACAAGGGTTCATCTATCCAACATAACTGATAGTGCAATCCACTGCAAAATTGATATTTACGACCACAATGGGAATGATGTTTCCTCTTATGGCAGTATTTATTCAGTAAGTACTGACGGAGTAAATTGGTCATACATTATGACTGCTGGAAACGAGTTTGAAATTCCCGCACACTCGACAAGAATGATGGAATTCACCAGAGGAACAGTTCCAAACAGAATTATGGGTTATGGGGTGGTGAAGTGGAAATCAAATGACCCTATGAAACAGAAGGCTTTAGTTGGATTTGTAAGAATCCATACTGCAAATTCTATCCATGCTTATGGTGGAGAAGTATTTCTCAATGACGGCCAACCCTTCTAATCTTATATAAACAAAACTCCCCGGACAGCCAAGCTATCCGGGGAGTCCTAAAATCAAAACAAATCAAATAAATTTTACTTCTTTATCGCCCCACGCAAATCCCGAATCATCCCGCCGATATCATCAGCACCGACAATTTCGGTGACCAGTGCAACGCATTTTGCGCCACGGTTCATTACCTCAGCGATATTGTGTTCCTTGATGCCCCCGATGGCGACAAAGGGGATATCGATGTTTTTCACTACCCAGTCGAGGTATTCGAAGCCTACCGGATCAACTACATCGTCTTTGGTGTAGGTCTTGAAGATGGGTCCTACTCCGATATAATCAACACCAGCTTCTACGGCTGCGAGTGCTTCCTCGGGAGCATGGGTTGAAAGGCCTATTGCCATTTTATCCCCGATCAGCTTGCGCACTGCATGGACGGGAAAATCCTCCTGTCCGATGTGTATTCCGTCCGCTCCGACCATCACGGCAAGATCAATATCATCATTGATGATGAAGGCTGCTCCTGCTTCGCGGGTCATTTTGCGGATTTCCACGCATTCTTTATATTTCTGTCCGGATTTGATTTCCTTTTCACGGTACTGGATCAGCTTGATACCGTTGTCGAGCATTTCACGTACAACTTCAATGTTTGAACGGCCCTTGGAGAATTTGAGGGCGGTAAGGCAGTAAAGGTCTGTATCGAGGATATTTTTGCGGGTTATTTCTCTTGCGCTCATGGCTTAACTCCTTTCCGATTCGTATTTATTTAAATAAAATGATAGGACTACGTCAGCCTGTTTGGCGGCGGCGATCCCTACCCTTGGTGAAAAGGGTGGATTCTCGGCGTTGCATTCAGTTTTCATGTCTCCGACAATGTAGAAATTATCCCGGATTCTGCGGGTAATCATTTCATCGGTATTCCCTGTCCCGCCCATACCTGAGGCACAGACAAGCAGCTTGTCCGAGTTCATGTACTTTTCCACAAGTGCCTTTTTGGCGGAGGCATCGTCAAAAGCTTCGATGATCACATCACATTGCCCGAATATTTCATCGGCATTTTCCGAGTTTATTCTGGTCACATGTATGCAACAGTCCGCATCCGGATTGACTGACAGCATGTTTTCGCAAAGGGCTGTGACCTTATGTCGTCCGAGCTGCTCAAGTCGATACTGCTGCCGGTTGAGATTGGATTTTTCCACCTGGTCAAAATCTGCAATCGTGAATAATTTAAAGCCGCTGCGAACAAGATGCATGGCACAGTTTGAGCCCAGTCCGCCAGCACCGGCTATGCCGATTCGTATTTTCTGCAGATAGCGCAGCCGATCTTCACCGAGATAAGCGGCTATGCCTTGTTCAGCACGGTTCACGATGCTTCCTCAAGCGGATGCCAGTCTTTGAAAACAGGCTGGTAACCGTGTTTTCTAAGAACTGCACACATCTCATCAACGCTTCGATCATCGCTGATGTCAAACTGTCCTACTTTTTCCTCATCATCGCAGGTGTGCCCACCGACTTCAGTGGAAACGCCAGCTGACATGCGGGTTACGCCAAGTGGAAGTATGTTCTCACGGAATCCGGGAGCTTCGCGTGTGGAGATGGTTATTCCGCAGCGGGGCAGAAAGATACGCAGGGCGAGCATGTTCTGCACAAGGTCGGTGTCACTGACAATGGATCTGGGTACGAAGGCGTCACCAACGTGGGAACGGATGCGCGGCAGTGATACAGCAATGTCCACTTCCGGATACTTGTTCTGCAGATAGGCAGCATGAATGCCTGTCTTGAGTGCGTCATTCCGCCATTCATCAAGCCCGAGAAGTGCACCGATATTTACAACCCTCATCCCGGCTTTGCAGGCCCTTTCAGGCGCATCAAGACGAAAGCGGTAATCGTTCTTGGGTCCGGCAGGATGCAGGTCTGGGTACAATGTTTCATTGTATGTTTCCTGAAACATGGTCATGCCGTCAACACCTGCTTCGACCAACCGTTTGTATTCATCCTCGGTCATGGCGTAAATTTCGATCGAAACGGACGGAAAATGATTTCGCAGAATTTTTACTGCCGATTCAATATACTCCGGAGATGACTTGGCCCGGGCGTCACCTGTCAGTATGAGCAGGTGCTTAAGTCCGGTGGCAGCGATGGCTTTAGCTTCTTTTGTCAGTTCTTCAGGTCCGAGCTGGGAACGGGGAATTTTGTTTTTGGTATTGAATCCGCAGTAAACGCATTTGTTGGTGCAGAAGTTAGCCATGTACAGCGGGGTGAACAGTTGAATTGTCCGTCCGAAATGCTGCATGGTCAACCTGCTGGCCTTTGCGGCCATTTCTTCAATAAAAGGGAGTGCTGCCGGACTTAACAGGGCAAGGAAGTCTTCGGGGCTTGCGGTTGTCTTGTTAAGGGCGCGCCTGACATCATGTTCGGTAACGGAGCCGAATTGCTCGGCAAGGGGGGCGTCGTTGTATTCGGCGCAGATGGGGTAGAAACTCATTTTCTTATCCTTCGTGCAGGAATCCGGTCAGGGGAGAGGATGCCTTGGCGTGGCTGTGTTTTGCTCCGGGGCCGGAGAGGTATGCCTGTCGTCCGGCCTTTACGGCCCGGCCGAATGCCTTTGCCATGAGAACCGGATCGCTCGCAGTGGCGATTGCGGTGTTTACCAGACAAGCGTCAGCACCCATTTCCATTGCCTCACAGGCTTCGGAAGGGCGGCCGATTCCAGCGTCAACTATGATGGGCAGCTCTATTTCGTCAATCAGGATACGGATCATCTCACGGGTTTTTAGTCCCCGGTTGGTTCCGATGGGCGCGCCAAGGGGCATCACCGCCGCTGCTCCTGCGTCAACGAGTGAGCGGGCAATATAGAGGTCCGCATTTACATAAGGCAGGACCACAAATCCTTCCTCGGCGAGAATCTCCGTTGCCTTTGCGGTTTCGTAACCATCGGGTAGCAGGTACTTGTTATCGGAAATAACCTCGATCTTGATCCAGTTCCCGCAACCCATAGCCTTGGCAAGACGTGCGATACGTACAGCTTCTTCGGCATTGCGCGCGCCTGAAGTGTTCGGCAGCAACTGCATTTCGGAAGGGATGTGGTCCATCACGTTTCCGGTTTCAGATTCAAAATCCACACGGCGCAGGGCAACGGTTATAACCTGGGAGCCTGAAGCCTTGCATACATCGGGGATAACAGAATCATCCGCGTATTTTCCTGTTCCGGTAAGCAGGCGGCTGTTCAGTTTAACGCCGCCGAGTTCAAAAATATCTTCATTCATTAGATTAACCTCCGCCAACAAAGCGCAGCACTTCGAGGTGATCCCCGTCGTTGATTACAGTTGTTTCAAAAACTTCCGCGGCAACAATTTCCCTGTTCAGCTCAACAACCACAGTTTCCGGGGTCAGTTCTTTGGATTTGATCAGCTCAAGGATGGTCGTGCTTTCGGAAAGTTCAGTTTCTTTTCCGTTAAGAGTAACAAGCATTTTGGGAGCTCCATAAAAAAAATGCTCACCACGGAAGGGTGAGCTAAAAGAATAGATGATAAAACGAAATCTATTTATTCAGCTTCCCTACGGCGGGATTACCCGCATCAGGTTCAAAGGGACAGGCTTTATGCCATCTCAGCCAGTTAAGGCGCCCCTAGCTGCAAGAAGGTTATTCAAAACAGCTGTCCATGTAAAGAGGAAAAGAAAGATGGATGCAGTGGCAGTATTATTTTATAACATAAACTGTCACAGGTAGAGCCTCTAAAGTCCGGGATGCATGAAAACTCTATAGGGGTGGACACTGCAAAAGAACTCGAATGATTAGGATCTGTACAGTTCAGTTTATTGAGTCCGGCACATTTCAAGTATCAACTGTCAGACGACTTTAAAATCCGAAGCTGAATATATAAAAGCACTGAAACCTTGCGTGCTTAATGAAAGCCGGCTCCAGTGCTTTTTTTGATTGGATGAGGAAGCTTAAGCTGTCTCTTTGAAAGCTGATTCTATATCAGATGCAAACTGCTATGAATGTAATCTAAATTATATAGAGCTTATCTTTTGCCTGAGAAGTATTCCGCATATTTGATGAAGTAGATATGTTCAGCGATATTTGTAATATGGTCTCCGACACGTTCGAGGCAGCGCATGGTGAAAAGGAGTGAAATGAAACCCTTACCTTCCAGGTCCTCGGACGAAACGCAATCCTTCATGCCAATGACTGCTTCTTTGAACAAGGCGTCGACATTACTGTCACTGTGCCAGACATCAAGAGCTTTTTCCACACTCAGTTCTTTAAATGCTACAAGAATCTGTTCCATCATGGCGGAAAGTTCCTGTCCCATGTGTTTCACATAGCCCAGATGCTGGGTATGCTCATCGGCAAAGCCTCTTTTGCCCCGTTTAGCGATGCTTTTGGCATAGTCCGCGATACGTTCAAGGTCTGAAGCAATTTTGCTGCTTGCCAAAACATAACGCAGGTCACCGGCTTTGGGTTCCATTTTGGTCACTATCATAAGAGACATGTGGTCAACTTTGTGTTCCAGTTCGTTGATTTCAGAATCTCTCTGGATAATTTCTTCAGCTGCTTCAGGGTCGTTTACCTCGAAAGTGGCAATAGCTCTGGTCAACTGGTCAAGAGAAAGGGTACCTAGTTTAAGTACCAGGTCCTGAAGTTCGGAAAGTTCGTCCTCGTAGACTTTGAGAGGGTGCTGCATATCCATAAAATATTAACTCCTGTGGCTTTTGCCGGTCGGAATGTTTTCAGAAAATTTCATTTTGTCGGGTGTGAATGATTGAGTGGTCAGCCACACATGTAGCGGATACGTTATTATTGTTACAGCATTATGGCGAGATGAAGGATGTTGGTTACAATTGGGCTTTAGCTTCAGTTAAATTAAGGGATTGAAGACAGGTAAGCAATAGTCTGCAGGTCTGGGAAGGGCGTCAATATAGGTTCTTAAGGCAGATTTTATTCTGAAAACCCCCGCAGCATTGAATATACTGCAGGGGATCGTACAATCCTCAGACATTCATATACCGAAGTCAGAAAGGATAACCTTGTATGAGAGTATTATTTGCGGATGATCAGTCTTTGATGGTGGGCATTTTGGTTGTTTCGCCGCGATGGTTGCGGAATGTGTATTCCTGTTCGTTCTTATCGACGCAGTAGTAGTCTGGCATAAGCGGTATTTTACCGATATTTGTCGCGCATACGTACATGGGCTGGGCAAGACCGGTGGTGTGGCCGCGGAGTCCGTCACGTATAAGTTCGGCTCCTTTTTCAATGGGGGTGCGGAAATGGTCGATGCCGGGAGCGGGTTCGCAGTAGAAAACGTAGTAAGGACGGATGCGGAACTGCAGGAGCTTCTGGTGAAGGGTTTTGAAGGTATCAAGGTCATCATTGATTCCCTTGAGCAGGACCATCTGGTTGCCTATGTTTACGCCGCAGGTCAGGAGGTCGTAAACGGCCTTGCGCGTTCGTTGTGTCAACTCCTTGGGGTGGTTACACTGGGTGTTAAGCCATAAAGGAATATCGTGGTCGCCACCCAGAACTTTGGTCAGTTCCGGCGTGATACGCTGCGGCATTGCAATGGGTACACGGCTTCCGAAGCGAATCATTTCAATGTGATCGATGGAGCGCAGGCTTTTCAGCAGATATTCGAGGCGGTCATCTGAAAGCAGCAGGGGGTCTCCGCCTGTGATCAGCACGTCCCGGACCTCTTCGTGGTTTTTTATCCATTCAATGCCTTCGTCAAGGTCGAATCTCAACTCAAGGTCTTTATCCACCACCAGTTCCTTGCGGAAGCAATGACGGCAGTAGTTGGCGCATATGTCTGTTACCGTGAAAGCTACACGGTCAACATACTGCCGGGCAATGCAGTCCGGACGTTTTTCTTCGGTTGCGCGGTTTTCTTTCCATACAAGATAGTTGTCGATTCCGTACTCGTTCTGGGTCTCTTTCAATGAAGGGATTGCCTGCATGCGTATGGGGCAGTTGGGGTCATCCTTGTCCATCAATGAGGCCATGTGCGGAGTTGTACCCCATGTTGTGTTAAGTGTTGTTATGGCCTCTTCTTCATCCGGAGTAACGTTAATGTATTCTTTTAACCGATCAAGAGTGTTGACCATATTTTTCATCTGATCTTTCCAGTTTTCCATAAATCCTCCAGAAACAATAGCGGAACATCATCGATGTCCGAGGTTAGGGTTTTTGATAAATGAACCAGAATACAACCATAGTCGTCTGGTTTTTTCTCTGTAAAACAGAATTTATCGGAGACTTATTATCCTAAAATTGGTATAAAGTGAACCCTGAGCATGAAAAATTTAAATATGAGCAAAGATGTGGCTGAATATTCCGTGATTTTTAAGACGGGGTGTTGATTTAAAGTTTGGTTCTATGGTTCTAGTTTTGCATTGATTCTATGTTAAAAAAGTGAGCGTTTATTTAATAGTTGTGTCTTTAATGTATTTACAGCTTTTACTGCATAGTTTGTTTATGTACTAAGTGTTTACTACTTATGTTTTTAAGGTTTAAAATGCTTTGTTGTGCTGTCTTGAGTATAAGGCCTTTGAAGGGGGGGAGGGTCGGATTTATCAAGGATATCGATGAATTTTTCATGGGCTTGGATGAAAGGGGCATATTCCGTTTACTTTACTGAAATGATGGGTGTATTGTTAACATGTACTATAGATCTCGTAACACATGCTATTCAGGGTAAGGGGTATAGATAATGAGACTTTTGATTTGCGGAGCCGGAAGGGCGGCAAGAGAGTTGCTCAGGCGTCTCGGTGACGACTGGGAGGTGACGCTCATTGATAAATCCAGTGAACGGATCGAACAGACTTCTGCAGTTTCTTCCGATGTAAAAGCCAGTTATGTTGAAGATGCTACCAGTCAGGTGGTGATGGATAAAGTAGAAGTGGGTGGCTACGACTATGTACTGGCTATCACTGATGAAGACAGAAACAATAAGATTATCGCTGAAATGGCTTTCGCTGCCGGCGTTCGACATGTTTCGGCTTTTATTCATGATAGTGAAATTGCCGCGATTCTCGGAAAAAAAGGGATAAATGTAATCCAGCTCGGAAAGCTGGCGGCAGGGCAGTTGTACCATTATCTGCAGGACCCGAGAATGAGGGTTACTCCTCTATATCTAGGGGCTGCCAATATTATGGAAATCAAGGCTTCAGAGTATCTTAGAATAGTAGGTAAACGGGCAGGATATTTTCAGCGCAGGGACATGCGTCTTGTTTCAATTTTTCGTGACGAAAAGGTTTTGTTTCCCAAGCCGGATACTCTGATTCGTTCAGATGACCGCCTCGTGATTCTGGGCAACAGTTCGGTCTTTCAGAATCTTTGTGGCATCCTTGAATGCAGTAATCCCCATTTTCCAATGGCTTACGGACCGGGATTGCTTGTGGCTCTACCTGTGATTAAATCGAGCGAGGGGGTTGAACAGGAACTTCATGAAGCTTTATATGTGGCTCAGAATACCCAGATCAAAAATGTGACTCTGCTTAATGCCGAGCCGGAAGAGCCGTATCATGAACATCTGACGGGATGGCCGCAGAATTTATCCGTAGGCATGATTTCGTTGGATGGAGAGCTGCCCGGAAATATACGTGAAAGCTGCCGCGGTAGTAATTTCGGTTTGGTGGTAACGGCACCTTTCGAGACGAAGTTCATGAAGGCTTTCGGAAAGCCGTCTTATGTCGGCTTGGCCAGTGAACTAGACAGGCCTCTGCTGATTTCCAAGGGGTCAGCCCCTTATGGAAAATTCCTCGTGCCTTTCAACGGTTCTGCCATGTCTGAATTAGCGGTGGAAGTTGCGGTTGATATCAGAAAACAGATGGGTGGAGAAATAGCTATAGCTGTGATTGAAGAACCTGAGTTCATAACCGGAGATGAAAATGACGGGTGGAAGGAGAAAGTCCTGAGCCGGGCCAATGAGTTGGGGCATATTTATAAAACCAAATTTGAGCTTGTCACAAGAAAAGGGAATCCGGTCAAGGAGCTTAAGAAACTCAGCACGGACTATGATCTGATGATTATTGGAAGCACCAACCGTGACCGTGGGGTTTTTACTCCCAACATCGGTGAAAATCTTGTAGTTGCATCGGATTGTTCGGTGCTCTTGCTGGCGTTTTAATTATGTTTATTTCACAGGATGTCGCCCTTTTTATTGTCTGTTTCGCTGCTGCATTACTGCCCGGTCTGAGCCGCCGTGCCGGAGTACCTTCTCCCGTGGGAGAGATTTTGTTCGGTGTGCTGATCGGTAAGAGTTTTCTGGGGCTTCACTTCCCTGGGGAATGGTTGTCGTTTCTTGCTGAGCTTGGTTTTATGGTCCTCATGTTCCAGTCCGGAATGGAGATTGATTTCAAGCTGCTAAAAGGGCAGGGCAGAAAAGCATTGGCCTTTCACTGCATTTTGTTTGGGGTGACGATCCTTGTGGCGTTTGGTTGCGCGGCTGTTCTGAATCAGAGTTATTTCATGATTCTGGTTCTTTCCACTACATCTTTGGGGCTGGTTATGCCTGTTTTAAAGGAATCGGGAATTCAAAGTACCCGGTTTGGGCAGACTGTGCTTATAGCCGCAACTTTCGCGGATTTTCTGACTTTACTGGGCATAACATTTTATATTCTTTTCAAGGTCAACGGTCTGGACTTTACCCTTCTTGCTCCACTACCTCTTTTCCTTGGTTTTGCTGTTCTTCTATGGACTGCACGACTATGGGCCTGGTGGAATCCTGAAAAAGCGGAGCGGCTGCTTTTGACTGAGACGCTGCAGGAACAGGGCGTGCGTGTTTCGCTGGCTCTTTTATTTCTATTTGTCTGTCTTGCCGAGGCAGTTCATCTTGAGCCTGTTCTTGGAGCATTTATGGGCGGATGTATTCTTTCTTTTGTACTCCGGAAGAAGGATAATCTGGAATCAAAGATTTCTGTTATAGGATTCGGTTTCCTGATTCCCATGTTTTTTATTCATGTCGGCATGGAGTTTGATGTCAGTAATATCTTAACGGTTGATAGAATTCTCTTTACCTTTTATGCCTTTTTGGCTGCAATTCTTGTTAAACTTATTCCATGTCTCATTTTTCCACTGTGGGGCATGACTTTCACTGATGGATTCAAGGCAGGCGCACTTTTGTCTTCCCGGTTAAGCCTGATAATCGCGGCGGCGGCAGTTGGTCTGCAGGAAGGATATATCAGCGAACCTACCAAGGACAGTATTGTCCTGCTGGCTCTTGTCTCCTGCATTACCGGGCCTGTTGCTTTTCGGTATCTTTCCAGAAAACTGGGTTAGAATGCTGCTAAAGGGCGAGACAAAGGACTGTGCAGACTAGGTCTGGGCCCTTTCATTGCAGGACTCCCGATACATCTATCAGGAGTCTGAACGGCGTATAATTGTAGTGATTATTTCGCCCACCCTGAACCCCCATTTGCGCATGGTGCTCTTATTTACAATCGTTTCAGGAGTCATCAGCCACAGCCAGTCTTCAACATTCACTGTCAGAGTTCTACCTTTAACAGGAATTATCAGATTGTAGTCCATCAGAAGGGCATTTCCGGAAGTTGCAAGGGTTGCTTCGCCTTCCACATCGGAAGCTGTTCCGGTGTAGGGCCCATTACCTGTTTTGGTAAATTCCCATCGTCGTTGAAGTTTTTCCCCATCGTTGAATATGAAATCTTCAGTCAGTATTCCGTGAAGTGCACCGTCTTTTTCTTCCCAGCTTCCACGCATGACTGCATTGAAGGAACGCCTGACCGAGCCTCCCCTTGTAAGTATCACTCCGTGAGCATCCAGTTCTCCATTAAAAAAATCTTCCAGCACGATGGGGACACCTCCGGCGCTGTTTTCCTCAACATTTACATTGCCTGAGCAGCCGACCATGAAAATTGCGCAGATGGGCAGGATTAATTTGTCCATTATCCTCTCCTGTTTTTGCTGCCGGTTATTCGGCGGACTAACCAGTGATACAAGGGGTAGGGCAGAACTCTGAGCAGTTTACAGCTCCATGAGAAAGCCGGAGGAAAATGAATTTCCATTTTTCTTTTTGAAAGCCCATTCCATATGAATTGCGCTGCGCTGTCTGCATCAATTATCATCGGCATGGGGTAGTCATTAAGATCTGTGAGCGGTGTTTTTACGAACCCCGGATTAATTGCTGTTACAGATAAACCGTAAGTTTCAACATCGAACCGCAGACTTTGCAGGAAGTTGTTAAGCCCGGCCTTACTTGCTCCGTAGGCTGCAGCGAGCGGCAGTCCCCGGTACGAGGACAGTGAACCTACGCCCACAAGGTGTCCGCTTCCGCGCTCCAGCATATCCGGTAAACCCACTAGTAAAGTTGAAATTGCTCCGGCAAGGTTGATCTCAAAGAGGTGTCTGCATTTGGAAATGCTGATCTCGCTTGCGGGCATGTTTATATGAGTTCCTGCGTTGGCAATAACCATGTCGGGTACGCCCCATTCCTTCTTGATCTGAGCATAAGCCGATTTTATTTCTTCGTCTTTGCTTACATCGCAGGGAACACATAATACTTTCCCGCTGTGGGTAGATGATTCCTTTTCCAATGATTCCAGCTTATCTTTGTTCCTGCCTGTTAAAACTACATTTTTACCTTCATTAGTAAACTTCAGGGCCAGCGCCCTGCCTATGCCGCTTGTTGCTCCTGTAAGCCATATCGTCTGGACATGATCCATTAAAGACCTCCGCTTGATTTTGTCTGGATTAGATTACTCTATAGCATGATTAATTTAAAAAAACAGTGTATGGATCAGTATGCTTAATTCAGAAGAGAAGCGTCCTTTATGGCCGGTAAGGCTTTGGAGAAGAAGGGTTCGTGAACCGGTTATGAGGGAGTTGACCCGAGGGGTTTCCCCCCGGCGTGTGGCTCTGGCTGTTACGCTGGGATTGTTTTCTTCAACCTGGCCCCAGATAGGAACCAACCCCTTCATGGCTTTACTGTTATCCTGGTTATTCCGTTGCAACAAGGCTGTGACAAGCGGTGTTTCACTAGTTTTTACTCCCTTGCAGTATGTCTTGATGATTCCTTTTCTGAGGGTGGGAGAGACTCTGCTGGGTGTGGATCATTTCCAGACCTCAGTTCCGGAAATAATTATGATTGTCGCTACTGATCCTGTGGGGTCTTTTAAAGTTCTCGGTATTCCATTGCTGCATGCCATACTTGGGTGGCTGTTTGTATGGTTGTTTGCCGGTCCTGCTGTTTTCCTCCCATTACGCTGGTTGATGCTGAGGTTGGCCGTTGCAAGAAAAATATCATAATTGTTCACATATTCGACCAGTTATTGTAAGAAGGATTTATGTCTCAAAATAATATTGATTATACCGAAGGCGGAATGCGTGTTGCCGTGGTTGGCGGCGGAATTTCCGGAATTGTCGCGGCCCATCTGGTTTCCAGAGATAATGATGTTGTTCTGTTTGAAAAGGAAACACGGCTGGGCGGGCACACCTATACCGTGGATGTGCAGGATGAAAATGAGATCCGGCCCGTTGATATGGGGTTTATTGTATTCAACGAACAGAATTACCCTGTCTTCAACAGGTTTCTGAAAGAGCTTGGTGTTGAGAGAGCTGAGTCGGATATGTCTTTTGCCTTTCATGATCCCGGCACTGGGTTCATGTATGCCGGAACGGGGCTGCGGGGAATGCTGGCGCGCTGGAGAAATCTGGTTTCACCTTCTTTCTGGAAAATGCTTAAGGGAATGCTGCGTTTTGGAAAAGAGGCTAAAGCGGACCTCGACAGTGGCAGGCTTTCCTGGATTACCATCGGCGAATATATGGATTCCATGGGATACAGCAAGGAGTTTGAGGACTATTACCTCCTGCCTATGGCCGGGGCAATCTGGTCGGCTCCGCACGGCAAGGCCCGGGATTTTCCGGCAGAAGCACTGGTGAGATTTTTCGACAACCATCTTCTTCTTGATTACCGCAACAGATCCCCGTGGTTTTATGTCAAAGGCGGAAGCAGTACGTATGTAAAGGCCTTTGAGCAGTCCTTCAGGGGTGAAATTCGTTGTGGATCAGGAGTTGAGACTGTGCGCCGGACGGAAAAAAATGTCAGTATTGTCACTGACGGCAGCACCGAGCAATTCGATGCCGTGATTATGGCTACCCATGCGGACATAAGCCTCAAGCTTCTGGAGAGTCCCTCTGATGAGGAAAGAAGGCTGCTTGGTCCGTGGTCATATGCAGATAATAAGGTGGTCCTGCATTCGGATATGAGCTTTCTGCCGCCGAGAAGAATCGCCACTGCTTCATGGAATTTCATTAAAGAGCCGGAACGAGCTATGGATGCACCTGTGGGAGTCAGTTATCATATGAACAGGCTGCAGAAGATCAGGAGCACTAAGGAGTATGTTGTCACACTTAATCCCATCCGCGAGCCGCAAACCGGGACCGGAATAGATATCCGCCATTTTGATCATCCTCAATATTCTATTGATTCAATGGCGACACAGAAAGAAATGGGGTCCCTCAACGGGCCTAACAGAACTTTTTTCTGCGGGGCATATCAGGGATACGGCTTTCATGAAGACGGGGCCAGGTCCGGCGAGCAGGTGGCACATCATTTCGGGGTGTCTTTATGAACAGCTTTCTGCTGCCCTGCAGGGTAAAACATAACCGTTATGCCCCTACAGAGCATTCGTTTGAATATCCTGTGCGGACCTGTCTTCTGGATCTGGACGATCTTTCTGAAATTGACCGCAGTCTGAAGCTTTTTGGTTACAACCGCTTTTCGCTGGCTTCACTTCTGGACAGCGATTACCTTACTTCCGGTTCAGGAACCATTCCCGAAAAGCTGTCAGCACTGATGGCTGACAACGGTCTTGAAATACAGACCGGGGATAAAGTCTATCTGGTCACGTCTCCCCGGTTGATGAATTATGTGTTTAATCCTGTAAGCTTTTATTGGCTTTTCAGAGACGGCGAGCACATTGGATGCGTTGCTGAAGTAAATAATACTTTCGGTGAAAAACATGTTTATCCCCTGTCCGGCCATGGAGACACGGAAGGTTTTCCGGCAGAATATCAGGCCGATAAAACTTTTCATGTTTCTCCTTTTTTTGACCGCACGGGCAGGTATCATTTCAACTTTTCTGATATCAGGAAAAATCTTGCTGTTTCCGTTACTCTCATTCGTGATGGCAGTAAGAATTTTGAGGCGGAAATCTCTGAAGAAGGTGAGCGCATTCCACTTACGGACGGGAACCTTCTCAAGAGTATAGTCAGCAGGCCTTTCACCTCACACCTTACTTTTCCTCGTATCTTATGGGAGGCGGGGAAGATTCATTACGGTAAGAAAATCGGATACCACCCAAAGCCGGAACCTATGACTTCTATGACAATCAGACATATCAGCAAGAACAGTAAAACAGCTTCCATCTATGAAAGGATTGTACGCAGTCGCCTGCGGAAGATGAAGAAGGGAACTCTGCTTCTGGAAAGTCCGACAGGTAAAACTGAATGCTACGGAAGCGGCAACGGATTTACGGCTCATATAATTGTAAAGTCTCCTGAGTTTTACCGTAAGGTCCTGTTCCACGGTGAGATTGGCCTTGGTGAGGCTTATTCGCAAGGCTGGTGGGATTCCCCGGATTTGCCTTGTGTGGTTCTGTTCTTTCTGGGCAACAATAGGGATGGACGGGAAGGTAATGGTGTGCTGAACAGGCTGGGGCACAGGGCCTGCGGCTTTCTGGATAATCTGCGGCATGAGTTTGCCCCAAGAAATGATGAAGCCGGATCAAAAGAAAATATTTCGGCTCATTATGATCTTTCCAATGAGCTTTTTAAAAGATTCCTTGATCCAACTATGTCTTATTCAAGTGCTGTGTTTCTTGATCCATCAGGAACTGATGAAGATTTAAGTGGGGCCCAGAAGCGCAAAAATCGTATTTTGGCAGACAGGATTCAAATAGGCCCTGATGATCATGTGCTGGAGATAGGTTGCGGATGGGGCGGCTTTCTCCACCAGACAGCGCTTGAAAGAGGATGCCGCATTACCGGAGTCACAATCTCTGAAGAGCAGTACCGTTATGCTGTTGAAAGAATCCGGAAAGCCGGGCTTGAAGACAGGGTTTCAGTTTTACTCAAGGATTACAGAAAAATTACTGATAAGTTTGATAAAATAGTATCAGTAGAGATGCTTGAAGCTGTTGGTCATGATTTTCATCCGGAATTTTTCCGGACTATAGACAGGCTGCTCAAACCTTCCGGGCTCGCAGTCATTCAGAGCATTACAATTCAGGATTCCCATTATGACCGATACAGGTGGGGAATGGACTGGATACGTAAACATATTTTTCCCGGAGGGCTTCTTCCCTCCCTGACCAGAATTTGTGAAGTAACATCAAAGGATACGGCACTGGTGGTACAGAGTGTTGAGTCAATCGGTCCCCATTATGCTTCTACGCTCAGACGGTGGCGGGAAAAATTCAATCTTGCCTGGGAAGATATATCCGCCCACGGATTTGATGAATACTTCAAACGTACATGGAACTACTACTTTGCCTTATGTGAAGCAGGATTCGATTACGGTCATATAAATAATATTCAGTTTGTCCTTTCCAGAGCGGAGCCATTATCGATCAGGAAATGCTGCAGCAATCCGGAGTGCAGAACATGAAGTAGTTTGAATGTCCGCTGCTAATCATCAGTTCCTAACCTTAGTTTCTTAAATTCAGGCCCGCGATATTTTTTGCGGGCCTTTCTTGTGACGAAATTCAGTTGTTATGCAATGTAATTCCGTTGTTGTAACGTAATTTCGTTGTGGATGTAGATGGTAAATATAAAAATATCGTTTTATTTCAGTGTGTTATAAGTGAGAGAGGAGTTCGGCACAGCTATTGCCTTAGGACTGAGTAGATAAATTCTACGACAACGCCTCGGGATATGGCAGGTAACAGCAATAATCGGTTTGCTTTATTTGAGGATTATCATCCGAGGCTAAACAGCCTAAAGGAATGAGCAAATGGGAAAAGAACACCACTCTCATGAACATGATCATAATCACGGACACAAACATAACCATAATGACTTCACGGATTACAGGAATGCGGTCAAGGAATACCGTAACTCTTTTGCCAGTAAAAAGGATGTGATTGAGCACGCTCCTGATCCGGCAGTGAGGGAGATGGTCAGATATATGGATGAGCAGGGCGTGGAAAACTGTTTTGACCGGTTTGATCAGCAGAAGCCTCATTGTTCTTTCGGTCTGGCAGGTGTGTGCTGCAAAATATGTTCTTTAGGACCATGCAAGATAACTGAACGCTCTCCAAGAGGAACATGCGGGGCAGATGCTGATCTTATCGTTGCACGTAATCTGGTAAGGTCTGCGGCGGGAGGTGTCGCGGCACATGGTGCTCGTGCCCGGGAAATCATTCTTACTCTGAAAAAAGCAGCCGAAGGTGATATAGACCTTCCCATTGAAGGAAAAAATAAGGTCAAAGCTGTGGCTGACATGTTTGATCTTGATATCAAAAACAGCAGCATTGAAGAACTTGCCGGACAGATTGCGGATATCCTGCTGGAGGATATGAGCAGAGCTGTTCCCGGTACTCATAGAACTCTGGAAGCCGCGGCAACCTATGAGCGCAAAAGAGTCTGGGAGGATCTCGATTTGATTCCTGTCGGATCATATCACGAAGTATTCGAGGCCCTGCATCAGACTACAGTCGGAACACAAGGGGATTGGCGCAAGGCCATGGACCAGTTTATGCGTCTGGGGATTGCTTTTTCAATGAACAGCGTAGTGGGCGGCTCTATCGCCAGTGACTGTCTGTACGGTGTTCCTCAGCGTACGACTGTTAAGGCCAATCTTGGCGCGCTTAAAACTGATACCGTAAATATAGCTATCCATGGACATGCACCGCAGATGGCAATGGAAGTCATCAAGACGGCCCGCAGTGATAAGTTTGTTAAAATGGCAGAGGAAGCTGGTGCCAGCGGGATACAGTTTTATGGTATCTGCTGTTCCGGTCTTTCTTCGCTTTACAGGCTCGGGGGCGTAATCCCTTTGTCCAATGCCAATGGTTCCGAGCTTGTTGTGGCAACGGGGGCTCTTGATCTCTGGCTTGCGGATGTTCAGGAAATCTTTCCCGGCATTATGGATGTGGCCGAATGCTACAAGACAGTTGTCGTTACTACAAATGAATCAAATCAACTGCCAGGAGCCGAGCATATCGGTTACAAGAGAGATCTTTCGGATCTTGATAAACTTCCTGAGTTGGCAGATCGAATCGTCACTCGCGCGATCGAGAGCTTCAAAAACCGCCGTGATGTGAAAAGGCATATCCCCGAGCATGAAATTGAAGCGGAAGTCGGGTTCAATATCGATACTCTCAAGGAACGTTACGGTTCACTGTCCACAATTGCCTCAGCTCTTATTGAAGGTAAGATCAAGGGGATTATCAATCTGGCCGGATGCACCAACACCAGAATCGTATTTGAGAAAGCTATTGTGGATATCGTCGATATTCTGCTGAAAAACAATGTGCTCGTTTTTACCAACGGTTGCGCGTCTTTCCCAATGGCCAAACTTGGATATTGCTCGGTTAAAGGTCAGGAAAAATGCGGGGACAAGCTCCTTAGGTTTCTCGGTCCCAAGATGCCGCCCGTCTGGCATTTCGGGGAATGTATAGATAACGCCCACGCGGTAGCTGTTTTCAGGGAAATAGCAAAGTACACCGGACGCCATATGAAAGACCTGCCTTTTGCCGAGGTAACACCGGAATGGTCCAATGAAAAAGGTGTAGGCGCGGCACTTGCCTACCGCATGCTCGGCTTCAATTCCTATCACTGTGTACATGCTCCTGTGCAGGGATCACGTAATGTTGAGGAGTTCCTTTACAGCGGCACCAAGGAGTTGCTCGGCTCATGCATGAATGTTGATCCCGATCCGGAAAAAGTGGCGGCAATGATCCTGAAGGATTTTGAAGAAGCCAGATCGAATGTCTGCTGGCGTTCATAGTAAAGCTTTACAAGCATTTGCCTGTTGCCTCATCGGGCTGCACTGCTACCCCCCGGTTTATCCGGCAACTACGCCGGGGGGTGGTTGTGCACCCACGGGTTTGACTGTTTACATGGTTCCGCTGAGAAACTGCCGGGGTGAAAGATGCATTTAAGATCAGGGTCAGTCCAATTCAGATTATGCAGGATATGCCGGGAGGAATTTTCCGGAGATCTTTACCGTCCGGGAGTAATCTCATTGACCAGAATTGTATGGGGTTCCGTTGGGGGAGGCTTGCTATTGTGGTTTCTGGCTGTCCTTTCAAGAGATACCGGGATAGCGGTACTTTATCCGCCTCTTGCCGCTACATGTTTTATAAACACCAGTTGCGTCTTCCTGCGTGTCGCCCGCCCCAAATCCGTGATCGTAGGACATACGGTGGCATCTGTTTGCGGATTGGCCGGAGTCTGGCTGGGCAACTGGATCAATCCGGGAGCTGATCTTATTCTGCCGCTGAAGCTCGGACTTTCCGTCATGCTGGCTGCCGTATTTATGCAGATATTTGACGCCGACCACCCGCCTGCGGCCGCCACCGCAGCAATCCCGGCAATACTCCCGCTCCCCATGCCATGGTATGCTCTTCCCCTTAACATGGCATGGGGAGCAACGGTGACAGTTATATTCTCATTTGTTTGGAATAGAATATGGTTCGAATTTCCCGCCCGGGATATTGATAACAATATCAGAAATGCAGGACTGTACATGGAGAAAACCCAGATTCTGGGAGTTGCGATATGTGCGGTCAGCTGCATTCTAATGTGCTTTCAGGCTATGCTGCCTGTAATCGGTAATACCGGACTGTTCGGCATGGCCATAGGGTGCATGGTTTTAGGTACACACCATTTCAGAATGCTGACTCGAATCAGCTGAAAGGAGGGCTGCCATTAGAAAGTGAAAAGAGGCAGGCCATGGATCAGCGGATGTTAGTAACCAGAGATATACCTACCAACCTCAAACAATATCCCCATGTCCTGCCTCATAAAACTGACCTTTTTTAAAGCAATCCTCTATTCTGTTGTCAGCCGGGGTAATTATGTTTAGAACTTCATGCATGGCTGACGAACAAACCTTTCACTTCCGTAATGAAAAAATCCAATCACTTTTGCTGGAGATGGGACAGCAAAGGTCCACCGATTCTCTTTTCAATCTTATAGTCAACAGACTTGCCCGGTTTCCAAATATTTCGCTGGCCAGAATCTGGCTCGTTAAAGAAGGCGATATCTGTGAAAGCTGTCCGCTGAGTGATGAGTGCCTTGATAAGGACAAGTGTCTGCATCTTGTTGCCAGCGCAGGGCAATCGGTTTCGGATGTCAGTGCCGACTGGTCACGTATTGACGGTGATCACAGGCGTTTCCCTTTAGGGGCCAGAAAGGTAGGGCATATTGCTGCAACCGGTACACCCGTAATTGTAAAATCCGTTGCCGATGATTCCAAATGGATTCTTCATCAGGACTGGGCCAGAAGGGAGGGGATCAATGGTTTCGCCGGGCAGCCCCTTTCTTATCATGGTGAAACAATGGGTGTGCTTGCTGTATTTACTAAAAGCGGGATTGCTCAGCCCGCCCTGGATATTTTGAGTATTCTTTCCAATCATGCTGCAGCCGCACTTGTTAATGCCAGAGCCTTTGAAAAAATCGAGGAATTGACCCGGCGCCTTGAGGCTGAAAACAGTTACCTGCGTGAAGAGCTTTTGAGTTCCGCATCGTTTGGCGGATTTATAGGGCAGAGTGCGCCGTTACAAAGAATTATCCAGCAGATTGATCTGGTTGCATCTACTGATGCCGGGGTGCTGATACTCGGGGAATCGGGGACAGGAAAAGAACTTGTCGCCCGCGAACTGCATAACCGTAGTACACGCAGAAACAAGCCCATGATCAAGGTCAACTGCGCTTCAATTCCCAAAGATTTGTTTTCAAGTGAGTTCTTCGGTCATGTCAAAGGTGCATTTTCCGGTGCTGTTTCAGACAGGGCCGGAAAGTTCGGTGCGGCAGACAAGGGAACCCTTTTTCTGGATGAGATAGGAGAGATTCCACTTGATCAGCAGGCTCATCTTTTGCGGATTCTGCAGGAGGGGGAGTATGAGCGGGTGGGTGAGGAAAAGACCCGTAAGGTTGATGTCAGAATCATAGCTGCGACTAATAAAGATCTGAAGTCCGAAGTGGAGAAGGGACGATTCAGGGAAGATCTTTATTTCAGGCTCAATGTATTTCCCATTGAGGTTCCGCCCTTAAGGGAGAGGAAAGAAGATATCCCGCTGCTCGCAGACCATTTTCTGAAAAAATATCTGGCGGAGATGAAGCGCCCGGAGTTTCATTTTACTTCAGCGCAACACAGGATTCTTTCCACCTATTCATGGCCGGGTAATGTCCGTGAGTTGCAGAATATTGTTGAGCGTTTTGCAATTACCTCCAGTTCCGATCCTGCAGGTCTGGAATTTTTCAGAAATCTGAAAATCGGATCATCCAAGGAAGATGAACAGGCTGTTAGCGGAGAATGTGATGAGCGGGTAATGTCTGAGCAGGAAATGGTAAGCCTGCAGAGAAAGAATATCGAAAAAGCTCTTAAGCTGTGCCGGGGAAAAATCTATGGCTCTGACGGAGCCGCCAGACTGCTCGGATTGAAACCTACAACTCTTGCGACTCGAATAAAGAAACTTAAGATAGTCCGTTAGAGGTGGATTATGCCGTATATGGGTTGTACTAAAAAGATGCTTGATGAATTAAGAGTTCGGAAAATTGGTGCAAGTGAAGATTACAGGGGAATCAAAGGATGGCATGCAAATATTTTCCGGTTGTATCGCAGCAAATCAGTGCTGTTAGTAAATGATGAAACCAGATTTGCTGTATTTATTCCGCGAATGGTTAAAAAAGATTTTGAAAACTTTGATGTGATTTTTCGTGATTATTTCAGGGCAGCGCTTGAGTGGGCATCTGTTGAGAAGGGGGACATTGCCAAATCTTTACTTCTGCTTGGTAAGTGCTCATTCGGAAAGAGCCATAGTCGAAGTGTTTTAGGTACTCTGAACGATATGAAAAAAGCTGTCGAATTTCTTCTTGAAACTGAACTGGGACGGTTGCCGGAATCTGAGGTGGAAGTTCAGCGTATAACTACGCTGCTTAACAAGACTCCATATCAGGGTAAAGATCTGGGTAAATACGTGTTTCCTGCCGAAGCAATGCGTAAAATGCTTAGCGGTCTGTGATTTATTTTAAGGTGAATTTCTGAGTAAGCTTATGAACAAGAAGAGCCCCGCAAAGACGTCTTTGCGGGGCTCTTCTTGTGTATGATGTGTTCTCAGGAGGTAAGATACTTAATGCCTAGATTTTTTCACTTACTCGAGTCGATAGTTTTTTGTCAGTGCTGGTTTCTTTCATTACAACATAGCCTTTTTCCGCAGTTGCAAAAAAGACTCTTTCAACGATTCTTGCAATTCCACATAACCAGCACATAAACATAAAAATCAACTCCTGCTGTTCGAAACTATATCCGGAGAATTACGGATTTCTTTTCAGTTCTTGGTTTCAGAGTACGCAGAAAAATTGCTTCGTCAATGGCCTTTGATTAATTCTTTTTTTCACATTTTATATCACCATTCATTTTTTAAGTCCGGATTAGCATTTCTTGTGTTCAGCCCAGTGTTTATGGGATTTGTTGAGACTGAACGCGGATTCAGTCTGTCGCCAAAAAAGTTATCTGATTGGAAATTTCCGGCTTCAATTTTTGCGATTACGGACTCTTCAAGTGAAGAGTCCATGTTGGATTATGATTACGTTAGCTGACATACCGGTGAAATTGTCGTATGTTTTACTGGTCTTTTCTGTAGATAATTTTTCCGTCACAGATTGTGGTCATTACCTCTAATTTGTCAGCACCATTTTGTAGATCACGTATGTTGCCAGAAAGGATTACGATGTCGGCAAGCATGCCCGGTTTGATAGCTCCTTTTATGTTCTGGCAGAATTCACTGTACGCGGCTTCGGATGTGTATGCGGCCAGAGCCGTTTCTATATCTACAGACTGGTCTCTGGATTTTTCCTTCCATGGCTTTCTGCTGACTGCATGGTGAATACCTTTTCTCACATTGCAGGAAACAATAGGCCAGTCGCTTCCGAAGACCAGAATTGCTCCGTTGTCTTTATTCTCTTTCCATGCAAAAGCCGTGTTCCACTCATTTTCGGGGATAAGGGTATGCCATAACGTCATGGGAGGTCTTTCGTGGAGCGGTTGCATAGAAGTGATTGTGTGCATTAGCCCGAACCTCGGGATGTCTTCGTGCCGACAGATTTCGATGTGTTCAATCCGGTGAGGTATCTTATGGCCTCTTTTACGGTCTATTTCAGAGTTAGCCTTACGGGCATTTGCAATGGCATCCAGTATGGATTTTACCGAGCCATCACCAATGGTATGGGCTGCAACCTGAATTCCAAGCCTGTCCGCGAATTCAAGCAACGTGTTGAGGTCCGCCTGATTAAATTCCGGGATTCCTTTTGATGGTGGCTGGTCGGTGCGGTAGGCAGTATCCTTTTCAATCACTCCGTCCATGAATATTTTGAGTGTATCCAGACGTATTTTAGAGTGGTAATTCAGATGATCAGGGTGGCTGCTGTTTGTATGTGGATTATCTCTTTCCAGATGCAGTTTTACATAACTTCCGTGGTTCACATCTTTGATGTGCGTTGACGTTGCCATCAATGTTTCCGATTTGGGGTGGTCCGCATGTCTTTCACCCTTTTGAGAAGCTTTCACCAGTTTTTGGTGACGGTCTTCGTTTGCTGCTTTCAGCAACAGAGTCAATTCTTCATGCAGTTGTGCTGTGGTCGTTTCTCCATTGCGGGCTTTGCTGATAAATTCCCGTGTATTGTAACCCAGCACAACATCTTTGAGCATATTATGGTCAGCAACGGCAGAAAATGAGGAACTGACCCGTATGGGCAGACGGTTGGATTGTTCCAGTTCAAATAGCAGAATGAGGAAAGAAATGTCTTGCGAGGGCTGGGCAAGAGCCATGCGGTGAACCCCGGTAATTCCTTCAGCGGCAAGTGTCAGGCAGACAGTTTCCAGATCCTCCAACTGCTGTTCGATTGACTTGGGAAATTTACTCTGGAGCGGGCCGACTAAAAAACTGTATACTTCAGGCTCCTTAAATTCTCCGGTAGGTATGCCTTTCTTGTCAGTGACTATTTTATCTTCAAGGTCAAGCTCTTCTATTAAATGGGGATAAGGAGGCATAGGCTTAAGCATGTCTGATTCATCAAGTGCTTTTGTATTTCCCCAGACCGTATGCATGTCGTGCGCGAAAATAAGGAGAGGCTTGTCCTCGACCAGTTCATCAAGGAAATCCCGGCAGTTTTCCGCCGGAATTATGGGATCATCAAAATAGTGCAGCCCGAAGACCTGAAGAAAAGGCATATGCTGGTTTTTCTCGGCATAGGACACTAATTTATCTTTAAATTCAGTGCTTGATTTTACTTCTTCAACATTCAAGGAGCCAAGGCGCTGCATTGCCACATCCAGATGCAGGTGCGAATCCACGAATCCGGGTGAAACAGACTTTTCATTGGCATCAATAATTTCTGTTTCGGAAGTTATGATATCTTTCAACTCTTCACTGTCGCAAACTCTGATTATTAAATTTCCGGCAACGGCAATATCTTTTATCTGTCCATTCGCAAGTAACGCGTTTCGGATAACAAGATCAGCTGGGGCGTCCTTATCATATTCAATTTCAGGTTCAATCCGGTATTCTGTATCGGGTGGATAATGTTCAGGGTTTATGTCATCCATTCCAACGCCGAAGACTTCCGGGTATTCCTTCGTTAACTTATGCCTTAAAAAAGTTTCAGGACTTTTGGGGCAATTCATTTCAGATCCTTGATTTGCGGTTAACGGTTTATCTTAATTTCGAGCATGACAGGGCATACGTTTTTTATCGATTCTTTATTACTTAACTCAGTGGGAAAGATATTACCAGTCTCACTGCCGTTGACTGCCGATGATCTTAATTTTGAGTGTATTTCTGTTTTGACGTACTTGTTTACTTCGGTTAAACAAGTTTTCCCGAAGTAAATTGAATTCAAACAGGAGCATTCATGCTTGTTCGCATTACCAAAGACCTTACTCTGATAGATACACCCAAGGATCTGGTGGATCAGATTAAGGATACTCTTACATTGATGAATCCTGAATATATAAATGCCATTAAGTATCGGGGAAGAGCGGGGCGCATTGCCAAGCATATCAAAATGTTTAAAGGAGACAGATGGAAGCGTCTTCATTGCCCTCGCGGATTCGGACTGGAGCTTCATCAGATGGCCAAGGCTTTTGGTGAGGATGTTGAATATGATGATCGCAGGCGTGAGCTGGACCCTGTCGACTTCGAGTTCAAGGGGGAGCTTCGACCCTATCAGGATGAAGCCCTGCAGTCTTTTGCCCGCCCATCTCAAGGAATTCTTGAGGCCGGGACCGGTGCGGGTAAGACTGTCATGGCTCTTGCTCTAATCGCGCAGCGCAAGCAGCCGTGTCTTGTCCTTGTACATACCAAAGAACTGCTTTTGCAATGGGTTGCCCGTGTACAGCAGTTTATGGGTATCGAGGCTGGGCAGGTTGGCAACGGTAAATTCAAAATACGGCCTTTGACTATCGCTACTATTCAGACCGCCCGCAACCGGAAAAAAGAACTGATGCCGGAATTCGGACATGTAGTTGTAGATGAATGCCACCGTGCACCGGCCAGCACATTTCAGGATGTTGTTACCTCATTTGATGCAAAATACCTTACCGGGCTTTCCGCTACTCCTTACCGCGCAGACGGCCTCGATCGGATTATAAACCTCACTCTCGGAAACCTTGTTCACAGGGTGAATCCTGAACTGCTTCGTGACACAGGGGCAATTCTTAAGCCTGAAGTATGCAGGGTTGAGACAGGATTCACTTTTGCCGGAAATCCTTCAGAAGAGTACTCCCTGATGATGACAGCTCTTGCTGAAGATTTTGAACGCAACAAGCTCATAGCATCCAATGTGGTTAAAGAGGCCGCCAAGGATAATGGAACTCTGCTGTTGGTGGCGGACAGAACCGCTCAGCTCGATGAGCTTGCTGATATACTTCATGCCCGTGGTGTTGAGGTTGCGGTCCTGACAGGCAAAACACCAACTTCCGAGCGTGCAAAAATTGTTGTGGACCTTAATGCAGGGAAGATCAAGGTGCTGGCAAGCACTGCATCCCTAATAGGTGAAGGGTTTGATTGCCCCGGGTTGAGCACTCTTTTTCTCTGTGCTCCCATAAAAGCTAAAGGAAGGCTGGTACAGATTGTTGGAAGGATTCTGCGTCCCGGTGAAGGGAAACGTCCGAGGATTTATGATTTTATTGATGATAAGGTGGGTGTTTTAAAACATAGTTCCGGTATCCGGCAGCAGATTTTCAGTGAAATTGTTTGAAGTAAAGCCTGAGTTAATCTCTTACTGCCGAAGAAGTAAGCTTCTACGTTGCAAAGCGTATTTTAAGCTATTCCCGCATCTAATAAGTTATTAATGAGTGCTGAGCTGCTGAAGAAGCTTCCACTGTATGACAGTGTGTAATTTCCGCCCTTTTTACTTTCCAACATCTTGCTGCTTTGAATAGTCTGATGAAGTAGAGATTATTATCAATCTGTATCCCGCCCTGAATTTCAGGGCGGGATTTTTATTGTACTGTAAAAGGGATAGCAGTTTCGCGAAATGCAATAGATTCTGGAGGAGAATTATTCTTTCTGGAGAGTTTGGTTTGTTACTGGATTTTTGATCGGCATTTGTATGCTCTGATCATGTCTAAATTGTAATAAAATTAAATTGAATCCGATTTCCGACTTGTCTTGTCCACATCTCTGCGTTTTTATTAAAAAATACTTTATCCGTAATAATACGATGGATTATTTCGAATTTAGCAATAAGAAAATAAAATGTTGACAAAAATGTAATCATTCCTTTAAGAGCAAAAGCGCTCATTTATTCAATTTTTAACTTTCAGGAATGGTTATGAATCAGATATCCGAAATTTTTAAAAAGATCGCATCCGGCAGCCTTGTGCTACAGATCGTGATCGGAATCGTTGCAGGTATTTCTCTGGCAGTTGTATCTCCGGACTTTGCTCAGTCCGTAGGTCTTTTAGGCAGTCTTTTTGTTAAGGCTCTTAAGGCTGTTGCTCCGATCCTTGTTTTCGTGATCGTGGCTTCTTCCATCGCCAACCAGAAAAAAGGCGCGCATACCAACATGCGCTCCATTGTCTCTCTGTACCTCGTGGGAACTTTTATGGCCGCTCTGGTCGCGGTAACCATGAGTTTCCTGTTCCCCACAACCATGACTCTGGTTGCAACAGATACCAGTGCTGCTCCACCGAGCGGTATTGCTGAAGTGCTCAATACTCTTCTGTTCAAGGTGGTTGATAACCCGGTTAACGCACTAGCTACTGGTAACTTCATCGGTATTCTTGCCTGGGCTATTGCTCTCGGTTTCTTTTTTCAGCATACCGGTGAAGCAACCAAAACAATGCTTGCGGACGTTGCCCACGGTGTATCTGGTATCGTAAAGCTTGTTATCCGTTTTGCCCCTCTGGGGATTTTCGGACTGGTTTCCAAGACCATTGCAACCACCGGCTTTGAAGCCCTCGCAGGTTACAGCCATCTTATCATGGTTCTTCTCGCGTCAATGACCATCATTGCTCTGGTAGTCAATCCGTTCATTTCATGGTTCATGACTCGTAGAAATCCTTATCCGCTTGTTTTTACCTGCCTTAAGGTAAGTGGTATCACCGCTTTCTTTACCCGCAGTTCCGCAGCGAATATTCCTGTTAACATGGAACTCTGTAAGCGTCTCAACCTTAACGAAGATACTTACTCCGTTTCAATCCCTCTGGGAGCTACCGTAAACATGGGCGGAGCAGCCATCACCATCACAGTTATGACTCTCGCGGCAGTTCATACTCTTGGTATTCAGGTTGACATCGCCACCGCGCTTCTGCTCAGTCTGATTGCTTCAGTATCCGCCTGTGGAGCCTCCGGTGTTGCAGGTGGTTCGCTTCTGCTGATTCCTCTTGCATGCAGTCTCTTCGGTGTTCCGAACGAAGTTTCTATGGAAGTTGTTGCAGCTGGTTTCATTATTGGCGTGATTCAGGACTCCGCTGAAACTGCATTGAACAGCTCCACTGACGTTCTCTTCACTGCGAGCGCTGATATTGCTGCATCAAACGCTGCTGGTGAGACCGTAAAAGGAACTGTCGGAGCATAATGCACGCATTATATTCTGCTCCTTAACTGGAGTGTTTCGTATATGGCATGAAAGGCCGCACTGTTTGTTCAGTGCGGCCTTTTTTATGTGCCTGTATTAATTTGTTTTTGAGTATGTAATCGCTTGTGTGGACTGAATATTTAAATTCGGAATATTATAACTCTAATGCTTTGATTTAGATGAACAAAAATGTTCATTTTGCAACAACTACGACACAAAAATGTCATAAAGTATTGACCCGATCTTCGAATTTGAGTAGTTCTAATGAAAATATTTTCGAAAACGATCATTTTCCTGTGAGATTGTTTTCAAAATGTTCTGTTTAACATTTGCCGGATGGCAGTGGTGTGAACAATCTTCTGCCTGCGGTTCAAGGGGTGTGTGATGAGGATCAGATCTTTTTTAAACATTGGTGCTTTGGTGTCTGCTGCGGGTGGGGCCGCGGCTTTTTGGGTCACGCTTAAACTAATGGCCGCTGCTTCAACTGACGGTCAGCTGATTTTATCATCCGGTGCAATGCTTTCTGCTGTTGCTGCCGGATTTCTTTTTTTTGCGGGATTAAATTTTTTATTCGGTATTGTTGCTACATCAAAAATTTATAAAGAAGCGGATGTTCTCTCTGATTTCATGCAGCAGGTAGCCGGGGGTGATTTCAATTCAAATCGCCCGAAGGCCGGGGCCGGGAGTTTCGGTAGCTTAAATACCGAAGTCTGTGCAACTGTGGATGCGCTTAAAAAACGTCTGGGCTTTGCCGAAGGTGTTCTGAACGCCATAGCCCAGGCGTATCCTTTTATGACTTGTGACGCTGAAGGGAAAGTCGATTATGTGGGTAGCAGGCTGTTCAGTATCTCAGGCAAAAAAGGAAAGCCCGAGGACTACTACGGTCTTACAATCGGTGGATATGTTTACGGGGACAATTCCCGCAAAACCAGAACCGACCGAGTTGTGAGCGAAGGCATCAGGATTGAAGGTGAGACAAAATTTGAAGGGGATGGCGGCCTTCATGAACTTTTATTCTCAGCTGAGCCAATTTATGACCTTGATAAAAATCTGAGCGGGGCGCTGACCATTTATTTTGATCTGACTGAAGTAAAAAAACAGCAGCGCGAGATTGAAGAGAATGCCAGAAGGGTGGCTCAGGTTGCCACTGAACTGGTAGGCATAACGGAACAGGTTAATTCTTCAGCGGGGGTCATCGCTTCACAGATTGGAGAGGCAGCCAAAGGAGCTTCTTTTCAGTCCGACCGGACTACTGAGACTGCAACTGCAATGGAGGAAATGAATATTACCACCCTTGAAGTTGCCAGACATGCAGTAAGTGCCGCGGATAATGCCATCGCAGCAAAGGATAATGCCCATGAAGGGCAGAGTGAAGTCCGCAATCTTATCAAATCGATTGAGACAGTTCGAGGCCATGCTGAAAGCCTTGAACAATTCATGGATGCCCTCGGGCAGCAGACAGATTCCGTTGGAAGTGTGATCACCGTGATTCAGGATATTGCAGATCAGACCAACTTGCTTGCCCTCAATGCCGCAATTGAGGCGGCAAGGGCTGGTGAGGCTGGGCGCGGGTTCGCAGTGGTTGCGGATGAAGTGCGAAAACTCGCTGAGAAAACCATGAGTGCAACCGATGAAGTCAGCAACGCCATCAAGGCAATTCAGGATGGAGCAAGAAGATCCATTGAAGGTGTAAAGCAGGCGACAGACGCGGTTGAAACCTCGACCGGTATTGCTGAAAGTTCCGGCGCAACTCTGGAGCGGATTGTTGAAATAGTCAACAGCACCTCTGATCAGGTTCAATCCATTGCTGCGGCCGCTGAGCAGCAGTCGGCAACGAGTGAACAGATTCACCGTGCGGTGGACGATATAAACACTATCGCAACCCAGACCGCAGCCGGAATGCATGAAGCAAATGATGCCAGCAGTGGGCTTGTGGGAATGTGCGGTGAGCTTAATACTTTGATTAAAAGACTTTCTTCATAAACAGACAAAGCGTTTACCTCCTAACCTCCAAAGTCGGGCCGTGCTGTTCCCTGCAGTGCGGCCCGCGCTTATTTATAGGCTGATCATTGTTTATTCCCCTTGTATCCTCTTTGCCCAATCTATGATATATTAACAGCAGGATTATCTTATTATGACCTAAGGATGGGAGGGGATTATGGGCATGAAAGCATCGGTTGGCATTGGTGTAAAGATTCGGGTTTTTATTCTTTTTCTGCTAGGGACAGTGTTCACGCTTCCTGCTCTGGCTATAATTGCGGCAGGTTTCATGGAACCTGACATAACTGCCGATGATACGCTGGCAATGTTTTTCATGGGTGGAATGCTGCTGATTGTGGGGCTGACTATCTGGTGGACCATGCGGCGTATGTATCGTGATGCCAAAATCAGGGCAATTCCACGTGCAGATCCCAATGAAATGATGGCCATGGGCATGGCGCAGGCTCACTACATGTCCTCGATGGACAATATGGATAGTGTTTCTGAAGCAGGCGATGTTGATACAGGATACGATTCAGGAGGCGGAGATTTTGATGCCGGTGGTGACTGATCAGGTTTTATTGTTGATCAGTTTCGAATATGAATTGGCTGTCAGGCCGTAAACACTTTTAAATTGCCTGTTCAGGTGTGAAAGATCGTAAAATCCGCATTTAAGCATCACTGTATAAAGCTCCTCACCATGTTCGAGGAGCTTTTTTGCGCTTTCGGTTCTGAGGTTGAGAAAATACTGGTAGGGTGAAATACCCTTGATGGCTTTGAACTGTCGGATGAAGTGGAATTTAGACAATTGTATTTCAGTGCATATTTCATTGAGTTTGAGAGGGGATTCGAAGTTGTCGTGCATCATTTCCACTGCTTTTCTCACGGCAGTATAGTTTCGAGGCATACGCATCTGTTCATCCGCATTGGCTGTCCGGCTGATTACGTCCATGATCAATTCGTTTGTAAGAAGTTCTTCATTTCCGTTTTCAATTGAACGGGCGAGATTGATGATGTCATAAGCCAGTTTGCGGTCGTAAACTATGGGTGAAGAGAATCTTACTACATCTTTTTTTCCTGAAATATTTTCGAATAACTCTCTTGGTATGTATGCCATTACATATTCGAGATCTGTTTTGTCACCCGAGCAGCCATCGTGAATCTGTTCCGGTTCAAATAGCATCACTCCACCGGGCTTTGAGTGGCAGAGTTCCCCCTCAAGACGGTACTTCTGAATTCCGGTCAAAGTAACACCTATAGCGTATTCTTCGTGGGAATGCTTTTTGTATTCGAACTCATCGAATCTGGCTGAGAGAACAGTCATGTCATCATGTTTAGTGTAATTAAATTCACGCATTTTGTTTATATTTGGATTATGTTTTCAAGTCCTGAAACAGTCCATGCGCAGTAAATCATGGTCAGCGACAGGATAATGTTTGTCTGTTTCCTGTAACGGCTCAGGTAGCGGCGGAATAGGGTGCCCAGTACAACCCATGAACTGTATGCACAGCAGCCGATAATGGTCAGTATAGCTACGAATGCAGCAATGTCCAATGGATCTGAATATGATGGAATCACGAAGTTGGCCAGGACTGTAAGGGTGAACAACAGCGCCTTTGGATTAATGAACTGCATGGTGAACCCGGTTATGAATCCACCAGTGTGATCTGAAGTCTGTCCGGTATCCATTTTAAGTATTTTCCATGCAAGATAAAGCATGTAGGCAGCACCGACAATTCCCATCAGCTGTTTTATTGCCGGGATTATACTGAAAAGGTAGCTGTTAAGAGTGGCGGAAAGAGTAAGTAATATACCGAATGCTATGGTTGCCCCGGCAACGAATTCAAGTGCCTTTCTATAGCCATGATTCTGGGCTGTAGAAAAGATAATTATATTTGAAGGCCCGGGAGTGAAAGTCACGATGATGCTGTATGCCAGAAATGCCAATATGTTCATGTCGATCTCCTTTATATTCTCAGGATGATCGGAAATTGGCATGAACATCAGCTGACGGGATAGTACAAAGTTGCTCATCACTTCTTGTGCAGCTTTAATTCAGATCACATACTCCTTCTTTACAATTTTCCATGACTTTCCGGTTGATTATGGTGATTTTGGGGCCGTTAATTTCAATCAGTCCTCCGGAGGCCATCTTCTTCATGGCCCGGGATAATGCTTCCGGGGTTACTCCTATTATTTTAGATAGTTCCCTGTATGAAATTTCCATTCTAACAATACCATTCTGTTCCCGACTCATAAAGTAGGCTGCAAGACGTGAAGGAACCTGTTTCAGTGAGAGGGAGTCAATCATTACCATTGCTTCCTTGAGCCTGCGGGACATAACTCTCATCATACTCATAAGTATGGTCGGATCTTCGTGAACGAGCTTCTCATACTCGGCGGGACTTATGAACAAAACTCTGCTGTCTTCAAGTGCGCCTAGGTTTGCTGGAAGGACTCCGTCTGAAAATGCGGAGCACAGGCAGAAAGGTTCTCCGGGGCCGAATACGAATATAGTCTGTTCCTTTCCATCCTCTGCTATTTTGAAAAGTTTGACTTTGCCCGAAAGGAGTACATGCAGACCCTGCGATGAAGTGTCTTCACTGAAAAAGGTCGATTTCTTCGGGAACTCACTTATCAACGCGTGGCGGGCAAGCCTGCTAACCTGATTGTCTTTGAGTCTGGCAAAAACCGGAATTTCCCGCACGGCCGCTTCGATTTCCTGCTGATTCATTTTTATCCTTAAAAAATATTCTGTTGATCGTGATCAATGTGTGGTGCCGGATAAATGTTTAAAACAGTATTCAGGAAGAAAGGAAGGAGGTGTTCATGAACACTGCAAAGATACATTGCCCTTACTGTACATTTAAACATTATGTTTCATCAACCCCGCAGGGTATTTTCAGGATGGCATGTGAAAGATGCGGTGACAGTTTCCAGATCAGGATACTGGCTCATGGCATAATGGTCCTGCCCGAAAGTTAAACCTGCAATTCAGGAGAGTAGATATGTGGAAGGCATTACAGAAAATTACCAGAAATCTGATAGTGGCAATCCCTTTGATGATGGCTGCCGGTTTTGTTTACGGTCTTGTTGCTGAAACCGCTTGGCTCAAATCCATGATCATTCCGTTCACCTTTTTGATGGTTTACCCCATGATGGTAACTCTCAAAGTGAAAAAGGTGTTTGAGGGCGGTGATGTCAAAGCACAGGTTTTAACCCAGCTGATCAACTTCGCTATTGTTCCCTTTGTCGCCTACGGGTTCGGGATGTTCTTTTTCGCGGATAAGCCTTACATGGCTCTGGGGCTTCTGTTGGCCGGACTGGTCCCCACAAGCGGTATGACCATTTCATGGACCGGGTTTGCCAAGGGAAACATGTCCGCAGCGGTAAAGATGACAGTGATAGGTCTTGTCTGTGGTTCGTTGCTGACTCCCTTTTTCGTTAAGGCACTCATGGGTGCGACAATTGAAATGAGTCTGACTGCCGTGATGAAGCAGATATTCTTCATTGTATTTCTGCCGATGACACTTGGTTATATGACTCAGCGCTATCTTGTGGGCAGATATGGTCAGGAGGATTTTCAGAAATACATCGGCCCAAAGTTTCCTCCTTTGTCCACTCTCGGTGTTCTTGGGATAGTTTTTGTCGCTCTGGCGCTTAAGGCCAGAACCATTGCATCGGCTCCGGAAGTTCTGCTCAGCATTCTCGTGCCCCTGTTTATACTATACGCATTCAACTTCGCTTTAAGCACATTGGTAGGCAAAAGCTTTCTGCCGCGCGGGGATGCGATAGCACTTGTTTACGGTTCGGTAATGAGAAACCTGTCCATAGCACTGGCTATAGCAATCAATGCTTTCGGACCGCAGGGTTCTGATGCCGCTCTGGTAATTGCCATGGCTTATATCATTCAGGTTCAGTCGGCAGCCTGGTATGTGAAGTTTACTTCAAGGATCTTCGGTCCGAATGAGTCTGATCTTGAAGGCGCAGAGCAGGCCGGATAAAAAAGGATAATTAAACTCCGATCTGTTGATTTCAGGTCGGGGTTTATGTTTTTTAACTTAAAGCTGTACTTTAAGAATTCGCTGTTTTGGACAACTTCAAGTGTTTATATATCTATTAATTTCAGGGTATATTCGGTAAATTTATCAACCGCCCTTGACATTGAGAATCGTTTTCATTATTTAATAATCAAGAGGTCAAGAAAAAATATACAATTATTATTAAATATATGGAGCTAAATATGTGTGGATTCAGTAAAGTCTGGCAATTGAGCAGGGAAGGCATGGCAGCGTGTAACGAAGGCGATTTTTTCACTGCCGAAAATAATCTTAAGACAGCAATTGCTATGTCCAATTGCAAGTCCAAAAAAATTCATAAGGCAACAATGTATAACAATCTGGCTGTGGTTTACCAGATGAGTGGCAAAATTGAAGAGGCTATTGACGCTTATTCTACTGCGGTTGGCTTTCTGAACCCTGACCATGACGGTCAGGCAAATCTGATCCGAAGAATGACGTCCAAGATAGATGGTCTTAAACAAAAACTTGCTGCATAATTTTAACTTCTTGCTTCTCCTCCTAAAGGCGGGCCTTGTAGCGGGGCCCGCCTCTTTAATTTATATCCACCCATCATCTCACAGAGTCATAGAATTAACCTAGGTTACAGGAAGTTAGCTGGCTCTATGTTTTAGTGTTGAAAAGAAAAAAATCCGCAATTAATCGGGGTAGAGGTCTGGATAATGAGGTATATAGTTATGAATGCGTAGGTTAAATTTTAATGATTGGGGAAAGGATTTAACGGATTCCATCCCTGATGAAGATAAAAGTTGAATGAAAATCAGATAATTTGCTTTGGAATCCTCCACAGGGGTTGACTTTGTGGGCAAACTGCCTAAATAATCCCAGTTCTTTTGTAAGGGAAATGTGAAAGACTTCACGTTTCGCGGACATTATAAATGTACCCAACTGCCTCACGCTAAGTTCCGGGCAGATATATTTTAGGAGGATGCTATAAATGGATTTTAATATTGAAGAGATTTCACCGGTAGAGAGAGAGATCAAAGTTTCCGTACCCGCAGAAGAAGTGGGTGCAGCTCTTGACGCAACCATCGCTCTGTACAAGGTGCAGACTCCTGTTAAAGGTTTCAGAAAGGGCAAGGTTCCGGCTTCCGTTATCCAGTCCAAGTACAAGAAACAGATTATCAACGAAGCTACAACCGATCTGATCAACTACCAGATCAATGAAATTCTCAACGAGCAGTCCTTCGTTCCCGTTTCCAAGATTGATGTTGACGCTAAAGAACTCGTTCGCGGTGAAGACTTCAACTACGTTATTAAATTCGAAGTTGTTCCCGAGTTCGAAAGCCCGGTTTATCTGGGACTTAAAGTTGAAGAAGAGCGTGCAGAAGTTGCTGACAGCGAACTTGAAGAAGTTGAAAAGAGACTTCTCCAGTCCATGGCGAAAATTGCGCCTATCGATGAAGACCGTCCCGCAAAAGAAGGCGAGATGGCAACTGTTACCTTTTCCGCGGAAGTTGACGGTGAGCCCGTTCCCGGTATTGAGGCCGACAACTTTGACCTGCCTATCGGCGAAGGTCACTCCCTCAAGGAATTTGAAGACTTCGTAATGACTCTGAAGCCCGGCGAATCCGGTGAAACCGACATCGAATTTCCTGAAGATTTCATCAATACTGATCTCGCAGGCAAAACCGCTACCATGAAGGTAACCGTTCATGCGGTTAAAGAGCGCAAAATGCCTGAGCTTACCGATGATGTTGTCAAGCAGGCTGGTGGCTTCGAGTCCGTAGAGAAAATGCGTGAAGTTGTTAAACAGTCCTACATGGCCAACCGCAAGCAGCTTTGCAAGAGCGCCGCACAGACCAAGCTTATTGAAGGAATTGTTAAGGATCTCGACTTTGCTCTTCCTCCTTCCCTTCTTGATGACCGTCTCGAACGTATGGTTCAGGATCTTATTTCCCGCACTGAGCGTTCCGGCAAGAGCTTTGAGTCTCTTGGAAAGAGCATGGAAGAACTCCGCGAAGAGCAGCGCCCCATGGCTGAAGATTCCGTGCGCACTGAAATCTTCCTGCTGACTGTTGCCAAACGCGAAGAACTCAGCGTTGAGCCCCAGGAAGTAGAAGGTGCTCTTTACCAGATCGCCCAGCAGACCCAGCAGGATTTCAGCTCCGTTAAGTCCTACTATGAAGAGCACAACCTGCTTGTCCCCCTCAAGGATAGACTCCTTGCAGACAAAGCTGCTGAGTTCATCTACGAGAACGCTGATATCACTGAAATCGATCCTGTTAAGAAGGACGAAGAATAATCAGTTTTCATCTATAGTTATTCCGGCGGCACGGTTTGTTCAGGACTGTGCCGCCTTTCTTTTTCAACTGAACATTCATGGGTTGACTTTGTTTTTATAGAACATATTTACTGCGTATTGCCGATTTAAACGGTCTGCGGGATTTATACTTGTCCTCAAGCCGTCAAATGTTTAGGATATGTTATCGGAAAAATGTCCGTTTAAAGGGAACGGTTTATTTAATTCAGTTAATTCAGTATCCTCTTTCATACTGCTAATGTTCTCATCGGGAGAGATAGATGTCTGGAACCATACCTATTGTTATTGAGACTACCGGGCGTACCGAACGCGCTTACGATATTTATTCACGTCTTCTCAAAGACAGAATCATTCTTCTCAGCGGCGAAGTTAACGATCATGTTGCAAGTGTGATCAGTGCTCAGTTGCTTTTTCTTGAGTCTGAAGACCCTGAAAAAGAAATTTACATGTACATAAACTCCCCCGGCGGAGTAGTGACTGCCGGACTTGCCATCTATGACACCATGAAATACATTTCTGCTCCGGTTGCCACCCTTTGCATGGGGCAGGCGGCCAGCATGGGAGCGTTTCTGCTGAGTGCCGGCGAAAAAGGGCATAGATATTCCCTGCCTCACAGTCGTATTCTAATTCACCAGCCTCTTGGAGGGGCGCAGGGGCAGGCTTCAGATATTGATATTCAGGCGAAAGAGATTCTCCGCCTGAGAAAATCTCTCAACTCCATCATGGCAGCCAACACCGGTAAGTCCATTGAGGAGATTGAAAAAGACACTGACCGCGATTATTTCATGTCTGCCGAAGAGGCCTTAAAGTATGGTCTCATCGATAAGATTCTGGAATCACGCGGAAACATTGAATCCAAGGAAGGTTAATTCCTGATGAGTAATGAGAGACAAGGTTCGGGACAGGACCTTCATTGCTCCTTCTGCTCCAAATCTCAGGACGAGGTGCAGAGGCTGATTGCGGGGCCGGATGTTTATATCTGCGACGAGTGTGTGCAGTTGTGTAATGACATCATGGCTCAGGAAGCTGTCGGCGAGGAGTTTGATGCAGGTAAGCTCCTGTCTCCGCAGGAAATTAAGGACCTGCTTGATGAGTATGTAATTGGCCAGGACCACCCGAAGAAGATTCTTGCTGTGGCGGTTCACAACCATTACAAGCGTGTTTACTATGCTCAGTCCAGCAGTGACGAAGATATTGAAATTGATAAAAGCAACATTCTGCTTATTGGTCCCACCGGTTCCGGTAAAACCCTGCTGGCACAGACTCTGGCGCGTGTTCTGAAAGTTCCCTTCGCCATAGCTGATGCCACCACCCTGACCGAAGCCGGTTATGTGGGTGAGGATGTCGAGAATATTCTTGTACAGTTGCTGCAGAATGCTGATTACGACATTGAATCTGCATCCAGGGGAATTATCTATATTGATGAAATAGACAAGATTTCCCGCAAAGGTGACAGTCCTTCAATTACCAGAGATGTCTCTGGTGAAGGTGTTCAGCAGGCTCTGCTCAAGATTATTGAAGGAACCGAGGCCAATATTCCTCCCAAGGGCGGGCGTAAGCATCCCCAGCAGGAGTTTATCAGGCTCGATACTTCCAACATTCTTTTTATCCTTGGTGGAGCTTTTATCGGTCTGGATTCAATCGTTCAGCAGCGCATGTCCGGTGCTGGAATTGGATTCGGGGCTAAAGTTGAAACCAAAACTGAGAAAGGAATCAGTGAACTTTTCACTCAGGCTGAACCTGCTGATCTGGTGAAATTTGGTCTCATACCCGAATTTGTGGGCCGTATTCCTGTTCAGACTGCTTTGTCTGAGCTTACTGAAGATGACCTTGTGCGCATTCTTCAGGAACCCAAGAATGCTCTGGTCAAGCAGTACAAGAAAATGTTCGAACTTGACGGTGTCCGCCTTACTTTCACTGAAAATGCTCTTAAAGCTATCGCAGCCAAGGCCGTTGAAAGAAAGACCGGTGCACGCGGTCTTAGAAATGTTCTTGAATCAATCATGCTGGATATCATGTACAAATTGCCTTCAATGAGTGGAGTCAAGGAATGCGTGATTAATAAAAGCGTTGTTGAGACAGGTATAGAGCCGCTGCTTTTTTTTCACAATGAGGTGAAAAGCGCATAGCTGCTTTTAAATATTGAGTTTATAAGCCCCCGGTTTCGACCGGGGGCTTTTTTTTGTTAATAAGGCCAGTTGGTTGAGGTGGATGAATCTGATTGCTTGGTTTTCCTCGGGGTTGGCAATAATGCTCTAATGAAGTATGTTTAAAATAATACTTTAACATGTATGGAGTCTTTGAGAAGCGTAGAATAAACATAAATTTTGGTGTTATGCAGATAATTATTGCCTTTTTGTTGAAATAGATTCTATTTTATTTCTAAATTTAGTCCAAGCCGATAAAAAGGAGTCTTTTGGTGGTATGAGAAAATTGTTTGCCGTGCTGTTCCTTATGATGGTTATTCCATTTTTTCTTGTGCCAAAAGGTTACTGTGAAGAAAAAAGAGTGCTTATGATAAGCGCTTATCACCCTGCTTTTCCGACTTTTTTTCAGCAGATTGAAGGAGTTAAGTCCGTTCTTGATCCGGAAGGGATTCAATTGGACGTAGAGTTCATGGATACCAAGAGATTTTATAACCAGAAGAACCTTACCGCTTTTCATGACCTCATTAAAATGAAGCTTGAATCACTTCCGCCCTATGAAGTTATAATTACCTCTGATGATAACGCGCTGAAGTTTGCACTTGAATATCGAGGCGAATTGTTTCCTGAAACGCCTGTAGTTTTCTGTGGTGTAAATAATCAGGATATAGCCAGAATGATGAACCATAACGATGGTTTCAGCGGAGTCATTGAAGCAGCCTCTCTTTCCGAGACTATTGAATTAATCCCGAGACTTCTTCCTGGGACCGATACTGTTTCGGTTCTTGTCGATTCTACCCCGAGTGGACAGGCCGATCTGGATGTACTGAAAGACGTTCGCTTTGACTTTCCTGATATTAATTTTGAGATAATCTCTCTGGCAGATCTCAGCTGGGATGAATTCGGAAAAAAACTTAGAAGAATTGACAAAAGCAGCGCGGCTTTGCTTCTCGCGGCTTACAGGGATAAAAATGGCGTAGCAAAGACTTTCAATGAGTCTTTGGAGTATATAAACCTTAATTTGAGAGTTCCTGTCTTTCATCTTTATGAGCACGGTTTAGGTAAAGGTGTACTTGGCGGAAAAGTTGTTTCTCATTTCAGTCAGGGGAAGATTGCAGCTCAAATTGCCATGGATGTTATCAGCGGAAAGTCAATCAAGGATATTCCGGTTGTTGAGGGGGGGAATGCCAATAAATTCATTTTTGATCGCAAACAGCTAAATGAATTTAATGTTAGTTTTTCCAATCTTCCTGATAAAAGTGTGATTCTTAATAATGAATTCAGTCTGCTCCAGAAATATCGTTTTGAAATCCTGTTCCTGTCAGCATTGGCGTTGATACTGATACTTTTTTTGGCAGGATTTTTGTTTTACTATATAAGATTTCGCAAAACCGAAAATAAAGTAAGAGAAAGTGAAGAACGTTTTGCGCTGGCCATGGAAGCGAACAAGGATGGCATATGGGATTGGAATATAAAGTCAGATGAAGTGTATTACAGCCCCGGGTATAAGGCTATGCTTGGCTATGCGGTAGATGAGGTTCCATCCCATGTCGAATCATGGCTCGATCTCATACATCACGAAGACCGGGATAGAGCTTTTAAAGCCAATAATGATTGCATAGAGAATAAAACTGCAAATTTCGAAGTTGAATTTCGCATGCAGGCTAAAAATGGTGAATGGCGTTGGATACTTGGCCGTGGAAACGCGTTTGAAAGGGACGAGAACGGCAGAGCTCTGAGAATGATAGGAACCCATACTGACATAACCGAGCGGAAAAGGTCGGAAGTAGAGATCAGTGGGCTGCGTAATTATCTCAAGAGCATAATCGATTCAATGCCTTTTGTTTTGATCGGGCTGGATGAGCATTGCCGGGTAACTCAGTGGAATGCCCGGGCGGAGCAGGATAGCGGGTTCAGTTCGAGTTTCGCGGTAGGCAAAAAGGTTGAAAAGGTATTTCCCCGTCTTGTCCCGCAGATGGAGAAAATTATGTTCTCACTGGAAAACAGAGAGATTTACATTGATTCAAGGGTTCCTCGTCGTGAAGCAGGAAGTGGCGAGTATGATGATATAACTATATATCCTCTCGATTCAGGAGACAATAAAGGCGTCGTTATAATACTTGAAGATGTAAGTGAAAGGGTACGCCTGGAGGAAATGGTTATCCAGAACGAGAAGATGCTTTCTGTAGGTGGGCTTGCGGCTGGCATGGCTCACGAGATTAACAATCCTCTTGGTGCCATTCTTCAGGGAGCCCAGAATATACAGCGCAGAACATTGGGAGATCTGGAAGCCAATTTTGATGTGGCGGCTGAGTATGGTCTACAGATGGCTGATATCAAGGGATATATGACTGAACGCGGCATCCCCAAAATGATTGATGGAATTAATGCAGCAGCTGAACGGGCTGCCAGAATAGTAAGCAACATGCTTAGTTTCAGCAGAAAAAATGCCGGTGATTTCAGGGAGCACGATCCTAAGCTTATGCTGGATGAAGTAATAGATCTAGCTGCCAATGAATACGACTTGACCAGTAAGTACGATTTCAGGAAAATTGAAATTATTCGGGAGTATGATGATAGTGCTCCGGCCATTTATTGCGAACGCAGTGAGATCCAGCAGGTATTCTTCAACCTGTTGAAAAATGGTGCCCAGTCAATGAACTCCAAAGACTACAATGGGGACAGACCCAGATTTACTCTGCGGGTTCGCAGGGTGGATAACAATGCCAGAATTGAAATAGAAGATAATGGGCACGGTATTGATAAATCAGTTCAGAAAAGGATTTTTGAGCCGTTTTATACAACAAAGCAGGTAGGAGAGGGTACCGGTTTGGGGTTAGCCATATCTTATTTCATAGTGACCGACCTTCATAAAGGCAGTATGGAAGTCTACTCAGCCCCCGGAGAGTGGACCAGGTTCATCATCGACCTTCCTCTGGATAATCGGTTCCATCACTGATTCATTCCTTTCTGGAGTTTTGACCTTTACAAAGTCTATTACAGATTCAGGTATCTGCCGATATGAATTTTGTCGGCTCATTTCGTTATAATATTTTTCCCGATATTAAATTTCGTTTGATTTTCGTATGATAATATTGCCATGGTTATTTGACAAACTGTTCTGAGGTATTATCTCATAAGTCTGCATGACAGGTAGCAGCTTATTAGCCTGTTATAAGTTTTGCAGACATGAGAATGATTCAATTGAAATTAGTTTCATTCAGGGTATAGTTAAAGAAAAATTTGGAATGTAATCTGAGAGTATTTATGCTCCAGTTCTCATTTATAAGCCGTTTCGGGTAGAAAGCAGGAGGCTGAATGTCATCCACAGTTTATGAAAATGGTTCATCCGCTGAACAGAATATTCTTCCAATGATGTCCTTGAGGGAAGTCGTGATGTTTCCACGCTCGATCGTTCCCCTTTTTGTTGGCCGGGAATCATCAATCAAGGCCATAGAAGAAGCGATTGCTGATTATGATAAGAAGATATTCCTGGTTACCCAGGAGTTCCCCGAGAAAGAGAAACCAACTCCTCAGGATCTATTTAAAGTAGGTACTGTGAGTAAAATTCTCCAGATGCTCAGACTGCCTGACGGAACAATCAAGGTCCTTTTTGAAGGGCTGCACCGTGCAAGTTGGGACCCTGAAGTCGACGGGATCACCTTCAAGGATGACTTTCCGCTCGTCAATATTGAGAAAATAGAAGATGAGGACGCGGGTGAGCATGCAACGGAAGCCTTAGTGCGTTCTGTTCATGAGGCACTTGAGAATTTCGGTAAAGTGAACAAGAAAATCGCTCCCGAAACTATTCTGGCAGTCTCGACTATTCGTTCTGCGGGAAAACTTGCAGACTCCATTATGCCTCACCTTAAGGTTGAGTTCATTAAGAAACAGTCCATCCTTGAGATGGTTGATCCCCTTGAGCGACTTGAAGCTGTGTATGAACTTCTTCTCGGTGAAATCGAAATTGTGTCCATTGAAAAGCGGGTCAAGAACCGTGTGAAAGGGCAGATGGAGAAGAATCAGCGCGAATACTATCTTAACGAGCAGCTCAAAGCCATCAATAAGGAAATGGGGCGTGAAGACGATCCTCAGGCTGAAGCTCATGAGCTTGAAGAGCAGCTTGACGCCAAAGAGATGGAAGATGAGTCCCGGGAAAGGGTACGCAAGGAAATCAAGAAGCTTCGCCAGATGGCCCCGTCATCAGCAGAATACACTGTTGTGCGCAACTATGTGGACTGGGTGATGGAATTGCCGTGGAATCGGTACAAGAAGACCAAACTGGACATCGCCGAAGCCAGAAAGATTCTTGATGAAGATCATTACGGCCTTGAAAAGCCCAAGGAGCGTATCCTTGAATATATGGCTGTTCAGGCTCTTGTTGATACCATCAAAGGTCCTATCCTCTGTTTCGCGGGCCCTCCCGGTGTTGGTAAAACCTCGATAGCACGCTCTATCGCCAGAGCAATGGGGCGTGAGTTTGTTCGCCTGTCTCTTGGTGGAGTCCGTGATGAAGCCGAGATAAGAGGGCATAGACGTACCTATGTGGGAGCACTGCCGGGTAAGATCATCCAGTCATTGAGACGTTGCGAATACAGCAACCCGGTTATCTGTCTTGATGAAGTAGATAAAATGAGCACTGACTTCAGGGGTGACCCTTCTGCGGCACTTCTTGAAGTTCTTGATCCGGAACAGAACGGAACTTTCAGTGATCACTATCTTGATCTCGACTACGATCTTTCCAAGGTCTTTTTTATAACCACGGCAAACGATCTGCACTCCATTCCGCTTCCCTTGCAGGATCGTATGGAGATTATCAAGCTGCCCGGTTATCTGGAAACTGAAAAAATACATATCGCAAAGGATTTTCTCCTTCCCAAACAGGTCCAGGAACACGGCCTCAAGGAAGGAAATCTTTCTGTTGACGATGATGCAATGATAGACATCATTCGTACCTATACACGTGAAGCCGGTGTACGTAACCTTGAGCGTGAGCTTGCCCGCGTCTGTAGAAAAACCGCAATGCAGATTGTGGAGTCCGGGGATAAGGAAAAGAGTCTTGAGGTGGTTCCGGACAACTTAAGCAAGATTCTAGGGGTACACAAGTTCCGCTTCGGCTCAAGTGAGGATAGATCTCTGGTGGGTGTTGCCACTGGACTTGCTTATACTCAGGTTGGCGGTGAGATGCTTATGGTTGAAGTTGTGCTCATGCCGGGTAAGGGTAAGGTTGTCATCACCGGTAAGCTCGGAGATGTAATGCAGGAATCAGCTCAGGCTGCGCTTTCCTACATCCGCTCCCGTTCTGATCTGTTTGGTCTGAAGTCTGATTTTCATGAGAAAATTGACGTACATGTCCACGTTCCGGAAGGAGCAACCCCCAAGGATGGTCCTTCGGCCGGTATTACTCTTTGTACTGCGATTGCATCGTCTTTTCTCAATGTTCCTGTTCGTCACGATCTGGCCATGACCGGTGAAATAACCCTGCGCGGCAGAGTCCTTCCTATCGGCGGTCTCAGGGAAAAGCTGCTTGCGGCACACAGAGGACAGTCCAAAACCGTCCTTATTCCGATAGACAACAAGAAGGATCTTAAGGAAGTACCTGATGCTATTCTTAATGATCTTGAGATAATTCCCGTTGAGAATATGGATGAAGTGCTCAGCCATGCACTGGACAGCCTTACCGCTGAAGAGTTGTTCAGAGGTAAGAATAATGTGACTCCTATTGCTTTGAACCTGATCAAAGATGAGTATCAGAGCCAGCCGCATTAGTTGTCATTAATTTGTATGATTAATAAAGGTGTCCCTTACGGACACCTTTTTTTATGCCTTATTCAAAAACGCAGTATGTTATGTTATCAATACTTCAGGGGAAGTAATAACTAACAAGCATACCGGGTTTTGATTTGTTCAGAAGATTAAGCTTATTTTTGTTGAGTTGTCTGGTTTTGTTAAGTCCGGACTGTTTTGCTTATGCCGGAGTACGGGATAATGTGAAAATGGTTTTTGAGAAAGCCGTGAACGATTTCAGAATCCCCGGCGCGGTGATGGTTATTAAGACCCCGGACGGGCAATTGTGGGATATGAATACAGGAGTTCGTAGGCTTGGCAGGAAAAGGCCTGTAACAGCAAAACATAGGTTCAGGATAGGCAGTATTACCAAGACATTTGTTGCATCTGTAATTTTAATGCTCGTAAAGGAAGGGAAGCTGACTCTTGATACACGCGTTTGCGATATACTGCCGGAGAGATTGGAAGAGAATGACCCGGTAACAGTCAGACATTTATTGCAGATGCGCAGTAATATAGGAAATTTTTCTACAGACAAGGATTTTCTGGCTGAATTCCGTTCAAAACCATGGAAAACATGGTCACCCGCCGAGCTGCTGGAATATCGTAACATTCCGGCAGGGCCGTCCGGGGTTTTCTTTGAGTACAGCAATTCAAATTATGTGCTTCTGGGAATGATTATTGAGAAGTTGACCAAAGATACGTTTGAAAATCAAGTACATAAAAGAATTTTAATGCCGCTTAATCTCAAACATACTTATTTCCCCACCTCAACGACTGATCTCAAAGCGCCTTTTGCAAGAGGATATGATTATAACCCCAGAACAGGAGGCATCAAGGATCTGAGTTTCAGGATAAACCCATCATGGGCCTGGTGCTCCGGCAATGGGGTTTCAAATGCCCGAGATCTTATGGTCTGGCTGCCTGAATTTTTGAATGGCTACGGTATAGGAAAAGAGCTTCTAGAAGAGCAGTTCAATTATAAACCAGCTCTCCACTATGGAGTCTTTTATGGTCTGGGAGTGATGAACAAATATGACGCGGAAGGGCATAACGGCAATTATGCCGGGATTTATACTTCATTGGCATTCATGTACCGGAATCATTATTTTGTCATACTGACTAATGGCCAAGCTGAAGGAGGAGGGCAGAACTCAACCGCGGAGTCTGTTTTCTGGAGAGTTGTTAACCGTTCGAACCTTTTTACCGGTATGAATTCAGAAAGAGCTGATAGTGAGATTCTTACTAAAAACTGAAACTGAATCCGATTCCTATACCCATACCGCCGGATTCCTCGCGTGGTCCTTCATGTGACTGCTGATAATTTTTGTCTAGCCCGAAAATCAGACCAGTGCTGATATCTTCACTTATATAAAAGCTTTTCATCATTTCGTTAGAAGATGCCCAATCATCTAACAGTTCATTTCTTTCGATCCTTTCCTGATGTGTGTTTTTTGTATTCGATTCGAGGCCGGCTGCCTCAGCGTTTGCTGTTCCTAAAACTGTCAGCAGGCTTGTGACTATAATGATTGATTTCCACATTGTTCACCTTCCCGTTTGAGTGTGGAATCTTCAGTTGTTTCCCCCTTTACTGGTATATAATCAAAAAACAGGCCGTATCTTGAAATTTAAGGTAAAACAAATGGTTGTCTTTTTATTGAACTGATTAAAAAGATAGGAAAAGGAAGAATAATCGATTTTTGGGGCTGAATTGACAGGGGAGGCATCCAATTATGGTGCTTAAGGGAATTATTTTCCATTTCTTTACAGGCTGAGTTGTATTTATTGGTTACAATTGTGGATCATCGTTCAATGTAAAAAAGATGACATTTTTAAAACTTTATTTTCGATTTCAATTATAAATACATTTCGAAATGTTACGATTGTGTTACAATAGTGAAGCCTTAAATCACGGATCAAGACCCCATTGACATAACTTTTAATATCTCTATGCTCACTTTAACTTTTCTAAATACTTGGAGAAGTGTTGTGTATAGTGGTTTTAAGTAATTATTTAGGGGTGGTGTTGGGTCTTTGTTACAGTGTGACAAGGCTTAGCCATTATTTCTTAGCCACTTACTCGATTTTGTTGTTTTGCGAACCTGTTTGATCATTTGTGAACCAATGCAGGGGCGTATATCTGCCTCGTTATTATGCCGAAATTATTGAGTAACGAGGTTGTAATTCTAATCTAATGGGAGTGAGTATGTTTAAGAGGATTTTTCGTCCACTGACTCTTGCAGTCTGTCTGTGCCTGATGGCTGCAACTGCTTTTGCCGCTGCGCCAAAGTATGTTTTTTATTTCATAGGGGATGGTCTCGGGCCTACTCAGCGTATGGCTGCTGAGTTTTACTACAAGATGGAAACAGGTGACCCGGACGCAAGGTTGGTAATGAATACTTTTCCAGACTCTGCGCTGGTTACCACCTATTCTGACAACACTTTGATTACTGATTCCGCTGCCGGTGGAACCGCTCTGGCCTGTGGTTACAAAACCACCAACGGATACGTTGCCAAGCTGCCTGACGGAACTGACATAAAAACAATTGCCGAGGCTGCTAAGGAAAAGGGCTATTCTGTGGGTATTGTTACTTCTACCCGTCTGACACATGCAACACCCGCTTCCTTTACTGCTCATAACACAGACCGTAATGCCGCTAACGATATTGCGGTGGATCAGGCTGATTCAGGTTTTGATTTCTTTGCCGGTGGAGGGTATCGCCACTACGTAGCCAAGAACAATCCTGAAGGACTCAAGTCCAAGCGTAAGGATGACGTTGATGTTGTTAAAATGTTTGCAGACCAGGGATACAAAACCTTTGTCGGCGACTCTAAGCGTGATGCATTCCGTGCGTACAAGCCCGGTAAAGGCGATAAAGTTTTCGCTGCTCTTACCTACAGTCATCTTCCTTACGAAATTGAACGTCGTAACAGCGATCTGAAAACCAACAAGTATCCCTCCCTCAGTGAACTGACTGGCAAGGCAATCGAATCTCTTTCTGTTCAGGAGAAGCCTTTCTTCCTGATGGTAGAAGGTGGACGTATTGACCATGCTGCTCACGCTCACGATCCGGCTTCAACTATCATGGATACCATTGCAATGGATGAGGCTGTAAAGCTCGCATATGAGTTCTACAAAAAGCATCCTGAGGAGACTCTGATTGTCACTGCTGCCGACCACGAAACCGGTGGTGTTGGTCTTGGAATATCCATGGACTCAAAAGGTTATTTTCTTAACCTCAAGGCTCTCAATAAAGTAAAGGTTTCAGCTGAAGACAACCTTAACGGATATTACAACAAGCTGGCTGCAAAAGAGTCCGATCTCGGGAAAAGGCATGCCGCCTTTATCAAATACGTTGAAGAAAACTGGGGTTTGACGGACCGTACTCCTGCGGAAGATAAAATTCTTGCGGATGCAATGAAAGTGCAGGATAAGAACCAGTCTCTCGAAAAGAAGGATAAGGTTCTTTATGGTTATTCTTACACACCGACAATGGTTGCTGTAACCGACCTGCTTTCTCAGAGAACCCGTGTTTTCTGGACCTCTTTTGTTCATACCGGAACTTTCATCCCCGCTTCTTCCATAGGTGCAGGTGCTGACAGGTTCAATGGTTTTATCGATAACACCGATATTCCGAATCGCATTGCAGAAGTAATGGGAGTAGAGCTTTCTACCCTCAAGAAAGCCGATTCCAAAGCTCTTCTTGGTGAGACTTTCGGTCCTCAGGAAAAGTATTCCAAGATTCCTTATAACAAATAAAATGTTTTTAATATGCTGCTGACAAGTCAGTGGGTATAAAAGACGCTTCTGTGAGGTCCCCGCCTAAGGCGGGGACCTTTTTAATATATTTATGAGGTCAATATGAAAAGGCTGATATCACCTCTGGTTTTTATCCTGATGATCTGCGGCATTATCTGGCTTCTGCAGCATGAGCAGTCGGCCAGGCAAAGGGATCCGAATGTAAAAGAGTTGCGTGCTGTAGTCACGGATGTGGACAACTCTTCACTTGTAGAGATGGGAACCGCGAGAATCGGTGCTCAGCATGTTGATGCTGTGCTTACTGAAGGAGAGCTGAAGGGCCAGAAAGTAAGAGGGGTGAATCAGCTTACAGGACAGCCGGAGATGGATGAATTGTATCATCCCGGAGATACTTTGCTGATGGCGGTAAAGCTTGAAAACGGTAAAGCTGTCAACGCAAGGGCTGTGAACCAGTATCGGCAGGGGTGGGAACTTGCTCTTTTCGGACTCTTTGTAATTATCCTTTTGATCTATGCTCGTTCAATCGGCCTCAAGGCATTATTCAGTTTCGTTACAAGCTTTTATATAATCTGGAAGTTCTTCATTCCCGGTCTGCTTTCAGGTGGCAGTCCCGTACTTTTGACAGTCTTTACACTTTCTCTTTTAACAGTTGTGATAATCACTTCAGTGGCTGGATTTTCAAAGGTTACTCTGATAGCGATACTTGGTACGCTTAGCGGCCTGCTGCTGGCTTTATCGCTGACTCTATTTTTCGGGGAGAAGTTAAAACTTGCCGGAATGACAGCCCCATTTGCGACAATGCTCGTTTTCTCAGGACACTATACTCTGAATCTTTTGGATATATTTTACGCTTCAGTTATTCTGGGAGCTTCAGGGGCGGCCATGGATATAGCAATGGATGTTGCGGCTTCAATGAATGAAGTTCTGGACAAAAAACCGGATATTTCTAGAAATGAATTGATAAAATCGGGGTTTAATGTGGGGCGTATGGTTACAGGAACCATGACGACAACGCTACTGCTCGCATATTCAGGCGGATACCTGACCATGCTTATGGTGTTTGTTACCAAGGAAACCACTTTTACACGCATGCTCAATTTCAAGCTGGTAGCTGCTGAAATTTTCAGAACTCTCGTGGGGAGTGTGGGGTTGGTGCTAGTTGCTCCCATTACCGCTGTATTGGCGGGAGTAATATTATGCGGACTAGGCAAAACAGTTGCAGGTAATTCCAACTCGAATGAATAATTTAAAAATAATGGAAACAAATATGGCCGGAGTAAACGTATATCACGTTTGCTCCGGCCTTTTTATGTAACTACTTGAAAGTGATTGTAGTTTTTAAATGATATGTAAGCAAATCTATTGCATCCCGCCCGCAGAACTGAGTCTTTCGATCAGTTTTTCAAGCTCATGGGCTGTTCGAGCAAGACTAGTGATTGACTTGGCGGAATCGTGCATGTCGTTTTTGGTGCTGCTGGCCAGTTGTTTGAGTTCTTCAACGGATGCATGAATCTGATCATGAGCTGAAGACTGCTGATCTGTTGCATCAGCAATACGTTGAATCTCGGTTGCGGTGTCCACTGACATCTCCGAGATTTCCTTGAAAGCTCCAACGGACTTTTCAACCAGTGAGCTTGCGTGCTCGACTGCTTCAACTGTCATGTCAGTGTTCGCAATATTGTTTCTGGCTGAAGACTGGATACTTTTGATAGCTTCTTCCACCTCTTTGGTGGACTGAACTGTTTTTTCTGCCAGTTTGCGGACTTCATCTGCGACTACCGCGAAACCTCTTCCGGCCTCTCCGGCACGGGCGGCCTCGATCGCAGCGTTGAGGGCAAGCAGGTTGGTCTGGTCGGCGATATCATTGATAACCCCGATTATGCCCCCGATAGACTGGCTGTGATCACCAAGGGTGTGCATGTTTTCTTTTACCACATCGGAGAGGGATTGCAGCTGGTTGATCGCGACACTTGTCTCAGTCATTGTCTGCATGCCTTCTTCTGCTTTTGTTCTGGTCTGCTGAGCCTGTTCAGATGCGTTGTCTGCATTTTGTGCCGAGTTTAATAAACTCTGGTTCATTTCTGTGATTGCCTGCGAGGAGTATTCAATGCGGTCGAATTGTTTTTCAGTGTTTGATGAAACCTGCTCAACTTGAGTTTCTATCTCGGCTGCTCCCTTGGTGAGATGTTGAGATATTACCTGTGCCTGTTCAGTAATTTCGACCATGATTTTGTTCTGCTCGCTGATCTGTGCTTCCTTGGCCTTCATCTCCGTAAGATCCACCACTATTGCGAATCCGCCAATCAGCATCCCGTCAAGATCGTACAATGGTGCGGCGTCTATGCGAACATCACGTTCATTTTCTTTCTTTGTTTTCCATTTTCTTTCAACGTTAACAACAGGTTCTTTATTCTCCAGACACATAGTCAGTATACCTTTCTCGCCGGGAGGAGCCTGCAGGAGCTCTTTTACAGGACGTCCAATCCAGTTCTGGCAGGAAGTCCCACTCTCCATCAATTGGCATAATGGGTCGTTCAGGTAGGATATTTTAGCGTCAGTATCACAGATAAGACAAGGAACAGTCATCCCGTCAAGCATTCCCTGAGAAAAGCCAAGCTTGTTTTTAAGCTCTCCTACCATGATTTGGATGCCGTCAGAAAGTTTTTTGATTTCACTTTTGAATTTGCCTTCAAGGTCCGCCTTGAAGTTGCCATCTGCAATGGCGCTGACAAAATCTTCTATTCTTTTGAGCGGATTAATGATTGATCTGTTCAGGAAGAGCAGTGCGCTGATAACGACGAGAAGGGCGGTTATTGCTGAGATGCCTATGGCAGCTGTTCTGAGGTTGGAAACTGCGGCGAATGCTTCATCTTCATTAATCTCCGATAAAAGTGCCCATGTTGATGATCCGATGGTTATGGGGGTATAGGCGGTGAGTCTTTCAATTCCATGATCTCCTGTAATTATTGAAGATCCTGATTCTCCGGCAAGGGCCAGTTGGACAGCCTTGTTTTCAACTTTACCCTTGTCGGGGTTGGCAAAGGAGGTTTTAACCGTTCTGTATCGGGGATTCAGTTCCGAGTCAGAACGCATGTGAAAATCAGGGCCGACCAGATAGGATTCACCTGTTTCACCCATGCCTGAGCGCAAAGTCATAATTGAGTTGATTTCCATCAAGGGAATTCTGAGGGCAACTACGCCCTGAATGTCTCCTGCATGTGATCTGACCGGGGCGGCAACGAATGCCACCGGTGTGCCGTCCATAGGGGCGTAAGGTTCGTAGTCCGCGAAAGCTATTTCACCTTTCACTGCTTTCCGGAATGCTCGGGCTAGACTTGTGTCTTTATACTGCCCTTTTTTAAGATCAGCTCCCAAGTCCTTTTCTTTTTTAACAGTGAAGAGAACTCGTCCGTAATCATTTATAAGGATAGCGTCATCATAGCCAAGAGTTTCAACAAACGGCAGGAAGGGGGGGGATGCGTATTTGTGGACATCCACGTATTCTGCGGAATCCACATCAAGCGGTTTTCCGGGAAGTTCATATTCAAGGCAGTATTCGCCTATAAGGCCTACGGCATTATATACTTCCTTAACATTGGAAAAAAGTTTGACTTCGTGGAACCATTTCTGAACCAGATCCTCTACGTTTTTCTTTTTTGAGTCCCTGACCGACTCAAGCTGTCCAAAAGCCTGCGCGGAAAGAGCCTTGGATGCCATCCCCACGCTTAGTGCGCCAACTATAATTAGCGGAATAAGTCCTATTGCCACACAAAAAGTGATTAACTTTAGTTTTAACGACATGCCGAATTTCCTCCTCAGCTTTACGAGGTGGAATGTATGTATGGCGGGTTAGGCGTAGATGTCGGGAATGTTACGGTTGTGTTAATAAATCAATTTATTTCAATAATATGCAGCTAATATTGCATGTTTGAAATTATAAGACGGAATAACTAAGTAATTTATAAATGATTTTGTCTTCCTTTTTAGATATATTTTTAAATTTATCTATTCATTTTATTGACATTGATATTCAAATTCAATATTTTCCAGCTCGATGGCTGCAAAACAATTAATGTTGAAAATATCAATGGTGTTGGATGAAAAATCATATAGAAATTATCGGGGCCGAAATTGAGAGTGAAAGTTCACGCAGCGCATGTAAAGCGAGCATGACAGTACATCAATTTGCAGAATCTTTAGGTAATGCAATTGACGCGAAAGATCCTTATACGTGTTCACACTCTGAAGAAGTTGCTGTTGTGTCTCAGAAAATAGGCATGCACATTGGTCTGAATAAAGATCGATGTGAGTTGTTACATATTGCGGGACATCTGCATGATATCGGTAAAATAGGAATTCCGGATTCAATTCTGCAGAAAAAAGGGCGCTTAACTGAAGATGAATTCCGGATTATCCAGAAGCATCCACAAATAGGAGCAGATATCATCGCTCCTGTTACAACATTGGATGGAATTGACGTGTTGGCAAAGTCCATACTTCATCATCATGAAAGGTATGACGGAAAAGGGTATCCTCACGGACTTGTCGGTAAAGAAATTCCATTCGAGGCCAGGATAATCGCTGTTGCAGATACACTTTCCGCAATGGCAAGCAACAGGCCGTATCGGAAAGCTGTAACTTTTAAAAAGATCGTCGCGGAAATTCACAGATGTTCAGGCACGCAGTTCGATCCGTTTATTGTTGAGGCATTCGTTGATCTGGCTGAGAGCATTGAAAATTATTTCAACCATCTTTCAGAGACTGACTTTGTAGTCGCATCGCAAAACCGTGAGATAGAGCGGACTCTGTGTTCTGGCTTTAATTAAACTGGTTACTTATTGCGGTGACTGTTCATTTTCTTCTCCAGTTTACGGACGTAAAGTGAACATGGAAAAGTAAGCATAAAATACATTATGATTACAATGGTCCAAATTTCGAATGTCCTGTATGTGGCGGACATCAGCTCCTGTCCAGCAAAGGTAAGTTCCTGAATAGAAATTACAGAAACTATGGAAGAATCTTTGATGGTTGATATGAATTGTCCGGCCAGTGGCGGCAGTGATCGGGAAAACGCCTGCGGCAGAATAATATGAATCAGTTGGGATCTTCTGTTGAACCCTAGAGCGGATGAAGCTTCCCATTGTTCTTTCTCAATCGATTCAATTCCGGCTCTGACAATTTCAGTTATGTAGGCTCCCTCAAACAGTGACATCGTGACTACTCCGGAGAGAAAGGCGGGGAGTTGTTCTACCGGACCAAATAGAAAATTCAGGACAGGAGAACTGCTGTCGTCAAGAGTGTATGACAGCTCAGTTATCCCGGTCGCTGTCATGATCTGATCGCCAAGAAAGAAGTAAAAAATGAAAATAAGAACAAGTGGCGGTATATTACGGATTAGTCCGACGTATGACCCGGAAATCATGCGCAGCAGGGGGCGCGGACTCACCCTCCACATTCCCATCACAGTACCGATCATAAGGGCGAAAAGAACCGACCAGATGGAAAGTCTGAGGGTGACGAGCAGTCCCTGAGTAAGGAGCCCCGCACTTAATTTACCGGAACCGTCGATCCGGGCAATGTAGCCGGGCACTGCAGACCATTCCCAGTTGTAATTCAACTGGGTCACTAAAAGATAGATGAACCAGATTAAACCTCCCGAGATGACTGCCAGAAGCAGCACATCAAGGGAGGTAATCCTTTTTGTGGAATTTAGCATTCGTTACAATTATTCAACGAGGGATTTCCACTCATCAGTTTTAAACCAGTAATTGAAACGGGCTTCAAGCCACCCTTCGGAATTGGTTACTTTGATCCAGTTGTTCAGGAAGTTCAGGAAGTCAGGATCACCCTTTCTGACGGCAAAGCCGATGGGTTCCTGGGTAAAGTCTGCCTGAAGGGGTAGATACAGTTTTTCAGGGTATTTCTTTACAAGACTTTCAGGCAGGGGGTTGGAAGCAATGAGGGCTGCGGCCTTACCATTCAGGAGTTCCTGAATAGAGGCAGCTTCATCACTGAATTTGAGAAGCTTGGCTTCAGGAAGAAAGTTCTTAGCAGCTTTTTCAGCGGTTGTTCCGAGGCGAACGGAAACCTTGGTGGACTTATTGTTGAAATCCTTCAAGTCGCTTTTGTCCGGGGCTACATCCTTGTTTGCGACAATAGACATGCCGGTGAATTCGTAGGGATCGGAAAAATTGACTTTGAGGTTACGTTTGGGGGTGATTCCCATTCCGCCGATAATTATATCAAATTTGCCAGTGAGGAGAGCAGGGATGATTCCGTCCCACTTGGTCGGTATAAAGCGTATTTTAACACCCATATCATTCGCGAGGCGTTTGGCCACATCAATTTCAAAGCCTACGAACTCACCATTCTTGTCTTTCATTGCCCACGGCTTGAAAGTTGAAAAGCCGACTCTCAGTGTTTTGCGCTTCAAGACTGTTTCAAGGGTGCTGTCTTTTGACAGTTCCAGTCTGGCGTCTCCTGCCCACACAGCTGATGATACTCCCATGATAAGAACCATAGCTGCGATTCCGATAGTTACAGTTTTCCACAAAGTCATTTTTCCTCCGGTGATTTCGGGGTTTGAGTTACCATCTGCTTTTGAATTTCATAGCCATTTTGTCCAGTGCCCATGAAAGAAGCAGAGTGATGCAAAGGTATATGGCTGCAACAGTAAACCATATTTCAAATGTCATAAAGGTTTCGGAAATTATGGATTGACCCTGCATGGTAAGGTCGTAGATTGCGACCGTGCTGACCAGTGCAGAATCTTTGACCAGTGATATTGCCTGCCCTGCAAGAGGGGGGGCAATTCTGGGAATTGCCTGTGGCAATATCACATTAAGATAAGCGAATTTCCTGTTTCCGCCCAGACTGAATGCGGCTTCCCACTGCCCTTGGTCGATAGACAGGATTCCTGCTCTGAAAATTTCAGAAGCATAGGCTCCCTCAAACATGCTCAATGCAATGACTGCAGCCCAGAATCCGCTTATTCCAAAGATGGGAGCGATAACAAAATATATGAAAAAAAGCTGAATCAGCAGAGGAGTGTTGCGGATGAGTTCAAGGTAGGCGCGTGCCAGAGCGTTTCCTACGAATGATCCTGAAAGACGGAGCATTGCTGTTCCAAGTCCTATAACAAAAGTGAGAATGAAGCTGATCCCTGAAATCTCCAGAGTAACTCCCAGTCCTTTCATCAGCAGGCCAGCGGAAATTCCTTCTTCGGATATGTTTATGATAAATTCGGGTATTCTGAACCACTGCCAGTTATAACCAAGATTTTCTGTCCCTTCGTACAGGAACAGCCCAAAAAGAATTAAGAGCGAAATGAATATAGCTGTATCTAAAACGAACCGAGGGCGGTTCTTATTTCTGGTGAATGAGGAATTGTTTTGAGGCATAATCGGAATAGTTACTATGGATTTGAAAACAAATCCAGCATGTTATTTAAAAAGTGTGGTCTGGTTTATAAAAAATATTTTATATGATCTTTCCATTATGCAGGCCGATAGGTAATCAGTAATTTATCGTAGTTATTAAAAAAGTCCCTCTCAGGAACTGAAAGCCTGAGAGGGACTTTGTGTATTCAATTAAGATGATATTAAATCATCGCTGCAACTTTTTTCATCAGGCGGACCAGCTGGTTGGTGAAGCTGGCTTCGTTGTCGTACCAGATGATGAGCTTGAGCATTTTGCCTTCCATAACTTCGGTCAGGGGACCGTCAACAACACCACCGTGGGTATCGCCGAGGTAGTCAGTGGAGACCAGAGGTTTTTCAGTGTACCCCATGAATTCGCTGGCAGCTTTTGCAAGGGCTGCGTTCACTTCTTCCTTGGTAGTTTCACGGCCGAGATCACAGGTAAGGTCTACCAGAGATACGTTGGGAGTCGGAACACGGATTGACATGCCGTCCAGTTTGCCGTCCAGTTCCGGAATGACCATGCCTACTGCCTTGGCTGCACCGGTTGTGGTCGGAACCATGTTTACTGCACAGGCTCTTGCGCGGCGGATATCCTTATGGGATCCGTCCAGCACTCTCTGGCTCATGGTGTAGGCGTGAACAGTAGTCATTAGTCCGCGCTCAATGCCGAATTCATCGTTGATAACTTTGGCAACAGGGGCAAGACAGTTGGTGGTGCAGGACGCTCCGGAGACGATGTTGTCCTCGGGAGTGATGGTATCATCGTTTACACCCATGACAATGGTCTTGTCCGCATCGATGCCCGGTGAGCTGATGATAACTTTTTTTGCGCCACAGGCGATGTGCTTTTTGCAGCTTTCACGGTCACGGAATTTACCTGTGGTTTCCGCAACCATATCGCAGCCCAATTCAGCCCATTTCCATTCACCGGGGCCACAACGGGTAACCAGAACTTCTTTACCGTTGATTGTGAAGCCTTTTTCAGTCGCTTCAACTTCTCCGTTAAAAGTTCCGTGGACGGAATCATGTTTGAAGAGAAGAGCGAGGTCCTCGTTGGAGGCGCGGGCGTTAATTGCGACAAGGTCGAAGTCTTTGCTGTCGTGAACAAGTCTTACGAGGTAGCGTCCGATTCTGCCGAATCCATTAATCCCAAGTTTTACAGCCATTATCAGTTTTCTCCTTTTCCGCCCCTGGTTCACCTTGTGTCCGGTCTTCTCACAGGACCTTCCACGGGGCGTGTTCCGGGTAATAGAACACGTTCCAGCGTTACAGTTTGCAGGCGGGGATCTGTTTCTCCGGCAGATAATATGAAGGATTGTCAAATCCTTCTTTTCCGCTCTGCTAGCTGATCGACTCTAGTAAGGCGACAGGGGGCAAGCTTCCCTTTAATAGTGCATCCTGATCAGATGCTTCCTTTGTTTATAGATAAGTAAGGCCGCCTTTTCCCTGGAGGCGACCTTACTTGAGGCTATTATTATGCTTTGTTGGAACAACCCAGAACGTTCAGGATTTTGTGGCGGACCATTTCCTTAACGGCCTTGCGGGATTCACCGAGGTATCCGCGAGGGTCGAATTTTTCAGGGTTTTCTTTGAGGAATTTGCGGATAACCGCAGTCATGGCAAGGCGGATATCTGTGTCAATATTGATTTTGCAGACCGCTTTTGAGGCAGCTTTGCGCAACAGGTCTTCGGGAACTCCTTTAGCCCCTCCGATTTCTCCACCGTATTCGTTGGCCATTGCGACAAATTCAGGAACAACGCTGGATGCTCCGTGAAGGACAATGGGGTAGTCGGGCATCATGGAACCGATTTTGTCCAGACGGTCGAAGTCAAGTTTTGCTTCGCCGGTAAATTTGTATGCTCCGTGGCTTGTGCCGATAGCGATAGCCAGTGAGTCACATCCGGTGCGCTCTACGAATTCAACTGCTTCATCAGGATCGGTATAGATAGTTTTTTCTGATACAACGTCCTCTTCGACTCCTGCAAGACGTCCCAGTTCAGCTTCTACCCAGACACCCTTGTCGTGAGCGTATTCAACGACCTTTTTGGTTTCTGCAATATTTTCTTCAAACGGAAGATGTGATCCATCAATCATTACAGAAGTGAAACCGCCGTCTATAACTTCCTTGCAGATTTCAAAATTTGCCCCGTGGTCGAGATGAAGTACGACCGGAAGATCGGTTTCCAGCAGCGCAGCTTCCATGAGCTTGTTGATGTAGCCGAGGCCTGCGTACTTCTTGGCACCAGCTGAAACCTGCAGGATAAGCGGAGCGCTCTCCTCGCTGCCGGCTTCCATAATTCCCTGAATGATCTCCATGTTGTTCACGTTAAACGCGCCGATGGCATAACCGCCTGCATAGGCCCCTTCAAACATTTCTTTAGGCGAAACGAGTGGCATTAACTCCTCCTTGGTGGAATAGCCTGGATTATTCAAGTTGCAGATCTACCCGGGGTCAAACCGGCAGACAATTTCCCTGGCGACTGCCGATTGCCTATTATCCGGATAGAATTACCGCATTTGGTTCAAATTAGTTTCTTATACACTATATAGAAATAAAATGTCCACATACATAGTAAATTGTATATGAACTACGATTCTAAGCTTTTCTCCAGAGTGACAATTGCTTCACGGTCTGTGAAATCAAAGTGCAGTGGAGTTATGGTCACATATCCTTTGGTGAGCAGATCCCTATCGGTTCCGCTGCTGATCTTATCTTTGGGCATGACACCATCAAGCCAGTAATATGTGTGCCCTCTTGGGTCCTGACGCACCTCATACCAGTCCTGCCATGAAACTCGCGTGTGACGGCATATTTTCAAGCCCTTGCTGTCTTCGACCGCTACAGCCGGAAAGTTCAGGTTGATGACTGTTTTCGGGGCAAGGTCTTTCCAGGGCATTTTGCGCAGAATATCTGCTGCATAGTCTCCCTGTCCTGTAAGTTCTTCAGGTTTGAAGTTGTCATAGGAGACAGCTATTGCAGGGTAGCCCATGAGCGCTCCTTCCGTTGCCGCGGAAACTGTTCCCGAGTAGAGTATGTCAACTCCGACATTGGCCCCGCTGTTTATGCCTGAGACAACTATATCCGGTTTAGTATCAAGCAAAGTTGTAAGTGCCAGCTTGACGCAGTCTACTGGAGTCCCGTAAACCCCCAGTCCGGAGAAGCCGTCTTCTTCAAACTGCTTCACCTTGAGTGGAGAAGATAAAGATACGGCGTGCCCCACTGCGGATTGTTCGGCAACCGGGGCAACGACCTGTACGTTCATTCCAGCCTTTTTAAGGGCATGGTAGAGAGCTCTCAGGCCAACGGCCTGAATTCCGTCATCATTGGTCAGAAGTATATTCATAAGTTTCTCCGACAACGAAGGGTCAAAAAAAAATTGGACGCTTTACGTTGGTTTGACTATGTATACAGATTCCGGACAGTTGATAATAAAATGTGACTGTCAGCGGAAAATGACAACGCCTAGAGGCGAGGTATCAAAGCAATTCAGGAATAGCAAGAAGTGTCGCAAAAAACTACATATATTAAAGATTTTATAAATGGGGAAAGAGTCAGAGATGTCTTTCTTCTCGGTGAGGCGCAGTTACGTGAATCCAGAAACGGACCTTTCTGGAATCTGCGCCTTCAGGATAATTCCGGGGTTGTTGAAGCTAAGATATGGAGTCCTCTCAGCCAATCATTTCAAGCCCTTGAGCCTGGGATGTTTGTGGTTGCCGGAGGGATGGTCGGATCATTCAGAGACAAGCCTCAATTGACTGTTGAAATGATGGAAGTGCTTGATCCTGAAAGATTTCAGCTTGATATAACAGAGTTTTTGCCTTCAAGTAAGGAAAAGCCTGAAGATATGATGCAGGAGCTTGATTTTCTGATTGCAGAGCATATGGTTCATCTACCCTGGAAAAAATTCTGTCGTAGAGTTCTTAAAGATGAGGAAATCAATAAGCGGCTTCTGACAGCAACGGGGGCCAAGGCGGTGCATCATGCTTATGTCGGGGGCTTGCTTGAGCATACGCTGGCTGTTTCCCGTTTGTGCATGTCCATCTGTGATAATTACCCTGAAGTTGACAGGCAGGTGCTTCTGGCTGCTGCAATATTTCATGACCTTGGAAAAGCATGGGAGCTTTCAGGCGGTTTGACAAATGAATATACTGATGTGGGCAGGCTGCTCGGGCATATCCATATAGGAGTTGAGATTCTGGAGCCTTTTTTGAAAAAAACGAGGGATCTGGATGATAAGCTGAAACTTCATTTGAAGCATTTGATCCTGTCTCATCATGGCGAATATGAGTTTGGCGCTCCAAAACGTCCAAAGACTCCGGAAGCTTTCATTCTGCACTTTGCCGATAATATCGATGCGAAGATGAACACGATTTTTGCGGAGCTAGACAAGCTTGATGATAACGGTTCCAGTTGGACTCCTTATCAGCGTTTTCTGGACAGGTATCTGTATAAGCCTGAGAAGTCACCTGACGGGCCGGGCAGTAAGTGTGAATTGAAAAAATCGGAGGCTCAATGTTCATTACCTTTGAAGGGATAGAAGGAACCGGCAAGACCACTCAGATCAAGCTGCTTAAGGCATTTCTTGAAGGGGCGGGGCAGGAAGTCAAAGTTACCCTTGAGCCGGGCGGCAGCCGTATCGGTAAAGAACTGCGAAAAATTCTTCTGAATATGGACAGCACAGATATAACTGGCGAGTGTGAACTGTTTCTTTATCTTGCAGACCGGGCCCAGCATGTCAGCCAGGTTGTTAAACCGGCCGTTGATAAAGGGGCAGTCGTTATTTCCGACAGGTTTGCAGACTCAACTATAGTATATCAGGGGTATGGAAGGGGCCTTGACCCCAAGTTACTTCGTGAGCTGAACGATGTTGCAGTCTGCGGAAACTGGCCTGATCTCACAGTGCTTCTTGATATTGATCCGGAAGTGGGGCTCAAGCGTGCCATGACCAGAAACCTTCAGGAAAACAAAATGCAGGAAGAAGGTCGCTTTGAGGCTGAGTCGCTAGAGTTTCATAATCGTGTAAGAGAAGGCTATCTGACCTGGGCTGCATTGAATAATGATCGAATCATGGTTGTAGATGCCGACCAGACCCCCGATGAGATATTCGAAGTTGTCAAAGATAAAGTCAGTCAGATGCTTGAGGGATGACGGAGCAGAGAGGCATCTTTGTTTTAGGCGATTAATAGGATTTTTACAGACGCGGTCTCTATAAGGGCCGCGTTTTTTTATTATTTTTAAGTGGTGTTATTTTTTTTAGAGTGGTGTTAACTGTGGCGGTATTATAAAAAATAAAAGAATTTTGTGCTTTGTAGTATCAAGTGTAAAATAGATTAGAATAAAAGAATAACATTTTAAATTTAGTGTTATTTAATGATGTTTTTATCTATAAAAATGCAAAACAAGCATTCAAATCAATAATTTTGCAATAGGGGTTGACGCACTCATAGTAAAGTGGTTTAAGAGTAATTAGAATTTTCAATACATTAGCGCCTGTGTAACAAATATATTATGGAGTGTAGAGGTGGTTGCGCAGAAGCTATTGTTCATAAAATTAAGTTTGTGTCCCGACTTTGGCCTGGAAATGTTTCCGGACCCGGATCGAAAATCGGGGCCAGGGGTAAAACCCGCGATCTTTAATTAGAGGATGGAGGTTTTTATGAAATTCTCTGTGGGACTCGGAAAGGATGGAGCGGAAAAACGCCTTGAGCAGAATGGCGTTTCCCGCCGCGACTTCATGAAGTTCTGCGCGACAACTGCTGCCGCGATGGGTATGGGCACTGCTTTTGCGCCAACTGTGGCAGAAGCCCTTACCCAGAAGAAGCGTCCTTCTGTTGTTTATCTGCATGCAGCAGAATGCACAGGCTGTTCAGAGGCTGTTCTTCGTACTGTTTCTCCCTACATCGATGCTCTTATTCTTGACACTATTTCCCTTGACTACCACGAAACCATCATGGCTGCCGCAGGGCATGCCGCGGAAGAGGCTCTGCATGAAGCAGTGCATTCCCCGGAAGGTTATATCTGTGTTGTAGAGGGTGGTATCCCCACAGTTGATGGTGGTGCCTGGGGTAAAGTAGGTGGTAAGACCATGCTTGAGATCGTTGAGGAGATCGTACCTAATGCTAAAGCTACTATCTGCATAGGTACCTGTGCCTGCTACGGTGGCGTTCAGGCTGCTGCTCCCAACCCGTCACAGGCAAAAGGTGTTTCCGCCGCTCTCGGTGGCGTGACAACCGTGAACCTGCCCGGTTGCCCGACCAACCCCTTCAACTTTGTAGGAACTGTAGTTCACTATCTCACCAAGGGAGTTCCCGAACTCGACAGTGATGGCCGTCCGGTTATTTTCTATGGTGAATCCGTTCATGATAACTGCCCAAGACTCAAGCACTTTGATGCTGATGAGTTTGCTCCTTCCTTTGCATCTGAAGAAGCGAAAAAAGGCTACTGTCTTTACGAACTGGGCTGTAAGGGACCGGATACCTATAACAACTGTCCGAAAGTCAAGTTTAACCAGACTAACTGGCCCGTTGAAGCCGGCCACCCCTGCATCGGCTGCAGTGAACCCGACTTCTGGGATGAAATGAGCCCGTTCTACGAACCATACTAGGCTGGCGCTTGTTAAAAAGATTATTGAACTAATTATCAGTTCTTATTGGAGGATTGTATATGTCTGGTTGCAAGGCAAAATCGGGTCCCGCTGTAATGGCGACCCCTTTCGATAAAAATTATACCGGTCCGGTCATCGTTGACCCGCTTACCCGTATTGAGGGGCACCTCAAAATTGAAGTGGAAGTTGAAAACGGTAAAGTAAGTAATGTCTGGAGCTCCTCCCAGCTCTTCCGCGGTCTTGAAATTATTCTCAAGGGCCGTGATCCCAGAGATGCTCAGCACTTTACCCAGCGTTCCTGCGGTGTCTGTACCTATGTGCACGCACTGGCATCCACTCGCGCGGTGGACAACGCTGTCGGCGTAGATAAGAATCTCCCCGAAAATGCAAGAATCATCCGTAACCTGGTTATGGCTTCCCAGTATCTGCATGACCATATCGTGCACTTCTATCATCTGCACGCTCTGGACTGGGTTGACGTTGTAAGTGCTTTGCAGGCCGATCCTGTTAAAGCTGCTGCAATCGCAAACAGCCAGTCTTCACGGGTAACCAAGGCTGAAGACCTGAAAGCGGTTCAGACAAAGCTTAAAGCTTTTGTCGATTCCGGTCAGCTCGGTATCTTCACCAACGCTTACTTCCTTGGCGGGCATGATGCATACTATCTGAAACCTGAAGAAAACCTGATTGCAACAGCTCACTACCTTGAAGGTCTCCATCTTCAGGTTAAAGCAGCCCGCGCAATGGCGGTATTCGGAGCCAAGAACCCGCATACCCAGTTTACCATCGTCGGCGGCGTAACCTGTTACGATTCTCTTTCCAAGGAAAGAATTCAGGAATTCAAGGATCTTTATAACGAAACTCTCGCTTTCGTTAATGAGTGCTATATTCCCGATCTGCTGATGGTTGCTTCCTACTATAAAGACTGGGCAGGTATCGGTGGAACCCACAACTTCCTGAGCTTCGGTGAATTCCCGAGCAAGGAAGACGATATCAGCAGCCGGTACATCCCGCAGGGTGTAATCATGAATCGCGACCTTTCCAATGTAGGCGACTTCAACCCTGATTCCATCAAGGAAGACATCAGACACAGCTGGTACAACGGTGATTCCTCACTGCATCCTTATGACGGTGTGACCGAACCCAAGTACACCAGCTACGAAGACCGTGACCGTTATTCATGGATGAAAGCTCCCCGCTATAAGGGCGAATCCATGGAGGTTGGTCCGCTGGCTCATGTTCTTACCGCTTACGCAAGAGGGCATGAAGATTTCGTTCCTGTTGTCAATAACGTTCTCGGTGCTCTCGGTGTTGGACCTGAAGCTCTCTTCTCGACTCTTGGCCGTACTGCTGCCCGCGGTATTGAAACTGCTGTTGTCGGTAAGAAAATGGCTGAATGGGTTAATAACCTTGAAGACAATGTGGCTTCCGGCAATACTGATCTCGCAGTTGATTGGGAAATGCCTGATGAAGCAGAGGGTGTCGGATTTGTCGGCGCTCCCCGCGGCGGCCTGTCTCACTGGATCAAAATCAAGGGCGGAAAGATCGAAAACTTCCAGCTCGTTGTTCCTTCAACATGGAACCTCGGTCCTCGCTGTAATCAGAACAAGATGTCTGCTGTCGAAGAAGCTCTCATGGGTACTCCCATTGCAGATCCGAAACGTCCTGTTGAAATTCTGCGTACTGTTCATTCCTATGACCCCTGTATCGCATGCGGCGTACACGTCATTGATGCTCAGACAAACGAAGTTCACAAGTTTAAGGTTCTCTAGCAGACCTGAATCAAGTATTAAAAGGAACCCGGGCTGCCCGGGTTCCTTTTTTATTTGTTTTGGCACTTAGAGATATAATTTAGATTTCTTTAGGCTGCTGGTTGAAAAAATACTTTCGGCCTTCTTCTGGATTTCTTAAATATTAATTTAGGTCGATTGTATATTTTGCGGCTCAACACGCCTTGTTGATTTTTGCAATAGTTCGGTATTTATGAGTAATATTTATTTTTTTGTTGTGATTCTATCTTGAGTTGAGCTATGAGGATTGGAAAGGGAATGTATAGTCTGGGTGGAAATATTTACAGGGGCTCAGCGAAAGCCCGCTAAAAGGTTTTGAAGGGAGATCCAGATCGGGAGCTTTTTGAAAGCTTCTCCTCAAGACTCCCGGAGGGCCGCCGGAGACAACTCTATGGATAAAAAAATTCTGGTGCTGGGTGTTGGAAATATCCTTTTCACGGATGAGGGAATTGGAGTCAAAGTTGTTACGGAGTTGGAAAAGCTTTACTCTTTTTCGCCTAATGTCGAACTTATGGACGGTGGGACTCTTGGCACCAAATTAATGGGCCCCATGATGGAATGTGATTTTCTGATAGTTGTTGATGCCGTTCTTGGGGGCGATGAGCCCGGTTCGGTTTATCGCTTGACAGGAGAAGATTTGCGTAGGAGTCTGGCTTTTAAGGATTCAATGCATCAGACTGACCTTCTGGATACGATGGTTCTCTGTGAATTGTGTGACCGGCGTCCTGAATGTGTGGTGATCGGTGTCGAGCCGAAGGATTACCATACGATGCATGATGAAGTTTCTGATGTAACTCTGAATCGTCTGCCGTTTATGATGGAAAAAGTTTTGGAAGAAGTCTCCGCTGCGGGTGGAAGTTTTGAAAAGCTGGCTTAAATTTATGATAAAGGGGTGATTTCATGTGTTTAGCTATTCCTGTTGAGATTCAGTCAATTGAAGATCAGGTAGCAAAGTGCCGTGTGGGTGAAGGAGAAACCTTTCTTGATGCTTCACTTATGCTTTTAGCCGATGAAGTCGAGGTTGGGGATTATCTCATTGTCCATGCAGGATTTGCTCTGCGTAAACTGGATCCCAAGGAAGCGGAAGAGACACTGAAAATTTTAAGAGATATGGTGAAGTTGACCGAGGGAGAAGGGGCGGAAACGTGTAATTTCTAGCTCACTGAATAATAAATAATAATCCCGGTAGCCTCAAGGTTGCCGGGATTTCTTTTTTGCAATTACAGTTTGTGGCTAAGTGGTGCTGAACTTTCTCTTGAAACCGAATAGAGCAAGAAGTGAAGCTCCCAGCAGCCATATAGCCCCCGGAATCGGAGTTGGTGCGGACAAGGGCTTTTCGATTACATAACCGTTGATCTGCCCTGCAACGTCAGCTCCTTCGTCATTCCACTTGAAATTATATCTGGAATCAGCACTTAGATAAATTTCATTAAGACGGGAGTTATTTGGTTCCACGGATGACCAGTCGGTATATGCCCATTGTTCACCTGTCACCCAGTTCCAGTTGGCGGTGGGAGTCTGTCTGTCTTCGTCTCCAGTCTGGAATGCACCGAGCCAGTATGCCTTGCTCAAGTCCTTGAAAACAACACTCTTAAAGAAGCTGTTTTCCTCAGCAGAGGTGACTGTGGCAAGGTGGCCTCCTGCTGCCTCAGCAGCAATCCTTGCATCTTCCCATTGAATGCCGCTGGACTGAACAAGGGTGTATTCTGAGTTGCCAAACTTGAAGGTTGAAGCCATTGCTGGAGCCGTTAGAAAGGCGATCAGCAAAATAGCCACGAATAAAGTGGATTGCTTTCTCATCGTTCCCTCCCCAGGGATTATTATCCCAATGTATTAGTATGAAATTAACCGATTCTGACAGTCATATCAAGTATAATCGGCGGAAAAGGCGGTTCGTTGAGGCTTTAGCATAAGTGAGCGGTCCTAATTCATTGGAAAGATATTATATATTTTTATAAAAATAAGATAATAGGCTTCGATTTTGAGGCAGTGAATATTTATCCTGTTCATCCCATTTGTTAAGTGTTAATTATTCAAACCGAAAAAATCAGTCTTATTGGAGATATTATGATAAATAAAGAACGTGTTTTGGAACTGTTTCTGGAATTGGTACGCATTGACAGTCCTTCTTTGCAGGAAAAGGATGTCGCTTCTTTTTTGCGTAGAAAAATGGAAGAAAAAGGGTATGAGGTATGGGAAGACAAAGCAGGTGAAGCTTGCGGTGGAAACTGCGGGAATCTGATTGTTAAAGTCCCCGGAAAAGGTGACGGCACGCCAGTCGCTTTTTCTGCACACATGGATTGTGTTCAGCCTTGTATTGGTGTCGATCCGATAGTTGATGGTGATATCGTTCGCAGTGCAGGAGATACTGTACTTGGTAGCGATGATAAGGCCGGTATTGCAATGATCATCGAAGCTATGACCCATTTGGAAGAAGAGGGCATTGGTCACCCTGACATATATTTTGTCTTTTCTATTTGCGAAGAATCCGGAATGCACGGCGCAAAGAATATGGACACTTCGCTTCTCCCTGTGAAGGATGTTGTGATTCTGGATTCCAGCGGAGCACCTGGTACTATTGTTGTTGAAGCTCCTGCCAAGGCGGGTATAAAGATGACTTTTCTTGGTAAATCGGCTCATGCAGGCATTGCTCCCGAGGATGGTATCAGTGCTATTCAGATTGCTTCCGAAGCCATTTCTCGCATGAATCTTCTGCGTATAAGCAAAAATACTACTGCCAATCTGGGTCGCATTGAGGGTGGGGCAGCTACGAACATTGTTACTGACACCGTTACCGTTACGGCGGAAGCCCGTTCTTCACAGGATGAATCTTTGAACGCACAGCTTGAGCATATGGAAAAATGTTGCAGTGATGCTGTTAAAAAGATCGGTGGCGACTACAGGTTTGAATACGAAATTTCATATCCAGCACTTCATGTAGCTGATGATTCTCCGATTCTTGAAAGGGTTGAGGAGTGCTGCAGGAGAATCGGAGTTGAGCCCAGTCGTGTCTCAACCGGTGGGGGAAGTGATGCAAATATCCTTTATGGTAAGGGATACAATGCGGTAACCTTGGGCATTGGTATGAGCAAGGTTCATACAACTGATGAGTTTATTGAAATTAAATCCCTGACTGGTTGCGCGGAATTTGTCGCGGAGATCATGAAAGGATAATTTTCATTTTTGAGATAAAAAAAGAGGCTGTCAAATGGCAGCCTCTTTTGGTGATTGTGAAAAAAAGATTCTACAGTCCCAATGAAGAGAGCAGGTCGTCGACATCGCCCTGATCGGCTGCTTCAGAAGGACCTTTCAGTTCGCTCATTTTTGTTTGAGTTTCCTGATCCAGTTCTGCAAGAGATTTCTCCGGAGCTTCTTCCCGGGCTTTGATCTTAAGTCCGGTGGACATGTAGAGATCAAGGACAATTTTTTCAACACTCTTGATTGTGTCGATGATGATCTTAATGCGTTGACCAGTAAGGTCCTGAAAAGAAAGAGTTGTCATGATAGTCATGATGTCTTCACCGAGAGTGTTGTTGATATCGGCCAGTTTTTCCCTTTGCTCTTTTTTAACCCCGCCGGACTCGAATGCTTTAATGATATTTGCAAGGGCTGCTTGAGTCTCCTGCGTTTTTTCTAGGATGTCCATAATATCCTGAGTTGCTTTCTCTGTGGTTCGCATGATCGCATCCAACTGGTCGGATGCTTCATTGAACAAATCATCAGGGTTAGCTTCTACTGATACTGAAACATGAGTCCCTGCCGGTCCTTTTTTGGCCTTGGCAACTTCCTGATAGATATCCCGGAGTCCGTTTTGCAGGTCAATGTTGATCCGGCGGTAGAATTCACCCTCAAGCAGGGTTTGGGACATGCTTTTGGATATTTCCTTTTGTACAGCCTGTGCTATGCTTTCTTTTAGGCTGTGAGCAAGGTCATCAGAAACCTTTTCCATCATTTCCCGCACTATCTGATCATCATTAATCACAACCCACTCCTTTGAGTTCCTTCAAACTTATTTGAATATTCGGGCTAACCCAGACGGACTGCCCTGATCTGTTCTCTTTGTTCACTGAATACAAACTGTATAATGGATTCAAGATCATGTTCCCTGATTTTGGTAAAATCCATTACCCAGATGCTTTGTTCAGGTCCGGGGCGTATCTTTCCAAGTGCCCCTACAAGCTTTAAAGGAACCTGTTCAATTTCAAGAACTGCTTCCATGAAACATGGTTCCTCTATTTCATTTCCAGTTCGAAAAGTCATTCTGTTTCCGGACAGCTCAATAATTTCCAATGTAATGGGAAAGTCAAGTATAAGGTCTTTTTTGCTCTGAACTCCAAGTAACTGATCAAGCTTGCGGTCAAGTTCAGTCACGTAAACCTTAAGCCATTCAGGAACTCTGGAATCATCAAGATCTTCCGCAGGATGACTTTTATGACCGCCGGAACCACGAAAAAGAGGCTCTTCCTCTGCAGAAGAGCAAAAGCGTCCATGTCCCTTTATTCGTGTTTTGACACTTGCAAAATGTTCTGAGCGGTCCATAAAAGCTCCCGGATCAGTCCTGTGGGTCTACTTCCATAGCACGGACAGGACAGACTTTCGTGCAAAGTCCGCAGGCTGTGCATTTGTCAAGATCAAAAATGACAAGACGGGTTTCCTGATCAAGCGAAAGTGCTCCGGTAGGACACATGGACAGACACATTCCGCAATGCATGCATGACTCATCGTCTCTGGCAATTTTCTGGGCTACAGGGATCAGCTTGATTCCGTTTTCTTTAAGGTAATTTATACCTTTGTGGTAATCTTCCTCAAGGCCAATAATTTCAAGAGTCAGGCTCCCTTCAAGTCTTGGGTTGATGTCCGCTTTAAGGATATTGAAGCTGAGATTGTAGATTTTTCCCAGGTTACAGATCACCGGGCGGCCGGATACGGATGAAGGGAATGAAAGGTGGATAATTTTGTTGAAAGTCTTGTTTTCTGACATGTCTTTGTCCATTTGTTTATTTTAGGTCTTTCAGAATTGATTTAGCCCGCTTGGCTTCGGCGGAATCAGGGGCTTTCTTGACCAGATCTTCCAGAATGTAGCGACCGGATTTGGTCTTGCCCAGTTTAATGAGGCACAGGCCCTGTTTCAACAGAGCTGATCTGTACTTGTTGCTTTTGGAGTGTTTGGCAATCACTACCTGATATTTCAGAGCTGCGTTGGCGTAGTCTCCAAGCTGGTAGTAAGATTCACCTTCCCAGAAAATGGAATTGGGAACAAGCTTATGTTTGGGGAAAGTCTTGGTGAATTCGGCCCAGTCCCGGATTGCATCTTTATATTTACGCTCCTTGAACTGACTGAGAGCTTTGTCATAAAGTGCCTGTGCCGGGTCAACCGGATCGGCTTTTTTGGGTTCAGGTGCAACAACTGCAGCAATTCCACCGACTGCGGCAGTGGCATTTGCTACAGCCTGTTCGGTTGCCTTGTCTTTGGGTGCGGTGGCTTTGATCAGTCCGAGATCTATTGCCAGCTGGCTTTCAAGGGCCAGTCTCATATTTTCTACTTTCTCGGAAAGTTCTGAGAGCGACACAGTGCTGTTGGTGTCACCGGACTCCATATTAGCAACTGATTCAGACATGGCGATTACTGTTCCCTGGAGCTTCGCCACCTGCATTTTCAGCGCATTGACTTCAGCATACATGTCTGCCTGACGGGATTGCATGGGTGAACTGGAGGTCTCAATTTCATCTTTAAGCTGCTGCTTTGACTGTTGAAAGTCCTGATCCAGTGTGTCTACTCTTTTATTGAGTTGCGCTCTGGTCTGGCGTACTTCCATACGCAATTTGTCCATGTCGGAAGTGGTGACACAGCCACCTAGCCCTGTTGCTATCGGCAATGCGATAAGGGCGGCGATAACTGAATGTTTCAGATTAATCGGCATTGTATTTTTTCCCCCTTTTTCTACCGAGAATAAAGTAAGCCAGACAGCCCAAAAAGGGAATAAAAATTGAGAGCTGTATCCAGCCGACTTTTTCCATGTTCGAAGGAAATTCCCGTTGGAAAGCATCCCAGATGGCAAACAGAGTCATAGCGGCGAAAACGCCAACGCTGCCGAGGATGATGATCCAGGTTTCAAGTGGAAGATTTGGGACTTCTCCGAAGAACATTAAAAGCTCCTTTTTTTATGTATGAATAACAGGTAAATACCAATTGAAAAAAAGACAAGTGTTATAAACTGGGTCGTGCTTACAGGACCTAGGTGACCTCTGTAGTCTGCCCTGAAGAATTCAATAGTAAATCTGAACACAGAAAACAACACAAGGAATAAACCTGTTATTCTGCCTTCTGCCTTAATAAATCTTTTAGCCGCCAGCAGGATGGCAAATGTCAATAATCCTGCCAGGGAATGGTAGATTTGTGTCGGGTGCAGTGGTTGAAACAGAGGGGCAAGGGATTCAAGGTTTTTATAGGTTACTCCCCATGGAAGATCAGTGGGCTTACCGTAGCAGCAGCCTGCGAAAAAACACCCGAGGCGTCCGACTGCCTGCCCGAGAGCCATCGCCGGAGCAAAACAATCCAGCCAGGGCAGAATTTTCTGATTCTGAGACTTGAGATATAGAACTCCTCCCGAAGACCCGAAGATAATCGCACCGGAGAACACAAGTCCTCCGTTCCAGATATGGAATATCTTCAGCAGGTCTTCACTGAATTCTTGAGGATATAAAGCGGCATAAAGTGCTCTTGCTCCTAATATGCCGCTTAAAATAGCTATGATCCCTGCCATGGGAACCAGCCTGAAGTCCAGATCCCGGTAACGGGCTTCGCGCATGGCCCATCCCATAGCCAGAAGGCAGCCGGCGGTCAGATATACGCTGTAGCTGTATATTTCAATGGAGCCTATGTTAAACAGAATCGGATTCATCTTTATTCCTGTAAAGAGATATGATCATTGCAAATGCGCCGACACATATAGCGATGTCTGCAACGTTGAAAGCAGGCCAGTGGTAGGAACCGTAGTAGAAATCAAGAAAGTCAGTTACCTCATGGTAAAGGATTCTATCAATGAGGTTGCCGATGGCTCCACCCAAAACACTGGCCAGTCCCACAATCTGAAAGTAGTCATTCTTTTTAGTGGATTTGAGCAGGAAACCGATAGCTCCCATGGCAACAAAAGTTATTGCTATAAAAAAAGTGCGTTGCCAGCTGATATCTGCCCGGTTCAGAAAACCGAAAGCCGCTCCTTTGTTCACTACATGCACCAGATTAAAAAAACCGGGTATGATCACATCTGATGCCCAGAGCTCCATTTTATCTCTGACAGCTATTTTAGTGAGCTGATCCACAATCAGGACGAATACAGCAATAATTCCGGACAAAGTATATTTTCTCATCAATCATCCTTTATGTTCTGAAATCCACCTTGGCACTTCAAGCCACACTTGTAAATATGCCCCCGTCTTCATGAGGAAAACGGGGGCATTTGATTTCGGTTAAGTGCTGACTTAATTATTCAGCTGCAAGAACTGATGCGCAGCGCGGGCAGAGTTCTGGATGATCAGCATTTGTGCCCAGAGTGTCATATCTCCAGCAGCGACTGCATTTTTCGCCTTCGGCTTTTGCCACCTTTACTGCCAGACCTTCAAGTTCTTCAGGTCTGACCGCATCTTCGGGAGCTTCCGAAAGAGGCTTGATTTCTACACCTGATACAATGAAAAACTCGCGTCTTTCGATCAGCTTGATTGCTTCGATGATTTCATCGCTGACAAAAAGAGTGATGTTGGTATCAAGTGAATGGCCGATGACCTTTTCACGGCGCAGGGGCTCGATAGCTTTAGTTACCTCTGTGCGGACTGCCATGAGCAGTTCCCATTTCCTGCGTTCCGTATCATCGATAGCAGGTTTGAGCAGTTCGGGGCGAATTGCAAAAACGGTTTCAGCATCATCTTTCATTTCTTCCGGCAGGTAGGAGTATGCTTCTTCCGCGGTGAAGGAAAGAATGGGGGCCATATCGTTGAGCAGCATGAGCATTGTCTGCCAGAGCACGGTCTGAGCTGAGCGTCTTTCAAGGCTCTTTTCACCTGAGACGTAGAGTCTGTCCTTGATGATATCCAGATAAAAGGCCGACAGCTCAGTTGTGCAGAGGTTGTGCAGGGTATGGTATACCTTATGAAACTCGAACTTGGTGTATGCCTTCTGGATTACTTCATGCTGACGGTTGACCAGATCAAGAGCAAAGTGGTCAATGGGCAGCATTTCTGCAGGTGATACCGCATCGGTCTCGGGGTTGAATCCGTTGAGGTTTCCGAGAATGTAGCGGCAGGTGTTGCGCACGCGGCGATAGGTATCAACCATGCGGCTCAGGATTTCATCAGAGATCCTCACGTCTTCCTGATAGTTCACAGCGGAAACCCACATGCGCAGAATTTCTGCACCGTGCTGGTCGATGATTTCCTGGGGCGCAATGACGTTGCCTATGGATTTGGACATCTTGCGGCCATCCTTGTCCACAACGTAGCCGTGAGTCATTACCGTTTTGTATGGAGGGACACCCCGGGTTCCCATGGAAGCGAGCAGGGAGCTGTGAAACCATCCCCTGTGCTGGTCGGAACCTTCAAGATAAAGGTCGGCAGGGAAACGGTGCTCAGGACGTTTTTCCACTACAGCGGCAAAGCTGGTTCCTGAATCGAACCATACGTCAAGGATGTCATCTTCCTTGGCCCAGTGGCTGCCGCCGCATTTGGGGCACTTCAGACCTTCCGGAACGATTTCTTCAACTGATTTTTCAAACCAGTAGTCGCAGCCGCGCTCATGCTTTTCAAATTCATCCACTACGGAAAAGACCCATTCAGGATCATTGTATACTTCATCGCAGTCCTGACAGATGAGCGCGATAATGGGCACGCCCCAGTTACGCTGGCGGGATATACACCAGTCCGGGCGATTTTCGATCATATTGAAAATTCGGTCTTCACCCCATGCAGGAATCCACTGTACATCATCGCGGATAGCCTTGAGCGACTTGGTGCGCAGATCATTTTCTTCCATGGAGATAAACCACTGAGTGGTCGCACGGAAGATTACAGGCTCCTTGCAGCGCCAGCAATGAGGGTAGGAGTGGGATATTTTTTCCTGAGCAAGGAGGTTTCCGAGTTCTTCAAGCTTTTCAATTACCTTGGGGTTGGCCTCGAATACGTTGAGACCAGCGAAGTGCTCAACATCTTTTAGAAAAACCCCATCGTTGTTCATGGGAGAGTAGACTTCAAGACCGTAACGCAGGCCTGTCTCAAAGTCTTCGCGACCATGGCCGGGAGCGGTATGAACGCAACCGGTACCTGAATCCAGAGTCACGTAGTCGGCCAGTACAATCGGGGATTCACGGTCATAAATAGGATGCTTGGCCACAGCACCTTCAAGCTTCTGGCCTTCTACAGTAGCCAGTACGTTCCAGCTTTCCCATCCGAAAGCTTCGGCGCATACAGGCAGAAGTCTTTCTGCGAGAATGTAAATATCACCGTTTACTTCGGTAACTGAATATTCAAATTCGGGGTGGACAGCCACGGCCATATTGTCGGGGATTGTCCAGGGTGTAGTAGTCCAGATGCATACATATGTACGGGAAAGATCCACCTTTGAAGAAACATCATCAGGCAGGGCCTTGAGAACTTTCTCATCATTGAGCGGAAATCTTACATATATAGAAGGGGAAGAATGGTCTTCGTATTCAACTTCCGCTTCTGCAAGGGCTGTACGGCAGGAGCAGCACCAGTGAATGGGCTTTTTGCCTCGCACCACGGAACCTTTTTCCATGAAACGTCCCAGTTCACGGGCTGTAGCGGCCTCGTATTCCGGTTTCATGGTCAGATAGGGATCTTCCCAGTTTCCGAGTACTCCCAGACGTTTGAATTCCTTGCGCTGGATATCGACAAATTTAGCCGCGTATTCTCTGCAGAGCTTACGGATAACAGTTGTGGGGAGTTCTTTTTTCTTTTTCTTGAGTTCCTGTTCAACCTTGTGCTCAATCGGCAGTCCATGACAGTCCCAGCCGGGTACATACTCGGCTTTTTGCCCCTGAAGGTTGCGGGACTTGACAATAATGTCCTTGAGAACCTTGTTCATGGCTGTGCCCATGTGAATATGGCCATTTGCATACGGGGGGCCATCATGAAGCACGTATTTATCGGCATCCGCATTGGCTTCGACCATTTTGTCGTAAACAGAAATTTCCTCCCAGCGTTTGAGCATCTCAGGCTCGCGCTGTTTGAGGTTGGCTTTCATGGGAAATTTTGTTTTGGGCAGACACAGAGTCTTTTTGTAATCGCTCATGACTGGAAAAGTCCTCCGGAACTCTCTTTAAGGTACGGTATTGAATTAAATGTTGTCTAATCGAATAGCTGCCTGAATACGGATGTTCAAAAACAAGGACTTTAATTTCAACTTGTTATGGTGAATAAGAACAGTGTTCCGTCTTCTGTGGAAAATTAAACAACCTTACTGGCGTAAACTTTGAAAAATAAAAATGCTCGAAAAAGAGCGGCGTTATCTTGAAACAAGCCTCTTTGGAAGTCAACCCGGACTTGTTGTTTCATCCTATAATGAAATGAGTCCATCAATGGTAGCGGCTTTCTGGTAGAGAGTCACTATTTCATCAGCGCACGAGGCATTTATTATCACGGTTACGCTGGTGTATTTTCCGGTTTTTGAGTCTTTTTCAGTGTGGGGAATACCTTCAAGCATGGATTTGAGCTCTGCGAGCGACTTTGCGGGTACGATGAATTTAAATGTGTAATCGCAAGGCCATTCATGGTGCTCATCAAGAGTTTCTTTGAATTTATCCAGTGATTGTTGCATGTTATTACCTTGTTATGAATTTTGTTGTATCTGTTTTTGTATATATTTTCAGTTGTAGCTGAATCTGATTTTCCCCAGAGGGCGTACATTGTGAAGTGTTCATATAGGAATGCTTACTACCCCTGTCAATGGTATGAAAAAAAATACATATATCTCTAAAGGAACCGAAGCATCCTGCCGATATGTAAACCAGACAGCTTTCTATACCAGTAATTAAACAAGGACATAGAAAATGAAGAAAAGAAATTTACACGCAGCAAATTTTCGTAGGGTACTTGAATTGTTCCATGAGAATAAAGATGCTGATGCAACCAAACTTCTCAAGATTATACAGGAAGATTATCTTGAACTGTATAATGAAAATAAAGAGCTGCGCTCACAAATAAAAGAAGTCGCAGATATACTGGATCTTGCAGAGTGTATGGAGTTCGACGGTCAGAAATACTGGATTGATGAAGACTCTGAAAAGACAGGTCCATATTGCCAGGTGTGTTATGACCGTGATGGTGTCCTTATAAGATTGCAGGAGCGTTCCAAGCACTGGGAGTGCTATTCTTGCCAGAATCTTTTTGTTAAAATGCCTACCGGAAATGTAATCCACAAAAGCAGACCCAAAAAAGAATCTAAACCACCTTTGAGGCTTTTCAGCTGATTTAATATTTGTTTCTCATTTTTCAGTCCTTAATCGTAGAAACGGGCTTGTCGAATTCTTTCGGCAGGCCCGTTTCGTTTTATATTTCCACCTACGGCTTTTGGGGCACAATCAGTAGCTTTAAAGATAAAAAATTAACATTATAGTGGTGGAAAATTACTTTTGATTCAAGTATCGAATTCAGGTTTGTGACAAATGGGTTGAGAATGTTTCAATTCAGGAAAGGCAGGCTGGAGGGCATTTATATATGGTTTTAAATGAACGTCATATGCAGCTTTTGAAGCACATAAAAAGTTATGCTGCCATTAAAAGGTATCACGGTCTACTGCCGAAAAGAGAAGCTGCGTTTTATGATATTGAGCTTTTAGAAGGATTACTTGATGCAGGGCTGATTGAAGAGGGTAGTATCTGCACTTCATGTGGAAACAACCTTGAAGGCTATCGGTTGTCCCGGGAAGCGGAAAGGGAATTTGAAAACAAAGGGATCGACATAAAAGATTCCGACTGGGAAAGAATCTGCTGTGTGGACATGGAGATCGACCAGTATCTGGATAAGGTTCACGTGAAAGCCTTGATGGACATCTACTACCTTACCAGAGTTTCAATGTTTGGCGGTATCGCTCCTATCGATGTTTTGGCAGGGAGTTATACAGAAGATGTTTTCAATGTGCTCCTTGATGTCGGTTTTGTGTATCGCATATCCCTGAAAGGGCCTACTATCAGGTATGAAAATGGTTTTGTTCTTTCGGATAAAGCTTCACGGATGCTGCAGCAGGCGGGGCATGTAAAATGAGCTGTATTTTCAGGTGCTGGTATTTTATTTTTCCTGACAAAGTCTGCTGATTTTTGACATCGGCATTGAACACGGGCCTCCCTAAGTGGGCGGCCTTTTATTTTGGTCTCATTCTGGTTTAATTTAAAAGTCATTTTGGAAAAAAATACCTGATCTATTTCTTTATATTGTAATTGAAATGTCTTTTGATGTAGCATGCACTGATAAATGCCCAAACAGCGAGGTCACATAATGTCTGATAAATTTTTATGTATTCATGGCCATTTTTACCAGCCCCCAAGAGAGGATCCCTGGCTGGATAAGATTTTTCCCGAAGGCAGTGCCGCTCCTTTCAGGCACTGGAATGAACGTATCTGCCGTGAGAGTTACGGCCCCCTTGCCTGGGCTCGGCGTACAGGCGGTGATGGCGTGTTCGATATCGTTAACTGCTATGAGTGGATGAGCTTTAACGTTGGGCCGACCCTTTTCCGCTGGATTGAGCGTTCGGAACCTGAACTGTATAATAAAATAATTGAGGCCGATGCACGCAGTCTTGAGCGGTGGGGGCATGGGAACGCAATTGCCCAGATTTATCATCATGTGATCATGCCTTTAGCATCAGAAGCAGATAAACAGGCTGAGGTAGCCTGGGCTGTTGCTGATTTTGAGTCTAGATTTAAACGCAGGCCTGAAGGTATGTGGCTTTCTGAAACGGCTTGTGACACGGCTTCCCTTGAAGCTCTCGCAGATGAGGGGATTCTGTTCGCATTGCTCGCTCCCAGACAGGCGGAAGCCGTTGCAGAAAAAGGGACTGAAGACTGGCGTGAGGTTGATGAATATTCACTGAATATCAAAGAACCTTACCTTGTTGAACTACCCTCGGGCCGCACCATTTCCATCTTTTTTTATGACGGTGGTCTGTCTCAGGCTATTGCCTTTGAAGGGCTATTGCGGAACGGAGATGATTTTTGGAATAAACTTTCGCAGGCTTCTGCCCCGGGGTTGTTGTCCATAGGTACAGATGGCGAAACTTACGGCCATCATGTTGAGTTCGGGGAAATGGCTCTTGCATACGTTCTTTCCCAGGGAATTGAACAAAGGGACGGCATAAGCCTTTTGAATTATGGTGCGTATCTTTCCAAATTTCCTCCCCGGCACAAAGTTAGAATCCGTGAAAATTCTTCGTGGAGCTGCTACCACGGTGTTGAGCGCTGGCGCAGCGACTGTGGTTGTAATACCGGCGGTCATCCCGGTTGGAATCAGCAATGGCGAAAACCTCTGCGTGAAGGTCTGGATGAGATTAAGTCCTTGATGGACAAGCATTTTTTTAATCTCGGAAAAAAGATATACAACGATCCCCAAGCCGCTTTTATGGATTATGGATCGTTGCTTAGCGGGATTGTTTCACAGGAAGATTTTTTCAAGAAACACTTTAAGGTTTCGTCTGAATCAAAAGATGCAGATCTTGGCTGGAAACTGTTGTCCATGCAGAAATGGGCGCTGTCTTCATTTGCCAGTTGCGGCTGGTTTTTTGATGATCTGGCCCGACTTGAGCCTGTTAATGATATGGCATTTGCATTGCGGGCCATGGAAATTGCTAAAGATACCGGACTGATCGGTCTTGAAGAGATTTTTCTGGCAGTAATCAGCGAAGCCAGCTCCAACGAAGAGCGATATGGTTCCGGTGCAGACCTTTGGGAGAGCAAGGTTAAAACCCAGAGTGAAACTCCGGTCAGCCTCATCGGTCAGGCGCTTGTAAGATTGTATGTTGAAGATGCCTTTCCAATGCCCGGTGAGGAAGGGCGGATTGAATGGCCCGGAGTCTCGGTTATAATCAATGTTGATGACACTTCCCTCGTGGTCAGCAGAGGTGAAGCCAGTATTCGCTGGAATCTTGAATCCGAAGTCAAAACATACAGCTGGAAATGGAATCGCGGGGACCGTGTCATGGGAGGCTCAGTCGAAGTTACCGATTCATCAGGACATGATGAAAAGATGATTTTAGGTGACATCTCATGGAAGAAAAAACAGTCGTTATCATTGGCATGGGTTGATCGCATTGCACGGGAAAACTGGGATGCCAAAGTTCAGAATACTGGGTGCGGACCTGTTCTTTTCAATAGATATGAAGATTACCAGACAGAACAGACCTGGAGCGGAAAATGGCGGGAAATATGGACTGGCCTGGCTTGGCAGTTCCTGTTCTCAGATGATGAGGTGAGTGAAGATTTCACTCACTTCATGAAGGAGACAGGGCGTGATCACCCTGATATGGATTATTTTGTGGACAAGCTTTCCGCCACACTCTGCCGTATGCTTAACGATGATCTGATGCAACGGGAGAATATCAGAAACGCGATCAGTCGCTCCAAGATAATTGATCTGCCCCTCGATCTCTGGAAGCTTCAGAACTGCTACTGGGAAAAAGTGCTTAAAGGAGAGAAGGATGCAGAGCTTGGACAGATACTTGGTTTTGATCTCTGATCAATCAGATTGGTGTCAGAGCGCCGTCTATGTTGAGGAAGTAATTCTGAATTACTTGAGTCTTAAGATATTCTAAGTGTTTGTTTTGTTACTATAATGAAAAATTTTATGAAAAACTATTAGTTGCTGGTGCAGGAGTTTAACTGATCAGCCTCTGAATTTTTCACTAACCTTTTAATGCTCATGGAAGCTTAAAAGTCCGTTGAGGGTTTAACCCCAACGGACTTTTTTAATAATAATTCAAGATGTTCTTCTGTTAGAATTCGTATACAGCTCCGGAACCCATCGGACTGACATCACATGAGAGCCTTTTTCTGAGAAATTCGAATCCCTCTGCACCGGTACAATGACCGGCAGAAATCATTTCAGGATTGAATTCCTCAATAAGTGCCGCTGTTTTTTCGAATTCATTCTCACCGGAATGGAATAGATGCAATCCGCCGATTATGGCATGGACTTTATCAATCCCGGTCAGTTCACGAAGATGGTAAAGAGAATTGCCGATGCCACTATGACAACATCCGAGAATAACTACCGGTCCAGAATTGCTCATGAGTAGCAGGAACGCATCATCGGGGACATGGTCGGTCTCGGTCATTTCCGGGTCAATGAACAATCCTTCGGTTGCCTCGAAGAAGCCTTCACGGCGGGGAATAGACGTGATCATAAACAGCCCGTCATCAAGCTCAACGTGATCACGCACAATAACCGTTCCGGGGTATTCGCAGGGAAACGAAGCTTTTTTAGCACTGCCATCGTCTTCCTTCGCAAAACGTTCAGCCGAAAAATCAGGATGGGCGTAAACCGGACCCATGAATTGAGCATCCATGAGGGCGTCCATACCACCTGTGTGATCCCAGTGGCCATGACTTAATGCTATCCCTTTGGCCTTCTCGGGCTTGATTTTCATCTCTGCCGCGTTTTTAAGAAAAAGCGATGTTGCTCCGCAGTCCCATAGCCAAAGTTCGTCTCCGGGCAGTTCAAGAGCCATGGACAGCCCCCATTCCTTGCCGAGAGAATTATTCATGGTCTCGTTGTCACACAGTACCGAAATCCTGCATGGGTCAGTATAATGTCCGTTTATATTGAGGGCCATTTCTGAGGATCGTCCTTGAATAGTTTATAGTTGATTGAGTCAACCAGAGCCTGCCAACTGGCCTCGATAATGTTGTGGCTGACACCCATGGTGGTCCACTGTGATTTACCGTCTGTGGACTCAATGAGCAGTCTAACATTCGAACTGGTCCCCGCTGCCTGACGTACCGCACCGGAAAGAACCCTGACTTTGAAGTCCTGGAGTCTCACGTCTTTCAGGGAAGGGTAGAACGGCTCAAGCGCTTTACGCAAGGCTTTGTCAAGCGCGTTTACCGGGCCTTCTCCCGAAGCTGCGGTATGGTTTTCCTGGCCGTGAACTTTCACTATTACAGTAGCTTCCGAGAATGGTTCGGAATCGTTCTGGCGTTTTGCATCAACAACAAAAAAGTTGATGAATTCAAAATACCGTTTTGACCAGCCCATGGCCTTGAAGAACAGCAATTCAAAGGACGCTTCGGCAGCAGAGTATTCAAAGCCGATGCTTTCACGTTCCTTTATGTCCGCAAGGATTGTCTTGACTGCGGGATCGTTTTTATCAAGGTCGTATCCGTATTGCTTGGCCTTGTAGAGCACGTTGCTTTTGCCGGATAGATCAGAAAGCAGAACACGTCTGTCGTTACCGACCAGAAGCGGATCAATATGCTCATAGCTTGTCGAGTCCTTAAGTACCGCACTCACATGGATACCGCCTTTGTGGGCAAAAGCAGCATGTCCTACAAACGGCTGGCGAAGAAACGGACGCAGGTTCGCTATTTCAGTGATATAAGTGGATGCGTTTTTAAGCTGGGCCAGTTTTTCACTGCCGATGGTTTCATATCCAAGCTTGAGTTCAAGGTTGGGAATGATTGAACACAGGTTTGCATTGCCGCAACGTTCCCCGTATCCGTTAATGGTTCCCTGAATCTGTACAGCACCGTTTTTGACAGCCGTAAGTGAATTGGCCACAGCCAGTTCACAGTCGTTGTGGGCGTGTATGCCTATGCTGCACCCCGGAATCTTATCCAGCACAACTTTGCAGGCCTCCGCCACTTCCTCAGGCATTGAACCTCCGTTGGTGTCACACAAGACAAGAACATCAGCTCCTGCTTCGTGGGCAGCCTTCAGGCAGCTCAGAGTAAACTCGGGGTTGGCTTTGAAGCCGTCAAAGAAGTGCTCGGCATCGAAAAACAGCTCTTCTACATGAGGTCGCAGATAGCCGATGCTGTTGCTGATCAGTTCGATGTTTCTCTCCAGGGTGACACCTAGAGCATTAGTGGCATGGAAGTCCCAGGTCTTTCCGAAGATGGACATTACCTTGGCTCCGGAATCAACAAGAGCGTTCAGATTGGGGTCTTTCTCCGGGGTAAGCCGGTTCATATGGGTGGAGCCAAAGGCGGAAATCTTGCACTTTTTTAAAGCGTAGTTCTGGATTTCCTGAAAGAATTCCTTGTCGGTGGCATTGGAGCCGGGCCAGCCGCCCTCGACGTAATGTACGCCGAGGTCGTCCAGCTTGCGGGTTATGCGTACTTTGTCCTGTACGCTCAAGTTTATTTCTTCGGATTGTGTGCCGTCACGCAGAGTGGTGTCGTATATTTTTATTTGTTTCATTTTTTAGAGCATGTTTTCTTCGGACCCGCTTTTATCGAGCCCGAACGTGTTGTGGAGCGTTCTTATGGCCAGTTCAGTATATTTTTCTTCGATAAGGCAGGTAATTTTAATTTCGGATGTGCTGATCATCAGTATGTTTATGTTCTCGTCACGCAGAGCCTGAAAAGCGCGGGAAGCAACACCGGAGTGGTTGCGCATTCCGACTCCGATAACGGAGACTTTACATACATTCTTATCATACAGCACGTCCTCGGCTCCCATCGGCTCTTTGATCTGGTCGATGATCTCAAGCGTTTTCTTAAGGTCGGCACGGGGAATAGTGAAGGTCATGTCTGTCCGGCCTTCACGACTGGGGTTCTGGACAATCATGTCAACCAGTACACCGGCTTCTGCAAGAGGAGTAAAAAGAGCGGCAGAGACGCCCGGTTCATCCTTGACTTTTTCAAGGGTTACACGGGCCTGGTCTTTATCATAAGCAATACCGGAAACAAGAACTGATTCCATATTTTTATCCTCCTGAGTGACATATGTTCCAATCTCGTCGCTGAAAGTAGAGCGGACATGAACTTTAACATTATATTTTTTGGCAAATTCAACTGAACGGATCTGTAGTACCTTGGCTCCCATGCTGGCCATCTCAAGCATCTCGTCATAAGAAATGGTATCGAGCTTGCGGGCCATGCTGCATACGTTGGGGTCAGTTGTAAAAACTCCCGGAACGTCGGTGAAAATTTCACAGAGATCAGCTTCAATAGCGGCAGCCATGGCTACGGCCGAAGTATCAGAACCACCGCGGCCCAGGGTGGTAATTCGTCTGTTTTCATCACAGCCCTGGAAACCAGCAACGACAAGAATATCGTTTTCTTCCAGAAGTTCTTCCATTCTGGAGCGGTCAATATCCAGAATTCGAGCTCTGGAATATGAAGAGTTGGTTTTAACCGGAATCTGAAAACCCAGCAGTGAACGAGCCTTAATTCCGCGATCTTTGAGAAGCATGGCAAACAGGGCCACTGAAACCTGTTCGCCTGTTGATACCAGAGAATCCATTTCCGCGAGGTCTGGTTTGTCGGACCATTCATTAGCAAGATCAATAAGGCGGTTGGTTTCACCGGCCATTGCTGAGAGGACTACGATTACTTTGTTGCCTTTTTCGTAAGGCACCAGAACTTTTTCCAGCACTTGCTTCATGCATTCGAGGTTCCTGACCGAGGTTCCACCGAATTTCTGTACTACGATGTTCATTTGAACATTATCTCCTTACCACATTAGTTCAACGGATGTTATTGGAATGACTTGAGAAGTGAGGCAAGCTCTTCAAAGAGGGAGGTCGCTGAACCATGCAGGGTCAATTCTATTGTTCTGCCGGATGGGGCAGGTATCCAAGTGAAGAGCAGTGCGTTTTCAGGCCAGAATTCCATCTTCAGATACTGAATCCACTCGACAACTGTCAAAGATTTTTTATTGTTTATCAGATCAAAGAAGTCGTCATCGGGGGTCTGTCCTTCAAGACGATATAGGTCAAAATGATTAACCTGCGGTTTTGTGGGGTAAATATTAAGAATATTGAAACTGGGGCTGCTCACTTCTGCGTTTTGCGCACCCGGGAAAGATTCTACCAGTGCTCTGACCAATGTCGTCTTGCCTGAGCCCAGATCGCCGTTTAAAAACAGGGGAATCGTTGTTTTTTGATTGATAAAAAAAGAAGCCAGAGTGGAGCCGAGCCTCATAGTCGACTCCACATCCGGCAGTTGAAGCGTTATTTTATTTTTTGTCATTTGATTGAGTAAGTACTTTCAGGACATCTTCCTTGCCCACCACTCCGACAAGTCTGCCGTCTTCGACGACCGGAAGTGTGTAAAGCTTGCGCTCCACCATCAGGTCGGCAATTTCTTCAATGTCTGTTTCAGGTTTGATGGTTACAGGGTCAGCTGTCATTGCATGTTCTACCTTGGTGGCCGCTATTTTGTTCACTTCTTTTTCAAGTTCATCTTGTGATGAAAATGATATGAAGCCGTCCAGAATGGTGAACAGGGATGGCAGTGAAACTGATTTCTGTTGCGCTACAAGGTCACTCTGGCAGATCACGCCCACCAGCTTGCCGTCCTTATCCACTACAGGCACACCATTGAGATGCTTTTCAAGTAACAGTTTTGCAGCAGTTGCCACATCGTTTTCGGGATTCAGGGTCAGCGCACCTGATGTCATTATGTCTTTGGCTTTCAGCATAGTTCCTCCTTGAGCACTACGGGCAGCATGTTCGCTATTTCAGTTGCAATGTTTCCACGAAAGGGAAATTTTTCGCCAAGATACAGTCCTGCCAGTCCATGCCAGTATACCCCGATACAGCTCGTTTGCATAGGAGGAATTGACCTCGCCAGCAGTGCCCCAAGCACCCCGGCAAGAATGTCTCCTGAACCGGCAGCGGCAAGGTTGGGGGCTGAAACAGGAGAGATCATGCTTCTGCCGTCCGGACATCCGATAACGGTTCCCGCACCCTTTAAAATCAGATAGATATTTTTGGACACAGCATACTTGTGTGCAGTATCGATTCGAGAAGATTCAACCTCTTCAATCGACTTGTTCACGAGTCGTCCCATTTCGCCGGGATGGGGAGTGAAAATTGAATTTTCCTGTATGGATTGCATAAGGTGTGATTGCCGGGCAAGCACGTACAGGGCATCAGCGTCATACACAGCAGGCGGGTGGCCGTTTTCAACCAGTGCTTCAATTAACTTGAATGCACCTTCGTCACGTCCCAGCCCCGGTCCGATAACCACTGAATCATACTTATCCAGTTCAGGCAGCAGTTCCGCAATAGCCTGATCATCCCAATGATCACTGCTGCCGAGTGCTTTGGTCATCAGTTCCGGTCTGCCGCCTTTGGCTTCAGGAGCAAGCAAGGCAGGGCAGGCCATGGTGGTAAAGCCAGCACCGGAGCGCATAGCCGCAATGGCTGCCAGATGCAATGCTCCAGTAAGCCCTTTGGAGCCTCCTATCAGCAGAACATGTCCCGAAGAACCTTTATGCATTTCAGGAGTAGGAAGCGGAATAAAATCCAGAACTTCATTGTTGATCACATAACTTGCTGAAGGGTGTTTGTATTTTACCTCTCCGGGAATTCCGATGGGCGCAATTACCAGTTTGCCTGTGTATTCAGCCGCTTGTGGTACAATCAGGCCGACTTTGGCGTTTTCAAAAGTTACCGTGACATGAGACCTTACAGCAGCGGGCTGGGGGGCTCCTGTCAGGCCGTTTAGACCTGATGGTACATCTATGGAAAAAATGAAACATGACTGCCCGGCTTCGTTGATGGCGTTGACTATATCAAGAGCAAAAGGCCTTAACTGTCCGTCAAAGCCGGTTCCGAGCAGGCCATCAATTATGATGTCGGCATCGGGCAGTCTCAGATTTTTTGCGGGCCGGAGATATTTCATATCCACGCCCAGCTTTGAAGCCAGACGCATATGATAGGATGCATCCCCTTTGTATTTATTTTTTGGGGCAGTGTGCAGAATCAGTACATCCGCTCCAAGATCGGCCAGTAAACGTCCCATTACGAATCCGTCTCCGCCGTTGTTACCCGGCCCGGCAATGATCAGTATCCTTTCACCGGATATGTCTCCGTATTCGTTGAGAAGGGTAAAGACAGCTTCCCTTCCGGCGTTTTCCATCAGAATTTCGCCTTTGATGCCGACTTCGTTGATAGTCACTTTGTCCCAGTTGGACATTTCAAATGGTGTGGGAAGGGGAGAGAACATTAACGCCTCCTGTTTTGTGAACTCCAGCGGTTTCCCTGACAGATTTATCCCTAGGCCTGACGTGCATCCTGTCTTTTCGTGGGGTGCCGGGAAACTGCATGACCGTTTTGGATGGATAAATGAAACCTTATCAACCCATCAGTTTCTCAGCCGTGGGATGCCACCAGAGTACAGCAGTGGTGCTGATTGGAGTTGAATTAAAAAGCAATCAATTCTCAAGTACCACAACTGCCGCGGCATTGTCCCGTCCGTGAGTTATGGAAATATGAACTCCTTTTACACCCATTTCCCGGCTGCGCTCAAGTGCTTTACCATGAAAATTCAACTGTGGCGCTCCGGATTCATTACGTGTTATCTCCACACATTTAAAGGTTATGCCATCGGCAAATCCTGTACCAAGTGCTTTTACGGCAGCCTCTTTGGCTGCGAATCTCGCAGCGAGGTATGGCACAGGGTTTTTGGGTGGCATCAGCTCATGCTCTTTTGGGGTAAGTATCTTTTCGGTGAAGCGTCCACCGAATTGCTCCAGTGAACGCTTGATGCGGTCAAGTTCTGTTATATCAATACCAAGACCTATGATCATGATTAATCTGCAAATGTTCTTATGATTTCAACCATATCGCGTACGGCGCGGTCCATGCCGACCATGATTGCTCGGGACATTATGGAATGGCCGATGGAGTATTCGCAGATTCCGGGGATGTCCGCAAAATCCATTATATTAACATAGTTAAGGCCATGCCCGAGGTTGACCTTCAGTCCCAGATCCTGACTCATTTTTATTCCGTCAATGATTCGTGAAAGTTCTACTTTCTGTTCAGCTCTGGTTGTGCTATCGGCAAAGTGGCCGGTATGTATTTCAACATATTCGGCTCCGATAGTCTTCGCTGCTTTGATCTGGGCGGGGTCGGCATCAATGAACAGACTGGAGCCTATTCCTTTTTCGTGGAGCGGAGCCAGATATTCAACGAGCCTTTTTTCCTGTCCAACGCAGTTAAGACCGCCTTCGGTGGTCAGCTCTTCCCGTTTTTCAGGAACGAGGCATACGGTGGCCGGAGTTATGTTCAAGGCAATCTGCTGCATTTCTTCGGTGGCGGCCATTTCGAAATGAAAATCCGTCTGGATAGTTTTGCTGATGAGGTCGATATCGCGGTCCTGCACGTGGCGTCTGTCTTCACGAAGATGCATTATGATTCCGGCTGCACCTGCCAGTTCGCATATGGCGGCTGCGGTTACGGGATCCGGTTCTGTTCCGAGACGGGCTTGTCTGAGTGTCGCCACATGGTCGACGTTGACACATAAAAGGGGCATGTTTATATCCTCCGCTTGTATTGCTTAATTTCTAATCGGTTTTCCAGACTGCCGGACTGGCAGATCAAAGGCTTCGGCTTACTAAGTGGACAATATATTTAATGGTCTTGCTTGGCAACCGTCATTTCTTTGTAACTGGGTTACTGTTGACATTAAAAATGTTATGACGTTATCCGCACATGATAAATTCATTAATGGGACGGATAAATCAAGTTTGACTTCAGGTAATAAACGAAAATAATAATCGAGAGAACTGCTAATGAACATTTGTATTGTCGGTACAGGATATGTGGGATTGGTGAGTGCAGCGTGCTTTGCTGAAATGGGTAACCATGTCTGGTGCGTAGATGTTAATCCCGATGTTGTAGAGACCCTTAAGCAGGGTAAAATCCATATTTTCGAGCCGGGGCTGGAAGATATGGTCAAGCGTAACTACGAAGACGAACGCCTTTTCTTCACCACCGATCTCAAAGAGGGGATGAAAAAGGCTAAATTTGTTTTTATATGCGTGGGCACTCCCTGCGGTCCTGACGGCAGTTGTGATCTGCGGTTTGTTGAGACTGTGGCGCGTGAAGTAGGGCAGGCTATGACAGAGCCGAAAATAGTTGTGGATAAATCTACTGTTCCTGTCGGAACCGCGGATAAAGTACGCTCCATCATAAGCGAGGAGTTGGCCAAACGTGGTGAGAATATCGATTTCGATGTTGCTTCCAACCCTGAATTTCTTAAAGAGGGTGATGCTGTAAGCGATTTTATGAAGCCTGACCGGGTTGTGGTCGGAACAGAGAACATGGATACCCGCAAGGAATTTGAAACTCTTTATGCACCCTACGCACGAAGTCGCGACAAACTCATCTTCATGGGCACCAGAAGTGCTGAAATGACAAAATATGCTGCCAACTGCATGCTTGCCACCAAGATTTCATTCATCAACGAAATGGCCGGAATCTGCGAAAAGGTCGGTGCAAATGTACGTGAAGTGCGAATCGGAATAGGTTCGGACCACCGTATCGGCTACTACTTTATTTATCCCGGTGTAGGATATGGCGGATCATGCTTCCCAAAAGACGTGAAGGCCCTGATCAACACTGCCCGTGAAGTCGGTGCGAAGCCTGAGCTTATTGAAGCTGTTGATACCGTCAACAATCGTCAGAAAAAAGTGCTGGCCAGCAAGATTCTCGAATACTATGAAGCCCAGGGTGGAGTTCGTGGAAAAACTCTTGCTTTATGGGGGCTTGCATTCAAAGCCAATACCGATGACATGAGGGAGTCTTCCGCTCTTTCCATCATTTCGGAATTGACCGCCGCTGGTATGAAAATCAAGGCTTTCGACCCGGTTGCTCACGTTAAGGCAGCAGAGATTCTGCGCGATAATGATCTGGTGGAGATTGTGCACAACCAGTACGAAGTGCTGGAAGGAGCCAATGCCCTTGCCGTTGTCACCGACTGGAACCAGTTCAGGAATCCGGATTTCGAAAGAATCAAAGATTCACTTGTAGCGCCTATCGTTTTTGATGGACGCAACCTCTATGATCCGTCATATATGGGTGATAGCGGATTTGCCTATTTCAGTGTTGGACGCAGGGCTGTCGGAGTAGATAAATAGCAGTCTTGTAATTTTGATTTTGTTATAAATTTAAAGGCCCGTCTGGTGACGGGCCTTTAAATTTTAAGGGTCCAGAGTCTGCATTGAGGATCTTAGCTGCAGTTCCTGCAGAATCAGTCGCTCATATTCTGGATTGTATTGAATTTGTTCCTGGTTGTCCTGATCCAGCATTTTGGCAAGGAATTGGGTCTCCTCCCAAAAGTCTAGAAGTTCTTCGTTTGCTAGTGATTTGATCTGGTCTTCCAGTGTTACATTTTCTGACGGGGAAAACTGAGCCATGCGAGTTCATACCCTCCTGAATCTTCGCCTTTTAGCTTCATTAATTGCTTCTCAAGTCATACTAATAGTCATTTACTCAGTATGAGTCAATTTGTGGTCAGTAAAATAATTTAGATTTGTTTTATAATTTGCAGATTGCCTTGCAAATAATTCAGATCAATAATATTATATGGACAGTATCAGCAATGTGCTGTCTTAATAAGCTAACACTGGTTACTCACGTTAATCATCCATTATAAAAGCAACCAAACAGGGGGCAGGTTATGGAAGAAGGTAAGAAAATAACTCTTGATGCTGAACTCATTCAGCTGGTTACCTTCAGTATCGGCGAGGAGGAGTTCGGGGTTGATATCCTCAAGGTGCAGGAGATCATCAGGACTATGGAGATTACAAAAGTTCCCAGAGCGCCGGTATTCGTGGAAGGTGTAATAAACCTTCGGGGTAAGGTCATTCCCATTATTGACCTCAGAAGCAAGTTCGGTCTGACCACCAGAGATCATGACCAGCATACTCGTATAATTGTAATTGAGATTAATGACATGATAGTCGGTTTTGTAGTGGACTCAGTCTCGGAAGTTTTGAGAATTCCTGCTTCTACAGTTGAACCGCCGCCGCCTGTTGTTTCCGGACTCGATTCCGAATACATAAGCGGGGTAGGTAAGCTTGAAGACAGACTCCTTATTCTTCTTGATCTTAACCGTCTCCTTTCAGGTGAAGAACAGGAGCAGCTTGCTCAGGTTTAATTTTTTTTAAAAATGAATACCGGGTCCTGTTTAAATAATCGGTAAAAGATGGCGGACATGTTACTTATTAAAGTTTAATCCTATATCTTTCCTCAATTTGCTGGACATCGCCACAAATACTCTGCAAAAAAAAGTCGTCCGCTGCTCCAGACAGCCGGACGACTTTATTTTTTACTATTCATGGAGATAATTTGTCTTTACCTTCTCAATTATCCGCTTTCGCAAACGGAAGCGGGGAAAATATACGTATTTTTAAAAGTGGTCATGGAACGCAGGCTTTCACTGCCCATACTCTGCATTCCCGTGGTCAGTCTGTTGTTCTGGTTGCCCCCGGAGCACGGGAGTATTCCGAGCTGAAGGCATTGTTGTCTCTTTTCAGCAGTCATGATTCCACCAAAAGCAATGTTACTCCCGCATGGGAGCGAGACTGGGTTTTCCTTCCTCCGTACATAAGTAAATCTCCGGCCGCTGCAGAGTGGGCTGAGCGATGGGCCGCCCTGCATGCCCTGACCCGCGGCGGGAAACAGTCCGTTCTGATGACAGCTGACAACCTGCTGCCTAAATGGCCTTCGCCTGCAGTTTTGGAAAATAACTATATTGTTCTGACAAAAGGCGAGGAGATGGATCCGGAACTGCTGATGGAGCAGGCTGTTACGTGGGGATACAACCGTACAAAGCTCGTTTCCGGATATGGTGAAATGTCCATGCGCGGAGATATTCTGGATCTATTCGCTCCGGGGTACGAGCTTCCCGTACGTTTGGAATTTTTCGGTGATATTCTCGAAGAAATAAGGGTCTTTGATCCTTCTTCTCAACGTTCGAAAGCGGATCTTGATGAAGTTACTGTTCTTCCTGTCTCACCTGCGATGCTTAGTGGAGGCTACATTGATGATGCTCAATCGCATTGGGAGCAGCTGAAAAAAATCGGTGAAATTTCTTCCGAAGGGTATAGCCAGCTTCTTGAGAAAGCTGAGAATGCTGATGGCATGATTTGGCCTGGACTTTACTATCCTGAAGCTGTTGATCTTAAGGATTTTTTTCCTAAAAAATCTGTTTATGTTCTTTCTTCCGCTTCAAATCTTCGCTCCAAACTCAAGGATCAGGAGTATGGCTGGAAAACTTTCCTTCAAGATCAGTCTGCACATTCCGGATGTAAGTGGCCGGTGCATGCTGTTTGCTGGAATGAAGAAAAAGCACGTTCAAGCTGGCGTGATGAGCGGCAGATAGTCTTTGAGGATCTGGTTCTTGGAAGGGAAAAAGACGGGATTGATTTATCTGAACGTTCAATAACTTCCTTTTCAGATGTGTTCTGGAAACCGGAGCAGATGAAGCGGCCTTGGGCAGCCCTTGTTACTGCGCTGAAAGAATGGAGTTCGGAAAGATTTCAGACTGTTCTGAGTTTCCGTACGGAAAGGTCGCGCAAGAAATTTCTTTCACTCATTGAGCCGGAACAACTCGGTATTGCGACCAGTTACTCACCGTTGAACAAAGGTATCTACGCTCTTGTATCCCCACTGAAAAAGGGAATGGAGCTTGAGTGGAACCAGACAATGATTCTGGGCGAGGATGTCATCCAACCGGAGACATCGCGTGCTTCTCGAGGCAGGGATAAAGCCTTTGAGGGCATGACCAGCTATGAGGACCTTCTGTTGGATGACCTGCTGGTGCACCGGGATTATGGGGTTTCCCGTTTTGGAGGCCTTCATCATATGAATGTCGGGGATGTATCCAACGACTATCTCCTTTTATTTTTTGATGCAGATGACAAGCTTTATGTTCCTGTAGACCGTTTGAATCTGGTCCAGAAATTCAAGGGCCCTGAAGGGGCCTGTCCTGTTCTGGATAAATTGGGCGGTTCCCGTTGGTCCAAGACCAGAGAGAAAGCCAGAAAAGCTATTGAAAAGATCGCAGGCGAACTGGTGGAGATGTATGCCTACCGCAAGATTGCCAAAGGGTATGCCTATGGCCCGCTCAGCGATATGTACTGGGAATTCGAGTCTACCTTCGGGTTTGAAGAAACGCCTGATCAGGAGAAAGCGATTCAGGATGTCTTCAGGGACATGGAAAGCCCTGAGCCAATGGACCGCCTGGTCTGCGGAGATGTGGGTTTCGGAAAAACCGAGGTAGCTTTGAGGGCCGCTTTCAGGGCTGTTCTGGACGGTAAGCAGGTTGTCCTGCTTTGTCCTACCACCGTACTGGCCGAGCAGCATTACCAGACATTTGTTCAACGCATGGAAGGTTTTGCTGTTTCTGTAGGCATGCTCAGCCGTTTTGTCCCGAGGGCCCGCCAGAAGAGGGTGCTTGAAGAACTGGCGTCTGGAAGGCTGGATATACTGATCGGTACTCACAGGGTTCTCTCTAAGGATGTGGAAGCACCTAATCTCGGCCTGTTGATTCTTGATGAAGAGCAGAGGTTCGGAGTCCGCCATAAAGAAAGAGTCAAGGAGATGCGTAAAAACATTGATGCGCTGACCCTGACAGCTACTCCGATTCCGAGAACATTGCAGCTTTCGCTTTCAGGCGTGCGCAGTCTGAGCACTATTGAGACACCGCCTGTTGACAGAAAACCTGTTGAAACTGCACTGATTGAAAGGGATGAAGCCATGCTCGCTTCAGTTGTCAAACGCGAGCTTGAGAGGGGCGGACAGATTTTCTGGGTGCACAACCGTGTGCAAGGACTTGAACGTGTAACTGAATTTGTTAAAAAACTTGCTCCTGAGGCAAGAATTGGTATGGCCCATGGCCAGATGACAGAGAAAAATCTTGAAGAGACTATCCATAAATTCTGGCATAAAGAACTTGATATTCTGGTAGCCACCGCGATCATCGAGTCCGGTCTTGATTTTCCCAATGCCAATACTCTGATTGTTGATCAGGCTCAGATGTTCGGTCTTGGGCAGCTTTATCAGCTTCGGGGAAGGGTAGGACGAAGTACCCGACAGGCTTATGCTTACTTTGTAGTCTCCTCCTTGGATTCGCTTTCGGAGAAGGCTAAACGGCGTATGCAGATTATTCTCCAGCTTGATTATCTCGGAGCCGGTTTCAAAGTTGCAATGGAAGACCTGCGGCTTAGAGGAGCAGGCAATATTCTGGGAGAAGTTCAATCCGGGCAGATGGCTAAAGTAGGCCTTGATCTATTCCTTGAAATGCTGGACGAAGAAGTGCGACGTCTCAAAGGTGATGAATCGGCCATGATAACAGAACCCGAACTTAACTTTGTTTTCAAGGCTCATCTGCCGGAAGATTTTGTACCGGACGGGCGTGAACGTCTCCGCTACTACAGAGCCCTGTCATCCGCGGATACGGAGGCTAAGATTGAAGAACTGGCCGCTGAGATCAAAGATCGTTTCGGCCATTTCCCGCAGGAAGTGGAGAATTTCATATCAGTTCTGTATCTTAAAAGAACTCTCGCGAAACTTGGAGTCATGCGTGCAGACCTTTTTCCTACTCGTGTTGTTCTCAGCTGGGATGAAAAAAATAATCCCGTTGACCCGACGAAGCTTATCGCCTGGGTTGGTGAACAGGGTGATAAATCAAAACTTAAGCCCCCGGCAAGTCTGGAAATACGTTTAGATCAGGAGTTGACTGTTTCCAAAGGATTAGATGAAATCTGCAAAAAACTTGAATCTTTACTTTAAGTTTCATAAAAACCGGATTTTCTGTGATTATATGAAGAAAATACTGATATCTACGTTACTTGCTTCGTTTCTTTTGGGCGGATGCCAGAATAAGGCTGAGGAGCCCGGAGTGATTGCGCGGGTAAACGGGAAACCTATTTACCTTTCTCAGCTTGATTATAAGTATGACCTTAAACACGATGGTGGCGAAGAATATGTTCCATCGGTCAATCAGGTTCGTACAGAGTACGGACAGATTCTTGGGGATCTGATTGTTCGGGAACTGGTTTCCCAGGAGCTTGAGGAAAGGGGAATTCCGGTTTCGGATAAAGAATTGGAGGATGCAGAGAATGAAGTACGTTCAGACTATCCTGATGATGCTTTCGAGCAGATATTGATTGAAGAATATATCGACCTCAAGGCATGGAGGTCACAGCTGAAATATCAGCTTGCCATGGATAAATTTTACCATGAGATATTGAGACCGGAAATCAAAATTGATTATAAAGAGGCTGAGGAGTATTACAGGACTCATCTTTCCGACTTTTATCAGCCGGCCGGTTACAGGTTCGTAATGGTAAAGGGCTTTGCTAAGGATCTTGTACTTAAGGGAGTTGATCTTTTTCGCGAGGGGGTGAGCCCTGCTGCCGTTTCGGCAAAGTTGCGGAAAGTTTCTGTTCGTGAAGTATGGATTAGAGACGGTCAGATACCTTCATCATGGAAGCCGTTTGTTGAAAAACTTGAGCCGGGCGAAGCGAGTTCTGTAATAAATCAGGGCAAGCAGGTCCTTTGCCTCATTTTAAAGGAAAAGAAACCCGCAACCCTTCTGACTCCCTTGCAGGCATATCCGAAAGTGGAAATGGTGCTGCTGGAAAGAAAATTGAAAGATAAGTTTGAATTGTGGCTGCAGAAAGAGTTGCAGACAGCTAAAGTCAAGATCAGTAAAGATCTTTTACCTGAAGGTGAAGACGGACCTTCCGTAATCACCGATGGATTGAAGGGGCAGCAGTAATTGTGAATGTTCTGCAGACCGCCTTGCATAGTTTATTGAAAGAGTTTAGTTAGGCAGAGTAATTAATGCGGGGTCGGGCAAAAAGGCCTGTTATCCCGTGGTCCAGACTAGAATCCGGTTGACTCCGGGATTATATATTTACGGGAGATTTCAATTGAAGCGTTTTATTGCTGCAATTATGATCGCAATGATCTGTTTTTCCGCTCAGATCAGTAGTGCTGAAGAAAAGACGGTTGATGGTATCGTGGCCGTTGTCAACGGTGATATTATCACAATGTATGAATTGAAGGCCAAGATGGCTCCAATTATGAAACAGTTCAAAGGGAAAGATATTTCCGCTGTAGAAGAAGAGCAGATAAGAAAAATTCAGTCGCAGATTCTTGATCGTATGATCAATGAAATGATCATTGATCAGGAAACCAAGCGGCTCAATATCACGGTTTCTGATCAGGATATTGATAGTGAAATTAAACGCATAAAAGAAAATAGCAACTTTACTGATGAAGAGTTTGAACAGAAGCTGGCACTTCAGAAAACCAATCTCGAAGACTTTAAGGATCAGATCCGTAAGGATATCCGCAAGCACAGGCTGCTTTCTTATAAAGTTAAGAACAAAGTAGTTGTAACTGATGAGGAAATTCAGGCTGTCTGGAACAGCACCAGAACCAAAGAAGTTTCCCAGGCCAAGAATGTGCACCTCAAGCTGATTCTTTTTCCTGATAATGTCTCGGTGGAACAGATCAGGGAAAAGATCATCTCAGGAGAAACTACTTTCGAGGAAGCTGCAGATAAATACACAATCGGTCCCGGGGCCGGAAGCGGAGGAGATCTTGGAGTTCTGAGCTGGGATGATCTTGCCCAGACCTGGCATGATGCCCTTGAAGGTCTTAAGCCCGGTGGAATCAGTGAACCTTTTGATGTTCAGAATTCCAAGGCATTGCTCAAGCTCGACTCCTATGCCGCTGTTAAGCAGGATGCTTTCGAAGATAGTAAAGATGATATTTATGAACGGCTTTATCGACAGAAACAGGATGAAGTCTTTGCAGATTTTATCAGAAAACTCAGGGAAAAAGCCGTTATTGAGTTTAAATAAAAGGGGAGAACTGTAGCGGATTGAAGTGTGGAAACCATACTTCAAAATTATACGTCCGTGGTGCCTTGCCCATGGAAATACAGCCAGATATCAGCAAGAGGACAGTATGGATTTGAAAGAACTAGGATCCCGACTCAAAGCGGAACGGCAAAGGCAGGGATTGACCATAGAGCAGATTATGGAAATTACCAAGATCAGCCGAGTCAATATTGATGCTATCGAGAATGGAGACCGTAATGAGTTCCCCCACGAGGTCTATGCTAAAGGATTCATTAAAAATTACGCTAAAGCTTTAGGCCTTGATTCTGAAGAAATTGGTGAAGAATTCTCAAAATTAATGTCTGCTTCCGAAGATTCTGAACCTGAGGTTGAGGATGTATTTAAAGCAGATCAGCCACAGCAGCAGATCATCGTTGCTGAAAAAGGAAGAAGCAGTTCTTTTGGTGTGATTCTGCTTATTCTTTTGCTCGTAGTGGTTGTCGGCGGGTTGGTTTATTATCTGCATGACAAATCAATTATCAACTTCGGCAACGGAAAACAGGCTGAACTTGTTGATCAGCAGATTTCAACTGAAGAAGAAAACACTCTTGCAGAAATTGTTGAGGATACTGATGAGGCTTTGGAGAATAATTCCGCTTCACAACCTGGTGTTGAAGAGGATGAAGCTATAGAGCAGACTCCTGAGCAGCAACCGGAAAACGTGGAGGAACAGGATGAACAACTCATTGAAGAGAGTTCTTCTGCTCCTGTTGAAGAGGTTGTTGCGCAGGTCTCCCCAAGACTAGTTGAAGTTACAGCAAAGCCCGGAGAGGCCTGCTGGATAGAAACTATTGTTGATGGAAAGCGCAGTGAATACGTTCTCCAGGAAGGCGATACTCTCTCATTGCCGTACGAGGATACTTTGATAATCAAGCTCGGCAATGCCGGTGGTGTTGAGATGAAATCCGGCGGTAAGCCTTTTGAATTTGACGCTTCTAAAGGCAAGGTTCTGACTTTTGAATTCCCCGTTTCATAACAAGGTTCTCTGACAAGGAAATGGAAGTAACGGAAAAGGTCGTCATACTGAAGACCGGAAAGTTCAAGGAAAACGATCTCTGGGTTAAATTTCTTTCTTCTACACGGGGAGTACAGAATGCTTTCGCTTTTGGCGGAAGCCGCAGCCGCAGAAGATTTGGCGGTTGCTTTGAACCTTTTTCACAGGTCCTTTTCAAGACCGGGAGCAACAAAACCGGAACTTATCAGGTCTTACAGGAAGGCAGTCTCGTTAAAGCTTATCCCGGAATTAGATCTGACCTTAAGAAAATCGGGCTTGCTGCCAATTGTCTTAAATTTGTTGAAGCAGCGGTTCTTGAGCGTGAAGGAAGTCGGGATGTTTTCGAATTGCTGACGCAAACACTTGATGTTATAGAAGAATCTGAGCCAGACGATTTCTTCCCTCTCTTTTTTCGGGTCAAGGTAGCTTTTGAACAGGGATATAATCCGGACTTTACAATTTGCTCCCGATGCGGCAAACCACTGTTCAGTTCCCGTCCCGTTGTTTTTGATATTGAGAAAGGTGTAGTCCTTTGCCTTGATTGCACTGACGGACGTAAAGGCGAAACCGTAAGTCCTGGAACTGTGCGCACCCTGGCTTGGATTCAGGACACCGGACCCGCCAACTGGACTTCCCTGAAACTGCCATCGGATATCAGGCAGGAATGCTTTTCTGTTATGGATCGGTTCATGGCTTACCATCTCGGGCTGGTCTGGGAAGGGCAGGGATACAGAAAAATATGAATTTAGCTCTGTCTGATGCTGACAGAGATTGTTATACAGATTAATTTTTCAGCTGTTCTCAGGTAATGTACTCTGGGAGAAGTCTGGACTTTTTCTGTACTGTTTGTTCAAGAAGTGGACATTTTCCAGTTCATTTATTGCAATCTGCTGAACGGAAAATGAGTCGATAGAAGATTATGATTTTTTCTAGACAAGAGGAAAATTAATGAATTTTCAAGATGTTATTCTAAAGCTGCAAGACTTCTGGTCAGACTATGGATGCTGCATTGTACAGCCTCTGGATATTGAGGTTGGAGCGGGTACTTTCAACCCTTCCACCTTTTTCCGGGTAATCGGGCCTGAGCCGTGGAATACTGCATATGTTGAGCCTTCCCGCCGTCCTACAGATGGACGTTACGGTGAAAACCCCAACCGTTTGCAGCACTATTTTCAGTTCCAGGTGATCCTCAAGCCTTCGCCGGATGATGTTCAGGATATTTATTTGAAGAGTCTTGAAGTGCTCGGTATTGACGCAAGAGAACATGACATCCGTTTTGTAGAGGATGACTGGGAGTCTCCAACACTCGGTGCATGGGGACTTGGCTGGGAAGTCTGGCTCAACGGAATGGAAGTGACTCAGTTCACCTACTTTCAGCAGGTTGGCGGTATCGACCTCAAACCTGTATCTGTTGAACTGACTTACGGCCTTGAGCGCATCTGCATGTATCTGCAGGGAGTTGAGTCTGTCTATGATCTGAAGTGGAATGACCAAGTCACCTATGGTCAGATCTACCACCAGAATGAAGTGGAACAGTCCAAATACAACTTTGAACTCAGTGACGCTTCCATGCTGCTTGACCTCTTCAACAAATACGAAGCGGAAAGCCTTAAACTCTGTGAAGAAGGGCTGCCCCGGCCGGCATACGATTACTGCCTGAAATGCTCCCACACATTCAATATGCTTGATGCCCGCGGAGCAATCTCCATTACCGAGCGTGCATCTTATATCGGCAGGGTCCGCAATCTCGCTTCCAAGGCAGCACATCTGTATGCTCAGGAACGTGAAGACATGAATTATCCCATGCTTAACAACGATTAAAAAACGGAAACTGTAATGGCCGATTTTATATTAGAAATTGGAATCGAGGAGATGCCCGCCCGCTTTGTTCCGCGTCTGGGTATTGACATTAAGGATATATTCAGCAACCTGCTTGAAGAAAGCATGATTGATTGCGATGTGGTTGAGGCTTTTGCCACTCCGCGCAGGCTTACTATTCATGTTAAGGGTATGGCTGCTGCCCAGCGTAAGGTTGTCGAGGAAGTTTCAGGACCTCCTGCCAGAATCGCCTATGATGCAGATGGAAATCCCACTAAGGCTCTTGAGGGATTTGCCAAGTCTCAGGGAATAGCACTCGATGCAATCTACAAGGTTGAAACCGAAAAAGGTGAGTACCTTGCTGCCAAAAAAGAAATCGGCGGCGGTGAAACCACCTCCATTCTGCCTGAACTGTGTGTAACAGCCATCAAAAAACTTTCTTTCCCCAAAAAGATGAAGTGGGGCAACCTTGATTTCGCTTTTGGACGTCCGCTGCGCTGGCTGCTTTGCCTTTATGGTTCCGCTGTAGTTGATTTTGAAATGGCCGGGCTGTCTTCCGGACGTCAGACCTTCGGGCATCGTGTAATGGGTGCAGGTCCATGGGAAGTTGCTTCCGCAGATGATTATTTTTCAGTGATCAAAGAAAAATGTTCCGTAATCATTTCTCCTGCAGAGCGCGGAGAGTATGTGCGCGAGCAGGGTGATAAGCTCGCAGCTGAATTTAAGGGAACAGTTGTTTGGAAGGACTCCCTGCTTCAGGAAGTCAGCAACCTTGTGGAACTGCCTGTCCCTATCATTGGTAACTTTGATGAGTCTTTTCTTGAGCTTCCAAAAGAAGTCCTGCTGACCAGCATGGAAAGCCACCAGAAATGTTTCGGACTCCAGAAAGAAGATGGAGAGCTGCTGCCTCATTTTCTGTGCACTCTCAACCTTGTCCCCAAAGACGTGGAACTGGTTCGCAAGGGCTGGGAAAAGGTTCTTCGCGCCCGGCTTGAAGATGGACGTTTTTTCTGGAAAAACGATCTCAATACAGATTTTGATACATGGCTCGGCAAGCTTGATGATGTTGTTTTCCTCGGACCTCTGGGCTCCATGGGCGACAAATCCAGACGTATGGAAAGACTTGCTGCCCTTATTGCAGGCAAGGCAGATTCATCCATGCAGACCGAGATGGCCCGTGCAGCGCGTCTTGCCAAAGCTGACCTTGTCTCTGAAATGGTTAATGAATTTGATAAACTCCAAGGCATCATGGGTGGCATCTATGCCGCCAAACGTGGTGAAGAAGAGGTTGTCTGCAAAGCCATTTCCGAACAATACCTGCCCGCCGGACCGGAGAGCCCTGTGCCTTCGTCCCTCGGCGGCGCAATTGTTTCCATGGCCGATAAAGCAGACACTCTTGTGGGTTGCTTCGGCCTTAATAAAATCCCCACTGGCGCAAACGATACCTACGCGCTGCGGCGCGCTGCTCTGGGGATCGTGCGCATGATTATAGAGTTTGATTTGAGAGTTGATATTCTTGAGCTCATGGATATGGCTTTTGAAGGTTATTCCAAAGATATCAAATGGAAACTCTCCAAGACTGAAGTTCTTGAAAAACTAGGCGATTTCATTTCCAGCAGGCTTCGTGCCTACTTCACAGGAAAAGGTTATGAAACCAGAGTTGTTGACGCAGCTATCGGTGCCGGTTTCCGTGATGTTCCCGCTCTCAAGGCAAGAGTTGAAGCACTGGCCGAATTCGCCAAAGCTGAAGGTTTTGAGCAGTCTGTACTGACTTTCAAACGTGCAGCAAACATCATTAAAAAACAGGGTTCCGAAGAAGGTACTGAGCTCAGCGGCGGTTTTGAGACAGACCGTCTGGTAGAACCTCAGGAAGTAAAACTGGCTGAAAAGCTGGATGAAACTTCTGACCGCTTTGAAGAGCTCTGGAAAAATGATGATTTCGCAAAACTGTTCGCAATCCTCGGCGAACTCAGACCTTTTGTTGATGATTTTTTCGACAACGTAATGGTCATCTGCGAAGATAAGGGCTTAAAGACTAATCGCCTAAACCTCTTAAAGGCGCTGGTTGACAGGTTATCCAGATTGGCTGATTTCGGAGCCCTGCAGGTATAGCCTGTCAGGGGGACTGCTAATCAGGGTTGATAATTATTTCGTGTTTTTTACACAAAAAAATGCTATCCAATCTTGACAGTTGCGGGTGTTTTTGGTTAAAGACACTCTTCGTTCGCACACAATCCTGCATAAGCGGGTTAAAAAAATAGAAATTTAATTTTAAGGAGAAATACCTTGGCTAATCATAAATCTGCACTCAAGAGACATCGTCAGAGCGTAAAACGCAATGCTCGCAACACCATGATCCGTACCCGTATCAAAAACGTTGTGAAAGAAGTTCGTACTGCTGTTGAAGCAAAAGATACTGAACTTGCATCTTCCGCTCTCCGTAAGGCAACTTCCATTCTTGATAAGGCCGCAACCAAGAAGGTTATCCATTCACGTGCTGCAGCACGCAGAATTGCCCGCCTTCACGCTGCTGTCAACAAGATGGCTTAGTGTCTTAAAAAAGATAAGTTTTTTCTTTACAAGACCTCCCAGCCCGTCGCATATTGCGACGGGCTTTTTCGGTTTACACCTGCCGTAATATTGGTCTGAGAAGTGAATCATGCCCTTACTCGGATCATTTCAATTTGATCTGCTCATTAACAGAGTAATTCTTTTTTCATTTTAAAAGTGAGTGGTAATGTTGCTGGTTTTCAGCTATCACGCTATAAGCAACTGCTGATTTCAAAAGCATTTTTTGAGCCTTTTGTATTTGGTGTGCCTTGCACAAGGAGTAACTTTTGAGAGTTATAATTGTAGGGGCCGGAGAAGTCGGCTTCAACGTAGCAAGACGTCTTTCCGGGGAGAGCAAAGATGTTGTTGTTATTGATAAGAATGCGAAAGCACTGAGTAAGGTTTCTGATTCTCTGGATGTGCAGACAATTCAAGGTTCTGGCTCTAGTCCGGAAATACTTGAGGAGGCCGGGATCAGGGAAGCTGATATCCTGCTTGCAGTTACTGATAAAGATGAAATTAATCTTATCGCGACCTTTCTGGCTAACAGAATTTCTTCTGATATCATTAAGCTGGCCCGTATAAGGAATGATGATTATACAAAGTATTCCCACATGTTTACTGAGGGAGATCTGCGTATTGATACAATCATCAATCCTGATGAAGAGGTGGTCGAATCCATCCTTCGTGTCATGAGTGTTCCCGGTGCCGTGGAAATTAATGATTTCGTAGGCGGGAAAGTCCGACTGATCGGTGTCAAGCTTCCGGATGACAGTCCTCTTGTGGGTGTTCCCATGATGAATGTCCGTGACCATCTCGATGGGGTTGATGTTGTCATCGCCGCTCTGGTGCGCAAGAACAGACTGATTATCCCCGGGGGATTGGATAGGATTGAGCAGGGTGATATTGTTTATTTCACCTGCATACGTTCCCAGCAGGACAAGCTTCTCAAGCTGGCTGGTATCCTGTCTTATCCCGTGCGCAAGGTGATGATTGTTGGCGGAGGTAATGTCGGTTACCTGCTTGCCCAGGCTCTGGATAAGAAAAAGTATCATACCAGATTACTGGATAATGACCCAGAGCGTTGTGCCGAACTTTCCGAAGATCTGGACCGGGTTATTGTTCTCAGCGGTGACGGAACTGATCAGGATCTGCTCAAGGAAGAGAATGTTGGCGATCTTGACATGTTTATTTCTGTTACCGGTGACGAGGAAATGAATATACTTTCCTGTCTGGTTGCAAAGAATCTGGGAACCCGCAAAACTATTACCCGGATTAATAATTTTGCCTATATCCCTCTTATACAGCCGATTGGCATTGATCATCTGGTTTGCCCCCGTCTCTCAGCCATCAACTCCATTCTTCACTTTGTAAGGCAGGGGAAAGTTATTTCTGCTGTATCTATTAAAGGTGAAGAGGCGGAAGCTCTTGAGGCTATTGCTCAGGAAAAATCAGCTATTGTAGGCAAGCCCATCATGGATCTTGATTTTCCAGCCGGAGCTTTGATTCTTTGTTTTCAAAGAGGTGAAGAAGTTATCATACCCACCGGTACAACTGTTATAGAGCCGAATGACCGGCTGCTTATTATTTCAACTCATAAGAATATTCCTAAAATTGAAAAAGCATTGACTACCAAGCTGGAGTTGTACTGATGCGCTGGCGTGTTGTTTTGCATATTATCGGAGCCCTGACACTTTGTGTAGGGCTGACGATGATCTTCCCTCTTGGTTTTTCTCTGTATTATCAGGATGAAGGTATTCTTCCTCTTTTGTTTTCGATTCTTTTGACCTCGGCTGCCGGGATGGGGGTGTTTCTCTTCTTTCGGGACGAAGAAGGCAATAAAGGGCTGAGTCACCGTGAAGGAATGGCTATTGTTGCTCTTGGCTGGGTTGCGGCGGGTTTTTTCGGGAGCCTCCCTTTTCACTTCGGGGATGTTTTTCCCAGTTATGTCGATTGTTTTTTTGAGTCGCTCTCCGGTTTTACAACAACCGGTGCCTCAGTCATGACTGACATAGAAAGTAACGCCAAAGGAATTCTCTTCTGGCGCAGTCTGACTCACTGGCTGGGCGGGATGGGGATTATCGTTCTATCTCTTGCGATTCTCCCTTTTCTTGGAGTAGGGGGAATGCAGCTTTATAAAGCAGAAGTTCCCGGTCCGGTTCCTGATAAGCTTAAACCGCGCATTAAGGACACAGCTCTGGTGCTCTGGAAGGTTTATGTGCTTTTTTCTGCAGTTGAGGCGATACTGCTCATGTTTGGTGGTATGACTTTTTTCGACTCTCTTTGCCATACCTTCGGAACACTTGCCACCGGCGGTTTTTCAACTAAAAACTCATCCGTTGCCCATTTTCAGAGCGCATATATCGATTATGTAATTACGGCCTTTATGATCATTGCAGCAATAAATTTTAGCCTGCATTACCAGATGATCAAAGGGCGGCCTCTTCGCATGTGGAGGGATCCGGAGTTCAGATTTTTCGGGATCATCTTTATTGTAATTACGTCTGTTATTACATATGCGGTTTACTCTGCATCGAATTATGATTCTTTTCCAGATGCCTTCAGGTATACCTCATTTCAAGTGGCATCAATCATCAGTACAACCGGTTATGCTACTGCAGATTATGAAATATGGCCTGCTGTTGCACAGGGACTTCTCCTTTTATGTATGTTCCTTGGCGGCTGCGCAGGATCTACCAGTGGAGGCATGAAGAATCTCCGTATTATGCTTCTTTTCAAACAGGCGTATCAGGAAGTTTTTCGTATAATCCACCCCAGATCCGTAAACCGTGTCAAACTCGGCAGGACTGTTGTTAAACCAGAAACCATGAACGATATTCTTGGATTCTTCGTTCTCTGGCTTGGCTTATTTGTAATTTGTGGGCTCATTGTTGCCGCAACCGGGGTCGATGTAGTTTCTTCTTTTGCAGCCTCACTTGCATGCATCGGAAACATCGGTCCGGGAATTGGAAGTGTAGGGCCAACCGAAAACTACGCACATATTCCCGAAGTCGGTAAGTGGGCGTTGATTTTCTGTATGTTGCTTGGGCGTCTCGAAATTTATACTGTGATCGTTCTTTGTGTGCCTGAGTTCTGGAGAAAATAATACTTTTATTAATATTTACAGTAGTTTGAATATGTTTTTTTTAAATGATTCAAGTCGCTGTTGCCTTTTAAGAATAAGCCCATTTAATACTGTATAAAAGTTTGGATATTCCCCAAGTTAAGCATTTTGCAAGTTGTTTGAATAAAAAGGCCCTGCTGATTTTTCAGCAGGGCCTTTGTTGTGGGATTGATCTGGTAAATTACTTACTAAGTCTAATTAAGGAATAATCTGCATTGCATCTAACAAACAACTTTGAAGTAATTCCCGAGAACCTGAAACAGAGCAAAATAGTTATTCATCTGCCCGGTAATGACACCCGATACTTTCCTTGTTTCTTAAGGCTGCAACAGTGACGGTTAAAGCTGCCTGACATCCGTGAAACAGATCAATGATAGGTCTGCTGATGGGAGTCCGCTTGTAGAATGAGCGCAGGTTTCTGTTCAGATTCTGCAGATCATCTATAGCTCTGTTGAGTCTTGAGGTTGATCTGGTGATACCGACATAGTTCCACATTACACTTCGAATCAGCGCCCAGTCCTGCGCTATCAGAGCCGGGTCTTCATTGGAATTGTTTCCAGGGCTTTCCCAGTCAGGTATGGCCTTGAGCAGCTTTTTACTTAGTGATGATTTTTTAGAGGCTTTGGAACCTATATCTTCACCAGCAGTATTGCCCCAGACAAGACCTTCAAGCAGAGAGGTACTTGCCAGCCTGTTACCGCCATGTACTCCTGTGCAGGAGCATTCTCCTACAGCATAGAGTCTATCGATGGTGGTTTTTCCTTTTTCATCCACAAGAACTCCGCCACAGAAGTAATGTGCGGCAGGGACAACAGGGATCGGCTTTTTGGTAATGTCGATTCCGTTCTCAAGACATCTGCCGTAAATAGTAGGGAAGCGGACTGTCAGGTCATGATCCACATGATTTGCCGCATCAAGGTAGACACATTCTTCTTCAGTGAGGAGCATTTCTTCCAGAATGGACCGAGTTACAATATCTCGGGGAGCCAGATCAGCTCTGGGGTCGTAGCGATGCATGAATGCTTCGCCGGAGGAGTTGATGAGTTTCGCTCCCTCACCTCGGACCGCTTCAGAAATTAGAAATCTACGGCTGGCTCTGGAACGTGCGCCCTGATAAAAAGCCGTAGGATGAAACTGAACCATTTCTGAGTTGATCAGTCTGGCCCGGGCTCTGTTGGCCATGGCGATTCCTGATCCTATGGATCCGGTAGTGTTGGTGGTATGCAGGTATATCTGCCCGAGTCCACCTGTTGCCAGAACCGTGTAGTCGGCCAGCATTGTTTCAACAACATCACGGGCTTCGTTAAAAACGTACGCCCCCAGGCATTTGTTGCCAAGGCTGTACATGAATTCCGGCCCCTTGACGTGGTGGTGGCTGGTAATAAGGTCGATTGCCGTTCTGCTGGTGCAGACCCGGATGTATGGATGCTCGGCAACACATTTGCTGAGTATTTCCATGATGGTCTGCCCCGTGTGATCGGCACAATAAAGAATTCTGGGTACAGCATGACCGCCCTCGCGGGTAAGACTGTACTCTCCGTCATCGTTTTGATGGAAGGGGATCGGATATTTTTCAAGCAACAGCTTTTTAAGGATATCCGGCCCATGTTTTGCCAGAAACCGTACCGCCTTTGTGTTGTTGTAGTTCCATCCGGCGGTATTTATATCTTTTTCAAGTTTTTTAGGTGAATCACCGGGGCCAGTGTAGACTATGCCACCCTGGGCAAGTCTCGTGTTACCGGTGAATAGGTTGTCTCCCTGGGTCAAGAGAGTAACTTCAATACCTTTTTCTGCTATCGTCAGAGCTGATATACATCCGGCGATACCTGATCCGATTACCAAAACTTCTGTTTTTATTCGGTTTTCTTGCATGCCTTATCTCATAAAACGGCAGCCTTTTCAGGTTCCGGCTAAAGGTTCGGTTTACTATGAGCAGACTTTGAGCATCCTTTCCAGAGCTATTTTAGCCGGGGTTCTGATGTCAGCGGAAACATCCTCGTAAGGGGTCGTTTCCAGTCTGGTCAGAAGATCGGCAAGTTTTTCTTCCGTTATTTTGGCCATATTGCTGCACATGCTTATTCCCAAAGGAATTATTTTTTTATCGGGGTACATGTCTTTTAGCCTGTTGACCAGATTGGTTTCAGTTCCGATGACAATTGTAGTTCCGGCAGGAGCTTCATCGACATATTTAATGAGAAATGAAGTCGAACCGTTACCATCGGCAGCCTGAACCAGTTCCGGAGGACATTCAGGGTGGACAATGATCTTGCAGCCGGAGAAGTCTTTTCGGAATTGTTCCATCTGTGAGACTTTAAACCTCTGGTGGATAGCGCAAAGACCGGGCCAGATCAGAAGTTGTTTATCCATGGTGTTCTGAATATCAACCTGCTCACCTTTGCCGCGGATATCAAGAATCATGCGCTTTTCAGCTGAGATTTCAAGTTTGTCCGCAGTATTGAGGGCAAGGTTTTTATCCGGAAGGAAGAGAACTCCATCGCCCTGCTCAAGGGCCCAGCTGAGCATTTTCTCAGCATTGGCGGAAGTGCATACGGAACCACCGTGTCTGCCGCACACTGTTTTCACAGCGGCAGGGGTGTTTACGTAGGCAAGGGGGATGATTTTGCGTCCGCTTTCTTCAAGTATTCTGGTAAGAACTTTATCCACAAGCCATGCCGGAGCCATGTTGGCCATGACACATCCGGCTCTTGCATCTGGAATGTAGACCTTCTGGTCTTCACGACGCACTATTGCTGCGGATTCGGCCATAAAGTGTACACCGCAGAATACTATGTATTCTGCTTCCAGTTTTTCGATCTGGCGGGCAAGCTCCAGAGAGTCACCTTTAAGATCGGTATGACGGATGATTTCATCCGACTGGTAATGGTGTCCGAGAATGGCCAGTTTTTTCCCGTACTTTTCCTTTTGTTCAGTTATAATATCTGAATACATCTATTGTATTACCTACATTGATATAATCTTCATGCTCATGTCGGAGCATTTCGCGGAATGAGTGATCCTGCCTACGGAGATGTAGTCCGGTCCGGCCTCTGCAAGTGAAGCGATGGTTTCAAGGGTCACGTTTCCGCTGATTTCAGTTTCAATTTCATCAGGGATTGTTTCAATGGCGGCTTTTGCTTCGTCAAAGGTCATGTTGTCCAGCATTATGCGCTCAACTTTGCAGGCAACAGCTTCATTGACTTCTTCCTGATTGCGGCATTCAACCTCGATCGGCGGACAGCTTTCATATTTTGCACGAAGTTTGTCCACGGCTCCGGTTATTGAACCGGCTCGGTCGATGTGGTTATCCTTAAGCATCAGCATCTCCACCAGATTCAGGCGGTGATTTTTGGCTCCTCCTACCAGTACGGCGTATTTTTCAGGATAACGGAGTCCGGGGAGGGTTTTGCGGGTGTCCAGGAGTATTGTTTCGCAATGATCCAGAGCATCCACGTATTTACGGGTTTCAGTGGCAATACCGGACATATGTGATATGAAGTTGAGGATCACCCGTTCGGCCTTTAGGAGCAGAGCGGCAGGGCCCTGGATTGAGGCTATGAGTGTTCCAGTGGAGATTTTTTCACCTTCATCCACATTTAAAAACACCTGACATTTCTGTTCCTGGTCTGCAAACTCAAGAATCAGAGGGATCAGGGGCAGTCCGGCGATAACAGTATCTTCTTTCGCGATTATTTGAGCCGTGGCAATATCTTCGGGCTCAAAAAGACCCAGCGAGGTCAGATCCGGGCCGTCTTCGCTAAGTGATATTTTAATGGTGGCCAGAAGAAACATTTTTGCTTCGGCCTGAAAGAAGTCATTGAAAAGGTTTTGAGTCATATTATTCCTGTTAAAATTTTGTAACATTAAGTTTGAGGTCATGTAACAAAAATCCGTATCCGTTTTTGTTAAGTAATACAAGGGCTGAGAAGGATTTCACAAAGTGGATTATATCTTGTAAAAGAGTCTTAAATTTTGACCTTTCAATATAATTGAGATAGTTGGTAGCGCCATGACAAAGGCTAAAGGAATACCCGAACCACTGCGGCAGTGGCAGGAAAGCGGCAAAGGACGCGCTGGCAAGGTTGACCAGCGTGTTATTGATGCGCTGCACCCTGCTGACGCAGCTGATCATATTGAAGAACTCGGTCTGGAAGAACAGGTCAAGTTCATTAAGCAGCTGACTATCCGGGATGCAGCTGAATCCATTGCGGAAATGGAAAAATATGATCAGCGCGACCTCATTGAACGGCTCAATGTTGGACTATCTGCCCGAATACTTGAATACATGTCGCCCGATGACGCGACTGATATTCTTGAAGAAATAGACGATGATCTTCGGGAAACCCTGCTGCGTCAGATCAAAGCTGAAGAACGTGAGGAAATCTCCACACTTCTGACCTTCGACCCGGAAACCGCTGGTGGGGTAATGACCACAGAAGTCGCAGTCGTGCGGGATGATATGACTGTCGATCAGGCTATTTCCGCCATACGAAGGGAGGTGGAAGATAAAAGTATCCCGTATTATGCTTATGTTGTTAACCGCCGTCATCACCTTATAGGTGCTGTTTCCATGCGGGACCTTCTTATTTCCCGCCCCGGAAAAATGCTTACTGAACTTACCAAAAACCAGCACCTGATTTCTGTTACCTACAATGTGGATAAGGAAGAGGTAGCCCGTCTTATTGCACACTATAATTTTCTTGCTATGCCTGTTACCGATTTTGATCATCGGTTTATCGGTGTCGTTACCGTTGATGATGTAATTGACATTATTAATGAGGAAGCCAGTGAAGATATGCAGTCCATGGTTGGTGCAGGTACGGATGAAACTGTAGATTCACCGTGGAAATATTCTGTCAAGCAACGCCTGCCCTGGCTGGTCATCAACGTTGCCAACTCCGCTGTTTCCGCTTGGGTGGTACACCTATTTGAAGCCAACATTGCACAGATGGCCATTCTTGCCGTTCTTATGCCGATTGTGGCGAACCAGGCCGGTAATACCGGGCAGCAGGCTCTCGCGGTCATGATCAGGCAGTTTGCGACAGAGAAGTTCGACCGGAAAAAATCATGGTCGGCGGTTTTGCGTGAATTTAAAATCGGACTTGCCAACGGTATCTGCATCGCTCTACTTGTTCTCCTTGCTGTTTTCCTGCTTACCAGTAACTATACGCTCGCTATGGTCATGTCCGGAGCACTTTTTATCGATATGGTTTTAGGTGCTGTTGTGGGGGGGGCCATTCCCATTCTGCTCAAAGAATTCGGTCGAGATCCGGCTCAGGCTTCTTCTATCTTTCTCACGACCATTACAGACAGTTTCGGTTTTCTCTCTTTGCTCGGTCTGGCCGGGGTGTTTTTGCTGTAGTGTTTTGCCTTGTCTTGATTTGAAAGGTTTTTTGATTAATCATTTTTCTGAAGACTCAATTATAAAGGCCCAGCCGAAAAAATCGGCTGGGCCTTTCATCAATAAAAAACTATTTAAATATGTTTTTAACAAACAGCATTTTTATCTGTTATCTGTTTTTTGCTGTAAACTTAATTTTTATACATGAATTTCTCTGGGCTTGGCTACTTCCAGCTCTATGACTTCACAGTCCGGTGCCATTTCTGCACAATATTCAGTGAATGATTTGGCATTTTGTTCAAGTATGGGGAAGGTTCCAAAATGCATCGGAATAACCATTTTGCAGTTCAGCAGTTTACATGCATAGGCTGCTTCTTTGGAATCCATGGTGAACCATCCGCCAGTGGGCAGAAGGGCTACATCAATGTCGTGCAGTTTCCCAAATAGTTCCATGCTGGAGAAAATTCCAGTATCTCCCGCGAAGTAAACACAAAATTCATCAGGATATGTTATAATAAAACCTGCAGGTGCTCCTGATGCAGAAGAGTGCATGGCCTGAACCATCTTTACTCTGATTCCTGCCACTTCTATTGTGCCACCGATATTCATGCCGATGATTTTGTCACCGTCCACTCCCTGAGCAATCATATCTTCGATGAAATCAAAGATACATACCAGCTGTGCTCCGGTAGCTTTACAGATTTCAGCGGCCTGTCCAACATGATCTCCATGGTCATGGGTAACCAGTACAGCATCGGCCTGTTTGATGGAGTCCCATCTCTCGGAGGCCATGGGGTTGCCTTCGAAAAAAGGATCTATGATGATGGTTTTATCATCTGACTGGATTGTAAAATTAGAGTGTCCGTTCCAAGTAAAAGTATGTTTCATGGTTTACCTCCGCGAGTCTTCGCACCAGCGTTTATAAAGGTTATGAGGGATATCCAGTTGCTCCAGAACGCGTCCGGCCATGTGAGCAGCCAGTTCTTCCACGCTTTTGGGGTAATGATAGTATCCCGGTGAAGCGGGCATGACAGTTGCGCCGGCCAGAGTAACTGTTTCCATGTTTTTGATATGTATCAGGTTGAGCGGGGTTTCGCGGGTAACAAGTATCAGTTTGCGTCTTTCTTTAAGACATACATCAGCGGCTCTGTGTATAAGGTTAGAGCCTAGTCCTTGCGCTATTGCTGCCATGGATGCCATTGAACATGGGCATACAATCATTCCGGAATGTGACCATGACCCACTGGCCGGTGGGGCGGCAATATCATTTTGACTATAAATAAAATCGGCGCATTTTGTCAGGTCTTCTTTGATATAATCAGTTTCAAGTTCCATCACTTTAACTGCGGCTTCGGAAAGTATAAGGTGAAGCTCGATATGATCAAGTGACTTAAGGTGTCTGGCCAATTGCACGGCGTACACAGTACCGCTGGCCCCGGTAGATGCGAGAACTATTCTTTTTTTATCCATTCGCAAAGATTGTTATCCATGTTGTATGTTGATCGAATCAGAACAGTTACAATAGCCAGAAAGCGTTGACAATACCGGATATTCTCCGGCTTTCAAGTTTATATCAGCAAAAAAGGGGAGCATGCCTTAAAAATCTTGAATTTTAGTGTATCCTGTGCGAGGAGAAACTCAACTTTTATCTAAGCCTTTCTCGCCTTCAGGCATTTCAAAGGCCACCATCTTTCATATTGGAATAATCCATCGAGCCTGAAAAGTTGATATGGATGATTCTTATTGCCCGTTAAAGACGGATTCACCTAACAATAAAGCGCGTAGCGCAACACCTATGGAGAAAACTATGGTCACGCTCGGTACTGCAGGAACTTCTTCCGCCCGCAAGATGATGCTTCTAGGCGGCGGTGAACTTGGCAAAGAGGTTGTAATTGAGGCTCAGCGCCTTGGAGTCGAAGTCATTGTCGTTGATCGTTACGATAATACACCGGCTATGCAGGTAGCACACCGCAGTTATGCCATGTCCATGTTGGATGCTGACGCGCTGCGTAAGGTGGTTGAAACCGAGAGACCTGATTTCATTGTTCCTGAGATTGAAGCAATTGCAACAGAAACTCTTCTTGAACTTGAAAAAGAAGGTTTCAATGTAGTGCCCACCGCTATGGCGACCCGCTTGACCATGGACCGGGAAGGAATCCGCCGACTTGCTGCCGAGGAAATAGGACTTAAAACTTCTCCCTATAAATTTGCTGACACCAAGGAAGAATATCTTGCCGCGGTAAAAGAGATCGGTATTCCTTGCGTAATCAAGCCTGTAATGAGTTCATCCGGCAAAGGGCAGAGTACGGTTAAAAGCGAAGCCGATATCGACCATGCATGGGATTATTCGCAGTCCGGAGGTCGTACTGGTGAAGGGCGGATCATTGTAGAGAGCTTTGTTGAGTTCGACTATGAAATCACACTGCTGACTGTGCGCCATGCGGGCGGGACTTCTTATTGCGCTCCAATTGGGCATCGTCAGGAAGATGGTGATTATCGTGAATCATGGCAGCCCCAGCCCATGACTGATGCTGCTCTCGCAAAAGCTCAGGATTATGCGCTTCGTATTACTGATGCTTTGGGAGGACGCGGTTTGTTTGGTGTGGAGCTGTTCATTAAAGGTGATGAAATCTTTTTTAGTGAAGTTTCTCCGCGCCCCCACGATACCGGACTCGTTACCGTTATTTCTCAGGATTTAAGCGAATTTGCTTTGCATGTCCGTGCGATTCTCGGCCTGCCTGTGCCTACCATCAGGCAGTATGGTCCTGCAGCTTCCAGTGTAATTCTTTCAAACGGCAAATCGCAGGCTCCGGCATTTGCAAATGTAGACAAGGCCCTTGAAGAAGCTGATACAAAGGTACTTATCTTCGGAAAAGGAGAGTGTGACGGTGTGCGCCGTTTGGGTGTAGCTCTTGCTCTTGGTTCTGACGTGGAAGATGCCAAGAATCGCGCTGTCCGTGCTTCATCAGCTGTAGATATTCAGTATTAGACAATACCTCGAATCACACCTCGTTGACATTGTGACGGGGTGTGATACAAGGAATAATTCCGTGTGAAAGGTTCCTTGTATCAGAGAGGTATTGATCTATGCTTAAATTCAGCAACATTTTATTATCTATTGTTTTTATATCAGTGGCCGGATGTGTGCCTAAGGCCCCTCAGTCGAATCTGGAAAGTGTTGCCAAAAACTGGTCCATGACCATTCGAGCCGGTCAGATTTTCCCTGTCTTCCCATTAGAAGAGGATATTCGGCCCGGTGATGTCTATCTAGCTGACATGTCATCGGATGATGAAGTTGAGACATGGACAGAAGAGGGTTTTCTTCCTCTTACCAACAGATACGACAGAATAAAAATTCCTTCCTCGGTTTATAGAAAAATCTACGACCATGAATTTACAGCCAATGACAAAGTCAGCTTTCATCGTAGATTTCAGGCGGCAATTCCATCCTATAGTTTCAGTCTAGATAGAAGAGGCGGGCTCGGAGCATCTCTGCCAATCAGCTCCGTACCAGTTGCCTTTGCCTTGGCCGGCGCCCAGTCCGCCAATGGAACAATTGTTTTCACCAATGCCACCAGTTATGGATTGCCTGACAGAGTTATTAAAGACGAGGCCATGAAGTGGCTTGAAAATAATCCCGGTGTGGCAAAGCTTTTAGCCGGGAAAAGCATACGCGTAATTACAAGGGTTTTTGCAATCAAAGGAATTAATGTTTCCATGTCCTTTTCAGGGTCGGGAGGGGCTAAAATTCAAGCCGGTAGTCCGCAGAATTTTGATCTGCTGCTAGGTACTTCAATATCTGATTACAGCAAAAGAATTATTGAGCTCAACAAATCAATAGAACTCATTAACAGCCTGAAAAATCCATCTAATGCAACTGCAAGCAGTCCTGTTTCAGAGAGCGATGAAAGCAGTCTGACTTCCGAGTTGAAGGCCGAACTTAAAAAACTTCAGGAACTGAAAACTAAGATTGAGTTGGATAAGTTCAAGAAAGACATAATGAGGTCAGCTTCAATCAATGATTATGGTGGTTATATGTTGCCCGGAGCCAAGCTTAACGTTGTCAGCAGGTCCGGTAACGGGGTTTCCATGAATGAAACTTTTGATAGACCTTTAGTAGTTGGCTATTGGGCTATTGAAATGCAGGTACTTGGTCCTGGTAAAATCAGTTCTTATATTCCACTGCAGAATAAATTCAGTCTCTCAGATTCAGATCCTGAGAGAGCTAAGATAAGGGCAAAAAAAGCTCAGGAGATATTGAATACCTCCCCTAAAAAGCCAAAGCCGATACCGGAACCATCTTGATTAAGATGTATGAAGTAAGCCTATTTGTAAGTATGTATTTTGAATTAAAATATAGCCATTTTTGAAGTGGACTAATAATCAAGGAGTTCTGTTGTGTATATGTTGTTTGGTCAAGATCCTAATATATCCTGTCTGGCAATAAATATGAAAGGTATTGATGAGTCAATGCATCAGAAGGAGCTTGAATGTGCTTTGAATCTATTGCCAGATGAACGTCAAAATTGGGAGTATGACAGGTATCAATCTAATGCGAACGAGAATATCTATGTTGTTTTAATGTGTAAAAATTCTGAAGTTAAGAACAGTATTAACGTTTACCATACTGACAATGCAGGGCAGGTAGACTCTGTTTCTGGAGATAATGGTAAGTTTGTCATGGAATATAACGGCGAATATACCATTGTTGCTTATTAGGTTGATTTTAATTAACAAGCCTTCTGTTCGTATACATTGTTCAAGTTACCCGCAGGCTTTGCATGTGCTGCGGGTCTTTTCTTATTTTGAGATAATGATTTTTTATATCGCTGTATTATTACATCCTAATCAAAATTTGAGATCTGATTTGATGCTACATATTGATGATTACAATCTTCCAAAAACCTTAAAGTAATACTTTGAAAAATGTTTATCGGTTTTTATTGACAGAGTTCTTGAAGGTGAGCATCTTAAGTATCCGCATCGTGGAAAACGAATAATTGAAAGGGTTGTTTTTCGCAAAATAATGTGAAGTGATTGCTCTTTTGGTTTTTCCTTAAAATGTTTGGAAGAGTATTCTCCATATGTATACTTCTACCCAAACTATATGCATAACTTCTTATATAAGGATATATACCTATGAAACAGGAAGCAAACGGATTGGCCTTGGCCCCACTGGGGTTGTTTCTAGCCATTTTTATCGGAACCGGAGCTTTTCTGACAATGGATGGAACCAGCATGGCTTTCTACCAGTTGTCAGCCACAGTTGCCATATTACCCGCGATTGCATGGGCCGTGTGGATGGGGCGTGGAAAGATAACCGATAAAATTAATATCTTTCTGCGTGGTGCCGGGGAGCCGGGCATAATCACCATGTGTATGATCTATCTTCTTGCTGGTGGATTCGCTGCTGTCGCCAAGTCTATCGGTGGGGTTGAATCCACGGTCAATCTAGGTTTATCGATAGTTCCTGCTTCAATGGTACTCCCCGGGTTATTCGTCATCGCCGCTTTTATTGCTACCGCAATGGGAACTTCAATGGGTACTATTGCCGCAATTGCACCTATTGCTGTCGGCGTGGCCGGCAAAACAGACATCCCTTCGGCTTTACTGATGGGGGCTGTCGTGGGCGGAGCCATGTTCGGTGACAACCTGTCGATGATATCAGATACCACTATTGCAGCTACCAGAACTCAGGGTTGTAAAATGAGTGACAAGTTCAAGATGAACTTCCTCATAGCGCTTCCGGCTGCCATTTTGACCGTTATCATTCTGTATTTTGCGGGTGAAGGCGGGCAGGTTGTTCAGGATGGTGGATACAGTCTGCTCAAGGTTCTGCCTTACCTGACTATTCTGATGATGGCTGTTGTTGGAGTTAATGTCTTCATAGTTCTGGGAGCGGGAATCGTTTTCACCGGGCTTGTTGGAATCATAACCATGGACAGTTTCAGCCTGCTCACTTTTTCTCAGGATATCTACAGCGGGTTTACCGGGATGCAGGAAATTCTCGTCCTCTCATTGCTGGTTGGCGGGCTTGGAGAATTGATCAAATATCATGGCGGCATAACTTATATTATTGAGATGATCGGCCGTATGACCCGTGGAACCAGATCCACAAAAGCCGGGGAACTGAGTATCAGCGCATTGGCGGTTATGTCTGACCTATGCACCGCTAACAACACTGTTGCGATTATTCTGACTGGTGGCATGGCAAAGGAAATTGCTGAAACCCATGATGTTGATCCGAGACGCAGTGCAAGCTTGCTGGACATCTTTTCCTGCATTGTTCAGGGGTTAATTCCTTATGGAGCGCAGATTTTGCTGGCAGGCTCCATTTCCAAGATGTCTCCGCTGGAGATTATCGGTAACATGCATTACTGCTTTATTCTTGCAGTGATGGCTATCCTGAGTATTATGACCGGATTTCCGCGAGTTAAGCGTTAAATTTTAATTAGCATAATCCTTAAAAATTAAACTCAGCACAAAAGTTCATTAATCCCGCATGATTTACAGTCATGCGGGATTTTTTCGTTTATGATGCATGAAAGTATGGCTTAAAGTTTTTTGTAGTCAACACCACCTATATATTTAGGCGTAAATCCCGGATGTAAGGTGCAAAAAAGTAAAAAAGCATATTTTCAGATTTATGTTTAAGGGATGGTGACGTGCACAATAAATTCGAAGCCATGAAGGGGAATATGATATCCTGCAATCCATTTCATTATGCACAGAGTATTAAGCTGAAATAAGAAAGCCCCGCCGAAGCGGGGCTTTGTGGAGTGCTCGGACAAATGTCCATAGCATAGAATGTAGACTGTTTTCAGTTATTTGATCCCTTCAGGGTGACATGCAGAGTTTACACAACCGACCATTTCCTTGTCGTTACCGAACTCTCTGACATGACATCCGAGACATGAGGGACGCTTAAGGTTGTTGCGTTTATAGTGCATAGCCTTGAAGTAGGACTTGTAACCTTTAACGGGCATTGCTGAAAAGTTGTCATGACATGTTGCACAACTGGTCGGCTTGCCTGCTTTTTTGATGTTGTGGTGACAATCGACACATTCATAACCTTCATGGCTCGAATGGTTGAACACAACTCCAATACCCTTGTCAGGTTTTATGAAGTTGATGACCAGATCGTCATCAGGAGCTGTGTATTCTTCCTGCGCTCCAACGCCTATGGCTACGAACATCATGCCCATGCAGCACAGGCACGCGATCAATAATTTTTTCATCTTATTTCTCCCTGCCTGCTAGGCTTTGTTTTTCTGTCCAAGGGCGGCAGTGAGGAAACTGCGTCTCGAACTTCTGGGCGGGGTTGCCCTGTTGGCCAAAACGGTCTTACGCTGTTCTGCTGATGCTACCAGATTTTCATGATAGTTGTCAGGCTCCGATTCGCAGAGGTAGATCACGCGCACATCCTCGGGATCGGCGAGGTAGGCGTTGGGTTTGGTCTTCTGAACTTCAGCAAGACGTTCTCTGGCCATTTTGAGCATGTCTTCGCGGTCACCGAAGTTCATGGTGCCGGTGGGACAGCTCTGAACACAGGCCGGGAGCATTCCCATTTCTACCCGGTCTATACACATGTCACATTTGGACCACATTCCGGTAGCCTTATCCTGACGCGGGATATTGTAAGGGCAGAGTTCCCAGCTTTCGAGTTTCCCTTTACGGATTACAGCTTTGTCAGTCATTACCACGGCCCCGGTTTTGGGGTCCTGTTCAACTGAGCCCGGTGTGTACATGTTTGCTATGTACTTACAGGGAGGCTCAATGCAGTGGCGGCACTGCTCGGGAAAGAACAGCCACTTGAGTTTTTTATCTTCGTCACGGACTTCATTGAAGCGCACGAGACGGATAGTGTTAAATGAGAGATCCTGCGGGTTCTGGTGTGAGCCTACGTTGCGGGTATGTTCCGCCGGCAGCTTTTTCCACTGCTTACAGGCCACCTGACAACCGCGGCAGGCGGTGCAAAGGGTGAGGTCTACAAAGAAGCTTTTACCTGACATTACTTATCACCCTCCTTCCACTTGCGGATATTGACCATGAAGGCCTTGTATTCGGGGATACCGGTGTTGGGGTCACCAACGTTCGGAGTTACGATGTTTGCGGAGTCACCGCCGTTTACAGGAGTAACCCAACCGTAATGCCAGGGCATGCCGACCATGTGCACTTCAGAACCGCCGATGTTGTACGGCTGAATACGTTCAGTAACCATGGCGATTGCCCAAAGGGAACCACGAACACTTTCGATTGTTACTTTCTCACCGTTTTCAATGCCACGCAGCTTTGCAAGGCCGGGGCTTATTTCAACGAACATCTGCGGTTCTGCTTCAACCAGCCAGTCCTGCCAGCGGGTCATAGAGCCTGTCTGCCAGTGCTCAGTGATACGGTAAGTTGTTGCAACAAATGGATATCTGGGATCACATACAGCCTTTTCCTCTCCTTCAACCTGAACCGCCGTGGGGTTATGAAGGGTTTTGGAGAAGGGATGGTCCTTAACAGGACATTCCAGAGGCTCATAATATTCGGGCAGGGGCCCGTCAGCACGGCCGGGGCCGAAGAGCTGGCCGTAACCGTTCTTACGCATGATGAAAGGATGCCTGGTTCCGGGCTTCCAACCGCCGTCAGGAACATCACCGACCCATTTGGATCCGTTCCATTCGATAACAGCCTTCTTGGGGTTCCAGGGACGGCCTTTCTCATCAACCGACGCTCTGTTGTAGAGGATGCGGCGGTTTACAGGCCAACACCATGTCCAGTTGGGAAAGAGGCCGATGTTAGCCTGTTCTTTGGTCTGGCTGGGATCGTGACGCATACCCATGTTGCCTTCGTCAGTGACAGAGTTGCAGTACAGCCAGTTACCGGAGGTAGTAGAGCCGTCAGCCTGAAGGTAGGCGAAGCTTGGTACCTGCTGTCCTTTCTTAAACTTCTTGCCTTTGACTACGGTATCGCGGGTAAACCAGCCGTTGCAAAGTTTGGCTGTTTTGCGCGCACTGAATTCCATATGCCCGTGATCGTTTTCTTCGCACATGTTGTCGAAGCTCAGATGGGTAATAGGCTCGGGGTAGACTCCACCTTCTTTTTCATAGAGGTGCTTAAGCTCTTCCCATATTTCGTGGAAGTAATGACCGTCTGTCATCACATCACCAAACGGTTCCGGGCCTTTGTAACGCCACTGCATCCAGCGACCGGAGTTGGAGACGGAACCTTCTTTCTCAATTGCCGAAGCGCAGGGGATGAAGAAGGTTTCAGTCTTACACTTCTTGGTGTCTATTTCCGGTCCCTGCCAGAAATCACTGGTTTCGCACTGGAAGAGGTTGACGTTGACCATCCAGTCCAATTTACCGAGAGCCTTACGGGTCTTGATAGCATCGGAGCTGGAGCAGGCCGGGTTCATTCCCCAGATCAGACCGCCGCTGAATTTACCTTGATACATGCGATCAATAAGCGGAATCCAAGAATACTGGCTTGCCTTGTGGTTGTCGAGACGCGGCAGATACTGATAGCCCTGTTCGGGTGTGTCCTCAGAATACATGGCCTTGATCAGACTGGCTGAGTACTTCGGATAGTGCTGCCACCAGTTGGCTGACTCGGGGTCATTGCTCTGAGGAGTGTAGGTGTTGTTGTACTTTTCGAGAGTGTCCTGTCCTGCCAGGGGAGTTTTGAGGTAGCCGGGCAGAATATGGTAGAGCAGGGCGTAATCAGTGGAGCCCTGAACGTTACACTCACCGCGCAGTGCGTTAACACCGCCGCCTGCAACACCGATATTACCGAGCATCAGCTGGATCATAGCCATGGCCCGGATGTTCTGTACGCCAACCGTGTGCTGGGTCCAACCCATGGCGTACATGATGGTTCCGGCTTTGTCCGGCTTTCCGGTAGCAGTGTAGGTGTCATAGAGCATTTCAAGATCTTTTACCGATACGCCTGAGATGGAGGAAACTTTTTCAGGGGTGTAGCGAGCAAAATGTCTTTTCATGATCTGGAAGACGCAATTGGGATCCTGCAGGGATTCGTCTTTTTTAGGGATACCCTTGTCATCCAGTTCAAATGCCCATTTGGATTTGTCGTAGGAATTTGTCTTGTGGTCAAAGCCGGAAAACAGGCCGTCTTTGAAATTGTAATCTTTGCCTACGATGAAAGATGCGTTGGTATAATCAAGCATATACTTGTGGAAGTAACGCTTGTTTTTAATGATGTAATTGATCATACCGCCTAGAACAGCGATATCAGTACCCGAGCGCAGAGCAATATATGCGTCTGATCTAGCTGAGGTACGGGTGAAGCGTGGGTCAACGTGGATGATTTTACCGCCACGTTTCTGCGCTTTCACTGCCCACTTGAAGGAAATGGGATGGTTTTCGGCAGCGTTACTGCCCATGATTAAAATACAGTCACTGTTCTGAAGATCATTCCAGTGGTTGGTCATCGCACCGCGTCCGAACGACTCTACCAGAGCCGCAACAGTTGCGCTGTGTCAGATACGTGCCTGGTGCTCTACATAGACCAGGCCGAGTGCTCGCATGAAAGAGTGCATTGCATAACATTCTTCGTTATCCAATGCTGCAGAACCGAGAGAAGCTATGCCCATGGTGCGGTTAACTACCTGACCTTTTGCGTTCTTCTTCTCAAAGCTTTCATCACGTGATTTTTTAATCAATTGGGCGATACGCTTTTTACAGAAATCCCAATCCTTTTCTTCCCACTGCTCACTGTAGGGGGCACGGTAGAGAAATTTACCGGGGCGTTTGGGGTTTTCGGTCATCTGGATTGTGGCAGCACCCTTGGCGCAGAGTGAACCTTCGTTGATGGGATGGTCAGGGTTACCCTCAACGTTGACCGCACGTTTGGTTTCAAGAGAGGTGTTGACCAGAAGTCCGCATCCTACAGAGCAGAATGCACATACGGATGTGGTCTGGCTGGTCCATTTCGGACTGAGCTGTTTCGCCCGTTCCTCGGCAGTATTGGCAAGGGCTTTCCCTAGCCCGCCAAATGCCGGAACCGCTGCAATACCGGCAGCTGCAGCAGTCGTCATTTTTACAAAATCTCTACGATTAATTCTCATCATCGCTCCTAGAATTTTGTTAGTTATCTTCCACGAATTTCACGCCCTAAGGTGAGCAGCAGTTCAAATCCGGATAAACCGGTAAAAGCATATTCTGCAGGTTTCTCCGAAGACAGAGAGTTGGAAATGGATACATTAAAGTATCTGACTTCCATCTTTCCGGCTTTTTCTGCACATGCTTCCAGAGAAATGCCCAGACCATTAAAGGGCAGTTGAAATAACGTTTCCCCAGCACATTTTTTAGAGCTTTTCATTACTGACCAGTTCTTCAAAAATTTAAGGTTAACGTTTCCCCAATCAGCCTCTTGCCTATGTTGAAAACGAATTTCCAAGGACCTAAAAAATGTTAGCGAAAAATGGCCTTTTTCATTTTCTGAATACAAACTATACATCGCTACCTGTTTTTGGAAAAAAAATTTGCTTGCGAGGTGAATGGCACAATTGTTTTTATGCCATACAACCCATAATAAACACTAGACTGCTTAACACTCTTTAATATTTGATTTAAATTTTAATCATGCTTGAAAGAGTAGAAATCTGGAAGGGTGAAGACTAAGGATAATGGTTATAACAAGGCTTTGTGGCTTTGTTTAAATAAGTCATTTAGTTTATTGTTTTTTATTGGAAGAAATCAGAAGAAGGAATAGATATTGGCTTTTATTGTTGTCATTTTGACATAATACTTAAAGTATATCTAGAAAAGGGCCTATTACCTAGAATAGATAATAGGCCCTGTCATATATTTCAGCTATTTAGTAACAATTAAGGCAAATTCATTACTCTCGTTTTGGTACCTACTTCCGGCTACATCTCCCAGTAGAGTTGTAAATGAGAAGTTGTGCGATTTGAATTCAGCCGCCAACTCTTTTGGGTCGAAGTATTGCAGCCAGTTGAAAAAGTAACGACAGCGGTCAGCTTCTATTATAGTGTACTTATCGAGAATAACCTTTTCATGCTCATATTTAAATCTGTTCATGAACCCGTAGTATTTATTGCCAGACCAGAAGCCATCCATCAGATTTGATTCATATAAATGCTTTTCATCTGTGGAATTGAATGCTTTGATGGAGTAAGCATCGAGCAGTACAGAGGCTCCTGGTTTAAGAAGCGAATAGAATTTTCTGATCATCTGACTGCGCTGCACCGGGCTGAGGACGCAGAAATCACACATGATCATAGTGATTAGGTCAAAATGATGATCTGTCCTGTAATCAAGGTAGTTACCATTTATATAGTTGATTGGAACGGATTCTTTTTGCGCTACAGCACGTGCGTAGTTGATGGAATTGGAAGAAAAGTCAATTCCAGTCACACTGGCCCCGGTCCTTGCGAAAGGAGTTGTATACAGTCCGGGGCCACACCCGAAGTCAGCAACATTTCTGCCTGATTTCAGGTTGAATTTTTTTATGATCCATTCAATTGAATTTTCTAGGAATTCTGAATTGCGTGAAGCTGCATCAATCTCAGGATGGAGATGATATTTGAGCATCTGCTCTGCAATGTGGGGATCTGTCCAGAGATCCGGAGCTGAATATGTCTCAAAAGGACGAGGACGTTCGTTAATCTTATTCAAAGCTTTAAACATAGCAAAACCTTAATATCCTTAATATTGAATATTAATTGATAAAGCCGCAAAGACTTACTGAGAAGTCACGCAGCGCAAGAACCAAAGGTCTTTATATGCTTAAAGATTGAACATACACAGGCAATTAGTTGGGACTTTGTAATAAGTCAAACAAATAGAAAAGAAATGGTTTCTTTCTGTTTCTATTCACTTTTATCCACACGACTTATATCTACCATATCATAAAATATAATACCCAGAATTGCAGCCCATCCCACTACATGAAACAATATATTACCAACCGGACTTAAAGAGCTTTCAATTGTGTTGAGAACAGCGCTGATGAGAAAAACGGAACATATCAGTAAAATGATTCCCAATACATGACATGCCCAATACATTAGTTTGTTTTTCTGCTCACGGTAGCTGATTGATGTCCACATCTGCATCATTGTTGCCCAGATGATCGGTATCGCCACAAAGAACAGCAGAAGGTTGTTCTCATCCGGCAGTTTGAAATCAAGTTTGAACTCAAAAAACCATACTCCCAATATAAAGATAAGCATATCTCTGATAAAAACGAATATAATCATGCGAGCGAGGGTAGTGGAGATTTACTGAAACGGCAAGGAGGCGGGGCGCCATATTAGCTATATATTTTAATTGAAAAAACCCTGCCACTATATAGTGGCAGGGTGATCTTTTGGATTAGTCGCTGTTTTTTTAGAACAGCGCAGCTGATGCTGAAGCAGTATTTTGATTTAAGCCAACTTTTTCCTTGCAGTACCTTCTTTATAGAAGGGCAGCTCGGATTTTTTAGCCTCAAGCTCTTTTTTGCCGGTATTGATAATAAAAGTATCCGCCTCTGCAGCATCCTTGGCAACATAGGCCAGTGCAATGGAATAGCCCAGAGTGGGGGAGAAGGAGCCACTGGTGACAACCCCAACTTCCTTACCCTCCAGTACAACTTTATCTCCGTGACGGGCAGCCCGACGACCATCAATAGTCAGAGGAATAAGAAGCTCTTTCACCTCAGTGTAAGCATCAGCCGGGAGGAGGAATGAGTATCCACCTTCCCGGGGATTATGTTCAGTATCGAGATCCTGCCCGTAAAGAGGATAGCCGCATTCAAGACGGAGAGTATCGCGGGCACCGAGACCGATGGGTTCAACCCGCTCATCAGCCACAAGTTTTTCCCAGAGCGAGAGAGCCTTGTCCGCGGGCAGGTAGAATTCATAACCCAGTTCACCTGTATATCCGGTCCGGCTGACAATAAGCTTGTATCCGTCAAATTCAGTTTCTTCGAAATTAAAATATTTTAGGTGCTTGTAGTCGCGCCCGAAAACTGATTCAAGAACATCCAGAGCGAGCGGTCCCTGCAGATCTATTTTGGCAGTTTCATAAGAGACATTATCAAAGTTCAGTCCCTCTGGAAGGTGTGAATCAATCCAGTTGAAATCTGATTCCTCGCAGGCTCCGTTGACAACAAGCATGTATGAATTTTCATCCAGGCAGTAGATGATCAGATCATCAAGAACACCGCCTTTGTCATTCGGTAGAAAACCGTAGCGGCATTTTCCCGGAGCAAGAGTGTCCAGATTCTGGGTAACAATCTTATTAAGAGCGTCCTTGGCTCCTTTGCCGGACAGATTAAATTCTCCCATGTGACTGATATCAAACAATCCTGCTTTTTCGCGGGTGTGTTTGTGTTCCACAATTATCCCTTTGTATTGCACAGGCATTTCAAAGCCTGCAAAAGGAACAAGTTTGGCTCCGTTGTCACGGTGCCATTCTGTAAGGGGGGTAGTACGCAATGCTGACATGATTTCTCCCATATAATTTGAGGACAATACCAAAATATAGGTAAAGCCCCCGCAATTTTTTAAACCAATCCGCTGATGCTGGCCCCTTCTTCATAAAGAGATCTGCTTTTGCGGATGGACCTGAATTCATCAAGTATTACAACGAGTCGGCCATAAAGTTTCTTTATTTTTAATCCATACTCGGTCAAATCATCATCGTGTTTTAGGATGTAATTTCTCCGCAGGTATGAATCATTTAGAACTCTGTCTCCAATTTTGAGTGTAGTTTCAACCAGCTTTTCAAAATAATTAACAATCTCAAATTTAAGTTCATTCAGAATCTCTGTCATTATCTGCAGCATCTCAAGGTAGGATACATGCTTACCCCGGTACTTTCTTTCTTTAAGATCCTCAAGGGTTTTGAGCTTCCTAGCCTGCTGGATGAAACTGTATTTAGACCATACTTCCTGATAAAGTTCGGACATTTCGTTGAAGGGCTCATAATTGTCCGGAGCCAGTAGATAACTATCCAGAACTTTTACAACACCGGAGTAAAATTCATCTGAATATCCGATTATTCTGCGCTGATGCTTAGAGAGCCACGCAAAAAGGAATTTGAGCCTTTTCTCATGTGTATCAGTGTCCTTGATCAACTCGTTACGTTTGTAAACAATTGAACCATTGTATTCACCGCGTACGATATCGTTCAGGAGAAGTGTCATGCTTGAAGCATCTTTAATTACATTGAAATGAGAAACTATTTCACCTGTGAGGGGATGAATTATCTCCTGCCTGTAAACGGAAAGGGCTCTGTCTTCCCTCACGTTTTCATGGTTGAACTTATGCTGCCGGTATTTGACCTTGAGGATGACAACCCTTCTTTTAACATCAACAAAAAACCCACCTTTTTTTAGCTCGGCGATTGCTTCCTTGTTATCTCTGCTTACCTGCACCAGTGCTATTTTCTCCACTCGCGGGTAATGTCTGGCTTTTGGATGTGAGAACAGGGAAGTGATGGTGCGGTCTGACTGACCAAGAACACGGACCATGAATTTTTCACCCATCCGAAAAAGGCGTCTGGCAAAAAGGGCTGAAGATGTGCGTCTTTCCGATACAATAGGAAAGCCATGCAACTCCATTAAAAAGTTGTATACGAACAGTCTGTTGTATTCGTAGAGAAGGTTGTCACCGGGCTTGAACTTGCCTATCTGTATGCCGAACCGTTTGAGTTCGGTGTCAAGGTCGGAAGGAAGTGAGCCGAATACTCCTGAAAGATAAAACCTCCCGGTATTATCTTTTGCCATTACATGGGCTCTTTCTATTTCCAGAAGGAAGGGAAGAATTTTATCGTAATTGTGTATATTGGAAACGTCTGTGTGGCTGTATTCCTGCTGAAAATCCTTATGCGATCTTTTGGGAAGACGGCTTTCGAATGTTTCAATATTGGCTCTCAGGATGGAATCGAATAAGGGGCATGCTTTTTCGGTGGTACTGTCATCCAGGAGTCTGGGGCTGTGGAGAATATCGAACTGGAAAACTTCCTGAAAAAAATTCAGCTGCCTCTCAAGTGCAACCATGCTGAAGCCGGGAAGTTTTTTATACTCATAAAGATCAACCTCGAAAGAAGGTAGAAGCTCCCGTGATTCTACCAGTGGATATTTTTTTTTCTGTTCAAAATAAGGGCGCAGCAGGCAGTTCTTGATGTGTACATGATCAAGATAAAGTCTCAAGCCCTCAAGGGACTTAAGATCATATATTTCGCCTTTATTATCGGCTTCGGTTTCACAGGACGGCCCTGTGTACCGGGAGAAAGCTTCCTGCCACATATTCATACCCTGTTTGCCGGTTAAATAACACCCCGTCCGGCTAAATAATCAACCTCTCCACCCCTATCTCTATTTATAATGTATGATTATCCCGAACTGCAACTAATTACAATACAAATTATCTAGATTTTGTGTAGAATCTGATTTATTAATGCTCAAAGCGAAAAAATGAGTATTTTCATTACTTTTGTTTCAATAATATGTGGATATTTTGGGATATCATCAATTTTAGGCCATGAAAGTCAAGGGCTGAGGCGAAAAATAAATCTCTTCCAAATTGACTTCATGTTGACCGTCAAGCTTCTTTGAAATAAGAATGGTACGGATTTATATTTATTTTCTAATGACAGTGATCTTAAAAAATCAGATGAGGTTGATATATATGTCAGATAGCAGCTGCGCCCAGCAGAATGGCGGAAACAAGAATTGTCCCTGTACTTATGCAGGCTGTTCAAGGCACGGCAACTGTTGCCAGTGTGTTGCATACCATTGCGGTAAAGATCAGTTGCCTGCATGTTATTTTACCGCCGAGCAGGAAAAAACTTATAATAGGAATATTGACTATTTTATCGAGTGCAGGACTAAATAGAAATGCCCAGAAACGAGATACTGATAAACATCCTCAGCATTGTCTGTAACGTGTTTGAGGCACATACGGTTGTCCTCTATCTTCCCGATGGTCAGCATGGATATGCTTTGACCAATTATTTCAGCCTGGGAGACGATGTTTCATCTACAGGTTCTCCCTTGCCCAAAAAGAGTCTTGCCGGAATTGTTGTGGGTAAAAACGAGCCTCTTTTTATCAATAATATGGACCGAAAAGGTTCAACTACTTTAGGGTATTACGAAAGCAGGGAAGAGGAAAAAGTGAAGGCTTTTATGGGAACCCCCCTTGATAATTCCATGGGAGCCATCTGTCTTGACAGCAAGCGTACTTATTCTTTCAGCACCAAGGATCTCAAAATCCTGTCCCAGTTCGGGAAGATGATCACTTCAATGCTTTCATGTATCCGGTCTGTAGATGCGGACTGCAAGAAAAATGATTATTTCCTGACATTGAAACTGCTGCATGATCTGCGAAAGCGTCAACCAAAGTGGGATTCTTTTTTGGACAATCTTCTTGGTATGACTGCCGGGGCATCTGGATTTTCCCATGCCTTTCTCACCGTTATAGATCAGCGGGGAACGTCCTTTTTCGTTGAAGGTGAAAACCAGCCGATCATGCATCGTGGCGACTCCAAGTCTAGGGAATACCCCTTGGGGAGCGGGCTTGTCGGTTGGGTGTATAAAAATAATGAACCTGTTTTCATTGAGGAAAACGGGGCCGGACAGGCTGCTACAAGCCTTCTGGGAGCAAGCGCAACTACCCGAGAATTTTTGAGCGTTATATGTCTTCCTCTGATTTTTCAGCGCAAGACCAGAGGAGTACTTGTTCTTGCGAATGAAAAATCCAAACGTATTGATGAAGACTTGAAGGATTTTCTATTTATGGTATCAGAGTATCTGACTCAATTCCTTGAAAATCTTTTTCTCAAAAGCAGGTTGGCCGAGGCACGGACCGCCCTGCAGAAAGTGAGTCCGGCCAAGGCAAATCCGGTGCTTATAAATGACAGGTAACCGCTTCGCGCGCGAGGTTTAATATATGATATGGGCTAAATTAATGAGTTTTCTGGGCAAGGATCTTGCCATGGATCTCGGAACAGCCAATACCCTGCTTTACACTCCCAAAGACGGGATTATTTTAAATGAGCCTTCTGTGGTTGCTCTTGATGCCCGAGATGAGTCGGTTATTGCCGTGGGTAAAGAAGCCAAGGAGTACCTGGGAAGAACTCCGGATAAAATTAAGGCTATCAGACCCATGAAAGACGGCGTTATAGCCGACTTTGAAGTGACCAAGAAAATGATCGCTTATTTTATCAAAAAGGCTATCAGGGGTAAAAATCTGGTCAAGCCCAAGATTATTATTTGTGTGCCCACGGGTATAACACAGGTTGAGAAAAGGGCGGTCATAGAGTCCGGACAGCAGGCCGGAGCGCGGGAAGTTCGTCTGATTGAAGAGCCCATGGCTGCGGCAATCGGCGCTGGCCTTGAGATTGATAAAGCTGTTGGAAATATGGTTGTTGACATCGGCGGCGGCACGACTGAAGTCGCAGTCATCACTCTGGCCTCCATTGCGCACAGCCAGTCTGTGCGTGTTGCCGGAGACGAAATGAACAATGCCATCAAGCGGTATGTTCAGGATGAATTCAAGCTTCTTATCGGTGAGAATACCGCAGAGAAAGTCAAGATTCAGATCGGCTCTGCTATCGAGCTTTCAGAACCGGTCAGCATGGTTGTCTCAGGAAGGAACCTTATTGACGGTAAGCCGAAGTCCATTGAAATCAATGATTCACAGATCAGGGAAGCTATTGCTGATCCAGTTGCGGCAATTGTAAGGTCGGTAAGGGTAGCCCTTGAAAATACTCAGCCCGAACTGGTTGCCGATATTGCTGATAACGGCCTGCTTCTTGCCGGCGGCGGGGCTCTTCTTAAGGGTCTGGATGTACTTATTAACAGAGAAAGTTCCCTGAAAGTTATTATTGATCAGGATCCTTTGACCACTGTTGTGCGTGGTACGGGGTTAAGTCTCCAGAAAGATAAAGGCTTTGAGAAGGTTTATATAAATTAGGCTGGTTACATGGATTCTCTACTTGAAAAAGCGGTTAGCGTTGTTCTGGATGCCGGTGAGATTATCCGCAGTAATTCGACAAAACCAAGAAATATAAAGCATAAAGGCCGTATTGATTTAGTGACGGAGACGGACCTTGCAGTCGAAGAATTCCTTAAAGAAGAACTTTCAAAAATATTGCCAAATTGCTCTTTTCTTGCTGAAGAAACTGCTGGAAATTCGAGTCTTTCTGACTGTACATGGGTCATAGATCCGCTGGATGGTACAACTAATTTTGCCCATGGATTACCATTTGTTGCAACCTCGGTAGCCCTGTGGCGAAATGGACAGGTTGAACTCGGTATCGTAAATCTTCCTCTGCTTGGAGAGATTTTTACGGCTGCCAGAGGTCAGGGTACATATCTTAATGGAAAGCAGGTCCATGTCTCTGAGTGTAATGATTTTGAAAAATCATTGATTGCCACTGGTTTCCCTTATGCAATTGAAGATCATATCGACTTCATAACCAATGCTCTGGAGCGAGTTCTTTTGAAAACTCAGGGAGTACGCAGACCCGGAGCGGCTGCCCTTGATCTGGCTTATGTGGCTTGTGGCCGTTATGACGGTTTTTATGAAAGCAGCCTGAAACCATGGGACACAGCGGCAGGGTGGCTGCTTGTGGAAGAAGCCGGAGGAAGAGTTAGCGGCTATCGCGGTGCAGATTTTGACCTTTATTCCCCCGGCATTATTGCCGGAGGAACTGCAATCCATGAAGAACTTGATACTCTTCTCTCAGAGGTTCTTGGAACTATTTGATTTTAAAAAGAAACTGCTGGTCATGAAGAAAAACAAGAGCTGGGGCCAGAAGTTCTCTATATTCCCTGACCAGCCACTCCAGCTCTTCTTCAGAGTAGAAATATCCTGACTCGACTTCTTCATGGTTCGGATTCGGAATATTGTTTATTTTATCCAGTGTGAATAATGTGATAAATTCGTTCCCGGTTTCAGCAGAGGCTTTTATTTCACTGACTTGTCTCAGGTTGCCGGACCTGATGTTTAATTCGGATTCAAGCTCACGAACTGCGGCGTCAAAACTTGACTCACCAACATGAACATGACCGCTTGCAGATATATCCCAGCGTCCGGAGTAGAGCTTTTTGTTTGAACTGCGTTTTTGCAGATACAGTTTTCCTTCAGCATCATAAATAAGTATGATCACAGACCGGTGAGATAGAGCTTGACGGTGCACTTCTTTGATATCCATAGTGCTTAATGGTCGGTTGCTGCCGTCCACCACTTCGATCTGGTAATTTGTTTTTTTCACTTTTTTTGAGTCTGTATTTGTTTTATTTATTGGCTGTTCTTTCAATTTTCCGGAATCAGGTGTAAAGGGTTCACGTTGACTTTGACGGTGATTGCAGATGAAATGCGTTGCTGAAAGACACATTAATTATGATTAGCAAAGAAGTCACCTCCGGTGATCAAATTATATTGGATATGGGGTCCGAACATATTTCTCAGCTACGGGCCCTCGAATCCCTGTGTTTTGAATATCAGTGGACTGAGGAGCAGTTCAAGCTTGGACTTGAAAAAAAAGCTTTTTATGTTCTGGGGTATGAAGAGCAGGGAATTTTGGTCGGTTATTTGGCCTATTCGATTGTTTTGGGAGAAATGGAAGTTCTGAATCTGGGAGTCCACCCGGATTTCAGGCGAAGGGGAATTGGTAAAGCACTGATGCTTACGCTCTTGCAGAAGTGCAGGGAAATGGAGATCAAAAGAGGCTTGCTGGATGTGAAGGAAAGCAATCATCCAGCTATTGCGCTGTACGAAAGTCTGGGCTTCAGGAAAGTCGGAATCAGGAAGAATTATTATCCCGACACCAGGGAAGACGCCCATCTTTATGACTTGGAATTCTGACGGCTTTAACCAATTTAACAGCAAAAAACACGGAGTGATCATGCGCTTCATTGACCAACTTGACATTGCAGGAAAGAAACTGCTGATGAGAGTTGATTTCAACGTCCCCCTGGACGGCGAAACCATCACTGACGACAACCGCATCAAGGCCGCTGTCCCCACCTTTAAATATGCACTGGAAAAAGGTGCATCGGTTATCGTTATGGCCCATCTGGGCAAACCCAAGGGCAAGAGAGTGGACTCCTTGTCTCTGGCTCCCGCTGCCAAGCGTCTTGGCGAATATCTCGGAATGGAAGTCCCCCTGGCTCCCGACTGCATCGGTCCCGAGGTGGAAAAAATGGCTGCCGAGCTTAAGCCCGGTCAGGTCATGATGTTGGAAAACTTACGCTTTCACGCTGAAGAACAGGCAAAGACTCCCGAAGAAAGGGGAGATTTCGGTAAGCAGCTTGCTTCTTTAGCTGATATCTATGTTAATGATGCTTTTGGCGTGGCCCACCGCGCCAATGCTTCTGTTGTTGACGTTCCTTACGCAGCCAAAGAGTGCTGTGCCGGATTCCTGCTCAAGCTCGAATGGGAATACCTCGGCGAGGCTCTCAAAAACGCTCGTAAGCCCTATATCGCTGTATCCGGTGGCGCCAAGGTTTCCTCCAAGCTTGGAATTCTCAACAACCTCATAGGAAAAGTTGATGATTTCATAATCGGTGGAGCTATGGCCAACACTTTCCTTCTTGCTCAGGGCAAGTCAGTCGGTAAATCTCTGGTTGAAGAAAGCCTTGTGGATACCGCTAAGGAAATCATCGAAAAGGCCGCTTCCTCCGGAACAACTCTTCATCTTCCCGTTGATTTTGTATGGGGAACCGACATTGAAACCGCGCAGGGAGTCTGTGATGGTGACAGCGTTCCGGAAGACGGTATGCTCCTTGATATCGGCCCTGAAACAACAAAGAAATTCTGCGAAGTGATCGAAAGATCTAAAACAATCGTCTGGAACGGTCCCATGGGCTTGTTCGAAAAGCCCGCTTTTGCAACCGGTTCTCTTGAACTCTGCAAAACAATGGCAAATCTTGACGATGCGACTACTATCGTAGGCGGCGGAGATACCGACGCGGTTGTTCATCAGGCAAAGCTTGAAGATAAATTCACCTTCATTTCCACCGGCGGCGGGTCTTTCCTTGAGTTTCTTGAAGGAAAAGAACTTCCCGCATTCAAAGCACTCAAGGAGAACGTCTAATGAAAAAATTAATGGCTGCAAACTGGAAGATGTATAAGACCAGAGCCGAAGCAAAAGCTACTGCCGAAGATCTCGTTAACAGAATCGAAGGCAAACTTCCCGAGGACCGTGAAGTTGTGATAGCTGCTCCGTACACAGCTTTAGAATCAGTAGGCTCTGTTCTTGAAGGTAAAGCCAATTGCTCACTCAGTGCTGAAAATCTCTACCCCGCTGAAGAGGGTGCGTATACCGGTGAGATCTCTCCCCGTATGCTTAAGGATGTTGGCTGCTCTTACGCTCTTGCCGGACATTCGGAGCGCCGTTCCATTATGGGTGAAACCGATGAAATGGTCGGTGAAAAAGTGGCCTTCGGCCTCAAAAACGGTCTGTCCATGATTCTTTGCATTGGAGAGACCATTGATGAACGTAAGGCTGGTGAAGTTCAGAAAGTCATAAACAGACAGCTGGAGGCTGGACTGAAAGACGTTTCGGCTGATTTTGCTCCGGAAACTGTCGTTGTGGCTTACGAACCTGTCTGGGCCATTGGAACCGGAGAAGTTGCCGGAGAAGATGAAATAGTTGAAGCCCACGGTTTTGTTAGAAAAAAACTGGAAAATATTTTCCCGGAAAAAGCCAGTGAAATCCGCATCTTATATGGCGGAAGTGTTAAACCCGGTAACTGCGCCCAGATAATAGCACTTGACAATGTGGACGGTGTGTTGGTAGGAGGCGCGAGCTTGGACGGCGAAAGTTTCAGTCAGATTGCTCTGGCTTAAAAGGTACGCCAAAATCCCGGTGAAAAAAAAAGGAATAAAAAGCTTTGCAAACGCTCGTAATTACTGTACACGTTATCGCCTGTATCTTTCTGATTGTTTTCGTTCTTCTTCAGAGCGGTAAGGAAGATATGGGGGTAATCTTCGGCGGAGGAAGTGGGTCTGTATTCGGTAGCACCGGAGCAGGTGGAATACTTGCCAAGATAACAGCGTTTCTCGCTGCGGTCTTTCTGGTAACATCCCTGAGTTATAATGTTCTTTCCGGCAACAAAATCGCTGATGATTCTGTAATGCTTGAAGGTGACACAATAATCACTCCCGAAGTTGAAAAGCCCGCGGTTACTTTTGAAGAGCCTGCAAAACCTGCAGCTCCCAAAGCAGAAGAAACCAAGTAGCTTTTAAGAAAGCTTAAAGACTTAAATCAAGTTCTTTAATATAAGCTCATATTCAGAGCCGAGGTGGTGGAATTGGTAGACACGCTGTCTTGAGGGGGCAGTGGAAGAGATTCCGTGGGGGTTCGAATCCCCCCCTCGGCACCATCTGAAAAGAGGGTGCTTTCGAAAGAAAAACCTAGATATTATGAGCAATTATTTGCAAAAAAAGCTTGCAAATATGTTTAAAGGCCGTTAATAACATTCCTCGTTGAGACGTTCTTTGAACACAACACCTCTTGCCGAGGTGGTGGAACTGGTAGACACGCTGTCTTGAGGGGGCAGTGGAAGAGATTCCGTGGGGGTTCGAATCCCCCCCTCGGCACCATGCAACAGAAGAAGGGCCGGAACGAAAGTTCCGGCCCTTTTTGTATTCAAAGGAAGACTATAATGCTTGTTATCCACGCGAACAAGAGTGATTACCCTGAGCTCATCCAGGTATGGGAAGACTCTGTTAGAGCCACACATTTTTTTCTTACGGAAGAGGATATTGCAAGGTTACGGAAATTGATTCTTGCAGAATATTTTGACGCTGTTGAAATATCGTGTGTTAAGAATTCGAGTGACAAAATTCTTGGATTCTGCGGAGTGTCTGATGATAAAATTGAGATGCTGTTTGTTGCCCCGGAGAGTAGGGGGCAAGGTGTCGGAGCTTGTTTATGTAACCATGTTATTCGAAACAATAAAGTGAACAAAGTTGATGTAAATGAACAGAATCCACAAGCAGTAGGATTTTATGAACACATGGGTTTTATAATTGTTTCGAAATCAGACCATGATGGGCAGGGAAATCATTTTCCTTTACTTCATATGGAACTGACAGAAAGTGAACCTTGTGAGTTTAGATTTCGCGAATAAATTTTTATCAATAAAAGAGTGACTCCTTAACAAAGATAGAGATTGAGCTTTTGCAGGAATCATAGTTTTTATCCTTTATTTCCTGAGAACTGCCATCTCTTCAGTGTTATAATATCTAATTATTTTATCACTTTTAAATTGACGCATAATCGTTTTTTTCAAAGATTTTGGTAAGTATGTTCAGCTTTAGAAGTAATACCCTCAGAATGGCCTTTTTGAGGGTTTACTGATCTCCATTCGTATTAATGAATCTTTGCAATATTTATTTGCTTCCAGGTGAACTATCTAGTTTATTATCTTGAGTTATTTCAAAAAACATCTTGCAATAGGTTTCTCTTTTCCGTAAACACTACTTCACCGAGTCGTTCTTACACAGAACACCTCGAGCCGAGGTGGTGGAATTGGTAGACACGCTGTCTTGAGGGGGCAGTGGAAGAGATTCCGTGGGGGTTCGAATCCCCCCCTCGGCACCATGCAACAAATGAAGGGCCGGAACGAAAGTTCCGGCCCTTTTGCGTGTGTTACGTAAAGGACATAAAGAGAGTACGCTTACAACTGTTTATCTCGAATGACTTCTAACAATTTTAACATCTTTCTGGCTGATTTAATTAATAAAAGTCGTAAAAGTTTTTTTGTGTTTTTCAAAAAAAAGACTTGCAATGCTTGTCATATATTTGTAAACACTTCTTCACCGAGTCGTTCTTAAACAGAACACCTCAAGCCGAGGTGGTGGAATTGGTAGACACGCTGTCTTGAGGGGGCAGTGGAAGAGATTCCGTGGGGGTTCGAATCCCCCCCTCGGCACCATGCAACAGAGAAAAAGGTTGAAGCTAAGGCTTCAACCTTTTTTTTGAGCTTTTATATAGACACACTAATATTTTTTAGTTATTAATTTATTAATATCTGTTTATGCGTTTAAAAAAATATGCAAGGTGTCTTTTTATGTGTTTTTCTATGTGTAATGCGATTTTGCTGGTTCTTTTATTGTGTTGTGCGAGTCCAGTTAAAGCTGAAGAATTTCGATATATAAGGCCAAAGGATGGAGATTCCTTCATGATTAATCTAAGGGGTCTTGATATTGATCTGCGTCTTATCTCAGTAGACTGTCCTGAATATTCACAGGAATACGGGCTGGAGGCCAGAAAATATACTGATCAATGGCTGAGAAAAGGGCGGGCTTATATTGAATACGATCATCGTACCCAGGATAGATATAAGCGTGTACTGGGATATGTATGGAGAAATGGTAAGATGCTTAATTATGATCTGGTTCGCCAAGGCTACTGTATTGCCGCCTACTATCCGGAGACCAGTTTGCATTACGAGGAAATCAAGCGGGCTGAAAACCTTGCCAGAAATGACAAGGTGGGGATATGGAGAAATGGAGGGTTGAAGATGACTCCTGCTGAATTCCGAAAACTCAAACGCAGACGAAGAGCCTCTACCCGCTAAGAATCCAGCAGTTTAGGCATGTTTTTCAGTGCTTCCCGTTTGGTCAGCGGAGAAAGGCTGGAGTCATTCTCTTTGACGAAGTCATTGATGGTCTGCGGATTTGTCCAGGCATAATCTCTTAAAGCCCAGCCGATAGCCTTGCGTAAAAAGAATTCCTTTGAAGTGACATTTGGAGCGATGCATTTTTTTAATAAATCGAAATTAAGCTCATCTTTAAATCGCAGCTGACATAGAATTGACGAGCGCCTTTTCCATAAATTTTCATCCACCGCCCATTCTTCCATTAACTCAGACATTCTCGTCGGTTCTGCTCGCAGTATATTCCCGAGAGGGCCGGCGAGGTTATCACAATAATCCCACCAGGCACCGGTTACAATCAATTCCTCAAGCATCGGAAGGGCATCCCAGGTTTGAAAGTCTACACAGGGCTTCCACGTAATCAGGTCTATTGCAGAGTAGCGTTCTTCCCTGAACTCTGCGTTACGCCAAATGAAAAGAACACAATCAGTCCATTTCCTGAAATCCCATGGCTTGAAATCTGTAAATATCTTTCTAGAAGCTTTCCTACGGACTGGAGTTTTAACTCCGTAAAAAAGCATTTCTGATTTCATGTAGCGCTGCATCTCAGGTGCTTGTTTCGGATCAGCCTGTTCATGCAAGGTCTTCTTTATGGCCTGTAATAAATTATCGGGGTGAAAAGTTGTCATCTGTGATCTGTGTCCATTCGGTATAATATTGAATTGTTTTTTAACTGTAACCAGTTGCAGCTAATTTTCCAATATGTTTATATGGCAGATGATTCTTTTGATCTAATATTCAAACATCAGCTGAAATTTAAACACTGCGAGGATAATTATGCTGCATCATATTAAAAAATCGAAAAAAAATGCAGAAGACCGTAAGAACTATATAATGCCTGTTTACGGTTCCCGGGACCTTGAGGAACCTATTCCTAAATATTCAATCCCTGATGAAAGCATTGATCCCCGTCACGCGTACGCCCTCGTAAAAGACGAACTTATGCTTGATGGTAATTCCAGACTGAACCTTGCCACTTTTGTTACTACCTGGATGGAAGATGAAGCCCGGCAGCTCATGACTGATACATTTGACAAGAACATGATCGACAAAGATGAATACCCGCAAACAGCCGAACTGGAAGATCGCTGCGTTCATATCCTCTCAGATCTTTACAATATTCCGGACGAGGAGGGGGCTTGTGGATGTTCAACGACAGGTTCCAGCGAGGCAGCGATGTTATGTGGTATGGCCCTGAAATGGAAATGGCGTGACCGCATGAAATCCAGAGGCAGGCCGACTGATAAACCTAACATGGTGATAAGTGCCAGTGTGCAGGTCTGCTGGGAAAAGTTCTGCCGGTACTGGGAAGTTGAACCAAGACTCATTCCTGTTTCAGACGGACATTACAGCATGAAAACAGAAGATGTAATCGCCGCCTGTGATGAAAATACCATAGGAGTTGTAGCCATACTTGGGACAACACATACCGGGGAATTTGAGCCGGTTAAGGAATATAACGATGCTCTGGAAAAATACAATTCTGAAACCGGATACGATATCCCACTGCATGTAGATGCAGCCAGTGGAGGATTCATAGCTCCGTTTATTGCTCCTGACCTTGAATGGGATTTTCGTCTCAAATGGGTCAAGTCGATTAATGTCTCAGGGCATAAGTTCGGTCTTGTTTATCCCGGAGTGGGCTGGGCAATATGGCGTCATACATCTGAATTACCGGAAGATCTTGTCTTCAGGGTCAACTATCTTGGTGGCGAAATGCCGACTTTTGCACTGAACTTTTCCCGCCCGGGAAATCAGGTCGTTGCCCAGTACTATAATTTTATTCGCCTCGGAAGGGAGGGATACACCAGAGTGATGCAGGCATGTATGGATACTGCTGAGTTTATTAAAGCAGAACTTGAAGAAACTCATGTTTTTGAAAGTCTGTTGCCGGAACTCAAAATGCCGCTGATTACTTTCCGCATCCGCCGGGATGTCAATGTTGATTTCAACGTATTTGAAGTCTCCGAATTATTACGGCACCGGGGATGGCTGGTTCCGGCATACACAATGCCTGAAAATTGTGAAGATGATGCCGTATTGCGAATTGTGGTTAAGGAAGGGATGAGCATGGACATGGCTCATTTGCTGATGGATGATATTCGGAGAATAATTCATAAATACGAGCATACCTCAGACTCAACGCAGAGCACCAGATCTACAATGAAGCAGTGCTGACAAAAAAACGGCGGATTCTTTAAAAAATCCGCCGTTTTTTTATGGTTTTATGTAGGCGCATCCCTGCTGCTGCAGTTTGCAGAGTTCGGCAACTCCGGCGGATACAACTACGCAATACTCCAGCATATCTTCTTCGTTGTAGTTGAATTTCAATAAAGAATTACTGCAGAGGCAAAACCTTACCCCCTGTGAATAAAGATGTTCAATCATTTTAAAATTTTCTTCCGCAAAATCTTTTTTGAAGAGACGTACTGCCTGCCCGTTGGCAACCAGATGAATTTCTGAACCCTCTGAGTCAGGCTCTTTTAACAGGTTTGCGATGTTGCCAAGGCCCATTTTAAGAACTTGTTCATCATCCCAATCGATATGGAAAACCACTTTGTAAGACACAATGCGACTCCTTGTTAAGTAAGAACAAAATGCTTGTAAAAACTCATTTATTCATAGACATCATTGATAACAGTTCATACAATTTAACTTACCCTTGAACTATACATTATTTTTCTCAAAAGGAGATCAGAAATGGCAGAAATAAAAAAAAGTGTAGAATACATATTCCACGGTCTTGATGCACTGGATGTTCTTCTTTGCTCCAAAGAAGCTGAAAATCTTAATGTAAGAAATATAGTTGGTCTTCTGCATCCTGTTCTTGAAGATGCAAAGAGAAGGGCACACACAGAAATTTCAGCTCGTGGCAGCAGTAAAGATAAAGACTAAAAAATGTCCTGCAAGAAAATTAAAGCTGTAGTTGAAGAAAACTTAGCTGACCTGATCAATTTTTATAAGGAACTTCATGCCAATCCGGAACTTTCGGGCAGAGAAGAAAAAACTTCTGCTGTTATAGCCGGGAATCTTGAAGCTTTTGATATTAAAGTCACCCGTGATTTCGGTGGCTATGGAGTTGTCGGGGTTCTGACAAACGGGGAAGGGCCTACTGTAATGGTTAGGGCGGATATGGACGCGCTTCCTGTTACAGAAGATTCAGGGCTCGAATATGCCAGCAGGGTCAAAACTCTCGATGATACCGGAAAAAACGTTGGAGTCATGCACGCCTGTGGACATGATGTTCACATGACAACGCTCGTGGGAACGGCGAAAGTTCTTTCCACCGTGAAAGACAGATGGTCCGGCCGGATTCTTTTTGTCGGCCAGCCGGCTGAAGAATCGATGTCCGGTGCAAGGGCAATGCTTAAGCAGGGACTTTATAAAAAATTCGGTCGGCCTGATTTTTGTCTGGCCACTCATGTTTACCCCAAAATTCAAATCGGTAAAATTGCTTTGCGGTCAGGACCGATCATGGCCGGAACCTATCAGCTGAAGGTTACTGTCAGAGGAGTAGGAGGGCATGGTGCTATTCCGCATGAAAGCCGTGACCCGATAGTATTGGCTGCGCGAATTGTCACAGCACTTCAGACAATTGTAAGCAGGGAGTTCAGTCCGCTTTCACCGGCAGTGGTTACGGTGGGCTCTATCCATGGTGGAACCAGGGCGAATATTATTCCAGATAAGGTGGAGATGGAAATCACTGCCAGATTTATGGATTCCGCCGGACGAAATAAAATTTTTGAATCCATAAAAAGAATCTGCAGACACGAGGCTCTGGCTATGAATCTCCCGGAAGAACTTCTGCCGGTTGTGGAATTGGATGAAGAAGGAGAACTCCCCGCAACGATTAATGACAGCGGCCTAGCCTCTGTTGTTAGTGATGCCTGCACTGAGCAATTGGGTCCGCAAGCCTGCGTTGAAGCCGAAATATCTATGGGGAGTGAAGATTTTTCTTTGTTCAGAACGGAAAGTGAGCAGGAAGTACCATGCTGTCTGTTTTTTACCGGAGCCTCATCACCCGCAGAGATGGAGTTGTACCATAAAGACGGAATTAATCCGCCAAGTCTTCACAACAGTCGTTTTGCGCCTGATCCAGCCCCGACCATCAGTACAGCTGTAACAGCTATGAGTGCTTCGGTGGTTAAGCTTCTTTCTTAAATTTCAATCAACAAAAAATCCGCCCGAAATGTAAGTTTCAGGCGGATTTTGTTATTACAATTGGTTGTTGATTAAAATGGAAATGATGATTCTCCATCAGCACCTATTTTGGCAAGCTTCCCATCAATGGCATTTAATCTCGCCTGAGCTGCTTCCTTCTGAGCTTTTCTGTCGGCATTCTTAATAACCGTATTGAGAAATCTTTTTGCAGTTTCAAACTGTCCTTTATGCTCATAAATCATTGAAGCACGATACATCGCAGTCACAGCCCATATATTTTCTTCAGGAAATTTCCAGGCCAGTTTAAGATAGTTTCTTAAGGCGGCCTCCTTATCTCCCATGGCGTGTTCGCCTTCAGCAATCCAGAACAGGATTTCAGCTTTGAGCTCGTTATTTAGATCTTTTCGTTCTTCCCATATTCTTTCAAGTATAGCTTGAGCTTTTTGAAGTTCACCTTTCTGCTGAATCATCAGGGCCAGTTTTAATTCCTTGGCCGGTGCTAGAGTCCCACCGGAGTCAATTATTTCATTATAGCCTTTAAGGGCTTTGGCATCTTCACCAACGGCAAGGTTATATTCAACTGCAGCATTCAACCATTTCAAGCGGATATCTTTTCCGAATTTATCCTGATTGACTCTTTTAAGATAAAAGGCTGAAAGCTTAAAATCACGTTTTTGAGCTGCATTTTGTGCCAGAAAAATAAAACTGCGCGCACCTAACTCAGATTCCTGAAATAGAAATGCCATACGTCTAGCCGTATTCAGGTCTTTTTTCTTATTGAATGAAGATGAAAGATCATGAAACAGCAACAATCTATCCAAAGGGTTCTCATTGATAAGACTGTTTAACTCTGAATCTGGAATTGAATTCCAGAAGGGCAGTTTCATTGAGCTGAAATAATCGACGCCAGCAGCTTCGCAAAGATTCGATATTATATAGAAATGTCCCGGACGGCCACTGTCATGGCTGTTTATGATCTTTGAAAAGTTAGGCTTGAATACAATCGCGGAAGCGATTCTTAAACTTAAAGGTAAAGTATCATTATCCAGTTTTTTCCATACACGTTTGGCTAAATCCATATCTCCGCTAAGAAAAGCGAACGCCAGCCGGTAGTTCTGCAGGGCATTAACAAGATCATTGGAAAGAAGCATTGATCCTGTTTCACGGTCAATTGTTTCAAGTGCCTCTTGAGGTTCCATTTCCAGCAGTTTTTTCCTGAACGCTCCCCATGCCGGGGAAGAGGGGACTGCCAGTTGCCAAAGAGCAGGGGAGGCCATAACGGGTTCTAAAACTTCAGCCTCAAAGAAAGCCTGCGGGTGAACGAGTTTTTCGTTTTTATATAGTTCCAGGCTCTCCGGTCGTTCACCATTTTCAAGGTAATTGGTGACTGAGCTCCAGAAACTATGAACGGTTGCATTGTATACCCCGTCAAGAGTTTTGTGGGATTCAGCCCATTCCCCAAGGCTGGCTGAGGCAAGAGAGCGGGCGATGGTAACACGGTCATTTTCTGTTATTACCGTCGAGTTACTCACCGAAGGCAAAAAAGTTGATGTTTCAGCAAGGGATTCAATTTCAGGCTTGCTGTGTATTACAAAGTAAGTCCTTGGCCATACCTGCTCAGCCTGTGAAAAAGACTGATCCAACAGCATTCTTCGTGCTTCTTTGGAGGAAGAAGGAGTGACAAAATATCCCCAGTAAAGAGAGCGCCAAACATCAAACCAGATATTTTTTAAATTAGGCTCATTGTTGAATTTTGAAGCAAGATCATCCTGATCCATAAGTCTTGCGGCCTGACTGAACCAAATAACAGCCTTGACCGGATCACCTAAGGATCGCTGAGTTTGACCGCCTAGCCAGAGCCGGTTTATTTCCTTTAATTTATCTTCAAATGCCGGAGTCCCCTGAAGAGTGTTCAGGCAGGATGAGTAACGGCCCAGTTTAAAGGCAGTCCGGGCCCGTTTAAGGATGAGATCCGGAGAATCCTCAGTAGTGGAATAGTTGTTTTCAAGTATATCCCAGGCTCCGTATTTCTCCAGCCATCCCTCAAAAGATTCATTTTGAGAAGGAGCTGCAAATACATTAGCCGAGACAGTCGAACTTATTATCAGGGTCGCAAGAAGCGGACGTAATGACTTTTTTAAAAAATGGAATTTCATTATTTCCTCTTAAAATAGAGTTTGGAGTCGTCTGTAGGTTTAACTTCAAAAGCAATAAAGAAAAGCTCAACAGGAGGCAAATTTAAACACGGTTTTTTTTTGAACTGTGGGTTTTTCAGCATTCGGGAAAAGAGTTGATAGACAATTTTAAAGTAGATGAAGTCAAGTTGGCTATTACGAACAAAAGGCAATCTCTAACATATCGAATTTTAACATATTAAACCAAAGTAGGTTATCGATCGAAAATGAGAAACTGACAACAAGGTCATATCTGACAGCTTAGTTATTTAGCAAAGTTTACATAATTTACATTATGAGACATTTGTATAAGGCACTGAAATAAATGTTTAAAATATATCGAGTCATAATATTTTGGTTTCTAACGATTGAATGTTCGTTCTAATTGTTTGTTGGATAATATTCTGAATTCATGGATGTTAACTTAAGCTCAAACCGCGACACTATCTGACGGACTGTGACATTTTTATAGTTAATTTTTTAAAAGTTCTGACCTATCCTAACTTATCGCAAGCTTATCCGTTCATCTTTTTGCTATGAGTCGTGCTTGGACCATAATGCTCTTAAACGCCATGTGTATTAAAAACGAAGTCCCCAGGAAGTATAGACTCCCTGGGGACTTCGTTTTTATTCTGTGTCGGTCTTTAAATTAGAGGACTAGATATCAGTACATGGAACTCTCATCAAAAGTTCATAATCGATCTCAGTGGAATGCACTTTTGAGTTAACAGTTTTTCTTAATGACTCAATATCAGCTATATTGCCTGCTGATATTTCACATTTCAAACAATGAAATTCGAATAAAGCTGAACTATTTATTATCTCTGCCTGATCAATTGATGAACCGGATTTTGTATTGTTTATTTCAAAGACACAGAACTGGGCACCGGATTTTGCAGCCAGAACAGCCTGGGTTGAATTGGTGATACCATCAATGGCAACCAGAACATCTCTGTATGAAAGAATTCTGCAAGCTTTTAAAGCTTCAAGTGAGAGTTTAATTCTTATTACTATGTTGGGGGAAATCTTTAGCAGTTCACGCGATTCTTCAAGAATCTCTTCTGCAGAACTGCCTGATGGCCTCATGAAAACAGGACCATTTACATTCCTTACTATGGATTCTGTATTACTGTCTGGAGCCATACAGGGCTCATCGTCAGTTTCTGAAACAAGATAGGCTCCATCAATCAGACCGTACTCGGTCGCATTTCTGACTTCATAAAGCGAACAAGTCTTAAGGTATATTTTCACACCCGCCTCCCCTGCTCCATCCAAATGCAAAGTGCTCTTTCAACTTAACGTTCAAAGAGCACTTTAAAAATTTTCCGGATTAGTCGCCTTTTTCAGCTTCAAGGCTTTTGACATATTTATCGCGGCATTCATAAGAGCAGAAAAACTCGAGCTTTTCACCGTTACGAACTCGGATATCTCCGTCTTTTTTCACATAAGCACCGCAGATCGGGTCTTTTACCATTTCTCCGGCTTTGATGTCTTTTTTACGCTGCTTTTCCGCCATATCGTTTTTTTTCTTCTGATCACCGCTGAACAGCTTCCACATCACAAAACAGGCAATGGCGATAATAACAAATTTCAACATTATATTTCACCTCTGAACCAAAAACAGGCCGCACCATTTTCAGGTGCGGCCTTTGAATTAATCCTGATAGATTTTATTACCCTCAATGCGGTAATCAATCTGTTTAAGTGCATCGGCAACACTTGTTCCATCGGGGAACACCAAGCCGGGGTCAATTTCCGCCAGTGGATGTAGGACAAATGCCCTCTCCGTAGCGCGTGGATGCGGCACTGTGAGGTAGTCTCCACTGTCTATGACTCTGTCTCCGAAGAGAACAATGTCCAGATCGATGGTTCTTGGGCCGTTTTTAATACCCCGGACACGGTCCATCTGCCCTTCCACAGCCTGAAGCGTGGAAAGAAATCCTTCTGCGGACCACAGCTCGGGGTCAACGGCAAAGCGTACAACCTGATTGCTGAACCACGGCTGATCCTTTAGTCCCTGCGGTTCTGTTTCGTAGGTTTCGGACCAGAGTTCAGGATCAATACCTTCATATTTTTCCAGTCTTGCAACAGCCTGATTCAAGTTGTCTTCGGTGTCTCCGACATTTGAACCAAGACTGACGTAGACCTTTATAGTTGGGAAATCCGTGATACTGCCTCCTTGAGTCTGTCGGTATCGACAGTCAGCGAAATTCTGAAATACCCTTCACCGGATTCGCCAAAGCCGTTACCGGGAGTAACAACAACGCCGGTTTCCTTCAGGAGCTTGGATACGAACTCGGAAGAAGTGTATCCTTCCGGAGTCTTGGCCCATACGAATATGGATGCATCAGGCACCTTGCAGGAAATATTGATCTTTTCCAGAGCTTCAATCACGCAGTCGCGACGCTCTTTGTAGATCTTGCGGAATTCCTTAACGTAAGGTTCGCCCTCTTTAAGTGCAACAATTCCGGCTTCCTGTACAGCCTGAAAAATACCGGAATCGACATTTTCCTTAATTTTTCCAAGTCCGGCAACCAGAGTCGGGTTACCAACGGCCATCCCGCAGCGCCAGCCTGTCATGTTGTAGGTCTTGGACAGGGAATGGAATTCAATGGCAACATCTTTGGCTCCGGGAGTTTCCAGAATGGAGATGGGCTTTTTGTCTTCATCGTAATAGACTTCTGTATATGCAGCGTCTGCGGCGATGATAACGTTGTGCTTCTTGGCCTTAGCAACGAGAGCCTCGTAGAACTCGGGAGTTGCAGTAGCGGAAGTCGGGTTGTTGGGGTAGTTTACAAAGATGATTTTGCATCTGTCCCATTTGGCGTCTTCGATTGCATCGAGATCGGGAAGGAAGTCATTTTCCTCCAGGAGAGGGATCATTTCAACTTCTCCGCCTGCAAAACCGGAAGCTACGGGATAAACAGGATAGTTGGGGGATGCAACCAGGACGAGGTCTCCGGGGTTTACGAAGGCCAGCGGGAAGTGTGCAATACCTTCTTTGGAACCGATGAGTGATACTACTTCTGTGGCAGCATCAAGTTCAACGTTAAACCTTTCCTTGTACCAGTCGGCCACAGCCTGACGGAAGGTAAGCAGTCCCACGTAAGAGGGATACTGATGGTTGACCGGATTTTTAGCTGCCTTGTGCAGAGCTTCAATAATGAAATCGGGAGTCGGAAGGTCAGGATCGCCGATGCCGAGGCTGATGATGTCCACACCTTGAGCAGCAACTTCCGCCTTGAGTCTATCGATTTCAGCAAAAAGGTAAGGGGGAAGAGTTGCAAGCCTGTCGGCAAGTTTGAATTCTGGCATTTCGATGTGCTCCTGTCATTTTTTTTGGTTAATTTATTCTCGAACTATTTAATTGGGCTTGTTTGCTCTGTCAATCAGCTTGAGCAGATGCAGTCATCGGTGTAATGAATAACCCATATGACTGAAAACGAGAACAAAACGTCCGCAAAACACCAATGGATCGACCGCTATCTTGAGCATCTGCTCATCGAGCGGGGGCTTTCGGAGAACAGCCTTAACGGATATCTGAGTGATCTGGAGTCTTTTCAGGCCTTTCTGGAGGAAAGGTCAGCTAAAATTGAGGACGCCACAGGTCAGACATTACTGCTCTACCTTACATATTTAAGGTCGAAAGCATTGAAATCAACCTCACTTGCGAGGCATCTTTCGTCTTTACGGGGATTTTTCGATTTCTGCATGACACGCGGATTTATCAAAGATAACCCTGCTACCCTGCTGGAAAACCCAAAACTCCCCAGAAAAATTCCCGAGTTCCTTTCACCGGAAGAGATCGCACGAATACTCGCACTTCCCGTTTTGACCGAAAAACTCGGTTTTCGGGACCGGGCAATGCTGGAGCTTCTCTATGCGGCCGGTATGAGAGTCTCTGAACTGGTTGACCTCAGGATTGAGGATTTCGATCCGCAGACCGGAGTTCTCATAATTTTCGGCAAAGGCTCGAAAGAACGGTTGGTACCCATTCATTATGTGGCGCAAAATTACTTAAACCAATACATTAAGGATTGGCGTCCTGCCTTTAATCCCAAAGTTAAGAACGTGTTTCTCAACAGGTCCGGAAAGGGATTGACCAGACAGGGGGTCTGGAAAATGATAAAGAAATACACGCTGGAAGCAGGAATCAAACGCTCAATATCACCGCACACTTTCAGGCATTCATTTGCCACCCACTTGCTGGATGGCGGCGCGGATTTACGTACAGTCCAGCTGCTCTTAGGTCATTCGAACATTAACGCTACTGAAATATACACACATATTCAAGCCGGAAGATTGGTCCAACTCCACAAACGCTTTCACCCACGATCTGTAATGTGAGATTTTAAGAATGTCAAAAAATGAAGAGCTGATAAAAGCGGAAACAATAATAACAGGCCATGTTAATGCCGATTTCGACTGTCTGGCTGCTATTGTAGCTGCGGGAAAGCTTTATCCCGGGGCCATCCTGATTTTTCCGGGAAGCCAGGAAAAAAACCTTCGAAATTTTTACATGGAAAGTGCGACATATTTCTTCAATTTCAAGCACTTGAAAGAAATAGACAAAAATTCGGTAAAACTTCTTGTGGTGGTTGATACATCCAGAAAAAAAAGAATTCTGCATGTCCACCCTATTCTCAAAAATCCGGAATTGCGCATTCACATTTACGATCACCACATGAAATCAGAATGTGATCTTGATCCAGAATTTATAATCAAGAAGCCCTGGGGCTCGAGTGTTGCCATCCTCTCGCACGAGATCCGCAAGCGCGACATTGAAATCAATCAGGAAGAAGCTACCATAATGGGGCTTGGGCTATATGAAGACACAGGTTCATTCGGTTTCAACTCCACTACAGAACACGACTTCGAGGCCGGAAAGTGGCTGCTTAAAAACGGTATGGAGCTTGATGTCATAACTGATCTGCTGAACCGGGATCTAACCGCCCAGCAGATAACTCTTCTGGGCCGCCTGCTCGAAGGAGCCACCACTCATTCCATAAATGATCTTGATGTCGTAATCACCGAGATAAGTACGGCGGAATATGTCGGCGATTTTTCTGTTCTGGTCCATAAATTCATGGATGTGGAAAATATTAAGGTTTTGTTCGCACTCGCGCGTATGAATGACCGAATCCACCTTGTTGCCCGTTCGAGAACAAATGATATTGATGTAGGCGCAGTCTGTACCACTTTCGGAGGCGGTGGACACGTCTATGCCGCCTCGGCAACAATCAAGGACAGGACCCTTGCCGAAGTCCGTGACGAACTTTTCGCCATACTTTACTCAAAAGTATCTCCGCAGATGAATGTGGAATCAATCATGTCCCGCCCTCCTGTAGCAATCGCCCGGGATATGTCCATCCAGAAAGCTGTTGAACGCATGACTCATTACAGTCTTAAGGGCGTTCCGGTCGTTGACTCAATGGATAACATGCGGGTTGTGGGCATTCTAGAGCAGAAAACCGCCGACAAGGCTCTCTCCCACAATCTTGGTGACGTGGAAGTTGAAATTTATATGCAGAACCCTTTTTCATCCATAAAAGTTGATTCGGGGCTGCACAGGGTTATGGAGATCATACTCGGACAGAAACAGCGTCTTGTTCCGGTGGTTGAAAACGATCAGTTGATAGCGGTTGTTACCCGTACAGATCTGATCAATCTACTGGTCAAGGATCCGTCCCGGATTCCTGAATCATTGTTTCCTGACAAAAAACAGGAACGGAACATTCGCAATATCATGCGCAACCGTTTGCCGAACCAGATTCTGGACATTCTTGAGACAGCCGGGGAAATGGCTGAAGAACTAGGGACGCAAGCGTATGTTGTAGGTGGTTTTGTCAGGGATATCCTTCTGACCAAGAGTAATTTTGATCTGGATCTGGTGGTTGAAGGAGACGGCATAGCGTTCGCCAAAAAGCTTGCAAGAAGAATGGAAGGACGCGCGAAATATCACCGGAAATTCAAAACAGCGGTCGTGATACTTCCTGACGGACAGCGGGTTGACGTAGCTACTGCCCGCCTTGAATATTACGAATATCCGGCCGCCCTGCCCACTGTTGAGCTGTCTTCAATAAAGATGGATCTTTATCGACGGGATTTTACAATTAACGCGCTGGCTGTCCATATAAACCCGTCTAGCTTTGGAAAGCTGGTTGATTTCTTCGGTTCGCAGCGAGATCTCAAGGACAGGACGGTTCGTGTTCTTCACGCGCTCAGTTTTGTTGAAGATCCGACAAGGATTATGCGCGCCGTACGGTTTGAGCAGCGCTATGGATTCAGAATCGGCGGACAGACGCTGAGTCTCATTAAAAATGCTCTCAAGCTCAACCTGATAAACAAGCTTTCCGGTTACCGGCTGATGCATGAACTCAGACTTATTCTGGATGAAGAGACTGCACAGAAAAGTATTCGCAGATTGAATGAACTGGGGGTACTTGAAGCTGTTCACCCATTGTTATTACTAAATAACGCCCGTATTCAGGTGCTTGGGGAGCTTGATAAAGTACTGAGCTGGTACAGCCTTCTCTATCTTGATCCGCCCATTGAAAGCTGGAAAACATATTTTCTGGGTATGTGCATGGGGATTTCTAAAGGAAAAATGGAACAGATCTATGATCGGTTCAGTTTTTCTCCCAGCGAAAGGAAAGAGTTCGTTCATTTGCGTGACACAATTTTCTGGGCAGCCGGAAATATCATGAACATCAAGCAGGAACTCAAGCCAAGTGAGATTTTTGATATCCTGCACCCTGTTCCCCTTGAAGGCATTCTGTTCATTATGGCCCGAACAAAGCGGGAAATGATCAAAAAATATATCTCTCAATATCTCACCAGTCTGAGACTTAAAGAAGTTGATGTCTCTGGTGAGGATCTCAAGACACTCGGCCTGCCCCCCGGACCTAAGTATTCCGAGCTTCTGTACAAAACAAGGCTTGCGGTTCTGGATGGTGACCTGAGAGGTAGAAGAGAGCAGCTTGAGTTTCTGGAAAATGAAATCAGGAAAATATCGAAATAGAGTTTTATAAAATTTCAAACTGAAAATTTAATTTAGAAAAGGTATCAGGTGCATAAAAGAGGGGTTTCGCTTGCTCTTGAGCTGTAACCCGTGTAGAACATGCACACTTTTACTAAAATGGTTATGTTTTTTAAAAGGCGTCTTTAATCGAACAGCAACGTTTCTTATATTAGTTGTTGAAAATTAGTTCGTATTTAATTAGTGGAATTTTATATCGTTTGATCAAATCAACAGTCAGCGCCTTCTGTTTGATATCAAACAAAATCAACAATATCTTTTTATCCATATTAAGATATTGTAAAGGTTGCTTGAAATATGGACGTATTGTGGGCTCCATGGCGAATGGATTATATATTGGGTCCCAAGCCGGACGAATGTGTTTTCTGTATTCCGGAAAGCACTGATGAAGACGAGGAAAGACTGATTCTGCACAGAGCTGAGCACTGTTTTGTGATCATGAACAAATTTCCTTATAATAATTGTCATCTTATGGTTACGCCCTACAGGCATGTGAGTAAACTTACTGATCTTGATGAGGCAGAAGCTTCAGAGATCATGAAGTATATAACAATAAGCTGCGATATTCTGGAGAAGGCATGTAATCCTCAGGGGATCAATGTCGGTCTGAATATAGGGGAAGCAGCCGGAGCTGGGATCGCCGCCCATCTCCACTTTCAACTCGTTCCGCGTTGGAACGGGGATGCATCGTTTATGGCGGTGTTCGGTGAAACAAATGTTATTCCCGATCACCTGTCCTCAACTTATAAAAGGCTCAAGCCGTTTTTTGACAGCATTGTCGCTAAGTAACACTAAGGAGGGTTTCATGCGTTACTTGAAGGTTTTGGCTCTGGTAATCCTGTTTTTCTTTTCAATGGTATTCTTTGTTCAGAATACTCCCGAACTCGGTAAGACCGTTGTTCTGTCCATAGAACTGCTGCAGTATAAGTTCACTAGCCAGGAACTTCCTTACTACCTGCTTATCCTGACTGCTTTCGCCGTCGGCGCTGTTATCACTCTGCTCTATTTCATGGGCGACAAAATCCGTCTTTCCGGTCAGCTTCGTACATGCCGTACCAGAATGGCCAACCTTGAGCAGGAAGTTAACTCCCTGCGCAATATGCCCCTTGACGAAGGTAACTACCCCTCCGCAGCATCAGAACCTGCTGAAGAAAAACGCGAAGAACAGGCTTAAGCTGAACATGAATACGGAGTATACGTGTCTCTTTTAAGCGTATTCAAAAAGAAAAAGACGGTGTCCGATAATCGGGCACCGTCTTATTCTTCTGACAGACCTCTGAACAGGGGCGGACTTCCGGATACCCGGGCCGCGATCGATGAACTGAGCAAGGTCGTTAAAGACAATCCTGAAGCTGTTGAAATTTATCTAGCCCTGGGGAACCTGTACCGTTCTCAGGGAGAGATAGAACGTGCTGCACAGATCAGAAACAGTTTGATTTTACGTCCGGGACTGACTCCTGAAACAAAAGCTCGCGCCCTGTACGAACTGGGACGTGATTTCAGCCGAGGAGGTTTTCTGGATCGTGCGGTGAGTGCTTTTGAAAAAGCGCGTGAAATAGCCGGAGATTCTCCTGAGATACTTATTGAATTGGCTGAAATAGCAGCCAGAAGCCGTGAATTCGAACGGGCGGCCTCTTTTTATTCCACCCTTTCCCGTCCTGTACAGGAAGCACATTACCTTACCTGCCAGGCCGAAGATGAGTTCAATGAGGGTGAGGATGCAAAGGCATACCGCACTCTCAAGAATGCACTTAAAATTTCCCCTCACTCCGCAGAAGCATGGCTGCTGGTTTTGACCAGACTGAAAAAAGAAGGCTCTCTGCATGAGTTTATTGAAAAGTTCAAAGAATCTCTTTCATGTGTTCCGGTTAAACTCAGATTCGTACTTGTTGAGGGTCTGCTTGCGGATTCACTCATATTCGGCGATACTCTGTTAAGCAAAGTTGATGAAGACAAGGATCGTAATCTACCATTTTATAAAGTAATGGTTGAAGAAATTGAAAAATCTGACCCTGACGTAATCATGCATTATTACGGTGCCAGACTTCTTCAGTTGTGTGGGCGTGAAGAGGAAGCCAGTGTATGGCTCGAGAAAACTTTGATGCTTAATCATGATTTCTGGCTGGCCCGTCTTGATCTTTTCAGGCTTGCTCAGAAACATCAGCAGCTTACACCTTCATTTAAAAATCAGCTTGATTTTTTTGTCAGTATTGCCAGAAAGGTGCAACGATTTACCTGTTCCAGTTGCGGTATAAAGAGGGATAGAATATTTTTCATCTGTCCGAGGTGTCGCAGTTGGCATTCCATTACGTTCCGTAAAGAACTGAACCAGTAAGCCATCCATATATTATCGTGAGCAAAATGAAACTCACCCCCATGTTCAAGCAGTACCTTGAGATCAAGGAAGATTATCCTGATTCTCTGCTTTTCTTTCGTATGGGGGATTTTTACGAATTGTTTTTTGAGGACGCAGAAATTGCGGCCCGGGAACTCCAGATTGCCCTGACCTGCCGCAATCCCAACTCTGAACACAAAGTACCCATGTGCGGTGTTCCTCATCATGCGGCCAAAAACTATATTTCCCAGTTGGTGGACAAAGGATTCACCATCACTGTCTGTGACCAGATTGAAGATCCCAAGCAGGCAAAGGGACTGGTCAAACGAGCAGTAACACAGGTCTATACTCCGGGGACAGTGATTGATGATGATACCCTTTCAGCTAAAGCCAACAACTACCTTGCCGCTGTTCTGTGGGACGAGGCCAAAAACGCGGGCGGTATAGCCTGGGTGGATTTTTCCACCGGCCAATGGAGCGGACTTCAAAGCAAAAATGAGAATGACCTCTGGCAGTGGGCGTTAAAGGTTAATCCCAAGGAGTTGATTCTTCCGCAGGGAAAAGCTATTCCGCCCCAATATGGTGAAATTGACGCCCGTATAACCCCTGCTCCTTCCGCTGGTTTCTTTAACCTCAAATCCGCCGGTGACAGCATACTTGAAGTTCAGAACGTGGCTGACCTCGCAGCGTTGGACCTTGAAGACAAGCCGCAGCTTACTCAGACATGCGGTGCACTTCTGGCCTATCTGCGGCAGACCCAGATGCAGGAGTTCACTCATTTAGGAGAGTTCAAGCCGTTGAACCTCACGAAACACATGATCCTTGATGAAGTTACCGAGCGCAATCTTGAAATTTTCAGACGTCTGGACGGCAGAAAAGGCAAAGGTACACTTCTGGCGGTAATGGATAAAACCATAACCCCCATGGGCGGAAGGCTTCTTGCCTCACGTTTGAAGCAGCCATGGCGGGATATGGGGCCTATTGAACAGAACCAGCGGGCAGTATCTTTCTTTTTTGAGGATGATTCCCTGCGTGCCCGGATCCGGGAGTTGCTTGATACTGTTTACGACCTTGAAAGACTCTCAACACGAGTTGTACTGGGCCGTGCCAACCCCAAGGATTTTATCGGACTGCGACAGAGCCTGAAGACTCTTCCTCCTGTTCAGGAATTTCTTCTTAAAGCAGCACGCAAGGCTGATGAAGATACCATAACAATGGCTCCTGCACTGCGGACTATTGTCTCTAAATGGGACAATATGAAAGATGTGGAAGAGATGCTGGACAAAGCTCTGGTGGATAATCCTCCGCCGGTTATTACCGAAGGCGGTCTTTTCAAGACCGGATTCAACGCTGAGCTGGATGAACTCATCCAGTTGACTGAGCATGGGGAATCCACTCTGACGGATCTCCTTGAACAGGAAAAAAAGAATAATGATCTGCCCAAATTGAAATTGGGTTTTAATAAAGTCTTTGGCTATTATTTCGAACTGTCCAAAGCTTTCAAGGGACAGGTTCCTGATTATTTTGAACGCCGCCAGACTCTTGTGAACAGTGAACGGTACATCACACCGGAGCTCAAGACTCTTGAGGAAAAGCTTCTTTCAGCTTCCGAAAAACGCAAGACTCTGGAATACAGCATGTTTCAGAGGGTTCGGGATGAAGTTGCCAAAAACCGCACCCGGTTCATGTTCATGGCCGATGCTGTTGCCGCAATTGATTTCTGGCAGGGACTGGCTGAGGCCGCAAGGGTCAACCGCTGGGTCTGTCCTGAAATTCATGCCGGAATGGAAGTGTCTATTGAAGAAGGACGCCATCCGGTTGTTGAAGCTGTACAGGGCTCCGCCAACTACATACCCAACTCCCTTACCATTGATGAGAAAAGACGAATCCTGCTTATTACCGGCCCCAACATGGCAGGTAAATCAACCGTACTCAGGCAGGTGGCGATTATGGGTATAATGGCCCAGATCGGTTCTTACATCCCGGCCTACAAGGGCCGTATAGGTCTTATGGATCGTGTTTTTTCTAGGGTCGGAGCCTCTGACAACCTTGCACAGGGACAGTCTACATTTATGGTTGAAATGATGGAAACTGCCAGAATTCTGCGGCAGGCATCCATGCGAAGTCTTGTTATTCTTGATGAAATCGGGCGTGGAACAAGCACCTTTGACGGACTGGCCCTTGCCTGGGCTGTGGTGGAAGAGCTTTCACGCCGTGCCCGTGGAGGAATAAGAACCCTCTTTGCCACACACTATCACGAATTGACTTCACTCGAAGGTGTGATTGACGGATTACGCAATTTCAATATCGCGGTGCGTGAATGGAAGGGAGACATTCTGTTTCTCAGAAGACTCGTGCCCGGTCCAGCGGACAAAAGCTATGGAATTGAAGTAGCCAGACTTGCCGGAGTGCCTAAACCTGTAGTAGTCAGAGCAAGAGAGATTCTGGCGGAACTGGAAGAAAAATCCAGGGACGGCAGTTCTGAACACGCTCCCCGGAGCTCTGCGGTCCAATCCATCCTCCCCGGAATGCTCTGCTCCGGAAATGAAAACAAAAATGAAGCTCCGCCCGAAGATCATGCAATTGTTAAAGAACTGCGGGATCTTGACGTTAACGGACTTTCGCCTATAGAAGCCCTCACTCTGCTTAATCAGTGGAAGAAATCACTGGGAGACTAATTGATGAAATCTCGATTTTTCAAAAGAAATTTAATGCTGGCAATCCTTGCCGTCTTTCTGCTTGGATCAACCGGATGCGGCGTAAAAGTCTGGCCTGCTCCGCAAAAAAGTGACGACCTGTTCACATTTGCGTCCGTTGAAGGGCGCAGAGTGGGAGAATGTCTCAAAGTGGTAGTAAAGGTTGACGGTTCGTACCAAAATGTGGACAATCTGAGTCTTCAATTCCAAGCTGACGGTTCCGGCCCCGGAGAAGGCTGTCCCACCTGTCCTTTTTTTCCGGCAATAAGAAAAGAATTTGTTCCCGGTTCCGAAGGTATTCAATCTGACGGCCCTACTTTCGTATTCAGCGAATGTGGACTTGATCCCGCAAAAAGCTATCGTTGGAGAGTTGTAGCACGCAACGTCTACGACACACTCGGAGTTGTTATATCCGACGTGTATACAGCTGCACCTTAATCTAAATATGGAGTCCTTCCACCATGCATCATTTCGAATTCAAGGATAATATCCTTCATGCTGAGAATATCAGCATCCCCGAACTTGCCAATGAATACGGCACCCCTCTTTACGTTTATTCTGCTGCTACCCTGCGCAGACACTTCGAAGCCTTTGATTCTGCCTTTACCGGGCTGGATCACATGACCTGCTACTCCGTTAAAGCCAACTCCAACCTGAGTGTGCTCAAGCTCCTCGCAGAACAGGGTGCGGGTATGGATATCGTTTCCGGTGGTGAGCTTTTTCGCGCATTAAAAGCAGGCGTTCCCGCAAACAAGATTGTTTACTCTGGCGTCGGTAAAAAAGCTTATGAAATAGCTGAAGCCCTTAAGGCTGACATTCTGATGTTCAATGTTGAGTCTGTTGCTGAAATGCACAAAATCAATGAAGTGGCGTCTTCAATGGGTAAAACCGCTCATATCAGCTTCCGTATCAACCCTGATGTTGATCCCCAGACCCATCCATATATTTCCACCGGAATGAAAAAGAACAAATTCGGTCTTGATATGGAAACAGCCAAGGAAGCTTACAAGACCGCCAAAGACCTTTCCAACATCAGCCCTGTCGGCATGGATTGTCACATCGGATCCCAGCTGACAACAATTGAACCTTTCCTTGAAGCTCTGGATAAACTTCTGGCGTTCAGGGAAGAGCTCCATCAGATGGGCGTTGAGATTGAACACCTTGACCTCGGTGGCGGACTCGGTATTACCTATGATGCTGAGACTCCTCCGCATCCCAAGGAATTCGGTGAAGCCCTCAGCAAGGCTCTCGCGGGTAAGAATCTTAAAGTGATCCTTGAACCGGGCCGTGTTATTGCCGGTAATGCCGGTATTCTCGTAACCGAAGTCATTTATACCAAGAAAACCCCTACCAAGGATTTTCTGATTGTTGATGCCGCAATGAACGATCTAGTACGTCCTTCGCTTTATCAATCCCATCATACCATTGATGAAGTTGTTAAGAACGACCGTCCTGAAGTGGATTATGATGTGGTAGGTCCCATCTGCGAATCCGGTGACTTTCTCGCCAAGGACCGCAAGCTTCCTGAAATCAAACAGGGGGAACTCCTGGCTGTTTACTCTGCCGGAGCATACGGTTTCACCATGTCTTCAAACTACAATTCACGTCTCAGGGCTGCTGAGATCATTGTTGATGGTGATGATGTAATCATTGCCCGAAGAAGGGAAACATACGAAGATCTGCTCAACCTTGAATCATAGTATTGTTTAATCACGGACAGAGGGCTGTTATGCCCTCTGTCCGTTCTATCCAAATATTTTCAGGCAGTCGGCTTTGTCAGCAACTTTAATCCCTGTTGAGGGATTTTTCTATTTTGGAGAGTAAGAATAGAAAACCATGGCCAGACTTAATTCTTTTTATTTAGCCCCCGAAGATTGGTCCCCTCCTTTTGTACTTGAAGGAGGAGAAGCTAAGCATTTGTCTAAGGTGCTTCGTGCCAGGCCAGGAGAAAAAGTTCGCCTTTTTGATGGATGCGGACGTGATGGACATTTTGAAATCACAGAGGTGTCCAAATCCCGAGTTTTGCTCGATCTTTTAGACGAGAAAAAACACACGGACAGGCGGGGACTAACTCTGGCAATTGGCTGGAACAAATCTTCAAGGCGGAACTGGATACTTGAAAAGTCAGTTGAACTTGAAGCCAATGGTCTTATCTTTTTTCAGAGTGAATTCACTCAGGGCAAAGTTCCGGGCGAAATAAAGGAAACGTGGACCGAGAAGCTTGTTTCCGCTGCAAAACAATGCGGAAATCCCTGGCTTCCTGAGCTCAGTACAGTTACCCGATCTGTAGATAACCTGATTGATGCTACTAAGCACTTTTCCAATAAACTGATATTATGGGAAAATGCTACTGAAAATGAAATCCCGGAAAACAAGCTGCTTGCGCAGGACTCCACTGTTGCGGTAATCGGTCCCGAGGGAGGTTTCAGTCCCAGAGAAGCTGAACTTCTCATGGAAAACGGTTTTATCGCCTGCAGCCTCGGCTGTTCAATTCTGCGGTGGGAGACTGCTGCCCTGCTCTGCCTTGGTACAGCCTATCTGGAAAGGCAAAAGTCTGGAAAATAAATTAACAGCACAGTGACGTGTCCATTTTATAATATATCTTTGTTTTAGAATATTATTGGAACAGGTATTTACCCAGCCGTAGAACTCTCGGTTATGTTTTCAGGAGAATGAAGTGAAATTAGAGTTGACTGACAATCAGCCGCTTGCAGACCGCATCCGTCCCCGAAAAATAGATGAATTTGTGGGACAGAACCATATCCGCGAACGTGTTGAGGCATTTGAAAGAGCAAAGCGTCTTCCAAGTCTGCTGCTGTTCGGTCCTCCCGGTTGCGGAAAATCCACTCTTGCTCTTCTTCTGGCAAAATCAACTGGACGGCATTATGTCAGAATCAGTGCTCCGGAAGCCGGTATTGCCGCTCTGCGTAAACAGCTTGCGGGAATGGATATCCTCATTCTTGATGAGCTGCACCGTTTTTCAAAAGCACAGCAGGATTTCTTTCTTCCGATCCTTGAGTCCGGTGAGATAACACTTCTGGCGACAACAACTGAAAACCCTTCATTCAGTATCACCCGCCAGTTGCTTTCAAGACTGCATGTTTTAAGGCTCAGGTCACTTAGTAAAGTGGATCTTATCGCTATCTGCAAGCGGGCATGTGAAGAACTTGAAATGTCCCTGAATGCCGACAGCCTGAATCTAATTGCTTCTCTGGCGGGAGGCGATGGAAGGACCCTTCTCAATCTCCTTGAATACACCTCACAATTGCCTGAAGAGAAAAGAGAAGTGGAGAAGCTGCGCTCTATCCTCCCGGACACGGTCATCCGGGGAGATCGTGATGGAGATTCACATTATGAATTGGCGTCCGCATTGATCAAATCAATCCGGGGAAGTGATCCGGACGCTGCGCTTTATTACTTGGGTTGCCTGATAGAAAGTGGTGAAGACCCGAAATTCATAACCCGCAGACTGATCATTTCAGCCGGAGAAGATATCGGTCTTGCTGATCCTTACGCCATGACTCTTGCTGTATCCTGTCAACAGGCAGTCGAGTTCATCGGTATGCCCGAGGGATTTATTCCCATGTCTGAAGCGGTTGTGTATCTGGCCCTTGCTCCCAAAAGTAACAGCACTTACGCGGCATACCACACCGTGAAACAGGAAATTCGTCAGAATGGCATGCTCCCCGTTCCTCTCCATCTTCGAAATGCAACTACAAGCCTGCAAAAAGAATGGGGATATGGACGGAATTACAAGTACCCGCATTCCTTTCCTAAATCTTATGTAGAGCAGGAATACCTGCCACCGGAAATATCTGACCGTACCTTTTACTCCCCAAAAGATCAGGGGGAAGAACCGCGCCTGAACGCCTGGCTCCAAGGGCAGCGGCGTTCAGCCAGACCCCGGAAAGACATCACTCCTCCTTCAGGAAGGAAAAAATAGAAATGTTGCTAACTGCTGGCTAAGCAACATAACATGGCAAAATTAGATAGTTGCAGATTTTTTAGTCTCCATATTCTACGCTAGTGTTGAGTAGTGAGACAACGGGAGTTCAGGCATATTTAAATATTTTTCATTTCCGCCTTTTTTGCGCCAAAATCTGGTTCTCCGCTAAAATCAGCTGATTTAACCATTGACAATCATACCAAGCTCTTTTTCCTAAATCATTGCTTCAATTGTTTGCGAGATGTATAGTTAAAAGAAAATAGCTCTAAAAGGGATTGAATATGGCATCATTTAACAGTCTGATAGTCGAAAATATTATTGAAAGCCTTGATGTTGGTCTTATGGTCATTTCCCATGAAGGGGAAATTATTTATCTGAACACGGCAGTATGTAATATTCTGGGGCTTAAACTTAATGAGGACATCGGTTCCGGATGGGGTGAGCTTTTTATCACAGACGCAACTTCGAATACCGAGTTCAACCAAGTTGTTCTTGATGTGATCAATGAAAAGAGAATCGGCTTAAAGCATATAGTTCCTTACAGAAAAAAGGGCCAGCCTTGTCCCAAGCGGTTGTCTGTAACTTCTTCTTTTCTTACTGAAAACGGCATAACAGTTGGTATGGTTTTTCTGTTTGAAGATATCACCGATATATTCAACAGTGAGGAACGGGAAAAACAAATTCTTTCCCGCAATGCTGAACTTCAGAAAGAGCGGATCGAAGGTCTGGATTCACTGTCTCAAGCCGTAGCGCATCAGGTACTCAATCCCGCCACAGTAATAGGTGGAATGGCAAACCTGATTTCACGCAAACTTCCTGAAGGCGACCCTTTAAAACGAGATGTCCAGATCATAACCGAAGAAGCATTGAAACTGGAAGGTCTAGTCGCAGCTGTCCGTACCTACTCAGATATCCCTAAACCTGATCCGGTTGAAGTGGACGTTGTGGAACTTTTTGAAGGAGCAAATGTCAACGCAAACACGATATTGGACCGTATCGGCGAATGCATTGAAATGAAGTTTGAATGTTCAGTCGAGAAATTTATCGTGGACAAAAACCTTTTTCAAACGGCTGTAGTTGAGCTTTTGCTAAATGCCAGTAATTTCACTCCTGAAAAAACGACCGATGTTCTGGTAAGGGTTGAGCGTGAAGATGGAATAATCAGCATTGAAATGATTGACCATGGTATGGGAATACCTGATCACAATATCAATCATGTCATGGATCCCTTTTTTTCCACTAAAGCAAAAGGGGTGGGAATGGGCCTTTCCCGAGTCAAGAAGATCGTTTTTGAGCATCAGGGTAAATTAAAAATTGAAAGTGACGGTCCCGGTTTGGGTACGACTATAACCATAGAACTCCCCTGCCCTTACAGTGACTGCTGCGGTAAGAAGAATTCTTGATCCTAATCAAAGAAGGTGTTGAATAATTCTTTGATCTGATGATCGTAATCTTTTACTATTTCAGTTAAGCCGTTCTCATCAATTTCCAGGTTTTCCCAAACTCCATTTTCGATACCGGGCAGGACATACATCCCCCCTTCAGAAACACCTACTGCCAGTGTCAGGTTGTCTGCAAGTTGGAGTACGGCTGTTTCCCGGTAATTTTCCGAATTTTTCGGCGAGTGATGTGATGAAATGATATCTATCAGCCGGGGGGGGAAATTCCAGCGTTTAAACATTTCTCTTGCAACATCTGTATGATTGAACCCAAGAACCATATCTTCAGCTTCAACCAGTGGTATGAAATTTTCACGGGCATAGATCATGGCCTGAACTGCACTGCAAGGCATCTTTTTAAACAGAATGAGTCTTCCCACATCATGCAGCAATCCAGCAGTAAACATTTCCTCCGGGGTTACTCCTTCAATCTGTTCAGCTATAACTTTGCAGAAAACCGCACTTGTCAATGAATGCATCCAGAATGAACGCATATCAACCAATTCAGGCGGGATATCCCTGAAATATCCTATGGTTGAAAGCCCGAGAGCCAAAGTGCAAAGCTCCTTACCGCCGATCAAGGCGACAGCCCTTGTGAGAGAACTTATTTCAGACGGAAAACCGTAAAGAGGACTATTGACAAGTTTAAGTATCTGAGTGGAAAGACCGACATCAAGGCCTACCACCTCAGCAATATGTTCTGCAGAGGAATTGGTAGCTGATACGGCTTCTTTGACTTTGAAAAAAATATCGGGGAACGATGCAACTTTCAATTCATCGTCCACAACGTCCTCCACAGATCCTTCATCGCGGTAAAAAAGATCTCTCATATCATCAAGCTCAACCACCGTCTGTTCTTCCGGGGTCGGCAATCTCCATCCCTCCATGAGCTTAAGGGCTGTTTTATAAACAGCTATATCAAACATCCTGACTATCGCGGGATGATCATGATCAACAAACATAAAGTAATCACGTACATACATGAAAGCCCGGTCTATGCTCTGTTCGTCCGGTTCCTGCTCCTCTGAAGTTATAATCAGTACAGATTCAACACCCTGCCGCTTAAAAATCGTAATGTTGCTGTTGGTCAGGATCGAACCGGCAGGCAAAAGCAATCTACCTGATTTTTCGATATTCGCTGCCAGAATCATTCCGGGCTTAACTTCATCTATACTTACACTTTGCATTATATCACCTCAGCTTAAGTAGCCGCTCGGCTCAGATTTTTAAATATGAAATTGCTCCCGAATGCTGGATGGGCTTGAAATTTTTAGTTATCAGATGCAGAGATTCTGAATGGCCGACATACAGATGTCCCCCATCAACGAGGTTGTTGTAAAAGCCTGAAAGAACTTTCTTTTTCATTTCCTTGTCAAAATATATGATTACGTTTCTACAAAAAACTATGTTTGACTTTGGAACCAGTTTTACTGAACGGTCGTCATTCAGGTTTATTTTACCAAAATTTACAAGTTTCTTAACTTCAGGCTTTACTTCAAACAGATCTCCTTCCAGTTCAGTGAAGTATTTGGAAATTATTGGTTTAGGTGTGGTGCGTAAAGCATATTTCGTATAAACACCTTTTTTGGCCATGGCCAAAACATTGGAAGAAATATCGTTGGCGGTAATCCTGACTCTCCAATTCTTCAAGTCCTGCTTTAAGGTTTCATGAAGTATTATTGATAAGGTGTATGGTTCTTCGCCTGACGAACAGCCAGCAGACCATATTTTTATTTCCCGCCTTCCCTTTTTACTGCCCTCTTCTATAAGCTCCTTAAGAGTGTAGTTTCGGAATGCCGTTAATTGCGGATTATCTCTGAAAAAGCTGGTCTCATTGGTAGTAATGAGTTCCAGCATATTCATTTCTTCTGTTTTTCCTTTAAGACCGTTCTTTAGATATTTGATATAATCAGTATAGGTATCGATTTTTAGTTCCGTCAAGCGATGTGAAAAACGGTTCTCCACAAGAAATCTTCTGTTATCCTGCAAAAAAATACCTGAAAGTTCATATATCAGATCTCTGAGTTCATTAAATTCTTCAGGAGTTATCTTTACACTTCCCTTGAACCCTCTTGTAGAAAAAAGTTTAGACATAGAAACTCTCTCTCTTTACAATTTCACAAGGCAATGATTTTTCATTTAATAAAACATGTTGTTTGTTTATATATTTCAATTATCGACTGTATCATATATTTACAAATATATGTTAAAAGTAAAGTTTTTGTTAGAATCTTTATCTATTGTATATTTTTCTCCATTCATCCAGGAACAAAACTGCCGCGTCTATATGGCTGAGCTCACCCTGCTGCCCTCTTAAAGCTGTGACAAGATCATCAAAACCTACATCGGAAGGTAATCCCAGCCTTTCTATCAGTTGTAGTATGTCCCCTTTTAATTCCTCAGGAAACTCTGGACCAAAAAGACTTTCAGTAGATCTCAGTTTGGGCCATTCAGTATATGAATCTGCAGTAAAATCGATCAATTTCTGCATTCTTTTCACGTAGGTATGTTCATCTAGAACTCGTTTACGAGCCTTGGAAGCGTACTTATCCCTTTCAGCAGGGTTCGCCAGAAAGAAGCCTATTTTTTCATCAAGATCCTGAAGATTTTCAAAATGGGCAAGTTCGTCATGGGCAAAAGCTTCGTCCATCAATGCACGTCTATCTACAAGCTGAAAAGCCCCGCATGCGGCAAGCTCAAACGTTCTTGGATTAATAAAGTCACCACCACTGACAAGTTGATCAGCATTAATTGATGAATGCAGGTTCAGATTGATTTTTGTCGCGTTGAATATTTTTACGCATTCCTCAGATGAAACCCGGCGCCCACCAAGTTGAAGGTATGGTTCCAGAACATGGTCCCCTTCCCATTCGGAACCCCATATTTTCAAACCATGATGAATGAGTTTCCTGAAAGCCATACGGCGGTTCGGGTATCCCGCTCCCATAAAAGAGACGTCCCCACCGTATTTTCGGGAATCTCCGGGACTGAGTTCAACAGGTTTGTGGAAATCGGGATGTGCTGCCAGAGGCAGGTATACAACATTCTCAACACCGATCTGTTTGAGTTCAGACAAAAAAGGCTCTTTCTGGATAACTGCGAATACATCATAGAAAGGAGCAAAGCTCTGCCAGTATGTGAAGAGTCTGAAATCCTCCACAAACCACATGGCCGTCTTTACATTATCCCGGCGCAGCCTTTTAAGAGCCTGATGTGTAAGAGGAGCTTGAGCCATTGCCAGAACCATATCTGGTTCGAATGTCTCGACTTTAGCAAGAACAGCCTGGGAAAGCATCTGCAGGAAGCTGTTCTGCAGATATTGGTGGCGGTCAGCAGTTACCCTGAGTTCATCCAGAGCGTTATACGCATCGTAAAAAGAAGGAGCTTCAAAGACTTCCACAATGTGTCCCATCTCCTTCAAAGCGGAGACGCAAAATCTTCCAACCGGAAGCGATCCGCCGTATAAAGGGAGTACAACAAGGATTCGCAAAACTTTATTATTGTCCATATTTATCCTCAGCTCTTAATTCAAAACCCAAGAATCCGAAAACAGAATAATTTCTATATTACAAACAGTTAACATCATATCTTTCAGCCTCTATCCAATCCTTATCCTTATAAAATTTTTGAGCCAGATCAGGAAAAGGACCATGTTGCCCAATATCCAGCAATCCTAAATGGCAACCGATGAATCGTCTTATTCTGCCTCTTCTTTCACTTGTTGCATCATCTCCTGCAGCAGCCTTAAAGGCTGTCCCTAGGAAATCGCACTCTGACTTGAAAACAGTAAGTCCTTCCGGCAGATGTTCCGGCTTCCTGGTAGCTACAAATCTGGCCATTCCCGGATTTTTGAATGGTTCAAGGCATTTCAGATTGCAATGGCACGGCAGGGACTCCACACAAGGCGAACAGTCCGTGTCCGCCTGAACTATCGTGTGTCCTTCCCCGTAAGGCCCTGTTTCGGTGCACCATGCCGAAGAAAGAAAAAAACCGAGTACAGGCACTCCAAGATGTGCGGCAAGATGCATTGTTCCCGTATCGGGAGTGAGCAGAAAGTCCAGTCCGGATACAGCTTCTGCAAGTCCCTTCCAATCAGTTTTTCCGGCAAGGTTGATTGAATCCTTTGCAGCTGAAGCCGGAAGTCTGGAAAGCAGTTTACGGGCAGCCTCCTGTTCCGCTGAACTTCCAAGCAGATATATTTTCTTATTTTTATTAGTGGATCTGGCAGACAATAAAATTGAAGTGATTACTTCATAAGGAAGTGAACGGCGTGTTTCCCTCCCGGCAAGAACAACGCCGATTCCTCCACCTCTGGGGGATGCTGCAGGATTTACCTGATCAGGCGAGATCATATCAGGGCTCAAGGCAGACCAGTAATCAACAAGATTGATGTTGTTCCTTCTTTCGGAAGCAAGCCGGAAAGCCAGCTCAAACCATGATGACTTCATGTTCTGACCGTTAACAGTAAAATGGCCCCTGACTCTATCCGGGGGAAACATTGCAGCCATTGCATAATTCATCGGGGAAAAATTGAGGTTATACACTTCACTAAAATCGCAACCCTTCAATTCCCTGAAAGCATTCATGTTAAAAGGGAGTGCAGAGGCTGTCCCATTACCGTCCACCCCGGTTCCATGTGCGATTACAGGATGAATTACGGCTTTGGGATAAAGTATGGCTGCAAGGTCATTCAACGAGCGGTCAACGCAGAGGTGTACTTCAAAATTGCGGTTTTCCAGAGTCAGAACCAATCTTTTGGTCTGAACCAGGTCTCCGAAACGCGTAAGCTGTATGATCAGGGCTCGGTTCATAAAAATCCCTTTAAAGCAGTATGTTGTATACTCAAGTAATAACCTTTTAGAGCAACTTTGTCATTTTACAATACAGGCACACTTTTGTTATGCAGGACGTCTATGAACTACTACCCTATTTTTTTGAAAGTTAAAAACCGCAAATGTCTGCTTGTCGGAGCAGGAGCGGTCGGAATCCGCAAGCTGAAATCACTTCTTGAGTGCGACCCAGAATCCGTTACTGTTATTGACACCCTGCCTCCAAGCAAAGATTTTGAAGAGTTGTGCCGGGACCCGAGAGTTGATTTCAAGCAGAGGGAATTCACTTCTGAAGATCTTGATGATAAATTCATCGCTTTTGCGTGCACGAGTAATACCGGGGTGAACAGGAACATTTACGAACTGTGCTCAAAGAATAATATCCTGTGCAATATTGCCGATTTCCCGGAAGGGAGTAATTTTATTGTCCCTTCTGTCATCCGACAAGGGGATCTCACTCTTGCAGTCTCTACTGGCGGATGTTCCCCCGCATTTACCCGTAAGGTGCGCGGTGAACTAGAGAATGTTTTTGGGCCTCATTATGCGGCTTTTATCAATTTAATGGGAAGAATCAGGCCTATGGTCCTTGACCTCGGGCAGGAAACAAGCCAAAACACCGCTTTGTTCAGGCAGCTTGTCGGCTCTTCCATTTTAGAGGAAATGGAAGCAGGCAATATGGTTAAGGTCAGTGAAATTCTGACTGATAATCTGCCAGACGAGCTCGTCCCACATATACCGGAGCTGATTGATGACCTTATTTGAAGTATTCCAGTATGTTATTATAGCCTGTTACCTTGCGGGAACAGGACTGTTCTTTGCGGGAAGCATTAAAAACAGCAACCCACTAGGAAAATTGGGTAATCTGGCCGCCATTGGCGGTTTTATTCTGCATACAATAGATCTTCTGCTGGCTGTAACTGTTTATAAAGGAACGGTTCTCAGCGGAGGATATTTCTATTTCAGCCTGCTGGGCTGGAGTTTTATTCTGGTCTATTTCGGGCTGTGGTGGAAAGTGCGCAGCACATTTTTCGCGCTGACAGCTTCGCCATTGGCACTGCTTCTTTTTATCATATCTCTTGCGTCCCAGAGCCTCAAGGTCACCCTGCCCGCCCATCTGGCAGGTCTTTTCATCGGCCTGCATATCGGCACAATTTTCGTGAGTATCGCACTAATGGCCATGGCAGCCGGAGCCGGGATTGCCTTTCTGTACCTGAATAATAAAATCAAAACCAAGGCTAATCTTACCGGAATGGGTAAGGATATGCCCTCTCTCAATACCTTCGACAATGTGAATCATTGGTCGATTCTCATCGGGTTTCCCCTTTATACACTGGGACTTGCCGCAGGCTTTCTCTGGGCCAGAGGCGCTTTCTCCAAGATGTTTTCATGGGACCCCAAAGAGATTGTAACTCTCATCGTCTGGTTTCTGTTTGCTTTTCTCTTCCATCAGCGCCTTGTCGTGGGCTGGAGAGGTAAAAAGCCGGCAATTCTGGTGATCATCGTTTTTGTAATCACCATGATTTCACTGTGGGGCATTAATTTCTTTGTCCCCACCCACCATAGCTTTAAAGTCTGATTATGGACCATAATATTTATCTAATAGGCCTCAACCACCGTTCTGCGGGCGTTGATGTGCGTGAACGATACGCCCTGACAAATGTGGAAGACTTTGAAAGCGGCCTGATGAATGCAGGCATGCGCGAAGTCATGGCTCTTTCGACCTGTAACAGAGTCGAGATTCTGGTCGTCTGTGAAGAGGACAGATCCGAAGATGATGTTCTGAAATACTGGGCCGGAAAATGCTGCGGTTCTGTAAGCGAACTGGAGCCCAATGTTTACTGCTATAAAAATCTTAAAGCGGTAAAACACCTGTTCCGGGTAGCCTGCAGCCTTGATTCAATGATTGTCGGAGAACCTCAGATTCTCGGACAGCTTAAGGATTCATACAGGAAAGCAGTAGAAGTCGGAGCCGCAAGGGTAATTATCAACCGCATGCTGCACAAAGCTTTCTTTGTGGCCAAGCGGGTGCGCACTGAAACTTCCATTGCCTCCAGTGCCGTATCCATAAGCTACGCGGCTGTAGAGCTTGCCAAGAAAATCTTCGGAGAACTCGCCGGGCATCGCGCAATGCTCATAGGCGCCGGAGAAATGGCAGAACTGGCAGCCACGCATCTGCTGAACAGCGGAGTTGAACAGATCAGCATCGCCAACAGAACGTTCTCCCGGGCAGAGGAACTTGCGAAAACAATGGGCGGCAAGCCCGTTGCTTTTGAAAATCTTTATGATCATCTGGAAGAAACCGATATCGTAATCAGCTCCACAGGTGCTCCTCATGCCGTGATCAAGGCCAAGGAGATGAAAAAGGTCATCAAGAAAAGAAAGTTCCGTCCCATGTTCTTTATAGATATCGCGGTTCCACGTGATATTGACCCGGATGTGAACGGCCTTGATAACGTATATCTCTACGATATTGATGACCTCAAAGATGTAGTTGAAGAGAACAAGGCCCAGCGTGAAGATGAAGCAAGCAAGGCTGATTCCATAGTCGAGTTTGAGACTCTTTCATTCGGCAACTGGCTCAACTCTCTTGATCTGCAGCCTACAATTGTGGATTTGTTCAACCGCAGTGAAAGCGTTGCACAGGCGGAACTTGCAAAAACCCTGAAAAGGCTCGGGGATGTAGATTCCAAGACTCACAAGGCATTGGAAACAATGGCAATGGCTATCGGAAAGAAACTCCTGCATGAGCCGGTTATTTTTCTCAAACGGCGGACTGAAGAAGAAGGCAATGCCGACAGGTTTGTTGATCTTGCCCGCCGCATGTTCAATCTTGATAACGATACCATTCCACCTGATGCCCACTGTGGAAGAAAAAGAAAGAATAACTCTGAAGAATAAAGGACTTTAAGCTATGAGAAATTATCTGCTGGATGAAATATACGAAGAAGATGTAAAAAAGATTTCTGATGCGCTCACTGAACTTGAATTTCAGGGCCCGATTGAGGGCATTTTTTATCTTCCGGTTCCTGATGAGATGCTGACCGATGAACAAAAGGAACATCTCGGTGAATGCGGTCCTTTCTTTATGGCGCTTGAAGTGGAAGAAACTTCTATCAAAGTGGAGCTGCTGGTGCGTGCGAGAAACAAGATCCGCTGTTCCTGTGTTGCTTATGCAACTCCCGAGCAACGCAACCACATGATGAATTACCTCGACCAGTTCATTACTGATATTGAAGTTGCCTGCTAGATTGTAATTAAGTTTTACAGAAAAACTATAATAACAGGGGTTTTGCCCTAAGGGCTGACGATGATAATATTGCCCCGCTCTATTCAGGAACTCGGGCCAAGGCAGGCCAGACTTTGTCTTGATATTGAGAAATTTGGCAACCTTAAATCCGCATGCAACTTTGCTTCCCGTAAAATGCTGGTCGGTGTATCCGGTGGAATAGATTCGACCGCCCTGCTGATTATTTCAACCCTGCTTGCCCGTAAATCGGGCGGCAGGGTTTTTTGCGCGCATGTGGATCATGGTCTGCGTGAGGAATCTGCTACTGATGCGGAATTTGTATCCCGGCTTTGTAAAGCTCTGGAGGTAAAGGCTGAATTCCTAAAAGCAGACGTCCGCAAATCCGCTGCTGACAACTCAATAGGTTTTGAAGAGGCAGGCCGGATTATCCGTTACGATTTTTTCATGGAAAGCATGAAAAAACTGGGCTGTGACTTTCTGCTGCTGGGGCATCACCGTGATGATCTATGTGAGGATCTTCTCATGCGTCTCATTCGCGGAACCGGCTGGCCCGCCCTTGCCGGGATGGACGTGTTTGACCCGAACCGCAATTTATTGCGCCCTTTGCTCTCCACTCCAAAGATTGAACTACAGAGTTTTCTTGAAGAGATTGGCTGCCCCTGGCGCGAAGACGAATCCAACCAGTCTGATGAATACACAAGAAACAGGGTTCGCAACAGGATTTTACCACTGCTGACCAAAGAAAATCCCGGTTTTGGAAACGGAGTTGTCCGCCTCAAGGAACAGGCAGAATTGGATGAAAATTTCTGGACTGGTGAAATAAAAAAAGCAATTGCTCATGTTGAGGAATTGTCCTCCGGTGAATTATTGATACCTTGTTCAATTTTGAACAAAAGCCATATTGCTTTAAGGCTCCGTATTTATAAGAAGTTACTGGACAGCCTTGGTAAAGGCCACGCCCTATCCGACTCAATGATGCGCCTTGACAGAGCTTTTATTGAAAAAAAAACCGGTACAACGATTCAATTTCCGGGAAGCAAGCAAGTAAAAGTCAGTAAAAAAGGACTTTTATTCAAAGTGATAAAGACCATTGACAGTGCGAGCGGCAAGGTTTAGAACTTTGTGAAATTTGTTACTAATTCTTTAGGAGGACAACAGATGAATATTCTTATTTTTGGACCCAACGGCAGTGGTAAAGGTACTCAGGGTGCTCTGGCCAAGAAAAAATACGACCTCGATCACATTGAATCCGGCGCTATCTTCCGTAAGCACATCGGTGGTGGAACCGAACTCGGCATGAAAGCTAAGGAATACATCGACAAGGGCGAGCTCGTTCCTGATGATATCACCATTCCCATGGTTCTTGACGTTCTCCAGTCCAGCGGTGAAAACGGTTGGCTCCTTGACGGTTTCCCCCGCTCCATCGTTCAGGCTGAAAAACTCTGGGAAGCTCTTGAAAAAGACGGCGTGAAGCTCGACTTCGTTATTGAAATCCTTCTTCCCCGCGAAGTTGCCAAGAACCGCATCATGGGCCGTCGTCTCTGCGAAAACGACCCCAACCACCCCAACAACAAATTTATCGACGCTATCAAGCCCGATGGAGACAAATGCCGCGTATGTGGTGGTGCTCTCTCCGAGCGTGCTGACGACCAGGACGAAGAAGCAATCAACAAGCGTCATGACATCTACTATGATGACAAGACCGGTACCATTGCAGCAGCATACTTCTACAAAGATCTGGCTCCTAAAGCTGGCTTCAAATATATCGAACTCAATGGTGAAGGCACCATCGACGAAATCAAAGAGACCCTCATGTCTCAGCTTTCCTAGTTCGATTGAACAGCCTATAAAAAAAGCCCTGCTGTCGAAAGACTGCAGGGCTTTTTCTTGTTTTCAGGAATTATTCCCGAAGGAATACGACAAGAGGGAAAGCTCAATGACTCTCCCTTTTAAACCTATCTGTTCAGAAGCTTACTGGGTTTTGGTGTTATCTTCTATGTCCACTCCTTCAGGCGGAATGAACTCAAATTCTGAATCATCGACTTCCGGGTCGATTTCAATATTGCTCATGGCAACTTCATTTCCGTTACCATAGAAGTCCACCACAAGAATTTTGGTCAGCATTTTCTTTTCAGGATTTACCCAGACATAAGCAAGCACCAGCCCTGTTTCCGGCTCAAGAGGCAATAACTTGAGCTTGATCAGTCCGTTGTCGTCTCCTTGATTTTCAACCACAAAATCTTCTTCAAGTCTTGCCTGACCTGAAATGAACTTGATCATGGTTTTTGAATTGAAAAGCTGCTTTGTCCGGTACTTCAAAGCCAGTTGATCATCCGGAAAATAATCCCAGACAAAAGACTCACCAACAATCAGCAGTTCCTTCTCAGGGTTGGTGGATTCCCAACGTAACAGTGACGGCTGTTTGAAAGTGATTTTGCCATTTCTTGTTTCCTGTTCTTTGCTTGCGGCATTGGTCAAAGTCTGGCTAAAATCGGCTCTGAAAGTTTTGATTGAATCATATGTTTTCTGAATATCGGCAGTCAGTTCACCGGCAAGAGCGGTCGAACAGATAACCATCAGTATTGAAATTGTGAGAATCAAAATTCTGGAACGCATATATCTCCTTTTGGACTTTATGTTCATCTACAACGTATTCTTAACTCTTTTAGGTAAATTATGAAAGAACAACCTGTATCACAAATCTCCCGGCGTCTTATAGAAGCTGAGTTGTACGGCCAGCTTTATGAAACCATGAAAGAGGAATTGGGCCATGAAAAGGCCTTAAAAATAATAAAGGCAAATCTAAGTAACTCAGCTTTTGAGGCCGGGCGGGCTTTTGCTTCCAAGGCTGAAAAACCATCTTTGGAGCATTTCGCAACTGTGGTTGAGATATGGAAAAAAGGCGATGCTATCAACGTCGAGGACATTTCGATCCATGAAAACAGACTCAATATTAGAGTTACCCGTTGCTATTATCAGGAATCATATAGAAAGATGGGACTGCCGGAAGAACTATGCAGAATCCTTTCATGCAGCAGGGATGAACCATTCGCAAAAGGATATAGTGACAAATTGCAAATGAAAAGGGCAACAACCCTGGCCGAAGGCGGAGATTGCTGCCCCTTTGAATTTATATGGGCATAATCGAATCATAATCAGCTTTTGTCAGCGGCATAAGGCGCCATTTCTGCCGATTGCATTCTAATCTTTAGTGATCAGTACGGTTCTTGGTTTACTTCCATCCTGCGGACCTAAAATACCGTCCTGTTCCATCTGCTCGATGAAGCGTGCCGCCCGGTTAAACCCGATACGGAAACGTCTCTGTAATAAGGAGATGGAAGCCTTGCCCTGTTCCATTACAAACTGGACAGCTTCACCATATACGGGATCATCAGAGTCACTTGGAGCCCCATTTACCCCACCGCCCTGCCCGGAAGGTGAATCCTTCCAGTCAGTGAAGTCAAGTTCGAAATCCTGAGGATATTTGGTTTTCCAGAAATCTACGACTTCTTTGATCTCATCATCCTCTACAAGTGCGCCATGCAACCTGCGGAGTCGTCCTCCACTCGGCTTGAAAAGCATGTCTCCGCGCCCGAGAAGTTTTTCTGAGCCAATGGTATCCAGAATTGTTCTGGAGTCATGTTTTGATGTCACCTGAAATGAAATTCTGGTAGGAAAGTTAGCCTTGATCAGGCCGGTAACAACATCAACAGACGGACGCTGGGTGGCGATGATCAAATGGATTCCAGCAGCTCGGGCAAGCTGGGCAAGCCGCACAATGCTCTGCTCCACATCTTTCCCCGCAGTAAGCATCAGGTCCGCTAACTCATCAACAATAATAACCAGAAACGGCATTGGTTCGAGGTGTTCAAGATCTTCGGGAAGATCTCCTTCCATCTTGGCCAGTTTCTTATTGTACCCCTCGATGTTTCGCGCACCAAGTTTAGCCATATTGTCATAACGCTTGTCCATTTCGAAAACGGCCCATTCGAGAGCGCTTTTGGCGAGGGCCATATCCGTTACAACCGGATGCACAAGGTGTGGAAGGCTTGCATAGACAGCAAGTTCAATGCGTTTGGGGTCGATCAGCAGCAACTTGAGTTCTTCGGGGCCAGCCTTGTAAAGCATGCTCATGAGCAGACCGTTCAGACAGACACTTTTACCTGCTCCGGTAGCCCCTGCAACCAGCAGGTGAGGCATTTTAGCGAGATCAGCGGAGACAGGAACACCCTGAATATCCTTGCCAAGAGCCATGGTAAGAACAGATTTGGAATCTGTGAAAGATTTATGTTCAAATACCTCACGCAGAAAAACGGTCTGGCGGTTATCGTTGGGAATCTCAATACCCACGGAATCCTTACCGGGGATCGGTGCTTCAATACGAACCGAAATAGCGCGCAGAGCCATTGCGATATCGTCAGTGAGGTTTGCAATTTTACTTACCTTGATACCCGGAGCAGGCTTGAATTCAAACATGGTGACAACCGGGCCGGGAATAACCTGCTGGATTTCGCCTTCAATATTAAAGTCATTCAGACAATCCCTCAGACTTTCAGTCTTCTGCTCAAGATCTTTTTCACTGAACTGAACTCCGTTTACCTTGGGCTCGGTGAGCACATCAAGAGGAGGAAAATCTGTGCTGGTATCTATTTTCTTAGGTTTCGGCTTATTTTTTTTAACCGGCTTTTCCTGTTTTACAGGGCCTTCTTCAAAAGGCTTCAGTACAATCAGGGCTTCGTCGGTTTCTTCCGGCTCAATTTCTTCGGCAGCTTTTTCAGCCTGTTTTTTAGCTTTTACCTTTTTCTTTTCAGCTTTCTTAATGGCTCTTTCAGCCTTCATTCGTTTCGACTTTCGTTCGATTCTTTCTTTGTTTTTGAACCAGAAATCAAGGAAAACAGAACGTATTCTTTTGCCGATTACAGCCCAACTGAGATTCAAAGTCAGCTGAATGCCCGCCAGAGTGGCAAAAAGCCAGAAAAGAAATGCCCCTACGGGCTTTAAATATTTGAAAGACCATTTAGAAAGGATCGTACCGATGAATCCACCTTCATGGATGGCCAGAGTTTTCTGAAACTTAACCAGCCAGGGATGAGAGGACCAGGCCAGAAGGCAGACAAAAAGAACTCCCAGTCCGGCCCAGCGCCACCATGGCTGCTTTAGCGACTGGATGAAAGAAGATATCCCCAGAAAAAGGATATAAAAAGGGACCAGCCATGATCCGATACCAAGCATATCAACCAGAAGCCCGGCCACATATGATCCGGCAGGTCCGATAAGGTTTTTAACCTTCCAGCTTGAACTTACAGCCTGGTTCAATGTCGGATCGCCCGGATGATACGAGTACATGCTGATAAACAGAAATAGTGCTAAAAATATCCAGAACATTCCGGAAATTTCTTTTGCGAACTTCTTGTCTGGCAGTGCCTTATCCTCCGTTTGATCCCGACCTGTTCGGGGGTTTTATACTGATACCGGGGAGTTTGAGGCTCCCCGGATGATAACATGAATTTTTATGGCTATTTTTCGCGGCCAAGGTATTCACTGGAACGTGTGTCAACTTTGATTCTGTCTTCTTCGTTAATAAAAAGAGGAACGTTGATCACAAGTCCGGTTTCAAGTGTTGCAGGCTTGGTCGCATTACTTACACGGTCGCCCTGAATGCCGGGGTCGGTCTGTGCAACAGTCAGAATGACAGAAGCAGGCAGTTCAATTCCGATTACATTACCATTGTAAAGCAGAGCCTTGTTGGTTTCGCCTTCCTTAAGAAAACCACCGGCAACCCCGATGACATCTGCAGGAACGTTCATCTGTTCATAGGACTCAAGATCCATCAGAACGTAGTCTTCACCATCCTTATAAAGATACTGCATTTCCTTGGTGGCCATGTCAGGTTTATCAACTTTTTCTCCGGAACGGAAAGTCTGGTCAGTGATACGGCCGGTAAACATGTTTTTGAGTTTGGTGCGGACAAAAGCACCTCCCTTTCCGGGCTTGAAGTGCTGAAACTCAACTATTTCGTAAGGTTTACCTTCAATTTCAACTTTAAGTCCATTTCTAAAATCTTTAGTGGATATCATAATTCCTCCGATAAAATATTATTTGCAGGGCCTTGAAAGGCCTTAAACGGGCAGTGCCCTGCTGTCTTCAGTATTGTTTGCGACAGCGTTTCAATAAATTCAGTCAACCTTGCAAGTGGACTGAAGCTTTGCACTAATGACAGAAAAAACCGTGAATCAGTCAGCTGTCACATGCGAAAATAATGCTTGAACGGCCAAGGCATAGCTCATAATTCCAAATCCGGCAATTACTCCAATGCACTGTTTTCCCATAAAGCTTTGCTGGCGGACAGGGTCTTCAGTCCTTGCCCAGATATTGCTGATGTGCACCTCAATACATGGAACTTCAATCCAGGCGAGACAGTCCGCAATTGCCAGACTGGTATGTGTATATGCTCCGGCATTGAAGGCTATCCCGTCAATACCGTCCTGCCGGGCTTTTTCAAGCCTGTCTATCAGGGCGCCTTCCGAGTTGGACTGGAAGAATTCAAGCTTTATTTCATCAGCCCGCGCTCCCATGAGAGTACGCAGGTGTTCCGGAATATCTTCTATTTTATCAGAGCCGTATATTTCCGGTTGGCGTTTGCCCACATAGCCGAGATTAGGGCCGTTTAAAATAAGAAATGTTTTCATTAGAAACACCTTATAATTTTTCAGGTTGACCGGAACAGTTTCTTGAAACATCATTAAACTTGACTGACAAGCACAAATAAGAGATCAGTCTTCGCTGCAATTAATAACAAAAATCAAGGAAAGTTCCTTATGAATAATAGCCTTCAATTAATTAAAACTGTCTACGAGATCAATCAAATTGAAGAAATAGCTGCTCCGCAGATCATTCTCGCAGGCCGATCCAATGTTGGAAAATCCTCACTTATAAACTGCCTTGCGGGGCAAAAGAAGCTTGCCAAGATAAGCTCAACTCCCGGCAAAACCAGAAGTCTGAACTATTATGAAGTTGTCCCCCACGGTTACTATATAGTGGACCTTCCGGGATACGGTTATGCCCGCTGCTCAAAAAAAGAACGCGCAAAATGGGGAGAACTGATTGACAAATATCTTCAGGGCAATTCCTATATAGCCGCCGCCGTGGTTTTACTGGACAGCCGCCTTACTCCGCAGAAAAATGACATTGAAATGATTTCTTATTTCAAACACTGCGATATTCCCATACTGCCGATCATGACTAAATCGGACAAAACAAAACAGAAAGACCGTGCTAAAATACAGAATCAATGGGAAGATATCCTGAAGGTAAAGCCTTTATGTACTTCCAGTAAAAGTGGCATGAACCGGACCAGACTCTGGAATCTTCTTGATGTTACAGCCATTCCGGAACTGGCTGAAGTCGATGAATCCGTAGAAAGTGCAGATTAATTCAAAAGCCTCCGCTGTGTGAATCAGCGGAGGCTTTTAACTATCTAATTATTCTTGAGTTTAGCAAGATATTTTCCAGTAGATTCCGGTATCAGAACCCATCCCAGTCTTATCAGCGCCGCTGAACTGACCAGTATATTACCCAGCCATGCCGCGATAACCGGAGGCAGAAATCCGGAATCCCCAGCTGACGCTCCCACCATAAACAAAGCATAGTAGACGAATGTCAGGGCCAGACCGAGTCCAATATTGAGATAAATATTCTCGGTAATGGTGACCAGTGCAAGGGAAACCAGCGCCATGGTCAGCAGAGAAAATGCATATGACCACTTTGAATGCCAAGCGGTTATAAGACGGTCTACATGTGATCCCGACTGCTCAAGCTGTGAAATTACCTTATCCAGTTGCCAGAGTGGAAGCTGGGCCGGATCAAGGTCAGGGTCGACTACTTTGAACACTTCAAGATTTATTTTAATCGGAATGGTAAAAATGGGATGTTTTCGTGAAGAAAAACGGTCCGGGCTGAGTTCAACCGCATTCTCAAGCTTCCAACCGTACTTTTCACTCACTTCAGCACTCTCGGAAGTGATAACCCTAAGAATCCCGCTGTTATCATCTGCGAATTCATAGAGAGTAATATCTTTGGCCCTGTTGGCAAAAGGCATCACTTCCTTGGCTTCCACGACAAAGCGTCCTTCTTTGAGCCAGATATTTTTAAGCACCCTTCGATCAAGCTGATTTTTACGCACATCTTCTTTCCAGATGCGGTATGCCTCCTGTTCACCATAAACGCCGATTACCTGAGAGAACATCAGCTGTCCAAGCGACCAGATAATGGCATAGATTACAAAAAAACGCAGAAACCAGGCCAGCGAAAGCCCCCCGGTGCGAAGGGCCAGCAGCTCTTTACTGCGAGCCATTACGCATAGCTGGATCGTCATGGATATCAAAAATACAGCCGGAAGTATCTGGGAAAAAATAAGCGGCATTTTCACTATGAAATAACGCAGAATGGTTCCAGCCCCAAGACCGGCCTCGATAAAATCATCCAAACGGTCAAAAAGGTCGGAAAGCAGATAAATACCGGTTCCAACACCAAGAGTTACACACATCAGAAAAAGGTTCTGCTTCATGACGTATGAGGACAGATATCCGGGAAGAAGTCTTCTTATCATGCCGCCTTCCTCCTGAACTTTTTGATAAATGAGAACCTGAAACTGAATGAGTGTTCCATTACTGCCATTCTAAGTAATACGATTGAAATAACGGCAAAACTTACATTTGGCAGCCACAACCCGATAACCGGAGTCAGCACCCCGCTCTCTCCAAAGGTCACACCCAGAGAAAGCATGGTGTAATATACCAGGAAAAGCCCCATTGAAATTAGTAAACCGTACTGCTGCTTAAGTCCCCGGAAGATACAGGCAATAGGCATGGCAAACATACCTAAAACAAGACATGCGACCGGAAGGGCCAGCCTTTTTTGAACTTCTACTTTAACTTTTCGGAAAAAATTGGGATCAATTTCCTCAGCCCGGTCCCCGGATCTGCTGATACGGACCAGCTTTTCCCATGACATCTCTTTGGGGCGTAATTCGTCTACATCATACCCCTTAAGTATGTTGGCCAATGGAATCCGGACATTATAATTCTTGAATTTCAGAACGCTCAGCTGTTCACGTTCCTGCTGATAGATACGCCCATTTTCAAGATGAATAAGTAACCTTCCACGGGTCGGATCTGTGAGAATTTCTCCTTTAGGGGCTACAATTGTAGCTGTCATTCCTTTACGCGTATTATCACGGACAAAAACCGAGTTCATAACTCCGTTTTTGTCATCAACCTTGTCCGCGTAGAAAACCAGTCCGGGGAAGTCCTTATTAAAAACACCGGGTTTTAGGGCGAGTTGACTTTGGGTCCGAGCAAGCTCCATCAAGGAACTTCTAAAGTTTTCAGTCCCCCAGGAAAGACCGTAAAGTGAAAAGAATACGTCAGCTCCGGTACAAAGCACACAAAATATAAGTGGTGCCGGCAACAGCCTGTAAAGACTTAACCCTCCTGATTTGAGCGCGGTAATTTCGTTATCCGCATTCATTCTCAGAAAAGTAAGAAAAATTGAAAGCATGGTGGCTATAGGAGTGAGTATCAACAAAAAGAACGGACATAAATAGATGAAAAGTTTACCCATCTCAAGAATACCAATGCTTTGTCCCATGAACAAATCACGGAACTGAAGAAGTCTTCCGATCAGGATGAGTCCCATAAAACCACTGATACTCAATGTAAATATAGAGATAAGTTCTTTGAAAATCTGGCGATGAAGAAGTTTCAATTTAATTCCCGCTATGTATACAGCAGATGATGTTCAGCAGACGCAACAGACCCTGCTTTGCAATTTGAAATGCCATGGAGCAATGAAAGTATTCCAAAAAGAAAAGATTAGTCACACTCAGGAAGTTCGGTGCTGTTTTCCGCGAAAAAACGTTCCATGAATTCCATATCCTTAGGTGAAATGTTGAATCTCATTGCAGCCTCTTCTAAAAGAGCTGCTAAAGGTTTATCCGTCTCTGTACGCTGCTCAGATATCCATTTAACGGCTTTTCGGGTAAGTTCGCATGGTGGGACTACGGTAGTCATGTATATTTATCCTTATTTTTGACGTGGATTATTAATTTTTAACAGTACACCAGCTTTAAGGACCTTGCAACTTTGTGCAGGCTGGCATACCCATTTGCAGACAGATTCTGATTTTAAATTCAACCACACAAATTAATTTCCTAAAGGTATACGAATGACATCTCTTTTCACTGCCGCCATTCTGGGCGTTGTTGAGGGGCTTACGGAATTTCTTCCGGTATCGAGCACCGGGCATCTGATCATCACGGGACATCTACTGGGATTCACCGGAGAGAAAGCGGCCAGCTTTGAAGTTGCAATTCAACTAGGTGCGATTCTTGCCGTGGTCGTCCTTTACTGGCAACGTTTCTGGGGACTACTCTTTCCTGTTCCCGGACAGCGTTTCTCCGGATTAAGAGGACTGTGTATGCTTTTCCTGACAAGCCTGCCCGCTTCGCTACTGGGACTACTGGCTCACGGATATATCAAGGAACATCTTTTCAATCCTTATACTGTAGCCTGGGCACTTGGTATCGGCGCGATCATGATTCTGATCGTTGAAAAAAAAGAACGGACTCCCGAGTGCCTGTCTCTGGATGAAGTAACTCCTCGCCTGGCTTTTGGTATCGGCTGCTTTCAATGTCTGGCCCTATGGCCCGGCTTCTCCCGATCGGCTGCTACAATCATGGGCGGTATGCTGCTGGGAGCCAAACGTAAAGTCGCTGCGGAATATTCTTTTATCGCCGCAGTGCCGATTATGTTCGCTGCAACCGGATATGATATGCTCAAAAGCTACCAGCTTTTCACCGTGGCGGATATTCCGTTTTTGACTGTCGGCTTTGTTGTTTCCTTCATTTCTGCCTGGGCAGCTGTGAAAGGTTTTATATACCTGCTGGGCAAGCTGACCCTTCGCCCCTTTGCCTATTACAGGCTGGCAATTGCTCCTCTAGTTCTTCTGTTTTGGTCATAAGTAGCAAAAATTAATGTTTTTTATTGCTTGATTAAATTCCATGCTTAATAAAAATTATGAAAAAGTTAATTTTTTACTTGCCAAGCAGAACCATAGCGTATAGTACATCTCCTCGTTGGACGGGAAGTCCACATCATGGCGAGGTAGCTCAGATGGTTAGAGCATGCGGCTCATATCCGCAGTGCCGGGGGTTCAATTCCCTCCCTCGCTACCATGAAGATTCAAGCCCTTTGCATACGCAGAGGGCTTTTTCTTTTCATAAACCTGCAAATATGTAACTATTTTTAATTTAAGTCATTTTTTACTTGCCAAGACTTTCAAGAGTGTATAAACACAATCCTCGTTGGGCAGGAAGCCCACACATGGCGAGGTAGCTCAGATGGTTAGAGCATGCGGCTCATATCCGCAGTGCCGGGGGTTCAATTCCCTCCCTCGCTACCATGAAGATTCAAGCCCTCTGCATATGCAGAGGGCTTTTTTTTGATTTAACGGTCACAAAGTTTAAGACTGAGTACAACCTTTTCGTAACTTCCTTTATCGCGCATCCTTTCGTTTCCAAAAGCTGATCTTTTTGGTATCCTTTATATCAAACACTACAACTCTCTGAAAAGGTTGCCATCTTGATGCACGGAGTATTCTACAAATTAATAGATAGCGCTAATAAAAAAAATACGGTCTGCTTGATTATTTTAATAGCGACACTTTTATTAGCGATTCCTACCCATGCAGTAGGGTTGCAACCGGTTAGTCTTCAACTCAAATGGTTTCATCAATTCCAGTTTGCGGGATATTACGCCGCAAAGGAAAAAGGATTTTATAAGGACGAAGGTCTTGACGTAAATATTATTGAAAGGGATCTGAAACTCGACCCTGTCGATGAAGTTCTCAAGGGTAATGCTGATTTCGGTGTCAGTAATTCAGCCCTTCTGCTCGATTTCCTTGAAGGAAAAGATGTGGTGCTCCTAGCTTCCATATTTCAACATTCCCCTCTGGTTTTTATTTCAAAGACTCCTCCCCTGCTCCATGATCCTCATGATTTGATTGGGAAAAGAGTTCTTATGAGTATGGCATCGCAGGATGTGGAACTTAGAGCTATGCTTTTGAAGCAGGGAATCAGTCTGGACAAGATCAGCCTGATAGACAGATTTGCTACCCCAGAAGACTACTTCAATAATAATATAGATGTAATAGCAGCCTACACGACCAACCAGCCTTTTTACCTTGAGCAAGATCAAAAGCCATATTCAGTTATCTATCCTTCTACTTATGGCATTGATTTTTATGGAGACACTCTTTTTACATCCCGTGCACTGGCTGTCAGCTATCCGGAAAAAGTGCGCAAGTTTCTGCGGGCCAGCATAAAAGGCTGGATCTATGCTCTTGAACATACTGATGAACTAATTGAAATAATTATAAATAAATATGGGTCATTAAAAACCCGAGAGCATCTGAAATTTGAAGCTGATGCAATAAAAAAACTCATTCAGCCGGACCTTATAAAGGTAGGACATACCAATCCCGCGCGATGGAAACATATAGGTCAGAGCTTTCGGTCTATATATCAAGACCTACCAGAAAGGAAACTGTCAGATTTTTTCTTTGACCCCACAGCCGGAAGACTTGTGCTTAAACAGGAAACAGCTGTTTTTGTAACTGCTTTGTTTTCATTAATTATTATTATTCTTTTTTTTACATTACATATTGCAAGAAAATTAAAAAAAGAGATCAGTACAAGAAAAATCTTTGAGAACAAACTTAAAAACAGTGAAAAATATTATCGTAGTCTTTTCGAAAATACGGGAACGGCAACAGTTATTTTAAGTGAAGATCATATAATAAAGCGCTGTAACATTAATTTCGCCGAACTCTGCGGGCTGGACGTCCGTGACATTGAAAACAAAGTTAAATGGACTGATTTCGTTGCTCCGAATGACCTGCCACGCATGCGTGAATATTCCAAGGCAAGAAGCCACGAAAACATTTCTGTTCCCAACTCTTACGATTTTAAATTTGTATGCAGTAATGGCGAAGTTAGAAATGTTCATGTTTATGTAGAAAAAATAGACGGCAGCCCGGACCGAGTTGCCTCAATTGTGGATATGACCGAAAAAGTCAAGACTCAGGACCTACTCATACAAACAGAAAAAATGCTTTCCGTTGGCGGTCTGGCAGCAGGAATGGCACATGAGATAAACAATCCTCTTGCGGGGATATTACAGGCAACTCAAAACATAAAAAGACGCGTATCACCCGATACCATGGTAAACGATGAAATTGCCAGAAATCTGGGATGCAGTTGCGATTGTATATATAATTATCTTGATGAGCGCGGTGTTATAAGAATGCTGGACGGAATCAAATCATCCGGGGAACGTGCGGCATTGATAGTTAAAAACATGCTTGATTTCACCCGTAAGAATGAAGTGGGTAAAACCGGATGTAATGTTAATGACCTGCTTGACGGAATAGTTGATATTATTTCATGTGATTATGATCTCCGTAAAAAATACGATTTCAGACATACTGAAATAGTTAAAGATTATGACGAAAACATGGACCTTGTCACCTGTTACCGGATTGAAATAGAGCAGGTTCTGCTTAATATGATCAAAAACGCAGCATACGCAATGTACGAGACCTCTAAATTACGACAGCCAAGGCTTACACTGCGCACAAGACAGGACAAGGAAAGCATCACCATTGAAGTGGAAGATAATGGTCCGGGAATGAGCAATGAGGTTAAGAGAAGAATATTTGAACCATTCTTCACCACCAAGTCTCCAGGACTGGGAACCGGGCTCGGACTTTCTGTTTCATTTTTTATAATTACCCAGAACCACCACGGAACGTTTGAAGTTGAGACGGAGATTGGCAGAGGCTCTAAATTCACAATTAAATTACCGAAGGACAACCTTAATGAGTAACAAAACAAATATCAAAACAGTATTCTTCGCACTTATAGTCATTGTTATTGCCTGCCCTGCCTGTGCAAAAAAGCCAAAACTCTATCCTAATGAGCACTATCAGGAAGTTGGACAGGCCAAAGCCTCTGAGGATATTAATTATTGCCTCGAATTCGCAGAAAAAAGTGTTGGTAAACAATCAAGAGGCAAAACTGCTGCAAAAACTGGACTTAAAGGCGGTCTGGTTGGAGGAGCTATAGGACTTGGAATAGGAATTGTGACCGGCAGTCCCGGGTCATCCGCCCTTGCCGGGGCAGCAGGAGGAGCCGCCGGAGGTGCAGCAGGAGGAGCGGTTCAGGATACCGAGGATTCACTTTATAGAAATTTTGTCGAACGTTGTCTGCGAGAGAAAGGTTATGAGCCTATCGGCTGGCGTTAGTTTTTATTAAATCCTTAATGTGAGGCATATATTTCATGATGATTGAGTCATAAGTGCCATCCCGTTTCATTTCTTCCAGAGCACTATTCACTCGAAAAAAGGGAATTGTGCTTTTTTTTCTGGAAAAAGCCAGATAAGTCTCAGATTCTGCGTAAATAATCGGAGCAGCGGTTTTATTATCTGAAATAAACTCAACTTCATCCAGGAGTCCCTGATCACTTAAAAAACGCATAACCGGATAGTAATCTCCGAAAAAAATATCTATGCGACCCAGCAACAGCTTTTTTATATTTTGATCAATATTTGGGACTTCTTCTATTCTCCTGAATTTTTTTTGTTCTATGGCTTCCTGAATCCTGTTTCCATAGAAAAAACCTCTACCAACTCCTACCCTTAATCCTTCAGCCTCCTTTAAGTCATATCCCAGATAAAAACTGGTTCCGGTTTTTTTTATGGCCACAACCTTTTCTGTCATTAACACAGTTTTAGAGTATCTTAGGTATTTTTCACGGTCAAAATTGTAACCGGCATTAAATACAGCATCGGCAAGTCCTTTCTCTGTCATCCCCAGTGCCCTTTTCCATGGTACAATCTTAACTTGGGACTGATATCCGGCCCTTCTGGCAGCTTCGTTAACGATCTCAGTCAAAAAACCGGTCACTTGTTCTCCTTCAAAATAAGCTTGGGGAGTGTTATCCAGAGTAACAAACAAAAGCTTCTCTGCTTGTGCCCCAACTGGCATCAGTATTGACAACAAAACCAGAAAATTTAAAAGTTTATACATTTAGGTTCCTTAAATATATTGTTTGCAATAGATCATACCACTAATTAAATTTGATAACAAATGAGTACAGACAGGGATGAATTATTGCCGAGAAAATATTATATAAGAATCAAAAACAATTTATAATAGCTGATCAGGTTAAGTTTATCGAAACATAACCGATCTTCATTACATAAAGCATTAAATTCAACCTGGTTGTAAATATGAAAAAAACAATCGCGGCTTTTATTATTATCCTTCTTGCTCTTCCCTCTATAGTCATAGCCTGGGAGGGAAAAGTAGTTGCCATAGAAAGCGCCGACACCTTTATCATACTCAAAGATGACAACACTCCGGTCAAAGTTAGGCTTGCCGGGGTAATGCCTGCAAACAATATTTCATCCAGCAAAGCCCTTCTGGAAAGCAGCAATCTTGCTTTGATGAAAAATGTTGATGTAAGGGAGCTAAGTAAATCCGGAGACACCACAATCGGAGAAATAACCATAGACGGAGAATCTCTAACAAAAAACTTACTTGATGCGGGTGTTGTCCAGAGTCAAGCTGCACCTACCGCGACTGTGGAAATCAATAAACCGGAACCGGATTCAACAGAGGAAACGGTTCAGACGAATAATACAGTGGAGCAGCAGAACACGAAGCCATCTACTGAAGATATTCTCGCGGAATTGGAAGGTAAGTCAAAAGACATTGAACCTGAGTCCTCAACAATTTCCAGGGAAAATTCGGATAAAACTTATGAGGTCGCACCAAATGACATAAAGTCTGACAATTCGCATACAAGTCCTCCACAAATCCGTTATGTAAAAGTAAGTCAGCCACAGGGACTCGGGTTCTGGCCGGTGCGGCAGACGATTGTTCAGACACCTGAAAATGCAGCTCCCCCATCCCTGCCACAATATTCGCACAGTACTCAGCCAGCAGCAATTCACCGCCCGGAAGCGGAGGACAAGAAAATGCAGGAACCGGGAGATATAGCCAAAAAAGATTATGACCTGGCTGTCAGGGTACAAAAAAACACCAGAAGACAAAAAAACAGCGGTTTTCTGGTCCCTAAGAAAAAGAGCGAGACCTATGTAGGCGGTGCGGCAGGAACACAGTTCAAGATGGAACCGTCAGGTAAAGTGCCATATTCTAATTTTGGAGCAATGGGCGGTGCTACTGTAAGACATTTCTATCCTTCAGGATGGGGAGTCGGTGGAGATTTTACCGTCAGCAGTACATCAGGTAAATCCGGTAGCATCAGTAATTCTACAAACTCAACTTATGACTACAAAAGTAAAAGTTTTAATACCTATACTTTAACAGGTGCCCTGCTTTACAGATTTTATACAGATCCTCATTGGACACCATACGTAGCACTGCACGGAGGTTATTCACTGTTCTCCTACCCGGATACCATCTTCAACATTTCTGACGGAGCTCCTGTTCTTGGTGGTGGTGCAGGCATAATGTATGAATTTGATTCAGGATTAACTATAGGAACAGACATGAGATATCTTAAAACTCTCGGAACCAAATCAAATGATCCTGACGGTTTCTTTGATACAACTATCAACTTTGGTTTCACATTTGATTGACCCCAAACATAATCAGAATTTTGCAAAAGCCGGCCATACCGGCTTTTTTTTGATCTGTAAGAAATTTCTTATTCAACATTGACCTTGAGGGTTCATAGTTGTACTACATTTTTTAAACAAGTAACACAAAAGACTGACAACTTTAAATTGAATAAACGCAAAGGAGATTTAATTGATTTTTAATTCTTACAGTTTCCGTAATATCTCTTCCTTGCTGATGTTGTTGATTCTACTTTCTGTCCCTTCAATAGTTCATGCTCACAGAGTCAGTGTTTTCGCTTATATCGAGGGCGATAAAGTTTACACTGAAAGTTATTTCAGTAAGAAAAAAAGAGTGCATCAAGGAGAGATTCAAGTCTTGAAGCTCATTGATGATGAATTAATTTTAAAAGGTATTACTGATGATAACGGAGATTTTGTTTTTTCTATACCGGATAGTATTAAATCCCAGCCGTCAGGACTAAAAATAGTCCTTGTTGCATCTGAAGGACACCGCGGTGAATGGATTCTGACCGCAGACGAGATCTTCCCCGAATCACAAACATCCCCTCCTGCTCAACAAAATAATATTGCGCAAATAAAGAGCGATTCTCCTGACTCCTCTGTTAATGTTTCTGAACTACCTGAATTAAAGAAACAAATATCAATGTTGAATACTAAGCTTGAAACAATCAAAAGAATGCTGATTGATCAGCAGGAAAAAAGTCCTGGTATTCACGAAATATTGTCCGGGATAGGTTATATCTTCGGCCTGTTCGGTGTTGCTGCCTTCGTTGCTTCCAGAAAGAAGTAATTAAACAAACCTAAACTTAGGAGTTAACTGATGCGAAAACTGAATCTACTTCTGCTGACTGCTGTCCTTGTCGTGAGCTTCTGCGGTACTGCTTTTGCCCATTTCGGAATGCTCATTCCCGAGAAGTCAATCATTTCACCGTCCAAAAAGTCTGCAGAATTACAACTGTCTTTTTCACACCCCTTTGAAATGGTCGGAATGGATCTTGTCACTCCTAAAAAGTTCAGCGTATATTTTGATGGGAAAGAAACAAGTCTCCTGAAATCACTTAAAGAAACTCAGATAATGGACCACAAAGCTTTTAAAGCCGAGTACAAGTTCAAACGTCCCGGTATGTACACATTTTTTATGGAGCCCACTCCTTATCCGGAACCTGCTGAGGACAATTATATTATCCATTACACCAAGACTGTGGTTTCAGCTTTCGATGAAGGAGAAGAATGGAACAAGGCCCTCGGAGTCAAGACCGAAATTGTTCCACTCACCCGCCCTTGGGGTAACTATGCAGGCAATGTTTTTCAGGGAATTGTGCTTCTGGACGGAAAACCGGCTCCATTTACCAGAGTTGAAGTTGAATATTATAACAAAGACTCCAAATACACATCTCCCTCTGACTGCATGGTTACACAGGAAGTTCTTTGTGATTCCAATGGAGTTTTCACATTTGTATGTCCCAAAGCCGGATGGTGGGGTTTTGCAGGTCTGAACGATGCGGATTATAAGATTAAAGGTAAGGATGTAGAACTGGGTGCTGTTCTGTGGATTGAAATGCTCCCTTACAGCTCTAAATAAATTTTACCATGATATGTCAGTAAAGGCCGAAACAAAGTGTTTCGGCCTTTACTTTTTATACGGCTGTAATTATGAAAACTGAGGCGGCTGTGGCTTATTGGCGTGCACGCATTATAAGTATAATTATATAAAACGGAGAATTGATGCGTAACCCGCAGGTATTAATAGTAGATGATAGCAAAACCATCCGTTCTGTCATCTGCTCTCAACTGCGTAAGCACTCTATTGATGTTACTGAAGCCGAGGATGGCCTTCAGGGGTTGAGTCTTACCCGTGAGAATCATTACGATCTGGTCATAACAGATATTACCATGCCGGGGATCAACGGGTATCAGCTATGCACTGAGATCAAAAACAACCCAGAAACGCAGTCTACTCCTGTCATTATTCTCTCCAGCAACGAAAAGAACGACCAGATCGAAAAAGGGTTTGAAGTCGGAGCATCAGCCTATATCACAAAGAATAAAGCCAGACGCGATCTACTGCCGTATATACAGGATATCCTGAACCGATCAAAACTGCTTCGGGACAGACTGGTATTGGTTGTAGATGATTCCAAATATATTCTGAAGATAGTGAAGACAGGACTTAGTGCCGCAGGATTCAAGGTGGTGACAGCCAGAAATGGAGCTGAAGCCTATGAAATTGTCAGCGAAGTTGCGCCGGACCTGATCCTTTCCGACATCTGCATGCCTGTGATGGACGGGGTTACTCTATGTGAGAAAGTCCAGAATCATCCGCAACTCGCCCATATTCCTTTTGTGATAATGAGTTCCGGATCAGACCGCAGGACAATGCGTGAACTGCTTCATAAAGGAGCATCGGCTTTTCTGGTGAAGCCGTTCAATATTGATCAGCTTGTAATTACTGCCGAGAAGCTCTTAAGCGACCATTTCCAGATTCTTTTGCAGCAACGGGAGCTGTTTAAAAAAGAAAGAACATTGCTGATGGGAAGTATCACGAGCCTGATTCAAGCTCTTGAGGCTAAGGACTCCTATACTCGCGGTCATTCAGATACCGTAGCGCATATTTCAGTAAAAATTGCGGAAAAATTGACTCTTTCAACCACTGAAGTTGAAAGAATTGAGTTTGCCGCCCGCCTTCATGATCTGGGCAAAATCGGAATACGTGATGATATCCTGCTGAAAAACGGTCCACTCACCGATCAGGAATTTGCGGTCATAAAGCAGCATCCCGTTCTTGGTGCGGAAATACTTAAGCCGATTCCCAGTATGGAAGACATTATCCCGGCGGTATTGCATCATCATGAAAAAATGAATGGTAAAGGCTATCCACACGGATTAAGTGGATCTGAGATTCCTCTTTGGGCCAGGATTATCTCCGTTGCGGATGTTTATGATGCGCTAACTACTGACCGCCCCTACAAGAAGGCTTTCACCCATTCTGACACAATGGATTTTATTCAGGAAAAGTCCACAGATGAATTATGCAGCGAATGTGTGGGAGCATTCGGGGAAGTTATGACTGAGCTTAAGCCAGACTTCCCCGGAACACTCAACAAGGCTGCAATTTATCCAGACCACAAATCTCCCACGCTCTCTCCTTACTGATTTCTTCACCTTCATTAAGGATTGTTTTTTCCAAGCCTTCATCAACATCAGCACTTTCATCTACACCCATCTGAAAAACTCTTTTCTGGTTGGTATCGTAAATGTAGGCATTATCTTCATACTGATAGAATTTAAAAGGATTCTGCATAGTTCCTCCCGAGATTCAATTTAAAATATCAAAGAGTTCTATCACTTTGTTCAGTGACAAGAAAGACTTAATATTCTAGAATTATTTTCACATTAAGTCAGACACAGGGAGAAAACATGAAAACATTGTACTGCCTTTTATCCCCCCTGCTCCCTTTTTTGATAGTTGCTTTGTTTTATTCAGGCGCATATGCGGAAACTATTGAATACAGATGTGATCAGCAGGTGGGGTGTATTGATCAAAGAGTTAACTTCGGAGCAGTTCAAATCAAATGCACTGACGTTAACGGAGATATTCTGTCAGACTGGGTCTGTGAATATGAAATTGAATACTCCTGCCGCAACAGGCTTACCGGAGAAGTGCGGACAGGGGGATTTGACCCTCTTGCCGATTCCTTGTGCGACAAACTCTGCGGCCCGTGTAAAAATGGCTGGAAAGAAAATCACCAGTCTCCTTAACAGGGCCTTGCCAACAGCCGAACAATGATATAGATACAACACTCTTCACCCGCAAGGGCTGCAAATTTCTTTTTGTTGCACACCCTTGCATCATCTTTGTTAATGCATATCATATTAACAGAAGCAGTTCTTTGAAATGGGGGCGCACAGGTTTCGACGGGGGTGAATGAAGCCAAGGTTGCAGGTCGTGGCGCCGCTGGCCACGTAAAAAGCGGCACAATCATAATTGCAAACGACAATTACGATTACGCAATGGCAGCTTAATTAAGCTTGCCATGTCATAGCTTTGATGTCTGATATTAGCTTTGACAACAACCCCATCAGGCTGGCTACTCTCGCGTTGCACGTCCGTGAGAGGGTGAGAACCTAGCACGCGCTGGTCCATGTGTTGCCTGTTCAGGGGCGTTCATGTGGACGAGAAACAATACTTGAACTAAACCTGTAGACATCTTGGTGGAGCATTCTCGGACGGGAGTTCGACTCTCCCCGCCTCCACCACCCAATTGAAATAATTGGACTTTTTCAAAGAAAAAAAGGCTCGTAGCATATCCAGTACAAGTTTAGTACATAAGCTAGTACAAAAGGACATGTTATGAGCCTTTTTTTATGCCTTCAGGGCAACACATATCATTACCGCAAGGCGATCCCTTCAATGCTTCGTCCTTATCTCGGTAAACAAGAAATCAAAAAATCTCTGAGAACTGGAAATAAACTTGAAGCTCAGAGCAAGGCTTTGTTATTGAATGAAAAAATATCAGCCCTACTGAACAAAGCGAGAGAATTAATGGATAACAATAAACTATCTAATGACGATAAACGCAAAATTTTAAAGACTGTATTTCATCAAACCCTTACTGTTTACAACAAAGTTCTTGATGACAGCTTAACTGGTTATCGTCACATGAAATTTCTCGAAAAATTTAGTGGATATGACTTCAAGGACTTTAAAGATTTCGAAAAGCATGCCCTCAATGAAATGCTTGAAAAACATAAGAATAAAAAGTTCTTTGGTGCGCGTCGTCTTGCCAAATTTGCGGCTAATGAGTGCGGAATTGACTACCCTGCAACTGATATGGATGGCAATTTTCTCAATGAAGTTTCACTAGCAAATATTGACGCACACCGCTTGATTTACGCTCGTAGCCAAGGTGAAAATCCACCTATACCAGAACAATATAGAATGCAGACCTCTTCCAATCACATAGTTGATAATTCTGAAACTAAAACGGCTCCAATCACTGAAAAGGTTCCTCAAAAAGAAATAACAGTCGAGAAAACCCCTTTATCTGTCATTATAACCGAATACACCTTTGACCGTGAATCCGCTGGTAGATGGTCTGAAAAAACCAAATCAGAAAACCTTGCTTGCTATAACAACTTTCTCGAATTCGCAGGGGAAAGCATTTTTTGCGCAGACATCGATTATCACCTTGTTAGGGACTACCGGGAAGCATTGACTAAACTTCCAGCAAACAGGAATAAATCCAAGCAATTCAGAAATAAATCAATTCGAGAAATTCTTAAAATGAACGTTAAAAATCCAATGTCCACGACCACAGTAAACAAAAATTTGAATAGACTTTCATCCCTATTCAAATTCGCTATAAAGCTGGAAAAGATGACCGTTAACCCTGCCGAAGGATTAGAACTATCTGTTGCAACCAAAGATTCTGAATTAAGGGCTGTATATAGCAATGATAAACTTCAACGTCTTTTTAATTCAGACGAATACTTAAACGATAGCTTTAAGAAACCTTTCATGTTCTGGGTGATTCCAATAGCCCTATTCACAGGAATGCGGCAAACAGAGATAGCCCAGCTTCATCTCCATGACATCAAGAAAGAAGGAGATATTTGGTATATTGATATTAATGACGACACTAAAACTAAAAAACTGAAAAATAAGAACGCCAGAAGAAAAGTTCCACTTCATGATTTTTTAAGCAAAACACTCAATCTCCCTGCTTATGCGGAAAAACTGAAATCAGAAGGTCACAAACGTTTGTTTCCAGAATTAAACTATGGTCGAGATGGATACGGACAAGCAGTTAGCCGTTGGTTCAATGGGCATGGAGTAGGCTCTAAACAGGGCTATAAGGCACTTTGTGGCATTACGAGCACCCAAACACCAAAGAAAGATTTCCATAGCTTTAGACACACTGCTATTGACCACTTAAAGCAAAAGCAAGTTGACTTAAAGCTACTTCATGAATTCGATGGACACTCCTTCGGAAGTATGACTATGGATCGCTATGGTAAAGCATATAATCTTAAAACCATGTATGAAAAAATAGTCTCACAAATCAGCTTTGATCAAGAATTAGACCTTACGCATTTGATGAAATCAAAATATGTTCTCTAAAAAGATCAATCAGTACGATTAAGGAGCGTTCAATGTTTGCATATGGACGAGTCTGGAAATACAGGAACTAATATTTTTGATTCAAATCAAGAGTATTTTTATCATCTTGCAGTAGTCTCTAAATGGGACATAGATTCTTTGTTGAGGGTGTTCAAAAAACAGTCATTCAAAACTGTATAAAAATTATAAAAAAACCGAGCTTCATGGTCACAAGCTCGTTTTTCTCAAGGTTTCAAACATATTAATCACACATTAAAAATATATTGTTTTAGATAGATGGTTTAAGTTATGTTAAAAAACAGTTTTTTACATATAATATACTATTTTTTTATTTTTTTTTCAGCCTATTAATTAACTCTCTCTCAGTACCTATGCATTGTTTAAAAATAATAATAATTTTTTTTTTTTACTTTAATAATAAATTAAATTAATTAATAACTATATCTATCTCAATCTATGTCACCAAACTCTATCTATGTAATTTAATTTAATCAACTCTAATTCATTCTATTCTTTCTTCTTCTTCTTCTTCTTTATCCCTATCTCTCTTGGTCACCTCTCTCTCCAAAGATACAGAAATAGAGAAAGATATAAGGCTGTACTCCATTATACGAGGAAAAAGAAGCACCGTAACTACTGGGTTAAACGAGTTACAGTGCTTCAAAAGTGGCTATTTTTTGTCTACATCGAGTTCAATTCCACATACTTCTTTAGAGTATTTTCTCATCAGCTCTTCCAGAATGTTCTCATGTTGCTCTTGAACAATAAATGAATCATGAATGCATACAGCATAAATTTTTCTTCGTGTTAATTCTAAGAGTATTTTTTCTGCTATATCGGAGTCTTCTTTCTGGAGTTCTGTGCCGACACCAGTGCCAAGATATTGTTTTATTTTAGCATGCTTCTTTTTTATAGCTACAATTGCTTGCTTGATCCATTCTTTATCTTTACAATGTCCGAATTTTTTCTTTAATTCATCGCTTTCATCAATCTTTTCCACGAGAGCAGACATAGCACCCCGCTCAGTGTTCGCATTAATGAGCATATTAAATAGCAACTTTATAATTTTTCTCTCTTTTTTGTATCCAGTAATTTTATAAGGATCAGTAGAAAGCTTTATTCCCGATCTGCTATACAATAAATTAGGATGAAGAGCGATATAATCGAGCTCAACGGTTGGTTGTCCGTTGCAAAGTATTTTTTCCCGAAACTTACTTCGTATTGTCTGAATCCAAAAACTATAGAATCTACCACCATGTCCAAAGTCACAATTAAACACCCGACAATATTTATGCCTATATGGATTTGGAGGATAAATGGTTCTGCGTTTATTTTTGGTGTGCTGAGAGTTTTTTTTCTTTTGTTTTTTTTCTTTATTTTTAACAGTTATGATTTCTAATATATAATCTCTTTTCGACATATCTAATTGCCATACACCTGAGCTCTGAAATTCGTTTATCTCTTTTATGTTTTTCAACATTTGAAGATATTCTTCTGTTATCAGCTCATCTGTAATCTCAATTTTTTCCCCCGGTATCCTAATTGTTTTCTTACCTTTCCTCTTTTTCTTTGTTTTTTTTCTTAAAACTATTGCTTCGTGTTCGACTATCGTTAAATCAGGATCAACATGGTATTCTTTGAAATAATCTCTTAGTTTTTCTGTATGTATAATTCTAGTTCTGGTTCCTTCACAATATTCTCCTGCCCACTCCCCTTTGATTGTATATATTAATTCTTGTTCCTTTAATATTGTAAGTACGTTTTTGACAGCCTCATAGGTAAAAGACAAAGAATAAAGTCGTGAATCTTTACTATAATCTGAAGCACTTAATGGGACGGCAAGATACATATATTCACAAGCTGAATAAGTAATATATAGATTTAATAAAAATTGATGTAATACATTGTTATATCTTTTTTTAGTTTTTTTATGGTTACCCTTTAAGCTTCTTCTTGCTTTTTGCCATATTTTATCTACTAGTCCTCCAAGGTTTTTAAATCCTTTTCTGTTGTATGCATCTAGTAAATAAGAATAATGCACTGGGATTTTTAGATCATCAATAGAAGACTCCTGAGCAAAAATGTTCATCATAAATATTACCTCTTGGTTTTAAATTTTGTTCACGGTTTTGGTGAGTGCCGTTTCTCATTTTGGCGAAGTTCATAATCTTCTCCATGTGCCTTTCAGCGATTAAATAGTTTAAGGCCGCATAAAAAATATATGCGGCCAATTTTAAAACAGGTCTTCGCTACCCTACGTAAGTAAGCATTTACACGCCTAGCTATAGAATGTCAAACGAAAATTCACACAAGCATTACTATTTTAAATATCAAACTTTGACTTGATGTTGTAGATGGTGCTTTTTTTCAACCCAGAAAGTTTTTCAATATCAGCCACTTTGTAACCAGCCCTGAGAAGTTCTTTGGCTTTTTCGTGTTTCTTTTGATTAATTTGTTTCCCCTTATATTTTCCTTCAGCTTTTGCTTTGGCAATTCCTACTGCTTGTCGTTCCTTGCGTAGGTTAGTTTCAAATTCAGCAAAGACTCCAAGCATCTGAAGAAAGGCTTTACCGCTAGCTGTATCTGTATCAATTTTCTGATCTAGTATTTCAAGACTTGCTGACTTGCCTTCTAGATGTTCAACAATGCGAGAAAGATCAGCCATATTTCTAGCTAGTCGGTCAAGTTTCCAAACTACAAGCTTATCGCCCTCACCTACGACTTTGAGGATCGTTTCTAATTCGCTGCGGTCCTTCATGCTGGTCCCACTCTGCTTTTCTTCAAATAGTATCGCTTCTGGGTAAGCAGCCTCTAAAACCTCTTTTTGGGCGATTAAATTCTGATCAGCAGTACTTACTCTTGCATAGGTATATATTTTACTCATTCGATGTCTCCATGAGTTACATATATTCCAATTGAAATTTAAATGTCAATTGGAATTCCATTTTAAGCTTATTTTCAAACCTAAAATGGAAACTTAAAACAAAAGCACCCTATTCCAATTAGGGTATACTTAAAATGTAATCTTAATGAGTAGTTATAGTTGTGTTGATTCTACTGATTAGATGTGATGGCGTATTGTTTATGTTGACTGTTTTTTATTTGTATGCGGGAAATATTTTTTCAAATTAGAATAAAATTTTTTTAATATCTGTTTTCTTGTTGTCTTTCTATCAAAAATCACTTGTCTGCTAATTTGTTCCTCTGTTTTTCTAAATTTAGACAATGAAGCATCATGTTTTATGATTCTTATGAAGAGGACATTTAAATAGGCTTCTTCTGTCTTTTGAATGTTAAATAATTGACTGTTAATTTGATGCTCTACATTTTTTGCTATTAATCTAGTTTTATGAAATTTTTTATTAACTTCTTTTCTTCTGTTTTTCTCTTCGTCCTCTATCTTTTGCGCTTCGAGATAGCATCTAAAGTCCTCTTCTTCTTTTTCTATTATTGCATTATATAGACTATTGTTGGGCTTATGAGGATAAATACACTCAAACACAACATATGACGATAAAGGCATAGCAGGGTTATAATGACCTATTTCTTTAACTTCTTTTAAAATTTCTTTTATAGCCACTTCATATATAGAATTTATCACCCTTGTATCTTGGCCTTTGTAGTGAAGGATAAAACTATATTTTTTAATTTTATCTCTATATTCACAGTAGTTAGGATGATTGAATGTATTGTCACATATATCAAATTGACCGAATCTGGAGATGTTAAGCCTTTTAAATATTGATTCAAAGTCATCCCAATGAAACTCTGTTTCATAACCATTGTCGAAGCAGATGAGCATATTAAGCCTTATTTTAAATGAAGTTTTAGTACTTATATTATTCTATTTTTGTTAATTGCATTATATCTATATTGCCGATTTAATATCAATCGTTTTGAGTAGGTTGGGCACACTAAAACAAATGTTGATTGGTGAACAACCTACCCAATAGGCTGAGGAACCCTTCCCATCATGAGTTCAAAGTGACCGCCCTGTCCGTTATTAGCGAAGATTGCTTCAAAAACTTTGAGGTAATTCTCTCTTGCTTGTGGTGTTTGAGCAATAAACAGATCATCACCTACGTAGTGAGAACCATCATTCACCCAATCCAGCAATGAATGACAAATCTGTTCATTATCTCCTGAAAATCCAGTCGCTAAATCTCGAATATTCATATCACCAAATATTTTAAAATAATTTTCCAAAATACGCCTAAGAGTATTTCTTAAGTCAAGATCGGGATACTTATCTGCGGATTTTACTTCTTCCCACAGCATTTGATAGCTTGATCTTATTGGATTATTTGACTCATGGTTTTCAACAATTGACTTGTCAGCAGATTTTCTAATCAACCAAAAATTTGAAATTGCCAGCAGTGCATGATCGTTACTTCTTGGAGTAACTTCCTTAAAAAAATATATATTATGGGTTAGCAAAAATATTTGGTGAATTTTAACTTCACTCCGACTTTTCATAAGGTCATTAATGAGTCTTGAAACAACATACAACACCTTACTGTCCAAACTCGAAACAGGATCGTCAAAAACAATGATCTTATCGTCCAATGTGTTTGATTCTGGATCAACACCTTTTACCATCTGATAAAAATACAAAAAGGCTATGAATGTTTTCTCACCCTCACTTAGTGTGGTATTTGCAAGATCTCCATTTTCTCTGACTATTGAATACTTAGCCTGTTCATCTACCTGAGTTATAGTAAAATTTGAAAAACCAAATTGCTGAAGTATATTGTTGATGTCTTGGGCTGGCTTTGCAATATTTTTCAGTTTTTCACCAATTTCACTAATTCTCAATTTTAAGTTAGTAATTTCACTCTCTGCAGCAGACTTTTTATCAATGAGATTTGTTATACCCCTATTTTGTCCACTCACTTTTCTTTTATATGCTTTGTAAGCAGGACTAACCTTAGCACCCAAGTAAGTCCAAATATCTTTCTTTAACTGCTTCTTTCCATCATCAAACGTACCTAGCTTTTTATTGTAAACTTCAATAGCCTTATTAGATGATGTTATTACGCCAAAGATAAATTCAAGCTGCTCCGTAATTTTTTCAAATGAGATTACTTCGCTAGGTTCTTTTATTTTTCTATTAATTTCATTTTTATTTCTAATAATTGATGCTTCAATAGCTTTTAAGGCAAGTTTAACATCTTCAAATTTAAATAATTCATTTTCGAGTTCAGCATAATCATTTATACTCTGGACAAGCTGCTGCATTTCAGTTTCAAATTGTTCCGCAAACTCACTCAAAATTTCTTTTTGCTGCTTATAAGTCTCATCAAAATAGCTCTCTAAATCTTCTCGAAGTGACTTGGGAGCTTCCTGCTGACAAAAGGGACACTTCACCCCATCAAAAAAGTCACGACCTTGGTCAACCCAATCATTGTTGCCTAAAGTCGCAATCAACTCAGCAATAGTGGTATCTTCTTTCCCTTTTATGGCTTTTTCCAAAATTGAATGCCCTTCCAGACTAGAGAATTCTACCCAGCTAAAAATAGGAAGAGAATTTAAATCTTCTGGCCTACCATCTGGTGAGAAGTATAATTTAGCAGCTTCTTGTAACTCTTCTAAACTTTTACTTTCTTCCTCTTTTTCGGCAAATTCAATGCACCGCGCCATAAATTTCTTATGAGGTTTTTTGTATCCTATGTATGCTTCATTGAACATTCCGCTATAAGGTGTCCCTATTTTCCAACAATAATCAGTAAATTCCTTTACTTCTGATGCTATTTCATCACTTATTTGGGTGATATTCCCTTCTGCATCAGAAATCACCTTGTTTTGCTTACCTATCTCTACTTCCTTATCAACAAGCTCCTTCTCAAGTTCAGGAGCATCTTTACCCATAACAAAAACGCCATCAAAGGTTGTTGGCTCGATAACACTCTTCACAAAATCAGCATCATAGACACAAATTTTCCTACTGGTTCCCTCTTCCCATCCTGAGCAGACAGAACAATTTGAAAAATTTTTCCTTGGAGTCCTCTCATTGAATTCACAATCAAGAAGTTCCGCTATCGTACTTTTACCACACCCATTTTCCCCATAGATAAAATTTAAGGGTTGCAAAGGGCCAATCTCTTGGGCTTCCTCTTTATAGCTGGCAACATTATCTAGCGTAATACTCCTAAGCATGTTTTCTCCCATTTATTTAATGACTTCAAACACATGACACTCTCTATACTTTACAAAATAACAGCATCGTAGAACTGAGAAATAAAGAGGTCAATAGGGGTGGATACTTCTAACTAGCTAAAGAATCATATTACGCAAAAAACGCATAAAAGGGTTAACGAAGGAAACGAGTTAACCCTTTTATATTATCAAGTTTTGTACAAGATGGAGTTCCGACATAAATCTAACCTGCGGCATTAGGATTAGGAATAGTATTCAGCCCAAACAATCTAATTCGATTCCCATTTCAGGAATCGAATTGACAAATTTCCAGTTTAGTACATACCCTAGTACAAAATATACGGCGGCAAACGCTACGGGCCTTTTGATGTTCGCTTTTATGGAATCTCTCCCCGCCTCCACCATTTCATTGATTTCATACTGTCCCATACAGTTTCACAAAGAACGCTAAACCCTTGTTATTCATACGAATAGCAAGGGTTTTTCTTTTTTTCGTTCGTTATAGTACGCTTAACCCCGTTGACATCCGTGGTTTGATATGGGTAGACGATCGAGTATATCGCAAATACTCATCCAATCTACTCGCAAAAAGGAGAAACCCGCATGGCTCTTACCGTAAAGCAGATTCAAGCCGCAAAACCCAAAAAGAAATTGTACCGCCTTGGGGATTCAAACGGACTGTGTCTTGAAGTCACCCCCTCGGACACAAAGTTATGGAGATACCGGTATCGTTTTAACGGCAAAGAAAAAATGATGGCTATAGGCTCATTCCCTGCGACAGCCTTAAAGAAGCACGAGATAAGCGAGATGAACAACGTAAAATTCTAGAACGAGGTATAACCCCCTCCGAATACAAAAAAGACCAGCAAGCAGCGGCAAGTGGAGAAGATGAATTTGAATCAATTGCCCGCGAATGGACACCAAATTCAAAAACACATGGACCGTAGGACACGCCCAAACTATTATCAGCCGCCTTGAACTAAACTGTTTCCCTTGGATCGGCAAAATGGTTGTCAGTGAGATTGAACCGCCGGATATCTTAAAAATTCTCAGAAGAATTGAAAGCCGTGGTGCACTTGAAATGTAAACCTCCCCAAGTTAGTGCCATCCGTAAGTAAAATTTCTTGGGGTGAATGTGTTTGGACAAACTCGACTGGGGTCATGTCTCCAAGCGATTCAGGGTGATGCTGTGTGTATTCTTAGTATTTTCCATTCATCTCAAAAGAATTAATCAATTGTTGAAATGTCCAAAGACTATGCACAACGTTTTTTGATTAATCGATACGAATACAACAAAAGACCCCCTCCAACGAGATGAAGAGGGTCTCTTAAAATGATTCTTTTATAAATTGTTGCTTGTCAGTATTCAGTACAATACTAAAATTAAAACAATTTCCCAACTACATGCCAGACATTCCCTTCACTTCTTCAAGGGACTTCTCCATTTTCTCAAGGCCACTGTCCATCATCTGAAATCCTTTGCTGTCGCCTTTCTTGACCAGGCCCATACCCTTCATTAATTCCATCATCCCCTTATTGGCATGGCCCATTGAACCTTTGACCATTGAGTGGTGGTTACCACCTTCGGATCCTTTTTCGATCATCTTCATGCCATTATGCATGGGCATCATTTCTTTGTTCATGAGTCCCATACCTTCTTTCATGGTGGCCGGGTCATGCATGAGTTCTGCCCCATGCTTCATGTGGGCAAGACCTCTTTCCATCATGGATATACCATCATGCATAGAGCCTTGCATTCCACCATTTTCGCCATGCATGGAACCTTGCATTTCACCATCTCCGTGACCGGAATGACCTGAATTACCCATATTCATGGCAAATGCTGCGGTGGACATAACGAGAATAAAAGCCATAATTGCGCTAATGTTCATAATTTTTTTCATTTTACAACTCCTCTGGCGTGTTGTTGATTTCTTTCTTTATGACCACAACGGTCAAATCATCTTCCTGTTTGTCTTTTCCGGTAAAATCCTGAACTGCAGCAAAAATACCGGAGACAATAGACTTTGCAGATGAATTCTGCATGGAATTAAGCAAATTCCACAGTCTTTCCTTACCGAAAAATTCTCCATCCTTATCGGAAGCTTCCCATATGCCGTCAGTTCCCAGCACGAGGATCTGACCTTCATTGAGACCTGCACAGCAGTTCTCGGAATATTCCACATCTTCAAAAGCTCCGAGGACAATCCCTTCACCTTCAAGACGGATAAAATCATTTTTTGCGGGATCGAATATGAGTGCCGGTTCATGCCCGGCCCGGACCCAGCGCAATTCACTTTTGGCAGGATCAAGCTCAACTATGAGCATGGTCATAAACTGGCCTGTCTTATAGGTATCCTGCGCCACAAGACTGTTTACATCGGTGAGAATCTCACCCATCTCCCCGCCGCTAAGTGTCCGCGCCCGAAGATACCCACGCACAGACCCCATAAGCATAGCAGCCGGGACCCCATGGCCGCTGACATCACCGATGGCAAAACGCATATTCTCTCCATCCCGCTCAGGCCGGATGTAATCGAAGTAATCTCCACCCAACTCATCACAATACATGCTTTCACCATAAATATCATAACCTTCAATGTAGGGAGAATTCTGTGGTAGTAGATTGGTCTGGACTTCCATAGCCACATCAAGTGCACTCTTTATTTCAATATGCTCCCTTAATGACGGAGCCATGGAGTTGAAATCTCGAGCCAGTTCTCCGACTTCATCTTCCTCTGTGATTTCAACTCGTGCAGAAAAATCACCGGAGGCAATACGCTTTACTCCTTTGGCAAGGATCAAAATGTTTTCAGTAAATCTTCTTGAGAACATAAAAGCGAGCAGAGAAACCAGCAGAATGACAGCGATCAAAACGAAGACTGTCTGCAGATATTGATCATTAATTGCCAACTGGACATAAGATCTTGCTTTATCTGCCGGAGCCACAACATCATCATGCGGGAGAATCAGCACCAGTGAAATTCCACGCTCATCAGGAGCAGAAAAAGCCCAAATGCTGTCACGGCCATTATACGGCATACTCATAACGCCGGACTTCCCTGATTTAAGAAACCCTTGAAACCTAGAAAACAGAGCTGCATCCGTGGATGAAAGAAGCATCTGTGTGGAAGGGGGCTCCCACATATGCCCCATGCTCTTACGACTGGAAGCCGCGACCTCTTTTGCCACAACCTCAACACCACCGCTTCCATTACCGTTTGGTTCAAGCCTCACCAACAGGGAATCAATATTATGTGAAAAGACATCAAGATGATTGTAACCGTGCAAGAGAGTATCCAGAGGAACATCAATGGACACGCTCCCGACTGCCTTCTTATTTACAAATACACCCAAGGAAGCAGTAAGAACTGTACGGCCGGTCAGTATATCCTTCTTCGGTATGGACCAGCTTGGATTCGGGCTCTCATTTATCACCGGGACAGCCCTGTGCATCTTCATTCTCATTCCGCTTGTTGCCGGGTAATCAAGGCTTTCACCTGAATTGAATACTGCCCTGATCCACAATGTCAGTTCTGGATTTTTCAATTCCACAGCTTTCAGCAGGGGCAGCACAGAATCGGAGGTTCCGTTAGGCAGAATTGCACTTTGACCGGTACGGCGTCCCACAGTGTAACGGACCGAATCGAAATCCAGAGCATATGGGCCGTGCATCATGGTCTGATCACGTTGCTCATACTTATCTTCCCTCCGTGCAAAATCTTCCTGCCCGAAGTTGCCGCCCAGAAAAACCTCAGGGAGACTGAACTCATTGCCATCTTCAATCCACTCTGCAAGCTCAGCTGAAATATGCTGCAAGTTAAGCTCCACGATTCTGCGCTGTTTAGACAGGACTCGTGCATGATCTTCCACAAGTCTTTTGAGCTCAACACTGCTTTTACTTACCAACTCTCTGCGAACCTCCCCTCCAATATCATCGGAAAGTGACCGCAAAGATTCAAGAACCCCGGCCTGAACAAGAACAAGGGGGATTATTGATACAGTGAGCAAAAGCAGTAACAGTTTAAAACGTATTTTCATGTAATGACCTTTATGGTGCGATTTCCCTGACCTTAAATTTTTTCACTGTCCAGAGTACATCATTTAAAGCTATCTTCCCAGAGCTATAGCTACTTTTTTCACATAACATTCCATCATAAAATTAAGATGTTATTTCAAGTCATTACCAAAAAGAAGAGCCAAGAAACTCCGACTTGAAGCACTTCAATGTGAAAATAATTGCACATCGCCCGACAAAAAATAAATACTTGAAGAATATCATCCTATTTTAGTATGTTTTTATAGGAAGTTAAGGTACAAAAAAATGCATATATATGTGCAAATCAACTTTCAACAATCTAAAATTATTGATTTTTTATAAACAAATTTTGCACAAACAAGGCAAAAACGAAAAATCTGCCCTGAACTGATGAATTATCCAGTTTCTTAATGTACAGTATTAATTAAAAACATTGGCATGGAATAGTAATTGCTCAGTGTTTGGCCATCATTACGGATCAACCAACGGGAGAACTTCATGGATCGAACTTCCATAACAAAATATACGCTTACGCTTGTTTTCAGCGCGTGCATACTTTCACAATCAATACCGACTTTCGCGCAGCAGGCGGCAACTAACAATACCCAGAGCATCCACAATACACATAGTGAACTCAAAGAATTAAGTGGCTACCTCGTGGATGCAGCCCGTAACAACGATGACCTGTACGCAGCTTTTTACAGCTGGAAAGCAGCATTGCAGCGAGAAGCCAGTGTCTCCAGCCTCCCGGACCCCAGATTCAATTTCGCATGGTTCATCCAACCCGTTGAAACACGAACCGGACCGCAGGAATTTAAATATGGATTAACCCAGACCCTGCCTTGGTTCGGCAAGCTCGATTTAAAAGGAGAGCAGGCTTTGCGGGATGCCGATATTAAAAAAGCCAGATTTGACAATCTGAAGCTGAAAATCTTCACCGAGGTAAAAAAAACATACTACGACTATGCTTATCTCGCTCAGGCAATCCGCATCACCCGCGAGAATATAGAACTGATGCAATACCTCGAAAGCGTGGCCCGCGCCCGATATTCCACAGGAGCCGGAGCGTACGACGGGGTGATCAGAACTCAGGTTGAGCTTGGCAAACTTGAAGAGCGTTTACGCTCACTTGAAGAGCGTAAGGGACCCACTGTGGCGAAACTTCTGGCAATCATGAACAATACAGATAAACAAACAGTGCCTTTTCCAAAATCAATTCCGGTCATGGAAATAGGAATGTCTGCTGATGAATTGAAAGACGAATTCAAAAGCGGAAACCCCCGCCTGAAAGAACTTGCCCATGCTGTTGAAAGAGAAAAAATATCCGTAGAACTGGCTCATAAAGACTATTACCCCGACTTTTCATTCGGTGTTGAATACATTCAGACCGGAGACTCACGAAGCCCTAATGTCACCAATGAAGACAAGGACCCGATTATAACTGGTATGTCCGTCAATCTCCCTATCTGGATGGACAAGCAGAATGCACAGCTGAACGAGGCAAAGAGTAAAGTAAAGTCAGCTTCCCGTAAGCGGGCGGGTCTGGAGCGTAACCTGACCGCTGAACTGGAACTCCAGATTTATAAATATCAGGACGCCATCCGCAAAGTCAGCCTTTACCGAGACAGCCTGACCCCCAAGGCTGAGCAATCTCTCGGTGTTTCCATCGAAGCATTCCAGTCCGGCACAGCAACTTCAGGAGATCTCATTGATGCCGAGAGAACGCTCATTGAATTTCAGTTGGCCTACTATCAAGCTCTTGCCGAACAGGCCAGGCGCGTAGCCACAATCGAATATCTGGTCGGCCGTGAAATACCCTGTTCCATCCACGGTCAGATCATGCCACAATCAAAAATTTCCATCCCCGGGAATTAAATACACGGAACCATCATGAACAAATTTAAACATTTACTTATTCCAATCATCCTTGTTGCTATCGCCGCGTTTACAGCCGGATACATCATTTCAGGATCAAAGGGGCAGCAGGCGGAAAAAGAATTAGTTGCCGAACACGAAGACCATGGACTTGAAGCCACTGTTACAGAAACCGGAGATGTAGTCTGGACCTGTTCCATGCATCCCCAGATACAGTTACCTGAGCCCGGTAAATGCCCCATATGCTTTATGGATCTCATACCCCTTGAAAAAGGCGGCGAGTCCGGAGACGAAGCGGTCAGCCTGCGCCAGATAAGCCTGACCGCAACAGCTCGTAAACTGGCCGGGATAGCCACGACCACGGTGACAAGGCAAAGCGTCAATGTGCAAACCCGCATGCTCGGCAAGGTGGATTATGATGAAACCCGTATCGGTACCATCACTGCTTGGACAAGTGGACGTATAGACAAGCTTTATATCGATTATACAGGTAGTTCCGTACGCAAAGGACAGGCCATGGCTTCCATCTACAGCCCGGAATTACTTACAGCACAGGCTGAATTGATTCAGGCTGTAAAGGCCAAATCCGCCCTTAAAGACAGCTCCATGAAAGTGGTAAAGGATACAGCGGCCCGCACCGAAAAGGCCTCACGTGAAAAACTGCGGCTGCTAGGTCTTTCCAAAAGCCAGATAGCAAACATTATCAAACGGGGAAAAGCAGCTGAACACATAACTCTCTACTCACCCATGAGCGGCATCGTTATTAAAAAGGATGTCGTCGAAGGCGTTTATGTTAAAACCGGAACCCCGATCTATAGCATTGCCGATCTTTCAAGAGTCTGGGTTATTCTTGAAGCGTACGAATCCGACCTGCCGTGGATCAAAATGGGCATGAAGGTAAGTTTCAACACTGAAGCTTATCCCGGCAAAAACTTCGAAGGTAAAGTTGTCTACATTGATCCAGTGGTTAATGAGAAAACCCGTACAGTCCGGGTACGGCTGGAAGTTCCCAACAAGGAAATGAAGCTCAAGCCGGGAATGTTTGTACGTGCTGTGAACAAGCAAGAAAAACAGGCCGGAACTGAACTGGTTATCCCTGCTTCAGCTCCGCTCATCACTGGTAAACGGGCAGTGGTTTACATTGCCGTTCCCGGTAAGGAAGGCGTCTTCGAAGGACGCGAAATAGTACTCGGTCCCAAGGCCGGAGACTTCTATATAGTCAAATACGGTCTCAGTGAAGGCGAAGAGGTTGTCACCAAAGGTAACTTCAAGATCGACAGCGCCATCCAGATCATTGCTAAACCAAGCATGATGAACCCTGAAAGCGGCGTAAAAAGCGTCGTCCATGACCACAGCTCCGACTCTGCAGCTATGCAGGAGATGGATCAACAGGCAAAGGCTGATCGCACCCTGCCGCCTATCTTTGCATCAAAACTGGTCTTCCTGAAAAAAGATTTTGATTCCCTCATGGAGATTGCCAAATTCGGTGACCTTGAGAACAGCCGCAAACAATTCTCCGCATTCTTTGAAAGTCTCGACAAGATTGATGCTTCCGGTCTCAAAGGTGACGCATCTCTTGCATGGAAAGAACTGTCCATGCTGCTCAGGAACGATGCCGTGCTCGGCAGTGATATAAAAGACCAACAAAGACTGAAATCAATCACAGCTGAAACTGCGAACCACTTCAAGCGACTGGATACAACTTTCGGAATTGCGGCGCTCGCCGCCAATTCTGCAAACAAGGCTGAAGCCCCTGAAGCCTTCCAGATTCAACTCGGCAAAGTCTTTAATGCCTATTCAGCATTCACTGACGCTCTTGCAGCCGACAATCTGCAAAATGCTCAGAAGCAATCCGCACTCATAGCTGAAGAGCTAAAAAAAATAGATCACGCATCACTCTCCGGAGAAGCCCATAAAATATGGATGGAAGCACTGGAAAACATCAATGACGGTATGACCGCTATTCGTGAGGCAAAAGATCTCGTGGAAGTCCGTGCCGGACTGGAACCGCTTTCTTACGGCATGATTGACGCCGTTGAAAAACTGGGCATCAAGTCCACCAAGCCGGTATACGAAATATTCTGCCCCATGGCCTTTGATTTCAAGGGAGCCAAGTGGATGCAATCCGATGAGGACATACGCAACCCCTATTTCGGGGAAGCCATGCTCCAATGCGGAGAAGTTGAGCGTCAGATCAAGGCCGGAGAATAGGGTTCGGAGAACGATATGAGCGAAAACAACACTCAAGATATTAATCGTCCCAAGCCAAAGTCTTTCACAGAGAAAACCATTCTTTTTTGCCTTGAGCAAAAGCTCATTGTTGCAATTGTGCTGCTCATGGTCATCGGTGGCGGGATTTTCACCGCTCCTTTCAATTGGGATATAGGAGGCATTGACCGCTCCCCTGTGCCTGTTGATGCAATCCCGGATATCGGTGAAAACCAGCAGATCATTTTTACCCAATGGATGGGCCGCTCACCTCAGGATGTGGAAGATCAGATAAGTTATCCACTTACCGTGGCTCTGCTCGGAATTCCCGGAGTTAAGACCGTCCGCAGTTACTCGATGTTCGGATTTTCCACTATTTATGTCATTTTCAACGAGGACGTGGATTTCTATTGGTCGCGTTCCCGACTCATTGAGAAATTGAATAGCCTGCCTGTCGGAACACTTCCCGCCAATGTCAAGCCGGCACTGGGACCGGACGCTACTGCGCTGGGGCAGGTCTATTGGTACACAATTGAAGGACGCGATCCACAGGGGAATCCTACCGGAGGCTGGGACCTTGATGAATTGCGATCTGTTCAGGACTGGTACGTGCGCTATGCTTTACTTTCAGCCGACGGAGTAAGTGAAGTTGCCTCTGTGGGCGGATTCGTCAAAGAATACCAGATTGATGTTGACCCTGATGCCATGCGTGCCGCCAAGGTGACGCTCAATGACGTTTACCGCGCGGTGAAGATGTCCAACCTCGATGTGGGAGCACGGACCATTGAAATAAACAATGCCGAATACGTAATTCGCGGCATCGGTTTCATCAAGAAGCTGTCCGATATTGAAAGTTCAGTGGTCAAGGTAGTCAACAACATTCCCATCTATGTTCGTGATGTTGCCCGAGTAACCGAAGGACCAGCCCTGCGCCGTGGTGCGCTTGATAAAGGAGGAGCAGAAGTTGTGGGCGGGGTGGCGGTTGTCCGCTATGGGGAGAACCCGCTACAGGTCATTGAAAATATCAAAGACAAGATAAAAGACATTTCACCGGGACTACCTTCAAAGATTCTGCCGGACGGCACTGAAAGCAAACTAACCGTTGTTCCATTCTATGACCGCTCCGGGCTGATCCATGAGACTTTGGGAACCCTTAACACAGCACTGACTGAAGAAATCCTGATCACGATCATCGTGGTACTTATTGCGGTGATTCACTTAAAGAGTTCACTGCTGATTTCATCACTGCTTCCTCTTGCTGTACTTATGTGCTTCATGGGTATGCGGATATTCAAAGTTGATGCAAATATTGTAGCGCTTTCGGGGATTGCTATCGCTATCGGTACCATGGTCGATATGGGTATCATCATCTGCGAAAATATCCTCAAGAAAATAGAGCACGCCAAAGAGGGAGTCAGCAGGTTAAAACTTGTCTACGAAGGAACGGCCGAAGTGGGCAGCGCGGTCATGACCGCCGTTGCCACGACAATTGTCAGCTTTATGCCAGTATTCGCAATGGACGGAGCAGAGGGTAAACTCTTCAAGCCGCTGGCCTATACCAAAACTTTCGCTCTGCTGGCTTCAATTATAGTGGCCCTGACAATACTGCCCCCGGCTGCGGAATTGCTTTTCACATCCCGCAGAAAGTTCCTCAAGAACAGGCGGACATACTTCACTGCCGGAATTTACATGCTTTGCGGTATTGCTGTTTCCATACTGCTCAAATGGTGGGCAGGGCTGTTCTTTATCTATATTGGAATTAAGCAGCTCGTACTTCCTTTTGTTCCCGAAAGATTCCACAAATATGCCAACTATGCAGAAACATGGATCATAGTTATCATGGTTGCCTACGTGCTAACCAAATCATGGTTGCCGCTGGGACCTGAAAAAGGAATGGGGACCAACTATCTTTTCGTGGCTGTCATCATTGGCGGGCTTATGCTCTTCTTTGACCTGTTCAGGCGCGGATACCCCAAAATGCTGGGCTGGTGCCTGAATCACAAACTGCTTTTCCTGAGCCTGCCGACCTTAGTTGTCACACTTGGGCTTTCCATATGGCTCGGGTTTGCCAACCTTACAGGATTTTTACCTGATTCAATCAAGTCCACTCCGCCCTATATAAAGCTGGCCCATGTTTTCCCCGGGCTGGGCAAGGAGTTCATGCCCGATCTTGATGAAGGCGCATTCCTGTTCATGCCCACAACCATGCCCCATGCATCAATCGGCGAGGCTATGGACGTGCTGCGCAAACAGGACATGATGATCCAGTCCATCCCGGAAGTCGAGTCCGCCGTGGGCAAGCTTGGACGAGCAGAAACTCCCCTTGATCCCGCACCTATCTCCATGATTGAAACGGTCATCAATTACAAGTCGGAATATCTGGTGGATCAATCCGGTGAAAGGTTGCGTTTCAAATTCTATCCTGATCAAAAAGATTTCTTCCGCAATGTGGAAGGTGATCTGGTTCCTGCCAATGATGGCTATCCATATCTTGTGCAGGGTTATTTTGAACGTGATAGCAACGGAGAGCTGATTCCTGATCCTGACGGCAAGCCTTTCAGAATATGGCGCCCGTCCCTTAATCCCGGCCTTAACCCGGACCGCAAATCATGGAAAGGCATCAACTCGCCCAATGATATCTGGGATGAAATAGTTAAAGCCGCGGAAGTTCCCGGTGTTACATCCGCACCAAAACTGCAGCCCATTGCTGCCCGTATCGTTATGCTCCAATCCGGCATGCGTGCGCCCATGGGCATAAAGGTCAAAGGCCCTGATCTGCAAACTCTGGAAAAGGTAGCCTTAGATCTTGAAAGACTGCTTAAACAGGTAGGATCAGTTCAGCCGGAAGCTGTTATAGCCGACCGCATTGTAGGCAAGCCTTACCTTGAAATTATTATTGATCGTGAAGCCATTGCAAGATATGGCGTCATGCTTTCTCAGGTGCAGGACGTTATTGAAGTAGCTGTGGGCGGCAAGGTCGTCACCACCACGGTCGAAGGCCGTGAGCGTTACCCTGTGCGTGTAAGATACTTGCGGGAACTGCGGGACAACATAGACGCCATAAACAATATTCTGGTCAGTGCTTCGGGAGGCGAGCAGATACCGCTCAGCCAGCTTGCCGAAATAAAATATGTACGCGGACCTCAAGTTATCAAGAGTGAAGACACTTTCCTCATCGGTTACGTGCTTTTTGATAAAAGACCCGGATTTGCCGAGGTGGATGTGGTTGAACAGGCCCAGGCTTTTCTGGATTCAAAGATCAAGTCCGGTGAACTTACAATTCCGGCAGGAGTCTCCTACGAATTTGCCGGAAGCTATGAGAACCAGATTCGTGCGCAGAAAAAGCTGGCTGTAATTTTACCCTTGGCCCTGCTTTTTATCGTGCTGATTCTGTATTTGCAGTTCAAGTCCATTGCCACCACCATGATGGTATTTTCAGGGATCTTTGTAGCGTGGTCCGGAGGTTTCCTCATGGTCTGGCTCTACGGGCAACCGTGGTTCATGGACTTCAGCATGTTCGGCACAGATATGCGTGAGCTTTTTCAGGTCAGCCCCATAAATCTGAGTGTTGCCATCTGGGTCGGCTTTCTGGCCCTGTTCGGCATTGCCTCAGACGACGGGGTCATCATGGCGACCTACCTTGATGAGAGCAAGAAAGGTCAAAAAATGAACTCCGTAGCCGAGATCAGGCAGACGATTATCTACGGAGCGCAACGCAGAATCCGTCCTGCACTGATGACATCAGCAACCACTATCCTTGCTCTATTGCCAATACTGACCTCAACAGGACGCGGTTCGGATATCATGGTGCCCATGGCAATCCCTTCATTCGGAGGAATGACTATCGCGATACTTACCGTATTTGTTGTGCCTGTGCTTTATTGTGGGGTTGAGGAGATGAAATTGCGGAGCAAAGCTTAATTGAGGATCAATCAATCCTATTAGTTGTCGCTAAATTCTTTATTCGTCGAAGCCCAGATTCCCAATCTTACCCAGCAACACGCCCTGCCGATGGCGCACGTCTGCCAGTTTGGAAATCAGCTTTTCAGCGTTCCATCAGAAGTTCGGCCAGTCTTGATGTTCGTGGAGGGGTATTGTTTTTGGGGTTGTTTGCGGTGAACAGACGTATTAATCACCGCAAGAAAACTCTACTTATGAATGGCCCAACTTAAGGAGTTGGATACTAATCCTTCTAACAAAAAGACGATGCTTTTAATAACTCCATAGTATATTCGCTTTCTGGAGCTGTAATAATTTTTTCTACCGGACCATACTCCACACACTGACCATCTTTCATCACCATCACGGTATGACAAAGGCCACTGACCAAGGCAATATCGTGAGAAATAAAAATCATGCTCATGTTACTTTTTCGAACCAAAGAACGTAGAAGGTCCGCAATACGAGCCTGAGAAGAAACATCGAGCGCACTGGTTGCTTCGTCACAGATAAGGAGTTCAGGTTCAGCAATCAAGGCTCGGGCTATGGCTGCACGTTGACACTGCCCTCCTGATATTTCCCAAGGATAACGATCCGCCAACTCAGGTGTAAGTCCTACTCGGCACATCAATTCATTGATATATTCATCCGCCGCATTTTTCCTTTTTCGATTAGTAAGGTTGCGTACAGCATCCCTCATGGTTACGCGAATTCTCTTATTCTGATCAAAAGAGGTTAACGGAATCTGGAACACCATCTGTGTCCGACGATAAAGGGTGCATAGGCTCCGCCTGTTCATGGCCGTAACTTCTTCTCCATCATATCTAATACTCCCCTCATCCGTCTTCTCTAACTGCAAGAGTTGTCTGGAAAGCGTGCTCTTGCCAGATCCTGATTCCCCCACAATTCCTAACACCTCACCATGAGAAAGAGTAAAACCGACGTCCCTGACTGCTTCTATCGTCCGTTCAGCAACACTGTACCGTTTTGTTACATTGCTCACTTCAAGAAACTTAGATGAATAATTATGAACAGGATAGGCTGTCCGCAAACAGGGAACATCGGATATCAATTTTTTCGTATATGAGTTCTGCGGTGAATTAAGAACCTCTCCGGTAACTCCACATTCAACAATCTCCCCCCGGTGCATGATGGCCACCCTGTCAGCAATATGCGATGCAAGAGAGATATTATGAGTAACCAAAAGGATTGATGCCCGGCACTCTTCACGCAAAATACGAAATTCCTCTATAACCTGCCTCTGGTTCATCACATCCAGAGCACTGGTAGGTTCATCAGCAAGAATAAGGCTTGGTTCCATTACCATAGCCATGGCCAGCGACACACGCTGACACATCCCCCCTGAAAGTTCAAAAGGGCAGCAATCCAACACCCGATCAGCATCGCCCAGCCCAAGCTTGGTGAACGCAGTCCGTATTGCAGCGAGAGATTTTTCAGTATCACTACGGTTATGGCTACGCATAGTATCCAGAAACTGGCTGCGTATCTTCCGTATGGGATTCATAGAAGTAGCTGGATTTTGAAATACCGTGCACAATTTTTCCCCTAGCAGTTGCCTACGCTCTTCAGCAGATAGCTTACTTACATTCCGCCCATTAAAAGTTAATCCGCCGCCGGAAATCCGTACTCCATTGGACGGAAGCCCCATTATAGTCTTTAAGACAGTAGACTTACCCGATCCGGACTCACCTACTAATGCGAAAATCTCTCCCGTACCTACCTCAAAGGAAATGTCTCGTATGACATCCTCTCCATTATATCCAGCGCTAAGATTCTGCAGCTTTAATACTGTATTTTTCATACACGATCCTCACCGAGATCCTTAACGTCGATACGATCACGCAAGGCATCCCCCAGATAGTTAAATACCATTACAGTAATAACCAGAGCCGCAGCCGGATACATCACAGTCCATGGAGCTGTACGCAGCATTCCTCTGGACTCACTGATCATACTACCCCACTCTGCCTGAGGAAGCTGTACGCCGAGCCCAAGGAAGGAAAGCCCTGCAAAACCAAGCATGACTGTACCAATCTGGGAAGTTGCAAAGGTGAGAAGTGAATTAAAAATATTCGGCAAAATATATTTGGCCATAATTACACCATCACTACAGCCTGAAATTCTGGCGGCCTGAATGAACTCCTCGTTTTTTAGCGAGAGAACCCGACTGCGTGCGAGGCGGGCATATGGTGTCCAGCTAGCAAATCCCATGGCCAGCATTGCGTTGCCCATTCCTCCTCCTAAAATACCGGCCACAGAAATAGCCAGAACCATCTGTGGAAAGGCCATAATGCCATCGATAAAACGCATAACAATCTTATCGGCAGAACCGCTGTAATAGCCGCAAAGAATGCCCACAAAAGCCCCGAACGTAGCAGTGACGAGAACCAGACTCAGAGCCGAAAAAATACTCGTCCGAGCACCGTATAGCAGACGAGAAAAGACACAACGCCCCATAGCGTCCGTACCCATTGGATACTCAGCACCCGGAGTCTCCCGCATACGCATTATGTGCGTGGCATACGGATCATTCGGAGCAAAGTGCTGAGCAAACAAACTTCCTACTATCAATAAAAGGGCTATAGCGATGAATACCCACATCCAAAAATCTTTATGTATTGTTTTCATACGGTTATTCTCAACTCTCAGTGACCCTTGGATCAAAATAACGGTAGGCTAGATCGGTCAGCAAATTAATGAGTACATAAATGATGGCAATATAAACTACGAACCCCTGTATAACCGGGTAGTCTCTGGCTGTAATGGCATCCATTACCAGCTTTCCCATTCCCGGCCACTGAAAAATAGCCTCAATGACAACGCTGCCGGCAAACAGATGCCCCACGGCAAAACCTATAACTGTCAATATGGAAAGCATGGAATTATGCAGTACGTCTTTAACAAGGATAGTACCGGACTTCACCCCTCTTGCTTGAGCTCCGGTTACATAGTTCTGTCCCAGTTCACCAAGCACCTCTGCTCTTATCTGCTTGATAAATTTACCCATTGTCGGCATGGCTAGAGCGACCGTAGGCAGGATAAGCCCCTGAAAACTGTTTTTCGCAAGTACTGGAAGCCACTGAAGAAACACGCAAAAAAGATAAATCAACAATAGAGCAGCCAGAAAAGATGGTACGGCATTGGCTAAAAAAGTTAAAAACCTGACAAGATAATCTGCAACTGTGTTTCTTTTGACTGCGGTCCAGATTCCAAGTGGGATGGATACAATCAGAGAAAGTGCCAGCGCAGAAACTGCCACCATTGCTGTTTTGCCCATTGCATTCCACATAAGCCGGGATACAGGCAGTCCTTTTGCGTAAGACTCACCGAGGTCTCCTTGCACGAAACACCATAACCAGTTTCCGTACCGAACCAGAAAGGGATCATTCAACCCCATGCTCTCCCGAGTGGCTTCGAGCACTTCCTCTGTTGGTGCTATCCCCTGAGCTATCAACTTTTTTTGTGCCGGATCTCCTGAGGCAAGGAACATAAGAGAAAATGTAATGAATGTTATCACTAAAAGCACAGGAATGAGCCTTAGTAGACGATTTTGGAAATATTTCAGCATAGTAAACCTGTAAGACACAAAAAGGCGTGTGGAGTATAATTCCACACGCCGTTGAAGAACATATCAGCTTTATGCATCAGTCATTTATAGTGGTATTGGCATTCAAAAAGTAGAAACTGATCGGGTTTCTTTCACTGCAATTTGCAACCCCGGCTCTCATGACCGTAGTCTTATTAAGGATTGCCAAAAAGCCCATAGCTTCATCGTTGACAATCTGCTGCTGAATATCAACGGCAAGCTTTGCCCGTTGTGCTGCGACAGGTTCCGAATAAAGCTGCTTGAGAAGTTTCTTGGCTCTGGCATTGTTATACCTGCCGGAAGTATATTTACCACCGCCGACTACACGTTCCATAAAATAATAAGGGTCAGCTGAAGGATTTGCGGTCATACAGTATACGCCGATATCGAAATCTCCAGTACTCATATAGGTCCCGTCCGGGTCCTCGGTAACACTCAACTTGGCCCTAATGCCTACAGATCTTAACTGTTCCTGCATAAGAAGAACTATTTTATCAATTGAACGAGCTGCGTAGTAAGCGATGTCCAGCTCAATTTCCTTGCCATCTTTGGCATAGTAGCCATTCTCATCAAGAGTATAGCCGAGTTCCTCAATAAACTTCTTCGCCTGCTCAGGGTCAAAACCGTGCTTTGTAATATTACCATATGCTGTAGTAGTACCATAGGCACCTACAGTGGGACTGGCCAGACCAGCGAGTAAAATGCATACATCACTAGGATTAATAGCCATATTGATTGCAGCACGAAGTTCTTTAGACGGAAGCCGCTCCATGCTTAAGTAGTAATAATACAGGCGGGAAGCAGGAATGGCGACAACCTTATACTTTTCAGGAGAGGCAGAAAAGATGCTGAGATCATTGGTTGTGGGACCGATATATGCATCAATCTCTCCATTCTGAAAAGCAAGGGAGAGAGTATCCGCGTCTGCAACATACAGCCCCTCAACTCCATCAAGACTTACCTTTCCCCCCCAATAATTATCATTACGCACAAGCTTGGTAGATACACCGGGCTCAAACTTATCAACCTTGAACGGCCCAGTACAGACAGGAGCATTATCTATATCTTTTGAGGCATCGAGGTTTACCATCGCCATATAGACATTACATAGCTCGTTAAGAACTGTAGGCAGGAGCTTAGGGGTAGAAATAGTAAATGTCTTCGCATCCACTACAGCTAAAGACGCGCCCCTAAGCATTTGAGACTTTTCATTTACCCTATTTGCACGCTCTATGCATTTTACTGCGATATCAGCAGTAAGCTTGCTGCCGTCGGAAAAGACTACATCATCCCGAAGCTTAATGGTCCAAGTATTTCCATCAACAGAAGCAGACTCGGCCAGCCAAGGAACAACAGCATACCTATCATCAATCCGGAACAGAGTCTCGGAAAGCCCCAAAGTAGACGTATACCAACCGAAAGATGATTTCTGCGGATCAAGGCTGGTATAGGTGTTAGCGAAAAGGTCTCCGATGCGTACAACTTTAGGCTGTGCAGCGGATACATTAAAAGCGGAAAGAGTCAAAACCACTAGCATCATAGAAAACACAATCAAGCACTTAGAAAAATTCGTGCTTACTTTTGAAAGCATCGTGCAATCTCCTTAAATAAAATAGTTTAATACAGATAAAAGAGTCGCTCAGGTAGGAACTCCAATCCGTGCGAATAAATAAAAACCTCTATGGAAGAATTTTTAAATGTAGTTATTTGTCGGCATAAACGATGAAGAACGAAGGACTGACACTCAACGCAAATGCATAAGGATTTTTCCCAAAGCACTGCCCGATATCCCATGACGAAACGTCATTGAACCCGGCACATTGTAATAATTTTTGTACTTCGTTTTTTTTAACACCTTCATATAAAGGCAAATGTTTCATCATACTGGCGTAATGAAGAAAAAAACGTAATGAGATCCTACTGTTCATTTGAAAGACACTCTTGAACAGGTTTGTTGGTATTTGATAAAACCGTTTCCATGTCTGGTTTTGCCAGAAACCATCTGAAACAATAATGCGCCCACCGGGCTTTAAGACTCGATGCCACTCTTTGAGTGCCAGATCAGGATTGGGCAATGTCCATATAAGATTTCTGGATACAACGACGTCGAAGCTGTTATCGGAAAAATCCAGATGTTCCGCATCACCGGTACGAAAATCTATAGAAAGCTCCATCTCTTCCGCCCTTTTCCGGGCGTTATTGATCATTTCCGGGGAAATATCTAACCCCGTTACATTAAAACCTGCACCGGCGAGGTAAAAGGCTAGTTGCCCGGGCCCGGTGCCTATATCCAATGCATCTTGATTTTGACCGGACTTTGCCAAAGTTTTTATTGTCGTATCCCAGGCCTTTTCCGTTTCCGGTGATTTCTCAACATCTAATGCGTAACTTGAACTCCGCCAATTCCAGTATTTTTCGATCTTACATTTCAATTTATCCATTCGAAATTATTCCTTAAAAATATTTAAATCCCTTACACCAGAGAAGTACAACACTCATATTGAGCCGCAATGCGTCGAACAATTTCCTACTTAGTAACACTAAATAGATACATACATTTTAAATCAAGCATTAAATTACATGATCATAAACCACATAAATGCAAAGTAATACAAATACTAAATTCATGCTACCAAGCTTGATGTTTAAGCACAAGTGTTTTCATCTCAGTAGGTTCCAGCTCAATATGACCTGCACTCCTCCTTATCTAGCTATGAAACAATCGTCCCAAACAATAAGAAAGCTCCCCTACTCAAAGTTAAGTTGGGGAGCTTTTATGCTAGCTGTTTCAGTTAAATTCTATGTTGCCTGCTCAAGAGGCTTTTTAGCTACAAATAGAGCCCCTGCAGTGACTATTGTTCCGATGATGATAGCTACAGTATATGGAATCAGACCGGTAACGGCGTTAGGAATTGGCAGCACAAAAATCCCACCATGTGGAACCATCAAGGTGCACTTCATGGTCATGGAGATGGCTCCGGTCACAGCAGAACCTAGCATGATGCATGGGATTACCCGGAACGGGTCACGCGCAGCGAACGGAATTGCACCTTCGGTGATAAAGGATATTCCCAAAACAAAAGCTGCTTTGCTTGCTTCATGCTCATCTTCGGTAAAACGATTTTTAAAAAGAGTAGCAGCCAAAGCCAAACCAAGCGGCGGAGTCATACCCGCAGCCATTACCGCGGCCATAGGCCCGTAAATCTTTGCGGAGAGCAATCCTACGGCAAAGGTGTATGCAGCCTTGTTTACCGGACCGCCCATATCAAATGCCATCATAGCACCAAGTAATAATCCGAGAGCTAAAGCACTAGTCCCCTGCATGGATTGCAACCATTCGGAAAGGGATGTCAGGGCAATCTTTACCGGCGGACCAATTACATAAATCATAAGTAAGCCGACTACGAGAGTAGATAAAAACGGTAGGATCAATACAGGCTTGAGTCCCTGCAGATTCTGGGGGAGCTTAATCCTGTCATTAAGAAATTTGGTAAGATACCCGGCAATGAAACCGGCAACAATACCACCGAGAAATCCGGCACCGACATTGGTAGCAAGTAGCCCACCGACCAAACCGGGAGTAATACCGGGACGCTGAGCTATGGAATATGCGATAAATGCCCCAAGAACAGGAACGAATAGGGAAAAAGCCCCTGCCCCACCGATTTGCATAAGAGCCCAGCCGAAGGTCCCTTGTTGATCACCGGCGTAAATACCACCGAAGGCAAATGCCAACGCAATTAGTAAACCACCGGCAACAACAACCGGGAGCATATAGGAAACACCAGTCATTAGATGGCGATATGGTCCGGTCCGGGCTGCGGAACGCTCTTTCTTCAATTCCTCAACCTGTCCGGCAAGATCCTGCTGAACGACAGGAACAGCAGCCAATGCGGATTTGACAACCAATCCGCCATCCCTCAAGGCATCCTTGGTACCTGTTTCATAAAGTGGCTTACCAGCAAAACGCTTAAGATCGACAAATGCATCAGCAGCAATAACTACAGCATCAGCACGCGCTATATCGTCATCACTAAGAACATTTTTGGCCCCAACAGATCCTTGAGTCTCAATCTTAACTTCATGCCCAAGAGCTTCAGCAGCTTTACGTAATGCTTCAGCAGCCATAAAAGTATGTGCTATGCCGGTCGGACAGGAGGTGACCCCTACAATATACTTACGTCCACCCTCTGAAGCAGAAGACACAGCCTGTGCGCTAAAATCCTCAGCTTCCTTCAAAGCTATCTCAATAATTTCCTTTGTCTTGCGAATGGCATCGCTTGTAGAGACAGCATGCATGGGCTTATCCTGAAACCTTGTAGGGTCAACATGAATATCTGCAGCAATGATAACAACATCGGCATCATCAATGACCTGCTGGCTAAGGACATCCTTTGCGCCTTCTGCCCCTTGAGTCTCCACTTCAACGCTATGTCCCATGCTGGCGCCGACTTTCTTCAGTGCTTCGGCAGCCATAATGGTATGAGCAACACCGGTAGGACATGCCGTTACGGCAACAATCTTTGACATAAAAGTTCTCCCTTACAAGCTTACTGATTCAACAATTACCTGTTCTTCCAATCCCTTAGCAACATCAATTCTTTCCAGACTGGGACCAGCCTGAGCCACTGTCGCGGCAGACAGGGATGTTGCAAGGCGCACCCGTTCCTTTAATGAAAGCCCAAGCGCAACTCCCGCCACCAGACCGCCTATCATGGCATCACCGGCTCCCACAGTGCTGACCGGATCTATCTCCGGAGGTTTAGCTAAAAGTTCCTCTTCTCCATCTGTGAACAAGGCGCCCCGCGCTCCAAGGGAAACAGCCACGTTGGCTATGCCGGCCCTGTTCATGTTTCTCATTTCATCAAATATGTCCCGGCTATCCTTAAGTGGACGCCCAACCAACTCTGACAACTCATCGTCATTAGGCTTAATCAACCACGGCCCCACCTTAATCGCACTGACAAGAGCCGGACCGCTGGTATCAACAACGGCTTTTGCTCCCTTGCTCTTAATGACTGCTACCAGCCGCCCGACGACATCCGGAGAAACACCGGATGGTAGACTTCCGCCGATCACCACCATCGACGCATCCTCGGCCAATTTGCCAACCCTGTGCATCAACTCTTCTACATGCTCCTCACCCGGAGACAGGCCAGGGAAATTGATATCAGTGGTTGATTCCGTACTCGGATCAAGGACTTTAATGCCGATACGAGTTTCACCCGGAACACGGACAAAATCATCAACAAGCCCCTTCTCCTTGAATAACCTTTCAAATATACCTGCATTGTCCCGGCCAAGAAATCCGGTCACAATCACCGGCAGATCAAACTTGCGTAGCAGAACGGCAATATTTACACCCTTGCCTGCCGCATCAGTCTGATACTGTGTGACCCTGTTGACCTTTCCAGCAGTAAAATCCGGAATCTTACAGGCCAGATCAATAGCCGGATTCATAGTCACAGTAACGATATTAGTTTTAGTGGACATAAGCTTCTCCACATTAAGGCAAGCTTAAAGCCCGCACTTCCTTACCGTTGCGACAGGCTAATGCTTTCCGTGCCAACTTACGGGCCGACTCCATGCTTATGGCACGCATATGAGCCTTTACTGCGGCAATACTAGGCACAACCATACTAAGTTCCTTGACACCCAATCCCGCAAGAATGGCGGCTCCGAGAGGTTCCCCGGCCAATCCGCCGCATACGCCGGTCCATATTCCGGCTTCCTCAGAAGCCTTGACCACCTGCTCGATGAGGCGCAACACTGCCGGATGCAGACTATCCGCCTTGGCGGCTAGGGTCGGGTGAACACGGTCGATAGCCATGGTGTACTGAGTCAGATCGTTAGTACCTACAGAGAAGAAATCCACTTCCTTCGCGAATTCAGGGGCCATAGCAGCAACAGAGGGAACTTCAACCATGATTCCGATCTCAATAGACTCAGCACCAACCTCAATACGGGCCTTTTCAGCAAGCCGTTTTGCCGCATCAAGATCTTCAAGAGTTGCGATCATGGGAAACATGATTCTGATAGGTCCGTACTTGGATGCACGATAGATGGCACGCAGTTGGGTTAGGAACATTTCAGGTCTGTTTAAACAGAGACGGATTCCGCGTTCACCGAGAAACGGGTTGTCTTCCGGCGGCAGATCCAGATATGAGACAGCTTTGTCACCACCGATATCAAGGGTGCGAATGATTATGGGCAAGCCGTTGAGAGCTTCAACCATGGCCTTATAGTTCTGGTACTGCTCTTCCTCGTCCGGAGGGGTATCCCGCTCCAGAAAAAGAAATTCGGTACGCATGAGCCCCACACCCTCGCCTCCAGCATTGACGGCCTTTTCCGCCTCGCTGACCTTACCTATGTTAGCAACGACTTCGACACGTTCACCGTCGGTGGTTAAAGCAGGTTCGAACCGGGTCCGATATTCTTCATTACGCTGCTCTTCCAACCGCAGCTTGGTCTCATTTGCGGTCTTGATGTCTGCTTCGCATGGTTCAAGATAAAGGTTACCGGAATCACCATCTAAAATTGCAACGGTATCATTGGCAACTTCAAGCAGACTGGGACCGGCTCCTACTATGGCGGGAATTCCGAGCGAACGGGCTATAATGGCAGAATGTGAGGTCGGCCCGCCACTGGCTGTACAGAAACCAAGTATTAAAGCGGGATCCAGTTGTGCCGTATCAGATGGAGTTAAATCTTCAGCTATGAGTATCACTGGCGATTCAGGAGTGAACGGTTCATCCTGTACAATTCCTGCCAAGTGCTTCAGCACACGACGCCCAACATCACGTAAGTCCATAGCCCTGGCTGCAAGCAACTCATCGGCATGTTGCTCCATTACATGGACACGGTCATCAATCACCTGCCGCCATGCGTAACCTGCGCTTTTACCATTGCGAATCAGGTCATGGGTTTCGGCCAGCATTTCAGGATCGTCGAGAAAAGCTTCATGAGCCTTAAAAATTGCCGCACGCGGTTCACCTGACTTAGCCCGCACTTCTTCATATAAATGGTGCAAATTCTGACGTGCAGCATTAATTGCATGGTTCAATTCGTCTAATTCATGCTGCGGATCTTTAGCCAGTGCTTCAACCACAATGCGCCTCTGAGTCAACTGATGCACCTGACCTAAAGCAAGTCCGGGGGATGCAGTACAACCGGGAATTGTTTTCTTTACATTCTCAGGCATCCAACCATGCGAAACTTGCGTATCAATAGCGTCCTCTGCCTCTTCACCAAGACCGGCATCCACGGCTTCCTTCAATGCAGAAAGAGCAATTCCGGAATCAAAACCCTTAGCGTGAATACGAACAGTTTTTCCGCCGGAAACACCAAGTTTTAGAAGGGAGGCAAGACTTTTCCCGTTACCGGAACGACCATCAAACTCAACCTGGATTTCAGCATTGAATTGCTTAGCAATATCCACAAAATAAGTTGCAGGCCGGGCGTGCAATCCATGCTCACCCATAACAGTCACATCAATAGACGAATCGAAATCTGATACATCAAGAATCGGAGCCGGACGGGATTCTGTTTTGCATTCCCCGCTGAGAACACCCACGATATCTGACGCATTTTTAGTTACAACAAGGCGGGCTACAGTCTCTTCATCATCAAGTACGTGGGTCAGGTTGGTCAGGATTTCAATATGCTCGTCAGATTTGGCAGCAATGCCTATAACCAGATTTACAATTTCTCCGGGATTCCAGGCAACTCCTTCCGGAACCTGCAGAACGGCAACACCTGTCTTAATAATTTTATCCCTGTTTTCGGGCAGTCCGTGCGGAATGGATATACCGTTTCCAAGAAAAGTATTTGCAACGCCTTCCCTGCGTTTCATACTATCGATATACTCAGGCTCAATATAACCCTGCCGCACCAGAATCTTACCTACTTTTTCAATTGCTTCAGTTTTTCCTGAAGCAGTTGCTCCCAACTCAATGCTTGTCTGGTCAAAACTGATCATGCCTGCCTCCTGTAACAATTCTTATTTTTGAAATTTTTTTGTAATCGATTACAATTTATTTTAAAAAGATTTGTTATTTCACCTTATACTCCACTGGCTAAAGAATTTGGTTTTATTATACATACAATTTAAATCTTGTAAATAGATAGAGTTCTACAGGGGGATAGCTCAAAATATATTTTAAAAAATAAGCCATTAGAGACAAAATACCGCCATTTTGCATTAAAAAAGTTGTAAATTTTTATGAAATCGATTACATTTTTATATATTAAGTGAGGTAACATATGAGAATAAAAGATATTGCTGAAGCGGCAGGAGTTTCTACCGCTACTGTTTCGCGAGTTTTAGGCGGTAAACCTAATGTCCGGCAGGAAGTCCGTGAAAAAGTACTGAAAGTAGTTGCCAAAACCAATTACAAACCAGACAAAGCGGCTCAAAGATTACGCTCTAAAAAATCTACCTATATTGGACTTATCGTTGCTGATATTCAAAGTCCATTTTTTGCTTCAGTAGCAAGAGCGGTAGAGGATGTAGCCCAAAAGAACAATTACAGCGTAATCTTCTGTAATACTGATGAAAACCATGAAAAAGAACGTATGTACCTTGAAATGATGCAGAGTGAAAACGCTGCCGGAATTATCTTAGCTCCTACCCTGCGACTTTCAGACAACTTTGAACTGACCAGATATTACACATCGCCCATTGTCGTCATCGACAGAGAGGTTCGCGGATATGCTGCCGACATGGTTCTTATAGATAACCATCAAGCTGCTGTGGAATTAACCAGACATGTGCTTGCACACGGTTACAAAAGCATTGCAGCTCTTTTCGGCGACAACAGCGCCACAGGGCAGCAGCGTAAGTCTGGTTTCGCCGAGGCTGTACGAGAGGCGGGACTTGCAGATGAGAACGTAATGACCAAAACCCTCCCAGCCACGGATCAGGCCGCCCATGAAACAGTCACACAATTATTGAATCTTGCGACTCCACCTGAAGCGATTATCACCAGTAACGGTAGACTTGGAGCTGGAGCATTCAGAGCCATACGAGATAAAGAATTGCCTGTTCCTGAATCCGTAGCTTTTGCGAGCTTCGACGAATCCATATGGACTTCCATGACCCGACCCGCAATCACTGTAGTGGAGCAACCGACTTATGCCATTGGGCAGACTGCCTGTGAATTGCTGCTTAAACGTATTGATGATCCTAAACGACCGACACGGAAGGTGGTTCTTGAAAGCAGACTAGTCGTAAGGCAGTCCTGTGGCGGAAAAATATAAAAAATACTCAAAATACATCCCTACCCCTCACTCAAACGATAACTAGTACTCCGCCCGCCTCCGGGGTTCTGCACCAGTATTCCGCGCTCCTTCAGATCCTTGATGTCACGCAGGGCTGTATCTGTGGAGCATTTTGCCAGCTTGGCGTACTTTGAAGAGTTCATGTAGCCCTTGAAATTTTCGTCGAGCATGCGCTCAAGCACAGACCGCTGACGTTCATTCACAGGAGACTGCTGGGATATCCGTTCCCACAGGCTGGCTTTATGGAGTACATGGCTCAGCGTGGATTCAGCATTGATCAGGGCTTCTTTCAGGCAATCCAGAAACCACTCCAGCCATTTGGTGATTTCTGGCGTGCCGCGCTGCTGCCTTTCCAGATGGGAATAATAATCCTTACGCTTCAGCTCAATCTGCGTGGACATGCTGTAATACCGCTCTGCCGCCGCATCAGCACGGGCCAAGGCCATATCCGCGATTGTACGCGCAATACGCCCGTTGCCGTCTTCAAAGGGGTGAATGGTAACAAACCACAGGTGGGCTATTCCGGCACGTAGAACCGGATCAGTATCATCTTCGCTCTCAAACCATTCCAGAAATCGAGCCATCTCATCTTCAAGGCGGTCAGCATGTGGAGCTTCAAAGTGGACTTTCTCACGGCCCATAGGCCCGGAGATAACCTGCATGGCTCCAACTTCCGCAGGACGCCAGTCTGCAACGGTTATCCGCTTAATGCCGCTGCGCCCCATTGGGAAAAGAGCCGCATGCCAGTCGCAGAGCCGATCCTTGGTCAACGGCTCCGCATATCGCTGAGTGGCGTCGAGCATCATTTCGACTATGCCGTCTACATCACGCCCTGCCGGTTTCAGCCCGGCAATGTCGATTCCCAGACGCTGGGCAATAGAGGACCGTACCTCCTCAGGGTTGAGGAGTTCCCCTTCTATGGCTGAAGAATGAACGATGTCATTGGTGAGAGTCTTCAGGCCCGCCTCATTTCTCAGATCAAAGCCCAGATTCCCAATCTTACCCAGCAGCACGCCCTGTCGATGGCGGACGTCTGCCAGTTTGGAAATAAGCTTTTCCGCGTTCCAAGAGAAGTTCGGCCAGTCTTGATGTTCGTGTATCCACATTGCTTTTGCCCTTGTTTGCGGTGAATGTTGGTGTTATTCGCCGCAGGTTTTGCGGTGATTATAGGTGGTGTTTGGGGCAAAGGCAAATAAAAACACAATCAACAAACAAATAAACATTTACTTATTTAACAGCTTAACAATAACAAATATTGAGTATATACAAGTCTCACTAGCAAGCTTAACCAACACACGAGAACATAATGAAGATACAAAGAATACTGATTAAAAACTTTAAGGGTATATCCCATTTCGAAGCCAAAGGTTTAAAAGATTTTATAGTAATTGCCGGCCCTAACGGATGCGGCAAATCTACAATATTTGATGCAATAAGGCTTCTAAAAAGTTATTACGGTTCTTATGGAAACGATGAAACAGATATGTTCTGGAATGAGTTCCAACTAAAAAGAGGAACACAAGTCAACATCAAGCCATTGTTTAGAGATGCAAACCAACCAATCCACATAGAAATAGACTTTGAATTTACTGATGAAGAAAAAGAATACATGAGAAGCAATGCAAGAAGCTTCAATGAACTTGATTTAATACGACAGCACAATAAAATTCCATATTCAAAACCAGCATCATCAATAAACTATACGATCTCGATAGACGAGAAGGACAATTTTTCAAAACTGGTAGATGAGGCAACCTCGCAATTTATCATACTCGTTGGCCTAAAAAAACATAACGCGATGATTGAAATAGATCCAAATGGATCTGTGAAATTCAGAAATGATAAAGTTATTCACTTTGCACTCAGTTCATTTGAACCTAATAAAATTGGAATCATCGATTTAATTGGAGCAAACCGCACCTTTAACAAAGTAAGTTCAACAAATATAAATGTAAATTTTTCTAATAATTTTGAAAACTATAAAAACAGTTCCCTCTACAACACTGCCAATAAATACAGCCAAATAAAACAAGAACTAGCTGCGTCATACTTAAAAAGCCTGTTGTTAGAAAAGAAAGGCATGAATAATGAAGGAAAAAACCTTGAAGAATCTATGCAATCACTTTTTTCAAAATTTTTTCCAAATAAAACATTTCTTACACCATTGGTTCAACAAGATGGAATAATAAGTTTTAACGTTCAAATTTCCGATGGTTCTATTCATGACATAGATGAACTTAGCCTTGGCGAAAAAGAAATTGTCATGGGATACCTTAGACTGCACAACCTAAATGTAAAAAACTCAATCCTGCTATTCGATGAACCAGAATTGCATTTAAACCCAAGACTAATTCGCGAATTACCAATATTTTACAAAAATGAGTTAGGTAAAGGTAAAAATCAAACATGGCTAATTACCCACTCTGATGCTTTACTTAAGGAAGTGGCTCGCTACGAGGACTCTTCAGTCTACCATATGTTACCAGCTTATCAATGTATTCCTGAGTCGCAACAACTTCATAGAATTTCATCAGAAGACAACATAGAATTGGCAATCCTAAATCTAGTTGGTGACATGTCACAGTACTCCCCTGCTTCCGACATTCTATTTTTAGAAGGCGAAAATTCCGAATTCGACAAAGAACTTGTGCTTAAACTTTTTCCAGAAATTGCAGGTAAATTCAACATCATATCTGGCACATCTAAACGAAAAGTATATTTATTTGCCGAATTATACACACAAATTCTAGAAGAAAGAGGTGATAAAACTAGAGTGTACTGTATTGTCGACAGAGATAGAGGTTTTGATCTGCAATCATCTATGGAAAAACTATCTTGGAACGCTTATCACATTGAAAATTATTTATTAAACCCAGAAATCATATATGATGTTTTAAATTCAGCAGGTTTTAATAATAAATTTAACTCAATAGAAGATGTTGAAAATTCTTTAAAATCTTGGGCGTATGATTGTATTCCCAAATTAATAGTTGATAATTTCCAAGATTATTTAAATTCAAAAATTGTTAGCAAAATCAATATTGGAATTAACCCAAATGAAGACGATATTGCAGCTGCATTTCGCAAAAACATCTTACATAACCTAGAAAAACTACAAGGACTCGAAAGAGATTTTCAAGAATCATTCTTCCAAAGTGAAATTTCCCAAATCAAAAATGAATTAGAAAAAAAATTTAACGAGAGTTGGGAAAATGAATGCATAGGACGAAAAGTTCTCAAAAAATTAACCTCACAACTACCGGGGTTAAATTATGAAGTATTAAAAAATTTGATAATTTCAAAAATGGTTGAACGTGGATATAAACCACAAGGCATGCATAAAGTCCTACATCAAATTTACCCAGAGATTTAATTTTTTTACCACACCACGAGTACCCACACGAGTACACCAATTTCCTCAACTTAAAAAACCCAACAATACCGACACCATACAGCCCAAATTAGATGTCCCCCGCCTCCACCATTCCATCATTTTCATACCGTCCCATACAGTTTTACAAAGAACGCTAAACCCTTGTTATTCATACGAATAGCAAGGATTTTTTCGTTTTTTCTACGTTCGTTATAGTTAGCTTAACCCCGTTGACATCCATCAAACTACTTCAAAACATTTTTATTCGATCAGCATTGCTACTTTCCTTATGGCATTTTTTATAATCAACTACTGGACCACAACGGGCGTTCAGGGTAACGGAGAGAAGGCGCTGATAAATGTTAGAAAAAACAAACAGATGGAAACTGCATTATGACTATACTAGACCGGGCTTGGAATGTTGTTGAACAGATTCGCTCCAGAACACCGCTTGTACACAGTATCACCAACTATGTGGTGATGAATAATACGGCCAATGCCTTGCTGGCTATTGGTGCATCACCCATCATGGCCCATGCGCAGGAAGAGATGCAGGAGATGGTAGGCATTTCAAACAGCCTCGTGTTGAATATCGGGACGCTGAGCGAGCCATGGATTACCAGCATGCTTGTTGCCGGGAAGGCGGCAAAGGCGGAATCTAAGCCGGTTGTTTTTGATCCGGTAGGTGTTGGCGCAAGTTCATTCAGGACGCAGACCTCTACAAAAATTCTTCAGGAAGTCGGGCCTACTATTATTCGTGGTAACCCCTCAGAGATTATGGCTCTTGCTGGCGCAGACGGACAGACCAAAGGTGTGGACTCCATGCATGAGACGCAAACGGCCGAGGCAGCGGCTAGATATCTTGCAGAGCTCTTTGATTGTGTAGTGGTAGTAAGCGGAGAGCTGGATATGGTGGTTTCCCCCGCAAATACTGTTTGGTTGCGGGGCGGCAGTCCTCTAATGCCCAAAGTGACCGGCATGGGATGCACTTCTACAGCCATTTGTGGAGCCTGTGCTGCAGTAGCCGAATCTGCGTTTGATGCAGGCGTGGCGGGTATGGTTATAATGAATACTGCTGGCGGGATGGCTGCAGCCAAGGCCGATGGTCCCGGCAGCTTTCAAATGCATTTTCTCGATGCCCTCTATTCGCTGGATAAAGATGACTTAGTATCGAATTGTAAAGTGGAACCTTAATGATTCAGCGGCCTAATTGTCACGAAGCATAATCCTACTTACTAATAATCCTCACGTGAAATACATTCAACCGGTAACTGCTACTTCACCTGTAATTCCCGCAAGTAAACGTGCGCACGCTAGTTGAATTCCTGGACCGGATTGATCTGTAAGATATTAATGCAGGATTTCACCTTGCAGTCCTTGCGTATTCATGCAAGGTCATTTTTTGCGACGCATCAAAGCGTAATGGCAAGACGATAAGGCCAATTAAGAATATTATATTAAAACTTACAGGAGTACGTAATGGCAAAAGCATCTGCACGACATCTTTTGGTTAGTGATGAACAGACCTGTCTGGACCTGAAAAAGCAAATTCAGGACGGCGCAGACTTTGGTGAACTCGCAAAGAAACACTCCAGCTGTCCTTCCGGTCAGCGCGGTGGCGAGCTCGGTGAGTTCCGCCCCGGCCAGATGGTCCCGGAATTTGATACTGTTGTGTTCAATGAAGCCGTTGGCGAAGTTCACGGCCCCGTAAAAACACAGTTCGGTTACCACCTGCTGATCATTGATAGCCGCGAAGACTAAACAACTCTTCACCGCTAGAAAAAATAAAGCCTGACTTAGTCAGCAATCTGAAAGGGCTTACATCATAATGATGTAAGCCCTTTATTTGAATTGTATTATGAAACAGAGGGAGAGATTATCTTCGGATAGTCTCCGCCACGTCAAGCAGGCGCTCTCTCACGGTGAACATATAGCGAGCCATTTTTCCGCGGTGATCGGCGAACATGGAATCTTCTTTACCTCGCAAGACAATCGCAGGGTTGAAAGTGCAGATTTTGTTCATGGCCGTCATAGCCTCTTCAAGGTTCTGGGCTCCACCCTTGTCCACATTAGTAATCTTCTCGGGGTACAGTTCCTTCAGCACGGTGATTACATCACGCAGAACCAAAGTCATGCCCTGCGCGAAGTAAACACGATCATCCAGCTCGGACCATGACAAAGTCCCGCCGGGTGCGGAGAGCCAACCGAGTGGAACGTCAATGAAGTTCTTGGAGAGGATAAAGGTCAACATCTCATAGATTTCATTGGCCTTAATATTGACAATGGCACGGACATCATCCTTCTTCTTTTTGGTTACCTTCATACCAATCAGCTTATCGGCGTATTTGTGCACGTTAGCCACGCCATCCTGATATGCTGAATTGGAAGATCTCTCAAAGAAACCCCATATACGAGGACCATAGGTAAAATCACGCTCACGAGCTTCTTGCATCCACTTATTCTCAGGGTCCATGGAACCATATTTAGCCATGGTAGTGGAGAAGAACTTCTGCAAAAGAGTTGTAGCTGTGAGAACTCCAAGTTTGCGATTGACCGCGTTATCAAAATGGGATTTAGGATTCACGAACAGATACTGCGGGGTCCACCCGTCAGCCAGTTCGGTCTCCAAACGGGACACAATCGCCAATGCCAGAACTCTGCCCTTCAAAGTTTCAATACGTTCCTTCTCTGCATCAGATACATCCGGATTATTGAAGGCAGGATCGGACTGAACCGCTGTTATCTCCGAATGAACAGACGGGGATATCTCAGGCCACTCGGTAACGGAAAACATATAGCCAATGCCCGAATAGGCCCACCAAAGTCCCCACAATAACAAGGGGATAAAGATAGCTGATATCTTGCCACTTGTCGGAACAAGTTTATTCAGTCTTTTAAAAAAACTCATAATTTCACCTTTTTTCTTTCTTATTCAAATGATTACCTTGTCTTGATCATTCAGCCGAGCCTGAATTTACCCCGGACTGAATGCGGCGAATGTAGATTTAATTTATCGCAAGGGCAATGGTTTTGAATTTAAAGAGCTTAAAACATATACTCAGGCCGTATTGCCTCTAAATTTTTACCCCCCAAGAATGTTGGGATACTCTACACCTAGCCCGGAAAACAAATTCCCAGCTGTTCAAAAGAATAACAAGGGATTCATTCGCGCGATTCTCGGCATCAAATTTATATTGCGACCAGTCAAAATCCTATTCTACATAGGAAAAGACACAGACCTTATCAAAATCAGGGACTTTAACGATGAGCCCTTCATTTTTCAAAAACAGTGCAGTATCAGCAAGGCTGTTAATTATTCCTGTATCTAACCGAAGGTGATACTCATGGCGCTGTACAGCCCTTTTCACAGCTGCAGCAGGCATGCCTGTTTCCTGCCGCATTATCTCGATAACCTGTTCAGGATTCTCAGCTGCGTAATTTTCAGCCTTTTTGAGAGCCTTCATAAGCCTGACCATTTCATCAGTATTTTTATCGAGTAATTCGTTAGAAGCAAGCAGCATTATGGGATACTCATTTCCAAGCCCACCCAATGTCATAAGCTCTTGGGAAACCTTGCCCTCCATAAGGGATGGAGTAGGTTCGCTGGCCACGAATGCATCTACGGAACCGGCTGCCAAAGCATCATTCATAACCGCTGGAGAAAGATCCGTAATTCTGATTTCGGAGGCTTTCACTCCACCCTGCTTTAAAGCTTTCAACAATCCACCGTATGTAGAAGTCCCCTTCTTGACAGCCAGTCTTTTACTGCGAAGGTCTTCCAGACTCGAATAAGCACTGCCTTTCCTAACCATAATCCTGTGCCGATGCTCTCCAGTAGCGTGGCTGGCGATAATCTTGAATCTGTCCGTTCGGCTTACGGTGATGACAGCTGTTGTATCCCCCATAGCTCCGACATCTGCAGCTCCGGAATAAATGGCTTCCGCGCAAGCGGGACCGCTGCTGAAAGTAAGGGGGGTCACATTCAATCCTTCAGCCTCAAAGAAACCTTTACTGACTGCAACAATCGGTATGACACTTCCTATCCTGTCCTGAAAGGCGAATCTGATCTCGCGTGAATCAGCTATGGCATCGGAGACCGTTAAAAAGCATAAAAGACATAGTAACAACATTGAATATCTAATTTTCATTTACTGATCCTTATCTGCTTATGCAGCATGGCATTCGTGTTAAAATAGCTCGCAATTCTTTTTGGATACTGGAAATTTCGCTTGAGAACCTGTCCCTTTCCCCTGAACGCTTGATGTGCATATCCGCATGAATACCGGTGACTGCATCTCCCAGTATAATAATCCTGTCAGCAAGGTATGCAGCTTCATCCACACTGTGAGTTACATAAATTATCGTTCGGTCTTTACCTCTCCATGATTTTACAAGACTTTCCTGAAGATGCTCCCGCGTATTTGCATCAAGAGCGCTGAACGGTTCGTCCATGAGCATTATCTTCGGCTCAAGAGCCAGTACACGGGCAATTGCTACTCTCTGGCGCATCCCTCCGGAAAGAGCCCGGGGATATTTGTCCGCATGCTCGTCCATTCCTGTTATTTTCAGATATTCTGACGCAATTTCAGTACATTTACTGCGGCTGTACTTCATCTGCTTCAAACCGAACTCAACATTATTAAGGACGCTCAACCATGGAAATAAATTCGAATCCTGAAAGACAACACCGCGATCAGGACCGGGCTCGCTGACCGGAAGTCCTTCAACTTTGATATTCCCTGAATCCGGTGAAATAAAACCTGCGGCAAGATTAAGAAAAGTCGTCTTTCCGCATCCACTCGGTCCCAGCACGCAAACCAGTTCCCCTTTTTCAACTTCCAGATTCAAATTATGAATAATTGAAACAGGCTTCCCGCCATTCACACTGAAACTCTTGCAGACATTATTGAATCCAATCATCCGTATCCGCCTAAGCTGCCCAAAGATCGACAGTTTTCATTTCAAGCCATCGCAAAAGGAATTTTTCGAAAAACAATCCAATTGCCACGATTATACCGATGCAGGCAAAAGACGCGGAATAATCCAGTGTCCAACGGGCTTGTATAATTGAATAGCCCAGACCTGTGCCGGTTCCAACGACCATTTCTGCGGCAACAAGAACACGCCATGCGGTCCCAAGGCCGATGCGGAGTCCACTTATAATTGAAGGAAGTGATGCGGGAAGCAGAACCTGAAAGAAAAGTCTGCCCCGGCCTGTCCCCATCATTTCGGCAGCTCTGATATAATTTGAATCCACTCCTCTGATGCCATCGATCACACTGATGGCGATCGGCGCGAAAGCTGAAATGCTGATCATTGCCACCGTGGCGGACTCGCCGATACCTAAAATCAGTATTGCAACCGGAATCCATGCAAGCCCGGGCACAAGCAGTAAAAACTGCGGTATTCCTCTGGTAGTCCTTTCAAACCACCTGCTCCAGCTGACCAGTAAACCGAATGAGATTCCACCGGCAACGGCGATACTGAATCCGTACAGCCATCTTTCCAGACTTGCGAGGATATGCATTGAAAGACTGTGGCCTGATAATTTCTGCCCGTTGAACAATTCATATAAACGATGAATTGTCTCAAAAGGATCAGGGAACTCAACCCCTCGGAAAGACTCAACTGACAGGGCTGTAACTTCCCAGAGCACGAAAACAAGGATTACAGGAAGGATCTTATGACAATTTTTCAGGAAACACTTGAACATGATCAAATCATTGTCTCGATAAAAAGAAGGAAGGGGGAAGTTCTTTCTTTGCTTTTGCAATAAATGACTCAATAAGTCCTGTCTGCATCTGCATGGTGTAAATCCAGTTTTGCAGACAGGCTTCTCCGGATTCGGTCAGCCTATATTTTTTTCTGGAAGGCTTTTTACCGCTAATATCCACCTCTGAGGTGAGTATTCCTCGCTTTTCGAGTGCATTCAGATGGCGATAGATTCCTGTTATATTCAACCCTGCGCCAAAAGGCTCAAGATATTCTCCAATCATTTCGGCCAGAGCATACCCATGCAGTTCGGTATGCTCGAACAGCAGCAGTAATATCCAGGGAGCAGCATAGGTTGTTGAACTCTTACCGGTACACGGGCAGTCCTTAATTATGTCTTTCATATTCTACATTGTATAATACTGTTTTGAACAGGTCACTAAATTTATAATCATTCATATAAGAAATACGCCCCTCCCCCTCCAATCAGTTATAATTATAGCAGAACGAAATCCCATAGACTGAAATTACGTTCCAATTATTACCTTTGCCTTGAGGTGTACAAGTTAGCCACTACTTTAAACATCATTAACTAATTTATTTTATTTAAAAAACTACCCCACATCAGAACCATTAAACTCATTGCGATACAATTAAATACAAAATCACATGACTCTTATTCTTGACAAATGCCTCGCTTTACTTGACTAATCAATTGGAGTTGATATTCGTTTTCAACTTCAAACAAGGAGAGAGACATGCATGAACAGAAAAGAATGAGAAAGCGGAAAGGGAAATGCTGCCTGCTGGGCAACATCAAGTCCGGTGACCGTGTTAAAATAATCTGCCACCGTTCCGAGGGCGCAGTGCGTCAAAGACTTCTTGATCTTGGTTTTGTTCCTGAGACAGAAATAGAAGTAATTCGCCGAGCTCCAATGGGCGATCCCATCGAATGCCGTGTAGCTAACTACAAAGTAGCACTGCGTGAATCTGAAGCGGATCTTATCGAAGTGGAATCACTTAAACAGTAAACGGCCCACTAACATTTAAACGCAGAGACGGAAAAAATGACTACCACTACCGATCCCAGCTCAAAAGAACTGCTGGTGGGGCTGGTTGGACAGCAGAATGCAGGAAAGTCTACCACCTTTAACATGCTTACCGGGGCCAACCAGCATATCGCGAACTATCCCGGTGTAACTGTTGATAAGAAATCCGGAATCTACCGCCACGAAGGTATTCGAGTTGAAACAATCGACCTCCCGGGCACATACAGCTTGACTTCATTTTCATTAGAGGAACGTGTTGCAAGGGATTTTCTGATTAATGAAAAGCCGGATGTACTCGTAAATGTGGTAGATGCCTCTTCACTTAAAAGAAGCCTCTATTTTACTTTCCAGGTTATGGAAATGGGCTTCCCGGTAATAGTTGCACTTAACATGATGGACGTTGCCAAGCGCAATGGGACGTATGTTGATGTTTCTCGACTGGAGCATCGTCTGGGTGTTTCCGTTATACCGACTATCGGGCGCAGAGGAAAAGGTAAAAAAGAACTCAGGGACTGCATACTCAAGACAGCTAACAGAACAGAACATAATACTCTTGATATTACTTATGAGAAGCTTGAACCGGAACTGCAGTTACTTCAAAACAAACTTGAAGAAGCAGGACTGGGAGAAAAATACCCTTTGCGCTGGCTCACAGTAAAACTTGTAGAAGGAGACAGTGAAGCGGTCAGCATAGTTACAAAGGCCTTAGGGAAAGGTTCTGAGCCACTGATGGAAGCAACCAGGATCAAAGAGGAATTTGAAGAAGAACACTACATGGGCGTAGCTGATTTCATGGTCGGCTGCCGAGACCGTCTTGCAACAGACATCATTGAGTCGTGCGTTACCGAAGAGAAAGAAGGTAAGGACACTATTACCGATCTGATCGATAATATTGTTCTGAACCGCTTTGCCGCTCCGATATTCCTTATTGCTACTGTTTTCATTATCTATCAGCTTTCCATTGTTAAAGGATATGAACTGACCAACTACTGGTGGCCTTATCTGGCGAAAATCAGAAGTTTCATTGCCATGGCCCTTCCAGATGCAGGACTTCTGCAGGACCCCTACCTCCGCTCTATGGGCCTCTGGATTGTTGACTCCGCCAACGGGCTGCTGAACTATATCCCGATCTTTCTGATCCTTTTCGCTTTGATCGCCATATTAGAGGATAGCGGATACATGGCCAGAATCGCTTTTATTCTGGATAAGCTGTTCCATTCTTTCGGATTACACGGTCAATCAACACTTCCATATATTCTGGGTGGTGTTTTTGCTGGCGGGTGCGCCGTGCCCGGTGTTATGTCCACCAAGGGCATACCCGACGAACGATCGAGAATGGCTACCATTCTCACTGTCCCGTATATGAACTGCCTCGCTAAAATTCCGTTTTATACCCTTTTAGTAAACGTATTCTTTGCCCCTTATAAATCATGGGCAATGCTTTTCCTGTCAACCTTCACTATTTTTGCGGCTCTGCTTATCGCTCGTCTTCTGACTGCCACCGTACTCAAAAGTAAAGAGACAGCTCCTTTTGTCATGGAACTTCCCAAGTACCATCCGCCGACCATTTTCGGCGTGGGGCAACGAGCCCTTGAGCGTACATGGCAGTACATTAAAAAAGTCGGAAGTATCGTTGTGGCTGTTTCTGTTTGCGTTTTTACCCTGCTCCAGTTCCCGGGAGTACCGGAACAGCAAATGACGCAGTTCGAAGCTCAGATGGACTCAGCTATCACTGCTTTCCAGAAACGGATAGCAACCAGTTCTTATGCTGATCAATTCAAAGACGAAGCAGCTATCCTCTCGCTGATTAACGTCTACTCTGATTACAAAGCTGAGAGAATGACCATCAGGGGTAAGGATGCATCACTGGCTCTCTCTGAGCGCTATCAGGAAAAGTACCCTTACATGTTCAGATTCCTGAAACCAGGATCAGATAAGGATGCCAAAAAAGTCAACAGAGCCATGAGAGGACTGAGTTCTAAAAGAAAGGCCCTGAGACGTCAGATGAAGGAAGTCCAGATCAGTACCAGTTTCCTTGGCATGATTGGACGCTCTCTGGAACCTGTCACACAATGGGCCGGTTTCAACTGGAAAATCAACGTGGCAATTCTGTCCTCCTTTGCGGCAAGGGAATCCAGTGTAGCTACTATAGGAGTCCTATACCAGCAGGGAGCTGACGAGAACAAAAGTCTGGAAGAACGGATGGGCAACGAATCCGAGGAAGGAGGGTTCACCCCGCTTCACGCACTGGCTGTCATGGTTTTCTTCGCACTGTATCCGCCCTGCCTCGCGACCACGATCATGATCAAGGTTCAGACTGGTTCGTATAAATGGATGCTGTTTTCCATGATCTTCCCGACATTACTGGGATTTGCAGCGGCATCATTTATCTATACTGGCGGAAATGCCGTCGGTCTTAGTGGAATACAGATGATGGGAGTCTTTTACGGGGCTGTAGTATTGCTGACAGTAATACTTGGACTCTTTAAAAACTGGCAAAAGCCGCCAGCTCCACTACCTGACTTCGCCCAGCAAACGGCTAAGGATAACAACTAATAAAAACTGATTGCCAACTGTCTTTGAGAACAGACCAAAATTAATGCCTCTGTCCGGAAATCATTCCGGACAGAGGCATTCCCATTATGAAGCACGTAAAGTTCATTATATTTTTAAACTGAACAAAATCAAACGAGCCGATCATACACATAAGGCGCACAACCGGCTCATTTCTTATTAGCCTGGATAACAGCTATAATATTTTATACCAAACATTCATGGATTCAAGACTGCCGCTGATATTTGTATTATTTACCAGCCGTCCCGAGTAGGAATAATCTCCCTTGGAAAACAGTGAATTGATTCCATGAGAGCAGGCTCGGGCTATAGTAAAACAGCACCGGATTTCAAGTTCTGCGCATTCATCTTCGAGAGCTCTCAAAAGAGCACCCGCGATGCCCATGCTTCTATAATCAGGGTTCACAGCGAAGTCCGTCATCTCGGCACTGTGCCCGTCTGCACTGATTTCAGCGGAAGCCGCACCGACAAGAATATCCTCTTCGAAAACTCCCATGAAGCGGACTCCATCAACCATTTCCTGACTGATGAATTCCGGATCATTGATCGGGAAAGGATAAGTCTTGAAGGTCTGACCGTAGAGATGCGCGAGCGCGTCCGCATCTCCCGGTCCCAGCCTGCGCATATCAAGGGTTGTCGGCAGGGTGGAGACATTTCCTTTTCCTTTCTTGCTCTCGGCTACAGAGAGCACATGATCAAGGTCAGACTTGTTTTCCTGCTTTCTACGCCAGGGATAACGGTAGAGACTCAGGAAAACTCCATCATCTTCGGCAAACATATCGGGAACCACTGCTTCTTTTTCAAACCCGCTGGCAAGAAAAGGAGCTTCATGTGATTCAGGAATCTTTGCAAAGATCTTGGACAAATCATCATTTGCAGCCATACCGATTAGATCTTCAACTATTTCCGGAACATCTTCGTCAGATAAAGACATCAGATAAATGCGGTCGTTGAAAGTCCCGACCTGAATATCACTGTTTCCAATAGTTAAAATGGAATCATGCGACATCTGAATTTCTCTCCGCTCTTTCATTGTCTTCCGGGGTAAGGCTCAAAGTATCATCCCAATCAGAGATGAGTTTCTCAATACCGATTGCCTTTTCCTCAGCATCTTCTTCCTTGAGCTGGAGGTTGCAATCAGTGCAGTTACGGTCACAATAATTACTCTCGTATGAATCCGGTTCAGTGTAAGTAGTGATTACACCTTCGTAGTTTCTGAGAACAACTTTGTTTGTGGCCCAGGAAACAATATAGTTCGGCATTACTGGGATCTTACCACCACCGCCGGGAGCATCAACTACATAAGTAGGTACGGAAAAACCACTGGTATGTCCGCGCAGGCTTTCAAGAATCTCGATACCCTTTCCTACCGGTGTACGGAAATGGCTAAGACCTTCTGAAAGGTCGCACTGATACAGATAGTATGGACGCACCCTGTTTTTTACCAGCTTCTGGTTCAGGGTTTTAATCAGTCTCGGGCAGTCATTGACTCCTGCCAGAAGGACACTCTGGTTCCCCAGAGGAATACCTGCATCAGCAAGTTTGGCGATTGCTCTCCTTGAGGAATCCGTAACCTCTCGGGGATGGTTGAAGTGGGTGTTGACCCATAGCGGATGATGTTTTTTAAGCACATTCACCAGATTGTCCGTGACCCTGTACGGCAGCACCACAGGCATTCTTGTGCCAATGCGCACAACTTCAACGTGTTCAATCTCCCGGACCTTGGTGAGAATCCAGTCCAGCTTTTCATCAGAAAGCATAAGGGGATCACCGCCGGAAAGCAGGACGTCACGTACCTGTGGGGTATTGCGGATGTATTCGATACCCTGTTCCAGCTGTTCCCGTGACGGAACAGAATCCTGATCACCTACCTTGCGCTTTCTGGTGCAGTGCCTGCAGTACATTGAACACAGGTTGCTTATGTGAAAAAGTACTCGGTCCGGATAACGGTGTGTAATCCCCGGCACTGGACTGTCTTCGTCCTCATGCAGAGGGTCGGTCATATCGCAACGATCAATCTTGAGTTCTTCAGGTGATGGAAAAGATTGAAGAAAAACAGGATCGTTTTCATAGTCATTCACATCAATCAACGACAGATAATATGGAGTAATTGCCAGAGGGAATTTACGCAAAGTAAGCTCATGCTTTCTTCTTTCGCCGTCGCTGAACTTTATCCCAAGGGCTTTTTCGAAACTGGAGACTGTTTTGATGGTATTACGAATGTGCCATTTCCAGTCAGTCCAGTCGGATTTGGATGATTCGTCGTCAATAACGCCTGCCAATTCTTCTTGCCGTTCTGTGTAAACAGTCATAACTTCCTGTGGGTTTATAATTATATAATCTGAGAGAGGAATTCCTGAGTTCGCGGCTCTGAAGGAGCTGAGAACAACTGAGAGGGCTTGTCCTGTTCAAGGATTACACCTTGATCCATGAAAGCCACGGAATCCGCTACCTCGTTTGCAAAATGCATTTCATGGGTCACGACCATCATGGTCATACCGTCTTCAGCAAGGTCACGCATAACGGTGAGAACCTCGCCGACAAGCTCCGGGTCAAGAGCCGATGTGGGCTCATCAAAAAGCATAACTTCCGGCTCCATGGCCAGCGCCCGGGCAATTGCCACCCTCTGTTTCTGTCCGCCGGAAAGAGTCTCCGGATAAGCGTCCGCCCAGTCTGCCATTCCGACTTTGTCGAGAAAGGACATTCCAAGATCAGCCGCTTCTTTTCTGGACATTTTTTTCACCTGGGTAGGTCCTTCTATGACGTTCCCAAGTACATTCATGTGCGGGAAAAGGTTGAAGTGCTGAAAAACCATCCCAACCCTGCTGCGCATACTGTTTATATCTTTTTCATTGCTGGGGACTTTATCACCATTGATACAGATTTCACCCTTGGTGTAGTCCTCAAGGCGGTTAACACAGCGCAGCAGTGTTGATTTTCCTGAACCGCTTGCCCCAATGACTACAACAACGTCCGAATTGCCGACATTAAGATCAATCCCTTTTAAAACATGATGAGTGTCGAACCATTTGTGAACGCCTTCTATACTGATTGTATCCTGCATATGTCCTCCCTATGCCCTGCTTGTATCGAGCTTCCTTTCAATTCCATGAAACAGGAAAGTGAAAGCTCCGGTATAAATAAGGTAAAACACACCGGCGATAGACAGCATTTCCATCATCATAAAGTTTGATGAGGCCAGTTGCTGGGATTTAAGCAGCAACTCGTTGATGGTGATAGTACTGGCCAGTGACGAATCCTTCAGGGCAATGATAAACTGGTTACCCAGAGCCGGAACCGCCCGCTTAAAAGCCTGGGGAAGTATAATCCTTAGCATGGCTCTTGGGTAGCTCATACCGATACTGCGCGCTGCCTCCATCTGGCCTTCCGCAATGGAGGTTATGGCACCTCTGAAAATTTCAGCGATATACGCTCCGTTATGCACTCCAAGCGCCAGCACTGCTGCCGGAAGAGCGGAAAGTCCTATCAGACTGCGCATACCGAAATAAATAAAGAGCAACTGCAACAGTAATGGAGTACCGCGGATAATGTATATGTACGCATGGGCCGGTAAATTCAAAATCCGCTTGTCTGAGATCCGCATGAACACGGTGATCAGACCGAGGACAAGCCCCAGCAGAATACCCAACACGGTAATCTCCAGGGTCATCCATGCTGCCGGCAGAAAATATGGCACATACTCCGGCAGACTTGAAAAATCGAAATACATCTGTTTTCCTTTTTTTCAAAAAAGTAAGGAGGCTCTTAGCCCCCTTTCCTTATTATTTCTTGGTAATATCAACCTTAAGCCACTTCTTACTGATTTCAGTAAGAGTGCCGTCTTCATGCATCTGTTTAAGAATCTTATTAACTTCTTCAGTAAGGGTTTTATCTTCCTTTCTGAAAGCTACCGCAATGTCTTCCTTTCGCAGCGGAGATCCAAGGGGCTTGATCTTGAATTTGCCACTGTTCATAGCGTTAACGCCTACAACACGGTCTGTTATAACACCCTCAATGACTCCGTTTGAAAGCTCGGTCAGAGTATGGGTATCATCCTTATAGAGACGGATATCACTGACACCAAGGTTCTTGGCATCCTGCTCAAAAGTGGTTCCGGTAACCAGTCCGATCGCCTTATCCTTCAGATCCTCCGGGGATGTGTATGGAGAATCGGAACGAACAAACATCTGAGCGCCGGAATAATAATAGGGAGTGGAAAAATCCACGACCATCTTGCGTTGCTCTGTCGCGGCCATACTTCCGAGAATGCCGCTGTAAATACCGGACCTCAGTCCTTCGATAATCCCGCTCCACTCAGTGGTAACAGGCTTGAGATTTACATTGAGCCTTTTGGCAACTTCTTTGGCGACATCAACATCAAATCCAACGAGTTCATTTTGTTTGTTGAAATAGTTGAAAGGTGGATAACCGCCGCTCATGGCAAAGCTGACTTCACCGGAGTCTTTGACTTTTTCAAGACCGGTCTTTTCCTGCTGAGAACAGCCGCATACAGACACGACTATAAACAGCGAAATAAGCGCAAGGTATAAGGCAGTAAAACGTCTCATGTTTTCTCCTGAATATGTGAACTAATTATCGAGGTATACGCCTTTGTATACCACCACAGAGGAAGTGGAAGTGGAATTTTGAATTTCACTACGATGCACAAATGAAAAACAAAGAAAAATGAGCATTGCAACTAATGACACTACAATATTAATTGTTGCATCTCTCATATTTGTATCTGCTATTTCTTCCTGAGTCATCTGTACGCAAAGTGAAAAAAGTAAAATACAAAGAGCCAGTCAATGAATGCATCAAATCAGAATAACATTCTACCCACAAGGCGATCTATTGGGTACTTAATGGGTATAGACCATACCCATAAGACTCAGGAACTGGCCTGATGTTTGAGATAGGATATCAGAGAAACACTTTTACCGCGCAAGCCCAGTTTGCGGCGAATATTCTTTCGATGTGTGCGGACAGTATCAGCAGTGATAGAGAGGAGTTCCGCTATGCGTTCAGTGCTTTTACCGGATTCAACATAACGGCATATTTCGACTTCACGTGGGCTCAACTTGAGCAGCAGTTCATCAAAGTTATCACCTGTTTCGCCTGTAAGGGCTGACAACCTTTCCTTGATAAACTTGCCGAAACTCTTGCGCATCTGGGGCAAGGGTTCCTTTATCATTCTGTCCAGAGCCGGAAGGATCTGTTCTCGTACCTGCAAGGCAAACTCTTCATGCATGTCACGCTTTTCTTCCTCTACTGACTCAATAACAGTCCGCAAGGCGACATTCATCCCGTCCACCTGCTCTCTGCTCTCTTCAAGGCCGGTTTCCAGCCTTTGAATATCACTCATATCCCGCAAAACCAGATGAATAACGGTTCCGGACTGCAACTGAACCTTATGCATGGTTATTTCTACCGGGATCTCAACCCTGTCAGCACTGCGGGCGGTCAGAAGCTCTTCGAAAGGAACAGGTATTTTGGTTGTGCAGGTTTCAAAATACTCACGCACAATTTCCGAAGAATCAGCATCAAAAATATTAAGACAGCAATTTCCCGAGAGCGATGCACGGCGGCCGAAAAGTCTTTCCGAGGCAGGATTTGATGTAAGGATGCGGTATGAAGAATCAACAAGAAAAGTCGGGTCCTGAGCGGCTTCAAACAGGGCATTGAAAAGAGAGATACTGTCATCAAGAGCTGCGATATTATCTTCAATGCGCTCTTCGTAGGTTTCATGTAATTCCACAAAGGGCGCGTTGTTGGTTATGACCGCCACATATCCTTCCGAACAATAAGGACCAGCAAGGGGTATCAGCCGCAAGGAATAGCTTCCTCCGCTTTCCCCGTAAGGTATTTCATGAACACTTTCAGCAGGATAAAGATCTAAAAAATCATCAATATTCTTTGCTTCGACCTCAAGAAGGTTCCAGATGCGTCTCTCATTCAAAGGGCCATCAAAAAACTCCACAGCCGGAAGATTTGCAGAGCAAATACGGCCGCTGTCATCAGTGAAAAGGATAAAATCCGAAAAAGACTCGAAAACTTCTGAAATCTGTTCCGGCAGACGCTCCGAATAGTCATCATTACTTGAAATCACAAACTTTTCCTTTGATCAGAATGGTTGCAAAGATTTTAATTTGTATCAGCCATTGCGTGTGAACTCAAATTACCCGATCTCATCTTGCTTTATGGATATAAGAAGCTTTTTATGCTATAATTGTAAGCCATGAATAGGAAACCAATCAGTTTTATCTGCAGAATGACTGCATGTTATTTGAGAACAATAATCGTTGCTCTTCTTCTGACGGCTTCAGCTGAGGCAGGAGAAGTTCACCATGTTCTTGTTATACATTCATATCATCCGGGAATGTTCTGGGTCAGCAACATTGAAAAAGGTGTGCGGGACACCCTTCTCATCCCTCCATTTCAGAACCGGGGCAATGGACAAGATTTACCATAAAATTACCCTTGAATGATGAAAATCAAGAACCAAAAGCTTAGTCTTTGGTAGACAGATCCAGATCTGCCCACCAATACTTAAAGTTGTGCTTTAACAAAATAGATAGATAAGACATTTAACATATTGAAATTAAACTTCACTTCCTGAATTATCTGTAATCACAATCTCTGCCTTATCCATTCCTGACATCTCATTCATGAATTCAGCAAAAGCCTCACGGCTGCCGAGAACCGCTCTTTGTCCATTGAGCATCCCGGGGCTGGTTCCGGTCAGCGGGCATCCTTCTGTATCAAGAGCGGTATTGCCGGTATGTATACGGATATAAGAACGGCCGGGTACATCCCTAATCGTCCACAATTTTCTTTTTCTGGAAGGTGAATAGTCAAGACTGAGGCGATACCGCCCTTCAGGAATGCAAGAAATTTCCTTTCTGTTTCCTCGCCATGGCTCTTCCAGAGTCCAACAGACCGCCTTTCCGTCCACAAGCAAAACTCCGAGTGTTGCCTGCGAAGAATTCTCTACTCTCTTAATTTCGACTGTTTTCATAGTTTTCTCCTTTCTGAAATAATTTCTTAAATTCAAAAAAGGATTATCCATGAAAAAACGGACCTCAGGTCACTTGACAATGTCCGGTATACTCAGTTTTTCAAAATTAAAACAATTACCAAACATAAGCTTATTGAAGGAGAAATGCCCCCGGCAAGACTGCCGAGGGCATTATTAATCCGCGGGTAAAGCGCAATCAGGTCTTCTTATCTAAGGGATCTACCCTTTCCAACCAATTCTACGGATATTTGCCGGGCCACGTTCAATTGTCCTCTGATACTTCACATCCGGTATGCCAAAACTCATTGCATAGCTGATTTCATGATCATCAGGTATGCCTAACTTCTCAAGCAGGTCGGGAAAAACAACCTCAACAGTACGCCGCAACAAACCGTTCCAGAGAGTTCCAATGCCCATTGCCTGTGCCATCAATTCAAAATAAGAAAGGAAGATATGGGTATCGGCAACCGAAGTCGGAGCAGATTTCGGCGAGGAGACGATTATCACATGGGGAGCACCCCGAAACAGCATATCAATACCACGTTCACGGGCTTTGAGAGCCCACTCATAATACCGGACAATCGGCAGATCCGGCAGGCTGTTATCTTTAAAGCCCTTTTTGATGCGGGAGTAAATATAATCGCTGAACGCCTTAACATCTTCAGCGCTTTCCATCAGGGTAATGTGAACACTCTGAGAATTCACTCCTGTCGGAGCATGCCAGGCAATATCCAGAAGTTTCTGAATCTGCACTGATTCAAGAGGATCAGGTTTATATCTGCGTATTGAACGCCTTCCTTTGATAAGGACAGCCATTTGATCCGCTGAGGGCATTTCTCCTTTAATAAGGGTACTGTCGTCAGGTGAGTTGCCCAGAACCGAAAGAGCTCCTGTGGGGCATACAGCAAGGCAGTGCTGACATTTAATGCAACTGTCCGGGTTGGTCATTATAGGAATACCATCCAACTCTATGGCCCCGAAGACACAATCCTCAACGCAAAGCCCGCATTGTACACATAACTTTTCGTCTACCTTAAAACCGTGCATTTTCATTTCTCCGTGATTCAATCCAGCCCCAAACGGGTTACATAAAATGTTTACCGGATTTGAAGCCGGTTCCTACCTGCTCGCCAATAGCACGGTAATCCTTTCCAGTGGGCGCATAAGCAAAAGGCTCAGCAAGGTTCATCATGGGCAACCCGTTTTCGTCGAGAATCTCTTCATCGGCCTTGATTCCGACAATCTCACCAACAAACTGGGTATGTAAGCCGATTTCCAGAGTATGGATAACCTTGCACTCGAAAATAAGGGGAAATTCCTGAACATAGGGAGCGTCAACAACTTCCGACCTTGCCGGGGTAAGTCCGCTTACAGCGAATTTATCGGTGTTTTTGCCACTTGCCATTCCGAAATAGTCGGTTTCATCAACATACTTAATAGAGGGAACAGACACTGTGTATGCTTTACGCTCCATTATTGATCCATAGGTGTAAGTGGCCTTACGCAGAGAAATTGTCAGGCAGGGAGGGACCGAACAGCAGATTCCACCCCAGGCGATAGTCATGACGTTAGGTTTATCTTCGGCATCATAACTACCAACACACCATACCGGTGTAGGGAATGCAAAAGTTCCCGGCTTTACACTTTTTTTCATTTTAAACTCCTGAGTTAAAATTATATCAATATTTAATTACAGAAAAACTTTAGCATATTTCAATACAGCATGGATGCTGCAATACATCAAATAAATATCAGAAAAATCTGATATAGCAGATTACTCTTTTTTAATGGCTTTTCCGAACAGTTTCCAACAGTCAGACACAGGCTTTTCATCAAGTAAATCTATCATTTTATCCTGCAGACTTCGAATGGCCTCACTGTCAAGATGCATTCTGAAAGATGCTTCTGAAGTGAACTGTGCATAAAGAAAAAAAACAGAAGGGTCCTGCTTTGCCTGATGGAAACAATAAAGCATCAAGCCCTCGTGATCAGATATTTTTTTAACAATATCCTCCAAAAGTGATTTCAGACTCTCTTCGCACCCTTTTCTGGCCCTCAATCTGCAGGTCATAACAAAAGGATGGCAACAATACATAATAATCCTTCCCGTTTTTTAAAATTTACTGACATTAGTCAGGATACTTATATCTTTGTGCTTCAATGGTTCCACCAAATGGCAAAATCTATCCAGAATAAACATGAGGACAAACATCGGACATCAAACAAAGTTTCACGAGACTTAATTCTCAACCGCCCGGCAAGCTGTACGACACATCCATCTCAAATATACACTGAACCAGACTGAAATAATCCTCATGAAGGCTGATTTATGGATATAAATATACAGAACTATAAGCGGAAATAACTCCGATTTTTGTCGTAAAACAAAAAGGGAGATCCCGTCACGGAATCTCCCTAGTTTAATAAAATAGTCCAAATCAGCCGCAATAATTAATAGCAAGCAATCTTAAAGTGATGCAATCCCCTCGCGCAGTGCATAAAGAGTGGCTTCCACCCTGTTTGCAAGATGGAGTTTGGACAGAATACTTGTCATATGAGTGCGCACGGTGGCCTCACTAACAAACATCTCTTCAGCAATAACTTTATTGCTTTTACCTTTAGCCACCAGTTTCAGAGTGTCCAGCTCACGGGGGGTCAGCGGGTCCGGAGTGGGTTTTGCTTCATCCACTGGATTGGAAAGCTCCGATAAGACCTTACGCGCGATATCAGGAGCCAGCGAAGGTTCACCCTTGTGCACTCTGCGGATTGCTTCCAGCAATTCATCAGGAGTGGAATCTTTTAGCAGATATCCCATTGCACCGGCCTTGATTGCCGGAAAAAGTTTATCATCCGTGGCAAAACTGGTCAGGGCGATAATTCTTCCCTCAAGCTTGCGGTCCCGAATCTGCCTGATTGCTTCGATTCCATCCATAACGGGCATCAACATGTCCATGAGTATGATATCCGGAGACAGCTCAGCTGTGAGCTCAACGGCCTCTTTACCATTGGAAGCCTCACCGACAACTTCAATATCATTAAAACTTCCCAGAAAGCTGCGAACCCCGATGCGCACTATATCATGGTCATCGACAAGAAGAACCTTAATTACATCACCCATTATTCTGCCTCCTGAGATACAGATTTCTCATGGATATCCACCCGCACAGTCGTTCCGCTGCCCGGAATACTATTAATGGAAAATTCAGCGTTTATCCGCTCGGAGCGTTCACGTATGCCGCGTAATCCCATCCCGCCGGTCGGAAGTGTGTCAGGATCAAAGCCCACACCGTCATCACTGACCTGAATAGAAGTATAACCATCAGCAAAATCGACGCTTACAATAACAGATTTCGCCTTTGAATGTTTGGTGGAATTATTCAAAGCTTCAATAGCAATGCGGAATACTTCTTCTTCAACCCGCAAAGCCATGCGTCTCTCGTCTCCTTCCACCAGAAGCTCTGCACTGAGCCCTGAACGGATTTCAACCGAGTTAAGACGGGCCTGCAAAGCACCTACCAGCCCCTCGCTTTCAAGTTCCGGTGGATGAAGGTCGAATATCAAAGAACGCATGTCACGCATCGCCTGCTGCGCCATACCCTGAAGAGCTTTAAGCTGCTCCACAGTTGCTGACTCCTTGCCGGATTCAAGAGAGCGCACAGCCGCATCGGAACAGAATGTAATGGCATATAAAGCCTGTGTTACCGAATCATGAAGTTCACGGGCAAGGCGCTGTCTTTCGTCCTGAACCACCAGTTTTTCACTCTGCTCAAACATTCTGCTGTTGCGCATGGCCAGAACAGCCTGTGCCGCGAACATTTCCATAATACGCTTGTCAGCATGGTCAAAACCACCCGGTTTATTTGAAACCAGCAGAAGACCTAGAGTACGCTCACCTTCCCTCAAGGGAACAACAATGAGAGTGCGGACTTCCGGACTACACTCCCCTTCGGGAATTTCACTTTGCGCGTCACGGACAACCGCTGTCTTGCGGGCTGTTAAGACACTACCGTAAAAACTTGAATCAACCGGATAAAATTCTTTTGGCGGCTGCGGGATGCCGGCACCATAAACGTAATGCAGATTCTCGCCTTCATTAATGAGAATGGCACTTCCGCCTCCATCTACTATCCCTCGGGCTTCTTCGGCAATTAGGGTCAGCACCTCACCGTTCCTGCCATCCGGACGCTCAAGCAGCAGGTTGGCTACTCGTCTCAGACTTTCACTTTCCTTCAACTGCCTTCTGGTCTGTCTTGCCATAACAGCACTTTCAATAGCTACGGCAACAGTATTAAGAATCCCGCCAATGAGTTCCTGAGTGGCTTCGTCAAAAGTGAACCCGTTCTTGGCTGAAGAAACAAGGGCCATGCCAACCATCCTGGTTCCGTTATTGATCGGAAAAAGAGATACCGATCCGGCTCTGACCGCCTCAGGAAGTATATCAGCAAAAGATGAACTTGCCTTGTTAGCTGTGCAGAAACCGTAGCTCTTGCCATCCACCCCGGTGATGGCATTGCCGGACGGGCAGAGCCTGAGGCCGCGCAAAGCACTCTGGCACTCCTCACTGGCGTAACCATATCCCGCACTTGGGGCCAGCCCGCCAGTTTCAGGGTGCACAAGAAAAATGGTACAGCAGCCATTATCCACGGTTCCCGCGAGCACTTCCGCCAGTTTATCAAGCACCTCGTCAGGGTCCAAAGCACTGGTGACGGTGCTTGATGCCTCAAGCAGAAGTTTGTTGCGGACATGTTCCGTATTCAGACGTGACAGCAGCATTCCGGAGTATCTGTCGGTGGTAAGGTTCAATACCTCAAAGTAAAACTCCTCAAGCTCATCAAGAAAATCAAGATAGTCATTATTCTCCTTAAAAAAAGTTCTGCCGAAAGATCTGATCGCCAGCTTTCCCAGCAGTGAGCTTTCAACCACATCCCTGATACCGACCCCGCGGTCAAGCTTGATATTGGCGCAACTTCTGAAATACTCTTCCATAATATCAAGGTCTCCACGAGTGAAACACTTGAGTATCATTTCTGCACCTTTACCGGCACTTTCCTTAAGCTCTTCAGGCTCAACATTTGCATACCAGCGAGGCTGATGCTCTGCCAGTATACCGGCAAAATCAGCTGAAACAGAGTCCATATTGCTCAGCAAAATTTCACCAATGATTTTCAACTTGTCATTCTTCATATATTTATCCTGCCCGGCTTTGCACCCAAGGCTGTTATCCGATTCTTGACTTGATTATTAGCACAGTCAATCCGATCCGAAATCAGTAAAATGGATGATTTAAACCAATCTGCTCACAACAAAATCAATGAAATTAATTAAACAAGGAGCACGTGATATCTAGAAACTTAAAGTAAAACTTAAACTATCTTTTAAGCCCGGGAAATAAGGGAGTTATCCGCGTTCTGACTGAAATAAATAATCCGGTAAGGCAACTGCACGGTTGCCGCGGTCCGTGACTATTATAAAATGTAAACATGCTGACAATTCAAGATTGTCACCATGAAATATGTTTTAAAATATGGCAGGAACACATGGCCGCAACACAGGTGATAGTTGTCAAGCTATCCCAGTCAGCTTATATACATATGAAGCCTTTAAAAAGGATCACAAATCCATATTTCCATATTATGATCAGATTGTTCTATACCTTGAGTTTGATCAACAGAACTTCAGGTCTGCTGTTAGTCCTCAAAGGCGGCCCCCAAAAACCTACCCCACAGGTTACATAGTAAGTTGTCGCCCCTTTTCTGTAAGTCCCGAACTCTTCTTCATAGAGCCTTTTTACTACCAGATTAAAGGGGAACAACTGCCCGTTATGAGTATGTCCTGAAAGTTGAAGCGCCACTCCGGCTTCTTCCGCTTCTTCAAGTTTCCGCGGAGTATGATCCAGAAGGACTATCGGCAGTTTGTTTTCAGCCGGAATGATATTCGGCAGCGCAATCCGTCTACCGTTACGAATCGGTGCGGCAAAGTCATTTCTGCCTACAAGCAGGAAGCGTCCGTCCACAACTTCACTTTTATCATTAAGCAATGTGATTCCCTGCTTTTCAAGCATATTTTTGGACCAGTCATCACCCAGATAGTATTCATGATTTCCCAGAACAGCATACTTGCCAAGTGGAGCCTTTATTCTGGCAAGCTCATCTGCCGCCCTTGTGAATTCAGCATCAAGATCATCAAGAATATCACCGACCATGAACACCATGTCCGGTTCAATGGTGTTGACCAGATTGACAACAGCCCCAACCCGGTCCCGAGTCATCAGCTTCCCCGCATGCAGATCGGCAAAAGCAACTACCCGGTACTCCCTGGCATTTGCATCTCCTTTCGACAGATCGAACTCAAGTTCCTTAACCACCGGAGAAGTTGCATTAATGTAGCCGCCAATGGTCATTACAGCAGAAACAAGACACAAAACCGCAAAGACCTTCAATCTTGGGACTCTAATACCGTTACCGAGGACCTTAAGCCCCCAGCGAATCGGCTCAAAACAAAGCCCGACAGGAACCATACAGGCTATAATTGCAGCCCAGCTGTAACCAGCACCCTGCAGGATTATTTTTATAATGTATGGAAGTTCAGCCCGAAAATAGAGGGAAACGGGCAAGGCTACCGTCATAAGATCAGTCGCAACAAGCACACTCCGTTTTATTGACGGGTTATCTACAAGCATCCGGCATATCCACAGCCGAACATATGAATAACAAATAAAATAAATAATCGTAGCTTTTACATAAAATGACATAAGCAGGTCCGGTGCGGTTAAATTTGTTTTGAAGAAAATATATAATTGTACAAGACCTAAATTACAACATTATCTTAAAGTTGTATCAGCGCAAAAAAGGCTGCCTTTTTTAAGGGCAGCCTTCATAATGTCAATAAATACGATATATGTGAGGAGGATATAAAGTGCTAAAACGCGAATGTGTCTGACAACCCGTTTCAGTTTTTTATTTACGCCTGTCATCCGGCGTTATTTCCGCATTCAGAGAATGCAGAATCATGCCTTGTTGCGGGAATTATAAGCTTTGGCAAGTCCGCCGCTGGAGGTCTCACGGTAAAGACTCGGGAGGTCATGACCGGTTTCTTTCATTACTGAAACAACCTCATCAAAAGGTATACGGTGGCTTCCATCTGAAAGAATGGACATCTGTGCTCGGGCCAGTGCTCTGGTAGAAGCGCATGCATTCCTCTCAATACAGGGAATCTGGACCAAACCGTCCACAGGGTCACAGGTCAGCCCCAGATGGTGTTCAAGCCCCATTTCTGCGGCATATTCTATCTGGCGCAAAGTTCCCCCCATAAGCTGGGTTGCTGCGGCAGAAGCCATAGCACAGGCTGAACCGACTTCACCCTGACACCCCACTTCAGCTCCCGATATGGATGCATTGGTCTTAATTACATTGCCGAAAAGACCAGCTGTAGCCAATGCACGAATCAGGTCATTTTCTTTAAGATCATGAATCTGCTGCAAATATTTCAGGGTGGCAGGAACGATTCCACAGGAACCGCATGTCGGAGCCGTAACAATAACTCCCCCGGCGGCATTTTCTTCTGATACAGCCAGAGCATAAGCAGTAGTCAAGCCGGTCAATTGCATATCAGGCCCGGCCAGACGAGTGCGGCGGTAATAGGACTTTGCCTGCCTTCTCAGCCCGATAGATCCGGGCAGAACGCCCTCAGCATCAAGACCACGTTCAAGGGACTCGTCCATAACGCGCCAGATTTCCCGCAGAAAATCCCAGATTTCCTTTCCTTCACACTGTTCAACATACTCCCAGTAGGTAATTCCTTTGTCTTCGCAAAAAGCCATAATAGAAGTTATGGTCCGAATATCATACACAGGATCAAGGCTGACACCCTGAGTGCCTTCTTCACGGATTGCTCCGCCGCCGACACTGTATACTTTCCAGGAGTCGAGAACATTTCCCGAAGAATCGAGAGCCTCAAAAAACATCCCATTAGGATGCTCCGGCATTTTCTCTTCGGCTTTCCAGATAAGTTCAGTCCGCTCATCTCCAAGCACGCTGATTATGGCCCAATCCGTTAAGTGCCCTTTGCCTGTTGCCGCGAGACTTTCAAAAAGAGTAACCCGGAAATTTGCAGCCTCCGGATTTTTCCCCAGAAATGTTTCAGCAGCAAACTTAGGCCCCATGGTATGGCTGGAAGAGGGGCCGACTCCTATCCTGTATAATTCTCTAAGTGACTCCATAAACGTACCTGCTCTAGTTTTATCTATTAAACCATATGATGAACACCTGGTAGTTGCTATATTACGTTTCGAATAAAAAATATAGAAAATTTTACTCGATTCGAATTTATAAGCAGACATGGGTAAACATTACATATTTATTTAAATTATCAGATCAATAAAAAAGCCGAAACCGCAAAAGCGGTTCCGGCCAGAAGTCACGTACTGCAGACTTTTTAGATCAGACCTTCCGGAAGCCCTTCCACAAACTCTCTAATCTCATCACGAACTCTTCTGTAACATTCCAATTGTTCTTCTTCGCCTGCTCCCGACTCAGCTAGTTCTCTGGCCATTCTTGGCGGATCGTCAAAACCTACATGAATTACCTTACAGCCCCCCGGAAAAAAAGGACAGGTCTCGTGCGCATGATCACAAACAGTAACGACAACATCAATTTGAGCGTCCCTGAAGTCATCAATATGGGTAGAAGCCTGATGAGATATGTCTACTCCAACTTCTGCCATGACCTTTACAGCGTTAGGATTTAATCCATGAGTTTCAATTCCTGCCGAATACACATTAATCAGATCGCTTTTAAGATGTCGTGTCCATCCTTCAGCAATCTGACTTCTACAGGAATTACCGGTACATAAAAACAAAAGGTTCAATTTATCCATCTTCTGTCCATAACCGCATGATTTAATGGCGGCACTAAAATTATTACACTTGCTTAATTTGCCAAACGGCAAAAGACTTATTCGAGCAAACCTTATGAGTCAATGACACAAAGGAGTTTGTAACAAACTTGCAATAAAAATATAAAACACCGATTGAAAAGACAAAATTTAAGAGTGTATATCAGCCTGTTTTTTACGGGACAAAAAATGACTGTTTCATTATCTTAAAAGGCAGTCTTATTTTCCAGCGGGACAGTTCGGAGCGGCTGAATACAAAACTGCCCCGATCAGGGGTCACAGGCCTTATACGACTGGCCGGTTTTCCACCCAGAATCTCCAAAACCATATTTCCCGCAGCTCTTCCCTGCTCTTCACCACAGAGAACCATTCCACCAACGGCTTTTCCTTTTCCCACACTCATTCTCCAGAAAGCAAAAACAGGAAGCACGCTGTTGGCAGATGTCCACTCAAGGAGCTCTTCACTGTCCACATGCTTTTCGCCATCAAAGACTCGTTGATACAGGCCTACCACGATAGCCCGATACCCCTCACTTTCAGCTTCCTTAATGATTTTTTTCCACTTTCCAAAACTGGAGACAACCTTCAAATCAGTATTTACACCGCTGACGGTCAGAGTGTCTGATTTTTTAAAAACCTGTTTCTTAAAAGCCTGTGTTGTTGTGCCATTATCAAACAAAATAAGGACCTTATCATTGCCCACATTAAGTATCTCATTAATATATTTTATAGTTCTCTTATAAAGAGGCCGTTCAAGGACACCGGTAATATTCATTTTTTGCAAATGATAATTTCTGGGGTTTTCATTTATCCCCATATAGACAACAGGTGTACCTGTGTGACTCAGTCTGGGGCCTACATATTTGAGCGCGTTGTCATCGGACAGAATCACAATATCGGGTTTGACTTCACGGTAATACAGACTGGCAAGTTCCGCCCTTTCCTCATAAACATCTTCATGCAGCCTTTTGGTGTCCATTTGAAAACGCAAAAGCTCAATCTTTCCTTTGGTACTGGATTCCAGCCCCTTCATCATCTCCTGATCCCAAAGATAGCCGGCATGATAACTTTCTATCCATAGAACCCTGGGTAGAGCTAAGGCATTAATCGGGGCCAGTAATAAAAATAATATGTATATTAAACCTGTAATTCTGATCATGAGCACCCCGTCTTTGAACTCTGCTTAATTCAGCTTACAACCCATACAGTACAATCTACCGCAGACTGTACAACTTTGGTTGAGACTGAGCCAAACAGGAACTCTTCAGCCTTACTGACTCCCCTTCTTCCAATAACAATCGTTCCGACTCCCTCTTCCTCTCGTATTCTGAGGATATCCATGCCGATACTGCGTCCGGTAGAGCATATATCTGTTTCATGGAACGGGGACTTGCAGCTTGCAAAATAACGGATGAAAATTTCCTTTTGCGGGACTCCCAGCTCAATAAGCCTGAGGCGTGCCTGCTCCAGTTTTGCGTTTATTTCTTTTTCATTATGTTCACATTCCTTCTTCCATAATTCCTCATCAGGAAAAATATCCTTATCCGGAAGCCTTTCAACATAAAGCAGTGATATCTCACTACCGGAGCAATTCCGCGCTATTTCCCCCACATAATCTACGGCCTTGAATGAATTTTCAGAACCGTCAAAAGCGATCAGAACTCTGATGGATTCCATAGCTTCAACCTCCTGGCATCTAAATTTTAAAGACTCCTGATTTCCTTTAGACTTCTGTTCATATCAACCATCAACTCATCAACCGATTCGTAAAAAACAGAACTCGACGATGAAAAATGCATCAGAATATTATTTAATGAGGAAGGTATGTAATCATAAATCTTACGCAGATTCACGACCCTGTTGCCAATTACAACCGAATAATCACCCCGGCTCAGACTGGTGAGAATCTGCCTGTCTACACCATGATCCTGCAATGTCTGAGGAGTCAGGTTGGCCTTTCCTGCCAAATAAATAAGAATGCTTCCAAGACCGAATACATCAAGGCCGAAAGGGTTCTCATATAGATCAAAAGCATAGTCGAAATCGATCCAGCGATAATCACCGGTCTCACTCTCGACCCAGAGATGGTCCCTGCGGATATCCCCGTGTTTTTCATCGTTGTCGTGCAGAAACTTTATCGCTTCACAGGCTCCAAGATACTTCTCCAGAATATCTGGAAAATATTCATGAAAATAAGTCTTATGATCAACAGGAATATTGTGAACAACTACATCCAGCCTCTTGCCGCGAATAACATCCAGTACACGAACGTTATTTCCTGCGGTATCATCATTGGAATAACCCTGCATAAAACGCTTGTCTCCCTTTACAAGATCCAGAATTCTTGCTTCCTTGCGGGGGCTTCTGAAGCACTGGATCTTGAATGGGCCTATGTTCATCGGAAACTTTTCATAAAAAACCAGCTTCAAAATTTTGGGCTCATTGGTTTCAAGCTTCCTGCAACGCTTTACCCAATACTTGGGGTCGGTCAGCCCGAACCTCCTCTCCTGCTCATTCTTGAGAACGAGAAAATGTTCATCATGCAACTTGATGATATCACTGTAATCAATATTCATAAACTCAGTCGTATCAGTATACAGATTCCCGAAACGGGAAATACTGTGCTCAGGTATGAACTTCTTAATCAGGTCATGAACTTCTCTGCTCATTAAGACCTCCGGCAGATATTTTGAGCTGTCACTATATTTATATTCTCACTTAAAACATAACACAGCCATAACTTCATTAAAAGCATTACAATAAAATCACAGCAGATATCTCCGAAAGGATCCTTTCTGATAAGTCTGGTTTCGGCCAATCCTTTGCTTGCCTGTTGATATATTGTTACGTATGTTTAATGTTTGCCGGATAACACTTTAACCATCCTACTGAACACAGAGGACTAATTGAACGCGCCAGAATATTCACTTTCCGAACTGGGCTGGAAAACAAGATTCAGCTCCCAACTTACTGATGAAGATAAAGAAAACACCCTGCCCGCCAGAGTAACCATGACACATCGCGGTCATGTTGTGGTTTCCACAGGACAATCGGAGCACCTTCTGCAAATTGCAGAAAAAGGGATAGGAAGCCTCAATGTTCAGCCCACTGTTGGTGACTGGGTATTGCTGAACAGAAAATCCCTTGTTCCTGAAAAAGTCCTTGATAGAAGCAGCCTGCTGCAACGCATGGCCCCGGGGCAGGAAGTCAAACTGCAGCCCATTGCGGCTAATATCGATACACTTTTCATCGTTTCATCCTGCAACAGCGAGTTCAATTCAAATCGGATTGAACGTTATATCTGTCTGGCTCTTGAGGCCGGAGTTGACTTTGTTCTTATACTCACCAAAGCGGACCTCACTGAAAATGCCGAGGAATACCGCAGACAGGCAGAAGAGCTGTATCCGGGTATGAAAATAATGACAGTAAATGCCAAGAACAGAGACAGCGTTAACTGTCTGGACAAATGGTTCAAAGAAGGTGAAACAGTTGTTCTTCTGGGATCTTCGGGAGTCGGCAAGACCACACTGCTTAACACCATAAATGGGGATCAGAAGGAAAAAACGGGATCAATCAGGGACTCGGACAGCAAGGGACGTCACACAACCACAACCAGATCCCTGCATATTATGCCTTCCAGAGCCCTGCTCATTGATGTTCCGGGCATCAGGGAATTACAGCTTCATGACTGCCAGTCCGGCATCAACAACGCTTTCAGTGAAATAGCGGAAGCGGAAGATATGTGTCGCTTCTCTGATTGCAGCCACAACCATGAACCGGGATGTGCTGTGCGGGAATCTTTAGAGCAGGGATCAATCTCTGCCCGCAGACTTGAAAATTATCTAAAACTGAAAGTAGAAGCGAAAAAGAACAGTGAAGATATAACGGAAAAAACCAGACGCAAGTCTGGAGGCAAAAAGAAATATTCCCGCAAATGGAAGAAATGATAATCAATAACGCACTACAAAATTACTCATTTAACCCAGCAGGAAAACTCCGGCACAATATGAAACTGCAATTACAAATTGCCGTCACATAAAAAGCCCAGTCAGCGACAGCTTGATTCACATATTCTATTTCGGAGATCCTGTGGCATGTAAAATTGCAGATATAGAATTGAAAGATGCACCCCTCGGATTATAAAATTATAAAGGCAGAATTCCATATGAGAAACTGCCTTTATAAGAAAATATTATCATTCCAGATCAATCCAGAATACTCATCAAAGCATCCTCTACTTCAAGATAATCAAAGCTGAATCCCGCTGCGATCAACCTTTCAGGCAATACAAATTGTCCTGAAAGAAGAATTTCTTCAGCCATCTGTCCAAAAAGCATTTTCACCATAAACCCGGGAACTCTCAATCGTACCTTTTTATTAAAGACTTTACCCAGAGCATAATGAAACTTATTTGAAGTCACCGGATGAATAGAGCTTAGATTAAAAACACCCTGACACTCATGATTCTCAATCAGATGAATTATGGCTTTTACTTCATCATCAATGTGTATCCACGACACACCCTGATGCCCGTCTCCGAGATAAGCCCCCAGACCGGCCTTGAAAGGTTGAATCATCTTTGCGAGAGCTCCGCCGTGACCCAGTACCATTCCTGTGCGAATTACAACACGCCTCACGCCATATTCTTCAACTTTAACTGTTGAATCTTCCCATTTACGAGCCACATTGGCCAGAAAGGAATCCCCGGCGGATGATTTTTCATTAACAGGCTCCGGGCCGCGCGGACCATAAAAACCGACAGCCGAAGCCTGAACAACAACTTCCGGCTTGTTCTTGACTTTGGACACAGCCATAGAGACAGCTTTACCAGCTTCAAGGCGGCTTTTCTCTATGCCCTGCTTCTTGCTTTCGCTCCAGCGTCCGGAGGCAATATTTTCTCCGGCGAGATTCACTATCGCCTTCGCACCATCTGCAAAGTCCTCCCAGCCCTCGGAAGTCTGACCATCCCAGACAACATTGCGAACTCCGGAAATATCAGAAGGCCGGCTTGATCTGGTCAGTGCGATTACATTATACCCTTTTCCAACAAGTGCCTTACTCAATGCCCTGCCGATAAACCCGGTACCGCCAGTAATCACAACCTTCATCGCGCTCTCCTTTTGCTAGGTCTTTTGCATTCTTGATTGTATCAGAAAGAGTTGATATTCTCTATAAATCACATAACTTGGAAACAGGAATACTCACTATGAACTTTGTCCAGTGTCCGAGCATTGAATCTACTTCAAGTGTTCCCTTGTGCTGATCTGTGATAATGAAATAAGAGACTGAAAGCCCCAGTCCCGTTCCTTTTCCAACATCCTTGGTTGTATAAAACGGTTCAAAAATCCTTTTCCTTGTTTCTTCGTCCATGCCGGGTCCATTATCTTCAACCTCGACACGAACCATGTCTCCAGCCCGGTTGACCCTGAGAATAAATCTGGGGCCTCCCGTGCTGTATGTTTTTTCAGACATCGCCTCTGCACCATTGCGGAAAATATTCAAAAATACCTGCTGGATTTCATTCCCTTCACAACAAACATTTGGGACGTGCAGATCATATTCCTTTACGATCTCAATCTGCTTGAAATCATACTCTTTTTTCAGATCATAATCACTTGAGGCCAGCTCAAGAGTTCGGTCCAGAATCTGCGGGATGCTGTGCTCAGCACAAACCTTGTCACTTTTACGGCTGAAGCTGAGCATGTTTACAACAATCTTTGCAGCTCTGTTGCCTGACTCAACTATACTATCGAGCATCCGGTTAAGCCCCCGCTCGTGAAAATATTTTTCGAGAGCATCAATCGTTATTCCGCAGTCTTCTGCTACAACAACATTTTTATTGAGCTTTGAGGATACTCTCCGCTTGATATTTTGAGCATGGCCGATAATTACAGCCAGCGGATTGTTGATCTCATGAGCCATACCTGCAGCAAGACCTCCTACAGACATCATTTTTTCGCTCTGCATAATCATCTGCTCAAGATTCATTCGTTCTGTGATATCATCAATTCTTATGACAGCTCCTTCAACGCCTTCTTCTTTAAGAGGGTAGATTGTCACATCCTCAAATCTTGTCCTGTCTTTAGAGTATCGTCTTAACTTGGGGTCGTTCTGCATTTCCCCGCTTATCAATGCCTCTCTGACCTTATCCATCTCACAAGCAAGATACGGAGCGGCCAGATCGAGAGGTTGCCCCAATACATCCTTCTGACTCGAACCGATTAAGCGCTCGGCTTCCCGGTTCCACTGAGTTACATTACAATTCTTATCAACTCCGATGAGAGCTGACGGCATTGAGTTGATCACATTAGACAGGTAACTTTGAACAAGTCTCAACTCTTTTTCCGCTTTCTGTCTCTCATTAAGCTCAGCTGTCAATTCTCTTGTTTTCTTTTTAACCCTGTTGCGCAGCAGCCAGGTCAATAGAATGAAAAATGCAAGAAAAAACAACAAAGGAGTCAAAATCAAAACCGCATAACGAACAACCTCCCGGTAAATACTCTTTCTTTCGTAAGTATCGAACCATTTGGCATATATCTTATCATATTTACCTGAATTTTTAACCAGACTGAGCCCCTCATTGATCTTGGCCAACAACTTTGTATTACCTTTCTTGACGGCAAAACAGTAATCACCAAAAGCAAATGCGGGGCCTACAGTCATGATATTCTCAAGACCAGCCTTGTCTGCTATAAATAAATTCTGAAGTTTACCAAGGAGTGCGGCGTCATGCTTTCCTGAATTGAGAAGTCTCAGTCCCTCTTCCTGTGAAGTTACTGTTATGATTTCAGCATCAGGATAATTAATCTGGACATATTCATGCATAATATCCCCATTTTGAACAATAATTTCCTTGTCATGGAGATCTTCGAGAGCATCTATTGAAGAATCCTTCCTTACGAAAATAGAATGGGAAATCACATTATGAGGTACAGAAAAGTCAAATTTTTCAGCCCGTTGCTCAGAATAAAACATCCCCAGAAGGACATCACACTTTCCCTGATCCAGATCATTCACAACTTCGGACCAACCTTTTAAGGTAATCCGGATTTGCAATCCCTCCACTTCTGCTACGGCCCTGAAAACATCGACATTAAAGCCGGACGGAATACCGTTATCCAGAAATTCATAGGGGGGATAATGAAAGTCCCCTTCAGCCACTATCGTCTCAGCGGACACATTACCTGCACAACTGCACACAACCAGCAGGACTAGAAACAATACTGGTAAAACATTTAATCTGCCGCCTGTTCTCATGTGCCCTGTCCTGAAATTCAGTTTTGTATATCACTGTAAAATTTTACTGTATTAATACAATTCAATGATGATAACCATCCTAACAAATTAATTTTCCACTCTACCTGATCATAGATCAATTAGATAAAATATGTCCAGTAAATACAAAATTACATTAGAAGATTATTTTCATCAGCTAAAAAAAAAGGAGTGGCAAAACCACTCCTTGAAATAAATATATATTTACCAGATCAACAGGACTTAAGTGCCCTTTTTATAAAATTTAAAGCTTCATCGTACAGTGCTGGAGGACTGTACGGAGTAAGCAGCTTGGTTCTTACTGCGCCGACAAGATTACACAAAACCACCGAAGAAGTCTCCGGCACCGGAACCTCGGGTATTGATCCGTCACGTACGCCGCGGGCTACACAGTTTTCAAGGAGCATTGGGATCTGGGCAAACTTGTGGACCATAGCATCTCTGTCCGCCCCGGTTTTAAGATCGCTGAAAGGAGAACACCTGATCAGGACAAGAAAATCTTCCTCAGGATCAATTGAAAATTCAAGATAGCGGCGGGCAAATCTGACAACAGCATCGTAACCGTTTTCCGCCTGCACAATTTCATCCTGCAAAGCCAGACTGAGTCTTTCTGCAACATCAAAACCGGCAGCACGGAACAATTTTTCCTTGTTGCCATAATGATGAGACAAAAGCCCTACAGCCACTCCGGCCCGGTCTGCTATTTTTTTGAAAGTTGTTCCGCTATACCCCAACTCGCCGAACAGTTCCTTGGCAGATTTCAACACTGTATCTTTCTTGGTCATAACAACACTCTTTATCCCAACTATGTAATAAAAACGTAATAATATAGTTACGGAAAACCCTATTAAAGGTCAACACGCAAAGTGATTACATTTCAAGAATAAAATTATTTTAAAAACAACCCCTTAATGCATAGAACCGAATATCCGACCATCTCCCCAGAAAGGACAAAAGCCCCTCCAGAAATTGGAGGGGCCTAAGCTTTAAGGAATGGAAACGGAAGGTGGTTTTACTCAATCATGATCTGTGAAAACCTGATGCCGCCGCAATTTATATACGCGCATCAGCAATCTTCAAAAGGACCATAGTTTCAGTCCGACAACTTCTGGGAGAGATGCGGGCTTCTCCCAAGGTTGCGTCTAGGTGATTCTCTCAAAAAGCTTCAGTGGTGAATCTTTGTTCAACTGTCTTTATCGATGCTGTTCAGACTTGCCTGTCTAGACCCCTACAGTCCTCCAGCCAAGGAACTATGCTACAATAAACGCCTACTTCAGCCCTTGAGGACATCTACCCCGAACTCTTTTTCAGAGCGACATCAACTGGATACAGTATCTACGTTCAACCTTGGTTCCTGTCAACCATTTTTGGATACTTTTTTCAGTTGCACCAAATTTATAATTTAAGGCGCTGTTTTATATGAATTTATTTTTTTAAAAATCAAATCACAAACTGCCGACAAGCTGTATATTACCTAAAAAATATTGACTGAATGAACGTACAATCAGTTTTATGGTTCGCCATTACCACACTTTCAAAGCATGCTCTTTCCGATATAGTTGCAGCAACTTTCAGCATAGCGTAATATGAAAACATTATATAAGGAGACTACACATGATCTTTTCAAAAATTCTCATTCCTGTTGATGATTCCAGGCACTCCGAAAGTGCTGTCAGTTACGGTTCTTCACTTGCAGAACTTTCAGGAGCAAAAGTAATCCTGCTCCATTGCCACAGACCGGTTCCCACAGGACTCGGCGAACCTAATTTCCAGAAAGCAATTGATAATGCAACGCGGGAATCTTACGCCATTCTTGAAAAACACAGTGCAACTCTGACTGCCAGAAAGATAAAGTACAGCGAAAAAATAATCGGCGGTTCAATAGCCAAAACGATTAAATCCGTCGCTGAAGCTGAAGATTGTGACCTGATAGTCATGGGTTCCAAAGGTAAATCAGATCTGGAGGGACTGGTGGTAGGAAGCGTCACCCATAAAGTGCTGCATATTGCCCCTTGTCCGGTTCTTGTGATCAAATAGACAGTAAGAAAATCATTCCTCTTGCAAACAGATTGTAATTATCATGCTTTTAATTTAAAAATCGAGGAAAGACGGCCAAAGGAAGATTAATTTTCCCAACAAGAAACGGAGTAGTTCATGCGGCTTTTGACACGATCTGATTTTGACGGACTTGCCTGTGCAGTCCTTCTGAAAGACATCGGGATCATGGACAACTGGATGTTTGTACATCCCAAAGATGTGCAGGATGGAAAATATCCGGGCGACCCTAACGATATTGTTGCCAATGTTCCATATATTGAAGGATGTGGCTATTGGTTTGACCACCACTCCAGTGAAGACGAAAGACTTAATATGGACATGGACTTTCAGGGAATGTCCAAAAACGCAAAAAGCGCCGCAAGGGTTATATGGGATTTCTTTGGTGGACATGAAAAGTTCGGCGATAAATTTGACGAGATGCTCTACTATGTCGACAAAGTGGACAGTGGAGATCTGACAGTAGAAGAAATTGAGAATCCTAAAAAATGGATTCTGCTCGGCTTCATAATGGACCCCAGAACAGGCCTTGGACGCTACCGTTATTTCAACGTCAGCAATTATCAGTTGATGGAAAACCTTATTGAATACTGCCGGTCTCTTCCAATTGACGAAATTCTGGACCTTCCCGATGTCAAAGAACGTGTGGAGCTTTACTTTGCAAGAGATAAGGAATTCCGCAAGATGCTTGAAGACCGGGTCGAACTTTTCAGCAATGTTGCCATCCTCGACCTTCGGGAGCAGGAAGAGATTCATCCAGGAAACCGCTTTACAATTTATTCCATGTATCCGCAGTGCAATATCAGCATCCAGATCATATGGGGTAAAATGAAACAGAACACCGTGTTTTCCGTTGGGCACAGCATAACCAACCGCACCAGCAAGGTCGATGTCGGAAGTGTTATGCTCAAATTCGGAGGAGGCGGCCACAGACAGGTAGGAACATGTCAGGTTCCTCATTCCGAGGCAGACGCCGTACTTGGACAGATGGTCGCAATGTTCATGGATAAATAAGACTCAGTTCAAATATTCAACAGACCCCGCTGACTCTGCAACAGCAATCAGCGGGGTCTTTTTTGGGCATATTGTTTATCTAAGATTGACAAAACCCTAAAAATAAGTATAAATTAGATAAACAAAAAAAAACATCAAAAAGATAGCCATATGAATCCTGACTTTGCTGAAATAATTACTCCTGAAGCCTTTCGGAAGGCTGAATTTCCATTGATGCTCTCTGTTGTAGCAGCCGGATTTCCTTCCCCGGCAGATGACTACATAGATAAAAAAATGGATCTTAATGAGCATCTGGTGAGACATCCTACCGCTACTTTTTTCGTGCGCGCCAGCGGTGAATCCATGCAGGACGCGAATATACATTCAGGCGACATCCTGATTGTGGACAGAGCCCTTGACGCAATACACAATTCAATCGTTATAGCAGTTCTGGACGGCGAATTAACCGTCAAAAGACTTAAAATCAGGGACAAAACTATCTACCTTGCTCCCGAAAATCCGGAATACCCGGTAATTGAAGTAAACAGGAACACATCCTTTGAGATCTGGGGCGTAGTCACCTACATAATACATAAGGCCGGCCTATGAAAATATTCGCACTGGTGGACTGCAATAATTTCTATGTTTCCTGTGAACGTCTTTTCCGCCCTGGACTCGTAAACCGTCCCGTTGTGGTACTTTCAAACAATGACGGCTGCGTCATAGCCCGTTCTCAGGAGGCAAAAGACATTGGAATTCCCATGGGAGCTCCTGCTTTCAAATATAAGGGGCTTTTTCTGCACCACAATGTCACGATCTTTTCATCCAACTATTCACTTTATGGCGATATTTCACGCAGGGTAGCGGGAACACTGAAAACCCTAACTCCGGAAATGGAAGTCTACTCCATTGACGAATCATTCCTTGAATTTCCTCCCCAGTATCTCAAAATGCTTCCCGAGATAGGCCCGGAAATAAGACGGAAAGTTCTCAAGTGGACGGGAATTCCGGTGTCTGTGGGCTTCGGACCGACCAAGACCCTTGCCAAGGCCGCCAACAGACTTGCTAAAAAAAATCCGAAAACCAACGGGGTATTCAGCCTGTGCGCCCGCAGGGACATGGATAGACTACTTAGCAGAATACCTGTTACCGACGTCTGGGGAATCGGCAGGAGACATGGGAAAAGACTTCTCGGCCGGGGCATAAAAAATGCGCAAGAGTTTAAAAACCTTCCAGACCTGTGGATTAAAAAAAACATGGCCATAACCGGGTTGCACACCGCTCTGGAATTGCGCGGAACTCCCTGCTTTGAACTGGAAACAGCCTCGCCGCCAAAGAAAACCATCACCACTTCCCGCTCGTTCGGACGCCCCGTCTCAAGTCTTCAGGAGATGGAAGAATCTATAGCCGCCTACGCGGCACGAGCCGCGGAAAAATTACGTGAGCAGAGATGTCTGACCGGAGGTATCCTTGTCTATCTGACAACAAACAGATTCAACAACCTGCCCCAATACTCCAACAAGGCAACCCATATGTTCCCCGTCCCGACGGATTATACCCCGGACCTTATAAAAACAGCGCTGCAGGGAATCCGTAAAATTTACAAAGAGGGGTTCATGTACAAAAAAACCTCGGTGACACTTCTTGAAATCTGCAATAAATACAATCGTCAATGCAACCTGCTGGAAATGAACAACAACACAGTTGCAAACAAACGCAACTCACTGATGAAACTGCTCGACACGACGAACAGCCGCTTCGGGCGTCATACTCTGAGTTACGGGTCCGAAGGGATCGGACAGCCATGGCAGATGAACCGCAATCACAAATCCCCTTCTTATACAACCAACTGGGATGAACTACCTGAAATCAGCTAAAATTTGATCAACCCCACTCCTGAATCCAAATTGCAATACGGCTTTTTCTTGCCCAATCGAAAAGTTTAAGGCATTAAACGAAGAGAAATAAAACTTAAACCTCCCGGTTCAAGGGAGCACAGGAACAACTCTTTAGAACTATGAAGAACCGTTCATTTGTGCGGATAAGAAAAAAAGCCGCTCTGCTGGGCCTGCCACTTATAATAGCGGCCCTGCTTACCGGATGCGGTACCAAGAAGGAAGCCGTCGGGCTTCATCAGACTGGCACAGTCGCCTTCATGCTAAATCAGGATGAAGCGGCTTCGGTGTATTTTGAAAAGGCTATCAATTCCGACCCGGATTATGCCCCGAGTTATATTATGCTCGGAGACTGCTACCTTCGTGAAGGACGTTTCAAAGAAGCCATTGATGTAATTCAGAAAGGCCTCACCCTTAAGCTTGAAGAAGGGCATAAAAGACTGGCACATAGAAAGCTTGCCAGAGCATACAAGCAACTGGGACAAACGGACCAGGCACTGGAGCACATCAAGATATACACCCGTATGTCTGTCTATCAGGACAAGCTAACACCGCAGAAAGTTTCGGAAACAGAAACATTTGTGGCTGAGCTTGGCATCTCCGACGGAAACGAAACCGTACTGGTCAGCCAGATAGTTGAAGAAACCATGAAAGCCCGCGAAAGCTCCGAGCTCAAAAGACAGAAGGAGCAGGAGACCGACATCATGGATATGCTGACATTCGGTCTCATGTAGTAAAATCCCAACCCAAAACCCATATCCCGCATTTCTATAATGATATGCGGGATTTTTTTATCCATAATTACGCAGACAGGCAAAAGAGAAATTTGACGGAATACCTTACTTTGTTTTATCAGGACAAGCTGAAATGACTTCTGGCGGAGTTCATTGTCCGGTTCCAAGGTAACTTCTCAACTCAACGGCCCGAACTTTAAAATTTACGTCTGCAACTCCAGTCCCACAATAGCTGGGACGGAATTATACCTACGTATATGTTAGTTATATTTAACTTGACAGGTTCGTTATTTGGCTTAAAACGGTTGCGTATTTTTGAAAATCCGGTTTCTTAACCAAATATATATTGAAAAAACCAGAAAGACTCAGGAGATTCGCTTTGAATCCCAAAACAGATAAAGTACTTATTGCCAACAGAGGCGAAATTGCCGTGCGCATTATGCAGGCCTGTAAGGATCTAGGGCTTGATTTTGTTTGCGTATACACGGCGGAAGATAAGGATTCCGGACATGTCACCATGGCCAGAGAGCTCGGTGGAGAGGAATCCGTTTATAAAATCAGATCCTATATCGACGCCGGAGATATTCTCTCCGTAGCAGACGAAACAATGTGCACCGCTGTTCACCCGGGATACGGATTTTTCTCTGAGAACTTCCGTTTCGCCCGCCGGGTAACAGAAAGGGACCGCCCCATGACCTTCATCGGTCCATCATGGTGGGTTATTCAGGACCTCGGTGACAAAATCAACACCAAACGTCTGGCCCGCAAGCTGGATGTTCCTACCATTCCCGGCTCCGACAGAGCCATCTATGATGAACTTGAAGCTGAAGAAATCGCCGCCAACCTTTTTGAATTCCAGGAAAAGCAGGGAGTCAAAAACCCCGTCGTCCTGGTAAAGGCATCAGCCGGCGGTGGCGGTATGGGAATTGACGAAGTATACTCCATTGAGGAGTTCCGTCAGGTCTACCGCAGAATTAGAAACTACTCTCTCCGTACATTTAATGATGAAGGCGTCTTAATCGAACAGCGCATCTTCAACTTCAACCATCTTGAAGTACAGATCGTATCTGAAAGATCCGGTAAAAAGCATGTGCACTTCGGTACACGCAACTGCTCAGTACAGAGCCCGGGACGCCAGAAAAGGATTGAGGTTGCCCCCGGTTTCTGTCCGGGAAGCATCGCCTACTCCTTTGATGCCCAGAAGGTAATGGACGACATCGTGGAACATTCCCTGAACATGGCCCGTGAAATCAATTACGACAATGTGGGGACATGGGAATGGATCGTAACCCCCAGAGGCGCGCCTTTTCTCATGGAAGTAAACACCAGAATTCAGGTTGAAAACGGTGTTTCAGCAGCAATATCCCGCATTAAAGGCGAAAAGGATGTCAACCTGATCAAAGAACAGATCAGACTCGCTCTAGGCGATGAACTGGGCTACACTCAGGAAGATATTACCTTTGAAGGTGTCGGAATTGAATACCGGATAATCGCGGAGGACACAGACGACAAGTTTGCCCCGTGGGCCGGTAAAATCGAGAATCTAGGCTGGAAAGAGCACGAATGGCTTAAAATGCACACGCATATCCCCACAGATGAGCCCTATCAGATTCCTACAGAATTCGACCCCAACCTTGCTCTGGCTATTATCTGGGGCAAAGACCTTGAGGAATGCAAGAAACGCGGACTCGAATTCCTTGATGAGTTCGTTCTGGAAGGTAAGGACAGAAAGGAAGTCTCCCTCAAGTCCAACCTGAAGTTTCTGGGCGAGAAAACAACAAACATACTGGAATTCTAATAATACATTATGGATATAGAAAAAAAACTGGACGGGTTGATCAAGCGGGTCCAGTATGCGCGTGACATTCTCGGCGAGACCGAAGATAAGCGCCTTACTGCCTTTGCCAAAAAGCTTGATACTTTCCTGGACCGTAATATAAATCTGACTCAGGAAGCTCTGTGGGATAAACTCCACACTTATGATGAGAGCCTTGTTGTTCTGGAAAAAGACATCGATGAAAGCCTGTCCGCCATGGACAAGGTGCGTATCGTGCGTCATTCCGAACGTATCTGCCTCGAAGATATCCTCGAAAACGTCTATGACAACTATACCGTTGTCGGCGGAAAAGATGATATGAGCATTGATCCGGGCATGGTCATAGCCCGGGCCTATATTTCACGCCGTGTGGGCAAGAAAGTCCATAACCAGCCCGTGATGGTCGTTGGACAGGAAAAAGGGCACGGTCAGGAATTCCGCAACGGCGGCTGCATCAAGCCCTGGGGTAATGCGAACGCCCTGCGCTACATGAAAGTAGCGGCCCGAGAGAACATTCCCATCCACACCTATGTCTTCACTCCGGGATCATATCCCATTGAAGATTATCCGGGAGCAGCACAGCAGATTGCTGAAAACATCTACGAGATGTGCGGTCTTGACGTACCCATTATTTCCGTCATTTCCGAAGGCGGTTCCGGTGGTGCGGAAGCCATTGCCATGGCTGATAAAAGGCTGATGCTTTCACACGGTTATTATTCCGTTATCTCCCCTGAAGGAGCGGCCGCTATTGAAGGTCGAATCCGTGGCGGACAGCGTGCTCCAAGCAAGCTGATAGAAACCTGCGCTAAATCCCAACACATCACTGCGGATGACAACCTGCGTTTCGGTTACATTGACGGCATTATCCGTGAGCCTGCACTCGGCGCGCGACCTGAGCACTTTGATTTCTATAAAATGGTCCGCGCCGAAGTTATCCGCGCTACCGACGAAGTGGTTCTGAGCGTAAAGGGACTTCGCATGTTCCGTCGTGCGGCGATCAAAAACCGCAATAAAAAAGAAGTGACCAACGAATCAGTATTTGTACGCTGGTCTATAACCCCCAATGCCAAAGAACGGTTGCTCTGGAAAAGGTACAAGAAATACCGCCGTATGGCCCAGAACGCCTTTGACGACAAACGCTCTTTTCTTGAAAAGCTCAACTCCGCAAAAGTTGACGCAATGACCGCAGCGTATTCAACAATCCGCTACGATATGATCAAGAAATACCAGAGCAAAATCCAGTCTCTTGCAGATGAGGCAAAAGATGAGATCCATGTTGTCACTAATAAATTTGATAAATTCAAGCACATGATCATTGGCCAAATGGGTGGAGGCTCCAAGAGTGCTTCGGAAGTAGAACTGTCTTTGACAAAACTTTCCGAAGATTCTGAACCGGATATTCCGCCATCCGATTATCGCCATTATGTAAGCCCTCGTGCGAGCGAAGACAGGGAAATAACCTGTCCCAACGCAGAGGAAAGCGGATGTCTTGAAATCTGGTCCCGAGACCTTTTTGATGAATTTGCAGGGGTCTGCCCCACATGCGGTCATCACTTCCCCATGGAATACCGTTGGTACATGGCCAACGTGTTTGACTGGGGAACTGTACGTGAATTCAATAAATCCATCTGCTCCGCCAACCCGACAGATTTCCCCAACTTTCAGGAAAGACTGGACGCGGCCAAGGCGAAGACCGGATTACAGTCCGGATGTATTACCTATGAAGCAGCAATCAAGCACACAAAGGTAACCTGCGCGACTCTGGTCGCCCCTTTCCGTGGTGGTTCCGTAGGTGCCGCCGAAGGTGAAAAGTTCATTAGGGCGCTTGAGCTTGCCGGTAAGAAACGCTACCCCTTCCTAGCTTATGTCCACGGTACTGCTGGTATCCGTATTCAGGAAGGAACCAACGGCCTCATTCAGATGCCCCGTGTTACCATGGCAGTGCGCCGTTACATTGAATCCGGTGGACTTTATATCGTACTCTACGATACCAACTCCTACGCTGGCCCTGTAGCCAGCTTTCTCGGTTGCTCACCATATCAGTATGCCGTACGCTCCTCACGCATCGGTTTTGCCGGCCCCGGAGTAATCAAGGAAACCACTGGAATGGAGATCCCTCCGGATTACCATTCTGCATACAACGCCCTTTCCCGCGGTCATATTCAGGACATCTGGGACAGGCGCGACATCCGCAGAAACCTGCATCAGGCATTCCTGACTGTAGGTGGACGCAATCTTTACTACAGATAAACATAAAGACCCGCTGTAATTCCCAGCGGGTCTTTTTTTTGGCTACCAGCCTATTGCTTAATTCTAAAGCAAAGTCAGCAGAATTGAGAAGAAACGATTGATCTGCAGTATAAAAGCCCTTGCCTGATCTCAGACAAGGGCTTTTAAATATCCATAAATTAAAGTGGTTATCTAATCATTTTCCGTAAAGCGCTCATCAGATTTTATTGATTCCGACTTGACCGCATTCTCTTCCAGCCAGCCGAATCTGGTAGCAGGAACAGCATCAAATTTTGCTACATAAGGCTTAATATCAATAAGCGGAGTCTTATCAAGCACGTCCACTCCGCGAATCTTAAGAATATTTCCTTCAATACCGAGCAATTCAACTGTGGACATTCCAATCATATTAGGCCTGCGTGGTGCGCGGGTAGAAAAAAGCCCTCTCTCCACAGTATCCATAAACGGCTTAACTTTAAGTTTAAAATCATTATTTTGATGGAAATGGTAAAGAAGAATTATATGAGAAAAACCATCCAGATCCTCGAGTCCTTCTTCCAAAGCTCCATATAACTCTATTTCGCCCTCGACATCTTTAGCTCCCGCCGGTTGAATAGGCATACCTTCAGGAGTCTTGAAGGGTGAACGAATATGTCCGATCGGGTGAAAAATTATCGCGTCTTTCTCTTTCAAAGCCATATTATCCTCAATAAGTTTTGCCGTGAACCCATATAATATTCCCACAAAGCAGATTTAAAAACTGTTCCGCCAGGATTAATTTTAATCAACTTGCTGAAAAGAACGACCTTTCTGAGCGCAGAAAATAAACCGCCCGCAGGGTCATCCTGTCAAGCAGACTTACATATATAATATAGATTAAAAAGATGGTAAAAGAAAAATGCCGGAGGCGAAAACACCTCCGGCAAACTTTTAGAAAAAGTCAGGATCAACTGCTGCAGGACCATTTGCCAGCATGACTTTATAAAACCTGATAATTTTCTCATCCACAGGAACGATAGGAAAGTTCTTGCGACATGCATCACAGGTTGCCATCGCCGGTTGTGTCGGAGCGATATAAGGGACTTCCCTGCCGCAGAACGGACAGGGAAACATAAAAATAATCTCCATCCCGCTAGGTTTAACCGGGGAAAGAGGCTTACGACTTTCTGACATTAATTAATTCTCCAACAGGTTTTTACCAGTCATATCTTCAGGTGTTTCAATCCCCATATGCTTTAGAATGGTCGGGGCAATATCGCATAGAGCCCCTTCTACGGGTTTGGAATCTTTCAGAGAATCACCAATGAACACAAGAGGAACATTATTCAAACTATGAGCGGTCTGAGGACCACCGTCAGCATCAATCATCTCTTCGGCATTCCCGTGATCGGCAGTAAGAAAAACAGATCCTCCCAGTTTTTCCACAGCCTCAACGATCTTTCCTACACAGGCATCCACTGTTTCACAGGCCTTGATGGCGGCAGGAATTATTCCAGAATGGCCTACCATATCGAGGTTTGCAAGGTTACAGATACAAAGGGGATACATAGGAAGAGCAGCAATTAATTTCTCGGTTACTTCCTCGGCACTCATCTGAGGCTTCTGATCATAAGTGGCTACTTCACGGGGAGAAGGTATAAGAATTCTATCTTCTCCGAGGAAAGGCTCTTCACGGCCGCCATTCATAAAATAAGTCACATGCGCATATTTTTCTGTTTCAGCAATACGCAGTTGTTTAAGCCCTTTACCGGCAACTACCTCACCAATTGGATTGGCGATAGAAAGTGGCGGGAATGCGGTACTGAAAGGGAAATCCGCCTCATACTGAGTCATGGTCACGAAATCGCAGAGAGCAGGAGTTACAGGACGCTCAAATTCAATGAAATCACTCAATGCCAAAACCCTGCAAAGCTGGCGGGCCCTGTCGGCTCGGAAGTTGAAAAAGAAAACGCCATCACCATCTTTGATCCGGCCATCCACACCGGATACAAACCGGGGCTTTATGAATTCGTCAGTTTCACCGGCGGCGTAAGCTTCAACAACTCCCTGCACGGGATCGGAGATTTCGACTCCCTCACCGAGCACAAGGGTTTTATAAGAGAACTCATTTCTCTCATAATGCTTGTCACGATCCATTGAATAATAACGCCCTGAAACAGTGGCTACTTTACCGATACCTATTTCAGCCATCTTATCCTGAAGCTGCTTCATGTAGCCTTTACCGCTGGTGGGTGAAGTGTCACGCCCATCCATGAAAGCATGGACAAGAACCTCTTTCACACCAGCATCTCTGGCAACTTCCAATAGTGCGAAAAGATGATTGATGTGAGAGTGCACTCCACCGTCTGAAAGAAGCCCCATGTAATGAAGACGTCCACTGCCGGCCTTGACTTTATCCATAAGGCTGCTGATTGCGGGACGGGCGGCCAATTCTTCTTTCTCTATGGCGATATCAATCCGGGTCATGTCCTGATAAACAACCCTGCCGGCTCCGATATTTGTATGACCGACCTCGGAGTTACCCATAAAGCCGTCCGGAAGCCCTACCGCTCTACCGGAGCATTTGAGCTGAGTATTTGGATACTTGTCAAACAGCCCGTCAAGAACAGGAGTATTGGCGAGTTTGACAGCGTTTCCGTTACCTTCGGGTGCTATTCCCCAACCGTCAAGAATCAATAAAAGAGTCGGAGAGCCGGATTGTTCAGACATGATTGGATACCTTATTCGCAGTCTATTCCTGCGGAGTAATATTTAATTCCATTCTGGTCCCTTCAGACCAGAGTCCTTCAACATTGTAAAAACCGCGGTTTTCATCCTGAAAGATGTGGACGATAATATCGTTCAGATCGAGCAGAATCCAGTCTCCGGACTTATACCCTTCCATACCGAGATATTCGATATTATCATCGGCGAGTTTCTCAAGTACATAGTCCGCAAGGGCCTGAGCATGTCGAACACCTTTTGCCCCTGCAACCATCACCACCTCGGCGATAGGGCAGATACCCTGCACATCAACTGCAGAAATTTCGTTTGCCTGTTTTTCGTCAAGCCATTCAGCAACAAGCTGAACTTTGTCCGCAGTCTCGATCTGTTTGAATTTTTTAGCTTTAGTTTTCATTCTCTTTAATTATTTTATAATAAAACGGCGATTTGCTTAATAAAACCGCACTTGCTTCTGAGTATAATGCAGAGATTAAAAGGAAATCCTTCTGTGTTCAACCCATCCAACACAGGCAACAAACCACAGTCTACCACATTACGCCCAACGTACAATATGATTATATAGAGAATTTATGTCCGCTACGCAATCATATGTATAACTGTTTTTGAAATAATTTTCAATTGTGAAAACAGTTTTCGATTAACAACATATTTTTAGTTCACATAACAACAAAAATAGATGATAAAAATGAATTGTTGACTGCGGGCAAACACTTATGACATACATATGCGCATGATCAGCCACGACTTTTTCCTTTTTATCTTTTTTTTCTTTTTTAGGACTAAAATTTAGTCTGCTCGTGGTTATGGACATACACACTGATGAGAGTTTTCCGGGCCACGGGCAAACCCCCGTGGCCTTTTTTTTTAACAAACAGAACCTGTTACCGGGGATAGAATACAAGGAGGCAAGCCATGATCTTCGATGTAGACAAGGAAACGATGCCCAGGGAAGAGCTGGAAGGGCTGCAGCTTAGAAGACTTCAGAACCTTTGTGAGCGAGTTTATGCCAACGTTCCTTTTTACAACAGAAAATTCAAGGAACTGGGCATAGAGCCCAAAGACATAAAGTCCCTTTCAGATATCACAAGCCTGCCTTTCACTGAAAAGCAGGACCTGCGCAACCACTACCCTTTCGGCCTCTTCGCCGTTTCCAAAGAAAACATCGTACGCATCCACTCTTCCTCCGGTACCACTGGTAAAGCTACCGTTGTGGGCTACACAAAACGTGACATCAAAAACTGGGCGAACATGATGGCCCGTTCTTTCGCCATTGCCGGAGCCACCCCGGAAGACAGTATTCACAACGCTTACGGTTACGGCCTTTTCACAGGCGGACTTGGAGCTCACTACGGAGCTGAAGCACTCGGAGCGACCATAATTCCGGTTTCAGGCGGCGGAACAAGACGCCAGATCATGCTTCTCAAAGATTTCGGCGCGGATGTTATCTGCTGTACTCCTTCCTATGCTCTCTTTCTCTACGAAACAGGCAAGGAAATGGGCATAGACTTCCGGGAACTTCCTCTACGAATAGGTATTTTCGGCGCAGAACCGTGGACCGAATCCATGCGCAAGGACATTGAATCCAAACTCAATATCAAGGCGCTGGATATTTACGGCCTCTCAGAAATAATGGGCCCCGGTGTAGCCATGGAATGTGCTGAAGAGCAGAACGGCCTTCACATCATGGAAGACCATTTCCTGCCCGAAATTATCAATCCGGAAACCGGAGAGCATGTGGAACCGGGCGAGGTAGGAGAGTTGGTTATCACCACTCTGACCAAAGAAGGAATTCCGCTTATCCGCTACCGTACCCGTGACCTGACCCGTCTTAACTATACCTCCTGCCGTTGCGGACGAACTTTTGCCCGTATGCAGCGTGTCACCGGGCGCAGTGATGATATGCTCATTATTAGAGGAGTAAACGTCTTCCCGTCTCAGATTGAATCTATCCTTATTGAGACTGAAGGACTCTCCCCTCACTACCAGCTCGTTGTTGAACGCGATGGCAATCTCGATATCCTGACCGTCAAAGTTGAAATTGCCGGCTCCGCATTCTCTGATGAAATTAAAAATTTACAGAGACTCGAAAGAAAGATACAAAAGAATATCAAGGAATTCCTTGGCGTAACTGCAAGAGTAAAGCTTGTTGAGCCTAAAAGTATCGAACGTTCCGCAGGTAAAGCCAAGAGAATCATCGACCTGCGTAATCAGGACCAGTAGTTGAACCTATCAAAAGCGAGGAAACACCATGAAATGTGACCAGCTATCTATATTTCTTGAAAACCGTGCCGGAAGACTTGCTGAAGTAACCAGACTGCTCACCGAGAACAAAGTCAATATCCGCGCACTCTCACTTGCCGACACCTCTGATTTCGGTATCCTGAGACTCATCGTGTCCGACTTTGAAAAGGCCCAGGCTGTGCTCAAGGAAGCGGGTTTCACTGTCGGCAAAACTTCTGTAGTTGCAGTTGTTGTTGACGACCAGCCCGGTGGACTGCACAATCTTCTCGAAATGCTGCGTGGAAACAACATCAACGTTGAATACATGTATGCCTTTGTCCATCAGTCCGGCAGCAACGCGGTAATCATTTTCCGTTTTGACCGTACCGATCAGGCAATTGAGCTTCTCACTGAAAATGGAATCAAGATGATTCCCAGTGAAGAACTCTGCAAGCTTTAGTCCCGTCTCTTCCAGCCCGCATAAAATTTAAATTTTATGCGGGCTTTTTTGCGTCTGAAAACCGGGAAGAATGTCCCCTATCCACTTGGAGAAGCTAAGCTTAATCACAAAAAAATCAGCCACCTTACAGATCATGCCTTGATGAGGATTTGTTCATGAAAATGTGGTATACAAAAATAGATTTTGCACAAGATACGCAACTGGCTCAATTAAATCAGTTAAATTTCGAAAACTGGATATGAATATAAAATTACTGGAGAAAGACGGCCCCTGCCGCTGGCGGCTGAAAAAAAACGGGACCATGAATGTGGATGCCCTTTTCTTTGGCGACAAGGATATCATCCTGCAGCTGGACGAAACAACACTCGCTCAGGTGCGTGATGTTGCTTCCCTACCAGGTGCAATCGATCCTGTGTGCGCAATGCCTGACGCCCACTCCGGTTATGGATTTCCGATAGGCGGGGTCGGTGCTTTCGATCCCAAGCGGGGTGTAATTTCAGCCGGAGGAGTAGGTTTCGATATTTCCTGCGGTGTCCGAACCCTGACCACAGGATTAAAAAGGGAAGACCTTATCACCTGTGACGAAACTCTCGCCGACGAACTTTTCAGGCGTATCCCTTCAGGGACTGGAGTCGGTGGAAATATTCGGCTCGAAGATGATGCCATGAATGCCATGCTTCTCGGAGGAGCATCATGGGCAGTAGGCGTGAATATGGGACGTCCCGAGGACCTTTCCCGAATAGAAAATAACGGGCGCAACTCCTTTGCAGATCCTTCCAAAGTTTCACGGCAGGCCAGACAACGTATGCTGAATCAGATCGGATCTCTCGGGTCTGGAAACCACTACCTTGAAGTTCAGTATGTAGAAGAAGTTTATGAGTGCGAAACGGCTGAAGGATTCGGTATCAGTGAAGATGACATTGTGGTCAGCATCCATTGCGGTTCTAGAGGACTGGGACATCAGATAGCCAAAGACTACCTTCCGCTCATGGAAAAAGCTGCACCTTCTTTCGGAATCAAACTTCCGTCACCCGATATAGCCTGTGTCCCGATCAATTCAGAACTTGGTCAGGATTACCTCGGTGCTATGGGGGCCGGAATAAACTGCGCACTGGCTAACAGACAGGTTATTACGCATCTGGTGCGTGAATGTTTTGCTGATATTAATCCGAAAGCAAATCTGAACCTGCTGTATGACGTAAGCCACAACACGTGCAATAAAGAAGAATTCACCATCAAAGGTAAAAAAAGGACTCTTTATGTTCACCGCAAAGGGGCCACCCGGGCTTTGGGGCCGGGACACCCTGAACTTCCAAGGGAATTCAACAAATTGGGACAACCGGTAATTATCGGTGGCAGTATGGGAACAGCATCATATATTCTGGCAGGAACTGCCGAAGCTGCAGAAATGTCTTTTTCCTCCTGCTGCCACGGAGCAGGTAGAACCATGAGCCGGGCCAAGGCAAGAAAATCTTTCAAGGCCAAAAAAATCCAGAAAGACCTTGGCCGAAACGGTATAATTATCCGGACAAATGGGCTGCGGGGAATAACTGAAGAGGCTCCACAGGCTTACAAAGACGTCGACAGCATTGTAAACTCTACTCAAAAAGCAGGTATTTCCAAAATGATTGCCCGCCTCCGACCAATTTTATGCATTAAGGGCTGAAAATTTGTGGAAATAGATTTAGTTTTGAATTAAATTCACGGGATGAACAATCTTGATGTGATTAATAAAGACTGGCTGGATACAATGGCTTCAACAAAGAAAGAGTTCCTCCATAAGCTCTTCAGTGTCTTTCTGCGTGATGAACCTGCAAGAGTACACAAAATAAGGGAAGCTCTGGAAGCGGGAGAAATGGACGAACTCAAGTACCTTGCCCATTCACTCAAAGGGGCTGCAGCCACAATGGGAGCGGACAGGGTTCGGGAAGCCTGCCTGAATTTGGAGTACAGCGCCCGAGACGGGGACGAAAAACTTTCACATGAAAACCTGCATGTCCTTGAGGTGGAGATGGATCAGGTTTACAATTTCATGAGCAAGTTCGTTCAATAGCATCTGATATGCCGGAGCAGGGTACGCATAAGAATGCTCCGGCTGATCAGACTCTGACAGCAACGCCGATGGTAATCACCTTTTCTGCAGGTATTTTCAGATAATCAAGAGGTTCCTCGGCCATTGAACTTAAAAGAATAAACAATTTCCTTTTAAACCTGCCCTTTTTAACTTCCTCATCAAACCTCAAAAGCATTCGTCCGACATAGAAATAACTGTCAGAGCTGCTGATTCCCAATTGGTTCCATGACTGGACCAGAACGAGGGAAAGGTTGGGTTTTTCCATAAAACCGTAATTGACGGTAAGCCATGAAATATTTTTATCTATATTTTTTACTGAAATACGCCTGCGCGGATCCAGAAAAGGATCACTTAATGTCTTTACCCTTAAAAAAACAAGCTTCTCATGCACCACCCGGTTATTTCTCAAGTGCTGCAGAAAAGCCAAGGGAATGAAGTCTGAGGCAGTAAAGAAGACCGCTTCACCGGGAACTTTAGCCAACATATATTTTTCAATTTCCAGCTTGAGATCAGAGACCTCAAGCCCTCTTTTACGCAGACTTTCATGCAGTTCAGCACGCCCATTGACCCAGACATACATTGCATAGGATATAATACCTGCCAGCAGAATCGGGAACCAACCGCCCCCACCAAGCTTGGTGAAATTGACTATAAAAAACTAAGATCAAAAATTGCAAAAAAACCGGTAAGAATTGCTACTGGGAGAAAAGACCACTTTTGAACTCTACGCAGATAAAACCAGAAAAGGTAGGTCGTTATGATCATGGTACCTGTTATGGCAATCCCGTAAGCTCCCGCAAGGTGCTCCGACCCCTCAAAAATGATCACCAGTAAAATGCAAGCTGCTGCCATTATCCAATTAACGGAACGCACAAATACTTGTCCCGGGTTATCTTTTGAAGTCTGCACTATTCGTATCCGGGGTATAAACCCGAGATGTACAGCCTGAGCGGTTAGGGAAAAAGCCCCAGAAATAATTGCCTGTGAAGCAATTACAGCTGCAAAAGTAGCCAGAACGACCATCGGCAGCATCATAAAATCAGGAAAAAGACTGAAAAAAGGGTTAATTATTGTGTCAGGATTACTGATTAACATTGCCCCCTGTCCAAGATAGTTAAAAAGAAGACTGGGCATAGCAACCAAATACCAGGCTATGGTTATGGGCTTACGTCCAAAATGCCCCATGTCCGCAAATAAGGCCTCGCCCCCGGTCACACAAAGAACCACAGCCCCCAGAACCATACATCCGGTCAAACCGTTATCAGCAAAAAAACGAACAGCGTGGTAAGGGCTGAAAGCCTGCAGAACTTCCAGATTCTGAACAGCTGCACCTAATCCGGCAACTCCTGTAACTGTAAACCAGAGCAACATGACAGGACCGAATAATTTCCCAATTCTATCTGTTCCGAATCTTTGTACAGAGAATAATAAAAAGAGAATCGTGCAGGAAATATGAGTTGTGTACCGATGTGCTGCATCTGTCGCAATATCTAGCCCCTCGATAGCAGATAAAACAGAAATCGCAGGAGTAATGACTCCGTCCCCGTAAAGTAAAGCACCACCAACCATAGCGGCTACAAGCATGAACGCAGAAGTTCTTTTCTTATTCCTATCTGAGACAAGTTCGTAAAGAGCGAAAATTCCTCCCTCACCATCATTATCTGCATCCATAACAAAAGTGACGTACTTCAGACAGATAACTATCAGCAAAGCCCAGATAATAAGAGACAGCACCCCAAGAACGTTTGCAGGGTTCAATGTTATGGCATGATGCCCGCTGAAGCAGGCTTTCATGGCATAAAGCGGGCTGGTTCCTATATCACCAAATACCACACCGAGCGCGCCAAGTGCCATTCCCATCTGGTATTTATTTTTGATCTTTTCTCTCATTATAGACCCCTAAAGCAGACCCTCAAAAAAAACTTAAAGTAAAACTTCATCTTTAAAATAAAAAAAGGCCGTATCCCATAGGATACGACCTTATTAACCTTTTAAGAAAGTTAATTCTACTTCATTCAGATTACAGGACTAAAAAATGTCAGCCATGGAGTAAAGTTTACCGGGCTTCTGAGTGCTCAGCCAGCGGGCTGCACGCAATGCACCCTGCGCGAATGTTTCGCGAGAATGGGCCCTGTGAGTCACTTCAATACGCTCGCCGGGTCCGAGGAAATAAGCAGTATGATCACCAACTACATCACCGCCGCGCACTGCCAGCACGCCGATTTCATCCTGTGTACGCGCTCCGATAATACCGTCACGGGCATGTTTTTTAACTTCATCATAAACAAGCCCACGGGCTTCCGCCATGCACTGTGCGAGTTTAAGTGCAGTCCCACTGGGTGAGTCAACTTTCTTGTTATGATGGATTTCGGTCATTTCCATATCATAAGCAGGGCCGAGCATCTTAACGAGTTCGGGCAGAATCTTGAGCAGAACATTAACTCCGACACTCATGTTGGGGGCGAGAAAAACAGGAACTTTCTTTGCAAACTCCTCAACTTTCTCAATATCCTCATTAGTCATGCCGGTAGTGCCTATAACTACGGGATTGCCGGTTACGGCAGCGGTTTCAAGGAGATTCAAGGTTACAGCCGGAGCGGTAAAATCCACAACAACTGCTCCCGGGACCTTGGTCAGCACTTCTTCAGGGGAAGTTCCGCAAACACAGCCCAGGGAATCAAGCCCATCTTCGCAGCCCTTTCTTTCAAGAACTGCCGCGAGCTTAAGATCTTCACTCTGCTGAGCACAACGGACAAGGGTATCGCCCATACGGCCTTTAGCACCCATAATTACTACTTCAGTCATATCAAGCTCCTGGTAATTTACACGGCCCAGAACAGACCGCTCGGTTGGTATTCTATTGCGCTGTGCGCTTTGAAATTCAATTACTGCTTTTCACAATTTCCATAAAATCAGATTCAGGCATGATTTCAACACCTTTTGACCGGGCGGATTCAATCTTCTTGGCTCCGACCTTACTTCCGCAAACCAGAAAATCTGTTTTGCCGCTTACGGAAGTCTGAACCTTTGCCCCAAGGCGACGGGCCATGGCCTGCATGTCCTCGCGGCTGCCCTGCTCCATCTTTCCGGTGAACACAATCCCTTTTCCTTTAATGGGACTGTCCACAGATTCGGTCTCTTTGATCAATGGAGTTCGCCTCAGATTGAACCCTGATTCAATCATGTGCCTGATAGTATCACTGATCAGAGCAATACCTTCCGTCACTGAACGGCTGGTTATATCTCCGAACCCATGAAGTTCTGCCAACTGCTCCCGTTTGAGATCGATCACATCTTCAAGTTTGAAATGTCCAAGCAGTTTGCGGCTGTCCGCCTTACCCAGATCAGGAATACCGAATGCAGCCAGAAAACGCCAATCGTCAGTTTCCTTTGTCCGACTTATGTAAATCGCCTCGGCAAGGTTGCTGGACTGAATGGGGCCGAAACCCAGCTTTCTGAAATCTTCCTCACCCATTTCATAAACCGATTCAAGAGTATTATATCCCGCGGCAACAAGCTTGGCGATGGTCTTCTTTCCAAACCAATCCGCATTTCCCAAGGTTTTGAACCAATACTCAAGACGTTGCTCAACCCTTGCCGGACACTTGAAATCAGGACATTTGAGAAAATCATTCTGCCAGAAAAGCTCCGCCCCGCAGGAAGGACATTTATCCAGCAACTCAACTTCTTCGGCGGGCTTGATGACTTCCTCAAGCTTGGGAATAACTTCTCCGCTGCGGATGATCCTGATCACCGCCCCCCTGCCGATGGACTGGTCCCGGAGCATGCCTGCGTTGTGCGCAGTAACATTTCTTATGGTTGCTCCAGACACGGGAACAGGCTTTACCTCCATCACCGGAGTAACCGCTCCCATGCGTCCCACCTGCCAGCGTACTGCTTCAACTTCTGTAACAGCGGACTCACCTTTTTTCTTAATGGCTATCTGCCAACGGTAGTGATGCGCTGTCGCCCCAAGGGCTTCCTGAACTGCAGTATCCATAACTTCCGCCACCATACCATCAAGCGGATAATCCGAAGCTTCCCAGAGTTCATCGGTTATTTGCCAGACATCACGGACAAGTTCATCTCCACTCACGACCTTTTTCGGCAGTGTGTTATAGGGAACAAACCGCACGGCTTCGTCCTGAAGGGCCTGTTTTGATGCTTCATTCACATTGTCAGAAGTAACAATGCCGACAACCATATTACGCGGATGCTCAAATACCCCGACAAGGTGCTCATTGAAATATTCCATACTGCAGACGATCTCGCCTACACCCTGTCCACGTCCGCCTACTGGAATTATTCCCTTGGCGAATGCGCTTGAGATCTCATAACCGACCTCGCCATTACCACGGGTCGCGAAAATTTTTCCGTCATCACGAGCTGCCAGACCATCCAGTTTGGGGGTTACACGATATTTAACATCCCTTATCCCGAGAGTCCGGGCTTCTTTTTCCACTCTTTTGACAAAACGTTCAAGTTCTTCTGCGGAATAGGCTTTTTCGGTTGATAACATGGGTCTGGGATGTCTTACTTCAACCTTTCCACTGAATTTTTCAGGCTCAACTTTGTTCAGGAAGGGGTGATCAGGAGCCAACTCTCTCAACTCTTCTGTCAACTCGTCATACCGTCCATCACTGATGGTCGGCATTCCACGCCTGTAGGCTTCATTGTGTTTTTCAAGAAGCCTGACAAGTTCTTCGATCTTTTTACTATCTTTGTTGTTCATTATTTAAATTGATTACTGATTAAGAGGGACATGTAATTGTGAAAGTCCACAGAAAAGGCAATTAATTTTACCGAAAATTATAATTCAACCAGTCGAAAAGAATCAGAAAAGGGACTCTTTTGCCAAAGGGGCCGCACATTGTAAAGCCCTGAACATTAATCATTACCGCACTCAGCCTGAACCTGACTCCTCACCCCCGGGAACGAAGAACAGATATCTAAAAAGGCTCAAAGAGTGGTGTAATTACTTTTTACCCAGATTATGCTTGTGGACAATAACGTCCACTTCATCCATTGTAACAAGCCCCTCAGTCATGTTTTCAGCAAGAAAGGATTTAAATTTTTCAATTTTATCTGCCACGTCAATGATCTCAATAATTAACGGGAGATCTTCGGAAAGGCGAAGAATTGAAGTAGTGCGGACCTGACTGTTTTCTCCGTAGCCCATCACACCTCTGTACACGGAAGCTCCGCAAATACCCTGCTTACGGGCTTCTTCAACAATCACTTCATACAACGGCCGATGTTTTATACGATTTTCTTCACCGGTATAAATTTTGAGTCTTATGGCTTTCTCAGGTAAGGTCATAAATATTCTCCGCTACAGTTGAAATTATTCAGGATACTACGAAACGTCCAAGCGCCAAGCCCGCTATAACGCAGAGAAAACCCAACATGGTCTGTCCTCCAACATTAAGGGCAACCATAGGCCAGTTACCGGATTTGAGCAAAGCTGTCGTTTCAAACATATATGTGGAAAAGGTTGTAAACGCGCCCATGAATCCGGTAAGTATCAAGAGCCTCATTTCTGGTGGCAGGCCGAGCCTGTCTTCAAACAGGCCGGATACCAGACCGAAAAACAGACATCCAAGCATATTCACCGCGCAGGTTCCAAGTGGAAAAGGAGTGTCGAACATACGCTGTACTGCACCGGATACAAGGTATCTACAAAGAGTTCCGGCTGCTCCGCCGGCAGCGATAAACAAATATTTCTGCATTTAATAATCCTCTAAAATCACTCAATTCTAAATAATAAGTACCACTTAAAATCAAGAGAGAAAAGCTTAATGGCACTGGAAACTGAACTCAAATATCTCAATGCCGACCATGATAAAATCAGATCCGTTTTACAGAAGAACGGAGGTAAAAAACTGACCCGCCATTATGAACGTAATATGGTTCTGGATGATAATGGACGCACGCTTTACAAAAGATCGGCCCTTCTGCGGGTCCGTCAGGCCGATAAAACAACCATGACTGTAAAGCGTATCCCCACATCAATCAAAGAAGGTGCGGCAAAAGTATATATCGAGCATGAAACAGAAGTCTCAAGTTTTGAAGAGACTATATCCGCTCTGGGAGTCCTGGGCTACTCTCCCGTTTTCAGGTACGAAAAGATACGGGAAGAATGGCTGTTTTGTGAATGCCACATCTGTATGGACACCCTTCCCTTCGGAAATTTCATCGAAATAGAAGGGGAAGAGGATAAGATACTCCTCTGCGCCTCACAGTTGGGGCTTGCGAATAAAGATTCATGCAAAAAAACATATCACGAGCTAAACCGTGACATGCGTAAGGAAAAAGGCCTCCCCGAAGATGAAAATTTCGTATTCACACCGGATGAAATCCAAAATCTTCTCTAAACAAAATTTCATATTTTCTATATGTTAGAAAAAATCTAACATAAAAAAGGATAATTCTTCCTCGACAGGTGGGGAAATTATTCTTATTGTTAACTACAGTCAAACAGATAAAAAATTTCAAACATAAGAAAAAATGCCAGATTACATAGAAGAATTTGAGTCAGATGTTCTGCTTGAGGACGAGCTTAAAGAACCCAGGAAGTACCGCGTTCTGCTTCATAATGACGACTACACTTCCATGGAGTTCGTTGTTGCCGTGCTGATGCAGGTTTTCAGAAAAACTGAAGAGGAATCCACAGAGATTATGCTCAAGGTCCATAATGACGGAGTCGGTGTCTGTGGAGTTTATACGGCAGAAGTTGCTGAAACACGCGTTGAAATGGTCCGACAGCTTGCAAAGCAGGCAGGCTATCCGCTGAAATGCACAATCGAAGAGGTCTAGTATGCTCAGTAAAGCATTGGAACAAGCACTGACTTCTGCGGTTAATGAAGTCAGACTCAGAAATCATGAATTTCTTACCCTGGAGCATCTGCTCTATGCAATCATCCAGGAAGATGTCGGCGCAGATATAGTCGCAGGATGTGGCGCGGAAATTATTAAGCTCAAAAGTCAACTCGAACGTTTTTTTGATGAAAACCTCGAACCTCTGCCGACAGGTGTGGATACCGAAGTAATCCAGACCCTCGGTGTCAGGCGCGTGCTTCAAAGAGCAATCTGGCAGAAAAAAGCTGCCGGAAAAGATGTTGTTGAAGTTGGTGATGTAATTGCTGCCATGTTTGAGGAAGAAGATTCATACGCAGTTTATTTTCTCAAAACGCACGACATTTCCAGACTCGATATCCTTGAATACATCTCTCATGCCATGAGCGAGGGGGACTGGGCCGAAGGCCTTGATATAAGCCCGAGCCCCAAGCACGGACCGGGAGGTCCGGGACCTGCCCGAGAATCAAATCCCGGTGGGGGCCAGGATGAAAAACAATCCCCCTTGGAAGAATTTACTACTAATCTTACCCAGCGTGCGAGAGACGGCAAAATCGATCCGCTGATCGGTCGTGATAATGAAGTTGAAAGAACACTTCAGATATTGGCCCGCAGACGCAAGAACAACCCGATCTTCGTCGGAGATCCGGGTGTTGGTAAAACAGCGATGGCCGAGGGGCTTGCCCTTGCAATAGCTAATGGCAATGTTCCGAAAGCTTTCGAAAACACCGATGTCTACGCCCTTGATATGGGAGCCCTGCTCGCGGGGACCAAGTACAGGGGAGATTTCGAGTCACGCCTCAAAGGTGTGCTTGCTCAACTCAAACACAAGGAAGGAGCAATCCTTTTTGTGGACGAGATACACACTATCGTGGGAGCCGGTGCAGTAAGCGGCGGATCAATGGATGCATCCAATATCCTGAAGCCCTTTCTCGCATCAGGGGAAATTCGCTGTATCGGAGCTACCACCTACGAAGAATATAAAAATCATTTTGAAAAGGACCGCGCCCTTTCACGCAGGTTCCAGAAAATCGATATAACAGAGCCTTCCGTGGAAGAAACAATTGAAATTCTAAAAGGCCTGAAACCCTATTACGAAGAACACCATAAGGTTGTCTACGCTCCATCAGCCGTGAAAGCTGCTGCTGAACTTTCAGCCCGACACATCAATGAAAGATTCCTTCCGGACAAGGCTATCGATGTCATTGATGAAGCCGGGGCTTTCTACGGACTCAGCCAGCGCAAGCGCAAGGGAGACCGCATCCTTGTTTCCGATGTGGAAAAAGTCATCTCCAAGATGGCCCGTATTCCAGCCAGACGCATAACGATGTCCGACCGCACAAGGCTGCAGGAACTTGATGCTAATCTCAAATCTGTGGTTTTCGGTCAGGATGAAGCAGTTGACACCATCGCAAAGGCTATCCTGCGTTCACGCGCAGGCATGAAACAGGTTGGCCGCCCCACCGGTTCTTTCCTGCTTACCGGGCCGACCGGAGTAGGTAAAACAGAACTGGCCAGACAGCTTGCCAATACCATGGGTGTTCATTTCATGCGTTTTGATATGAGTGAATACATGGAGAAACACGCTGTTGCCCGACTCATCGGCGCGCCTCCTGGCTATGTCGGTTTCGATCAGGGCGGACTGCTCACTGAAGGAGTTCGTAAAAATCCGCACTGCATCATCCTCTTTGATGAAATAGAAAAAGCGCATCCCGATGTGTTCAACATTCTGCTGCAGGTCATGGATTACGCAACCCTGACCGACAATAACGGACGGAAAGCCGACTTCAGGCATGTTGTTCTCCTCATGACCTCCAACGCAGGAGCTCGTGAGATGGCCAAGGGCGGAATTGGATTCGGAGCAAGCGTAAAAGGCGGTGACGACAAGGGCCGCGGGCTCAAAGCTGTGGAGAAGATCTTCAGCCCTGAATTCCGCAACAGGCTCGATGCAATAGTATCCTTCAACTCTCTGCAGATTGAAGTTATGGAACTCATCGTTGAAAAATTTATCAAGGAACTCAACAACCAGCTGATTGATAACAAGGTTGTTGTAGAACTTGATAAAAAATCCAGACGCTGGCTTGCTGAAAAAGGACATGACCCTGCTTACGGTGCACGTCCAATGGCAAGGCTCATCCAGACATCCATAAAGGATGAAATTGCGGATGAGATATTGTTCGGCAAACTGGTTAAAGGCGGAACAGTTAAAGTCTCAACAAAGAAAGAAAAAGATAATGATGAAGAGATCCTAAGCTTTAAATTCAAGAATTAATACAACAGAAAACAGCAATGACCACCTACAAAGCCCTGCTCCCCGGAGCAGGGCTTTTCTTAGAAAATCAATAAAAATATATTCACAGCTTGATAACAAAAACATGGTCAAAAGAGTAAACAGGATCCTCAAAAATATTGATAGCGGTTTAAAAATATAAAATAAGATAAGCCTGTTTCAATCTCTCTATTGCCAAAATTTCTCAAAAGTTTATTATTAAGTATCAGGTTTTAACGAGGATTTTTTATGGTAGTATACAGATTGATAGAAGACCCGGTTTTCCCTCATCCGGAAGAAGCAGAACCGGACGGTTTGCTCGCGGTAGGTGGCGACCTCAGCCCTGAACGGCTTTTATCCGCTTATGCGGCTGGTATTTTCCCCTGGTACGATGAAAATTCCCCCATACTCTGGTGGTCACTTGACCCCCGTTTGGTTCTTTTCCTCGATAAGCTGCATATCTCAAGAACTGTGAAGAAGAAAATTAAACAGAATGGATATACAGTGACCCTTGATCGGGCTTTTGAAAGCGTAATAACCAACTGTGCGAAAAAATTCAGACCGGGACAGGCCGGGACATGGATTGTACCTGAAATGATAGAAGCCTACATCAAGCTTCACAAACTAGGATTCGCGCACAGTGTAGAAGTATGGAACTGCAAAGGAAATCTGGCGGGAGGACTTTACGGAATTTCACTGGGAAAAGTATTCTCGGGAGAATCCATGTTCTTTCTTGAGCCTGACACTTCCAAGATAGGTTTTTCCTATCTGGTACAGTTTCTCAAAAACCGGGAATTTCATTTCGTGGACTGCCAGCAGCCCACTGACCATCTGAAATCGCTCGGAGCTGAGGAAATGCCCCGTTACGAGTTTCTGGATCTGCTGGATGAAGCTCTGGAGTATCCTGCCCTGCGTGGACAATGGGAGTACATGCCCGGAGAATACAAAATCATCACAGACTTTCTGTGCAGCTGATGTCGGCAGAGAATCCCTGCCGACATCAGCTTTTATCAGTCTAACTGCTGCTGTCGTGCTCTCTGGTTTCCACCAGCGGACGGTGTGCGCCCAGATTATAAAGTCCCCGCAGGGCAAAAGGCAGATCAAAATGAGGAATCTTTTCAAACTTGATTAGCCCGATATCTTTTCCTTCTGAGATGGAAGAAAGCGGCGGGAGGCCACTTGGCACAGGAAATTCCATCGGCGTAGCAAAAATTGATTCAAGTCTTGAGGAGTAGTGCTCCTTGAGATAATCAATCACCTGATCCCTTTCCTCTTTGGTAAAAGACTCAAGAACTACTTTACGGTCTTTGTTCTCATCAGGAACAGCATCGAGGGTGGCCGGACTGCCGAAAACATTGTCCCAGATGATCTCACCTTCATCTTCGGGAGCCCAATCGGGCCGGAACAAATGGACTTCCACTTCACGGCGTCCTTTAAAACTGCGAATCACCATTGATACAGCATATCCTCTTTTGATAGGGATCTCCCCGTTTTCAACCTGGATTATAGGAATCATTGCTACCTCGCGGAATGAATGTTTTAATATACTGGTCAAATTGCTTATCACTTTTACATAACTATTTTAATTTAACAGCACAAGTCGGGAAACGATCAGAATGTCAGGTAAATTTGAACTTGTCAGTGAATACACTCTCAAAGGCGATCAGCCCGAAGCGGTAAAACAGCTTACGGAAAATATACAGCACGGAATTCAGGACCAGATACTGCTCGGTGCAACCGGTACAGGTAAAACATTTGCCATGGCCAATGTGATTAAGGAGCTGAACAGGCCTACACTTGTCATGGCTCCAAACAAGACCCTTGCCGCCCAGCTTTTCAATGAATTCAAAGCCCTTTTCCCGCATAACGCAGTTGAATACTTTGTAAGCTATTACGATTACTACCAGCCGGAAGCATACCTGCCCCACTCCGATACCTATATTGAAAAAGATTCATCCATTAATGATGATATCGATAAACTCCGGCACTCGGCAACCCATGCCCTGCTGACCAGAAGAGATGTACTGATCGTGGCTTCTGTTTCATGCATTTACGGACTTGGTTCTCCGGAATTCTATGCCCGTATGATCATACCTGTTGAAGAAGGACAGGAAATGTCCATGGAGCAGCTTATGGAAAGGCTGGTCGAAGTTCAGTACGAACGTAACGACTACGATTTCCACCGCGGGACCTTCAGAGTCAGAGGAGATGTCATCGAGATTATCCCGGCCTACAGCCGTGAACAGGCTTTACGGATTGAATTTTTCGGAGATGAAATTGATTCGATTCTGGAAACCGATCCGCTGACGGGCGAAGTCACAGGCCGAAGGCGAAAAACTGTCATCTACCCCGCAAGTCACTTTGTCTCGGATAAAGACAACCTTGAGCGTGCCCGGGAAGACATCAGAAACGAACTTTCTGAAACTCTCCGAAAATTTAAGGAAGAAAACAAGCTTGTTGAAGCCCAGAGGCTTGAACAGCGCACAATGTACGATCTCGAAATGATTGAGGAGATCGGGTACTGCAACGGCATCGAGAACTATTCCAGACACCTGGACGGCCGTAAGGAAGGTGATCCCCCGGCGACTCTGCTCCACTATTTCCCTGATGATTTCCTGCTTTTCATGGATGAATCACACATCGCCGTCCCACAGGTAGGCGGCATGTATAACGGGGACCGTTCCCGCAAAACCACTCTGGTAAATTTCGGATTCAGGCTGCCCTCGGCACTTGATAACCGCCCTTTATGCTTTGAAGAATTTCTGGATCAAATAGGTCAAACAGTTTATGTGTCAGCAACACCGGGACCATGGGAAATGGAACGGGCGCAGGGGCTTGTTGTAGAACAGATCATCCGCCCCACCGGATTGCTTGATCCCGTGGTTGAGGTCCGCCCGGTCAAAGGACAGATGGATGATATTCTCGCGGAATGCAAAGAGCGCGAAAAGAAAAACGAAAGAGTCCTGATCACCACCCTTACCAAGAGGATGGCTGAAGACCTGACTGACTATTTCAATCAGATGGGGGTTCAGGCCAAATACCTACACTCTGATATTGATACTATGGAACGAATGGCAATCATTCAATCCCTTCGAGCAGGAGAATTCACGGCACTGGTCGGCATCAACCTGCTTCGAGAAGGACTCGATATCCCTGAAGTTTCTCTGGTAGCTATACTTGACGCGGACAAGGAAGGTTTTCTGCGTTCAACACGTTCACTGATCCAGACCTTCGGACGAGCCGCACGAAATTCGGAAGGAAGAGTTTATCTTTACGCTGACACGGTAACCCGTTCCATGCGTACTGCCATGGATGAGACTGAACGCCGCCGCCAGAAACAGATTGATCATAACGAAAAACACGGAATCATCCCGCAGACCATATCCAAATCACTGGATAATATGCTGGGAACATTGTACTCTGACACATGGTCTGGCGGCGAAGTCAAGATTGCCGCAGAAGAAGCCGAAGAGTACGGCCTTGATCCTGCCAAAATGGAAAAAGAAGTGCGCCGAATGGAAAAAGACATGCGTAAATTCGCCGCAGAACTGGAATTTGAAAAAGCCGCGGAGCTCCGGGACCGTATACAACGGCTCAGGGAAAAAATTATCAGTCTGGGATAGACTGAATAAACAACGGACTGTCAGGAATGCAATCCAAATCCATATTTGTAAAAATGCTGCGCCTCCGCAGAGACCTGGGAATGTTCTGGGGGCTCATATCCGGTTTCATATATATGACACTGGTCTTCGTGGGCGGCATTGTCGGTTATATGTGGATTGAAGGCTGGAATTTTCTGAACAGTTTCTACATGGTAGTAATCACCCTCTCCACCGTAGGGTTCATGGAAGTTTTACCCCTGTCAGATAACGGCAGAGTATTTACTTCGCTCCTTATCCTCGGGGGAGTCGGTGGCTTTGCATATTTAATCGGCGCATTTTCGCAGCTGCTGGTGGAAGGAAGGCTGCAAGCTATTCTCGGGAGACGAAGAATGCAGAAAACTATCGGAAAGCTCAGAGACCACATAATTGTCTGTGGTTACGGAAGAATAGGAGCTATTGTAACCAAAGAAGTCATGTCCGAAGGACTGGAAGTTGTGGTTATTGAAAACAATCCGGAGCTTATTGCAAATATGGAAGCTGCCGGAGTAGCATGCATTGAGGGCGATGCCACAAGTGACGAAATCCTTAAAATGGCCGGACTCGATAATGCGAAGACTCTCATAGCAGCTCTTTCCGATGAAGCTGCAAATGTCTATGTAACTCTCATTGCACGCCAATCCAATTCCATGCTTAACATCATAGCACGCGGAAATGACACCACAAGTATTTCAAGGCTGGAATTTGCCGGTGCAGACCGGGTGGTACTCCCCCACACTATCGGTGGAATACGCATGGCCCAGTCTGTCCTTCGTCCGACTGTAACCAACTTTCTTGATATTGCCATGCGCGGTAAAATCGATCTTCAGATGGAAGAGTTGTTTGTTTCAACAGACTCCGAGCTGGTCGGGCAGGATCTCATCGAATCTAAAATCAGACCACGCTTCAACCTCATTATCATTGCCATCCGCAAAGGTTCCGGGGAAATGGTTTTCAACCCAGGTCCCAAGGAAGTAATAGAGGCCGGAGACACCCTGCTTACAGTAGGTAAGAACTCCGACCTCTCGGCTATCGGCAAAATTCTGTAATTTCTATCTGGCCTGCGCCAACACTTCACTGGGAATTCTATTCAAGGAAGCAACCTTGCGCACACCTCCGGCTTTGATGGCTTCCTGAGGCATACCGAAGACTACGCATGATGCTTCATCCTGTGCGATTGTATACGTCCCGGCATCATGCAGTTCCTTCATCCCCCTTGCTCCGTCATCTCCCATGCCGGTCATGATCACAGCAACGGCGTTCTTTCCTGCACTGGAAGCGCCCGAGCGAAAAAGAACATCTACTGAAGGCCTGTGTCGGCTGACAAGAGGACCATCCTTGATCTGTACATAATACCGGGCTCCGGAACGCTTAACCAGCATGTGTTTATTTCCGGGCGCAATTAAAGCCTGTCCCCGCAAAAGACTGTCTCCATCCGAGGCTTCTTTGACGTTTATCTGGCAGATTGTATTAAGCCGTGAGGCGAAAGCGGCAGTAAATTTTTCAGGCATGTGCTGAACAATGGCAATAGCCGGGCAATCCCGGGGCATACGGGTAAGAAAGCTCTGTACGGCCTCAGTTCCACCGGTGGAAGCTCCGACCAGAACGACTTTTTCAGTTGTCTGGAGAGCTGCTCCCGGCCGGGCTTTGGGAAGAACAGCGTCAGCATTAAGCTTGGGCTGAACATTCATAGGCCTTGAGGATAGCTTTTTAGGGCGCGCCAGTGCTGCTGCTTTGACAACATCACACACTCTGATACTTGACTCTTCAAAAAACTGTTTTGTACCTATTTTAGGCTTGGTGATAACATCCACAGCCCCATATTCAATGGCACGCATATAGCTTTCAGAACCTTCAGCCGTGAGCGTCGAGCATATAACAACTGGAACCGGATGCTGGCTCATCAGCTTACGAAGAAATGTGAGTCCGTCCATCCTGGGCATTTCAATATCAAGCGTGATTACATCGGGAACGACTCTCTTCATAATCTCAGCCGCAGCAAAAGGATCTCCGGCGCATCCTACTATCTCAATGGAAGAATCAGTTTCAAACAACTTCTGCAAGGCCTGACGAACCAACGCGGAATCATCAATAATCAACACTTTCGTCTTCTTCATAGCTTTAAACCTTCTGGTAAACGGTGGGAGCGATCTGCCTCACAGGAAGATCCATTCCTGAAATACTTTCTGAATGTCCAATAAATAGATAGCCTCCTCTCTGCAGCCGTTCACTAAATTTCTTGAACAGCTTCTCCTGTGTGGCCCGATCAAAATATATAACAACATTTCTACAAAAAATTATATCCTTCTGATCTTTGAATGGAAAAGGCTCCATAAAGTTAAGCCTTCTAAAATCTATTTTCCTGCGCAAATCCGGTGCAATCCGAATGAGCCCCTTGCTTTTGTCCTTGCTTTTCAGAAGATATTTTTTCTTCAAAGCCATCGGGATAACTTCAACCTTGCTCATGGGGTAAACAGCATTCATAGCCTTGCGCAGAATATCCGTGGAAATATCCGTTGCCAGTATGGAAAACTTCACATCCTTATTTCTAGATGCAAATTCACTGAGAACCATCGCAATGGTGTAGGGTTCTTCACCACTCGAACAACCCGCAGACCATATTTTGAGAGGGCGGCTGGTTCTTCTAATAAGATCGGGAAGAACAGTGCTTAACATCAATTCAAAATGCTTAGGTTCCCGAAAAAAGTCAGTGGTATTCGTAGTGACCACATCAATAAGCTGTGTAAGCTCTCTTTCAAATCCCCCGGGACTGAACAAAAAATCACAATATTCCGCATGAGAACTGAACCCCAGAGCCCTCAACCTTTTTTGAAGACGGGCTTCAAGCATTGTCTTCTTTGAAGGTGGCATCTTAATGCCGAATTCTCCTTTGATAAGGGAACTGAATTTCTGGAAATCAGAATCTTTCATTCTCGCAGTTGAAGAAACCGGAGAAACGTCTTTTTCATTTTTATCTTTCATCAGTGACATCAACCTGCAGCTTTAATTTCAGCCAGTACGGTCCGGAACAGTTTCGGGATATCCAGAATGAGTGCCAGAGTTCCATCACCTTTGATCGTGGCTCCGGAAATACCTTCAACATCACGATAAACACGTCCAAGACTCTTGATAACGGTCTGGTGCTCGCCGATAACAGTATCCACAACAACACCCACACGGTTTCCGTCCATCCCGGTTATCACTATCTGCTCTATTTCAGGAGATTCACCCTCAATATCAAACCATTCCCGTATCCGTATATAAGGTACTATTTCGCCTCGAAGATTGACAAACTGCTGGCCGTTGGCGTCCTCCACATCTTTACGGGTAAGCTCGACGCATTCTTCGACCAGTGAAAGAGGTATCACGTAATAACCGTCTTCAACCCGCACCTGCAGACCGTCAATAATGGCAAGAGTTAGCGGTAATCGGATGGTTATGACTGTTCCTTTCCCTTCCTGACTGTCAATGTCGATACTGCCTCGAAGGGAATCAATCGCCCGTTTCACAACATCCATTCCGACCCCTCGCCCGGACACATTTGTCACACTCTTGGCTGTGGAAAAACCGGGCTCGAAAATCAGGTTGAAGAGTTCATTGGAAGTAAGTTCTTCGTCAGCGGCAATAAGTCCCTTCTCCACGGCTTTTTCGCGAATAGCCTCCTTGGACATCCCTTTGCCGTCATCCTCAATGAGAATCATTACGTCTCCGCCGGAATGCTCAGCTGAAAGAGTAATGGTTCCCCTGCCGGGTTTTCCTTTAGACTTCCGCACATCGGGAGTTTCTATACCATGGTCAATGGAGTTGCGCAGAAGATGCACCAGAGGATCTCCAAGCCTTTCGATAACGGTTTTATCAAGCTCAGTTTCAGCTCCGTTAGTATGAAGATCAATTTCCTTACCCAGATCTTCCGAAAGGTCACGGACAAGCCGCCTGAATTTACTGAAAGTTGTTCCTATGGGCAGCATTCTGATCCCGAGAGTACTATCCCTGAGCTCATCTGAAAGCCGCTCAAGCTCCTCGGACAAAGCAGTGAGGACAGGATCATTTTTTTCGCCTACCACCTGACTTATCTGGGCTTGAACAATTACAAGTTCGCCAACCAGATCCACCAGATAATCCAGTTTATCCGCGGCTACTCTTATTGAAGAAGAAACATCGGCTTTCTTCCTGTTTGAGCGAAAATCCTTTGCGGCGGCCTGTTCAGCAAGAGCGCTGTCAACTTTATCCTTGGTAACAACCCCTTTCTCAGCCAGCAACTCACCAAGAGGCTTCTGATCCGCCAGAACTTTCTCAATTGCCTCAATCGGGACATCACCTCTTGCGACAAGAATTTCACCAAGTTTCTTGGGAGCCTTTATGATAGCAGGAGCATCGTCTTCCGAATCATCCTCAAATTCATCTTCCTGATAATCTTCATCGACCTGGCGGACTTTCACTGAAACCGGAACATCAGTGAAAAAAAAGATCTCTTCAATTGAAAGACTATCCACATCGCTTTCAAACAACACATCCCACCAGTTCTGACCTTTCCCTTCCTTTGCGGAATGAAAAACTTCCGAACGGATACGACCTATTTCACCAAGTTGCTCCATGAGCGGGGCAAGGGCTTCTCCGCTGACATCCCGCCCAGAATCAGCTGTAATTGCGATCTGGTATAATTTTAATGATTTTCCATCACCAGAGAAAACTTCTTTATCTGGGGATATGGGAGAAACCTTAGTTGCAGCGGACTTTCGTGCACTTTCTTCGGCTTTACCCTGCTGCTCAGTTGTTTGAGTTGCAACAACATCCTCACCACCGGAAGCAATTTCTTTGAGCCCTTCCAGAATACTCTCGCCTACAGCGAAATCCCCTTCACCGGACGGTGATTCCAGCATAGAAAAAATATGATCCCGTGAAGACAGAGCAAGGGAAAGCAGTTCTTTGCTTATCGGAAGTTCTCCGTTTCTGACCTGATCGAAAACGGTTTCAACTTCGTGGGTAAATTCTGCTATGGCTTCAAATCCAAACATGGACCCGGAGCCTTTTATTGTGTGAAGAGCCCGAAACACCCTGTTGATAACATCCATGTCATCGGGGACTTCCTCAAGTTCTAGGAGTGAAGTCTCAAGTTCTCCAAGTAATTCATAGGCTTCTTCCTTGAACACTTGAGTAGTCATATCATCAGACATACGGAAACTCCCGGTCAAATTTATATTCTTCTAAACATACTTATTTTTAAACATTTAATTTATTTATTTCAAGAATTATCACCAATAAGACAATAAAAAAAGACCCTCAGCGTAATAAAGGGTCTTTTGTTTTGTTGAGCGGCTAACAACGCCACCCGCCAGAAGTATTTCAGTATACTTAAAAATTACTATATCTAAATTTTCTTTCGCCTTGCGAGCATTCTTAAAGCCTTGCGTTTTCTGTAGCGGCGGACAAAATACAGGGCAATAAAATAAGCCGCCACGGATAAAGGAATACTTAAAACAAAGCCTCCGAAAATAAGGATGGTCAATCCCTGCCATCCAATATCCATAAAATCTGTCACCTGCCATGAAGTCGGGTCAAATTTAACATCCAGAGGCAGCAGGAACGAACCTATTTTATATTGAACGTAGTAGAAGAGAATCCAGTTGAAAGGATTTGAAATCCAGGTGGCTACAGCTGCGGCAACCTTGCTGCTCCGGGTACAGAAAGCGGCGGCGACAGCGATAACCGTCTGCAGCGGCAAACCGGGAATCACAGGAAAGCAGCCCCCGAAAACACCGCACGCAACGCCCATCGCAATATAATACGGCGATGCGTTGATCCTCATTATCTTGAGATAATGAAGCCTTAAAAGCCGCTTAACCTTAGACATTCTGCTGTATTCTTTTGACATCAATATACCTGTAAAAGCAAAGTTAAGCCCCTCCCCATGATCCCTCAAGGGGCTGAGCCAGATGCCTGGATAACCCGGCACAACTATTTGATGAAATGCAAACCGGAACTGATAGTCCTGCATGCGTCAAGATGGCTCTTAATAATTTTTTATACTTTAAAGAGCAAGAAGAACCGGCACTCCTTTTCACCAAAAAGTCGGTATTGACTGACTAAAACTCAAAAGTACACAACAAACACTACTCAAGCACGTCAAAACTGTGAAACTTCATTACAAATCCGGCCCTGCCCTGAGTTGAAGATCTAAGGTCGGTTGAAAATCCAAACATATTCCTGAGAGGAGACAGGGCCTGTACAATTTTCTGGCTGTTGCGGTCTATCATATTTTCAATCCGCGCTCCCTTAGAACCCAGAAGCCCGATAACATCGCCCACAAATTCATCCGGTACAGACACCTCAACATCCATGATCGGCTCCATCAATTTGGGTGACGAATCTTTGAGCGCAGTTTTGACAGCCCGCCCCGCTGCCATATGGTAGCCCGGAACACTCGATTCACCGTCACGCCTGCGCATTTCCAGAACGCGAACCTTGATATCCTGTACCGGAAAACCCTTGATCACCCCGCTCTGCAAAGCGTCATCAATACCTTCAGCAACAGCGTCCATCCAATCAGAGGGCCACTGTTCAGGATCTATTTCAAAAACTATATCACGACCAGCCCCGCGTTCAAGAGGTTCGATTCCAAGCTTCACAAAACCATAATGCATGTCCTCACCAAGCTGCCTGTTGAACTCCTCAGAAGCTTCAACAGATTTTCCGGGAACCTCCTGATAAACAACCTGAGGATTACCGGCCCTTGGATCAAGCTTGTATTCCCGGCGAAGGCGGTCCAGAACAACCTCTAGATGCAGTTCACCCATTCCTGAAAGAATAATCTGCCCGGTATCTTCATCAGTATTTAGAGTAAGAGTTGGATCTTCCTGAAGGTATTTCTCAAGCACTTCTTCCATTTTTTCTGATTCTTCAACATTTCGGGGTTCTATTGCCAGCGAAATAACAGGACGGTAAAGCTCTATCTGTTCAAGTACAATAGGATTTTCACCGGTGGAAAGGGTATCTCCGGTGCGTACGCCCTTCAGCCCGGCTACTGCGACTATGTCCCCTGCTCCGGCAATATCAATCCTCTCCTTCCTGCCAGCATGCATCCTGAACAGGCGGGCCATCCTTTCGGTGGTTCCCTGAGTATAATTAGTAACAGTATCTCCCGGCTCTATCCTTCCGGAATAAATACGAATGAGTACCATTTTACGCCCGGCGTCCATAACAACTTTAAACGCAAGAGCCTGAAAAGGACCGGAAGCAACAGGCTCCACCTCTCTTTTAACACCTGTGTTAGGGTCGATCCCCACAACATTGGGCGCTTCAAGAGGACTTGGCAGATACTTGCATACGCCGTCCATCAAGGGCTGTACGCCCACATTCTTAAGGGCAGAACCCGCAAAAACCGGAACAATTTTGAGATCCAGAGTCGCTTTGCGGATTACGGAATCAATGTAGTCCTGATCTAAATCATCATCCAGATAGCGCTCCATGAACTCATCATCTATCTCAGACAATGTATCGCACATTCTTTCTCGCCATGGAGTTGCAAACTCTCTATCATCATCAGACATATCGACTATTTCAAATTCTTCGCCGTAGACATCCTGATTGAATACAAGTTTCTTCATCCGCACAATATCATATACTGCCGAGAAGTCCTCACCGCCACCATTAGGGATCTGCACAGGCAACGAATTCACTTTCAGCTTGTCAGCCATTGAGTCCAGCACAGCATGAAAATCGGCACCGAGGCGGTCCATCTTATTTATAAAAACAAGCTTGGGGACCTTATAATTCTCACTCTGCCTCCATACCGTCTCGGATTGCGGTTCTACTCCTCCGACAGCACAGAACACACCGACTGCACCGTCGAGCACCCGCAATGATCTTTCAACTTCAATTGTGAAATCAACATGCCCGGGAGTATCAATGATATTGATCGTATTTTTGTCCCAGAAACATGTCGTGACAGCAGAGGTTATGGTTATCCCTCTGTCCTGTTCCTCGGGCATATAATCCATAGTGGCGGTCCCTTCATGAACCTCGCCAAGCCTGTGAATCTTACCCGAAAAATAGAGCATACGTTCAGTGACGGTGGTCTTACCCGCATCAATATGAGCTATAATTCCGATATTTCTTATTTTACCGATACCTTTCGCGGAGAAATCAGGCTTAACAGTCACAATACACCCCCCAGTAGTAAAATTTATTCAGCAGCAGTCAAAGCAGTAGATTCCTGCATGAAATAAGAAGAGTTCAAACCGTTCCAGATCCAACAGCCCTCCTGTCCATGAGCCAGAACAGTACGGCATGAAAGCAAAGTCTCACCAACAAACTCGGGTGGGACAACCGCGGCATCTGCCTGAATTGTATCAAGAGACTCTTCATCTATTTCAACAAAATCAACATCAGGATGCGCAAACTTCAGAACATCCATTGCGGGTGAATCTTCATCTTTACAGACACATATACTCGAAATGTAAGGTCCTCGCCAGTATTTCACTGATTGAGGACATATCAGATTATTCTCGCTGCCCCGCATATCTATAATTGCCCCGGTAGATCTGTTTTGACTGAGAGATCCTACCAGTTCGTCAAGCTGTGATGTATCAAGACGAACCACATCTTCCTGTCCTGCCAGTTCGAGCCCGGCAAGAATCGATGCCGGAATATCTCCATCGCCTTCAATTATTACCATCACGTTTGAAACACCGGCAGCCAGTGCAGGAACAAGTGCGGCCAACAGCCGTACCGGAGATACACTCTCGCAATCTACCAACATCACGGTCCAGTCCAAAGGCGACCTTGCTATCTCTGTCTCAAATCCCCCACGCCAGGTATCAACCGTCCAGCTTTTCAGGGGACAACACGGGGAATTGATCTCAAAAACCTGAGCAATTGTTTTCTTAAGCCAAGCCCTTAAATGGGGTTCCGTAGATTCATAAGCATTGGCAAAAAAGGCATCTTCCAACTGATAATCAGAAAGCCACTCGGGAAAAGCAAACATTTCATTCTCCATGTATTCTGTACTAAAAAGACCCGGCAGACGTAGCCTGCCGGGTCTTTTTTATAATGGTAAAATAAGTATATTACAACCAGTTAAACAGCTCTTTCCAACTGCCCTGCAATTTTTCGCGCTCATCCTGAGACAGGGTTTTCTGATATTCATAATATGCCATTTCAGCCTGCTTCATGGCATATTTCTGAACCTTGGGAAGATCCTTGAAACTCCTAACAACGTAAGCATATCTCTTCCATGCCGAACCGTATTTTTCTGATCGCCAGAAAAAATCAGCAATGTAAAGCTCATGGTCGGCAAGGGTTCGCCTGCACTTTACGATATATTCCTTGGCTGCCTTTCCATATTCTGAATCCGGATAAGCTTCCTCGACCCTGTAAAAATACTCAAGGGCCTCAGTAACGTTCGACTGAGGACGATCGATGGAACTGAAAATATTGAAATTGCTCAGACCTATCTGGAAAAGGACATATGGGATTTCCTCACTCCCCGGATGAAGAGCGGCAAATTCCTTGTAAGCCTCTGAAGCATCAAAATATTTCTTATCGAGAAAATACGCATCACCAAGGCTTACTTCAGCCTTTACGGTGTACGGACTGAAAGGATAACGATCCTTAAGTTTGGAAAAATACTCGGCGGCATCATAATAATCCTTTTCCTTCATCGCCTCAACACCGGCTTCATAAAGCTCCTGTGCTGTGTCTTCCGGCTTTGGAACAAAGTAGTAGTCAATGACACCGCAACCACTGACACTTAAAAGGAGAAAGGAAACTAAAACAAATGATAAAATTCTGATTCGCATTATTTATGTTCCAGATACGCATAGGCAGCAGTGGCTGCTGTCGCGCCGTCACCTACTGCGGTAACAATCTGTCTGCATTTTTTGGATCTGATATCTCCGGCGGCGTAAATGCCCGGAATAGAGGATTCCATTTCGCAGGTTGTTTTAATAAACCCGAACTTATCAAGTTCAAGTTCTTCAGGAAAAAATTTACAGACGGCATCAAAACCTACAAAGATAAAAACACCGTCAACATCCAGCACTGAATAATCCCCGGTCAGGGTGCTTTTAAGTTCGACACCCTTAACTTCGTTATCCCCAACAATCCGGGAAACCACGGAATTCAGTACAGGTTCAATGACCGGGTTGTCGAGACATTTATCTCGAAAAACTTTATCAGCCCGGAACTGATCCCTGCGATGCACAAGATACAGCTTCTTAACCAGCTTGGAAAGATAGATAGATTCCTCAAGGGCGGAGTTCCCCCCCCCGATTACGGCAACAACTTTATCTCTGAAGAAATTGCCATCACAAAGTGCGCAATATGAAACGCCGCGTCCCAACAGCTTTTCTTCATTAGGAACTTTCAATTTTCTGAATGTAACACCGGAAGCAATAATTATCACTCTTGTCCGGATATGCTCACCTTCAATAACAACCTCATGAAATTCTTCACCGGTTATTATCTGATCCACCTGACCGAGACGGTGCTCGAATTCATAAAGTTTAACATGCTCCGCCATTCTGTCTGCCAGTTCATAACCTCTAATTCCTTTAGGAAATCCGGGGTAATTCTCCAGCTCGTCAGTAAGGAGCATCTGTCCGCCGTGAGATAGCTTTTCAACGACAAGAAAATCAACTCCTGCCCTTGCAAGATAAAGGGCGGCCGCCATTCCGGCAGGGCCGCCCCCGATGACTACGGCGTCATAAGAATTCATCTTTTACAGAGCCTTACTGCTGATCATTTCCTTAATGCTGCTTTTGGAAACTGCACCGGTGGTCTGGTCTACGACTTCACCGTCTTTAAAAAGAATAAGAGTGGGAATAGCACGGATACCATACTTACCGGGGGAAGTAGGGTTGTCATCAACATTCATTTTGCAGATCTTAACCTGACCTGCAAACTCTTCGGAGAGTTCGTCAATAACAGGTCCCATTGCACGGCAGGGGCCACACCAAGGTGCCCAGAAATCAACCAGAACAGGCTTGTCGCTATTGAGAACTTCTTCTTGAAAATTGGAATCGGATACCTGCAAAGCCATGATTTTCTCCTTGTTACAGTATTCAGGTAGCTGTGCCTGAAAGACACATTGTTATCTCTTCAAACAAATTGCTGCAGCCTGCAGCATTTCAGTTTCAGAAAATAATTGCCGCGTCCTTTTGTGTCAAGAGGACCGACAATTATATTAGGTCCAGTATATTTAAATAGTAACTGTCCTTTGTCGCAATGGCAATACCTACTTGCAACAATCAACAGTCACAAATCCAGTCAGAAGGGACAATTCTTCCCCTGGGGATTGCCTCCAGATCTAGGTCATGCCTGCAACCTGATTTTGCCATCAGGTATCCTGCATAAGCTATCATCGCTCCATTATCAGTACACATATGCAGTGATGGAAGCACAAGAGGAATGGAAAAGCGGTCCGCCACTCCGGACATCACAGACCTTACAACCGAATTGGCAGCCACCCCGCCCGCCACGATCAGGGAATGGACCCCGTTATTGCGCTCAAGAGCTCTGACAATTTTGGTTTCGAGTGTTCGGGCCACAGTATAGTTAAATGAAGCAAGCATATTATTGCGTAATTGCGTCACACTGTCCTTTTCCGAATCCGGATCAGGCATACCCATTACATCCATACGCAATTCAGGGTGCTTATTCACATAGTTGGCAACCGCAGTTTTAAGACCGCTGAAACTGAAATCCAGATTATCATTATTTATATATGGAACCGGAAATAATTTCTTGTCCACTGTACCCAACTGCCCGAGGTCATCAACAAGCTTGCCTCCTGGATATGGCAGATTGAGAGATTTAGCTGTCTTATCAAAAGCTTCTCCGGCGGCATCATCAAGAGTTCTGCCAAGCAGAGTAAACTGTGTGGGGCTTTCAATCAGGTAAATATGTGTATGGCCACCGGAAACCAGCAATCCAAGAGAAGGAAAGACCAAATCCTGTTCAAGACCTGCCGCAGTCAAATGCGCCCATAGATGATTCACACCGATCAGCTTTGCTCCTGAGGAAAGGACAAGCCCCTTGGCGAAATTAAGCCCCATAAGGAGGCAACCCTGCAATCCCGGCCCTCTGGCCACCGAGACGACATCAATATCACTCATGGAAAGATTCTGTTCGGTCAGCAAATCATTCAGTAAAGCAGGAAGAACTCTTAAATGCTCACGGGAGGCAATTTCCGGCACGACACCACCGAACAAAGCATGAACATCAACCTGTGATGCCAGCTTTTCAGCAATAAGCTTACCGTTACGAACCAACGCGAGCCCTGTTTCATCACAGGAACTCTCAATACCAAGGCAGAGCATTAACCGTCATGCTCCTTGTATATTTCGCTGATGGTATCCACTTCGTGTTTTGACCCGATAAACAGGGGAACCCTCTGATGAAGATCATCAGGTATAATGTCCAAAATCCTTTGAGTTCCATCTGTCGCACATCCACCGGCCTGTTCAATCAGCATAGCCATAGGGGCGGCTTCACACATCAGTCTGAGCTTGCCGCGTGGTTTCTCAGGGTCACGATGGTCAGCAGGATACATGAATACCCCGCCATAGATGAGATTACGGTGGAAATCAGCCACTAGTGAACCTATGTACCGAAGGCTGTAAGGCTTTCCATGGATATTTTCATGGGATTTAAAATGGCTGATTACTTTTTTGGTGGCATCACTCCAGTAGGGCCAGTATCCCTCATTTACTGAATATATTTTGCCCTGCTCAGGAACTTTCATGTTTGGGTGTGAAAGAAGAAACTCACCGACACCGGGGTCAAGAGTAAAACCGTGCACCCCGTCCCCGGTAGTAAAGACAAGCATGGTTGAGGAGCCGTAAAGAATATATCCGGCCGCAACCTGTTCATCCCCCGGCTGAAGTACATCAGAGGACTGCACAGGAGTCCCGAGCTTACTTTTGCGGCGGTGAATGGAAAAAATAGTACCAATATTGACATTGACGTCAATATTGGAAGAACCATCCAGCGGATCGAAAATAATTATGTAGTTCCCCTGAGGGAGCCCATGCGGTATCTCGATGACATCTGCATTTTCCTCAGAGGCCATGGCGCACAGCACACCTGAGCGTGCCATCCGGTGGATCAGTATCCGGTTTGCATATTCGTCAAGCTTCTTAACTTCTTCACCCTGAACATTAACCTCGCCGGTGAATCCGAGCACATCAACCAGTCCGGCTTTGTTCACCTCTCTCGAGATGATCTTTGCAGAAAGGACAAGTTCATTGAACAGGTGTGTGAATTGGCCAGTTGCACCGGGTATTTGCTTTTGATGTAGTAACAGGTGCTCAGTAACAGTAATCTGCTGGGTCATCGATCCTCCTTAGGAATGTCCCTGCTGCGCAATTATCATGAAGTATACGGCTCTAATACCAGAAATTCAAATTGAGGACTAACTTTAAATTCAGAAAAAGAGAAAGCCGTCATCTTCATCAGCTTTCGAAACAGCTCTGGTAAGATAGACAATCTGTGTATCACCAATATAACGGGACAGCCACACATAACGAACATCGCCAGCAGTAACCACGCCACGCACGTTTTGATCAAGCAGGGAATCCCAGTCGATCTTGAGGAGGGCTTCCTTGTCGACCTGATCCGATCCTGTCCAGATCCCTCCACCGTCAGGCTGCATGATTATGAGCTTTTCAGGATCAGGACAAAAATTCAAAAGAATTCGAGGATCAAAATGGACAACAACCAGACCGCGAAAATCCGCATCCTTGAAAAATGGAGTACAAAGATACATCTCGGGGCCGAATTCGGAATAACTTACGAATGACTTCAGTTTGATTTCTGTCCAGTCCCCTTCATATTCAACCAGAGGGCCGGGCTTGAAAGGCTTAATGCTTGTTTCAGGGAGCTTGACCAGAATGCTTGCTTCATCATCAACAGTTAGGACGCCGCTGATCCAGGGATAGCGCATGAAAAGAAGCTTGAACCAGTTCTCATCAGGGTGTGTATCAACAGTCGAAAGCCGGTTGATCAGTGAAAGGATCTTTCCATCTACAGGAGTAAATAGAAGCGCAAGCTTGTTCTCATCCGGATTTTCAATTCCTCCACCCTTGAGGTTGATTTCGGGGTTTGGATCGACATAGTTCTGGGTATCATGCCAGACTTTACTACCGTATTCACATCCTGATGCAAGAGACAGCAGAGCCGCAACAGAAAAAAGTGCGACAGAGCGCACAACATTTTTTAGTTTCATATAAAAACCCGGACGCCGTGTGTAAACCACAGCATTCCATATCAGTGAATGATTTATGTTCAAAGGCCAGATTTAACGGTTGGCACGGGCTTCAAGGCGCCCGGCCAGAATCTCAAGGGTGCTCATCAATTTGCTCTTAGCGTGCTTGTGGTAAGGGTCAACCCTTTCTTCAACAACACCTGCATCGGAAGCACTATGAGCGTGACTGATCTTTTCAGAAATATCAGCCATAAATTTCATCAACTCTTCTCTTTCAACATCATCGGCTTTACATAACAGGTCGCGATAAATATCCAGAGCACCTTCAAGGTCGCCCTGAGCGGCAAGAACGTCCGCCATTGTTCTGGTCTTCAGACTCTTCATCACAACCGGGCTGGTAAGATCGTCATCCCCCCCGCTGTCACTCTCGGACCGCGCCACAGCCTCGGCTATCTCACGGGTAAGGGCCTCACCATCCGCTGCAGGCTCGGGTCGGGCAAACGCAGCCTGCTCATTGGAAATTTCACTGACGTCTGAGTCATCATACTTCTCACCGCCCGGAGCCTCTCTTTTATGATCGGCTGCGGGAGCTGTGCCGGTAAGCTGCTTTATACCCTCAGCCATAACATCGGACCAGGACATGGGAGAGCCGTGAAGGGCTGAAAACAGAAAGGCCATCGCGCCTGCGACATCAGCATTACCGTCAGAAACAGAATCTCCCCACATCCTCCAGAAGGACGGATATGACGAGAACATTCTGGTAAGTGGAGTAACCGCTGCCTTGGCTTCAGAATCCCTGCCGAGTTTGGCAAGGGTTTCCACCAGCAGCAGCCGAGCCTCAAGATAGTCCGGATGGCGATCCAGTCCCATCCTCAAAGTGGTAACAGCCTTTTCATGATTCCCCATCTCCACATAGAGGCGGGCGAGGGGAAAAAAGACTTTAGAGCTCGGTTCAAGTGCCAGAACTTCCTGATACCACTCAATCTTGCTTTGCATCTGAGGCTGCTCCCTGGGATTTATCCTTCCCGGTCTCCGGGAAGATGTACAAAACTTCGTTTTCTTTAACGTAATTCATCCGGCTGCGGATGATTTTTTCCTGATACGCACGGTCTGATTTAAGGCGGCGGATCTCTCGGCTGAGCTCAATGGTCCGGTTATCTGCAGCGTCGATTTTCCTTTCGAGCTCCTTAACCTTGTCATCAAGTTCCATATACCCGAAAAAACCCTGCTCACTCAGTCCGAGACGAATAATCAGCACGAGGTTGATAACAACCAGAAGTCCCAACAAAACTCTGCGACGCAGCATGAAATACCCTATTGCAGCCGCATAAACATTTTTCGGTCAGAATCAGCCTGTGCCAACGGCAGCTTGAGTTCCTGCAGGAAATTACCGGTAGCGGACTCGATCCTTTTGACCTCATCCTCGCTCACCTGAATTTTCTCCATTTTACTCATGAAACCTTTCAGCACCTCAAGTTCTGCGACGAAATTGCGGCTCAAATCCAGTTTCTCCAGCTCCTGTTCAAGTTCGAGAATGGTCTCGAGACAATTATTTAGCCTGAACATAAGGTTTTGTTTTTCTTGGCCGTTCATAATCTATCCGTGCTGGTTTTATTACAAAATTAAAATTTATTCGTTAGTTAACCAGACTTTGTGCAAATTGTACATATAATTAGCACCTGAAAATACAGTTAAAAAGAGCGCGATGTAAAGAATAACCGTACCGATCTGGTGCATATCCAACCCGAAATACGGGAAGTGAAGCAGCAAAGGACCAAGCGCAAAGCTCTGCATGACCGTTTTCAGTTTGCCGAATTTGTCCGCGGCAAGGACCAGGCCCATATCAACCGCAATCGCCCTCAAACCGGTCACAGCCAGCTCCCGACAGACAATTACTATAGTAATCCAGCCACTTACGTACCCCATATAACTAAGCATTATCAGAGTAGAACAAATCAGCAGCTTATCTGCGAGAGGATCAAGAAATTTTCCCAGATTGGTAACCTGATTACTGCGTCTTGCGATATAACCGTCAAAAAAATCAGTGAGGGAAGCTAAAAAGAAAACCAGTGCCGCAAGAAACATTGTGAACTTGTTCGGATAATAAAGAAGAACAACAATTACAGGAGCGGCAAAAATGCGGCCAAGGGTCAGCGAATTGGCAAGATTGAACATTGAGTATCCCGGGGTCGAAAAATTCGTTCTGTCAGGATGAAGCCATCCTGTAACCTGTGCTTAGTTTTTTAACCGGGAGGCAGCTGACTGCCCCCCGGAAATGCAGCTTGATTCTCTGCTCAGGTGGACAGGATGTCAACCCGGCATTTCAAAACCGTTGCGTAAATGCAAAGGCAGCTATTAAGTGTGTGTACTGGAAGCAACTTCAAGACTGCTTTCAGCCGCTTCAGCAATACGGTCAGCCACTTCTCTGAAGGCCAGCTTGGCCGGAGAATCTTCTTCAAGAAGAACAACCGGTTTTCCAAGGTCTCCCGCCACAACGGTGGTGGGATCAAGAGGAACCGCGCCAAGGAAAGGAAGGCCGTATTTTCCTGCTAGTTCCTCGCCGCCACCTTTCTTGAAAAGATCAATGTGCTCGGAACAATGAGGACAGATAAGACCGCTCATATTCTCGACAACTCCCATGATGTTCGCCTTGGCATACTGCAGGAAGTTAATCGCCTTGCGGACATCCGCCAGGGAAACTTCCTGAGGAGTGGTAACAACCACCGCCAGAGACTCGGGAATTGTTTTGAGAACGGTCATGGGCTCATCACCGGTTCCCGGAGGCGAATCAACAACCAGAAAATCCAGCTCACCCCAGGTTACATCCGAGATGAACTGTCTGATTGCAGAAGTTTTCATAGGTCCACGCCAAAGAACCGCCTGATCAGGGTCCTTGAGCAGGGATTCCATGGAAACCACATGAAGATTGTCATTCACCTTCTTGGGAACAACAAGGTTGCCGCGCTCTACATCAAGCTGGCCGGTAATACCGAGCAGATGGGGAACGCTGGGGCCATGAATATCGACATCAAGTATGCCGACTTTGAAGCCCTTGTCTGCGAGGGCAGCCGCGATATTGACCGCAACGGAGCTCTTACCGACACCGCCTTTACCGCTCATAACAAAAATTTTGTACTTGATCTTCTGGAGGGTCGAAGAAATCAGCTCGTTCTGCAACTCCTGTGCAGCGCTTGCTTTTTTATCTCCGCCTTTGCCCCCGGAAGAACAGGAACCGCATGATGAACTCATATCTATGCCTTTGTTGTATATTTAAAAAAAGGGGATGAAACACCCCGCTCGACCTCAGCTCTCTCTGGCTGAAGATACCCATTCCAAAATAATCACTGCTGCGAAACCTGCAAGCATCAGCAGAACCGCCGTAAGCAATTCTGTATCAACAGCAGGAGGAAGCACGTTGGCCTCACTCAGAACGTGAGTCTTTCCTCTGATAACAACAGAGTCAAGGACTTCCTTCCAGGGCCATATCTTTCTCATCGCCCCGGCCATAAATCCGGTAAGAACACTTACAGTCAGAGCATGGTACTTTTCAAGAAAGAAATGCAGAACACGGGAAAACAGCGAAATACCAACCGCGCAGCCGCAAACAAACGCCACAAGCACGGCAGCATTTTCAGGCACAGCCGGATTACGCAATGCCCCGGTTATAAATTCATATTTGCCAAGCAGCAGCAGAATAAAGGCTCCGCTTATTCCGGGCAAAATCATGGCACAAATAGAAATACTGGCGCAGAAAAAAACAAACCAGAGAGTATCCGGAGTAGTTACCGGTATCAAACCTACCAGCACAAAACTGAATACTGCCCCGGCCACTCCGGCAGCAAGATTTTTGAAATTGAAATCCCCCACCCGCCTGCCGACAACAAGAATTGACGCTGCGATCAGACCGAAAAAAAGCGACCAGACCTGTACAGGATAGTCTCTTAAAAGATGGTGGATCACGTTGGCAACGGAAACCATGGCCGCGACAATACCAAAAAGAAGAGGGAGAAGAAATTTAAGATGCGCTTCGGCAACGGCTCCGATAATATCCAGCCGCATGACTTTTTTAAAGAAGGCAAGGTTGAATGAGCGGATTGAATCGATAAGATTATCATAAATACCGGTTATAAAAGCCATTGTTCCGCCGGAAACACCGGGGATAATATCCGCGATTCCCATGCAGACGCCTTTAAGCACCAGAATTATATAATCCTTAATAGATGTCGGTCCGGGCCCATGGTTCCACGCCTGAAAAATATTCATCAAATTCTCCGCGGAGCTTTAAGGCTACCAGCCCTGTTTACCGACCAGATCGACAAAAGCGCAGCCGCCCATATCGACAGTATCAACTTTACCGTCAGTCTTGGTTACAAGCATCAGCCGCTGAACCCTTTTCTGTCCTCCCACCGGAATAACCAGACGTCCACCGTCTGCCAGTTGATCAATGAGATACTGGGGTATTTCCGGTCCACCGGCTGTAACAATAATCCGGTCATACGGAGCATGTTCCGGCCAGCCCATTGTACCGTCATCCAACTTTAGTTGAATGTTGAAATACCGCATATCAAAAAGCAGCTTGCGTGCGGCAAGAAAAAGTTTGCGGATGCGTTCCACAGTAAAGACATCCGCCCCCATCTCTGCGAGGACTGCCGCCTGATACCCGGAACCGGTCCCGATTTCCAGAACTTTATGCCCCGACTCAATATGAAGAAGCTCAGACATGAAAGCAACGATATACGGCTGAGAAATAGTCTGCCCCTCACCTATGGGCAGGGCACTGTCGGAATAAGCGCGTGAAGCGAGAGCGTCCTGCACAAAAAGATGTCTGGGTATTTTTCTCATGGCATCAAGAACAGCTTTATCAGAGACCCCACGGGCCACTATCTGTTCATCAACCATTTTTGAACGTGAACGTTTTGGATCTATGCGCACTTATCCCCCGTCAGAACCACTGCTGAACAGATTGCGGTTCTGAAATAAAATTAACAGAAAACATAAGGCGGGAAATTCCCCACTTTAATTCAGTGTTTGCAGTTGCAAATCAGATTTTAGCGGTCAAGTCAACCTGAATGGCTCAAAATAAGCATTAAACTTGTTTTTTACGCCTCTTTACTTGACATGAAAGCATCATAAAGAGAGATTATAGGTAAGGAATAAGGAGGAGCACATGCTGAAAGTTGACGACCTGATGACAAAAGAACTGTTCACGCTAAATGAGGATGACAATCTCAAAATGGCACGGTCACTTATGGACCTGCAAAGAATAAGACATATCCCGATAGTTAATGAAAACAGAGAATTCATTGGACTTGTAACCCACCGGGATATCTTGAGGGCTACAATTTCCCAATTGGCTGATATAGATCCTGAAACTCAGGGCGAAATAGATTCCGGAATACCTGTTGGCGAAATAATGCGGACCGGCATAAAAACGGTTGATAAAGAAGCCCTCCTCAAAGACGCCGCATATCTTCTTCTCAACCACAAATACGGCTGTCTGCCTGTGGTAAACGAACAGAACGGGCTTGAAGGAATCCTGACCGAAGCAGATTTTCTCAAACTGACAATAAGCCTGATGGAAGCTTTGGAAAACGGTTAGAAATCCGGTTAACGATCTTCCCCGGCAACTCCCGGCAGTTGCCGGGCTTCGACTAGTGCTGCGACCATCGAAATCATTCATAATGAATTGCTGCTAAAAAGCATATAATATTTTGTCAAAATCAAGACGAGGCAAAGAGATTCAAACCCCTTTTTCCCGATTGAGATTATTGATCCACTTCTGAACTTTTTCTTTTTTAGAAACTGCTCCTATCTCCGTATAAAGACTCAAAGCCTTTTTCCAGTATAAACTGCACAGTACATAATTACCCTGGTGTTCAGCAAGACTCCCTTTGTTGGCATAAACAGCCGCTAGACCTTCTTTATTTCGCAGTTCACTATGCAGACGCAAAGACTTTGAATACCATTTATCCGCTTCCTCGTAGTCTTTCGTCACAAAACAAAGTATCCCCAGACTGGTATACTCTGTTCCGATAGCCGGCTTGTGCCCCAACTCCTCGGCAAGTAACAAAGCTCTTTCATGGCAATCTCTTGATTTATCATAATCCCCTGTATTCGTGTAACATATTCCAAGATTACGATAATCTGCTATCATTTCGGACTTGTTTCCAAGTCTGCGATTAATTTCCAACGCTTCACGATAATACTTTTCAGCCTTTTTGAAATCCGCGTCCTTTTCCGACAAAATACCCAAAATTCCATAACTCATTCCAATCCCGGCTTCACATCCTTCTGAATGATTCAGATCCAAAGCTTTCAGGCAAAGAGCCAAGGCCTTTTCCCGATCATCAAGCTTGAGAAAAACGACTCCTAACTGATTATAAGCCAAAGCCGCAACTACCCGATTCCCGGTGCTCTCCGCTATTTTCAAAACCTTATTATAAGATTTTCCGGCCTCGGTCATTTTGCCTAGACGCCTGTTCAAATGTCCCAAATGAAGCCATGCCTCATAATTGTCGGAATCATATTCAGTCACTTTTTTATAGGCACTGAATGCTTGCAAAGTATCATTGTAAAATGCCAACTTCCCCAACAAAAGATAATCACGGACTATTCCTTCCCGATCCCCATTAAAAGACTTTTCTCTAAACAGAGCACTTCTTGTTAATAACTTTCGGGCCTTTTCAATATTCCCTTTCTTCAATTCTTCTCTGACTCTGAGACTGTAAACTGAGTTATCTTCTTTTAATTTATCAACAATCCCATATATGTCTTCATTTGAAAGATAAAAAACTTCTCTTTCTGAGAAATCATATCTTGGCCTAATGATTTCGTTGTTTTTTCTACCAGCCCCAAGCGGAAGGCCAATCATCAATGAGACAACACCTAAAGCCACCGTACAGACCGTTGCGATCGCTGTAATTCCAATCCATGCCCTTTCAGGTATAGCCAGAAATTTATGTTTGAGCCCCGTCTTCACAGTTTTAACTCCACACTGAAAGTTACAGACAAGGCTAACACTAGCCGTATATTTATGACATCGTCAATATAGTAAAAGTTATAAAATATACAAAAAAAGGCAGCACCGAAAGATGCCGCCTGATACAAATTTTACAATATTCCGAACAGCTTACTACTGATCAAACTCCTTAATGAACCGGTTGATCTCCTGACGCGCTCTTTCAACAAACGCAGGAAAAACTTCCTTGCAGGTATCGGTCATTTCCATGGACCAGTCTGTATAGTTTTCCGGTTCCATGCCGAGTATGCGCATTTCTGGACGCTTTCCAACAGCTCCGGCCATGTTAAGAGAATCCACCAGATCGATATCATGCAGGGACAAGCGCTGCTTTTCATTCTGGATGATATCTTTTTCCTCAAGATAATAAACTGTCCCGGCATCTTTGCTGCCGTGGACAATATCAAGCACCAGCAAGCCGTCATATCCTTCCAGAATATGAAAAATATCGTGGGTGAATGTACCGCCGTCAACCAGATGGACATATTCCGGCCATTCATCTTTCTTAAGTTCTTCTACAGCATGTACCCCGACGCCCTCATCGCCGAGCAGGATATTTCCGATTCCTAATACCAGCAGTTTTTTCATTTTCGGTCCTTTACGCAACCAGTGCGTGCATTGCCTCCGGCGGAGAACGCTACCGCGGGTCCCTCCGGGGGCGCTTTCAGCGGGACCAGAAGGGCTAAGCCCCTCTGGACTCCCTAACGGGCTTTCGCTCTTAGGGAGCGATAGTATCTAATAAAATTCAATTCCAACCACTCACCTAAGCCGTCAAGAAGAATACCCTAAAAAAATTTATAATCATAACCGGCCAAGCTTATTGAAAGTTTTTGAAGAGTCCAGAGAAACTTTTTTCACAAATCCGCAGGAAAAAGGATTTGAGCGTTATTTCTGCAACGCCCCGAAGGGGTGAGCCACAGGACGTGGTGAATAAAAAAGTTTCTTTGGCCCCGGAGGGCCCGCCGGGAGGCTCCCCAAAGGCGCCCCGCAAGGTTACAAAAAAGACTCCCGGGCACTGGAAATGAATCCTGCGCCCGGGAGTTTTATGTGTGAATCAGAACGTATACACGTTCAGGAGCTGGACCTTGCGGTCTTCAGTGCAGGTTTCCAGATACAACCTAGCAGCCTTCTCCTACGTGAACAACGTGTTCTTCGCCAGTCTCTGCGTGCAGCACGTGCACGGCACAGCCCAGTCACGGGTCAAAGGATCTGATGATCCTTGATATGTCTACGGGGCTTTTCGGATCAGGAACCGGAGTACCGATGAGAGCTTCCTCAATGGTACCACGATGACCGGCGTCATCACGCGGGGTGCTGTTCCAGAGAGTAGCAGGAATCATCTGGTAATTCGCTGTTACTGAATCCTTGATGTTGATGTAGTGCAGCAGAGATCCGCGGGGAGCTTCGGTGAGGCCAAGACCCTCAGCAGACTGGGGAATCTCGGACTTGACGTAGGTTTCCTCGCCGGGCTTGATTTCCTTGAGCCAGAAATCCTGAATAGCGTTGGCGACCATGTAGGCTTCCTCTGCGCGGGCAACATGGCGTCCCATGAGAGAGAAAGCCATATCTTCGCCCAGATCGCGGAACATCTTGGCTTCGATACCGTAGAGGTCCTTAAGCTGCTTCTGACCCATGGGGCTGAGCTCGGGGTTGTGAATCCACATACGTGCGAGAGGTCCAACTTCCACGGCCTTACCGTTGTAGCGAGAAGCCTTACAGAAGCTGTAAGCATCTTTTTTATGCACATCGGGGATGGTTTTACCCTTGCTCGGATGCAGATCGGAGCACTCATCAGTGTACCATGCGTACTTGGTGTATTCCTTGATGAGCTTCTGGTCGAATCCTTCATCTTTGCCATCGATGTAAACACCGGGCTTGAGGAGGAATTCGCTTTCAGCATCATCCATGGGGAATACGCCATAAGCCATGGCATTTTTATATCCGCCACCGATCTTGAACAGATCTTTGTATACGGAACCGATAAGGTAAACGGTGGGTACGTAGGTCTCAGCAATAAACTTCTGAACCTGCTTGAAACGGCTTGCGTACTCAGCCAGTTTTTCCTTGGTGGGAATTTCAGTGGCGCCACCGACAACCTGACCGGAAATGTGCGGCATCTTACCACCGAACAGAGCTACCATTTCATGGCAGATGCGGCGGATTTCAAGAGCCTTCACATACTGGTCAACAGCAACGGCATTTGTTTTTTCGTCAAGACGCAGGTCAGGCTGTGCAAAACGGGGGACAAAGGGACCTTTGCCGGGACCGCGTACGAAATCCAGAGCTGCAAGATGATAGAAATGCAGAATATGAGACTGCAGATAGTTAGCACCGAAAATGAGGTTTTTGGTAACTCTGCCGTTAGTGGTGAGTTTTACACCGAAAGCGTCATCAAGTGCGCGGGTGGAAGCAGTGGAATGAGCTGTGGGGCAAACACCGCACAGACGCTGGGTAAGCTGAGCTGCATCACGGGGATCGCGCCCGATCAGGATATTCTCGAATCCGCGGTACATACCGCCGGAAAGCCATGCGTCCACTACTTTACCATCTTTAACAACAACCTCTGCTTTGAGGTGACCTTCGATACGGGTTACCGGATCAATGGCAATCTTAAGTTTCCCGTCCTTGCCTGCGGCGGGTGCATGAGATTTTGAAGACATAAGGATTAATACTCCTCCTTCCGGTTAACCGGCTTCGTAGAATGGGGACATTTCATCCGGGAATCCCGGTTCTACACAGCCAAGGCATACTGAGTTTTCAACACACCAGTTAACACCGCCGTTCCATTTGCGTTTGAAGCAATCGGAATATGCGTTGGGACCTTTACAGCCCAGCTCATAGCGACATTTTTTAGGATCGGTGAAAATCTCAGAGTACTCGTCGTTATCAAATGCCTCCAGGTAGGGGCAGTTGTCATGGATATTTTCGCCAAAGAAAGGAGTCGGGCGTCCATCATCATCAAGAATGGTGAGAACTTCAGCCAGTCCACCCTGCAGACCTTTCTCTTCAATAGCGTTAATCGCAACAACGAGTGTTCCAACCATCCAGTCAGGATGGGGAGGACAGCCCGGAATGTTAACAACGGGAGTCTTCACTCCACTTTCTGCGAGGAAATTTGTCACGGACATGGAGCCGGTGAGGTTTCCTTCAGCAGCGGGTATACCGCCAAATGCGGAGCAGGTTCCCACATTCACCACAACAGCAGCGTTCTTGGCCATCTCAAGGGTGGCTTCGCTCATGGTGTATTCTTTATGGTCGGCACCTGCGCCAACAATACAGTAATGTCCGTTCTCAGCAGTCGGAACGGAACCTTCAACAATAAGAATGTACTTGCCCTGCTGATCTTTAGCCACATCCATCATGTGATCCCAGGCTTCGGCTCCTTCGGATCCCATAATAGTCGGGTGATAATCGAGAGTAATTACATCAAGAAGAACCTCTGCGATAGAGGGGTGCACTGAGTTGAGAATGGAAACCGAACATCCGGTGCAGCCCTGTCCCTGCAGCCAGAATACATGCGGTACAAACTTCTTCAGTGCGTGCACAACACTGGGGTTGAACATCTGGGAAACCCCAAATCCAGCCACAGTTCCTGTGCACATTTTCACGAAATCTCGCCTGGTCAAACTCATCCCTACCTCCTTGGTGGTTGCCGGCGTTGTAAGGCACTGTCCTTACACGAGAAAAAAAACCGCCACGGCGACGATATTTTCCCTTCGACATACACATTACGTAGTTTTACGTCAACAATAAGTGATGGAAAACAGGCACATAGATAGATAGAACTGATAGCACCCATAGATAAAAACAAGTTTCACAATGTTGTATATTGAATCCTGCCCTTTTTTGTTGTTATGGTCGCCCTGCTTAACAACGCATATAACCGGGACCACCCCGAACAAGTTCAAGGAATTGTAATGGCACGAAAGAAAAGCAGAATCGGACAAATAATTATATTACTCTTAATCACCGGAATAATCGCAGGGGGAGCATATATCCTTTACAAGGATACCACCGCTCCTCAGATTAACCTCACACCAGAGCAAGGCTATATAACGTATGAGACGCCTATAAACATCAATATAAGCGACACCCAGTCCGGTATTAAGGCTGTCAAAGTTGTTCTCACGCAGGGTAAAAAGAAACTTACCTTGGTTGAGGAAAAACTGCCTAAAGGCTCATTTGACTTCAATAAGGACATCCAGATCAAGGAAAAGCAGATCAAGCAGGGGCCTTTTGAAATCGCCGCATGGGCCGTTGACACATCGCTGGCCGGCTTTGGAAGCGGAAATGCCTTTATCGCCCGCGGCAACTACACTCTGGACACAATAGCACCTAAGGTAACGGTGCAGACCAGCACCCATAACCTCAATCAGGGTGGATGCGGACTTGTCATTTACAACGTCAGTGAAGAGCCCAGCAAAACCGGCGTGGAAGTGGGAGAAGATTTCTTTCCAGGATTCAAACAGCCTGACGGCAGTTACGCGTGTCTCTTTGCTATGCCCTACTATACCGATGAAAAAGATTTCAATCCGGTTCTGATTGCCGAAGACGAAGCCTCCAATAAGCGTAACCGCACCTTTTGGTTTCATGCCAACGGGCGCAATTACCGCCACGATAAAATCAACATTTCCAGTAGATTTCTGAACAGGAAAATGCCTCAGTTTGAAACTGAATTCCCAGGAATTCCCAGTCAGGTGGCTCTTTTCCTGAAAGTCAACAGAGAACTGAGGGTCAAAAACAGAGCTGAGTTGCATCGTGTAGCAGAGGAAACATCCCCGACCTTTCTGTTTGAAGGAAGATTTCTCAGGCTACCCAACTCCGCTACCCGGGCGGGCTTCGGAGACAAAAGAACTTACTACCACAATGGAAAAGCAATTGATAAACAGACCCACCTGGGCATAGACCTTGCCAGCGTGCGTAATGCCCCTGTCCCTGCTGCTAACAGTGGACGGGTTGTTCTTGCTGCCTCTGACTTCGGAATATACGGAAACGCAGTAATTATTGATCACGGACTAGGTCTTCAGACACTCTACTCACATCTGAGCCAGATTGATGTCGCTCCCGGTGACATGGTGGAAAAAGGACAGATCATAGGTAAAACCGGCGCAACAGGTATGGCTGGCGGAGATCATCTTCACTATGGAGTCATCTGCTCCGGTATCCCGGTAAACCCTGTAGAATGGTGGGACGGAAGCTGGATCAAAAACAACATAACCAACAAGCTTGACTAATTTATTTGAAAGACAAGCTGGGTTAAGCAGAATTTAGATAATTCCCGAATTACAGAAAAAGCACTGGAGTGTTGCGTATTCTAAAAAAACGTACACTTCAGTGTTTTTTTGTCCGCATTTCATGCTTCTTTAAACGGGAAAAAACTATTAATCGCTGAATTTTAACTTTAGATACGACTATAAACAATACAGAAACAAAAAAGCGGTCCGTAACACATAAAATGTTACGGACCGCTTTAATATCTATGCTAAAAAAGATTACAGTTTCATCTCTTTCATAATCTTTTCAAAACGTCTGGCTTCACTTTCCAGAACCTTGTCATCCAGTTTAAGGGCAGTTACATCAATAGGCTCACCTAAATCCACTCTGCATTTACCGAACGGTCTGGGAAGTTCAAAACGGTCCCAGGACTTTTTGAAAACAAACGGCTTTACCGGAGTCGCACGCATAGGAATTATCGCCGCTCCGGTTTTCTGGGCAATTGCCAGAATCCCGGGCTTGATTACATGGCGCGGACCTTTAGGACCATCCATGGTAATTGCACCTATTTTCTTCTTTTTGCGCATAGCCCTGCCAACACCCAGCATGGCCTTCAGCCCTCCGCGAGTGGAAGAACCACGGGCAACTTCATAGCCGATCGACTCAAGAATATCAGTTATGATCTGACCGTCCTTACTGTCACTTGCCATGGTTACAAGCGGCAGCTTGCGAAGATATCCCAAACCGATCAGACTGAACAGTTCATTATGCCATAAAGCAAGCATTACAGGCTTACCCTGATCTACAAGCCGGGTGATATTCTCATAGCCATGCACTTCAAATCGCATGGACCGGACCCACCATCGAAACAGAAAAGCAATGACAGGTGCCAATTTGTCAGTATTAACTCTGATCTTCATCACTTCTGATTGTCTTGAAACTGCATATTGTAAAGTTTCTGGTATAAAGGAGAGCTTTCAAGAAGCTCTTTATGAGAACCTCTGGCAACAATTTTTCCTCTTTCCATAACAACAATAATATCTGCGGAAAGTACAGTGGAAAGCCTGTGAGCAATAACAATACTGGTTCGATCTTTCATAAGATTTTCAAGCGCAAGCTGGACTATACGCTCAGCTTCGGTATCAAGAGCACTTGTCGCTTCATCAAGAATCAGCAGAGGCGGATTCTTAAGCAACGCCCTGGCAATTGTCAGACGCTGTTTCTGCCCACCGGAGAGCCTTACTCCCCGCTCGCCTATCATGGTATCATAGCCTTCGGGGAGTTTCTCGATAAACTCATGCGCAAAGGCAGTTTTAGCGGAGGTGATAATACTTTCCATTGAAGAGCTGCTGTCAACATAAGCGATGTTATCGCGTACACTTGCATTGAAAAGGAAAGTCTCCTGAGAGACCATGCCGATATTCAAGCGAAGGGACTTCAGAGTATAATCATCAAGATTTCTGCCATTGAGCTTTATACTGCCCTCCTGAGAGTCATAAAATCTGGGAATAAGATTGACTAATGTGGTCTTACCAGAGCCGCTCGGGCCGACAATAGCCACTTTCTGTCCTGCTTTGACATCAAGATTGATATCTTTAAGAACCGGGCTTTCGGATGATGAATAACTGAAACTCAAACCTTTGATTTCAAGTTTCTCAAATGGAAGATCAAGATCTCGATTACCACCCTTCTCAGTGTTTATTTCAGGAGAATCAAGAATCTCAAAGACCCTCTCAGCTCCTGCGAGAGCCCGCTGAATGGTCAGGTTGGAACTGTTGATTTTCTTCACAGGCTCATAAAGCATAATAAGAGCAGCAATAAAGGAAAAGAAAGTACCCGGGGTGGAGTTACCTTCAATAACTTCTTTACCGCCATACCAGAGCACAAGTCCGATTCCGAAAGCTCCAACAATCTCCATAACTCTTGAAGAAAGCTCTGAATGCAGAACCTGTTTAATGGCTATCCTGACCAGACGGTTGTTTTCGCCTTCAAACCGCGTAGATTCGAGCTTTTCATTCGCAAAAGCTTTAATAACCTTAACACCGCTGAATGCTTCCTGAAGCAGGGCGTTTATGTCAGAAATTTTAACCTGATTCTTACGTCCCAGTTTGCGCAACTTCCTGCCGAAAAAGAAGAAAGGATAGATCGCAAGAGGAAGCACCAGCACAGAAAAGAAGGCCAGATATGGATCACGGTAGAAAACCAGCCCGATAAGAGCTACAATGGTTACAACCTCTCTGATCATCATAATGAATGATGGCAGGCTTTGACGTATCTCCATCACATCATTAAGAATTCTGGACATAAGCATGCCCACCTGGCTTTCTTCGAAAAAATCCATGGGAAGGCAGACAATCTTTTCAAATAGATCATTTCTCAACCGCTCAAGAACCAGGAGACCGGTTGTATTCATGAGATATGTCTGAAGAAATCGAAAGAAACCTTTGATCAGCATCACCACAACAAAAGCTATGGGAACCAGCATCAGGGCTTCACGATCTTTATTGATGAAAATATCATCCATGGCCGGCTGAATGAGGTAGGCAGTACCTGCTGTCGCTGCAGCAACAAACCCCATGGAGATGAAAGAAATAAAAATCTTGAATTTGTAGGGTAAAAAATAAGCCATGCATCTTCTAATAAGATGCTTATTTTTCAGATAGTTATACTTTTCGCCTTTAGGCAATTCAGACTCCTTATTTGTGGCGTTATGCCGATTGCGTCTTTTCCTTACTTCTCATTTGGTTTCATCGCAAGTGTCGATTGCATTGCAATAGGCAATTTCAATACTTGTGTATGCTTCAGATAACTTCTATCAATTTGACCAGAGCCTTATCCCTGTGGTTGAAAATCAAAAGGAGGACATAAAATGTCAGTAAAACTGGAATGTCAGGGTCTGCCATGCCCGCAGCCTGTAATATTGTGCAAGAATGCTATAGAGTCTGAAAATCCCCAATACATAGAAGCTGTCGTTGACAACGAACCGGCCAAAGAGAATGTATCCCGGTTCATGACCACAAAAGGATATGAAGTTGAGATCAGGCAGGACGGAGCTCTTTTCATAGTTGGCGGGAAAAAATCCGTCGACGAAGACTCCGCAGAATGTACCGAATGTACAATAATGAGTGATGAAGAGCTTGATAAAATTGGCAGCAAAACGCTTGTTTTTCTGGATAATGAATTTCTCGGCAAGGGTGATGATGACCTGGGCGAAAAACTGATGTTCAATTTTATCTCCACTCTACCTGAGCTGGGAGATTCCCTCTGGCGGATTATCATGGTCAACAGCGCGGTAAAGCTATCCGCTAAGGGCCATCCATGCCTTGAAAAACTTCAGGAGCTTGAAAAGTCGGGTGTTTCCATTCTTGTGTGCGGAACCTGCCTTGACCACTTCAGCCTGCTTGAGCTGAAAGATGTGGGTGACACCACTAACATGCTCGATGTCGTAACCTCCCTTCAACTTGCCACCAAAGTAATAAAAGCATAAAGGTTGCCATCGGCAGCCTGTGGATGGAGATTTATGACAAATCTCCATCCACATTATTACCTGCTGTAAAACACGCCCGGCTCTACTGATGCCGGGGCGGCTTCAAAAAATTACGCCTTTTTCCTGCTGCGGACTAGCCGGGATTATGAGACTATTATCTTGCGGCCTTATTGCCATCATGGAACTGATAAATAAACCCGTAAACTCTGGAACATTAATTCTTCTAAATAATATGAGTGAAAATAAAACCGTCAGATTAAATAAATTTATAGCTTCAGCAGGCATAACTTCCCGCCGGGGAGCCGATGAGCTGGTTAAGCAGGGTAAAGTCCAAATAAACGGCTCAGTTGCCGATTCACCCGGCATACAGGTTGATCCGGAGAATGATGAGGTCATAGTTGAAAATAAGCCAGTTAAATCCGATCGAAAAGCGGAAGATCTTTATATAATGCTTCACAAGCCCATTGAAGTTGTAACAACCGCCAAAGATCCTCAGGGCCGAAAAACCGTTATGGATCTGCTTTCACCGGAAATTATCAAACGCCGGGTATTCCCTGTCGGAAGGCTTGATTTTTATTCCGAAGGTCTCCTGCTCCTGACTACGGACGGAGAACTTTGCAACCGCATGACACATCCTCGCTGGCACCTGCCCAAAGTGTATCATGTGACGATCAGAGACAGCCTTAACCAACAGCAGTTATCAATTATGAAGTCAGGAATGGTTCTTGATGGTGGAGATCCGCTGGCACCTGTTGAGATAAAAGCAATTGAAAGTGTCGGGAAAACCACTAAGTATGAAATGGTTCTCCATCAGGGAATCAACCGTCAGATAAGGCGAATGTTTGATGATTTCGACAAAACGATACTCAGACTACAGAGAGTCCGCCAGGGCCGCGTTGAACTTGGTAATCTCAAACGCGGACTGTGGCGTGAATTAAGCAAGAAAGAAATTACGCTGTTAAAAAAGGACCTAAAGCTCAGTTAAAAAATCTAAGGACTTACTTCAAAGCAGGCCCTGTCCCCCGCACGTCTGTAAGAAAAACATTTAGAAGAGTCGATCCCCAGCTTTTTGTGAATCCCCTCAAGCCATTCAGTTCTTCCGAATGCATGGGTAGGCACAAAAATCTGGGGTTTAACTTTTTCAATGAACTGGGGCCCGCCTGCCAGATTTTTAAGCCGTTTGTCCAAATTGGAAAATGTCACCTGAACTTTTTCCCTTGCGACTTTACTCACCGCGTCGTTAAAAAAATTTCTGGTGAAATTGCGCTCGGCAAGTGACGCGTTATCCCAATCCCAGCAAGCCAGATCTCCGCCGTTATATACTTTGATATTTTCCGGGGTCTTGAAAATATAAGCAACCCCCAGATCATTTGACATCAATGTCTCGACTTCAAGTCCGGCATATTCATACTTTGCATCCGGTTCAACAATCAGGGCATCTTTATATGGGATATCCGGATACATCTCTTCTATGTCATCAGAAATAACAGACTTCAAAGAGTTTGCAGTATTGCATACTTCGGCATAATCCGGGGCAAAATGATCAAAATGGCTATGAGTAAAAAAAGCGATTACATCCCGCCCTAGCACTGCATTTCTGAGAGAATCCAAAGCTTTTGAAGTTCTGAAACGCTCCGCAGGAATATCAAAAACATAGCTGATATCGCCAATATCCAGAACAAAACAATTATGAAAAATATGAGTAATACAGACCTGCATGAGAACCTACTGAGCTTCTATTTCCTCTATATATGCCCGGCTGACGGGAAAATATACATGTGACCACGAAGTAAGATGTCCGGCCAGAAATTCAGCATCCTTACCGGAGCCGCAGAACAAGTCGACACGGGTTCCCTTAATGGCTCCGCCACGGTCCTGAGCCATCACAATCTTGGCGACCGCCCTTTTGATATCCTGGCCCTGCATGGGAAGACGGGTGGTCAATAATCCGAGAGCCCCATGAGGAATCACTCTGGTATCTGTTGCCACGCTTGCCATCGGTGTCAAGGGTGCTGCCATGGAACCGAACGGTCCTTCATCGTCCAGTTTAAAAAACACGTAACTCGGGTTCGTGGTAAGCATTTCCTCTATCATATCAGGATTTTCCTTAAGAAAGGCCTTTATTTTCTGCATACTCATGCCTTCCCTCGGCAACAGCCCCCGTTTAATAAGTTCCTTACCAAGAGAGACATACTTAAGGCCATTTTTTCCTGCATAGAGAACATGTTTGACGCTTCCATCAGGAAGAACGAGCCTTCCCGACCCCTGCACCTGAAGCATGAAGATATCAACTCTGTCCTTCACCCAGGCTATTTCAAGCCCCTTTCCATCAAGAGCCCCCTCGAAGTCTATATCCCTGCGGTCATGATACGGGAGGACTTCACCATTCTCGGTGCGATAAAGAAGGGTCTGCCCTTTCCAGCGATGATGAAATTTTCCGAGATCAAGTTTTTTTATATCCGAAGGAACACTGTACAATGGATACGGGTACTCCGGATCCGGTGTAAGGGAAGCCTCCAGGTATGGCTCGTAGTATCCGGTGAGCAGAGTTCTCGGGGAAAGCTCAAACCAGACGAAATTTTCTTTCAATAATTCCGGGGAATCTTCCAACCGGGGCAAAATCTCAAGAAATTCTTCATTTGTCCTACGCAACATCTCCCAGGTAATATCAAACCCGCCGTATCTCGCCGCGATCTTTTTGCCAGCTCTGCGATTAATATACTTCAGATTATGCTCAATACCTTTTCTGAGACTGAGCCATGTGAACTCGGGATCAGCCTGAGTATAAAGCCTGTTTACCAATCCTTCCACCCTTGAGCTGTCTACTCTTATGTAGCCTTTTGGAGAACTCACAGGTGGAGTCTTGGTAGCACAGCCTGTTACAATTGAGGACACTGAAATTAATATAAAAGCCACGACAAAACGAACAGAACAATTCATTTTGAGCATATAAAAAACTCCGAACATGATATTTTAAAGATACTGGAAAATTATCACAAACTGGCTTATATCAAGTTTAAATATATTATATTAACCGCTCCGGTTTGCGGGATCATAAAAACGCTAAATCAATAGAGTAGTTCCATGCGTATATACATAGTCGCTACCACAATCATCATAATTATTTTCACCTGTACTTCAAGCGCTTACGCAAGATGGGATCTAGTGCTTCTTACTACATCCGGGCTCAACGGCCAGTTGCTTCCTGCAAGAGAAAAAAACGAGCATAACTCTGATGGCATGGTACGGACTTTCGGAGGATTTGCAAGAATTCAATCAATATTTAAGTCATATAGAGAGCAACATCCGGGCATATGCCTGACCATTGCCACAGGTGATGATCTAATGGGTGAATCCCTAACAAATGAGCAGGGGAAAATAGTTTTCGGAGCCATGAATAAAATGGGCTTTGATATTTCCACTCTCGGGAACCATGAATTTGACCGCGGAACAAACTTTCTTATCAAATCCCTTAATTACAAAAATTTTCCGACTGTAGTAAGCAACTTGAAGACTTCAAGAGGGAACAAACTGAAAAAGTTCATTCAACCTTATAAAATAATTGAAATAAACTTTTTAAAAGTAGGCTTTATGGGCATGATTCTGCCTGAGCTTTCTATGCTATCCAACCCGGGACCGGGGATTTCCGTATCATCTGACCTTGTAAAATCAGCTAGGGAAACAGCAAAAGAACTCCGCGAAAAAGGAGCCGATATCGTCATCCTGCTCAGCCACCTCGACTATGAAGATCAACAAAAAATAATCGAAGAAGTAACAGAGATAGATGTGATCTGCGGCGGGCAGAATCATAAAGATATCCTGCCGGGTCAGGAAATTGTTGCAAGAAATGCAAACAGCCCCGGGATCCTGGTCCAATGCGGCAGTCAGGGAAGGTTTGTGGGGGTTCTGAAACTCAGTGTGAAAAACGGTATCGCCTCAAAGCACGAATGGACCATTATACCGGTAACGGATAACACAAGCACTGATGCCGACCTGCAAAAATATCTTGATTCCAGAGTATTGAAAGGAAGCTCAAATGAAATAATCACCGAATCTCCGGCGGTACTTGATACGCGTGTAACGCTTATCCGAACCAGAGAAGCTCCCATAGGTAGACTGGTAAGTTCAATAATGCGGGACAGGTTTAAGACAGACATAGCATTTCAGAACAGCGGTGGAATCAGAGGAGATAAAGTTATTCCGGCAGGTCCGATTACAGGACGCGATATCAACAAGATGTTCCCTTTCGGAAATACTATCACCGTTCTGAAAGTCAGTGGAAAAACTCTTAAACAGATATTGGAACGTTCGGTGCACAAACTCCCAGCACCTTCGGGAGCTTTTCTACAGACATCGGGGCTTCAATATACATTGGATATCACAGCCACTCCACAAGAGCTTGAGATCAATGAATTGGGAAAGCCGGTACGAATCAGACAGGCCGGAAACCGGATTTCCGGCATCAAAGTTATGGATAGAAATGGAATCTTCCGGCCTATCCGGGAAAAAGAAACATACTCGGTCACAACCAATTCCTACCTTGCCAGCGGAGGTGACGGCTACATTAGCCTAAAAGAAGCCTCCGGCAGGGTTGACACTTTCATAAGAGTCCGGGATGTCATTAAATTTGGACTGCTTGATATGAAAATGATAGAGATTGACAGCAAACCGGTGATATTCAACCGTGAAGGCATGCCCTATTTCAATTAATAATGACCATGTATCGCCATTAATTAAAATCAGTAAAAGTAAATATATACCCCTGAAGACATGAACAAAATCACATTTTATAAAAAAAGCCGCTGCAAAAAATTTGCAGCGGCAGACAGAAGATATATTTTAAATAAGACTATTTTTTATTACCCAGCACATCCTGAAATTCCTGACCATAGATATTCAACATAACCATCAGAAAAGTCAGGATAAGCGGTCCGTAAAGAATACCCAAAGGCCCAAAAGCGTTGATCCCGCCCAGAATGGACAGAAAGACATACACTGTAGATATCCGGGATGCCTCCCGCACAATGACAGGGCGCAAAACCGTATCAATGCCTGTAACCAACACACCGCACCAGATGAAAAGAAAAACAGCCATTTTGAGCTTGCCGACAATAATCAGATAAACTGCAGCAGGAACCCATATCAAACCGGTTCCAAGCACGGGAATAAGAGAAGTAAAGCTCATCATGGTTCCCCAGAAAAGAGCCGGTATTCCGGCAATTGCCAGCCCGATTCCGCCGACAATTCCCTGCAGCACAGCGATAAACAGGCTTCCGAAAAGAACAGACTTTGAGACTTTGCGCAGACTGTCCAAAATAAAATCCTCCTGCTCAACCTTGAGCGGAGACAGATACCTGAGTCGGGCAAAAAACTGATTGCCGTCCTTGAGAAAAGTAAAAACAAGAAAAGTCATAATCAGAAAATGGGCAACAAGACTGGCCATGTTTCCTGCAAGCCAGGTTCCGGAAGTCAGCATTGACTGTCCAAAAGTTCTGGAGATTTCCAGAATCCTTGACTGTATATCCTGAGAGCTGATTTCTATGAATGGAAAAGTCTTCTCAAACCATTCAAGATACCTGCTGTAATGGTCAGAGCTTAAAAGAGCAGAAAAATCAGTTGAGCGTATCCACTCATTAATAGCGGTTACGGAATTGACTCCCTGCCCGATAAGTCCGAAAACGAAGATGACAGCTGGGATTATTATTGCAAATACAATTATGCATACGGTCAAAAATGCCGCCAGACCGTTTCGGTTGCCGAGGCGGCTGCTAAGTCGGCTGGTGAGAGGATAAAAAATAGCTGTCAGGACAACTGAAATTGCAATAGTATTCAGGAAAGGCTTTGCAACTGAATACCCCAGAGCAATTGCTGAAACAAGAAGGAGAATTAGAAAAAAAGTATAGATGGCCGGAGATTTTATAATCTCATTTTCCGGAGAGTTCATGGCGGTAGCCTTTATAGCGTATTGAGTTAATTAAAAATCAATGTTCATACTTTCAGATTATCTACCGCAACACAATTAAAATCAGGTAGATTTAAAAATGTAGTCTGTCATTACAGCCAGAGTCTTGTCAGCCTCACTTCTCATCCTTAAAACAAGGTCTTCCACTGAAGCGATATTGCCCCGATTCAGGTTACGCTCAATTTCATCAGTCATCGCGCAAATTTTATAAGCACCCACGTCTAAAGCCAGCCCTCTTAAAACCAAAACTTCATCCTTAAGTCTTTCTACATCAAATTTGTAAACACATTCCTCTATCCGTTTAATATGCCGGGGAACCAACTCCAGAAAATGACTGTATATTTCCCGAACCAATGCGGCATTACCATCCAAACGGGCAATGGTTCCACGCAGGTCAAGATAGTCACTTTCATCATCTGCCCCCGAAGCTTCACCGTCCAGGCTTGTTGACCCCCCGCAGCCATCAAGGACACTGTTCATTGCATCAAGCAGTTCACTCGATCTGAAAGGCTTGGAAAGATAACCGTTCATACCCGCTCTAAGACAGCGCTCCCTGTCTCCTTTCATGGCATGGGCTGTTAAAGCTAGAATGGGAGTAGCAGGATCAACCCCATCCACTTTACCGTCACGGATCAAAATAGTGGCTTCCAAACCATCCATGACAGGCATCTGAACATCCATTATCACAAGATCATATTCGTTCTGCTGCATTAAATAAAGCGCATCACGGCCATTCTCAACAATATCCAGTGTACAATTGGCATCCTCAAGAAACGCTGAAACAACCCTGCGCGTGATTATGTTATCATCAGCAAGAAGTATCTTTCTGTCCTGACAAAATACAGAACATTCAGAATCCCTGTCTTCACTTTCCTCAACTTTAGGATGCTCACCGGTGGTTTTAAATACCGCCGTAAAATGAAAACTGCTGCCGTAAGAAGGTCTGGTTTCAAGCCACATGACCCCCTGCAGCAAATTCACAAGACGGTAGGAAATAGACAAGCCGAGACCAAGTCCGCCGTGTTTCCTGGTCATATAATCTTCAACCTGGGTAAAGCTGTCAAAAATGGCATCAGCCTTATCCCTCGAAATTCCTACTCCTGTATCACTGACTATAAATAGAAGCCTTACAGCCCCTTCCGGATAAGGCTCTTCATCATAATCATCGGGCATCACTTCAACACAGACCCCGCCATTGTCAGTATATTTGATCGCATTACTGACCAGATTATTCAAAATCTGAGTCAGGCGCCCGGAATCACCTTGCAGCTCGCCTGCAATTTCAGGGTGAATGAAACATTCTATTTTAAGCCCTTTCTTCAAGGCTGAGTTATTATGTGTATTAACGACAAGCCCCAAAGTCTTGTAAATATCAAAGATACCTTCTCTCAACTCAAGAATTCTACGCTCGATCTTGGAGTAATCCAAAAGATCATTCAAAACACGAAGCAATGAGTTTGCGGAGCCTTTTATAAGGTCAACATATTCCCGCTGCTCGGATTCCAGCTTAGTGCTTAGCAGAATCTCGCTGAGTCCGAGAATTCCGTTCATGGGAGTACGTAATTCATGACTAATGGTCGCCAGAAAAGAGCTTTTGGCCTCATTGGCAGCCTCCGCGTCCTGCACGGCCTGACGGTACTCCTGCTCCATTGCGTGTTTATAAAGGGCAATCTCAATGGCGGACCGCAGATCACGCTCTTCAAAAGGTTTCAAAAGATAACCGAACGGTCCGGAAAGTTTGGCCCGGTTCAGGGTCTGATCATCCGAATATGCAGTAAGAAAAACTACAGGTATATCAAAGGATTTGATTATATAGTTGGCAGCTTCAACACCGTCCATGCTCCCGCGGAGCTTAATGTCCATTAAAACAAGGTCGGGTTTGAATTCTGTGGCTTTATCAATCGCCTCCTGCCCGGAAACAGCATCACCGACAATAAGGTAACCCAGTCGGCGCAGAGTTGCCTGAATATCGAGGTTCACAATTTTTTCATCATCAACAACAAGAATACGCTTCCCAGCCATGAGAACTCCATTAATACCATCTAAATTAACTATCTACTGTTGGATATAGTAAAAAAACATACAAAGCAAAGGGCTTCTTTATTAATTATATAAAAAAAAGCCGGCTCTGAAAACATCAGAACCGGCTTTAGGCTGCTGTAAAAAATTAAAGAATCTGATCTAAAAACTGCCGGAGACGGGGATGGTCCGTATTATTGAAAAATTCTGCCGGAGGAGCACATGCTATCATTCTGCCCTCTTCCATGAACACAATCCGGTCAGCAACTTCACGGGCAAATCCCATCTCATGGGTGACTACAACCATAGTCATTCCCTCAAGAGCAAGATTTTTCATTACATCGAGGACCTCACCGATCATCTCGGGATCGAGAGCTGAAGTGGGCTCGTCAAAAAGCATAATTTTGGGATTCATAGCCAATGCACGAGCTATAGCTACACGTTGCTGCTGGCCGCCGGATAATTTTGAAGGGTAAACGTTGGCCTTTTCACGGATTCCAACCTTCTTAAGAAGATCCACCGCCACAGCTCTTGCCTCCTCTTTATCCATCCCTTTCAGTTTGATCGGAGCCATTGTCAGGTTTTCAAGAACCGTCTTGTGCGGAAAAAGGTTGAAAGACTGGAAAACCATGCCCAGTTCCTGTCTGATGGAATTGATATCGTTGTCTTTATCATGAACATCAAGACCATCTACAACGATTGACCCTCTGTTGATCTCTTCAAGGCGGTTGATAGAGCGAAGGAGTGTGCTCTTACCGGACCCTGATGGACCGATGATTACAACTTTCTCTCCCGGCCTGATATCCAGTGAAACATCACTGAGTGCGGCCAGATCTCCAAAAAACTTATATACATTTTTGATTTCAATAATCGGTTCAGCGGTCATAGTGGTTCAACCTCTCTTCCATATGGCTCACGGCTTTGGAAAGGATCAGGGTAATCACCAGATAAACAAGAGCAACCATGGTGTATGTTTCAAAATACTGAAAACTCTCAGCTGCAAATTCGCGCCCGCGCCTGAGAATATCGGCTACAGCAATAATGGAAACAAGGGATGAATCCTTGAGCAAAGCAATAAATTCATTACCTACCGGAGGAAGAATGGTCCTCCATGCCTGAGGCAGAATAACCAGAAACATGGTCTGCCTTTTATCAAAACCAAGGGATCTTGCTGCTTCAGTCTGCCCGTCATCAATGGATTCAATGCCGGCGCGGAAGACTTCTCCCATGTACGCCCCGTAGCAGACACTCATGGCTATCACGGCTGAGAGCATATCCGGAACCTGAAGCACACGGCCCATCGCATAGTAAATATAAAATAACTGGACAAGTAAAGGGATCCCCCTGACTATCTCAACATAAGTCGAAGCAATAAGATTAATAACCTTATTACTGGAAATTCTGCCCAGCCCGGTAAACAGCCCGATCACCAATGCCCCGAGAATGGAACAGACTGTAACCTCAAAAGTCACGATAATTCCGTCAGGAATGAAAAGAAGAATCTCTCTGTAAGGATCCGGCCTGACAATTACCAGATAAGCGATTATCCCCAATGCACCGATGAAAGAGACCCACCACGCATTAAGAAGTCCTTTGTCTTCACTGTCCGGGATGCTTGCACCGTCAGTTACTTCAATTTTTACTTTTTTGTCTTTCTTCATTTATTTCACCCGGATTGCATGAAAGGGGCCGGGATCGGTCAACGATTCCGATCCCGGCCCTTTGTATGTTCACTCAAGCCTGCTTTGACTCAGCTTTAGTTGCTGCCGAACCATTTGGCCTTGATTTTATCGTAAGTGCCGTCAGCTCTTACTGCTTCGAGACCTTTATCAATAAGACTCAGAATTTCAGTATTGCCTTTCTTTACAGCAACACCGAGATACTCGGGCTTATCACTCTTAACAGTAAATGCGATCTTAAGTTTTTTGGAGTATTCTTCCTGCTGAAGAGCGAAGTCAGCAGCAATGGGATCATCGCATACAACCGCGGCAAGGCGTCCGTTGAAAAGATCTTCCATAGCCAGTCCGATCTCGTCATAGGATTTGGATTCAATGCCCTCAATCTTTTTCACGGCAAAAAAACCGGTAGTACCGATCTGCGCTCCGACCGGTTTGCCCTTGAAAGCGTCAAGGGAAGTTGCAGAAGAATCTTTATTGGTAACAACGGCCTGCTTCACTTCAAAGTAAGGAGCGGAGAAATCCATTGTTTTTTTGCGCTTCTCATTGATTGTTACAGATGAGCAGATACAATCATACTTACCTGCAGCGAGACCCGCGAAAATTCCGTCCCAGGCAACGTTTTTGATATCAACTTCATAACCGCCGGCCTTTGCCGCTGCTTTCATGAGGTCAACAGAAAAACCCACAATCTGTTTATCTTTATTGACAAACTCCATTGGAGGCCAGGTGCAGTCAGAAGCAACAGTAATCACCTTTTTGGCGCTTTGCTCTTTAGCAGGCTCCGATTTTTTGGATCCGTCTTCAGCGGAACAGGCAACAAGCATAGCAAGCATCAATACAACTACAATCCTCTTCAACATAATATTCCTCCAAAAAAGTTAAAATACCCTTAAATTACATCGATGAAAATTATACAAATAGCAAAGTATGTCAATGCGACATTTAATGAACATTTTTAGTTTTCAAGACGTTATTTTGCGTGTAAAAAAATGAATTCTTGAAGTTTATTCACAATAAGGTTAGCTTGCCAGATTATTTTTTCAAAGGGGCTGAAGTCATGAAAAACAAAGTCAATAATGAGCGACAGGAAGCCGTAGAGGTCATCTGTCCCAAATGTCGGGAAACCCGCATTGTGTACTTTCCCAGAGAATCCATGCCGACCTGTCCGGTATGCAAGATTGAAATGATTGTAAAGGAAGTACTCACAGAAGGAAAATACGGTTAGCCTGCCCAGTTATTGGTGTTATGACTTAATCGCAGAAGAAATCAAAGGAGAAAGCTATGAAAAGAATTTGCATGATGCTCATGCTGGTGCTCTGTTTTGCCATGAGTGCCAACGCTTCAGACATCGACCTGGCCAGGAAATCAACCCTCAACTCCATCCTGAAAAACGGAGAACTGCGTTGCGGTATCGCATCCGGATACATTCCTTTTCAGATGACTGACAAAAAGGGTCGTATTGTAGGTTTTGAAATTGACCTCGCCCGTCAGATGGCCAAGGCAATGGGCGTTAAATTCGTTCCCGTCAACATGGAATTTGACGGAATTATTCCCGCTCTCCTGACCAATAAAATTGACATCATTACCGCCGGTATGACCGTCAACCAGGAACGCAACCTGCAGATCAACTTCGCAGAACCTTTCATGGTTGTGGGACAGACTGTTCTGGTCAACAAAAAACACGAGGGTAAAATCAAGTCCTACAAAGACCTGAACAAGCCCGAGTATACTGTTGTATCCAAGCTCGGAACCACAGGCGAACAGGCAGCAAAACGCTTCCTGCCCAAGGCAAATTACAAATCTTTTGACCTCGAAACAGACGCAGCTCTCGAAGTTCAGAACGGTAAGGCCGATGCAATGGTTTACGACCTCCCCTTCAATGCTATTTTCATGGCAGAACAAGGCAAGGGTAAGCTTTATTTTATAGATAAGCCCTTCACGTACGAACCTCTGGGCTGGGGTATCCGCAAAGGTGATCCCGACTTCCTCAACTTCCTGAACAACTTCCTGCACCAGATCAAAAACGACGGACGCTACGACAAACTCTATCATAAATGGTTTGAAAGCTCCGCATGGCGCAAGAACATCCAGTAGTTGAAAAAATGCATAAGCATACCAAGGGGGTGGAGATGTCCGCCCCCTCGGTTTTTATTATGAATAGTAAATTTAAAAAATTGGCTTGAGTTTTATTATGAATGGAACAACTTTACGAGCTCCCGGCAAAGGCCGAAATTACGAACTTTTCTGGAAAGCGGTCTTCGTTGTCGGCCTTTTTCTAAGTATTGCCGGTCTCTACTGGGCAACTCAGCAGGTTGACTACGTATGGCGCTGGGAGCGCATCCCCAACTATTTCTACTATCAGGATGAAATCGATATTACCTCCACGATAGAAGGAAATATAACCTCCATCAAACAGAACGGAAACAATGCCATTGTCACTGTAACAGGTGAGAGTCATGATTCCGAACAATATGAAGTTCCCGCTGACGGCCTGCAAGTTTATAAAGACGATATCGTTTTCGCTGGAGACTCGCTTGGAGTATACAGAGAATGGAAAATGGGGGTAATCCTCGAGGGACTGATGGTTACCCTCAAGGTCAGCGCCATAGCCATAGTTTTCGGAATTCTTCTGGGACTTTTTACCGGGCTGGCACGAATTTCCCAGAACCCGGCATTACGACTTACCGCTATCACTTATATCGAGCTTATCCGTGGAACTCCGCTGCTGGTTCAGATGTTTATCTGGTATTTCGTACTCGGAACCCTGATAAACAATCTCCTTGCCCAGTACAATATCTCACAGATTCCACCTTTATGGTTCGGTATTCTTTCCCTTGCCATTTTTGCAGGTGCATACGTTGCCGAGATTGTCCGGGCTGGCATCCAGTCTGTGCATAAAGGCCAGATGGAAGCGGCCAGATCCCTTGGCATGAACAAAGCCAAGGCAATGGTGCATATTATTCTCCCGCAGGCATTCAGACGAATCCTCCCTCCCCTTGCCGGACAGTTCATCAGCATGATCAAAGACTCCTCCCTGCTTGGTGTAATCGCGATCAGGGAATTGACAAAGGGCACCAGAGAAGCAGTATCAACCAGCCTGCAGCCTTTTGAGCTCTGGTTCCTCTGCGCCCTGCTTTACCTGCTGCTCACTTTTACCTTCTCGATGTTTGTTCAGTACCTTGAGAAGAGAATGGTACAGAGATAATGATTGAAGTAAAAAACATATACAAGACATTCTACGTCCCCCATGAAGTGCAGGCTCTTTCAGATGTCTCGCACACTGTGGAAAAAGGACAGGTTGTAGTTGTAATCGGTCCTTCCGGATCTGGTAAGTCCACATTTCTGCGCTGCCTTAACAGGCTTGAATATGCTGATGCGGGACACATCTACATCGATGGAGTTGATATTCTTTCTCCTAAAACCGACATCAATAAGGTAAGGGAAGAAGTGGGAATGGTCTTCCAGTCCTTTAACCTGTTTCCCCATAAAACAGTTCTGGAAAACCTTACTATTGCCCAGACAGTGGTACGTAACCGCAGCAAAAAGGAAGCCACCGAAGTTGCCATGTCCCTGCTCAAAAAAGTCGGCATTCATGACAAGGCAGGAGTATACCCGGCTCAACTCTCCGGCGGTCAGCAGCAGCGTGTAGCCATAGCCCGCTCTCTGGCAATGAACCCGAAAGTTCTGCTCTTTGATGAGCCGACTTCAGCACTTGACCCCGAAATGGTGGGAGAGGTTCTGGATGTTATGAAAACTGTGGCCAAAGAAGGAATGACCATGGTGGTTGTAACCCATGAGATGGGCTTCGCCAGAGAAGTGGCCGATGAAGTTCTTTTCATGGATCAGGGAATGATAATTGAAAAAGGAACTCCCGAGCACTTCTTCACCAACCCTGAATCTGACCGCACGAAACTCTTTCTGAACCAGATTCTTTAAAAAGACAAACTTTCGCGCCAGAAAAAATGCCGATCTGACAATATTCAGATCGGCATTTTTCTTTTAGAAATTCACTTATCTTTTTCGGATTCTTTTTTATCTCTCACATTCTTCATTGTAATCCCGCCGATGCATCCAACCAGCATCCCGAGAAACAGCGCGCGCTGGAAATCCATGAAAAACCACCCCGCAATCGCCCCGATGGAGCCGCCAACCAAAATACCTCTCGCAACACTCTCAAGCATCCGCTCAGCGCTCTTTCCTATCTTCTCTTCACTCATTTTATTTTTTCTTACCTCGTATCAGTTCATCAATCTGGTTAACCTGTGAATCCGTAATGCTGACGAAATGCACTCCCACTCCCGGAAAATGGTCAGACCTTCCCCATGGAACAACCCAGTTGACCTGGGACTTGATCGGAGTTTTATCCTCCAGCTCCTTAATCACAATCCAGACATAGTCACCCTTTTTCCAGTTTGCAACAGAATAGAAGAACCCACCCTCAATGGAAAAGTTCAGAGTTACACTTTTTTCAATCTGGCTGCCGGGAGAGTTAAGGTCTCTGCTCAGAAGAACATTCAATACCTTGTTTGCCCTTTTGGTTCCACGAAGAGACCGACCGGGAAAATTCTTGCAGCTATCCTTTAAAAAAATTTCCAGATCACCGGAAGTACCGGAAAACCTTCCGGAAGGTATGCCTCTTATACCGGTTGCAGACTTATAGTTCAGCCGCAGAACAGGAAAGTTATCAATCAGAAGACTTGCTTCGGTCTTATCAGCTGCCCCCGCCCTCAGCAGGGTAGGCACATCTATAAGAAAACCGTTATACTTCACCTGCCCATGCATATCCAAAAGCCCGGTCAAAGACTCAGACACATCAAATTGAATACCAACAGACCTCAAGGCTTTAACATAAGCCTCTCTCCCCGCCCCGGGAGCTGAAATCAGAACAACTCTTAGCTCTTCCACTCTTGAGATGACCTCCAAAAAAAATCTGTACTTGGCTAACCTTCTATTACCATATATACTTATTAAAAGAAAAAAAGCATTATTATAGACTAACTCAAAAGATTTTTTTAAAGCTATTTAAAATTATTCCTTAAAATTAACTGTCTGCTTCCCCGAATATCCGGGTTAATATCCAGTTTCAAATGGACTGAAATACTATGGAAGAATCTCCTGTAATATTGACCATCGATGATGACGAAAGTGTTAGACTTTCCATAGCACATTACCTCGAAGATAGCGGTTATGAAGTTCTTCAGGCCTGCAACGGTTCAGAAGGACTGGACATTTTCCGGAAAGAAAATCCGGATGTCGTGCTCCTGGATCTACGCATGCCTGAAATGGATGGTCTTTCCGTGCTGAAAACCCTTGGGCAGGAAGCCCCACAGACTCCCACCATTATAGTTTCAGGCACAGGGTCATTTGAAGACGTCATTGCAACGGTGAGGCTGGGATCATGGGATTATATACCAAAGCCTATAACAGATCTCTCCGAGCTGGAAGATTCCATTGAAAGAACCCGTGAACGGGCAAGACTTCTTGTTGAGAACGAAAGATACAAGGAAGAACTTGAACGCAAAATAAGCCAGCGCACTGAAGAACTGGAGGAAATTAACAAAGTCCTTTCCGAAGAAGTTAACGCGCGCAAAAAATCAGAACAGCTTGTCAGGGCTTCACTTGCCGAAAAAGAAGTGATGCTCAAGGAAATCCATCACCGGGTCAAAAACAACCTGCAAGTCATATCCAGCCTGCTGAGTCTGCAAAGCGGTTACACCGAAGACGTTGAAGCTGGGAATCTCCTGCGTGAGTGCCAGCACAGAGTGCGCTCGATGTCCATACTTCATGAAAAACTTTACCGCTCAGCGGACCTTTCACGAATAGATATGAACGAATATACCCTTACGTTGATTAATTTTCTTATGCGTTCATATTCAATTGACGGTAAAGTCACACCCTGTTTTGACATACGCGATATTCATTTAGGAATAGACGCCGCAATACCATGCGGGCTTATCATTAATGAGCTGGTTTCCAACGCTTTGCGCCATGCGTATCCGGAAACGGACAACGGAACACTTTCCGTCACAATGGACAAAATCGACGGGGATATTGAGCTCATTGTGTCTGACAACGGGATTGGAATGCCTGATAAGTTCACAATAGGTTCCACCAAAACACTGGGCATGACACTAGTCGAGACTTTAGCACAGCAGCTTAACGGAAAAATTTCACTCAGCAACAATAACGGAGCCACCATAAAAATAAGATTTCCCCTGCAAATGGAGACTTGATTGAAATTAAAACCCGGTGTAGTTTTCGCTCGTGATACTTTCAGAAGACTCAATCATAATAAGGAAGAAAAATGGAACTCAGCTTTAAACAGATTGATGAAATAACTGTTGTCAAAATCAAGTCACAAGAACTGAATCACGTGGTCAGTCACGATTTCCAGCGTCAGATCAGTCCTGTTTTCGATGAAAAAAAATTCATCATAGCCCTCGATATGGGAGCCGTTGACTTCATGGACAGCATGGGAATCGGCACGCTCATCACCCTGCGCAACAAGCTGATGAAGGAAAAAGGCTTGATCGCCATGTTCAACATCAGCGACCGTATAAAAAAGATCATTGATATCGCTGCGCTGCATAAGGTTTTCGAACTTTACGAAACAGAAGATGAAGCGGTGGAAGGCCTTAAACAGCAAATGCTGTCCTAACTTTTTGCTTCTCCCGAACCGGGCCGGCTCTTTCAGCCTTGCCCGGTTTTTTTATTCCCAATCCAAATAAGGCAGCAATCCATGTCTGACCAAACTTCCCTTTTCTCCTCAGCTGTCACCACAGTTAAAGATGCTGCGCGTATCAGTCTTGATTTGTTTAAAATAATGATCCCGGTGGTCATTGCAGTCAAGATTCTTCAGGAACTGGAACTGATCTCCTGGCTCGCGGCTCCGCTCAGCCCGGTAATGCAGACTGTCGGCTTACCGGGAGAGATGGGACTTGTGTGGGCTACAGCACTCATCAACAACATCTACAGCGGACTTATTGTTTTTTTAAGTCTGGTACAGGATCAGCCGATAAGCGCGGCACAGGCAACCGTCCTCGGAACCATGATACTGGTAGCCCACTCCATGCCCGTGGAACTGCGCGTAGTACAAAGCTCCGGACCAAGGCTATGCTTTCAACTGCTTATCAGAATGGGAGCGGCCCTGCTCATGGGCTTTGTTCTGCATCTGCTTTATGACAATTTCAATTTATTACAGGAACCCGCCAATATTCTGCTGACCCCGGACAGCTCGGCGATCGAAAAAACAATTCCGCAATGGGCTTTTGGAGAAATCAAGAATCTCATTTCCATTTTCGGAATAATCCTGACTTTGCTGGTAGTGATGAAAATCCTGACCAAGCTGCGTATTCTGCAGGCTATGGATTTCCTTCTTCGTCCTCTGCTCAAGCTTATGGGAATAGGTTCCAAAGCCTCTGCCCTTACTGTTGTTGGGCTGACAATGGGCCTTTCCTATGGCGGCGGAATGATAATCCATGAGACAAAATCAGGCCGTATAAACAAAAAGGATGTTTTCTATTCGCTGACTTTGATGAGCCTGTGCCACAGCATAATTGAAGACACACTGCTGCTTATGATGATCGGAGGGCATGTCTCCGGACTTTTCTGGGGCCGCCTTGTTTTTTCGATTCTTATTGTTGCAGCCCTTGTTCAGCTGACCAAAATAATTCCGGAGTCATTCTCCGATAAATATTTGTGGGGAAACCCCAAAAATCTCGAGACACCAAAAGGATAATAAAATGATCGTTACTACCGTAAACACAGAAAATGCTCCCGCGGCAATCGGCCCCTATTCACAGGCTACCATCTGCAACGGGCAGGCTTATGTAAGTGGACAGCTCGGCCTTGACCCTAAAACCGGTGAGTTTGTTGAGGGCGGAGTGGAAGAGCAGACACGTCAGGCTCTGGAGAACCTGAAATCTATCATCGTAGCCTGTGGTTCAGCTCTCACCAAAGTTGTCTGCGTTGACGTTTTTTTGACTGACATGAATGACTTTGCAAAAGTAAACACCATCTACGCTGAATACTTTTCCGGCCACAAACCGGCACGCGCTGCCATTGAAGTAAGTGGTCTCCCTAAAGGAGGGCTTGTTGAAATTAAATGTATTGCTGCTATCTGATAACTTTATCCAAGAATTAAAAGCAGTAATCAAAACATCCGCCTCACTTGACCGTGTCATAGTTTTCCAGAAAGCGAGTTTGATGACAAAGTCAAAATCTCCAGCCTGTTGAAAACAGCACCAGATGTAGACGTAAGAAAATACTGGAACAAAGCGTAGTCAGACATACGTAAGTTTCAGTATTTTTTTTGCTGGATACTGCACACGTATAATCCTTTGGGATCCAAGATCATTCGATAAATAACTAATACCATCGCAAAAAACTTCATCAGCAGCCCGTGAGCCCTTTCAAGTCTCATCTCCTATACAATTAAGTAAAAACACTCCGAGGAGTTTTGACAAAATAAAGGTCAAAAACATGTCTTCTTTTCTAAGAACAAATCCCCTTATTCAATTCAAAGGGTCCAATTAAAATTTTTCAATCAAAATAACAGCCACATACAGACCATACTAAAATTATGGCATGTAAAATGCTTTATAACATTCAAGACGACAAAAAGAAGAGACTAAACAAAATATAAATTAAGGCGAAAGCCACTAAAAATAAGAGTCCTTCTTAAAATCGTCTTAAAAAATGCTCTGGACTAATAGGCGAGTGCAGGAAACGGCAGAAACGAACAGCTTAGAATAGAATAATATACCAAAAGCGATTCTGCCTCCCTCCCGCGATTGATCCGGACATTTTTTTATGCCCTCAAACAGATTGCCCTACTGTAAATCTCCTGCTATCGATTCCAACCATGAAGCAGGAAAAATTCACTAATCCTTTCAGCATAGTGCTCTTCGAGCCCGAGATCCCCCCGAACACAGGCAACATTGCACGTCTTTGTGCGGGAACGGATACTCCGCTCCATCTTATCGAACCACTGGGATTTTCCATTTCCGACAAACATCTTAAGCGCGCGGGACTGGACTACTGGCCCAGTGTCAATCTTTCCGTCTGGAAAAACTGGCAGGAATACAAAGATAATGCCCAGCCGAAACGTCTGGTGACAACAAGTGCCAAACGCGGGTCACCTCTTTTTGAATTCAGTTTTTTACCCGGAGATCACCTCGTTCTCGGACCGGAGACAAGAGGACTCCCTGAATGGATGTTCAAGGATTTCGAGCACGCTGTAAATATTCCAATCAACGGGAATATACGCAGCCTCAATCTCTCTACCTCAGCAGGGATCATTCTCTATCAGGCTCTTTCCTGCCTTGATACTGAAGTCGCTTTTGAAAGGTAAAATACAAATTTTCATTGGAATTAATTAATTTCAAAAGCATAACCTCACCCTGAAATAATTGTAGGCTGCACAATGCACTTTCTTGCATAACCTTTCTGCAAGGGGTATGTTGCCCCTGATATAAAAATTCATTCTGGAGATTATATGAGACTTCTTATTACCGGCGGATGCGGTTTTATCGGAACAAATTTCATCTACCTCATGAAAGAAAGGCATCCGGACTGGAAAATTTTCAACCTGGACAAGCTGACATATGCCGGAAACCGCAAAAATCTTATAGAGCTTGAACAGGACGAGGAGTCCGGCTACACATTCCTTCACGGTGATATCTGCGATAAAGAATTTGTGACCTCAATTTTAAATGACTATAAGATTGATGCAATTGTCAATTTCGCTGCCGAGTCTCATGTAGACCGTTCCATCAATGACCCGGCTCCCTTCCTTACTACGAACACACTGGGAGCCCAAAACCTTCTGGAATGTGCCCGTCAGGCTGAGATTGATAAGTTTGTCCATGTCTCAACGGACGAAGTCTATGGCACTCTCGGCCCCGAAGATCCAGCTTTTACAGAGCTTAACCCCCTTGAGCCCAACAGCCCCTACTCCGCATCCAAAGCCGGAGCGGACCTTATGGCGAGGGCTTACTTCGAAACATACAAATTTCCCGTAACCATTACCAGATGCTCCAACAACTACGGCCCATATCAATTTCCCGAAAAATTGATCCCTTTGATGTTCATCAAGGCTTTGGCTGGTGAACAGCTGCCTATTTACGGCGATGGTTCGAACATCAGGGACTGGATATACGTTGATGACCATTGTACTGGAGTCGAACTCACTCTACTAAAAGGGCGCCCCGGACAGGCTTACAACTTCGGAGGAGCAGCAGAAAAGACCAACCTTGAACTTGTCAGGGAACTGCTGTCCATCATGGGCAGAGACGAATCCCTTATCACCTATGTTAAGGACCGTCCTGGACATGACATGCGCTATGCAATGGATTTCTCCCTTGCGGAAAAAGAGCTGGGGTTCCGTCCTGCCATGACTTTTGAGCAGGGAATCCGGAAAACCATTGAGTGGTACAGAAATAATCCTGACTGGTTGGAAGATGTACGAAGCGGCGCTTACCGCGAATTCATGGACCAATGGTATGGGGAACGAAAATGATTGAAATCAAAGGCAAAAAAGCGGTAATCCTCGGTGGTAAAACCGGGCTGTTGGGACAGATCCTCACTGAAAAGCTGAAAAAGCACGATGTGATCGCTATCCCCCTGTCCCGCTCGGATTTCGATCCGCTTGATGAGGATGCCCTCAACCGCCTGCTTGACCGTGAGAATCCTGATTTCATCTTCAATACAATTGCTTACACCATGGTTGATCAGGCTGAAGATGAAGAGAATCAGGCGCATCTGCTGAACACGACGCTTCCTGTAAGCCTTGGCCGTATAGCCAAGCAGCGGAACTGCAAACTCATACATTTCAGCACCGATTTCGTTTTTGACGGTAAAAAAGACTCTCCTTATACAGAAGAGGACAGGACCAATCCCCAATCAGTCTACGGAGAAACAAAACTTGCCGGAGAGAATAAACTTCTTGATCTCAAGTACAAAAATGTACTGATTATCCGGACAGCATGGCTCTTTGGACCTTTCAAATCCAATTTTGTTTTCAAAATTCTTAATCTGGCCAAGGAACGTGAATTTCTTACCGTTGTTCACGACCAGAAAGGCTCCCCCACCTACACTCCGGATCTTGCCGAATACACAATTGCATTGCTTGGAAAAGATGCCAATGGAATCTTCAATGTGGTGAACTCGGGCAAGGCCTCGTGGTGTGAACTTGCCGCCGAAGCCATATCCTGCTCTGCAATAAACTGCCGAGTTGACGCTGTCCCGAGCAGTGCATATCCCACTAAAGCTCAACGACCGCCCTACTCTGTGCTGGACACTTCAAAACTGACTGATGTCACCGGAATTACTCCCCGCCCGTGGGTACAGGCTTTGAGGGACTACATCTACAATGACATCGGTGATATTCTGGAAGAATAGCAAGTCCAAAAGTTATCACGCTGCCCCAGCGGCACAATAATTATGTTCATCGCCAGTAGTTTCATAAGCGACTGAACCCACATATTTAAATTATACCAAAACACTATGATTAAGATATCTCCTAAAAAATTGCGGGAGACCATTCAGCTTGGCATGACTCTTTTCTGCATCTGGATTGGCTACCGCTTCTATTTGTTTTATGAATTCATGACCGGGCAGTCTGAAGTTGCGGTCACTAAGCCCGGTGCAGTTGAAGGATTCCTGCCTATCAGCGCGCTGTTATCACTGAAGAAACTTATAACTCAGGGCATCTTTGACGAAGTTCATCCCGCCGGCCTGACTATCTTTATTGCCGTGATTGTAATGTCTCTCATCGTTCGTAAAGGATTTTGCGGCTACCTTTGCCCTGTTGGATTCATCCACAATCTGCTCAATAAAATAGGCCGTAAGATCAAAAAGACCGTAACTGTAAAAGGTAAGCTTGAATTTGCCTTACTCATTCCCAAATATGTAGCGATGACCTTTTTCGTATATACGGTTTTCATAAAAATGGGCGGCCGGGAAATCGACGCGTTCATTCACACTCCTTACAACTTCACAGCCGAAGCCAGGATGATGCTCTTTTTCTCAGATTTGAGCGTAACGGCCGCTCTGGTGATCGGTGCAATTCTCATACTGGGAATATTTATTCCTTACTTCTGGTGCCGCTTCCTGTGCCCTTACGGAGCATTGCTTGGTGTAATTTCCAAAGCCTCCCCTGTAGCAGTCAAACGCGATCAGGAGAGCTGCATCAATTGCGGTAAATGCAACAAGGCCTGTCCCGGAGGTATTGAAGTTGAACTGAAAGAAACCATAAATTCCGCTGAATGTGTCGGCTGCACACAATGCATCGAGGCCTGTCCGGTTGATGGATGTATCACTGTTACCGACCGGCTCAGCCGCATTAAACTTCCGTGGTACATAATTGCTGTCGGTTCCCTTCTGATTTTACTGATTTACTACTTTGCGGCGAAGATAACCAATCACTGGGATTCACCTTACCCTCTTGAAATGTTGAAAAATTACTACATGCAACTGGGTAAATAGATCTATATTTCAAAAAAGTGATCATTATGAAGCTGAACCGAAACGGTTCAGCTTTTTTTATGTCTGGTATTTTAAATTAAAAATGATATTATAAGCATTAAATATGAATCAAAATTCAAACATGGAGGAAAACCATGTCAGTTAAAACAATTCTCTGGCCTACAGACCTATCCCGCTATTCTAAGGAAGCAATAGACGAGGTGGTCTCCCTTTCGAAGCTGTATGGAGCAAAAGTTGTAGTTCTTTACTCTGCTGTTGATCTCTGCTCCTACTTCCCGGCGTACGGGAACTATCCTGATAAGGACCGGCTGAACGACTTCAGGGACTGGGAAATAGAGAAAGCAAGGAACTCTTTGGATAAACTTTGTGAAGAAGAATTGCGGGAGTGTCCGCTTATTGAACTCCGACTTGCTCTTGGAGATCCGGTAAAGAATATTCTGGAACATGCTGACAAGGAAAATGCTGACCTGATTATTTTATCAAGTCATGGACTCGGTCGGGAGAAGAAAACAGCTGCATCGGACGTGATCGGCAGTGTTACCGACAAGGTTATTAAACAGTCCCCTATTTCGGTTCACGTCATAAAAAACAAATAAAAAATCAAGCCCGGCTGAAAATTTTCAGCCGGGCTTAATAATTTCGTATTCTTATAACTCCACGAAAGTTAGCCGGATAAATTCCATACCCCTGAATTCAGCTCATGAAATACTCAGGTAACCTTCGTCAAATCATTTCAAACTCTATACTTTAGCAGCCTGAAGATCTTCTACAGAGTAATCCCAGATAGTACCGTGAGGCTCAAGCTTTTCTTCACTGAAGAAGCGGGGCAACTGGTCATCCTTTTTGGTGAATCCGGCTTTCGCGTTGAAATCCAGTTCATCCTTGAGGGTGTTCACACCCAGAGCGATGAAATCGTCTGCGGTGAACTCGATACCGTGTGCCGAGGCGACAAGGTCGCATATGCACTGAACTGCATCTTCAGTATCCAGAACTGCGAAAGCAACAAACAGACAAAGGCCCAGAGCATCAATGGATGCGGTAGCGATCTGCAGGTTCTTGGAGAGCTCGATCTGGCCTTCCTTGGAAAGAGGATCCACGTCTCCACCAACTTTCAGGATGTTGGTAGCTACAGCGTAACCAGCAGTATGGTCGCCGCCCATGGGGGTGGTTGCGTAAGTAACGCCGATACCCTTTACGGAGCGGGGGTCATATGCGGGCAGTCCCTGGCCTTTAACGGTAGGAATGCGGTCTACACCAAAAGCGCGTCCTGCCATATCAGTTCCGTTACCGATGATACGTCCCATGGGATCGTTGGTACCAACTTTACTGAGAAGCTCGATTCCGGCCTTGCCATCACCCCATTCAATGATTCCGCCATCCATTGCAACAGCAACGGTACAACCCATTTCAATGGTGTCTATACCCTTTTCGTCACAGATGCGGTCCATTGTGGCGATGTCATCAATATCTTTGACCAGGCAGTTTGCACCGAAACCCCAAACGGTTTCATATTCAAAACCGGAAGTAAGGTAGTTGCCATCTTTGTCGTTATAACGCTGAGAGCACTGAATAACACAACCGGTGTGGCAGCCTTCCTTGGTCTTACCATTACGGGACTCGATAACTTCAGCAATCTTTTCACCGGAAATCTCGGCTGCATGCTCAAAACGTCCATCACGGAAGTTCTTGGTCGGCAGAGCACCGGCTTCGTTGATGATGTTAACGAGAATAGCAGTACCGAATGCGGGCAGACCTTCACTGGTTACAGGGTGGCCCATGAGAATTTCAGTCCAGCGCTTGCGGGCAGCTTTGAACTTCTCGGGATCTGCAGGCTGCATACGGCCTTTTGCTTCAGGATCAAGCACGACAGCCTTGATTTTTTTGGACCCCATTACTGCGCCCATTCCACCACGTCCGGCGGAGCGTGCAGGGTTAAGATGGGGATCGGAAAACTGAATGGTTGAAGCTGCCAGGCACTGTTCGCCAGCAGGACCGGCCAATGCGGTTACAGCTTTGTCGCCATACATTTTTTTCAGCTCTTCGTGTGCGGGATAGTTATCCTTGCCTACGATAGGAGCGGCATCCTTGAATTCAACCTTGTCCGCATAGATTTCAACAATTGAGAAACCTGCACCTTCTTCGGGCTTATCTTCAAAAATGATAGCCAGAATGTCCAGACGGGGCATCACCTGAGCAAACTGTCCACCGGAGTTACTTTCCTTGATACCACCTGTAAGCGGAGATTTAGCTCCACAGGAAATTCTGCCTGAGTTTGCAGCACCGGACCCTGCAAGGATACCAGCAGCCCACACAAGCTTGTTGGAAGCGGAAAGTGCGTGACAATCAGCAGGCACTTCATCATTTACAATACGAGAAGTCAGTGCGCGGCCACCAAGGCCTGCATAGTCACCGAGCTCTTCAAATTTGAACTCTTTGGTACGAGTATTAATTCTGAGGATTCTGGGCATCTTACCCTCCATGAACTTTTAAAAATTAGAGAAAACCAACCTTCTGTTCAATAAAGCAATTTTGTTAATAAGTGAGCCAAGTATATACGCAGCCAATACATTGTCAAAGATTTTAAATTATATCCCTGTAAGCACATAACAAAATTAATTATATCATTTAAGACATATTAAAAAATATGATGCAAATTTTTACCTTAAAAGACCAATATACACAGAACTTAAATACAAAAGTACCAAATTACAATACAAATTATTATCTATTTCAAAATACAACACTAATATTACACTCTCTTTAGGCATTTTACAGGTAGCACATTATTTGAAAAGATGCCCCCTCAATAGTAGATGCATAAATTGATCAGTATGATTGACGTTTTCATTCATCCGGGGATAATAATTAAGAGGACTAAGCTTTTAAACCTATTAAAAACCTCTTGGAACTGAAGATGACAATCCAATCCAAAATTGAAGATGCCATTGATAACCCGGAAGAAATGGAATTCTTATATAGAAATAACTCCGGGAGCTTCCAAAAGACCTACCTTAAAGTCCTGAAAGACAATCCTGACTCCATCCTGCTGCGCGCATGGAAAGCACGTCTGGAATATACGAAGAATCAAGTTCGGAAACTCAGCTACAAAGATTTAGCAATAATGCTTCTGATCTGCTTTATTGCTGGTAGTCTCCTAAAAATACCCCAGTGGACCTCGGTGAATGAAGCAGATTTTTATCCAAGGTTTTCCGCTTTGATCCCCTTATCTGCAATGTTTATATTTACAATGTATATGCGTGAGTGGCCTCGGAAAAGACTTCTGGCGGGCTGTGCTTTCATTGGCATTTGCACAGCCAATATACTGATTATTCCAGACAAATGGGATGATGTTTATGAGCTGGCCTGTTTCAGTCTCCCGTTCCTTCTCTGGACTGGCTATGGAGTTGCAAGACTAGGCGGGAAGTGGCGTTCGCATGAGGACAGGATCGAATACCTAAGGTTCACAGGTGAACTAATAATACATTCCGGGCTCTTTATGATTGGAGGCTCCATTCTGCTGCTGCTCACCGGGGGAGTTTTCACCATGCTTAACCTGTCAGAAGCATGGATTCTGGAGTATATGGCAATTTACGGGCTTGGTTCTATTCCGCTTATTGCGGCATGGTCCACAGACACATATTCCGCTGCAAGAAAGCTCGTGCCTCTGCTTGCACAGATTTTTTCCCCACTGCTGCTTACACTGACAGTACTCTACATGGGAGCAATGGCGCTGAATACGCATGAACTGCTTGAAGAGCGATCAACACTTCTGATTTACAACATACTCCTGCTCTGCGTACTTGCAACTGCGGTTTTCACTTTAACAGGTAGAGGAGAACGTGAGTCGGGACGGCTTCAAACGTCTGTCATCAGCCTGATGATTCTATCAACCCTGATCCTTGACCTTATAGCCATTTACGCTATCGGCTGGCGAATCAGCGAATTCGGGATCACCTCCAACCGTTTCGCAGTGCTAGGCTCAAATATAGTAGTGTTCGGAAACCTTGCAATGATGGGATATGGCTATTTACGATATTGGCTTAATAAAGGATCTCTCAATGACATCGAAAAATTGTTAGGTAATTTTCTACCCGTTTACACGGTATGGACTTTTTTTTCTGTGTTCATTCAACCCTGGATTTTCAGATATTAATTCCGAGAAAAGCAATAAAGGGTGGACAGGTAATAATCTGTCCACCCTTTATTGCTTATAAAACAACATCTGCCAAGAAACTGCATAACAAGGAGTCATCTCGCTTGATAGCCTGATGTAACGGCTTAAAAAAACAGTGAAACCAAAAATAATTTAAAGGAGGCTTTATACTAAGACCCAATAACACGGACTATCTTGATATTTTATGACATTATACCGTGTTAGACTTTCCAGGCAAACCTAATACAAACTTTACCCATTAATCATTTGCTGTTTATAAAATCAACATTGTTATCAGCTTCTTTTTGCATAAGAAGTTTCGCGATTCGCTGGTAACTGTCATTCATTATTTTAAAACGACTGACCACCTGTTTAAAATCATCACCGAGGTCATCAACCCGCTGCTTAAAAAGCTCACGGGCAAAGCTGTAAAGTTTTATATCCAGCTCGTTGTACTCCCTTATAACAACAAGTTCCTGCTCGGTGACCTTACTTTTCTTCTTTCTGACATTACTTCTCTCATAAAAAATATTTTCGAGGTCCATCAAGTCTTTAAGTATCAGAAGGCTTTCATCGAATTTTTCCGTAATTCCGAAAAAGAGCATCCTCTGCAGATTGTGCTTGGCCCTCTCAAGCATTGCCTCGGGTGAGCTGTCACCATCACCACAAAGTGATCTGGTCATCTGATTCTTGCCTCTGTATACGAGTTCAGGACTCATGCTGGTAACATAATCCGTCAAAGATATTTCTGAATCATTCAGATATGCATAAAGTTGACTTTTCGGCCAGTTCAGCAGGAAATTATACTCCGAAACGACTCTTGAAACCGGATCACGCAAAAAAGTGAAAGTTTTTTTCCCAAATGGACCGGTAAAAAAAGAATCAAAATCATGAACAAAAATATGACCTTGCACTAGTTTTATCTGTTCAAGATCATCAGATACAAGAGCTGCAAAAGAATCATTTTCTTCTCTTGAGTAGACGGAACATATTTCTTTTTCAGAATATTTAGCTGAAAAAATACGGTTGAGCGTTGTTCCGGCAGTTTTTGGAATATGCAGAAAAAAGAATGGATTACGCAAACATACTCCTTATTGATTACAACTCAGCAATGACGCTCTTCAGGTTACTATTCCGGCAAAGACAAATTAACATTCAAATTAAGATTCGTACAACATGATATTTTCTGCCATCTAAACCGGCAGGCAATGTTTATACCTTCCTGAAGCAACTGTTAATCCTTATTAATTACAGTTGCAATAACACTTATTCCACCACTGCTCCAGTGGAGTCCATGAATAAAAAAATGGCAGGAGCTGACATATGTCTGCTCCTGCCACTGAATAGCCAAATTTGAAGATGCGGTTTTAGGCCGCTTCAACTCCTTCGGGACCCTCTTCAATTTTGCTGGGGCCGAATCCGAGAAGGATGGGGCTGGCAACAAAAATGGAGGAATAAGTACCGACACCGACACCGACAAGCAGAGCCAATGCAAAGTCATGGATAACTCCGCCGCCGAGGGCAAAGAGAGCAGCCACAACCAGCAAGGTGGTTCCGGAAGTCAGAATGGTACGGCTCAAGGTCTGGTTGATACTGATGTTAATGGTCTCAGCAAGACTGTCACTGATTTTGCCATTGATATTCTCACGGATACGGTCAAAAACGATGATGGTATCGTTCAGGGAGTAACCGATGATGGTAAGCAGTGCAGCAATAATGGTCAGGTCAAACTCCTTGCCGAGCAGGGAGAACACACCGACAGTTATAGTCAGGTCATGAATAAGAGCGACAATGGCTCCAAGCGCGTAGTTGAGCTTAAGATACCAGCATAGCCCCACTGTGATGAACAGAGCTCCAAAGATCAGAACCACGGTAGACATCCCAAGCATCTGCAAAGCGGTGATACCTGCAAAAAGTCCACCGGCCATGATTGCCGCAGCGAACCAGCGCTGCTCAAAACGTCCCGAGATGTAAATGGCGATAAGCAGTACGGCATAGAACAGAGCTTCAAGAGCTTTTGTCCTCAAATCCGCACCGACTTTGGGTCCGACCATTTCTAGGCGTTGAATTTCAAACTGCGCCCCATTGAGATTGGCGTTGAACTCACTTGAAATCCTGTCACGGACATCAGAAGAACTAATCTCTGATGAAGAAGTTCTTATAAGAATTTCGTGATCGTCTTCATGACCGAAACTCTGAACCACTAATCCCGGAAGTTCAGTTGCTTTCAAAGCCCCTTTTACTTCCTTAACATCAATCTGCTTGTCAAACTTGACCTGGACCACAATACCACCGGCAAAGTCGATGCCGTATTTGGGTCCGCCCTTCATGACAAGGGAGCCAATTCCAAGCAGAATCAGCACTGCGGAAATAAGAAACGCAGTGCGTTTGAATCCGATAAAATCAATCTTGGTATCGGGTTTGATTATCTGTAATCCCATTATTCACTCTCCTTAAATGCTAAGCGGCGCATCTGCGTCACGCTTGGAGGTGTAAAGTTCAAACAAGATGCGGCTAACGAAAATAGCGGTAAACATCGAGGTAATAATACCCAGAGTAAGAGTAACCGCGAATCCGCGCACAGGCCCGGTACCGAACTGGTAAAGAATAATAGCTGCGATCACGGTGGTGATGTTTGCATCCAGAATGGTCAGGGTCGCCCTGCTGTAACCTTCAACAATAGCAGCCCTTGCAGTCAGCCCTCTTCTGAGTTCTTCACGTATGCGTTCGAAAATGATGACGTTCGCGTCAACAGCCATACCGATGGTCAGAATAATACCCGCGATACCGGGAAGAGTAAGGGTGGCACCGAAAGCGGCCAGACCGGCGAGTATCAGCACAATGTTGAGTACCAGAACGGTATCTGCGACCACACCTGCAAAACCGTAGTAAGCAAGCATGAAAACGAGAACCGCGATACTGCCCACGATTGCAGCGGTAATACCTTTGTCGATTGACTCCTGTCCAAGAGAAGGGCCTACTGTGCGCTGCTCAAGGATTTCAACAGGAGCAGGCAGAGAACCTGCACGCAGCACAATGGCAAGGTCATGGGCTTCATCGGTGGTGTAGCTGCCGGTAATGGAAGCGCGACCGCCGGAGATCTTGTCCTGAATTGTCGGAGCGGAATAAACTTTTCCATCAAGAACGATAGCCATCTGCTTTTTGATGTTTTCGCCAGTCACCCTTTCAAAAATTCTCGCGCCCCTGTTGTTGAAGTTCAGGGTTACGTAAGGCTGGTTGAACTGGTCAAAGCGGGTCTGGGCATCAGTGATGTATTCACCGGTAAGCATGGCCTCACGCATAAGAACGATCGGCTTTTCAACATAGCTTCCGTCAGGAAGTCTATGCCTGATAACTGTAACTTCACGACCGGGAGCCACAATACCCTTCTGGGCTTTTTCCAGATCAGCGGCTTCGTCAACAAGTTTGAACTCAAGGTGAGCTGTCTTGCCGATGATTTTGATGGCTCTTTCCGGATCCTGCATGCCGGGGAGCTGCACCTGAATGCGGTTGCCCTGCTGCTTTCTGATATCCGGCTCAGCCACGCCGAACTGGTCAATACGGTTACGGATGGTTTTGATGGCCTGATCCATGGTCAGCTTGGTCAGGTACTTTTTGTATTCCGCGGTAGGAGCAAAAACGTAAGTGACTTTTCCGTCCGGTTTAACAGCGGTGCTGATGATAGTAAGATTGCTGAAACTTTTCCTGACCAGTTCTTCAAGCTTATCTTTCTGCTCCTGTTTGAGCAGAGTTGCTTCAACTCTTTCACCTTTGAGCACTTTGGGTTTGAGAACGATAATTCCGTCCTCTCTGGCGATTGCTCTGAGATCATCCCCCATGCGTGAAAGGTTGTTATCCAAGGCTTTTTCCATGTCCACACCGAGTGTGAGGTGGATTCCGCCTTTAAGGTCAAGACCCAGACTGATTTTGTCATCAGGCAGCATGCGAGCAAGGCCTGAATTCTGAACCGCAGGCAGTGAAGGAAGGAGGTAGGTAACTCCAAACGCAACAACAAGCAGGGTCAGGACAATTTTCCAACGAAGACTCCCGTTCATCTCCTCTCCCTTATAATTAGAAATAGGATGGGTTACAAAAACACCAAAAAGGCAAGCACCCCCGGACCGGGCCGGAAAGTGACTTGCCTTGTAAGGCTTCACTTAACAAAAAAATCTATTTGTCTTTCTTTTCTTCTTTTTCAGCTTTCTTGGCAGGGTTGGCAAGTCCGGCAATGTAGGATCTATCGACTTTTACCTGCATGCCTTCAGCAAGCTCTACGGAGAGCTCATCGCCATCTACTGCCATTACGCGGCCATAAAGACCACCTGCGGTGAGGATACGGTCCCCTCTCTGAATGCCGGCAAGCATTGCTTTATGCTCTTTGGCTTTTTTCTGCTGAGGTCTGATAAGCAGAAAATAGAAAATTGCGAACATCAAAATAAGGGGGAGAAAAGAACCGAGTGCGCCTGCGGGCCCTGCCTGGCCCTGCTGACCGGCCGCACCCATCGCGTGAGCGATATCTGCAAAAAACATTACGTCCTCCTGAAAAGACTGTGTACGAATAAAACAATCCGCCTATTACACGGGAACATACATATTCCCGTACGGGCGGTGCGAGCGGGGGGACAGCCTCGTAAATGTCGAAGCCATAATTTCTTCCGCATCAGCACCGATTTCCTCAGAATAATCACGAACGATATCGGCAATTGCCTCCATATCGCCCGCATCCGCAGGCCCGGAGCTTATTTCGGCTCCCACAGATCCCTGCGGCAATTCACCACGAACGTATATGACTCCGCCGTGCATTCCCGTAGCAAGGGACATCCCGGCCACGGGCGCTTCCGGTTTACCAGAAAACATACCCAGAAGCAAAATAACGCCTCCGGCCATATATTCACCCAGAAAATCTCCGGCTTTACCACCGATTACGATTACAGGCTGCTGATCCATATACGATTTCATATGAATCCCTACCCGATACCCGACATCGCCCCGGACGTAAATAGTTCCGCCACGCATGGCGTATCCCAATACGTCACCGGCCATACCGTTAATTATAATACGGCCTTCGTCCATGGTGTTTCCGACCCCGTCCTGTGCATTGCCGTTAACAACAATGCGGGGGCCCTTCATGAACGCGGCCATGTCCTGTCCGGGCGTGCCGTTGACGGTGAAATCAATTTCACCCTTCAAAGCTGTAGCTATGTACCTTTGTCCGATAACATTGTCGAGAACGAATTCATCAACACCGTTTCGCACATTATCTCTTACAATTTCATTCAGCCTGCGGTAGTCGAGCCCGGAAGCGTCTATAACAACTCTTTTGTCAGACATTATCCGCCTCCAGAGTCTCAATAATCACCGGCTCCCCGGCCTTGGGCATCCATACTTCATCAAGTTCGGAACACACCAGACGGACAGCACTTTCTTCGCTGGACATGTAAACCACATCACCTTTGCGCCCTACAACAAGGGGCCTCAGCTTGATCCGGTCATTAAGTCCCCACAGGCTGTTACGGTCCGCGACAAGAATAGCGAAGGGACCGTTAAGCATCGCACTTGCGTATGTGGTTCTAAGTGCGGTGTAAAGCTTTTTATCCCGCTCATCCATTCTCTCTATCTCTTCCCAGAAAGGGGGAGCAAAGACCGATGATGCAAGTCTTCTGTTCAAACCGTGCTTACGTACCAGTAAATCTATTAAATAGGCAACAACTTCCGTATCAGTTCCCATGGTACATTCATACCCGTGAGTACATAAGTACCTTCTGTTGATTCCATAAGACGAAATTTCACCGTTATGAACTATGGACCAGTCCAGTATGGTGAACGGATGGGCCCCACCCCACCAGCCGGGAGTATTTGTGGGGAATCTGTTGTGTCCGGTCCAGATATACGCCTTGTATTCATCCAGCCTGTAAAAATCTGCAATATCTTCTGGATAGCCTACGCCTTTGAAAGCTCCCATGTTTTTTCCGCATGAAAGAACATATGCCCCCGGAATCTCCTTGTTGATTTTCATTACCACACCAACGATATAGTCCGCCTCATCTCCGCCGCTGAAAGGCGCCGGAGGCAGCAGTTCCTTGGGACTGACAAAAAATCTCCAGACAATCGGAGGGTCAGGGATTGCCAGCACTTTACGTGTCTGAACAGGTTCGGCTTCGTGGATATCAAAAAAGATCTTTATCAACTCTTCAGCCTTATCAAGGCCGTACTGGTCATCACATAAAAGCTGGAAGCAGTATTTATCTGCAAAATCCGGATAAATTCCATAAGCGGCGAAGCCCCCGCCCAGACCATTTCCCCGGTCATGCATACAGGCCATAGCCTTGATCGGGACTTCCCCCGGAATACATTCACGTCTTCGGTTGATTACACCGAACACTCCGCAACCGGAGATATCTTTCTCGAAATCATAATATTTTTCAGGAGCCTTCATATATACACCTCCGGCGGACTACAGACTGACTGAACCTATTATTCCGGATTCCATGCTTTGTTGAAAAAATCGTCCGGCCACATCAGTACATCAGGCTCACCTTCGCTGAGTTTTCTACGGGTATGGGCATCAACATTGAACTTGAATTTGATAAAAGAGGTATACATTCCGGCAAAATCAATATCACCGACCAGCACATATCCCACCATTTGATCCCCTTTGAAAACCAGCTTGCGGTAACTCTGCTTTGGTTTGCTGAAAAAAGTATATGACTCGTACTCCCCCGAATCCTCAGGCGGGTTTACCTCCCCTACAGATATTGTCGGAAGTCCGAAAAAGCTTATTGAACTCATCGACAGCGTTCCGGGATACCGGGAGTCATTACCGGACATATTTTTCCCGGCATAGTACCCCTGAGTATAAGCATTGGACCAGATAGGGACGACCATATTTTTATCAAACACAATATCCTTTGCCTGAGCCACGTCGCCGGCCGCATAAATAAATTTCTCACTGGTACGCATATTCTCATCGACGACTATACCCTTAGCGACATCGATTCCGGCATTCCGGGCGAGTGCTGAATTAGACAGGACCCCGATGGCCACAACAACCGCATCCGCCTCAAGAAAAGACTTGTCATCAAGAAGCACACCCCGCAGATTTCCTTCCTTGTCACGGATAATCTCTTTAGCCTGCACCCCGCACCTCAGCAGCATGCCGGCCTCTTTCACGCGCGCTTCAACAAGCCCGGCAGCCTCCTCGTCATAAGCCAGAGGCAGGATGCGTTGGGCCTCCTCAACAACGGCGACCTGCACACCCCGATTATAAAGACTTTCCGCAGCTTTAAGACCTATAAGCCCCCCTCCGATAACGACTGCCTTTTTAAGCTTCTCCAGCACTGCCATCAGTACGAAAGCATCTTTAACCGCTGTGAAATTATATACATCCGCCCCCTCAAGACCCTTGACTTCGGGAGAAAAAGGAATGCCGCCTGTAGCAATCAGGAGCCTGCCGTAACTGATTCTCTCCCCGGTAGAAGTAAGAATCTCACGGCCTTCAGTGTCTATATCCACCACTGTTGTTCCAAGATGCAGTTTGACGTTTTTTCCTTCGTAATAATCTTCAGAACGGATGGACAAACGTTCCGGGGTAATTCGTCCGGCCAAAAGATAGGAAGTGAGTGGTTTTCCGTAAGCAGCAGTATTTTCAGCTCCGATCACTGTGATGGAACCTTTTTTATCATGCTTCCTGATCCCGTCTATGGCTCCGAGTGAAGCAATACCGTTTCCAATGATCACGTACTTCATAAACTACCGCTCCTCGAATTTAAGAGCTCGGTTGGGGCATACTTCCACACATGCGGGACCGTTATCTCTACCTGAACAAAGATCACACTTGATAATTTTGTTTTCCAGATCGTTGCGCTGGATAGCCCCGTAAGGGCAGGCCATTAAACAGGCCCAGCAGCCCACACATTTATCTGCGTCATAAACTGTTATACCGGTATCGGAATTCTTGCTCAAAGCCCCCGAAATACAAACGGGGACACAAAGCGGTTCCTCACAGTGACGGCAACTGATGGACACACATTCATCCGCGTTCTCAAAAACACGTTTGCAGGCAGATAACCCTTTGGCCCGCTCCTGCCTGTATGCAAGGATAATATCCTCGCTTTGCGAATGGGCAGCGAGACAGGCAAGTTCACACAGCCTGCATCCCATGCAGAACTCTTTATTCGGGTAAACACGTTTCATATTCAAATATCTCCAAATATCCAGGCGCATAAACAAATCATATTAAAACCCTGCTCCATGATCGAACTGAATACTGCTTCCGGCAACACAGGAACCGGTCTTTTGCCACCTTGCAGGTTTACAGAAAAATCAAAACACAAAGAATTTGTTAACCATATCTATCCAGTTATGAAGGCTCCGGCACAACATCCTCAGGTTAAAAGCTGATCCCGCAGTCCGATCCGCCCCCTAACGTCCGGCATGCTTCACACCCAGAATGTCCATTTCAATCTCAGAAAGGCCTACCGCGCGAAGCTTATCCCTGTTGCCACGAAGGCTTTCTATGGAATTAAGCCCCATACCGCCGAGCATTTCTTCAATCTCATGCGACCATGCCCGAACAAGATTAACAAGCCTTTCAGTCGCTATTTCCGGATTCTGCCTCTTGGACAGTTTCTTATCATTAGTCGCAATTCCCCATGGACATTTCCCGGTGTAACACCGACCGCAAAGAGTACATCCGACAGCAATCAAAGCCGCCGTTCCGATATTCACAGCGTCCGCTCCGAGCGCGATAGCCTTGATGATATCACCGCTGCAGCGTATTCCACCACCTGCTATTATCGAGGCGTTGGCGCGTATGCCTTCATCACGCAACCGCTGATCAACACTTGCCAGAGCAAGCTCCAACGGAAGCCCCACGTTATCGCGGGTCATGGCCGGAGCAGCTCCTGTTCCGCCCTTCATTCCATCTATTGTCAGAATATCAGCTCCCGCCCTGACTACACCTGAAGCAATTGCGGCCACATTGTTGACCGCGGCAATTTTCACCGCGACCGGAACCCGGTACTCAGTGGCTTCCTTGAGTGCAAAAATAAGCTGCAGCAGATCTTCTATGGAATAGATATCATGATGTGGAGCAGGAGAAATTGCATCGGAACCGGGCGGAATCATCCTTGTTTCGGATATTTTCTCATTTATTTTTTCACCGGGCAGATGACCTCCGATGCCGGGCTTGGCTCCCTGCCCGACCTTGATTTCTATACCCACCCCGGCATTCAGATAATCACTGTGAACCCCGAACCTTCCGGACGCGACCTGAACAATTGTCCACTGTCCATATTCATAAAGGGACTTATGCAGACCACCTTCTCCGGTATTGTAAACCGTACCCAGCTCTTTTGCCGCGCGGGCCATGGCTACATGGAGGTTGAAGTTGATCGCACCGAAGGACATGCCGGCAAAAGTTATAGGGATATCAAGTTCTATTTGAGGAGAACCTTCTTCAGCAAGGGAGGGAACACCCATTGAATCAAAGTCGACTTTCACACGGTCCGGCTTGGCACCGAGAAAGGTCTTCAATTCCATCGGCTCACGCAGGGGGTCAATCGAGGGATTTGTTACCTGACTGGCATCCAGCAGCAATCTGTCCCAGTAGACAGGTATATCTGAAGGACTGCCCATTCCGGCAAGCAGTACCCCGCCGGATTCAGCCTGATTGAAAATGTTCCTCAGGTAATTGGGCTGCCAAGAAGCGTTGGGCCTGAAATCAGCCTCACTCAGTTTAATGGTCAATGCCGCGGTCGGGCACAGGGCAGAACAGCGGTGACACCCGATACACTTACGACTGTCGTGAGCAACCTTCTCACGAGCCTCATCCCAGAAATGGGCTTCGTAAGAACACTGTTTGATACAGACCTTGCAGTCTATACACAGCTCAGGATCACGGATAATCTGAAACTCATGGAACGTGCTGGCAAATTTCTTAAATAACAACTGATTCCTCCCGCGTCCGCAGGATTCTATAAAACTTAAAGCCCGACAATTTTACAAACAGTAGTATTGAATGTCCTGAACTCACTTAACAAGCGGCCAGAATCCGACGTTGCGGGCAGGAGAATAACCGCTCTCGAAAGCTTTACCCAGATTGGGGAAAAACACCCTGTTTCGTCTGCTGATGCGCTTTGCCGTTTTATGATTTTCAGGAAAACAGCGATAACTGTTTCTGTTTCCTATCCAGATCTTGTCAAAGCCCTTCTCCCGGACAATCACAGGCCAGAACCCCTTCTTTTCCTTATAAGCCTTTCTCTGTGCCTGTAAAAGTATATTCTGAAATTTTCTTCTATTGTTCTTGTGATAATAATAAAAAGCATACCCCTGCCTGACCATATGTTCGTTAACAAACAGACTGTCAACATAGACCCAGCCCACCAACCTGTCATAATGGTCTTTATGATCTCCAGCCAGTTCAATTCTGACGACGTTGCCCCTAAGCAGACTGTTCAACTCATGTCTGGCATTTGCAGCATAATATTGGTCCTTGTCCCCGTGCCGCCCGATTTCAGGCGTATCAATGGAAGCAATTCTCACACTGCGGTTATCCTCCAGAACGAATGTGTCTCCGTCTATTACATATTTTACTCTGGCCTCCAGAGCATTGGATGCAGCAGGACAAAGCAGAAAAAGAAGAATAAAAAATAAAACGGAGCCCCGAAAGGCTCCGCTGTTAATTCTTTTCAAAAACAATATGTTCAAATCATACTTCCGTTTTTTATTGTGCCCAATAAATTAGTCCCAAAGAGTGGGGGTCAAGCAGCAGTTCGTGTTTAGGCAGAATCCGTACGGTGTATCCGAACCGCCCTGCTTCGCCGGGCATGACCTCACCCTGATAGTGATGCCAGCCGGAACCGAGTTCATCCTCAGGAGTCATTATGACAGTGTTGCGGTTAACGAAAGTACCATTCTGGTCTACAGAACCGGCATAAATCTCAACCTGAACATCCTTGGTGGAAAGACCGTTGAGGAATACCTCGGCATTGATGATGATCGGTTCTTCCACGTAAACATCGGTATGAGTCTCGGAAACAATGTTCCTGATTTTAAGACTGGACCACTTGGTCATAAGCTCCATACGCCATGCTGCAAGGTCTTTGGCTCCCTGGAACCTGTCTTGAGACATCGTCTTGTAGTTCTGGTACGCCGGGAGATAGGCCTTCTCGGTATAATCCTCAACCATACGGTTCGCGTTGAACTGGGGTCCGAGAATGCGCAGTGCCTTTTTGACCTTTTTAATCCAGCTTCTGGGAATACTGCCATGCCCTCTGTCGTAGAACTCGGGGATTATGTCATTTTCCAGCACCTTGTAAAGAGTCTGGCTCTCAACAAAATCCTGATATTCATGGTCATTGTAATCTTCACCGCGCCCGATTGCCCAGCCTACGCTGTTATCGGGCAGATATGCTTCATCCCACCATCCGTCAGGGGTACTGAACTGAAGAACGCCATTGGCCATAGCCTTCATTCCGCTGGTTCCGCACGCTTCAAGAGGACGCCTCGGGGTATTCAGCCAAATATCACAACCCTGAACCATATAATCGGCAATCTTCATGTCGTAATCTTCAAGGAATACCATACTCATACGGCACTCCTCCCTTCTGCAGAGCTGGATAAGATCCTGAATAAGTTTCTTACCTTCATTATCCTGCGGATGGGCTTTACCGGCAAAAATAAACTGCACCGGATGCCTGGAATCGGAAATAAGCTTAATCAGCCGTTCTTTATCCCGAAGCAGCAGTCCGGCCCTTTTATAAGTAGCAAACCTGCGCGCGAATCCGATAGTCAACGCACGGGGATCAAGGACTTCATCAGCGAGTTCAATCTCACTGCGCCTTGCCCCTATGGCCACAAGCTGTCTGCGCAGACGCTTGCGCACGAAATCAACAAGACGTTCTCTCAAACGCTCATGCGTCCGCCAGAGTTCCGCGTCAGGAATATTATCGGTCTGACGCCATACCCTTGTGCAGTCCGGATCTTCACGCCAGTTGGGGCCGAGATATCTGTCAAACAGAAGAGAAAAATCCGTGGCTACCCAGGTAGGCATGTGAACCCCGTTGGTAATTGCTCCGATGGGAACATCATCAACAGGATACTGAGGCCATACTTTCTGCCACATATTCCGGGAAACCCGGCCATGCAGCAGTGAAACACCATTGTTGAAGCGGGAAAGCTTCAAAGCCAGAACCGTCATGCAGAACTGCTCGGAATCATCCCGGGGATCCTCACGCCCAAGAGCGAGAAAAACCTTGTAGGCCAGCCCCATAGTCTGGGCATAAGGCTCAAAGTAAGGACGCATAAGGTCTGCGGGGAAGCGGTCATTACCCGCCGGAACCGGAGTATGAGTGGTAAAAATAGAAGATGAAGCCACCATTTCCATTGCAGCCTCAAAAGACATACCGTGATCGGTCATGAAAATACGGATACGCTCCAGACCTGCAAAAGCGGAATGCCCTTCGTTCATATGGATGACACTGGGATCTAGGCCAAGAGCGGCAAGGGCCTTCACACCGCCGATGCCGAGAAGAATTTCCTGCCATAGACGCATTTCGAGATCACCGCCGTAAAGGCGAGCGGTTATCGCCCTGAAATATGACGGGTTTTCCGGAATATTGGTATCCAGAAGATAGAGAGTCACCCGGCCAACCTGAACTGACCAGACTTTGACTTTCAAAGGTTCACCCTTTATATCAAGGCTGAAATATACGTCTTCACCATCTTTATCCTTGGCAGGTTTAAGCGGCATCTCCTCGAAATCATGGCTGGGATAACGCTCCTGCTGCCAGCCGTCCTGAGTCATATACTGACGAAAATAACCATGCTGATAGCAAAGTCCTATACCGACCAGAGGTATATTCAGATCACTGGCTGATTTGAGATGGTCACCAGCCAGAATTCCAAGACCGCCGGAATAAATGGGCAGGCTGAGGCCTATTCCATACTCAAAGCTGAAATAAGCTACAACTGATTTACCCCTGGGAGCGCCCTCAAATTTGTATGAGCAGCTTTCCCTTGAGAGGTAGTTTCTCTGAACTTTGACGGCTTCCTTCAGACGCTGAATAAAGAAATCGTCATTCGCAAGCACTTCCAGCTGCTGCTGTGGCAGATTGTTAAGAAAAGCCACCGGGTTCTGCTGACACTCCCGCCAAAGGTTCTGATCAATGGAGGAGAAAATACTGGAAATATCACTGTTCCAGACAAAGAGAAAATTATAGGCCAAGTCCCAAAGCTCTTCCAGCTGTTTGGGCAGACGGGGAACCACGCTGTACACGCGAAGTGGCTGCATGCTGATCTCCTTAAAACAATATAGTTTGAAACGGACTGATCCAAATCTGATCAATAACAGTCCGGACCTTTCACACTTATTTTTATTATTTGCCTTATTCAGGTTAACATTTCAAGACAGTTTGGAAATTATCTTGATAGAAAGTTGACACATTGAGCTTGCAGGAGCATGCTCCTTTCACAAAATGTCTTTTATTTAAAGGTAGAAAGAGATGCCTATCACTAAACTTGATCAAATTGAAGTTAAAGTAAAATTTTTGAGCGATACAGCCCGCGAAGGCGGAACCGGTTACGCCACGCCCAATTCAGCAGGTGTGGATCTTCGAGCATGTATCGAAGAAGAGGCCATAGAAATCGGCCCGGGCGAAAGATTCGCCTTCCCGGTTGGGATCGCCATTGAAATTACCAAACCAGGTATCGCAGGATTCATATGTTCCCGCAGCGGCCTTGGAACCAAAGAAGGGCTCACCGTAAGTCAGGGAGTCGGAGTCATCGACCCCGACTACCGTGGAGAAATAAAGGTTTCCCTGCTGAACACCTCCGGAGAAAAACGACGAATTGAGCGCGGACAGCGCATAGCACAGCTGGTTTTCATGCCATACTGTCATGCCGCACTCGTTCCAAGCGAAGAACTGTCCGACACCCGCAGAGGTGCCGGAGGATTCGGGCATACAGGTAAAAATTAATCTCTACACAAAATAAATACCATGAATAAACACGACACACTTGTAGCTAAAGAAAAAGAATCAATCTGCAGCACCTATGGAAGATACCCGCTCAACGTAAGCAGGGCCAAAGGCTCCAGAATATGGGATCTGGACGGTAAAGAATACATAGACCTGCTTTCAGGTATCTCCGTGGTCAATATAGGCCACTGCCCGGAAGAGCTTGTTGAAGTCATGACTGAGCAGGCGCGCAAACTGGTTCAGGTAAGCAACCTTTTCTATCAGGAAGAACAGGTTGAATGCGCTGAAAAACTCCTTGCCACCTGTGACGCAGACAAAGTCTTTTTCTGCAACTCCGGAGCTGAAGCCAACGAAGCAGCCATAAAGCTGGCCCGCAAATACATGAGCTCAGTCAAAAAAAGAGACTCTTATGAGCTCATCACCCTTGAAGGTTCATTTCACGGGCGTACTCTTGCCACTTTGACCGCAACCGGACAGACCGGTCCCATAAAAGACGGTTTCGCGCCACTCCCGGGAGGATTCAAGCATGTTCCCGCCGAAGACGCGGAAAAACTGAGAGCTGCCATAACCGATAAGACCGCAGCGGTTATGATCGAGATGGTACAGGGCGAAGGCGGAATTAAACCCCTTTCCGATGAATATGTTAAAGCCGTGACTGAAGTTGTCGCGGAAAAAGACATTCTCCTGATTGTGGACGAAGTTCAGTCCGGTCTCTGCCGCACAGGGAAGTGGTGGGCGCATCAGCATTACGGGATTACTCCCCATATCTTTACCTCCGCAAAGGCTCTCGCGAACGGCCTGCCCATGGGCGCAATGCTTGCCACAGATGACATCGCAAAAGCATTCACTCCCGGTAGCCACGCAACAACATTCGGTGGCGGAGCGCTTGTCTCGAAAGTGGCATCCAAAGTTCTCGACATAATGGTGGAACAGAAGCTGGACGAACGTGCTCAAGAACTGGGCAACCATTTCACAGAATGTGCGCGCAGGCTTCAGAAAAAATTCCCTGAAAAAATTGCTTCCGTTCGCGGCAAGGGTCTGATGCTCGGAGTTGAACTGGCTTTTGACGGCAGTGAAGTTTTCGCGCAATTACGGGAAAAGGGATTTATCCTCAACCTGACCAAGGGAACCATCCTGCGGTTGCTCCCGGCACTGACAATTGACAAAGAAGACCTGAATGCATTCTTGAGCACCCTTGAAGAGCTGCTCGAAAAAACCGAATAGCTTGACCGGATGCGTTTAGAAGCTTATTTAATTTATAGACAACTGTTGATATATGGCCCTTATGTCAGATTCAAAATCTGAACAATCTGGTTCATCCCAGCTTGAAGAACCAAACGGCCTGCCGTTAATACTTAACTGTAAAATTGATCCGTAAAATTGGAAATATTCAAGCATAACGGACCGGTTAGTCAGCCAAAAATAAAAAACGGCAATTTAAATAAGCTGTCTCAGGGAGTTATTCATGAGCGATGTTGCACTTTCACAGCCTGTTGAAGGCGGTGTTGTAGACACCAGCATAACCATGCCTGTTCCGACCGAACGGCAGGACTTCGTTGCGGCTTCACTTGATGATCCGTCCATGAGGGCCCATGAAAACGAACAGGAACGCATTGCCACCGAGGCTATCCACAGCATTACGGGAAAAGGCAAACTGATTGACCGTATTGTTTAAAGGGACCAGTTTCACTTGAATCGAGCATTAATTATCAGGGATTATCTTAATAAACCTCAAAAAGCCCAAATACTAACTTTAGTAGTTGGGCTTTTTACGTTATGGGTGAACCGAAAACAAACCGGACACAATTACAAGGACCAAACATGTCTAAACTTTTAAGGATACAGTTTACGCTTTCCGAAATAGAAAGCGATGAATGCCAAGTTTATCTGGGAACACGCGTCGCCCATGGCTGGGAAGAAAAGCCTCTTGATGATGACTCGATTTTCTACACCGTACATCTCGAAGACCATCCGCTGGGTATGGAGATTGTCGAAGAAATAAAAATGCGCTGGCCGGATGCCGGATGTGTGCATGAAGAGATAGAAGCGGAGAACTGGGGACTTGCATGGAAGGACTACTTCAAGCCTGTGATCTGCGGAGACTTCGAAATACTGCCTCCGTGGCTGCTGGAACAGAAGAGCGAAGATAAAACCCACATAATCATTGAACCTAAAATGGCCTTCGGCACAGGCAGCCACCCCACTACAGCACTCTGCCTTGAATTGATAAGCAAACTGGCATCAGAAGACATACTGGGACCGAAGAAAAATTTCTTTGACCTCGGAACAGGTTCAGCGATTCTTGCTATCGCACTAGCTAAACTTGGCATGACAGGTGTCGGTGTTGATATCGATCCCCAGTCCATTGTCTGTGCCAGTGAAAATATCGAGAATAATGATGTCGAGGGCATAACCCTCGCAGTAGGAAGTGCTGACAGCATTGATCCGCAGCTGAAATATGATCTTGTGGTCGCCAATATCCTTTCCGGCCCGCTCATCGAGCTTTGTCCTGATATTACTGCCCGGCTGAAGGAAAACTCTATTCTCATTCTTTCCGGAATCCTCGTGGAACAGGCTCAAAAAGTTGCAGCCCACTACATCGAAGCAGGGCTGCCCTCGCCTGAGATATTCACCATGGGAGAATGGGCAGGACTGCTTTGGAGAAATGTATCAGTTGAAGATGAATAGAAATAAAGTCTTAATGCAATACTACGAGGCCCTTTCTGAAAGGATCGGGCCTCGCCAGTGGTGGCCGGGCGAAACGCCTTTTGAAATCGCCATCGGAGCCATTCTCACCCAGAACACCAACTGGACCAATGTTGAAAAAGCCATATCAAACCTTAAGGCCAACTCAGCACTCACTCTGCACGGCCTTAAACGATTGGAAATAGAAGAACTTCAAGAACTCATAAGACCGTCGGGATATTTTCGATTAAAAGCCGAACGATTGAATAATTTTCTTGATTTTCTAACCGGTCATTCCGCAGAATGCGTAACCGATCTGGCAGATATGGATACTCAGGATTTGCGGCAAGAACTGCTCAAGGTTAAAGGCATCGGCCCTGAAACCGCTGACTCGATACTGCTCTACGCACTCGGCAAGCCTGTTTTCGTTGTTGACGCTTATACCAGACGTATATTCAACCGGCACATGCTGGTCCATGAAGACATCGATTATCAGGAATTGCAGGATTTTTTCATGGATGTGCTTGAAGAAGATGCAAAATTGTTTAATGAATATCATGCATTGATCGTGATGACCGCCAAAAGATGGTGCAAAAAATCCAACCCGGATTGCGAAAACTGTCCGCTTAATATTTTTCTGGATTATTAGTTGCTATATGCCTGAATCTCCTATCAAATATATTTTTTGCACAGCCCTTCTCATAGTTGGGATATGCGGACCTTCTTTCGCCCAGGATTCGGCGGTAAGCAGATTAAAGGAAGAGATTCAGGACACCCGGAAAACAGTATCCCAACAAAAGCAGGAACTCCTTAAGCTCACCCGCGAAGAACGGGCAATGTTCGGAGAACTTGCTTCGATTGAAGACCGCATAGTCAGTGTTGAACGTAAACTTTTCAATCAGGAGGACGAACTTCAACGTATTTCTGAAGAGGAAATGAACGCCAGAAATGACGAACAGGTCCTGAGAAAAGAACTCGAAATCATTACTGACCGACTGAAAATAATGCTCATGGAAATCTGGCCGGTCCACTCCCGTAAACTTGAAAACAGATTCGGAAGTCTTGATGACTGGCACAGTGCTGACCGTAATTTCGTCTGGCTGGCATCCCTTTACGAGGATACCAAAAAAGAGATGACCAGGGCTCAGAAGAAATCTCTTGAAATATCAGAGAATCTTCTGGCACAAAGTGAGTTGAAGCAAAAGGCGGAAAAGAAACTGGCGGAAATCAACTCCTCCAAAGACAACCTGCTTAAAGACAAATTGAGCCTTCTTTCGGGAATACGGGGAATCAGGTCACAGAAGATAACCCGTGAACAGGAAATCAAAGGCCTTCTTGATACAATCAACAAACTGAATTACAGACTTAAAAGCCTGACCAGCAGAAAAATTCAGAATTTCAAGGGTTCCCTGCCCCGTCCCAGTGACGGGAAAACCAAAGTTAGGTTTAATCTTTCTGCCAAACCACCCTTCAGGGGGGTCGGTATCAAGACAGATGGAAGCGTTGACGTTAAATCAATCTTCTGGGGAAAAGTTGTTCATAATGACACCCTTAGAGGATTCGGACGAGTGGTTATCATCTACCACGGATACAACTATTACTCCCTGTACGCATATCTGGCCGAGAGCTTTGTAAAAACCGGACAGGAAGTAGAAAAAGATGAAATTATTGGCAAAACAGGATATTATCCTAAATTGAAAGAAAACGGACTCTATTTTGAATTGCGTTTCCACCAGAAACCGGTAAATCCGCAAAAATGGCTGTCCCGAAAATAACGTTCAATATCTTTAGAAAGTTACAGCATTCACCACGCTGGAGGAAAAAATGAGAAAAACTTTGTGGTTGGTAGCCATCCTCGCCCTTTTCGTAATTTCAGTAGCACCGCAACCAACGCAGGCGGTTGATGCAAACCGTTTTGAACCGCTCAGAAGGTTTTCACAGGTTCTTGATCTGGTGGAACACAATTACGTCAAAGACATTTCCAGAAAAGAGCTCGTAGATGATGCTGTAAAAGGTATGCTGGAACAGCTTGACCCCCACTCCACTTTTCTTTCCAACGATGATTTCAAGGAAATGCAGGAATCCACCAGTGGTGAATTCAGCGGCATCGGAATTGAAATCAGCATGGAAAATGGCCGACTGACTGTTATTTCCCCCATCGAAGATACTCCCGCTTACAAGGCAGGTCTTAAGCCTGGAGACATCATCCTTGAAATCAACGGGGAATCCACCCAGTCAATATCTCTGATGGAAGCTGTCGGAAAAATACGCGGCAAACGTGGAACTGATGTAATTCTGACCATTCTGCACAAGCATGCCAACAAGCCTGAAAAAGTGACCATCACCCGCGACACAATTCCCATCATCAGTGCCAAAAGTCAGGAACTGGAAGACGGTTACCTTTATCTCAGACTCACAAGATTTAATGAAAACACAACCCGTGAGATGCACAAGGCTATCTCCGAATACAAGAAAAAACACAGTCTCAAAGGCATTATACTGGACTTGCGCAACAACCCGGGCGGACTGCTGACCCAGGCGGTTTCAGTCGCTGACACTTTCATTGATAACGGCCTGATCGTTTATATTGAAGGCCGTGATAAAGCCAGCAGAAAGAACTTTGAAGCAGGTGGACAGTCCACAGATGTCAATGTCCCGATGGTGACTCTGATCAACGCCGGTTCCGCTTCCGCTTCCGAAATCGTTGCGGGTGCGCTTAAAGACCATGACCGCTCCCTGCTTCTGGGCGAACGCACTTTCGGTAAAGGTTCCGTTCAGACCATCATTCCCATGGCTGACGGTTCAGGTATCAAATTAACCACCGCTCTTTACTACACACCAAGCGGACGCTCGATTCAGGCGGAAGGAATTGATCCTGACATTGTGTATCCCTTTGTTATCCCGGTTGAAAAGGCAGATGAAGACAGCAGGTTCATCGTCCGTGAAAAGGACCTGAGCAGGCATCTCGAAAACAACGGAAAAGGCAAGAAGAACAAGACCGAAAGAGAAGAAAAAGCCATGCTGATGCTTGAAAAAGACAACCAGATCAGACTTGGCCTGCAGCTGGTAAAACAGCTGCCCCGCCTCAAGGAAATTAAATAAGAGCAAGGGCAAACCTCAGTGGAAAATCATACTCATGATAAAAACACCGAGCCCGAAATCCCGGAAACATCTCCGGGACTTCGGGCTCGGTTATTAAAACCGGTCACAATGGTTGCGACGACTGTTATCGCTGCATCAATTATCTGCGTAAGTATCGCTCTGCTGCTTTATTCTAATGCTGAGACGGATGCGGCCGGAAAAAAACCGCAACCGCCTGAAAAGATAATAGCTGAAAACAGTACAGCACAAATGAACCAGACCATGCTTTACGAAGAACCAATGGAAGATGACCTTGACGACCTCGTAAAGCGTATAGATCTGGCATTGATAACTACCCTTAAGGAAGCTGAAATATCCATGAGTGAACTCAAGCTTGAGGATGTCTCGCTTAAAAAGCATCAGGGACGGGATTTTCATTTCCAGCAGCTGAGTTTTCCGTGCAAGGGAGAAAAAAAAGAGTTTGTAAGCCGGATCGAAAAAGGAGTTCAGGCAACGGCTCTCAATGCAAGTGTGCATGAAGTTTCCCCGGAAAAATGGCTCATCAGCATAAATGGAGTTCCCACTCACAGATTTTCTCTTTTCAATCCGATTCCGGACAAGAAATCGTCTGCCGCTGTCCCGGACCCCAACGCTCCCAGAATAGCCATTGTCATCGACGATATGGGCGAAGATGTGAGACTTGCCAAAGGACTCGCTGGTCTTGACATCCACATTACATTTTCCATCTGGCCAAACAGTTCACATGTGAAAAAGACGATCGCCATTGCCAGAGAAAACGGCAATGAAATAATGATTCATCTGCCGATGCAGCCCAAAGGATATCCGAAAGTCAATCCGGGGGCAGACGCTCTGCTGATGGGTATGACAGCCGAACAGATCCAGAAAATAGTGCAGGCTGCGGAATCAAAAGTTCCGGGCGCCAGAGGTCTCAACAACCACATGGGCTCGCGCTTTACTGAAGATTACTATGGAATGAAGCAGGTCATGGGTGAATTGAAAAAGAAGAAACTCTTTTTCCTGGACAGCCGGACCACTCCCAAAAGCTCGGGAACACGTGCCGCAAAGAATGTAGGAGTCACTGCATATGAAAGAAATATCTTTCTTGATAATGTAAAAAATATCTCCGCAATCAAGTACCAACTTTCGAAAACCGCTGAGATAGCCAAAAAAGTAGGTCAGGCAATCGCAATAGGACATCCCAACCACGAAACCCTGAAAGCAATCAGGCAGTGGGCGAAAGAAAACAAAGGAAAAGTAAGGGTAGTTCCGGTGGAGCAATTAAGACCTGTCAGCTGATTTCTCAAACCTTTTAAGTTCATGGATACGGCAAGAATTACAAGCCCGGCATCGATTTATTTTTGAGAAAAAAACCAGAATCATCAGATTGTTGATAAAGTTTCTGGGGCCATATGTAAAAAAACTGGAACGCAGCGCATTTATACATACGTGAGTTTCAGTTTTTTTTGCCGCACACCCCGCGTAAGGTTTTCCAAGCTGGAAGACTCGCTGACAAGCTGACTTTACAACGCAGATGGTGCTCTCGCAGTCTGTTCTCGTTTAAACTAAAAACAAATATGAAGTAGTTTAAAACAAGGGAACTAAAATCCTCAATATTCTCTAGACATTATCAATAAAAGTTAAATTTTGATGCTAAATTAATCATTTTAAAAAATATTTTGTTTCCTGTCTTGACTTAAGTGCCATTTTGGGGCCATATCATATTAATATAAATTTTTCAGCTTATAAGGATTTATCAGGATGAAAAAAATCCTCCTATTTCTCGTTCTACTGTTCATGGTTACAGTTCCTGTAATCCACTCCGCACAGACTTACACTATTTCTATTTCCCAGATTGTTGAACATCCATCACTTGACGCAATGCGTGAAGGTTTTAAAAACCGCCTCAAGGAAGCCGGTATTGATGTAATTTACAATGAACATATTGCTCAGGGCAATCAGGCCACAAATATCCAGATAGCCAACCAGATCAAGGGAGAAAACCCAGACCTCGTAATGGCCATCACCACTCCTTCTTCACAGGCAGTAGCCCAGAAGATCAAAGATGTTCCCATACTTTTCACAGGCGTCACCGATCCTGTGGCGGCCGGACTGGTAAAGAGTCTCATGCAGCCCGGTAAAAACATCACCGGAATGACAGATATGAGTCCGGTTCTGCGCCAAGTGGAACTCATCAAGGAGTTCATGCCTGAGATCAAGACACTTGGAACCATTTACAATGCCGGAGAAGCTAATTCCGTTGTGCTGACCAACCTGCTCAAGGAAATATGCAAAGACTTCGGTATCAAGGTAGAGGAAGCTTCGATAGCCAACTCCAGTGGAGTCTATCAGGCAGCTAAAAGCCTTGTAGGCAAATGTGACGCGATTTATATCCCGCTCGACAACACTGTGGTATCCGGCCTTGAAGCCGCTATCAAAGTATGCAGGCAGAACAAGCTGCCCATATTCTCGGCAGATACTGATTCTGTAGAGAGAGGAACTGTTGCCGCCCTCGCGGTTGACTACTACCGCATGGGTCTCCAGACAGCCGATATGGCTGCACGCATTCTCTCCGGTAACGCAAACCCTGCTGAGATGCCCGTTGAAACCCTGCAGAACCTGCGCCTCTTTGTTAACGAAAAGGCTGCCGCCGGAATGGGAGTGACCATTCCCCGGCAGGTGCTGGACAGAGCGGACAAGATCATCAAGTAAACATTTGCAAATCACAGCTATAAGAGGTAAAGGCGCAGTACATTCTGCGCCTTTTTTTATTTGCTTACAGTGACCTGCCGGAATCACGAATGGCCGTTTGATTTAATTACGATAATATAGCCTGCCCCGGCAGTCCTGTTGCTTAACGCAGTAAACTTTGAACACCACCGCGCGTGGCAGAAATATATTATATTCTTTCCCCCTCCCTGCCCCTCTCCCGTGAGGAAAATGAAAAACTGATGAGGGGGATGGTGACAGGTAGAAGAGGCTTCCACTGACTATGATAAGTTTATATGCATTTATGGGTGCCATTGAACAGGGCACTGCTTTTGGGTTGATGGTTCTGGGGGTCTACCTGACCTTCAGGGTGCTTGATTTTCCTGATCTGACTGTGGACGGCAGCCTTCCGCTGGGAGCTGCGGTATCAGCTGTTGCTATAAGCAACGGGTACCACCCCGTACTGGGCATGGCCTTGGCGGTCGGGGCCGGGTTTATTGCCGGATCTGTAACAGGCATACTGAATACCAAATTCAAAATCCTGCACCTTCTCGCCTCAATTCTGACTATGATTTCCCTTTATTCAATCAATATAAGAATCATGGGCAGGCCTAATATGACCCTGCTGGGACAGGATACACTGATAGACCAGTTTATAGAATTAACAGGTCTTGCACCGCATTTTTCTACCCCGATACTTTTCGCTTTGATCTCGGGTGCGGCCCTTCTGGCCTTGATCTGGTTTCTCAAAACTTCATTCGGACTGGCAATGCTCGCCACCGGAGACAACCCCAAAATGATCACCAGCCTCGGCGTAAACAGAGACATGATGATCATCTTCGGAGTCGGCCTTTCCAATGGCATGGTCGCGCTGTCCGGTGCTCTGGTTGCCCAGAATCAGGGGGCGGCAGATGTGAACATGGGAATCGGGACCATCATTGCCGGACTTGCCTCCGTGATAATAGGTGAAACACTTTTCGGAAAAGGCAATGTCAGCCGGGCAATGCTTTCCGCCCTTCTCGGCTCTATTGTTTACCGCATAGCCATTGCACTTGCTCTTGGCGTTCGTTTCGGGGAATTCTCCTTCACCCCGAGCGATCTGAACCTCGTCACGGCCATGCTGGTTGTCATTGCGCTGGTATCGCCGCAGATCAAAGCAGGTCTTTTGAAAAGGAGGCGTTTATAATGCTCAAAGTTGTAAAAGCCGCCAAAACATTCAATCCGGACAGTGTCAACGAAGTTCAGGCACTGCGTGGGATTGATCTTGATGTCAATCCGGGTGAATTCATCACCGTAATAGGCTCCAACGGTGCGGGTAAATCCACTTTTCTTAATTCCATAGCGGGAACATTTCTGCTTAGCAGCGGCACGATTTCCATCAACGGGAATGACGTGACCAGATGGCCCGAACATAAAAGGGCTGCTAATCTGGGACGTGTTTTTCAGGACCCGTTGCTTGGAACCTGTGCAACCCTGAGCATTGAACAGAACATGGCTCTGGCACTCAAGCGCGGTAAAACCAGAGGTCTTGGTTTCGGTGTGAGAAAGCAGGACAGAACTCTGTTCAGGGAACAGTTGAAAACACTCGGACTGGGACTTGAAGACAGACTTTCTGACCGCGTTGGACTGCTGTCCGGTGGACAGAGACAGGCTTTGACCATGCTTATGGCTACAATGACTAGGCCCGATATTTTATTACTGGACGAGCATACAGCTGCACTGGACCCCAAGACAGGACGCAAAATTCTTGATATAACCGACGCCGTTGTACGCAGGGATTCCCTGACAACTCTGATGGTTACCCATAATATGAATCAGGCAATCAATATGGGTGACCGGCTTATCATGTTCCATCAGGGCGTGATAATCCTGGATATTTCCGGAAAGGATAAGAAGGGTTTAAAAGTGGAAGATCTTCTTGAAAGATTCTACACCCTTCGGGGCGAGAGTATGGCAACCGACAGAATGCTGTTTTCATAGGACGACATACTTCCTTTCCGCTCAGGGACTTCCCTGAAAAATGCGAAAATCCGCAAAAAAGAATACAGATTGGAGGACTTTAAAATGAGTGAACTTACTTTTTCCATCATCAAACCTGATGCAGTAAAGGCAGGCAAAGTCGGCGACATCCTTAAAATGATCTCTGATGCAGGTCTCAACATCAAGGCAACCAAGATGATTCACATGACTCAGGCCCAGGCTGAAGGTTTCTACGCTGTTCACAAAGAACGTCCTTTCTTTGGTGAGCTCGTTGAATTCATGACCTCAGGCCCCTGTGTAGTATCCGTCCTTGAAGGTGATGACGCAATCAAGCGTTACCGCGATCTCATGGGCGCAACCAACCCCGCTGAAGCAGCAGAAGGAACCATCCGCAAGGCTTTCGGTGCCGGAATTGAGGCAAACGCATGCCACGGCTCCGATGCTCCTGAAACCGCAGCAATCGAAGTCCCCTACTTCTTCAGCGCAGTAGAACTGGTGAACTAATATGACCAAAAAAGTTGGATTTATCGGCACTGGCAACATGGGCGCCGCCATTATCAGAGGAATGGCGGGAAATGATAACGTCTACCTGCTGGCTTCTGACCTCAATAAAGCGGCACTTAATGCGCTGGCCGAAGAGACGGGGCTCACCCAGTGCGAATCAGCACGGGACCTCGCCCGGGAATCCGACTACATTGTGCTGGCGGTCAAACCCCAGCACGCTCCCGCAGTTCTTGAAGAGATCGCGCCTGAATTATCAGAATCCAAGTGCCTGATCTCAATCGCTGCCGGGCTGACAGTGCACAAGCTCAAGGAATTCAGCGAAAACCGCTGTCCTGTCGTCAGGGTTATGCCTAACACTCCGGCTCTGGTTAACGCCGGTGTTTTTGCGGTATGCCTCGATGATTCCCATCTCACAAATGAGCAGTCCACCTTCACCCGTGAAATGTTCGGACCTCTCGGTGATGTCTATGTTCTGGCCGAAAACCAGTTCGATACTTTTACCGGTGTAATCGGTTCAGGCCCGGCTTATGTCTTCTACTTTATAGAAGCCATGATCGAGTCTGCCGTAGAACTCGGACTGCCCCGTGATCAGGCCACATCAATGGTCCAGAAGCTTTTTGAAGGCTCGACCAAACTGGCTCAGGAAAGCAAGCTCCATGTCAGCCAACTGCGTGAAATGGTGACCTCCCCCGGCGGAACCACCGTCAGGGCACTGGTTCATCTGGACCGCACTGCTACTCGTGCAAACATAATAGACTCTGTACGCAAAAGCTACGAACGCAGCCTGGAACTCGGTAAAAAATAGCTACATAAAGAGACACGGGTAAGGAAATCCATTGGATTTCCTTACCCGTGCTCGCTTCAAAATCATATTCAAGAACTCCCCCTCCGCCACTTTTCACTTCCTAAACAAAATAAGTCAGGTAAACAGTACTTCCCCACACGGCCAGGAATCCGCAGAACGCGGATTTAACGTACAGGTTATCCAGCAGCGGCTTGACACCAACCGCAGCCAGAATCCCGTAACACGGGAGTAACCCCAAAGTATAACTTGCCTTGGCTGTGCTGTATATTGGCAGATTAAGATAAAGATATGCCACTGCTGTAAAATAGATCACCACACAGGAAACCAGAAACATTCCTCCATCAAACACGGCCCTGACAGGTCTGTAAAACACACGCCCTATTCCACCGAGTATCAACATTGAAGGGATCAAAGCGAGCAGAGATGAAGCAACCATCAAATCATCATTCCACGGCGGACGGCTTGCAAATTTACTTTTACCGCTAAGGTTGGCATCCAGCCACAAAGTGGAATAAAGGCCATCCCATATGCCGTCCACGGTGGAATAAACCGGTTTGAGAATGGAACTGCCAAATGCGGTGAAATGCGCCCATGTCCTGTAACCATGATCCTGCCACCATCCAATTTCCCTTATCTTGTCCCAGCCGCCGATAAAAGGCTTCCCGTAGGTCACCCAGTTATCAAGATAGTACCAGCCCCCGACCAGAGCAATCAGGCACATGGAAATGCAGATCCCGAACACAGGACTGAACTGCTTTGGCTGTGCTGTTTTATTCCTTGCCCCTTCCCCGACAGTCCCCAGCAGAACGAAGAAAACGACAGGAGCAATCAAAAGAGTAGCCGTAGCTTTGCTGAGAATCGCCGCACCGCAAAACAGTCCCAGATAAACAAAATCCTGAATCCTGCGCCGTTCCGCTCTGGTGATAATAGATAAAGCTGCCATGATGCTCAGCCCCGAGAAAAGAGCTGCAAACGGTTCATTGCTCCAGAACTGAGACATAACAAAATTCATCGGCATAAATCCGCCAAACAAAGTGGATGCTATTTGCAGAAATCTATCATCCTTGAAAATAAGCCTTGAACAGCGAAATGAGATCTCTATCATTCCCGCGCCACAGGCAAGCGGGATCAATCGCAGGAGATAGAGGGTATTTTCAACATCTGTGACAGACATGAATACCTTATAAAAGAAAGCTGAGACAATATAATAAAAGGGAGGCTGGAACATCTGCCACCCCTCCAGAGGACTGGGCAGTTTAAGATTTTCAGCCACATATTCGATGTATTTGTAGTGCCCGGTGTAGTCCATGCCCATGCGCAGTGGAAGTTCATGGAAATTATTCAAGGCCATGAGAGTCCATAAAGCCAGCAGTATTAAGCGGAAGAGTTCAGGCTTGAGCTCAAATATCTGAACTTGAGCAGGAAGCTTGTTCCGTTCACGCATCCAGAAGAAAGCCGCAGCAAGCAGAAAAAGCGGAAGCATATAAGGCAGATTATCCAGGAGCGCTTTATCAGCTCTTTTGAACTTGTCTCCGATGAAAAGCTTTCCGGTTTTGGAAATTTCAGCTGCCGGGTTCCAGACGAAATCGTCTTTACTGGCTTCCCATCCTTCAGGAGTAGAAAACAAAACACCGTCAGAATCTTCAGCCCATGAAAGCAATACCGGATGCGCATTTTCATTGACAACAGCAATCTTCAGCTCATGTTTTCCGGCATCAAGTTCAGGAAGCTTCAGAGTTCGCTCCTCACGCCAGTTATCCACATTCCCGTCAAACTTGAGCAAAGGCTTTCCATCCAACCATATTCCTGCACCCCGGAACGCTCTGATATGTAGTGCTATTATCCGGGAGCTATCAAGTTCAAAAGTTTTCCTGAACAAGGCCATTTCCGAGCCGTTATTTCGGGCATTAAGCCGGAAAGGCTGATCAAGCTTTATCCAACGGGCTTTTGAATGTGCTTGAAGATAAGAATTATCGGACTTGGAAAGGGATTTATTAACTGCAACGGCTGTCGCCACGGCAAATGCCGCAATAGCTAAAAACAACAGGAAAAGCACAATACGATTTTTATTTGGATAAGCTGACATGAAAGGCTCCGTTCAATTTGAATTGGGACACTGTCTTGGTAACCGGATTATTGAAATTTGAACAGACCATAATAGGACATCGTGACTGATAAATTAACTCATCATTTCATAATCAAGACTGGTTCCGCAGAACCTCGACATTTCGTGACAGTAAAAAATACGTAAAGATTAGTGGGCAATAAAAAAACCGGAACCCCGTTCAGGATTCCGGTTTATAAACAAACATTTTTAAAAGAATTAATGAGCTGCGTTGGCAATCCAGACCATCACAAAATAGATGTCGAGCAGCACAGCAGAAAAGATCGCGGTGGTCAGAACCAGTCCGCCGAGTCTTTTCAGTTTAAGGGAAGTCCATTCTCCGCTTTCAGGGCCGAGCACAGGCTTTTCCTTCTCTTCACCGAAGTAAACAGCCTTTCCACCCATGGGAGCGCCGAGCAGCCATGCTGCGGGAGCCATGGCCCAACCTGCATTGGGGCTTTCAGTCTTGTTGGCATCACTCACGAGGTTGTCGTAAGCGGATTCCCAGTCTAATTTCATGATACGGCCGGCGGCAAGCATCATGAAGCCGGTGATACGGGCGGGAATGAAAGCGAGTACATCATCTGCCTTGGCGGCGAAGTAACCAAACTCTTTGAACTCTTCATTCTTGTATCCCCACATGGAATCCATGGTGGAAACAGCCTTGTAAACCCACATTCCGGCAGGTCCGGTAACAACAAGATAGAAGAAGGGAGCCACGAAACCGTCATTGATATTTTCACTGGTGGTTTCGGCAAGAGCCTTGCGCAGGCCAGCTTCATCCAGCTCGGAAACATCACGGCTTACAAGCCCGGCAATCACTGCACGGGCATCTTCGATTCTGCCTTTGTCCAGAAGAGCCGCAGCTTCTTTGTGTTCTTTAAGCAGAGAACCGAGAGCCAGACCTGCATAAGCAAGGTACAGACCGACAAGAACACCGATAAAGGGAATTGCCAGAAAAACCTTGAGAACGGCCCAGATAACAATGGAAAAACCGAAAACACCGACAGCACCCATAATTTTATTGGATTTGCCGATGGATTTTACCCAGTTTTTGTACCAGTCAAGAAGCTTGCCCAGGTAGCAGACCGGATGGGGAAACCACTTGGGATCTCCTAAAGCGAGATCAAGGACAAGTGCGAGAATCGGAACAAGAAATAATACAGTAGAATTATCCATTAATTTCATCCTCAAATCTTAAAGCGTTTCGATCAGAGAGATAGCTCTCCCCGACACACATGGACGACTTTCAGGGCCTCTTAACCTAGCCTTTTATCCTTGAAGCAGAATAAAAAAATCCCCCTTATGCCCTGAAATTCCCACATACAGGGCACGCCGTCTCTCCACCATATAAAAAACGGTGCGAACAAATGTCCGCACCGCTTCCATATCTTAGTTTTCGTAATACGAACGCAACATGGCGCTGCGAACCGGATGGCGCAGCTTTCTGAGAGCCTTGGCCTCAATCTGACGAATACGCTCACGGGTAACGTTGAAAAGTTTGCCGACCTCTTCAAGAGTATGGTCGGATTTTTCACCTATACCGAAACGTTTACGCAGAACCTGCTCTTCCCTCGGAGTCAGATCAGAAAGCACGGTTGCAATCTGTTCACCCAGTTTGGTGCTGACAACTTCCTCAGCGGGAGCTGCTGCCTTCTTATCTTCAATAAAATCACCGAGACTCGAATCTTCTTCGTCACCGATAGGTGTTTCAAGAGAAATAGGCTCTTTGGCGATCTTGAGAACTTTCTTAACTTTATCCAGTGGATAATCCATTCTCTCTGCAATCTCTTCTGGAGAAGGATCACGACCAAGCTCCTGAACGAGATAACGTGACGTTCTGATAAGCTTGTTGATGGTCTCTATCATATGGACAGGAATACGGATGGTACGGGCCTGGTCCGCAATGGCGCGGGTAATGGCCTGCCTGATCCACCATGTCGCATACGTGGAGAACTTGTATCCACGCTGATACTCAAACTTGTCAACAGCTTTCATCAAACCGATGTTACCTTCCTGAATAAGGTCAAGGAACTGCAAACCGCGGTTTGTGTACTTCTTGGCAATGGAAACAACAAGGCGCAGGTTGGCGCGGATAAGTTCCTGCTTGGCCTGCATTGCACTTCTGTTTCCATGCTTGATACGCCAGAGAACCTCTTCGAGATCATGGACATTGTGGCAGCATTTTTCCTGCAAACGGACCAGAATCTCCATTTTACCGGAGATCATTTCCTTAAAGGAAAAAAGCTCATCAACGGTCATGCCGAGTTCATCTGCGGCAACAACCGGATTGATGTCACGTTCGTCTATCTTTTTAAAGAGATCTTTGATTTCCTGCTGGGTCTTTCCGGTGGAAAGAATATATGCTGAAAGGTCACGCTGGCAGTTATGCATCTGACGAACATAGTCGCCAACTGTTTCGATGATCTGATCGATGAGTGTTTTCTCGATCTTGATATCACGAAGTCTTTCAACAATTTCGAATTTGTAATTAACAATCTCATTCTGTTCCTTAACGACTTTCTTGTCGAGGCGGGCGCAGTAGTCGAGATTGCTGTATATTTTTCTCTTTTTGTCGTAGAGTTTCTTAACTTCATCAAGCAGGAAGATAACCCTCTGGCGCTGGTTCATCTCGTCTTCGCTGGGGTCGTCTTCCTCGATGGTTTTAACTACATCTTTAAGTTTAATGCGGGATTCATCAAGATCTTCACCGACACTGATGAGCTCTTCAATCGCCACCGGAATTTCAACCAGCGCGTAAAGGACTTCCAGTTCGCCGTTTTCAATCTTCTTGGCGATGACAACCTCACCTTCACGGTCAAGGAGTCCCACAGCGCCCATTTCACGCAGGTACATACGTACGGGGTCTGTACTGCGGGAAACATAATCTACGGTTTCCTCTTCGCTTTCGGTGAGATCGATCTCATCGTCACTGTCCACACCGGCTTCTACGAGGTTGTTGCCTTCCTCAGGTGTGTTGACGATCGCAATGTTCAACTGGTCGAAAATCTTGATAACGTCATCAAGCTGTTCGGCCTTGTTGAATTCAGCAGGCAGAGCCTTGCTCAACTGCTCGAAGGTCAGAAAACCTTGTTTCTTACCTTCGGAAATCAGGGTTTTAATAGCCTGAATATCCTTAATGTTGCTCATCATCCCTCCATACAGAGTCGTTCAGGACCTTGAGGTATGCGCTTACGCGGTTCATATCGCCCTGTGCCTGAGCTCGGCGCAGAGCGTCCATGAGCTTCTTACGGCCCAGATCGTACCGGCGCCGGGCAATAATCTTACAGACATGCCGCCATTCTTCATCCAGTTCCTCACCGTAAAGAGCTTCCTCAGTCCGGCAGCTTATGTAGAACTGTTTTTCAGAGTCATCGAGAAAAGGAATAATATCCTGCCCGCTGTGAGCCGAAATTTTAGACCACAGTGTTTTGCCCCAGTGCGAGGTCAGGACCTGTGCTACTCCCCTCTCCGATAATTCGGTGACATAATCCGGATGCTTTACCGCATACCTCAGAAAATATTTATCATCTTTGACCTGTGCGCCCACCGGCGGAGCAGTTCGGGGCTGTTGCTGAACAACCTTCTGCTGCTGTGGAACCGGAGAATTGAGCGCACCGGAAAATACCGATCTCAATTCAGCTTCCGCCACTCCCAGTCCGGATGAGACCTTGGGAAGGTAGAAAGCGCGTAAAGAAGCGCTGGTCATTCTTTTCAGAAATCCTTGCGCCCAATCCATAACTTCTCGGGGTGAATACCCCTGCTGCAAGGTATCCAGACAAAAATCCAGACCATCCCTTGCCTCGTCCATAAAAACCTGAAAACCCTCAGCTCCGCGGGACTGAAGAATACTGTCAACATCCTCCCCGTCCGGGAGAAGTATCACCCCGCAGGAAACTCCCTGAGTAAGGATCATTTCCGCACTGCGAAGAGCAGCTTTCAGACCCGCAGCATCCCCGTCAAAAACCAGATCCACGCGGGAGCAGAATCCTCCGAGACGCTTGACCTGATCAGGTGTAAGGGCAGTACCCAGAACACCGCAGGAATTAGTATAACCGAACTGATGCAGCGAGATTACATCCATGTACCCTTCGGTAAGCAAAGCACGCTTGGTCCGGGAAATGGAATTACGAGCCGTCCACAGTCCGTACAGGTGATCCCCTTTTTTGTAGATGGGGGTATCACTGCTGTTTAAATACTTGGGTTCTCCTTCTGTAATTATTCTTCCGCCAAAAGCAATAACCCGGCCCGATAAATTTTTAATCGGGAAGATCAGTCTTGAACGAAAACGGTCATAAGTCCGCCCCTTGGCATTCTGGGAAAGGAGTCCGGCTTTAACCCCCTGTTCGGGTGTGTAACCCTTGGAGATCAAAAACTTTTCCAACCCCTGCCAGTCATCGGTACTACAGCCCAGACCAAAGGCTTCGGCAACCTTGGAATCAAGTCCTCGGCGTTCGAGATATTTTCGGGCAGTCCGCCCTTCAGGAAGCCTGAGCAAGCGCATAAAATAATTCGCTGCATGCTCATGCATATCCATGAAAATTTTACGTTCGGAACTTCTTTTGGCAGCTTGCGGATCAACCTTGCCGGGGGTTAACTCCACTCCGGCTTCAGCTGCCAGCTGTTCGAGTGCGTCTTTGAACTCCAATCCGTTGATCTGGGCATAGAAATCAAAAATATCCCCAGATGCCTGACACCCGAAACAGTAAAAAAAACCTTCATCGCTGTTAACGCTGAAAGATGCTGTCTTTTCATTGTGAAAAGGGCAAAGCCCCATCCACCTGCCGGAAACAGGCTTCAGTTCAACATAGCGGCGCACTATGTCGGCAATGTCGAGGCGATCTTTGATTGCCTCAATGGCGGCCCGATCCACAAAAACCTCCGTAACAATCTTAAAACAATTGGAAGTCGCTGAAATAATGTGCAATCACCCTGCCTGAATCTCCATAGCACGGCAGTAAATAATTTGCACTAGACTAATTCGACCTCGGTCATGCCGTCACCGCCCCGGTCTTCCGGAGCAAGACTGTAAGATGCAACTGCGGGGTTACTGTCGAGAAAAGTATGTACTTCGCGCCTGAGCGCCCCGGTACCACGTCCGTGGACCACTTCAATCACTGTTGCGCCACGCAGCAATGACTGATCAAAAAACCTGCCCAGCTCACTCACAGCTTCATCAGCGCGCTTGCCCCGCAGATCTATCTTTAAGGTCATATCGCCTTTTGGAGCCTTGGCATCCGGTTTTTCAAGGGCCTTCCTGACCTTCTCCTGAACGGCTTTTTTGCCGACAGGACCAAGCTGCTCAGCCGGCATCCACATGGCAACACCGTCCATATCAACCTTGACCCTTTTTTTGCGTTCGTCCTTTTCAAGGACTACACCTTTGCGGTTCCAGTTGATGTTAAGGATTGAAGCCCCTACTTTAACGTCATCAAATGAAAAAGGTTTTACATCAGCTTCAGGCTGCTTCTCTCCACCAATGGACTCACGGGCCTGAGAAAGTTTTTTCAGAGCCTGCTTGCGGCCTATTTTGCCGTCCTGCCACTCTTTCAGTACGCCCTGAGCCTGTTTCTTTACGTCAGCAAGTACAGACAGGCGTTCACGCTCAAATTTTTCTTCAAGCTTTGCGCGCTTGGTTTCAAGTCTGGACTTGATACGGTCCATCTCTTCAAGTTCTTTCTCTCTGCTGACAGCCAGTTCGTTAAGTCTGTTCATTACAGATCCAGTATCGGACCCTTCCATGAGCAGGTACTGCTCGGCCTTAGACAGCAGAACCTCAGGAAATCCGTGCTCACGAGCAACATCCAGAGCGATGGAAGCCCCCACCTGATCATACGCGAGGCTAAACAAAGGCTTCTTGGTAGACGGATCAAAAAGTACACTGGCGGCGCGAACTCCCTCTGTCACGAGGGCATATGTTTTAAGTGCCGGAAAATGTGTGGCCGCAAAACAGGTAACCTCATTTTCAAGCAGTCCGTCCACAACAGACTGGGCCAGAGCTGCACCCTGAGCCGGATCTGTTCCGGAACCGAATTCATCGAGAATGAAAAGAGTCGAGGAATCCATGGAGTACCAGATCCTGCTTATTGATTTGATCTGGGCGGAAAAGGTGCTGACGTTGTCTTCAAGAGACTGCTCATCACCCATGATAACGAAAATTTCTTTATAAAAAGGAAGAATCGAACCTTTTGCAACCGGAACGGGTATACCACTGAACGCCATGGCAGCCAGCAGACCGACTGTTTTGAGGCAGACAGTTTTACCCCCGGCGTTACCGCCGCTGATAATCAGAACCTTCTGATCTGAAGGCAATTCAATATTGAGCGGATGGACTCCACCCTCAGCAGTGGCAAGAAGCGGATGGCGCGCGCCCTTGAGGTCAAATCCGGCACCAGAAGCCACATCCACGGCCACGGCATTCATGGAGGCGGAGAAATTGATCTTGGCCTGCAGGACATCATAGGAAACAAGAAATTCGTAAGCAGCTTCACACTGGTCAAACTCACTGCGCACAAGACCGGTAAGATAGGTCAGAATCTTGAGTTCCTCGGCCCTTTCCTGCTGTTTAAGTTCCTGCATGGAGTTGTTAAGTTCCACCAGAAAAAGAGGTTCAAAGTAGCAGGTTTCTCCGGTATTCGAATAATCGTGAATAATTCCCTGCAGCCTTCCCTTGAAATTCGTCTTCAACGGCAGCACATAGCGGTCGTTGGTAATAGTCATGAAATCATCCTGCATGAAGCGGCTGATGTCTTCACCATGAATGAAATCACGAACTTTCTTGGAGCAGCGCTGATGCAGACTTCTGATTGACTGGCGGATGTCGTAAAGCTCAGGGGAACTTTCGTCTTTTATATTTCCGTCCTGATCAAGACAACGCTTAAGACCGGAAAAAGTCTTCTGAGGCCAGCTTACAGACTCCAGGAATTCAACCAGTTTATCCCAGCCCCGTTTTTCTGATATCTCAAGGGCCTCTTTCAGGACACGGGCCTGTCCGAGAGTCTGCACAAGAGCGTAAAGGGCATCAGCATCAAGTACGTTGTTAGGCTTTACAAGATAATTGAAAAGTCCTTCCAATGGCGGGAAATTACCCAGACGAAATCCGGTCTCCTTGACAAAGTTCTCCCCCTGGCGAAACAGACGGGCTTTGGAGTTAACATCGTCTTCGTCCTGCATGGGAGAAAGGTCAAGACAGGCTTCTGCGCCTGAAGAGGACACGCAATAGCCGGAAAGGACTTTTAGAACCTTCGGAAATTCGAGTAGCTGGAGAGATCTTGGCTCCATGAGAATCCAGTGTGGAAAAATGTTTGATCAAAGCTTCCCGGCAGACAACCGGGGTCCAATACGGAAAAAACGGCAAACAGCCCCGGAATAAATCCGGGGCCTGCCGTTAAATACTGGTTGAAGCTGATCTTCAGGAGAGACGGGAACGGACCAGAGCACTTAATGCCTTACCGTCAACCTGTCCCTTATGAGCAGCCATGATGGCCTGCATCACTTTGCCCATATCCTGCATTGAAGATGCACCGAGATCGGAAACAGCCTTATCCACTGCGGCCTCCAGTTCTTCCTGAGAAAGCTGGGCCGGCATATATGCGGACAAAGCTTCGGCTTCTATAGCCTCCACCTCGGCCAGCTCGGGACGTCCTGCAGCTTCATACTGCTCGATGGAGTCCTTACGCTGTTTGATCTGCTTTGCAACTAGATCAAGCACGTCTTCATCAGAGAGTGTATCACCCTTGACTTCGACAATGCGATTTTTGATGGCGGTTTTGAGATGCCTCAGAACCGTCTTTTTAACATCGTCTTTGGCTTTATAGGCCGCGATGTAATCTTTATCTATCTGCTCAATGAGACTCATATACTAACCCATTGACATTTTGCGCATTTTTTTAACGAGCCTTTTGCGTGCAGCAGCTTTTTTCTTCTTGCGCTGTACGCTGGGCTTTTCATAGTGCTGACGCTTCTTGAGTTCGGAAAGAACTCCAGCTTTTTCAACCTGCTTCTTGAAGCGGCGAAGAGCTATTTCGAAATTGTCAGAATCTTCGAGGTAAACACCGGGCAAAAAAATCACCCCCCCTTCTCTGATCTCGTGCAGGAGCGCTGCACGGAAGACGATATTTATAGCCCCATAAAAAAGACTAAGTCAAGAAATATCGCAAAAAAAAGTTCAGCACCTGCAGGCAGGTGCTGAACAAAAATTCACTTTAAAACTGCTGATTAATGACCGGCAGCGTCTTTTTTGGAATCCATCCATGCTTTAACTGCACAGTATGCGAGACCGGCACCGAGAATACCGATAACAACATACAGAACACCAAAAAACACAAAATGATCGGGCATCCACCAGGGAAGATCCTGAGGGAGGGGACTTTGAACGGTTTCACCATGCAACATATTCAAATCTCCTTACTATTTTACTGCGTCTTTCAGCAGCTTACCGGGACGGAACTTAACCACTTTACATGCAGGAATCTTGATTTCCTCGCCAGTGCGGGGGTTACGGCCGGTGCGCTCTTTTCTTTCGTCAACCTGAAATGTACCGAAACCTGTAAGGGTCAGTTTTCCTTCGTTAACGAGAGTTTCTTCAACTGTATCGAGAAAATAGTTGAGGCAACGTTCCGCATCAGCTTTGGTCATACCTGCTTTGTCTGCAATCTTAACCACGAGTTCAGCCTTAGTCATCAGTCCTTCCTCCTTAAAACGGGAAAATGATTATTACGGCACACTCATCTGCGCCAGTCTTAAAAAACCTCGCTAAAGCGAGTGTTTATTATGCTCAAGTCGCAGCAGCAATCCGAATGAGCTTAAACTGCTACCACCTCAAAGCCCGCAAAACAAGCCCCTGATCGTTGAAAATCACCACAATCCAACGAAAATCTTGAGTTACCGACCTTGATGAAAATCTAAAACAGGATTTTCGCCAACAAGTCAAGAGGGAAAATCGTTTTTAACACATTTATATAACCCCTGAAATTGCAGTGGAGACAAGGCTTCAGGGCGATCTGTAAGCTTCACCCCTTCCTTCTCAGCCCATTCAAGCACTGAATCAGAAATAAATGATTTCAATATCTTACCGAGCTGCTTACGTCTGTACTGAAAACAGTATTTAACGAAGTTCGCAAGCCCTTTAATATCAACGGGTTTTTCACTTTCAGACATGGGAAAAAATTTTATCACCGCGGAATCAACCTTGGGTCTGGGCTTGAAGACGGTGGGAGGAACTTTGAAAAGATACTGTGTATTACAAAAACTCTGAATCCATACACTGATAGCCCCATATTTTTTTGACCCCGGTTCAGCGGTAATACGCATTCCCACCTCATGCTGAACCATAAAGACACAAGTAGCACTGCATTTAAAGGCAACATCCCACATAATCTTCGAGGCGACATTATAAGGCAGGTTGCCGATTATTTTCCAATTCTTAGCAGGATCAAGATCTTCCCAGCGAAACTTGAGCGCGTCCTGCTGGACAACTTCAGCATCAAAATACTCAGCCTCAAGAGCGGGAGCCAGATCGCGGTCCTTCTCCAGAAGCATCAGGCTCTCGGGCCCGGCTTCAAGTATAAATTTAGTTAAAGCCCCCTGCCCCGGACCTATCTCGATTACCGAATCCTTGGATGTAATTCTGAGATTATCTACTATTTTACGTGCTATATTGGCGTCCTGCAGAAAGTTCTGCCCCAGACTTTTTTTGGCTCTGTGGTTTGTCTGCACAAAAACTCCGATTTAAAATTTATATTAATCATTCCTAATGGGGAAATTATACCCGGAAATTAAAGAAGTGACTTTATCTTCAAGAAAGCAGATTAAGCAAGAACAGAATCCCTGCAGACCTGGCTACAGGCTGCATAAACTAAATTTTCATGAAAAGTTTATATAGATTTCCATTATAAGATATAAACTAAAACTGCCTGTGTCCGATAAAGTAGTCGTAATTACATTTATAATTCCAGAACGAGGATATTAATATGGGTTTTGATTTCAGAATCGGTTCCGAACAAGTACAGTCCTTCAATTCAACTAATGAAGTTAACGTCGCCAATGTAGACAAAGACGAAGAAAATCTGCCGGACAAGTCTTCTTTGACTGTATCCAAAGATGGAGACACAGTTGACATCTCCGCTGAGGCCAAAAGCCTACTCCAGCAGGCCCAGTCTGAAAAGACAGATCAAGCCAAGGCCGGGGCATCCGGAAGTTCAGGTTCCGAGGAGACATCCAAAGAAGATGAAATGATTGAAAAACTCAAGGAACAGATTGAAAAACTCAAAGAGGAAATAGCAAAACTCAAGCAGGACCCTGAGAAGAACAAGGACCAGATCTCCGCCAAGGAGAATGAACTGATGCAGCTCCAGGGGCAGTTGACAACACTGCTTAAGCAGCAGGCGGAAAACAGCGGGACTTCCATGGGCGGAGGAACCAGAGCTGAAGGATTTAAGAGTTCACTGACTTAGCCCCATTCCTTCATCCTGCATTGAACTTTGACAAAGGCCCCGAAACTTCATATGCGGTTGGGGATAAATAAATTCCGTTAAGGATGGAGGAAATTCATGAATCTGAGGGACCATATACGCGATGTGCCTAACTTCCCCAAAGAGGGCATCGTTTATTTTGATATTACACCGCTTCTGGCTGATCCTGGTGCTTTCCAGTACACAATTGACATGATGGCCGAACGGTTCAGCGACTATAAAGCGGACAAAATTGCTGCCGCAGAAGCCAGAGGTTTCATTTTCGGAGCCCCGCTGGCATACAAACTCGGAATAGGATTTGTTCCCATCCGCAAGCCCGGCAAGCTGCCTTATGAAACCGTATCTGTTGATTATGACCTTGAATACGGAACAGACAGCCTGAGCATGCATATTGATGCAGTAGCAAAGGATGAGAATGTACTTCTTATCGATGATGTCCTTGCTACAGGCGGAACCGCTGAAGGCATGGTTAAACTGGTTGAGAAAGCGGGTGGAATCGTATCCGGAATCGGATTTCTGGTCGAACTCGGCTTTCTTGACGGGAAAAGCAAATTAAACGGAATTCCCAGCAGCCATCTTCTGCAGCTCTAGAAATATCAATAAAAAGCTCCTTTTTTCCGGAAACGAAAAAAGGAGCTTTTATTTTTACTTTTCTCAATCAAAATAAAGGACAACAATAATGGCAGTAATCGGCATTATCGGCGGCAGTGGACTGGATAACCCGGACATCCTGAAAGACGCAAAGGACTCTACAGTCAAGACAATCTGGGGCGACCCGAGTTCACCTGTTAAATCCGGAACCATTGCCGGGTCCGAGGTTCATATAATCGGCCGTCATGGGCGCGAGCACACCATTCCGCCAACCTATGTCAACAACCGGGCAAATATTCAGGCTTTGAAAGAATTCGGCTGCGACTGCATTCTTGCAACAACGGCTGTGGGTTCTCTGCGGGAAGAGATAGACCGAGGTCATCTGGTTATAATGGACCAGTTCATCGACTTCACAAGAAAACGTGAGCTTACCTTCTATGAATCATTTGCACCCCACGCTCCTGCCCACACTCCCATGGCAGAGCCATTTGACAGTGATCTGCGCGCAAAAATGATTGATTCCTGCAAAGAACTCGGGGTTACAGTTCACGAAAAAGGAACCGTTGTAACCATTGAAGGCCCGCGCTTTTCCACCCGTGCCGAATCCCATATGTTCCGTGCATGGGGAGCTGATATCATCAACATGTCCACAGCCCCCGAGGTGATTCTGGCCAATGAAGCCGGAGTGCCCTACGCAGCTGTTGCCATGTCCACAGACTACGACTGCTGGAAAACCGATGAGGCCCCTGTTACATGGGACGACATTCTGGAAATTTTCAAGGCCAATGCGGAGAATGTCACTTCCATGCTCATCAAGACCATCGGTAAAATCGGATGACGCGGCATAACGTTTTTAATGCCTCTTCGTCCATTTTCAAATAGGCAGCAGCAAACTTTACCACGGCTTCAGTTTGTTGACTTAAAGCTGTGCGGGATTAAATATGCAGGCTCATGAATGTGATCTTTTGATAAAAGGCTCCTACATCATCACACAGGATGAGGACAGATCTCTAATAAAAGACGGAGCCATTGCAGTCAGCGGGAAAATAATATCCGACGTAGGGCCTGCAGAATCACTGACAGAGAAATGGACTGCTGAAAAGATCATTGACTGCGGTGACTCCACAATTCTCCCCGGTCTGGTCAATGCCCACACCCATGTTCCCATGACACTCATGCGCGGGGTAGCCGATGACCTTCCCCTTCTTGAGTGGCTGCACAACTACATGTTCCCCATTGAATCCGGCCTGACAAAGGATCTGGTTGAACTGGGAGCACGTCTGGGCTGCGCTGAAATGGCCGCATCGGGAACCACGGCCTTCCTTGACGGCTACATGTATGAAGATGCGGTAGGGCGTGCTGTGGTTGATTCGGGGCTTAAGGCAGTACTTGGAGAAGGCTTTTTCAAGTTTCCTTCCCCGTTCTTCAAAACTGCGCAGGCAGCTTGGGATACGATCGAAAAGCTGGATAATGAATTCAGGGAACATGACCGTATCCGCAGCGCGGTGACGCCCCATGCGGTGTTCACTACTGATCCGGACCAATTGGCTGAAAGCTTTGATCTGGCTGAGAGAATGAACCTTCTGTGGCAGATACACGCGGCTGAATCTGTGCCGGAAACAAACCTGACTGTCGAAACTTTCGGTAAACGCCCGATACAGATTCTTGCAGACTATGGACTTCTTTCGAAGCGGACCAGAATTCATCACTGTGTGGATGTGACAGATGATGAAATAGAACTGATAAGCTCTTCCGGGGCTCAGATTTCCCACAATCCCCAAAGCAACCTCAAGTTGGGATCAGGAATATGCCCTGTGACAAAATTTATCAGCGCAGGAGTCAACACAGGACTGGGAACAGACGGAGCTGCCAGCAACAACAACCTCGACATGTTCGATGAAATCAGAACGGCAGCACTGCTTCAAAAAGGGATTCTGCAGGACCCCGAAGCCATGCCGGCAGGAACGGTTCTGGACATGGCCACCATCAACGGGGCCGAATTTCTGGGATTTAATGATACCGGAAGAATCAAACCGGGTTTCAAGGCGGATATCATAGCTCTGGATATGGACAAAATGCACCTGAAGCCTGTATACAATCCCCTTTCACATGCGGTGTACAGTGCCGGAGGTCAGGATGTTTCTCTCACCATCTGCGATGGACAGGTTCTCTATCGTGATGGAAAGCATTTTACCCTGGATGTGGAAACTATTTCACGAGAAGCTAAAAAGGCCGTAAAATGGGCATTGAAGCGGCTTGAGAGCCGTTGATTGAGGTTAAATTATTTTCCCGGTGCTGTTTTTTTTCTTGACAACAAGGGCGAAGACTGCATAGGGAATTGTGCTTTTCACATAGCATTTTATGATAAAACAACGCTTGTTCGCAAGCGACTTGCCAAACAGGAGGCGCTACATGGCTAAAAAGAATGCAAGAGTACACGCACTTGAAGGTGCTGAAATGACTGCTGAAGGTCTTTCTTACAAAGGTGTAATCCTCGAAACCGTTGTTGAACAGTGTGACGGCTGCGAGCGCGCAGTTGATTTCGAAGGTTCCAAATACTGTCCCAGCTACGCTCAGCCCGCTAAAAAGTGGTCTCACAGCGTATGCAACTTCGCAACACACGTTCGTGCCGGTGTTGACAAAGAAGGTAAAGTCAAGGTTAACCCGCTTAAAGCATCCAAGCGTGCTGCACGCGGTCGCTAGTCTGTATTTTCAGGCAAGTCGCCAGCCTTATCTTACCAGAAAAACAATCCATTGATTGTTTTTCTCTTGATTCATTTAGTGTATCATGAGAGCCGGACTTGTTCCGGCTCTTCTTTTTGGTATACACGGCACAAGGAACACCTGAACCTTTTAAACCGATCCACAATCCGGAGGCAAAAATGCCAACCCAGCTTCTGGCGAAAATAGATGAACTGAAAGACGAAGCGATTGAGCTGCACGCCAAACTCGTTTCCATTCCCGCAATCGGTCCAGACAACAACGGGAGCGGAGAAAAGGAAAAAGCGGACTTCCTGACTGAGTACCTGCAGGAAAAGGGCTTCGGCGAAGTGAAATCCTTCAATGCTCCTGACGACAGAGTTGAATGCGGCTACCGCCCCAACCTTGTCACAGTAATTCCCGGTCAGGACAGCTCACGCACCCTGTGGATCATATCACACATGGATGTAGTTCCGGCGGGAGACCAGTCTCTCTGGGATGACGATCCTTTTACAATGGTTCAGGATGGCGATTCCATTTACGGACGCGGCGTGGAAGACAACCATCAGGGACTGGTCAGTTCCGTGATGGCCGGACGTGCTCTTCTGGAATCAGGACTTACACCGGGCATTAATTTCGGCCTGATTTTTGTTTCAGATGAAGAAACAGGCAGCGAGTATGGTCTTGAATACATGCTCAAAGAACATGAAGACCTCTTCAAGAAGAAAGACCTTTTTCTTGTTCCCGACTTTGGCGATAGCGATTCTGCACTTGTAGAAGTGGCTGAAAAATCCACTGTCTGGTACAAAGTGACAGTTGAAGGCAAGCAATGCCATGCATCCGACCCGGACCTTGGAGTCAACTCCCTCATCGCTGCGGCTGCCATGATAATGGAAGTACCCGAACTGCATTACCACTTTGATGAAGAGAACATTCTCTTCAATCCCCCCTGCTCCACTTTTGTTCCAACAAAAAAAGAAGCCAACGTGGAAAACGTCAACACTCTTCCGGGAAAAGATGTTTTTTATATAGATTGCAGGGTTCTGCCCAACTATGATCTCAGTGAAGTTACAGATCAGGTCAAAGGCATGGCAACTTATGTTGCTGAAGAGTACGGTGTCAAAATTGACGTGGATATTGTAAACAAAAGTCAGGCAGCACCTGCCACACCAGCCGACTCCGAAATAGTTGAGAAAATGCTTTTCGCTATCAAGGAAGTCTACAATAAAGACGCAAAACCGGGTGGAATCGGCGGCGGAACCGTTGCCGCACACCTGCGTGAACGCGGATATCAGACAGTTGTGTGGGGAACTCAGCTTCATCAGGCGCATCAGCCCAATGAAAAAGGTTCAATCAGCAACACACTGAACGACGCCAAAGTAATGATGCTGCTGCCTTTTTAATATTTCCTGCCTCCGGTGTCCCTCCGGGGGCTTAAAACTTTTTTAAAAAGGACCTGAGAATACCTAATATTTTAAAAGGTTTTCTCAGGACTTTTAGATAATTTTCGATATTTGATTTTTTCTGCTTCCTTGAATCTTTTCAGGTCTTAAGGAACACTGGTATTTTCTCAAAAAACAAATTTAAAAGACCTCCAGATGAAGCCCTTTAGAAGATTTTGAAAGGGACGGAATCCGGATAAAGGCGATCTTTTGCAGATATCCACCTTTACCATACCAACGGAGGCATAAAGAATATGATCAGAAAACAGCCACCGCCGGAAAAATACGATCTTATTGTAGCAGGCGCAGGACATGCGGGTTGCGAAGCCGCAATGGTTGCTTCCAGTCTGGGTCTCAAAACCCTGCTCCTTACAATTAATATCGACCGCATCGGACACCTTTCATGCAACCCGGCCATCGGCGGACTCGCCAAAGGCCATATGGTCAAGGAAATCGATGCGCTGGGCGGATATATGGGAATCTGGTCCGACAAAGCCGGTATCCAGTTCCGCATTCTGAATACCCGTAAAGGCCCGGCTGTAAGGGCTACCCGTGCCCAGATGGACCGCAATGAGTATATGCGTGTGGTCCAGAAGGATATTTTTTCCCAGGAAAACCTATGGGTACGGCAGGATACTGCGGAAACACTTATTATTGAAAACGGACATGCCGCAGGTGTTGTAACCGGAATTGGTGAGAAGTTTCATTCCAAAGCTGTTCTGCTGACCACAGGTACATTTTTACAGGGACTTATCCATATCGGCATGGAAAATTTCAGCGGCGGCCGCATGGGCGACCCCGCATCTGTCGGTATGTCCAAAAGTCTTGAAGAAGCAGGGCTGACACTTGGACGCCTTAAAACAGGAACCACTCCCCGCCTGCTGAAAGACTCAATCGATTATGACCGTCTGGAAGCCCAGCACGGAGACAACCCACCGCAGCCTTTCAGTTTTCGGACAGACAAAATCCGTATGCCGCAGGTTCCCTGCCATATAACTTACACCAACGAAAAGACACACGAGGCTATCCGCAGCGGATTTGAACGCTCTCCCATGTTCACCGGAGTGATCAAGGGAACAGGAGCCCGCTACTGCCCTTCAATTGAAGACAAAGTGGCGCGCTTCCCTGAAAAAGACCGCCATCAGATTTTTCTTGAGCCGGAAGGATACGAAAGCCCTGAAGTTTACCCCAGCGGAATTCCCACCAGTCTGCCTCTTGATGTGCAGAAGCGCATGATCAATTCCATCGAAGGACTGGAACAGGCCCAGATAGTCCGTCCGGGCTATGCAATCGAATATGATTTTGCTCCACCCACCCAGTTGCTGCCAACCCTTGAAACCAAAACTCTGCCCGGCCTTTATCTCGCCGGTCAGATCAACGGGACTTCCGGTTATGAGGAAGCCGCGGCTCAGGGACTGTGGGCCGCCTGCAACGCTTTCTGCAAACTTGATGGGCGTGAGCCTTTCATTCTTTCGAGAGATCAGGCCTACATCGCTGTTCTGGTGGATGATCTGGTTACAAAGGGAACTCTGGAACCTTACCGCATGTTCACTTCGCGCGCTGAATACAGACTGTTACTGCGTGAAGGCAACGCTGACCTGCGTCTGACTGCAATTGGCAGAGAACTGGGGCTGGTTAAAGATGATCACTGGGCGCTTTTCAGCTCTAAAAAATCTGCTCTGGACGAAATTCTACTCGAATTACGGAGCAGAAAAATCAAACCGGACGCGGATACCCGGGAAATTCTCCAGAAAATCGGAGGAACACCTCCGGGAAAATCAGTACCCATGGCAGCTGTTCTCCGGCAGCCGGAACTATCAATTACCGACATGAAGCATTTCTGGCCTGAAATTGAGAATTTCGCGGAAAACGTTCTTCTGGAAGCGGAAACTCAAATCAAGTATGAAGGCTATCTTGTGCGCCAGCAGGAACTGGTGGAAAAATTCCATCGTATGGAATCCGTGGCCCTGCCGGAAAACATTGACTACGCTGAAGTCGCCGGGCTCACCCGGGAGGCGGTTGAAAAACTGACTGAAGTAAGACCCCTTACCCTCGGTCAGGCCAGCAGAATATCTGGAATTACTCCAGCGGCCCTTACTTCAATTGAAATTCATCTGAAGAAAACGGGTGCTATCTGACAGCATAATTCCAAATCCGAGCCCAGCCACATTATGCTTTGCAAACCAGCTTAAAAAAAGTATAAATATTTAAAGGATGTTAACAGCACTATTTAAATGGCAGTGATTGTATCACTGCCGCCTTTCATAAGGACTGGCATCAATGGCGGTTGATCAGGAATATATGTACAAGGTTCTCAGGGGGTTCGGTGATAGCGGACTTCCTCAGGAAACCATAAACATGCTGATAGTTCTCGGCTTTGCGCTGGTTTCTATAGCAGTTGCCGTATTGTGGTATAACAATAGAGAACTGAAAAAACGCCTCAACACAGTACCCACAAGCTGGATAACCGAATACGATACTCTCTTTGCGATATTCGAAACAGCCCTTGTCTACCGCTCGAAAGTAGACCTAAGTTTTCATTCAGAATCCGAACAAAGACGCACAATCCCCTGCGCGATTTCCGATGTAACGGAAACCAGTATAATCCTTGAAGTCGGCGCCATGGACGGGATCAGTAGAAACTGGATCGGCAGACAGGTTACAGGATTTTTTCATGTCCCGGCCAAGCAGGCGGGAAGTGTCATCTTTTATAACTTCACAACGCTCATTGAGAACATCACTCCCAGAGGCAGTCAATACATCAATATCCACCTTGTATTCCCTGAATATATTGAACAGACTCAGAAACGTGAATTTCTTCGAGTATCTCCCGCCTCGCGCCATTACGATTACGTCAATATAATCCCGGACACAAAGCAGGGGATGGCTGCAGGCCTTAAATATCTTGCCACATCAGGGGAGTACTCTCCTGGGTACATGGGGGGCAGAGACGCGGGAGTCTTCATTTCGGATATTTCCGGTGGCGGGCTCTCTCTTGAAATGACCCACATGACCACCAGAAAATCAGAAAGATTCAACCTGAAAAAAGGAAATAACTTTCTGGTCCTTCTCGGACTGGTTGATACAGGGAATAAAGGAATAGTACGGCATTTATTTGTCTGCAAGGTCCGCAGGTTCTACTTTGACCCCACCCAAAGCCGTGCGCAGGTTGGACTGTCTTTTGAGGCCCAATTCAAAGGATATGACGAAGAGACCAAAAAGCCAAAATGGGACAGATTCACAAAAGGTGGATGCCCCGAAATGGACGATTGGACCTACAACCTGTATCTTGAACTATACCGGGAAGGAAATGAATAACTGATTTTATTACTTTTTGTTGAAAAGTTTCCATGTCGGAACGATGGGCTGAAACTATTCGTTTCGGATACTCCGTACTTATATTGTCCCGGCAGGAACCGAACTTAGCTGCTGATACCATGAACTGGATAACATATTGTAACATTACAGATATGCTTGTTGACACAACCAGTTCATGATACTTAGATATACACATACCTGCGTATTCTTATACACACGCAATAATCGAAACCCTAACAGGAGAAAAAGAGTTGGACGACGGTTCTGAAGGTCGATTGTGGGAGAAGATGGTCAATCTCTTTAAAAAAACAGATTCCCCTCTGGAAGACCATATCCTCGAGGCAAGAGAAGACGGCGAAATCAAAGGTGAAGTCTTCTCCATGCTGCTTAATGTTCTTGAACTCAAAGACACTGAAGCCCATGAAATAATGATTCCGCGAACTGATATAATCGGTGTGGAAGTAGAAGAAGGTATCAGTGGTATCGCAGAACGAATCATTGAATATGGACATTCCCGCATCCCGGTTTACAAGGAAAGCAAAGACAAGATAGTCGGTGTTGTCCATGCCAAAGACATCATTGCCCTCCTGATTGAAAGCGACACCTCGGTTTCAATAGAAACCATTATGCGGGAACCTTTCTTTGTCTCTGACAATATCAAAGTCAGAGCCCTGCTGAAAGAATTTCAGACCCGCCACATGCACATGGCCATCCTTCAGGATGAGTACGGAGGAACCTCAGGCCTCATCACAATGGAAGATGTGCTGGAAGAAATCGTCGGTGATATCGCTGACGAACATGACGCGGACCGCCCCTCTGATTTCACTGAGCTTGAAAGCGGAAGCTATCTCATTTCAGGCCGTATGCCTCTTAATGAAGTATCCGACCGCCTTGAGCTGAATCTTGACTCAGAGCATGTTGAAACAATCGGCGGCTATATTTCAGAGCTTACCGGAAGAATTCCCCATGTAGGCGAATTCATAAACGTCTCCGGTTACAAGTTCACCGTTCATGAAGGAGACGCAAAACAGATTGTCTCCCTATTGGTTGACCCTCCTACCGGGATTTAGAATGCATCCGGCCATTCCTGCTCTTATTGCCATGATTTCCGCGGGGCTTGGCTATGCCAATCCCCTTTTTCATCTTCCTGCAGCCGTACTCGGTTTTCCGCTTGCACTGGGATTTATCGGTTTTTCTGCCAGAAACCCCGGAAAAGCTTTCAAAAGAGGCTGGATTGCGGGATCACTTGCCTGCCTAGTGGTAATGTACTGGATTGCTTATCCGGTCGGAGTTTACGGAAATCTTCCGTGGATTCTTGCTGTGCCCTGCCCCGTTCTGGTGGCAATGGCAATGGGCCTGTATTATGGAGTCTACTCATACATTCTGCACTATGCTGCCAGAGTGATGAATCCATTTGTCCTTTGTATTTTCAGCGCCCTTCTCTGGACGTCTCTTGAAACCGCACAGGGAGTGCTTCTGACCGGATTCCCGTGGATGGTCCTTACCTCCGCGTTTTCGTTCAGACCGGAATGGATACAGGGAGCTGCTTTCATCGGCGGATATGCCCTTTCCGGTGTTCTGGCATCTATTTCAACTGCGGTTCTTGTCTGGAAAATATCACACCCGGCCAAGATATGGGCTATAGCAATCATAGTTAGCACCCTGCTTTTAGGCGGGGCAAGAACTTCTCCTGAAGACTTCAGTTCACTTGAATCCGGACGCACTGCCAATGTCGGAATTGTTCAGGGAAATATAGATCAGGCCAGCAAATGGGATGAGAGTTACAAAAAGGCTACATTCAAAAAATATCTGCGCCTTAGCAAAGAGATTTCAAAACAGACTGAACTGATCATCTGGCCGGAAACAGCCATGCCTTTCTACCTGCAGGATCCCGGAATCATGCGGGCAAAGCTGTTTAACTTCTCTACCGAGACCGACACCCCAATCCTTACCGGGGCTCCCGGCTACATTCTGCATAATCCCAAGTCTTTTTCTCTTTACAACAGAGCTTTCCTGATCTCTCCAGGAACCACCGAACTGGACTGGTACGATAAAGCCCATCTGGTTCCTTTCGGTGAGTATGTCCCCCTAAAAGATTACCTGCCGCTTGAAAAACTTGTTCAGGGCGCGGGTGATTTCATTCCCGGAGATGACGCCGGTCCGCTCCGCAGTGGAGACCTTGCGATGGGTATGCTCATCTGTTATGAAGGTATCTTTCCGGAACTGGCACAGGAAAGGGTGTCAAAAGGAGCCAACCTGCTGATAAATATCAGTAATGATGCATGGTACGGAAAAACATCCGCGCCTTATCAGCATCTGGGGCTGGTGGCTGTCCGGGCAGTTGAACAGGGCCGCTATATTATCCGCGGCACCAATACCGGTATTTCCGCGTGCATAGACCCGCTAGGAAGAATCAATGACTCGACCGGACTTTTTGTTGATGCTGCGGCTGTCACTGAACCGCGATTGATGAAAGGCCGGACTTTTTACCACGATAATTACAAGACCATTACCCTGCTTCCGCTTATACTTACCGGAATAGCTCTGGGATGGATTTTTATCAGAGGCCGCAGGTCAGGCAATAAAAGTATAAAGGACAAATAATAAAACATGCTTCAATTTTCAGATCTCAGATCACAGGCACAGGAGTGCATAGATAAATTTGAAACCCTCTGGGGGCGTCTTTGACCACGCTCAGAGCAGAGAACGTCTTGACGAAATAGAGCACGACCTGAGCAAACCCGGCGCGTGGGACAAACCTGACGAACTTACTCCTGTCCTGCGTGAAAAATCAATGCTGGAAGAAAAAGTAAACTCTTACGAGGAACTTTCGACAACCAAAGATGATGTTGAAGAGTGGCTGATGATGGCCACGGAAGATCAGGATCAGGAAATACTGGAAGCTCTTTCAGACAACTTGAAGAAACTTGGAAGTCTTGTTGCACAGATAGAACTTGCCGCGCTGCTGGCCGGACCGGAAGACAAGAGCACGGCCATCCTCGAAATCCATCCGGGAGCCGGGGGCCTTGAATCACAGGACTGGGCCGAAATGCTTCTGCGGATGTACCTGCGCTGGTGTGATAAACGTAACTGGAAAACCAGTTACCTTGATTACCAGCCGGACGATGAAGCAGGAATAAAAAGTGTAACCCTGAGAGTTGAAGGGCTTTACGCTTACGGATTTCTCAAAGGAGAAGCCGGTATCCACAGGCTGATCAGAATATCCCCTTTTGATTCTTCTGGCAGAAGGCACACTTCGTTCGCTTCCGTGGACGTTTATCCTGAAATAAGTCAGGATATTGAGATAGAAGTCAAGGATGAGGATCTCCGCATTGATGTTTTCCGAGCATCAGGCCCCGGCGGGCAGCATGTCAACAAGACAAACTCCGCCATTCGTATAACGCACCTGCCCACAAATATCGTGGTCCAGTGCCAGAACGAAAAATCACAGCTCAAGAACAAAGAAACCGCCATGAAGATCCTGAAGTCACGTCTTTATGAGCAGGAACTCAAACGGCAGGAAGAAAGCAAGAAAGCTGACTACGCAACCAAGGATTCCATTGCCTGGGGCAGTCAGATTAAGACATACACTCTACAACCCTACCGACTGGTCAAGGATCACCGCTGCGGAGCCGAAGACGGCAATGTTGAGGCAGTTCTCGATGGAGAGCTTGACGCCCTGATCAGAAAATTCATGCTCCACGCATACGGCGGAGAAAATGAGCGCTGAATACATCGCTGAAAATGAAGCCAGCCTTCTTGAGGAACTGCTTTCCGTGCGGGACCGTTTCTGCAAAGGAAGCAATGCCTGCCTGACAGAAGAATGTCCAGAAGGACTGGCCGTACTCAGAATATGCCCGGGCATGACCCTGAACGCCTGGGAAATCCTTGCGGAGCGGCACGGCCTGAACGACTGGCTGACCGTTCCGCTGGACCAGAATGCGGCTCCCCATCTCAATCACGTTCAGTCAGTGCTGGAAGAACTTTCCTATAAAACCGAGCACGACCCGCTTACAGGACTGTCCAACCGACGGGTATTCGAAAGAATGCTAGATCAGGAAATGGAAAGGTCCAGACGGAACAAGACTCCCCTGAGCCTTGCCATCCTCGATATCGACAACTTCAAGCAGGTCAACGACACCTGGGGACATCTCAAAGGTGATGAGGTACTGATTGATTTTGCGGAAATGCTTTCACACGGATCAAGAAGATATGACCTTGCCGCGCGCATAGGCGGAGAAGAATTCGCCGTTATTCTATCCGGTGTGGGGCTTTTCAAAGCCCAGCAACTGCTGCAGAGGCTTCTGGACAGAACGAGGGAGTTAAGCTTTTCAACACCGGACAAAAGGGACAGCTTTTCAGTGACCTGCTCTGCCGGGGTGGTATGCTACAAGGGTATCGTTGAAACTTCTGTCAACGAACTTGTGGATAAGGCAGACAAAGCCCTCTACGAAGCCAAGAATACAGGCAAGGACAAAGTCTGTACAGCAGATGTTCTGGATTATGAGGCGGTGAACAGGGAATCACTTGTTCATGCCAATGAAAAGAAATTTCTATTCACGGGAAATTAGAGGATATATACAGCCATGATTAATCCCAATAAAACAATGAGCCTGGCAATTATGAGCGGCAAGGGTGGCGTGGGCAAGACCAACCTTTCCCTGAACCTATCATACGCACTTAATACAGGAGGAAACAGTCTGCTGCTTATGGACTGCGACCTCGGTCTGGCCAACCTCGATGTGCTTCTTGGAATTTCCCCGGAAAACAATATGCAGGACCTGCTGATCAGCGGGGCAAAACCTTCTGATATAGTTATTCCGATAGAAAAAGGTCGCAAACTTGATATACTTCCCGCTGCTTCCGGAGTGCCGGAGCTGGTGGAAATGGACGAGGACATGCAGGAAATGCTTTTCAGCAAGCTGACAGAGCTTGTCGGAAAATATCAATTTCTCGTTCTTGACCTCGGTGCCGGAATCAATGGAACGGTTTTATCCTTTGCCGCCATGGTGCACTCAAGAATCGTGGTTATCACTCCGGAGCCGACTTCACTAACTGACAGCTACGCCCTCATAAAAGTATTGAACTCAAAGCATGGAGTCAGCGACTTTCATATTGTCGTCAACCAGGCTTCATCCTCCAAAGAAGCAAACGACACATTTGCCCGTCTGAATATGGCCTGCGAAAAATTTCTGAATATTCAGTTGAAAAATATGGGTTTTGTGCGTTATGATCCCTCAGTAACAGAAGCGGTGAGAAAACAGATTCCTTTCATCAAGTATGCTCCCAAATCTGATGCTAGCCGGGATATACTAAATATTGCGGTTAAAATTCAGAAAATGCGTATGGAAAACATGGGCAAACTGGCTGAAAGGCCTGTAATGAAAAAATTCCCGACCATTTCCGACTAATTACTTGACGAAAAGGGTAACTTTTCGGCATGTTTGTATTAGTAATGGTAAAAACGCCAGCGTGCTACAAAAAACACGACGTGGGAGAGTAGAATGAACAAGAGCGAACTGATCAAAAATCTTGCGGAAGAAAAAGGTCTTCATGTTGACGAGTCTGCAGAAATCGTGGATGCGTTCGTAGATTCCATCAAAGAAGCCCTCATCCGCGGAGACCGGGTTGAAATCAGAGGTTTCGGAAGCTTCAAGATGAAAGAATACAAGGGCTACACCGGACGCAACCCCAAGACCGGAGCAGTTGTGGATGTTACTCCCAAGAAACTGCCCTTCTTCCGCCCGGGCAAAGAGCTGAAAGAATTCCTGAACGTATAAATGCGCCTTTTCATAATAGCTTTTCTTATCCTTGCCGGTTTAGGAGTTCCCATGAACGCTTCAGCCGGCAGGGATGTATTATTGTCTATCGCCAACACCGCCAATACGTTCGGAACGGTAAATCCATGCCCTACATGAGGCAATAAGACCATTGGCGGACTGGCCCGGCGGGCCGGCTACCTTGAAGACTTGCGGAAAACCCTGAAAAATGATCTGCTTATACTCGGCGGTGCATTTGAATTTCTGCCGACTTCCGGTGAGCATAGCGACAATAAAAAACGTGATGCTCTGGCCGAAACTTTTCAGATTCTCGACTATGATCTGGGAGTTGTATGCCCGGATGAAGCTGAATTTCTTGCGGGATCACCTTCCGGTATTCCACAAAAATGGTTCAGCAACAGAGATGTAAAAGTAGTAATTGAAGAATTTGGGGCTGACAAAAAGGCTGCTGTAATCATTCTTCCCTTCCTTGAAAAAGGATCAGACCATATTCCTTCTGATATTCTGGATCAAACGGCTAAGCTGTTTAAAAAATACAGGGAAAGCAGTGATCTGGTAATTGCAATTAGCTCATGGGGATATTTCAGGGAAAAGAAATTTCTCGGCTCCCCCGAAATCACTGAAGACTGTCCTGATATCCTTCTGGGCAGTGGAGATGGACCGGGGATGACCGGAAGTCTTGCCGCTCAGGGCAGGACACTGTGGGTGCGCAGCTACCCCACGGGCAAGGCGGTAAACAGGATCGATATCATGCATCTTCCGTCCCGTGATCCCGGATTCAAATGGGAATCCGGCGAAAGCATTAGATGGTTTCTGCAGACCCTTCTTAAAAACACAAGGGAAGATCCGAAAATCGCCAGGCTGTTGACTGGTATTTCTGATGATAAGTAATAGGATTAAATTGGAGGCAACAATGACTTTCCAGGGAGCATTTACTGCTCTAGTCACTCCGTTCAAGAACGGGGGGATTGATCAGGACGCATACCGCGAACTGATTGAATGGCAGATTGAACAAGGAATCGACGGTCTTGTCCCGTGCGGAACAACCGGCGAAGCGGCTACAATGACCCATGAAGAACAAGGTGAGGTTATCCGGATCTGCGTTGAACAGGCAAAGGGACGTGTCCCTGTCATTGCCGGCGCGGGCTCCAACAACACCAAAGAAGCCGTAAACCTGACTCAGCTTGCCAAGAAAGCAGGCGCCGATGCGACCCTCCAGATCACTCCCTATTACAATAAACCGACTCCGGCAGGACTGCTTGAGCATTTCAAGGCTCTTTCAAAAGAGGCTTCCATGCCCTTTATTCTTTACAACGTCCCCGGAAGAACCGGGCTCAACGCTATGCCTGAAACAATCGCCATGATTGCAAATCAGATATCCGATGTTGTAGGAGTAAAAGAGGCCACCGGAAACCTTGGACAGGTTTCGGACGTTATTGAACAGTGCCCTGAAGGATTCACCGTACTTTCCGGTGATGACTTTACCGTACTTCCCCTTCTCTCTCTGGGAGGACACGGTACAATTTCAGTAATCTCAAACATCATGCCTGCGACAATGGCCGGCATGTGCAAGGCTTTCCGTGAAGGGGACATTCAGAAGGCTAAGGAGCTGCACTTCAAGATGCAGCCTCTCAACCGGGCAATGTTCATGGAAACCAACCCCATACCGGTGAAAACATCTCTTGGCATGATGGGTAAACTTGAGACGTCCTTCAGACTGCCGATGGTTCCGCTTGTTCCCGAGAATGAGGTAATGCTTAAAGCCATACTCAAGGAAAACGGAATAATCTAATACAGTTCCAACTAACTCAAAGATTTTAACTGCCGGGATATCAAAACCGGCAGACTGAAAGCCCGCACTCACATGCGGGCTTTCCTTTTTTCAGATAAACCAATAGTTATTGGTAACTTAAACAATCTTCAAAATCACACACAATGATAGCCCTGAATCTTTCATTCTGTTTGCTGTGAGTAAACAGCCTGCCCAGTGTTGTATATGCTGTTTTAAACTACGAAATGAATAGATTTAAAATGCGGGCATTAAGGCAGCTGATTATCATTTTTTCCACGAAAAAATCAGTACAAATGGCAGAAAACAGAGCGTCCTTTTTCAAATTCGCGCACCTCGGGCAACTCTATGGAACAGACCTCCATGGCCTTTGGGCATCGCGGATGAAAGGGACATCCGGAAGGTGGTGAGATAGGACTGGGCATATCTCCCTGAACCGCCACCTCCTCAAACCTAACAGATGGATCAGGAACCGGCACAGCATTGAGCAGAATCCGGGTATATGGATGCAAAGGCTTTCTGTACAGACTCTCGGCTGGTGAAACTTCCATCAACATCCCCAGATACATTACCGCCACCCGGTCACTGATATGACTGACAACAGACAAATCATGGGAAATGAATACATAGCTCAGCCCGAATTCTTTCTGAATCGACTTAAGCAGATTCAAAACTTGTGCCTGCACTGAAACATCAAGCGCGGAAACCGGTTCGTCGCATACGATCAGATCCGGATTCATAGCGATAGCCCTCGCTATTGCCACCCTCTGCCGCTGACCTCCAGAAAACTCATGAGGATACCTATCCGCATGCTCGGGACGCAAACCGACCTGATCAAGTAACTCTGCTACACGGACGGCAATTTCTTTTTTGTTTCCTTTTCGATGGATACGCATCCCTTCGGAAACAATACTTCCAATCCTCTGCCGAGGATTGAGTGAGGAGTATGGGTCCTGAAAGACCATCTGTACCCGGGTCCCCAGTTCGGCGGTTGTCCAGCGTTCCAGCGACTTTCCTTTGAATGAAATATTGCCGGTGTCCGGTTTTTCAAGTCCTGTAAGGAGCCTCGCCAATGTGGATTTACCGCACCCGGACTCGCCCACAAGCCCAAGAGTTTCCCCGTCCCGAACATTCAGCGTTATACCGTTGACAGCTTTTACGGTCGCCTTTGACAATGAGAAAAGTCCCGTATTAACCGGATAGTGTTTTTTCACATTTTCAAGTTCTACTATATTTTTAATCATTATTTACTTGTCCTGAACTATGTATGCAGCCAGCAGCGAATCTGCCGCCCATCTTTTTCAATAAGTTGCGGTTCCTGCTCTTTGCACAGATCAAACGCATGGGGGCATCTTGGATTGAAACGGCAGCCTTTAGGCAGATCAGTCAAGGCCGGGACATTCCCCGGAATGGGTGTCAGCTGTGTGCGGCTGCCAAGTTTTGGCACAGAAGCAAGCAGCCCCTGAGTATATGGATGCAGCGGTTCCTTGAAGATTTCAGAAAGCCCGGCAGACTCAACAACCTGTCCGGCATACATAACTGCCACTCTTGTCGCCACCCGGGCAACAACTCCGAGGTCGTGGGTGATGAGCATAAGGGACCCACTCATCCGGTGTTTAAGTTCATCCAGAAGCCTCAAAATCTGAGCCTGAATGGTCACATCAAGTGCTGTTGTAGGCTCGTCAGCAATAAGAACTTCCGGTGAACAGACCAGAGCCATGGCAATCATTACCCGCTGTCTCATGCCGCCACTGAGCTCGTGGGGAAAACTTTGAATTCTTTTATGAGGATTCGGGATACCAACCAGCTTCAATGCGTCCACCGCGGCACTCTCTGCTTCAGAAGCATCAAGTCCTTTATGCAGCCTTAACGTCTCGCCAATCTGATCACCGATCCGGAAAACAGGGTTAAGAGAAGTCATGGGCTCCTGAAAAATCATGGAAAGCTGATTTCCACGAATTTTCTGCATCTCCTTTTCTCCAAGGTTCACAAGATCCTGTCCACGATATAAAACAGAACCTGATGTTATACGCCCGGGAGGATCAGGGATAAGTCCCATTACCGAAAGAGACAAAACGGTCTTGCCGCATCCGGACTCACCGACAATGGCTAAAGTTTCTCCTTGCCCTAAGTCGAGACTGGCATTATCCACAGCGTTGATAACTCCGCCGGGAGTTGCAAAAGAAGTGGTGAGGTTGTTAATTCTTAAAATAGGTGCGGTCATAAGTTGTCAGCCGTATGCTATGAGATTTAAAAAGAGACTTTACCCTTATAGATATCAAAAGTATGCAATAAAAAAGTGTCCGCAGGATGCATTATTCAGCCTGATCAACTTCAGGAATCATAATTCCGAATGAACCGGAGCTGAAAGCGTTAACGCATCATAGTTTTTAATAATTGAGATAACTGAAAAATTCAATCGACTTTGGAGTACCTCAAGTGGATAAAATAGCTGTAATCGGTGGAGGACTTGCCGGATGTGAATGTGCCATGCAACTTGCGAAGGCAGAAATTTACGTCGATCTCTACGAGATGAAACCCGAAAAATATTCTGAAGCTCACACTCTGCCCGGACTGGCTGAACTGGTCTGCTCCAACTCCCTGCGCTCAGGAGAACTCAACACCGCCATCGGGATTCTTAAGAAAGAAATGTCGGAACTGGATTCCGTAATTATGAAGGCGGCACTGGAATCAAGAGTTCCCGCAGGTTCAGCCCTTGCTGTGGACCGGGAGATCTTTTCTAAAAAAGTGACAGAACTGATTGAAAGCAATCAGTTTATATCTATCATCCGCCGGGAAATAACTTCCCTTGATGACCCAGAACTCGCGGATTATTCGAAAATAGTTGTTGCGGCTGGCCCCTTGGCCTCTCAACCGCTCACTGAGAGTTTAATAGGCAAAATAGGTGAACAGCGGTTGTATTTTTATGATGCAATTGCACCAATCGTAAGCCGTGACTCCATCAACATGGATATAGCTTTCTTCGGTTCCAGATACAAACCCGAAGACGATGACTACCTCAACTGCCCCATGACTGAAGAACAGTACTATGCCTTTCTCGCCGAACTCAAGGAAGGCGAAAGAGTTGTGCCCCGTGAATTTGAAAAAGAAATTCACTTTGAAGGATGTCTGCCGGTTGAAGAAATGGCTGACCGTGGAGATATGACTCTGGCTTTCGGTCCCCTTAAACCTGTCGGGCTGATTGATCCCCGCACAGAAGAACAGGCTTTCGCGGTTGTGCAGCTCCGTGCTGAGAACAAGGATAAAACTGCTTTCAACCTTGTAGGTTTCCAGACCAAACTGAAATACCCTGAGCAGAAACGAATTTTCCGCATGATTCCTGGACTGGAAAATGTAGAATTCCTGAGACTAGGTTCAATTCACCGGAATACTTATGTAAACGCTCCTGAAGTCCTTGATGGGAATCTGGCCTTGAAAAGAGACTCGCGAATCCACCTAGCAGGACAGATTACCGGAGTTGAAGGTTACATGGAATCAGCCGCCTGCGGTCTCTGGGTCGGTCTTATGCTGGCAGAACAGGCCAAAGGCAAAGAGCTTCCCCTGCCTCCAGCGGAAACATCTCTCGGGGCCTTGCTGGGACATCTCAGGGAGAAAAAGAAAAACTTCCAGCCATCCAACATCCAGTTCGGCCTGATGCCTGCACTGAACAAAAGAGCTCCCAAACGCATGCGTAAAGAGTTGTACGGAAAACGGGCCATGGAATTTTTCGATAAATGGAAGGAAGAAAATCTGTAGGTTTATTGTGTACGATCGAGACTCAACCTAAAATGCGAAATTAGCCCTAATACAGATTAGTAAGACACAAATAGATGTCAGTATTCTCTGCAAATAAACCGGATTGAGCCTTTAAATTGCAACCCGCTAATTTAGAACTGGCCGCTGGTAGTTTTCAAGACTTGACTCCCATAACGAGTTACAGAAAACAGAGAAATCACCTGAACTAGCTGGTAATATGGAAGAGCTGCCCCCGGACTTCTTTTGGGACAACAAAAAAAACTCTGTACAAAAATAAAAAGCCCGGAAATTAATTTTCCGGGCCTCATCTTTTTTAGAATGTCTGCTTGAATAGATCCTCGCTGGATCCTGTGCCGTCACTGCCTGATTCACTATCGGAACCGGAAGCGGTTTTAGTCGGCTGCGTCCCTTCCTTGAATGGAAGGAAATAAGATTCCTTGGATGAAGGCCCGGCCAAAAGGCCGGTAGCGGCATCGATTTTAGCCATTACAACACCATCGGGCTGCGGGAAATCCGTGTACGGATAATCATTCTCCACGGCTTTCCGGTATGAAACCCAGATAGGACTTGCGGCGCGTGAACCTGTCTCCCATTTGCCCATGGGGGTCAACTGGTCGAACCCGACAAAAACCCCGGTCAGCAGATAGGGGGAGAATCCCATAAACCATGCGTCCTGCTCATTGTTGGTTGTTCCGGTTTTACCGGCAACGGGACGCCTGAGGACCTTGGCCCTCCACCCGGTTCCACGCTGGACAACTTCCTTGAGCAGCGAGCACATAATATAAGCAGTCTGAGGGCTTATCGCATCCGCCACTTCCGGCTTAGACTCATACATCCTTTCGCCCCATGCACTGTCTACCGCCAGAACCATACGGGCTTTAATGCGTGTTCCGCCTCTTGCAAATGATGAGTAGGCCTCGACCATATTCAGCAGAGTGACGGAAGCGGAACCGAGAGCCACTGAAAGATCTCTCGGGAACTCACTTTCAAGACCTAGATCTTCCGCCCGCTGGATAATTTTATCTATACTCAACTTGCGGGCCAGTCTGATGGTCACAAGGTTTCTTGATTTAACCAGAGCGGTGCGAAGCAGGGTCGGACCGTAGAAGACACCTTCAAAGTTTTCAGGTTTCCATAATTTTCCCGCTTCCATATCAGTATAGACAAAAGGGGCATCCATAAGAATTGAAGCAGGAGTAAAACCGTTATCCATTGCGGTAGAATAAACAATCGGTTTGAAGGCGGAACCGGGCTGACGCTTTGCCTGAGTCGCCCTGTTGAACTGACTGGAGGAAAAAGAATACCCGCCGACCATGGCCAGAAGTTCCCCGCTTTTCGGGTCCATGGAGACCAGAGCTCCCTGAACAACAGGCTTCTGAACAAGTCCTGCTTCCCAGCTCACATCACCGAGAGTATCGGTGTCAGGATCGACCTGATTAAAATTGACCTCGCTGCCATCCTTGAAAAAGGCCTTGTCCAGTCTTGCCCAGACCACGTCCCCTTTCTTGAGTATCTTTCTGGCATCCTTCTGCGGGCGGACATCTTCAGGAGCTTTCCTGACATCAGGAGTACGGCACCAGCTCATAGTTGAGACCGGCATTGTGGCTTGATAGGTACTGAATTTTACCTTGGCTTCCCTCTTTGAAACCTTGGTCACCAAGACCTTAACCCATTCACCCGGGCGCAAATCTGATTCCGGAACAACTTCTGTAGCGAGGAAATCAGCATATTCAGCAGGTTTGAGTTCCAGCAGCGGGCCACGCCAGCCTCTACGGAAAGTCGAGTTTTCGAGACCTTCCTTCATAGCCTCCTCTGCTGCCTTCTGATGTTTCAGATCGCAAGAGGTGTAAACATTCAGGCCACCGTAATAAACAGTATCCTCACCGTATTTATCAATCAGCCAGCGGCGGACCTCTTCAAGATAATACGCTCCATCCTTCCATGAAGGATCATCCATGCGTTTGTACTCAAGAGGTTGATCAACGGCCTTGTTGTATTCATCATTGGTTATCCAGCCAAGCTCATGCATCTGTCCGAGAACATAGAGCTGTCTGGCTTTGGCGCGCTCAGGATGGCGATAGGGATCATAGCGGCTGGGAGCCTGCGGCAGGCCCGCCAGAAGTGCACACTCGGCAATGCTCAATTCATTTACATGCTTGCCGAAATAAATGCGGGATGCAGCTTCAACCCCGTAGGCTCCCGCGCCGAGATAAATCTGATTAAGATAGATGGTCAGGATTTCATCTTTTTCAAGGTAATGCTCAAGACGGAACGCAAGAATCGCTTCTTTAAGCTTACGTTTGTAGCTCTTCTCCGGTGAAAGCAGTAACCGTTTGATGATCTGCTGAGTGATGGTACTTCCGCCCTGTGTCCGCGCGCCTTTCTTCATGTTAGCAACAAATGCGCGGGATATTGCGGTAAAATCGACTCCGTCATGCTCATAAAAAGAAGCATCTTCCGCTGCCAGAAAAGCTTTGGAAAGCAACGGGGTCATCTCATCCATGCGGACCAGAAACCGTTTTTCCTTGTAAAAATACCCTAACACTTCTTTATCACGGGTATAGACGGTGGTTACCAGCGGTGGATTATAGTCGGTTATATTTTTGAATCCGGGAAGGTCACTTGCCGCCCAGTAGTATAATCCGGCCAATGATCCGATTCCTAAAAACCCCATTACCAGCAATACTATCAGTGAAATTTTATATACTTTTTTCATCTATGCAACTCGGCATTCAGCAAAGGAATTCCTGAAGTGAAAACCTGATTTGTAGTTACTCGGAATGAGCTGTGAAGCCCCAGGCCGTCCTTAGCTCCGCATGAAGCTTTCTGACCTTGTTCTGTGCAGTACCCAGAGCGGAAAATAAATCTGCAGATTTCCTGTTCTCTTTCTGGGCAAGACATCTCTCGATTTCGAGGATGGTAATCCTGCCCTTTTCATCAATCCAGAACGGAAACAGCCTGCAGTAAAAAGGCCGGGCATGCTGTGGTATACGACACCCTTCAGCTCCAAGAAAAACACATTTGCCCGCAGAATCAACTTCAAGTCTGTAATGAGTACCTCCGGGAGGAAAAACTTCTCTTACAGTTCTGCGCTGATCTGGAAACAATCTGAGAACATTCTCAATGAAAACGGCGGTGTTCGGCTGTAAAGCGAACCCGCCGGAATAGGGAACGCACTCTCGAATGCGCTCCCTTTCATAATCTGAAACAGGAAAACATACTTCCTCAAGCCCTGGAGTAATTTCGCAGCATGTGGGCCCTTTGGCGGCACAGCGTGCGCAAACAAATGGATCATTCATTTATTTAACACTCCATAAGCTGAGAAGATTGTTTTAATCGTCTTCAAAACACATTTTACCATATCCACTGCAGGGCGGTATGGGATAATCGCCGTTAAAACAGGCCAGACAATATGAATCCTTGTCTTCCACGGAACTGAGAAGTCCGTCAATGGAAAGATAGTGCAGGGAATCAAGGCCGAGGAAACGTGCGATTTCCTCCTCTGTGCTGTTCGCGGCGATCAGCTCACCTTTAGAGGAAAAGTCGATTCCGTAATAGCAGGGGAAGCGGATTGCCGGACAGCTGACCCGCATATGAATTTCCCGGGCTCCGAGCTCACGCAGTTTCTTGACTCTGGTTCGGGTTGTAGTACCGCGAACAATAGAGTCCTCAACAATCATGATCTTTTTACCTTTGATCATGGACTTAACCGGATTCAGCTTAACCCTGACACTGAAATCCCGCATATCCTGTGAAGGCTGAATGAATGTGCGTCCAACATAGTGGTTGCGTATCATAGCCAGTTCAAGAGGCAGTCCAGATTCCTGCGAGTACCCTACAGCCGCATAGTTGCCTGAATCGGGAAAGGGCATGACAAAGTCCACATCAACAGGCTGTTCTGTTGAAAGTACAGATCCCATTTTCTTACGGCGCTCATAAACGACCTCACCGAATACAGTGGAATCCGGACGGGCGAAATAAATAAGTTCAAAAATACACTGACGTCTGGGAGCAGCTTCGCTGTATGTATAGGAAGTAAGCTTACCGCCTTCGACCACTACCATCTCCCCGGGATTGACGGGTCTGATCTCTTCTGCGTCAATCAGATCAAAAGCACAGGTTTCGGAAGCAAAGACGTAGTTGTCGCCGACCCTTCCCATTGCCAGAGGACGGAAACCGTTCGGATCCTTAACGGCAATCAGCTTGTCGTTAGCCATGATCAGCAGGGAAAATGCGCCCTTGACCTTACGGCATGTCTTCATGACGGCATCTTCAATGGTATTGCCATTGAGATTCTTGGCAATAAGATGAACAAAAACCTCGGAATCCATTGTTGTCTGGAAGATGGATCCCTGAGCTTCCAGCTCTTCACGCAACTCTTTGGTATTAACAAGGTTGCCGTTGTGAGCTATCGCCAGACGGAGATCACCAAAACGGACAATAAAGGGCTGTGCGTTCCTGATCAATGATGCTCCGGTTGTGGAGTAACGGATATGTCCGATGGAAATATCGCCTTTGAGTTCCTTGCCAAGGTGACGCTCGTTGAAGACATCAGCGACAAGCCCCATACCTTTCTGCTCGCGAATGGTCTCCCCGTCCCAGGTTACTATACCGGCAGATTCCTGTCCGCGGTGCTGCATGGCATATAATCCGAAATAGGTCATTCTCGCCGCTTCAGGATGTCCGTAGATACCGAACAATCCACAATATTCTTTTTTCATCTTCCCTGCTCTCGCAATGTATGATTTTTATTAAACGGTTCCGTACAAACCGGAGTGCCGTCATTTTAAACAGTCAAAGGATACAAATTCGATGCACTCTGCTAGCCTGGAGAAATAACTCCGGCATAATTGCAAAGTCCCAAAGGCTGCCAACAGCCTGCGGAAGCATCTTTATTAAAAGGAAAAAGGACCGGAGCATTGAGCCCGGTCCATATTTTCCATTTTATTTAACTTCTAGAAATCGTGATAGTGCTGCAGGCACTGAACGTCAAGCCCCTTGCCGCGCTGCTCCTTGATGGCAAGGCTCATGGCGTGAGCACCGGCGACAGTTGTTGTGTATGCCAACCCGTAAAGCAAAGTGGTCTGCCTGATTTCCTTTGAATCGGTGACAGTCTCCTTGCCGGACGGGGTATTGATCAGAAGGTCGATTTCCCCGTTCTTGATATAGTCAACAACATGGGGTCGGCCTTCGTTGACCTTCAGTATTTTCTTGGTGGCTATGCCCTGCTCAAAGAGGTACTGGGCAGTTCCTCCAGTAGCCATTATTTTGAATCCCAATTCTTCAAAATTTCTGGCAGTGGGTAGAATAGCCTCTTTATCCCTGTCTTTCACAGAGATGAAGACCGTTCCTTCCAGAGGCAGTTTGATTCCAGCTCCAAGCTGCGCTTTCATGAAGGCAAGGCCGGGAGTGTAATCCATGCCCATAACTTCACCTGTTGAACGCATTTCAGGTCCAAGCATTACATCCACGTTGGGGAATCTGTTGAAAGGAAAAACAGCTTCCTTGACCGCAAAGAAACCTTCCTTGCGCATGGACCAAGGATCCAGATCCTTGAGTTTTTCACCGAGCATTACCTTGGTGGCCATCTTGGCGAGCTGAATACCGGTCGCCTTGCTTACAAACGGCACAGTTCTGGAAGCACGGGGGTTGACTTCAATAATATATACAACGTCATCCTTAACCGCGAACTGAATGTTCATCAGTCCGACAACTTCCAGTTCTTCCGCAAGGGCAATTGTCTGACGTTCAATTTCAGCAACGACTTCATCACTCAAAGTGTGGGGAGGCAGCACGCAGGCAGAGTCCCCGGAATGAATTCCGGCTTCCTCAATGTGCTCCATGACTCCGGCCACATAAGTCTGTTCACCGTCAGAGAGCGCGTCCACATCAACTTCAGTCGCATTCTCAAGGAATTTATCAATAAGGATGGGATGCTCAGGCGAAACAACTGCGGCTTCACGGAAATAAGAATCAAACTCTTCGTCACTGTAGACGATATCCATTCCACGGCCACCCAGTACATACGAAGGACGGAGAACCAGAGGATAACCGAGATTCGCGGCAATGGCCTTTGCATCATCAAGAGACATTGCTGTTCCGTTCGCCGGCTGCTTGAGATCAAGCTTATTGAGGAGAGCCTGAAATCTCTCGCGGTCTTCTGCGCGGTCGATGGCATCCGGGGAAGTTCCCAGAATTTTAACACCGGCCTTAAGAAGAGGAATAGCGAGGTTCAGGGGAGTCTGTCCGCCGAACTGGACGATTACGCCTTCAGGCTGTTCAAACTCAATGATATTCAGAACATCCTCATAAGTGAGGGGTTCGAAATAGAGGCGATCTGAGGTGTCGTAGTCAGTGGAGACTGTTTCCGGGTTGGAGTTGACCATTATGGACTTGACGCCCATCTCTTCAAGCGCGAACGCGGAGTGGCAGCAGCAGTAGTCAAACTCGATACCCTGACCGATCCTGTTGGGTCCGCCGCCGAGAATCATGACTTTGCGGCCTTCCATGGAACCGGCTTCCTGCCCTGACTCGTAAGTGGAATAGAAATAAGGAGTATAGGCTTCAAACTCAGCCGCACAGGTATCAACAAGATAGTATGTGGGAACCAGCTCAAGCTTTTTGCGGAAACTGCGTACATTTTCCTCAGTCTCGCGCCAGAGCGTTGCAAGCTGTGGATCTGAGAAGCCGTATTCTTTGGCCTTCCTGAACATTTCAGGCACACGGGCATCACCTGAATACATGCCGACTTCAAGGGTGAATTTTTTAAGCTCCTGCTCAAAGGTCACCAGATCTTCGAACTGGTGCAGAAACCAGGGGTCTATCTTGGTGATGTCGAAGATCTCTTCAAGACTCATTCCGGCGAGAAAAGCTTCGCGCAGGAAGAAAATACGCTTGGAGTTCGGCTTCCGCAGCAGAGCGATAAGTTTATCCCGCTCGATTTCGGTTTTTTCAAAAACCTTGCCGAATCCGGGCATTCCCACTTCAAGTGAGCGTAGGCCTTTCTGCAGGCATTCCTTGAAAGTTCGGCCGATAGCCATGGTTTCACCAACGCTCTTCATGGCGGTAGTGAGACAATCTTCGGCTCCCGGGAATTTCTCAAAAGTAAATCTGGGGATCTTGATTACACAGTAGTCAATGGTCGGTTCAAAAGAGGCCATTGTCTCACGGGTGATGTCATTCGGAATTTCATCCAGAGTGTAACCGATCGCCAGCTTGGCAGCTATTTTAGCGATGGGAAAACCGGTAGCTTTTGAAGCAAGCGCGGAAGAACGGGAAACTCGGGGGTTCATTTCAATTATAGCCAGTTCACCATTTTCGGGGTTGACTGCAAATTGTACGTTGGAACCGCCGGTCTCAACCCCGATTTCACGCATGATGGCAAGTGATGCGTCACGCATCATCTGGTATTCCACATCAGTAAGGGTCTGAGCGGGAGCAACGGTAATGGAGTCACCTGTGTGCACACCCATGGGATCAATATTCTCAATCGAACAGATGATCACGCAGTTGTCCTTGCGGTCGCGCATGACTTCAAGTTCATACTCTTTCCAGCCCAGGATGGACTCTTCAAGCATGACCTCATTCTGCAGACTGGCGTTGATGCCCTGCATGGCAATCTCTTCGAGATCCTCCATGTTATATGCTACGCCTCCGCCTGTTCCTCCGAGAGTAAAAGCCGGACGGATGATAATGGGGAAGCGAATTTCCTTACCACAACGACGCACATCATCTATATTGCGTGCAATACGGCTGGTCGGGACTTTCAAACCGATCTTATCCATTGCCTTACGGAAAAGCTCACGGCTTTCGGCTTTCTCGATGACATCCACTGAAGCACCGATAAGCTCGACTCCGAACTTCTCAAGCACTCCGTCTTCGGCCACAGCAAGCGCGGTATTGAGTGCAGTCTGGCCGCCGAGGGTTGGAAGCAGAGCGTCCGGTCTTTCTTTTTCAATGATTTTGGCAATGGTGCCGGGCTCGATGGGTTCAATATAGGTTCGGTCCGCAAGATGCGGATCTGTCATAATTGTCGCGGGGTTTGAATTGACGAGGATAACCTCGTACCCTTCTTCTTTGAGGGCCTTGAGGGCCTGAGTTCCGGAATAGTCGAACTCGCAGGCCTGACCGATGACGATCGGCCCGGAGCCGATAAGCATAATTTTCTTGATATCAGTGCGTTTAGGCATGAACTCCACCCAAATAAAGGTTTGAGATATTGGCTGTGCTGTCCTGTTAATCTCAGGCGCGGACTATCGTCCGCCCCATAGGACTTGTGAAGAGACGCAAAGATATAAATTATTATTTCAAGATGAGCAACCCCTGTGTGAGCACCCCTATTTTAAAACTAACCACACCCAAACCTTGACATAAAGCACAATTGACTTTAAATTTCAATTGCAATGAATGTATTAGCTGAAACTACAAAACCCAGACCGCTCTCCTGCTACAGTAACGGAGTAACAGTAAGAGTAACAAGCCTTGAAGGTGGACGATGCTGCCGGGGAAGGCTTTTGTCATTGGGGATAATTCCGGGAACAACCATTAATATAATTAACAGTTGTGGAAGAATGACCATCAAGGTCAGATCCTCCCAGTTTGCAATAGGCTGCGAAATGGCCGAAAAGATCATGGCGATTCCCGTTGATGTAAACATCCCCGACTGCAAAAGTTGCGGCTGCCCTAAATCAAGTATTTAGCACATCTCAAATTTCCATCCAACATTCTGCAGGAGGTTCAGTCATGAGTACCGACTCAATGTGGAAATCCATTGAAATACTCGGGGTTAACCGGACCTATCTTTCCCAGACTCTTGTGGAAATGAAAAAAATGCATGACATGCTCCAAAGCTACCATGGGGTATGGGCCAGCACCAGAGATTCCGTAGAGGCCATGAATTCCATTGAAAATTACAAGGAATTTGCGGAGCGGACTCACGGTAGGGTAATCAATCTGGTGATTGACACAGCCGATGTACCTTACGACCTTCCAAAGAAATCCACCAAAGCCTGATTTAGTTATACAGCTTTTCGCTTCTGACATTCCAAGAATAAAAATTTGGGATGTCTTAACTATTTGCCAATCGTCCCCCCTTCTGGCATTTTTCGCTTATGGAAAATAAATACTCTACAGAAGAACGTCTGGAACGACTGGAATCGGCTCTGACCATGCAGGATCAGACAGTCGAAGAACTCAACAAATTCATTATTGCCCAGCAAAAACAAATAGCCGATCTTGAACGGAAAATAAAAATCATGGCTGAATCCATGAAAGACCTCAAGGAAGCGGTTGCACACGCAGCGCCTTCGGAAGACACTCCCCCGCCTCATTACGGACATTTGTAACATGCCGAAAGTCGATGTCCTCATAAATGCCTACGGCAAGCCTTTTCAAACAGCTCTGTCACTCCTTTCCCTGATTAAACACAGCGGGGACAGGATTGGCCGAATCTGGTTTGTCAGTGAACGGGCCGAGGAGACCAAAGCCCTCGGCAGGCAGTTTGTGCTGGATATTCTCGACAATGTCACAGTTTATGAGCCGGAAGACTGGCGCTGGATCAACCATATCGATGAAAGCCGTCTTGATGAAGATGGATACCGTCATTCAATACGCTATCAGTATGGATGGGAGCACAGCGATAAGGATTACGTCCTCGTAATTCATAATGATGTATACTTTAAAGCTGATGCGGTTGGACTGCTTTTTGAGAAAATAGGCAATAGCATCGCAGCGGGCGAAATAGGACTGTGCTGCCAGTGTCCAGCTTTCCATCACAAAAAATGTTGCCCCGAAAGATATCTGGAATATCGTCCGGACATAAAAGAATTCATCATGATGGCAAGAGACCCCAAAGGATATATCCCGACGGATGTTTCCAGCTATATGGTCTGCCCCACACTGCGTAAAAAGCCATGGCCGCTTCCATCCTGCCGGGTCAACGAGTGGTGCGCACTGATCAACCTGAAGAAAGCCCGCCCCCTCACAGCTCCATTCGGCCCCGCCCGTCCCTTCGGCGCGCACGTTTTTGAAGGAGTCATGCAGGAACCTAAAGACGGCGAAGAATGGAAAGAATTCAAGACCCACCTCGGTATAGTCTATGACACGGGGATGGCATGGTTCAGAGATGTTCACCACGCTGGACAGACCTGCGCGCATCAAAATCTGAGTTCAGTCATGGAACATTGGACCGGACATAAAGCTCTTTTCAATGCCGAACTTTATGAAGCGAATGAGAAACGGGCCAGAAAGATTCTTGAAAAAGAATTCAATCTGAGAGTCTCTCAATCCACCTAGAATACAAAAAGCCCCGCCTTTTAAAGACGGGGCTTTCAAGTTCAAAGTAAACTATAAGTTATTAAGAGATCTTACATCCGTTCGCGACAGGAGCGGTTACAGTCATCAACTGCATTTCCTCACCGTTGCGGACAGCCAGAATCATTCCCTGAGAAACCTCACCACGCAGCTTGCGCGGTTTGAGGTTAACCACAACAGCTACCTGACGCCCTTCCAGTTCTTCAGGCTTGAAGAATTCAGCAAGTCCGGCAACCACCTGACGTGGCTCGTCCTCTCCTGTATCGATCTTTACCAGCAGAAGTTTATCAGCATCCGGGTGCTTTGCTACAGACAGCACAGTCCCGATGCGCATATCGACTTTCTGGAAATCGGGAAATTCGATAACTCCGGGAATCTCAGCCTTGGCTTCTTTAGACTTTTTCTTAGATGCCTTGGCTTCCTTTTTCTTGGGAGCGGGCTCTTCCTTAGGCATATCCACTCTAGGGAAAAGATTGGACTTCTTGGCAACTTCGGTTCCGGACTCCAACAATCCCCAGACATCAATCTCACCCTGAAGGTTGACCTTGTCAGGAGAAAAGGAGAGACCAATCTGCTCAAGCATTTTTTCGCTTGCTTCCGGCATAACCGGCCAGAGATGGACTGCAATCTTACGCATGTTCTCAAGCAGAACATACATTACAGTCCCCAGACGTTCCATGTTTTCATCTTTATAGAGGGCCCATGGCTGGGTAGTATCGATATATTTGTTCAGGCCGCGGACAAGCTCCCACAACCCTTCAAGACCACGCGAAAATTTTGCTTCAAGGAAATTGTTCTGAAATTCAGCCATTGCCTTACGGCCAAGGCTCTTGATTTCACAATCCTCCTCCCCTTCACCGCTGGGAGCAGGAACCTTTCCGTCAAAATACTTATGAGTCATGGACAGGGTTCTGCTGAAAAGATTGCCGAGGTCATTGGCAAGGTCAGCGTTGAGTCTGCCCACAAGAGCTTCTTCCGAAAAGCTGGAGTCATTACCGAAAACCATTTCGCGAAGCAGGAAATAACGGAATGCGTTTACTCCGTAGCGTTCTGCCATATCAAGGGGGGCAACAACGTTACCGAGGGACTTGGACATCTTGGTGTCCTTGACCAACCAGTAGCCATGCACATTAAGATGCTGATACGGTTCAATCTCCGCCGCCTTGAGCATGGTAGGCCAGAAGACAGCGTGCGGCTTGAGGATATCCTTGGCAACAAGATGGTTTACACCGGGCCAGAATTTCTTGAATTTTTCCCCGTCAGGATATTCAAGGGCCGTAATATAGTTAATGAGGGCGTCAAACCAGACGTATGTGACAAAATCCTTGTCAAAAGGAAGCTCAATCCCCCACTCAAGACGACTTTTCGGCCTTGATATACAAAGATCTTCAAGAGCGCCGGACTTAAGAAGGCTCAGCACCTCATTCCGGTATCTTTCGGGACGGATGAAGTCCGGATTGGCGTTGATATGTCCGATAAGCCAATCCTGATATTTGGACATCTTGAAGAAATAGTTCTTTTCAGCAATATATTCAGGAACGGTTTCATGCTGCGGGCATTTCCCGTCAACCAGCTCCTTTTCTGTATAAAATCTTTCGCATCCGAAGCAGTAGTGACCGCCGTATTCACCGAAATAAATATCACCCTTGTCGTAAACCTTCTGGAGAACTTCCTGCACGCACTTGATGTGGCGTTCCTGGGTGGTTCTGATAAAGTCATCATTTTCAATCTGCAGCCCGGGCCAGAGGCCGCTGAACATGGCACTTATCTCGTCTACATATTCACGAGGGGTCTGCCCTCCCTTTTCCGCCGCCTGAACGATCTTGTCGCCATGCTCGTCTGTTCCGGTGAGAAAGAAGGTCTCATCTCCCAAAAGTTTGTGAAACCGATTCATGGAGTCAGCCACAATTGTGGTATAGGCGTGACCCAAATGAGGCTTGGCATTAACATAATAGATGGGAGTTGTAATATAAAACGAATCCAAAATCAGTCACTCCTGTTACGGTGATAACAATCGGATTTAAAAGTTTTCTTTAAACCGGGCGAATAAATCGCCTCAAAAAAAGGCTGCTCCGCAGACCTGAAAAATCATGCAGCCGGGTGAGAATAATGACATTTTCATCCGGCCGCAAGGTAGCTTCAACAAAAAGGCTGTCAGCCATATAGCCGACAACCCGAATATTGGCAAATTTTAATTTTTACGATTTCCAGAAGGCTTCTTTCTGCGTCTGCGTCTGGAAGGACGGCGCTTTTTGGAAGTCTTCCTGTTCTGCTTTTCAGCAGAGTCCTGTTCAACTTTCTGCTCCCCTTCAGTTACAGTGACATTTTTATCCTGCTCCTGCTTTCGAAGCTTATCAGGCTGCTTGAGAGGACGCTTCTTACGTTCAGGACGGGAGCGTTCCGGCTTAGGCCTGTCAGACCGGGATTTATCAGGAGAGGGCCTCTCGGGCCTGCGTCGTTCAAGTCCGGTCTTTTCGCCGCCACTGCGCTCAAGCCTTGGACGATCTTCCTGATCCGGTCCTGTTGAACTTTTATCAGGTCCTTTTCTATTTCCTTTCTCCGGTCTTGTATTCAGGGGCCTTTCGGCCTTTCTGTCAAAGGCATCCGGAGACTGGGGACGTTGAGCATTTCCAGCTTCCCTACGGGGCGCGCGATCTCTGGATTCCGGCTGTGCAGGCCGGGACTGATTGGACTGGCGCAGAACATCGGGCCATTCATCCAGTGAAATTTCGATTTCATCACCTTCTTCCGGCAGCACGGTAAGAGCATTACGGAAAAAGTTTGTCCTTGTAACCCGGACACTTCCATGAATGGTATTGTACCGTTTTCCAATTTTAGGGCACTTCCTGTGGAATTCTTCATAATTATCCTGCTCAAAAGAGAGGCAGCACAACAAACGCCCGCAGATTCCCGATATCTTGGTCGGGTTGAGAAAAAGGTTCTGTTCTTTGGCCATCCGGATAGTTACCGGCATGAACTTGCGCATGAAACGTCTGCAGCAGCAGATCTGCCCGCAGTTACCAATGGCTCCGAGCATTTGGGTTTCATGACGAACGCCGATCTGGCGGAGTTCAATCCGGGTCCGGTACTCTTTGACGAGTTCTTTGACCAGCTCACGGAAGTCTATCCTGCCCGGAGCGGTGAAATAAAAAATCATTTTGCTGCGGTCAAAAAAGACCTCTACATCGACCAGCTTCATCTCCAGTTTCTGCTTGTCGATACAGTTTTTGCAAAACTTCAGAGCATTTCGGGAGAGTTCCCGGTTTTCCCTGTCGGCTTCGAGATCTTCTTCTCCGGCAAGCCTGTATATGGTTTTCAGGGAATCCTCGGAAATTTCCTCGGGCAGCTCCTGCTGAATAACAAAGACCTTGCCGAGCCCCATCCCCTGCTCTGTTTTGACTATAACGGAATGCCCTTCCCTGACAACGAAAGGGCCGGACGAGAAATAATAAATCTGTCCGAAATCATTAAACTTAACACCTAAAATCTGAGACATTATAAAAAAACCTTATATAAAACCGGCGTTCAGCACGGATAAAACTTGATATGAAGTGCACACAATAGACCAGTTCCAGATGAACTTCAATTGTGTTTTTCACAGCTAACACCTTCGAATAATACAAAATATGATATTAGGCAAAAAAAATCCGCGGAAAAAGCCGCGGATTTGTCACTTTTCAAGTAAAAAAAGTCTCAAAATTGAATAACTCAATATATGCTCTTGGGAATCTTTAAACAGAAAATCCAAGGTTGTTCAATTCCTTGAGGAGCTTGCTTTCTTCAATAGGTTTGACGAGGTAAGAAGTGGCCCCTCCGAGAAAAAAGGCATCGTGAGTTTCCTTGCGGTCGTCCAGCATAGTTGTAACAATGACTTTCACACCGTTATCTTCAGAAACATCATAGTCTTTTTCGATGGAGCGCATTTCCCTGAGCGCCTGTTGTCCGTCCATTTCAGGCATAACCAGATCAAGACAAACCAGATCGTATTTTTTACCTTCCTCAAGGCCCCTTTTAAATGCAAAGACCGCCTCTTCGCCATTTACGGCTATATCACACTGGGCATATGGTTTCATGATCTCATGCAACATATTGCGGCAGTAAAAATCATCGTCAACAATCAGCACACGCATGCAGGCAGACCTCCGTACCTTATAAAGCTTCTAATGAAAATCACTCAATCTCGAAGTACAATGTCACTTTTACATTTGAAAATCAAGCAGCACTGTATTGATTATTCGTAATAATTACCCCCTGTAATCAGGGGACCAAACGCATTCCGAAATTAGAATCCCAATACACTGTGATCATCCCCGAAGATGCGGTGGTGTAAAGGGGTATACCCTGCCTTTGAAGTTCCTGGCGCACTTTTTTTGTTACAAAATCGAAACGGTTCAGCAGTCCGCATGCAGCAAGGGCGGCATCAGGGTGAACCTGCCTGTACAGCTCAGGGGAATAGCTCCCCGCACTTCCATGATGTGGCAGAACCAGTAACTGAGATCTTAAGTTCATTCCGCTTTGCACTACCGCTCGTACACCTTTACGGTCTACATCCCCGCCGATACTTACCAACGCTCTACCATTCCAGATGAGTTTCAGATAAAGTGAGCGATCGTTCCTGCTGCCCGCAAAGTCCCGGTAGGGATGGATCACCAGCATTTCAAGCCCGGGTTCCAGTTCCACCCTGTCCCCTCGTTCAAGTTCTTTTGTTTTTATTCCTTTTTCAGCAAAAGCCTTCAGAAATCTGTCACCGATTTTTCCTGACGGAATATCTCCGTTGCTGAAAAAACGTCCCACTTCGAATTTCTCAAGCAGGAAAGCAAGCCCCCCCGCATGGTCTCTGTCACCGTGAGTCATGAAAATATTATCAACAGCAGGAAGATTTCCGTGCGTAAGCCAAGGCCCCACAACAGCGCGTCCCATATCGAAATCCCCGAAACTTCCTCCACCGTCAACAACAGTACGCGACCCTGCGGGGCCTTTTATTATTACACATTGGGATTGTCCGGTATCCAGAAGGTCCATGCGGACTTCCGGTTCGGTTGAAAAAGGATAAAGGCGGACGAAAAATAGAATCGCCATCGGGAGTAATACAAATTTTGCCCTGCTAAAATCCCGGTTAAGAAATAAAAGCAGCAGTCCCAGAAACAGATAATAAACAAGGATTCCTTCCCACAAGGGGCGGTAAACCGCATATTCGGGCAACCATCCGGCATGTTCGGCCCACCTTACGAGGTTCAGTGACTCCAGAAAGCACAGCCCCCCCGCGGCAAACAGCTTTTCTGCAGCCCAGGGCCAGAAGTATGAAGCGGCAAGCCCACCTATTCCGCATATGGGTACAATGAAAATGCCCAGCAATGGTACAAATAGAATATTGAAGAGCAGGTTGGGCAACACCGTTCCGAAATTCCAGATCAAAACCGGAAGAATAGCAATGTTGGCACAGAGGCTCACGTAAAATACACCCAGAATAAATCGGGAAACCATACTGAAAGGACCACGCCCGGAAGGCAGCAGTTTTTGAAAAAAAGGAAACAAAAGCCCTATTCCGCCGACAGCCAGCACGGAAAGCTGAAAACCAAGATGGAAGATACTGAGAGGCTCAACGCAGAGAATCAGAAGAACAGCCATAAAAAGACCGTCCAGAATAATCCGGCCCCGATCCATAAAAAGAAGCAGCCCCCAGAAACCAAACATGCAGGCAGCCCTAAGAAGAGAGGGTGTAAACTGGCCCAACCATAAATAGACAAGAACAAAGGGGATGGCGAATAAAACCCCGAGCTTCATCCTTGATATACGGAGATATATTCCCGGGGCTACCAGTCCGCTAACCCAACTCAGAATAAAACCGATTGAAACAACAAAACCGACATGAAGACCTGATAAAGCCAGTATATGCGAAACCCCGGCCTTACGGATCAACTCCACGGTTTCCTTGGAAAGAAAAAAACGATCCCCAGTCAGAAGAGCCGGAAAAACCGCTCCGGCCTGAGCGGGAGGAGCGTTTTGAAGAATATGTTTGCGAAGTGAGATGCGCAGCCTCTGTAGGAAATCCGGTTCGTAAGGTTTGAGTTCTCCACCCTTGAGCGGACCCCGGGTATATGTCCGGTAGAAAATATTTTTGGTGCGGTTGTAAAATGTGTAGTCCCAAAGGCCGCTATTGCGAAAACCGATAGAAGGCTTAACCCTTGCGGTCAGCCGAACTTTCTGCCCTGGCAGCGGCCGCTGCTCCGGCAAATCCCATGTCCAGTTCAAATTCCCTTCAAGAGCGGTAATACCACGAGTGGAGTTACACCAAACATCCTGCAGGAGAATCTTCAGACGTCCACCCGGATCAGCACGGACAGACTTGACAGCTCCGTTTATTTCAACCTTTTCCCTTTGCACCATCCAATCGGGCATAGATCCGGGAGGACCGGGCAGACTATAATTTCCATACCAGTTGCCAGCACCAAAAAGCAGAACAAGCAAAACAACAGCGCCTCTTTCAAGGCGGAAACACAGCAGCAGAAAAAGATAAACGGCAAAGCAGATTAAGGCGGGGATAAACCATTTTATGGAAAGTATTCCAAAGGCGAAAGCCGGGACCAGCTTCTGCCAGAAAAGCAGGCCCGGTAAACCGGACCTGCTTTTTATATTCAAATCAGAATCAATGCCGGGCATAATCAGCAGTGCCGATTATTCTTTTTCACGCCAGACACGGGCTCCCACGGCTGAAAGCTTATTCTCAAGCTTTTCATAACCACGATCCAGATGATAGATGCGCTGAACGTCAGTGCGGCCATGAGCTGCCAGTCCGGCAACAACAAGAGAGGCACTGGCACGAAGGTCCGAAGCCATAACCGGGGCTCCGGTCAGCTTCTCAACACCGCGAACCATGGCTGTACGGCCCTTAAGCTTGATATTAGCACCCATGCGCACCAGTTCCTGAACGTGCATGAAGCGGTTCTCGAAAATTTTCTCCTCAATGGTCCCTGCTCCTTCGGCAAGACACATCAAGGTCATGAGCTGAGCCTGCATATCCGTGGGAAATCCCGGAAAAGGCTGGGTGGTGATATCAACTCCTGAAATGATGCCGTTACTGCGGCTAACACGGACTCCGCCCTCTTCTTCTTTAAACAGGACTCCCATCTTACGCATTTTATGCACAACAGCGTCCAACTCCTGAAAAGGACAGTCCTCAATAAGAAGCTCGCCATCGGTCATTGCGGCCGCCACCATGTAAGTTCCGGCCTCGATGCGGTCAGGCATGACTTTATAGTCGCAACCGTGAAGGGAGGGAACGCCCTGAACTTTAATAACACTTGTGCCGTGACCGGTAATTTTAGCCCCGCAGGCGATCAGGAAATTTGCCAGATCCACAACTTCAGGTTCACGGGCGGCATTTTCAATTATTGTGTCACCCTCGGCAAGGGAAGCGGCCATGAGCACATTCTCCGTCCCGCCGACAGTCGGGAAGTCCAGATAAATATGAGCTCCTTTAAGTCCATCACAACGGCCATGAATGTAACCGGAATCCAGATCGAACGTTGCTCCCATCTGCTCGAAAGCGGTAAGATGAAGATCAACCGGACGGGCTCCGATAGCACAGCCGCCGGGCAGCGCGACCTTTGCCTCTCCTTTAAGGGCGAGCAGCGGCCCAAGGCAGAGGACGGAAGCGCGCATGGTTTTTACAAGCTCATAAGGAGCCTCGATTTTAAGGTCGCATACACAGCTCTTAACATTGTTTCCATCAAAGGACGTCTCACAGCCGAGGATATCAAGCAGCTTGAGAGTAGTATGAATATCCCTCAGTCTGGGGACATTTGTAAGATTGACTTCTCCCATGGGAAGAATACAAGCCAGAAGAATGGGCAGTGCCGCATTCTTGGAGCCACTTACTCTGATAGGGCCGTTCAGCGGAGCCCCACCTTCAATAACTAATTTATCCATTTTAGATCCTTAGCCTCCGGCGACCTCGCGGGGCATTGCATGTGTGCGCATAGCGCATTTATCAGATTATATCGCCTCCGGTTGACACAGAAGACCTGTACTTGCCGCCCAGGAGGTTCATTTATTGCTTTACTTCCAAACCGAAATTTTAATGGCATAAAAAAACGGATTAGTGAATACGGTGCTTAGGTTATTCCTGACCAAACATCAAATGCAAATTCCGAAGTATCCAACATTATTTCCAAATTCAAAGCTTTTTTAACCTAAAATTTTAAGTTTTCTGCAAAAACCCCTTGACCATCACCCCTGCCTTGGGTAAACACCCTTCTCACACGCGGTGGGTGTAGCTCAGTTGGTAGAGCACTTGGTTGTGGCCCAAGTGGCCGGGGGTTCAAGTCCCCTCACTCACCCCATTTGACATCTAAGGGATCGGGAATCCCTGACCCCTTTATAAGGTGGGTGTAGCTCAGTTGGTAGAGCACTTGGTTGTGGCCCAAGTGGCCGGGGGTTCAAGTCCCCTCACTCACCCCATATTTCCCAAGGACCGGATTTTTCCGGTCCTTTTTTTTGGCGAAATGGCTGAGACAGATGCATGGCGCAGGAGATACATCATATTTTGATCCTCAATTTGGAATACTCTCCCGCAAACTTTTACCAAAAGTATTTGTCGCGCTTCCCAATTCTTAAAAGATCAATTCTGCTTCAAACCGATAAGACAACACGAACTTTTCATTCACGCCTTCCACGATCACCGGTATCTTAAATAAAACAAAACCCCGGACTCATACAAATCCGGGGTTCATGATCAACTTTGTTTACGCAATCTGCGTTTGTCTCCAACACGCATTGTAAACCTTTCCTTATCCATGTACTCAAGCAAGGGAATTGAAAACTTTCGGGAAAGTCCTACCAGTTCCTTGAAATCCTGCGGGCCGAGTTCCTCATTTTCTGCAAAGTATCCTTCAAGCGTCTGGCGGAGATCCTCTACGGCTGTGCTTGCAAAATACATATCTTCCTTGATCTTAACCAGCACTCCTTCATCCATCAGCAGCTTGTAAACAGGGGCAGCTTCCTTGAAAACCAGATTCAGAGGCTTAAGCACATCTTTAAGGTTTGGCGGGGTCAGACCGCCTTTCTCATAGACTTCGAGCAGAGTATCACGAAGCTTCTGCTGATCGGAGGCCAGAGAAACCTTGTGCCCGGGCAGATGCAGTATTTCCTGAGCCACTATAATTTCATCTTTCTTGATCAGCCGTTCCAGAAGGGCATGAAATAATTTCTGAGGCAGTACCTTACCGAAAGTCGAGGCGATCTCGCCACGCGAAACTCCGGGCTTCATTGGATCTTTTTTATGAAATTCTGCCAGATACTTTATCAGCCCTTCTGCCAATGCATCATACTGGCTTCCAGCGATATAAGACCTTGAATCCTTGTCAAAAAGGAAAATCTTCTGCTGCCCTCCCATGCTCTGCAAAACTTTTTCCAAAGGTTTGGAAGCGGTATTGGTAAGAATGGAAAGCTGCTGAAAGGTCAGCCCCTCGTTCCCCGCAAGCTCAAGCTGAGTGAGGATCAAATCCTCTAGCTCTGCATCTATCAGTGCTTCGAGTCGCTTAACATCATCTGAGAACCGTTTAACCTTACGTCCCAGTGGGTTGATGATACTTCCGCCGGCAATGGTCCGCAGCGGAGAAAATGAACGCAGAACAATGCGATCGCCATACACCCCGGTCATGGGCTTATCAAACCGGACCTGACAAACAGCCCGCTCTCCCTTATCCAATTTTTCACGGTCCAGAAAATAGACCTTGGCCATGACCTCTTTGGAACCATGGTGAAAATGTATTTCTTTTCTATGCTTCAGTGATTTCGGTGAAGAAGGCAGGCAGGTCAACTCCACATCCCAGACAGTTGAAGGGAAAAGAGTACCCGGACGGCCCAGCACTTCTCCCCGTTCAATATCCTCCACTTCCAGTCCGTGAAGATTCACCGCGGTCCTGCGTCCTGCAGGAGCTGTTTCAACGGAAGCCCCGTGCGACTGCAGCCCACGCACTTTGGTTTCAGTCATTCCGGGATACAGAACGACATCATCCCCAACCGAAAGCTTTCCGGAAATAAGTGTGCCCGTAACAACTGTGCCGTGCCCCTTCATGGTAAAAACCCTGTCTACCGGGAGCCTTGCCAGATCAGTTCTCCGTCTGGGCGAAAACTCTTTCATAAAGCTGGCAATTTCCGCCTTCAACTCATCAAGGCCCTGTCCGGTGTGGGATGAAACAGTATGGATAGGAGCTTCTGCCAGAAAACTCGGTTCAAGAAAATCTCTGACATCCTCGGTAACCATTTCCAGCCACTCTTCATCTACCATATCCACTTTAGTGAGCACCACGAACCCTTTCTCGATACCGAGGAGAGAGCATATTTCCAGATGCTCCCTTGTCTGGGGCATGACACCTTCATCCGCGGCTATAACCAGCAAGACAAAATCAATTCCGGCAGCACCTGCAACCATGTTTTTAACAAACTTTTCATGGCCCGGAACATCAATGATACTGAGCACCTCGGAACCGCCGAGATCCAGACTTGCAAAGCCGAGTTCAATGGTGATGCCGCGTTTCTTTTCCTCGGCCAGACGGTCGCAGTCTGTCCCGGTCAAAGCTTTAATCAGACTGGTCTTACCATGGTCAATATGACCCGCAGTACCCATAACAACAGGCATAGTTCTCCTTTTGCCTCCGGCGTCCGGAGGGAAAAACTTTTGCACAAGTTTTATCCTCCGGACTCCCCTTTTCAAAACCTTTTATAAGCTTCCCTTTCAGCGCGAAAGCCTTTCTCCGAATATTACCCCGGCAAAGCCCGGTTAACAATTTTCGGATTTCTTAATTTTTCAGGAAAGCCCTGAAAGCAAGTTCGGTCGCGTAAAGGTCAACCTTGCTCGTAAGTTCAAACGGGCTGTGCATGGAAAGGACAGGAGGACCGAAATCAATTACGTCCATACCGTAAAGGGCCAGAAACTTGGCAACTGTTCCGCCGCCACCGAGGTCAACTTTACCGAGCTCGGCCATCTGCCACGGGACTCCAGCTTCACCCAGTATTTTCCGCAGCCAGGCCACAAATTCCGGGTGTGCATCGTTTGCTCCCACCTTGCCTCTATGCCCGGTAAATTTACAGAAGCATGGTCCGTATCCGAGATAAGCGGAATTAAGCTTCTCATGAACATCCTGATAATCCGGATCGATTGCGGCATGAACATCAGTTGATAAAGCCTTACCCGCCATCATGACCCGGGAAAGCTTGGCGTTGGGTTCCCATGCCTCAATAAGATCTTCAAGGCAGTATTCAAAGAACAGGGACTTGGCTCCGGTAGATCCTTCCGAGCCGATCTCCTCTTTATCATAGAAAAGAACAATCTGGGCGTGTTCCGGTTGCGGGGAGTTCAGGAAAGCCTCAAGAGCGAGAAATACACATGAACGGTCGTCCTGTCCGTAACCGCCCACAACTGATTTATCCAATCCTACATAACGGGCGGGGCCAGCCGGCACAATATGCATCTCGGCACTGAACAGGTCTTCCTCCACAATGCCGTACTTCTCGTTCAGCAATTCAAGAACCTTGCGTTTGACTGAAGGTTTAGCCTTGTCTTCACCTTCTTCATCGACCCCGCTAAAAGAGAGGGAGTGACCCATCAGGATATTCAGTTTCTCAGCCTCAAAAGCATCACTTACCTTTTTCTCAACCTGCTTGTAGGCAAGATGCGGCAGTAGATCGAGAATAGTCAAAACCGGGTCATTGAGATCTTCGCCTATTACAACATCAATTTTTTCACCATCAGCCTTAACTACAACTCCATGCAGGGAGAGAGGTCTCGCCAGCCACTGATACTTGCGGATACCGCCGTAATAGTGAGTCTTGGCCATGGACATGCCGAGGTCCTCATAAAGAGGATGCTGCTTGAAATCCAGACGGGGGGTGTCCGCATGGGCTCCGACAAGACGGAATCCCTGTGACAGCGGCTTCCTGCCTTTACGGGCTATGAATATGGTTTTATCACGAAAAGAACGGTAACATTTGTCACCTGCGATGTAATCGTCAAAACCGGCTTCTTCCAGCCTTTCCTCTACATATTTAATGGTTTCACGCTCAGTTTTGCAGCGGGTGAGAAAATCAATGTAACGTGCCGCCAGATCATCCATGGCCTCACGGTGTTCTTCATCTTTATATATTTCCCAGCAACTTCTGGTTTCATGTTCCAATGACATATTCATATTGAACTCCTTTAAACCGTTCCATCAGGAACAGCCCCGACTCACCTGCTGAGGAAACTTAATTTCATTCCTACAGTCTGCAGTATGAGAATCAGTGATAAGATTTGGTTTATTAAAATTCGCGATAACAGTTTGAACTGTTCAGGACTAACAAAGAACCTGCGATAAAGCTTCTGCACAGAGCTGATATTCATCTCTGGAAAGTGTTCTCGGATCAAGGCAGAACAGGTCTTCCTCAATGCGTCCCACCAGAGGCGGTTCGGTTGAAAGCAGACGCTCCTTGAGATCTTCCACGGAAAGGTCACCGGTCGGCATCAGTGCTACCAGAAATGTTTTAAGATCCTGCTCCGGGAAAGCTCCTCCACCGACACGGGAGACACCTTCACGGATGGATATCTCTACGGAATCTCCCAGACGGCGGCGCAAGGTTCGGGTAAGAGCCTGAGCCTGTTTTTTAAGATTCTCAGGACGCTCGGTAATCATGCGTACAGTCGGGACTTCACGTCTGGCTGTTTCCGGATCAAGGTAAAGCCGCAAAGTGGCTTCAAGCGCGGCCAGAGTCATTTTATCAATCCTTACAGCCCGGTTGAGCGGATTCTTCTTGATCATGTCGATATACTTCTTCTTACCGACAATTATTCCGGCCTGTGGTCCGCCAAGAACCTTGTCGCCGGAGAATGAAACAACATCCACCCCCTCGGCCACAACTTCCTGCACTGTAGGTTCACGTATAAGCCCAAGGCCCGAAAAGTTTGTCAAGTTCCCGCTACCGAGATCTTCATAAACAGGCAGGTCATATTTTTTTCCCAGTTCAGCCAGCTCCCCGCCGGAAACCTCTTTGGTGAAGCCGATAACCCTGAAATTGGAAGTATGCACTTTCATAAGAAGCGCTGTTTCTTCATTAATGGCATTCTCGTAATCACGCAGATGGGTACGGTTGGTTGCCCCCACCTCACAAAGAGTCGCGCCGCTTTTGGCCATTACATCAGGAATGCGGAAAGAGCCGCCGATCTCGACAAGCTGTCCGCGGGAGACAATTGCTTCATGGCCCTTGGCCAAGGTCTCCAGAGTGATAAGCACAGCCGAAGCATTATTGTTCACCACCAGAGCGGCCTCTGCGCCTGTAATTTCGCAGATTATTTTTTCGACATGGCTGTAGCGGCTTCCACGCTCGCCGGTTTTCAGGTCAAACTCCAGATTGGAATAACACGCACAGGCTTCAGTCACGGCCTTTACAGCTGAATCCGCCAGCAGGGAACGACCGAGATTAGTATGCACAACCACTCCGGTAGCGTTAAGCACACGCCTGAAATGAGGCTTGGCCCCGGCTCTCACATGGCAGGTGATGCGGGGGAAAAGGACATCACTTGAAAGCTGTTTTTCTTCGGTAATCACTCCGCCCCTGATCTCTTCCCGGCATACATCCAGAAAACCATTTACTAGATCACGGGAAAGGGACCTCGGCAGTCCATCGATCACCCCTTCTTCCTCAAGACGGTTCAGTACAGAATCGACAGACGGCAGGTATTTAAAAAGATTGGACAAGTTTTACTCCGTTAGGTTCATCCAATTAAACAAATCATTTTTCCAGAAATTCTGGGTATCTTGTATAAAAAGCCGCCAGTAAAAACAAGGAGCCGCAGATTAGAACTGTTTTATCACCATCGGAAATCTTTGCCAGCGCCTCGTTGATATCACCGGCTGATTCAGCGCGCGGGCCGATAACAGCGGCCAATTCCTCATGGGGGTATGCCCGTTCATTGCCCGGTATTCCGCAGGTGATAATGGTTCCGGGGGTCAACCGGAGCAGGGTTTCGCGAACTGGTGCAAGGTCCTTATCTTTCATGCATGAAAAAATGACCGCGTCAGGCCTGATCCCGCTTTTCTCAAGTTCTGACTCCAGCGCGGCAAAAGCATGCGTATTATGTGCCCCATCCAGTATATAGGTACGGTCAGCCTCAACAGACTGCAACCTTCCGGCTATAAATCCTTTCCTGACACCGTCGCGCACTCGCTGCTCATGAAAATCATAACCTCTGATATCACAGAACAAACGCCAGGCGCAGGCAGCCAGCCGGGCGTTCTGCTTCTGATGTTCGCCGCGCAAAACCGGCTCAAGACCTGAGACATGCTCCATTTTTCCAACATGGTGCAGCTCACATCCCAGTTCAGCGGCTCTGGCTTCAATAACCGCCCCGGCTTCATCAACCTGATCTGAAGTGACCGCTTTGCCTCCAGAGCGCATGGCGTCAGCTTTATCCTCAGCTATAAGCCGGATTGAGTTGCCGAGCACTTTCTCATGATCCAAACCTATGGGAGTAAAAACTGTCAGGGACGGATCGACAGTATTTGTTGCATCGTAACGCCCTCCCAGCCCGGCTTCCATGACAGCCAGATCGACATCGTGGTTTCTGAAAGCCACAAGAGCCATGCAGGTCAGGAACTCAAAATATGTAAGTCCTGCATCAGGCGCAACACTTATCACTTCATTGGCCAGAGCTGTCCATTCGGTCTCTGAAAGCATTGCCGAGTCAATTGTAATACGCTCACGAGGAGAAACAAAGTGAGGAGAGGTAAACGCTCCGACCTTCAGACCGAACTCCTCGGCAATTGCTGTAAGGTAGCTTGTTGTAGAGCCTTTACCGTTGGTCCCGACGACATGAATCACCGGGAAACTTTTTTTCCCGCCCCACTTGCGGACAAAGCTTTCCATCCTGCCGAGACTGAGGTCCATATGGAACAACCCCAGTTCATCCAGATAACTGCTGAATTCCGAAAAATTTCTAAATTTCAAAACTTTTCCTTATTTTTTGCTTGACTGGCAAAACCTGTTTGTATAAATAAAGCATCTCTCGCGGGGCAGTAGCTCAGTTGGATAGAGCAACGGCCTTCTAAGCCGTTGGCCGAGGGTTCGAATCCTTCCTGCCCCGCCATGTAAATACAAAGGGTTATGAGAATTACTTCTCGTAACCCTTTTTTCGTGGGTAAGCGATGGGTAAGTTGATTGAAAAAACATGTAAACCCGAATACAACTGAACCATGCCGAATAACTCCACAGACACAAAAAAGAAACGACCCCGCATTAAGACAAAGTTCAGCGGGGTTTATTACCGTGAATCCCTCACAAAGAGGCACAGGGGCAAGCCTGATCGCACTTTCCTCATCTGGTATAAAGAAGCAGGCAAAACCCGCTGGAAAACGATAGGTTGGGCCTCTGAGGGCATCACAGCGCAATATGCCAATGCCAAACGCACCGAAATTCTTGCTGCGCTCAAAAATCCTATTAACAACGGCAGTCCTGAATTCACTCTCAACGAATCCGCCGAGCTGTGGTTCGGACGCCGCGAGTTGAACGGTAAGCCCACCAAGAAAGAACGCCAGCGGTACGACAAACATCTGCGCCGCTACTTCGGTGCGCTGCCGCTCAACGCCATCACAACTGACATGCTGCTGCGTACCCGCAACAAGCTCCAGCAGACTCTCTCCGCTGAATCGGTCCGCAAATGTTTTGCATTTGCGCGCAGCTGCGTCAACCTCGCAATTGCTGAAAACCGCTTCCCCGGCCCGAATCCCTTCTCGACCAACAACAGCCAGTTCAGCCTTCCGACACCGGATAACTGTGCATTGCGCTTCTTCACTCCCGATGAAGCAAAGAAGCTGTTGGATGCACTCAAGCTGAAACAATCCCGGCTGGCTTATGACCTCAGTTTCGTGAGCCTCAAGACAGGGCTGCGCAGTACCGAGCTTTTCCAGCTGCTCGGGAACTCCATTGAATATTCCGGACACCTGCGCTTTGTCTCCAAGACGAAAGATATCCACAGGGTCAACGCCCCCAGGGATGTTCTGGAACTGCTGAGTTCCTACAAGCGCCAGCCAAACGAACATATTTTCCAAGCCCGAGATGGCGGCCCCATCGTCAACGGCGTTACCGGGGTATTCGACCGCACGGTCACAGACCTCGGTTTCAATGATGGGGTGACCGATTCCAAGCTTAAGGTCACCTTTCACACGTGGCGGCATACCTTTGCCAGTTGGCTGGCCCAGTCCGGCAAAGTCACGCTGCACGAGTTGATGGTCTTGATGCGACATAAAAATCTCCAAATGACGCTGCGCTATGCGCACTTAATTCCAGATGAAAACAGAAAGAAATTATCCATAATTGACGAAATGATGCTCTAACCCTGTTCTATGGTCTTGACCCGGTTCTCCGTGAAATAAGCGTCAAGGTCCTCGCGGCGGTAACGGATACCGCCGCCGATCCTCGAATAACTCGGTCCTGAACCTTTCCCTCGCCAGTCCTGCAGGGTTTTCTCTTTGACCCCGTATTCCTCCGAGACTTCTCTTGGAGTCAGCCAGAGGACTCTTTTATCCAGGGCCGGACGTTCTTCTCCGCTAGGATCAGTGACCGACACCGAAACCGAAAGGCCTGAACCCAGATCACTTGCAATCTGAGTCAGCATCCGGCGCACAGCATCAGCCCGCTTGCCCGGAGTCATTTCGAAAACATGGGTCCCGCTTCCGGTTACAACCACACCGTTTTCAGCTGAAACAATTTCTATCTTGCTCATCTTTTCCACCCCCGACAAAGCACTCTCAAATCCCGTTTATCAATCAAAATGCAATTACCCTCCGCCAGATGCCGCAGATCAGGATCGTTAATCTGGTTAGGGTGCTTGCGGCAGACATTGCGCCAGTCATCATCCTGAACCAGGTCGCAATCGCCGGAGCTGACCAGTCGCAGGTCACGTTTATCAATGAGAATGGTTTCGCCCTTGCACAGGTGGCGCAGGTCATTATTGTCGATTTGATCGCATTCATCAGCGCCGGCCATAAGGGGAGCGGCGAGGGTAAATGCGGTTGTGGCCACGGCTGCGAGGATTATTTTTTTCATTTCTTGGCACTCCGTTCGATTTCAAAAAGCAGAAAGGTATTAACCTGATCCGTGGTCAAAGCATCAGATTTGCCCATGAGAGCATAAACCTTCTGAATACGGTGAGAAACTTCAACAACACAACTATTGCAGACATCAAGTTCCACGCCACCGGAACGGTGCGGGGAATTATATTCGCGGACCTTAGTCACTTCTTTTGTTTTGCAGATGTCACACATTCTTATCAATGCCATAGTGGTATATCCTCCTGTTTTCTTACATTGGCAAGTCACAAGGGTGACACTGCCCCATCCATAGAATCCCAACATTCCGCATGCCGTTGCTCAATGTCATCAGCCAGCTTTTCATATCCATCAGCGCGCAGAGTCTTAGCAAATTCATTGATAGCGGATGCTGCGTTCTTATCACCGAACTCAAGTACCAGGCAGCCGCCTTTGATGGGTTTTCCGTCAACCCTGCTGACATCGTATTTTTTGTAAATGCCTTTGGTTTTATCGCTCATTTCTTCATTCCTTCATGCTGTTTCCGCATGTAATCCCTAATATTAACCGCATATTCCCAGAAATCACCGTCCTCAATGGGGATGGTCTGATAGTCTTTGTCCTTCCAGACCATCCCATCAAGCGGACAGGTTTCAAGGGTGACTGTCTCCGCGCTGTTCTCCCGGAAGAGGAGGACTGCTTCATCCTCCAGCGGGAAACTATCGGCGTTGGTCCAGTCTATGGTGCAGGCCATTATACTGCGTCCTCCGCAGCGTAATCCGGCCCAACACATTCCCAGAGCTGACCAAGAGGAATACGACCATATTTGAGCCGAAATTCCTTGTCCGCTTTGTCGCGGGTAGCATCACAAAAAGAACAGGTCTTGAAGGTACGAAAATCGCCTTCCCACATGCCCTCGATGCGCTGGTATGTTTCGCCCGGCTCAATTGTTGCGCCGCATTCACAGCACTTATGCTGTTTACGGGCCTTAGGTTTGGTCTCGTTGTAGAGAGTGGGGGCTTCGCCGTCTCCGATGTTGCACATGGTGGCTAGTCCTCCCACTCTTTCAGGTAGAGTTCGAGCATGTCGGGGTTGCACTCTTCAATGCCGGTGATTTTTGTGCCTGCTGCGTAGAGCTTGAAGATAAAGGCTTCGGCTTCATCAAAGCAGGTAGGGTTGTATCTCTGTCTATGGCTGATCCTCAGTTCTTCATCAATAATATGCAGCCTGATATCTGATTCGTTAGCTATGCTTCTATAGCTCCCTATATCTTCTTTCTTTTTCCAGATGTTTATAGACCAGCTTTTAAACGAACTGTATTCGTTAGCACCTATTTCAACAGTCATTTCAGAATCCAGTTCATCGTCATAGAACGGATCATCTGTGCGCCAAAATGAAGCGATTTTTAAAAGCAGATCGTCCATGCTTATTTCTTCAGGGGCAGGCTGAAGCAGTTCGTCAATCTGACTGATGAAATGTTCGTAAGCCTGACCGTGAAACATATTGCCGAGGCGAACCTTGATTGCGGAAAGCATCTGCTGGTTGTAGCTGTCGAAATCAATAGCTGTGAGGTCGAATTTAAGCCCCTGTTCTACTGCGTTATCGATCTGTTTTTTCAGGTTGCCGCCATAGCTAAACTGTTCACTGATTGCACCGCTGATAGTTGATTCAACCTTTGCTTCAACGAGCTTGGCTATTTCGCCGCTTTCAACCATTTCATTTACTTTTGCGTTTACTGCTTTCTGTATTACTTCCATTCTCATTCCCTCCCGCCGCTTTACGCGGATTTTCTTTTCCGGCGAACTCGTTTGAGCAGCCTGTATTTGTTTCCGCACTCCACACATTGTCCAATCATGGAACCGGAGCGCGATTGCTTCAAATCTCCACCGCACTTGCATTTTACATCCTGCAGGCGCGGAACCATCAAAGCATTAATATGGATGGAGTTGCGCTTCTTTGGTTTGGGACCAATGCCCAAAGCTTTGAGGACTCGCGCATATTCTTTTTCAACCCACGGGTCGCAATCTCCATCACCGAGCATGTCACCGAGTTTGATGAGCTGGCGGTGCAGGTGGTCTTTTGTTTTTTGGTCGAGGATTTTGGGAGTGGCGTTCATTTTAAACCGCCTCCGGAGACGAATCACAACAAGCTGATTCAGCCACAGCATAAAGCCCACGCTGAACACGTTCGAACTTGCCTTGTCGTACCAGGACTGACAGGGCGAAAGAAATTCCGAGCTTCACAGTTTTTCGGCCTTCAACTTCGGGCCATCCGGACTTTTGAATCTGGTGGGCGGTAAAAGGTCCTAATCCAGCATTTTGATGTGCCTTGCCGAGTTCGAAAACTTTGCTCCGAATCTCGCCCGGGCTAGCATGACCATACAGGCTGCGTTCGGTCCTTTTTGTCTTGGTGGTAAGTTTAGCAAGAGTCGCAATGGTCGATTTGGTTTCCCCGGGAGCCTCACTGAAACCAAGCCGTGTCATTTCCAAGCTTTCTGCCCGGGTAAAAAGCCCAAGATTTTCAATGGCACAATTAGTCTTGTCACCATCCAGAAAGCGGATTACATGGTTTTCGGGTACGGGCCCATTAGCTTGTTCCCATATCCACACCTGCTTGTGCATGAAGCGACTCTTGGCTTTAGTATATGGATTCGTAACCGGGACTTTTATCTCAACGAAACCTTCTTTGTTAAGCCGCTCGGTATACATGGGCACGGTGTTACCAGGGACACATCCCTTCTTAAAACATCCACTATTTGGTTTGCAGACTCCTGTTCCTGCTAAACCGTTATTCCAAGATTTATGACCTTTCTTAAAACGCCCAGTTCTACCGCTCCGGATCTTGTGGTTATCAATGAAGGCCTCGATCTGGTTAACTCCTTTGTCGGTGCCAAAATGATTATTGAAGAACTTAGTCAGTTCGTGCTTGTCCATCTCCCTGTAGCCTTCCTTGATGAACTTAATTTGCTCCGGAGTATACGTAAGCCGTTCTCCCTTTCTGACCCCACGTGGTCGACCGCAACGTATTTTATGATTTTTCAATGTTGATTTTATCTGCTGCTCAGTCTTGTCTAGGCCAAAGCGTTCGTTGAACTTGCTGGTCAGTTCCGGAACACGGCAAGATTTAAAGTTCTGCCTTAGAAATTCAAGATGTTCAGACGAATAACGAAAACGCATAGCTTACTCCGTATCGATAGCCAGCATTTTGGGAGCTTTCATGCTCCCGCCGATGGAATTGGACGCTGCGATCTGGGCCTTAAGGACAAGGTTGGCGTTGGTGACAATTTCTTTCGCCACATTGGTGATGGCGTGGGAGCGGTTGATCTCTTCTTCCAGAGCTTCGCCTTTGAGTTCCTCATCGTTGAGGCGTTCGAGCTGTGCAAATAAATGGTCGTTAAGGTCTGTAAGTTTATTTTTCATGGCTTGTCTCCTTTATGATTCTGGACAATTAAATGTTAGACCACCCTTCCGGCTTCTCGCACTTTTCAAACTCATAAACCCATACCCACGGATTATCCGCCCAGCGGGTTCCGGGCTTGGCGAGGGAGTCCCATATGTCACGGAATTTGGCGTGAACCGATGGCGCACCGCATGCCTCGCAGCCTTCGCCGTCATACCATGCGTCAGAATGAAGGCCGTCCCTACGAACAGGGCAGAGAGTCTCGGCGGTATCAACGCCCTCGGCTATGCAATCTTCAACGCTAATTTGCTGCAGCCGCACAACGCGAACGGTTTTAACTTTGAGAAACAGGCGGCAGGCCCATTTGGGCATGTGGATGGAAGGACGCCATTTTGCATCGGGACCTTTTTCCCATCCGTCTTCACGCCAAGTAGCCCGATAGACCGCGCCGCCACCTCCGGGGATTTCTGCGAATGTTTCCCGCACCCATAAAGTGTCTCCGGGCTGGTAAGGGGCGCGTTTGCTCATGGCCCGTGCAAATTCATCAGTATCTTTCCACCCCATGAGCACTGTGTTTTTGTTCTCCCATGCCCACCCTCCAGAAAAATTTTCGTGAGCAGGTCTAATCTCAGGTTGCGGTGTTATCACCCGCCGGGTCTGTGTCTTACGATTATCCAGAGTTGCGCGGACCATTTCGCCGTTCATGAGGATAGGGAGAATTATAGGCATTGTTCGCCTCCCTCCATTCACGCATATACTCAATGCAGGCCGGACCGTATTTCTTAAATAGATCGCAGGCGTCTTTCCATACTTTCATGGGAGAACCGTCATTTGACGGGGAAAAATCAGCGATAAACAGTCCTAAACTATGTATATCAAACCGCTTGTAGAGCCGGGCAAGTTCGCCCATTTGGTCATCCACTGAATGCTTACGGACGCAACGCCAATTAATGGGAGGCTCCGGAATATGTAAAAGCTCGGAACGCTCTTGCGTTTCAAACCCGTCATACCAAAACTCACGCCCAGGATTGCACTCAGAGGGCACGCACAACTCCAGTTCACCGAGTTTAACGCCGCAATGTCTGCAAGTGTAAAAAATGCATGAGGCGTGATATTCAACCCCAAAGCAATAAGGAGGCAAAGAGCTACAGGGTAAAGTATCTCCGCCATTCAATTCCGCTTCAAATTCATATTCAACGGAATCACCAGACTGAAAAACATCCATAACTCGGCGACCGCAGGCCGGGCAGCCGATGTCCATTCTCGCAGCACGAACAAATTGAATTTTAGACATCCTGCACCTCCCGCAAAACCCGGTCAGCTTCCGCTCCGGCTTCATTCCAACGCTCAACGTTAATTTTATTGGCTACAAAACAAATCAGATCTTCAGGCTTGAAGGGCCCCAAGAATTCGCACCGGGCAGTACCGAAGGCCCTATGCATCATAAATTCATTATCCCTGCGAAATTTCGCGTTATCGCCCAGATAAAGCACCTTTACTGCCTCAGGTTTTGTTTCAGCACGCACATAGTAAAAACCAGCGGTCACAGGCTCCGGCCTTGTCCACCTGATCCGGGCGGCTAGGCCTTCCCGAAACTCTGGTTCCGCGTTGAGAACCTTCCGGGCCGAAGAATCCAGAAAATTTCTTTTCAACATTTCAACCTCATATCAGCGGACAGTAATCCGCCATTGTAGTTCCATATAACGGTCAGGGACGTCCTTCAAAAGTTCTTTCAACTCTTCAATCATCATCGCAACTAACCTCCCCATCACAAGCCTTGTGCCAGTATGTTTTGCCGTCAGAAGAAAAAGCCTCGCCTACAAAAATCGGGGTTTCGCAATACTTACATCTGAAAAATGAAACCTTGCCCTCTTCCAAAACCACAAGCTTTTCATCGTCCTTAGGCTCCATACTGCTGCAAAACGCGCTCACGTAGTGGATATAATTCTCAGCGGAAAACGGGCCGAGATATTCAACAGCATCACCTGCCGGAACCATTTCATTAAGCACCACATTATGCTCGACCGGGTGATACGCGTTCACCACGTAGCAGTGCACGGCCGGTTCAGCTGCGGAGTCAGCCCGCACAAAATAGAAACCGGAAGAACTCGGTTTTTCGTTTGTCCAGCCTTTAATCTCTGCAAGACGGCGCATAAACAAATTTCCATATGCCTGGATCGTAATCAAAATTGATTCGTGTAAATTTTCTCTGTGGCTCATAATCCCCTCACACCAGCGGACAGTAATCCGCCATTGTAGTTCCATGTTTTCCGGCTGCGGGCTTACCCACTGCCGTTGCATAATCATCCAGATCCTTAAGCGCGTTAAAATGAGAACCCAGCTGATAATGATGCCGGGCCAGCGGGCGCTTAAAATCTTCGGGGTTCGGAAGCCTGTCCGCTGCGGCGACCTTCTCACGCAACTTTAAATTGCTGATTTCAGCCTGATCCTGCAGCCGCCGGAAAAAACGTTTCCTGCTGTGGATGACCAGAACTTCGCCGAACAGCTCATGATACAGGCACACCACGGACTTGCAGAACGTCTTTGCCCTGCCGCCATGGGCGACATTGGTAAGAGGCAGTTGATAATAAATCATTGCGCGCTTCATCACCGGACGGCGGCAGTAACCCACCGGGGAATGACCAGCCGCCGCAACCCGCACAACTTTGCAATCCCGGTTCATGGCAAAATCAGTATTCGGTATCAGTTTAAATTCATCGCTCATTATAAACCCCTCTCTCGCATTGTTCCGGCTCCGCTTCCGGTAATCCCGGCAGGGCCAGCCTGTTTAATTCCTCAAGGTCAGTCAGCAATACACCGATGCTGCAGGCCCCAATCGGGTCCAAATGAGGGCGAAGCCTGCGTAAACGGTTCTGAATGGCCGCTACTTCCGCTTTTACGTGGGGATTGTCGTGCATGCCTCCCTCCGTTCTGTATCCCGCTCAAGGGCGTTTTCCAGCCGAACCACGCAGACCGCAGCAGTGATATGGTCAACAAAAGGCATGCCCCGCAGCTCGTCAGCAACGCCGCGGGCAGCCTCTTCAAGACTTTCTACGCAGGTCATGCCCTGCGGGTTGTTTTCCAATAAATCCATGCCTTTTCTCCTCTCAGCCCTCCCCGGTTAACGGGGTGTCAGGTGGTAAAATTACCGGGGAGAGCTGATTTGCCGGGTAACCCGATTCCGGCTGGCCTGATACAGGAGGTGTTTTCAGGGGAAATTTATTTGATTGCTTCAAGCCCGTTGAGGATCACAATCCCTTTATTGAGCACGTCCCGCATTTCTTTACAGATGCGCCGCGCTTCGGCCCTGTCGACCGTGCCGTCAGCAACAGCCTTTTCAGCTTCCCGGGAAACCTCGCCCATCTCCAGCACCAGCAGATTCAACTCCCGCAGCAATCCGATACAGTCGAGGGCTTCGAATTTAAGAGCCAGACCACCGAACTCAACCTGTGTTTGCAGCCAGTCCAGCAGGATGGTGTTACCCAGCACGCCGCAGAGTTTCGGGAGGGTCGGCAGACTGGGCCAATATGAATCATCGTAAAAAACGCGCTGTGCATGGCCGGGCTTCCAGCTCATTTCAGCCTGAATTTCGTCTATGGTCTTGCCGGACTGGATGCGTGCCAGATTCAGGGCATCGGGCAGGCTCATGGTTTCAAATGATTTAGTCATAGTGTGTTTTTCACTCCTCCACTTACATTGGCAGTCTAAATTTTTTGTGTAATTATTCGAGAATTGGAAAAGCCGTTCCAAAATTAGAACTTCTATTTCTTTTCTCTAGGCTGGATTCCCGGCCTGCCGCTGGTGGCTACGGGAAGACTGATTTTATCGACCCCGGCCTTTTTCAGCTCTTTGCGCTGGGCGGGAGAACAAACCCCGGAACGCTTGATGGTACAGGCACGCTGGACAGAAACACCCAACAACTCGGCAAGCCATTTGTTGTCTTTGTCATTGCGGATCATCCAGCATTGAAATTCAGCAGATTGACGGGAGGCTTTGCTTTTTGTAGTCATATTTTTAATTAGGTTTAAGAGTTAACCTAATTGAGTCACCAATTAGGCAGTTAGGTTTATTTGTTCATTTAGGTTTAATAATTAATCCATTTTTGGAAAAAGAGTCAACACTATTTTCCAAAAATAAAACCAAAAGCGGAAAATATTTTAAAAATGGAATTATTTGAGCGCATTAACAAGGTGATTGAAACCTTTTATGATGGAAAATCATCACATTTGGCAGCTGCTGTGGGGGTTCCGCCGAATACGTTCAACAGACATATTTCCAAAAACAACCAGAACAAGATCAGCTTAAATCTTATTTTTCTGATTTTGGAAAAAACGCCTGAAGTAAATCGGGATTGGCTTTTCTTTGAGGAAGGGGGGATGCTAAAGACTCAACCGGAGTCAGCAGAAAAAGAGCCGGAACCATTTGCAGGTCAGCCAGCACAGACCGTGCAGCAGGAAATAACCGACCCCATCAGCCAGCGGATTATTGTCACAACCGAAGCTTTGGAAAAAGCCGGAGCTTCACAGGAAACAATTCAAACGGCTATCCTCACGATATTGAAGTCGCCAGAACAGCAGCCGCCCATTCACGAAAACAGCGCAGGTGAGGGAAACAAGAAGGCGAGCTAGAAACAGATTATCCCGTCTGGTATCGCGGAATCGTGATTGACGGGATTTTTTTTGGGCCTGAGAAATGACTGATTACTAATATTAAAACTCAAACATTGGAGACAAAACAACATATGTACAACTATCATAGTAAGCTCTTAACTTCAGTAGCATGCATTATCCTGTTAACCATATCTGCATGCAGTGGTGACACAGGCCCGGACACTTCCAAAGCTCTAAACTACTCAATAGTTAAAACCGAAGCCAATAACTCAAAATACGGAGTACAAACAGTTTCAGACATAACCATTGATCTGGTACAGGATACAAAAACTATTACACCTGAAGCCCTTGCACACACTGTTATCAAAGCTGTTATCAAAGCCCAACATGAAAACCCGACAGAATGTGCGACTGCCATTATCTGGCCTGACGCAAGCTTTGTTCGCTCAACTGAACATTTAGCAATAGCAACATACATCCCGGAATCAACAAAAAGAGCCGATGACCCACGAAAAGAATGGGATGTTCAGACTGTCAAGGTTAATATCCCAACCGACAAACTGAGCACGCTGGCTGGAACAAGTCTTGAAATTATTACACAACAATACAAAAATTATCCTGTTGAATAAGCCCAAAAAAGCCCTGCTACTCACACCGAGCAGCAGGGCTTTTTAAGGGGACGGACTTAACTCAGTCCAGCCAGCAACTTATCCTTCTGAAACTTTCTCTTCAAGTTTTTCCTGATTTTCTTTACTGAACCAGCTCCCGGTAACAGCTCTTCGAAGCAGGACCGCAGGACCTACGAAGATGAGTAACGATTTCTCCCACATGGTATCAGCCAGCCTGCCGGGGCCTTCCCACATGACATCAACAGGCCATGACTGACCGGGCAGGCCGTCAAGGTGGCCCTGTTCGTGAAGTTCCACCAACCGCACAAACGGTTCCGGCCAGAGCGGCAGTTCGTAGGCCTCCGCACGGGTATAATGCCTTTTACCATCTGCATCGGTTTCCCAGACAGTTTTACCGAACACAGGTTCGCGGAAAAACTCGCGCCAGGTCTTTTCAACTCTCTCTACTTTCACTTCGTTCATTTCGCTTTCCTCCACGGCAATACATACGAGTAGCCGAATCCCCAGCGGTAGGAAGTAGGTAGCCACCGGACTCCGCCAATCCGTACGGCTATAAACATCACAATTGCCCACCACGGGTAGCCCTCAGCTGCAACGCAGGTCATAAGCCATCTATCAGCCTCATAACGCTCAGCTGAGGTTCCACCCTTGTGATAAGCCCGGTCATGCTCAACACAGGCATCCGCCCACGGAACACGCTTTCCGGTTAATTTCCTGTACAGCCAGCTCATGCCGCCGCTGCAATCATCGGTTGCAAATTCCTTGAGCCCATCCCAGCCGGTTTCCCGGCGGTAGGCCCATGCGAACCATACCGCGCCGAGTAAAATTAATATCCAGATCATTTCAATATATCCTCCACCAAAGCCCGCCCGAGAAGGGACTCGAACACATGCCGATAATCTGCCGGAGTGGCCCCGCCATCCCGGCAGACCCGTGCAAACGCTTCCCGTGTCTGGGTACTCATCTGCGTTAAATCAAAATCATCAGACGCCCGTTTCGCCGGAACCTCACGGTGGAATGAGATTCCGCCTTGCTGCTTAACAAGATGTTTTACTTCGCTCATGATCTCTCCTGAATATTCATTGTTGCTGATTTAAACCTCATATCCACAGGTCCGAATACGGCCATGACCAGCCGCTTGAGATTTGGGTCCTCATTTAGAGTAATCATGTCGGACGTGATTTTAAGCCGTCCGGACACGACCTGTGCGGTCAGAGCTGCAGGGGGCAGGTTACAGCGGTCTGGGATTTTGACTACCTCCGCTCCGGTGGGAGCTTGGGCAAGGGGGGTGGCGAGGGTTACGGTTGTTGTATAAAAATCCGGTGATACACAATTAATCTTCATGCGCCACATCTCGTTGCCCCATGCCGCTTGACCATCAGCAGCCTGCATTGTTGATGCATCTTCGGACGGACCATCAAAATAACTGGAACCATAAGGTCCGGCAAAATCATAAGCACATACACCACATGCCCAATCATCGTCACCAGACAAATATTCAATTGTTATCCAGTAATTTTTGCCACTGTCGACTTTTACAGGAGAATCAAAAGAAAATGGGATATCACCCTGAATCATTGTCTGTTGGTCTGAGGTTCTTAAGAGTGTCGTAGCTACGTTATTTTCGTCAGTAGAATATACCTTTGCAACACAAATAGCTGTTGAACTCTGAGTGTTATTCACAACAACACCAGTAATTAATTCATTCAAAGCATTATACATTAGACCGCAAGCCCGATTGCCTACGCCAGAAATATATCCCATCTGTCTTGAGTTGGTCTGAGTTTCTGCGAAAGTACCTTCTACGGCTGAGGCTCCAGGGGCCATTTTCTCAACAACCTGCGCAACCTTATGCAGCAAACCGTTAATCTCGAGATCATTATGTACAGCACTCGGGTCGGCAACATAAGTCAAGTCAGATGCTTCCTTGAACTGAATCTTGTGCAGCACTTTGTCTCTATCCATTGCAAGGCGAAACTCAGTGTATGCTGCTGCATTCGAAACAGGATACTCAAACTCCTGCCAATCAGATGTCCATCTAGTTTCAGTAGTATCTACAAGAACATCCCACGAAGTCCCGTTGAATCCTTCAAGCAGGATGTTTTCAGGTGGAGAAGCACTCAGCCCACCGGGAATACCGCCACCAAGAATGAGTGCCCCGATTACAACTGGTTGAGGCGCTGTGACAAACCCATATCCACTTGCGCTTCCGGTAGCCCACGAAGGAAGATAGCCGGGAACTGTCGTTGCTTCATCGTTCTGCCTCGTCTTGCAGAAAGGATAGTTCTGGTTGATCACTGCATTCTGACTCATTGACCACCCATCAACAGTTGATGTTTGTGTCTCTTCGTCATAGATCGCACCAACAAACGAGGGGATCAACTCCGCCCCCGTTCCACCAACTGGCGGACCGTTCGGCTTGACCACCTTTTCGGCTAAGGACTCAGAGGATTCGAATACGAGGTCAGAAGTGTTTGAACCAGTTCCCCAAGCCAAGGGGATTTCCGGCCCCATATACTCGCCGACTACCCCCGCGCCCAACTTAAGAGCAAGCCCCGCAGGCTTTTTAAAAACTTTTGTTGGAGCTACAGAAAAAGGCGGATTTACTGTAACGGCATACATACTCCCGTATTGATACCCTGTTACAGGAGCTACCGTGGTTGCAGCAAAAGTAAGAGTTTCCCCTACAACAGCGTCAACAGGATTGGCCCGTAGAGCTGAAGTGTCATACATATAAGCGCCTGCAGTATTAAAATTAGCTCCTGCAACATAGAAACCCCCTGTAGAGGGCACGTCATATGGGGTGTCTAACTCAGCGTATTCCAAAAGGCCGGAGCCAGAATGGGTTAGTTCCACTCGGGCAACACATGTGTATTCCGTTGCCGAGTCCTGTCTATAGATAAATAAGTATCCAGTCTGGGCGGATGAACTTTTCAGCCCTAGTGCATCTATCCTTTCGCCATTAGGGAGGGGATAATTGTTATTCATAAAAGTAGAACCAAAACTGTTACTAGCTCCAGCCTGAGATGTCTCCACGGTAGTAGTGCCCCCGCCCGATACACTGTCTACTGATGAGGACCCGGTGTCCGCCTCTATCTCGTCCCCAACCTCTACGGCAGAACTGGTATCAAAACCTGTTGTAGAAGCGTTGATAACATTCTCAAGCTCACCGCTTGCAAGCTCAATTTCCAATTCAGCAGATAACACCTGATTGGCGTTGTCTGCCGGGTTTGAGTATGCAGGCGGTTCAATTCCGTCTGTATCCGGGGTTTTGTTCCATTCGCTATCCGCTATAGCTACTGCGACTCCATTCACGGGCACGTCCTTGACGTTGACTGAACGATTCGCAAGATAGCTCCGGGCGTAACCGTCCGCCGTTGAATAAACTTCAATTGTGAAAACGGTATCCGTATCCACAATGGGCATGGTCCACTTCCAGCCCCACTGCCCTGCATAATCACCCTCAGTGAATTGCATCAGACCGGACAGGCTGCCACCGGAAACCGTAGGGTAATATTTTGCATTGGCATCATACGATGCGCCGAGGCTTATATCATGCGTGGTTCCCTCGTTTGCGGTCAGCGGACCCGCCAGTGTGGGCATGGGTGCGCGTTCATAGCCGAGCAGCAATTTCCACTTGGACTTATCAGAAGGGGCAACACCGGAGATCGAAGCTTCAGACAGACACACATAGATACTGGTGTCATAAATTACGAAATCATTTTTCACATAGCTGGCTGACGGATCGTAAATATCTGCCTTTTTACCCAAAACGAGCGATTCAATCTGCGCCTTGAGATCATCGGAAACACCGTCCATCGTTTTGATCTTTGCCAGCAGGGTTGCCGCCCCGTCCCGGGCCGCGCCGACCTCAAGGGCAACGGCATCAGTTGCGGATTGCTGAGTGGATTCCAGAGAATTGATATATTCCACCATCGCATCCAACAACGGAATCAGCCATGTGGTAGCCCAGTCGAAATTGTTATCACAATCAACCGGGGTCCGAATGAGGGTCATAATACCTCCGTTAGGTTAAATTTTGCCGAGTAACGGTTATGTGTTGGCTGCGTCACCTTGGGCACAGCTGAAAACTTGCAGTGAATAGAAGTGTATTGACTGGCTATGGGATCATCCGGAACAAGTGAAACCACCAGCGGGATAGAAGTCCCGCAATGGTGGCGCATCTTCATCAGCGGCCCGTTAACCTCACCCTCGGTGAGATTATCCAGCGAAAAAGAAAAAGAGTAGCGGCGGTTTTTCTGGTCAACCCAGTCCTGACCGCCGAGGGAGCGCTGAGTGCTGGAATCATCACCGAGATTGTCCGACCAGCCGTAAGAGAAATTTTGTGCCGGTTCCCAGTGCTCGCAGAAAATCACCCGCCCCACATGAAAAGGGCTGGGGGAATCTATTTCGATCCTGGAATTCTTGCGGCAAAGGGGCCTGTTTAACAGCATAATCAGATTGGTTCTCGGCAGGATGGCGAGATCATCCTCGCTTGGATAGCCAAGCATGGATGAATTACAGAGCGGCAACTCGCTCATGTTGTATACGGGCTTGATTACCTCGGTTTCCTGCTGGAAAACCTCAGTCTGAAAATTGTCATCATAAACCCGCAACCGGACCTTTGAACCGAGGCCGAGGTTATGCCCGACCAACACCAGAGCGGTGAAAGTTCGCGGAATATCGCTGGAAACCTTTATCCAACCCCCGGCGTCCGGACATTTCCAGGCCCGCGCAATCTGCGGGTTCTGCAGGTTCTGCACAGGCCAGCCCGGAGCCGAGGCCGAAGCCTCAAGCACTGCTTTATCAAAATGGGTGTTGTTCCAGAAAAAATGAACATTCTTCATCGGAATAGCTCCAATTTAACTTGGTTTTTGGTCATGTCATCCGAGATTTTCTGCACCCGGTAAACGTGATCCACATCCAGACGGTCACGGGTTACGCGCACGTGATCCCCGATGTTGAGCGCAAAAAGCTCGGCGTGCGCAGTACAGCCCGCCACCAGACGGCGAACCGAAAAAAGTGCTTTCCAGCGGTCACGGATGGTATCGGCATCGGCCTGCGCGGTCAGGGCGGTTTTTTTGGTTACTTCCTCGGTGGAGGGATTGGCATCATGCAGCGCGGAATCCTCCCAGCTGCGTTCAGCAGTGGCGGCATTATCCCCGGTGGCAGAGTAATAGACCACGCTGATTTTCCAGTAACGTTTGCCGTGGTCGGCCTCGTTGAATTTGAAAAGCTCGATATCTGAGAGATTGAGGACCGGATCTGCATCGGCAGCCGGCTCGGCGAACGTGGCCACGCGAAAAAGGCCCGCGCGCGAGAACCCGAACCAGCAGCCCAGCGGGGCCAGCAGAATATCCAACACCGAACCTATGGACTGATTGGCGGTGACAGGCAGCCAGACATTGAAATTATTCTCCGCCGCCCATGCATCCCAGAAAGCGGTTTCACGCGTCTCAGCGGAGATCCCTGCATCATCGAGCAGCCCGGAGACCACAGTGGGCAGCGCGCCGGACAGGTTTTTGTCGCTACCGATTTTTTTATCGAGCAGATCGCGCACCCCATCCACCAGCGGCAGGGTAAGCTTATTGTCATCCCATGCAGGCTTAGGCCCCACCCGGCCGGAAAAGATTTCTTTGAACTCGGAAACGTCCAGACCGCCGAAGCCGGACTTGATGGAAACAGGCGCCCCAGCAAAATCCCTGCTGCGGATAGATTCGTCCAGATGTCCGCCGGAAGTGATCAGGGAGCAGTTTCCGTAGGTGGCAACGGTTCTGCCCAGTGTCAGAGCCTGCACTGAACGGGTCAGCACAGGCAGGGACTTGATACACGGGGCATGATAGAACTCACACAAAGCCGGGTCGATAGCGTCTGAGGAAAAGTACAGGGTTTCGCGCTCGGCGTCCGGGTCGGCAGGATTACTGACCTGTACCTCAAGAGTGTAGATTTTGCGGCTTAAAGGCTGTGCGGCGTAGGTTTCCCAGCTCATTTTATACCCCCGCCTCGATCAGCGTGTCCGCATGGACAAACTGTTCACCGTTTTCCGAGGCCTCACGTAAGTGGGGAACCAGCACCTGTGCAACCTGCTGGCCGTCCAGATGGATATTGACCACAGTGGTTCCGCCACCGGAGCCGGAAACAGTGTCACGCTGCTGCCGCGCAGAAACCAGATCACGCACAGCTGCGATAAACTGCTCGGAAATCTCATGGTTTATAACAAAACCGTTGGTCTGCGGCATGAATATCTCACCGGGCAGACCGCGTTCCTGCCAGAGCGCAGAATCCCCAGCGTAAACAGGGCCACCGTGACGGCGGGAATATCCACCTCTCCCGTTACCGCTACCACCAGTCGTTCCAATTCCATCACCTGAAACGTTACTGCCGGAGCTTTTGTAGCCACTATTCCTGCCAGAACCCAGAGATGCCGCGAAATCATCAAACTCATGCCCGAAATCAGACAGGTCATAATCACCGGCTACGCCGTCATACCCGGAAAAACCACCAAGGCCGCCGGACACGTCCCCAAGTCCCCCGAAATCACCGAGTGAATAGGAACCACCCGAACCACTGAAAGTCCTGCCGCTATTGATCGCAGCCCTATAAGCGCGGGCAATAGCCGAGTTGGGGTTTTGAATTGAATCTATATCGACCCGCTTACCATCTGCAGTGTAATAGCTGTCGCCGTATTCAAAACCGCCAAGCTGCCGGGCTGCAAACTCGCGGGCAGAGTAACCGAAGAAACCGAGATCCTGTTTAATTGCTCCGGCAATTGCGGCCTGATCGACCGCTGACCCCGACATCATCTGGGAAGTGTACTCGTGTCCGAACTGGTGAGCAGAGGCCAGAGCCTTGGAAACAGGGTTCGGCTCAGAGGAAATGCCATGCACTCTTTCCATCCGGTCCATGATCACCGCCACCATTTCCGGAGCGGTCAGAGCCGAGAGGCTGAAACCAAACGCGTATTTTCCTTCCTCTAAAGGATGGGCATGGATAGAATTCTGAAAGCTCTGAAAAGCCAGACGCCCGGCAACGGCGCCAAGCTTCTCTTCAAGCATATCGCGGACAGTTTCATGCTCACGGGCATCAAATGCGTCCGCCAGCCCTGAAACAGCCATGGAGAAAACAGGGGAAAGCACTCCCGACACAATCGGCGCGGCAGGCCCGCCGAGCAGGATACCTGCCGCAGAACCCAAAATATTCCCGATATTCGCTGAAGATATGTCAAAGCCCATAAGGCTGAAAGCTGCATCATTCATACCCAGCGCGCGGTTGCCCCACGCGCCCATCAGGTTTCCGGCGAAAGTTGGGAAAAAGGAACCGGCCAGACCGGAAAGCGCGTAATTGTATTGGGCGTTATCCACCGCGGACTGGGAAATATCCATACCCTGTTCACGCAGGAAATCCGCCTGCCTGCCAATGGTTGTCCAGTTCTGGACCGCGTTGGCAATGCCGACCAGAGCGGAGTCCCGGGCTACATCGAGCATGTCCCAGCCGTACATATCGCGCTGGGAATTGTTGATCCGGTCAGAAATGGAATATTGTTTACCGGTGACCGCGTAATCAACGATGTTGTCAAAGAACGCGCCTTTGGACATGCCGTCCGACCCGGCAACCTGGCGCAGGGCCTCGGACTGTTTTGCGGGTATAACTATTTCATCAGTCTGGAGGATTGCGGCAACTTCATCAGCGCCGACCCGCATGTTACCGGTATGGAAAATGTTCGACATGAAGGTCCCGGCCATGTCGAACAAACCGCCGCCCATACTGACCAGCGCCTCAATACCCTTGTTGACCGCCAGATCAGCAACATGGTTCATTACAGAACGGGCCATACCCCGCCAGAAGGAATCCCAATAGTCGGAAAAGGATTTCATCTGCCCGGTCAGAGCATCAAACCCGAGATCAGAAAGCGAAGACTTGGCACTGGTGGCAAAATCATTAAAAATATCCACACCACGCTCAGCCCATGTCTGCTGATCTTCAAGCATCTGCTCATAGCCGAGGGCTATGCCGTCAAAGAAATCGCCGTGGGCCAGCAGCCTTTCTCGCGCAGCCTGTTTTTCTTCTTCAAGACGCTTTTTGTTCTCTTCTTCAACCTTTCTGGTATGTTCGCGCTCCAGCTTGGCAAGCTGAGATTTTTCCCACTGGGCAACCTTGACCTTGTTATTGTCCTGACGGTAAATGCGGGCCTGTTCACGGATGGCGCGCTGCTCTAAAATGTAGGGATCAAGAAATTCATCAGCAAAGGCGGCGTTAAACTCGGCCTGCTTGCGCAGCTTTTCAGCGTTGTACTTTTCATCGATCTCGCGCAGGGCGTATGTTTCCCATTCCACCAGCTCAACATGGTCAACCTCGGCCTTTTCCCAGGCCGCTTTCTGGGCTTTGATCTGTTTTTTCTCAAATTCGTATGGTTCGCTGGTCAGTTTGAGCAAAGCCTTGTTCAAGTCTTTCTGGGCGCGCTTGCGGGCTTTGATTTCCTTGTCAGTGAGGGCGGAACCAGGAACAACTTTACTATTTCCGGTTCCGGTGCTCTTGATGTTCTTCGCTTCTTTTTCCCGCAGTTTCGCTCTTTCGTTTGCAGCCTCAAAAGCACGATTCACACTACGAGAACTTGCCCAATTAAGCCTATTCCGTAACTCTTGCTCAGCAGATACTCCCATATCTACATCTGTTGACGGGAATAGATTCAAATCCAACGCGCCAGAAGGAACTGCAAATTTGTCGCTTGCTCTAGAGGCTAAAGAAGTAGAAAAATCTCCTGTCCAAAAATCAGCACTCTGACTAGGATCAATCTTTTTCCCTTCCTCAATCAGTTGTTTACGCATTTTGCGGACAGTATCACCGCCCCAATTAGCATCATAAACACCGCCATCAAGACCAAGGAATCCGAATATTTTATAAAACTGCTTATTAAATCCCTCGGTAAAACTGCCCTTTTCGCCTAGATCATTCGCCACGGATTTTGCTTGTCCGACAATCTCGCCGAATCCTGTCATAGCGGCCAGCAGACCGCCCATGCCCCAACTGCCGAAAAGCATGCGCCCAAGGATTCCGGCCCCGGCCACACCTGTTATCTCTTCAGGCAACCCGGAATAAAAGTCATAAAGGCCTGAAACCTTCTTACTGAGTTTTCCAATGGCCTCCCCGGAATCTTCAGCCCAGTCTTTAATGTCTTCGTTATGCTCGGTGAGCCAAGTGGAAATGGAATCCAAGCCCTTGTTGAATTCCGGGGCAAATGCTTCCCCGAAAGTCTTCATGGAATTGGACCAGACCGAATCGAACTTCTTGCGGATAGCCTCAGATGTTTTCGACCACTTTTCAAAAGCTTTATCCGTGGAGCCAGCAGCAGAGCCGATAGCATTGATGTTATCCGCCAGCTTGCGGCCGTCTTCGGCAAGAAGCGCGGAAACACCCATAAAAGCCTCGGAGGATTCAAACAGGCTGGAGACTCCCACGCCTGCGCTGTCCGCGTATTGCTTCAGGAGCTTCAAAGAGCTGACAACGCCCTTGTCAGCAATAAGGGCGTTACCGGATTCGTAACCCAGCGCGGTCAGGGCCTCGCTCATGGCCGTTGTGGGCTTGAGCAGGTTGACCAGCATGGCTTTATACTTGGTGGCAGCCTCGGCGGTTGAACCGGAGGTCTGAGTCAGCAAAGCCATGGAAGCGCCCATCTCACTTGTGGAAACAGCCGCTTCATTAGAAATATTGGCGAGGTCACCGATAACAGGGACCAGCTCACTGAAGCTGGTCTGGCCCTGCCGCTCGATGGCAAAGAGGAGGTCCGAGGCCTCGGTGGCGGTTGAAATTTCATCGCCGTAACCGGCCATGACCTTGGTCAACGCCTTGATGGTCTCGGACTGGGTGACGTGCGCGGCCTGTGATGCACGCGAGGCCACGGTCAGCATTTCCACGGATTTGACCGGGTCGGTCACCCCTGCGGAAATGGTCTGGTAGTACCCGCGCATCAGCTCGGTGGAGCTGCCGAGCACGGGGTTTATAGCTTCAATGTCTGCGCGGATCGCGCCGAGGTCGCGGTCGGAAACCTTGCCCATATCAACGAGCGCGGTTTCAAACTGGCCGAACTTGTCCACCGCACTGGCTACCGACACACCGATGCCGGACAAGCCGCTGAAAGCGGCCAGCCCACCCAGGGCGGAGCCGAGGGAATTCACCCGCCGGGTAACGCCCTCGGCCTCCATGCTGACTCTGTTGAAAACACGGCTTGCCTGGTCCTGTGCGGAAATAATGATTCTGGTATTAGTGTCGTTCAACTATCATTGCCCGTACTCCGCTCGGTTTGTGTCATCGCGATTTCAACTGCCCTGATCTTTTCGATTTCGTGCCGCCCGATTTCCATACCCAGCTTTTCCGCAACCGCGAAAACTGCCACCATATCAAAACCGACCGGACCGCCGAAACCAATGCGAAGCTGCCGGGCGCAGAGGCAAAGAAGCTCGAAAACCTCCTCGTTTTCCTCCAGCAACTCCGGGACCGCCCATTCGCACTCTCCACAAGGCGGGCAGTCCCGGAAATGTTTCCGGCAGTGTTCGCAGTTTTTGCTTAACTGTTCTCGGTCTGGGCTGTTGTGCCAGTTCCAGACGCCCACAAGTTTTTTATGGTTGCCTCAGGGACACCGCGTGAATATCTTTCCGTGGCATCACAGAGGATATTCACGTCACGCTGGGTCAGATCATCAGGGTTCTTGAGGTCCGGATACATGGCAAGAATAAGATCTTCACGCTTGAGATCGCCGTCAAAATCACGCAGTTCCTGCAATGCATCCGCATCCCCGCCGTCAGCCTTGGTTGACAGTCTGACAACTTCCTTGCGCAGCTTTTCAAGCTCGCGCCATGCCTTACGGGACAGGGACTTCAGAACAACTTTCTGACTGGAAAGGGGTACATTCATTTTTCTTTTCTCCACAAAAAGTTAAAGTGTTTGTTTAAGCGTAAGAAGCGATGCCGTTAATCAGCTCCGCAACAAAAGGTGCTTCATAGGCGTTGTTTTCCTGAAAGCCCTGCACCTGTGCCTCGATGGTGATCCCGGAAGGCCCTTTGATTTTGGGCTTGGTTCCTCTGGGTTCAATCTGGCTTTCCGGCAGGATGAATGAAATCTGCGAACCCTTTGAAATAAAGGAATCCACAAAGTCCATAACCACACCGTCTGCGGCTTTTTCGCCCAGTTTCGTGTCGGTGTAATGGCAGCTCAGGGAAGCGCCGATGGTGATATCGTCTTCATTGAGGCAGGCCAGAGTGCCTTTGCTGCCCTTGGTGTAACCATTGGTGGTATCAAGGCTGACACTCACGTTGACCCCGGAGGAAATCGCCGACCCCATCTTTTCGCCGCCAAGCTGCAGCTCACCATCGGAATGGGTGAAGTTGACGTGGGCAACTTTTTTGACTGATCCCGCTGCGGTTTCCAGCGCGTTACGGCAATCAGCAGCGGTGGTGTTCAGGGTAAACTCAAGCGCGCCCTCGGTGGAGCCGGACGAGGAATAAGAGAAAGACGAAAGCTTGCAGCCCTCGCTCAACCAGAACGGGGCATTGTTTTCGGCAGCATCAACCGGAATATCCTCCTCGACCGTAAAACTGGGCAAACGGTCAGAAGTCTTGAAAAGGTGGCGGAAAAATCTGGGCGCGATTTCCTCGGAACCAACAAAGGTTTCATCAGCGAAAACCTGCTCGATAACGATTTCATCGGCAGTGCTGGAGGCATGAACAACATAATTGCCATCGTATCCGGTAGTGCCTGAAACAGTAATATTTTCACCGTAATTATAACCGTGGGCCTCACAGGGCAGGCCGACCAGACCGTCACCCTTATCCATTGCCGCCGCGGCCTTGAGCTTGCGGTAAGCACCGCGCTTTACGGTTTCGGTTCCGGCAAAAGCTTCATCAGCGAAAATCGCCTCAATCACGATATCATCAGCACCGGATTCGGGCTGGACGATGTAAACACCGTCATAGTTGGTGGTTCCCCGGACCGTGACCTGCGTATAATGGCGGAATCCGTGTCCGGCACAGGGGAGCTTGACCAGACCGGCGCCGACCTTGACCGGAGAACCGGACAGGGTCGGAGCGGCGGTAATTTCGGATGTAGCAGGCAGGCCGCAAAGCATTTTCATGATGATGCCGGACATATGCAGCCCTGCAGTCAGGCGGAGACTGCCCCCGGCAGTCATGTTTCCCAGTGAAGGCTTGCTGGGGGCAAACTGGCCGCGCAGGGATTTATCAGTAACCAGACCGCGCCCGCCGTCCATATCGCAATCCAGAACCGGAACCAGCACAGCCTCGGGATCATCGGGACGGGTGCGGTAAGCGCTTTCAAAAATAACCTTAACCGTTGATTTGTAGCCTCTTGCGGCTTCGAAACTAGCCATGAACAGTCTCCTTAAAGTACGTTTTCCCGGCCCATGGCACGGGTTTCATTGAAATAAATATCCGAATAAACCACCCGCAGCGGTGAGCGGCCGGATACGTCAAAGTCATAGTTTGCGGCGCAAACCGGGAAATTGTTTTTCACAAGAATTTCGATCACCTTTCTATAGAGCTGCCAGACCAGCTTGACCCCGTTTTTCGGGTCCTTCTCGCGGATACCGACATCAAGCCCGATAAACCCGGTCAGTTTCTCGGCCTCAAGACCGCCGGAACCGGATTCCGGATTCAGAACGATCCAGGGGGCTGAACTCTCACCCTCCGGATTCATATCATCAGCCGGATAAACCACACTGGGATTGTCCAGCCCGACTTCCACGCACCACTCCACAAGAACCGGGGAGTTCTCAAGGATGGCGGCGGCTTCCAGAACTTTATCCATGGCACTCATTTTTTACGCTCCTTCTTGAGATATCCGGCAATGCGCCGTTCCATGAGCGGCCCGATCTTCGGTCGAAAGTCCTCGAACGCCGGGTCAATGACCGGACGCTGCGGGGATTCAATGGTGGTCATATCTGCCGGGAGGGCGCGGCCCGTGGCAGCAAAAAAACGCCGCATGCGCGGGGTTACGGTCTGCGGGCCTGAGTGCCAGTCATACTTTCCACCTCGGGAACCGAGAGCCAGAGCCCGCCCGAAGCTGCGAGCGGACAAACCCATATAACCGACCTGAACCTGCTGCTTGGCGGGTTCATGCAGGTAACCGATGGACTGCGCGACCCTGCCGTAGGCTCGGCGGTGTCCGCCCTTTGAAGCCCTGTAACCGCCGGTTACACGCCCCTTGCGCATGCGCCGTTTAGGGGCTTTGGATTTATCCCCAGTACGGCGATATGCTTCCATCCTGCGAAAACGAGGGGAAGTTTCTGCGGGGTCAATGGTCTCACCGCCGACCCGGCTTTGAAAAATGGATTTCTTGATATAGCGCTGCAGGTGAAACCCGACAGAACGCAAAGCCCGGTTGAATTCACCGGGGAAACTCTGCGCCAGATGCTTGAGATATCGTTCACTGCCGTTATCAATGACCAGCAGAGAACCGGAACCGCCGGAATAAAAATCATAGCGCTGGCCGACAGTCATGCGCCCGGTAGGACGCCCCTGATTATCGAGGGCTTCCCGGATTCCGGTGCGGACCTCACCGTCCGCCTGTGGTCTTTGCCATGGCATGGTTAGCCCCGCTGGTCGGTATTGGCGAAAACACGCCAAATTTGCACCTCTCCACCCACGTGTGTGGGCTGGAACTGGCGCACGGTGAAAACAGACTCGCCCACCCGGACCTGTTCATCATGAACAGGGGAAACGTCTTTTCCGAGCCTATTGGAAGAAAAGGTGAATTTCGCCCAGCGGGAAGCCCCCTGCCGGAAACGCTTATTGACTTCCGGCGGTTCCGCTCCATAGCCGTAATCCTTGAACATAGCCTTAAACGGAAGCGGGTCGGCCCCGTCAGGCATGTAAAGGATTTCGGCCCCGTGGGCTTCGCATGTCTGGTCGAAGGTATCGGCGATGGACATTTTATTTACCTGCCTGTGCTTCGTAGCAGTCGATTACAGCGTCACGCTCTTCCACCGCATCGGTCAGGCTCAAAGTGTTGAGCTTCTGGCGGCGCACATTTTCCGCAGAGCCGATGTGTTCACCATCAACCAGCGGATAAACCGCGTAGAGCCCGGGACGCGGACACTTTTCCAATTTGGCCTCGACCTCAATAATCTGCACTTGCGGCTTGGGCAGTTCCGTTGCCTTCGGTGCGCAGGAGCACAGAATTAATAAAATAAACAGTGTCACGGCTTGTTTCATCGTCAATCACTCCGCTGGTTTGTTCCGGGGACACAGTAACGGACCTGCGGTCCAGTTCCTGAGAACGGGCCAGCCGCTTGATATAGTCCCGCTTGGTTTTTTGCAGGCTGGTGACCTGACCTTGAAGCCCGGCCACTTTCTTATGCAGTTCAGCTTCATCAGCCTCGGCAAGACTGGCGCGGGTTTCAGCGTTGGCGCGCAGGGCCTGCTCAGTAACTACGGTGGCGTTAAAACGCTGCACATCAAGGCGCAGTTGCTCATTTTCGGCACTGAGAAAAAATAGTTTCAGCCCCATGCCGGCGAGAGCCAGAACCACAAGCAAAATTCCGCCTGCGGCGGCAGCAGCCTTAAGCCTGCTTCCGCCGCAGAGGTTTAAGAGGAAGGAAACAACAATCATTTGTTCCTCACATAGATTTCAGCTTCAGTCGCACCTTTCATGGCAGCCATGAACTTGTGAAATGCGGGAGTGCTGGCAAGTACGGCCTTTTTACCGTTAAGCTTCCCGGGTCTGGTCCCGGTCAACGGACAACCCTCTGTATCATCAACTGTATTGCCGATGTGGATACGCACGTACTTGCGGCCCGGGACATTTTTAATTGTCCAGAGCCTGCAGCCTTTAGAGGGAGAGAATTCCAGCTCAAGGGGATAAATTCCCTCGGGAATGCAGGAAATATCGGGTTTGTTGTCGCGCCACGGTTCCTCAAGCGTGTAACAGACCTCCACACCTTCAACGTAGAGTCTGCCGATAGTGGCCTCATTGTCCTGATCTTCCCTGATAAGTTCGACTATAGTCATACTGTTTCGCCCTCCATTTTATCGCGATACCCGCGCAAACGCTTAACCAGAGCCATAGGCAGGCGAACTCCCTGAGCATCGAGATGGACACAAACGCTCAGGAACTCACACAAAGCCGCATAGCCGATAACGAAATTACGAACGCCTTTAGCCAGAAAAGTCAGCGAGGGATAAGAAAACACAACAATCTGGTCGAGCATCTGCGCACAGATAATCAGCACCAGATAAAAGACTGTCTTCATCAGCCCCCGGCGGATCTTGGTCCAACTGATCGCCCCTTGCATCCACGCACGGTAAAAACCAAGCATGAAATCCAGCACATAAAGAACAAGCAGGGCCAACAGGGCCACATCAAACCCACCCAGCAACCACCCCATGCAGGAACCGAAACATGCCCAGAAGGACTTGAAAGCCGACTGATCGAAGAGGAAAAGCTTATCCAAAAATTCTATAATCTTGGAAAACATAATTGCCCCGGTTGTCCGCCCTGTGCCTGCCCCGAGGAACCGCCAGCGGTTGGCGGGTAAAATGCAGGGCAAGCACAGGGAGGACGGTTGTGGAGATTTATCCGTTGATTTTTACGGCTACGGTGGCGGACTCAGTAAGTGCAGCCTCATAAACAATCCCGGCATAGAGATTGTCAGCTGCAACAAGGGTCAATGCACCGGACCCGGCAACACCGCCCTGCGGGTCACCATCCGCGTCCCAATAGACCTTTTTGCCCTGTGCAAAACCTTCGGCAGCCTTGGGCATGAAGTAGACGCCCTCAAGATTAAGAGCACCGGTATTACCGTTCAGTATATTGGTTTCCGCGATGGTCAGGGTATCCCCGACCACTACCGGCTGATTTGTCGCAACATCCGATCCGGTGCTGTTTTTCCAAGTAAGGGTTTTTCCCTTTGCAAGCTCATGTGCCATTGCATTTACTCCGTGTTTCTAAAGGACAGCTGCTACTGGCCTACGTTCTGGGAAAGGGCCTTGGCACTGATCGCTTTAGCCACAGCCTCGATGCGGACTTTCTTTTCAATGCCGTCAATATTCCAGCCGTTTTTGGATTCGGTAAAAGGGGTCTTTTTACCGTTGAGGAAGTACATTTTTACGGTCTTGCCTTTGGGACCAGCGAGGAACCAGGCTTTTTCGCTGTGGTCATCCATACGCCCGTCATAAACGCGGACCAGTTTGTTATCCCCGGCATATCTGTTGGCAAGGTTGGGCTGATTGGTCTTGCCCCCGATCAGAGTTGTATTGAAGAACTGTTCGGCAGCCCCTTCAAGAGAAGTAGGAGCAAGCAGATAATGAGGACGGATATTCAAGCGGCGTTTTCCACCGATATCCTTCTGCCCACGCATATTCTTGAAACCGAGATCAAGAGACTCGGTTCCGATAGCGGAGCCGGGGCTTACAAGGTTCTTACGGTCAGCATGGAAAAGGGGTTTACCGTCACCCATCTGTTCATTGGCAAAGAGTACGGCATAAGGAAGGTCGGCAATGGTGCGCTTGGCGGAAGCACCCATCTCATTACCGATGGAAGAGAGGGCATCCAGATCATCATTGATAAGGGCTTCTCTGGTCAGGCGAAACAGCAGACCGAACTTGGCGAGCATGACGGTTTCACCTTCTTCACCCAGAGTTCCGTAGCTGTATTCGCCACCTTCGGGTATTTCCTTCAAGCTGCTGATTTCACCGGGACTGATAAGACGCTTGGGACGATAATCAGTGAGCACGCCGCTGGTGTCGCACCAGATGTCATGAGTGGATTCTTCTTCCTCGAACCCGGCAAGCAGAAGACGGTCAGCAACACTGTCCAGAATCATGGGCAGGTCGGAAGTGGAAAGCGCACGGCCCACAATATCAGTGGGGTAACCGGACGGATTGCCACCAGCAAGCACCACGGCATGGCGGCAAAGCTCAACCATGGAATAACCGCCGAACCCGCCCATTTCATTATGGTCTACTTCATGACCGCAACGGGCCATGATGGCGTTTTCCCCGGCCTGACGGAATTTTTCCTGCTCAGTTGGGCCACCCTCAATGCGCTGCGAAGGCATAGTCTGCTGCTGGGCACGGCCCAGATGATCAGCACTGCATACTTTGTAGACTTCCAGCACGGTTTTACCTTCGTTGATAAACTCAGCCGCACGCTCACCCATGCCGTACTGGTTGCACACGGAAACGATTTCCGCCGCATCAGAACGGGAAAAAGCCGCGCCATCAGCTGCAGTCGCGGGAGGTGTTACCGGATTGGCGGGAGGTGCAGGGTTCGCGGGAGGATCGGAGCGCTGGCCGTCCTGACCGGATTGGGACTGGTTTGCGGGCTGCTCAATGCTGCCCTGATCTTCACCACCGGCAAAAGCGCGCTTTTCCATTTCTGCGAGGATATCGGCCTCACTTGCTTCAGGCATGTTGAACCGTCTACGCAGTTCTTTCAGTTTTTCAGGGGGCATAATTTTCTCCTTTTTGCCGGCCTCTTGTCTGGCCTTGGCGTTTTCGTCTGCGCCGATGGGACACCAGCTGAGTTCTCTGCGGCTCCAATCGACAGCTACCAAAACCGGACCCTCGAATTCACGTCCGGCAACCTCGGTTGTTTCACCGTCCTTGACCCGCACATGGGCATGGACGGTGTATCCGATAGAAACATCGGTCAGGTGGCCTTCGCGCACCTTGGTAAAAACTTCCTCTGCAGCATCAACAGAGGAAAAATATGTTCTTGCGAGAAGCTGCTCGCCTTCAACTTCGAAATCACGGGCTGAACCGATCACCGAACTGGTAGACCAGCGGTCATGAGTATCGAGCAGGGGGATTTGAGACGGACCATCCGCGCGCATTCCGGACATAAGCAGGACTTCACGTTCCATCCGCCAGGTATCAGGGTTAAAAACCCAAGCCGGTTCTTCAGTGGCAGCCACTACCTGCACAGAACGATTTTCCATATCCAATGAACTGGGAACGCCCTCGGAACTGAGTCGCACTTGAGCGGCACGGCGGGTAATTCCAGGATTTACATTTAAGACTTTCATACTAGTCTCCATTCTCCCCGCTCACAGCAGCGGGATTGTTAGCGTTGGCAGTTGAAATGCCGGACAGGTCGAAAACCAATTCGCGGTCATCGCACATGGATTGCCATTCGCGCAGGTCATCGAGCACCGCTTCGGGATCGCCGCCACGGGCAAGGATGATTTCCTGCGGGGACTGCAACCCGGCCTTGATGGCTTCAACTGCGGCCTTGTTTTCCTTGAGAGGATCAAGAGGACGCATTCCCGGAGGAATGAAAACGCCACGGCGGTAGTGATAGGGATCAGTGAAGTAACCGGGTAGGTTCAATCGCCCTGAGAGCACGCAAGCCTCAAGCATCCGCCAGACATGCGGCTTTTCAAACTGGAAGACATGCCGCTTAACCGTAGGGGCCATCTGCTGGATAAAATCGTTGCGGCTGACGCGCAGGGTTGTGTAGCTCAAACCGGAATAATCCCCAGTCAGCATTTCGTAAGGGGTCCCGGTGGTCAGGCTGGTCAGCTGCAGCATAAATTTGGTAAAAGCCTGAAAAGCACCATCACCGCGCTGGTTGTTGGCGAGTTTAATGGATTCACCGGGCCGCAGGTATTCGATAAGTGCGTTCTCAAGGTATTCGATTGGTTCAGGGCCTTGGTCTTCGCCATTTCCCACTTTGCGCACATTCTGAAAGGCGGCTGGATCAGGAGTTTCCACAAAAGCCAGATAACGCGAGGCCAGCTTGAAAGCATCCAGCTCTGACCCCACGGCCTCTTTCAGACTCCCGGCGATAAGCACCGCCGCAGCGCAACAAGGCATGCCGCGCACCTGTCCGGGACGCTGGCGGTCAAAACCGAAAACCACGTTCTCAGCAGGAACGCGGGTTGCTTTAAGGGAATAACCGTCATCAGCCAGATGCAGGGCCACGATGCGCCCAACTCGGTCGACTTCAACGCCGTTGTAGACCTTGTTTTTCCCGACAGGCTTTGCGCCCAGATCGGAAAGGCGGTCAGCCTCGTAGAGGGAAATGCCCCACGGTATAAATTTATTGCGCTGATTTTTATGCGGCTGCCAGACGGCGATAAATTCACCGGTCTCAAAATCCTGCCGTTTGGCAAGGGCCGAGAGTTCATAATAATGCTGGCGAAAAGCCGAAGAGCCGGAAATATCAATTTCATCCATGGCCCGCTTAAGCGCGTCCTCAATAAGTGTGCGAGTTCTGCGGTCAGGATTGCCGTCCGCGTCCAGCACTTTGGACTGAAAAACAACCCCGGTTCCGACCACGTAAGCGGAAATATTGTCCGCCGCACGGGTGAAGGGAGGGAAATCCCGCACCAGCTGCCGAACACGCTCACGTACAACATGCTGGGAATTGGTAATCAGGGTGTTGACGTCCTCGGCAACAGGACGCCAGCCCCCGGTAAGGTGGGAAATCTGGGCAGCGGCATAGCGTGCGCGCTGATCAGGCAGGGATTCGCGGCGAAAACCACGAAACCAGTCAAGCACCCCTTTAATCACCGCGCACCTCCGCAGGTGCGGCCATAGTAGGCAAGCCCGGTGTTGGGATCGGGCTGCTCAGCCTTGAGTTGGTCACGAAGTTTGCGCAGATCGTTCAGGTTTGCGCGCCCGTAGGTAATATCATCAACTGTGACAGTGATACCCTGAGTCAGGATATCGCGGATCGCGGTTTCGACTTCATCAACAGTTATAGGCATTTATTCCCCCCAATGTGTAAAAAAAGCTAAATTGCTTACATTGACGGGAACAGCATAACCCCGGTTTTTGGGGCTCTTTTAAAAGTTTTGAAGAATTCGCAAGAATTTTGAAGAATTCGCAAGAATTTTGGAAAATTCGCGATAATTTTTATTGACAGGGTTTTGGGGCGGGGTGTTTTTTGGCAAAAAAAATTCCCCGCAGGGCGTTGGGCCTTGCGAGGGATTTTCTGACTTTAATCTTCGGCCGCTTTAGAAAAAACGGTATTAATTTCATTGAATGGAACTGTCATAGGCCCATCATCACCGAGCCATTCCACGAAGTACCAACCTTTAGCACGTTTTTCATAACGGAAGTTAACTTCGTACTTCATCCATCTACCCCACATCTGGATAGTCACGGGTTCGCATTCCTGCTCGCGTACCCACTGGCAATATAGCTGGTAAAGCGGCGTGGCCTGAACAACCATCCTTTCGGAAATACTGAACTTCTTAGCCGAAGGCTTGATAAACCGCTCCACCCATTCACGAAACAGCATCATGGACTGATCGCCGCTCTGAATCTGCAAGCCGGAGCCGGGACGGACATCGGAAAGAAGATGGCAATATTCAAAAAACAAACGATGAATATCATCTTCACCGCCACCATTCATTCGAGCCACCTGCACAGCGGATTGCAGAGCAACAGACCGCTGATTCGGACGTAACCGGGGGAGCTTTTCCAGATCGAAAGGCAAGGAAGGGGTCGAAGAAGATTCTTCGCTTTCGGGGTCTTCATCACCAAGAGTATAACAACCTCGTTCACGCAGAGTAGGAAGAACTTCCGAGGTGACCCAACGGCGAAACTTTTTGGCTTCGGGTTTACGGCTTTTGAAGATTAGGGAGTAGAGGCCGGATTCGGAGACGGCTAAAACCTCCTGCCTTCTGCCTATGGGGTCGGTAATACCTACCCCATCTCTTTCGTCATCATCCAATCGCGAAACTGCGTCTTTGTGGTTAGAGATTTCCAAAGCAGCACAAACATCCTTGGCCACAAACCAATAAAGACCTTCTTGATCTGTAACAACCCGGACCACACGGTCACCGAAATCAAAAGGGATAATTTTATCAGACATTGCCAAGCCTCCGCTCCAGATCGCGCAGGAATTCGGCGTTCTTGGCTTCCATTGTCTCCCATTCAGTTTTTATCAGATGGGACACACCGCCGAACTTATCAAAATCAAGAACATCAGAAAGAATCATGAAGGGATAGAGATTGGCTTGAAGCTGTTGCTGGACAAGAGATAAAACGCGGGATTGTTCGGTTTCGTTGATGGGGGTTACTTTTTCGCTCATGAAGAGCCTCCTAGGGATATTTTTGAATTGGCCCTTTCAGAATAGAAAAAGCCGGGAGCTTCAAAAACGTCCCTAGACGCCCTGCACACCTTTCCCGAAGGTATTGTATAGCATGCAGACTCCCGGCAAATATCTTGGCGAAAATATAAAGAACAAAACCTCAATGGGCGCAAAAAAACCGCCAACTATCGGGAGCGGAAACCGCTAGGGAATAAAGGTGTTTTGAAGCACCTGAAAATTATTTATCCCGTTACTGGTGCACAAGTCAACCAGTAACGGGATATTTTGTGTGGTAAGGTTATTTTTTCTTTTTCAATTCATCTCGCAACTTTTCTTTTTCAGCCCTAATCCATTTAGACAAGGCAGGCATCAAATGAATATACTTACGTTTAGAAACTTCCCTGTTCTCTGAATGAAAATTAAAACTATCACCGTTGAACTTGATCTTAGAATTTACAGTATTTGCTCTGAGACTGACTTCAGCACTTATTTTTTCTCCTTCAACCTGCCCTACAATTATCCACTTCATAGGATCATCAAGCTGGGTCTCTTCAACAGTTGAAATTGCATCTGCTGGCAAATTATCAGGAATTCCATACACAGAGCGAAAAACAATATCCTGTACTTCTATCGGAGTTCCATGAGCCCAAACATTTCCACTCTTTTCCCATCCATACCGCTTGCCTTGAAAACAAACACTGTACCAAATATCATCCTCGCGATCTTTAAAATAAGCAATTTCACCATGAGGGCTGTCCAGCTTCTCAATTTTTTTATCCACTGGAATTTTCCACCCTTTTTTATAAAACCACTCCAAAGCTTCTTGGTACAATGAAAGGGCATCTGGCAACTTATCCTGCCCAATGCAGTAATGCACTAGATGCTTACACAACCTGCGCGGATCGTCTTGAGAGAATTGGCCCCTACGCTTTTTCCAATCGGGACAATTACATGAAAGCTGCCCAGTGCTGACGTAGTAGGCTTTCCCAGAATCACGGGACACAACCTTCACTGAATCAGCAGGTACTTGCTCCATTTTAAAAAACTTGAAAAATAAATAAATACCAGCTGCGAGAACTATTAATATCCAAACCATCACAAGCCGCCCAATATCAGATTATTCCAAAAACGGCCAAACTGATCATCAGTAAGATAATCCCTACATTCATGAGCCCCACAAGAAAGACTTTTTTCAGTAAAATCCGAACCTAGTTTATCTCCCACAGGATTACTCTTGGCATCAAACATACCGTTGAGCTTACCTTCAGAATCAGTTGTATAGCACATATATTGAAAGCCAATTCGTTTACCGTTCGAATTCTCACGCCAGAAATATGGCATACACACTGTTGGAGAACCGCTTTCACACTGAAAAGTTGATACATCAAGGACACCATTCGCAGCGGCCTTTGCAAAAACAATCGGATACCCCTCACCCATCATAACTTGGGAAACTTTCTCCTGCTGTTTATAATGTTTGGAAACGCACCCGCCAGCCCCAACCAAACAACCCAACAAAACGAATAACAAAATTTTTCTCATAAATGCCACCTCGTTAAATTTTACCACGCACTACGGTTATAATATTATCTAAAGAGTATCAAGGCGACATTAAGATTCACTAAACAGAAAAATCCCCCTCCCGGTAATCCGGAAGGGGGATTTAAATTTTTATCCTGAGGGTGACTACATCAACCACCCCAAAAGCAATACAACACCAACAGGCACTATAAACCATCGCCTGAAGGTCTGCCAGAAACTGGCCCAGAATCCGAGCGGCGGCTGCTCCAGCTCATAGCTGTAACCATGTCCGCAATCCGGGCAACGAGCGGGCAGGTCGGAGATATCCGCGCCGCATTTTATGCAATTAAGCTCTTTCATATCCTATCCTTATCTTTTTCAGCCCTTGAAAGCGAGGGGAAAATTAAGTTTCCCTATCCTGCGCGCTTCATTTTCTTTTCAAGCCTTTTGAACCGCCAGTCATCAATCAGCCTGGTATCACTCTCCCAGCGTCCGCGCGGGCAATCCTGAGTTGCCGGAAAAGCTTCCTCCCGAATCCATTTGAGGACAGTGGGCGCGCTGTAGCCCACGTATTTACATATTTCATCCATGCCCAGCAGGGCTGTTTTTGCGCGGGCTACCATAGATTCCTCCCTTGCGGACGCGGTTTGCGTTTCGGTTTCTGCATCTGATAAACTTCGTCAACCAGTTCCATTTGAATTATCGGCTTATGCAGCTGCTGCAGCGGCGGCAGCATCATGGCATCGGCACAGGCCAGCGCGTAGACTGCGCAGTCCAGATAGTGGTTTTCCACCCCTTTTTTCTTGATCCATTTGTATCGTCCACGGGCATCGCGGATTTTCTCTTCACTGCCCAGCTGCGCGATTAAATCATCGCCAGCCTCGGCATTGAGCCAGAGCGGGTTCTGGTGATCACGCGAAAGCAGAGCATGCAAACGGCCTTTGAGTCTGCTGGTTTCCAGCAGATAGCCGCGCAGCTGCCCGGAAAAGAGCTGATACTTGGCTTTTGCTTCCGGGTCTTTGCCCCAGGTGGTCAGCCGCAGCGGAACATCCATGGCCCGGGAAGAACCTTTACAGCCCCAGACCGGCAGGTCTGGATTGGACTGGAGAAAAGACAGGGCTTCGTCTGTCATGGTAGCTTCGTGCTCACCTTCACCGCCGCCTATATCAAGCAGCGCCCGCCAGATCGGGGCCACGTAGCCGGGTTTACCCGTCACCGGGTAGGCAGTATTGCGCAGGAAATCCGCCAAACCGTCCCAGCTGGGGATGATGCCGTAATCAACTATGGTTCCGCAAAGCTGGCGGTCCCATGCAATAACCACAAAACGGCGGTCACGTTTCTGGTTATCAATGCCGCAGGTAACGGCTAGAGTTTCCGGCGGCGCGAAACGGGCCGGGTAAAGGACTTCTCCGGTCTGCTCGCTGAAATCATCGCGGATCATGGCCCGGATACCTTCTTCCGAGGTTGTGCGGACGGTGTTCTGGTACAGCTGGGTGCAATGGTTGTTGTGGAAGTTTTCAAGCTCATCAGGTTTGCCCTGCGCGGCGTACCAGTCATGCAGAACAGTTGAGAGGCTGCACCCGATGGTTTCCCAACTGCGGATATGGAAAGCCACAGAACTGACCCCGGACAGATCGCCCAGCCAGCGCCCGGCACGCAGTGCGGCATTTTTAACCGCGTCATTCCAGCGATAATCGCAGCACTTGCACTGATAGCGGCCCAGCCTTTCTTTCATGATCCGTTTCGGATCGGTAACCAGCTTGCCGTCTTCATCAAGCGCGCTTATCCGCTTGAGGGTCATGACCTGATAGGTTCCGCAGGCCGGGCAACGGGCCTCTATGTTGCACCACATCTGCGCGCGGTCCCGGGCGAGGGTGTAAATAGACGGTTTTCCAACACAGCCGCGCACCTTGGATTCAAGCAGAGCCTTGGCCGTGCCCAGCATGCGATATGCGTCCAGCCGTTCCAGCATTTTGAAAACAGAGGCCCAATCCTGATAGGCATCAACCTCGGACAAATGGACTATTTCCATGGAAGCCGAGGAATAGGAGGCATCCGAACCGGACCACATTCCGTAGATTTTGGAATCATCGTCAAAAGTTATTTCATCCTTCTGGACTGCAAAGCGGTCAGCCCGAAGCCGTCTTTTCAAAGCCGGGATGGCTTCAATGTACTTGCGCAGCCGGTCATCCATGATGCGCTTGAGCTGCTTCTCGGTGGTGACTCCAACACCCACAGGCTTGATCTTTTCCGCAAGACTGGAAAGCACACAACCCTGCGCTATGGTGGTTTTGTTGGTAGTCTGGGAAGGGCCGAGAATAAAGACTTCCTCGACTTTGGGCAGGTCAAAGGCATCCATTATTCCTTTGGCATGCGGAGTCATATCCGAACGCCAGAGCTGATCCTTGAACGGACCGGCCACCAACCGCAGGTTTTTGCGACACCAGTCATAAGTGGAAATTTTGAGCGGAGCGCGAAAAACCGAAATCTCACCCTCACAAAGATTGATCTCAGGAGGCCTGCAACTCATGACGCACGCTCCATCAGGCTGGAAATAATCGCATTGTGGGCCATGAACTCCCGAAACTGATTACCGAGAATTTCGTTACAGCCTTCAATTAACGCGCTTACTTCCCCATCAACATACTCAAGCAGGTTCTCGGCCCCGGCTTCGGAAGCGACAAATTCCTCTTGAGCTTCCGGGGATAGAAACCGTCCGTAAGAATAGGCATCGAGCAGCAAAGAAACGTCTGCCAGCCACATCTTGACCAACTCACGGGATTTGGACTGCGCAAATTCCACCACAACCGGAGAAAAACGAACAGGATCAATCCCGAGCATTTCACAGAGTTCGCGGGATTCATCCGCTCCACCGCCGAACATGTCCGCAATGGAATCGGCCCTATCCATGCCCCACTTTTCCAACGAAAGCCGGAACACCCGGGCACGCGCGGCCAGTTCGCCGAACATCACGGTCATGGAAACGTATTTTCCGCGTTCCCTGTTAAAATTGAACTCCACGCGGTCAGCCTGGAGATTCCTGAGCCTGGCATCGCCTGCCGCCTTGTCTTCGTGAGAGGATGGGGAAGGGTAAGAACTCATGGACCCTGAATCATCACCTTCAAAATCATAAAGATTTTTAGCAATTTTCAGGATCTTCTTTTTATCCCACTTACCCTTTTTATCTCCATTCACCCATGTCGGCTGCAACTTCCCACCAAAAACACACTGGTTATAGACAGTGGAACGAGAACCAAGATATCCGTTTTCCTTTAAAAACCGATATAGTTCATTTGCGTTTTCGATCATGCCTTCTCCTTAATCCGATCCGGGAAATAGTATTCGATAATATCTTGTAAGCATTCGTGATCTAGCCACATTTTCCAGATGGCCCGCATTGTTTCATCATGTTTCTGGCCCCATTGAGGCGGGATGCTGTCCACGTAAACCCCGCCGAATTCGTTACGGTAGAACCCGACCGGCTTACCTTTGATCAGGTCGTAAAATTCTTTGAAGGGCCCAAAGAATTCCGGGAATCTGGCAACCTCTTCCATGACCTTTTCTATGCGGCTTTTCGGTTTCGGTGGTGGCGCCGGAGGCTTGACCGGAGCCGGGGCAGGCTTGGGAGATTGCCGGCGCATACTCGCAGCCCGGCGCACCCGCTTGGGTATTCCGGCCTCAACCCACTTGCAGATATCGAGGTAAAAAGGATCAATGCCCATGTTGTAAAAATCATCGAGGGGGAAATGGGCAGGTTTAAGCCAGAGTGGGCGCACGGCCTCGCCCACGTCTTTGCCGTACCGGGGAGGCACAGGCCAGCGGCGCGCATTGGGAAATTCCTTTTTCCAGAAATCCCAAAAAGCCTGTTTTCCGGCAAAATCGTTATCAGTTGCGCAAAGGATCAGCTCAGCGCGGCGTAGAATCTTTGCGGCATAGGCGTCAGGACGCGCCCCGGCAGCCCCCACGGCCATAACGCCAATGGGCAGATCAGGAAACAAAACACGGCAGGCCGCCCAGACCAGATAGGCATCACGGTCAGTTTCCACGATAACCCAGATTTTCCAGCGCGGGTCACCGGCTATTAGATAGGGCGGCAGATAACCGCGGGGAACATCTCCGGCGATGACCTGCCAGTATTTCGGCATCCAATCCTTTTGCTCTGCAACCCGGATTTTGACCTTTGCCGGGAGTCCGTCACGCATGGAGGCAAAAACCAGTCCCACAGGCCACCAGATTTTGCGTTCAGCTTTAGGATTGTTTTTTGAAGACTGATAAGGAAGATCCATAGCCGTGACCGGATAAAAATGGTCCTTTGCGTTCCAGCCGATCCGGCAAGATCTGGCGGTGGCGGCATCAATCCCCCACTCGGAGAGCAGGGCCAGCACTTCCGGACGCCTCTGCAACTCTTCCACGCATTCCATGACAATCTGATGCGCTTTCTGCTGCCACTTCTCCGGCGGGATGTAGGCTGCATCAGGTTCCCAGCGGCGAATAACCTTCCTCGGAGCCGGGGAAGTCCTGGAAGCGGAACCGGGACCGTCTGTCAGACGTTCCGGACAGAATTCCTTGAGGAAGGCGCGGAAGCCTTCGAATTCGTCATAGCCGTTCAGCTCGCAGTAAATATTGATCAGATCACCGCCAGCCTGACAGCCGAAGCAGTGATAAAGATCCTGTGTCGCATCATAATGAGCCGAGGGAGTCTTTTCGTTATGCAGAGGGCAGCAGCACCAGAGGTCCAGCTCATTGCCCTTTTTATCATCCACAGCCACCATAGAAGCGAAAATGGATGCACAGCGGGCAGCACCGAGATATTCAAGAGCTTTACCCATGGCGGCGCCCCCCCTCTTCGTGCCAGATTCCGACCGCTGAAAAGAAAAAGGAGCATTCCGGAGCGGTGAATTTCCATTTTTCCAATTGAAAAACGGGGATTTCCAATCGTTTTTGAAAGGAAAAGATCAATATTTCAGGAAGATATCCAGAAATTATTTCCAAAATTTCCAATTTTCCATTTTGTTTATAAAGTCTTTTTTGCGCGCCTGTGTGCGCGCGCGATCTATATAAGATAGAACCTTCTTCCCCTTTTTTTTGTTTTTTTATAAAACTGGAGAAAAATGGAAAAATGGAAATAATAGAAGATTCTGCCCACTCAACCCCCTGTTCTACATAGCTTTTGCCGATTTCCATTCTAAAAAAGAGATTGGAAATAAACGGAAACAATTGGAAATTAGAGAGGATCATTTTGAAAACCTCCCTGTTCGGCTTCGGGCCACTCGGACTTGTCTATGGGCAGAGTGCCGCTCTTGGCAGCCTCGACCCAATGGTCTTTTAAGCGCCAGCCGCAATAATGCGGGGAACTCAAGCCCTGTGTCCCTTTGGGAATCTTTTTCACATCCGGGCGCTTGGAAAGCTCCCGGCCCATTTTGTTGGGTGTTATCCAGACATCATCTTTAGCGGTCAGGTTATTGGAGTCGCGAAACCAGAGCTTGAAAACAAGATGAAGATCCTTGTTGGGGTACTTGGCATCGGGATCAGGCTCACAGCAATCACTGAGAAACTGGGCCAGCCAGTCCTGTTCTTCTTCGTACTCCGCATTTTGTTCAAGTATCGCTTTAGGTGGCGGCGGCATATGACCGAGTTCAAGCGCCTTCATGGCACACGCAACCATCCAGCCCAGAATCCCTGATGATTCGGCCTCAAGCTTGGCGGTAACAACAGATTCAGGAAGCATGGGAAAGATGTAATTTGCCTCGTTAACGGCAATTTCACCTTCTGGATCCACAAAGCGGGCATTACATGGAAAGATTCTCAAACGGTTTTTGAGAAAAGCGTTATCCGCGCCCTTGAGTTTCGGGACATTATTGGTGTGCAGGCACAGGGTGTGCGTCTGGAAAAACTCTTCATCACCCTTGTTCAGGGTTCGAGCTTTGATGCGGTCTGAGGCCGAAGTCAAAAGCTTGATCTTTGCGGTGGAAAACTGCTGGTTCTCATCGGCTTCACTGGCCACAGCCATACGCCGCCCACGCAGATCCACCAGTGAAGGACTGGGCTTATCTGCCTGAGCGAATTTATCCACTAGCAGCATCTCGACTTTGACGGTAGACGCGAACTCTCCGAGCCCTTTCTGGATGGTATCGAAAATAACCGATTTACCGTTATCCCCGAACTGACCGAGAAAAACAAAAAAGTTTTTCGGCTGCACCCCGGTGACACAGAAGCCCACAAAATACTCGAAATACTCAATCAGCTCCGCATCCCCGCAAAAGACCTTCTGCAGGGTATCTTCCCAGAAATCGGCAGGCTCAGACGTTCCCTTGTATTCCCATGGGGATTTATGCCGGAAATGAAGTTCCGGCCACGGCACATCGGTATATTCAGTACCGTCCCGCAGGTTGACCACCGTCTTGGCCGTAGGCAAAAGCTCGCGGTGCGGCTCCAGATCGGAGCTTTCCATACCCAGAAGCGTACCCCGGCGCAGCATCTTGAGGACGTTGTTTATTTTGTTCTGGTTTCGCAGCGAGGCGGCCGAGGATTTAAACTCTTTAGCTCTATTCCTCAATGGATTATAAATACAAGACTTTTTACCCTCATCTTTCTTCTTTTTGGCTAATTTATAGAAATTCTTAGCCTCTGTTTCATAGAGGGAAGCGACCAGATCAACTTTCTCTTCAATCTGCCTGTTGAGATCCTGTTCCCAAATGGTGCAATTGAACTTAAACCAGTCCTTGGTAAAGTTGTCGTAGAGATGTGATCCTTTCAGCAAAAACGCCGCCAGTTCTGCAGCTCCCAGCTCAGCCCGCCGATGACACCTATGGATTAATTCACGTGGCGGTACACCTTCCGGTAATTTAGGTTTCGGTTTCCGAGGCGGCTTGCCCTGTTCGGCCCGGTTCCGGTCGGCTTTTTCCTGACTCGCAGCTTTCTGCGCGGCCCTCTCTCGTTCAACCTGCTCCGGTTCTGCAGCTGCTGCGGCCTGAACTTCTGCGGCAATGTTGTCCTGATCCATGCTACCCATGGCAACCTCCGAACATTACGCAATCCGCAAAAAAAGCCCCGTTATTTTCGTCACCTGAATCAATGTCCAAATGTCCAAAAATTATTCCAACCCCCACACGCAAAAAACCCGCGCTGATACCGACCCCTACAAGATTAAGCCTCTGGAAGGACCCATGAATTTGGTTTCCGCCTTGTTGTTTTTGCCAGTTTGATAAAAAAAGAGGGGGAAGGGAGAAGAGGAAAGAAGCGGCCCAACAGCTAGAGGTCGCCCCCGCTGCCGCGTGGGCGGGATTATAAAGATACTGGTGAAGAGAATAAAAAGGAAATGCGCGGGTAAGTCGTGGGTAACCTACACGCAAAAACAGGCAGACTAAAAGGGGGGAGGACTCAACACCTTCAGAAGAAAGAAAAGCTATATTATAGGTGAGTTCGGGCAATTTCAGGGCTTCGCCCTGTTGCCCTTCTAAGCCGTTGGCCGAGGGTTCGAATCCTTCCTGCCCCGCCACTTGGAAATCATAGGGTTACAAACGAAAGTTTGTGACCCTTTTTCTTTTGCAGGTAAGTAAAAGGCAAGTTGATTATAAAAAAGTGCAAAACCGAATACCTTTGAATCATTCCGAAAAACTCCACAAAACAGCCCCCGTATCAAGACCAAGTTCAGCGGGATATATATTTCCAAAAATCCCATACCGAACGCCACAGAGGGCAAACTGAACCACACTTTCCTTTTCCTTAAAATCACTCCAAAAATAGACATGTTCAATATCAGGTACATGATGAGAACAGTTTCTGATCTAACATAAAAATTGTTATCAGGATAAATAACTGTGTTCACTCCATATTTTGTGTTTAATTCACCTTAAACTTATCTGAGGACATCTCAGATAATTAAAAAGTAACGCAATATCAAGCCGCTCTATAAATCTAATATAGAACTGCTTGGCAGCATGAATTAAATAGATATTCCAAATTAATCAGTCAGTTATTTGATGCTTCCCCCACCGGACATCAGACAACAAAAAAATTATTCAAACCTTTGCGCCAACCGATGTCCCAACTGAAACAGATCTTCAATGCAAGATTACAACCCACCAATCATTTCACGAATCTTAACAGCAGCAAATACATAATCTTCCAAATCCTTGCCCATTTAGTAAAAAAGTTGATTTTTTTTTCCAGGGCGGACCTGAATTGTCTAAACTATGTCCGCTCTATTTCATATTGTCGATGCTCTCTGACGCAGGAAAACCCTTAAGCACAGGGTTTAGGGCGATTGTGTCACAACACCGAACGAAGGAAAGGAGATGTTATGTTTCATCCCGAGAAATTTGTTTTGCGGAAAAAAAGATGTACTATTTCGCCTTTGATCAGGTCGGCATTGTTTATCTGGTTGCAAATAACAAAGGGAATGAGGTAAAGCGGATTATATATGATTCGTTCGGCAACTTGATGGTCGATACTAATGAACAGGTTAATCTTGTGCTTGGCTTTGCAGCTGGGCTCTATGATCGTGATACCGGTCTGGTGCATTTTGGGTATCGTGAATATGATTCTTTGGTTGGTAGGTTTATTCAGCCTGATCCTCTTGGCTTCGCCGGGGGCGACGTAGATATCTACGGCTATTGCAGTGATGATCCAGTTAACTTTGTGGATCGTCTTGGTCTCAAGAAGAATGAAGGTCCGACTCCCAGCGGTGAATATGAGTTTGATCCGAAGGAAGCTTCAGAGATCGAGGGTGTTAACTTTTGGGCTCGTAGGTTGCGCGGAGACTGGGGGCATGGTCGAGTTCCGCTTCGCCCGTCCAATGGAACAGAAACGCATGGAAGAGATGGTTTTTATATCCATGGAGGGGATACTGAAGGTTCTAAGGGGTGCATTGATATTGGGGATAAGGACAAAGATTTTTTCAGGAATGTCAGGAAAACGAAGAACAAAGTAAAAGTAAGAGTTCATTAAAATTTAAATGAAACGGGCAGGTTGACTTTGACCTGCCCGTTGAGCAAATCATGGATATTTTGATCGCATTTGTTGTTGGAAATTTGGCGAAGTTGAGTTCGTATGTGTTAATCTTAGTTTGAAAATGAAGACTCCAAACCAAGTGCACGAACAGGGCTGTGGGGGTACCCCCACAGCCCTGCGATAAACCAATTAACCGTCAATCTATTTCAGGACGGCTCAGGGTAAGGTTAAGAATCCAACCTAATCAAGCATATACCACAGAGCATATCCGAATGACGGATACGCCCATGGCTGGGCGAGCAATTCTTTTCTGGTCAAGCCATGCCGGATTGCCATTCCGAAAAGATTGATAATTTCCTCTGCATGCTGACCGAGATAGTGAGCTCCGAGGATCTTCCCGGTTTCCGCGTCTTCTATTACTTCATACCCGGCATGCTTGATGCCCAGCCTTTTATGCTCCGACCACTTGGATGCATCTCCGGAATGGATGATATGCTTATCTTCACTGGCCTCCTCCACGGAAAGCCCTACCGCCGCAAGAGGCGGATGACTGAACACCGCACTGGCAGACCCTGTCAGGTCGCTTTCATGGGACTTGCTGCCGATTATATTATTTGCGGCAACTTCTGCATGCAGGGCCGCTGTCGGTGTAAGGGATTTATCAGGCTCCGCGCAATCACCTATGGCATATACGTTGGGATTGTTAACGCACTGCATTTTGGAATTAACCCTGATCCCTGATTTGCCAATTTCGATTCCGGCTTCTTCCAGACCTATTCCATCAATATTCGGAACCCTTCCTATCGCGCTGACAGCAAGATCAACTTCGAAAGATGATTCTTTATCCGTGTCCGAATGACGGGTGTTGATGCGCACCCCGCTACCGGATGATTCCAGACTGGTTATGCCGTGATTCATGTAAACCCGTATTCCTGCTTCCTTCATGGCCTCAAGAAGAGTTTGGCTCAGCTTAAGGCTGAATCCACGTAAAATCCTTTCACTGCGGTGAATCACAGACACTTCAGCCCCGGCAGCCGCGGCAACAAATGCGTACTCAATTGATATGAATCCACCACCAAGAAAGGCTATTGACTGGGGAATTTCATCCAGCTCCAGAAACTGATCGCTGTAAATAACCAACCCCGCATCATCCTCGGGCTGTTTACGCGGACGTGCTCCGGTTGCAATAACAATATCCCTGCCCTCAATTACTCCATATCCCTCAACGGCCACTTTCCTGTCCTCCGTAATGGCACCTTCACCCGGAACAGTCTTGATCCCCGCCTTCTCATAAGATTTAAAAACAGCCGGAGAAATGGGATCGATAAGAGATCTCTTGAATTTCATCAACGAAGGCCAGTCAATGCCGGCCTCTCCAACCGGGCCCAGCCCCGACATATCTCTGAAACGGAAAACCGTATGGGCTGCGTCGACCAGAACCTTTTTGGGTTCACAACCTCTCAACGGGCAGACACCGCCCCAGCCATCACGTTCGACAACAGCCACACTGAGCCCGGCCTTCCGGCATTTTCTGGCAACAGTTCCCCCTGCCGGCCCTGAACCTATAATTACTACATCATATTTCTCGTTTCGCATGCATACTCCTCGGCTCAATGTTTAAAGTATTTCGAAAATTAGAATTTGAAATCAGTTTATAATTTTAAATTTCATTGATCAGACTTTTGAGTATACACATAAGAACAGCTCAAGTTCAATGTTGTCAAATCTCAAACTATATTTTTAAGCCTGATTTTCTGAGAGCCGAGAATATAAAAAAGTCTCTCATTAAAAATAACGAGAGACTCCAGACTGCTGAGGCTATGCCTGCGCAGTTTTTCCAGGGGGATTATCTTTTAATATATATTCGTAAATATCATCTCTTTTCGTCTTAACGGAATTACTTCTATCCACATAAGGGACAGTGTAGCATCGGCATTTCGGGCACATTGTCTCATGGATAAGTTCCTCCCATCTTCCAGACCAACCGCAATTGATGCATTTGTTTACCATTTTTCCTCCGTTTCACACGTAGAGAGACCCCGGCCTAAACCGGGGTCGAAGCAGGTTATCCATTTACAACAATAACTTATGAAGAGCTTTCAATGGCGATTTTCTTGGAACCGCTTTCCACGGATTCTTTCCTGGGCATGGTTATGTGCAGGACACCTTTTTGAAGCTTGGCGCTGATGTGCTCCTTATCAGCGTCTTTGGGGATGTTCAGTATTCTACGGAAAGAACCGTAAGAGCGTTCAACACGGTAGTAGCCTTTATCCTCCGTCTTTTCTTCATGTTTCTTTTCTGCCGAAAGAATCAATATGTCATCCTTCACTTCAACTGAAAGATCACTTTCATCTATTCCCGGCAGATCGGCCTTGATGACATACTCCTTGTCCGTGCCATAAACGTCCACTTTCGGCTTTATGGACACCTTGTCGAATCTGGGATCAGTCACGTCCATCAATTTTCCCGGCATGGTCAGCCCGAAACCGGAAAATACCGAATCAAACATGCGGTCTACTTCTGCGTGAAACTGGTCAAGCGGAGAAGCGTATCCATTTGCCCCCCGTTCCGTCTGCTTAACCGGAAGGGTCTTTTCCTGTTCACTTTCCCTCTTGAACCAATTCCAGGGATTCAGCTTGGAAACGGTCATAGCTTCCTCCTTGAATGGTTAAGGTTAATGTTTCTACTATATTTTTAAAACACAATCGCAAACAGTCAATAGTATTAATTCATATTTTGTAGCACTTTTTTAAATCATTATTACAGCATGTTAAATAAAAAAAAGACGCGGACAACCAAGTCCGCGCCTTTTAATTATTCATTCAACATTCTCGGATTTTATATCAAAGAGCCAGAGCAACCCTCTCTCCGACCTTGACCGATGTTTCATAGCCGGAAATGGAATTTCGGATGATATCTTCATCCACCCGTACTTTGTCTTTCTCGAAAAGCATCACAACGGTTGAACCGCCGAACTTGAACCAGCCCTTCTGCTGTCCCTTACCGACCCGCTGTTCTGGATCATACACCTGCCTGATGGAACCGACCATTGTAGCTCCGACTTCACACAACAGGATATCTCCCGCGACCTCGGTGCGCAATTCGCAATACTCCCGCTTGTTTTCCCAGTAGACCTTAAGCATGTCCTTTACTGCATGCGGGGATACTGAATAATAAGAGCCATTGATCAATCTTGAAAGAGTCGGGCGGCCTTCAGCCGGAAAATGGAAACGGTGATAATCCACCGGAGCCAGCCGGATGACCATTAACGTACCGCCCTCGTATTTTTCAGCGAGCATCTGGTTTTGCAGAAATTCCCTCAAAGAGAACTCCTGACCCTTGGCGAAAAAAGTATCCAGACCTTTAAAGCCTTCAAAGGCCATCACCCTTCCGTCTGCCGGAGATACAACCGCTTCCCGGCGCAGATCCACAGGCCGTGCTTCAGGCCTCAGTTCACGGATGAAAAAATCATTGAAAGAGTTGTAGTCACGGACGGGCCTCACAGCTTCACTCATATCAATGCCCAGCGCATCAATGAAGGGGCCGATTTTTTTTCTGGATTCCATGGAATCCATAAACCATCCATAGCATGAAGAAAGAATCTTCTTTTTGACCAGCGCCTCAAGGCCGAGCCTGCCTGCCGGATTGTGATACAGCCACCTGAGCCATTTCTCACCGGGAACTTTCTCCCGAATCTTATCGCCTGTTTTGCGATCTATAAAATATAATTCATGCATTATTTTTTCCTGATTGGTTACGATTGGAAGCAGCAGTATTACTCCCCGTCCGGCAGCAGGTCAACTTCATCCGGTAATAACCGTAACTACCTGTCAAATAGGGTGTTCAGCAGCGAAAAGAATGCCCGCTCTTTAAGCGGATAAAAGGAGAATAATTTATCCCCACTAAACAGTAGAGGCGCAGATCAATGCGATCTGCGCCTCTTCTACATCAGCTGCATGAGCAAAATACTACTCGGGCAAGTGCTGTCCCCTGCGTCCTTTTTCCGGGCAGGGATCGATGACCAGACCGTAAGTCTGGCGACCGTCATGGTCTGAAGGGAGATGCTCGGTCACCGGCATGCCTTCTTTGTTAACAAAGAGCATACAGTGACAGTATTTGTAGTTTTTCATATCTGAGCAGGGACAAAGCCACTCTCTTTCCTTAACCGCTTCCTTCTTGTCAGGATAAAACCGGCAGGGACACAGCGGACGTTTAAGCTCATCCAGATGCATGGCAAGGCCGGTAGTAACGGCATTAGCCACATCTTCCATAGGATGAAGGTTCAACCCGGTACGTGCACAGTTCTTCTTGACATAATTACTGATGAGAGCCGAGCTCTTCTCGCTTGGTTGGGACAATGCTTTCACCTTTATTATTAATAATTTACCTTTATCAACACCACATCCTGCAAAAGGGCAGGCGCTAAACAAGGCAGCGGTTACTTACCATTCATTGCAACTGATTGAAAGAGGTAAAAGTGCGCCCCCCTCTCTTTAAATGCATTACCTGTTATTTATAGGTCATTATTTTTGTATATGAAATTTCATGGGTTGGGTAGTGATTCATCTGCGACTCAAGTCTACATAACCCACCAAAACAGTGACCGAATAAGTGAGCAGTAAAAATTCATCTTCTCGCTCCGAGAATCATCTATATGCTTAATCACAAAAACATTTATTAATACTATCATTGCAGCCTTTATTTATGGTATTGGCAAACTATAGATAATTACAATTTCACTTATATTGAGCATATACCAATGAAAAGAATTCATATTTTATTCACAGCTTTCATTCTGCTTTGGCCGGTATGCGCTATGGCTGATAAGGATATCATAACCTGGTATCGCGCGGAGTTCCCTCCGGCCAGTATCATTCACGGAACCTTTAAGGACAAGGGACACGACAACTACCTTGAAGAAATACTTAAACAAAAGCTCAAAGGTTACAAACACACGGTCCACCACGCCAACTACGGCAGGATTCTGAAACAACTGGCAACAACCAATTGCTGCTGTGTTACTCTGCTCAAAACTCCCGAACGGGAAAAATATATTGAGTACAGCAGACCGACCATGGTCTATCTGGCAACCGGAGTGATTGTACTCAAATCCAAAATCAACCTCATCAGCCCCTTCATGGATGAGGAAGGCTATGTATCGATTGAAAAGCTGTTCAAAAAGACAAAGCTGCGCATGGGAATTTCCCATGGGCGGCGTTACGGAGGAATGGTTGACCGTATAATTGACCAGAATAAAAACTCCCCCAGAATCATAACTCATTTCAAAGAGGATCTTTTGAAAAGCCTGCTGGTTAAAATTGAAGCTGAACACCCTGTAGACTTCACTATAGGCCACTCACACGAATTGAACTGGCAAGTGTCCAATAGCAATATTGGAGACAATTTCGAGTTTATTCCCATGCGTGAAACTCCCAAATATATATTGAGTTATATCGGGTGCACCAAAAATGAATGGGGTAAAAAAATAATCAGAAAGATAAACAAAATACTCGGTGATGGAATAGACCCTGAATATAAACGTAGATACCAATCCAACCTGAGGCCGGAGAACGTTGCAATTCATGACCGTTATATTTCCGAAGTTTTCTCGTCAGAAAACGCGCAGACTTTTTCAATGAACGGAAAAACGGAAGTCAGCTCAAAAATAAAGGATAAAACCGAATAAAAAACATCAGCCCCTTGAATCTCGACAGAAAACGCGCACTGCTGTAACCTCGGGGTTATAAACGACCAGTCCCGCATACATTTTAATAAGGAGTTATAAATGGGAATATTCAACGGACTGATGGGCAATGCCAGTGAAGTGGACGTACAGGATGTTCAGGAAGAACTGTCCCCCATTCTCGCCGACAGTGAAAAGGTGGAAATGGCTTTCAAGCTGATACGCGATATGTTCATCTTCACCAGTGGAAGACTCATTCTCATCGACAAACAGGGCGTTACCGGAAAGAAAGTCGAGTATCTTTCCATACCATACAAATCGATAACGACCTTTTCAGTGGAATCCGCCGGACACTTCGATCTGGATTCCGAGTTGAAGCTCTGGATTTCCGGCAGACACGACCCAGTCTCCAAGGAACTGAAAAAAGGAACGGATGTAGTCGGTATTCAGAAACTGCTGGCTGATAAAATTTTAAAATAAAAACAACGGGCGTGCCCCCTTTCATGATCTTCACTGAATCATGTACCCCCGTGTGGTTATTAAAAAACACCGCAACAGCAATTCCGCCGTTGCGGTGCTTTTTGCGGCACCTGTTCATTTCACCATCATTTCATTGATTTGCTACTCCCGTAATCCTGCTCTGAATGACCATGTCTTTCGCCAGTCTGCGAATTAACTTCAGTTCTATCCGGGCTTGGAGATATATGTTGAAGCATTGGAAAAGCTTGATTCTCTGCCACTCTCCACCTACACTGCGAGTCCTGAAACCGATCATTAAAGGATAGAAATATCATGGGATACAAAAGTACACAGGAATGTATTGCCGCGCTTGAAGAGCGTGATGATCTGGTCCGCATTGAGCAGGAAGTGGACCCTTATATTGAAGCCGGAGCCATCCAGCGCAGAGTCTTTCAGGCCGGCGGGCCCGCCCTGCTTTTCACTAACGTGAAAGGCAGCAGCTTCCCCATGGCCGCCAACATCTACGGAACCCGTGAACGTCTGCACTTCATTTTCCGTGACACAATCGAAACTGTTGAACGGCTGATGAAGCTCAAACTCAGCCCCATGGAAGCCCTCAAGCGTCCCTGGAAATACCTCAAAGCCCCGGTAACGGCCTACCACACAATGCCGCGCAAAGTCGCATCCGGCCCGGTTACCGAGAACGAGACTACTCTTTCCCAGCTTCCACAACTTGTTTCATGGCCCATGGACGGAGGAGCTTTCGTCACACTGCCGCAGGTTTACTCGGAGAATCCGGACAATCCCGGATTTGCGGGATCAAACATCGGCATGTACAGGGTTCAGCTTTCCGGCAACGAGTACATTAAAGACAAAGAGATCGGCCTGCACTACCAGATTCACCGGGGGATCGGCGACCACCACGCCCGTGCCCTTAAAAAAGGCGAAGAACTGAAAGTCAATATTTTTGTCGGAGGAGCTCCATCAATGGCCGTTGCCGCGGTAATGCCGCTGCCGGAAGGACTTGCCGAGATTTTCTTCGGCGGTGCACTGGGCGGACACCGCATTCCGATGGTCACACGTAAAAACGGACTGCCCATGCCAGCTGAGGCCGATTTCTGCATCTGCGCGACAATGACAGATAAACAGAAACCGGAAGGCCCCTTCGGGGACCACATCGGATACTACAGCCTTTCTCATGATTTTCCGGCACTGAAAGTGGATAAAGTCTACCACCGCACCGACGCGATCTGGCCGTTCACAACAGTGGGCCGCCCGCCGCAGGAAGACACAATGTTCGGTGATTTCATCCACGAAATGACTTCGGAACTGGTTCCCTCAGTCTTTACCGGGGTTCACGAAGTGCACGCGGTGGATGCCGCCGGAGTTCATCCTCTGCTGCTGGCGGTCGGCAGTGAGCGCTACGTCCCCTATGCGGGAGAAAGACAGCCTCAGGAGCTGCTTACCAACGCAATGGCCCTGCTGGGCAACACCCAGACCGCACTGGCCAAATATTTACTGATAGGGGCAAAGGAAGACCTGCCGCCCGCTGTGGACTGCCACAACATACCGGCATATTTCAACCACCTGCTTGAAAGAGTGGACCTGACCCGCGACCTGCACTTCATAACCCGCACCACTATCGACACGCTGGATTATTCCGGCAACAGCCTAAACGAAGGCTCCAAGCTGATACTTGCTGCTGCAGGCAGCAAAAAAAGGGAATTGTGCCGGGAACTGCCATCCGGTGTGGACCTTCCGGACGGGTTTCGGAATATGCGCATGATGGCACCGGGCATCATGGTAATTGAAGGCCCCAGAAACACACTGGCCCGCACGGAACAGGATCCGCTGATGGAAAATCTGGGCAAAATCCTGCAACGGGCTAACGGTATTGAAGGATTTCCGCTGATAGTTGTTGCTGATAACGCTGATTTCACTGCCAAAAACTGGGATAATTTCCTGTGGGTAACCTTCACCCGCTCAGATCCGGCAAAAGATATCTACGGTGCAGGAACTGTTACCCACGCAAAGCACTGGGGCGCAGAAAAAGCAATAATAATCGACGCAAGGCTGAAACCGCATCATGCCCCCCCGCTTGACCCCGATCCTGAAGTTGAAAAAAGAGTCGATAGACTCGGAGCCCCCGGCGGCCCTCTTCACGGAATTATTTAGCAACATCTGAAGACCGGCCTTCGCAAAACATTGAGAAAGCCCGGTACGCAAGGCAAAGTAAAAAAGTCCGGAACCAATTGTATTAAGAAATGCAATGGTTCCGGACTTTTTTTAATTCTATATCTCAGCCCATTAAGACTTATTTGTGTTAAGGCTGTTCAGCACGCTTTTCAAATCCAGTGCCATTTCGGCAAGTTCCTGAACCGCTGTTGCGGACTGCACCATACCGTCAGTTGTTTCAGCCACAATGCGGTTGACTTCATCCACCGCGCGGTTGATCTGCTCACTTGTTGCGGACTGCTCTTCCGCGGCAGTGGCGATTCCTCCGATCAGCTCGGACGAACCGGTTGCAAGACGCACAATCTCCCTTAGAACATCACCCGAATTATTGGCAAGTTCAGTTGCCTGACCAACATAACCAACAGCACTGGTTACGTTGGTCAGGTTTTTATCAGTGGCGGACTGGATACCTTTAATATTGTTACCTACTTCGGTTGTTGCATCCATGGTTTTCTCGGCAAGTTTACGGACTTCGTCCGCAACCACCGCAAAACCGCGTCCCGCTTCACCGGCCCTTGCGGCCTCAATAGCGGCGTTGAGAGCAAGCAGGTTTGTCTGGTCGGCAATATCGGTGATAACATTCATGACACCGCCGATAGCCTTGGCCTGTTCACCGAGATTTTCCATGTCATTCTGAAGATCTGTGGCAACACTGTTTACCCTGTTGATGGCATCAACGACTTTATTGACCAGTTCCGAACCTTCCCCGGCTTTTTCCGTGGAATTATCAGACTGCTCCCGTGCTTCAGAAGCGTTTCTGGCAATCTCCAGAACACTTGAATTCATTTCTTCCATAGCGGTTGCGGTTTCACTCACCCGCTGCTGCTGAATCTCGGAACCGTTGCTTACCTGCTCCACCTGAGCGGCAAGCTCCTCAGAAGCCGAGGCAACCCGGTCAGCAATATCGTTGGCTTTTCCGGCAACCTCAAGCATGGTTTCCTGAGCTTTCTTTATTTCCGTCTGATCGATTATTATCTCCGCCGCTCCAAGGACTTCACCGCTTCTGCTCATGAGCGGCAAGGATGAATAACTGATATGATATTCTCCTGTCGCGGTCCTTGAGACAGTGGTGGATTCCGCACTTGCCTTGTTTTTCATACTGACCTTGGAAGCACAATTTTCAGTATTGCAGTCGTCGGTATTGAATATTTCAAAACATTTTCGATCCTTGAGAGCGTCCACTCCGCCGACTTTTTTAGCGGTCTCATTCAGGTACACTGGCTTAAACTCAGGAGTAAGGCTCATTACACCAACCGGAAGCTGATCGAGAAAACCACTATAAACATTCACAAGAGTATTGACCCCGTCCACCAGTTTGGCAAAACCGCCGGAGAAATGAGACTCATCTCCCTTGGCAGTCATTTCGCCGCGTTCAACCCGGCTGACAATCCCTTCAACTTCATCCGCCGCGCCTGAAACCGTTTCCTTGATTTTATTCAAGGCAGAGCAGATTCTACCGACCTCATCTTTCTGATCGATATCTATACTGCGATCGAAATCTCCGGATGAAACCGCATCGGCAAAATCCGTTGCTCTGGAAAGGGGGACTGAAACACTGCGGCTAATATAAATTCCGGCCAGAATACCAAGGATACCCGCAGCCACAGAAAGAAGGCCTACAGTGCTCTGAGCCTCTTCGCTCTGCTGCTGCACCTGCGGGCCTAGGATATCCTGATCCTTTTTCACTGATAACTTGGCCTTTTCCAGGTCAGAAGCAATAGCGGGGCCTATTTTATCCAGTCCCTGAGACACTAGATTGTTACGTCTGGATATAAGATCAACAGCACTACCAAATGCGGCACTGTACTCTTTTTTCAGTGCTGCAACTTCTCCAAGCAGTTCGCGCCTGCCAAAATTCTGCACCTCACGGTCAAGAATTATCATTTGATTCTCAAGTTCCTTGAACTCAGCTTCAAACCTTTCTACAGCAGACATCTTGTTATTCTGCAGATATTTTCCCGCATAAAGACGACCTATCATCAGACTGCGCAAAGCCGCTCCCGCATAATATGCTGCAGTGACGTCTTCATCATCAAAAGCGGAACGCATAACCTCGGAAAGCTTGCTTTCCATGGAAGGGCCTACTCTATCCATTATAGCAACCTGAGTATTCCTTTCAGCTTGTATAGACTCCACTTCTACGAATTTACCTTCATACTCGCCAAGGAGTTTATCGGCCTCTGCCACCAGCGCGGCTCTTTCGGGATTCTTTATTTCTTCCGAGGCTTCGGTCATGAACCCCCGGGTTATACCCATATACTTAGCGAATTCCTGCTTATCCTTCTCACTGTCAGTAATCAGAAAATCCTTAACATTCATTCGCACCATCAGCAGGTTGGCCTGTACGCCTCCCATGAGATTCGTGTCTCTTGCGAGTCCCCGATACTCAGTAAATGACTTGTAGTTTTCAGACAGTGAGTAATATGCAATTCCGCCGGAAAGAAGGAGCATTACAATAACAACACCAAAGCCTAGGGCAAGCTTGATTGAAATGGACAGATTCTTCATTTTTCTCCCCTGAATAAGTGCTTACGTCATGCCAAGAACCAAACCCGGGCAAGTAGGATTAAGACGCGGGAGCACATTATAGTTTTCACAATCAGTACAAGTTTAACCATAATGGTTACCCTTTGAGCAAGTAAAAAAAGATTATGAAACTGTAACAATAATTCAAAAGCTGAAATAGTGCTGCAGTTATGCATAACTGCCTGTCTACCATGCGCTCAGGTATGAATTATGCATAAAATAACACCACAAGAGTGATTGAACATAAGCCCGGAGAATGGAGATGAAGGGGCACACCAAGAAAACAGACCTAACCAACTGTTGTTTAAGCTTAATTAAGCAAAGCTACAGGATAAGGGATAATCTGAAAAACGAATTGTTGGCAAAAAGCGGCAAAAATCCGTCACTTTTCTACGATCAGCAACTGGTCCGCCCTGTATCAATCAGGAAAAAATTTCTGTATCCCCCCCCCGAAGTTCAAAAGGAAATCCTCCACCGCCCTGCCACCCTTCGTGAAGAAGACTTTCTCAGCATCCTTGATGTCATACGCAAAACAGGTGATGTGTTTGAAATGACCCCCGGCATCTTCAATATCCACAGCACCGAAGAACTGCGTAATATCATAGTCTGCAACCTTAACATCAATTTCGCCGGAAACACCGCGGATAAACTGTTCCAGCCTCTCGGTAGAACTGGATTCCATCTTAAAGCTGACAACCGTGAAGTTTTCATCAGCCGCTGCGAGATATGGAAATCAGCGGAAATAACGAACAGCTGCATTGATTGCATCCTAAAATCAGACTCATGCCCGGAATGCAAAGCAGCCATTATTATTTTCAACAAGACTGAATCATGTATTAAAAAAGTTATTGAACAGGTTCAGAAAACAATAACACTGCATCCAAACCTCTTATCCCTTGCAAAAACCGATCAAGAAAATGAGTGGAGGGTTACTATGCGCGGAGGAAGCGAAAAGCCATCCAAAATCAAAATCCACATTTTGGTCTACAACCTGTACAAAACTGACAGCAGAATCTGCCATCAATTGACAGAACATGAAAAACGGTTCTTTGCTCTCAGCTGGTAAACGACATTATCACCGTTGCATACAATTATAATTTATGCTGAAATGCATCGCATCAATTTGTAATACCCAACCCCCACCCTTCACCGGAGCTTCCAGATATGACAGCCCAGAATCCTGCCCCACCCAGTGACCCGCAAACAACCCCCGAAGATATCATTGAAATAATCCGCCAGCTTTCGGCTCATTATGGACTCTGGCTGGCGGAAAGTGTTCATCAACTGGGGCTCAAAGAGGCACTTGATGCCGAGAAAGAGGCCGGAGACCGGCTGGTGACAATATTGTCCGGCAAACTGGGCCGTGCTCTCGGTAAGCGGCCACAGGATTTGCTCGCCGGAACTGATCCCGAGACGATGGATAAAATCGCTTCGGCCCTGCGTTCGGGCTGGCTGGCGGCGGATGGTGTATGGTTTCAGGCGATAGAAGGCAAGGCCGGAATGAACACTGCAAAACGGGTAAACGATACCTGTTGGTCAAGGTTCTCACCTCTGGAGGCCCGCAGAGCCAAAGAAATTCTGCAACTGCCGGAAAATGGAGGCATCAAGGCCCTCAAGGCGGCTCTCGGAGTGCGCATGTACGCCCCCCTGAACCGTTGGGAATTTGTTGATGAAACTGAAGAATCCATAATCTTCAGAATGACTGACTGCCGGGTCCAGAGTGCCCGCAAACGAAAAGGTCTTGAAGACTATCCCTGCAAATCCGGGGGTGTCACAGAATATACAGGATTTTCGCGCGAGATAGACCCCCGCCTGCAGTGTGAGTGTGTAGGCTGCCCGCCGGACCCTCATCCTGATGAATGGGTCTGCTCCTGGAAATTTACCATCAAGGAATAAAGAAACGGCCCAAAAAAGAATGTAACAAGAAGCCGAGGAGTCTTTTCCGACTACCCTCCGCACGCAGGTGAATATCTCTCAACCTTCAAGAATTACAGATTTCTTCCTTAAAAGAAAGAATCGGGCGGAAAGTAGACAAGCTGACTTTCCGCCCGGTTTTTTATCATTATTTCAAATCAAGCCGGATATTAAATTTCTAGCTGCCTTCTTCAAGAACGGACCCCGGCCCGGCCATAGGACGGAAGCTCTTTTTCGTTGCACCGCAGAAGGGACACTTCCAGTCATCGGGAAGATCCTTAAATGCTGTTCCGGCTGGAGTGCCAGTTTTGGGTTCGCCTTTGTCAGGATCATAGGTATAGCCGCAGTTGCTTACCTGGCACTGATACATATCCTTCAATTCTGCCATGGTTATCTCCCTTAAGTTAGAGTTTAAACAATAACCAAAAATCTTTATCCAGTTTATAACATCTCAAACTGGAATCATTATGTCAAAGCATCTTCAAATTTAAGTCCTGATATTCGGGGCGCACCACTTTAATTTCAGAACATGACAGTTCAAGGTTGACGCATTCTGATATTTGCTAAATAACATAAGATAATTCTTTAACTTGAAAACTACGGAGCAAAATGATGAAAAAAATCACAGGCATTACCCTTGCTACTTTAGCTGTCATCCTGATGTGTTCTGCTGCATTTGCCGGGAGCTATCCTGAAATCAGAGGGACCTGGGTCGGACATGTGAAAATGATATCCAAGGATGGCAGCACAAGAGAGAACAAAGCAATGTTTGTCATTAACAAACAGGACGGCCCTTTATTCGCGGGCTACAAAGCTTGGTTCGGTGAAAAAAAAGATTACGCTATAACCGAAGGATTCACAGGCCTGATAGCCGCTGACGGCAAAACACTCTATTTCGCCGAGCATGAGGACGGCTACACAGAAGGAACAATAACTTCTCCTCAAACAATGGCGCTTTACTATCTGGAAAATGGCCGCAAAGCCAAAGCCATTTATTATGCAATGGAAAGAATCCGCTTTTCGCGAGCCTTCATCGATATTGACAAGGATGGAGATAAAACTGTCATCCGCTCCGAAATAATCCATGTTTACCCCCTCAATGCGGAACGGATCATGCGCGAAGCCGACACCAACAAAGACGGCAAGCTTAGCAAGGAAGAATGGGAAGAATGGAAAAAAGATAAATAAACCGGGAATGAACTTGATGACAAAGTCTAAATCATCAGACTCGTGAATAAGTGTCAGAGAACAGGCTCAATCAAATACTCGAATGAAGCGCCAGATTAAGACATCACAAACAAAAAAATCCCTCAATGTTCATTTGAACATTGAGGGATTTTTTTTGAAGAAAAGATGTAAAATGACAATAAATACCGGCCAAGGAAACGGGAACTTATCTCAAATTGTCTGAAATATTTTGCGGCCCCGCACTTAGCAAAAAAGCCATCTAAATATGAGAAACCACCTTACTCAGAAAATCCTTCAACCTGGGGTTTTTCGGATTGGCAAAAACCTCGGTGGGATCGCCTTCTTCCTGAATTATGCCCTGATCAATGAAAATAAGTCTGTCAGCAACTTCCTTGGCAAAGCCCATTTCGTGAGTAACCACGATCATGGTCATACCTTCACGGGCCAGTTGCTGCATAACTTCAAGGACTTCACCTACCAGCTCGGGATCAAGAGCGGATGTGGGTTCATCAAAAAGCATCACCTTGGGCTGCAGGGCCAGTGACCGGGCAATTGCAACTCGCTGCTTCTGTCCTCCGGACAACTGATCCGGATAGTTATGAGCTTTATCTCTAAGCCCGACCTTTTCAAGAAGCTGGAGTCCCAGTTCATTGGCATCGCTTTTGGACATATTACGAACCTTGACCGGGCCTAAGGTTACATTATCAAGAATAGTCATGTGCGGAAAAAGGTTGAACTGCTGGAAAACCATTCCAGCTTCGGCACGGACTTTGTTGATGTTGGTGTTACTGTCCATGATATCATCACCGTCTACGATGATGCTCCCGGAAGTAGGTTCTTCAAGCTTATTGATGCAGCGCAGAACAGTGGACTTGCCGGACCCGGAAGGCCCGATGATACAGACAACTTCTCCGGATTTCACATGCAGATCAATGCCCTTGATAACTTCAAGCTGCCCGAAACTTTTATGCAGATTCTTAATTTCAATCATTTAATTACCTCCGGGCGGTGTTCAGTTTTTTCTCAATGTGGCGCATGGCGTAAGCAATGGAGAGAGTCATGACAAGATATACACAGGCCACGGAAAGATAGACCTCAAACGCACGGAAGTTCACAGAAGTAATCTCCTGCCCGGTTCTCATAAGCTCTCCGACACCGATGACCATCAGCAGCGAAGTATCCTTGAGGCTGATGATGAACTGGTTGCCAAGAGGCGGAATCATTCTTTTAAGAGCCTGAGGCCATACGATATAACGCATTGTCTGGGTACGGGTAAGTCCTATTGAACGTCCGGCTTCAACCTGCCCGGGGTTGATGGACTGGACCGCGCCGCGCACAATTTCAGCGATGTATGCTCCGGAATTGACGGCAATGATTATAATCCCTGCGGTAAGGGGCGGGATACGCATACCGATAGCCATGGGAACCCCGTAATAAAGGAACATGGCCTGGACCAGCATGGGCGTTCCCCTGATGGTTTCAACGTAGATTCCGGCCAGTTTGCGGACCAGAAAATTACGGGAAAGTTTCATCAGACCGGCTGAGCTGCCGATGATAAAACCGAAAAGTAAACCGCCTACAGTTATCTCAATAGTGAGCTTGAGCCCACGCATGAGCATGGGAAAAGTCTCCCAGAATACTGAAGTTTCAAATACAAATGCCATCATGACCCCTGTCTTTAGAAATAGTCAGGGCGGCCAGATGGCCGCCCTGATGTTAACATGAATTAACGTTCAGCTATATTGCCTACTTAGGCTCGCTACCGAACCACTTGATGTAGAGTTCGCGATATTTGCCTTCGGCACGCAGCTCTTTGAGAGCCTTGTTTACTTTAACAACCAGATCGCTTCCCTTGGGGAAAGCAATACCGTACTGCTGACCGTTGTAAAGAGGACCAACAACTTTAACCTGACCATTACCGGCCTTGCGCATGAAATCGCCGATAACAGGAGAATCGAAGATTACTGCGTCAGCTCCGCCGGCCATGAGTTCCATGAACATGGCGTCACTGTTGGGATAAAGTTTTACTTCTTTAGGATCTGCTTTTTTCGCGAATTCAGCGGAAGTTGTGTTCAGCTTGGTGGCAATGATCTTGCCTTTGAGGTCTTCAATTCCGTTTACGGAGTTGTTGTCCTTGCGAACCAGAATGAGCAGGCCGGAATTATAGTAGCCATCGGAAAAATCGACAACTTTGGCACGCTCGGGCTTAATGGTGATACCGGCGATACCAACATCAATCTGATTGGACTGAAGACCGGGGATGATGCCGTTGAAGTCCATGGGCTGCAGGTCATAGTCTACACCGATTTTGGCGGCGATAGCTTCCCAGAGTTCCACATCAAATCCGGTATGTTCGCCGGTTTTGGGATCTTTGAATTCAAAAGGGGGAAAGCTGGTGTCGCAAGCAACAGTAAGTTTGCCGGCAAAAGCAGATCCGACCATGGCTACAGTAATCATTGCAGCAACAACGAGTGACAGCAATTTTTTCATGAGTCCTCCAAGACTATCATCATTTATTAAACTCCATCCTCATAACAGGAGCCATGAGGATTCACCGCTTAACAGAAAAAATAATCGGACGATTATTTACAGAACTGAGAATATTTAGCACCTTTAGCTTCCTATTTCAAGATTTTAGCCTTTTCCAAAACGAATTAATGAAAATATCATCAAACCACAAAAGAGTAACACGTGAAAAACATGTGAGTTTTTGGCAAAAAAATTTTAACAATACCCCCACTTCCACTGCCACAAATTGCAGTTTATTCAGTCCTAACCATAAAAAATATTCGCTCTATAACAGAGAACACCCGCCTTTTAAACTCAACAGCAACGGCACAATTTCCTCCCGGATTAATACCGGCCAACTTGTTTAATTTATGTTTAACCATGACAAGGTACATATATTAAGGTATGGTCTTGTCCATTGATTTTCGGTCGTTAATTTTTTCTCAAATGATATATTTAACATTTTTGGTCACTTTTTTCATAAAAATCACGATCACCCCTTGGCAAAGCAACACAAATTTGTAATATCTCTGCTCAAGCGAATGCACGACATAGTCACCGATCACAAAATTGTCACAAAAAAGAGTGTTCCAGCTTGAGCATTCTACATTTTTGTAAGCAAACTAAATCGCCATCAAGCACATAAACCAGATAACATACTGTTTTAAATAAACTTTATTCTTTAGGCACACTGAGTGCTTAACGAAAAAACAGTTTCGATGAGCCCAAAACTCTCCGCAGGAAACGGAGATCACCAAATAAAAGATTCAAGGAGTTTTTTCACCATGAGTTCAAACATTTCCCGCCAGGGCGCGATTACCGCTGTAACCAACTACTCTGCCCCTGAAGCTTCCTTCAGCTTTGCCGATGAAAAACCCACCGAACTCTTCGGCTGCAATGTCTTCAACGACAGCGTAATGAAGGACAGACTGCCTAAAAAAGTCTACAAATCCCTGAAAAAAACTATTGAAGAAGGCGCAGCCATCGACCCTTCAATCGCTGATACCGTTGCCAATTCAATGAAAGAATGGGCCATGGAAAAAGGTGCTACTCATTACACACACGTTTTCTACCCCCTGACCGGCCTCACCGCTGAGAAGCATGACAGCTTCATTTCCCCTGACGGTAAAGGAAACTGCATTGCCGAATTCGAAGGCAAGCTGCTTATCCAGGGTGAGCCTGATGCATCCAGCTTTCCTAACGGCGGTCTGCGCGCAACCTTTGAAGCCCGCGGATACACCGCATGGGACGTTACCAGCCCCGCTTACATTCTGGAAAACCCCAACGGAACTTTCCTGTGCATTCCCACCGCATTCATCTCCTGGACAGGTGAAGCTCTTGACAAAAAGACTCCTCTCCTGAGAGCGGGTCAGGCTGTAAACACCTCCGCACAGCGTATCCTCAAAATTTTCGGTGATGACTCCGGCAACCGCGTTGTCTCCAACGCAGGCCCCGAGCAGGAATATTTCCTCATTGACCGCAATTTCTTCTTTGCCCGCCCCGACCTTATGATGGCAGGCAGAACCCTTTTCGGTGCCAAGCCCGCTAAAGGACAGGAACTTGACGACCACTACTTCGGTGCGATCCCCCGCCGTGTGCTTTCTTTCATGATGGATGTTGAGCACGAACTCTACAAACTGGGCGTACCGGTTAAAACCCGTCATAACGAAGTTGCTCCCGGCCAGTTCGAAATCGCTCCTGTTTACGAGCAGTCCAACATCGCAACCGACCACAACCAGATGGTCATGACCACCCTCAAAACTGTCGCGAAAAGACACGGTATGGCCTGCCTGCTGCACGAAAAACCTTTTGCAGGAATCAACGGTTCCGGTAAGCACCTCAACTACTCCCTGAGCTGCAACGGCCATGGTTCCCTGTTTGATCCGGGCGACAATCCCCACGAAAACGCACAGTTCCTCGTTTTCTGCGCAGCAGTTATCCGGGCTGTACACAAGCACAGCAAACTTCTGCGTGCAGTAGTCGCAACCGCTTCCAACGACCACCGCCTCGGTGCTAACGAAGCTCCTCCGGCTATCATGTCCATCTTCCTCGGCGAGCAGCTCTCTGAAATCATGAGCAAAATCCAGGAAGGAGACTCTCCGACCCCCACTTCCAGCGGATTCCTCAAAGCAGGCGTTGACACTCTGCCTCCCCTGCCCAGAGATGCCGGTGACCGTAACCGCACCAGCCCCTTTGCTTTCACAGGTAACCGCTTTGAGTTCCGCGCAGTAGGTTCCAACCTCTCCATCGCAGGTCCTCAGGTAGCCCTTAACACCATGCTTGCAGATTCTCTTGATTACGTTGCCGATGAAATGGAAAAATTCATGGATGGCGATGAATCCAAGCTTATCGATGCAGTAAGCAAAGTCATCAAAGATATCATGGACGAACACGGTCAGGTTGTTTTCAACGGTGACGGCTATTCCGATGAATGGCACAAGGAAGCTGTTGAAAAACGCGGTCTGGCTAACCTGCGCACTTCCGCAGACGCACTCCCCGAGATTGCATCTCCCGAATCCATTGAACTGTTCACCAAGTACAATGTCTTTACCAAGGAAGAACTGGAAAGCCGCAAAGAAATTTACATTGAACAGTACAATCAGGCTATCGTTACCGAAGCTGCTCTCGTAAGCAAACTCGCCAAGACCCATATTCTTCCCGGTGCAGTACGCTACCAGAAAGAACTGGCTGAAACCTGCGCTGCAATGAAAACAATCGGTGTGGAATTCACTACCACCTCTCTTGAAGATCTCACCGAAAAGCTGCGTGGAATGCAGACTGCAAACATCGAGCTTGAAAAGATCATGGAAGCAAAGCCTGAAGGAGATATTGAAGAAGAAGCTAAATACCTCTGCTGCACTGCACTTCCGGCAATGCTTGAAGTACGCAAGTACGCTGACCAGCTTGAAGAAATTGTTGCAGATGACCTCTGGTGCCTGCCCAGTTACTCTGAAATGCTCTTTATCAAATAAGACATCACCGATACATCCCCAACAGAAAGAGCCCTGCTTCACCAAGCAGGGCTCTTTCTTTTTGCATAGTGCAGACGAATAACAACGCTTGAAAATGTCAGCTGCACTGCAGATAAATTTTATATGGACATAATCATTCAATTTAATATATGGAACTACTGTTGATTCAACCAATAACCAACAGTGAGAATGATATGTTGAAGAAAATTATTCCTGCCCTCTGTGTTATGACCTTACTAGCCATATCGGCACAGGCGGCTTCTCCGCTGACTGCTGATCAGGTAGAGCGGGTGATGGCAGCTCTAGAACAGCTTGAACCTTATACCGATCAAATGGATGACGAACGTGAACAGAGCGGAGAATTAGATGCAGACGCACTTGACCCTGAAATGTTCAACCGCGAGTGCGCCCTGATTTTCGGTTACAGCTCCCAGACCCAAAAAATCATCGAAGCCCATGGATTTACATACAAGACCTGGCCTGAAACAGCCGGAAGAGTAATGAAAGCACTCGCTTACCTGTCTATTCAGGAAGATGGCAATGCCGGAGCCGAAGAAATGAAACAGGCTTTACAGAAGATTGAAGCCGACCCCGGTATGAGCCCGCAGCAGAAGCAGGCCATGAAGCAGCACCTGCAATCCGCCATGAATACTATCGAGGTCATGATGAAGGCGCCCAAGGAAGATGTAGAGGTGGTTCGTCCATTTTTTGAAAAATATTCATCTGAAATTTAAAATGCGAACTTAATATACGGCTGAAAAAGTTCAATATGCCGCAAGCAGAAAACTGAAACCAAACGCATAACAAACATGCGTGGGTTTCAGTTTTTTTACAGTACAGATCCTGCGAAAGGAATTGTATGTTTTAATCCTCTATACCATTTAGCTTCACCGTCCGCTCGGATCACCCTTCTGCGACTGAACAGATTGTAATGGCACCTTTTTTAGTAAAAAACTTCTGAAACTAAGTGTCAGCCTGACACACATATAACCAACTGTAATTAATATTTTATTTTTTAAAACAAACTCTCTTTTTATTTCATTGTGACTTTTTGTCACACAAATACAATTCTCAAAACCCTTTATTCTACATAACATATTGAATTACATATATTTAAATTCTGGCATCAAAAATGCTGAGTTTATCTATCGGTTTACCTGTAAAGACATGGGGGTGTTATATGACAGGTCGTCTTTATGCCAGTGTTGCAATCATCGTTGCTTTACTCGGCTCCAGTCTCTTTTTCATTCAAAATCAAACTGCTATGATAGTTGTGTCGGTTTCTATTGCAGCACTTATCGGCCTTGGCCTTGTCATACAAAGACACATTATTACTCCGGTCAAGATTCTCATTGATGAAGTAAAACGTATCGCCGGGGCTGACTACAGCCCGATCCCGCACCATAATTTTATGGCTGAACTCGGAATTCTTGCCCATGAAGTTGAGGGATTGAACAACATACTTAACGAAAAGGTCGGTATGAGTGAATCCATGCTGTCCAACATCATGACACCAATGGTTGTTGTAAATGAAGATGGTTCCATTCGCTGGATCAATGAAAGCATCATAAAGCTGGTTGAACATGAAGGCGTGCCGGAAGATTACATCGGGGAGGATTTTTCAACATTTTTCTATGGCTCCAAGCAGGAGACTATTTCTGAAAAGTGTCTGCGTGAAGGCAAGAAGCAATTTGTCAAAGGTCAGGTTGACGGTCGTAAAGGCACTACCAAATATATCTCCGTTGCTTCAGCTCCCATTTTTGACAACCGCGGAAATCTTATCGGCGGGTTCACAACAATCATGGACTTCACGAATATCAAGCTGAAGGAAGATTTCATTACTGCCCAGAATGAAAAAATAGCCAAGGGTGTCACTGACGCCAGCAAGGTATCTGAACAACTGGCTGTAACATCAGAAGAAATCAGATCAGAAGTGCAGAACTCCACGACCGGTATCCACGATCAGCGCGCACGGACCGAAGAGGTCGCGACCTCAATGGAACAGATGAACGCATCCATCCTTGAAGTTTCCAGAAACTCCAGTGACGCAGCAGGCATGGCACGCCAGACACAGGATACTGCAACTGAAGGAGCCGGACTGGTCGAGAATGTTATCGGAGTTATGGATGAGGTTAATATGAAGGCCGGCAACCTCAAAGAGGAAATGGGAACTCTGGAAACCCACAGCAGTGGGATCACGACCATTATGCAGGTCATTTCAGATATTGCCGACCAGACCAACCTGCTGGCCCTCAACGCCGCCATTGAAGCTGCCCGGGCCGGAGAAGCCGGACGGGGCTTTTCTGTTGTAGCTGATGAAATCCGAAAACTTGCCGAAAAGACAATGCACGCCACCAAGGAAGTAGGTGAATCCATCGAAGCAATTCAGGCAAGCTCCCATAAAAGTACCAGCGCAACTGATGATACCCTGCAAAGCATTAAGAGGGCTACTGAACTTTGCAGTGAAGCAGGCGGGGCCCTGAAGCAGATACTCGAAATATCGCAGCAGACAGCGGGACAGGTGGAAGGAATAGCCACAGCCGCCGAACAGCAGTCCGCGGCAAGTGAGGAAATCACAAATGCGATCGACTCTGTTAACAACATCGCCTCACAGACTTCCGAATCAATGAGCCTTGTAGCCGGTTCGGTGGCGGAACTTGCTTCACTGGCAACCGATCTTGATGAATTTATGACCAAGATGCAGACAGATTCTGCATAAAGAATAAAAATATTTAGTTTTCAAAACTCATGAAAGGCAATTAACATTACTGGCTTTCTGGGATGTTCTGGAAGACTGGAACTTGAAGGATTCAGGTGAAAAAAAGGAACTGACACATGAGCTCATGTATCAGTTCCTTTATTTTTGACTTTGCCACCGAACAAAATACCTTTTATCTTATTGTATCTCTGCTGCAATGACGTGCTTTAATATTCCGCATATATATGCCGGAAGCAGCATAATCCCCTTTGCGTAAATCAGTCTTTATTCTCGCGGATTTCTTTCACATCCTCACGTTTGAGGATTACCTGTTCACCGTCAAGATTTTCGAAACTATAAGTTTTGGAATCCTTGGAAAATTTAGGTTCGCCTACACTTACAACTGTTGAACCGTCACTTTTCGTAATGGTATGGTGGGTTGCCCCGCACCCGGCCGCAAGCATCAGCATGGAACAAAACACAGTAATGATAAACAGTCTTTTCATATCCAGACTCCTTTTGAATTTTCCAGAAACATAACAGACTATTCAATCTATAACAATCACTGTTCTCCTTTAATTACCTGCCCGAGCCGAAGTGATTTCTCAGTGAAATCATCCTCCAGCCTTTTCATGTCACGTTCAATAATTCCGGAAACATCCGAGGCCGAAAACTTCGATTCCAGTTTAATTACATTCCCCGCCCCGCTGCCCCGCGCGGCCCGGCTCAGGGATGCGGCAGAACCGGACTTGCGTTTATGCATAACTTTCACCGCTCCCTGATAGACAGCTGTTTTTCCGGCATGGGCAAGCATAAAATCATGATCCACATCATCGTATTGCGTGGGAGCGTACCGCAGATCAAAATCACCGGATTCATTTAGTGTTTTCTGACGAAAAAGATGAAAGCAACCCGTGACCGAAACACAGGGACGGCAAAAATCAAACTGCCCGTAATCAAGGTCCTGATTATAAGGGTCAAGATAGGAAAATTCGAAACTGCGCACCACATCCTCGAAATCGGCAGGTGTTTCCCGCAAATGAAGATCGGCATGCTGAATAATCTCCTCCTGCCCTTCATTCACCACCTTGCAGCCCCAGACTCCGGCATCAGGATAAGCCTCCACTGCCGCGCTGAAATTGCGCTGCCAGTCGGGCGGGACAAGTGCGTCATCATCAAGATAGGCCACATAATCAAATTTCTTAATTTCCGGCATGTTCTTCAGCCAGTTACGGGCTGCGGGCGCTCCTATATTCACGGGAAGGCTTACCGGAACAAATCTGTCTCCAAGCCTTTCTTTCCATGCTTGCATAACTTCGGCGGTATTATCCTTGCTGCCGTTGTCGAGAGCAAATATGCACACATTATCCAGCGGCGACTCAACAAGGACTTTGACAGTCTCATTAAAATCATCCGCCTTGCCGTAAGTGTAAAGACAAACCGCAACACTGCCCTTGAGAAGTCTGCTTCCACCGTTTTCAAGAAGCCGGTCATAAACCTTGAACCATGTATTTACCTGCCAGGGTCTGGCGGTCATACGGTCACGCCACAGAACAAGAGCCTCTTCACGGCGTCCCTGCCTGTCCACAGCTTCAGCCAGGCGCAGAAGACTCTCGCCCGGGATCAAGGCTCCGTCGGAAGTATCGGAATAAACTGCTTCCGCCTGCTCATAGTCACCGGAACAGAAAGCAATATCACCGGCATATTTATTCAGCACCGGATTCATGGACGAAGGCCAGTCCCGGGCAAGAGCGACACTTGCCACATCATGCCTTCCCATGAAAAAAGACAGATCCATGAGATGGGAGAGCCAGAAAAGATTCTCCGGCTGACGCTCGGTCTGCTTCGACAGGTAATCGATGAGCTTTTCTTTATCATCCTTTGCCACCAGTCTTTGCAGATAACCTATATTTTCCGGGATGGAACTGCTGGACGCAACCAGCGAAAGGGTTTCTTTGAGTCCTTCAGGGAGAAATCCGATCTGCTTATCGATAGCCAGAAGATTGGATGCCAGTTGCCCGTCCAGAGGACTGGCCTCCCATGCGGCCAGAAACATATCCACACCCACATCAATGAGTGCTCCCATGTCGCTACGCCCTTCCGCGCTGTTGATGATTCGGTTGGCGGTTTCCATGAGATGCGGTTTTCCATGTCCGGAAACAAGAAGCCTGTACCGTGAAGCAGTATCGAGAAGAGCCCAGAATGATCCAGTCATAATTTCTCCCTACCCGAAGGTATTTCTCATTTTGGCTATCAGGTCCTTTAAACGGTGCTCGTAAGTATGCTCGGCAAGTATTCTTCTGCGGGCGGACCTGCTGACCCGTTTCCTTCCATCTTCATCTGCCAGCCATTTTTCAATTGTCTGCGGTATCTCATCAACCTGATCATAGGAAATGATCTCGCTGCCCGGCTCGAAAAGGTTCTCCATCTGCTCACGGTGATCGGTGATGACAAAACCGCCGCAGGCCGGGACATCAAATATACGCTGATTGACCGCCCCCTTCATCTGGCGGCTGGTACAGTTGAAACTGACCTGAGCCATAGGGTAGAATGCGGGCAGATCAGCATAGTAATCCAGAGAACCATGATAGCGCCAGCCGTTTTTACCAAGCAGAGCGTGCCACCCTTCATCCCCGACAATAAGGGGATTGAAACGGAGTATCTCTTCAATGCAGGAAAGACGGTACTGCCGTGTGGCTTCCCAGGTGATTAGGGCTTCGAAAGACAGGCGCTGCTCATCAGTTTCAAACGTTTCCATACGTTCAAGCAGCTCAGGATGGGATTCCTGAAAGAATTTCTCAACCGAAAGTTCGTCCGACTCTCCGAACTCTGCGGCAATCCGTGGATACATCCGTCTCAAATCCCCGGATATTCCAGATTCCCGAACAGTCTTCTCCACCGCGCCCACCATGGAGTTACCTACAAATGAAACATCGGCCCGCCACTCCGGTCTGCCCTCCATCCCCGGCTTGAACCTTCTGGGATCGGTAGCAAGGGGCAGATAAAAAATATTCCGGAAACCCTTTTCACGCATGATCTCCAGATTCCCCGCATCATAAGTAAAAATGCAGGTAAGATCCGGGGAGACATCAGTATAACGGTAGAGAATCAGCTGCGGATTATCCACGAACCATGAAGCGAGGGGCAGCTTCAGTTTAAGCAGCAGATCGGTAAGCTTTCCCGCGCGGTCCACTCCGAAATGGTTGACGGTCAACGCGAAGTCCGGCTTGAATTCCACGACGGCCTTGAGCAGGTCCTCGACAAACCCCTCCCGCACCGTATCCCCCATGCCTATATCGATGCTGCAGTAGCTCACCCCGAGCCTGTTCATGGCTTCCCTGATTTCGCCATTCAGGAAATAGGGCCTGTTGAAAAACATTACCCGCGGCTTAGCGCTACAGAATTTGGGGTAGTCAACTTCGGCCCAGAAATCTGCCTGCGGTGCTTCTTTCTCCGCTTCGAGTGTTGCAGCGAGGGCAGCGTACCAGTCCCGGTCCAGCCGCAGGTAAAGCGGAATCCTGACAATCTCCAACTGACCGCCACCATTCTCCGCCCGCCACAGCCTAACCTTTTCCAGAGCCTCTACAGCAGTCCCCTCAATCCATGTGATATCGGGATTATCTTTCAAATTTATCGCCCCGGAAGCCTCGGCTATCTGCGGGTCAATATCCAGAATCGCCACGGGCCCCCTTTCGACAAGCTTTGCGGCGCAAAGCCCCAGTCCGGCTCCGATTAGAACCGGCAATCTATCCCCGGCAACGGAATCGGCAAGACCTGCTTCCCTCTGTGCACCGTTCCGGCCCCAGAGATGCCATTTGCGGCCCTGAACGAAAACACGTACATCCGCTGTTTTGGAACCCTCCAGAACAGGTTCCACTGTGTAATCTCGTTTCTGCATAACAAATATGTATGTCATTCCGCCATGCTGTGACAATGGCATTTCATAATTTTTTCACGTAGGATGCTGTGGCTTCCGGCTAAGAATAACGAAGCAAAACTGATAAAGCGGATTCAAATCCGTTTTCCTGCCGATTTGCCGGCAAGATTCGACGGTTATTTTCAATAATTGTTTTACATGGAGCCGGATGCGGATACTTTTCGAAACATAAACAGAACTATCCCCGCATCCCTTCTTTATTCATAAAATCAACCTTTTAAATTTTAAAAGACATAAACTGAAAACATGACAGACAACAATACAATTCTCCTTCCTGAAAGCCGTATGGAAATTATCGACCTTGAAAAATGGGAAAGGACCGAGCATTTCAATTTTTTCCAGTCCATCAAGAACTGCAATTACGGGACAACCGTGCAGCAGGATATTACCGCCCTTTATGAGTTCCGTAGGAATTCCAACGGTAACGGCACAAGAATGCGTTTCTCGGATCTCATTTATTTTTTCGCCATAAAGGCTGTAAACCGTATCCCGGAACTGCGGAGCCGTATAGTGGATGGCCGACCGGTTATGTTTGATGTGGTTCACCCCGCCTTCACTTATATCCCTGAAGGACGTGAACTTCATGCCAATGTGCTCTGCGCCTTTTCAGACGACTATAAAACCCAGGTGGCAAATTTCGATGCAGCAAGGAATAATTCCGATGCCGCCCCGACACTTACCCCGGCAGGCGGAGACAAACAGAACCTTGTCTATTTCAGCGTGGTAGCTGGAGTCCCGTTCACCTCCGCCAGCAACCCCTGGGGAGACTGCACTTATGACTCCGTTCCCCGAATCCTGTTCGGACAAATGCACACCTCCGAAGCCGGCAGAAAACTGCTTCCGGTATCCATAGAGTTGCTTCACAGTCTGGCCGACGGTAAACATCTGGCTGAATTTTACAGACTGTTCGGAGAAATGTGCACTGAACCTGATAAGCATCTGAAGTAAATAATTTCGGTAAAAATCATTCAATACGAGTCAAACAGGTCCGGCGATCAAAAAGTTATTGTAATAAACTAAAAACAATAACGGATTTGCCGGACCCAGTTGTTTTATCCATCCCCTTATAGTATGCATTAGGAAATATTTTTCTGCATGCATACTTCATGCAGTATTCAAGGGGTTCAGATGCAAAGACTTTTTTGGGTATTAAGCTGGATGATTATTTCCGTGACTCCCGCATTCGCTGCTGACATTCCAGTTGTTTTCAAACTGCGGGATGGACTGGACCCCGCCGAAGTGTATGTAACCTTCTACAACTGCATCAACAGCACAAGCTCCATCACTGGGACATACAACGGCCCGACAAGCGAGGGTAATGCTCTTAACGTGACCAGATCCTTCAGCATGGAGGAAATCACCGGAACCACATCCATCGCAACAGGCGTCCCGGCCGGAGTCCCGGCTGTTCTGATCAACAAATTCAAATCCGGCAGAATATTCATATCATATAAGGAAGGGCTCAAAAGCTTCGGCTGCACCCAGCCTTCCACCGAACCGACATCCAACGACCCCAGCCTTTCCATCCGCTACCAGCCCATGGAACTGGACGTGGAAACAGGCAAAAGTGCCGGAAATGTCGACACGCCCATCATCAACACCAACCTGACCTACATTGACTACGCCGCCATTGCTCTTTCCCTGACCGTAAAGAACTCCACCGGAACCATCGCCAACAACCCGCTGCTGACCACCGTTACCAGCGAGACTCTTACCGATACACTGGCCAAAACCACATTAACAGATTACTCAACGGTGCGTCCGTCATCCTCGGACAGACTTCCCAGTGATAAATTTACCCGTGTCCTCTCCCCTACTTCATCGGACATGTATTCCAAATACAACGATTGGACCCACTACCTTAAAACTACTCTTTTCACGTCCACAACGACCAACGGCAAACCGATTAAAATAAGCGGCCTGTTCGGGGGAGTCGGCGACCAGCCTGCCAACGCCGCGGGACTGGCAACCGATGCCGTGGCCCGCAACCAGACCCAGAGCTACGATTACCATGTCACCTTTGATGCCAACGGCGACTGCACCATGACCGCACAGGCTGGTTCAGGTGACGGAACCGTGGCGGGCATAGCCGCGGCAAATCAGGGTGTGGGTGTTGGACTGGTAAACATCACTATCGATTTTGACGACCTAAATGCCGCAACCGGAATCTACGGCAACAATCCCAAGTACACCATCGTGGGTGTTGAAACTACCGATGGAGTTCAAAATGACTTTTACGGATGGGTTGTGGGAGATCTTCTGGCCGGATTGAGCTGGGGTTTTCCCGGAAGCACGGTGCAGTTCAACAGCACCTACGCCAATAATCTGGTCATCGGAGATATGAGCAGTGTTGAATGGTACGGGGGAACCGCGGCCAACGGCACAGTCTTCAGTGTTCCGCTCTCCCCCGCGGGAAGAGGCTATACATACTCCAAGGCCCAACCGGGAACCACGCCGGATTATCACGTATATGCCGCCGGGCTCAAAGGAATTACCGGGGCTTACGGTTTCGGGCTTCAAGACCGCAACGGGGCTACGCTGATCAATTTCAACAGACTGGATCATCCAAATTCCTATCTGGAAGTCGGCGTGGATACCGAAGGACAGTCCGCGGTTCAACCCAGCCCCACACAGGAATCGGGAGTAACTCTCAGCATCGTGGAGTTCAGCCCCAAGGAACTCACCCAGATCGAAATCAGTTCACAATACGGACTGAACGACTTCACTACCCACACATCAATGTGCTCATTCAACGCGACTATCAGCCCCAATGGATCATGCGGAACCTTCATGATAGACACCAACGCCATTCCCACCGGGCCGGTCAGCGGACTGAAAATGATGAAATTCTTCTCCAATGGGACCACACAGCCATACAAGGCTTACGCTTCGAGTGGCCCTCAGTTCAGTGATGGCTCATGGTGGATTACCGATCTTGAAGGAAACCACAAATCACTGGGAGACACCCTGACCAGAGGCGAACACTATTACATTCACTTTGTTATCAAGGATAACGGTGAATATGATGAAGACCCCACTCTCGGAGAAATAACCGACCCGGTCGCGCTGGGCAGTCCCAACGTGAACTCCGGGTGTGTCATGAACCCCCGGGCCGGGTTCAGACTTGAAATACTCCTTTTACTGGCGGTACTGGGCATAGCGAGCCTCATAATAAGCTCCAGAAAATTGAAAAGAAAATAGCACCATAAACAGAATGATCACAGCCTTTCAAACAGCAAAGCAGTTAAGGGGATGAATTTCGGCTATCCAATTCCTCAAAAACCTTATACTGTAAAAATGAATACTGTTTTTAACCATGGAGAGGGAATTTGCTTAAACATTCTGTTATATATTACCTTCTTACATCCATGGTTGTGGTGTTTCTGGCGGGCTGCGGTTCCTCCTCTTCCGAGAACAGGCAGGAAAACCAGATAAATATAGAAGCACTGAAATCGAGGATCTTCCTTACCAGTTCAGAGTCGGACTGGATTGATGAGCATCCCGAAGTAAGGGTCCGGGTCGGCCAATGGCCACCCTTCATGATTACCGAATCCGGTATTTCAGGAATTTCTATTGACTATCTGGAACTTATATCCAGAGTTCATGGCATCCAATTCACCTACCTCACAGAGAAAGACCTTTCCTGGATAGATACACTCAATGGGATACGTGATAAAAAAAACGTGGACATGGTCCCGGCAATTCAGCCCACGGGTGAACGGGCTGAGTTCATGGTTTTCAGCAAAGTTTATCAGATTGTCCCCTGGGTCATCGTCACCCGTTCAGACGCTGATTTCATAACCGGGCTTGACGACCTGCAGGGCGAAACCATGAGTATCCAGAAAGGTTTTATTTTCCAAAAAGCCGTTGAAGCCTACTATCCGGATATAAAACTGGACATCATAGATACTTCCACACCAACTCTGGACTCCCTCAAGGATGTCGCGGGAGGGAAAGCCCGGGCTACAGTCAACGCTCTTCCCGTGGTTACATACTTCATTCGCCATTACGGTCTTTCAAATCTCAAAATCGCCGCTCCCACCAAATTCGAAGACCTCCAGCTCGCCATGGGTATCCGCAAGGACTGGCCCGAACTGGCAAGCATCATTTCCAAAACAATCAACGCCCTTTCCCGGCAGGATGTAACCGATATCAATAATTCGTGGTTATCTCTGAACTATGAATACGGCATATCTCCACGCAAAGTTTTTTTCTGGACTATTGCGGCGTTAATCGTTTCCGGATTGGGATTTATGGGCTTTTATACCGTAAACCGCACCCTCAAACGAAAAGTTTTTGAAAGGACAACGGCCCTTAATCAGGAACTTCAGGAACGCACTCGGGCCGAAGAGGAATTGCAGCAGAGCGAATCCAGATTCAGATTTCTGGTTGAGAATACACCTGTGCCCATGGCGCTTGAGGACAGCTTCGGCAACCTGAAATATCTGAATCCGTGCTTTGAAGACACTTTCGGATATTCCCTTATGGACTTTCCGACTCTGGAAGTAGGCTTTCTCCATGCATATCCCGATGCTCAATACAGAGCGGAAGTGGCGGAAAGATGGGAAAAGGCAATAAAAGAAAGCAAAGGCCAAAAAGACATAATTCGCTGCAGTGATCTTAAATTCACCTGCAGGGATGGAAAGGAGCTGAATATCGACATAATAGGTATCAATGTCGGAGATGATGTGATGACTGTTTTCATTGACCAGACCGGCCGAAAGCAGGCGGAACAACTTATGGTGCAGTCGGAAAAAATGATGTCTGTGGGCGGTCTGGCCGCCGGAATGGCCCATGAAATAAATAATCCGCTCGGAATCATACTTTCTTCAGTTCAGAACCTTAAACGCAGGTTTGACCCTGAGAAAGAAAAAAATATTCAGGTTGCCGAAGACATCGGAACAGATATCAAAAAACTCAACGCCTATATGACCGCGCGGGGAGCCACCAACTACATGAATTACATTCAGGAAGCGGCAGAGCGTGCCGGGGATATAGTCCGGAATATGCTTGATTTCTCTCGCCAGAACAATGAATCAAGAGCCGATTTTTCGCTCAACGATCTTCTGGAGAAATCCGTTGCACTAGCCTCAAGCGATTACGACCTGAAAAAAAGATACGATTTTAAAAATATTGAGATCATCCGTGAATACGCCCCTGAATTACCGAACACGACCATGATAAGAAACGAAATCGAGCAGGTGTTTCTCAATATATTGAAAAATTCCGCTCAGGCCATTTCGGATTCTGAAATAAAGCATTTTTCCCCGAAGATCAGGCTGCGTACCTTCGAAGACGAAAAATGGGTAATCGCTGAAATTTCGGACAATGGTCCGGGCATGACATTCATGGAACAGAAACGGGCCTTTGAACCGTTTTTTACCACTAAGTCGCCCGGCGAAGGTACCGGGCTGGGCCTTTCTGTATCCTACTTTATAGTCACCAGAAACCATCAGGGCAAAATAGAGCTGACCAGTCAGGTCGGAGAAGGAACAACCTTCACTATAAAACTGCCTAAAAAACCCGCTGAATAATACCCCACAGCTATATGCCCAGAGTGCTTTTTAGCCTCCGGTTCGTCCAATAAAAAAACAGGTGGAGCAATATAAAAATCACTCCACCTGCAATACTGATCAAGCCTTTATGAAAAATTAAGACTTATTTTACACGGACCAGATCACGCTCGATAAGAGTCTCAGCAATCTGGACGGTGTTGAGGGCTGCACCTTTGCGGATATTATCTGCAACAATCCACATGTTCAGGCCGTTTTCGATTGTTTCATCTTCACGGATACGGCCAACGAAAACATCGTCTTCACCGGCGCAGTCAATCGCCATGGGGTACATGTTCTTCTCAGGATAATCGACCACGGTGATTCCGGGGAAGTTTGCCAGAAGGTTACGACACTCTTCAACAGTAACTTTTTCTTCTGTTTCGATATTTACAGACTCTGAGTGGCCGTAAAAAACAGGAACACGAACAGTGGTGGCAGTAAGTTTGATACTGTCATCGCCCATGATCTTTTTGGTCTCATTGACCATTTTCATTTCTTCCTTGGTGTAACCGTTATCAAGGAACATATCGATATGAGGCAGGCAGTTGAAAGCGATCTGGTGCGGGTAGGCACTGGGAACAACTTCCTTGCCGTTGAAAAGTCGGCTCACCTGGGTTTCCAGTTCGGTGATTGCTTTCTGTCCGGTTCCGGAAACAGCCTGATAAGTGGAAACAATAATACGTTTGATTTTAGCTTCATCATGGATAGGCTTCAGCGCGACAACCATCTGAATGGTGGAACAGTTGGGGTTTGCGATGATGCCGGGATGCCAGTCCAGATCTTCAGGGTTTACTTCAGGCACAACGAGGGGAATCTTGGGGTCCATTCTCCATGCGCTGGAGTTGTCGACTACAACACAGCCCGCTTTAGCGGCCAGAGGTGCAAACTTCTCGGAGGTTCCGCCGCCTGCGGAAAAAAGAGCCAGATCAAAGCCTTCAAAGGAATCCTCTTTAAGCTCAACAACGGTCAGCTCACCGTCTTTGTAAGGAACCTTGGTTCCTGCTGAACGGGAAGATGAAAAAGGAACAATTTCAGATGCGGGAAAATACCTCTGCTCAAGGACTTTGAGCATTTCACGGCCTACCGCTCCGGTAGCGCCTACAACCGCAACTCTGGGATTCTTGGTACTCATGGCAAAACCTCCGTATTTCTTGTCCGGACACATTATGCCCGGTTTTATCTGTTAATCACTTCAGGTAACCCCAATTACCTTTACTTCAGCCGAACTAAAATTTAAGAGCCTGTCCAATCTCAAGACATGCCTTGGCCCTGTTCAGGGTATACAGGTGCACTCCGGGAGCGCCGCCATCAAGAAGCTCCTGTGCCTGCCGGGTAGCGAACTCGATTCCAAGCTTGTAGACAGCATCATCGCCGCCCTCAGCGTGTGCCTTTTCCAAAGCACTCAGGAATTTACCGGGAATAGCCGCTCCGCACAAAGAAAGAATGAACTTGGCGGATTTAAGGCTCATAATAGGCAAAACTCCGGGAACAACCGGGACATCAATTCCCATTCCCTTCAACCTTTCGCAAAAATCAAAATAGACCCGGTTATCAAAGAAAAGCTGGGTGATAATGAACTCGCCGCCCTCATCGATCTTGTACTTCATCCATTTGAAGTCCTCTTTGATGGAAGGAGACTCAAGGTGCGCTTCAGGATACCCCGCAACAGCAATTCCGGTTCCCGGATGCTGCTCCTTCACATAGGTAACGAGATCGGAGCCGTGCTTGAAAACCTGTGTGTTGAAGTCAAAATTTTCATCATCCGCGGGAGCGTCACCACGCAAGGCAAGAATATTCTCAACGCCCGCTTCATTCAGGGCAGAAACAAATTCACTGATATTTTCAGGACTGGCACCGACACAGGTCAGGTGTGCAAGAGGTTCAATTCCTGCATCCTGCTTCATTCTTTTAACAATTTCAAGTGAATTATCCTGAGTACCACCGCCCGCACCATAAGTGACAGACGCGAAAAGAGGATTCAGAACCTTCAGTTTCTCCACAACTTCAAAAAACTTGGGCCATGAATCACGGTCCTTAGGAGGAAAAAACTCCAATGAAATGAACTGCCCGTTATCCTTTATCAGATCTACTATTTTCATCATGAACTCCAGTTAATTACTTGTACTCAGGAAAGGTATTCGGTGACTTTCCGAATCTCTCAGGATCTCTCCGAGGGCTTAAACCCTTTTTGAAAAAAGGGTTTAAGAATCCCAAAAACTTTTAGTAAGGCTTTGCCGCTTCGTAAGGCACTTCTTGCCGGGAACGATATTTTCTTGATTGTTCAAGCCTGAAATTGATTCTCCATAAATGCCACAGGCTCCAACTGCTTCGTAAGTTACTTCTTGCCGGGAACGATATTTTCTAAATTATTCAAGCCCGAAATTGATTCTCCGTAAAATACCTTAAACCGCAGAGGCCGCGCCCTGCTCCCTTTTCTGCAATTGCTTCAAAATTTCATAATTCACGGGGAGAAAATTTACTTCACGCATATTTTCAATGTCGAACCAGTCGAACTGCTGATTTTCCATGGACCGCACTTCGCCTTTGAATTCCCAGACATCGAAAAGAGAAAATTCCACAATATACTCTGGATAGTCAAAAACCCTTTCAATCCATAAATCGAAAGAAGTGGGTGTTATCCCCAACTCTTCCTGCATCTCACGGATCAAAGCGTCAGAACGGGACTCCCCGGCCTCAATCTTACCACCGGGAAATTCCCACCAGCCGGCATAATCCTTACCCTCGGGACGCTCAGCAGAAAGGAACAATCCATCCTTCCAGACAATCGCCCCCACAACATTAATGGTCTTACGCTCAGCCAAAATATTTCACCTGTAAAATTGTAGAGTTAGCGCCCCTGTCCTGAAAACTCTCTGACCCCGAAAAAATAAACTGGACTCCAAAAAACAAATCCCGATTCCCCCTACTCAGCCACACAAAGAGGCGAAGCCCCGATAAAAAAGTTTTGGGAGAGTCCAGAGAACACTTTTTCAAAAGGGTTCTTTGGCCCCCGGAGGGAACAAACTATGGCTCTAAAAAAACAAATCCCGATTCCCCCTCCCCTGACACACAAAGAGGCGAAGCCCCGCTAAAAGGTTTTGAAAAGGGGAGTCCAGAGGGGAAAAACTTTTGCAAAAGTTTTTCCCCTCTGGCCGTCGGAGACATCTAAGAATCTTCTAAAAGCTGTTTCTTACGTTCTTCGAGTTCAGCTATTTCATCTTCGAGCACGGCCATACGTTCCATAAGCTGATCAGCGTAGGCGCAGGTTTCGGTATAGCGGGAATTGAGTTCCACGGCAGCTGCTCCGTCATTGTAGAGTTCGGGATCATTGAGCTGTTCTTCCATCTCGCCCTGATCCACCAAGACCTTTTCTAGATCAGCTTCAAGCTTTTCATACTCGGCAGTCCTGGGTTTGAGTTCCTTGTAAAGCTTGTTGCGGATTTCCGCCTGCCGCCTTTTGTCTTCCTTGGAAAGCTTGCGTTTAGCTGGCTTATAGCTCTCGGAAGTCTCATCAGCACTTGAATTACTGGTTCCGGCCAGTTTCTCTTTACGGTAGTTATCATATTCTTCAAACGAAAAGAAAGTTTCGATTCCAGAATCAGTCAATGCCCAGATTTCTTCGGCAATTTCACCCAGCAGATAACGGTCATGTGCTACAAAAAACAAAGTCCCGTCATAATCTTTCAGGGCCTGAATAAGCCCTTCGCGGCTTTCAAGGTCGAGATGGTTGGTAGGTTCGTCAAGAATCATCAGATTGGCCCGGGAAAGAAACAGCGAAGAAAGTATAAGCCTGTTCTTTTCCCCTCCGGAAAGGGCGGAAACACGCCGTTCAAAATACCCCTCACCAAGCAAAAACAGACCGAGAACACTTTTGAGCTGCTCTTCTGTGGTATCAGGATCACTCAGCCTGCGTATCTCGGAAAGCACAGTGGACTCATCATAAAGAATCTCACTCTGGTGCTGGCTGAAATAGGCCAGAGAAGTATTCTGTCCTATTTTGGCAAATCCGGAATTGGGCTCCAGTTTACCCATGATAACCTTGAGTAGAGTCGACTTACCCGCACCGTTGGGGGCTGCAAGGGCAATCTTCTTGCCCCGGAAAAGCTGAAAATTAAGCAGAGGCCAGAGAGAAGGCGGATTGCCGTCATAAGAAAACTCAAGGTCAACCACGCTTATCGCGGCTTTGTCACCACGCTTGGTAGGCGGAAGACGAAAACTGAGAGTCCTGCCCCCGCGATTGATGTCCGCCTCTTCCTGCAGCTTGGAAAGTTCCTGCTCCAGCTTCTCCACCTTTTTGATTTTGGACTGGGCCTGAGCGGCCTTGCGGGCTTTCACCCGGAAACGGCGGATATAGGAGTTTTCACTTTCAATACGGGCGGAAAGTTTGGCTGCTTCACGGCTGCGCTGCATGGCGTTTTCGGCCTGCCACTCCAGATACTGAGTGAAAGACCCCCGGCGGACAACAGGCCTGCCGGAACCGAGAAAAAGAACATGGGTCCCCACCCTGTCCAGAAAAATACGGTCATGCGCAACGTAGATTACTGCTCCCCGGAAAGAAAGCAGATAATTCTCAAGCCATTCAACGGCCTCGAGATCAAGGTGGTTGGTAGGTTCGTCAAGCAGCAGCAGATCAGCACCCTGCAGCAGAACTCGCCCGAGCTTGGCGCGCTCACGCCAACCGCCGGACAGCTCCTTGATTTTGCTGAGCATGTCATGATCGGAAAAACCCAGTCCGGTAAGGATGGTACGGGCCTTGTGTTCAGGATTGTATCCGAACTGATGTTCAAGTTCGGCCTGTTTTTCCGAAAGACGGGTCATGAGAGCCTGATCATTGCTGTTTCCGGCCTCTTCCCACTGCTCCCAGAGGGTGTTCCATGAGGGCAGCGCGGAAAGAACCCAGCTCAACAGGGAATGCTCCAGAATCTCTCCGGTCAATTCCTGCGCAACATAGCCTATGCGGGCTCCTTTTGAGATGGACATAACGCCGGCATCGGGCTCAATCAGTCCGGCAATAAGTTTGAGCAGGGTTGATTTACCGCAACCGTTAGGACCGGTTACGGCAAGGCGCATTCCCGCGGAAACTTCAAATGACAGATCGGAGAAAAGATCTTCTCCGTTATAGGCTTTTTCAAGAGCCGTAATTGTAACTCTGGGCATTGGGACTCCAGGCACGAAAGCGGTAAAACCGCCTCCGAAAATACAGAATTCAATGAAATTTGGTATATGGAAAACCGGTTTATTCGCTTAAGAATGTCCGGTCGTCTGGCAGATCAAGCAGAGTAAAATACAGACAAGGACCAAGGATTGCAAGGACAATCCGAGAAAGCCCAACCTGCAAAGCGCTCGGGATACAGATTTAAATTTCTGACGGCACAAAAAATGAGCACCGAGACATTACATCACGATGCTCATATTAAATTTAACCATCGCCACGTATAAATACCCTTGAGGGAATCCACTATGTGGCGGTCGCAGATGAACAGAAACTATTTCAGCAGCTCTCTGACTTCATCCCCCGATGAGGCAGCCATGGCTTTTTCAGCCAGAGCACGGCACTCGTCCATACTCACTTGACGGATAGCTTCTTTCACATCAGGAACAGAAGGACCATTCATGCTGAGCTCGTCAAGGCCCAGACCGAGCAGCAGAGCAGAAGCCTTGGCATTTCCGGCCAGCTCACCGCACATACCCACTTCGATTCCCGCCTTGGATCCTGCCTCGCAGGTCCTTGCCACCATCCTGAGCACAGCGGGATTGAGGCTGTCGCAAAGTTTTGAAACAGAAGCATTTCCCCGGTCAGCGGCCATAACGTACTGGGTGAGGTCGTTTGTGCCGATACTGAAAAAGTCACATATTTCAGCCAGTTTGTCGGCAACTGCCACTGCAGAAGGTACTTCTATCATGATTCCGGTCTTGATATTTTCCGCAATGCTAACGCCTTCGGCAACAAGCTCCTCACGGGCCGAATTCTGGAAATCAAGCACACCTTTTAATTCTTCGACATCTGAAATCATGGGGAACATAATCCAGATATTCTCCTGAGTGGCGGCACGAAGCAGTGCCCGCAGCTGGGTCCTGAAAAGTTCGGGACGGGCCATGCAGAAACGCACTCCCCGCTCACCCAGAAAGGGGTTCTCCTCTTTGGGGGTATCGAGATATTTTACCGGCTTGTCGCCACCGATATCCAGAGTGCGGATTATGACCGGATTACCGTTCATAGCCCGGGCTGCTTCTAAATAGGCCTCAAACTGCTCGTTCTCATCCGGGGCCTGCTCACGGTCCTGAAAAAGAAACTCGGTACGGAACAGCCCGACACCTTCGGCACCGTATTCCAGAACACGGGGAGCATCGGCAGGTATTCCGATATTACCCATGACCATTATCTGTTTTCCGTCAGCAGTGATTGCCGGAGCGGCCCCTTTCGCCTTGGCGGCTTCACGTTCAGCGAGCCAGGCTTTGCGCTTGGCTGAAATTTCGTCCCGGATCTCCTGATCAGGCTCAGGCCAGATTTTTCCTTCAAATCCATCAAGAGCAACGCCAGATCCGTCCTTTATTCTTGCGGCTGCTTCACCGATACCGATGACAGCGGGGATTCCCATAGAACGGGAAAGAATAGCCGCATGGGAGGTAACTCCACCGGTTTCGGTCACAACGGCAAGCACTTTGTCCAGATCAAGCCCGGCAACATCCGAAGGGGAAAGATCGTGAGCAACGATGACAGCTTCATTCTCAAGGACTATGCCGTGATCCTCCTCACCGCAGAGAATACGTAGTACCCTTCCACCGCAATCCATAACATCAGCGGCGCGGGCTTTCATATATGCGTCATCAATGTTGCGGTAGCCTTCCGCCATTGAGTTCATCACCTCAAGCCATGCGAACTCGGCATTGACTTTGTCTTCCTCAATTCTGGATACGGCATTGTCACGCATATCAGGATCACCGAGAATAAGACCGTGGACTTCAAAGATAGCCGCATTGGCTTTTCCGGCAGTCTTCTCTGTTTCGGCACGCAGGGAACTGATCTCATTGAGAGCATCGGCAATGGCTTTATCAAGCCTCTGAACTTCGGCGTAAGTATCGGAAATATCCACCCGCTCAACTTCCGGCAGGCTTGCCTGATGAACGTATGCAGGGCCAATCGCATAGCCGTTGGAACCGGGAGCACCGCTTATAATACCGTCCTCCACAGAAACCTGAACCTGTTCCTCCTGCGGAATCTCCATGATATCCTCATCCCTTTCGCCGAAATTATCTTCGTGAAGGGCTTTGAGAGCTTCGACAGCCTCATGGGAATCAGGACCGCTGACGGAAACGGTAATCTTATCGCCGTTCTTCACAGCCAGCAGAGCGACCTGATTGATGCTTTTGGCTGATGCGCTCCGGTCACCCTTGCGGATAGTCACACCGGACTTGAATTTCCCGGCTGTGGAAACAAGATTGGCAGCGGGACGGGCATGCAATCCCATTTTGTTTACGATGAGCATTTCGATGCTGATTTCCTCACCTGCGGGAGCTTCCTCCTCTGCTGGTGTATCAACAGAAACACTTTCTCCGGTGATAGGGGCAAGCTGCTGAATCTTCACATTCATAGCTGCCCCGGCTTCATTACTGACTTCCTGAAGTGAAGCGCCTACCGAAGCCTGAACTGCCGCGGCCATTGTACCTTCGACTATTGGAGCGGAACAGAGCAAAACCTTTTCCTTAATGTCCTCGGAAAGAAAATCAAGCGCGGTTTCGGCGCTCATAAGCGCGCTGCCGAGATCCATGAGAACCAGAACTCCGTCTTCGGAACTGGCCGCAACAGATTCAATGGCCATCATAACCTTCATCGGATCAGTTCCAATGGGATTATCAGGATCATCAATCCCTCCCGCAGCTTCCATGACAACAGAACCACGGGTCATCTGTTCCGCCAGTTCAAGAACGCCCTGCGCCAATGTCTGGCTATGGGAAACTATTACTAATCCAACCATTTCTCTGTTCTCCAAGTCATTTTTCCTGAAAACACGGTAATTCAACCGATATTTTCGAGGTCTTGTTGGCAAAATCTGTCAAGCCGGCTCATTGAAAATCAGACTATCAAAAACACCTGATTAGAGCTTGATTTACTCTGATCTACAAACTTATCCGAAAATACTAAAATCAAATCCAGCGAAAAACATACAGCTATCTGGGAATTATAGATCACTGACAGACTATATAAAATAAGGCGACCGGGAAAAAAGTCTGCTCTGCCCAAAATATAAAACAGACATGGCAAGCACAGAAAAACCATGCTGATTTTTTTCTAACCGATCGCCTTTATGAATACTAAAGATGAATACTAAATAAGATTACTAGGCCAGAATCCCTTTCAGGGTTTCAAGCATGTAATATGAAGAGGTCGCACCCGGATCCTGATGGCCTATGGAACGCTCGCCCAGATAGCTGGCACGTCCCTTACGGGCCTGCAGGGGGATAGTGTCCGCAAGGGCCTTTTCGCCCACGGGCAATGCAGCTTCAACTATCGCGGGGATATCAGCCCCCTTACCTACTTCAGCATCGATGCATTCAAGCACCGGAGCCCAAAAATCGTACATGGTCTTGTCACCAAGCTCAGGTCTCCCGCGCTGCTTAATGCCTTCAACACCGGCTTCAATGAATTTCTGAAAATCTTCCGGGGTAAGTTCTTCCTTACCGGCAAGCAGCATTCCGCCTTTCATCCAGAAAGTTCCGTAAAGAGGGCCGCTGGCTCCACCAACGCTGGACATGAGAGTCATACCAACAGTCTTTAGGATGGTTCCGATATCCTTATCCTCAACAGTAGGCAGCTTTTCCGCGACCTTTCCGAATCCACGGTTCATGTTGATCCCGTGGTCGGCGTCACCGATGGCAGCATCAAGTTCGGTCAGGTATTCTTTTTTTTCGGTATAGACTTCGTTCAGCTTTCCGAGCCAGGCGATAAATTGTGCTTTGTTCATAATCTTTATCCTCAATATGTTGACGCCGCTTGCTTATGGGCATCCTGAAACTGTTATCATTTGTGACACGGTTGGGCCACCTGATCATTAAGGCGTCAACCCTTAAAAACCAGAACGCAGGCACAGAAGAACTCTCCCATGCCTGCGCAATCAACATTCAAAATCTGTCAACTACCAGACAAGGCCCGGAGTCTTAACCGGAGCATCCCAGAACTTAAGCATTTCATCGTCAACCTTCAGCAAAGTGACGGAGAAACCCTGCATTTCCAGTGAAGTGATGTAAGGACCTACAAGGTTACGCACGATGTTGACGCCCTTGGCCTTGCATACTTCGTCCAGCTTTCTGTAAACCGCGTAAAGTTCGGAAACAGGAGTTCCGCCCATGCTGTTTACAAAAGCGATAACATTGTCTCCGCTGGCGAAAGGCTCATCTGTGAGTTCCTTCTCCACCCACTGTTCGCCGTCCCATTCACGGACGGTGCGGGTGTAGGCGGGATCATCAAGGATCTGCTCGGCAACGTATTCGGCCATCTCATCAACTGACTTGATCGGCATGCGCTGGATTCCGGGCTCACCGTGGATACCGATACCCATTTCAACCTCTTCTTCACCGAGTTCGAAAGTGGGTTTACCGGCAGCAGGGACAGTGCAGGAAGTCAGCGCGACACCAAAGGAACGGCCGTACTGGTTTACCTTGCGGCAGAGATCGGAGCATTTTTCAAGGTCATAGCCCGCATCCGCGGCTGCACCAACAATCTTCTCCGCCAGAACAGTGGTTCCCACACCGCGTCTGCCTGCGGTGTAAAGGCTGTCCTTAACTGCCACGTCATCATCAATAAGAATGTTCTGGACTTTCACACCCTCGGAAGCTGCAAGCTCGGCCGCGGCTTCGAAATTCATTACGTCACCAGTGTAGTTCTTAACAATGAACAGCACACCTTCACCGCTGTCCACCGCTTTGGCGCATTCGTACATCTGGTCGGGAGTGGGAGAAGTGAAAACCTCGCCGGGACAGGCGCCATCCAGCATACCTTTTCCGACAAACCCGCCATGCATGGGCTCATGACCGGAACCGCCGCCGGAGACAATTGCGACTTTGCCTTTCACCGGAGCATCGGACCTGTAAACATATTTCGGCTCATACTTGACGGTAAGTTCAGGATGGGCAAGAGCCATGCCCTCGAGCTGTTCCTTTACAACATTTTCCACATCATTAATCAGTTTTTTCATCGTAAAATCACCTCTAAGTTCTGGGTTTCCTTCCGTGACCACAAACTAAATCAAAACAGAAAAGATGTCGACAAGTGAACCTGATTTTTTTCAATTCTATTAATATTTCTGAAGTTTTGGTTAATTTTGTTCACTTGTGAAAACTAAATTATCAATACTTCCCGCAAAGAAAGAAAATTCAATACCCGCTACAGTAAAATAGAAATAAAAAAAAGACACCAGCATAATTACAACCGAGACAGGATAAACTCTTAACCATGCTTACCGGATACAGTTCAAATATTATTATTGAATAAAATTATGTTAAACGATTCAAAGTCTCACCAGACCGCGAAAATATTAAGATTTCTACTTAAGACAGTTTTTAAGAACCCTTTTATTGAACTTGAAAATCTAAATCAATTATTAAAGCCATGTTTCCAATGCCCTATGTATTTTAGGGAATTAAGGTTCGACTAGAATCAAGTATTTTAAATTTACTCAAACAAGCTGATATCCCTTTTTCCGGTGTAGACCCCAATAGTCACACAAAATTAACAGGGCACAAAAAAAGGCTTAGCTCGTTAGAGCTAAGCCTTGTGGATACGCATGGTTGCGGGGGCCAGATTTGAACTGACGACCTTCGGGTTATGAGCCCGACGAGCTACCAAACTGCTCCACCCCGCGTCACTGTGAGAGAGGTTCTACAGACGGGGCCGTTCATTGTCAACAGCTATTTACAAATTTCCTAAATTTTCTTATCCCATCTCTCGATATGACAAACCACTACGAACTTTCACTCGTAATCCCTGTATACAATGAACAGGACAATTTACGAAAACTGATGCAGGAAATCGACTCGGCCCTGAAACCGCTTGATATCCCCTATGAAGTAATTTTTGTGGACGACGGCAGTACCGATACAAGCCTTGAAGTCCTCAAAGACATCTCAACTACATATCCGGAAGCCAGATATATATCCTTTGAACAAAACAGAGGCCAGTCAGCCGCGTTCTGTGCCGGTTTCGATGAAGCCCGCTCTGCACGGGTCGCAACCATGGACGCGGACCTGCAGAATGACCCCGCAGATCTTCCCGCTATGCTCAATCTGTATAATGAAGGCCACCAGATGGTTATCGGATGGCGCATGAAGCGTAAGGATGTGTTCATCAAGAGAATCGCTTCCAGAATAGCCAATGCCGTGCGTAACCGACTGACCCGTGAATCCGTCAAAGATACTGGGTGCTCATTAAAGATAATGGATACTGAAATGGTCAGAGCCATTCCCAGATTCAACGGTATGCACCGCTTCCTGCCCACTCTGATGAAAATGCAGGGGGCCTCGGTTGCGGAGGTTAAAGTCAACCACCGTCCGCGCCATCAGGGTGAATCCAAATACGGGACTCTGGACCGGGCCATTGCCGGGAGTTACGACCTGCTCGGTGTGCGCTGGATTCAGAGCCGCCATTTTGACTATAAAATCAAAGACCGCAGTGAAGATAATTCATGAGTGCCCTGCAGAATGATTCCAAAGTAAGCATCAAGGCCCTCATCAAAGGACTGGCCATGCTTACGGTTCTGGGCGCTGTGGTCTACCTTGTCCGTTACGCCGGACTTTCCGAGGCTCTCGACACCCACTGGATAGACGACCATGTCCGCTCACGCGGGCTTATGGGTGTGCTTACCTATGTAGGTCTTTCAGCCTTCTTCTCCGCGGTGGGCTTCCCGAGACAGGTGATTTGTTTCATGGGCGGATACGCATACGGATTCGCCCTCGGTTCCCTGCTTGGAACAATCGGAACCGGACTGGGCTGCGCCTGCGCGTTTATTTACTCCAGACTGGTAGGCCGTTCTTTCATCAAGCGCAAGTTCGGCAAACGCATCCAGAAGGTTGACAGTTTTCTGAGCCGAAGCCCTTTCAACATGGCCCTGACCATCCGCTTCTTTCCGCTCGGAAGTAATGTGGTGACCAACATTCTGGCCGGGGTTACCAGTATTCCGGCACTTCCATTTATTCTGGGCTCAACCATCGGTTACCTGCCGCAAAACATTGTTTTCGCCCTGTTCGGGTCAGGGGTTAATGTTTCTTCTACCGCCCAAATGATACTTGCGGTTGTTCTCTTTGTTATATCTTCCCTTTTAGGATTTAAAATCTACCGCAAATACCGGAATCAGGCCGAAGCTGTGGTTGAATGAGAATTTATTTCGAATTCCGAAAAAAACCGAACCAGTCTCTCCGGCTGCTTCGGTTTTTTTGGCCCCTTTTGTTGACAAGGAGAATCATTTTCAATATCGATTAAAAAAATTACTAAAAAGGTGGAAAAACATAAATGACCCCGAATCAGATAGTACGAGCACTTTACTCACTTATAAAATCCAAACAGCCTACTTTTATCTGGGGCCCTCCCGGTGTGGGCAAAAGCCAGATCGTGACCGAAACAGCACAGAGGCTTGATTATGAAATAGCCGATCTTCGGGCAGTCCTACTTGATCCAGTTGACCTGAGAGGACTGCCAAGAATATCAGCCGAAGGGGAGGCCACATGGTGCGCCCCATCATTTCTGCCTAAGGAAGGTAGAGGTATTCTTTTCCTTGATGAACTTAACGCAGCCCCTCCTCTGGTACAGGCCGCATGTTATCAGCTGGTGCTTGACCGCAGACTGGGAGAATACGAGCTGCCGGAAGGATGGATGGTAATCGCGGCTGGAAACAGGGAATCGGACAAGGCGGTAACACATCGCATGCCCTCGGCTCTGGCCAACCGCTTTGTTCACCTTGACTTTCAGGTAAGCGTTGAAGACTGGCTGGATTGGGCCGCCCATACCGGAATCGCCGAAGAATTGCAGGCTTTCATAAAATTCAGACCCAACCTGCTGCACGACTTCGACCCTTCAAGAAATGAAAAAGCCTTCCCTTCTCCCCGCTCATGGGAATTCGTGTCCGGTATTATCAAGTCAAATCCCGACCCGGAAGTTGAGTATGAACTTTTCAAAGGAACAGTAGGTGAAGGAACGGCAGCCGAACTTACGGGATTCTGCAAAGTCTACCGCAAACTTCCAGACCCGGAATTCATTCTGAAATCCCCGGAGATGGCCCCTATTCCCGAAGACCCCGCAACCACCTACGCTTTGTGCGAGTCAGTAGCAGGGAAAGCGGCGCCTGAGAACTTTGAAAGCATTATGACGTTTGCCAGACGCCTTCCTGTTGAATTCGCGGTGCTACTGGTGCGTAACGCGGTTAAAAAGGACCGCACTATTGTACAGTCGGAAGGATTCTCCAACTGGGCAATCGCCAACTCGGATGTCCTTGTTTAGGTTCAATCATGGAACAATACCGCAGACTGCTCAAGGCCCGTGCCGCCCTGCTTCTGGAACAGCCGTTTTTCGGTTCCCTGTGCCTCCGGCTGGAAACGGTCAAGGACAACACCTGTGGCGGTGCATGGACTGACGGAGTTAAATTCGCCTACAATCCCCACTATCTCAGTACTCTTAACGACAACGAACTGAAAGGATTACTGGCCCATACGGTAATGCACCCCGCCTGCCAGCACCACAAACGCAGAAACGGTCGTGATGAAAGGATCTGGAATATGGCCTGCGACCACTCCATAAACTGGATTCTGCTCCGAGCTGGCTTTGAACTGCCGCCCGGCTACCTTGACGATGAGAAATACCACGGCATGACCGCCGAAGATATTTTCCTTGAAATGACCCGGGACTTCGATCAGGACGGCAACCCCGAAACAGGGAAACAGCAGGACGGGCCCAAACGTCTCGATGCCGAGTATGAAGACGGCCAGGGACAGGGAGACGATCTTGAAGGCAACGAAGAAAGGGATCAGGATCAATCATCCGGTGAAAGCGAAGACAGCGACTCAAATCAGCCAGAGGATGCACAGGAGACTGAAGAAGCAGAAAATAAAGATAATCCAGAACAGTCCGCCGATCCCGGTGGAACGGGAGAAGTCCGAGATGCACCCGACAATGATACCGGAGGCGGAGACAGCGGCAATGAAAAGGATATCGACTGGCTGACCGCTCTGGCACAGGCCGCAAATCAGGCAAGGGACTGCGGCGACATCCCCGGAGACCTGCTCCGTATGGTTGAAGATTTACTGTATCCGAAAGTGGACTGGCAGGAACTTCTTGAACGCTTCATAAGCGCCCGTGCTCGAAATGATTACTCATGGACCCCGCCAAGCCGCAGGCATCTGCACATGAATGTTTACCTGCCCTCGCTTTCAACTCTGCAGTTGCCTGAAGTGGTTCTCGCCATTGACACATCAGGAAGTATCTCACCGGGAGAACTGGACCAGTTCAGTGCTGAACTTTCAGGGATACTTGAAGCCTACGACACGGACGTAAGGGTAATCTGGTGTGACACATCAATAACCGCCGAGCAGGTTTTCAGCCGAGCCGACCTTCCGCTCGAACTTGAACCCAGAGGCGGTGGAGGAACCGATTTCAGGCCCGTCTTCAAAAGCATTGAGGACAGCAATCTAGATCCGGCCTGCCTAGTTTATCTAAGTGATATGGAATGCGGATTTTTTCCTGCAGAGGAACCACATTATCCTGTCCTATGGGCCAGAACAGGTGGCGGAGGCAGAATCCCCCCTTTTGGTGAAGTGATTGATGTGTGCTTATAAATTTATACAAATCCGGAGACATAAATGATCATAGAATGGAAAATAAACAAGAAAAGGGGCAATTACCGACCAGTACTGACCTACAGCATAAAACTGGAAGATTTCGAAAAGGATCTGGCTCTGCCACGGGTGGTCATTCAATCTGAAATTCCCGAACCGCCCGAGTCATGGTCCGCAAGCTGCCTGCCGGATAAAAATGAAAGAAACGGTGTGGAATGTTCCACATACCGGATTTACACCCCTGACCACAAAACAGGAATACTTGAAGGAAAAGCCGTTCTGCCCTGGCGGGAAACAGGAAACTATCCGGAAGTTGAAACTTCCTTTCGCGCTTTGAGAGACAATTTTGAAAAAGTGCTGAAGCAGGCTTATGACAGCCTGCCACTTGAGGAGAATGGGAGGCTTGAGATGTCTCCTGAAATAAAAAAACTTATTGCCGGGGGAATCGTTTCTGAAAAATTCCTCAAGGCTGTAGGTTTTTAATAATATTTACAGCTCATGCAGGTCCCTCCCCTGCGAAAAGAAGCGCATTCACAATGAACGGTGATGCGCTTCTTCTTTTTTAAATCCTTACTTTTGCACTTAACAAAACAGGGCCGCACATGTAAGAAATTCAAAATCATAAACACCAACCAGATATGCCAATATGCCGCTTTACGAAATAATCATCATTTCAGTTGCCCTCGCCATGGATGCTTTCACCATCGCTGTAGCCTGCGGGCTGTGCATGCCCAGCGTGAGCAGACGCCAGAATTTCAGGCTGTCCTTCCATTTCGGACTGTTTCAGGCTCTCATGCCGCTCTTAGGCTGGGGAGCCGGACTGGCGGTAAGATCCATGGTCGAAACCTATGCTCCTTGGATTTCCTTTATACTGCTATCGTTCGTGGGCGGAAAAATGATCAAGGAATCATTTGAAACTGATGACTCATGTAGAAATTTCAAAGACCCCACCAAGGGAATGTCACTGATTTTTCTGTCGGTGGCCACCAGTCTGGACGCGCTTGCGGTCGGCTTGTCTTTTTCAATTATGGATTACCCCATAGCAGTTCCCTGCATTTTTATAGGCATAACCGCCCTTATTCTGACCTCGCTTGGACTATGGCTGGGTAAATCATTTGCAAAAGCCTCCAGATACAGTCATATAGCCGAACGCGTGGGTGGTACAGTCCTGATATTGATCGGCCTTAAGCTGCTCATTCAGTGATGGATTCACACCTTACTGATAAAATTGAAACAATTGTAAATATCTCTTTTGACAGTGAACGCGCATAAGTATATTCTGTGTTCGGTTTTTTACACTCAAATAAACTTAGACCGGCTTCCCAGCTAAAGCCAAAGGACGGATATTTTTACCAAATGCCTTTATTGCAACCCCCACCCTATAAACCTAAACTCCCTCTACAATCCGGACACCTGCAAACTATTTTTCCCCGCCTGTTCAGAAAAGTAAGCCTCCCTCCTGTCGTTAAAAGACGAATTGATACTCCTGACGGCGATTTTCTGGATATAGACTGGCATCTCGCAAGCAGCTCACGACTTGCAGTGATTGCCCACGGCCTGGAAGGCAACTCCAGAAGACCTTATGTACTTGGAATGGCCCGCGCGCTGGTTCTGGCCGGATGGGACTGCATAACTTTCAGTTTCCGCGGATGCAGCCATGAAATGAACAGAAGGCCCGGTATGTACCACAGCGGACAGACTGAAGATCTGCACACTGTTCTTGAATACGGATTGAACCACGGCATATACGAAGATGCGGCCCTCATCGGATTCAGCATGGGCGGTAATCAGGTACTTAAATATCTTGGTGAAAACCCGGCGAAAGTTCCCTCTAAAGTCAAACATGCCATAGGGATTTCAGTTCCCTGTGACCTTGCTTCTTCCGCAGAAAAGCTTTGTTCCAGATCCAACTTCATTTACAATCGATATTTTTTGCGATCGTTGAAAAACAAAATAAGATTGAAGCATAAACAATATCCAGAACTTTACCCTCTGAACAAACTCTCCTCCATCCGCAATATTGTCGATTTCGACAACACTTATACAGCACCGATAAACGACTTTAAAGATGCCCATGATTATTACGAGAAATCATCATGTAAACAATTTCTCAAAAATATTTCCGTCCCATCATTGATAATCAACTCAGAAGATGATCCTTTCCTTACTCCGGAATGTTTCCCCATAGATGAAGCCGCAGCGAATCAGAATCTGTCTTTACTCATGCCCAAATACGGCGGCCATGTAGGGTTTGCCGACCTGCCTATGGAAAAACAGCTATGGTCTGAAGACCGCACGATCAGATTTTTAAATACATAACACCACCTAAACGACAGCCCCGGCGGGACAAATCCTGACCGGGGCTTTATTACTTTCCGGGAGGGCTACTTCCTTAAAAAGGGCCTGAGTTCCTTTAAAAGTCGCATACAATAACACGCCATATAGGCAGGAACGTTACTGGCGGCTGTTGTTTTAATGTTGTTAGCCACCACACTCAGTTCTTCCAGCCCGAGACTCTGCAACTCACCTTCAAGCCTTTGCGCACTGCTTATTATTTCTTCGAAATCACCATTATCTACCGCATCATCAAGAACAGACATAATACTCCGCAGCCTGTCTGCGGACTTCTCAATAACATCTTCAACCTTTTCCGGCGGAACACCGGCCTCTACAAGAAGATATTTTTCAACAGCCTGTCTCAATTCAGAAACCATTTCCAACTCCGATTCTTCAATTTACTGAACGGGGCAAATTAATATCAAGCCCCGTTCAGTGTTCTTGGTAAATTAATCTTCACTTCTGAGTTCCTGTACCAGATTCAACAACTCCTGAACCTCAGCTGAAAGCAGCTTGGTTCCCTCTGCCGCCAGTTCACTGTTACGAGCGTTTTCCTCAGTCATGGAATCAATTTCGCCAACGCTACGATTGATTTCATCAGAGGTGGCCGACTGTTCCTCGGCGGCTGTGGCGATGGAACGGACCTGATCCGCAGAGTTGCGTGCAAGTTCAACAATCTCAGCAAGCATTTCTCCGGACGAGCGGGAAAGCTCAGTCGCACTTTGTACCGCGTCCACAGTTGAATCCATTCCCTTTACGTTTTCACGGGCCAGCTTCTGGATTCCATTAATGCTGCTCTCAACTTCGTCAGTCGCGCCGATGGTCTTTTCAGCAAGCTTGCGCACCTCGTCCGCCACAACTGCAAATCCGCGCCCGGCTTCACCGGCTCTGGCTGCCTCAATGGCGGCATTCAGGGCCAGCAGGTTAGTCTGATCGGCGATATCGTTAATCACACTGAGCACATTTCCAATATCCACAGCCTGCCTGTCCAGATCCTGCATGGACTTCTTGAGCTGGTCGGTGCGGTCCTGAATGTTGGACATAGCACTTATAACATTCTGTACAACCTCTGCTCCCTCACTGGCCTTGCGCATGGACATTTCAGAGCTTTCATTTGTTTCAGTAGCATTCTTTGCCACCTCAAGTACAGTAACATTCATTTCTTCCATGGCGGTCGCTGTTTCAGTCACGCGCTGCTTCTGAAACTCACTTCCACGCTTTATTTCATCCGCACTTCCAGTAACCTCAGCGGTAATAGTAGAAATACGGTCAATTACGTTTTGCAGCTGATCGGCGGCTGCAAGCATACCTTCCTTCTTGGCTCCTTCTGCCTTGAGTTGGGCTTCACGGGCCTGTGCGGCGGCTTCCCCGGCAATCCTTGCCTGTTCCTGAGCCTCAGCCTCCTTGGCGCGGATACTTTCAAGATTCTCTGAAAGAGTCGAAACCATCGTGTTCAAAGCCACCTGAAGAGTTGAAATCTCATTGCGTCCTTCAGGGTTGAGCTTAACATCAAGATTACCCTCGGCTACGGCTGTTGCCGCATCAGTTGACTCGGTCAGTGGATTCACTATGGTCCGGATAAGGTAAACCGAAAGAGGAATCACGAGCAGAACCAGAACAGCACCGGCAACCAGAACTATTCTCAAGGTAACAGAGTCCGCGCTTTGAGTCATCCCGGCGCTCATCTTCCCGGTTTCCTTCTCAATGTTATCAAGGTAGACACCGGTTCCAATCCACATGTCCGTACCCGGAATCATCATGGCGTAACTGATTTTGGGCTGAACCCCGGCTCCCGGCTTTTCAAAATAATACTTAACAAAACCACCGCCGGAATGGGCCGCCCTGTTGAGTTCACGGATCAGGTACAGACCGTTCTGATCCTTCAGACCGCCCAGATCCTTTCCCTGAAGTGACTTCTTGGGCGGCATGACCATATTTACTGTTCCCTTGTAGACAAAGAAATAACCTGAATCATCATCTTCAAAACGCACAGGATCAAGTACCCTGCGAATCAGGGCCAGTTTTTCTTCACCACTGGATACTATCTTAATTTCTTCACCAATAGACAGAGCCATACTCTTTGTTGCCACAAGGACTTTCTCTTTCTGGCCCTCAAGCATAATTTCGGCAGTGCTGCTCACACCATAGGAGGTAATATCTCGAATCGCACCGAGAAAAAAGACTCCGGTAACCACCAGAAACACTACCATCAAAGCCAACAGCAGAAAAAACCTTGCTCCAATTGATAAGTTCTTGAACATAACCCTCCCCCTTTTTTAGAGTTAGCGGGGATTTTATCAAACAGCCCGGTCTGAAACCTCATGACAGACCTTACTGTAAGTATACACTCACGAGAGTTATTGGCAACATATTTCGTAAATATTCTAAAACGATGCAAACTTGATCATTGGAACAGGTCCTGAACTCACTGGTGAAACTGACTTACTCTCACTATAGAAATAATCACTAAACGAAAATTATCCATATTAGTTTACTCAATACATCTCAGATTAATGTGGAACAAGGCATCATCCATACTACCTGCTTTATACATACATAACTAAATGTATAGTACCTTAAAAAACAAAAATGCCGGAAGCTTTCGCTTCCGGCATTTTAAATATAAAAACCCTATCGGATTAAATCACATAATCGACAACACTGCGGGTTTTAACAATCTGCTTGATAAAAGCCACACATTCCTGGTGCAGGGGGTGCACCGCATATGTCTGCAGATCTTCTTTGCTTTCAAACTCTGAATAAAGAATTACACTGCATTCAGGAGCAGCTTCAAAAATGTCCGCGCTTACTTCAAGATGTTTCAGCACATCAATTTTTCCATTAAGAGCTTCAAGCATCTCTTTCATCTTCGCGGCATTTTGCGCCGCAGTCGCTCCTTCCGCTTCCTCTTTGAGAGTCCACATAACGATATGTTTAATCATTCTTCCTCCGTTTCCAAGTGCATATTAGATCAGGACAATGGCCCCCGGTTAAACCCGGAGTCTTATTAAGAACTATTTTTTAAAGCCTTGCAAACTGTTATTCTCCGCTGCGCAGTTCCTCTACGAGGGAAACCAGCGCATCAACTTCATGGGAAAGCTCCTTGGCACTTTCCGCGGCTGACATACTGTTGCGAGCGTTATCTTCAGTCATTGAATCAACTTCGGAAATGCTGCGGTTGATTTCATCAGATGTTGCAGACTGTTCTTCAGCTGCGGTGGCGATGGACTGAACCTGACCTGCAGCATTGGAAGCCAGTTTCACAATTTCAGCCAGAACATCGCCTGAAGATCTTGAATGATCAGTAGCCCCGGCAATTGCCTCCACAGCGAGCCTCATTCCGGAGATATTCTGCTGTGCCAGTTGCTGAATGGAAGTGATAGTTTTATCCACTTCATCTGTAGCACCGATTGTTTTTTCTGCGAGCTTGCGAACCTCATCAGCGACAACTGCAAACCCGCGTCCCGCCTCACCTGCACGAGCAGCTTCAATTGCGGCGTTAAGAGCGAGCAGGTTGGTCTGGTCTGCAATATCGTTGATCACACTCATGACCTTTCCGATCTCGGTGGACTGGGTATTAAGCTTATCCATAAGCTGCTCAAGATCATTGGTCTGGGTCTGAATACCGACCATTGACTCAATTGTCCCCTGAACTACCCGCTGGCCCTCTGTAGCCTTGTTCTTTGTATCTTCAGTGTCCTTATTAGTCTCGGTAGCGTTCCTTGCCACCTCAAGAACAGTGGCGTTCATCTCTTCCATGGCAGTAGCGGTCTCAGCTATGCGCTGCTTCTGAAAATCACTTCCGTTCATGATTTCATTGGTGGACTGTTCAACGGCACGGGAGATTTTTACAATATTATTAAGAACACTTTCAAGCTTGTTGGCCGCCGCAAGCATACCTTCCCGCTTGGCTCCTTCAGCCTGTCTGCGGGCTTCATCGGCTTCCTGTGCGGCAATCTTTGCCACACGGGCCTGTTCTGCTGATTCAGCTTCCTTCTCTTTGATATCCTTAAGGTTGGTATCAAGGGTTTCAACCATGGTATTGATGGAATGCTGAAGGGTGGAAATCTCGCTTTTCCCGGTAGGGTTGAGCATAATTGTCAGATCGCCGGAAGCAACACGGCACGCTGCATCGGTAGCATCCTTAACCGGACGCACTATGGAGCGGACGATAACAATACAAAGGGGGGCGATAATAAACAGAAGAATGGCGAGCATTATCAGGACAGTTCTTGTAGTCCCAACCTGAACATCCTCTTTCATTTCAGCGTGAACACGGGACTTTTCCTCTTCAATATTATCAATATAAACACCGGTTCCTATCCACATGTCGGTTCCGGGAATCATTGTGGAATAGGCAAGCTTGGGCTGCAGCCCCTTACCGGGTTTGTCGAATACATATTCTACAAAACCACCACCCTTTTCAGCTGCCTTACGCAGCTCTTTGACGAAATAAACACCGTTCTTATCCTTGGCTCCGCCAATATCCTTGCCTTGAAGAGATTTCTTAGTCGGGAGAGCTACGTTTGTAGTTCCTTTGTAAACAAAATAGTAACCGGATTTATCCTTTTCAAAACGAAACTCATCAATACTTTTACGAATGAAATCCACTTTGGCTTCATTCCCCTGGACATCTTTCAGCTGTTCCCCCAGTGAAAGGGCTACTCCACGGGTGGCCACTTCGATTTTATCTTTCTGTCCCTGAAGCATCACGCTTTCAATTTCATAGAGCCCAACGTCCACTACTTCCTTGATCTGCATCAGGAACAGAACTCCGCTTAAAAGCAGAAACAGAAACATTGAGGCTAAAAGCAGAATAAATCTGCCACCGATGGATAAATTTTTAAGCATTGAAATCCCCCTGCACTTTTTTAACCGATTACTAACGTGCTCACATAATTTACATCTATTTTATGCATGAAATCAAACACAAATGATCCTCTCCCTTAAACCACCTCGTGAGGATTTACTTACACTTTACACGTTTATCCCGCCAGAAACAATAACTACTGAATATCAATAAAAAACACACTCGCCTGACATGAAAACAAATTAAAGAAAAAGGCTTTTCCATCGGGCGAGCGAATGGAAAAGCCTTGTATGGGGCGCGGCAGGTAACCGGTATTTCAGTTGCGAGGTGAAGGTACCGGAATTGGAGGCATAATTACATGCCGCTGCTTGAACAGTGTCCGCGGTCGGCAAACTAAAACCGCGGACACTGGAACCTGACTTATATTATTTTCTGCGTTCTGCCATGTATTCCGCAATGTGGCGGACTTCAAGGTCGTGACCTTTTCTCTTCGCGCCACCGCGAATCTGCATTACGCAACCGGGGCAGTCGGTGAGGAGCACCTTGGCGCCGGATTCCTTCGCGTTATTAAGCTTTTTCTCAAGAAGCTGTTCGGAGATCTTGGGGAACTTAACAGAGTAAGTTCCACCGAATCCGCAGCAAACTTCTTCCTCTGCGCTTTCCTTGTAATCAAGGCCGGCTTTGGCCATCAGCTCACGGGGAGCTTCCTTGACATCAAGACCACGGCAGAGGTGGCAGGGAGCGTGGTAAGTTACAGCCTCACCTGCGGAATCAAGGAAGTCTTCCTTCTCAACACCTACAACATCATTCATGAAAGAGCTGTAATCAATAACCTTGTCGGCGAATTCCTGAACCCTGACGGCGTACTTGGGATCATGGCCGAGCATCTTCACGTAGTTGTGCTTGAGATGGGAAGCGCAGGAAGCACACATGGTTACGATGTATTCGCAATCTGCTTCTTCGAATGCTTTCATGTTCTGAAGAGCAACTTCCTTACAGGCATCCTTTTCACCCATCATCTGCAGCGGCAGACCGCAGCAGGACTGGTCCATGGGGAAAACAAGGTCAACACCTTTGTTCTTCATGCTCTCGACAGTCGCAACAGACTGTTCGGGGTACACGAAGTCCTGAACGCAGCCGGAGAACAGAGCAACTTTGTGCTTAACTTCAGCGGGCTTTGCAGGTTTAACCTTGGCCCACATATCCCTGAAGGGGACTTCTGCGACAGTCGGAAGAGCGCGGAAGTCATGATCAGGTGCGAACATCATGGGCAGGTGACGCAGGAAACCTTCCTTACCCTTCACTGGCTTCTGAGCATGCTTGGCAATGCGCAGGAACTTGTGAAAGAGTTTGCGGTTCTTCATCATTTTGGCCAGGAATGAGGAGTACATGGGATGTCCCTCTTCCTCGAGGATTCTGGCCTGAATGTCTTTGATCAGTCCGGGCAGGTCTATGCCGCCTGCGCAGATTTCCTTACATGCTCCACAGTTGATGCAGTTCTGTACAAGGTTTTTGGCCTTGTCGGTACCGTGGTAGAAGTAGGTAAGGATGAGGCCGATAGCCCCGATATAGATATGGCCCATCTTGTGGCCGCCGACCATACGGTAGACAGGACAGACGTTCGCGCAGGCACCGCAGCGTACGCAGCGATGAACCTGAGAGAACACCGGGTCCTTGGCGAGAGCGCGTCTTCCATTGTCCAAAAACACGAAGTGCACTTTCTTCCTGTCATCCTCAGCCGCGGCGCACTCGTTGGACCCGGTGATCCAGGTAGCATAAGAGGTGATCGCCTGCCCTGTTGCGTTACGGGGCAGAGCCTTGAGTACGCGCAGAGCGTCATGCAGTTTGGGAGTCAGTTTGTCGAGACCCATGAGAGCCACATGAACTCTGGGGAGTGTGGTTACCAGACGGGCGTTACCTTCGTTGGTAACAAGACCGATGGAACCGGTTTCGGCGATAGCGAAGTTACCGCCGGAGATGCCCATATCGGCATCAACAAATTCCTGGCGAAGCTCACGACGCGCGACTTTAACGAGCTTCTGGACATCATCGCCCTGCTTCTGGCCGGTCACTTCGGAGAAGAGATCGCTGACCTGATGGCGGGAAAGATGAATTGCGGGCATAACCATATGGGAAGGCCCTTCCTTACGCATCTGGATAATCCACTCACCGAGGTCGGTCTCAACAACCTTGAGATTCAGATCATCTTCAAGGTGATGGTTCAGCAGAGTTTCCTCAGCAGTCATGGATTTGGACTTAACGATGGTCTTACAGTTCTCTTCAACAGCGATGCGGCCGATTATTTCATTGGCTTCTTTAGCATCTTTAGCGAGATGAACAACAGCACCGCGTTTTTCAGCCTCTTCCTTGAATTTGGCGTAAAGTTCATCAAGTCTGGACGCTGCTGCATCTTTTGCTGCGGCAATGTCCTTGATCAGAGCTTTCTCGTCCATGTCCTTGAACGCGTTGGCGCGGCTGCCGCGGTAAGCGACTGCGAAGTTATCCATCGCGGTTCTCAGAAAATCGTTGTCCAGGGACTCTTTGATATCCTTTCTGTATTCTTTAAAATTCTTTGCGTCCTGCATTTTTAGTCCTCCAGAAGAAGAATATGAAGTTCAAGCGGGCCGTGCACGCCGATAGCCAGTACACGCTCAATATCAGCGGTACGGCTTGCGCCGGTGATGAATGCGGTATAGTCGCCCTTCATCATGTTTGCTTCCATCCAGTCTTCGAGATCGTAGGAGTTGTCCACGAGCTTGGACTTGGGAAGCAGCGCAACATGAACTTCACTGATCATGGTGGCCAGACGCAGTTCTTCACTGGGACAGTTCAGAACGATAGTACCGGTTTCAGCAATACCGTGGTCGGCATGTGTGAAAGCAATATCGATACCGCCGAGGTGATTACGGACACTGTCTTTGATGAGAGTGAATCCGTTTTCCTCACACTGCTTCTCCAGCTTGGTTGACTCTTTTTTAGAGAGTGCAGGAGCAGAAATAGTTTTTCCGATTTTGGTTGCACAAAGCTGTTCGGCTTTGTTTGAAAGATTCTCTTCGCAACCGGATACAAGCATTTTACAGGCTTCTTTCTTTCCGCAAAGGTCCATGGTATATTTGATAGCATCATCAAAAGAGGAAACCTCTTTAACAACTGCTGATACCAGTTCTGCCTTGTCAGTGAAAAGCTTGAGACTTTCAGCTTTAACTGTCATTTTTCCCCCAATTAATTGAGTAATCACATATTACTCTAGATTAATCCCGTTAAATTCCGGCGAGCTCCCTTCCACAAGAACCGTCGGCACAGCCTCTTCCATATTCAGCTGTAACGGGCCGTTTCCTAGAGGGTCGTTCCGCATGCGGAACGACCTCAAACCATCCTTCCAGACCGGGGTGAAGTCTTCCACTCTCCACCCCGGTTCATATATCTAATACTTTCTAAAGTCCGAGAACTTTTACAGTATCGTTAGCAATTTCAAGCTCTTCGTTAGTAGCGATGATCGCAACCTTTACTGCTCCGTCATCATCACTGATGAAAGAAGGAGTTCTGTCCCAGTTCCAGTTCTTGTCTTTATTGACAGTGATGCCGAAGTTTTCAAGACCGGACAGAGAACGGGCGCGGTATTCGGGATCGTTTTCACCGATACCTGCGGTAAAGACGATTGCATCTACGCGACCGAGTTCAAACGCATATGAGCCGATGAACTGACGAACTCTGTGGCATGCCATGTTGAGGGCAAGTTCAGCTTTCTCATCACCTTCTTCAATGCGGGCATGGATATCACGCAGGTCGTTGGAACCGCAGATACCTTTCAAGCCGGACTCATTGGTGAGAGTTGCAACAACTTCCTCAGCAGTCTGACCTTTTCTTTCAGCAATAAAACCTACGATAGCGGGATCAATATCACCGCAGCGGGTACCCATGATAATTCCGCCCAGAGGAGTCAGACCCATGGAGGTGTCGTAACACTTACCGTTTTTAACTGCGGAGATGGAAGCTCCGTTGCCGAGGTGAACGGTGATGATGTTGCACTCTTCAAGGGGCTTGCCGAGAAGTTTTGCAGTTTCACGGGCAACATACTTGTGAGAGGTTCCGTGCATACCGTATTTTCTGATGCCGTACTCTTTGTAGTATTCGTAGGGAATACCGTAAGTATAAACGTGCGGCTCCATGGTCTGGTGAAAGGAAGTGTCGAAAACAGCGACCTGTCTTACACCGGGAAAGAGTTCCATCGCGGTCTCAATACCGATAACGTGGCCGGGGTTGTGCAGGGGTGCGAGAGGAATGCAGTCTCTGATTCCCTGCAGAACTTCTTCATTGATTTCAACAGGCTCAAAGAAGAGTTCGCCACCGTGAACAATGCGGTGACCGATAGCGGCGATTTCGGATTTATCTTTAACAACTCCGCCTTCAGCTGCAGTCAGGAGGTTGATGATCTCAACCATACCTTCCCGGTGAGTGGGGAAAGGCTGCTCGGCAGTGTATTTTTCTCCGGTTTTGTAGGAGATGCTACCCATTTTCTCGCCGATACGTTCAACAATACCGGAAGCGAGATCATTACCGGTGGTCATGTCCAGAAGCTGGTATTTAATAGAAGAGCTACCAGCGTTGATTACTAAAACTTTCATTAAATAAGTCCTTTTTCGGCCTGAGCCTGAATTGCGGTGATTGCGACGGTGTTAACGATATCCGGTACGGTACAACCTCTGGAAAGGTCGTTGACAGGCTTGTTCAGGCCCTGAAGAACAGGTCCGATTGCCACGGACTGTTCGGCGGAACGCTGTACTGCCTTGTAAGTGTTGTTACCGGTGTTCAGGTCAGGGAAGATGAATACGGTTGCCTTACCCGCTACTTCACTGTCGGGAAGCTTGGTCTTAGCAACAGAAGGATCAATCGCAGCATCGTACTGCAGCGGACCTTCAAGCTTGAGTTCGGGAGCACGTTCTTTAGCGATGCGCACAGCTTCCTTAACCTTCTCAACATCAGCACCCTTTCCAGACTGGCCGGTGGAGTAAGACATGAGGGCCACGCGAGGCTCGATACCGAAAATCTTGGCAGTTTCGGCGGAGTTCAGCGCGATTTCAGCAAGCTGTTCTGCATTGGGGTTGGGGTTAACGGCGCAGTCACCGAAAACCAGAACACGGTCCTTGAGGCACATCAGGAAAACACTGGATACAATGGATGCACCGGGCTTGGTCTTGATGAACTCGAATGCGGGACGGATAGTCTGGGCGGTAGTGGTTACAGAACCGGACACCATTCCATCAGCGTGGCCTTTCTGAACCATCATGGATGCGAAGTAAGTGGGGTCCATCATACGGTCACGAGCGTCGGACATACGAATGCCCTTGTGCTCACGAAGCTTGAAGTAGGTTTCGCAATAGTCTTCAAACTCGGGGGCGGACTCGGGATCGAGGATACGCACATCATTCATTTCCAGACCGAGCTGGGAAATCTTGGTGCCAACTTCATCTGCATTACCGAGAAGAACGATATCAGCCACGCCACGGCGGGTCAGAATGTCAGCCGCGCGCAGAACTCTCTCGCCTGTACCTTCAGGCAGAACGATGATCTGTTTGTTGGCTTTGGCTTTCTGGACAAGCTTGTACTCGAACATCTTGGGGGTAACTTTGCTGGATTTGCTTGTTACCAGACGATGTCTGAGTTCATCCGCTTTGACATGGGTTTCAAAAGCACCCAGAGCGGAAGCGGTCTTGCGCTGGTCTTCGGGGTCGATTCTACCATAGAGTTCACTCAGAATCTGAGTGGTGCGGTAAGTGTTGGTGTCAACGGAAAGAATGGGAATCGGAACGCCGGTCCACCCTTCTATCAGCCTGTGAACACTTGCGCTGGGCTGCAGACCACCGGTAAGCAGAATGCCGGATATATCGGGAAAAGAAGTGGAGAGTCTGGAAGCCAGAGAGCTCAAAATGATATCAGAACGGTCGCCGGGTGTAATAATGAGGCTGCCGTTTTCAATATATTCGAGGAAATTTCCGATACGCATAGCGGCGATGACATAATCATCAACAAGAGTATCAAGACGGCCGTGACCGTAAAGCACGGAAGCATCAAGCCACTTGCGGACATCGTTCATGCTGGGATTGCCCAGAGATTCGTTCTCATCAATACCGTAGACAAGCAGTTCCTGAGTGCATCTGGCTTTGCATTTGATGCTGGAAAGGATCTCGGCCTTGTCTTCGGCAGAAACGGTGAGCCTGTTGATTATGGCAGCAACAGTGTCAACACCCTTGTCTTCGAGAGCATCGATAACGAGCTGAGTTGAAGCGATGATGTCTTCTGAGGTCTTGCCGCGTCCATTGGATACGAGCAGAACAGGACAGCCGAGGTTGGAGGCTATTTCAGCGTTGATATCAAATTCGAAGTTCTGATCTTTACCCTGGAAGTCGGTTCCTTCGCACAGGACGAAGTCGTACTTTTCTTCAAGCTGGCTGTACTTGTTGAGAATGTTCTCCAGCAGCACGGAATGCTTGCCGCTGTTGATGAGTTCGCGGGCTTCCTTCAGGGTGTAGGCGTAGGTGTCCTCATATTTGATATCCAGATTGAAGTACTTCATGATCAGGCTGATGTCGTGATCACGATCACCGGTCTGGTTATCATTAATGATGGGTCGGAAGATGGCTACATGCTGCAGATCTCTGAGCAGAAGCTGCATCACGCCCAGAGCAATGGCAGATTTACCGCTCTTCTCTTCGGTGGCAGTGATGTATAGGTTATTGGACACTGGGATTATCTCCTGTGTAATGCGTAAACAGCTGGAAGGTTTCAGAGCCGGATATGAAACAGTTCACGCAAATTCATTAATTGTCTGTTGGGCCGGACCTAACTTCAACGGTCCTACAAACCCGAAATTCGTTTTTCCAACCGTCCCCATAAAAACGCTTTTCTGCAAAGTAGTCCAGAGCGGATTTCGCTCTGGACTACTTTTGTATATCTATAACTTACTTAAGGGAGTCTGCGTATATTTCGAGAACATGCTTCACTTCAATACCACCACCGGACTGGGAGAGCATGTCACCGAGCTGCATCATACATGCAGGACAGCCGGTTGCTGCTACCTGAGCACCTGCGTCACGAACATTCTTGGCCTTGCGCTGGCCGATGTTCTTGGACAGGTCGTAGTGATAGAGGTTGAAGGAACCACCGCACCCACAGCAGCGGTTTGCTTCGTTCATCTCTTTGAATTCATAGTTGTCATTGGCTTTCAGCAGAGCGCGGGGCTGAGCAGAAACCTTGAGAGACTTGGAAAGGTGGCAGGGATCGTGATAGGTCACGACTTTTCCGCCCTTTGAAGACTCGGCAGGAGTCTGAACACCGAGAACGTCCACGAGGAAAGCGTTTACGTCCATGGTCTTATCCGCCAGAGCCTGAACCTTTTCCCTGAAAACAGGGTCTTCATTGTCAATCATCTTGGTCCATGTTTCATGGATGGTTGCTGTGCAGGTAGCACAGGGAGTAACCAGATAATCGAAATTGCCGTTTTCAAAAGCCTTCATGTTCTGTTTCATGAGATCGACCATGGTGTCGGCATCACCGGAAGCCAGAGTCGGGATACCGCAGCATGCCTGACCCTTGGGCAGGAACACGCCTACTCCATGATGTTCGAAGATCTTCATTGCAGCGTGTCCTACGTTGGGGAACATTTTATCCACAACGCAACCGGGGAAGAAAGCAACCTTGAGGCCGCTGGTTCCGCGGGGGGTGTCAACCTCGGGGTAATCCTTACGGAAAGGACGTTTTGCCAGAGGGTTGAAATGACGCTCGCCGAGAAGAGGATTCAGCATGGCACAGCTTGCTGTGTTTGCTGCCTGGTCGGTGATCTTGGCAAAAGGCCCCTGGAACTTGGCACTCATGTCGGTAAGCAGGTTGAACAGCTTGGGACGGGTGAGCAGTCCTTTGAAGATCATCTTCTTGGCCGGAGAAAGTCCCTTGTAGGAAGTGACGATTACACGGGCCTTCATAAAGATGTCCATGATCTTTACGCCACTGGGACAGCTGGCGGCACAGGAACCGCAGAGAAGACATCTGTTGAGTTTCTCGTTGACCTGGTCCGCGTCCTTGACCATTTCATGAGCCAGTTTTTCGAGCAGAGCGATCTTGCCGCGGGTTACGTCGGCTTCCTGCATGGTTTCAGCAAATACCGGACATACAGACTGGCACATACCGCACTTCATACAGGCGACCATCTGGTCGTCCAGCTCCATGAGACTCTGAGCTAACTGTTTGAGATCTTCCATCCTAGATGTCTCCGATAATCTTAGTGGGGTTCAGGATGTTCTTGGGATCGATAGCTCTCTTCATCTTCAGGGAGTACTCAAGGGTAGCTTTGGAAGTTTCTTTTTCCATCCACTTGGACTTTGCCATGCCGATGCCGTGCTCGCCGGAAAGGGTTCCTTTGAGAGAGAGTGCTACATCGAAGATCTCGTCAACTGCGGCTTCAACGCGGTGGAATTCTTCCTTGTCGCGGTTGTCGCAGAGAATGGTGGGATGCAGGTTACCGTCGCCGGCGTGACCGAAAGTACCGATATCAAGCTTGTACTTCTTGGCGATTCTGTCCAGACCTTCCATCATTGCAGGAATCTGGGAACGGGGAACGGTAGCATCTTCGAGAACGGTGGTCGGTTTCGCACGAGCAAGAGCAGGCAGAGCGTTACGGCGTGCAGTCCAGAGAGCTTCACGCTCTTCAGCGGTTTCTGCCATTTTGACTTCGTTGGCACCGCACTTCTTACAGATGTTGACAACTTTTTCAGCATCTTCAATGACTTCAGCCTGATGGCCGTCAACTTCGATCAGCAGGATCGCGCCTGCGTCACGGGGAAGACCTGCTTTGGTGAAATCGTCAACGTAGCAGATGGTGGAGTTATCAAGGAACTCGAGAGTACAGGGAACAATGTGGTTCGCGATGATAGCGGCAACGGTTTCAGAAGCACTCTGAACGTTGGGGAAAACAGCCATCATTGCTTTGGATGCCTTCGGCGGCGGAACGAGCTTGAGGATGATGTTGGAGAACACACCCAGAGTTCCTTCGGAAGCAACCATGAGGCCGCCGAGGTTGTAACCGGTTACGCATTTAACGGTACGGGAACCGGATTTAATGAGGTCACCCTCTACATCATAGAAATCAATGCCCATGACGTAGTCTTTGGTAACACCGTATTTAAGGCCGCGGAGTCCGCCTGCGTTCTCGGCAACGTTACCACCGATGGTGGAAACAGCCTGAGAACCCGGATCCGGGGGATAGAAAAGTCCTTTGGAAGCAACCTGAGCTGCAAACTGAGCGGTAACAACGCCGGGCTCGACTACTGCGTAGAGGTCTTCTTCGTTGATTTCGAGGATCTTATTGAGACCGTTGGTCAGGACTACTACTCCGCCGGGGTGTGGAATGGTACCGCCGGAAAGGTTGGTTCCTGCGCCACGAACAGTCATGGGAAGACCGTGTTTGTTACAGAGGGCAGTAACGGGGCCGAGCTGCTCAGTGCTGGAAGGTTTGATAACCAGCGCAGGCACCTGGGGATCGAGCACTGCGGAATCATAAGAGTATGCATGCAGGTCAGCTTCTTCATGCATGACGCCTGCAGCGCCTACGATCTGTTCGAATTCTTTTGCCAATTTTGCATTTGACATATGTTTTTGCTCCTGTACGTAATACAATCTTTATATTTTAACTAACCTTATCTAAACCCGGCTAAATTAAAAACTCAGGACCGGAGCCGTCTCCGGTCCTGAGGGGGAAGTTATTTAATTTAGAATAATCCGGGGAAGAATACGTAGGACATGAGAGAAGCGATGATACCTACAACGAGACCGTAAAGGAGGAAGGGCCATACGGTACGCTTGAGGATCTGGCCTTCCATGCCGGAGAGACCAACAACCGCGCAAGCTGCAACGATGTTGTGGATGCAGATCATGTTACCCATCGCACCACCGACACCCTGAGCTGCTACGATAATCTGACGGGGCAGATCAAGCTGTGCTGCAACGCCCCACTGGAATTCAGCGAAGAGAAGGTCGGATACGGTGTTGGAACCGGTGATGAAGGAACCGAGACCACCAACGAAGGATGCGAACATGGGCCAGGAATGACCGGCAAGACCGGATACTGCTTCAGCCAGAGCCAGCGGCATGGACAGGTAGCCGTTGGGGTTGAGGGCTGCATCAGCGATACCGGAACCGCGGAAGATGGAAACCAGAGCAACGGAGAAGAACAGCGCGATGGTGGGGTTCTTCATTTTTACAATAGCTTCTTTCCATGCGGTTGCTGCTTTGTCAGCAGGCATGCCGTGGATGAAAATGGTCAGTACTGCAACGAGTGCGAAAGGAATAGTACCGGGGAGGTACAGAACCTTGATGGAGTTGTTAACAGAATCGAATCCGAGGATGGATTTGAAAGGAATTGCCACGCCGGCGAGCATGCCTTTGAGGCCGAGTTCGGGAATACGGGTGATAACGAGGATCAGACCGATAAGAATGTAAGGAGTCCATGCTTTGAGCTGGCTCATGTGTGCTTTGAATTCACCGGAGTTTTCTGCGGATACGGAACCGGTCCAGTCATCATCCCAAGTGGAAGCAGGACCGAAATCCCAAGTTTTTTCAGGTACGCAGAAACCGTTCTTTGCACCGAATACGGCAATACCGAGACCTACGAGACCACCAAGAAGGGAGGGGAACTCGGGACCGACAAACCATGCGGTGAGGAGGTAGGGAACGGTGAAAGCGGTGGAAGCGAAAAGAGAGAATTTCCATGCGCCGAAACCTTCTGACCAGCTTTTGTTTTCACCGAAGAAACGGGTCATGAAACCGAGCATGAAAAGGGGCAGGATGTAGATCATGGGAACGTGCATTACGGTTGCCCACTGACCTACTACGGCGTTGAACATTTCCATGGAGGAGAAGTTCAGGCCGGGAACTGCAGCGGCGATTGCCTGGTCTACGTAAGTGGTCAGGTATTTAAAACCGAGGATAACCGGGGTACCAACAGCACCGAAGGTTACAGGGAAGGAGTTATATACAAGACACATTACAACAGCACACAGGGGGGGGAAACCGAGGCTGAGGAGCAGAGGTGCTGCCAGAGCTGCCGGAGTACCGAAACCTGCTGCACCTTCAATGAATGCTGCGAAAAGGTAACCGATGATGAGAACCTGAACACGACGGTCACGGCTGATGCCCTGGAAACCGTACTGAATGGTTTCCATACCACCGGAGTATTGCAGGGTATAAAGAATGATAATCGCACCGAATACGATGATGAGAACACCGATAGCAGTAATAAAACCGTGAACGGTAAGAGCAGCTACATAAGCAGCGGGAAGTTTCCAGACGGCGATTGCGCCTGCAACAGCGGAAAGCCATGCAACGGGCATAGCTTTAGTAGCAGGCCAGCGCATGCCGACCATCAGTACCAGTGCCAGTACGATCGGGATGATCGCAACGAGGGCCAGAATTCCTACAGACATGTTTCCTCCTTAAAAGAAAAGAATCACTAGATGTTTCGCCGCACTCTGATGAAAACTATTTCACCATACCACATAAGCACGGCTACGGCTCAACTTTTTTTAAAGTCAGTTGACAAAGACTCCCCTCCCCTTTTCCGCATTTGCGGATCACCTTCTAATCCGCAATAAGGGGTGTTCATGGACGGGCCCCCTGTGAAAGGCCCGTCCATGAACGGCGGGTGGTGCTATTTGCCTTCGCTGTAGTCAGCGTCAGCCATGTATTTCAAGATTTCGTACCGGTCGTTGTAATCTTTTTCGATCTTCTCACGGTACTCTTTGGAAGCTTCGGGGTTGATGCGCTCGAGCAGGCCGAAACGGTTTTCGCCAGCGAGGAATTCCTGCATGGTTCCGTCAGGAGCCTTGGACTCGAGAACGAAGGGGTTTTTACCTTCTTCGGTCAGAAGCGGGTTGTAGCGGTAGAGAGGCCAGTAACCGGAATCTACTGCCAGCTTCATTTCGAGCTGGGTTTTACCCATACCCTTTCTGATGCCCTGGTTGATGCAGGGAGCGTAGCAGATCACGAGAGAAGGACCGGGGTAAGCTTCTGCTTCCTGGATTGCCTTCATGAACTGCTGCTTGTTGGCGCCCATGGATACGGATGCGACGTAAACGTAACCGTAGCTCATCATCATGCGGCCGAGATCTTTCTTGATGGTGTTCTTACCACCAGCTGCGAACTTGGCGATGGAGCCCAGAGGGGTTGCCTTGGAGGACTGACCACCGGTGTTGGAGTACACCTCGGTGTCCATTACAAGGATATTGATGTCGCGACCGGAAGCCAGAACGTGGTCAACACCGCCGAAGCCGATGTCGTATGCCCAGCCGTCACCACCGAATACCCAGAGGGATTTCTTGGTGAACAGGTCTTCCATGTCTGCGATTTCGTGAAGCAGTTCGGTCTGGGGTACGGAGTAAATGCCGTCGAGGACTTTTTTACCGTACTCTTCAGAAAGAGCTGCGTTGTCTTTGTTTTCCAACCAGGCTTTCATGTCAGCTTCGAGTTCAGCGGGAACGCCTGCTTCGATAGCTTCATTCACGAGGTCAGCCAGTTTTTCACGGCGGTGGGATACACCCATTTCGAGGCCGTAACCGAACTCAGCTGCATCTTCGAACAGGGAGTTGCCCCAGGTGGGACCGTGACCGTTCTTGTTGGTGCAGTAAGGAGTGGTCGGAGCGGAAGCTCCCCAGATGGAGGAACAACCGGTTGCGTTGGCGATGATCATGCGCTCGCCGAAGAGCTGGGTGAGAACTTTAACGTAGGGGGTCTCACCACAGCCGGAACATGCACCGGAGAATTCCATCAGAGGACGCTGCAGCTGGGAACCCTTAACGGAAGTTCTGCTCATGATTTCATCCTTTTCGGGGATGGTCAGAGCGAAATCCAGGTTCGGAACCTGAGTTTCCAGCTGGGAAGCGATGGGCTTCATTTCGAGAGCAGGAGTCTTGGCGGGGCAGATGTCTGCACAGTTACCGCAGCCAAGGCAGTCCTGAGTGTAAACCTGCATACGGTACTTGAGACCTTTAACTTCTTTGCCTTTGGCATCGAGAGTAACGAAGGTTTCAGGAGCGTTTGCAGCTTCTTCTTCAGTCAGCAGCACGGGGCGGATGGCAGCGTGGGGGCAGACAAATGCACACTGGTTACACTGAATGCAGTTCTCAGGCAGCCATTCGGGAACGTTGATAGCAACGCCGCGCTTCTCGTACTGAGAAGTGGAAAGAGGGAAGAGGCCGTCAGGCTCAAAAGCGGAAACAGGCAGGTTGTCACCTTTCTGAGCAAGGATGGGACGGACAACATCAGTGATGAATGCCGGATCATCAGATACGGCCACTTCTTCGTCAGTGAGGTTCTTCCAAGATTCGGGAACTTTGATCTCAACGAGGTTTTCGATCGCCTGGTCAACAGCTGCAACGTTCATGTTGACGATCTTGTCGCCCTTTTTGCCGTATGCTTTCTTGATGGATTCTTTCAGGTAAGCAACAGCGTCTTCGAAGGGGATAACGTCAGCAAGCTTGAAGAATGCAGTCTGCATAACCATGTTGATGCGACCGCCGAGGCCTACGCCTGCAGCGATTTTAACCGCGTCGATGGTGTAAAACTTGAGGTTCTTTTCAGCGATGGTGCGACGCAGGGAAGCGGGAAGTTCCTTCTCCATGTCTTCAGCAGACCAGGGAGAGTTGATCAGGAAGGTTCCGCCTTCTTTGATGCCTTCAAGCAGGTCGTACTGGTGTACGTAGCTGGAGTTGTGGCATGCGATGAAGTCTGCGCTGGTCACCAGGTAGGTGGACTGGATGGGCTTGGAGCCGAAACGCAGGTGAGACATGGTGATACCGCCGGACTTCTTGGAGTCGTAAGCGAAGTATCCCTGTGCGTACAGGTCGGTTTTGTCACCGATGATTTTAATAGCCTGCTTGTTAGCACCAACAGTACCGTCAGCACCGAGACCCCAGAACTTACACTGAACAGTGCCTTCGGGGGTGGTGTCCAGTTCAGGACCAACTTCGAGAGAAGTGTTGGTTACGTCATCTTCGATACCAACGTTGAAGTGGTTCTTAGGACCGGCTGCTTTCATGTTGTCGAACACGGCTTTAACCATGTTGGGGCGGAACTCTTTGGAACCGAGACCGTAACGGCCGGCGGTAACAACGGGGTTCATGTTGCTTTCAACAAATGCGGTACAGATATCCTGGTACAGAGGATCGCCGAGAGAGCCGGGCTCTTTGGTGCGGTCCAGAACAGTGATATTAGTAGTAGTAGCAGGAAGTACGTTGAGGAAGTGTTCGGTAAGGAAGGGGCGGTAAAGACGAACTTTAATGAGACCCACTTTCTCGCCGTCAGCAACGAGCTTGTTGACTACTTCTTCAATTGCTTCACAACCGGAGCCCATGGCTACGATTACTCTTTCAGCTTCTTCATGACCTACATAGTCGAAAGGCTTGTAGTAGCGTCCGGTAAGGTCACCGACTTTCTTCATGCAGTTGAGAACTACTGAGGGAAGGTCATTGTAGAACGGGTTAGCTGCTTCACGAGCCTGGTAGTAAATATCGGGGTTCTGAGCAGTACCGCGGATGACAGGATTTTCGGGGTTCATGCCTCTTGCGCGGAAAGCTGCAACAGCGTCCCAGTCAACCAGAGATTTCATGTCTTCGTAATCGATGACTTCAATCTTCTGAATTTCGTGGGAGGAACGGAAACCGTCAAAGAAATGCAGGAAAGGTACGCTGGACTCGATGGATGCGAGATGAGAAATCAGAGCGATGTCCATACATTCCTGAACGGAGCTGGAAGCCAGCATTGCGAAACCGGTCTGACGACAGGCCATTACGTCCTGGTGATCACCGAAGATGGAAAGTGCCTGAGCAGCGATTGCGCGGGCGGAAACATGAAAAACGCCGGGAAGAAGTTCGCCGGAGATTTTGTACATGTTGGGGATCATCAGAAGGAGACCCTGAGACGCGGTGTAAGTAGAAGTAAGTGCACCTGCAGCAAGAGCGCCGTGAACTGCACCAGCAGCACCGGCTTCTGACTGAAGCTGTTTAACGTTGAGTACCTGACCGAAGATGTTCTTGCGGCCCTGTGCTGCCCACTCTTCTGCGACTTCACCCATTGTGGATGAAGGAGTGATGGGATAGATGGCGGCAGTATCGCTCATCGCGTAGGAAACGTGAGCGGTAGCTGTGTTACCATCCATAGTTTTCATGTTCTTAGCCATTAAGTAAGCTCCTTAAGAGATTTTAATGAATAACCTCACCGAGTAATAAAAAAAACCTTGCTGAAACAATCGGAACCCTGAGCAAGGTTGAACACTCATGGAGCCCTCCATATCAATTAACGTGCCAAGCCACATAAAACGTGTAAATCTACGCATATTCAGTGGGTTATGTTTTGGGGTAGATATTTTTGGTGGGTAAACACTCGGGACTGTCTGAAATTTAAGACATATATTTTGTCTTAAAAATTACATTTTTCCGTGACGGTATTGTAACACCGGAAAGAATCCCCGCCATGCAAAGGCTTCAACTGAAGTCAACCAAAAAAAGCCCTGTCCGCAAAAACGGACAGAGCTTTGTCTGAAAAAACAGATTGATTACTTGATCAACAAATTCAATGGGATATTATACTGAATACAACATGAGCAAACATTAATCCTTGATGTTGTGTTTCTTTAACAGAGCATAGAAATGAGACCTTGAAAGCCCTGAAATCTTTAGAATTGTTGCAACGTCACCCTGATAGCGGGATTGAAGTTCCTCCAGATAACGCTTCTCAGCCATGCCTTTAAACAGTTTAAGAGGGGGAAGATCGTCACCGAGCAGTCCCGAAACGGTTGCCGCAAAAGCAGACTGGGGCTTTGCCTGACTGCTGTCTGTTTTTTCAGACGCGGCCAGTTCGGCTTTTCTATCTGACTCTGCTCTGTCCGCCCTGCTTTTTTTCTCAAGATTTGATTTAGCCATCTTGATACGAAGGTCATCGGAAAGATGCATGGCATAGATGGTATTGCCCGTGCCAGATGCCACGAAGGCCTGCTCAACAATATTAAAAAGCTGGCGGACGTTTCCCGGCCAGTTGTAATTGTTCAAGACTTCATAAAAGTCGGCACTGGCAACTTTAGGAGGTACACCATACTGGCTACTGAGCCGGCCGAGATGAAAATCGGTAAGCTCTTTGATATCCCCTTCCCTATCACGCAGGGGGGGAAGATAAATGTGAATAGTCTGGATACGGTAAAGCAGATCCTGCCGGAAGTCACCGCGCATAACCATTGCTTCAAGATCACGGTTGGTAGCGGCGATCAGACGGAAGTCACTCTTGAACTCCCTGTTCTCACCGATCGGACGGTAGGTCCGCTCCTGAAGTACGCGCAGTAAAGACTTCTGGACGGCAAGAGGCATCTCCCCCACTTCATCAAGAAACAGCGTTCCTTTGTCGGCCAGCGGTATGAGCCCTTTACGGTCTGCCTGAGCACCGGTGAAAGAGCCCCTTTTGTGACCGAACAGGGTGCTCTCGACCAGAGTTTCAGTAAGGGAAGCGCAGTCCACCACAACGAAATTATTGACTGAGCGCCTTGAGTTGTCATGAATGGTGCGGGCAAAAAGCTCCTTCCCGGTTCCAGTCTCACCGTTGACCAGCACATTGGCATCCGAGCCCGAAGCGTGAGCCACCAGATCATAGCAGCTTTTAATTTCGGAACTTTTGCCGACAATATTATCAAGATTTAAAGCAACACACTGGGATTTATTCTGTTTTTCAGTATGGAATTCAAGCGCGCGGCTCATTGAAAGTGAAATCTGCTTGATGGACGAGGGCTTGACCAGAAAATCCCACGCACCGCCCTGAATGGCCAGTTCCGCACCGTCCGCGTCACCTTTGCCTGTGAGAATTATGACTTCCGGACAGCCAGCTGAATCCTTCACCTGCTGAAGATAGTCAAGACCGTTTCCGTCCGGAAGGGAGATGTCCAGAAAGACAAGGTCAAACTCCCCTTCTCGCACCCGGGCCATGCCGTCTTTAAGATTGTACGCGCTTACAGAATCGTGTCCCGTTCGAGCGATAAGGCTTTCTATGGTCTCGCAGACCTGAACATCATCATCAATAATCAGAATTCTACCCATCAAAACTCTCCGAGGAAGCCAGAACTTCCCGTACTGCGTCAGCTATTATGGTCTTATTGTACGGTTTCATCAGCACTTTTTTTACATTTTTCATACCGTTTTCCGCTTCATTAACATAACTTAAAACATTACGGCGCCCAGAGACAACCATAACCGGGAGTTCAGGAGCCACAGCCTGGACCTTTTTCGCCAGTTCAATTCCGTTGGTATGTGGCATGTCATAATCTGTAATCATAATATCAAACCGCTGCGGTTCTTTCTCTATCATCCTGAACGCCTCCATGGGGGAAGCCAGAGCTGTAACACTGTAGCCGAGACTTTCAAGGATGCGGGGCGTAGTCTCAAGCTGGTCCTCATCATCCTCAACAAAAAGAATGTTCTCCTGTCCCAGCGGGAGTGCGCCGAGACTCTTGCGAACTATATCACGCAATTGCCCCTGTACCGGCAGGTATATTTCAAAAGTCGTTTTCACATCCGGAGTGCTGTTAACCGAAATTCCTCCGCCATGCCCTTTAATCAGCCCGTGAACAACGGCAAGGCCCAGTCCGGTTCCCTCGGCTTTGCCCTTGGTGGTGAAGAAGGGATCGAATATCTTGTCAAGTATTTCGACAGATATGCCGGGGCCGTTATCAGAAATTTCCAGACGCAGGTACACTCCGGGCGCAACACGCATAAACTGGGCCTGCTCATCCCCTACCTCAACAGTGGTCAGTGAAACCTCGATCCTGCCTCCGCTGCCGCGCAGGGACTGGAAGGAGTTCGTGCAAAGATTCATTATCACCTGATGAATCTGAGTCGGATCAGCCATAACCAGAGGAGCACCATCCGGAACCTTAGCCGAAACCTCAATATTACGGGGCAGCGAGGCCTTGATAAAGTCAACAGTTTCCTGCACAACCTCACCGATATCCGTAGGTTTGAAACCTTCCTGTGACGGACGGCTGAAGGTCAATATCTGCTTGACCATATGGCTGCCGCGCTGGGCCGCCTTGATAGCCCGGTCAAGATCCTTCCAGGTTATGGTTCCTTCCTCTATGTCTGTCAACGCAAGTTCCACAGAATTCATTATCGAAGTGAGAATATTGTTGAAATCGTGAGCAATTCCTCCGGCAAGCGTACCGATGGCCTCCATCTTCTGGGATTGCAGGAGCTGCTTCTCAAGGTTGACCTTGCGGGTTACGTCCTGAGCTGTGGACAGCGTTCCCACAACCTGACCCCGCTCATTGTACAGAGGGACCTTGTTGATCTCCAGCCACACCGGATCATATCCATCTTTCATCATGGCCCAGCTGATACGCAGGATGGGCCGGCCCGTCTCTATGACTTCACGGTCCCAGATGGCAGTCTGGGCGGTAAATCTTCTGTCTGTGTGCAACTCGGAATCACTTCGCCCTATAATAGCGGTCGGCGAGCCGATATCAAAAAAATCCGTAAAGGAATGGTTGGCTCCGAGATACCTCTGGTTCTTGTCTTTCCAGCAGATCAAAAGGGGCAGGGTATCCATGAGAATCTCCTGAAAGGAAAGCTGGGCGGTAATTCTCTTTTCAACCTTGCGGCGCTGCAGAATTGAAATAACCAGCATGACCAGAATCATGCTCAGCACCAGAATGGAGACAATGATATTCCAGAAGACCTGCTTGTTAAGCTTGTAGAAATAGTCCGGGGTATTGATTATGGTACTGTCTTCCGGAAGAAGCTCCTGATCAATCTTGAACCGTTCGAGCACGTTGTAGTCGAACATGTATTTTTCATCGGAGGGAGTCACAACCCTTATACGGGGCAGATTACCGGTTTTAAGGATATTGACAGCCATATGAGCCGCCTGAGTCCCCTGCTCCACACCGGACAGAAGTTTACCACCCACAATACCGTGCCCGAGCAGGAACTCCCAGATACTGAAAATCATGACATCCGTATTGTCATAAATAATCTTCAGCACTTCTTCGGCGGTATAAAGCTCTCCGTGCGCACCCTTGTAAAAAGGGGTGAAGAGCAGTATTTCGTCACGATCCATTCTCCTTGCTCTGGAAAGAAGTTCATCCAGCGGCAGGTCGTTCCAGTAATCAAACTGCAATGTCTCGGAAAAATCCGGTTCCACTTTCCTGATCTGCTCAAGAATGGCTTTAGAAGTTACGGACTTATCCCCTACCACCACAACCCTTTTAAGATCAGGGACAATCGTTAAAAAGATATCAAGGTTTGAACGGATATCAGGATGCTCCAGCACCCCTGAGTAATTGGGCCTTCCCTCAATCAGCGACGGCTTGAAATCGTTGATGCCGCAAAAAACCACAGGAACCCCCGGGAAAAGGGATTCCTGATATTTAAGCATAAAATTCAAAGCATTGTTGTCTGAAACAATTATTGTCGAGAATTTATAATCACGATACTTGTAAGCATAATAGGAATGCAGGATATCCATGAACTCTTCGCTTTTAAAACGCTTTGTGTCCATGTATTCAATATGCATATCAACGGTGAGACCGCTCGAATCAATAATATCCCGGACACCCTTGAGTATATCATCAGACCAGGCGTAGCCGTTCTGATAGGAGTTCAGGAACAGAACATTATATTTTTCACTTTCCGCACGAGCAATGGCGGAAGTAAAAATAAGTACAAGCAAAGTTGCTAAAGTGAAACAGTATCTCACCTGCAGAATTCTCCGTTAATATGGAAACAATCCCGGACTGACCGGGCAGTATAATTTCATCGGCTCTACTGCCGTAACGCTTTCCAAGCTATACAAAAAACGTACCGTATCTTAGACCTATACAAGATTAAAGGTTGGCTGATAACAACCTCTTAGCATACAAATTGGAGAAAAAATGCTAAAAATTATAATATTTCTATTAATCCTGTGCGCCTTTCCTGCCGGACTTTTTTTCGGGCCTTCCACTATGGAGGTTGATGCCAAGCAGCCGGCCGTAAATCCTATCAGCGTCACGCTGGTTTCAGAGCGGATCACAGCTCAGGATAACATTCCGGAATTGAATGCCCGCCCAGAGGTAAAATACCTTGGAACCCTGCTTCTGAATTCCCCGCACCCGGCATTCGGCGGGTTTTCCGATCTTCTGGTCAGCCCGGACCGTAAAATGTTTCTTGCTGTCTCAGATATGGGATTCTGGATCAGAGCAGGTCTTGAATATTCAGAAGAAGGCCAACTGACAGGAACAAGCTCAAAAGCACTGCTGGGCCAGTTGCTGGACAGCTCAGGCAGGACCTACCCTATCAAATATATGGGGGATGCCGAAGGGTTGAGCCGGGCACCGGAATCCGGATATCTGGTCTCCTTCGAAAGGATATCCCGTATTCATAAATTTTCAAGCGGAGGGGACCTAAGTCTTGCCGGGACTCCCACCGAATTTCCCGTGCCCGCGGCAGTCACCAAACTTCCTGACAACAGTGGACTGGAATCATTACTTCTCCTTCCTGACCAGAGCGTCTTTATCATGGCGGAAGGAGAAGATAAACAGGGCCCTAATTCATATGCGGCCATATTCAAAGACAACCGCTGGGAAGAGTTCAGCTACGCCCGTTCTGGCGACTTCCGCCCCACTTCGGCAGCAAACCTATCCGGCGGACGGATACTGGTTCTTGAACGCCGCTACACCGGTCCGGGATCGCTTGGCATAAGATTCAGAGAATTCGGCAGCAAGGAGATGAAGTCAGGAGCCAGTATCAACGCGAATCAGTTCTTTGAAATTCAACCACCCATTCCAAGAGATAATTACGAAGGATTGGACACAGTTACAACCGATGACGGCAGAACCTATATCTACATAATCTCGGATGACAATTTTTCACCGATGCAGCACACTCTGCTGACACTTTTCGAGCTGGATCAGGCAACGATTAAATGATGTCATAAAATTCATATATTTACAAACGTGTGAAATATTGTTCAATTAAACCAAACACTTAAATGAAAAAATAAATCTCCATTAATTACGGTATGATTGCGTTTTTTTTCCGATTTTTCTTTTCCGGACATTGTTTTGTTGTTCCAGAAAGGTTATCTTACCAATATAAGGATAAACCTTTTAATTCAGGAGGCCGAAATGAAAACTAAAAAGCGTAAAGAGAAGCCCGTAGTGCCGGGGGTCTGCCCCATGAGAGAGCTTAAAGACAAGAACGAGCTGTTCATGCTCTCCCATGACAACTGGAATACCCAGGACAATCGGACCTTCATTATGAATGCCGATTTCAGACAGATGAATTCAGCGAGGGATGACAGATAATATGTGCTGCAATCAGGATGGGAAAGAGGCAGAGAAGTTAAGGCTGAAATGATCCCCCCTTTAAAACAGGAGTCCGTAAAGGGGGGAATTTTTATTTGAATCTGAAACGCAAATCAAAACTGGCGCCGTTATCTGAAAAACTCTCAAGAGTCCCGTTTATCTGCTGAACAAGTGTATCAATCAACACATGCCCCAGACTTCCCGAGCGCTCAAGCCCGCTAAACCCGACGCCGTTGTCAGCAACAACCATCCGCGCTGAACTTCCTTCCTTAGACAACTCAACAGATATTCTGTCTGATGGTCCCGGTTCCGGAAAAGCATGATTTATGGCATTGGTGATCAACTCATTTACTATCAGGCCGCACGGAAGTGCCAATTCTATGGGCAGAAGAATTGAGTCAAGTTCGGTTTCAAAAACGATTCTGTGACCCACCCCATAAGAATTCATGAGCTTAAGGCCCAGAGATGAAATATACTGGCCGAAATCAATGCAGCTTAGATCGTCCGAACGATACAATTGCTCATGCACATAAGCCATGGAGCGCACACGGTCTATGCTGTGCCTGATCAGCATCAGATCCTGCGGATCTTTTATATAATCCGTCTGCAGATTCAGAAGACTGCAGATGACCTGCATATTATTCTTAACGCGGTGGTGCACTTCTTTAAGGAGAGTTTCTTTTTCCTTAAGAGACTGCCTAACCTTGAGCTCTGATTTTTTCTTACACAGAATATTCCACATACCGTCCAGCAGAAGACCGAGATTGCGGACATTATCTTCAACATAGCCGCCTTCACGGTTGACCAGCACAGCAACAGCGACAACGCACCCGTCCTCCAGAACAGGTAGAGCTAGAAAGTTTCTTACTTTACCTTCAGGAAAAGGAAACTGGCTCTCATCTATGCTGACCAGATTGCGGTAAAGCGGTGTCCTGCGGATTATCACTTCACGCCAAGCACCGCACTGCCCCAGATTTTCGGGGACCGGCAAATGCCCGGCGTGGGCATCTGCAGCCACAGCTGTCCAGTTGATAAATCGGGAGGTGTTTCCGTGACCTTCCAACTGGGCGATAAAACCGAATTCACTTTCACTGAGCTCAATACCCCTGCTGATTGCATACTCAAAGAACACCCTTGTGGACGTCTCATTCAAATGAGCCATTTCATACAGAGCCTTCAGACGCTTACGTTGCAGCACAGCACGTTTATCAGCCTGGATACGCTCGGTAATATTCCGGGCAATAGTCATGACAATTTTTTCGCCATTGAAGTAGAAAAGCCGGGAATTGACCTCAACGGAAAATTTTTCGCCATGGCGGGTAATGTGTTCAACCTCTTCAAATACCCCGGGCTTTCCATGCTCGGCAAAAGAAACAAATTTACCGTCAGCCCGGATATCCGAGGGGCTCAGTTCCAGAAGTTCTTCTCTTGTATATCCCAGACGTTTACAGGCAATCCTGTTGGCGTCAATCAGCCTGCCATCTTCTGTATGGATGAAGATTGCGTCCCCGGCTCCCTCAAAAAGAGCCTGATACATTGTTTCGGACTGTTCAAGAGCCTGCCGGACATTGGATTCATCAGTCACATCAGAAATGAATACCTGAACGCCTTCATAGGTTTCCTCCAGTCCGAAAAGCGGGGTAAACCTGAAGCGAAGCACGACCTTTTCGCCTGACACAGAAGGAAATTCACACTCATAATCGGCAACAGCAGCTGTGCTTTTCTGGGAAAGGATAAGATTTCTGATTCTTTCCCGGTCAGTACGGGATAGGGAATCAAGCAGTTCAATGGCATCAAAGGTGCCAATCTCCCTGCCCATGAACCGGAGAGCGCTCTTGTTGACAAAAACAGTTTCGAAATTCCGGTCCAGAACAAATACGCCCTGATCAATATTCTCCACCAGACGGACATAATGATCAGCCTGAGACCAACATCCAATCGGCCCTGAATCCACTGCGTCATGATACGGTATAGCTCTCAGTTTATTCTCAAGCAGAGCTACCCTGGCCTTTGCAAACTCAAGTTCTTTTTCCAGGCTTTTTCTTTCCAGGCCTGAGATGGTATTCATCGCTGCTCCAGTAAAAAAGCGATATAGGGCCAAAGTGACACCCTCTGCTGGATGCCACCTTTCCCGATATTTATCGTAACTACCCGTTAGAGATTTCTTTTGATAGCTGCAAGTATTCTGGAAGAAGACTGCTCATCACCGAGGATTCCGTAACGCACGGCCACTTCAGTCACTCTTGAAGAACTGCTGCTCAGATCTATGTATACAGTAGTATCAACATCAATTGCCTTGATTGATGCATCACTGAGTCTTTTCTTGCCGTCTTCAATCCTGAGATCCAGCTGCTTGCAGGCACTCAGGGCGGCCTTGTAGGTTGTCCCCAGATCGGCATTGAATTTCTGTTTAGCCTGCCCGGCAACATAGACATAAGTTCCACCGGCGGCAGCACCGCCGAGAATTACCGCACCGCAACCGGAAACAAAGAAACCGAGAAAAACTATCAGGACAAGGGTAGCCAGTCTTTTAACAGGTATCATTACATCCTCACTTGATTAAGGGGTTATATCTGCGACCCGCACCTCGTGGCGAATATGTCCCACGCCCGAAGCCGAGTCAACTGTATTAAGCTTATGTTCACCAGTTCGCATAAAAAAAAGCGGCCGAAACCGACCGCCCCTGAACACAAGAAAATATTTTTTGCTAAAGGATACAGTTCTCACGGAGTTCACTCATGACCTGTACCTTATTGAAAGGCTTGACAATATAACAGCTCGCATAGCCTTTAAAAAAGGCCTGGCTAACGTTTTTGGTGTCTTTCAGAGAAGTTATCATAACCAGCTTGAACTCATCAGGTCCGTCCACCTTCAGCTCTTTCTCAAGATCACGCAATTTCTGGGTTACTTCATGCCCATCCATCTCAGGCATGAGTATATCCATAAAAACAGTATCATAAGGGTCATTCTCTTCATGCGCCTGCTTGTACTTCTCAATCGCATCAGAACCGCTGAAAACCGCCTCACAGCGTGCGTAAGGAGACAACAGCTGCGTCAGATACATATGGACAGCTTCGTCATCATCGATAATAAGGAACCTCATACTCCTCCACTCCCTTAAAATTATGACTGATTTAAGGATCAATACTATTTTTAATAATTAACACCAATAATAAAATAAATATAACTGTATCGCAATACATAAAATAAAAATTAACATAATGGAGGGGTATTTAAACAGAACCGAGCCGCTTTAGGACAGATGGTGCTTTATCATCAGAACACAGACTTCTGAGAAAGTGCCGGATGCAAGGAGCGAGAAAAAGAGTGGAACGAAGCGTATTTCACATACGTGAGTTTCAGTCTTTTGCGCTGGGACGCCCAGATGGTGTTTTATCATCAGAACGCAGACTTCTGAGAAAGTGCCGGATGCAAGGAGCGAGAAAAAGACTGGAACGAAGCGTATATCACATACGTGAGTTTCAGTCTTTTGCGCTGAGACGCCGCAGATGGTGTTTTATCATCAGAACGCAGACTTCTGAGAAAGTGCCGGATGCAAGGAGCGAGAAAAAGACTGGAACGAAGCGTATATCACATACGTGAGTTTCAGTCTTTTGCGCTGAGACGCCGCAGATGGTGCTTTATCAGAAGTCTGAAACCCCATCTCCTAATGAAGATGGGGTTTCATGGATATGCAAATTAGCTTAATTACGCTTTAAAGATCTACACCGTAAGACTTGATAACTGCCATGCCGCCCTGAGTATTGTGGACTTCTTTGAAGCCAAGAGCGTCTAGCATGACCTGTGCTTCATAGGACCGGCCACCTGTGTTGCAGACCAGCACCAGCTTCTTGTCACGGGGAATTTCCTCGTAACGCTTGGGGATCTCTCCCTGAGGCACGTTATGCCAGTATTCGGGATATTTTTCGAGAAAAGGCTCGGCATCAGCATTCTCACGAACATCCAGGAAACAATATTCGCCGCTCTCACGGTCTTCCCAGTATTGAGCGAAGATATCGGGACCATGTCCACGGTTCATGCCGGTAAGAGCGTTGTCAGCCATGTTAGCGATGGCGTTAAGCACGTCCATTGCGGAAGCAAACGGCGGAGAGTAAGCCACTTCGAGATTGCTTACATCCTCGATTTTAGGCTCATACTTCATAATGGCCGCCACTGCGTTTATACGCCCGACCATAGCGTCAGCCCCTGCGGAGAAGCCCTGAATTCCGAGTACACGGCGGGTAGCCCTGTCCACGACCATTTCAAGGGTCATCATATCCTTTTCAGGATAGAAATGGGCACGGTCCGCCATGATGAGCATAACGCTCACAGCGTCAAAACCGGCCTGTCTTGCGGCACCGAGGCTCATTCCGGTTCCGGACATGGCACGTTCAAAAATCTTGACACACCAAGAGCCTGCCGCTGCGGGGAATTTTTCAGTACGCCCGGCAAGATTACCACCGATTATGCGGCCCTGCCTGTTGGCCATGGAGCCCATGGGCAGGAACAGCGGAGAACCGTCAACGGCATTCCTGATTATAGCGCAGTCACCACCGGAAAAGATCAGCGGATCGGAAGTGCGCATGGTTTCATCAACGATGATGCCGCCACGCTCACTGCACTCAAGTCCACATTCGCGGGCAAGCTTGTCATTAGGGATAACCCCGGCGGAGATGATGACGAGATCAGCTTCGATCTCACCATCAGAGGTAACAACCTTCTCAACCTTGCCGTCACCTTCAATACTGGAAACAGTCTGGCCGAGTTTGAAGCTTACACCCTGCTCTTCCATGTGGTTCTGCCCCATTTTGGCAAGGACAGGACTGCACATACGGGGCAGGATCTGCTCAAAAATTTCAACAACCGTGGTTTCTATGCCCCACATATCCGCAAAGGCCTCAGCCATTTCAAGGCCGATGAATCCGGCTCCGACAACAACGGCCTTACCGTATTTGCCCTGAGTGATACCCTGCTTGATTTTTTCGGCATCGTGCATGTTGCCGACATAGAAAACGTTTTCCAGCTCTTCACCGGGCAGATTGAGCTTACGGGGGGTGGCTCCGGTTCCGATTACAAGCTGATCATAATCGAGAACACTTTCCTCGCCGGTTTTCAAGTTCTTTATGTGGACCTGCTTTTTGTCGCGGTCAATCCTTGTCGCTTCAGTAGCGGAAAGAACATCCACGCCCTTGATGTCCTTGAAAAAGGGCTCATCCCTTACCATATGAAAAGCGGTGGTACGCAGCTGATTTGCCTCTGAAACGTCTCCGGAAACAAAATAAGGGATACCACAACCGCCGTAAGAAAAGATTTCGTCTCTGTCGATGAGGGTTACCTTCGCGTCCTGCTTGATCCTTTTGAATCTGCAGGCAGCTTTGGGACCGAGTGCGACAGCACCGATGACAACTACATGTTCTGACATGAACCGAACCTCTGTTTTGAGATTAACATAACTCCTGAAAAAGCATCACTTCAGGAGGGGAATTGTCTTTGGATTAGCAAGTAATCATTTTAAGAAGTAAACGCAAGTAGATGCGTGAAACAATCAAGCTCGCATCGAAAAAAAAGGCGGAAATCCTCTAATCGGATTTCCGCCTTTTGAACTTCATTTAAACAAGCACTAGCTGACCGGACCGGCCTCAAAACCAATCTTGTTTATAATTTCCTTGATTTTGGCCTCATCAACAGGCTCGGACTCTTCATAGGTTGCACTGGCATCTTCAAGGCTGACTTTAACATCAGTAACGCCTTCAATGCCACTGAGAGCCTTCTCGACAGAAGCAACACAATGCTGGCAGCTCATGCCTTTTACTTCAACAGTTTTCATAATGCCTCCTAGTTATTCTCCAGCCATTCAATGGCTTCAGCGAAGTTAAGAGAACCGGTATAGATAGCCTGTCCGGAAACTGCCCCTTCAAGTCCTTTGGAGACGAGCGGGCGGAGGTTGATCACATCTTCAAGAGTGGCCACCCCTCCGGCGGCAATCACCGGCAGTTTAGTCTTTGCACACAGATCAGTCAGTGCGGGGAGGTTGACTCCGGTCTGCATACCGTCACGGCTGATATCGGTGTAGATGATAAAAGCGGCCCCGGCAGCTTCAATGCGGGGCAAAATGTCGAATACTGAGATTCCGGCATCTTCAACCCATCCGCGGGACTTGAGCTGACCGTTCACTGCATCAAGGGATACACCGATCTGGCCAGGAAATTTAGCGCACAATGCTGCAAAAGTATCTTCATCCTCAAGGGCCATCGTTCCAATAATCAGACGCTTTACGCCTGCCTCGATATACTTGGAAGCGGTTTCGATATCACGGATTCCGCCGCCAAGCTGAACCGGAATGCTCAACTGGGAGCAGATCTGCCTGATAAGGTCAAAATTCTTGGGCATTCCGCTGAAAGCACCGTCTAGATCAACAACATGAAGATAACGTGCTCCCTGATTCTCCCAGTAGTTGGCCTGGGCTACAGGATCGCTTGAAAAAACAGTGACTGCATCAGCCTGTCCCTGCGAAAGGCGCACACACGCGCCGTCTTTGATATCCACAGCGGGGAAAATTATCATAAACCGAGCTCCGTAAGTCCATTCTCAAGAGCCTCGTCAGCGAGCTCCATTGCCTTTACCCACTTGCCGCCGCGTTTAAAGAAAGTGCCAGCGTTAAGCACGTTCTCGGTAAGGGGCTGCTGGGTTTCATCAAAATGGAAGCGTCTGACAATGCGCTTGTTGTTAACATCAATAAGATACAGATCAATAATCACGGATGCGGGCTGGATATTGAAATCAGCTTTCTGCATTCCGCGCAGGTCCTGCCAGAAAAGAACCTGGGGTACAAGAATATAATCCGCCGTCATGCACTCCCCTACCTTTACCCAGTAGGCGAACGCGGCCTCGCGTCTTGAACCCATGTTCTCGAAAACTTCAATTTCCTGGCACTGGCGGGTGATAGCGGGTCGTGCGAACCCTGTAACGCCGTGTCTGGAAAGAACTCCGACCATCTTTTCATCAAGCTGCTGCAGAACTTCCTTTTTGATGGGTTTTCCTTCTTGAGGAAGGTAACCGGCCAGAAGCTCCCAGTTGAATACCGGGTTGGTAAATCCGGCAACAGCAATTGTACCCACCGGACGAGGGAGTTTGACAACTTCGCTCTTGCTCGCGCAACCGCTCAAAGTTGCCAGGGCAAATACACAGATCAGAAGCAGCGGGGTAAGTCGTTTCATCAGTCGAGACTCCCTTTGGTACTGGAAACACCTTGTCTTTCAACGGACAGGGCATTGCGGAAAGCAAGTCCCAGAGCCTTGAACGCACCTTCGAGAAGGTGGTGGCCGTTACGTCCGTATTCAAACTTGATGTGCATGTTCATCCCGGCCTTGAAAGCCAGGGATTTGAAAAACTCGCGCCAGACATCTTTTTCATCCCCTGCGATTATCGGGGGAAGGATGTCGTCATCATACACAAGATAGGCCCTGCCCGAAAGGTCAATTACAACCTCTACAAGAGCCTCGTCCATGGGAACCTTTGCGAAACCTATGCGGTTGATGCCTTTACGGTCGCCCATGGCGTCAAGAATGGCCTGCCCTAATACGAGGGCTATATCTTCAAGAGTGTGGTGCGAGTCTATTTCAAGGTCGCCCTTGCATTTGAGATCAAGATCAAAGCCGGCCCAGAAACTCATCAGAGTCAGCATATGATCGGCAAACCCAACTCCGGTAGAGATATCGGTACGCCCTTCTCCATCCAGATTAACAGTCAGGGAAATATCTGTTTCCTTGGTTGTGCGGGTAATTGATGCAGACCTCTGTGACAAAATCAACCTCTCTTGAATTATGCCGCTGTGAAGCGGCTATTACATTTCAATCATGTCCTCGTCATAGCCGGAATCCTTCGGCGCTGACTTTTTCTTTTTGGGATCATCCTGATTTTCGCTTTCCGCTCCACCGGACTTTTCCCTGCTGTCAGGTTCTTTCTCCGCAGTTTCATCGCTGTCCGAGTCAGTTGAGGCAGCCTCACCGCCACCGTCTGGACCGGAATCATCTGGATCGGAATCGTCTGTGCCCTGCTCCTGCATCTTCAGTTTCCTTCCGCCGCGCTTTCCAAAGAAATAAGCAACCCAAATGCCTACTTCGTAAAGAATGATCAGCGGACCGGCCATCAGAGTCTGGGTCATTACATCGGGAGGGGTCAGTATGGCAGAACAGATGAAACAGACCAGAATAGCGTATTTCCGTTTACTGCGCAGTCCTTCCGCGGTGACCACACCAAGGCGGGCCAGAAAGAAGATGAAAAGCGGCAGCTCGAATATCACCCCGAAAGCAAACAAAAGCTTGAGGGAGAATCCAAGGTATTCGCGCAGAGTCGGCATCGGCTTGATGAACTCATCCGCGAATCCCATAAAGAACTCACAACCGAACGGGAAAACGACATAATAACCGAACAGAGCACCGCCTACAAAGAAGAAAGCAGACAGGAAGGCAAGTGGAATCATCCATTTGCGTTCATGCTCATAAAGGCCGGGTGCAATGAATCCCCATATCTGGGAAAAAATATAAGGAGATACGGTAAATATCCCGGCCACGAAAGCAACCTTCAGGTAAGTTACAAAACCTTCAGGCAGGGAAGTAAAAATAAGAGTGGAATCCGGGGGCAGCACCGCGACCAGCGGTCTCATAAGCAGGGAAAAGAGCGGTTTGGCGAAAGAGTAACAGGCAATGAACCCGACACCGCAGGCAATGAATATTCTTACAAAACGGCGGCGCAACTCTTCGAGGTGCTCAAGAAAAGACATTGGAGCCTCTTCCTCATCAAGCTCATCCTCATCAGGGTCTTCATCTTCGCCTTCAGCTGCGGCCAGTTCTCCGTCAGCCCGTTCAGCCGGAAGGTCAGAACCGGATTCGGAATCAACGACCTCATCGTCCACAGCCGCTGTCTCGTTTTCGGAAGAAGATTCTTCAGAACTTTCGGAGTCTTTTTCGAGCTCTTCCTGATCCTGCGGATTCTCCTGTCCTACTTCACGCGAATCTTTATCCGCTGAACTCATGCCTTTTCACCCTCGGCTTCTTTCCTGGGTGCTTCGGCTACGGTCTCACCTTCTTCCGCAGCTGTTTCGGCTACGGTTTCAGCTTCGGCTGTTTTCTGCGGTTCATCCTGTTGTTTTTCAGCCTCAGCCTTGCGGGCTTTTTCCATGGCCTCGGCTTCGGCTTTCTTGCGGGCCGCTTCTTTTTCAGCATCCTCTTTAGCCTTTGCTTCCGCGTCAGCAGCGGAGATTTCAGCATCAAGAGTGTTTTTCACATCATTAGACATCTTCTTGACCTCGGAAATACCGCGACCCAGATTCTTGATGAGTTCAGGAAGCTTCTGGGGCCCTATAAGAATAAGGGCCACAACCAAAATCACGATAAGTTCTGTTGAACCGATACCGAACATATTTAATCCTTGTTCCTTATGGCAGTAAAATCACTTATACGCTGAAAGCTTATGCTGTAATCCAACAACGGAATCAGGCACAGGCTTATCTGAATTTGCAGATGTCTTGTAACCGATTTCGGAAACTTTATCTACGCCTTATAAGCACAGAAATTCACTCAGACGTAACACCTCTCCGGCCCGTTTCTTATTAGTAATTGCGCCTCTACGCAACAAAAAATGCCTCCGGCGGATACCGGAGGCATTAGAATTAACTGATTTTACTGCGGAGATAGGAATTATTCCCACTCGATGGTGGCCGGCGGCTTGGAGGAGATATCCAGAACCACGCGGTTAACCCCGGTTACCTCGTTGATAATCCGGTTGGATATGCGTGCGAGGATATCGTTGGGGATACGGCTCCAGTCAGCGGTCATGGCATCGAGGCTGTCCACGATGCGCAGTGCAATGACGTGCTCGTAGGTACGGTCATCGCCCATAACGCCAACTGTCTTGAGCGGCAGCAGAACAGCGAAGCCCTGCCATACCTTGCGGTACCAGCCGGAAGCGTGCATTTCATGCTGAACGATCTTGTCAGCCTGACGCAGGATTTCCAGACGGTCTTCGGTCACATCACCGAGTACACGGATGGCGAGACCGGGGCCGGGGAAGGGCTGGCGCCAGATGATGAACTCGGGCAGTCCCAGTTCGTAAGCAACCTTGCGGACTTCATCCTTGAAAAGTTCACGCAGGGGTTCAACCAGCTTGAGGTCCATTTCTTCGGGCAGTCCGCCGACATTGTGGTGGGACTTGATAACCGCGGAGGGACCCTTGAAGGATTCGGACTCGATAACATCGGGATACAGGGTTCCCTGTGCGAGATATTTAACATCCTTGAGAGCGGTTGCTTCCTCGTTGAAAACATCGATGAAGGTGTAACCGATAAGCTTGCGCTTCTGCTCGGGATCTTCAACTCCTTCGAGTTTATCGAGGAACAGCTTGGCAGCATCCACGCATTTGACGTTGAGGTCGAAGTGCTCTTCAAGAAAGCCGATAACCTCTTCACGCTCATGCATGCGCAGCAGCCCGTTATCAACGAAGATGCAATGCAGGTTCTTGCCGATAGCCTTGTGCAGAAGCACGGCAACAACAGTAGAGTCAATACCGCCGGAAAGACCGAGAACAACTTTGTCGTCACCGATCTTCTCACGCATTTCCTCAATGCAGTTTTCCACAAAGGAGGACATGGACCAGTCTGCTGTGAGACCTGCAATTTTGAAAATGAAGTTATTGATAATGGTGGTTCCGCTCTCAGTGTGTGCCACCTCGGGGTGGAACTGGAGGGCGTACATTTTCTTCTCTTCGTTAGCCATGGCTGCGAAAGGAATGGACTCGGTGGTACCGCAGACCTTGAATCCTTCGGGAATAGCTTCAACACGGTCGCCGTGACTCATCCAGACGGTGAGCTTCTCGACATCCTCGATTCCGTCCCAGAGAACGCAATCTCCGCAACCGCAAAATTCGGCGCGGCCGTACTCACGGTTCTCGGAAGAAACAACCTTTCCGCCCATATCGTGGGTCATGAGCTGCATGCCGTAGCAGATGCCGAGCACGGGTACGCCCATTTCCAGAAAAGAAGGATCAAGCTGCGGAGAATCCTCTCCCAGTACGGAAGAGGGGCCGCCGGAAAGGATCAGTGCTCCGGGTTTGAGATCCTTGATTTTCTGAGGATCTACATTGCAGGGGTGAATTTCGGAATACACCCCGGCTTCACGGATTCTGCGGGCGATCAGCTGAGTGAACTGAGACCCGAAATCCAGAATTATAACTTTATTATCGTGCTGCATGACGACTCCTGAATATTAGTAGGAATCAACCCGGTAGTTGGGAGCTTCCTTGGTGATGATTACATCGTGTACGTGGCTTTCCTTGAAACCTGCGGGAGACATCTGGGTGAACTGAGCCTTCTCGGCAAGCTCTTTAATGGTCGCGCAACCGACATATCCCATACCGGAACGCAGTCCGCCGATCATCTGGTAGATGCTGTCGGAGACAGGCCCTTTGTAAGGAACACGTCCGACAATCCCTTCGGGAACCAGTTTGTTGGTATCCTTCTGGAAATAACGGTCGGAGCTGCCCTGCTTCATGGCGTCAATGGAGCCCATGCCGCGGTAGAGCTTGTAGGAACGGCCCTGGTAAAGGACTTTTTCGCCGGGGCTTTCGTCGGTTCCTGCAAACATGGAACCCATCATCACGGTATTGGCACCGGCAACCAGGGCTTTCACCACATCACCGGAGAATTTGATGCCGCCGTCACCAATTACGCAGACACCGTGGTCCTTGCAGGCGCGGACAGCTTCCATGATAGCGGTGATCTGGGGCACGCCGACACCGGCAACCACACGGGTGGTGCAGATGGAACCGGGACCGATACCGACCTTGACAGCGTTGACACCTGCTTCGATGAGAGCCATCGCACCGTCATAGGTAGCGATGTTACCGCCGACAATCTGTGCATCGGGGTAGCAGGAACGAAGCTCTTTGATGGCGTCAAGGATACCCTTTGAGTGGCCGTGGGCGGAATCAAGAGTAAGGAAGTCAACACCGGCGTTGATCAGCGCGGAGCTTCTTTCCATGAGGTCGTGCCCTACACCTACGGCCGCACCTACACGGAGTCTTCCGTGGTTGTCCTTAGCTGCGTTGGGGTACTTTTTGACCTTGTCGATATCCTTGATTGTGATCAGTCCGGTAAGCTTGTTTTCATCATCAACAACCAGCAGTTTTTCAATGCGGTTGGTGTGCAGATGACGCTTTGCTTCTTCGGAAGAAATACCTGCCTGCACGGTGACGAGGTTACGGCTGGTCATGACTTCGGAAACAGGGATATTTCTGTCAGTAACGAAACGGGTGTCGCGGTTGGTGATGATACCTACAAGGTGCTCACCCTTGACTACAGGAAAGCCGGAAATCTTGAATTCGGACATGAGATCGAGAGCTTTACCGACAGTGTCATCGGGATGGACCACGATAGGATCGGTGACCATTCCGGACTCGGACTTCTTGACTCTCTCGACTTCGCGGACCTGATCACGAACGGACATGTTTTTGTGGATAACACCGGCTCCGCCGTGGCGGGCCATCTGGATTGCCATCTTGGACTCGGTAACGGTGTCCATAGCGGCACTGATAAGCGGAATTCCGAGGGTGATTTCCTCGGTAAGTTTGGCGGAAACGTCCACACTATCGGGAAGAACTTCCGAATAGGCGGGCAAAAGCAGAACATCGTCAAAAGTCAGAGCCTGACTTACTACCTTTTCCATGTTGCCCTCGCAAAATGATTTGAAATATTATCTAAAAGAAAAGAGAAATCATTTCGCTGATGATTCCTCTCAAGGCTAAAGCCCGGTCTTCCGGCGGTCGACAGGACTTTGCTGCCGTAAGCTTCATTCGGGTTCTGGCAGGTACTTCCCTGCCGGGATTTTCAATCTTGAATGAACTGAGTATATACTTTTTTGCCACAGACTCAAGGGCGTAGCGAAAAAGTTATTTAAAAGTGTTCGGCCCCGCATATTTGCGGGGCCGAGTTTTGTCAACAATTAAGTTCAGGCAGAATGAGATAAAGACCTCTTTTAAGGGGCAGTCACCACTGAATAAATGTCAGGAAAATAATTATATGACATTTTTTTGCAAGGTTAAGGACATCAAGATCACTCTCGCCCTGCCGCCCCAATATTATCATACCTGATGGAAATGGAAACTATAGTCCGAGATAAGCCTTCTTGATCTCTTCATTGGCGAGAAGATTATCAGCCGTGTCAGCAAGTATGATTTCCCCGTTTTCCATTACATATCCGCGGTGGGCGGTCTTGAGAGCAAGGTTCGCGTTCTGCTCCACCAGAAACACCGTGGTTCCGCTTTCTTCGTTGATTTTTTTAATAATCTCAAAGATCTGGCGGATAATGAGAGGAGCAAGCCCCAAAGAAGGTTCATCAAGAAGCAGAAGTCTGGGACGAGCCATCAAAGCTCTTGAAATAGCCAGCATCTGCTGCTCCCCGCCGGACAGGTTTCCACCAAGCTGTTTGCGCCGCTCCCAGAGAATGGGGAACAGCTCAAAGCAATGGTCCATGTCCGCCTTCACCCCATCCTTGTCATTACGCAGGAATGCCCCCATATCGAGGTTTTCAGTGATCGTGAGATCTGGGAAAATGAGACGTCCTTCCGGAACCTGTGAAATTCCCATTTTAACGATAGCATCCGGATTCCTTTTATGGATCGGTTCTCCGTTGTAGATTACCTCACCGGTTCTCGGCGGAACCACCCCGCTGACGGTCATGAGTGTTGTGGTTTTTCCGGCACCGTTAGCACCGATCAGGGTGATTATCTCACCCTGCTCCACCTCTATATTGATATTGCGAAGGGCCTGAATATTTCCGTAAAATGTATTTACATTCTTAAGCTTAAGCATCGAGGTCTTCTCCGAGATATGCCTTGATAACAGCAGGATTATCGCTGACTTCCTGAGGAGTTCCATGCGCGATTTCACGCCCGTACTCAAGCACGTACAGACGGTCGGAAAGGGACATTACCATTTTCATGTCATGCTCGATGAGCAGAACCGAAATGTTATGTTTCTCCTTGATGGAAACGATCAGATCCTCAAGCTCAAGAGTTTCCTGCGGGTTCATACCGGCGGCAGGCTCGTCAAGAAGCAGCAGAAAGGGATCGGTGGCAAGAGCGCGGGCTATTTCCAGACGGCGCTGCGCACCGTACGGCAGATTGCGCGCCAGTTCGTCGGCAAAACGATCCAGCCCCAGTTCCTGCAGAAGTTCATAACTTTTAATGATGGTCTGCTGCTCTTCTTTTTTTGTTCTCGGGTCCCGGAAGATGGCGCCGAGAAATGTCGCTTTTGTGCGGCAGTGGCAGCCGATCATGACGTTTTCGATTACAGACATGGAGGGAAACAGCCGGATATTCTGAAAAGTCCTGGCCATGCCCAGTTCGGTGACATGGTTGGGCTTCATACCGTTTATCCGTTTGAATCCTTCACCTTTCGCGTCAATATTCACATCCCCGTAGGTGGGGTTATAGATACCGGTTATGCAGTTGAAAAAGGTGGTCTTTCCTGCTCCGTTGGGACCGATAAGAGCTACGATCTCGCCCTCTTTGACAGTCAGATCGACATCATCAAGCGCGCGCAGGCCTCCGAAGTCCTTGCAGACACCCTTGACTTCCAGCACAGTTCTTCTTTCATTACTCATTCGCGCCACCTAAAGCCTTTTTCACGGCACTGATATCGATTTTCTTCCGCACATCCCTGATAAGTCCCTGAGGCCTGAACACCATTACCAGAACCATGGTCGCACCGAAAACCAGCATACGGTATTCGGAAAAAGCCCTGAGATATTCCGGCAGAAGTATGAGTACCAGCGCACCGAGGATTACCCCGAGGATGGACCCCATGCCGCCCAGAACAACAATGGAAAGAATGATGGCCGACTCAAGAAAGGTAAAAGAAGCAGGGTTCACGAAGGAAGTTTTGGCGGCGAAAACAACACCCACCAGACCGGCCCATGTAGCTCCGAGCGAAAAAGCCATCAGCTTCGTTTTCATTTTATCAATGCCCATGGCCTGACAGGCGATCTCATCTTCGCGCAAGGCCTGCCATGCGCGTCCGATACGTGAGTGCTTCAGCCTGTTGACGATGAAAATGGTGAAAACAACCATAACCAGCATCATGTAATACATGAAGTAGATGGAGCCGGAGAGCCCTTCTGCAAGACCGAAAAAGTCGGGCCGGGGGATATTGGCGATTCCGGAAGGACCGTGAGTGAATTCACCCCAGTTTTCCAGCACAAGGCGGATGATTTCCCCGAAACCGAGTGTAACGATCGCAAGATAGTCGCCCCGGAGTCTGAGAACCGGAAAACCTAGAATGATGCCGCAGATTGCTCCGAGCACGGCTCCGGCGGGCAGAGCCACCCAGAAACTTACACCCCAATAGAGGTTCATCAACGCATAGGCATATGCCCCGACAGCGTAGAAGGCCACATAACCGAGGTCGAGCAGTCCGGCGAGACCTACAACAATGTTCAGGCCAAGTCCCAGCACAATATAAATAAGAGCCGAGATCATGATGTTGACCTGATACATGGAGAATATTTTGGGAAAGAATAGAGCAAGCCCCAGAATAACCGCGAAAAGCGGGTAGTAGAATCTGGGGTTGGTCATCAGTTTAGAATATATAGTAACCTTTTCTTCAGTGGACGCTTCTTCCGCTTCCTTGCCTTTCTCTTTTCTGTCCATCAGAAAACGCCAGAGAAAAGAAAGTACGAAAGCTCCCGCCCCCACATACAGAATCCGGTCAAAATGCCAGGTCACAGTCCCTTCGATCGTGTTCACAAAGACCCCCATTATAGGCAGGGTCAGGAACATGAACCATAAAGATGCGATTATAGATTTTTTCAAGCCTTCCATATGAAAATTATCCGTTTTGTCTTTTGCCCCGGCCCCGGACTCCTGCGAGCCTGCCGGGTTGATTGAATCCGCAGATTAAACTTTCTGGATCGGGGCCTTACCGAGAATTCCGGAAGGTCTGAAGATCAGGATAAGTACCAGCAGAGCGAAGGCGAAAACGTCTTCATAGTCACTGGAGACATATCCGGTACAGAAACTCTCGGTCCAGCCGAGAATGAGCCCGCCGAGCATGGCTCCGGGAACGGAACCGATGCCGCCGAGTACTGCTGCGGTGAAGGCCTTGATGCCCGCGATGAATCCGATAAAAAAGTTGATCTGTCCGATATGGGAAGCGATCAGAACCCCTCCAACAGCTGCCAATGATGAGCCGATGATGAAGGTTGCGGAAATGACCTGGTCGACATTGATACCGACCAGCATGGCCATTTTGCGGTTCTGGGCCGTGGCGCGCATGGCCTTGCCCATACGGGTGAATTTAATAAAAAGGTTCAACGCGACCATCACCACGGCAGCCACCGCGATGATGAGAAAATCAGAAGAACCGATCATTGATGAATGCTTCTCAAGAAAACCGAACTCGGGTGTGAGGCTGGGAAAAGAGAGGAAATCGGAAGTCTGGGAAAGCATTACATAGTTCTGAAGGAAAATTGACATACCGATGGCAGAGATGAGCGGAGAAAGTCTCGGCGCACCACGCAGAGGACGGTAGGCTATTTTTTCAAGGGTGTATCCGTATGCCGCGGCATAAATCACCGCCGCCATGGAGGCGAGCACGATGATGGAAGCACCGGGGAAACCGAAATGAGTAAGTACTCCGGCAACCGTCAAGCCTACAAAAGCCCCGATCATGTAGATCTCACCGTGGGCGAAGTTGATCAGCTCGATGATACCGTAAACCATGGTGTAACCAAGTGCGATAAGCGCGTAGATGCTGCCTCTGGTCAGACCGGAGAAAAATAATTCCAGAAAATATTCCATTTAGGACCCTGCTGAATCAAGATTCAGGGGACAGGCTCTCACAGCCCGCCCCCTGAACCGGAATTACGTTAATTACGGGAGCAGAAGTTTATTTTACTTCAACGTACTCGCCGTTCTGAACCTGATACACGGAGAAACCGACACCGATGGCGTCACCCTTGGAGTCAAACTTGATCTTACCGACCGGAGTTTCAACTTCGTTGGTGCGCAGAGCTTCGACAATCTTGTCGTAGTCTGTGGAACCGGCGGCATCGATAGCTTTCAGCAGAGCAAGAGCTGCGGAGTAAGCTTCGAAGAAGAATGCGCCGGGCTCGCCTTCGTTGGAAGCCTTGTACTGGTCAAGAGCAACCTTATACATGGGGTTGGCGGTGATGTCGCGGGGACCGGTGGCGTAAACGCCTTCAGCAGATTCACCTGCAACATCAATGAAGGTCTTGGCTTTAACGCCGTCATCAGAGATAAAGGGAATGGTCATTTTCTTTTTGCGCATCTGGGAAACAATCTTGGAAGCTTCGGGATGATAACCGCCGAAGATAACGCCGTCAGCGCCGGATGCCTTGATTTTCTGAACTACAGCGGAGTAGTCAACAGCACCGGGGGTTACACCTTCGAAAAGCGCAACCTTGGAGGAACCGGACTCTTCAACATACTTCTTGGCAAACTCTGCGAAACCTTTACCGTAGTCACCCTTGTCGTGGATAACTGCGATATTTTTGAGGCCGAGTTTTTCCATGGAGAACTTGCTTGCCAGTGCAGCCTGAGCGTCATCGGAAGCAATGGTTCTGAAAAAGTTGGGATAGTCACCGCTCTGGGTAAGTGCGGGGTTGGTTGCGGACGGAGACATGCAGACCAGTCCGGCTTCTTTGTAAATGGGCAGAGCGGCCTTGGTGGCTCCGGAGCAGATATGTCCCAGAACTACAGTCGCTTTGTCGGAAACGAGCTTGAAAGCCGCGTTGGTGGCAAATTCGGGCTTGCACTGGTCATCCTGCATGGAAAGCACAACCTGGGCGCCGTTAACGCCGCCGGCATCATTGATAGCCTTGACTACCAGTTTGGCAGCTTCGACTGTAGGAAGACCATAGGAAGCGAGGTCACCGCTGTGAGCCCCGGGTACACCGAGAATAATTGTTTCAGCGGGGGCTTTTTCGGCGGTTTCTTTTTTGGCCGGAGCCTCTTCCTTCTTCTCGGAGCTGCAACCGATGAGACCTGCGGTCAGCATCAGCACAGCAACCAGAACAAGCAATGAACGTTTCATCATAACACTCCTTGACTGCGTTGATTTTGGGGCTTTTACCCCGGTTACCGTATTCACCAGCGTAACAACTCGTGGCCTGAACAGAAGACACAAGAAGAAACGTGAATCACCCTATCATGTTAACACTACTGTTGGGAACCACCAGCAGCATCCATTCCGATAATCGGCCCATGAATTTTATCCAGATCCGGCAAGACGGACAAAGTTCAGGTAAAATACCGATTTCAGACTATGTAAATATTGATTAGCCGCATCTCGGCAAACTTGTCAATGATTCGCGTCAATTTGCGAATAAAGTAAGGATTTTTTACCAATACGTTAAAAATTAATCGTTCAGACTTACATTTTTGCAACATAAAACGTATTTTACTCGTGAGCGTATGCCCGCAAAACATTACAAAGTTCAAAAAAAAGCCCGCAAATTTGCGGGCTTTATCTTAATTATAAAAACCAGTTACAACTACTGCTCGGGGTGAGGATCTTTTTTGAGCTCTTCCTCTGCCCTTTTCTTCATCTCTTCCGGAGACTTGGGGTTGTCGATGATTTTCTGGAATTCAGCATCTGCGGCTTCGTGCTCGTGCAGATAATACTTCTTGATTATGCCGGTGTTGAAGCGCGCCATGGAATCATCAGGATTGATGGCGAGTATGCTGTCAAAAGCAGCTGATGCTTCCTTGAACTGCTCCGCCTGATAGTAACACATGCCAAGCCCCATTAGAGCCTGAATATTCTCAGGTTCAGCTTCAACAACCTTTTCAAAGAATGTCCGGGCGCGGTCGTAAGCCCTGATCATCATGAAAGAATTGGCCAGCTCAAGCTGGATTTCCATATTTTCTGGGTCCTTGCCCATTTTTTCCATGAGTTCCCGGACACGCTTCATGCCCGCGTCATTCATGGCATCCATCCCGCCGGGCATTCCGCCCTGACTCTGCTGCTGGAATTCAACCTTGTTACCGGGATGATCCATGCGATAAATGAGGGAGGACACAAAAATAACCACAAGGGAAACACCCAGCAGCCAGACTAAAGCCTTCTGGCCGCCTGACAGGGAGAACCCTTTCAGTTCGGAATTATTATTTGTCATTATCAAGCAGCTCCATCTGTCTGATGCGGCGCTCCATGGAAGACCCTTTAGCCGCGATGAATGCGAGATAACCGGCAATGGCAACCCAAACCGCAATATTGGCAATGAGCAGATATTTTTCACTCATATATATTTACTCCTGACTTATTCTTTTACTTATGTCTTCGACTGACCCGGGGGGTAATCGGAACTAATCCTGATCCCATATCATTTTGGCGTCAAGCTCACCCGTGAGCCTGATCTGGCGGTAACGCACAATCAGTGTAACCAGCCAGAGCATACCGAAAGCCGCCAGATTAATCAGCAGGGTAGTCAGCATTTCCGGCTCCATGCCCCCGCCCTTGGCGCCAAGGACGTTGGGATGCACACTTCTCCAGAGTCTTGCCGAATAAAAAACGAGAGGGACATCGACAAAAGCAACAACTCCGAGAACCGCACAGACAAGGGAGCGGCGTTCCGCGGACATGGGTGAGGTGCGCAGCACCAGATACGCGGCATATACAAACCACATTATAAGAGTGGTTGTAAGGCGCGGATCCCATGTCCACCAGACGTTCCATGCCGCCCTGCCCCAGAGGGAACCGGTGACAAGGGCCAACCCGCTGAAAACGACTCCGATTTCAGCGGCGGCTCCGGCAATGTAATCAAACTTGATATCTCTTTTGACCAGGTACGCCGCACTGAAGACAAAGACCACGAAAAAACTGAACATGGCCCAGGCCGCCATGGGCATATGGGTATAGAATATTTTCTGCACCAGCCCCATGGTCATCTCGACGGGAGCGTACATCCAGATGAAATACTGACCGACACATAAAGCAATGCCGGTTATCAGTGCTGCAACTGCGAGATTCATTAAAATGCTCCGTATTAACAATATGTTTTCGGCGAACTATTGTTCACCGCTGTATACAAAAGGAAAAAGTATCAGGCCCGCACCGCTGAACAGAGCCGAGGCGGCAATTATGATGCCCATCCAAGAACTCTCGTCCATGATTTTAACCCCGGAAAAGACCGAAGTCATCAGCTGAATCGCCCCCAGAAGGATAGGCAGCAGCAGCGGGAAAAGGATCACTGACAAGAGTGACTCCCGGGCAGCCTGCCCCTGTGAGATTGCCCCCAGAAGCGCGCCGAGAGCCACAAGCCCCCAGTCCGCCGCCAGAAGCGTTACGGCAAAAACAGCCAGCGAACCTTTAAGGTCCTGTCCCAGAAAGACAATGGTAGCCGGGAGGAAAACCAGCTGCGAACAAAGCAGCAGTCCGAATCCGGCAAGCCCTTTACCAAACCAGACCGCATGAAGCGGAACAGGTGAGGAAAGTAGTCCTAGACGGACCTCATTTGCTTCTTCCATTGAAAACAAGGTATTGAAAACCAGTACCAGCCCGAAGGACGAGGCCAGCCAGAAAATGGCTGAAGCCGCCTGCGGTTCAACGATCTGACCCGCCGGACGGGAAAGGCTGAACACGAAGATCAGCAGCAGCCCCAGAAGGACAGCCTGAGTAAGTCCCTGCCCTCCCGCTACGGAAAGGCGCATATCCTTGGCCGCGATGGTAAGTCCGCGTTTAAGCATTCTCACCTCCCAGCACTGTATGCGGCACAAACTCTTCAGCCGAACCAAGATAGGCCATACTGCGTCCGGAAAGTCCGAGGACCCGGTCCGCAAGGGCTGCATCATGGTTCACGTCATGGCTGATCCACACGATGGCGGTTCCGCGGTCACGCATGGCGACAACCTCGTCACGCAGAAGTGTTAGCGAAGCCTGATCGAGTCCGGTACCCGGCTCATCAAGAAAGAGCAGATCCGGATTCACGAGAAAGACCCGCGCAAGATTCAGCCTCTGGGACATACCTCTGGAGTACGCACCGGCCTGTTCTTCCGCCGCCCTTTCAAGACCCACCCTTTTGAGCAGGCCCATCAGGTCCTCGCGGGACGGGGATAGGCCGTACATTGAGGCCCAGAATGAAAGGTTGCCCAGCCCGCTCAGGCGGGGATAAATAAAGGTGGAATGTCCAAGATACGCGGTTTTCTCAGGCTCGGTCAGAATCTCCGCAGATCCCGCAGAAGGCCTCGAAAGGCCGGACATGATCTTGAGCAGAGTCGTCTTACCGGCCCCGTTGCGCCCGACCACGAGGAGAATCTCTCCGCGCCGCACATCACAACTCACATTCTTGAATATCAGCCTAGTTCCGAAAAACTTGGCTGCATCCCGTACCTTAAGGGCTATGCTTTCACTGTTTCCCACGATCTTCCGCCTAGCTTATACGTGGTTTTCTGAAAGCAACAAAACCGAAAAGACACATCAGTGTTCCACCGATCCACATCCAGTTGATCAGGGGGTTGATGCTCATCTTGAAGGTAGCGTTACCCTTTTCATCCACACTCAGCAGAGTAGCGTAAATTTCGCTGCCCAGACTGGGAATTACAGATACTTCGGCAAAAGGCTGCTGGAAGTTGCGGTAGATTCTGCGCTCGGGACTGAGCAGTCCTACGGTCTTTCCGTCTTCGGTAACGTCGACGATTGCCGAGATCCACGCTTTTTCCTCATTCTGGCCTTCAACCATTTTTTTGAAAGTCATGGTATAGGAACCAAGCTGCACGCTCTCGCCCTGCTTGATCACGTATTCATGCTCCACCTTGTTGGGACCGGACCAGGCCACACCGAGAAACATCAGCGCAACACCGAGATGCAGTCCGTAAACGCCGATCATGGATGTGATTTTACGCATCTGCGGAATAAGCAGGAAAACGGTAAAAATACCCACAATTGAAGCGATGGAAGCCGCACTGGTAATCAGTCCAAGTGGATTATGCAGACCACAAAGGTAGCTTATGACTCCTCCGCCCACAAAGGCTCCACCCACGATAAAAAGCCCGCGCCTGTCGGCGATGCCTTCTTTCCAGTTGAACCACGGGCAGACGGTGAAGATAAGAATAAGCAGACTGAACAGCGGCAGACAGACCCTGTTATAGAACTTGGCGTCAAGTCCTACGGGGTTTGCGCTCCACATTTTGCTGATAACAGGCCACATTGTTCCCAGACCGACAACAAGGCCGAGTCCGAGAAAAGCCCATGCGGCTATAACCAGAAGACCCTGACGGCTGTTAAGGCTCGCGAGGGTTCTGGAATCCGGTCTGGGGCCGGCCACGAGTACAAATGCAATGATGGCCAGATTAGCAAGCATAAAGACCAGCAGAGGAAGTCCCACACCGTTTTCGCCATAGGCATGCAGGGACTGCACAACACCGGAACGAACCAGATAGGTAGCAAAGATACACAGCAGCAGGGTCAGACTCATTAGAAAGACATTCGCACGCTGCAGGGATTTGCTTTTGATCTGAATTGCGGCTGTATGCATCAGAGCGGAAGCGCTCAACCACGGAATAAGAGAAGCATTTTCCACCGGGTCCCATGCCCAGTAACCGCCCCATCCGAGTTCCATGTAGGACCACCAGCAGCCGAGAACAATACCGGCGGTAAGGAAAATCCATGAAAGAATATTCCAGTTACGGCAGAATGACACCCATGATTTGAGTTCACCTGAGATGTAGGACGCCAGAGCAAGAGCCGCCGGACTTGTAAATCCCGCATAACCGAGAAAAAGAAGTGGCGGATGGAATATCATGCCCGGGTTTCTGAGAAGCGGGTTAAGGCCGCGTCCGTCAGCCGGAGAGGGAACAAGTTCCATGAAAGGGTTGGACCAGCTGGTGAGCAGGAGCAGAAAAAAGGCCTGAATAACCATATAAAAAAGCCAGTAATAGAGGCGTGTTGTTTCCGAAAACTCCTTGAAAAGCTGGAGTCTTGAAAAAATTACACCCATCACGGCAATGGAAAGCATCCAGAACAGCAGCGAGCCGTCAGCTCCGGCCCAGAATGCTGTAACTGTATAGAATATGGGCAGAGTGTTATCCACATATTCATAAACATATTTAAAAGAATAGTCGCGATTGATGAGGGCTATGGTAAGAACGACACTGGCCAGTCCCACAAATCCCGCGATGGCCATGTTGGCCCGGTCAATGAGTACCAGCACATTCCGCTTGCCTGTTACCAAAGACAGGCACGCATAAGCCCCCGCCCCGAGAGCCGCAAGAAGGGCAATCAGGAGCATAAGGTTGGCAAAAAGCTGCATATTATATTTACTCCATTAATGGATAAAAACTATTAAAAAACGGAAATTGATCCGCCGGAGCGAAAACAGTTTCCGTATTTCCGCTAAAGCCTAGCTTTCACGGTTTTTCTTTTCGTACTTGGACGGACACTTCGTGATGAGTGATGTGGCCAGGAATTCTTTGTGACCGTTCACAAAATTACCTTCCACAATAACCTCGACACCTTCCTTGAAAGTGTCGGGGACAGCTCCGCTGTAGTCCACACGAATAGTCCCGGCAGTCTCTTTCTGATCGATAAGATCAAATTCGACTCCCAGTCCGCCTTCCTTGGACTCAATATTGGCAGGAGCCACCTTGCCGAAAAGTCTGGCTTGTCCAAGCTCGCTTTCATCCATGGCAAGAGCTTCGGATACATTGAGAAAATACACGCTGTCCTGAGAAATACCTGAATAAATCAGATACCCCAGTCCACCAAGAAAAAGGATAAGGGCGGCAAAATAGACGCCTTTTCCACCTTTTTTGGCCATAGTAAACTCCGTTCTATTTACAAAATTCAGCAGGGATTTCATCCGTGCTGACAAGCAGTTCTTTTCGTCTGCGGCGGGCGAGTTCACGCATGTCCACGACCTGATCGGTTTCGTCGACGATCTCGCTGCCCAGAATTTCTTCCATTACGTCTTCCAGGGTTACAACCCCGGACATTCCTCCGTATTCGTCAAGCACAACAAAAAGGTGCATGCGGCTTTCAAGGAATTTAACCAGAAGTTTGTCGAGAGTGATATTCTCCAGTACAAAGCGCACCGGTTTCATCAACTCCGAGAACTTGACTTCGTTCATGTCATCGGCAAGCGATTCGAAAACCGAACGCCTGTAGACGACACCGACAACATCCTCAGGGTCATCACCTTCATAAACCGGAATACGGCTGTGAGGCCACGCGCTGTATTTGGCATGAGCCTCGGCAACGGTCATGTCTGCCGGCAGGGAGAAAACAACAGTCCGGGGTGTCATAATCTGCTCAACAATCTTGTCGTCCAACGACAGGATGTTGGCAATTGAGAGGGCTTCATACGGTTTGATCGCCCCGGTTCTCCTGGTCAGGCTGACCATTGCACGTATATCCTCTTCCGTTGCCTGTGGACCTTCTCCATCCCTGCTTACAAGGCGGGAAAGAAAGCCGCATACCCAGATAACGGGAAGAAATATCCATGTCAGTATCTCAAGGGGCCTTGCAAGCATGCGCCCCAGAGGTTCACAATAAACAACGCCGATGGTCTTTGGTAGAATCTCGGATAAAACAAGAATAATAACGGTGAATCCAAGTGTGAACCACGGAAGTGTGGCAGCACCGTAGACAGAAGCCCATGCGGCTCCTGCGAATGCCGCGCCCGCTGTATGGGCAACAGTATTCAAAGTCAGAATGGCCGTGATTGGACGGTCCACGTTGGAACGCATTTTATGCAGTATATCCCCGGACTTGTGACCGCAACGGCGCAAGGTTTCAATCTTGCTCCAGGGAAAGGAGTAAAACACGGCTTCACTTACTGAGCAGTAGGCGGATATGAGTGTGGCTACACTTACGGCGAGTATTAATTCCAGCATTAAATTATTTGTTAAGGTTGCAGAAAGCACCGATCGACAACGAATTTGATATTGGCATCAATATCAGAAGGCAGATAGCGGTGCAATAGAAATAGGGGGATAACCCCCGATTCCAGACAAGTAGGGTTCAGATTAAAATTTATATACGGATAATGCAAGACATCAAACAGTTACCACCCGTAAAAATATACGTTGACTCAAATTGGCGGGCCATTAGAATGTGCCCGTCATGAATACAAACTCACATAAAGTTATTTTCAGGCTTAGCGCGCTGGGAGATGTGGTGCTCACCACCGGGGTTATAGAATACTGGGCCCTGAAGCACGGATGCACCTTCACTTTCATCACCAGATCGTCAAATGTGCCTGTTCTAGAAAATAATCCTCACATAGAAAATGTCATCGGACTGGACAAAAAAGATCTGGGCGATCTGGCATGGCTAAAAAAAGCCGGAGAAATTGCAAGACAGTACAAAGGCTGTGAACTCATAGACCTGCACTCCACCCTGCGTTCAAAAATTCTTTCCGCCCGCTGGAAAGGAAAGGTCACCCGCTATAAAAAATTTTCTCTTGAACGCAGACTTTATAAAATGACCGGGTCGGAAAAACTCAAGGATCAATTGGAAGCCCTCAGAGTGACCCAGCGTTACGCCGCCGCTCTTGAACAGGAGGCCGTCCCCGCAGAAGATCTGCTTCCGAAAATCCACCTTACTGAAAGCGAAACCGAACTGGCAGAATCACTGGTGGAAGAACACAACCTTGATGTCGGGTTCATAGCCCTGCACCCCTACGCTACCCATCCGGACAAGGCGTGGCCCCGCGAGAACTGGTTGTCACTTATAAATCTTCTTGATGAAAAAGGGATCAGATGGGCCATCATCGGCCGGGATGAAAATGTATTTGAAGCATCTGAAGAGGAGTGCAACTTCACCAGCCAGCTAAGCCTGCGGGAGACCTGCGCCCTGCTACAAAAAGCACGCCGCCTTGTTACCGGAGATTCAGGCCCAATGCATCTGGCTGCGGCTGTTGGAACCCCGGTGGCAGGACTTTTCGGCCCGACTTCCAGAGCCTGGGGATTCTATCCGGCCGGACCGGAAGACGTTGTCCTTGAATCGGAAATGGACTGCCGCCCCTGCTCTCTGCACGGCAAAAGCAACTGCACCAAAAACCGCCAGTGCCTGCGTGACATCACCCCGGAACAGGTCCTTAACAGTATAAGCTGACTGCCCGGCGTAAACTCTACCACAGGCTGGCAGGACGCAACTTTCCTGTAACCAGTATTCGGCTCCATGCCGACATGGAATCGAGCATAAGGAAAATGCCGGAACTCAGAATCCGGCAGGCTGCTCATTAACAAAAGTCATACATAAACAAAAGACTGCCCCGTCATGTAGGGCAGCCCCAGTATTTCAGCAGATCCGTTCTATGTCTGGACATGAAATCAGCAACAGGCTGCGGCACATAATCTGATACGTGTCCACCCTCTTTCCAGACATCACGCACAAGAGTTGAACTGATCACAAAATCAAAATCACCGATTATGTAAACAGACTTGCCTGCACCTATCTTCCATACATTTCTGCCGGTCTGTTCTATGTCGCTGAAGACCCTTTTCAGTTCCGACGCCATTTCCCCGTGGTCAGCCTCTTCCCTGCTAACAGCTATGATATTGGCCAGCTGCGGTATCAGCTGCCAGTCTTTCCAGAGAGTGAAGGTTTCAAAGGAATCCTGCCCCATGATGAAATAAAGCTCATCATCGGGATAACGCTTTGCCGCTTCATTCAATGTATCGACAGTATAAGTAGGTCCGTCCGCTCCAAGGTCGATGTCGCTGACTTCAAGACCGTACTCACCTTCCACCGCAATGCGCACCATTTCAAAACGCAACTCTTCAGGCAGCATATCCCCGTCTTCTTTATGGTAGGGATTACCAGCTGGGACCAGCAGGACTTTATCAAGCGGCATACGCTTCATCACTGCTTTGGCAACATCAATATGTGTAGTATGGACAGGGTTGAAACTGCCGCCGAACAAACCGATTTTCATAGGTACAACCAGATAAAAAAATACTCAGGCAAGCTCTCCGGAAAACATATACACACGATTTCCGGAGAACCCCCGAGTCATTGAATAATTTATATCAAAAAGCAGAACAAAACTCTCTACTGTCAGGACCGCCAAAGCAAGAACTAATTGCGGATCTGCCAGTCTCCGAGCAGCACAAACTTGGTCGAGGTAAGCTCGGTTGCTCCCATGGGACCGTAGGAATGCAGCTTGGAAGTGGAAATCCCGATCTCCGCGCCGAGTCCGAGCTGTCCGCCGTCGTTGAAACGGGTGGAAGCGTTAACTCCAACCATTGAAGCATCAACTTCACGGACAAAGCGCATGGCGCGGTCATGGTTTGTGGTCAGGATTACTTCACTGTGGTTTGAACCGTAGCGGGCAATGTGGTCCTGAGCTTCATTCTGCCCGCAGACAACTTTAACCGCCAGAGTGAGATCAAGATATTCCTGACCCCAGTCGTCAAAATCCGCGGCGAGAGCGCGATGCCCGAGGAGCGGCATGGAGCGGGGACATCCCTTCATGGTCACACCGCTGGCACTAAGCAGAGTTCCGAGGGAAGGCAGAAAATCTTCGGCAATATCCTCGTGAACCAGCAGACATTCAAGCGAGTTGCAGGCCGCGGGCTTCTGGACTTTGGCATTTCTGACAATGTTCATGGCTTCGGGGATGTTGCAGTCGCTGTCCACGTAAATATGGCACACCCCTTTGTAGTGCTTCAGAACAGGCATGGTTGCCTGACTCACCACCGCGCGTATAAGCCCTTCTCCGCCACGGGGAATGACAACGTCAATATATTCATCCATTTTGAGAAGTTCGGAAACAGCCTCACGGTCAGTCACATTGACAACCTGAACCGCATCTGAGGGAAGTCCGGCCCTGTCGAGAGCCTTCTGCAGCAGTGAAGCCAGCGCCAGATTGGAGTGGATAGCCTCCGAACCGCCGCGCAGAACAACCGAGTTACCGGCCTTAAGACACAAAACAGCGGCGTCCACGGTTACATTTGGGCGGGATTCAAAGATCATCATGACCACACCGAGAGGAATACGCATCTTGCCGACCATCATGCCGTTGGGCCTGCGCTCCATGTTCTCAATGCCGCCAACGGGATCGGTCTGCCCTGCGACCTCATTGCAGCCCTGAATCATATATTCCAGCACGGAATCAGAGATTTCAAGACGCTGCAGCCGGGCCTGATCAAGACCGTTTTTCTCTGCGGCTTCGAGATCCTTGCGGTTCTCGGCAAAAATAAATTCCTTTTCCTTTTCCAGCAGTGCGGCCAGTTCGATAATAGCGGCATTGCGGGCGGAGCCGTCAGCGCAGGAGATTTTGCGCGAGGCCTCCTTGGCTTTGTAAGCCACTTCTTTCATTGCTTCATAAAAACTCATTTTCCACCTCAAGTCGGATTATATTAACTGAAATATCAATTTTTCCTTGGTTGAATACAAAATGGCTACTAAGGATATTGCAAAAAAGTCAACTAACATTTACCAATGTCCCCGAACAGCGGTTGTGTTTGTTGGAAAACATGCGGATTTATTTTTTCTATTTTTGTAACCTTTTTCAACAACTTTCGCTTTTAAGCTGAATTTACAGCTAGTTATTTTACACTTTCAGTTTTGACCTTTTTGTCAGACTGAATTATAAAGCTCACTTCAACATTGTATAAAATTCCATCAATTTCTATGGAGGCATTCCTTTAATGGAAGAAAACAAGAACAATACTCAGGACATTCTCAATCAGGTTCACGAATCCACACCCGATACTCTGCACCCTCTTCTGGACTATCTCCTTAAGAACGGAAAAATGATTGTGGCGGGCATAGCCGTAATCATCCTTGTCGCAGCCGGAATATCCGGTGTCAGTTACATGAATGAGCAGAAGCAGCTCAAGGCACAGAGTGAACTCGGTGCAATTCTCATCAAGTATTCCGGAGCCAAACAGGCCGAAGAACTTGCAGCTTTCGAAAAAGAAGCTCCTTCCGACATGAAAGCCGCGGTAAAACTCGCACTTGCCAAGGCCTGGATGGATGCCGAAGATTACGCGAAAGCAGCAACTGTATGGGCTGACATCGCCAACATTTCCAAAGAGATGGCTCCGGTAGCTGAACTCGGCAAAGCTAAATGCGCTCTTCTTTCCGGAAACCCCGGTGAAGCCGTGAAAATCCTTCAGACTCTTAAAAACGGCGGCGCTGAGACCTACGCATCCTCTATTAACAGAATGCTCGGTGAAGCCGCTGAAAAATCCGGTAACATTCAGCTGGCAGTTCAGGCCTATCAGGGACTGATGACCAGCAACCCCAACGAAAGAATGTACCTTGAAGGCAAAATCAAGGAACTCAAAGCCAGACTTTAGAAAAGAGCTGGGCTGTATAATAGATACAGACTGCTCATAAGTGTGCGATTAAGTTTTGTAAAAAAGGGAAGAGGGAGCGAATTAACCTCTTCCCCCTGTTAATCGTGCGCTTGTGAACATCCTGTTAACCCATGACTAAGGAGCACATTCATGGCTCATCCACTTCTCGCGGACAGTCCGGGGATGAAGAAACTGCTTCTCGGCAATGAAGCCATTGTCAGAGGAGCGATTGAGGCCGGAATTCAGGTTGTAACCTGCTATCCCGGCACACCTTCTTCCGAAGTACCGGACACCTTCTTCCGTCTCTCCCCAGAGGGCGATTTCACATTTGAATATTCCGTCAACGAAAAAGTTGCACTGGAAGTAGGCGGCGGAGCAGCAGTTTCCGGTGCCATGACCCTGACCACAATGAAGCATGTAGGTGTCAACGTAGCCGCCGACCCGCTCATGACTCTGGCCTACACCGGAACACCCGGCGGTCTGGTTCTGCTTTCCGCAGACGACCCCGGATGCCACTCCAGCCAGAACGAGCAGGACAACCGCTACTACGCACGTCTTGCCGGAATGCCCTGCATGGAGCCCAGCACAGCTCAGGAAGCAAAAGACATGACCCGCGATGCGCTGAACATGTCCCGCGAAACTTCCGCACCTGTCCTGCTGCGCACCACCACCCGGGTCAACCACCTGCGCGGACCTGTTGAATACGGCGAGATTGCAAAGCTTGCACCCGCTGAAGGATTCAAGAAGAACCCCGCTCAGTTCGTACCTATCCCGGCTTTCGCCCGCCGCATGCACGTGGATCTGCTAGAAAAGCTTGAAACTCTGCGTGAAATGGCTGAGAAATCCGAGTACAACAAGGTTTCCGGCAATGGCAAAATCGGTATCGTTGCTTCCGGTATCTGTCGCGCCTACCTTGCTGACGCTCTGGCTGACACCGGTCTTGGTGACAATTTCAAGGTTCTTGAACTCGGTTTCACCTACCCCATGCCCACAAAGATGGTTACCGACTTCATCAAGTCCGTTGAAAAAGTCCTTATCATCGAAGAACTTGAGCCGTTCATTGAAAATGAAATCCGTGTACTGGCCCAGAAGAACAAAATCGACATAGAAATTGTAGGCAAAGATTCCCCGAACCTGCCTCTCAACGGTGAATACTCCACCCTCAACGTCACTGCCGCCATCCGTGAAGTTCTCGGCATGGAAGCGGAGGCAGTTGAATGTTGCGATGCAGAGGAAGGTCTGCCCATGAGACCGCCGAACCTCTGTGCCGGCTGTACCCACCGCGCAGCTTTTTACGCTGTAAAAAAAGTTTTCGGTCCCGATGCCGTATGTTCATCCGACATAGGATGTTACACCCTCGGTATCCTGCCCCCGCTTAACGCCGCAGACTTCCTGTTCTGCATGGGATCTTCCGTATCCGCCGGATGCGGAGCTTCCAGAGCTGCAGGGCAGACTGTCGTCGGATTCATCGGGGACTCCACCTTCTTCCATTCCGGTATCACCGGTCTGGTGAACGCGGTTTTCAACCAGCACGATATCCTGCTGGTCATCCTCGACAACTCCACCACAGCCATGACCGGCCATCAGCCACACCCCGGCGTTGAGACCACCGCACTAGGTGCCAACCCGGCTCAGGTTGATATCGAGCCCATCGTCAGAGGCTGCGGAGTTACCGAAGTCCGTACCGTCAGCCCGCTGAACCAGAAAGCCATCACCACCGCTCTTGAAGAACTGAAGGAAATCAAAGGCGTAAGAGTTCTTATTGCTAAAGATCCCTGCCCGCTCTTCGCGCGCCGTACTCTCGGCAAAAAGCCTGTACGCGCCGCTTACGTGGAAAACCAGAGTGATGAAGTGCTCAAGGTTATGGAAGAACTGGCCTGCCCCGCATTCGAAAAGACTGCGGAAGGCGTGGAAATCAACGAAATTCTTTGCTCTGGCTGCATGCTCTGCCTGCAGTTGACCAAAGACATCAAAGCCCGGAAAAGGAGCAGCTAATGAGTACAAGGTTGCGTATATTCATGACCGGGGTCGGTGGACAGGGAACCCTCACCGCCACCAATCTGCTTGCGCAGGCTGTTCTTGACGCCGGTGTAGATGTCACTGCCGGAGAAATTCACGGCATGGCCCAGCGTGGCGGTGTTGTTGAATCCGCACTGCTGATCGGGCTGGCCTCCCCTAAAATCGGACATGGCGAAGCTGATGTAATCCTCGGGTTTGAACCTCTGGAAACACTGCGTGCCCTGCCCTATTTGAAGCCCGGCGGAATCGTGCTTTCCAGCACCGAATACATTCCGCCCCTTTCCGTATGCACAGGTAAAGCCGAAAACACCCCCCTTGATGTCATCAAGGAAAAGGTTGCGGCATGTGCCGGAAAAGCATACTACCTCCCCTGCCAGTCTCTGGGCCTTGAAGCCGGAGCTGTGCAGAGCGGAAACATTGCCCTGCTCGGAGCGCTTTGCGCCACTGGTTGTGTTCCTCTTAAACCGGAAGAACTGGCTGCCACCATTAAAACAGCCATGAAACCTAAAATTGCGGAAATCAACCTTAAAGCTCTTGAACTGGGTGTAAAGGCAGTGTCTTAAAAGATGAAAGAAACGACAGCCGCACTCTCTGTGCGGCTGTCGACATTTCGGCCAAATCAGCTATAGTAGCCGATACTGACCCAAAAACTATTACAATAATAATTTTAGGCCGGAACCACGGACTGTAACGATTTAAAGTACAGTTCCAGAAAGCTGAAACAGAAAACAGCCTGGACGGCACGAGAAAAAAAATGACTATTAACGGACTGCCGGAACGAGTGGATAATATCTACCTTTCTACTTTGAGTGAGATTCTGGATTCTATAGCTCCCCATCATGATCTGGAGCCAAGCCTCAATGCAATTCTTGAAGTTTTATCAAAAGACCTCCACTTTCCGCGTGTTTTTCTTGCCATTATGGACAATGAGTCGGATAGACTGAAACTTTCCATCACCCACAGCCCGGCCAAGGACTACTCAGTCACCTACCAGCCGGGCAAAGGGGTTATCGGCCGGGTATATGAATCCGGAGAATCGGTAATTATTCCCCGCATGGCCGATGACAACGAGCTTATCAACAAAGCTTTCAGCAGGTCTGAAGAGGAGCTTCGAACCTCCTCCTACATCTGCGTGCCTATCAAAAGCACCGACTCGGATGGAAATCAGGAAGTGCTGGGAACACTTAGCGTGGATTCCCACGTACTGCCCATGAGCGACCTTATGGAACACAAGCAGTTCCTCGAAGTTGTCGCTTCCATCATTTCCAATCAGGTTTCACGCCTGCAGGAAGAGATGGCCGTGCAGACCCAGATGCTTTCTCAAGGTATGGTCCCGGGGCATGCTGACGTTCCCCCGCCTTCCGACTTTGTTGCTACTTCCAAAAGTATGCGGCAGGTCCTCAGGCAGGCCCGTCAGGTTGGCCCAAGCAGGGCTACCGCACTGCTGCGCGGTGAATCCGGAACCGGTAAGGAACTGCTTGCGGAAGCGATTCACGCATGCAGCCCGCGCCGCGACAAACCTCTGGTTAAACTGAACTGCGCCGCACTTCCCGCCGAACTGGTGGAAAGTGAACTGTTCGGTCACCAGAAAGGTGCTTTTACCGGAGCTTACCAGAACAAACGCGGACTTTTTGAAGTAGCCAACAACGGCACTTTGTTTCTTGATGAAATCGGTGAACTTTCCCTTGATGCACAGGCAAAGGTTCTGCGCGCGATTCAGGAAAAGGAAATCCAGCGTGTAGGTTCTGAACAGCCCATAGCCGTTGATGTGCGCCTCATCAGCGCGACTCACCAGCCGCTTGAGACCCTGCTGCGCGAAGGTAAATTCAGGGAAGACCTTTTCTACCGTATTAATGTTTTTCCTATCTTCATTCCGCCTCTGCGTGAGCGCCGGGAAGATATCCTCCCACTGGCTGAAAAGTTTCTCGATATCTTTTCCAAGGAATACGACAAGGAAATCAAAAGAATATCCAGCCCAGCCATTGACCTGTTCACCCAGTATCACTGGCCGGGGAACGTCCGTGAACTCAAGAACTGCCTTGAGCGCGCGGTACTGATCTGCGAGGAAGAGGTAATCAGGACTTACCACCTGCCTCCCACCCTGCAGACCGCCGAATCCACCGCCACCGATACTTCACTGTCCTTCGGTGAAGCGGTAGCCAAATTCGAGCAGGAGCTTCTCGTTGATTCACTCAAGAAAGCCCGGGGCAACATGCTTCAGGCGGCAAGGGATCTTCGTGTCAGCTACAGGATCGTGAACTACAAGGTCAAAAAGTACAATATAGACGTCAAAAAGTACGCGGGTTCCAAAAAGAAGAAATAAAATGGGCAGTTCCCCTTTCAGCATAATGGCTGCAAGGCCGATCATCCCCGCCCTTATCTGTGTGCTTGTCATGATCATTACGGGTTGTTCCGGCTCCAAAAAGCCGGAACAACCCTTTGTCATTCCCTTTGACTCAAAGTACATCACCACAGACAAAATACTTTCCGTGGCTCCGGCACTGGAGACGGACGGAAGTTCCAGCCGTGATTTTATCTCCATAACGCAGGAGAACTACCTTTTTGAAAACGGCAATGCCACGGCAAAGGTTCAGATATTTCTCAACCGCAAAGCCAAACCTGAAATTCCCGAAATAGGTGAATGGTCGACGGTATCAAAAGGCTCCTGCCTGAGTAACGCTACCGGGGTGGAGTGCTTTACTGCACACATAGACTGCCATTTGATTCGCACTACATATATAGAAACCGGAGAACGCAGTCTGGCGGTCATCAAAGTTCGCAACAGAGCCCGTGAGCCTCAGGAACTCTGTGAGCAATGGGACAACACGAATCTTTCTCCCGATCAGCGGGAAATGGTAAATGATTTCAATAAAATTTCTGATTCGTATTTCAAGTTCGCGATTCCAGTGCCTGCCGCTGCAGAGAAAAAGAACAAACAGAAAGCAACTGCCCACAGCCCCACACAATAAAGTATAATGGACGGGACTAATTTTCTTATCTGGAAATATCGAAAAAAATGCCGAGGCTGCCAACTCTTCAGCCGGTGAAACAATCTGCGAAAATCGTCTACACAATATATTTACCGACAGTCACGCTCTGAGCGTGCTAATTATCAAGCTCTTTCAGGCAACACAAAAATCCCGCAATATCTTCAAGATATTGCGGGATTAATTTTCAAAACAACAGCCACGAATTACGGACTTGGAATAAAGAAACCCTCTCCTTAGATCGAGTCGGGGCTGTCTCCCTCCTGAGTATCAGGAACGGCATATGACTTCCAAAGCACTTCAGGATCACCGAAGTTCTTCTTGGCTTCACGGAAACCGAGATTGAAAGCCTTTACGTTGATGTCCCGAATTTTAGCCGGAAGCACTTCCTCAAGGTTCTTGCGCATCACCCTTTGAACCGTGAAAGGAAGCAGGTAGGTTGCCGCGCCGAGAACAATAGTGTTCATGGCCTGAACCAGCCCTATCTTTTCCTTGGCAAGGCGGGTGAACGGCAGACCGATGTACTGGTTCACAGGCGGCTGTTTAACCAGTTCGGTTTCAATCATAAGCAGCCCGCCGGGCTTGAGATTGCGGTAATACATGTTGCAGGCTTCCTGACTGAGCGCGATAAGCAGGTCAAGGGATTCGGCCTTGGGATAGCTGATGACGCTGGAGCTGACCACGAGATCGGAACGGCTTGCGCCCCCCCTTGCCTCCGGTCCATAGCTCTGTGTCTGGGTTACAAAGTAGCTGTGCCCGAGAGAAAGCCCGGAACCCATGACTTTACCGAGAGTAAGAATACCCTGCCCGCCGAGACCGGAAAGCCTGATTTCAAATCTGTCCAGATGCATATCGGCCATTACGCACCTCCCTGGCAGGTTGCCGCCATCTGGTAGAATTTTTCTTCAAGGCCGGGATCTTCCTTGTTCACAAAAACACCGGAAGGAATTTTTTTAGCCTTTTCAGCCTCGCTGAGCTTTTCATAACGCTCGATGTCGATAACATCCTTTTTGAGCGTCTGAAACATTTCCACCGGGTTCTTGTACTTGTTCTTTCGGCCGAACTGGGTGTGACAAGGAGTAAGAATCTCCACGACTCCGAAACCGGGGCTGCTGATTCCATCCATGATCATCTTATCCAGCTTCTTCACGTGGAAAACAGTTCCACGGGCCACGTAGTTGGCTTTGGCAGCCTTCATCAAATCCACACAGTCAAAACTCTGCTCCATCTGCCCCATGGGGGTGGTCATGGAGAAAGCTCCGCCAGGAGTTGTCGGCGAACACTGTCCGCCGGTCATGCCGTAAATATTGTTGTTGAGAATAAGAGCAGTAACACCGATATTTCTGCGCGCGGCATGAATCAGGTGGTTGCCTCCGATTGCCATTGAGTCACCGTCACCCATCACCACGATTACATGCATTCCGGGCTTTGCCATCTTGATTCCGGTGGCAAAGGTAAGGGCGCGCCCGTGGGTGGTATGAACTGTATTGAAATCAACGTATGCTGCCAGTCTGCCCGAACAGCCGATGCCTGCAACAACGCAGACCTCGTCCTTGGAAAGCCCAAGTCCGTGAATGGAACGGATCAGGGAGCCAAGCACAATACCGTGTCCGCATCCGGCACAGAATACATGGGGAAACTTCTTGTTATGCCTCAGATATTCATGAATGAGTTGTGTTCCTTTCATATCAACCATGACTACACCCGTGTTATAACTTTAAGGATTTCAGCGGGAGTGATGATCTGTCCATCGACCTTATTGATGGTCCGGACACTGACCTGACCACTGTTGACTCTTTTTACCTCTCTTGAAATCTGTCCCATATTCATTTCCGGCACAATCAGGGTCCTGGCCTTGGACATGACCTTTTCAGTTGCCTTTCTGGGATAGGGAAAGAGGGTCGAAAGTTTAAGCAGTCCGGCTTTTACACCAACATCACGGGCCTGCTTTACAGCCAGCTCAGCGGAACGTGCAACCGTTCCATAAGCGATTACGCAGACATCACAGTCTTCGGTATCAACTTCATCCACAATCTGAACATCATGCAGAAACTGGTCTATTTTGCGGAAAAGACGCTCATTGAGTTCCTTGACCTCATCCGGCCTTGAAGTGGGAAAACCGTTCACATCATGGGTCAGACCGGTAACATGAAAACGGTATCCGGAACCGATGGAAGGCATAGGCGGAACACCGCGCACGGTCTCCTCATACGGTTTATACCACTCAGGAGGCATGGTCGGCACGATGCGATTGAAAACTTCATATTCATCATCGTTGGGGATGATGATTTTCTCACGGGTGTGAGCGGTAATCTCATCAATAAGCAGAATCACCGGAGTACGGTATTTTTCCGCCAGATTGAAAGCCTCAATGGTCATGTCCAGACATTCCTGAACATTCGAGGCTGAAAGAACTATTATCGAATGGTCACCGTGGGTTCCCCAGCGGGCCTGCTGCACGTCCCCCTGCGCGGGAGAAGTGGGAAGTCCGGTACTCGGTCCGCCACGCATCACGTTTACGATGACCAGCGGGGTTTCGGTTATACAACCGTAACCAAGATGTTCCTGCATGAGGGAAAAACCCGGCCCGGATGTGGCGGTCATTGCTTTACGCCCGGCAAGGGAGCCGCCGATAACCGCACCCAGCCCCGCAATCTCGTCTTCCATCTGAATGAATGATCCATTGGGGATTAGAGGCAGTCTCTGGGCCATTATTTCCATGATCTCCGAGGAAGGGGTAATGGGATACCCCGCATAAAAAGTACACCCGGCCAAAAGAGCACCTTCTACAACAGCCTCGTTACCTAAAGCGAAAATTTCTTTATTTCTCTTTTTCTTTGGTCTGGCCATGGAAGTTCACCTATCCCTTTTCCGTATCGGAACTCTTTTTGTCCGCAGCACTGCCGTCAGGGGCCGAATCTGCCTTGCGGGCGGCCTTTTCAAGGACAGCCCTACATACCGCGGGGATTTCTTCATCTGCCTTGGGGCGGACCATTATCGCAAAGTCAGGACAGTGCAGTTCACAAAAACCGCAGCTGATACATTCCTCTTCCCTGACAACGACCGCCTTTCCCTGATCGTTCAACTCCATGACCTTGCCCGGACAGAAGGCAACGCATATTCCGCAGCCCTTACACCAATCCGGAAAAATCGTAACCGTGCTATTTCCCTTGCGTTTGACACTCATAACCTGATCCAGGTTGAGGGTAACTAATCCCACCCGTTTTCCTCTCCTGTGAAAACGGGCGCTCCTCGACAACACACCCCGAGAATTCTATAAAAAAATAAACAAGGTGTAAATTCGGCCCTAGCACGGTACAACGGTACATGCAACAGGAATCGAAATATTTATTGTAATATTATAAAATAAACCAAACTCAATTGACAGAAATACACTTTACAAATAACTTGATTTAATAGGGCGAAAATAACTACATAAAAATCTGATTGATCGCACAATCAAGATACAATAACAAAAAAAAGAGCCAGTATTGCATTGGCTCTTTAATTTTTCTACAAAATGAAAAGCATATAATTCACAATTCATTAGAAAGTGAACGAATTATATTTTCAAAAAAGCACAACCGGGAGAACAACACCTCTACTTTATGCCAAGTTCATGTTCACCCTGAAAATAGGCTTCAACAGAGGCAACACTCACAGGCCTTGAAAAAAGGTATCCCTGCCCGAATTCACAACCCATCTCTCTGAGCATCTCCTGCTGGCTGAGCTCTTCTACACCCTCGGCAACTACATTAAGTCCGAGGTTGTGGGCAAGATTGACAATAGCTTTGACTATTTCAGCATTCTCAGCCGATTCACACATTTTGCTGACAAAGCTGATATCAATCTTAAGCTGGTCGAGCGGGAATTCCTGTAGGTTGCTCATGGAAGAGTATCCTGTTCCGAAATCATCAATGGAAACACGAACTCCGGCCTTTTTGAGCCTGTTAAGCATTTCCACAGCCTGTTTGGCCCGCTCCATGATCGCGGTTTCAGTTATCTCAACTTTAAGATTATGGGCAGGAAGGTCAAACTCGCTGAGATTGGACAGAATATTATCCACAAGTGTTGGCTGCGAGAACTGGCGTCCTGAAATATTGATGGACATCATCATGTCTGCGGCGGACCCGTATGTGCTCACCCAGCTCTTCATCTGCCTGCATGATTCGGTAATGACCCAGCTTCCGAGTTCGAAAATAAGACCGGACTCCTCAGCCATGGGAATGAAATCGTTGGGCATCACCAGCCCGCGCTCGGGATGGTTCCAGCGGATCAATGCCTCGAAACCGACAACCCTGCCGTTCTCAAAGGAATAAATGGGCTGATAGTCCAGAAAGAATTCACCGTTGGCGATAGCCGACCGAAGATCACTCTCCAGCTGCATGGCCAGCACTGCCTGATCCAGCATGCGCTTGTTGAAAACCTTGATCCGGTCACGCCCGGCCTCTTTTGCCTGATGCATGGCAACGTTGGCATTCTGGATTATCTCTTCGGGTTTCTCGTAATCAGTAGGACTGAGAAGAACACCGTAGCTTGCCGCCACGTTGATCTTGTGCCCGTCAATTACCAGCGGCACGCTCAGGTTGTCTCTCAGCCTGCGGACAATCCTTATTCCCTCACGGGGGGATGAAAGCTCTTCAAGAACTACGATAAACTCGTCACCACCGAACCTGGAAACGGTATCAAGCTCCCTGATCGCCTGCAGGAGCCGCTTTGAAACCTCAACAAGCAGCTTGTCGCCGATATTGTGGCCCAGACTGTCGTTGACAATCTTGAAACGGTCCAGATCCATGAAGACGACCGCGTAAAAATAATTACTGCGTCTTTTGGCGCGTTCCACAGCCTGAAGAATACGGTCACAGCAGAGCGTTCTGTTAGCCAGCCCGGTAAGAGGATCATGGAGAGCTTCATACTGCAGCTGTTTTTCCATGAACTTGCGCTTGGTAATATCACGCAGGGAAACTCGAAGTCCGAGAGATGAACCGTCATCAGCGGTTACCTGATGGCCTGTGAGGGAAACCCAGCGCAGGAGTCCGTCACGGCGGAACAAGCGCATATCGGTCCCGTCAGCGGAAAGGAATTTACCGTTCATGGCAGCCTGCCAGTATTCACGGTCACTCTTGTGCAGGATGTTCTCCACCCGCATGGGGCCTTCCATGAAGTAAGCCTTGGGATATCCGGAAATACGCTCACATGAGGGACTGACGTACTTGACCGATCCTGTCGGGCCGATCCACATTTCCCAGTCAAAAGTATATTCCGCTATGGTGCGGTATTCTTCTTCGGAAGCCCTCAGGGCTTTTTCCATCAGTTTGTAATTTGAAATATCCGTAGTGAAGGCAAAGGTCAGCTTGTCGAGATCACTCTCATAAAGATGGGTCGCATTGATGAACAGATCCACCTCACGTCCATCCCTGTTGGTGAAACTCAGTTCAAAACGGTAATCAGAGGACTGCCTTTCAGTAAAACGATCCGCTGCATATTCTCCCAGAACGTCCCGGACTGAACCTCCGAGCAGTTCTTCCCGCCCTGCCCCTACAAGACGGCAGAAGGCGGGGTTTACATCAAGAATCACCAGCGAGTCATCAATCATGAAGAAGCCTTCAGCTGTGGTTTCCACCAATGCCCGGTAGCGTTTCTCACTCTTAATGAGTGAACGCGCCGCCTTTTCCCGCTTATGAATCTCACCCTGCAGTTCCTTGTTCACTTCTTCCAGACGCCGCTCACGGCTGGCGATCTCCTCGGTCATGCTGTTAAAGCGGGCCCCAATCTCAAGAAGCTCAATATATTGAACTTCCTCGAAACGGTACGAGAAGTCACCCATGGCTACCTTATCCATGCCCTTCCGGAGTCGGGCCAGAGGGTTGCGAATAAAGTAATCCAGAAGAAAACCGGTGATCACATAGATAACCGCAACGGAAGTGATAAAAGTAAGGCTTGAGACAAAGAGAATCCAGTCGAGGTTGCGGCTGTAGGATTTGCTTGAGAGCTCCAGCTTAATCGTCCCGATTTTCTCTTTGTCGATGAAAAGATCTCTGGTGCGGATGATTGGATTGTCGTCCTCCTCACCGGGACGCACAAAATTGAAAAGTATTTCGCCATTGAAGTCCGTAATCTGAAGTTTGGCGAACTGATCATTCTGGGTGTACGCGCTGCACACATGTTTGATCGAAGCCATATCAAAATTCCAGATCGGAAAGGTGACAGACTTGGCAAGCTGTTCAATGTAGGTGTCGGCTTTTTCCTCGAACTCCTGACGGAGCATCTTGGAACGCCCGAAATATTCATAGGCGGTGACTAGCCCGATAATTATAGCCAAGGCAAAAACCAGACATGCAGATAGATCTCTGGAGATTGACCTTTCCCCTCTTTTGAACGGGAAAATATTTTTTTTACGAGCTGCCTTTTGTTCCGTCATTTAGAGAGCACCACAAGTAGATATTTACTGATTTAAATTCAAGTAGATGCAGGCATAATATTCATATTTGGAACAAAAAGTCCATACCGACGCACACACCGGAAAGTAGAAATATGCTTTTATTACCCCAAAAAAGATCCTGATCAACGAACGGACTGAATATTCACAGAAAAATCACATTTCTCCCGAAAGCCCTTTTTCAGCAAGGACAGCCTCGGCCAGCGCGTTTATGACACAGGCAGCAAGGGCAGATCCTCCCTTACGCCCTTCAATGCTGATATATGGAATTTCAGCGTAATCCATAAGCAGGGCCTTGGATTCGGCTGCGTTCACAAAGCCTACAGGCATTCCCACAACCAGTGCCGGAACATCCATCCTGCCCTCTTCAATAAGCCGGATCAGCCGGATCAGGGCAGTTGGGGCATTGCCTATAACATGAATCGCCGGCTTGAGCGTGTTGGCGATCATATCCAGAGCGGCATGGGCCCTCGTGGTATTGTTCGACTTGGCGGCGGCAATTACCTCCGGATCATTCATCAGGCAGCGCACTTCGCAGCCCAGCGGATTCATTCGCCGCACAGGAATACCGCAGCGGGCCATTTCCGTATCAGTGACCACGGTACAGCCCTTTCTGAGAGCCTTCAGTCCATTTTCCACCGCCAGTTCATGAAAGTGGACCAGATCAATCAGCTCGAAGTCCGCAGTGGTGTGGACCATACGCCGCACGATCTGCCAGTGCAGTCCTGTATATTTTCTTGGTTCGGGAACTTCTGAATCTATTATTTCAAACGATTTTTTCTCAATATCGCCGGGTCTTCCCACGGCCATCAGCTCTACTTTTCCGGACAAAAATCAGCTCCCTATAATATTGATTGAAGATGAGGTTCCGAGTCTTGACGCTCCTGCCTCTATGAGTTCGCAAGCCTGCTCATAGGTCTTGATACCACCGCTGGCTTTTACTCCGATGGAGTCACCCACGACAGAGCGCATCAGCCGGATATCTTCAACTTTGGCACATCCGGGACCGAACCCGGTGCATGTCTTCACATAAGATACACCCGCTGCGGCGGCGAGTTCACAGGCGGTCTTTTTCTGATCATCATCCAGCAGCCCTGTCTCTATGATGGCTTTGACCGGAACACCGTCAGCTCCTTCAACGGTCATGAGAATATCGTTCATGAAAGTTTTGCGGTCCCCGTTCTTGAGCGCTGAAAGGTTAACCACCATATCCAGTTCCTGCGCGCCTTTTGCCACCGCCCGCATGGCCTCCAGCATTTTTACCTCGGACATATTCGAACCGCAGGGAAAGCCGATTACAGAACACACTTTCGGTGCTTTGCCTTTCAGAATCTCCGCGGCCTGCACAACATGGCAGGGATGAAGGCATACCGAAGCGAACCCATATTGTACAGCCTCTCGGCACAGTTGTTCCACGGCTTCGGTCCCCGCGGCAACGTCAAGTAAAGTGTGATCAATGTACCCGGCCAGATTTTCGATAATCTCCATAACCTTCTCCCTTTTTTTACCGGAACACAAAAAGGAACTGTGGCGCAGCCCTCCTGCATCCACAGACACTATTTCCGGAATTAAAGCAAATCTCCCAGTAAACAAACAGTATGTTAATTAGTGAATGCGGTCAAAAGAAACTTAAACTGCTGAGTAAAATAAAGAGCCCCGGTCAAAACCGGGGCTCTTTATTAATTCTATGCCAGAATCTGTTTGAATAAAACATTATTATCTGCGTTAACGATCTCTTGCCTGATACCTTGCAAGATGCGCTTCCATTTTACGACTGGCAAAGGTGAGCACATAACAGATAATGAAATAAAGAAACGCGATGGTGAGAAATATCTCTGTCGGTGAAGTAAGCGTCCTGTTGTTGACCTGAGTCGCTGTGCGGGTAAGCTCGTTAACCCCGATGATATAAGCCAGCGAGGTATCCTTGGTGAGAGAAACAAACTGGTTCACAAAGGACGGAATCATGTTTCGCAGAGCCTGAGGCAGAATAACATAACGCATGGCCTGAACATGGGAAAGCCCTGTTCCCCGTGCAGCTTCCATCTGACCGCTGGGCAGAGCCTGTACACCGGCTTTTACAATTTCACCTATATAGGCTCCAGTGAAAATGATGAAGGCCACAAGCGCGCAGTCAAATTCCGGCAGGGACTGCCCGAAAATTACCGGGGCAAGAAAGTAAAACCAGAAGATAAGCATGAGCAGTGGAATTCCGCGGATGACTTCAATATAGAAGACCGAAATCCCTTTTACCAGCTTATTGCGGGAAAGACGCATCAGTCCGGCGGCAAGACCGATCCAGAAAGCACCGAAAATACCGAGCACGGCCAGAATGATACTGACAGCCAGACCACCCAGCGGACCATCAGGATAGGCGCCCCAGAGAAAATAATCAAAGTTGTTCCAAACTACATCCCATTGCACGAGACGCCACTCCTAGTATTTAATTTGCAGCAGGAAATGCTTGTTGTACATATTGATCATGAAAGACACGATCAGCGAAATACACAGATAGATCAGGGTCGCCACAGTGAATGCCTCGAAACCATGGAAGGTATAGGATTCGATCTGACGCGCCATGTAGGTCAGGTCCATAACGCCGATGGTCATAACCAGAGACGAGTTTTTGATCAGGTTGAGCGACTGTGAAATGAGCGGCGGAATAATAATTCTGAACGCCTGCGGCAGAATCACGTAGCGGTAGGCCTGCAGGAAAGACAGCCCTGTCGCGCGGGAAGCTTCAAGCTGGTTCTTGGGAATTGAATAAATCCCGGCCCTGATCTCTTCGGCAACAAAAGCGGCTGTATAAACGGTCAGGGAGATAACCCCGGCGGCAAATTCGAAATCATGGTCGTAAAGCCATTCGTTCACCGCTTCGGGCAGGATGGAATATGAGCCGAAATACCAGAAAAATATCTGGATAAGCAAAGGGGTATTCCGGAAAAATTCGACAAAAGCGAAACTGAACCACTCAAACGGCTTGAACTTGGACATACGCATCACCGCGATAACTGTGCCCAGAAGCAGAGTAAGCACGATGGATAAACCCGAGATCTGTAAAGTGGTGATGACCCCGTCGATGAACCACTGACCGTTCTTGCCGGTTAGAACCAGATTCCAATCAAACTGATAATTCAAAGCATCTATCCGTTGTTTTCGGGAGGACCCTTCAAGCAGAGCCCCCCCGTTATCTACACTAATTCCCTAGACGGCTGACCTGCTAAGGCCAAACTTCCATGTTCCAGGTGAGAGGCAGGTAATATTTGGTGTCTGCGCCGAACCACTTGTTGTAGATCTTCTTGTAGTCACCGCTCTTCCACATTTTGATGAGAGCAACGTTGACTGCATCACGGAAGTTGGATTCATTTTCAGGAAGACCGATACCGTAAGGCTCGGGAGAGATGAACTCACCAACGATCTGCCAGTTATCGGGATTGGGATCGGAATTTTTGAGCCCGAGGAGAATGGTGGAGTCAGTGGTTACAGCCTTGACCTTACCCTGCTTGAGAGCGAGGAAAGCCTGAGGGTACCCTTCAAAGGAAAGCACGCGGCAGTCGGGCTGTGCGGCCTGAATGTTCTGCTCGGAAGTGGAGCCTTTAGCAGTACCCACTTTCTTGCCTTTGAGGTCGGCAGCGGAGTTGATACCGGAACCTTTCTTGACCAGAAGTTTCTGACCATCCATGAAGTATGTGATGGAGAAGTCGATGGTGTCATCGCGGGCGATCTTGTGAGTCATGGTTGCAGCGGCCAGATCAATGGAGCCCTGTACAATCATGGGGATACGGGTTGCGGAAGTAACAGGCTTGAATTCAGCTTTAACACCGAGTTCCTTGGCGATGTAGCTACAGATATCGATGTCCATACCAACGAGTTTTTTGGTATCTTCATCAATATAACCGAAAGGAACAACCGCGTCTTTAACGCCGCATACAAGAACACCGCGTTCTTTAACTTCCTGCAGTCTGTCGGCCATTGCGGCAGATGCGCAAAGAGCCATTGCCAGAGCAAACGCAACAACAATTGAGAGTCTTCTCATCAGGTCCTCCTGGACAGGTTAAGGTTACCGTTTCAATGCCGCCGTCCGTGCTGGCGACTACAAAATCTCCTTCAAGAATAACTTGGTTCTTTCATGACTGGGGTTCTTGAAGAACTCCTCAGGAGGAGCCTGTTCAATAACCTCCCCGCCATCCATGAAAATTACACGGTCCGCCACTTCACGGGCAAAGCCCATTTCGTGGGTCACGCAGAGCATGGTCATGCCCTCACGGGCAAGATCCTTCATTACGTTGAGAACTTCGTTGATCATTTCCGGATCGAGCGCAGAAGTGGGCTCGTCAAAGAGCATGGCCTTGGGCTTCATTGCAAGCGCCCTCGCAATGGCGACACGCTGTTGCTGTCCACCGGAAAGTTCAGCGGGATATTTATGGGCCTGATCGTGGATGCCGACCCTTTCAAGCAGGTAAAGTGCTGTTTCCTCGGCCTCGGACTTGGGCATATTGCGCACCTTGAGAGGGGCGAGGGTAACGTTATCGAGAACAGAAAGATGGGGGTAAAGGTTGAACTGCTGAAAAACAATACCGATTTCGGCCCGCAGTTCATTGATGTTTACACTCTTGTCAAGAATGTCCTTGCCGTCGAAAGTGATAGTGCCTTTCTGGTAGTCTTCAAGTCTGTTGATACATCTGATGAAGGTACTCTTACCCGACCCGCTGGGGCCGCATATTACGAGAACTTCACCTTTATCGACATGGTCGTTGATACCTTTAAGTACATGGAAATCCCCGTACCACTTGTGGAGATTCTTAATTTCAATCATAGACATAGTGCTTAACTCCAAACTCCCGTACCGTTTATAAATTCAGGACAGGCTGCGTATGCAGAAAAAAGCCGGTTTTTTAAAGATGAGGCAGCCTTTTTTAAGATTCCCGGCAAGAACGCCCAGAATTCAAGAGTGAGAAATTTTTATAGCCTAAAACAAGGAAAAGTCAAGGAAATCGCACCATTTTTCCATTTATGTACAATAGTGAAAATAATCTCCCCATTTTGCTAAACCGCGAAAATAGACCTTCTATAACAGACATACACCAATGAATGCAAAGCCCTGAAAATCAAGACCTGCCAACCTGATGAACTCTATAACATCTTTCCTGACAGGAAGAAAATAAATATACAAAAAAGAAAATATTTTTCCGCGTCACACAGGAAAAAATATTTTTTTTCCTTATTTTTAATAATAAACCAAAGAACTATGTGCTATTTTAAGCTAATCCCGACAAAAATTCCTTAATGCTCCAAGAGCTCTACCCGTCCAAGAAGCACCCCTGCCCCACACATCCCTTTATCTGTCCCGCTTTTCGCAAGCCAGTCACCCAAATCAACGCTAAAACCAGATTTTCCAAAGTTGTTATTTTGTTGATTGATCAAACAATCTACAGATGAAGCCTTTAATCTTCCCAAAGTAATTCGGTTAAAAGGCACAGGAAATGGAGATTCCAAATCCACTCGAGACTGATTCGGGAACTTTTCGAATTTCTGAACGAATAAGATACTGTGCATCGGATACATGCACTCAAAGGAAATAATCGGCAACATCCCTAAGAAACAGTAATAAAATCAGGAACGGCGGCTAACAACGCATCTCATAAAAAAGGCGGGCCCGGTAAAACCGGACCCGCCTGAGTCTGACAACTAATTTAAAAACAATCGCTAGAAAGTGCCAGATGCCATATATAGGTAACATACCGCAACGAAGCGTTATTGGACACCCGTGAGTTTCAGTCTTTTTATTCAGCTTCGACTGTACAGCCGCAACTTTAAAACACCATCAACAGCACACTTTAAATTCTAATCATCGACAATAAAAGCTACCGCGCAGGCTCCGGGACCACTGTGCAGGCCAAGCACCGGGGAAGCTTCGGTGATGAACTCCGGCGCAACACCGAACTCATCCTTAAGAATTCTGGCAAAATGCTCGGCAGTTTTCGGAGCATCAGCGTGAGAGATGGCGTAGCGCATATTGCCTTTTCCGTATGCGTTTTCCCGGACTATTTTCAGCAGAGCGTCTTCCTGACGTTTACGTCCGAAGGACTTAGCCACAACCCGGGGTTTACCTTCACCGGCAAACTGCAGAATCGGCTTGATATTGAGAGCCTTGGCAATGAAGCCCTGCCCTTTGCTCATGCGGCCGCCGCGGACAGCATAATCAAGGGTATCAATGGTCACGAAAATTTTGACATTTTCAATGGCACGGTCCGCGACACGTTTGACTTCAGCAGCGGAAGCACCGTTTCTGGCGGCGCGGGCAGCTTCAAGAACCGGGAGTCCAAGACCTACCGAAAGCTGCTTGGCATCAAAGGCGCGTACATTTTCAAAAGAACTGCTGGCTGTCAGGGCATTCTGGTAAGTACCGCTGAGAGCCTTTGCAACGTGCAATGAAACAACATCATTGTAATCGGAACTGGCAGCGGCATAGGCCCGCTTCATGTCACCCGGAGAAGGCTGGGAGGTGTGCGCTTTTTCAGTATCGGGAAGCGCCTTGTAAAATTCAGCCGGGGTCATGGTCACCTGATCGATGAACTCACGACCGTCAATGGAAAGACGCATGGGAACAACACGGATGTCATACTCCTTACAAATCTCGGCAGGAATATCGCAGGTGCTGTCTGTAACAATGCCCACTTTAACATTATCATCCAGCAGACGCTTGTGCTGAACGAGCATGTCATCAACCTTGCGTTTGTCCACTCTTCCGTAACCGGAAACAATCTTCTCCACCGCGTCGGGATCGTTGGTATGGATATGCACCTTAACGGAACCGGGCATACCCGCCACGATCAGGCTGTCGCCCATTTCGCGGATGTTCTCACGGATAGCTTCCTTATCAACGGACTCGCCCTTGATGAGAAATTCGGTGCAGTATCTGAAGTCCAGTTTATCAACCGCGACTTTGTCCTGAACACCCTGAACATCCAGAGAGGAATTTTTAGTGGAAAGAAAACTTTTCTCGATTCTGCCTTTATCCAGAAGCTCCATAATACCTTCAAGGAGGTAAACAAAGCCCTGCGCTCCGGCGTCCACAACACCGGCGGTCTTGAGTTCCGCGAGTTTCTCGGTGGTGGATTTCGCAGATCCACGCGCGAATTCAAGGGAATCGGAAAGAAGATGGTAGAAGTCCTTGTATTTGGACTCATTGGCGTCCAGATGGGCGGCCCAATCTCTGATTACACTGAGAATGGTTCCTTCCTTTGGCTCGGAAATAGCTTCACATGAACGCTTTGCGGCCATGGACGCAGCCCGGGAGAAATCCGCGGGAGAAATCTTGGAAAGGTCTTTGACTCCTTCCGCAAAACCGCACAGAAACTGCGCCAGAATCGCGCCGGAGTTACCTTTGGCTCCATCAAGGGCGGATTCCGCGATGATGTTGCTCATTTTTTCAAGTGAACGTTCTACGGATTTACCTGTGGAACTCACGATACTGTGCATGGTTCCGGCCATGTTGGCCCCGGTGTCTCCGTCGGGAACGGGAAAGACATTGATGGCATCCAGATGCGGAGAATTGGCGATAAGCTTGCTTGCAGCAGCCACGACCCCTCTTCTGAATCTCACACCGTCAACATAATCGATTTTTACGGTATTTGCTGATTCCATATATTTATGACTGGCTTAATGTTTTCGAAAAGCATGTGTCAATAATGTAACACAGGCTTTCCCTTAGTGCCTTCAATGGGGTATCTTTGCAAGTTATTTTGCAAATAAATACAACAATGTCTTTTTCTGTTCAACTAAATTTAACAAAGACGCTTCAAAGCAGCTCAGCTTTGGTGTATATCTTGTTCAAATATTTTAAGTGTAAGGAGACTCTTCAGATGAAAGGCCGCACAACAAGAAAATCACCTCCCGTTAAAGTGGTACTTGCCTTAATGCTTTCCCTGTCACTCACATGCTCTATTCTGTACGGCTGTGACAAGAAGAAGCAGCCCACACAGCAGACCCCGCCCGCCCCTGTCGCAATAGGTAAATCTGAACTGAAGAACACTCCCTACTACCTGCAGGCGATCGGAACCGTGAAAGCCATCGACTCCATCACGGTCCGCTCCCGTGTTACCGGCTACCTGAGCAAAATTTTCATAAAGAACGGGGAATACGTCAAGAAAGGACAGCAGCTCTTCACCATGGACCCATCCCCTTATGAGGCGTCAATCCGCCAGCTCAAGGCTGAGCTTGCCTCAGACACCACTAAATACCAGCAGGCCAAAAAGGATTACGACAGGTACAGAGACCTCGTCAGGCGTAAAGTAGTAAGTGAAGAAAACTTTGAACAGAAACGGCTGGACATGAAAACAGCCAGTGACGCCATTGCGGTTACACAGGCCAAACTGCAGAATGCGCGCAACGATCTCAATTACTGCTTTATCCGCTCCCCCATTGACGGCCTTGCCGGATACATCAACCTTACAGCAGGGAACCTCATTGAAGAGAACAAGGACGAACTGGTTGTAATCAACAAAATCTCCCCCATAGCCGTCAACTTCTACCTGCCGCAGAAATACCTGCCGGAAGTCCAGAAATACGCCGCCAATGCCACTCTGGAAGTCACCGCCATAACCGAAGGAGTCGAACACCCTGAAATCGGAAGTCTGAACTTCATTGATAACAATGTGGATATAAACACTGGAACCGTCTGGATGCAGGCAACTTTTGAAAACAGCGATCACATCCTGTGGCCCGGCAACTATGTGGAAATCAGGCTCAGACTTTATAATGAAAAAGTTATCCAGATTCCCATGCAGGCCACCTGCACCGGACCGAAAGGAAAATTTGTCTGGGTAATGCACAGCAACAGCACAGTTGATATGCGCCCGGTAACTGTGCAGCGCCGCTCCGGAAAGGTCGATATCATCACCGAAGGACTCAAGGATCAGGAAACCATCGTTACTGACGGGCAGCTTAGGCTCTACCCCGGCGCGAAAGTAGCGGTTAAAAAAACTGAAAGCTCCGGCGGGACCGCGGCAGAAGGAAGCGGTGATTAGCCATGAATATCACCGAAACCTTTATCAGACGTCCGGTCATGACCACACTGGTGGTCATAGGCATGGTGTTTTTCGGGATAGTCGGCTACCTCAACCTGCCGGTGAGCTACCTGCCCGCCGTGGAATTCCCGACCCTGCAGGTAACGGCCTCGCTGCCGGGAGCCAGTCCCTCGACCATGGCATCATCGGTCGCAACGCCATTGGAAAAGGAATTCACTTCAACCCCGGGACTGCGTTCCATGAGTTCAGTAAACTCGCAGGGCCAGACCCAGATCACCCTGCAGTTTGATCTTGACCGGGACATTGACGGAGCGGCTTCGGATACTCAGGCCGCCATATCAAGGGCCAGCGGTAACCTGCCTTCGGACCTGCCCCAGCCCCCCTATTACGAAAAAGTAAACCCGGCGGACGACCCGGTGCTCTATATGGCTATCTGGTCCGAATCAATGCCCATCCACAAGGTCAACGAGTACACCACCACTTTTCTGACCGACTCCATCTCAATGGTCAACGGTGTGTCTAAGGTCGATATATACGGTGAATCAAAGCTTGCGGTGAGGGTGAGGGTCGATCCCCAGAAGCTTGCCGCCCGCAAAATAGACATTGATGACGTACGCGAGGCAATCGCAGAACAGAACGTCAAGGAGCCTGTGGGAACACTGGACAACAAACTCCAGGCGGTAACCGTGGAAGCCACCGGGCAGCTCAAGAATGCCGATGAATTCATGCCCATGATTTTCGAATCCAAAGACGGGCGCACGGTGCGTCTTTCCGAAATCGGTGAAGTGATCAACTCTGTCCAATCGGACAAGTCCGGTTCATGGGTTAACGGCAAACGGGCTATCATCATCGCCATCAAGAAACAGCCCGGCTCCAATACAATAGAAGTATGCAAAACCATCATCAGCATGCTGCCCACCATCCGGCAGCAGATTCCGGCCGGAATCAACATGAAGGTCCTCTACGACCGCTCAATTCCCATCGAAGAAGCTGTGGATGATGTTCAGGTAACCCTGATGCTGGCCATTTTCTTTGTAATCTGCGTAATTTTCTTTTTCCTGAAAAACTTTTCCGCAACACTGATCGCTTCGGTGGCGGTTCCGGTTTCCATCGTTTTCACTTTCGCCATCATGTATGTGCTGGGCTATTCGCTTGATACGCTCTCGCTGCTGGCACTGACGCTGTCGGTGGGATTCGTGGTGGATGACGCTGTGGTCATGATCGAGAACATCGTCCGCCATCTGGAGATGGGCAAGAAACCCTATCAGGCCGCTCTGGAAGGTGCAAAGCAGATCACCTTCACCATTATATCCATGACCCTTTCACTGGCGGTGGTCTTCATTCCGCTGATGTACATGTCCGGGATCATCGGGCGCATACTGCATGAATTCGCCATGACCATCACCGTGGCAATCCTCGCTTCCGGCGTTGTCTCCCTGACCATGACCCCCATGCTGGCCAGCCGCATTCTCAAACCGGGCAGCAAGCTTTCGGAATCAGACCCCTTCTTTGACTTCCTGCTCCGCCAGTATGACCGCTCCCTGCACTTTGTAATGCGCCACCGGCACTGGACAATGGTTGCCGCGGGATTGATTCTTCTCGCCACCATCCATTTCTTTATCGCCATCCCCAAAGGTTTTCTGCCAACGGACGATATGAGCTACTGTCAGGGATTCGCACAGGCCAAACAGGGAATATCCTACGATTCAATGAAGGATCACATCAAAGAACTTGAGCCCATCCTGATGGCAGACAAAAACATCAAGGACGTTGTTACCGTTGCCGGAGCACCCGTCAAAAACCAGGGCTACATATTCCCCATGCTCGTTCCGCCCGGAGAACGCAAGATGACCGCTGATGAAGTGGCGAGAAACCTGATGTACAAGCTTAACAACAGCCCCGGTATAATGTGCTGGATTCAGAATCCGCCCATGATCAGGCTCTCGGCAAAATCAACCAAGAACCTGTACCAGTATACCCTGCAGGCTCCGGACCAGAGGGAACTTTATTCCATCGCTCCGGAATTCGAAATGGACCTGCGGCAGATTCCGTTCCTGACCGGACTGACCTCGGACCTCATGGACAGCAACCCGGAACTCTGGGTCAAGATAGACCGGGACAAGGCTTCCTTCTACAATGTAACCGCCCATGATATTGAAAATACTCTCAACTCCGCTTACTCGGAACGCAAGGTTTCAACAATCTACGGCGATACTGACCAGTACTGGGTTATCCTGCAGGTTCTTCCCTACAACCAGCGGGACCCCCGTGATCTCATGAAACTGCACGTAGCCAACAAAAATGGCGACCTTATCCGCATGGACAGCATTGCCACATTTGAGGAAAAACCCGGGCCCATGCAGGTCAACCATACGGGTATGCTGCCTTCTGTAACCTATTCTTTCAACATTGCCCCCGGCTATTCACTCAGTGACGCCACCGGAGCCATCAACAAACTTGCGCTCGACAAACTGCCGGATACCGTTGTTTCGAACTTCGAAGGAACAGCGGACGAATTCCAGAAATCCATGTCCAGCGTATTTTTCCTGCTGATTGTGGCGGTCTTTGTGATTTATATGATTCTGGGGATTCTCTATGAAAGTGCAATCCATCCGATCACAATCATCTCCGGTCTGCCCTCGGCGGCGATCGGCGGACTGCTGACCCTGACCCTGTTCGGAAAGGACCTCGACCTTTTCGGCATTGTGGGGGTTATCATGCTGATCGGTATCGTCAAGAAAAACGCTATCATGGTCGTGGACTTTGCTTTGGAGGCAGAGGAGAAAGACAACCTTTCGCCCTCAGAAGCGGCCATGAAAGGATCACTGGAAAGATTCCGACCGATCATGATGACCACTATAGCCGCCATTGCCGGAGCCATGCCCATCGCCCTCGGCCTCGGAGCCGGAGCACAGGCCCGCCAGCCCATGGGACTTGCGATCGTGGGTGGACTGATTCTATCGCAGGTGGTGACACTCTATCTTACCCCTGTAGTTTACACTTACATGGATTCCTACCAGAAATGGTCCTATGAACGCGGCCGCGCCAAGCGTGAACTACTCGGTATCCCGCACAAATTCGACAATCAGGGATAAGCACATAGAATCCGGGAAAACACCGGATCAGCAAAATAAAACCCCGGACTGAAATTCATCAGTCCGGGGTTGTAAGTTAAACTTTTCAATCAGTAGTTAAACTACCAGTCCATCATCTCTACCGCACTCTTCATGTCAGGGCGGATATTCAAATAACGGTCCATGTACAGCATCTTCATATTCTTGGAGATTCTTTCACTCATATCGGTAAAAACGACCATACCGCCGTTTTCATTAGCCTTCTTATGAGCGGTTATAAGAATGCCGAGCCCTACGCTGTCAATGGAATCCACAAACCGAAGGTTGATGATAATCTTGCAGCCCACCTCATCGGCAGCATTATACAGAACCTTCTTGAAAAACTTTCTGGTTGCGTTGTTGAGAGGTCCCTTGGGCGCAAAAATGGTGAATTCACCCTTCTGGCGTTCGATCAGGTCAAAGGGAGTGTCAACAACATGATTGATGTCCAGGTCAAGATCCCGACCTGTGTCATTATTTTGTCCTACCGGATTTGCGTGTAAATTCCGGATGTTGACCCCTCTACCGGTATTTATGTTACGTTCTGCTATGTTAGTCATAATACGTTCTCTGCAGCAACCGTGCCTACATTTACTGAAAATCTCCCTCCCTCAATTCACAGTACGGCATGGTTTCCATATATCTGAGAAAACCATAGCAAAAAACATACTGTTTTGGAATGCTATTTACATATAAAATAAACAGAAACAAGAAGTTGGGCTTAATAATGAGCAATCAGTCCAAGTTAAGTCAGAATAAAATCATTGCTGGTATATTCCGGCAGGATAATCAGGTAACGCACTCCTGCAGCAGGCAGTATTCATCACTGCCCTTTGCGGGAAGAACCACGCCCTGAGATGAGCGACCGTCAACTTTAAGGGTGATGGGAGCGGGCAGGCGGATGTGGCTGACATACTTACCGGACTCGACCGCATGCTGCGAAGTGAACCAGTCCCAGTCCATGAGATTACCGGGTTTATCAAGCACCATCAGGTAGTTGATGCCCAGAGTGGTGATATTATGGAAAAAGTGCGAGCCTTGGGAAGGTTCAACCTTCAGGCTTTCGGTGGAAGTTTCAACTATGGCGGAAACGCCGGAAATATCAGGCCACTCAACTGGAATACCCAGCCAGTGGTCCGCGGACCCCCAACGCCCCGGACCGGCAAGAAGGTACTTGCGTTCCTGTTTGACCAGCGCACCGTTCATTGACGCTATCTCAAGAGCAATTTCACGGGTTTTGGCAACGTCAAAGGAATCGGGGCGGACGATGAGTATGTCTTCGATGTCTGTCTTTTCGGCGTTGCCGAGGGCATGCGTTGATATACAGACCGCATTTTTTAAATCATCCTCTTCAATACTGACCTGATTAAGGTCCGCACGAGCACTCATGGGGCGCAGTTGCAGCAGATGAAATTCCGGTTTGCGGCTGTCTTCAAAAAGCTTAACCGCGAACTCGATTTCCACCGGACCGCCCATACCTTTCTCCGCCAGTTTGAGCACGTCTCCAAGCACCGAGGCCAGAGGAATCAGTTTATGTTTGAGAACCGGAGCAAAAAGAATGACCTTGGGGCCGGGGACATGGGCCGTATCCCTTATCCTTTCCTCTTCCGGAATATAGGTGGAAGCAAGCATTTTTACCGGAGTGGAGTCTTCAAAATCAGCGATGTCGAGTTTTTCGAGGTTGGCGTTGTCGTGAATGCTGTGGAGTTCCCCGTTCTGCATCTGCAGGGCGTAAAATGATGTCTGGGCGTTCTTGAGAGAATCGGAAAGGGTCGGACACTGCGGCAGAATCTTGGGATACCTGGGAGAGAAGCGGATACACTGTTCCCCGTCCACCACGGATTTTCCGATGCCGAGGGCGATTGTGGCAACCCCGTGTTCCGGCTTCATCTTACCGAAGGGATAATAGTTATAGGACTGCCCCACACCGGACAAGGCTGGAAAATAGTAATCTCCATGCCTTTCGCCCACCATCTCCTGAATAATGACCGCCATTTTCTCTTCATCGGTCCGCTGGTTCACCCGCCGGGAAAACGACTTCGGAGCTTTATAGTAAGTGGAAGCCCAGACCAGCTTGATGGCATCCACAAGCTGCCGCAGCCGCTGCTCGATATCCGGATGGTCGTTGGAAATCATATAGGTGGAGTAAAGTCCGGCGTAAGCCTGATACTGGGCATCCTCCAGCAGGCTGGATGAACGGATGGAAAGCGGATAGCGGACTTCATGCAGATAAGCCCAGAGCTGAGCTTCAATCCAGCCGGGGAAAAAGGCTTCGTCAAAAATTTCGGCAACCTTCTCATCCTCCACATCTGCGGTAGCAAGGTAGGAGAGGTCGTTCATCTCCATGAAATCATCAAAGCCTGATGTTCCGATAGTCAATGTCCTGGGGGCCTTTATGACCATCCCGGAATATTTTTCATGCAGCCACTGGTTACGGTTGATCATGGAACAGATAAAAGCGATTCCCCTCGCCTTGCCGCCAAGGGAACCAGAACCGATTTTAAGGAAATCCGTATCCGGATCAAAATCTTTGGGGTTGAAGGAGACAATGACGCCCTGCTGTCTTTGCATGCGTCTTTGCCGAATAAGCCCGATGAGGTGGGTGCGGTGGCTTTCCCAGTCGGGAAAATCCCCGGCCCGCAAAGGCCTTATCCTGTTGGCCAGAGTGATTTCCGTACGGGCGTAGAACCAGCGGGAAAAATCATTACGGCTGCAATGCCGCTTGAAAATATCCTCGGGCATGTTTTCGAGAATGCGTTCCAGAGTATACAGGCTTCCGGCGCGTCCGACCTCGTTGTCATCAAGGTCACGCACAACAAAATCACCGAACCCCAGATGGTCGACCACGAACTTGCGGACCGCGCTCATCAGCTCCGGTGAATTCTTATCCACAAAACAGGCCTGAAGCGATTCAGCCCGTTCCCTGTTTTCCGGCTCGTTACTCGCCAGCAGCAGAGGGATATCCGCGCGGTGAGATTTGATTTCCTTGAGCAGCTCAATCCCTGCATTGCCGTCCAGCCTGTTCATCCTCGGAAAACGCACATCGGAAATTACCCCGAGAATATAAGGCTCGTATTTTTCAAAAAGACCGACAGCCTCCTCGTATGTTCTGGCCGTAAGAATCTTGGGACGGGCTCGCATGGTCAGTAAACGGTGCTCGGAATTAAGTCCCTCCTCCATCAATGCCTGCGTCTGGCGCACAAGTTCCTTGTAGAGGATAGGCAGCAGGGATGCCAGATAACGGGGGGAATCCTCGACAACGATAATGACCCGGATTCCGACCTCACTGGTATCGTGCTCGACGTTCAGCAGGTCCTCAAGGTTTTTGACGATGGCCACCAGAAGTTCGGCGTCACCGGACCATACAAACTGGCGGTCGGTTCCGTCGCAGAGCTCCTCATCCGATACCGCAAGCTGCTTATGGGCAAGCATGGCGACCGGAATGCCGGGAATCTTCTCCTTGATTCTCCTGCCCATGGAACAGCAGTTCATATTGGTGAGATGCGGCATCAGGATGACCAGATCAAAAAAGCGCACGTCCAGCAGGTCCAGTGCTTCTTCAATATTAGAGACCCAGGTGAGCCTCGGCGGACGGCTGAGATTCAGTCCTCGGTACTCGCTGACGATCCTCTCGGAGATACGGCTGTCCTCTTCCATCACCCATGCGTCATAAGGGCTTGAGATAAGCAGTATATCCCTGACTTTGATCTGCATCAGATCATGATAGAGAGTGAACTTGCCGCTCTGCCCCTCCAGAAAGGTCATTTTATCTTCCATCGCTCCCTGCCTGCTGTTCACCTGAGTTTGCCGTAATTCATAAGAATTCAATAAAAAGAAGCATACCGCATAAATCTTCCGAGGTCCGCCCCAGAGATTACCCCGCAGACTGCCCCCGTGGGCTATAAAATAAGAAAACACCGGAACAAAGTATAACTGCTTATACAAAAGTTTCAGTGTTTATCCGGTTGCACCGCGTCCAGTGCTTTACAGACTGTCAGGAACGGACGGCGGGAGCTCCGCCGTCCGCCCTTTCAGGAAATTAAAGCACAGAATATAAGACAGAACGTTTTTACACAACACCTTGATCAATCATCGCCTGAGCCACCTTTGAGAATCCGGCGATATTAGCGCCGTTCACATAGTTGAAGGGAGTGCCGTAGCTTTCAGCAGTGTGCAGGCAGGACTTGTGAATATTGTGCATGATAATCTTGAGACGTTCATCCACCTCATCACGGGTCCAGTTCAGGCGCATGCTGTTCTGGCTCATCTCAAGACCGGATACGGACACGCCGCCCGCGTTGGCGGCCTTGCCCGGGCCGTAGAGAAGTCCGCTGTTCAGGAAAATATCCACACCCTCGGGCATGGTGGGCATATTCGCGCCTTCGGATACAACCTTTACACCATTGGACACCAGATTGGCTGCGTCCTTGGCATTGATTTCGTTCTGGGTGGCGGAAGGAAAGGCGCAGTCAGCCTTGTGGCTCCAGAGAGGATTGTAATCGCCATCCGGGTCCACGGGAGTATAAACAGCTTCAGGATACTTTTCGACATACTCCTTCACCCTGCCGCGGCGGACATTTTTAAGCTGCATGATATAATCCAGCTTTTCGCGGTCCACGCCCTTTTCATCGTAAATATAACCGGATGAATCGGAAAAGGTGACCGGAATGGAACCAAGCTCAAGCAACTTTTCCATGGTGTACTGGGCAACGTTGCCCGAACCGGAAACAAGCGAGGTGGTTCCTTCAAGGGTTCTGCCCTTGGCATTCAGCATCTCAGCCGCAAAGTAAACCGAACCGTAACCGGTGGCCTCGGGCCTGATCAGGCTTCCGCCCCAGTTGAGACCTTTTCCGGTAAGCACTCCGGTGAACTCGTTACGCACTTTCTTGTACATGCCAAACATGTAACCAATTTCACGAGCCCCGACCCCGATATCGCCGGCGGGGATATCAGTATCCGGGCCGATGTGACGGGAAAGCTCAAGCATGAAGCTCTGACAGAAGCGCATCACTTCCATATCCGACTTGCCCTTGGGGTCAAAATCGGAGCCCCCCTTGCCGCCGCCCATGGGAAGCGAAGTCAGCGCGTTCTTGAAGACCTGTTCAAAGGCCAGAAATTTGAGAATGCCGAGGTTCACCGAAGGGTGAAAACGCAGACCGCCTTTATAGGGACCTATCGCGCTGTTCATTTCAACCCGGAAGCCCCGGTTGACATGAACATCACCATCATCGTCCGCCCAGGGAACACGAAACATGATCACCCGCTCCGGCTCCACAATCCGCTCCATAATCCCGGCACTGCGGTATTCCGGGTTGCGGTCAAGAACAGGCTTGATCGATTCTACAACCTCGCTCACAGCCTGATGGAATTCACGTTCATTAGGGTCCCTGTTTTTGACCAGTTCCAAAATATCCATTCAAAGCCTCCTGATCGGCTTTAAGCAGTTGAAAGATTAAAATTCAGCAGCCATCAATTAATTTTTACTTCTTTATTCCACCACTAAACGACTAAGTCCACACATCTTTTTAAAAAAATGACCTCTTTTATTTTTCACGATATTTTTGCCAAATATGTAATTTTTACTTAATGATGATAAACAGGAGTCACGACCTATGTGTTGAAAATTTTCTTTGCCTGACTTCCAAATTTCACGAATCAAATACAGCCGAATAAGGGTAGACACATTTTCTACTTCATTTTCAGTCTATTGAAAGACTGATCGTCATTAACTTACTCTTTGATCCAATTTTGTAACATGCACAAGTTGACAGTGAGTAAATACTCGTTTAGTTATAGCCTCATGAACACCATAAAAGATCTATTTTTCTTTTTTAACTTTTTTAGCTTTACCAGCCCTGTGGTCTGGAGGTGTTCACTCGCGTAAACGCGAACTGAAAGAGTTTTACCCAGGCCGCAGGCACCAAGCCCGCGGCCTTTTTTATTGCCCGGGTTCTCCGGTTTCATCCTGCCCCTCGATAAATCTCCTTCATTTTCTTCTGCAAAGGCAACTTTTTACATTTTTAACAAACTGGAGGCTTTGAAATGATGTTAGGACTCGGAAGCGTCGAGATAGCAGTCGTTTTCTGGCTGTGTCTGCTCTCTTCGCTCGGATGTGTGGTTTACGGAATCCTGAACTGGAATAACAAGGGCAAACCTGAAGCCACTGCCCTGAATGTTGAAGTGAAAGGCAAGGGTGAGGAATAATGACTGTTAAAATTATCATCGCCCTTATTTATCTAGCTGTAATTTTCTACCTCGGATTCAAGGGCTGGCAATCAACCAAAAAATCTACTGACTACATGCTCGCAGGGCGGCAGATGAACCCTTTCATCATGGCCATGTCCTACGGAGCCACCTTTGTCTCCACTTCCGCAATTATCGGTTTCGGCGGCGCGGCAGGACTTTTCGGTTTCCCCCTGCTCTGGCTCACACTTGCCACAATCGTTGTGGGTATCTTCACCGCAATGGTTTTCTTCGGTAAACGCACCCGCCGCATGGGGCTCGCCCTCGGCAGCCACACTTTCCCCGAACTGCTCGGACGCCGTTACAACTCCAGATTCATTCAGGGGTTCTCGGGCGGAATCATCTTTCTTTTCATTCCCGTTTACGCCGCGGCGGTACTCATCGGTATTTCCCGCATGATGGAGATATCATTCGGTATCCCATATGCTACAGCGCTTATCGTCATCAGTCTCATACTGGCTGTCTATGTTATTACAGGCGGCATGAAAGCGGTAATGTACACTGACGCGTTTCAGGGAATGATTATGGCGGTGATGATGCTTATCCTCATCGTTTCCACCTACTCCATGCTTGGCGGAATAACCGAAGCACATCAGACCCTGACCGACATGGTCCATCTCATGCCTGACAAGCTTATAAAAGGCGGAATGATAGGCTGGACTCAGGGAGCAGAGTTCGGGACCCCGCTCTGGCTGGTTATCTATACCACTATTGTTTACGGAGTAGGCATCGGTGTTCTGGCCCAGCCGCAGCTTGTTGTGCGCTTCATGACCGTTCCCTCCGACCGTGAACTCAACCGGGCCGTTCTCTACGGTGGAATTTTCATCCCGCTCATGACCGGGGTGGCCTTCCTTACCGGAGCACTCTCCAACGCTGTTTTCTACAAGGAACTGGGCAAGATATCCATTGCTGTCGCCGGTGGAAACATGGACAAGATTATCCCTCTCTACATAGAACAGATGATGCCGGACTGGTTCTCATCCCTTTTCCTGCTGGCAATGCTTGCCGCGGGTATGTCCACCCTTTCTTCCCAGTACCACGTAGGCGGAACCGCCCTTGGACGTGACTTCTTTGAACGGTTCGTCAAAGTCTCCAATGAAAAATCCGTGAAGATCACCAAGCTTGGTGTATCCATCACCCTGCTGGCAGCAATTGTCTGGGCATGGGTGCTGCCGCCGTCCATTATCGCAAGGGCTACTGCATTCTTCTTCGGGCTCTGTGCGGCATCGTTCCTGCCCATCTATCTGCTGGGACTTTACTGGAAAGGGATGACCAAGAAAGCCGCCAAGGTATCACTTGTGGGCGGATTCTGCGCTTCCATGTTCTGGCTGCTCTTCGTGCACGCCAAGGAAGCCACAGCAATCGGACTCTGTCAGTTACTCACCGGACAGGGTACTCTGGTATCATCCGCGGCCAAAGGTTCATGGGTATGGCTCCTGCAGTGGGTTGACCCCAACGTGGTTGCACTGCCCGTATCTCTTGCTCTGGCGATCGGGGTGGCAATGGTTACGCCAAAGCTTGGCAAAGAACATGTGGATAAGTGCTGGAGCAATATGTAGTTCTGCTGCAACCACTAAAAATAAAGGGTGCAATCTTTGAGGTTGCACCCTTTTCCTGTTTGAGATGCAGTAAATTGGACTACTTTAAACCATCATGATCTATGGTTTTAACAGAGCAGATTGCGTGTTGCACTTGACCCGATGCAATTTAGCGGTCACTACTGACTGACCAATTTACATCTAAGGAGACTGGACCTTGACCTTGCAAGACACCCCGACCCTGAAAAATGCGCTGACAATTAGTGCCGAAAAATATGCCGATCGTCCCGCGGTCTGTTTTGTGGGTGAAAACCCCATGACCTACCGCGAATTCAAACAGCTGGTAGACGACGTTTCCCTGCTGCTCCACAGCCGCGACATCACAAAGGGCGACAAAGTTGCCATCCTGAGTGAAAACATGCCCAACTGGGCTGCAGCCTACCTTGCCATCACTTGTATGGGCGCCGTCGCCGTTCCGATCCTGACTGAATTTCACGAAGGTGCAGTGCATCACATTTTACGCCACTCCGAAACCAAGGCCATATTCGTTTCCAAGCGGTTGATGCACAAGTTGGAGGAGTACGAATCTGAGAACCTTCGCACCATTATCATTCTCAATGACTTTTCACTTTACACCGAAGACGGGCTGCGCCAGACTTTCAAGGAAGGCATGGCTCAAGCATACAAGTCATTTGGACAAGTGAAAGAGCAGATCAAGGAACGAATCAGCAAAGAAATTGAAAAATATACTGATAAGGGCAAGCAATACATACGCCCGTCTACAGAAGTAGAAGTTGATGACGTTGCCGCGATACTCTATACCTCCGGAACCACGGGAAGTTCCAAAGGTGTAATCCTCACCCACCGCAATATCGTATTCAACGCCAGCAGAACTGCCGATATGGTTGCCGTAACAACAGAGGACCGTCTTATTTCAGTCCTGCCGCTGGCACACACCTTTGAATGCACACTGGGCATGGTGCTGCCTATTATCCGTGGTGCTTCCATTCATTATCTTCACAGGCCGCCCACCCCCAAAACCCTGCTTCCGGCTATGGGCAAGGTCAAGCCAACTTTTCTGCTCATCGTACCGTTGATTATTGAAAAAATATTCAAGAACCGTGTCCAGCCCAAACTCAAAGGCTCCGGTATCATGCGTAACGTCATGAAGCTCGGTGCCGCCCGAAAAAAACTCTACCGGGTGGCTGGGAAAAAACTCATGGAAGCCTTTGGCGGAGAACTTCGCTGCATGCCCATCGGAGGTGCGTTTCTGGCTCCTGAAGTCGAGGAATTTCTCATGCACTCCGGTCTGCCATATTCCGTTGGCTATGGTATGACCGAGACCAGCCCCCTTGTCTCCGGTGAGCCTGCCAGCACCACCCGTTTTCGTTCCGCAGGTCGCCTTCTCAAGGGCATGGAAATAAAAATAGACAACCCTGATCCCGAAACAGGCGAAGGCGAAATCCTGGTCAAAGGCCCCAACGTCATGCAGGGTTACTATAAGGCTCCTAAAGTAACGGAAGAAGTTCTCATGGAAGACGGATTCCTGCGCACCGGAGATCTCGGCTACATTGACGAAGACGGCTACATTTTCCTGCGCGGTCGCCTGAAGAATGTTATCATCGGTCCCAGCGGCGAAAATATTTATCCCGAAGAAGTCGAATCCATTATCGGCGAATGCGACTATGTATTGGAATCACTTGTTTATCGCGCTGAAGGCAAGCTCATTGCCCGCGTTCATCTCGACTCTGAGAAACTTGATGAAGAACTCGGCACCGGCAAAATGATTGAATCCAAAGCCAGCGAAACCGTGCAGAAGCATCTCGACTCCATCAAGAAGACCGTTAACGGTAAAGTATCCAGCTTTGCAAAGCTCTCCAAGGTAATCGAACAGGTAGAGCCGTTTGAAAAAACGCCCACCAAAAAAATCAAGCGCTACCTCTATATCGACGAGGAAGAGAACCAAAGACGGTAAAAAATATTCATTGGGCTTCGCCTACACCCCCATGCGGCTTTTACAGTTAGGCTTGCCTAATAAACAGTTGTGGAGATACTAAAAATAGGAATAGCAATTTAGATGTGAATTACATTTTTCAATATACCATCCTTTCCTACTTGATAAAAGGTAACTGGTTTATTGTTTTACAGTTGACACATTTATACCCTTCCTTTTTGAACAGATTGTAAATAACTGTTATTCCAGCTAAGTAGCACATAAAAGATAGCCCTTTGCCGTATATAAAAATATTTACAAGGGACATTTGGCAAAAAACAAGAAAGGATACAATTATGATTGTTTTTTGAGGAATTGCTCCAAATTCTTGGTTGCAGTTTTTACATGTTATCATTGTTGTTTTTTTTGAAAGCACAATGCCCAAGATTATAATGAATGCTATTTCCGCAATTGAATATACTAAGTAAGACATTATCTCTTTTTAGGATTTCGGGGGTTTTTATTTGATTTTTCCATAAAATCGCGCAAACGTTTCTGATTATCTTCGCTAATTCCTGTTGTCTCTGAAATTGCTAGTCCTCCAACTTTGTAAAGCATATTAACAGATGCACCTGCGACCGCCCCTGTTGCAGCTCCAGCAACGGTACCCCATGGACCGAGTGTAGTTCCATATACTGCTCCGGGAACTAAACTTTTTTTGCCCCATCCCATGCGGCTTCTCCAAGGTCACCTAGAGTTAATTTGGGTTTCTTTTTGGAACTGGATTCATCTGGTTTCTGTTCCCGATCTGCTCCAGCCAGTTTCTTTTTCAGTGGGGACGGATTAGAGTTATCCGCTCCGGCTTTTTTATCGTATCGGGGTTGTTGTTCATTTCCATTGGATTCTTCATTTTCTGTTTCAGAAGATTTTTCTTCTTTATCTTCGACTTCCGTGCCCTGTTCAGCATCTATAAGCTCGTTTGAACTAGATACATCACCTTCAGGTTCCAAACTCTCATTCGCTTTCTCTTCCTCATCGGCAGCCTGTGTCCTGTTCTTCAACCCATCCCGGTCAACAAAATTAATAGGATCATCGAGACAGAAACCGTAAACATCTACATCGCCGCCTTCATAACCGAGCGGATCAGGAGAGATGAAACGCCCGATTACAGGGGCGTATTCCCGGTAACCGAAATACACAAAGCCGGTATCTGAATCATACAGCCCCCCGCCGAAACCGAGCACCGCTTCATGTTCGGGATTGCTGTTATATACCCTTCTACCGAAAGAATCGTATAGAATTTCCTGTACACTGTTTCCTGACGGGTCGGCAATAGTGAGATGGGGCTGAAATCATGATAAAAAACCCCGAACCGAAGTCCGGGGTCATCATTAATCGTTATCTGCTTGGGTAAACGGCTCCGGGGCATCTTTCAGCTCCGGATGCCGTTCATAAAATCCTTCTAGAGGTTCAAGACTAACTCCGCATGATTCACAGCAAGAATCTTTAGGGGCTTGTCCTGCCAGATAGACTTGCTGGCATTTTGGGCAAATCATATCTTTCGTCCTCTCAGGTCGTTGTGAATCTTCTATCTTATTTACTTTATCTTTATGTATCCATAGCAATATGATCACACCGAGAACAATTTCTACATAACCAATGGTAGGTGAGACATAAAAACCTTTATAATAAGAGCCATCTCCCAAAGCAGTGACTAATCCAAAAACGATTATCAACCATCCAACAATTTTCAATGTTGCAATATTCATTTTAATAATTCTTTTTTTATTTACTTTGAACTTTTCTCGAAGAGTATTCATCTATGTACTTGACACCTGCTTCGATGATAGCCTTACCAATACTAACTGCGCCACCTAGAGTCGGGGTAGGAGGTTGATTATCAATAAGTCCAGTTGCTGCTTCGCCGACTTTTTCAAGATTTAATTTATGCTTTTCTCCAATCTTGCTTGTACGTATTCCTATATCAGCCTTACTCTCTGCATCACGTATAAAACTCCTGCCGCGCTTAACAACCTTACTGATTCTGCTTACACCTTTTTCTAGATGGGGAGCAAATCTTCTGACACCTGCCGCTCCTGCAGCTAGAACATCTTTACCACCAAGTACTCCTCCTGCAATTACCGCAGGTAATATAGCTGCACCAACAGTAGTGCCCAATATCTTTGGGTCGTTAATAATTGCTTCTCCTGCTTTGGATGTGGCTTCAATTGTTGCTTTACCACCTTTGGTTAGGGCTTCGCCTATACCATCATAAATCTTTTCTAGAGCTCCTTCTTCTTCCTCACTCTCAGAGTTTTTTTCCTCGGATTCAGTCTCGGACTCCTGTTTATCATTCCTCTTTTTCAGGGCCTGAAGCTCTTTGCGCATGTCCATTCCAGTAATGGAGTCGGTTTTCCTTTTACTAGATTCATCACTCCGGGATTCCTGATCCTCAGACTCTGATACCTTATCGTCAGCCTGCGTCCTGTTCTTCAACCCATCCCGGTCAACAAAGTTAATCGGATCACCGAGACAGAAACCGTAAACATCTACATCACCGCCTTCATAACCTAGCGGATCAGGAGAGATGAAACGCCCGATTACAGGGTCGTATTCCCGGTAACCGAAATGCACAAGGCCGGTATCTGAATCATACAGCCCCCCGCCGAAACCGAGCACCGCTACATGTTCGAGATTACTGTTATATACCCTTCTACCGAAAGAATCGTATAGAATTTCCTGTACACTGTTTCCTGACGGGTCGGCAATAGTGAGACGGGACTGAAATCATAATAAAAAACCCCGAACCGAAGTCCGGGGTCATCATTAATCATTCTCAGATTGGGTAAACGGCTCCGGAGCATCTCTCAGCTCTGGATGCCGTTCATAAAATCCTTCAAGGGGTTCAAGGCTAACTCCGCATGATTCGCATGCAGAGTCTTTAGGGGCTTGTCCTGCCAAGTAGACTTGCTGGCGTTTTGGGCAAATTATATATTCTGGGTCAATATTACCGTCAGAATTAAATGATCTGACATCTTTAGTTTTCCATAAATAAATCAGTATTATAAAACCTACGACCAACTGTATATAACCCACATAATCGTATACTTCAAAACCTTTGTATTCTCCTCCACCAACGAGGGGAGTTAAAGCCCCAGACAGAAAAAAAGACCATCCTGACAAAATAAGAATTAGTCTACCTGTTCCGCCGTTACTAGCTCGAGTGTTTTGCGATTCTATTCTTTTATTTACCATAATCATCTATAGTTTCTTTTGCTTTTTCAACGAAATGTTTGATCGCACTAACTGCGCCACCTAGAGTCGGATATGGATGTGGGGCAAATCTTCTGACACCTAAATACTTATGGATAGCAAGAAGAGAACCCCGAACCGAAGTCCGGGGCATATATATTATATGTTGTGATTGATTTATGATAGCTGATTGATTGTTTTACAGTTCGGGCACTTGTAGCCCTCTTTTTTAAAAAGATAGTAAATGACTGTAATGCCAGCGAGTAAACACATAAATGAAATTCCGTGACCAAATATAAATATGCCAGCAATCAATAGCTCCCAAAAAACAAAGACAGACACTATGGTCATATTTTTATTAGGAATAGCTCCAAATTCTTGATTGCAATTTTTACATGCAATCGTTTTCGTTGATTTTGTCAGATATACAATCATACCAGCAATTGTAGCTATTCCGAATAAAGTATACAGTATATATATAATCATTTTTTAGGTCTTTTTGAAGTATTACCATTTATTTTTTCCATTGCTTCCCGCAAACTCTTTTGAGAATCTTCGTTTATTCCTGTTAGTTCGGATAGAACTAGTCCTCCCACTTTGTAAAGCATATTAATAGATGCACCAGCAACAGCCCCAGTAGCCCCTCCTGCGGCACTTCCCAAAGGGCCCAGTGTCCCACCGTACACAGCCCCAATTGGAGCTCCTTTCACTACACCTTCAAATGCAGCACTACCAAGGTCTTTAAGCGTCAACTTAGGTTTCTGTTTATTCTTTGTCTTAACGACCTCTCGGTCAGCGCCAGCAAACTTCTTCTTTAAAGGTGCAGGTCTTGAATTATCCGCTCCGGCTTTTTTATCGTATCGGGGTTGTTGTTCATTTCCATTAGATTCTTCATTTTCTGTTTCAGAAGATTTTTCTTCTTTATCTTCGACTTCCGTGCCCTGTTCAGCATCTATAAGCTCGTTTGAACTAGATACATCACCTTCAGGTTCCAAACTCTCATTCGCTTTCTCTTCCTCATCGGCAGCCTGTGTCCTGTTCTTCAACCCATCCCGGTCAACAAAGTTAATCGGATCATCGAGACAGAAACCGTAAATATCTACATCGCCGCCATCATAACCGAGCGGATCAGGAGAGATGAAACGCCCGATTACAGGGTCGTATTCCCGGTAACCGAAATGCACAAAGCCGGTATCTGAATCATACAGCCCGCCACCGAAACCGAGCACCGCTTCATGTTCGGGATTACTGTTATATACCCTTCTACCGAAAGAATCGTATAGAATTTCCTGTACACTGTTTCCTGACGGGTCGGCAATAGTGAGATGGGCCTGAAATCATAATAAAAAACCCCGAACCGAAGTCCGGGGTCATCATTAATCATTCTCTGCTTGGGTAAACGGCTCCGGAGCATCTCTCAGCTCTGGATGCCGTTCATAAAATCCTTCTAGAGGCTCAAGACTAACTCCGCATGATTCGCAGCAAGAATCTTTAGGGGCTTGTCCTGCCAGATAGACTTGCTGGCATTTTGGGCAAATCATATCAATATATATTGAATCATCATGTTTTCTCTTTGGTAATCCACACAATAACCATAATTTACTATTAAACCACCTAAAATTACATGATAATAAGTTAAATTTATATTTATTTTACATTTTCATATAATTTTTTTTTCAAGATATGAATAGCAATTTAGATGCGAATTACATTTGACAATATACCATCCTTTTCTACTTGATAAAAAGAAAGAGTCTAATCTTCCAGGAGAGAGATAAATCAAAATTTCGTGTCGTGCAATTTTATTTATATCTTCAGTATATATTTTTATTTTGAATACACTGAATTTCAAAATTACTTTTTTTTCATCGCACTCAGACATAAGTATATTAGTTTTTAATGCCAAGAGAACCAACAAAGAAGAAATAGATATAGACAAGACATCCACCTCTCCTCCTATAAGCATTGCATATACACCAAAAACTACACTTATTAACCATAATAACAACATAATGTTATTTTGCAAATTAATTATAAACATAGACATTTCTTTTTAATAATTTTAAACATCATTATACTTCTACTTAATACTTATTTTTTAGTTATGGTCTTAGTTGTTGATTTTAATTTTCTGTCCAAAATTTGTCTTCTTAATTTTTTATCAACTACACTATTTGATTCAGGAGCCACTTTTTTCATCAGTCTAACCGCTTTCTGAGCCGACTCTCCCAGTTCATCGAAGGAAGGATCAATTGTGAACATTTTTTTAGAATAAACTCTCCCTCCACTCACTTCCGGACGTGGATATTGATTCTTTTTTCCTATACTTAGGGTCAGCTTGTCGACTTGACTAGATTCGCTGACATCTTTGCTATAACCTACGGCAAGAGGCGTTCCCGGAATCGCTATCCCCCCGGATGCAGTTGTACTAACCCCTTCCAAGTCACTAGCTTTAGTGGCATTATGTGTACCTGCTGAGATATCTGCCGAAAAACCAAAGCCAGAAGAGCCCTTCAGTCCATATGTGAAATATACCGCAGCTTCATCTTTATTGATATATGCAGCATCAAGCCCTATAGAACCCTCAAATCCTGGAATAGCTGCGGACCCACCACCTCCTATTATATACTTGTTATTATCCTGCGTAAGAGCAGATTCACTTTTCTCGGATTCAGTCTCGGACTCCTGTTTATCATTCCTCTTTTTCAGGGCCTGAAGCTCTTTGCGCATGTCCATTCCAGTAATGGAGTCGTTTTTCCTTTTACTGGATTCATCACTCCGGGATTCCTGATCCTCAGACTCTGATTCCTCTCCCTCATCGGCAGCCTGTGTCCTGTTCTTCAACCCATCCCGGTCAACAAAGTTAATCGGATCATCGAGACAGAAACCGTAAACATCTACATCACCGCCATCATAACCGAGCGGATCAGGAGAAATGAAACGCCCGATTACAGGGTCGTATTCCCGGTAACCGAAATGCACAAGGCCGGTATCTGAATCATACAGCCCGCCACCGAAACCGAGCACCGCTTCATGTTCGGGATTGCTGTTATATACCCTTCTACCGAAAGAATCGTATAGAATATCCTGTACACTGTTTCCTGACGGGTCGGCAACATTAAAAATGCTGCCCAGTTGATCGGTTGCGAAAAGGAACACCCGTCCATTGCGTTCCATTCCTATTGGACGACCATGTTCGTTGTAGTAGAATCTGCTGACACCCCCGGCATCTTCTACCGCTGCGAGGGTGGTCAAATCTTTCCAGAGATAGCGCTGTACAAGTTGACCGTTGATGTATTTGGCTGTTCTGAACCCTCGTTCATCGAAACGGTATTCAATATCGGTTCCATCCGGCAGCAGGACTCCACAAAGCTGACCTGTTTCCAGATATTCGTAGCTGGTGATACCTTCGGATGATTTCTTTTCGGACAGATCACCATCGGCATCATACATATAGGTTGTATCTCCGGCTCTGACCAGTTGCCCAAGATTGTTATACATGTATTCCAGCTTCCTACCACCAGCGACATGGGATGAAACACGCTGCCCCAGCTGGTTGTACCCGTATATTTCCACATTACCGCCGTTGTATTTGACCAGCCGGATTCGCCCGCCTTCATCGTACTGGTATTCAAGGACGTGACTGGATTGCTCAGACACAAGTAGCTTGTCTTTAATCCTTAAATTTTCATCACGGTTGACCGCAAGTACCGCGTAGGTGTTTTCTGTTTTCGGTGTCAGGAACTGTAAAACCTCATCCGCAATTTCATTGATGTCCACATTGTCACGTTCCATTTCATCACGGATAGATTTTCCTGTTCCAATCTGAGGTGCTGCGGGCTGAAATGCTCCGGGCTTGAATGTGGAACCGCTGCCTTTGAAATGGCCCCTGAATTCGTTCAGAATTTGATTGCCATAGGTTGTTTGCCTCAGTTTCTGCACCACCGGCAGATTAGGGTTCTGCTCCATGAACTCGGCATGGACCATGCGTTTTAGCCGGGCAAAAGCCGCTCTGGCTTCCTCTTTCTCGTACTGCTTCCGGTCCCATCTGCTTTTGACTTCAGGCTTCATCATGGAAGGGTATAGAATGTCCCCGGTTGTAAATTCAGAAAAATCGATCTGCGGCTCTGATAGTTCTTCCCCTGTCCTGCGGTCCACGATCTTCCAGAGATTTTCAATCTGTTTCTCAGCAGGTTCGTTCTCACCGTAAAGCACAAGTCCGGTTGTGAGTTCACTCCGGGGCCTAAGCTCCATTTTGTAATGGTCGATAGATTTCATTTTTTCTCCTTACATTTGATATTGCGGGGTATCTGGTGATAATCCCAATGATTCAAAGCTGTTCCTTACCCGTTTCAATATTCAGTATAGGAGATAAGGCGGACATAAATCAGGCAACTCAGGTCCGCCCTGAGTCAAAAATCGAGAAACCACGGCTCACCCGCCCTTCAAAGGCAAGAAAATCCGTCCAGAAACAAAGAATCTGCACTTAACCAGTGACAAACTACTGTGATATAAACATCTGATATTTAATATTTATTTATGATCAAAAAATTACTGATTAAAAAAAATGAACCAGTTTTTAAAAAATATATTTTTTTGGTGTTGACTAGTCCACTTAACAGCGTTAAGTTCTAATCAAAGGCAAAGGTAATCGCCGAAGTAAGGCGGGTATCATCAACCCTCAACGGGAGTGAAATCAACGCTGATGTCACTTTCCAACACAGAGCCTGACGTAGAGGCTCAATTTGAGGGGAGCCAAACGCGAGAGTTCATTGAGACCTCCTGAGGGCCCCAAGGAGCGACTGAAATCGCCGGTTATTCCGGCAATGCGAAGACGGTCCCCCCTCTTGAACGGCAAGAATTCGTAGCAAGGTCAACTTGTAACAAACAATCAAACGGTTAAGGCGCGTTAGTATAAAAAACTGATAAAACAACCGCTAATCATGGTTGGAACGCGCAAGTACAAAAGCAATTTGGAAATAACCGCTAACTTGGTTGAAACGCGTTACTAAGTAATCTTAAAGCAAATCTTAAAAGCCCCCGGCCGTAACGCAAGTTCCGGCCGGGGTTTCTTTTTTCCCTACACTTCAGCCGTGTATGGCGGAGCAGGATCATACTGCAGAATCCTGCGAACCGTACGGGCATGGTCGGGACCGTGAATCTGTCCCACCAGCCACAAGGCCATATCGATCCCCGCAGATACTCCCTGCGAGGTCACTATCTTTCCATCACGGACATAACGCATCTCGGGCAGCTCAGTCACTTCAGGATCCTTAGTCAGGTAATCCATAAGCTGCCAGTGGGTGGTGGCCCTGCGCCCCTTGAGCAATCCGGCCTTTTGCAGGATAAGCCCTCCGGTGCATACAGCGGTCATGTAATCCACCTTGTCATACTGAGCCTTCACCCATTCAATGGCCTCCTGACAGCTAAGGGCATATTTTTCGACCTCACCTGTTCCCGGAAGGAGCAGCACATCGAGCTCTGGTGCGTTTTCCAGTGAATAATCGGGAATAATCTTCAAGCCTCCTATGCCCCGCAATGGCTCTGTGCCGAGGCTTATGGTGACCACCCTGCCGCCTCCGGCAAGCTGATTGGAAACCGCGAAGACCTGCTGCGGTCCCACGAAGTCCAGCTCCGCCACCTGTTCATATATGTATATTCCGTAAGTCATCTGTTTAGTCATGATTATCTCCATTTATGAAATGCGCCCGGTACTGGGCAGGACTGACTCCGAGCCTTCTCTGAAAAGCCCGGCGCAGCCTCTCCTCCCGGCCGAAGCCGGATTCCTGTGCCACCGTATCAAGCGAATCAGCACCGGATTCGATCAGTTCGCGCGCACGATCGATCCTCAATTGCTCAACAAAACGGCTGGGGCTGAACCCCGTTTCCGACGGAAAAATTCGTGAAAAAGTACGCGGGCTCATATTGGCCTGCTCTGCCAGTTCATCCACGGTGAGCTTCCGGTCAAGATTCTGCTCCATCCAATGAATGAGACCGGAAAATCTGCTGCCCGAACGCATCTGCATGGCAAGAGGAGCGCTGAACTGGCTCTGGTTTCCGGGCCGTCTGCGGTAAAGAAGAAGCATCCGGGCCACCTCCATGGCCAGCTCGGGACCGAAATCGTCCTCGACAATCGCCAGCGCCAGATCAATCCCCGCTGTAACCCCGCCGCTAGTGGAGATATTACCGTCCTGAATATAAATTGCGTCAGGATCCACTTTAAGTGAGCTGTAACGGCGGGCCAGACGATCAGACACAAGCCAGTGGGTAGTAACCTTCCTGCCGTCCAACAGACCGCAGGCTGCAAGTATGAACGCCCCGCTGCACACTGAAACGATTCGCTCAGCTCTGGCTGCCGCCTTCTTAACGGTCTCAAGTATAGCCGGATCTTCTGAAACAGACTCCGCAACAAGCCCGCCCGGAACTACAAAAATATCCGGAGAATGGCTGCCCGCCTGAGAGTCGGCAATCATGGTCAGTCCTGATGAAGTCCGGACCGGACCAGGGACCGAAGAGGAAAAAATAGCATCATAGCCGTGCCCAGTCCTCCCCCCGTTGTGCAGCAGAGTCGTTGCTGCATAAAAAACTTCAAGAGGACCGCTTACATCAAGAGAGACAACACCGTCATAAAGATAAAATTCCACCTGCTTCTTCATGACTGAAGATTAAGTGAATACAGATTTGGCAGCAATGACAAAAAACAAGCATTTTACGCCAGGAACAAAGGCGAGTTTTATGACAACAACCTGCAACATGTTTAATATTCATGAAATACAAAGCTGTACGTTAATTTGTAGACATTTCCAGACAACTGTGTAACGCAAAAACAACAATAACGATTGTGAATTTGTAGCGACCCTAAAGATTGGAGTAACCGGATGGATGAAGCAGGCAAGAAAGTGACACATAAGATCACCATTTTACAAAAAATCAACCTGCCGCTGCTGATCTCCTGCATCGTTTTTATTTTTCTGACTTCCTGTGCCCATAAATCCTACGCAAAAACCTTGCGTGTCGAATACATTGAATATCCACCCTACTATTTTACATGCGAGGGCAGACCTTCCGGCTTACTTCTCGATCTGACTGAAAAAGTAATGAAGAAAGCCGGGGTCAATTGTAAATATATTTCCATGCCGTCAAAAAGAATCCTGTACAGAATCAGAAATGGACACCAGATTGCCTCGATAGGATGGTTCAAAACTGCAGCTCGTGAAAATTTCGCAAAATTCTCCATTCCGATTTATCAAAATAAACCTATCGGAATTCTATTTCGGAAAAAAGATGAACGCAAGTTCAAGGACTACAACACCTTGCGGGATATCTTGCAGAAAACGTCACTAAAGGTGGGGTTAATTTCAGGGCATTCGGAAGGAAAATACATTGATTCGCTCATTTCAGGCTCTCCGGCCAACACCAGTTATATTTCCGGAAAGCAGGAACAGCTGGTCAAGATGTTAAAGGCCGGACGTTTCGACTTCTGCCTGCTGGCTCCGGAAGAAGTACGCATGATTATTGAAAAATGCGGCTGCATCCCTGACAAATACATCTTCAGATCACTTGATGATATTCCGGTCGGCAACAAGCGCTACCTTATGTTTTCAAAAAATGTTTCGGATGAAACCATTGGAAGGATAAATAAAGCGATAAATGAAGTTCGCGAAGAAAACGCCCCTAATTAACTGATTATTCGGGCATTACCGCTGAAGAATTATTAAATGGCAAAGCAAAACACAACTCCAATAGACTTAAACCGCCACAGGTGTCATACTGGGATATGAATAATTTTCAAAAATCACCAGAATCCGGTTGTCAGTCCTATGCCTAACAAATCAATTCGAAACAACAGATCAAGAGTAGCAGTAATATTTATTTTCAGTCTTGCTCTACTCGCTGCCTTCAAAATCATCTTTATTTCGAATAGCTATGCCTACAAACTTGATGTCGGATATGTTGATTTCCCGCCCCATTCATTCACAACTGAAAATGGAACCGCCAACGGCACATTGATTGAACTAACAAACAGAATATTCAATAAAGCCGGGGTTGAGTACAATTATTTAAAAGTTCCGGCCCCGAGAATCCTCCTCAATCTCAAATATCTTGAAAACTATGCCTCGGTCGGGTGGTTCAAAAACAAGGAAAGAGAAAAATTCGCTAACTTCTCACTGCCGATTTACATCAATAAACCTATAGGCCTTCTTGTACGATTCAAAGACCGCCATAAATTTTCAGATTTTTCCACAATAGCATCTCTGCTGGAAAACACTAATTACAAGATTGGACATCTTAAGGGCCATTCTGCCGGACCTTACATGGAACCGATACTTAAACAGCACCCTGAAAACGTAACAAAAATATCCGGTACCAAAATCCAGATGATAAGGATGCTTATGGCGGGACGGGTTGACGGAGTCATCCTTGCTCCGGAAGAGATGCAGCCTCTAATACAAAAATCAGGATTCAAGCAGGACAATTTTACCCATATCTCCTTTGATGACATCCCCAAAGGGAACAAAAGATACCTGATCTTTTCCAAATCAGTAGCCCCGGAAGTCATCCAAAGAATCAACAAGGTTATCCTTGAGCTTGTCGGAAACCTTGAAGAACGCCCTGCTGCAGGCGAATCTCCCGAAAAATGATCCGTCCCTATCCGCCCACCTTTTCATAGAATTTCTTTTTGGCATATTCCGCACCGAGGACATACAGACCGACAATTCCCCACATGGCCGCCAGAAAAGTGAAGGACAAGGGCTTGAATCCCATCACTCCGGCCAGCGGACTGAACGGAATCAGGTGAACAAGCCCAACCACCGCAAGTGTTGCCAGAATCAGGTGTCTGCCGGGTCTGCTCCTGTAAAACGGCAATCTTGTTCTGATCACCAGTACAATGAGTGTCGCGGAAACTATAGATTCCAGAAACCACCCTGTCCTGAACTCTTCCGGTGAAGCATTCAGAATATAAAGCAGCACCCCGAAGGTCAGATAGTCGAACACAGAGCTGACCAGCCCGAATACGATCATGAATTTTTTGATGAAAGAGATATCCCAGCGGCGGGGCCGGTCAATGTAGTCGTTATCCACGTTATCTGTGGCAATGGTCATTTCAGGCAGGTCGGTGAAAAGGTTGGTCAGCAGCACCTGCTTGGGCAGCAGCGGCAGAAATGAAAGAAACAGGCTTGCTCCGGCCATGGAAAACATATTTCCGAAATTGGCACTTGTGGCCATGAAAACGTATTTCAGCGTGTTGGCAAAAGTCTTCCGGCCTTCTATGACACCGTGTTCAAGAACCGCGAGATCCTTTTCAAGCAGGACAATATCAGCGGTTTCCTTGGCTACATCAACCGCGCTGTCAACAGATATCCCCACGTCAGCGGCACGCAGCGCAGAAGCATCATTGATGCCGTCCCCCATGTAGCCGACCACGTCTCCGGCCTGTTTGAGCGCAAGTACGATATCCTCTTTCTGGTTAGGCTCAATCTCGGCGAACACATCCACCTCGCGAACCTTGCGGACCAGCGCGTCATCATGCATGTGGTTGATCTCGGTTCCGGTAAGAATAACAGGATTTCTTAGACCAATTTCATGGCCCACCTTTGCCGCGATATGCCTGTTATCCCCGGTGATTACCTTGAGGGAAACCCCCATGGCCCCGAGCTTGGCGACAGTCTCCACTATACCCTTTTTGGGCGGGTCCCAGAAAGCGAGAAAGCCCCGGAAAGTCATCTCCTGTTCATCATCCTTACCGACCTCCGCATCGGCGGGAAAATCTCTGGTAGCCACCCCCAGAACCCTGAACCCCTGAGAGCTGAACTCCTCAAACTTGTCCTGGACCTCAGTCCTCACTTCGGAGACATCCACTTTCCTGCCGTCAGCAGTCAAGGCTTTCGCGCAGCAGTCGAGGATATTGCTCAACGCGCCTTTTGAAATCAGCATTGAACCATCTTCGCCGTTCTTCCTGACCAGCACGGAAAGGCGTTTACGGATAAAGTCGTAAGGTATCTCATCGGTCTTGACGTATTCCGAAATATTGAATTCCCCGCTTACCCGGATAGCCTCGTCTATGGGGCTAGGATATCCGGTTTCCAGACTTGAATTCAAGTAAGCAAGGCGCAGTACATCCTTATTCTCCTGTCCGCTGATTGAATACGCTCCCTTCAACCGCACCGTTCCGTCTGTGAGTGTTCCTGTTTTATCCGAGCACAATACATTCATGCTCCCGAAATTCTCGATGGATGACAGACGCCGCACAATGACCTTGTGATCGGCCATAAGTCTCGCACCGTTGGCAAGGTTCACACTGATGATTGCGGGAAGCAGTTGAGGGGTAAGCCCCACCGCGAGGGCGAGTGAGAAAAGAAGGGAGTCCAGAATTGGTTTGTGGAAAATAACGTTCAACGCAAAAATGATCACTACCAGCACAAGGGTGACTTCCATCAGCAGGTAGCCGAATCTGCGGATTCCGCGCTCGAACTCCGTTTCTGCGGGACGCAGCTTCAAGCGTTTAGATATTTTACCGAACTCTGTATCCAGTCCGGTGGCGGCGACAACAGCCTTGCCTTTGCCGCTGACCACATGGGTTCCCATGAAAAGCGTGTTGATCCTGCCTGCCAGTGGTGTGTCCTTTTCACATATGCTGTTTTCCTTTTCCACCGGAAACGTTTCCCCGGTCAGAGCGGCCTCGTTCACAAAAAGGTCACGGGACTCGATTATACGGCAGTCACCGGGGATGCCTTTACCCGCATGAAGTTTGATCACATCTCCCGGGACAACCTCGTCCACGGGAACCTGCATGTGCTGTCCCCCCCTGAGGACTTCAGCCTTGGTTTCCACTGCTTCAAGGAGCGATTCGACCGCGCCCGCAGCCCCCTTCTCCTGCCAGAAGCCGAGAAGCCCGCTGACCAGAATGATGGCCATGATTATGATCGCGTCAGTGCTGTCGCCAAGGGCCACGGATAAAAGAGCGGCACAAATAAGAATTATGATGATGGGACTTTTGAATTGAGCTATGAGAAGGCTCATTGTGCCGTGGCTTTTTGTCTCCCTGAGAGTATTGGGACCGAATTTTTCAAGCCGTTGTCCGGCCTCGACATCAATCAGACCGTCTGTACAGGTGCTGAGTTCCGCAAGCACCGAATCGACATCCTTGCTCCAGAAGTATCTGCTCAAAGGGTCCATATCCGCTCCTTCTCAGATTGAAAGATGACTACAGTTATCAATTCCATTATGATAATAATGGAACAATTTGCAGATAAATACCCGACAAAGAAGATACAGAAGCGTTAAACGAGGGTTACAAACACCTTTAAATCACATTAAATCAATCAGATATAACTTATTTGATACTATTGGTTTTAGAGCTTGAACCATAAGCCCATCCCTGTTAGTCCGTAGCTGTTTTTTCTTGAACCCAAAACCACGAAGATAAAAATGCTCGAACCAGTCAAGTCCGTTCTTGGTAAAGGAACATCAATAAATTTCGATTTCACCTACTCTATCTGGTGGAACCTTCTTTTGATCACTATCGGGTCGACAATATGCTCGATCGCGGTGAAAAGTCTCGCTGTGCCCCACGAGTTCCTTGCGGGTGGAATTTTCGGACTCGCCTCCCTGGTCTATTACAAGCTGAATATACTTTCGCCGGGTTGGCTTTATATGATCCTCAGTATACCGTTGTTTGTTTTCGCATGGGTACACGTAAGCAGGAGATTTTTCTGGTACAGTCTGTACTCAACAATAATTGCCACCCTTGCTTACGAACTGCTGACTATCCCCATGCCCGTGCATAACCATCTGTATGCCGCGGTAGCCTGCGGCGCTATGCTTGGTTTCGGAGCCGGCACTGTGCTCAGGACACTGGGATCTAACGGCGGTCTGGACGTGCTTGCTGTTTACCTTTTCCAACGTTTCAATATCGGCATCGGCAAAGTATACCTTATATTCAACGCCACCTTGTTCAGCTTCAGTTTGCTTGAACTTTCGCTCGATATAATCATTGCTTCTCTCATACTCGTCTACATATCGGCGCAGGTTGTTGAGCAGACGCTTTCCATGTTCAACCAGAGAAAAGTAGTCTTCATCATTTCGAATAACGCCGAGATGATCTGTCACGACATCCTGCATGAACTCAAACAGAGTGCGACCTTTATCAAGGGACAGGGAGCCTACCTTCGTGAGGACAAAAACATCCTTATGACCGTAGTCAACAACATTCAGCTTAAACGTCTCGAAGAAATTGCCTTCCGCCATGATGACAAAGTGCTCTTCATCGTTGAAAACACGTTCGCCGTGATCGGTTCCAGTTTTTCACGAAGAAAAGTTTATTAATATCAATCAATCCCGCATCCCCCTAAAAGGACGCCCTTTAAAATATAAAGGTGCGTCCTTTTTCTTTAGCCAGACATCTTATCTGGACGTTAATGTTTTATGACGTTGACATCCTGATTCTTCAGTATTAATTGAAAATGAATTTCGTTTTCGCAACATAAACACAGTAATATAAAAAAGGGATAGCAAAACAGATTGATTATCACTGGTGCATGCTGCCCTTTCAGGCATTAACCAGATAAAATTTAACGGAGCACATTATGCTGGACGGAATCAACAGATTCGGAACCACCTCTGACATGATCATTCAGGAAGTGGAAATGGACGGGGAAAACAGGCTTATGGCTATTGATAACAAGGGAATCTACCTGACAGATAAACACAGGGTGGATAAAAAACACGCAGATATCAACAGGTATGGTGTCAGCCGTCAGGAAGTATGGCTGCTGCTGGATGAAAAAGGCTTTGATGTGGCGGAATTGTTTGAAGAGAACAGGCATCTGATCAAGACCACCACAGCTTCGAAAGGCAAAATGATGAACCCGCTCAAAGCATCTAAACGGGGCATGAAGTAAGGACAGAGTTCCGGCCCGTTTCTGATTCAGGGCGGGCCGTATTTAAAGCGGGGTCTGCATCGATGAGTAGAATTTATCCATAAGCTGATCAATTTCAGCGGAATCGGCATGGGACATAAAATGATTGAACTGAGGTAGCGGATGCCCGGTCACCCCTCCGCAGACCTGACACTGGCAGATATAAAAAGAAATGGATTCGTCAGTGTAGCAACTGTGAAGCGTAGATGAAAGCCGGGTAGCACTTTTACCATTAGCGTAGCAACTGCAGACAGGAAGCCTGGCTTTTTTCCTACCCAGATATGAAACAGCATAGAGTGACAGGCCGAGTAACGAGAACCCGAGCAATATTTCAATTTCCAAAATAAGCACCTCACATTAAAGTCAATGTATTATAGATTTAATCCAAGGCAAGTCAATTCAAAAAGGCATCTGATATTGCAGAGTCCATCAGTATGATTAAAAAAATTCAACTTTAACTATGCACCATTATCAAACCTGCAGATGTGAGAATGAAACAGTATGATCACATAAAAAAACACCCGTGAAGCAGAGAATGCTTCACGGGTGTTTTGAGTCTTCCTAAATGAGAACTGATCAAAAAATATCTTAGTAGTGGGTTACTCCGCCTACCTACGCTTGGGCATGGCGGCAGTAACAACCCAGTCCATCACCAAAGCGGGGTTGACATTATAGTTCAGTGATTCCTGCGCCTTACCAAGTACAAGGTCAAGGCGGCGCAATCCTTTTGGATCGAACAGGCCGGACAGAGTGTCTGCCGCGCGTGTGGATCGTGGATTCAGTAGCGCGTTTTTGAGCTCTCGCTGGCAGCCGTTCACCACTTTCAGGCCCAATTCCTTATCTAGGGCACCTTTCGCGGATGTCCTTTCAAACCAGCCCTGCCCCGAACGCCAGAATCTCAACATGCCGTCAACCCAGTCCGCCACTTCCTGAGAATTTTCAGCATCAGTAGGCCATGCAAGAGTTACCACCCAGCTGCGTGAGACCAATGTTTCCAGCAGTCTTTCACGTTGCGGGGCAGTCAGAACAAATACGTTACCCGGGCGCGGTTCTTCAAGAGTCTTCAGCAGGGCGTTGGCGGAGTTGCCATTCAGGTTCTGGGCTTCCACTACAACGGTAACACGGGTTCCGCCACCATTCGGCGGCTGGCCCCACACAGGAAGAAGCTCTCTGATAGATTCGATGGAAATGTCCTGCTTGAGCTTGCCAGTCTTCTCGTCCTCTTCACGGTCAATGAGCAGGAAATCATTAAAAGCATTCTCAGCAATCTGGACACAGGACTGGCAACTGCCGCAAGGGTCCTGACCCTGCTCACAATTAAGCACACAGGCCCAGTAACGGGCCATGTCCAGACGCTCTTCCGCACTGCCGCCCTCAATAAGCAGGCACTGCGGCGGCTTGGAAGCAAGCTTAGCAAATCTCGGTATAACCAGACTCTGTCTGTCTACTGTTTCTCTGATACTAGTGAACACTTTGTGCCTCCGGCGGCCAGAGGGGAAGGGGAGAGACCCTTTTGCTAACGCCCAAAAAGGGACTCTCCCCTTCCCCTCTGGACTCCCCTTCCCCTCTCTCCAAAAGACGTTTTAACAAGTCTTCGACAACGGGAACGGTAAAGTCTGGGTAAATATAATTTCAAATTACTTTGAGAAAATAAATTTCTGCAAAGGTGATTACACCATCCACTCTCTTCAAAAGACGTTTTACTTAGTCTTCGACAACGGGGACGGTAAAGTCTGGGTAAATATAATTTCAAATTACTTTGAGAAAATAAATTTCTGCAAAGGTGATTACACCATCCCCTCTCTCCAAAAGACGTTTTAACAAGTCTTCGACAACGGGAACGGTAAAGTCTGGGTAAATATAATTTCAATTACTTTGAGAAATTATTCGAAAAAATAAAGCTTCGCAACCCGCCAGTTATTCACAGAACAGATTCGAAGCCGGAAAATCAATCCCGCGCCAGAAATTACGAGGGAAAGAAAAATATAATAAATTATGTACTCTTAGAAGTCCCCAGCAGCGAAGCTTTAATAAAAAGTTCTGAAGGGGAAGGGGTCTGGGGAAGGGAAAACTCTTACAAGAGTTTCCCCTTCCCCAGCCGCCGGAGGCATCCAAATTATCTTACAATAGTCTGAGCGCGGTCGGGGCCAACGGATACGATGCCCACTTTTACGCCTGACAGTTCTTCAATGCGCGCGATGTAGTTGCGTGCAGCTTCGGGAAGTTCATCGTAGGATGAGACCTTGGTGATATCTTCCTTCCAGCCGGGCATGGATTCGTAGACAGGTTCCACGTGGGCCATACCGTTCTGCTCCTGGGGAGGATAGGCAACTTCTTCGCCGCGGTACTTGTAGGCTACGGCGATTTTGATTTCGTCGAGGCCGGAAAGTACGTCCAGCTTGGTCAGTGCGAACTCGGTGAGGTCACAGAGACGCGCGGTTTCGCGCAGAACGACCATATCAAGCCATCCACAGCGGCGTTTACGTCCGGTTGTTGCGCCGAACTCGTGACCGTTCTGCTGCAGGGTTTCGCCCACTTCGTCAAAAAGTTCGGTGGGGAAAGGTCCGGCACCGACACGGGTGGTGTACGCCTTGCAGATACCGATGATGCGTTCAAGCTGACGCGGTCCGCATCCGGAACCGGCGGCAGCGTTACCTGCTACAACGTTGGAGGAGGTAACAAAAGGATAGGTTCCGTGATCGATATCGAGATGAACGCCCTGCGCTCCTTCGAAAAGCACGTCCTTTCCTTCCTTGTTTGTATCCTGAATCACGCTGGAAACATCAGCGAGATAGGGGGCAACACGTTCGGCGATGGGCAGCATGTCCTGATAAACCTTTTCGGCATCAAGAGGCTCCACGTTAAAAAGTTTTTCAAAAAGAACATTCTTTTCGATAAGCCCTGCTTCAATTTTATCACGAAGCAGCTCGGGATCGGCGAGGTCAGCGGCGCGTACACCGATGCGGCTCATTTTGTCCTCATAACAGGGACCGATGCCGCGGCCGGTGGTTCCGATCTTGTTATCTTCGGATTTCATGGACTCGCGGCAGTTATCCATCAGCTTGTGATAAGGCATGATGATCTGGGTTTTCTTGGAGATCATCAGTCTTTCAGGAGAAACATCGACACCTTTTTCGGCCAGTCCGTCAATCTCCTTGAGGAATACCTCGGGATCAAGAACCACACCATTTGAGATAAGGCACTTTTTCCCTTCATGGAGCACTCCGGAAGGAATGAGGTGCAGGATACACTGCTCCCCTTCTACAACAAGGGTATGCCCTGCGTTGTTTCCACCCTGAAAACGAACAATCGCACCCGCTTTTTCAGCGAGCATATCGACGATCTTACCCTTGCCTTCGTCCCCCCACTGGGTTCCAACAATAACGGTATTAGACATTGCTAAAGCGCTCCTTCTACAGTATTTCCTCAAGCCTTATCCGAAGACCGGGATTTTTTTCTGTAATTTGATTACTTGCTAGCGGCACTGCGTCTGACGTATATAATTGAAAAAGGGGTCATTACGCGTACATAATAAAAATCCTTTTTCATCGGCCGATCATTTTGATACCTCACATGAACGGGGTATGCTAGCATAAAGCACGGCAGACGGGTTTTTATGCGTAAAAAATCTTTAGGGGAAATGTCAATACATCAAAGTAAATTAAATCACCCTCTGAGGGGGACTTTGATACTTTTTTCACAACATTTAGTCAATATTGTTGTGTATTTAGGTATTTTTGTTTTTTTTAACCACTTGTATTTTATCAAACATGAAATCCCTCTTCCCGAAATTTTACGTGTTGCGGCTGTCAAAACTGAACGAGTTTTCCCCCGGCTTTCTCCCTGGGGACCGGGTTTTGACCGCGAGCTGATTGACGACTTCGGGACTTTCAGCGGATCTGAGATTGAAATCTCAGCCTTCCCTACACACAGGGAAGCACTTGGCGCACTGCTCTCCGGTGAAGCCGACATCATGCTCGCCAGCGGATACAACCCCGACTCCCTGCCACGTTCTGTACCCATCGCCAAGGGGCCGGTCTATGAGAAGAATCCGCCGACCATGCTGCACCACATCCGCCGTTTTGAGCTGCGGACCCCCTTCGAGCTTTGCGGACTTGAAGTTTTTGTTCCCGGAAACTCAGACCTTCTTGAAGTTTTTGAGGGTCTCAAGGAACATCTCGACTGTAATCCACAACTCCTTACCACTGACAACGCCACCCATCTCGGCCCCCTGTTAAAGCTGAATCAGGACAAGTCCGTCCGCTTTCAACTGGTGGAAACCGGAGCACTGAAACCCATCAAGCCCTTTCTGCACAGGCTGCGCATCACGGACAGTTTCGGTGACGATCTTGAATACCGCTGGTACCTGCGCAAAGATGTTCAGGGTCTGAGCCAGACCGTTGAGGACTACTGGCACATGGTCAGCAGCAATGGAACACTGGCTGACAAAAGGGAAATGTACTTCGGGTTCATTCCCGAAGAAACCGACTTTTATGATCTTTATTCACTGCGCAAGGACATCCGGCAGAAGCTTCCGCTCTACTCCGGCTACATCCTGAAAGCAGCCCGAAAATATAAAGTCGACCCACTGCTGCTTACGGCAGTGATGTATCAGGAGTCCCGTTTTGACCCCCTTGCGCACAGCCGCACCGGAGTACGCGGACTGATGCAGCTAACCCGGGATACGGCAGAACTTCTGGGACTGAGTAGCCGGCTAGACCCCAAACAGGCGATCTATGGCGGTGCCCGGTATCTGAGATTTTTATGGGATAAATTCGAAAACAGGGACGTGGATGGATGGAACCGCTGGCTGTTTACCCTTGCCGCTTACAATCAGGGGCTGGGACACGTTTACGATGCCATTGATATCGCTAAATACATTAGCAAGAATCCCGCGACATGGCGTTCTCTGAAACAGGTTTTCCCCCTGCTCACCAGCAGTAAATACCATTCGAAAACACGCCACGGCTACACACGAGGGTATGAAGCCGTGGATTACGTGGACAGTGTTCGTTACTACTACTATATTATGAAAGGACTAGCTGTCCTTCCGGGGCTTGAGCGTAAGTACCTTGCCCCCCTTGCCGGAAGTTCCTGATGATTTGCCGTCCTTTTTAGGGGCTCCTTCAAAGAGGTCATTCTCTCCCTTACCGGGAACAAAGTCGGGACGCGGAGACATGGATTCAGGTCCGCAGGATTCGGCCCAGTGGTAATTAAAAAGCTGGTTCTTGAGACGCACAGCCTGTATCATCCCGAAAACAACCGCGGCTTCTTCCCATTTACGGGTGGGCTCAAAGTTGGCAACCTCGGCTTCATATTTATTCCATAATTCGACCAATGAAGCCTCATCGTAGGCGTTGAGCTGTTTTGCAAGCTTCAAAAGAGCCTTTTCCATATAACCTTCTGACATATATTCTCCCTGAGTGGTGATAAATCGGAAGAGTTAAAAATATTGTTGAATTTTCTAACCATTCCGGCGCAATGATCCTAGCAAAAAGGTCCCCGATACCGCAATTTAAAAAATTGCCCACCGGAAAAGCCTATGCTATGAGCGCATCAACCTTCCAGTAAACTCTTATCGGAGAACTAAAATGAGCGATCTTAAAAAGATGTACAAGACCTTGCAGCAGGACCCCTTTCCCGCTGACATGACCCTCACAATGGGCGACCAGAAACTCACCTTCAAAAAAAGAACCTGGGATATCGACGGCGAGACCAAAGGTCTGCGTTACGGCGAAAACCCGGATCAGCCCGCGGCACTTTACGAGCTTGCCTCAGGTGCGCTTGAATATGACGGAATCAAATTTCGCGGCGAAGGTCAGGGACTTGTTTCCGCCCTCACCGAAGATCACATGATTCAGGCCGGTAAACATCCCGGTAAAACCAACCTCACCGATGTGGACAACGCCCTCAACATTCTGCAGTACCTCACTGCAAAGCCCGCGGCAGTTATCCTCAAGCATAACAACCCCTGCGGCGCGGCATGGACCGAAGAAGGCGTCGGCACAGCTCTGCGCAATGCCTTCAACGCCGACCGTATCGCCGCTTTCGGCGGAGCAATCGTTGTAAACCGTCCCATGACCATGGAAGCTGCCGAAGTTGTGGACTCCGCATACTTTGAAGTAGTTGCAGCTCCCGCTTACGAAGACGGTGTTCTCGATGTACTCAAAAAGCGCAAGAACCTGCGCATTCTGCAGATCCCCGGTATCAACGATCTTGAGAAGCTCCTCGGGCAGCCTTTCCTCGATATCAAGTCGCTCATGGACGGCGGCATGGTTGTGCAGTTCTCTTTCCGCAACCGTATTCTCGATGCAGAAGATTTCATCCCCGCAACAGCGGAAAAGGACGGCTCCACCTACTCCGCACGCACCCCCACCAAGCAGGAAGCTGACGACATGCTTTTCGCATGGGCGGTTGAAGCGGGTGTTACTTCCAACTCCGTTATTTTTGCGAAAGACGGTGCTACCACCGCCATCGGAACCGGTGAGCAGGACCGTGTAGGCTGCGTTGAACTCGCAGTCACCAAGGCCCGCACCAAGTATGCTGACGGTATCTGCTTTGATAAATTCCAGATGTCCCTGTTCGAACTGAAGCTCAAAGCCCTCAAGGACGAGCAGGCTGCTAAAGATCTCGCTGAAATAGAAGCTCAGGCTGTAGCTGAAAAAGGCGGACTCAAAGGGTCTGTTCTCGTTTCAGACGGCTTCTTCCCCTTCCGTGACGGCGTGGACCTGTGCATGGCTCAAGGCATCACCGCCATAGCTCAGCCCGGCGGCTCCATCCGCGACCATGAAGTAATTCAGGCCGTGAACGAAGCCTCCCCGCAGGTCGCCATGGTCTTCACCGGCCAGCGTTCTTTCAAGCATTAGGATTTTGCCTCCGGCGGCCGGGGAAGGGGAAACTCTTGCAAGAGTTTCCCCTTCCCCGGACCCCATCCCCTTCAGAAACTTTTATTAAGGCTTCGCCCTCTTTTACGATAAATATCGTATTGACCCTACTAGACGACTGGTCTATTTCTAAATCCATATGAGCGAAAACACCAAGCTGCACATAATTGAAACCGGAGCTGATCTTATCCACAAAAATGGATTCAGCAATACCGGGCTTCAGGCGATACTCAAAGCCAGTGGAGTTCCCAAGGGATCTTTTTATTACTACTTTGATTCCAAGGAAGCTTTTGGTGTTGAAGTTGCCAAGTATCTCGCAAGCCGTTTTGCTGAGAATTCCGGACATCTTCTGCGTGATGGGACACTGCCACCGCTTCAAAGGTTGCGTAAGTTTTTCGGATTCTTTCGTTGCTACTTCGAAGAACAGGGCTGGTCACGCGGTTGTCCCATCGGTAATCTTGCGCAGGAAATGGGCGATCTTTCCGAGCAATTGCAGTCCGAGCTGACACTAATATTCGATGGCATGACCGGGGCTTTGGCTGCGGTGATCAAAGAAGCTGCAGACTCGGGACAGATTTCAAAATCGCTTGATCCGGCAATAACAGCCAGATTCATTCTTGGTGCATGGCAGGGAGCGCTGATCCAGATGAAAGTCTACAAAAACGGAGATCCGCTAGATAATTTTGAGCACACTGTTTTCGAACATATTCTGAAATAATTGGATTTTGGACCCGTTTCACTCTCGGGTCATTTTTTTAACCAACTTATAGACGACTGGTCTACTAGCAGGAAAAGGAGATTGATAATGTACATGGTCAACCACAGCACCCGTGAAAATGCACAAAGCAAAGTTAAAGAATTTTATGATAAAATTCCTGAAGCTTTTGACATTCCGGCTCCACTGCTCATAGCTTCCGCCAGCCCGAAGCTTTTCGAACGGCATGCAAATATTCTGGAATACTTTGCAGGCCATGAGACTCTCGAACCGCATATGCTTGCCGCCATCCGCTATATTGTATCGAGCCTCAAAGGATTTCAGCCCTGCATTGATTTCAACTCCGGGCTTCTGACGGCTATGGGTATGGAGAGTGATGATGTCCGGTCGCTGAACAATTCCCCCATAGATTCCGCTTTTGAAAAAAAAGAGCTCATGCTGCTTGAATTTGTGAAAGACTCCATCGAGAATCCTAAAGCGGTCAACAGGAAGGACCTAGAGGATTTAAAAGCGGAAGGCTGGACTGAACAGGATCTTGTGGATGCTGTCTATCACGCTTCAGCGATGTTTATTGCCGGAAATCTGTCAGGAACTTTCACTGAATAGCGCAATAATAAATTTTGCCCTTTTCAGCTCATTTCAATAATCGGACATTTATGTTAATGATTGCCCGGATGTCGGTCGCGGCATCCGGGATTTTCATTTTTTTAAAGATAGACCCTCTGCCGGAGACACAGGCGGAGCGCGGGAAACTGTGTTTTCCCGAAAGGATTTACATGTCCCTATTCAAGGATGGGCGTTATGTGGCGCCCTTTAGGACTATAAAAATGGAAACATAAAATATGAGTTCAATTAGTTTTTGAGATTACTTTTATAGAATTAGCAACTCTATTTTCATCATATATTTCAGCAGTATAATATCTTTGATCTAAAGCGAATATCAATTTCTTCAAGTCTTCATTTGAAGTTAATTGAAATTTGCCATCTGCGACTTCAACACCTGAATTCTTCACTGCATAATCATGTAAGACTTCTTTTTTATTCTCATCCAACTCTGTGTATTTTTCTAAAATACTTGTAATCCTCTTTCTATTTGGCACATCGACTTTATCCGAACTATAATTATTTTTCATTTCAATAACATTTATAGACATAAATTCATTCACTTCAGCTTGAGTTGCTTCTCTTTGTAGGCTTCCTATGCCAGGAAAAATAGGTTTAACTCTAGCTAAATCTTTAAAATAAAGGATGTCGGTCGAAGACTGGTACACAGCGTCAGAAACATTCTTAATTTCGATGTGCTCCGGCTGCTCAACTATCGAAGGAGTTCCTGATATTGTCCATAATATTTTTTTGGACGAAATGTACAAAGAAGGTAGAATACGTTGAAAATACAAAGAGTTACTTTGCTTTATTACTAACACTTTTATTTTACAAAACTCATTAGTAGGTAGCTCCATGAGACTGGCGGTGCTATGACTGCTAGAGCACAAATCAATCGCAAAAGAACTTTCAGAAAAAGCTGAAATTTTGAACCACTCTTCCTCATCCAGCTTGTAATCATTAGTAAATTCAACTGAAGAGATTTGATTATCATCAAAAATAGGTATTATTTCTTCGGCTTGGCTTAAAATCTTTTTATATACACGCACTTTTCCAAGCACAAAATTCATAATCAAACCTCCATAAATGTGAAATCATTGATACGACTAGCTTCTATCCTTTGAAAATCATTGGGAGCTTTTAATTTTGTTTTAGTAATTAGAAGTACTTTGGCATTTTCATTTGTATATAAATAGTAAAAATTATAGCGAAACAACAAAAACATGGGATTGAAGTAATTTTCCGTAGATATAAATATCAATAGAGAAGACAGGCAGAACACAACTATAAGGGGACCTGTACTTTCTATACTAAGAGCAACAAAAAAAAGAGCTAAATAATTAACTAAGAAATTACTACTCGCAATTTCTATACTCTTCACATCCTTTACCTCATCACAACTCAGCAATCGACATAATCTTATCGATACATACGAACACAAAAGAGGTATCAAAAAATAAACAAACCAATTAAAATAGTCGAGCTTAACTAGGGAAACGTAGACGTTATACCACCAGTCTCCAATCATTTCTGGTTGAGGAATGACATAAATTCCTAATAAGTTTATATCCTTGTTAATTAAATAAATAATTAAAATAAAGACTGAAGTATTAAGAGTTAAAAATAATTTGAAAATAAAATTCATTTCTTTCACAATCTATCCTAGCTATAAAAACAAAATAACCACACGCATACTTATCTTTGTAATACTGAAAATAAAAAGTCAACATATAACGTTATAGATATATATCAACAAATACGCCTATTTTTTACAAACCAATTCACTTTTATAAATTCTTCAATTTTTGCCCTTTTCAGCTCATTTCAATAATCGGACATTTATGTTAATGATTGCCCGGATGTCGGTCGCGGCATCCGGGATTTTCATTTTTTTAAAGATAGACCCTCTGCCGGAGACACAGGCGGAGCGCGGGAAACTGTGTTTTCCCGAAAGGATTTACATGTCCCTATTCAAGGATGGGCGTTATGTGGCGCCCGGCAATATTGTGGAGTTCATGCACGGCAACCAGCCGCAGCTTGCTTTTGTAATGGAAGAACAGTCCGGCAAACTCAAGCTCTACACCATCAACAAGCGTGAAATGAAAATGCCTGCGGCACGAGTGCTGCCCTGGGTGGGACCACAATATTCCGCCGAAGCCACACGGCAGGAAATGCTTGATTACATGGTCACCCATCAGGAAAAAAGGGGTGAACTTCAGGCAGGTCTGGATACCATGGAAATCTGGGAACTGTCTCAGGGAGAACTGGAAAAAGCCCCCCTTGAGTGGTTTGCTGGGCTGATCTGGGAAGATCCGGACCCCGACAGGATTTCAGCGCTCGGCAGGGCTATGATCGCCGCCAAGACCCATTTCAAATATCAGCAGCCCGAATTTATCATCTATACCGCTGAGAAGGTTGAAGCCCGCCTCAGGCAGCAGGCTGAAGAAAAAGCCTACGAAGAAATTCTCAGTGCCGGGCAGGAGCTTTTCAAAAACATCTGGACTGCCCGCGAACAGGGGGCACAGATAACTGCCGACCGCATCCCGGACATGCCCGAAGACGTCAAGGACGGCCTGAAAAAACTGCTCATGGAGCGGATTTCCGGTAACGGGGACGAAAAATCCAACAAGATGTGGACAGTACTTAAAAAAGGTCTTCCGGATCATCCGCACCTTGCCCTTCTGCTGGCTCAGGGCTGGGGCATCCTTTACCCCCACCACAACTTTCTGCTTGATGAGGCTGATTACTCTTTTGACGACTCATGGGCTGAAGAGCACCGGGAAGCCATTGAAAAGCTCATCCGCTCCGTGGAGGAAAAGGCGGGCGATCCCCATCCGCTTCCCATGCGCAGCATTGACTCCGCCACTACCAAAGACATTGATGATGCTTTTAATCTCAAAAAGCGTGAAGACGGCGGTTATACACTGACCATTGCCCTTGCACGGCCCTGCATGGACTGGGAATTCGGCTCCCCGCTGGACCATGCAGTCATGAACCGCGGCACAAGCATCTATCTGCCTGAAGGAACCAGCCACATGCTCCCCGAAGCCCTCGGGATAGGCGCGTTCAGCCTTTTTTCCGGCGAAGTCCGCCCAGCTCTGATCACGACCTTCGAGCTGGATTCCTGCGGCAATCCCGATTCAATTATCCCGCATAACGGCTGGGTGAAAATAACAGACAACTCCACTTATCTCGCAGTTGAGCAGATGCTTGAAGACGGCACGGACGATGAGATGGCGCTGGCTTTCGAACTTTCCGAAAAGCTTCTGGCCAACCGTATCAAGGAAGGCGCTGTTGTTATCCGCAGACCAGAGCCTGAAATTTCCCTTGAGAACTGGCCCCAGCAGGCCAAAGTGGTGATGAGTGAGAAGGAAAAGACCACCCGGGCCGACCAGATCATCAGTGAATTCATGATTCTGGCCAACTCCGGCCTGGGCCGTTTTGCCGGGGAGAACGACTTCCCCCTGCTTTACCGCACACAGGATATCGTGCTTCCTTCCGATCTCAGCGGCATAGTAACCGAGCCGCATGAAATATATGAACGGGTCCGGCAGATGACTCCGCCCCAGATGGACACCCAGCCCAAAAAACACGCTACGCTTGCTGTTAAGGGCTACAGTCCCATAACATCACCCCTGAGACGCTACGCTGATTTTCTGAACATGGCCCAGCTCAGCCATTTCCTGATTGAAGGACAGCCCCGGTGGGATGTCGCCGAACTCAAGGAGCTTGCAGACTCACTGCAGCTGCGCTTGCAGTCGGTGCTGAAGATTCAGCGGTTCAGGCCTCGCTACTGGAAGCTGCTTTACCTGCTTCAGAACAAAAAGAAGTGGCAGCATTCCGTACTGGTGGACGCCAGCGGCCCGCTCGCGACTCTGGCCATGCCCGATATACAGATCAACGTGCGTGTTCCCAAGCCCATGCTCGGCGAGAAGCTTTATCCCGGACAGATGTTCCAGATCCGCTTCAACCGGATTGATCCACTTACAAACGAACTGCGGGTCGCGGAGGCTCTTGAGGAATAGCCGGGTCTTGCGGCTGAAATTTCAGACTGTTTTTTTGGCTGAATTTATCATATATGTAATCAGGTTTTTAAAGACAGTAACGACTTACATACATCGTTCAAGGCTTTATAACCGGACAGTAACCAATCAAATATACGCTCCCTGCAATGGCCGGCACTTCATTGATGCGGAAAAGAGGTGTCATACCCCTCTTGCGGGGACGGGAAACGGAAAAGACTGAAAGGAGTTAGCGCATGCTCTGGATATTCTGGCTGATTTTCGCATATTTCCTGGGTTCAATACCCTTCGGGCTCTTCATCGGTAAAATCTGTTGCGGAATCGATATCCGCAATGACGGCAGCAGGAGCACCGGCGCGACAAATGTTGCCCGCCTCTGCGGCTTCAAATACGGTGTCGCGGCTCTTGTACTTGATGTAGCCAAAGGATTCATTCCGGTGATCATGGCTTCACAGTACAGCCACAACTGGATTTTCATTTCACTGGTGGGCGCGGCCGCTATTCTGGGGCACGTCTTCTCAATGTTCATGGACATGAAAGGCGGCAAGGCCGTAGCCACAACCGTAGGGGTTTTCTTCGCCCTTGCCCCGGCTGCAATTCTCTATTCAATCATCTGCCTTTTTGCTGTTATCTACCTGTCCGGATTTGTTTCCATGGGTTCACTTACTCTGGCTGTAGTCCTTCCGGTCTTCTGCCTGATCACCGGCAAAATCGGCATGGTCCCTCTGGCCTGCGGTGTAACACTGCTCCTCTTCTGGACCCACCGCGCCAACATCCAGCGGCTTGCCAAAGGTGAGGAAATATCCTGGAAGAAAAAATAGTCGCTTGAAAGACAAAATTAAAAGCCCCCGTTTTTTCATGGAAAAACGGGGGCTTTTAATTATTCTGCAAAAATATTTTTATTTAAGCTTCATTTTCTTGGCTTTCTCAAAAGTATCTACAGTGATCATATTCAAGGTAAGGAGAGCCGAAAGCAGGTCCAGGTTCTTTTCATCCGCATACCTTTCAGCCTTCTGAAACTGTACGGATTCAATCTGTCCGGTGTCGATCATCCAATCTTTCAGTGATGTTTTGGGTGCGGCAGATTTTTCTTTAGCTGCTTTGTCTCCGTCCTTGAGTTCCTTTTGCAGCATTTCAAGATCCCTTTTAAGGGCACGGCGTTTCTCCCGAAGCTCCTTGAGCTCATCATTGAGAGCCTTTTCCTTTCCGTCAAGAGCTTCGTCTTTGGCTTCAAACCCGGAGATTATGGATTTGCAGGCCAGAACCGTAGCCACCGCTCCGACCGTTATCAATATCAGTGCTAATATCATGAAATATAAATTCCGGTATCAGGTTGAGCGGCATCAGCCGGAGAAACTGTCCAGTTCTTCAAAACGGGACTGGGTCGAAAGAATTTCCTTTTCCAACAGAGCTATCTCGGACCGTACCATATCCATGGATTTGCTCATATGTGCTTCTTTAAGTTCATACGCTTTTTTCCGCTGGACAAATTTCTCGTTCCTTGAAGAATATGTGGAGAAAACAATAAATGCGAACACCACAAAGGCAACTGCTATTGAAACCAGTTCGACCATAATCACATCCTTTTTTTACTTACTTGCGGGAGACTAAGTTATCCTTTCCGATTATTCAAGAAAAAATAAATGTTACAATAATGACACCATATTAAACCATATTTTATCGGACCTACTTTTTGAACTTTCTTGGAAGTACATGTTTAACTTTTCATTAAAGTAGGGTAATGTCTAAACCAAGGTATTAATTATATGTAAAATGATTCCAAAAGGACTTAAATGCAGACCTCAGATATATTTGAAGACGATGAACTGCTCTTTTCCGGAGAAGAATCAGAAGAAGAACTGGAGCCGGATCAGCTTACCCAGTGGAAAGTTCTTATTGTTGATGATGAACCGGACGTTCATTCCATGACCCGCATGGTTCTCGGAGACTTCTTTTTTGAAGGAAGAAGCCTCGAGTTTATTAGTGCCTACAGCGGGGAAGAATCACTGAAAATTATAAAGGAAGACCCTGAAATTGCAATAATTCTTCTTGATGTTGTCATGGAAACCAATACAGCGGGACTGGATGTAGCCCGCCAGATAAGGGAAGTCCTCAACAACCAGTTCATGCGGATTATCCTGCGGACAGGGCAACCCGGCTTCGCTCCTGAACAGAAGGTAATCACCGAACTGGATATAAACGACTACTGGCAGAAAGCGGAGATAACATCCCAGCGACTGTCCACTTCCATGACAACCGCCCTACGCTCCTACCGTGATCTGCTCAAAATAGAGAAGAACCGGACCAGCCTTGCCCAGCTTGCCATGTCAGTAGCCCACCAGATCCGCAATAGGACCATGACCATAAACGGATTCGCCAATCTGGCTTCCAAAAAAATTGAAGGCCAGCCTGACGCCCTCAAATATCTGGAAACAATCTCCGAGGAATCCGGGAGGTTGGAAGAAATAGTGGACAGCGTTTCAGAGTTCGCGGCAATAAGCTACTGTGATCATTCAGATACCGACCTGCGTAAAGTAGCTGAGGCAGCCGTTGAGACCGCACGGGACTATGCCCGGGAAATGGGCAAAAATGTTGAATTTGAAGTCTCGCTTGCGGATGCTGAGATCGATGCCAAGCCCGATCTTTTCCAGAAGACTCTAGAAGAAATTTTGATAAACGCGGTGTTTTTCTGCAATGAATCTTCTCCGCGTGTTCAGGTCGCAGCAAAAGCAACCCCCAACTCCTGCATCATTGACATCAGCGATAATGGTGACGGGGTAAGCGAGACTGACCTGCCATTTATTTTTGATCCATTTTTCACCAAAAGACCGGAAGCTGTGGGTATGGGACTGAGCATTGTGGACCGGATAGTCAGCGGATACAACTGGATGCTGCATGTCGGCCGCTCAGATGAAAATGGAGCTGTATTTTCTCTGAGAATACCAATGTAACTGTCTGTGATAATCAGAGTGAGGTAGTAAATGATAGCTGACGACAGACCATTTGACGATGATGAACTCCTGTTTGCCGAAGAAACCCCAGTTGAGGAAGAGGATTCTAAGCGGCCAACCAAAAGCTGGAAGATTCTCATCGTTGACGATGAAGAAGACGTGCACAGCACTACCCGCCTTGTTCTGGACGACTTTGAATTCGAAGGGGCCAGACTGGAATTTTTCAGTGCGTACACCGCTGAAGAAGCTCTGGAAATTATCAAGAATGACCATGACATTGCGGTTATACTGCTTGACGTTGTCATGGAAACCAACCACGCAGGCCTGGAGTTGGTCCGCATTATACGCGGTGAACTTAAAAACCGCAGGGTCAGGATAATCCTGCGTACAGGACAGCCCGGTCAGGCTCCGGAGCGCAAGGTGATACTTGAATATGATATCAACGATTACAAGCATAAGGCCGAACTGACAGCCCAGAGGCTATTCACTTCAGTGCTTTCCGCTCTCCGCTCGTATCGTGATATCCAGATCATTGAACAGAACCGCATGGGGCTTAAGCACATCATTGAAGCCTCAAGTAATCTTTTTCAGCAGAAATCAGTAAGCCGACTGGCTCAGGGGGTGCTGACTCAGGTCATTTCCCTGATGGGGCTGCGTGATTCCGTATACATGGAAGGAAACGGGGTCGCCGTCTCCAGCCCGGACAAGAAGGAAATGCAGATAATAGCCTCTACCGGAAAATATTCCTCCTGCACCAGTTCCGTTGACGAATGCAAGGAACTCACAGATGAAAGTAGAACTTTACTTGAAGAAGTATGCAAGATTGGACACGGCTGTTTCATGGGCAACAATTACATCGGATACCTGCCGACCAGATTGAAAGGATCGCATCTGCTTTTTGTTGAGGGCGGGCAAAGAAATTTCTGTGAACAGGATGAAGACCTGCTGCGTATTTTTTCTGACAATGTAGGTGTCGCCTTCGACAATATCTATCTGAATCAGGAAATTCTGGATACCCAGAAGGAAATAGTGAGAATGCTCGGTGAAGTTGTCGAGTTCCGGTCCAAGGAAACAGCATTTCACGTTATAAGAGTCTCCGAAATTGCCAGAATTCTGGGTATTGCCAGCGGTCTGGATCAGATGGAAGTGGATGAACTTTACTACGCCTCACCCATGCATGATGTGGGTAAAATAGGCATTCCCGACTCCATTCTTCTCAAGCCCGGCAAGCTCACTGAAGAAGAGCTCCAGGTAATGCGCACGCATACTGAAATAGGCTACAACATCCTGCGGGCCAGCAACCGCAAACTGCTCAAGACAGCGGCCACCATTGCCCACGAACACCACGAATACTGGGACGGTTCTGGCTACCCGCAAGGACTTAAAGGTGACCAGATAAGTATCGCGGGACGTATTCTCTGCGTAACGGACGTTTTCGACGCGCTTTGCAGCGAAAGAGTTTACAAGGAGGCATGGTCTGTTGACCAGGCACTGGAATATCTCAAGAAAAACCGTGAAACAATGTTCGACCCCGATCTGGTGGATCTGTTCTTCGATAATCTGGACAAGATTATGGAAGTCCGCAAAAAGTATCAGGACCAGTAAAAACAAGACTTCATGATAAACCCCGCCGCATCAGCATGATACGGCGGGGTTCGTTTTTGCCTGCACAATCATCCGGGAACTAGAATTCGGTCTTGTAGGTCTGCCCCCGGTGCACGTGGTACTTGAGATCGTAAGCACGTTTAAGATGCAGCACAAGTTGTTCAACTGTATTGTCATCCATGCGCTGCACCCAGACAAACACCCTGCGCTGACCGGGATCAACCCTCTCGTAGGATGTGAAAACAGTTGAAAGCCTTACGCCGCGCGCCCATAAATCACTGAGCAGTTCCTCCAGTGCGGAGGCTGTATCCTCAAGTACGAAAGCAAACTGTGAACTGCCCTTGCCAACGCCGGTGACGGTGGTCAGAAAACGGTAGATGTCCACCTCGGTAACAATCCCGGCCAGACCGTAATCATCAACAACAGGCAATCCGCCGATCTTGTTTTCAAGCAGCAGTTCGGCGGCCACTTCCATACATGTTTCCGGAGCCACAACTATCGGATCGTGGGTCATGATATCCTTGACCTTAAGAGCAAGGAGCCCTTCACCCTGAGCTTTGGCTGTGTCACCGGGCAGAAATTTGGACGGCATGGCATCACGCACATCACGGTCCGAGACAATACCGGCAACAAGCCCGGAGGGCTCCACTACCGGAATCTGTCTTATTCCCGCGTCGCGCATCATTTCCATGGCCTCGAAAACAGGTGCCCCCGGAAGAATGGTGAACACCTCTTCGGTCATCCAGTCCCCTACTAACATACAAAACTCCTGAAATTCATCATCTAGATATTTCTGATAATTTTCACTTAACACGGCTGGAAAGCATACACAGCGGCAGAGTTACTCTCACTGAATCTCTGCTACAACTTCCGTCCGTAAGCGAGAAAGACCATGTAAGTGGCCTTGATTCCCGCTTCTCCCCTGTATAATCTCTCATATTCTTCAACAAACCGAAGGTATTTTTTCTTGCCCCAGGAGATATTACCGCTGGAAGCAACCGCCCCGGTCATCTTGTGCTTTTTAAGAAAAGCCTTCACTGAAGGAAAACAGATTTCATGGGCAGCCTCGGCAAAACTGACCTCAAGACCTTCAATTGAAGAGAAAATATCACGGTAGAAAGAATCATCTTTCAATTCCTTTACCGACCCGAATCCCGTCCTTTCGCTGACATCGGCAAGTTCCCGCAGTGTCCCCCGGCTGAAAATGGCTATGCTGAAACTTCCGCCGGGTTTCAAAGTTCTGAAGCTTTCAGCAATGGATTTTTCGGGATCACTGAACCACTGCATGGCCGAAGAACTTACCAGAAGATCAAAGCTGTTCTCAGCAAAAGGCAGGAGTTCACCGTCTGCAGCCACCAGCGAAGCATTGCCCACCTTGCGCTGCTCAAGCAGCATAGGTCTTACAAGGTCGAGTGAAACATACTCACCGAAACCTATCCGCTTTTCAAGCTCGCCATGCAGGAAGCCCACACCGGAACCTATATCAAGCACCCTCGAATAATCACCCGCAGGGCACAATGCGGCACAACGGGCCGCGACCTCACGCTGGACCGAAGCAGCATCGCTGTAACTTGCGGCGGCCTTGCCGAAACACTGGCGGATTCTTTCTTTGTTACAATTCATTAATATTTTAATGCGCTTAACGTTTATTGTGATTCCCTTCCCTCCGGATGTATGGAAACTTCGAAGGGATTTAAAATCCAAAGCTCTTCAGAATGCTTAGATCTGCAAAGATATAAATTGAGTCAACGAACAAACCAGCAAAGCCCGGCTGAAGATTAAGTATAAAAGAGAAACCTGTTTTTTAAAATTTAACCAAAAACGATTCTGTTATGTACCGGCCTGTCGACTCTACAAAAAACAGCTTCAGGCAATCATTCATTGTTTATAATACGCAGCAGAAAGTCTTCCGGGACCTTGTGACCGCAATCGAGTTCAATAATATCAGTTCCGGTAACGGTTTCCATTACCCGCTTGAAAGCTTTTTTTCTTACAATTCTGTCCTTCTTCCCATGAACGATAGTAAGATTACTGAAATCCGGCGGAACAGCATTTTCTATTTTGGAAGTGATAAGAAACTCCAGTCCCCTGACAAGTTCCGGGATTCTTGAAACCTGAAAATCCAGTTCCAGTTCCTCACCGCAATTTACATGAAATGAAGAAACAACTTCAGCCGGATCATCATCCATGCCCGCAATCATGTTCCGCAGGAGCCTTTCAGGGAATGAATCCGTAAATGCCATAAAAGGAGCGACCAGAACAACCCGCCTGAACTTCGAAAAAAGGTGCGGGCATTCTTTGAGCAAAATATGAGCCCCGGTGGACCAGCCCACCAGAACATCCCCGCCTTCTTCAAGCATGGGGGACAAGTCTCCGGGCTCAAAATCCTTGAAAGGGACCAGAAAACGGGACTGCCCGGAAATCAACGGGTATTGGGCAGAATCTCCGGCCCATCCGGTAACAAAAATCATTTCCACAGGGCGGCCTCCTTTTGCAGAACGCCAAAAGCCTTTCTTATCCGCTCAAGGTCGGCTTCCTCAAAATCAGCCCGGAGTGACAGTCGCAGTCTTGCCGTTCCCGGTGGGACAGTCGGCGGACGTATGGCGGCAACATAGAGCCCCTCGACCATCAACAGTTTCTGAGCCTGAAGAGCCTTATCGTTATCACCGAGAATTACCGGGATGATCTGGCTTTGCGAATCGCCGCAGTCAAATCCCAGCGATTCAAGAAATTCCTTGAGCTCAGCGCTCATTTTCAAAAGCCTTTCACCGCGTGAAGGTTCGGAAACCACCAGACGCAATCCCGCGAGTGCGGCTCCGATAACAGCCGGAGGCAGCGCGGTGCTGAAGACAAAAGAACGACCCTTGTTACGCAGATAGGAAATAAGATCGCTGCTGCCGGATACAGCCCCGCCAAGTGAACCGAAAGCCTTGGAGAATGCTCCCATATGCAGGTCGATCCTGTCAGCGATCCCCCTTTCCCGGCATAACCCTCGACCGCCGCCGAAAACGCCTTCGGCATGGGCCTCGTCCACCACCAGCATTACATCGTTTCGGTCGCAGAGTTCCGCAACACGCTCCATGAGAGCGAGGTCGCCATCCATACTGAAAATCGTGTCCGTGATCAGAATTTTGTTTTCAACGGAACTGAACGCCGCCAGACGTTTTTCAAGGTGCTCGGGATCATTATGCCTGTAGCGGACCTGCTTTGCACCGGACATCCTGATTCCGTCAAGGATACTGGCGTGGTTCAGCTTGTCGGAGAAAACGACGCTTTTCCTGTCAGCAAAAGCGTCCATTATGGCGAGGTTGGCAGCATAGCCGGAGCTGAAAAGCATGGCTTCCCCGTAACCGTGAAAGTCTGCGAGTTCCTGCTCCAACTCATCATAAAGCCTGAAATTTCCGGTAACCAGACGTGACGCGGCAGCTCCGCAGCCGTACTCCTTCACAGCATCCCGGGCAGCATCCTTAAGACTTTGTTCTCCCGCAAAACCGAGATAGTCGTTGGAGGCGAGATTGAGAAGCGGTTTGCCTTTGAAAGAGAGGACCTTATCCGCACCATTCTCAACCGGCGGCACGGTACGAAGGGCCGAAGCGGATTGAAGTTCGCTGAGTTCGCCTTCTATGCGGCGGTATATACTTTTCGGGGCCATATAAAACGAATTCCGGCATTCCTGGCTGGTCAGGGAAGTATTAAAAGATAATCGGATATAAGCTCAAAATATGAAAGAAAGAAGGTAAAACTCATAAGCCGGAATAGCAACCATGATTTTACTTAAAAAAAAAGCTCTAATTTATCAGGACAAAGCAGATAGGGTGTGATAAAGAAACAAAGATTAATAACAATATACTTTTCTATTGTAGGTTAATCTCGATTATGCCCATGATATCATTTGTGTAAATTCATTGTAGGGGAGGATGCCATGAATTTGAAAAATGTATTCGGACTTTTATCAGCGACAATAGGACTTTCACTGCTTGTGGCCTGCTATCTTGACAACAATACTTCTTTTCCCGCCGCCCCTGACTATTCCAATGACAGGTACTGGTCCATCAAGGATGAACCGACCCAAAAAATAGACGTTTTCTTCGTACACCCCACCACATACGGTCCGCCCGCCAATGACAAAATGGTCGCCGATCTTGATAACGAAGAGCTTAACATGGTCACTGACCGTGATACGGTGCAATGGATAACCGAAGCATTCAAGGACAGCTGCAATATTTTCGCACCGCGCTACCGTCAGGTGAACATAGAAGTCATGAAGATGGATGATAAACACAAGAAAGAATATATGTCCGCGGGCATCAGCGACATTGAAAACGCTTTCAGGTATTATCTGGCCAATTTGAACAAGGGCCGCCCTTTTATCATTGCCAGCCACAGTCAGGGATCAAACATTCTGCAGGAAGTTCTTATCAAGAATCCGGATCTGCTGGATAAATCAAAACTGGTGGCAGCATATATGCCCGGCTGGACTTTTACTGACAGCGATCTGGAAAAAATGAACCTGCCCCTTGGTGAAAGCCCCGACCAGACCGGATGCCTGCTGACCTGGAATACCATCGGTCCCGGAGGGATATCCCCCACCGTCATGAAAGGAGCCCGCTGTGTGAATCCCCTTTCATGGACTACGGACATGGAGGAATATCCGGCATCAATGAACAGGATGGCAAGAATCTTTCTGGCTCCCGGAAGACAGCTTCAGATTGCGGGGTTCACTGCCGCGCGTATCAACAGTCAAGGCGCGCTTGAAATACCTCCACCCAGACAGGATGTTGCGGTGCTGCTGAGTATGTCTCTTGGCGAACAGGTCTACCATCGTTATGATTACGACTTCTTTTTCGGAAATGTTAAGGAAAATGTAGAATTACGCTGCAAGGCATTTATGGAAAAGCAATAGACTGATTCTATTTGAGTTACTGCCGAATGCGGACAGTTGGAGAGGTTGGCCCCTACGGACCAACCTCTTTTTATTATTTCAATATTTCTTCCACAAGTTCCCGTCCGAGAAGGGACTCGAACACATGCCGGTAATCTGCCGGGGTGGCCCCGCCATCAATCATAACCCTGCGGCAAGCCAGTCTGGTTTCACTGCTTATCTGGGTAAGATCAAAATCATCGGAAGTCCGCTTGGCCGGGACTTCACGGTGAATTGAATACCCGTTCCCCTCTTCCACTAAATGTTTGTAATCGGCCATCAGACATTCTCCTTAATGTAGATTTTACCGGACTTGAAACGCATTTCAGAAGGTCCGTTAACCGCCATCGCCAAACGCTTGAGATTCGGATCCTGTTCCAGAGTTATCATATCGGATGTGATCTTGAGCTCTTCGCCTGCCACCTGAGCGGCCAGTGATGCAGGGCTCAAATTACAGCGGTCCGGTATAATTACCGTTTCCGTTCCGGTGGGAGCCTGAGCAAGAGGGGTCACGAGGGTTGCGGTTGTGGTGTATAGACTTCCTGCAAACCGATACCCGACATTTGAGGTATATTGATAAAGGGTAAACGCCCCTGTCGACCCTAATGCATCAGATGCAAAGTCTTCACACAACCATCCACTGAACGGGTCCGTTGCTTCTGGCCATGTTATACGACCTTCATTAGCACCACTGGGAACCCCCGCACCTACATAGTAGTCCCCCGTTTGAGGAACAGTGAAAGGAGATTCAAGAGGCTGCCACTCTTCACCAGTAGAGAAAGCATGAGATGCGGTTCTTGCAACAATCTCAAGGTTATCTCCACTCAGCTTTTTAAAGATGCACAAACGATAAGGAACAGTGTTTTCGCTATCTGTCCATATGCCAAGCTCGCTTATGGTTTTTCCATTCGGGACTTTTACCCTGTTATTGACATAGTATTTGTGAACGTATCCATATGAATAAAAGTCTCGGGCAGGTGTAACACCTTCAGTAATCTGGGTAGTGTTTTCTGCAACCGCCGATAATTCATGCCTGCCCCCGTCAATTTCGATATCATTGTGAAGCCCACCACTGACAAATATTCTATCTTTGATGGATTCAGAGGACTCGAATACGAGGGTTGAGGCTGTTGACTCTGCTTTTGGAAAAACAGAGAACTGACCGATAGACTTATACTCTGGCCTTTCAGCGTCCATGCAGTTTATCCTTATTCCATAGCAATTTTCCTGTAATGCTGAGAGAGTAAACTTTCGTTTCTCTTCCTGACTCCAATTTGCCAAGCCGGATTGATAGTCGACTTGCATCCACGTTGAGCCATCATAAGTTTCTACACTAAATTCGGTAGGTGTACCTTTGTAATCAACCGAATTAAGATTGATAGCTTGTATCTCATATTCATAGATATCAACTGGAGAGTCGAACAGACATGTTAGAGTCTGGGGAGAAAGAGAGTTGTCCGCAATCCATCCCCAATTCGGATGATCGTGAGCGCCTGCAAGCCAAGCAACATAATCCTGCGACAAGATACTTGAGGCAGTTATTGTGCATCCTTGTGTAGTTGCAGCATTCATGTCAGGAATTACGTTTTGTACCTTCTTTAGAGACAAAGGCACTTCCGGCCCAAGGTACTCACCAGCTATCCCCGCACCAAGTTTTAGCGCAATGTCAGACTTCTTTGCTGCCGCTGTGGGAACCTGTGTCAAGTTCTCGTGGGTGAGGTCTACGGAGTAAATAGTGGATACCTCGTTTGTTAGCTTCTGAACCTCTTCGCTAGTCAAAGACCTGTTGAAGAAACGAAGTTGGTCGTAGTACATAGCTGCGTTACCCGCCCCGTATCCAAACTTATACAAGGGGATGGTGGCTGTTGTGCCGTATGTCGCCTTAGACGCTACCTCATTGCCATCAATGTAGACTTTCAGTCCGTTGGTTTTGTCTCCTGTGATTACCAGATGATGATCTGTTCCATCATCAACTAGGGCTGTATCAAACGTAAGAGAATCACCAAACAACTCAACATAAGCATCTGGATTAACCCATAGACCTACATAGCTATTAGCGTCAGCAAAGTTCATAACAGAACTCTTGGTGTCGCCCTTAGCTGTGTTAATATACCAACTTATAGCAAAGTTATTGAAGTCAACGGTTATCCCGTAATCCTGTGAAGTAGTTGGGCCTATGACCGCACCTTCCCCATACTTTCCCGGCTCCCATCTAACGACCCCTGAGGAAATCGTATCCCCATTAGGGCCAAGGCTCGGGCAGTTACCATCGTTATTCATTTGATAGGTAGCAAGGCAGGAATCGTCACCAAAAGGTTGCTGCTCGGAAACAGTATTTATCACCTCCTCGGCCACTACTCCCGCAATAACTTCCTTTTCAGGCAACTTAAGTTTCTCGCCTTGAACAACCTCATCCTGAGTTTTCAAGGTTGTGACTGATTGTGTGCCAGTCAGAGCCAAAGGCCGCCAGAGCGGATTCCTGAACACCTTTGTCGGAGTTGCGGGGAGTGCTGTACTTATGGTTGCGGCGTAGTCAGTGACACCCGGAACTGTGTACTCAAAATCAGTGCTCATCGTTGTTTGTGTCGCTATGAAAGATCCACTGTTGCCTGCACTGAAACCTGTCGCGTTCGAAACAGCACCCGCCCTTGAAACACCGCCGTACATACTCATACTGGCAGTGGTGACGCCGAAATAATAAGTACCTCCATCGTCCGGCACTTTATAGTCGCAAGGGACAAAACCCGTAGTTGGTGTGAATGCCTTACGATAAACGCAAGTATAATTATCCCCTCCATCATGACGGAACACACACCATGCCGGGACGGAAACAGCTCCGGTATTAAAGTTACCTCTTGCTCTTGTTAATGTCGCATTTGCCGGAAGAGGGTTCTCCGTGTCTATATGCGTGTAATAGGAAATACCGGAACCACTTCCCCAGTATTCCTTTAAGGTTGTCGCCCCTGCGGTTTGGTTTTCCGCGACACTCTCTACACTTGTCTCCCCCTGATCGGTAATAAGAAACTCATTCACTGCTACAGGTTCAGCCAGTTGGAGAACATCCGCTGTTGTTCCTGCGAGTACAGCAATTTCGCTTCCGGTATAGGTGATTTCCATAAGCGCGGAAGCCACCTGATTGGTGTTTTCCGCTGCTACAGAGCGGGCCGGTGGCTGAATACCTTCCTGATCAGGATCTTTATCCCATCCGGCACAGCTGTCGGCAAAGACCACTGTCGGCCCGTCCTGAACAGCCACCTTCCTCACCAGCACGGTATGACGGGCCAGCTCGGAATGGAATTCGCCCCGTTTTCTGCGCAGCACCTCTATGGAACGGTTTGCGTCCGCATCAACATTACCGAGCTGCCAGCTAATTTCGCCCCCGGCAATGGACACGGAACCGAAACCTGAAACATCAATGTCGTAACTGGTTACCGGATCCTCCTGATAATCCGTAATCTGTATTGATATGGCGGTTCCCTCGGCTGCTTCCACAGGACCGGAGAGAACAGGTGTGGGACTGCGCAACGCCGCCACATCCCCGAGGGCGATCTCACGGGCGGCGTCACGGGCGGCCTGCGCTTCATCCCTTGCCGCCTCAGCTCCCGAACGGGCATCCTGAGCACCTGATTCTGCCCTGCATGCCCCGTTTTCAGCTTCAACCGCTCCCGCTCTGGCCGCTTCAGCCGTTTCCATGGACTCTGAAACGCTGTCACGGGTCTGCCTGACGGAACGCATGAATTCCTGCGGTGAAAGCTGCTCCTCAAGCGGAGTCGATATGTCATACTTGAGTGCGCGGTCGACCTGTTCCTGCAACTGCTGGTCACGCATAACGCCGCGGTCAAAAGCCTCGTTAAGCAGTGAAGCGGAAAAGGGATCGTTATCCACCAGTTCCAGTTCCTGTGAATAAGGAATCTCCCGGTAAAGGGTGATGGTTTCCCCTTCAGAGAGGGGACTGCCTGAAACCGGATAACTTACTCTCCCCCCGGAATCGCTGCCCACTCCGGACACGATCAGAAAATCACTTCCAAGATTCAGTTTCCGCTCTTCACCGGAACTGCTGCGCAAAACAGCGCACAGGTCATCCTCCCGAAAGATTCGGAAATTGAAATCAAAGGAAGTCTGAACACCGTCCCCGGCAAAGGTTATGGTGTTCCCACTTGAAACAACTGTCATAAAAATCTCCTTTTATTGATTAATACTAGTTCAGCTCCTGCCTTTGATTCCAACTGTAAAAAAAAGGGCGGACATAGTTCATAGAACTCAGGTCCGCCCTTGCAAAAAAATGCAGTTTTTTCGAGTGCTGTGCACATATGTCAAAGATCATTCAAACCGCAGGCCGAAAAAGCAATTTCGTCTCAATATGAACTTATCCTGCTGACAGAAGTGATTCAGCCATATTGATGCCTGAATTCTTTACGGACTGGCCGATGGACGACCTTGCATCACTTTCCCTTTTATCAATCTCATTCTGGTTCAGGGTGGTCGAACTCTGAGCGTTCCAGAGAGACATTCTTCCCTGATCCTCATGCCTTCCGGCATCTATGTCGGCCTGATACTTGACCAGCTCCATGTCATATTCGGCCTGTTTGATCAGATCCTCTTCTGCGGCCACCACCGAACCGGAATCAAGCCTTACCCCACGGTATCCGCCGACTGAATGGTTGCGGCGGTACATCTCCCTGCGAAGCGCGGCAAGCCTGATGTCCGCCTGTTTCTTGACTATCTCAGCTTCCTTGCGGCTGACATTGTGACCGTAAATACCCTGCTGCATGGTCCGGTAGTTGCGGAGTTCAGCCATCTGCGAATTATACTGCGTCTCTCCCAGAGCCTTGCTGTTACCCAGAACGGATTTACCGAAACTGGACATCATACCAAAAGCGTCACTGGCGGTGAAATCTCCACCCCCGCCTCCTGCACCGCCGCCACCGGAGACCGCGGAAGCTCCACCGCTAGCGGCCCCGTTCAGGGCATCGCCCGCAACACTGCCCATGCTCACCGGCTGACCGGAAAACACATTTCCGGCCACTCCCACCGCGACATTGGTTGCCGCGCTGATTGCCATTGTTGTCATTACTCCTGTTGCCATTTATCAATTCTCCATTATTCTTTGCTGTTGATTCTTCGCACCGCCCGGTAATAAAGATCCCGCCCCAGCCGGACAGGTTCCGGTGCGAACTCGAAACCGCACCAGCAATGCCAGTTGATGCTTATTTCATTTTCCGCGCAGACCCATGTATCCAGCAGTGGAAACACTTTCTGGATCATATCCAGAAGCACCCGGGAAGCTCTGGTGAACGGCAGGGGACAACGCTCCACCGCGGACGTTCCCACAAGCCATGGGGTACCACGTCCCTCCCCTCTGGGGATTACACCGAAAACGGCATGCACCACTCCTCCGAGATAAAGCCCGTAAACCATTCGGGAATGTTCCACATCTTCAAGGATAACTTCCTTGAGCGGCCTGCCCGGATGCAGCCCCTCCATGTCATTCCTGTCCGAAGGACGCACCATAGCCGCCACAAACTCCAGATCATCCATGGTGGGTATGCCCAGAGTGACCTTTGTTTTTCTGCCCATCCTGCTCATGAGTAGACCGAAACCTCAGGGATAAGGGCCAGTACCGTCATGGGCAGGGGCTGATCCTGGCGGATATAGATCTGTCCGTCACGGTCGTAACCTCGGTTGAACTTGACCTCATAATCGCCGCTGTAAAGGGACGGGGCTCCGCCTACCTTATCCGCCGATGTCCTGAACGGAGCACGCTCAAGGTGCTCGCTGTCATAACCGACCTGAAGCCCCAGAGACTGGAACAGCCGGACCGTCACATGCGAAATGCGTTTTTTGCGTCCCTGCGCCGTGCCGCCGTTCATGGAGCTGCCCTCAAGACGCAGGGTCTGCATATTTGATGTGTAGGGCAGCCCCGCATGAACGACCTTTGCCGGAGCAGCAAGGGAGATGCTCCCGCCGACAACCGGAACATCAGGACGGACCGCACCGTCAGCCAGAACAGAGACTGTTTTCCCCTCAAGATGGTCAAGCCCGGTGAATACGGTATCCGCAATCTCCTGATCATAGGTCAGGCCGGAATCCACAAAAAAGGCATCACGGCTGTCCTCTCCGACGAACTGATTCTCCATGCGTTCCACATAACAGCGGGTTATGCCGTCCACCTCACGCTCCACCACCGCCCAGACCTCTTCCTGAGTGGGTCCGGGAATCGTGCAGACCGAGCGGAACCGCCCATCAGTGCCATGCCTGTGGAACCCAACGACTTCATGTTCGCGCTGGTAGGTAAGCCCGATAAGCATGCCGTCATCCCTGATCATCCAGATGATGGAATCCGGGGACTGCTGGTAGGCCCATTCGGTTATGGAATTGGAGCGGGTCAGATGTTCCGCGAGTATGGTCAGGTCAGGGGCGATATAACCGTCAGCTTCAAACGAATAGGAAAGCTCACGGACAGTGCGCCCTTCACGCTGCAGGAAAATCATTATCCCGCCGACCACCACAGGGGGTATGGAAGATGAACCGTGGGTGGTTTCACGGCGCACCATGACCGAGTTCGGCGTGACCATATCCGCGCTGCTGCCCCCGCCGAGCCACCATTCTCCGCCGGAAGTACCCATGATCAGCTTCTTGGAACTGACCATCCAGCGGATGGCGTTAACCTGATCCGCCGAAAGGGTATAAGTGCAGGCATCATCATCCACCAGCGGATCGGAAATGCCGAAATCCTCGTATGAACCGCTCTTGCTCATCCAGACGGTCTGCGGCTTCTGCGGGCTGGCGGCAAAGCACAGCCGCTCTTCAAAGAACGTCACACAGGAGGGATAGCCCTTTTCACTGTTCCATTCCGCAGGCGGTGAGGTGAAAGGTACGATCTCCATTTTCCAGTCCACATGCGAACTGCGTGACAACTTGTAGGGCTGCACTTCGGGGTGAACCAGATACATCACATCCGCGGACTGGGTGTAACGAAGTCCCGCCAGATCGGCTTCGGTATAAGGGCTTGAAATCTCCACCGGACGCCCTTCTTCATCCACCACCATACCACCGTTTTTGAATATGCGGATATTCCTGTCCGTAAAGGCCAGCACGTAGGCCTGCTCGGTGGAGAATTCAAAGGGTATTAGCCGGGTTTTCGGTCCGGTTTCACGCACGATAAATCCCTCGACCGCACCTGTGAAATCTGTGTCCGCGGTCATTTCAACCGCAGATGAAGCTCCGCAGACCGAACGGAAAGTGTAGCTTCCGTCAGCTGTGACCGGGATACTCAAGGCCCCTCCTCCCGCGCAGACGGTCAACTCACCCGCTACACAGCCCGAGACGGTGAAGGCGATCTCATACAACTTACCCTCCGCCAGTCCGATGTCACGGCTGAGAACCGATGGCGCGCTCTGGCTTCCGTCACTTGCGGCCCTGCCTTCGGAGACAGTCCAGCCCGGGCCTGCCGTCCAGTCTGTATCAGCGTCAAAAGCTCCCTCCGGCACGAGGTTGCGGCCCAGAGATTCACAGATGAAACGGAATCCCGGACGCCTTGAAGCCCCGCCGTGCGGATGGGTGAACATATTTTCCAGCAGGGACAGCCCGTTGGTATATTTGGCGAGGTCTACACGCCCGCCCAGCCGGGGAGAAAGCTCACCCGCACTGAAGTTGGTCATTATAAGTGAAACGGACATGTTTATGCCCTCCACAGCGGTGAATCAATGCCGTGAAGGCCTCGGGCCTCCAGCCACGGATCATTGAGGATTTCATCCTCACGCCCTTCAGCGGAATCCGCCAGACGTGCCGACTGCATCGCATTTAGGTAGAGGGTCCACATCTCACGGGCCTTACTGGTGGAACCGGTGATATCGTCAGCCATCTCAGCGGCCAGACGGGCCGAGACGGCCATGACAAAGGAAGGATCAAAAAGCACCGGATTGGTGACTTTCATGGTGTAGACAGCTGATGCGCCGTCCCGGTTGGTGAGGATTTTGTCGCCCTCCACCACGAACTCGTCTTCTGCCGAATTGAGCTGTCGCAGATGAAGGCAGTCCACCGGAAGCTGATACTGGAAGGAATAACCGAAAGCCGGAGCATCGGCGAGCTTTGCCAGCCGCACACGGGCCGCGGCAAAGTTCCATGGATGCTCACGAAGGACCGCGTCACGGACCTGTTCATAAAAGAGATTGCAGGTAACAGCCTCCTGTGAGCTGTCACTGAGCGATTCAATGAGCCTTGCCCCGAGCTTGCGCAGAGCGAGGTTGCAGATCTTGATTTCTGATACTGCCATAAATTTCTCCTGTTTCTTTTTGCACTTGCGAACCATTTCACCAGTGCTCAAAGAACAGGATACCCCCCGCGGGCGGACATATTTAACCCAACTCAGGTCCGCCCTGCGAAGTTTTTAAAATTTATGTCATATCAGCTAACGTCCTGATCGCAAGGATATCAGCGGCATTCAGAATATTCACCTTTCAAAAAATCCTTGAACATCTTCTCATACTCCCCGGATTTCCTGACCTGATGTAATCCTTCATTGAACTTTCTCTGCAGAAAAGCGGAATCAGGATGATGAAGTGGAAACCCGAGAACCCCCTGCTGCTTGAACATGAACCTTTTATCAAAGTAGACCTTCGTGATCTGTTCCGGGAAATGCTTTTCCAGTATGATGGTTCCCACATTCTTGTTGATCAGAACAGCGTCTATTCTGGCCTTCAGCAGCTTGGCTATGTTCAAGCGGTCGTTCTTGGCATATTCATATTTCACATCCCCGGCATCTACCAGTTTCATGAATTCTTCCGGCTGGGAGTAGTCCACTGTGAGTCCAACTGTCATGCCCCTGAAGGATTTTTTCAGATTCCCGCCTTTCAATGAAGTGTTTCTTCGCAGCATGAAATGTATTTTTTCATAGGTAATCAGTTCACTGACCAGAAAACTCTTTCTTCTCTGCTCAGTATTATAAACGTAGGAAACAGCGGGCACAGCGCCGCTTGAAGCAAGCTTGAAAGCCCTTGCCCAGGGGTAATACTCAAAACGGACATTCATCCCCACCCGCTCGAAAGAACGCTTGACCACATGGTTTATGAAACCGTGATGGGGCAGACAACTTCCACAGAAAGGCGGATATTCCCCTGTTGAGATTACAACAGTTCCCGCCATTGATTCCGCGCTGCTGAATAAAAACAGGCAGATAACTAAAAATAAATACCGAAACCTCATACCCCGTTCCCTCTATTAAAGACTGATACCCGGTCATGTGCCGAACTGCTCAGGCAGATAAAAGCCCGCTGTATCCACTATAACATAATAGAGGGATTAAATAAACCACGAGGGGAAATTGTATGGGAATTTGAACAGAGCTCCGAAGTAAACATACAGCCGTTATTGTACTGTACAGTGAAACGGAACTCTTCAAATCTAAATTATTAGACTAGGGCATATGCGTTAATAATCTGTTTTAAGTCGGACATGATATTCTTTCAGTTTTGGTGCAGGATTATTTTTATCCAGCAGATTGAAATTTTCAAGGGTATCTTCCAGAAGCTGTCCTTCAAGTTTTGAAATTCTTTTTGAACCGGCGTGAAGGTCTGTATCCGCTGCCTCGATTCTGCCGTGAACCGACTTGTGGATATCTGTTTGCTGAAAGCCTTTTTTCTGCGTTCCGTGCACATCAGTTGTTATGGAGTCCGGACCATTGTGATTAAGATTCGCGTTCTCGGATATTTTTATGGTCGCTGAATTTTTCTCCTGCCCATTTTCATAACTAATGTCAGTATGTGAGGCACTTTTTATAGTTGCCGGCACATCCGATTCCGTCAGGCCGTGGCCTGTCCAGAATTCAAGGCCATGCTTAAGGGGATTCTTGCGGGCTTTTTCAGTATCTTCCTGTTTGGCGACTATTTTGCCGTCTTTATAAATAGTGTTGGACCATTGCATATCATAAGGCCGGTCCGCTACGTTATCTTTTTCAACCATCGATGCAGTTTTGTAATCACCTTTTGAAGTATGCTTCTTTATATTATCAACAAAAAAGGAAGAACGGGCGGAACTGTCCATTAACGGATCTGCCAAAAGCTGCGATGCGGACTTCGGGGTATCTCCACGGGTGTAATCCTCTTGAGAAATTCCCAGCACCTCGAGAATATTCGGCCTCTTCGGGAGCTTGGATGATTCTGTTTCCTCAACCTTGACCGAACTGTGCTCATTCTTGACCAATTCACCATCGTTATACCAGGACACATCCATTCCCTGTCTTAAAATCCCTCCAGTCGAATCGATGGAATCCGAGAAAGACTCATTCCAACGGGCCTGCCGCTGAATATTTCCATCAAGATCATAATCCACGGTGACTAATTCAAGGGAAGAACTCTGGGATAACTCTCTGGTCGTTTTGCCGTCCATACCATCCACTTTCAGATACGATCTGTTGCTCTGATTAACAAATTGTCCCTTCTGTTCAATATGAACTTCCTTGGATTTCTTGCCGTTATTGTATTCAACAATGGCAGCTTCATACTTGGTGCGATTTAAATCATGAGTCTGTTTTGCGAGTAATGAATTAAAATCATCCGTAATTTTTTGCGCTCCATACGACATCATAGAGTCTATATCAACAGATCTGGATTTGAGCAGCATGGAATCTTCCATGGTCCGCTTCACCTTGCCGTCATCAAACCACTGCGCAAATCTAGAAACTCTGGCGGAGCTGTTATCGCCTGTAGTGAGCCCCGTGAAACTTGTTGTGATCTCCTGAATTACTTTATTATTTTTGTTGAATATCTGAGTATTAAGAACCGCACCCTCATCAGTCAGGTTACCTTCTACTTTTCTCACGAGTTTGTTTTTATCATCGTATTCTTCAATAATGAGATTTGAATCTTTTATGGTCACCAGCTGATGGTTGCCATTATCAAGCTTAAAGCTTCCGTCCCCGAATCCAAAAGCAGCCCAGGAGTGGTCCTCTTCTGTCGGTTCTCTGGATTTCTCATTCAAGATAATCTCAGCTTCCTTGGAGAGGTCTATAATATCCTTTTTTCTTTGAACTTTATCATTTGAATCCTGACCAGCAGAAGAAGTCGCATCAATCGGCTCTCGCGAAACATATATATTTTTGAATCCTGAAAATGATATGGCGTCTGTCATTGTGCTCTCCAACAACATAATTAAAGTAAACTAATTATAAGCCATATCGTCACATCATTAACAAAACTTTATATTTTAAACCAAAATAAATAATAGCAATATACTATCGCACAACAAACAACCCATCACTCATTATGATGATTCGTGTTTGAGTCAGAAGGACGAACCTCTCTGGGGTTAACCGATACAGAACAGGGGAAGACATAAACCTTGAATCCGATCTGTTTGGCCTGTTCGGTCACATCGATTAAATTTCCGTCTTCGATTGCTTGTTTTCTGGTATAGGAAAAGATTACGCTCCACAGTGAATCGTCAAGTCCATGCATCAGTAAATCTCCTTCAATTTCATATTGTTGAATAATCATGAAAATTGAAGGTTATCCTGATTGGTTTGATTTGGTCACTGGGGTGGGTTGATTTTTTTGGTGATTCTGTGGATCGGATGTGTGGTGTGGTTTGTGGTGAACTCTTCGGTTGACCGAAGGTGACGGTGACGTATCCTGATACATACAACTTATATTTTGACGATCTTAATCAGTTAATGATATATGCTATACCGAATTTAAATTTCACCAAATACGAATCACAGTCGGAGCAATTTGTGCCTTTTCTATACCACCAATACTTTCCACATTGCATCACTGAATTATTTTCTAAAATCACATCGTCGTCTGAGCACCAATCAGAAATCAGGGATGATAATTCCTACAAACATGGACCAATCCAATCTTTAGCTGAAGATAAACTTGAGCGTGAAAATTTCGTAAAAAATTTAGCACATGGCTTACTCAATTGGGGAAGTCAAAATGAAACTTTCATTGTAGCACTTACTGGAAAATGGGGAGAAGGCAAGACATCAGTGATAAACTTGGTAAAACAAGAACTTGAATCCAAGGACAAATTAATATTTGAATTTAACCCTGCATCTTTTGCAGAAACTAACAAAATTCAAGATACTTTTTTTGAAGAACTTGCAAAATTATTCAAAGTAAAAACATCTGGCAACTACAAAAAAACAGCAAAGAAAATTAAACTATATAAAAATTTAATTGGCGGAACGATAAAAACAAAAAATGAAATCCAAACTTTTAGCAATATACTCCTTGGACTCGGAACACTATGTGCCATGTACCCGAGTTTCAGCAACAGCCTAAATTACATAAAAATAAACTTGTTAGTTGAAATTGCTCCATATTTTGCAATTGGACTAATATCAATACCTATCCTAGGAGTTCTAGCCAATCCGGTCTTAAGTTATTTTAATTTTCTATCAGAAACAAAATCAACTTCAGATATAAAAAACGAAATTCAAAACATACTGCAAAAAGAAGAAAAAAAACTTATTATTATAATAGACGATATTGATAGACTCACGAAATCTGAAGTTAGAAATTTGTTACTCATGATAAAAATTAATGCTGATTTCTGTAACACTAATTACTTACTATCATTTGACAGGGCAATTCTCGAAAACTTACTTTCCAAAGACCCAGAGGTAAGCTCAAGTAATTTTTTAAGTAAAATAGTTCAACACTCAATAGAGTTGCCAAAATCAAATAAGATTAACATAAATAATTATGCTGAAAAAATTATTAAACTAGCAATTGAACAGCATGTGAGCAGCAATGATCGGCTAGGATTCGATGAAAAAAGATTTCGGGGCATCATTGAAAAGGGGTTTCTAGCGCCATTTGAAACTATCAGAGATGTAAAAAGATACTGCAACTTAATAAGAACAATTATACCGTTACACATTCATGATGGATATTTAGAATGTGACCTTATAGATGTTCTATGCATAGAGTGGATAAAATATTTTGAGCCTCAACTACATGATGAGATATATAGACTACAAGGAAAAATCAAGCTAGATGATTTATACCCCTATAAAAATTCTAATTATGCACATATATTTCAAAGGATAGTGAAGTCACTGTTGCCCGCTGGCCCTAATTCTTCACCAAGTGCATGCATATCTAGCAGCCAATCATTCGACAAGTATTTTATTTTAAATATAAACCAAAACCTTCCTGAATACAAAAAAAGCAAACTTTTGTATGCACAAGACGCTGAGTCTATAATTGATATTTATAATGAACTCACGACAGAACACCCAAAATTGTTAGTAATTGATACATTTGGAGATATCCTTAAACATATTGACGAACATGAAAAGTTTTGTGGTTACTTGTCTTTTTTAATTCATCTTGAGTTTCATGAGACCAATAAACATATCAAATCGAGGTTAGAGCGAGTACTATATTACTATATTGAGGATAAAAACTTCACAATCGAAACACTAACATGTTTTAATGAAGATTATCATAACATAATTGTTCTAGCTCATGCATTACACACTCTAACGACAACGAAACAAGAGGACTATGAAAGAATAGAAAAAAGTAATGCAAAAAAATTATTACATAAAATTGAAAATAATTTTTCTAATATTGATAGCATAAGTGCATACAAAACAGTAGCAACATGCATTATTCTTTATAAAAACCATACTATACAAAACTTTACAAATAATATATCAAGAAATCACTGTAACTTACATGTTTTTTTAATGACAGCAAACGGTTTTTTTGGAAATCAAGAATACAATTATCCCCATGATCTCCAACTTAAAATTTTAAGACAGCTCTTTAACATAAATACGCTTGAGCAAACAATTAATAATCACTTACTGGATACTCCAGATATGGATGCCACAAGAAGAGATTTTTTTACTAATTATATGCAAAACATCACACAGTTATCAAATCAAAACAGCTCAAAGTAAATACACACTATAACAACAATCACAACACTACTCATCCACCCTGGTTGGCACCAAAGCTTGGCAGCACACCAAAAAAAACGCAAATAAACGCAAAAAAGGGCTAACCCAGAAAATGAGTTAAACCTTTAATATTGTACTACTTTTGTACTAGATGGTGACCCCGGCAGGATTGATTCGCCCTGTCCTAGGGCTCACCCCTCGGGGCGTTGGTGAAGAATCTCAGGATGAAGCTTCATAATAAAATAAGCTACAAGAACTAAGCGTTGCGCAATTCTTCTATCAATCTCTGTAGCTCACCCGCTTGCTTTGCCAAATCTGTTATTGCCTCTGTTGCCTCGCTCATTGTAGCACTTGTCTCAGAGGAAATCTGATTTATTTGTCCAGTGTGCCTTGCTATTTCTTCAGCAGTGGCAGCCTGCTCTTCAGAAGCGGTAGCAATTGCACTCACCTGATCTGAGGTGCCTTCAGCAAGTCTTAGTATTCCTTCAAGAGCGACTCCTGACTTTTGAGCAAGGTCAGTACTCTTATTAACAACATCTACAACCATCTCCATATTTTCTATACTACTCTTAGTCCCACCTTGAATTGCTGAGACGGATTGCCCGACCTCAGTAGTAGCCTGCATAGTTTTCTCTGCCAACTTACGAACTTCATCAGCGACAACAGCAAACCCGCGGCCGGCTTCTCCAGCTCTAGCAGCTTCAATAGCAGCATTCAAAGCGAGTAAATTAGTTTGATCTGCAATATCCGTAATCACGTTCATGATTTGACCAATGCCTTGAGCCTGTTCTCCTAACTCATTAACATTCTGCTGCATCCCTTCCACTCGTTTACTAATTTCTGCAATAGATTTAACCACATTATCAACTACTTCAGCACCTTCTTCCGCATTGGAACGTGTGGTATCAGCATTGGATGCGGCATCACCGGCATTACGAGCGACCTCAAGAACAGTAGTATTCATTTCTTCCATTGCTGTTGCAGTCTCAGCCGCAAGTTCTCGCTGAGTATCTGCCCCCTGACTAGCTCCTTCAACTTGGCTGGAAAGTTCTTCAGAGGCAGAAGTAATATTTTCGACAATACTCCCTAATTTATCCGCAGCCATGAGCATACCATCCTTCAATGCCCGTTCTGCTTTACGTTTCATCTCGTTTGCTTCAGTAATATCCTGAACAATCTCAATATGACCTACGTTATTTCCTTCTTTATCAGTCAAATATGCGGTATTAACTTGAAAATCCATATTAAGCCCAGGTTGAGTAAAAAAGGATACATCCTCTCCTCGTCTCAAGCATTCAACTCCGCATCGTTCTGTCTTGCAAATATCTGCTCCCCAGTTACTGCATTGCTTACCAAGAACCTCTTCTCGAGTAGCAGAAGTTATATCTTCTGCTGCTTTATTTATAAATGTCCAATTCATATCCATGTCAGTAACCGAAATAGCCCACGGGATTGCATCAAGCATACTTTCGTACCAATAAATTTTGTCCATTACCTTATCCAAAGCAAGGTTCAAATTAGCACCCAGACCACCAATCCCATCACTAGAATCAACATCAAGACGGGCTTCCAAATCCCCCTGCTTTACGAGATTAACAACCTCTTCAATTTCAGCCAACGGACTAATCAGCATCTTAATCTGCAAAAAATAAAAAAACAGAGAAATAACACTTGCACCGAGAACAACAGGCCAAATTATATTTTTATCACCTAAATGACCTAGTAAACCAAGTCCTACAAAAAGAAATATAGTTACAATAGTTAAAACCAAAAATTTGATTTTTAAGCTCAGTTTACCAGAAGATCTCATTACCGCCACCTCACATTCATAAAAACGTTTATCACAACAGACAAAACCCACACACTTACATTCTGAATTAGCCATTAAAGCCTACCACATTCAATTATATGTGATAAACCTCTAAACTATTTTACTTATTTTTGCCTGTATTTACAGAATAACACATTAATCATAACAAATATGCGCTAAAAAAGACAATATAATTTTCTTTAAACTTAGCTCTACACTACTCATCAAGTTCAGCAATAGATCTCGTACTCCGCTACGGGATCTATTGCTTGGTTTACCACTCCACCGAGATCTTAGGTAAACCAAGCTCACCACCTCAGACGAAATTAAAATCATAAAATAAAATCTAATAGCATTGGCATTAAGTGTCACACTTCTGGCTAACACTCCCCCAAAAACAAAAAGGGTTAACCCAGAAAATAAGTTAACCCTTTAATATTGTACTACTTTTGTACTAGATGGTGACCCCGGCAGGATTGATTCGCCCTGTCCTAGGGCTCACCCCTTCGGGGAGTTGTTGAAGAACCAATGTCCAAATCCACTGTCCTGCGGATTAGTAGAAGATTAACCCGAATCCCATATGATGATGGCTATGCCCCCATCGTTTCGGAATACCCCTCCACGCGGTTACGGCCATTCTCTTTGGCGGCATAAAGCGCCAGATCCGCATGCTTGAGCAGGATATCCACGTCAGCACTGGAATCATCGAGCACGGCAACCCCGAGACTGACTGTGAAATCAACTCGTTCCCCGCTGGCAAGCTCAACAAATGCTTCATCTAAGGCCACACGCAACCGCTCCGCCACAGCCATGGCACCATCAAGGTCGGTTTCGGGAAGCCCGACCGCGAATTCCTCTCCGCCGAGCCGTCCAAGAATATCAACATCACGCAAAACATTGCCGGAGGTGGACGCTATGGCCTTAAGCACCATATCTCCTACATCGTGACCGTAGGTGTCATTAACCACTTTGAACTTGTCCGCATCGAACATGATAAGCGAGAACGGTCTGGTGTAACGTATACTCCGGTCTATTTCGCGTTTGGCCAGTTCAATGAAGTAGCGACGGTTGTGGAGCTTTGTCATATCATCCGTAGTGGCCATAAGCTGTAACTGCTTTTCTTTCTCTCTGGACTCGGTGACGTCCCAGTTCACTCCAATTAAAAATTCATCGTTGTCATTCTCATCTTTCTCAATAAGTGCCGCAGCCTTGATGTAACGCACCGCTCCGCCCGGCAATATCGCACGAAATTCCGACTCCCAAAAACCGGTAAAATCCATCGCCTTCTTCAGGGACTTTTCTACCTCCTGCAGATCCTCAGGATGCACCCGGCTCTGCCAGGCCTCATAAATACCGTCAAAGCTACCGGATTCCAGATTGTAAATCCTGAACATCTGGTCATCCCATGTCAGCACATTGGTCTTTAAATTCCATTCCCAAACACCGATTCCACCTGCTTTTGAGGCAAGGGTCAGACGGTTGGCATAGTTTCGAAGCTCCTGCTCAAGACGTTTACGTTCTGTAATGTCACGTAAGTTCCCCACTGCCAGATAGGCGTCGCCAAGCTTGAAAGAAGTGACAGACCTTTCCACAACAAATACTTCGCCATTTCTTCGGATCGCAGGCATTTCCTTAACCTGCCCAAGGACCTCCCCCTGCCCGGTTTGGGCAAATTCTTTCATGCCGCGAATTATTTTTTCATGGTACTCTTCCGGGGTAATCAAAGGATGGAGTTTTTGGCCGATTACCTCTTCCGCTTTCCAGCCAAACATTTCTTCGGCTGCGGAATTCCAGAACGAAATGATGTCGTCAACGTCTACAACAATGACCGCATCACTAGAGGCTTCGGACATAGCCCTCATTTTCTCTTCACTGGACCGTAGCTCCTCTTCAGCCAATACACGTTCCGTAACATCAAGAACGGTTCCCATAGCAAGTGTCGGTGTTTTCCTGCCGAGAAGGCAAACGGTCTCACCCCGTTCTTGAACATGGCGGACTTCACCGTCAGGGCGTATTATCCGATGATCCACGTCATAACCGGAACATGTTTCAGTAGACGTATGAAACAGATCAAGAACCTCTTGCCTGTCTTCCGGGTGAACCATCTTGAGAAAATTATCAAGCGAAGGAATGAACTCTTCCTTATCTACACCAAAAATACGGTAGGTCTCATCCGACCACCATACTTCTCCGCTTAAGTGGTTAAGCTGCCAACTGCCGAGGTGGGCTATGGATTGGGCATGATTCAAATTTTTCTGAACTTCCTGAATTGCTGAATCCCGCTTTACCGAACGGTACACGCCAAAACAGGATGCAGCCAAAAGCAGCCCCAAAAGGGAGTGGACGACAAATACCATGGGAGGAGAGCTTGTCCATCCGCCATGTGGCATGGCGGCAATAATCCAGTTTCCAGACGGTAATGTGACTGGCATACGCACCACGCCTTCAGTTGTGAAAAGCTGCGGATCGCCGTAAAAGACACCTCCTTCCTTACCCAGACCATCAACTCCGCGAATTGCGATATCCAGATCGAAATCGCCTATCCCCACAACTTCAAAAAGCTTTTCAATATCAATAACCGAAGAGACAATACCCCAGAATTCTGACTCTGTGTCATTTTGCACAAAAACTGGAGCGCGACCGATCAGCCCTGTACCGCCCTGTAGCAGCTTCAAGGGCCCCGCAATAACCATTTCATTGGATTCCCTAGCCTTCAGGACCTGACCCCACTGCTTCGGCAACTCTCTGTAGTTAATACCGATAATCGCCTCGTTTCCTTCAATCGGATATACAAAGCGCATCACGAAATCAGGAGCAGCACCGAGATTCTTAAGGAGGTTGTCTCCAGACAGCACCTCCCTGGCGTACCGGGCAAATCGCTCCTGAGACATATCAGGAGAAACTGCAATATAATTGGCAGTCCCTTCAACAAGGAGCAGGTTCTTTGTGACTTCCTTTTCCAGACGTGCCCTGAGAGCGGCGAGTCGCAGGGAAACGTCCACCCTGCTGTCACTCAACTCTTCCCTTGAAAGCTGGCCTATCAGAAAAATATCCAAAGCCAGAATAAAAATGAAAATGATTGCGATTCGGGGCAGCACTTTTTTAATCAACAGACACTCCATTAAACTGCCCTGGACTTTGGGCATTCTGCTTAAGAATCTTCGACTTCTTTCGTAATCAATAGTCTTTTATTGCCAGCATTAGAGCCCGAGGGCTTTTTCTGTTTTCCGGCAATCCAGTACCTAAGAAGTGATGAGTTTTTTGAATTATTTAAACTCATTTACTCATATATTTAAAAAACAATCAAATGCTGGCAGTAAAAAACACAGCGCTATGACTTTATCGACTTTTAAGAATTTAATTATAATTTTAATTTGTTTTAACAGATATCATTACACTTTATAATCTAAGAAAAATTGCCACACAAAGTAAAAAGGCTTTATTTTAAAATGCCGTAGCCAGCATGAAGCACAGTGCTGCATATAGTTTATTTTAAAATATCATAATAACTATTCTTAATTAAAGCCTCTTCCTTGCTCATTGGCTTATCAAAAAGGAAACCCTGACCATATTTACACCCCAGTTCCCGTAGCCGAATCAACTGCTCAACAGTCTCTATACCTTCAGCAACAACGTTCATGCCCAGTGAATCTGCAAGAGTTATAATTGTTTTGACTATAGCCATTTTATCGTCATCATTTTCCATTCCATCAACAAATGAGCGGTCAATCTTCAAATTATCAGCCGGTATTTTCCGTAGATAACTCAGGGATGAGTACCCTGTCCCAAAGTCATCAATCTGGAGATGTAGGTTCTCCTTTTTCAGACTATGCAATAAACGCAGAGATGCTTCTGCGTCTTCCATTACTCCACTTTCCGTAATTTCCACTTTCAGCAAAAATGGATCAAGATCATAAGCTTTAATTGTATCTGTTACACGTGCCGCAAAATCGGTCTGCCTTAATTGGTGTACCGAGACATTGAAACTGATGAAAAGCGGGATTGAAGAATCGCGGGCAGCCCACTCCTTGGCTTGTCTACAGGCCATTTCTATTACTTTATCCCCAAGAGGAAGAATCAATCCACTTTCTTCCGCAACCGGAATAAATATCTCCGGCATTATCAATCCTTCATCAGGATGCTGCCAGCGCAACAAGGCTTCATATCCCTTTACCCGCAGGGAACTCATATCCACTATCGGCTGAAAAAGCAGATAAAATTCGTTATTAGCTATCCCCTTACGTATATCTCCTGTCAATTTGAAATACCGGGCAGCCTTATCATGCATTTTTTCATCAAAGATACGGACAGAATTTTTCCCCTGTGCTTTGGCTTCATACATTGCGGTATCGGCATCTCGAAGCATTTTAAGGGCTGAGTCATTTGGATCTTGATTAAATGCAATGCCTATTGAGTTGGATACATAAATTTCAATCTTGCCTATTTTGAAAGGCAGTTCCATTGCTTGCTGAATCTTTTCGGATAGAGCGACAGCCTCTGTTTCTGATCCCCGAAAAATGATTGCAAATTCATCGCCTCCCAAACGCACAGTTTCTGTGTCTAAAGGCATTAAGGAGATCAGACGATTTGCAAAATTTTGGAGCAACAAATCTCCAAAAGAGTGACCAAGACTATCGTTAACCAATTTAAAATTATCTAAATCAATAAAAAGCAAGGCAATCTGTCGCTTGGTGTCAGATGTATTGTTCAGTATTTCAGTTAGGTATTTAAGCAGGTGTGCTCTATTACCAAGCCCTGTAAGCTCATCATGGTAAGCCTGGTATTCAAGTTGCTCCTGCTGTTTTTTTCGTTCGGTTATGTCAGTTAAGACAGAAAGCAAACGCAGAGTATTGCCGTTTACATCCATAACAATGTCACTTGTCTGAAGTATCCACCTGTATTGTCCGTCAGGCAGTATTATGCGGAATTCCGTGGAGGGGCATTGATTGTTATCCATGCAGAACAGGCTGCCTCTGCGCGCGGTTGAAACATCATCAGGATGAACTTTCTCGAAGAGGATATCCAGATTATCCAATGGCCGATCCTTATCCAGAACAAGCATGTCCCGGGCGTTCTCCGACCAGCGGGTAAATATCTGCCGCCCTTTATGGTCAATTTTGATTTCGAAGCTGCAGACACTACCTGCCTGTTGAGACAGACTTAACAATCTGTTGTATTGAAAACGTTCATCAAGCCCTTGATGCAGGGCTTCCAGTAGATCTGCTTTTGTTACGGGCTTAAGCAGGAATCTAAAAATCCGGCCTGAATTTATTGCGCTTATGCTGGCCTCCAGACTTGCATGCCCCGTCAGCATTATTCTGCATATATCAGGATAAAGACGCTTAACCTCTGTAAGCAGGTCGCTCCCGCGCATGCCGGGCATTCTTTCATCGCTGACTATAATATCCACCGGTGTGGATTCGAGTGTTTTCAAGGCTGCAGCAGCGGAATCGGCAGTCAGCACTTTGAATGGTTCGCCCATAAGAAGCCGTTTAAGGGTACTTAAAATCCTTTTTTCGTCATCTACAAACAAAACGGTGCTAATATTCACGGAAGAGTCGTCCATAGTATTCCCCTACAAATTTTGAACCTTGGAAATCAGCCGGCATTTAAACTCATTTGTACCCATTAATCTTCCGGTTCTGACTCAATCGGAAAGCGTAAAGTGAAAGTGGTCCCTTCTCCAGCAACGGTCTTGAAACTGACATTTCCACCATGCTTTTGCATTATAGAATGTACAATCCCCAATCCCTGGCCGGTTCCTTTACCCACTTCTTTAGTTGTAAAAAACGGATCGAAAATTCTGTGCTGTATGTTGGCAGGAATTCCTTTCCCTGAGTCACTGATACTGATTTCAGCAAATTTTCCTTTCTTGTGCGTCTTAATTGTCAAACTCTTTTTCTGTCCTTTTACAGCTGCATCTGCGTTTGCGTGTGCCGCGTTGACCAGCACATTCAATATGGCCTGATTAAAACTTCCGGGCATGCATGAAATTGTTGTAAGCTCCGGTTCAAAATCCGTTTTAATCTCGGAACAGTATTTCCATTCATTACGTGAAACCGTGATTATATTTTCAATTGTTTCTTCAAGCTTGATGGTCTGTTCTGTCTCTGAGCCGGGATGTGAAAATTTCCTCATCGCTTTAACAATTGAACTGACCTGATCTACTCCGAACAATGTTTCCTTGAAGGCTTCAGGAACGTCTGTATGAAGAAATTCAAGATCATTATCGGTTTTGGATTTTTCCCATTCCGTTAGGATGGACGGGTCAATATCCAGCTCCATATTTCTGAAGAAATCATCACAGAAAAACAGAAGTTTCATCACCTTGGCAAAAGATTCTTGAAGGTAAGCAAGATTGCCTGCAACATATTGCACTGGAGTATTTATTTCATGGGCAAGTCCCGCTGCGAGCTGCCCTATTGATTCCAGTTTTTGCGCATACGCCAGTTGGTGTTCAAGGTCTTCCTGTTCAGTTACATCGAACAAGACAGCTACAACCTGTTTTTGACCACGGACTGTTACCGGGATAAAACTTTCTTCCAGCGGGATTCGTTTCCCCTCACAATTTCTAATACTGCTGCGCTCTCTAAAGACGTAGTTTTGGACTATTTCTTCATCTACGCCACACTTTGGGCAGTTTGAATTACACTGCAGAACCTTGGCGCAGGATTGACCAACCACCTGCTCTTTCTTCCTGCCGACAATTCTTAAGAATTCATCGTTTACATCAGCAACAGATTTCTTTTGAAAATCTATAATCAAAATTGCCGCTTTAATGCCATGCAACACATCCCTAAGAAATTTCTCCTGCTCCTCAATATATATAGCGGCTTGTTTTTGTTCAGTAATGTCCGTCATAGCTCCCAGTATGGCAACGGGATTACCGGATTCATCTTTTTCCCAGGTCATACTGTCGTATACCCAGTGAGTATTGCCGTTTCGATCCTGGATTCTGTACTCTAACTTTGCATCTTTAACTTCTTTTGCAGCCTTAAAAAAGGAATCAAGAACCTGATCTTTGTCATCCGGGTGTATCGTTTCTTCCCAGATTCTTGGTTGTTTGAGCCTTTCTTCCGGAGTATATCCATATATATCTTCAACCGCTTTGTTCACATAATTGACAGCTAAAGTTTCACAATCAGCCCTATAGATAAGTTCTTTAAGGTTTTCGGTTATTACTCTGAATTTTGTTTCGGAGACTTTGAGAGCATCCTCTGCCTTTCTTCTCCTGCTTATGTCCCGGATAGAGGCAACCGCATGTGGACGGCCTTCTATTGAGGTCAGGGATAACGCAATATCTACCGGAATTTCTTTTCCGTCTTTGGACTGAATACTTATATTCTTATTCCATAATGGTGAATGAAGCCCTGGTGATTTAAAATAGGCCTTACATTTGTCTGCATGATCTTTTTTGTAAGGCTCCGGGACCAGTACATTTACATCCTCTCCTACAAGGAACTCCCTTGAGTATCCGAACATTTCAACTGTCGCAGAATTAACCATTAAAATCCGGGCTTCTTCATTAACAACTACCAAAGAGTCAGAAATAGCTTCCAGAATATTATAAAGTTTTTTTTCACTGCTCCGGATTCTCAATTCAGCCTGTTTTATATCAGTGATGTCCTGGAACGCTCCCCGAATGGAGACAACTTTTCCTTCCTCGACCCGGGGTTTGCAGATGGTCCTGATCCATTTTTTTTGCCCAGTCGCGGTGACCATTTCCAATTCTAGATCATATGGAGTTCCGTTTTCCATTGCCTCCTTCAGTGCCGCGTCAATTTTCTCTCTGTTTTCTTCATGAAAAAAAGAGATCCCCAACTCTGCTGTTGCAGGGGTATCAGGGTCAATCTCGTGGATTCTGGCAACCTCGCGAGTCCATGCGCCGTTGCCGGTTACGGGGTCGAACTCCCAGCCGCCGACTTTTGCCAGCTGTCCCATTTCTTCAAGGAGGAAAGCCTGCGATTTCATCTCCTGCTCGATTTTCTTCCGCCGGGTGATGTCTCGGGTAATGGCTGAAGCCCCGATTATGTGTCCCTTATGATTTCTTATAGGTGAAATGCTGGTCGAAACATTGATCCGCTTACCTTCTTTACTCATGCGGATAGTTTCATACTGCTGAATATGCTCTCCCTGAGCGATACGATTCAAAATTTTCCCTTTGTCCTTAGATATCTCAGGCGGAACCAGAATCTGTACAGACTTGCCGACTATTTCGTCATGGGTATATCCGAAAATTCTTTCCGCTCCGGCATTCCAGTCTGTAATTGTTCCATCAAGAGTGGCTCCCAGGATCGCGTCATCTGAAGATTCGACTATTGCCGCCAGGCGGGATTGTTCAATTTGCAGACGATGGTTTTTTGCTATCGCATTATCGACCTGAGTCCGCACCTGCTCAGCAGACACAGGTTTACAGATCAGTTCTGTCATACTGTCTCTGCTGATTATCTCATTAATTTCTACCGTGTCGCTTTCAATTACAAGCACGGGAACATTGGCTAACTTTTTTTCTGTCCGAAGCGAATCAATGAGTGATTCTCTTTCATAAGAACAGTTGTAATTAATTATAATCAGTGCAGGGTCCAATTTGTGCAAGCTACGTAAAGCATGTTCACAACTGGTGGGTTGAAAAATTCTATAGTTGTCTACAAGGGCTGAAAAAATTATTCTTTCTATTTCCGGATTGCTGCTGAAAAGTAAGACAAGAGGAGAATAATTTTCTTCTTTTACATTGCAAGAGGGACTATTCGGGGATTTTGAGTTGCTGCCAGTGAGTTTTTTCCCGGCCTGAACATACGCTGTAACATCTTCAGCCTTAAAGACCAGACAGGACAGTTCTCCATTTTCAGTCAGGACAGGGTAATTGGAATAGCTGATATACTGCTCTTTGGTTTCATCCTCACTCTCAGGTTGACAGGGAGTCACATTTTTCCTGAGTTGCATCATGTCTGGGACCAATTTAGTCGCAACCTTTTTCAACGATTTTTCCAAAGATACCTTGTAATCATCCTCATCTTTTTCCTGAAAAGGAGGAGGAATCAGAAAAATTTTACTTTTGAGAATATCCGGAGCTCTGCCTACCTTCGCATAAAAATCGTCACTTGCGTATATAATTCTGTATTGCTTATCCAATATAGCAAATATACTGGAGATAGTTGTATTAGCTCCATGCAAATCATTAGAATTCACCACAGCATCCCCACTATGTTTAGCAAAACCGGTTAGCGCATCTTTGCCCCTTTCAGACATTTTCCAACCCTCTGATTATTATCTCGGGACTCCCCGCAGCCTAATTCAAATATCATACAAGGGGTAAGGTCATAGTTACAGTTGTTCCCACTCCTTCCTCGGAGTCTAGCACAATGCTGCCATTATGGATATTCACAATAACATTATAGGCAATAGCCAAGCCTTGACCTGTACCTTTTCCGATTTTTTTGGTTGTAAAAAAAGGATCAAAGGCCTTTTGCTTCACATGCTCCGGCATCCCGCATCCTGTATCTTTTATCTTAATTATGATCGCGTCCCCCTCAATATAACTTTTCACCAGAATTTTTCCTTTGATGGATGAATCTTTGCAGCTGCTTTGTTCTATTGCGTGAGCACTGTTAACAATCAGATTCAGAATGACCTGCCCCATTTCTCCTTTTAGACAATACAGTGGGGGCAATTTATCATCTAACTCCATTTCTACCTCTGCTACATATTTCCATTCATTTGTTGAAACAGTAACAGCATCATATATGATTCCGTTTAAGTCATGATAACTCTTCTGCATTTCTCCCGGATGGGCCAACTGCTTGACCGACTTCACTATCTCAGCGATTCTTCTTAATCCCTCAGTGGATTCTTTTATAGCATCGGGGATGTCTTCGTTAAGGAATATGAGGTTTTCTTCATCCATCATATCAGCAACAACAGGTTCAACTTTCTCCCATGAGCAATTTTCTGCACCCATATTTCTGATCGTATTTAGCTTATCGAGGTTTTCAAGTATTTCCGGGAAATTGTCCTCCAGAAACTTGACATTGGTTGTTACATATTGCGTAGGGGTGTTTATCTCGTGAGCAATTCCCGCAGCCAGTTCACCTATTGATTCCAATTTCTGGGCCTGGCGCAGTTGAGCTTCAATTATCAGTTGCTGACTGATATCCCTTGCAACGGAGACAAAGTTCACTATCTTACCACTCTCATCACGTACAGGAGCTATTGTTGTTTCCTGAGTACACCTTTTACCCTCTTTACTTTTGTTTACGATTCTACCCTTCCATATGCTTCCTCGATTTATGGACGCCCATATTTCTGAATAAAAGGAATCATCATGTTCCCCACTTTCCAAGAAGCCGGGAGTGTTTCCTATTGCTTCCTTTGCAGAATACCCATTGATTTGTTCAAACGCGGGATTAACATAGATTATAACTCCGGAAGTATTTGTTATCATGATTGATTCCGCAACCTGATCAATCACGGCCGTAAGACGTTTGTGCTCAAATTCAGCGGCTTTAAGAGCGCTTATGTCCGTCAGTGATATCACATAACCGGACGCTTCTTCATCTGCATTATCCAGCTCGACAATCTGTCCCAGCAGCCAGAGGTAATTTTCATCGTCTTTCTTAACTCTGAATTCAATATTGTCTTTTTCATTTAGGTCAGAATTGAACCATTTCTGAAATATAATCAGCTTATCTTTCAGGCCCAGTGAATGAGTCCAACCATGTTTTTTCATTTGTTCGAGAGTCAGGTTACACATGTGTACTGCCTGAATATTCGCGTACTGAACTTTGCCGTAACTATCGGTTATAATGATACCAACAGGAGAAGCTTTTGATATCCCTTGTAATCTCTGCTCACTTTTAGCCAGTTGGCGCTCAACAGTTTTGCGCGGAGTTATATCTTCAAGAGTACCTATTACATCGAAAGGAGGAGACATGGATATAACCGGACTGAAGATAGCCCTCAGAAATAGTTCCCTGCCGCTTGTTATGGAGGTATAACTATCTTCAAAAATAGAATTCTGTCCCATCATTGCAGTTTCGATTGCTCCACGCATTTGGCTGTCAGTTATGTTCTCTTTGCTAATCCCGATTAATTGATCTTTACTTGAACCGAGAATGTTACCCAAATTATCATTACAGTCGAAAATTTGCCCTGCTTTATTGAAGTAAACAATTCCCAGCGGTGCATTTTCAAAAATACTTTTATAGCGAGCCTCGCTGTTCTTCAATTTTTCAAGAGCTTTATACTTCGAGGTTATATCGTTTCCCACACAGAGAAGCTCCTCACACTTTCCATTGGAATTAACGGAAACCGTTGTCCGCCATGCAATCCAGAGAATATCACCATTCTTCTTTGTGTAGGGGCGTTCATGAGGACCAACTCCTTTTCCCAAATAATCAATGACCTCATTACACTTAGCCTGCTCAGTATATGTATCTCCCGACAGAATCATCAAAAGAGGCATTCCAACCAAACTGTCATGGTCCAGCTCAAAAAAATCGACTGCAAAACTGTTCGCGAAAGAAATAACCCCTTTGTTGTCAATTTTGAGAATCAATGAGCTGACATTTTCTACCAGATACTGATATTCGGATTCTTTTTGATTGGTAGGTCTGCAGAAAAGATGACAGCATTTCCGGGCGAAATATGCTCCTGCAAACACTGAAAATAAGCATATAACTCCCAGTACAAAATTGACGGTCATCACTAAAACGGAACAAACTATAAGGATCGCCAGTATAACAGAATTAGCAGTAATCATGTTTCGTATATGCATACTTCTCCCACCCTCGAGTTTATATGTAAAAAGAAGGTACTTTCATAATAAGGGACTCATATGATAAAATAAACTATATCATGCTACTTTTTTTTTATGAAACGTCCAATGACTTTGTTGACAGCTGTACGGACAAGAATTTAAACACAAAATAAAACAATGACATTTATTGCTCAGATTTAATCAAAACAAGCGCGGATGGAAATCAGGGAAGATGCACAAAAAAATACGGATCATATTTGTAGACGATGAGCCCAACGTGCTTGGAGCAATCAGGCGCATGCTTCGTTACAAGAGGAATGAATGGGACCTCGCTTTTGCACAATCAGGCGCAGAAGCTCTTGATTTGTTTTCCGAGGAACCTTTTGACGTGATTGTTTCCGATATTAGAATGCCTGAGATGGACGGACCTGAACTGCTGAACCGGATAAAAGCTGAATATCATAATACAATCCGTATAGCATTATCTGGCCAGGTGGGACTTGAAGAGGTAATACAGAGTTTTCGGTCTGTTCATCAGTATATATCCAAGCCTTGTGATGCTGAAGTGTTGGTCCATAAAATCGAAGGAGCCCTTAAGGCACGCAGCATCTTGAATGATCCAGTAATGCAGGAACTTGTCACAGAGGTGGAAAGTCTGCCTGTACTGCCTCATGTATTTAAATCAATCAAAGAAGAGCTGGATTCTCAAGAGCCATCAATACATAAAATTGCAAAGCTGATATCTATGGATATCGGTCTTGTCGCCAAAATTATCAAACTTATCAATTCTCCATATTTTGGTCTTCCCTCGCAGGTGGAATCCATTCTGCAGGCTATAACCCTGCTCGGACTTGAAACAATCAGTGCCTTAGTAGTCGGAACTCATCTGTTTTCAATATACGACTCCGAGTCTATGCCGGGATTCTCTTTGAATATGCTTTGGGAGCATAGCTTCAGAGTTTCAAATATAGCCAGGATTATAGCGCAATACGAACAGCTCGACAGAGAAACAGTCATCCAGGTTCGTATGACGGGTTTACTGCACGACGTTGGTAAACTGGTATTGGCGCACTCTTTTCCCGTCAGATATCATGAAGTATTAAAAATAGTGTCCGAAAGTAAATGTCCTGTTCGAGAAGCCGAATTCAGTGTTTTTAGAACAACTCATGCCCAGATTGGTGCCTATCTTATGGGGTTATGGGGAATGTCAGGTGAAATTGTTTATGGAATAGGACACCATCATTCATATAATAAATTTGATATGAGCATTTCAATGCTGGTCTCAATTGCTAATATGATTGATCACCAATGCATAATTATTAATGAAGACTATCACAGAATTGTGGTAGATAAAAATATGCTCCATGGGCCCGGAGGCGAAAAACTAGAAGAATGGATCGCACATATTGCAGAAAATTGGGACGGAATTGTTGAATTTAATGTGCTGGACCGAGAAATGATTAATCTTCTGAGAGAATAGGATACCCCATGAAACACCGAATTCTATTAGTTGATGATGAGCCGAACATTCTGTCTTCTTTGAAAAGACAGTTACGTGCTTACTACGATGTTCATACTGCAAATGATCCTGAAAAAGCTCTTGTGGACTTAAAAAACGGAAAACCCTTTTCCGTGGTCATTTCTGACTTTAGAATGCCCCAGATGAATGGAATAGAATTCCTCAAAGAAGTGAAATCACGCAGCCCGGAATCGACCCGCATGATTCTTACTGGGTATGCCGACCTGGATAACGCCATTATGGCTGTGAATGATGGACATGTATTCAGATTCCTGACTAAGCCATGCGAGAAAGAGACTCTGCTTCAAAATATTCGTGAAGCCGCTAAACAGTATGAGTTGATTACGAGTAAAAGGATTCTGCTGGAGCAGACCCTGAAAGGCAGTGTTGAATTGCTGACCGAATTAACCTCGCTGGTGAACCCCCAAGCCGGTGAACGTATCAGCAGAGTCCGCAGGTATGTAAAATATCTGGCCCAAAAAAAGGAAATCAAGGCTCTCTGGCGGCTTGATATAGCCGCAATGCTTTCCCAGCTCGGACTTTTAATACTTCCTCCGGGAACTATGGAAGCGTACATTGCGGGAAAAGAGCTTACGGCAGAACAGACAGAACTATTCGCTATGCATCCTGTAGTCGCCAAGGATCTGGTTGCAAAGCTGCCCAGAATGCAGAGTATCGCCGAGATGATCTCCTATCAATTAAAAGGGTTTGACGGATCCGGCACTCCCAGAGATGGAATTGAAGGCGAAAATATTCCACTTGGAGGAAGAATTTTACGGATCGCGCTTGATTATGACCTTTATCTCAATCTTTATGAAAATCAGCGTATTGCATTTGGAAAACTTGAAGAACAAGCTCAGGTATATGATCCTGAGCTGTTATACTATCTGGAAGGTATGCTTGGAGTTGAAGCCCGTTATGAAGTAAAGTCGCTAACTCTCAAGGAGTTGCATCCCGGAATGATTCTATATGAAGATATTCTTTCAGACAAAGGCGCTATGCTTTTAAGAAAAAGCCTTGAATTGGATAAGGGCAAGATTGACCGTATCCATATGTTTGCCCATAAAGTCGGGGTTACTGAGCCCATCAAGGTTCTTGTTACTGATTAATGTATTAAGTGTGGAGACCATATGTGAGGCGAACATAGGCTGTTTCAACTGACAGCCTGTGATCATGACTGAAATGCGCACTTCATCTTCACAATCCGCCGACTATTAACTTTGAATAATTGCCTTACAATAACATTGACTATTGCCTTACAATAATTTAAAAACAATAGTCATGAGAAATCCTTTCCATACAGACACGCTTGAACCGGATCAGCCTTTCTGCAACCGCGTCGCAGAACTGAGTGAATTGGCCAGCCATGCCAGAAATGGTATGAATGTAGTGCTATTTGCCCCCAGACGCTATGGTAAAACATCGCTTGTCACACGGGTACAGCATCAACTTCGCAAGGAAGGTATTTGTGTAATTTATGCACAATTTATGCGGCTTGTTTCAGTTGAAGACCTTGTTCACAGACTGGCAAAAGGCATCATAAGCGGACTGCATGAACACGAGTCTCTTTTGGAAAAGGGCAAAAGATGGCTCGGCCATTTTCCCTCAATACAAACCAGCTTCACTATAGACCCGGCTACAGGACTACCTTCAGTCGGGGTTCAGATGTCCACTCGCCAAACAGATCCCATGATCGCCCTTGAGAACGTTCTGGAAGAAGTCGGTAGATTTCTCGAAAAAGAGAATTTTCAGGTTTGCATAGCTCTGGATGAATTTCAGGATATCGTCGACATAAAAGAACCACGAGTTGAAGCTCTCCTTCGTGAACACATTCAAAGACATAAAGCCTCATATTTTTTTCTGGGAAGTCGCCGCCGTGTTCTCCTGGACATATTTAACAACAAGGGCAGGCCTTTTTATCAAAGCGCAACAATGATGGAGCTGGAGGCACTTCCGGAAAATGAGGGTGTGGATTTTATTGTGAACCAATTTGCGCAGGCAGGTAAGCAGTGTCCGCGAAGTGTTGCCGTGGAAATCGTTCAAAAGATTGAACAATATCCATATTATCTTCAGGCTTTAGCATACAGAGCATTTGAACTGTGTGAAAAAGAATGCTCATCCGGGAATGTGCAGAAAGCATACGAATCTCTTATCAGCAACGAACGGTACGGATATCAGGCCATTATCCAGGGAGTCAGTGCCGGGCAATTGAAATTGCTCCGTGGAATCGCAGAGGAAGGACAGGCGTCCCTCACTGCAAATAGTTTTCTCCAAGCACACAAACTTACACTTGGTGGAGTTCAGTCGGCCCGGAAACATCTCAGTGAGCAGGACATCATTGAAAAGACAAAAGATGGCCAGTGGCGAATAGTAGACCCTGTGTTCCGTGTATGGCTGCTACAAGCTTTCTAATATGGCCCCCGGCAGGAGTGAAGGACACGTCAAGGATATGCGCGAACCTTTTGAACGTATCCGCACCAATGCGGGGCTGCCCAACGACTTCCGCCCCATGCGTAGACTCCGGCATGTATTCGCCTCTACCCTTGCCAGCTCCGGGAAGGTAGATATGTACACCCTGCAGAAGATTCCCACCCACAAAACACCCGCCATGGTTCAAAGATATGCCCACCTGCGTGATAACGCTGTGCAACCGACCAGTGAGGTTGCCGGGCATAGGGACTAAGACGGGCTCAAACATCATTTTCAAAAACAAGGAACGGGTTCAGGACTGAGCCTTAATTTTTTCGCATGTCGATTGACCTAAGACTACATAAGTCATAAAGTTAAATATATAATCATAAAAAGAAGACAACTTTACCCATAATGATACTTTTTTAAGGAGATAATTCAATGGATAAAGCATGCGAAAACTGTAGTTACTACCTTCCAAGCCAAATGGACTACAAAGAAGACGGAATTTGCAGGTTCTCACCTCCAACAGTTTCAACAACATCAGAAAACGCCATGGGAGTTTGGCCAAGAGTACAAAAGAACGACTGGTGCGGCAAATACTCTCCCAAAAAGGACCAACCTCCTAATCTAAAAAAGATGGACATTTCCTGAGACTGTCATGCTGGAGACTCCAGGCAAAATAATACAGAAAACATACCTGGCTATCGTCATATTGATCTATTTTCGTATTGTTCATTATCCAACATACTGAAAAGATTCAGATCGCATTCTTATTTTGGACTATTAAAATATCACGTGCATTAGTACTTTTGGGAACTTTACTCATTGGTATTCTTATTGGAACATTTGCAACTATTGTAACAGACATATGGGATTCCCCACAAGGAAGGCCTATTTCAGTAATTCTTAGTAAAAACAAGTATTGCTCCATCTCTATTAGCAATTACGGTTCAGTGCCATAAAGCATAAGAGACACTTTTTTCAACAAACAGGTCACATCTAGCAAAAAAATCGGAACTGGACTGGGAACATACTTAGCCATGATGATGGTCCAACCCCAAAATAACAACTATATATATCCATCTACCAAAGGCCTAAGTAAAGAGGAGCACACACTATCAGGCTGGGCTAATTTATTCCTTATCAAAACTGTCTACGACAATAGCGCCCATAGAAGCAGGCATAGTGATAACGATCAGACGTTTGAGTGCGACTTCAGGAGCTGAAAATAACGGAAACTTATCCAAGGCAAAAAGAAGGAGCGCAACCACTAGGCTTGCAATAGTATAGGCAACAAGAAGACGAAAAAAGAAAGCTCCGACCCTATACTTCACGTTCCCTCGAAAGACGCTTTCATAGGTGAAAAAAGCTAAAAATAAAACCGACAGGGTAAAAATCAAAAGCAAATTCAACAACGGTAGAGAGGGGCCTATACTCCAGGCTTCCTCGGAAAAGGAAATCGGTACCGCCAATGCAAACGCCCCTACAAAAATCTGGCTCAGATCTTCAAAATTAAAATGCGATTTCATCTCAACGTCTCCGTACCGGCGATTGATAACTATTCATTTCAGCAGCTTCAACAGCAAATTTTCTACAAAAACCAGACATACTGTATCCCGGCCCTCAACAAAGCCCGGCAATTGGAACACCATTCCAGACCTGTTTCAAAATACTCAGCAAAGGACCAGTTAGCAATATAAAGCCAGTTGCCCCATCTCAGTCAACCGATACTTCTGATTCCTACTATTGGGCTTGTCGGGAATAGTCATTTCCACAAGCCCTTCTTCCAGTGCTGGCTTGAGATAAAGCTCCCTGAATGATTTACTGTCTTTAAGGGCCAAAGCAGTTTGCAGCTCATCACGGTTCATTTCACCAGACATGGCTTTAATCAATGCTTTAACTTGGGGGGGTGACTTGGGGGCCAACTTGGGGGATGGCAGATGAATGAAGACTGGTGATATAAATTAAGGGGAATGATGAGATAATTCGGGATTAACCGGGAAGACACGGAATGATCTGGGAAAGGTTTTTGAAATAGTGTTTCACTATATGAAACAGTTCAAAGACTCTTTCCAGGTCTTTTTTATGCTGAATCAGACGTGTCTATATCATCATATGGGATCCTACATAGTTCACATGTCTACGCTTCCACCACCCCGACCTGAATTAGTCCTCTGGTAGTAACTGGGAGAGCGTTTTTATTGCCCTGCCTGGGCGAGGTGCTCCGAGTCCAATAATGTTACCACTCAAAATTTTCTTGCTTGTATGCTCAACGGTAATCTGGAGTGGGACGTCAAAAGGTAAATCACCTTCATTGGTTTTGTCTGCAATGAATTTAATGAGATGATCTTTTGCTTCATCGTCCAACGCAGTCGTGTATGCCTTTAATGGGATGCCATTTTGTTTGACGTGTAAGATATACTCACCGGAGGAATAGTCCGCATCCATAAGCTGGAAATCACCATCACAACTTGTAGCCATCTTTTCAGACCGGACCCTCGGCGGCTTAAGTTTTTTGGTAGATTCTGCGGGGATGTAGCCTTCTCCAACTAAGGCAACAGAATCCTCGTCTTCTAAGGCACGAAACAAACCGCCAACAGGTCTTTCGTAACGAGAAAATTCTTGTGGAGCTGCGTTGGCCATATCGATAAGGGGCTGAAGTATCTGGCGTTTAGTTTCTTCGTGCTCAGTTAAAGATTCTTGCTCAATGTTTTTTTCTTTGAGCTGGACCTTATAGTTTAACCAACGCCCCCAAGCTAGGAACCCGGTTGTAGCAGCTACTCCAGTCATAGCTAATATGAATATTTGGGTATTAGTCATGTTACTAAGCAATGGGACTAAAATTTCTTTGACATCTTGCCAGAGATCTGTGCTGCCTTCCTTCACCTCGGTCTGGACCAGAGGTTCTTCACCACTGATCCTCACTTCTGGAGCAAACTCATCAAGGAGATAATCAAATTCTTTTTGTAATGCTATCAGATATTTTGCATGAGTAACATTGATTCTTTTGTCCCAGTTGTCCCCGTCAATCTTCAATTCAACCAGCAGTTTATCGGCTGTGATTTCTACGGGCTGATATTCAACTTCACCTTTGGCGACTTGAGAAGCATATTCCAAAAGTTCCTCAACGCTTCTTACCTTTTGCATTTAACCTCCTTTTAATAATCACAGATACAGCTTTGTACAACTCTAACCCAATTCTCTTACCTAAAAATTCCCCAATCTATATTCCCAACCGCAGCTACCCGGCTCCAGTTCACCGCTCTATGCCTGACCCCTGCTATACTCTTCAGCCATGTCTTCCCACCAGTCTCTGGGTTCAGCATATTTATCCCTGTACACATCGGTATACATGGCACCCTGGTCCTGCACATAGTCTGTTTCAGGGGTAGGGCCATTCTCTAGAAGTCACTCTTGGCGCTCCTCATACTTATCTTGGTTCCGCTCATCTTCGGGTAAGAGGCAGTGCTCGCCTGCGGCTCCGGGCATGGCAAAGTGCAGTCTTGTGTTTCTGGAACGGGGCATGGAAGAAAGGTCTTCAGCGTCATGGCGTGCCAGTTGGCGCACGAGCTTGGCGTTTTCCTTACCAAGGTTCCGGTTTTCCTTCATTAGCTCCCGGTTTTCTTTCACCAACTCCCGATTCTCCTTGCCTATTTCTCTGATTTCTTTGGCCTGTTCCCTAAATTCTTTTACCAATTGTCGATTTTCTTCAGTCAGTTCTCGGATTTCGGATTTCTTATCGGAAAGCTCTTTTTCAAGATCATCATAATGCGCACAATTGCTCAAACTTGATTCAGAATTAACCAAATCTGGTGCACCCTCGCCAAACAATAACCAGTTGACGTCTGTGCCATAGTTTACAGACAAGCCGACAAGGAACCCCGCAGTGGGTTCTGTTTCATTTTTTTCGTAACGAATTAAGGTGTTCCTACTAACCCCTAAGGTCTTAGCGAACTCAGCTTGGCTTATATTGCCACGAACAGATGAAATTCTTTCCCCTAAACGTTCAAACCGCATAAATATCCCTTTGCACCAAATTTGAGATTGACGATGTTTCAAATATGGTGCATAACTAGTTCACACAAACACACAACACGTTCAAATCAGTACACACAAACACGGCTAAAAAAAGGAGCTTAACTTATGGTTAGAACCTCCAAGGAAGTAAAAGAAGAATTCCGTAAAAAGGGCATCTCCATTTCTGCATGGGCTGTTGCCAATGGGTTTTCTCCCAATCTCGTTTACGAGGTTATCAATAATAAAAGGAACCCCACACGGGGTAAGACCCACCAGATCGCAGTCAGGCTTGGTCTTAAAGATGGTGAGATCGTGCAGGATCTCGCCACCGCCATCAACGCCTAATCTATAGCAGCCAGCAGCAACCACCGCAATGTCTAATAGAAACCGCAAATCAGACAACCGCATGGTGCAATTAACCCTGCCTTTGTCCAGCCTCCCATCGCAAAGCCTTGAAAGTGGCTCACTGCGCAGGATGGAGGCTGTCAAAGAGGCTTTGGGCAACGCACTGAAAGAGTGTGGGCTTTCGCGTGACGTGGTTGCGGAGGAGCTGACGCGCCTGACCGGGCATCAGGTTTCCATCCACCAGCTCAACAACTGGGCTGCGCTTGGGAAAGAAGACCGCCCGATCCCGCTGCACTTCGTGGCTGCGCTCACGGAGATAACGGAAAACTATGGTCTGATCAAGGCCGCTCTGGAAGGCACAGGTTGCAAGCTGCTTGGCCCGGATGAAGTTGCATACTTCGAACTGGGGATCATGGCGGCTGAGGATAAACGAAGAACTAAGAGGAAGAAGGAATTATGGGACAAGATCGGGAAATGAAAAAAATGCTGTTTGAGCAGGCTAGCCGCCAAAGCGGCAAGCGGCTCATGTTTTCTTCAACTTTCGAGGCAATCCTGCTTTTTTCGCAGCCATGTTCCGCCATGCACGAAGAGTCGTTTCTGCCAGCTCGCCAGGAGGATTTTCACCCTTTGGCTCTGCAAGACATTCGTCGAGACACTTGGTCACAGGCCCAGCAGACTCAGCAGGAAGGTGTTTCATAATAGCTGTTACAGCGTCATTTAATACGAGCAGCGAATCATACACTGCATCCATATCACGATTTAATTCTTGTATTTTTTTTGAATAATCCATTTTCGAATTCTCCTGTTTCGAAACTCATAACAGGATCAAACAAAGGAAATCAATATGCAAAAAATAACCGCCGCCCACCGCACACTGAACGTCCTTGTGGCCCTCAAAGGTCATAGTTTGAACGGGTTGTCTAATTCAGAACTGGCCCAGGGGTTGAACGAAACACCGGTGAATATCACCCGCGCTCTGGCAGTTTTGCAGGATGTGGGGCTGGTCACCAAGCTTGAAACCGGACGCTTTGTTCTTTCCATCACCATGCTCCAGATCGCACAGGCCCACGCCAACGAAGTGGACCGGGCGCAGAATAGGATCATGGAACTTAACCAGAGAGTTGCCGCCGGGGCAGCCGCATACAATTAACGAGGTGAATCATGAGTGATTTCAAACTGGTAATTACCGACAAGGATGGGGCCGAGGTCTATAGTTCTGAGTTCGTCATGGAACGCAATAAGGACAATAGCGCAGCCAAGGAACTGGCTTACCTGTCTTCGGTGCAGCTCCTTCTGCATGAAGCCTCGTGCGAAGTAACCCAGGTCATGCAGGATGTTGTTGATGCTGCTCTGGAAAATGACGAAGTCGTTGAATGCTTTATTGAATGGCTTGAAGCCGGGATGCCTACATCTTCGACTGTCTCTATATCCGGGTGTCAGCAGGCCATAGGTCATGTGAATGGCGGCAGCATTATCCAGTGCAACGGCAACCTGAACGGCATCGCCATTACCAGCGTAAACATCGAGGAGTAACCCATGTCCCATCCATGCGCAGATTGTGAATACCACAAGTCAAAGTCCAACCCCGCAAAGGGTAAATTGGTTCAAAGCTACCACGGCAAATGCATCCACCCGGAAGGTCTGTGTGACGACCTTTTCAGATTTAACGACCTTGCCAGCTCTGCCGCTGATCCTGACATCCTTGATATGGCAGAAGAAATCGAAACCATGGAAGCTAACGTCCCTGCTGAGATCAGCGAAGAACGCGCAGCGGAGTTGACTGTTATCAGTAATACAGAAGCTCTGGTTGCTCAGGCTGTTGAAGAAGCTGAAGAGGCTTTCAGAGATCTTGGAAGAATTGAAACCGCAACATTTTTTGCGACCGTTTCAGATTCCATAATCGCGCAAGCTTTCGAAAGAATAAAGAAATCGAAGTCTTATAAGAAACTGACTTATCGGGACGAAAATGGAAATCTGCGACAGTTTTCAGATTTAGAGGAGTTTTGCAGAATTAAACTGGGCAAATCTTATCGCCGTGTGCATGAGCTTGCCCAGAACCTCCGCACCCTCGGCCCTGAACTATACGAATCTGCCGAAAAGATGGGCCTCCGAAACAAAGATTACCGCGCTTTGAAGGCTCTCCCCGAAGACGAACAGGCCGTGGTCAAGGAAGCCATTGCCGCTGAGAACAAAGAAGAAGTCTTGGACATCCTTCAGGACATGACTGAGCGACATGTGCAGGAGCGCGAAGAAGCCAGGAAGGAATCAGACGAACTCAAGGCCAACCTTGAAGCCCGTGACAAGCTGCTCAAGGACAAATCAGCCCGTCTGGAAAAGACTGAAACAGAACTCTTCAAGCTCAAAAGCCTGCCCCCGGATGCTGATCTGGAGCTCAAGCTGAAACGTGAAGAACAGGCCGTGGAACGGCTGCACAAGGAGCACGTTGCCATTCTGGCTGCAATCAAGCCGTTTATGCAGGTGGTTTCCGAAGTGCTGGGTGACGGTGATGTCTCCGCCCATACCAAGGAACATGCCGTATTTGAGACCCGTCAGGTCTGCGGAGCCATCAACCAGTTCCTGCTGGACTGCTCCATCCCGGTTGATTTTCAAGAAATGGTCTACCCGGAATGGATGCGCGGGGCTGCAAAGGCCGATCTGGAAGCCGGAAACACCGAAGAACCCAACGACGCACACGGGAGCTGGTAGGCCATGACTTTGAGTCTGGGAGAAATAGATGTGCTGCGAAACCTTGCAGTAAGGCTGGATGGTGCCGGGCATGGCAAGCGCAAGCCGTTGGTGCAGGAAGTGGCCAGGCTGCTGAACTGTTCGGAACAGACGGTCTACCGCAGGCTCAAACAGGTCGGCAGGGATTCAAAGCGCAAGCAGCGCAGTGACTACGGAAAACGTTTAACCAATGAAGAGCTGGCTATGAAAGTTTCATATCTGGTGACCAAGGGAGCCAGCGCGGCAGGCAAGAAGCGCATGAGCATCAGCACTGCGTGTGACATACTGAAAGAATCCGGGCAAGGGGTCGTGAATCCTGAAACCGGTGAAGTGACCATGCCTTCAGTTTCAGCAGTTATCCGCACCATGAAAGATCTCGGCTGTCACCCTGACCAGCTCAAAAACGGCAACCCGCATATTCATATGAAAAGCTTACGTCCGAATCATTGCTGGCAGGTTGACCCGTCCCTGTGCGTCCTCTTCTATCTGCCCAAAGGCAAGGTCAAGATTGTGGACGAGAAAGCTTTCTATAAAAACAAGCCTGACAACCTCAAGAAAGCGGAGCGGGAACGGGTGTGGCGGTACGTCATCACTGATCACTATTCAGGAACTATCTATGTGCGCTATGTGCAGGCCGCAGGTGAATCCGCACAGGGTCTGGTTGATGTGTTTCTGGACGCGATTATCAAGCGTGGACCGCATGATCCCATGCATGGGCTGCCGGACTTTCTTTATATGGATAAAGGCAGCGCGAACATGGCCCATCTGTTCACCAACCTGCTGGACCGCCTCTACATCAGGTGGGACACGCATCAGGCCGGTAGCCCCCGTTCCAAGGGGCAGGTTGAGTGTGCCAACAATATAGTGGAAACACAGTTTGAATCACGCCTGCGGTTCATGGAAATCAATTCCATTGAGCAGCTTCAGTCCGAGGCGGACAAATGGAGGCAGCACTACAACGCCAACGCCATCCACAGCCGCACCGGGAAAAGCCGGAATGCCATGTGGCTGACCATAACCGAAGAGCAGCTGCGTCTTGCCCCTTCACTGGAACTGTGCCGGGAGCTGGTCACCACCAAGCCCAAAAAAGCCAAGGTCGGGGCTGATCTGTCTATTTCCCACACCATCAAGGGCTATGGCCGCAATGATTACGACCTGCGCATGGTCAATGGAATCATGCCGCAGATGCAGGTCATGGTGGTGGTTAACCCCTACCGCGCTCCAGCAGTGGATGTAACTGTTACCGATCCCCTTACTGGTGACGAATCTGTCTGGACCGTTGAGCCGGTGAAGAAGGACGAGGCCGGATTCTGGGAAAACGCTGCCATTATCGGTGAGGAATACAAGTCTCACGTTGAAACCAAGGCCGAAAAGATTTTCGACAAGTTTGAGGAAATGGCAACCGCCAGCATCAAGCCGGGAGCCACTCACTGCGCACCGCCTGAAAACGTCGATCCCATGGCCGACATCAAACCCGCGCCGGAATACTTGCCGCGCCGGGGCCGTGAGCTGGGTCTTGATGCCAGCAAGCGCGAAATCGCCCCTTACGAGCTGGTGGAAGCGGCCATGATCCTTAAGCAGAGGCTGGGGGATCAGTGGCCCAGAAACGGATACACCTGGCTTGAACAACGATACGGAAAGTCCGTACCCCACGGTGAGATGGATTCCATTGTTGAACGTTTTTCAAAGCCCGAAACAGAGATTACCCCGCTGCGCGTAGTCGGCGGACAGGAGTAACAAAATGACAAGTTTAAAGAAACTGAAGGAGTTGATGGATGCGCATGGCGTTTCACAGTCTGAACTCGGTCGCCATCTCGGTTATTCGCCCACCACCATCAGCCACATGATCAATAAGGGTAAATGGCCCCGGCTCGGCATAACTGCCCAGCAGATTCAGGAAAAAATTAAGGAAAAGCTGCGTGAGAACGGCGCGGAAGAGTCAGATTTTGAAAACATTTTCGGACCTGAAGAAAAGACCGAAGAAAAACCGGAAGAAAAGAAGGAGAAGGAAATCATGCTGCTGAGAAAACAGGGACTGTTCCCGGAAGCAAAACGGCATTTTGGACTTGTGCGCAACCCTTTTGATGAAGTCAACAGCCCGGATGATGTGTTCCTGTCCAGCGACATCCGCTATGTGCGTGAGGCCATCTACCACACAGCCCGGCAGGGCGGATTCATGGCTGTGGTCGGTGAGAGCGGTTCCGGCAAAAGTACGCTGCGCCGTGATCTGATTGACCGGGTTCAGAGAGAAAACAAAAACATTCTCATTATCGAGCCTTACGTGCTGGGCATGGAAGATGACGACAAAAAGGGCAAGACCCTTAAGTCCCTGCACATTGCCGAAGCCATCATGGAAGTTGTTGACCCCACAGCCGGACTCAAGTCCAGCCCGGAAGCCCGGTTCCGCCAGTTGCATGGAGTTCTCAAGGCGAGTTCTCAGGCAGGCAACATGCATTGCCTGATCATTGAGGAGGCTCATGGCTTGTCCATTCCCACTCTCAAGCACCTGAAGCGTTTTCTGGAGCTGGAATCCGGCTTCCGCAAGCTGATGTCCATCATCCTGCTGGGGCAGACAGAGCTGGCCCGCAAGCTCTCGGAAACCAACCCGCAGGTGCGCGAGGTTGTACAGAGGTGCGAGGTAATCGAATTGCCGCCAATGGATGGTGCCAGCCTGTCCGATTACGTGAAGTTCCGCTTCAACCGTTTGGACATGGATGCCACAAAGGTCATCTCCGCCGAGGGCATGGAAGCCCTGCGGGATAGGCTCACCGGCCCGGCTCCCCGCTCAGGATCACGTGAATCCGTCTCACTGGTCTACCCGCTGGCAGTGGGCAACCTGCTTACCGCCGCCATGAACCTGGCCGCAAACATCGGCGCACCCAGCATCACCCCTGAAATCATTAAACAGGTTTAAGGAGAAAACTATGTCCAGTTGTAAGAAAGCTACCCCGGTCCCCAGTCCTGTTGGTGGAAAGATGAGATCCGCAATTCTTGAATTGCGCTGCCTGTCGCAGAAGTTTTCCAATGAAGAAGACTTCCTGACCATGAAGGCCGTAATCAACCAGCTTGAGGGCTGCGCTTTGCACATGGAAGAGATTGAGCAGCACGTTCCTGTTCGGGAATACAGGCTGCCCATGAACTCAAAACAGATCGCCGATGAGCTTGCTCATGGCAGAAGGATGGAAAATTAAAATGACCAAGAACAGAAAGAAACCTGAAGTGGTTGTGGTGAAGGACATGAAAGGCGTCGATGCCTGCATGGCGGAGCTGGCCGAGTTGAACCGCGAAATTGAAAACCGTGAAGCTGAAATGAACACCGTGATAGATGAGGCCAAGACTCTGTACAAGCTCAAGGTTGAGCCGAAGCTGGCCCGAATCAAAGTCATTGAAGCCGCTCTGGGCGCGTACGCCAACCTGAATAAACAGGAGCTTTTCAAGGACCGCAAGAGCATGGATACCACCTTCGGCATCATCGGTTTTCGCAAGTCCACCAAGCTGCTGGCCAAGGGTAAGACCAAGATGATTGAAGTCATTGAAACCCTGCGCAACCTCGGCCTGACCGATGGCATCAAGGTCAAGGAAAGCGTGAACAAGGAAGCCATGCGTGAATGGCCTGACGAACGTCTGGAAGCTGTTGGCATGCGTCGCAAGGAAGAAGACGTTTTCTACTATGAAATCAAGCGTGAGACTCTGGAGGATTAGGTCATGGCTGAACATGTTTATGAAATTGAAATTACCAAATCTACTACCAAAACAATCAAGGTAACCACAGACAAGCCTATTGATGAAGATGAACTCCGAGATTGGGCTGATGATTACTGCGACGAACTTTACGATATTGAAAGCTATCAGGGTGATGTAAAGCTCGATCCCGATGATCTTATTGAAGGTGGTACTGTTGCCATGACCGCTAGAGAGACAGAAGAATATGGGCTCATTGAATTGGAAGGAGTTTGTCGTGTCCCATCTTAAAGCCGAAGGGATCTACACCAAAGACAGTGAAAAGATGGTCCCGCTTTCAAGACTGGTGGCTTGTGAAACTCAGGCCATGAAGAATGCGAAGGTGGCCCAGTCAATGGCAAAGCAGCTTAAGATTGCCGTCCATAGCGAAGCAATGCCGAAAGACTGGACCCGGAAGACAACCAAATTGCTCGAACAGGCTGAAGGAGTCAAGAGTCATGGGTAAAACAAGACGCATTGTAGTTGAACAGCCCGGCGTCACCATTCATCGGGATGTTCCGGCAGCCCGGGAGGCCGAGGAGTTTGACATCAGCCAGATGAGTCCGCGCACTAAAGATGCCTGGAAGAAAGTCTGCGTTGAAGGCGGTGCCAGCCCGGAAGATTACCGCCATGTCCTGGAATCCATCATGACCAGCGGTGTGGTGAAAGCAATTGTCGATTAACAGCAAGGCCGCCTGTCAGATGATGGGCGGCTTAACCATAAGGAATTACCATGAACGAAATTCGTATAGATTATTCCATTCTTGAAGATGATGAAACAACGGCATCCAAATATGCATCCAGAACAAGAGCACATGTCCCACGAATTGGTGATGATGTCAGATTCAATGGGGCATACTTCAGCGTAATAGCTGTGCTGTGGGTGGAAGATGACGAGCAGGATGGAATCATTACCCCTTGGGTAAATGTCGTCATTGAACCACGGAAGTAGGTGCAGCATGACCAACCATAAAAAAGCATTAATCCAAAAAGCAGCCATAGGCCGCCGCCAGATCCCCATTGCTGATGAAGCTTATTACACGCTGCTCAGAACCCGCTACGGAGTGGAAAGCTCCAAAGCCCTCAGCGTCAAGCAGCTTGGTGATCTTCTCGGCCTCTACGCGAGGCAATTCGGCTGGACACCCAAGCCGAAGACGAAGAAAGGCAGGACTCCCAAGCCCAAAGCCTCGCAAGCGCAGGTCCGGCTTATCTTCGTTCTCTGGAGACAGCTTGCAGAGCTGGGCGAGATCAGAGACGGATCGCGCGAGGCCACGGTGAGCTGGGTGCAGAAACAGACAGTGAGTGACGAGCAGCCTGAAGGCTGTGCCGATCCCAACTGGCTTACTCCCAAACAGGCATCAATTCTGGTTGAGAGGCTGAAGAAGTGGCAGGAACGAGTTGAAAGAAGATTGAAAACAGGAAGATAAAATGACAACGCGCAACCTGAAGGACTTTGCAGATTTATACGGCAAGGGTTTCCGTGTGTACTATGGGATCATTGATCCCGCTGTTTACGTGCGCCTTGAGTGCAGGCACCCGGAAAAGGCTTTCTGGATTTGTCGCTGGCCGATCCTGCACTGCTTCGGTTGCAGCAAGCGTTGTGTACCTCAAAAAACAGAAGGCTTTCAGGAAGTTCTTATTGTTCCCGAAGAGAAGGACGACAAGGCTGTTCCACAGTTCTCAATCAGCCCTGAAGAAATGGTTGAGAAAAAGACACTGCTTCGCATTGACGAAGTTATGTACTGCCTGCGCATCGGCAAGAACTATGCGTACCGCCTGGCTCAAGAAGGTGTGCTGGTTCGCCATCATCGTTCTCCATGGCGGGTGACCGCCGCCAGCGTGAAAGCTGAAATGATGAACGTAGACGAATAAATCACAAACTATAACTCCCCTCTCAACCTCCCCCGGATTCATGCCGGGGGAGGTTTTTTATTCTGTACCATAACGTTTCTACTGTTCAGCAGAACAAAACTTCCCCTGCTATTCTTCAGTCTGAAAATGCGCTCTCCCGGTTTTTGTTTCCCATATGGGACCGTTGTTCGTTTTTACGATTTAAACCCGGCAGCACCCTTTTGCAAAAATCGAGAGAGCCACACGAACAACATTACGGAGGCTGAAAGAATGAAGAAGGTAGAATTGAAGCGTGTCGAACAGTCCGAAGAGGTGACCATCGGTGTTCTTGTCGTGGACGGAGAAGGCGTCTGCTGGTGCCTTGAAGAGCCGTGGCGCGAGAATGAACCCAATGTGTCCTGCATTCCTGCGGGGACTTATCCGCTGGCATTGGAACATTCCCCCAGCAAAGGGCGTGAACTGTGGACCATCAAGGATGTGCCGGGCAGGTCCTACGTGCGTATCCACATCGGCAACTCGGTTGATGACACCGCAGGCTGTGTACTTCCCGGCGAACTACCAACAACCAAAAATAACAGGCGTGAAGTCGAATTCAGCGCGCGGGCTTTCGGCAAGTTCACAAAAGCCATGGGCGATAGCGAGGCCACCGCGCAGATCACAGTTATCAACGTTGACGGCAGCAAGGGCGAGAAGGCCAAGCCCAAGAAAGCAAAAGAAGAAGCTCAGAAACAGGAAGGAGGCGAATAGAATGTCTTTCTGGCTCAACTGGATAATCATAATTCTGGCAACGTTTCTGGTTGTATGGCCCTGTGTTGACCCCAGATTTGAAGGAAAAGATAGATCCCTCATCCCTCTGGGGTTGGGCTGTGCTTTTTACATTTTGGCCCTCTATCTCTGGATTGCCAGCGATATGTGGCTGTGGATCAACTGGGTACTTCTGGGCGTAGCACTGGGGCTTGCCGCTTGGGCTCGTTTCTCTCCCCGATTCAAAGGGACTCACAAATATGGCGGAATTGTACCGCTGATCATCGCAATTCTTGTCATCGTGTTGGATGCCGGTTCCTGGATTGCCTACGGAATTTGGGGCGTGTCGTGATCGATTCAATTCTTGATCTCGGCAGCACCATCATCGACAAGATCTGGCCCGATGCCGGTGAACGCGAAAAGGCCAAACTCAAGCTGATGGAATTACAGCAGTCCGGGCAGCTTGCCGAGCTGGAAGGCCGCTTAAAAATCATGCTGGCTGAGATGAACGGCAACTGGTTGCAGCGTTCATGGCGGCCCATTCTCATGCTGACCATCATCGCCATCGTGGCCAACAACTACCTGCTGTACCCGTATCTTGCTTTGTTCTGGACCAAGGCCCCGCACCTTGAGCTGCCCGCACAGCTCTGGTCACTGATGGAGCTGGGGCTGGGTGGTTACGTGGTCGGGCGCAGCGCGGAGAAAGTGGTCAAGACCTGGAGGCAGAAAAGTGAATCTTGACATGGACACCGTAGATCATGCCCTACGCTGGCTTCAGGTCGTGGTGGTCCCCTTGTTCCTTTACATCCGCAGCCAATTCAGCAGTCTGCGGTCTGATATGGCCGAGTTCAAGGCCAAGAAGGACAAGGAGCTGAAGGAGCTTAACGAGAGGATCACCAGAAACGAAGCCGCCCTGTGCAACCTCCCGGACAACAAGGCCATGCATGATCTGGCCCTGGCCGTGGAAAGGCTGCGCAGTGATGTGGTGGGCATGGGGGCGGAACTGGGCGGGCTGAAGAATCTGGTGGAAAAGGTGGATCGCATTGTTGAACGGCAGGAAGATCACCTGCTGAATGGAGGAAAATAGTGGCTTACTCGGAAACCCTACTGGAACACCTGCGCATTACCATTCTGCGCTTCCTGCAGGAGGAAGCAAACTACGCGCTCAATGAAGACATCCTGTTGGATTTGACCGTTGAATATGCCTTTGACCGTGACAGCGCAAGGCTGCGCAAGGAACTGCGCTGGCTGGAAGATCAGGGCCTGGTGGAACTCAAGGACATGAACGGTATCTACATTGCCACCCTGACCAAGCGTGGTTCGGACGTGGCGGGCGGCAAGAAGCATGACGGCGTTAAGAAGCCGGAGCCGAGGCTGTAGTGGCTGACAATAAAGTTGGCCGTGGTCGGCTCTCATCCATCCACACTCTGCCTGAAGAGGTTCGGGTCTTTGTTGTGGACGCGCTGCGGGACAATCGTTTGTCCCAGAAGCAGATTATGGAACAAGCCAATGAGTTGCTTGAAGAGCTGGAAATGGAAGAGAGGATCAGCCGGTCAGCTCTTAACCGTTTTGCCATGGCCACGGAACGAGCTGCGCGTGAAGTGCGCGTTGCCCGTGAAGTTGCGGAGCAGATTGTGGGCGATCTCGGTGACGTGCGCCACTCAGATCTGGGCCGAGCAACTGTAGAGATGGTCCGCACCCTGACTTTCAAGACCGCTAATAAAATGCTGGCCGGTGAAGAGCTGGATGCTGAATCCCTCAAAGATCTGTCGCTGTCTGTCCAGCGTGTCCAGAAGGCCGCCATGGACTGCGCCAAGTTCGAGCTGCTGGCCCGTGATGCCAAGAAGGCAGACGAGGACAATGAGCCTAGAGACATTGTTGTCACCTGGGCGGATGAGGATGAAGACGATGAGTAAGATGCCTCAGAAAGTCGTTATCCCTTATTCCCCGCGCATTCTTCAGCGTCAGGTTTACAAGGATCAAAAGCCGTATCGCTTTTCTGTCGAGATCTGCCATAGGCGTTTCGGCAAGACGGTTATGTCCGTCAACAAGTTGATCCGGCGCAGTATTCAATCTGAACTGCCGGACTGTTTCAGCTCATACATTGCGCCGCTCTACCGCCAGGCTAAAGCGGTGGCATGGCCGTATTTGAAATATTACCTGTGGAACTATCCGGGTATCAGCTTCAATGAAGCAGAGTTGAAAGCATGCTTTCCCAGAGATTCCAGGGGACGGCAAAAGGTCATTCAGCTTCTTGGAGCCAACAATCCCGACAGCCTGCGCGGCTTGTATTTTGACGGCGTGATCTTTGACGAAATTGAACAGATGCCATGGAATACATGGACTGAAATCGTTCGCCCTGCATTAGCAGACCGTAAGGGCTGGGCAGATTTCATCGGCACACCCAAGGGCAAGAACGTCCTTTGGAAACTGTACCAGAGGGCCAAGAATGACCCGAACTGGTTTGCGGCACTTTATCGCGCTTCCGAGACTGGGATTCTTGATCCTGAAGAACTGGAAGCCATGAAGGCGGATATGTCTCCTGAGGAATACGAACAGGAGATGGAATGCAGTTTCATGGCTGCAATCAAGGGCGCGTTCTTCGGCAGATTGATGGCCGATGCCGAGCGGGACAAACGTATCGCAAACGTTTCTTACGATTCCAGCTTGCCGGTTCACACTTCATGGGACCTTGGCATGAGCGATTCCACATCCATCTGGTTCGTGCAGGCGTATCCCGGCGGCAAGTACGCTGTGATCGACTACTACGAGGCCAGCGGGGAAGGTTTGGACCATTACGCCAACGTGCTCAGTGAGAAACCTTACAGCTACGGAAGGCACATTGCGCCCCACGATATCCGGGTGCGTGAACTGGGCACGGGAAAAAGCCGGCTTGAGGTGGCCCGTTCTCTGGGAATCCGTTTTGACGTGGCTCCCAACATTCCGGTGCAGGACGGTATCAATGCCGTGCGTACCATGATTCCCAACTGCTATTTTGACCAGAGCCGCTGTGATCTCGGCATTGAAGCTCTGCTGCACTACCGCCGTCAGTTCAGGGAAAAGGCCGGAGATTTTGCCAGCAAACCTTTACATGACTGGTCATCCCATGCGGTTGATGCCTTCAGATATTTTGCAGTTGGTTTTCGTGAGGATCGCAGGCGCGGACCACGTCAGAGCCACACGATTAACACTTACAGTTCTATAGGCCTTGCAGTGGGAAACAATCACCAGCAGGCAAGAGCTGAAAACACAATATGGAGCATGTAATGGGCGGAGTAGTTGAAGCAATTTTTGGAGGGGGACCGAAGGTTTCCAGCGGACCATCTGCCGCAGAGCTTGAAGCGCAGCGCAAGGCGGATGAAGAGGCCGCAAGGCTTGAGGAAGAACGTTTGGCCCAGGAAGCCAAAGAGGCTCAGGAAGCTGAGGATAAAGCCAGACGGGAGCGCAACGAGCGCAAGCGTGGGCGTGGTTCCACTCTGGCCACCGGGGCCTTGGGACTGGAAAGCCAGGCCGATGTAAGCACCAAAGGTCTAAAGACCAAGCTGGGAGCATAGATGGATCTCGCTGATAAAATCCTTGCCCACTACACGGATGCCAAGAAGGACCGTGACCAGTGGACCGGACTTTGGGATGAACTGTTCAGCTATTTCATGCCCATGAAACAGTCCTCCATCAGCAAGGGGCAGGTGGGTGATGAAAAGGTCTTTGACAGCACACCTGAATACGCGCTGAATCTGCTGGCTTCCGGTCTGGGAGGTCTGCTGACTGATGGCAGCGACTCCTGGTACTCGGCCCGGTTCAAGGATCAGAACCGCGCGGATGACAGCAGGATCAAGGAAGGACTGGCCGCAGTGGAGGAAGAGTTCAAGCTGATCTTCAGCAACACTTCCACCGGCTTTGCCCAGTACGACCATGAACTGCTGTTGGATGTGGCCCTGCTGGGAACCGGGGTCATGTACGTGGAAGCCGACCCTGAAACCGTGGTCCGCTTTTCCACCCTGCCGCTTGCCCAGTGTGTGGTCAGTGAATCATCCAAAGGCCGTGTGGACACTTTGTTCCGTGAATACGAGATGAGTGCGCGGGCCGTGCTTCAGGAATGGGAAACCGCATCGGATAAGGTGAAGGAACTGGCGGAAAAGAAGCCGGAAACCAAGGTGTCCATTCTGCACGCTGTTTATCCCAGAGAAGACAAAAGCACAGATCCGGGCGCGAAGAATATGCCCTTCGCTTCCGTGTACATGGAAAAGGACTCCAAGACCGTATTGGAAGAATCCGGCTACCACGAATTTCCTTTCATGGTTCCGCGCTGGGGGAAGTCTGCCGGGGAAGTCTACGGGCGCGGTCCGGGTATGACCGCTCTTTCCGATGTACGTGTGCTGAACGCCATGTCCAAGACCGGACTCATGGGCGCGGAAAAGATGGCTGACCCGCCCATGCTTGTTCCCGATGACAGTTTTCTGGGGCCTATTCGTTCCGGTCCTGGCGGGCTTTCCTATTACCGCACGGGAACCGGCGATGATGTGAAGCAACTGCCCGTGCGGGTGGATCTCTCTGCCACAGAGGCCATGCTGGAACGGCGCAAGCAGTCCATCCTGCGTATCTTTCTGGCTGAGATCATGTCACCGCCTGAAGCTTCGGCCACAGCCACGGAATGGTTGATCCGCCAGAGCGAGAAACTGCGCATTGTCGGCCCGGTCCTTTCCCGGCTGACATCGGAATATCTTTTCCCGCTGCTGAACAGGGTGCTGGGCATTCTGGACCGCGCCGGGAGGCTGCCGGCCTTTGAGTCAGCCAAAGCGGCGGATGTGATTGTCATGGTGGTTCAGACCGCAATCACCAGGCTGCGCAAGGCTCAGGAAAGCGAAGGTCTGCCGCAGGTAATAGGGCTGCTGGCTCCGTTTATTCAGGCTGGAGATGTTGAAGCAATGGACAACTTTGATACCGACAAGATCACCCGGCACCTGAGTGAGTCTCACGCGCTTCCCGCCTCTTACCTGCGTGACCCTGATGAGGTGGAAGAACGGCGGGCGCAAAGAAAACAGGCCATGCAGGCTCAGCAGGCCACGGCAGAAGCCGGGCAGCTGATGAATATAGCCCAGCAGGCACAGCAACTGGAGGAAGGAAATGGCGGAAAATGATGCAAGTCCGGAGTTGATGGAAATGCACCGGCGTTACCTGCGGGTGTTTGAAACTGATGACGGGCAAAAGGTGCTGGAAGATTTGAAAGCCAGAGGCTTTTACAGCAGAAGCTCTTTTTCCCTGGAGCCGGGACGCACGGACTTTAACGAAGGCAGGCGTTCCATGGTCAATCATATCATGCACATGACTGACATTAACAATTTTACCCCGACTAAGAAGGAGGAATCCCATGAATAAATCCCTGCTTGAACAGGGGGCCGGAGGCGTGGACGGTTCCGAGGATACCGTACTGAAGGAAGGATCTGAAACTGAAGCCGGTGCGGACAGTTCCGCCGAGCTTGAACAGGACAACTCTGCTGAAGGAGGTAGCGAGGATTCCGGTGAAGAAAGCGCGGAAGCTGAAGCTGCTCCTGGAGATGGACCGAAGTTTCTCATTCCCGGTCCTGATGCCAGCCCGGAAGAACGGGCAGAATTCTTTAAGGCTATGGGAGTGCCGGAAGAAGACAGCGGCTACTCGGTGCCGGAAGCAATGGCAGAACTTGAAGACGCGGTCAGTGATAGCTTTAAAGGCAAGGCCCGTGAGCTGGGACTGACTCCCGAACAGTTTGAAGGAGTATGCGACTGGGCGGCAAAACAGGCAGCCGAGCTTGGTGAAGCCGCACAGGAAACCGAATCTGAAATTGACCAGAAGGAACAGTTGAAATTGTTTCAGCAGGAACACGGCAAGAAAAGCTCAGAAATGCTCAATAACGCCATGAATGCTGCTCTGGAAATGGGCGGCCCTGAATTTGTGGAAGCACTCGGTCCTGCCGGAAATAACGCCATTGTGCTGAATGCCTTTGCCCGTCTGGCCCCGCAGGTGACTGAAGGCAAACTTAAAGGGCCGAAGAAAGGTAAATCGGGTGTTTATACCCGTGAAGAACTGCGAAAGATGCAACAGGACCCGCGCTTCAGCGATCCCGCAAAAAGGGATGAAGCATACGTGAAAAAGGTGCGGGCCGGATATGAAAAACTAAACGAACAGAGAGGTTGATATGGCTGATAATGATGTCAGTGCCGGTTTTGTTTCCGAATTCGAAGACGGAGTGCATATCGCATATTCGGCTCAGGGCGGTTCCAAACTGCGTAATAGTGTGCGCCTTAAGACCAACGTAAAGGGCAAGGACACCACTTTTCAAAAAAAGGGCAAAGGCAAGGCGGGTAAAAAAACTCGTAATGGTGATGTTCCGCTGATGAACCCGGATCATTCTACAGCAAAGGCCGTACTGGAAGACTGGTACGCTCCTGAACTGGTGGACGAGCTGGATGAATTCAAAATGCAGCATGACGAGCGCAAGACAGCCCAGATTATTGCGGCTTCTGCTATAGGTGACGTTATTGATGGACAGATCATCGGTCAGGCGGGCCTGACAACCAACATCGTCGGTGACGGAGCCAATGGGTTCAGCAAGGTCAAACTCCAGCAGGGAAACAAAATCCTGAACGGAAACAGCGTTCCGCAGGACGGCAACAGATTTGCCCTTGTCGGCCCGAACCAGTGGGAAGAATTGATGAACATCAAGGAGTTCGCTTCCAGTGATTACTCCAAAGACCTTTTTCCCTGGCTTCAGTTCATAGAAGGCAAAAGCTGGAACGGCTACACCTGGCTGATGCTGCCGGATCTGCCGTTGGTTGACGGGGTGCGCAGTTGCTTCTTGTATCACAAAACCGCCATCGGTCTGGCTGAAGCCTGTGACGTAAAATGCAAAATCGACTGGGTTCCCATGAAAGCGGCGCATCTGGTGAACAGCTACATTTCCGCCGGTGCTGTTCTTATCGATGGCGAAGGCGTTGTTGAAATCAAATGCGATGACGATGCAGCTCTCGCTTAAACGGAGGATTTAACATGGCTTATAATTGGGAAATGATGAGACGTATGGATGGAATCCCCGGCCAGCAGCTCTTTCTGTATAAGAGCACTGATGTGGCGGCGACCATCAAGGCCAGCGGCTACTTCAACGATGCGGTCAAGGAATTCAACCTTGATACCGGCGATACCATCATCGCCACATCAGGAGTAAATGGTGCGGCCGCAGTGGATACTCTGGTGGCCACAAACACAAACGGAACCGTGACCGTGGTGGCCGGCGCGTAAACTGGCGGCCTTGACCGAAATATTACTTACCAACGGGGAGGCCGCACGGCTTCCCCTTTTTTATTTAGGAGTTTTTTATGGCCAGCGTTGTTGAGATCTGTAATTCCGCTCTGACCCTGCTGGGTGCCGATACCATCGCTTCCACAAGTGAAGAAATCCAGGGGGCGCGGCTGTGCGCACTGCACTGGAATAATGTGCGTGATGAGGTTCTGCGTTCCCATGACTGGGTATGCTGTCAGGAACTGCGCACCTTGGCTGCCAAGGCTGAAAAGCCGGCCTGGGGCTGGGATTATGCTTACCCGGTTCCAGTTGATTTGCTCAGGATTTCCGAAGTGGCCGGTAGTACCGGTTCTGTTGTTGATAACTGGAAGCGAGTGGGAGGAGATATACTTTGTAATGAACCGTCCCCCTTGTGTCTGCTGTACGTACGCCGGGAGGATAGCCCGGTAAAGTATGACTCAATGCTGAAAGCCGCACTGGCTGAATGCCTGGCAAGCAAGATTGCCTATCCGCTGACCGGCTCCACTTCCATGGCCGAGGCCATGCGCGGTCAATATGAGCGGACCCTGCAACAGGCGCGGGGCGTGAATGCCAGGGAAACCGGCAACAACCACAAGGTGGTCCAGCAATCCAACTGGCTGGCCGCAAAATACGGAGGCAGATGATGAGCATAGCGACACCGGCAATTACCAGTTTTACCAGCGGTGAAATTTCCCCGCGTCTGGCTGGACGCGTGGATGTGGCCAAGTACTTTGCCGGGTGCAGGAAGCTGGAAAATTTCCATGTCCATCCTCATGGCGGCGTAACCCGGCGCAGCGGCATGCGTTTTGTGATGGAGGCCGCCAGTCAGAGTGATGAATCCCGGCTGATTTCTTTTGAATTCTCGGTTGACCAGACCTACATCCTTGAATTCTCGCCTTTGAAAATGAGGGTATTCCATGATCAGGGCGCGGTGCTGAACGAGGAAGGCGCGATCTATGAACGGGAGACTCCCTATACCGCCGAAGACATTCAGGGGCTGCGCTTCTGTCAGTCCCTTGATGTGCTGGTGCTGGTCTGCCCCGGTCATACTCCGCAGCGTTTGACCAGGACGGATCACGATAACTGGACGCTTACCGCCATCAGCGGCGCACCTACCGATGGCGGGAACAATGCCATTGCCTGCTGTTTTTATCAGGATCGTCTGTGGCTGGCTCTGCCTAACGGAGCCATTCATTTCTCCAAAATCGGGGATTACTGGAATTTCACCCAGCCAGCCTTAACAGAAGAACCGGCAGCGGATGAAGCTGGGGAAGTGACCATCCGTTCCGGCCAGGGCAACCGCATTGAATTCCTGCAACCTAAAGACAAACTTTATGTGGGCACACGGGGCGGTACCTGGACCATATACGGAATCGACGACACCATCACCCCGGACGGAGTCAGGGCGCAGCAGGCCAGTACCGTGGGCGCGGGGCCTTCCGCGCCGCTACTGGTGCAGGACTCGGCCCTCTATGTTCAGCGTTCCGGCAGGCAGGTCATGGAAATGGCCTATTACTACCAGACCGACAACTATCCTTCCCGTGACATGACCATCTTTGCCGAGCACATCTCCCGCAGCGGGCTGAAGGAGATGGCCTATTGCGCTGCCCCGGATTCCATCGTCTACGCCCTGCGCAATGACGGAGTTTTGCTGGCCTGCACCTTCATGCGTGAGCAGGATGTGGTGGCCTGGAGCCGGATCATCACCAACGGAAAGGTTGAATCCATCGCGTCAATCCATAACGACAGTATCGGCCGTGATGAACTCTGGGCGGTTGTGGCCAGAGAGGTAAACGGAGTGACAAAACGGTTTGTCGAATATCTGGAAGCTGAATTCAACAGCGCGAAAGATGAAACAGTCGAAGACTCGTTTTTCCTAGATGCTGCGGTGACTTTCGACCTGGCTGAAAAGACGACATATCTGGACGAGCTGGAACATCTGGCCGGTGCCGAGGTCGATATTCTGGTGGACGGGGCGGTGGTTCCCTCCCAGACGGTCAAGGAAGACGGGACACTGGAACTGAAGAATGGTGGAAAGAAAATACACGTGGGTTTCGGTTATGCTTCCGTGCTTGAACCCATGCCCCTGGAAGTGGGCAGCCAGCGCGGGACCGCGCAGACCAAATCCAAGTTCATCAATAAAATATCCGTACGCTTTTACAACACTGTCGGCGGCAAGGTGGGACTTTCCCCTGAAAAGCTGGACACCATATTTTCCAGAACTTCACAGATGGCCGTGGGTAAAGCTGTTCCGATTACTTCAGGAGATAAAGAAATCGTGTCTCCATCCGGCTGGAACAAGGACGGTTGCATCCACATCCGTCAGGATCAGCCGCTGCCCATGACCGTGCTCATGATTGTCCCGACGCAGGTTTTAAACACATAGGAATCAACATGAAGACAAGCAAACGCAGATTCATGGCCACTGATGCCATTGATATCAAGCTCCGGGATCTGGATGCGAAAGACCTGCAAGGGGTCGATCTGTTTGAACAGGGAATAAGACTTGAACAGTCCCAGTTTTCGGTGACTCTGGTTCGTGAGGATGGGGTTATCATCGCCAGCGGAGGTGCTCTATGTACCGGATACGGAATAGCTCAAGGATGGATGCTGACCAGTGATCTGGTGCCGGAATACGCCCTTCAGTTCCTGAATATTCTGCGACTTGGCATGCGCCGGGTGATCAGGGAATTCGAACTTGTGCGCATTGAAACCACGGTGCTGCCCGAACATGCCGCCAGCATCAGGATGCTGGAAGCAATGGGGTTTCTTTGTGAGGGGTATCACCGGAAATGCGGTCCCAATCATCTGGACCGTTATACTTTTGCCTGGGTGGTGTAGCTATGGGATCAATTTTACTTGGAGCGGCCGCAACCGCCACAGAAGCGGCAACAGCCGGGCTGTTCGGTTCCGGCGGAGCCTTTGCCATCGGTCAGACTGTATCAACTCTGGGGCTGGGGGCTTCCGTTCTGGGAACCGTTGCCTCAACAAATTCCCAGAACAAGGGGTTGGAGTACAATGCCAAGATTCAGGAGCAGAACGCACTGTTGGCTGATGATGCGGCTAAACGCAACGTTGCCCTGGAAAAGAGGGAGAATGAGCGGGAACTGGAATTACTGCGCAAACAGCAGAAAAGGGAGCGCGGGCAACGGGTGGCTGATATTGCCGCATCCGGCCTGAGCCTGTCCGGTTCTCCGCTTAGCGTGCTGACCTCGCAGGACTGGCTGGACAAAGAAGAACAAAATTCACTGATTGTCAGCAGCAATCAACGGCAGCGCAATATGCTGTATCAATCCAGAACCGCACAGAATGCCAGCCTGAATTCCGCCAACAGTTCCAGGATGCAGACCAGTAATGCCGGTTACTGGGGAGCGGCAGGAACGCTGCTTTCCAAAGGGAGCAAGGCGTATGGCTGATAGCGGAATTCCTTTACAGCTGGGCCGGGTTCAGGCCGGAAATGCCGGGAATGGAGTTAATCCCTGGGCTACGTCCAGGGGAGCCGAAACAATGGCCCGGATCGGCAACCAGATGTTTGCGGATGGTCAGGGGCAGATGGAAGATCAGGCCCGTACCCAGCTGCGCGATTATTTCACTTCCATGGAATCCGAGGAACTGGAGCTTCAGAACGGCTGGCAGGAACGTACCGGCGAGGACCGTTTCAGCGTTGGCGATGAGTCGCAGAAATATTATCAGAAGAAACGCAAGGATATTGAAAAAACTTTCGGCTGGCATACCGAGGCCAAAAACGCGGCCCTGGATAAACTGGCCGGCATGGAAGCGCGCGGCAACAGCATGGCCATGACTTATGTGGCCAAGCAACGTCAGGAGCAAAAGGCATTATCTTTCCAGAATGCCGGGGCCAACCTGCTCAACTTTGCTGCTTCCAATCCTGAAGACGCGGTGGGCATCTTTGAAAAGCTGGGCGAATTGAATGAGGATATTCAGGCTTCGTACACACCGGAACAGGCCGTAAAGCTGATGCGCACTGTTCAGGATCAGACACTGGTTTCCATGCTTTCGGCCCAGAGTCTGAAAGATCCGCGTCAGGCTAAGCAGAGTCTGGAAGGATTACTGGACAGGGAAGGCAGCTCTCTACTTTCTGCTGATCAACATCTGAAGATTTCCAACAAAATTGATACGGATATCCGGCTGCTTGAAAGGCAGGAACGGGCCGAACAGTTGGTCCGGGAACGGGAAGCAGCCAAGGCTCAGGAGGAACGGGCTTTGGTGCTTCAGGGTAAGCTTGCCGATGCCCATGCCTACGCAGTGGCCACCGGTTCGGAGCCTGAAGGATACTCCGACTTGTTGGCGCAGTACATGAAACTCGGCGGCAGCTATGCCCGGCAGGGGGAAAAGCTGGTCAAAGAGATGGAAAGCCGCCGGGAGATGGCCTTCTTCCTTCAGGAAGGCAGCGTGGACGAGTCCGGCAACCTGACTCCCATCAGTGAACAATGGGCGCGGGTTGAAAGCCTGCGTCCCGAACAGGTTGAAGGCGCGTCCGAGCAGCTTCAGAAATATGAGATCGCCCGTGATGCCCTGAGCAAGAGGCTGAAGGCTTTTGAGAAAGACCCGGCTGGTTCCGTATGGGATCGCGCCGGACGGAACGTTGAAGCTGCGGCAAACGGCTTGGATATTACTGAGGAAGAACGGCTGCGCTTGACCGTGGAAACATCCTTACAGATGCAGGAACAACTAACAGGCCGACCAGGTGTAGTTCTGCCGGAACAGGTCAAGCAGAACCTGAAAGCAGAATTCAGCAGCGCGGATACAGCCGGCAAGCTTGATTTCTTGCGTCAGCTTGAAGGTAGCTGGGGCAGTTACTCCGGCAGAGTCATAGATGAAATGGAACTTCCGGAAGGTGTTGATCTTGTTCAGGAGCTGTTGCCCACGGCCATGGATGAGGACCTGCGCACACTGGTTGCCGCTTCAACAACTGCCACTGCAGACATTCCTGGCAACCTGAAGGGAACTGAACTTAATGACGCGGTTGCAGCTTCCAAGTTCCTTGGCCTCATGCAACGGGTGGGAACGCTGGTTCCGGCCAATGAATCCATGCAGCGCAGAGTTGCCGGACTGGAGGATATGACCAGGAACGGGGCCAAGCTGACCGGGTCATCAACCGGCGCAACCATTCTGGATAAATACTATCAGGTTATAAATGATGACCAGCTCGCCGTGTTTTTTCCCAAGGATTTGGATGCGGGAGCTGTGGAAGATAAGCTTGAGGACAGGCTGGACAAGCTTGATGAGGAGCTTGCTTTCAAATCTGCCAGCCTCGGCGATGCGGGAGCAAAGGAATATATTGAGCACATAACTGAAAACGGGGTCTGGATAACCATGAATGAACGGTTCATGCTGCTTGATCCCGCCACGCAGAAGTTGGTCACAGGCGAAGACGGCAAGGCTGTGGGGATTAATTTTTCAGAGATTGGGCCTGCCAAACGGTGGTATGAGATATGGTAAGTATTGAACTTTCCACTCCTGAAGACGAACGCAACCGGGTAATGGACAACCGTCCTGAGCTGGGCCGTTACCTCGGCGCATCCATGACCGAAGCTTTTGAAGACACCACGCTGGGCATGGCCATAGACGAAACCCGTATCGCCAATGCCGAGCGTGATGCCTATGGCGCAAGCTCCAGCTCGTTTTGGGGGCCGAACCCTTACGATCCTGTCACTCAGCAGAGTCAGTGGAAGCAGCATCGCAGTACCCGGAAGCAACTCCCGTACATGTCTGAAGCAGACTGGCAGAAGTCTGAGCACTACCGGAAAGGCATCAAGTGGGAAGAGACCATGACCCCTGTCCGGGCCGGGATCTATGCCGAAGAATTCGACAAGCGCAGGCAGCGTGAATCCATCATGGAACGAGGTGGCGGCGGTGCGCGGTCTGTCCTCGGCTTCGGGGCCGGGATCATCGGCAGTCTGCCTGACCCGATCAACTTCATTCCTTTCGGCGGAGCTGTTCGCGGTGGTTCCACCATGGCCCGTGTGGGCGCGGCCGTCTTTGAAGGCGCGGCCGGTACCGCGCTGGCCAATGCGGTGGTCATGCCCAACCGGGCCAAGTACGGCAAGGATTACGAACTGGCAGACTATATCTCTGATGTTTTCTTTGGTGCTGCCGTTGGCGGTTTGTTCGGCTACGGCGGTGCCAAGCTGCACGATGCCCAGGTGACAAAACTGCGCCGTCAGTCAGATGCGCTGACCCGCCAGAAAATTGCCGAAGCTGCATATAAATCCATTGATGACCTGAACAATGACCGCCCTGTGGATGTCTCAAACATCCTGAAGGAAGTGGAAGATCTGGGCCGCGGCTATGACCGTGTGCTCGCAGATCCCGTTGGTGAAGCTGACGAGATACTGGCCACTTTAGAGCCTGAAGACTTGGAAAAGATTCTGGTTGAACGTGGGCCGTCAATGTTCAACGAGGACGGCAACCTTGTAGTTAAGCACAAGAAATTTGCCCGTGAATATAAATCCCGTGGCTGGGGCCTGGTCAAAATCATCTGGAGGCATGGGGAGGAAAGCGGCAAGCACCCTGAACTCAGGGTCAGGAAGGAAGATATCTTGAGCCTTCCGCATGTGGTCAGGGAGTTCGAGCCGACCATTGAAAAGAACGGCAAACAGTTAAACTGGGTTATTCCCAGAGGGGATGGAACTGATTTTGTTTTTGTTGCCAAGCACCGCAAGGGGCAAAAAGACAAAACCTTGGTAACAGCATTCATTGATGGCACCAAAAGCAGAACTCCATCCAAAAAAAGAGAAGCTTCGCGCGTCTCCCATATGATGGCTTACCGTAAAGGTCGTCAAACACCCGATGGGGATACACCTGATGGGACTTTAAAGTTCATCTCCGATCAGGGGCGGGAAGCTTCAGCTTCAGAACGTTCAGTTCTTAATAAAGAAATAACTACCGATTCCCACAAAGTCAATCTGAAAACGGAAACTGTTGACCCCATCAAGCCGCTGGAAGCCCCGGACTACAAAGCTGATGCCTTTGAAACCATGGGCATTGATGCCAGGAGCGGCAAGTCTCAGGAAGAAATTGAACTGGATAGGCTTATAGCTGAAGGCAGGGTCAGCGAAGAAGATATGCTTGAACTGGACTCTGCCAAAGATCTCGAAGCCAAGGTGGCCGACATGGAAGAAGCCGGACTGGGCGTAGTTGAATGTGTATTGGGGGTGCCGGATGCCGAGTAAAGCGGATTGTGTACAGGCAGTGATTGACGGCGGACTTGATCGCAAGGATGCCGTGGCCGTTGTTGACAAGATGATTGAGCGCAAGAAGCAGCTGAGTGCTGAAGGCGGGCTGAACCGGGCCACTGAAGAGCTGGTTGATCTGCTTGCCAAGGAGTCCGAGGAAGCGGCCATTGCGGCTGCGCTTAACCGTAAGCAGGTTGCCCTGACTATCCTGAAGCGCAAGAACGTGGATAGTTTTATCTCTCAGGTTGAAGGGGAAGGCTTTCATTTCCTTGATGCTATGGAAGCCATGATGGTCGGCAGCTCCAAGCGTTTCAGCGGAGCTAGGAACAGCGTAAGCCGCAAGATGCGTAGTATTCAACGCCGTTGGCAGGGTGGAATCCTTTCCGAGCTGGAAGAACTGGACGGCCCGGTGCGAAAGCTTCTGCTGAAGGATAAGGATTTTCAGAACGATGTGGCCAAGGCCATGATGGAGCCGGAGAACTTCAAGGGCAAGCTGGCCGGACAGGCGGCGGAAGTGCTGGGCAAGTATTGCGAGGATGCAAGAGTCCGCATGAACCGCGCCGGAGCCAACATCGGCAAGCTTGAAGGCTGGATTCCACAGTCTCATGACCAATCTAAGCTGCTTTCAAAAACACTTGGGGGCCGCAGCGGCTGGGTTGATTTCGTAATGGAACATCTGGACGCTGAAAGATCCTTTCCTGATATGGAAGAAGACGATGTTCGGGAAGCTCTTGAATCCGTGTTCGATACCATCTCCAGCGGCAAAGACCTTAAGACTAACGCGAAGGCTAAGGGTGAACACGTTGGGCCTGCCAACCTGGCCCGCTCCATGACCAAGCACAGAGTGCTGCACTTCAAGAGTGCTGATGATTTTCTGCAATACCATGAGGTTTATGGGCGCGGGAATGTTCTGGATAACGTGCTTGGCCATCTGGATATGTCTTCCCGCAAGCTGGCCCTGATGGATACCTTCGGACCTAACCCGGAAGTGATGCTGGAATCCCTTATCGAGGCAGAAAAGTTAAGGGTTCGCAATGATGTTGATGCCGCGCGAAGCTATGTGAATTTTGAGAAGCTGCGCAACATGCGCCAGGAAATGACCGAGCCGCAGATCAAGGCGCATGCCGAGCAGCGTCTGAACAATGCCTGGAGCCAGGGACGGGTTGTTTCCGGTAAGCTGGCTCACTGGTATGCCGAACTGAACGGCGAAACCTTCGGAGCTGTGCGGCCCACGGCTGCGAAGATCGCATCTGTTACCCGTGCAGTAATGAGTATGGGCAAGCTGGGCGGGGCAACTCTTTCCGCTGTGGCTGACGTGTTCGTCAAGGCCATCAATGCCAGGCATCATGGCAGAAGTCTGCTTGATTCATGGAAAACCGCTTTCGATATGCGTTTTGAGGGACTGAGTTCTGAAGAGCAGCGCAGGATCTATCGCTCACTGGGAACCATGATTGACGGCACCCTCGGTGATCTGGCCGCAAGGTTTGAGGCTCAGGATTCTCATCTGGGCAGCACCAGCTCACACCTTAACCGCTTCTTTAAATGGTCGGGCCTTACCGCATGGACCGAGGCCAATAAGTCCGGTTACGTGCATATGCTTTCCACGGAGCTGGGAAACGTTAGTGGGTTGATCTGGGAAGATCTGCCTGAAGCTACCCGGCGCATACTGGATTGGCAGGGCATCAGCATGGAAAAATGGGAAGTCCTGCGCTACGCCGCATCCAAGGAAGCGGACGGCAACACCCATCTTCTACCTGAAAAAGTCTGGGATCTGGACGATGCGGATATTGATCCACTCATTGAGCACCGGCTTGAGAATTTCCGTGGTGATGACGAGCAGCGCGAAGCATTTCAGGAACGTCTGCGCACCGACATGCGCCGGGAGCTGGAAACAGACCTGATGGGCTACTACGCAGACGAAACCATGTACGCCATCATTGAACCTGACGAAAAGACACGGGCCGCCATGGTGCGCGGAACTCGTCCCGGTTCAGGCTGGGGCGAAGTCGCCAGGTTTGTTACCCAGTTCAAGAGTTTCCCCATTGCCTACATTCAGCGCACCATGGCCGGTAAACGCTGGAAGCGTGCCGATGTTGACGGTCTGGACCTGATGGGGGTCAGCCATTACGTGGCCACTTCATTTATAATGGGCTACCTGGCCATGACCGCCAAAGACCTTTCCAAAGGACGAACTCCCCGTGAGCTGGTGGATAAGGACGGCAATATCAACATGGGAACCGTAAGCGCGGCACTGCTTCAGTCCGGTGGAGCCGGGATTTACGGGGATTTCCTGCTGGGTAAGGTTAACCGTTTCGGTGGCGGATTCCTTGGAACTATCGCAGGTCCCGCAGTCTCAACGGCCAGCAGCATAGGCGTTTCCATAAATCAGCTTTACACAGGCGAAGCGACTAAAGGCCGGGACGGCCTGATCCGGGAAGCCTTGAATAACACCCCATATCTGAACCTTTGGTACACCCGCGCCGCCTTTGACTATATGGTCGGCTACCACATCCGGGAAATGATCAGCCCCGGAACCATCAAGCGCACCCAGCGCAGACTTAAAAAGGAATACGGACAGGAATCTTTGCTGCCCTTGGAGAACATTAAGCGAGGTGGAGGCTGGAGGTAGTTGTGATTACTGCAAATAGCCTTGAAGAAGATCTTATTCTTCAGATGAATTTGGTCAAAGATGGGCAAAGAATGCCTGAAGAAGTCGTCTGCTACTTATATGACCGTTACCCAAAGCTTGAGCAGGTGTTTCGTTCAATTAGACAAAAGAGAAAGGAGCGCAAGGAAGAACTCATTATCAAGCTGAAGGAACAAGGGCTCAATACAAAACAAATAGCGGAACGGATTGGGGTTTCATCCAGGCATGTACGAAGACTGAGTGCGAGGCTTCGCGCTGAAGATAGCTAAACCGAAGTGGCCACGCGAGGTTCATATATATAATGAAGGGAAAGGGAATATTTGAAAACGCCGTATCAGCGTTTAAAAAATAAAATCCGACCTAAACCCTGGAATGCAAACAAGGAGCCTGAAACGGCAGATTTGATCTTTGAAAATGAAATATGTGATAAAAGATCAGCGGCCCGGATCAACCGGACCGCTGGAAAATTTCTACTAGAAATGAAAAGGTGTTTCATATAGTGAAACTGAAAACTAAGGTTAATTATATCGCCTGAGGGGGCGAATTATCGCGCGCAGCTACAGATGAAACGGCATTCAGAATCATTCTGAGCATAAACTCTATGAACGGTGCCGAGTCCGCCTTATTCGTGCTATGTTGAAGAGCGTCATAAAATTCTTCTTGGTGTTAGAAAACCAGACTTTCCACCGGGACATCCGCCAATAGTGCGAACACGGTTGATGCGTCTTAGCTTTAACTCCTTTGGGCTATCGGTTAAAACGGTCAAACGCCCTACTTCCTCGCTTATCTGGGCTATCAGATTTACGATTAGTGGGGTTATTGTGTGGGGTGGGTGGCAGGTTGGCATGGGGGAAGTTTAGCATTTCATTTCAAGCAATCCACACCCTGCTCAGTAGACGGCGCAACGCGAGAATGATAAAGGATTTCTTTAACTCGAAAGAAATAAACGAAGCATGGAGAATGTTTGTTGAACACAAACAAAATGAAAAGTGGTCCTGCAAAACGAGGGACCAGTAAGGGACTAGAAACAGAAAAAGGCGCATGGTATTCTTTGCAGAATCGCCATAACGCCTTGAATTTTCTGGTAGGCCACCAAGGACTTGAACCTTGAACCAACGGATTAAGAGTCTATAACCCTAAATTACAACCACCTAAAATAACAACATAAAAAGATAGAAACACACCTTCCTGAAAGGTAAAAAGGTGAACGGAGGGTGAACACACCCACCACTTAACTCAACCAAAAATCCCCCACCCGAAACAAGCCCGGACAGGGGATAAAAACACGTCAAAGAACGCGCTTAGTTCTCTATCAACTTTCCTATTTTAAAATCTCCGTAACAACCTGTTTGCCAAGAATTGATTCAAGCGCATGCTGCCAATCTTTCGGCGTTGCAGGCTCGGCAGACACCCCACAAATACGCTTGAAAGAATCTCTAGTTACCTCACTAATCTGCATCACATCAAAATCCTGAGATGTCCTTTTAGATGCTACCTCACGGTGCACAGTACACCCCGACTGAGTCTCAACTATATGCTTTACGTTTGGCATTATAGTTTCTCCTTGATATAGATTTTTCCAGACCTGAATGTCATGGGCTCCGTTCCTGCTACAGCTATTGCCAGCCTTTTAATATTCGGATCGTCAACCAAGCTAATCATGTCGGACGTTATTTTAAACTGTCCGGACACGACCTGCGCGGTCAGAGCTGCAGGAGTCAGGTTACAGCGATCTGGTATCTTCACAGCTTCAGTCCCGTCTGGAGCCTGAGCAAGGGGAGTTACGAGGGTTGCGGTTGTGGTGTATAAACTTCCTGCAAACCGATACCCGACATTTGAGGTATATTGATAAAGGGTAAACGCCCCTGTCGACCCTAATGCATCAGATGCAAAGTCTTCACACAACCATCCACTGAACGGGTCCGTTGCTTCTGGCCATGTTATACGACCTTCACTAGCACCACTGGGAACTCCTGCACCTACATAGTAGTCCCCCGTTTCAGGAACAGAGAAAGGAGATTCAAGAGACTGCCACTCTTCACCAGTAGAGAAAACATGAGACGCTGTTCTTGCAACAATCTCAAGGTTATCTCCACTCAGCTTTTTAAATATGCACAAACGATAAGGAACAGTGTTTTCGCTATCTGTCCATATGCCAAGCTCGCTTATGGTTTTTCCATTCGGGACTTTTACCCTGTTGTTGACATAGTATTTACTAACATACCCATAGGAATAAAAGCTCTGTGCAGGTGTGGCTTCTTCGGTTCTAGCTGTTGACTTTTCAACAACCTGCGACACTTTATGCTTAGCTCCGTCAATCTCAATATCATTGTGGAGTGCATTCTGGTCAGCTGTGTAAGTCAGGTTCGATGCTTCTTTCAACTGAATTTTATGCAGTACGCTGTAAGCAGGCATGCCGATTCTGAACTCAGTGTAAGCAGGAACATCACCAACGGCATACTCAAATTCCTGCCAATTTTCTGTCCATCTCGTTTCATTGATGGTGGCAATCGAAATCCAATCAGTGCCGTCAAAACCCTCAACTGTAACATTTTCAGGCGGGGTTTGAGTAAGCCCGCCGGGGATTCCACCTCCGAGCACAATTGCGCCAAGCTTCACAGGATTCGGCGCAGTTATGTATGCGAATCCGGGAGTCCCGGTAATTGCCCATGACGGTGTATATCCTGGCACTGAGGTCGCCCCGTCATTCCTGCGCAGCATGTACGCTGCATAGCTGTCATTAACTTTATGGGATTCGCTGATTACCCACCCATCTACAGTAGAGGAACCGGACTCGGTGTCATACGTTACCCCCGCAAACGAGGGGATCAACTCTGCCCCCATCCCACCAACTGGCGGACCGTTCGGCTTGACCATCTTTTCGGCTAAGGACTCAGAGGATTCGAATACGAGGTCAGAAGTGTTTGAACCAGTTCCCCAAGCCAAGGGGATTTCCGGCCCCATATACTCGCCAACAACTCCCGCTCCTAACTTAAGAGCAAGACCAGTTGGCTTTTTAAAAACTTTTGTTGGAGCTACAGAAAAAGGCGGATTTACTGTAACGGCATACATACTCCCGTATTGATACCCTGTTACAGGAGCTACCGTGGTTGCAGCAAAAGTAAGAGTTTCCCCTACAACAGCGTCAACAGGATTGGCCCGTAGAGCTGAAGTGTCATACATATAAGCGCCTGCAGTATTAAAATTAGCTCCTGCAACATAGAAAACCCCTGTAGAGGGCACGTCATATGGGGTGTCTAACTCAGCGTATTCCAAAAGGCCGGAGCCAGAATGGGTTAGTTCCACTCGGGCAACACATGTGTATTCCGTTGCCGAGTCCTGTCTATAGATAAATAAGTATCCAGTCTGGGCGGATGAACTTTTCAACCCTAGTGCATCTATCCTTTCGCCATTAGGGAGGGGATAATTGTTATTCATAAAAGTAGAACCAAAACTGTTACTAGCTCCAGCCTGAGATGTCTCCACGGTAGTAGTGCCCCCGCCCGATACACTGTCTACTGATGAGGACCCGGTGTCCGCCTCTATCTCGTCCCCGACCTCAAGCGGGGTAGTGGTATCAAAACCACCAACGGAAACGTTGGTAATATTATCCAGTTCACCACTTGTGATCTCAACTTCACCCTTCGCCGAAATAATCTGATTAATATTGTCACAACCAACGGAATGCGCAGGAGTATGAACGCCGTCAGCGTCAACAGTCGCACCGGGGTAGCCCTCAACAGTATCCGCAAAGGTCATAGTAGGGCCGTCCTGAATTGGGACGTCTTTAACGGTAACAGTGTGGGTGGCTGCTACTGATTGCTGAAAGCCGAACTTTGCAGCATAAACAGTCATGGTGAAATCAGTGTCAATATCAACGCTGGGCAGGGTCCATGTAATTTGACCGCCTGAAACCACAGCAGAGCCGCCAGTTACAGCCACATCATAAACGTTGCCTTCAACATGATTGGTAATCGTGATAACAGTCTCTTCCCCCTCGTTGGCTGGGCTGTTACCAGACAAAACAGGCGTAGGGGTAATCTTGAGGTTTGCGGCTGCATCAACTGCAACGTCACGGGCTGCTACGGCTTCGTCTTTAGCGGTCACCGCCTCATCACGTGCGGTTCCAGCCTGAGTCACAGCCAAATCGCTCTGGCCCTCTACCCATTCGCGGGTAACTGGGGCGTTCTGCGCTGGTTCAGCCGCATAGGTAACAACCGGATCAATCAAAGTTTTATTATTAAGGGTCTGGGCATCGTCTACCCCGACAATAGCCGAGGTGGTGCCATGCGAATCTGCACGGTTTTTATGCGCATTCAGATGGGTCAAAGCCTGCTCAACTCTGGCTTGGTTTTTCTCCAAGATCGAGCTTTTTACAGAGTCACCACCGGGGGTAGTGTCGATGCTTCCTGCATCGTAGCTGTAATTGAGTTCTGCCATAATTCACATCCTGTGAAGCAGTTCACCTTAGGTGAAGTTGTGCACGTCCTGTGCTTTATTTCAGTAGATTCAAATATTCGTTAATTTCGTTTTCAATTTCGGGGTTCAGCTTGGCAATGACCGGAAGCTTCACAAGCTGGCTTTTCATGCTGCCCGGAATAACCTTTGAAAGCTTGGCTCCATCCGTGAGCCACTTCACAAAAGCGGGGTTAGTGATCAGCTTAGCCCCTGCATATGGAGACATCGAGACAGCAGCACCGGAAAATGCACCGCCCACCCCTCCAGAAGCAAAGCCGGTCAAGGGCATCATGTAGGTTGCCATTGTCCCCACGGCCTGCCCTGTACGGGAAGTGTTCGCCATGGCAACAACGTCTTTCTGGGAGCCAATCACCCGCACCAGTTTATCAAGTTCGCCATGCAGATTTTTATATCTGGAGCCATGGAAAAGGGCCTGCTTGGATTCTGGTGCAAGCCTGTTCCAGTTGGTCAGGAAGGTGTTAACGCTGAAAGCTTCCCCGGCTACATCCTGTTTACCGGGGGTTGCTCTGCCCATTCTTCCGAGAACTGTACCGGCTACCGTATCCCACTCTTCCGGCTGAAAGTTTCTGCGCAGAATAGCAAGGCGGGTTCCGCCGTCCTTTGCGCCAGATACCGCCAGATTGAATGCCGCTTCATCCGTTTTTGTCTGCAACACTTTTTCAAGGGTGGGTATGTTGTGCGTCATTTGCTGTCTGTAATAACGATTCGCCAGCTGATAAGCCTTTTGAGCGTTTCCACCCTTCGCCATGGCTGCTGCTTCAAGGTCATTGGTAAGAGCTTCATAAAGCCGTTTTAGCTGCGCTCTATTCACATCATCCACGGCGTTGAATTTGTCACCAAGGGCGTTGCCGACCTCTGTTCTCAATCTCTTGAGGGTTTGAAAATCCAGAATGCCGTCCGGGGCATCCTTGGCAACTCTGCTGGAAATATCTTGCAACCCTCTGGTGAATCGTGCGCCAAGCTCAGGGGCATCAGCAAAACTTTGCAGAGTCGCTTCCAAATAACCCTGAGTATTATCTATCGGGACGCCCTCACCTTTTGGAAAGTACTGGTCTACAGCATCATACAAAACGTTTGATCTGTTCTTGAACCGGTTAACCGCTCCCTGCGCTGCCGCCTTGATATGCTCCCCTGCTCCCTGTGGAGTCATTACAGGGCCATATTCATTTGCAAGAGAGTTCGCCGCTCTGGTGGTGTCGTCCAAGGTCGTTGCGGCTGATTCCTGCATGATCCGGGCAGAGGCCGGAAGCTGAGAAAAGGCCTGCTCAGTCGCTTGAATTGCATTGTTGCCTGAAATCGCACCGGCTGAGGGTCTGACTCCAAGGTCTGCATAATCCTGTGCAAGCTGCTTTGCCCCGGCACCAGCAAGATGGTTTTTAATCGGTCCCATCATGCCCTTAACAACAGGCCTAGCAATATCAACTGCAGTATCAAACGCCTTGGGAACAACCGCCCCCATGGTCGCGTCCACTGCCGCCCCTGTCATGCGTTCCTGAAAGGGCTTAGGAGGTGCGCCAAAGAGATATTCTTTCCCCAAGTCCCAGACCTGACCGCCGATTGAATCACCAAGCCCAGCACCAATCAAAGCACCACCGGGGACAGGGGAACCAAAGCCAAGAGTCCCCCCGATTGCGCCGCCTACTAACTGCGCTCCAGCACGTCCCCAATCAGTCCCTTCATCCCTTGCGCTGACCGGATCAGGGGTTACCCCGATCTTTTGCGCAAAATCATTGAAAGGCATGTCGGAATAGAACTTTTTGTGCAGCCCCTGCGCAAGTTCAAGGTCATTCACGTCCTGATATTCAGGATACTTTTCACGAATAGTTTTGATGTCCATTATCTAATCCCCAGTGGGTCGCTTTTAGGCTGAGGTGTTTCTGATTGTCCCGGCTGGTCCTTAATCCCGAGGTTCTTCTGAAATTGGGCCTTCTTGCGCTCCAGCAACTGACGAACTTCTTTATATGAAGCCTGCAAAGCTGCCTGCCTGTTGCCCCACTTCAAGGGGTTTGTCGGAATCTCAGTCGGGTTCAAAAGCATCTGGTCCATCAACTCAAGGTCAGGACCATTCAAAACGCCAAGGTTCAGAAGCTCTTTCATTTCCATCTGGACGCCACGGTGGGCCGCTTCAAGCTGAGCCACGGTTTCAGCATTGAACCCCATGGAAGGTTCCCAGCCATGTTGCCCCACCAGTTCCTCCAGCCTGTTGAGGGAGTTGGAAACCCCGGCTACCGCTGTCAGTGCGTTACGGTTGTCCCGCACCTCGGTAGCTGAAAGCTTCACACCTCCGGGGCCGACGATCACCCCGCCACCCTGATTAATATTGACCGCCGCTGGCTTGGAAACCTTCCACCCTTCTGGGATGATATTTCCCTTGACGATGTACTTTTGTTCACCGTTGCCGTTCTCGATCACATCATACTTGGGAGCCTTGCCAAGGGCTGAATACTTGGCGTTAATCGCTGCAATCGCCGCTGCTGTGTTCAGCTTGTTTTTTCTCTGCTGATCAGGTGTTTCGTAGCTCATGGCCTGAGGAGAAACGTAGCCCAAAGGATTGAATCCATATTTAGATTCCATCTCCCTGCTGTCCCTGCCATACACACCGGCATCACCCTGCAACTGACCGGAGAAGGCCAGACCGTTTGCCTGTCTGGTGTAATTTGCAATGTCGTTCTGCCGTTGGGCCTGATCCCTCTGAAAATCAAACTGCTCTTGACGAAAGGCTCTGTTGTCGGCCTGCTCCTTTCGCATTGTTTCGAATCTGTCGCGCCTTAGATTACGATCCTGAGTGGTGTTAAAGGACCTCAAAAAGTTGTCCACGAATGCATTTGCGCCCTGTCCGTTCATAGCTACCCCCTTAGAACCAGCCGCTAATCATGTCACCGAACCAATCAGAACCAGCAATTGCCCCACCAATGCCACCAGCTGCACCGAGCCAACCATTAGTGCTATTAGTCTGGTTTTGCTGCTGCTGAGCCGAATAGTTCTTGTCAGTGGCGTATTTGTTTGAAGCTGCCTGCATCTGTCCGTTAGCAGTTGATCCGGCACCGGCTGCAAGGTTTGCGGCATTGTCAAAAATGCGCTGCTGCCCTGCCTGCTCGTAGTTGATCTTGGCGAGGTCATAGGCCGATTTTTCGTCAATCTGCCCGTTGTTCCAGTTACGCAGATTCTCGGCCTGTGCGTAATCCCAAGCCATTTTATTTTTGTTGTATTCGTTCTGCTGCGCTGCATCCATAAAGCCGAACTTTGCAACGTTTTCGTTCTCCTGCCTCATGCGGTCCATGTCGGTTTGTTGCATCTGGTATCGCTGGCCCACTGCTGTAGACAGCCCGTTATTCAGCTGACGCTGGTTGTAGCCCATGGCGTCAGACATAAGGCCATTACCAACTGATCCGTACATGCCGTTGTTTCCGTAAACGTTCTGAGTGTTCACGGTAGCGGTGTTGTAGGCCTGATACGCCGGTTGCTCATATGCCTGTTGCAGCTTGTCATAATCACCATCCATGAGCGCACCCGTAGTCTGATACTGCGGGGCCTGCACGTTCTGGTAATAATTCATCTGGGTTGGACCGGTTTTCTGATTTCCGGTGTAGGTGGGGTACGCGGGGGTACTCATACCGTTCAAGGTGCTTTGGGCCTTGTTCAGCGCGGAGTTCACCACATTTTGCGCAGTGGTGTTGTTGCTCCCGTAAGGAGTATAGGTATTGTCTGCCATGGTTCACATCCTGTGAGGTTTGCACGTCCTGTGCGGTTGCAGATATATTTTTAAATTGCCTTGCTAGGCGTTTATTGATTATTATCTTTTAAATAAAGGAGCCATCACAATGGAACCTCCCATTAATATTAACAAGACCGAAAAAGAAATAATCAGGCAAATAGTTGCCGATGAACTTGAGAAAGAATCGACTCAATTAAAAGAAAAGATTGACGATTCAGAACACAGCATGAAAGAAGAATTAGGACTTTTGCGACAAGACATTAAGTCGCTGGCCTCTGTTATCGCTTACAGTGCTGTCTCCATTTGCATCATTATTTTGCTTTCAAAAATGTTTTAATAAGAGGTTGCAATGAAAAAACTAACCATCCTCGTAGTGCTGATCGTATTGTCAGGGTGCGCCAGCAAGAAGCCTAAACTGTCTCAGGAAGAATTAAGGAAAATTCGTACGCAGCCAGTTGTTTTTGACATCAGACAACCAGAAGGAACCGCCCAAAAGCAACCTATCGAACACAACGGAACGATCAACATTACCAAACACTCACAGACAGCCGAAGAGAAAAAACAAGCAAAGCTCAAAAGCCGCCAGCAGGTTAATGAAGGATTGGACACTATCATTTACACGATACTTGCGAACTAAAATGAGCTACGCCATTGCTCCCATGTCAGTTCAGGCTGATATTGCGGGAATAAATATGCTTGTGGGTCCTGCCAATAAGTAGGGTTTGCAGAGATCATGTTTCCCTGTGCGTACTCTGAATAATCACTAGGGGTTGCCAGCTGTTCAGCCCTTCCCAACATTGATGTGTATACGTCTTCATTCAGTCCATTGACTTTGCCATCAAAAGCCATGTCAAAAAGCGACTGTCCACCGGGGGCAAGCCCAATCCTTTCAAGGTCCCTTGCATACTGATAGGTATCAACCATTCCGCCTACGGGACTGAATCCAGCTGCCATTGTGTAAGCTTGTGGGTCCTGAGCAAGCATTGCTCCTTTCTTGAGAGCACCCGCACCTTTCACTCCGTAATTGTTTGGATTTTGAGCAGCTGCTACCTGTAGGCCTCCAGTTGCGACTTGTCCCAGAATCTGACCACCGAGTCCAGCGACAAGACCACCCACTCCCGGTGCAAAATTTGATAGTGGCCCAGACACGCCAACGAACTTGCCTTTATTGGTTAGCTGCGGGTTTCCATAGTCGTCATATTCAACCAAGCCTTTCTGAGAATATTCTCTCATTAGTCCGGGCTGTGTTTCCACTTTGTCTGGCTCCCCGCCAAATAACCCCAAAAGGCTGTCCATAAAACCTGCTGGCTCATGGGCAGTAGCAAGGCTTGTGGTGTCAAATTCATACTTGTCACGCAGGGTTTCAAGGTCGCCGTAGTTAACTGCGTCAGCAATTCCCTGCCTGATTCCCCGAACTGTTCCAACGTCCAAGGGGTTCACCTCAGGCAAATTAGCATCCATGAAGCCCTGTCGAGCCTGATACTCACGATTCAGCCTGTCGTTTCTCTGCGCCACATTGAAGGCTGTCTTTTCCCTCGCATACGCCTGCGGATTCCGAAAACCGAAAGGGGTAGCCATGTACCCGCCAAAATCGTTTTCCTTTCCCGGCCTAGTACTAACCTCATGCCATCCATCAAACGGGTTCCATGTGGTTTGTGATGCGTAATGTCCTTCACCCTGCCCGGAATCGTAGTTGCTGGGAGTCCCTGCCGCGTTTTTCCAGCCTCCGCGCACACCCGCTTCATGGGCGTCCATCTTGCCGACATTGTTCTTGCCGTGCTTGCTGTTATGAGCATTGGCACCAGTGCCGATTGAATCAAGGCCCTGACTGCCTGCCCCGCCGTAGCTGCTATTTCCAAATCCCATTTTACACCTCTCTTGCGCTGGCGTTCAGCGAGTTGATAGCCACCCTGCACCCGCTGTGCGTTCTGATCTGAAACATTAAACCTTTACCGCGAAACTTGCTGCGGCACACATCCTGCCCCGTTGTTGAGGAATCGAGGCCATACGTTGCATCAACAACGCTGGTGTCAGCGTCATAAAGTTCCTGCTGTGCTGATCCGCTCACAGTCTTGAAAGTCTGCAACAGAACCTTATTCTCAGCATTCCCCGCGTAGACTTCCAGATTGTAGAATCCAGATGTGATGTAATCGACGTTTACTTTGGCTCCGGGCTCAAGGAACAAGTCCTTGCCTCTGGCAGATTCAAAAAGCTTGAACCGGACCACACCCCAAAGTTCACGCGCATCACCGGGGGCAACTTCGTCAGTGCCTGCGGTGTGCATTTCGTACAGGTAGCCGGATTCTCCACCGAGGTAGATTTTCCCGTCTGACTCACAAACGCAGTTGATTCCCTGAAAGTCTGCAGCCTCCCATTCAGTGAATCCATGCCGGGGGTTGAACAGGTGAAATTCTTTGAGGCCACCACCTTTGAATATGCAGGCCAGTGCACCAAGTGACGGCACCCACGTTAGCGACACCGTTTCAGCATTACGGCAGAACCTGCGAAACTCTGAGGCCATCACCGCCCCTGTCTCATCAACTGCAACATCGCCGTAAACATCGGTAGGAACCAAGCGGGCAAAGCCGTCAGTATCCACATAGTAAACCGCATTGCCGAGGCTGGTTATTGCATGGGGACCAACTGCGGCATTTTCGGCCGAAAGCGGAATTGACGACCACGCCGAGACATCACCCGCCATGGTCACACCGTACAGCCGCTTTTCGTCGCTGCTGGCCTTGGACACGACCAGCTTGTTGTGAAGGGTCGCAAAACCATTCACCTTGAGGCCGTCACCGTAACCGGCAGGGATTTTAAAGCCCCCGTCTGCTGCGTCCCACTTATCGTGCTGCTCAGCTGCGGACAGGAAATAATAATCCGGCATGTCCTCGGAGTTGGCTACAAGCCGGTTGTTGACCTCTTTCACCGCAGTGGGCTTGCTGGGTGATCCGGCAAGCACGGTTACGCTGGTTCCGTCATACGCTTTCAGGCCTGCACCGCCATCTGCAATGATCAGCTTTGAATTGAAGGTGACCATTTGAGGGGAAGAGCTTTCCAGCGTAGCCACCTCATCCCATGCGTTGCCGTTCAGCTTGTACAATTTACCAGCAGACACGCACATTACGAACTTAAAAGGGGTTGCCCCTGCCATGCCCCCAAAACGGTGCAATGAATCAATTGAACTCGGAAGGGCTGAGGCTGTAGCGCATTTAAAGCCAGGTCGGGTCGACAGCTTGCTTGTGCCGGGGTCATAATAAACGTTGTAGCCGCGGCTAAGGGCTGCATCTGGGATGTTCGCCGCACTTGCGGATTTGTCCACACCCATGGTTGGAGCTAAGGAAAGCTGAACTGCCATGTTTTTTGCCTTGAATTCGGTTTTTGCTGTGATATGATTTAGTCAACAACGGAGAACAAAAATGCAATCGCTGCCAATCAAAGAACTTTCGGAAAGACCGGAACGCGTACTTGTGAAACACTTTAGGCCCGGAGATGTTTTCTATTCAGTCGGTGAAATGGCTGAGATAAAACGTCATGAGGCTGATTTTGATTTCTGGACCACCGTGATTTATGTGGGCCTTGATCATTCAGACCAGCCCATCTTTGTGCACTTCGGTGCAAACCATCCTTGCAGTTCAAAAGAACAGGCTGAGCATTTTTTAAATAAAATCCAAAAGCGGATGAGTGAATCCCAGATTAAAAAGCTCTTCCTAGCTGATATAATTCCTGAAACTCTTCCTCAGAAATAAGCCCTTCCTGATTGCCTTGCGGGACGTATGGAACAGTTGACCTCATGAAGTTGTCAGTTGGTCCGTACTCCCCGCTATTCCACAGAGATTTGAACTGATTCGGGTCCTTGACCGCAATGACGTTGCCGGGGGATTCATCAAAAATGCCATCCCTGACGTTATTGATCAGCATCGCGTCATATTCCGGTTTTCTTGCCTCTGCCGCCAGTTCGTCAAAAAGCTGCGGTGTGTATCTCTGGAATCTTGCATCGTAAATAAATGGATTTTCTGCCCTGACATGACCAGGAATAATCCTTGCCATATAATCCGGGGAAAACTGATCTACGTTTACAATCTGCCTGAACATGTGCTTTGGGTGTTCACCTCTGGCATAATCAGAAGCAATCCGCATTTCGTCAGTCAGCCAAGCCGCCCATCCAAGAGCATCGTCAGCATCGGTGTTTGAACCCGCCTTGCTCACGTCAAAAGCATCAAAAAGGTTGCCGTTGGTGCCGTGTCCAAATGTCGCAGGCCTGCCCGTTTCATCGAGCAAGACCGAATCACGCGCCCACTTTTCAAAATTCGCCATTCGTTCAGGGTGAGCCATGGGTAACCAGTATTCCAGCGGTCCGAACTCCTGCACAGGTGCACGTTTGCCGCCAAAGCTGCCCAACATACCACCAGTATTGAACGGGGTGGACATCATGCCCACGTCCATCAGTGCTGCGGTCACTTCGTCAGGATTGTAGCCGTTGCCCTCATAGGCCGATTGCATAGAGTTGCCGAGGGTCTGCAGACTCTCAAGGGGTGACACGGCATAACGCCCCATCACGCCTGCAGTTGCTCCGGCCATGCCCCCGGCTGTCATTGGTGCGCCACCCTCAACACCTTGGTATCCGGCCTGCGCTCCCTGCATCAAATCTTCAAAAAATCCCATCTACGGCAACCACCCTCTGGACTTCACGACTGTCACTGACTGTGAGCCGTAAGTATTCAAAATATTGTTCTCAAGGTCCTTGAGCAATTCAAGGTCAGCCGCGCTTTCATCCCGGTCAATCTTTCTGGCCCTGAGTGCGGCATATTCCATAATCAATTCATCAAGAACGCCGTTCCAAGGCATCTCCGCTGCATCGGCTTTCAGGGTTTCAAGATCGCAGCCCTTGAAATAGCGAAGCCTGAGCGTGGTTTCTGCCGTGGGTACGCCCTGAATTACGAGGTTAACGCCTTCCAGCATGTATTGGCTGGCCTCCTGAGGACTTGCCGCCGATTCCCATTCTGTTTCACTGACCTTGGTTATCTTGGCCTTAGTGCCAGCATTCCAAAGCCCGATGTCAGTTAGGAATCCGTCCGGCAATGGCTTGGAACTTTCCCCAGAATCAAAAACAAGCTCAGCTTTGTCCTTGAGAAACTGCAAGTCATTGCGCACGCCCACGTGCTGCGCCCTGTTGACGGCCTGCCCGATGAACCGGATCAACTGCGAATCATTCCAGCGAGTATCGAACTCGTCTGAAAGCTCCTGCCGGATATTTGTGATTACTGCTGCTACTGTTGCCATGCTATTTCACGATGATTTTACCGGTGTGTCCGGTGTCGATGTTATTTACGGTTCTGTATTCGGGGTTCTCAGCAAGGAACGCCTTAAGCTCTGTTCCGGTAAGCGGTTCCTCTCGTTCGTCCGCAATGCGCTGCATCTCGAAGAACTCAGCAAGAGGAATCTCACCAATAACCCTTTGATTGCGTCCGTCAGAAAATCCATTGCAGCCGGAAAGCCTTTCAAATCGGGCCTGATCCATCACCGGCACAGCATCATATGAAGTTATTCGGGTAAGGGTGCGGGTCTTCTCGTCAATGTGAATGTCATTTTTGATCATTATTACCTCAAAACGGGGCCACCGAAGCAGCCCCGGCATGTTCAGGAAGTAAGATTATGCCGCTACTTTTACGCGGGTCAGGTTTTCAATGGAGCCAACGGCCTTTTTGCTGCGGCACTGGAGCGTTTTTTCGGTTACCAGCTGGTACTTGTCACCGTCACCGGTCTTTGCCAGAGCTTCACGCTTGAGGCCACGACCTTTGAGAGTCAGCAGCTTAAAAAGAGCCTTGTCATAGATCAGCACACGATCGTACATGGTCCCGGTGACGTCCTTGGCTGCGATGGTACGGGTCGGAATAACAGCCACAACACCGAAGTCGGTTTCAATCAGACGGACAGTCATGACAACCTTTTTGCGGTCTGCGTTAGCGTTAAAGGTCAGGCGTCCGCCGTCAGTGAATGCGCTGATTTTGCGTTTCTGCGCAGGCGGCGCGAGAATGGTGGTCGGGTCTGCGCCTTGCTCCCACATGGATTGAAGAACATCGGTAAGAATGTCCTCAGTAATGTGGTTGGTAGCTGCGGGATTGCCGTCGAAGTTGTAGAAGTTGCCGGTACCCTGCTCGACATGGCCGAAGGCACCAAGCATCTTACGGGCAGTAGCAGCATCACCGGCAACCTTGGTCGCGTTGTTCAGGGCTGCATACTCGGTGTCTTTGGCGATTTCTTTGGTTTTTTTGCCGGACTGATATTCAAGCTCCTTTTTGCGACCATGAAGCTTGGAGTTTTTCAAGGTGCCGGAAATGAACAGGGCCTTTTTCAGAATCTGGGTGGTATTGCTCAGACGCTCAGGCGGGGTGCACTCTTCTGCATCGGTATCCGCGCCTTCAACGTGTGCGTTTTCACCAGCGTCTGCAAGATCATCTTCCAGCCAGTCAGGGGTGGTGGTTTCACAGCTACCCTTGCCGATGGAAGAGATAAAAGGGGTCTTGTCCGGGGCCAAGTTGGTAATAAGCTCGTCCACCTCATCAACAATAGATTTATCGTAGTTGGTGGAATAGGTAACGGTTCTTACGTCTGCCATGTGTTACATCCTGTAAATGCTCCGCACTTCCTGTGCAGAGGTTGAAAATTAACCTTCCTGAAAATCAAACAGCTGTCCGGCTGCGTGCAGGTCGCCACCGTAAGCTTTCTCACGCACTGCGGCTGCTCTTGCTTTCATATCCGCCTGCTGGAGCGGAACTTCTCCGCCTCCCCCCTCAAGTACGGGAGCTACAGCGGTGACAGATCGGGTTTGTGGCATGTCCTGGCCCTGCTTGGCACCTTGCTGCCCCCCTCCCGCCGGAACCTGAGCCTGTGGCGTCCGGGGCTGCTGTGTCTGTCGAGCTGCTGCCAACCTTGCGCGAGTTTGGGCGTAAGTTGGAAAGAACACAGACGGATCACTGTTAAACTGTGCTCTCAATGCAGAGCCTACAGGGGCAATCTTGCTGAGTTCCGCCATAACCTCACCGCGCATGTCGTCAGCGGCAACCATTCGCTGGGCGTTGCTGACCTTTGCGGCGTAAGTCTGACTCTGCTGGACTCGCGCCTGTTCCTGCTGCTGGTGCTGCATTGCATTAACTGCATTGCGGGTTGCCTGTTCAACAATCGCCTCAACCGGATCGTCAGGCAGCGGCGGTTCCTGCTGCATCTGATTGGGGTACTGTCCCGGCACCTGATCATAACCATGTCCGGGCATCTGTCCGGGGTACTGTGGCTGCTGGAATTGCTGCTGCGGAACCTGCGGATTAAATCCCGCCTGCTGAGGATAGGCCGGATTTCCACCCCAACCATTCGCAAAGGGCTGCACAGAATCAACCTGCATCTGGCCTGCAATAGCTTCCAGCTGCTGCACCCTGCTGCTGTAATTGTGATTCTGTTCAACAATCTGGTTCAGCTGCTCCTGAGTAAGCGTCTGTTCCTGACCTGCTACAACCACCTTGTAGGTCTGCTGAGGCTGTCCCGGCTGTTCGGCTGGCTGCTGTATGGGGGTAAGTACAACCTGCTGCGGATCAGTCTGTGGAATCCCCTGCTGTTCGGACTGCTGCGGTACTGGCTGTTCAGTCTCCGGAGCCTGTCCGGAGGTTGATTCTCCTGCAAGCTCGTCAGCACGGTCAAAAAGCGCACCGATATCAAGCTCGTCTACAGGCTGTTCCTGTGGTGCTGTTTCTGGTGCTGCTTCCTGCTGTACCGGCTGCTGAGGTGCAGTCATTTCAGGAGCAGGAGTGCTTTCAGCCTGTCCGGTCCCCATAGGGTTTCCATTCTGATCGTATTCCATAAAACATACCTTCCTTGGTTATTTCTTAGCCGGGGCTTTCTTAGCCTTAGGTTTTGGTTTCTTTTTTGCCTTGAGCAAGCCGACCTGAGTTTTCAAACTGTGGTTTTCCTTCTCAAGGGCTGTAACCTTCTCTTTCAGGTTCTCACACTCACAGGCCGGAACTGAAACGGTAACTGTTTCAACCTCTCCAGCCTCTTTGAACTCGGTGTGAATTTCTTTCTCAAGCTCTGTAATGCGGACATTTGCCGCTTCAAGCTGCTGGCGATAAACTCCACGCTCGTACTCAGCTTTTGAGAGTTTCTTTTTCAAAGTGGAAATCATCATCCGGCAACCCTCCCTGCCGCTTTAACTGGTTCCCCTGCAAGCTGCTTTTGCGCCGCTTCTCCTTGGTGAGCGTCAAGGCCAATCGTGGCCTTTATATCCTCAAGCAAATCACGCTGTGCCTGCCGGTAACTGAACTGGTCCCGGCGGTCCGCCGCTAGGGATAGGATTTCCCCCTGTAGGGCCTTGTCCATTCGGTCCAAGAGGTCCTGAAAGTACGGGTTGCCCAGCAGGGTTTGGGCCTGCTCTCCCACCTCCATTTGCTGGCGCAGGGCGTCCGGGGACGGCTGGGGGCTGGCTTGCTGCAAGCTGTTGTCGTGCATTCTGTAATTCTCCTGCAAGTTGCTGACACTGCTGTCTGAGTTGTGAAAGTTCGTTAAATTCATCAAGGCTGCACTGGAGCCCGTCAACCGGAGTGTCGAGCAAACGCCCGATTGCTTCCTCAATGGCAAGCAAGTGTTCCGGCTTTGCAAGGCCCATTGGAATAAAGAACTGTGCAACCTTCTGGAAATGACGTTCCAGAATTGCGGCCTGATTCTGTCGATCCTGTGGACCTACTCCGATGTTAACCTTGATGTCGTAATCATCGTTGATGTCGAAATCTCCCGGCTGTATCTGATCTTCCGGTTTAGCTCCGGGCTGAATCAGATTCTCAGGAGGAAATAGCTTGTTGATTTCAACGCAGTCCCTGTAGACCTCTTCCATGGTGTCCGCCAGAACGTCCGCGTTAAATTTCTGCCGTTGCTGTCCAGCCCCTTGAAGAGCCATAACCCCGGTTGCGGTCTTGCCGTATGAGTTGTCGTCAATGCCCTGATTCAACGAAGACACGCCGGTCTTGCGCTCTGATCCGAGACGCACGGCCTCTTTCGCCTCCAGAAGGATACCCCCCGGCTGCTTCGGCCTGACTTCCTTGAACTTGTCGAAAGCCTGCGAAAGGATCACGTCACCGATTTGTCGGCCTGCCCATTGTTTCGCGAACTCCGGGTCACTGGTAATGATGTTGCCATACGCGCTGTCAGCTGCTGCATCCACAAGGATACGTTGCAGGTTTGTAAGCTCCATCTGGTCGTCCCGAAGGACCAACGGCATGGGCTTAGCTTCAAAGCGGTGCGCAATTTCGTAGAGTCTGCCCACCCTGAAAGGTGGTCGCTTGTAGGGGTTTTCCTCAAGCTGCAAGACCACATCACCGCAAATGGTCGCAATCACCGGCTCCAGCAGGCCGTCAGCGTCAATGTCCATGCGCAGGTAACATTCCCAGACATAGACCTCAGAGTTGGGGCTGATCGGCTTGTCTTCCTCGGCAGTCCCGATTGCAAGGTCCCCGGCATCATCAATGGTCAGGTCGTCCACCTCGTACATGGCGTGGACTTCCTCATAAACTTCGTTGTTCTCCTGACCTTCTTGCAGATGCTTTTGCACCTTCCGGTGGCTACCTTTGGCATAGCGTCCGGTCAGTTCCCCGCGCCTGATTTCGTGCAAGGTTTTCTTTTTCCGGTGAGCAACAAAGGGGTTGGTGTCGAGGTCTTTATGCCCCGGCACATAGTAAAATTCGGTAGCCGGGACGCACTCAACGCAAGGCCCTGCGTACTTGATCGCCCTGCGAACTGCCTTGACTCCCTCGTAATGGATTTCAACGCTGGTCTGAGGCCCGCCGTTCATCATCCAAAACATGGGATCAACCGGCACTTCGGTTTCAACTTCCTTATACTTGGTCAGCTGAATGTCCGGCCTGTTAACCAGCTGCTCCATTTCATCAAGACTCAGCCGGTCATAGCGCAGAGTTTCAAGGTCGAAATCTGTCTTGTGATAAACCTTGAAAACGCCAAGGTGATACAGCAGCGTGTCATGCAACCAAGACCGGATTTCACGCTTGCCTTTGTTCTTCCGGAATATCTGGAAACGGACCGCCTTTTTGATTCGCTTGGCCCGTTCATGGTCGTCCATTTTAATCTCAGCAAAATCAGGGTGAGCAAAGATCGAGGACAGCCCCGGCTTCATCCACTCCACTGCATCCCAGACAACCGAAGCAACGGCGTGTGACCATCCGGCCTGCTCGTTGCCCAGCTTTTCCATGTGATAGAGGTCTGAACACTTCTTGCGCTGCTCTGAAAGCTGCTCTTGCCAACGCTCCGCCGAGGTCTGCAAAGGCCCGATAAGCCTGATCACTTCGGAATCTTTTATTTTAATATCTTTAGCCATTACGCGCACACTCTCGGAGTTTTCTTGATCTGTTCAAAGGTCTGCTTCATTGCTGCCGCCCCGCCATGAAGAGACAAGCCAAGAGCGTCTGCCAAGTTCGGGGATTTCCCGCCATTCTCGACCTTTTTCATTTCTCTTTTCCCCATCACCTTGATTTTGCTGGACGGGGTAAAATCGTATTTAACGTTGGATAACTCTGCTTTGAGCTTGTCGGTCAGCATCAAGTCAGAAGGGATGCTGTTTTGCTTCTCTTCAAACCATTCGCGGACCTTCCACCATATTTCATCACGAAGCCTTGCAAACCTTTCGTCAGCACTGGCCTTTTCAGCTACGTTGACACTCTGAACCGTTAGATTCGGGAACAGCCTTCGCAGAGACTGAAACGCACCCTGCCCCCAACCGATTCCGTCAACCATGACCGTGTAGCACTGGTGCTTCATCATGTGCTTGTAGGCCCAGCCTGCAATCTTGTCGTAGTCGTCAAGTCTGACTTCTTCGATTGCGACAATCTTTCCACCTTTTCGGATCAACAAAGCGGTGGGGTCACCGGTAAGGGACAAACCCACGTCAAGCCCTGCAACCGCCGGGGCTTTCCGGTAAGCAATCGGCCTATCAATGGCTAAGTCAATCAAGGTCAGGGGAATAAGAATGTCGTCAGAACTGGCCTGAAAATCGACAAAGTATTCCTGTTTGACCAGAGCCGGGGAACGTCCACTTGCAAGCTCTTCGTCAATCTGTTCAGGGGTCAAAACGCCGGTAACGTTAAGCCCGCTTTCGCCTTGAGGGTTAAATTCAGGGTGATAACAAGCAGCCAGCCGCTCACAATACCAGTTCGGGTTTTTCAATGCCGATTGGTACAAATCCCAGCCGTGGTTCATTCCACGAGGGGTAAAGTTGAAAGCCGCCCAGCCGTTGTTCTCCCGCAGGATCGGGGACACATAGTCCCATGCTTGCGGGTCCTGTAGGCTGTACTCTGAAAAGATGCACCCTACAGGGTTGGTACCGACTACTGCGTCAATGTCGTCCGTGCCGATGATCTGGAGCAAAGAGCCGTTGACCAACTTGATATACATGTCGGTGCTGTTCGGCTTCCCGTCGATCAACGCTTTCGGAATGTATGAAAGAAACGGCCTACCGTTGCCGTCAATCCCGTTCCAAATGACTTTTTTGCCCTGCTTATAGTAGGGGAAGAAGTAATAATAAGAGCCAACACGTTTGAAGGCTTCGCAAATCAACAGGTTCCATTCGGTCAGGTCCTTACCGGCACGCCTGTGCCACACCGAAACCGCACGTTTCCCGCCGTTTGCAATGTAATTCCACTTTGGAATCTGGTAAGCACGAGGAATGAAACCATAAGGTATGGTTATCTCTTGCTTCTTTGCCAAGGCTGCAAATCCTATGCATTAGGGACGTACTGTCCCGCCTGTGATTATGGTTTAAAATTGGTGCTCTTGCTTGGACTTGAACCAAGGGCCTCACGCTTATCAGGCGTGCGCTCTGACCTACTGAGCTACAAGAGCATGGTCGCTGTGCTGGGACTTGAACCCAGAACTTTCCGGTTATGAGCCGGATTCTCTGCCTATTGAGGTACACAGCAGGAAAATTTGGCAAGAGAGGCAGGATTCGAACCTGCGCATATCGGGGCCAAAACCCGACGCCTTACCGCTTGACTACTCTCTCACTTGGTACGGGCAGACAGATTCGAACTGTCGATTTCTGGTTCCCAAAACCAGAGCCTTCCCACTAGGCCATACCCGTAGAAATTTGGCGGAAAGTAAAGGAGCCGAACCCTCACGGCTCTACCGTGACACGGCTTTCAAAACCGCTTGTGCACCTATGCACGTTACCTTCCAATTGGTGTGACAGAGGGGAATTGACCCCCTGATGCATGGGCCACAACCATGCGCGTTAACCACTTCGCCACTGCCACCATATGGAGCCGGAAACAGGACTTGAACCTGCAACAAACCGCTTACAAGGCGGCTGCTCTCCCATTGAGCTATTCCGGCTTAAACTGGATGATCTTCAAAAACCAAAAATTGTGTTTGTTCATGAAGCAAAGCCCCACCGGAAAGGTAGAAAGCCTTAGGCTTTGGAATCCGCAATACATCCAGCACAGAAAGTAGACGTCTTGCCATTTCTTTCGCCATCAAGACGCTTTGAGCCTCCAACACAACAGATCTTCCGGGATGCTTGGATATCTCTAAAGCAGCTTTCAGGAGAACCCTGTTCGTTCGCCCTGTGCCACGCGACTCAAGGTCCCAATGGGCGTAACCTTCTTTGATTAGCCGTTCTTTTTGCTCGTTGAGGGCTGCAAAATATTCTTCCTCATCCACTCCGCCTTGGATTTCGATTCTATTCAAAACAACTCCTTAGCTTCCTACCCTAGCCACGCCACCAGCATAGCAACAGCTACGAGGGCCAGCAGGTCAGTTAATGGGAAATAAAAATAATCTGAAAACTTCATGTAAACACGTCTTTCCTGTTCTTTGGCGGAACACGACCACACTTCTATCGCTTTCCGTTGCCATATCCATCATTGCAAGCTGGTACTTTTGGGGCTTGGGCAAGCCGTCCCTTTTTATCCGCTCTAAAATTTTTCAGCTTCTGTCTGAGCCATATGGGCCCCTTTTGTGTGCGTATGGTTAGTGTGTGGTAGGTGTAGATAAACTCGACGGGGTATGGGACCCTGAGCGGGTAGTCGACCTGCAGCCAGCCCCAGCCCTTCCATGCCCCGGCATCCCTCGGCATTCACCACAGAATCCATCAAGCCTTGCTCAGCCCCTTGTTTCCAAGCCTTGCCACTATCAACCCTTCCTATGTTGCCCCCATCAATTCAGGGTAAGGGGTGAGCAGAAAGGTGAACGCGCCTACTCTTCAACCTCGTAAGCGCCTTGAACCGTTACAGTTTCAATGGCTTGTCCACTGGATACAGAATCCACTGGTTGTGTTTGAGCCGCTATTTGCTGCACCTGTTCAGGTTGTCCGAATGCGGCAATGTTCACAGTTACGCCGCTGTTTTTGTTGTCTATTTCCTGCCTGTCGATCCAGCCGCAGTTGTTCTTTAAGTGGAATATCTTGCCTACAGGGTTACCAGTACCGTCAATTAGGCCTCGTTCAATGTGCGCCTCGATCCGTGCCTTAGCTCTTTTGACGGCGTACACAAATTCCTGTCGAACCTGTTCACAGTCCCCCCTCTCTCCTCGCTCATAATTCAACAATCCCTGTCTGCTAGAGAATCCAAGGGCAAGTGCTAGCTCTGTCACCGTAGGCGTCACCTTCTCCACTTTGCACTCGTCAAAATAGTGGTCTATCGCTTCCTGCATCTGCTCTGCGTTCTCGTAAGCTAGAGGCCTGCCTATTTTCGCCATGTTCTGCCCTTTTAATCCTGTCGTAGCTGATAGTTTTGAGAATCGAGTTCCAGTTATCGTGGTCAAGGTCCCGTCTTTCAGGTCCGTCCTTGAAATGGTGTTTACGAGGGCGGTAGTTCAGCACGTTCCAAATCGCCTTGATTAGGTCGCCGGTCCACTTTGCCGAGCTATTGCGGTTCCCTCTTATTGGTTCAGGTGCCAATATGACACCATCTATGAAATCCGATGGAAGCGGGTAAAGTTCATATTGAGTGCTAACGTTTGGCTTTCCTGAGTATGAAAGGAACTGTGCTTCCTTGAGTTCTGCTAGGGTTCGAAATGCTGTTCGCCTTGACATCCCAGCCCGTTCAGCAATTGATTCCACTGAAGGGTTGCATAGCCCCGTCTTGTCATTTCTGAATGAGACAAGGGCATGTAAAAGAGCCTTGTGTGGAGCTTTGAGCCTTACATCCAGATTGATTGCATTTATGAGATTGTAGTTTCTTTGGGGATTAGTTTGCTGAGGCATTTGGGACAAATATAATAAGGGTTTCCCTTGTGTTTGTCGGGCCTCACCTCTGCCCACCCCTTAAGCTCTGGAAGCAATCCGGGGGTTCCGTACTGAGAACCGTATTCGTCTTTTGCTCCACACCCAGCATCACAGGTAACAGTGGTCACAAAAACCTCTACCTCAACCGTTTTTTTTCTCTTTGACTCTTTAATCATGTCTAAATCCTTCAAACGCGGGAGCCACGAACAAGAAAGCCCGCAGCCCCCACAACAGGAGGGTTATTTGAATACGTCATAGGCCACGCGGACAAGCAGCCCCAGCACTACAGCCGCTGTTCCCCAGACGGCACGCTCTAGGTTTTTCAGCTTCTCGGCATGGGTGTGGCATTTCCTGTCTTCGTTAATGCCTTTAATGTCTTCTTGGATGGACTTGACCCGCTCATCAATGCGAATCAGTAGGTCGTGAGAGTCCGTTTGTTTTTCATCCGCCACCCTGCCCCCTTATGCTTTAAGGTCCGGCAGGCGTTCAATTGCGGCTGCTTTCTTCTGGAGTGCGCCGAGGCCTTGAACTTTATAGCCCGCGTTGGTGAGCTTAAGGCCACCGGTCACAATCACATCCACGATAGGCGCAAGGGCCATTGCAGGGGTTCCGGTTGTAATCAGTCCGTAAATCACGCCAGCTGCATCACCGTATGCCTGTGCTGTTTCGTCTGAAATTTCGAAGTCCTCAAAGTTCATTTATTCCTGCCTTTTAATTTTGGCCCAGAGGTCAAGAGCCTTGGCCCAGATTTCAGCGAAAATCGCCTTCTGATCCCGGTATACAATTCGTGCGTCTTCGGTCAGTGTCGCGTTCTGGCTGTCGGCTGCGGTCTTCCACGCTTCTGCCGACTTTGCCAGCAGCACAACAGACGGCTTGGCAATGTTCATGGCCTGCACAAACGGCACGGCTTTCTTTCTATGGGTTGCGTTGAAATTCGGCACGGCTTCCAGATACGCAAAGTGAGTTGCGTTGTAGGCACTGAGCATCATGTTGCTGTACTCGACGGCCTGATCTTCTGCGGGAAGGTTGGAAAGCCTCTTAAAAGCACAGCCGGGAATCATGGCAAACGCCAGCAGCAGACAAAGAAAACAGAGATTAGCTTTTCGCATTATTTAGGCTCCTTGTGGGGGTCTTTATTTTGAGCATTCATGATGTTGCCGCCGATTGCGTCTAGCAGCTTGTACAGAGACTTAAAGAATGCATCGTCCTTGGGGGTTTTGGTAAAAGCAGAAGCCCACGCACAAGCCCCAGATACAGCAAGGCCGATTTGAATGATCTGACCTACTTCCATGTTGATCATCTCCAGTTGGTTGTCGGTTACCTTTTCAAAAAATCTTCACGTAAATACTTTCATAGAACAGACAGAAACGGTCTACAGCTTCCCTCAACCGGCATTTGACATGCAGCGGGTTCAGGTGATGGCGCAGGCGGTCTTTAAGGGTTGGTTTCATAGTGCATCCCGTCCATTTCGTCGTGATCGAGTTCGTATGATTCCTGAATCTCTTCCCACTCGCGGAAAGCTTCGGAATTGAACCCGCCCTCGATGGCCTCGCAGACTGTTTTGGTTTCGTCGTTCGTCATGGGGCGTTTATAGGGAAAAACCTGTTAATTCTGTAAGCTCTTGGCCTTTACAAGTTTACATTTTGGATTTCAGGGCAAAACTAAACAAACATAGATTGACCTTGAGGAAACTTAATCCATGCGATAACTAAGCAAAACAAGGAGGTGTTATGAGAAATATACTAGTACCAATCATGATGCTGGTGCTTTTGTCCTGCTCCCCGGCTCTGGCATGGGACGGGTATGACTATGAATCAGGAAGCAATATTGAAATAGACAGCGGCAACTTGGTTAGAAGTGGTAACGACATAGAAATTTATGATTATGGAGCTGGCGAATACAAAGACGTTGAGGTCCAATCTATTTATGATTATGGAGGATCGACTGTTATTGAAGTTTACGACTATGATTCAGGCGAATATAGGGAACTTGAAATGGACAACTAAGCACGAAAAAGCCCCGCCTTCTGCACGAGAAAGCGGGGCATATTTAATGCTCACGGTTTATGATGCGGTTCACCCACACCCTTGATAGTCCAACTCTTTTAGCTATTGTTTCTTGCGTTAATCCATCCTTAAAATAGAGCTTCTTAATTCGCTTGTTGCGTTCAACCCTCATGTCTGGTGGGGGCGTTGGCAACGTTTTACCTTCATGCTCCCGGCAGATTTCACGGGCTTTTTTTTCTCCTACAACAAGCCTTAAGTCCTCAAACTCTACATTGCCCTGACCACAATCTCCGCTGGACCGTTCCATGATTTTGTGGCCTCCATAAGCTCGTTGAAAGCTATGCGACTGTTAAGAACCGCTCGTTTCCCTTCAAGGAATCCGGGCTTGGTCCCAACCAGTGGGCAACCTTCTGTGTCATTAACCGTGTTGCCCTTGTGGATTCGTACATAAGTCCTGTGGGGAACGCCCTTAATCGTCCACAACTTGCGTTTTTTGGATGGCGAATACTCAAGGGCCAAGGGGTAACGGCCCACAGGAATGCAGGAAACGTTTTCCTGATTATCGCGCCAAGGTTCCTCAAGGGTCCAACAAACAGACTCACCGTTGATTTTCAGCACCCCGATTGTAACTTTACCTGTCTGCTCAACGCGGATCAGTTCCAGCTTATGCACTTTTGTGCTTCCATTCTTTTCCTTCGCACTCAATGGGAAAACCTCCGTTTGCCATGATCATTTCGCCGTCCTCGACCTCAAGGGCTAAATCCTGAGAAGTGCAATAAGCAATGTCCGGCTCAACAAGGCCGTGTTCGCACTTAACGCACCGATCATATTGTGTTTCAGGCTTCGGTGGCGGATTAAAGCCCATGCTCTTAAGCATTTTTGTTTGCCTGCTCATCAATCAGGCCCTCCAGCCGCTTAAGCTTATACGCCTTGCGTTCGTGCACGGCCTGTTCAAATGCTTCCTGTCCATCAGGGTAAAGCAGTGCAAGGCGTTCATTGGTGATTTCAACGTCTGCGGTTTCGTCAATCACGTCCGCCCATTCAGTTTCACACCGCCCGTCAGTGGTTGCCAATTTCGCGCAAGCTGCTGCAAGCTCGGCGGCTTCTTCGGATGCTTTTACGATGGTTCGGTTGGGTCCGAATTCGCGGTTAGCCATATCAAGGATGGAGGCAGACGGAGCCGGGGAAATGTTCGGCTCAACCGTCCAGTACACACCGCCCCACAAATATGGAGTTGCTTTGTTGCTCAACTTCCACAATGTCGTTTTGAATATCCACCGAGGCTGAGCATTAAGCTGCTTGCTTTCGCCTTTGATCTCCCAAACACCGCCATTAAGGACCGGCTTTTCTGCGCATATCGCTGCGCCGTTCTTGTCCTTGCACATCCAAGGATAGTTACTCATCCCCACCCCCAGCAACAAAATCCATCATGTTCCCGCCGTCCTCGATGTAGTCGGGGTTTTCCTCAACGTGCGCAGCGTATTTCTCGTACTGACGTCTGTTGAATCGGTTGCCGTATACGCTCTTGCAAGCTTCAATAATCGGTTCTTTCATTTTTACCTTTACTTGATTGCTCCCCGGCTGGTACCGGGGAGGTTATACGTTCCCTGAATAGCTCAGACGTGTTTATGCTTGGCGGCTGGATACGTCTGTGCTGTTCACTCTTCTGGGGCTTGCCATCGTCTCAACCTCTTTCGGTTCAGGGTGATACAAAGCTCTTCCTCTGCTTCTCGGATCAGGTCCGGGCTTTCTTCGTCTTCATCATGCATAGTCGCAAAAAGACCTATGAGCGGAAGACATTAGGTTTGCCTGTTCAACGCCTGAGGCCACAGCCCTTGCAAGGGCGAATGAATGTCCGCCGGCTCTGTCGACTTTAAAGCCCAGCCCAACCCCGTTGGTGTTTGCAATCAGGGTCAAGGTTCTTGCCGCTTTCTCAGCCTTGTCCATAACCCGAATGTTTTTTGCGTATTCAGAGAGCAGATTAATCAACCTCTGCCCGTCCTGCGGGGTGTCCTTTGCCTCAAACTCAACTTTTGCGCCGTCGATTTCTATGATCATTTAATTCTCCGTGGTTTCTACTCAAACCCATTTAAATATGCTTCCCAATAGTCGGGAAAATTGGTGTGCTTCTGCCGTCCGTCATTTTCCGCTTTCTCTATCCTCCGTTCAAACCAGACCTTGCATGCATGTTCGTAGGCTTTCCACATTCCGGGCCAGAGAGACATTGAAAGCTCTCTCTGTGCGATTGCTCCCGGACGCCTGCCTAAAATAAAAGGACAAACAACGCACCCAATTCGGTCAAATCCTCTGTCGTAAAGCTCACAATATGGCAAATTGTACTTTTCAATGAACGCCCAGATATGCCACGAAGTCCAAGCGAAAATTGGTTTGTAAGTTACTCCGCCACCGAACTCGTCTACTCTTGGTCGGGAAGCCCTGCGGCTAGACTCTTCTATTCTTTGCCCCATGATTCGATGCTTAAGAGGAATCTTTTTTCCGGGTTCTTTTTTCAATACATCACAACACCATCGTTGCATTCTCAGGGGGGGTTTTTTTTTGCGGATGCCCTCCCACATTGTCATCTTAGGGCGAAGAAAAACTACGTCTGGATGATAACGCCTAATATACTTTACCAACTCAGGCGGGTCTATTCCTACAGCCGAGTAGTAGGCTGTGAACTTTACTTTAGCCATTATCGCTAAGGCCTTGATGACAATGCTGTCCTTTCCTCCTGAAAAGCCTAAATAATACCCCTCTGGGGGTTCGTGTTTTTTCAGAAAAGCAATGGCCTCAGCAACCATATGTTCAACAGAGAAGAGATTTATTTGACGGCGATCCGCCTTCACCCTTCCCCCTCATGCCCGTCCATATCCTGCATAACCGAGGTCAAAACCGCCTCAACCATGTCGTCGGTCATATCTTCCTTGTCCCGGACAACATCAATGGCAGACTCAATCGCCTTTTTAAGCTGCTGCTGTTTAGCGTTCATTTTCAAACAACTCCTTTTGCGTGTTCAATCACCAGATTGCAGGTTTCCAAATCAAACATACCAATGTGGCAATCCTTAACCGGAATCCCCAACCTGTGCGCCAGCCATGCATATGCACCCTTTCTTGTGCGCTTGCCCTGTCTCCAAAGCGGATCAAAAGCAGCATGAGCCGCGCTTCTTCTGGCCCTAAGTTCTGCATTCGCGAGAGTTCCAAGCGGTGCATCCTTGCTGTTTGGGTGAACCCCGACATATGCATTGCACGGAAGGCACAACCAAAATCTGCGCTTAGCAAGGTCAGGCCTGTGCGGGTAAAGCGTTTCCCCTGTCACAAGTTCGGCCTGCTGTGCGCAGTAGGGGCAAATGACCGTCCTTGCCATTTACAAAGCCCCTTCCCTGTTCAAGGACAGAATTTCATCAGCGGTGAAACCGGCCTCTTTCAGCTGGAGAAGCTTATTCAAGGGAACTCCGCCCTCAGCCTTTGTCGGTTTTTCTTCCACCTCAGGAGGCATGGAAGCAAAGCACCACTGCCTAACAATGATCGTTCCATTGGGTTCAACCACATCGGCACAATTCCCTTGGATGTTGTCGAGCCTGAGCACAACTTCTTTCATTTCTATTTCCTCCCAGCTAACCCCACACTTTAAGATCAAACACCCGCAACCCGACCACTGAGTCGGATTTGATGCACTGGTGTCTTTTCTGTGGGGTTCTCTGCGTTGTTGTTGAGTAAAACGCTATTGCTTGGCCTTGCGTGCCACCTTCAAATGAGCCACACGCTTTTTCTTTTCCGATTCTGAGAGCTTTCGCCCCGTTTTGCCGAACCTGTGAGGATAAAGCAGACAATCCTTGACCTCACACAATCGGACATCGTTGGTGCTGTTCAGTTCTCCGCACTGGAGGCAATACGCCCGGATGGTTTTGAGCGGTGATTTATCGTAGCCTTCCTTGGGCCTCTTGCCTGCCCGGAATATCCACAAGGGGCATTCACTTGCCGGACAATGCTGAACCTCTCGGTTTTGATCTCCGCAGCAATCCACGCACTTAGCCCGGATCGCCTTGAGTGGAGTCAGCTTTTTCATTTTTACCTTTGACCGTTTGACAGTCAGCTGTCATAGGTTTTGTAATAGGTTTATTTTTAGCTACAGCCATAACCATTTCGTGAAACTCTGCCCCATTTCGGAACATGTGTTCCACCAGATCAGTTGCCATTGCCGTAAAGGTCTGTCTGGTCAGTGATATATGCAGGGCCTTGAGAAGGTGCGCCCTGCCCAGCGTTCCTTTCCCATGATGCGTAGATGTTCTGCATCTTGGTAAGATCGTTGTTTCTGGACTTCTTCCGAAGCGATGCCAATGAAAGGACGTTCTTTGACCAGAAGTCGTCCTTGACTGCCCAACGAAGTGAGTTTCTAACCTGCTCAAGGGTGAATCCATCCAACCTAATCAGCTTATCAACTACGTCCTGACCATTCCTGAGAAGGGAATCAGTGACCTTTGGAGCTTTTACCCCATGGGTTTCAGAAACGTATTCCTGAAAGGTTTTCACGAACTCCACAATCTCAGGAGAGATGCCTTTTGTATTGTTCTTCTTTGTATTGTTAATTGTATTGTTATCTTCCCCGTTTTCGGGGATAGGTACCCCCGACTCCGGGGATAGGTCGGACCCCGACTTCGGGGATAGGGGTATCCCTGAAACCTTCAATACCCTTTTAGATATTTCTTTGGTCCCTTCTTTGTACTCAACCCTTGAGGTTATGTACTTCTTCCTGATCAACTCATTGATCACCACGGACACCCTTTTTTTGGACAGACCAAAGAACTCTGCAAAGTAGGCGTTTGTTGCAAAACATCCCTGTTCATTGTCGAGAGAATCAATTTCACAAAGAAAGTGCTTCTCCTGAATGGTGAGGTTTTTGTCTGTCCAAATCTCTTTGGGTATCCATACCCCTTTAAAGGCTCTGCTATTCGGCTCAGCCATTCTTGATTTCCTCCAAAGCCGTGAACTCCGGCAAGAAGTCCAGCGGGATTGTGCCAACTGGTCCACCTCTGTGCTTGCGGGTAATAACCTCGGTTATACTTTTCTGACCTGCTGTGTAGCTCTTTCCCTGTGCGTAATAGCTAGCGTTGTAGAGCATAATTACAACATCAGCATCTTGCTCAAGGCTTCCAGAGTCTCGCAGGTCGGACAGGATGGGCCTTTTGTCGGTTCGCTGCTCAACTCCACGGTTCAGCTGAGAAAGCAAAATCACTGGAACCTTTAGTTCACGGGCAAGGGTTTTCAACTGCCAGCTAACATGGCCTATTTTTTCAGCGGTGCTGGCCTTATTGTCCGTAGCCTTCACAAGTCCACAATGGTCAACCGCTATGATTTTGCAGCCGTGCTTTTTCACTGCAATCCTTGATCGTGCTTTGATTTCCTCCACCGTAATCACGGGTGAGTCGTCAATTCTGATCCCGGATTCATTCACAGCTTGGCAACCTTCGCCAAATCGCTCGTACTGCTCATCTGTTAGCCGTCCATCTCGAACAGCCAGAGTGTTAATGTGCTGGTCAAAACAAACGATCCGACCCACAAGTTCCTCATCGTCCATTTCAATGCTGAATATCTGGCTGGCATTTCTGCCACGGTAAATGGAGTTCAAGACAAATGCTGTCTTGCCCATACCCGGACGCCCTGCAACCAGATAAAGCTTTTTCGGCATCCACCCACCCAGTAACCTATCCAGCTGCTGATAGCCGGTGGAAAATCCCGCGCAGGTAGTGGGATTCTCTGCCCTGCTTGTGGTGTTGTTCCAGAGCCTTTGAATTACGTCTGTAATTTCTCCGGACCCGACATCACTGGAGGCAGTAGCTATTCCGCTCAACGCGCTTGTGGCCTGCTCGACTAAGATAGAAGGATCAACACCAGACCTTGCAGCCCGGATCAGCCCTTCACCCTCTTCGGCAACAACCCGCCTTATTGATGCATCCTTGACCATACGGGCATGATGCAAGGCACTCTGCTTGCTGGCTGCACTCTCGGTAAGCTGAGCCAACACGGTCACATCAAAACGCCTGACCGCATTATCATTGATCGTCACAAGGTCAACGGGGACGCCCTTTTCGTACAGAGCCTTAATTGTTTCAAAGATCGTTTTATATGCACCGGGGGTGAACTCATCGGGGTTCACAACCTCCAGCACATCGTCTAGGTCGGTGGTTCCGCTCAGGACACCACCCAAAACCATTGCCTCAGACTCAGGAACGGAAAGCATTGGTTGTTCTCCTTCCGTGTTCCGCCATCAGGAGCCCGTCAGCCCTGCCGCTATGCTTTTTCAAATGAAGCTCAGCCGCAGGAAATAACTGCCGTGCACATGGCAATCCGGGCTTGTCTGTAGGGCCGGACTTTTTGAGCGAAAACGTCTTCATCCACTTTTGAGGCGGGACGGTTTCAAAGGGAATCCCGAAGGAACAAAGAAGGCCCTGCCAGAATCCGAAATTTTCACCCAGCTTGAATGTAGAACTCACACCCTGCTTGGGCATGGCGTGGACTCGCTCCAGAATGGCATGTTTAAGGGTGTATTCCTGTTTCCATTCCAGCATTTTGGACGCCATGGTCGGCCCGTCAATCCAATCAAGAACGTCTATAGTTCCATCTGCGGCAACGAGGGCCATGGCCCCGGGGCTGGTCTTGCTGGTGCCGGGATCAATTCCAATTACAGCCTTCACTATCTTACCCCCATGACCAGTGCGTTGTGGGCAATTTCAGACGAAACAACATCATCACCCATTTTAATGCGCTGCAAACCCTGCTTATAAATATTGCGCTCACCTTTCAGTTCGCGGATTTCAGTTTCCAGTTCCGCAATTTTATTAATGTCTTCGTACTGCATGTTTACCTCGTGCCGGGGCCACCGAAGCAGCCCCAGCCGTTAAAATTTCCATGAGCATGTCACAGAATTCTATAAATGTTTTGTCCTTTAAAACCCTATTTTGCGGCCTATTTCGGGAGAAAAGCATTCACCTTAAATGAATCAAAACTTTCCCCCATATCACACTCAACAAGTCCTTATTTCCGAAAATAAAGACAAACACGGGCCTAATTTGGTGCTTTACTGAATGGGTTCTTTCGGATCAGTTTCGTCCAAGGGCAAAGCGATATGACGCTCGTCTTCATTCATTTCCCGCGACTTGTAGATTTCATTTGTGTCGGTGCGGATGAACTCAACCATGCCGCTGTCGTAATTAAGACGCTTGATGCAATCCACAGTGCGCATCATCCAGCCGTCCCGGTAGTGCTTGGCTGCAAGGTTGAAATCCGCTTCGCACTTGTCGATCTGGGCTTTAAAGTCTGACATGGTGGTCTTTTTCTGGCCTTCAAGCTCAGCTTTGAGGTTTGCGTTTTCCGCCATGGTCTGCGCTTTGTCCTGCAATTCTTCCTCGGTGAAGCTATACTGCAGGGTGTCGACGTATTTGCTTTCCTTGATGTTGGGGTTCTTTTTAGTCAAAGCTTCCTCGCTTGTTATTGATGGTTAAGGACTTCGCCGTCTTCAATTATGACGCTGCACTCTTCGCCTTTGCTGACTCTTTCAATCCAGACCTGAGCGTTGGACTGCTGGGCCACTTCAAAGACCGTTGCAAGGCTCTGATCATCCAGCAATGAGCCGTCACGGATCAGCAGGACTTTCAGCTTTGGATTCATCGCAATACCCATGTGCAGAGAAACAAGCAGCCGCTCAGCACTTGAGCAATTGGAGAAAGGAACGCCGTTGAAAAGGACACCGGATTCGTCAAAGCTCAGACCAGCTACGGGAAACTTTGCAGAGGCCATCAATTCAGCCTTGGACTGATCAATCTGCTTTATGCTGTCTGTCAGTTCCTGGCTCTGTGCACGAAGGTCATTCACTTCCTTTTCAGCGACCTTGTAGGCTTCGTTTTCCCTGACCGTGGCATTGATGGCATCTGCCTGTGATATTTTGTGACGAATCTCGTCAACATCCATGTATGATTCAAGGCCGGAATCATTAGCCTGATCAGATTCAAGCTGATTCAATTCCTGATTCAAGGCCGCAAGCTGTTTCCTGATCTCTTCCATCCTTTCACGTCTGGACTGTTTGAGAGATTCTTTTTCAGCAACTGAGCGGTTGTGAAGCTCTGCTTCTTCAAGCAGGTCCATCAAAGTGGAAACAGAAACGGCTTCGGCTGGTGCGTCAGGATGAAAAGCCATGCCCGCGAACCTTGCAGCCTGTTCCTTGCCCTTGCGGTTAACTTCTTTTCGTGCGCTGTAGATTTCACTTCTCTTTGATTCAAGGTCACTGAAATCCAGCCCCACCAGTTCCTTAAGCATGGAAAGCTGAACAAGCGGTTTTTCGTGCGCAAAAGCCAAGGGATCAAAGGACAGCTTGGATGAAAGGGCATCAAGCATTGCCTGAGGGCTGGAAAAACTAGCCCCGTCAGCATTCTTGACTGTTACCTTTGTGTTTCCATCGCTGTTGATGGTGCGAGTAACCAGCAGTTCGCCAAGGTCGCATTTGATAACGGCCTGATCCGCTCCATCCCTGACCGGATTCTGCCCCTGTGCAGCCTTGCCACCAAGGGCCATAAAGATTGAATCAAGGACAGAGCTTTTGCCCTGCGCATTGTTGCCACCGATAACAACGGCATTGCCGTCAGGCTCGATGCAAACTGCCTTCAACCTTTTCACGTTCTGTGATTCAAGTTTTACGATGTGCATTCGCTAATATCCTTGGTTATACTGGCCCTGATCCTGATAGCCGCCGTTCTGGTACTGGTCCTGCTGGTAGCCCTGCTGGTCATGTCCGCCGCCCTGCTGCTGGCCTCCACCGCTCTGCTGGGAATCCAAGCCCTGAATGTTTGAGGCCACAATTTCGGTGGTGTAGCGGTCCTGTCCCTGCTGGTCCTGCCATTTGCGGGTTTCCAGCTTGCCTTCAACCATGACCAGACGGCCTTTAGTCAGGTACTTCCCTGCAAACTCCGCAGTCTGACGCCATGCAACAACCCGGTGCCATTCGGTTTTTTCCACCTTCTGACCAGTATTGCGGTCCTTGTATCCCTCGTCAGTGGCAACGGATAGATTGGCAAATGCCTGACCGGATGTGGTGTATGAAAGCTTCGGGTCCTGCCCCAATCTGCCGATCAGAATTACTTTGTTCATGCTTCCAGCCATTAGACAGACCTCATTTCAATGCCGTTTTTGTTGCAGTATTCCCAAAGTTCATAGGTTGCCATGATGTCTGCAAAAGCATCGTGTGCATTGTCGAAACCTTCGGGGTTAATCAGCTTTTTGTAAGCTTCTTCCAGCTTGGGCCACTTGAACCCGCCGCGCCTGCCGGAAATGCGGCAAACATCGGTGAGCGGAATCATGATGTCACCGTGTTCCACCACATCGAAATCATAACCGGCCTTAGCCATGAAGATTTTCAGAATCTTTTTGTCAAAACCAACATTGAAGCCGATGCACAAATCAGCTGTTTCCATGAAGTTCTGAATAATCCCGGCAACAACCGAAACAGGCAAACCAATGTCCATACGGCTCTGGTCAATGCCATGAACCTCAAGGGCCTTGGGGGACATGTCGCAATTCTCGTGCTTCACGATCAGCGCAAGCTTATGGATGAACTCATCCTTTTCGGTGTCGTAGAGCAGTCCGCCGAACTGAACCATGTCAGGCTGGCTGGGGTGATCCGAAGCCAAGCACTTTGAAGGCAGTCCACTTGTTTCTGTGTCGTAAAAAAGAATGATCATTAAAAAGTACCTTCCAGTTTCCTGTATTCGTCACGGATGCTTTCCACGTCCTCACAGCAATACGCGCTGATCTTAGTCCTTCCTTCGTTGCGCCAAAGGTCAAACACCTTGGAGCCGTCAAGGCCCTTTGTTTTGCGTTTAGTTCCCAGAAAAGCGGCTATTTCGTCCTGCTTGCCCTTGGCCTGATAGTCCGCGCCGTTCCAGACTTCCCGGATGTCAACCACGCTGTCGGCATAACGTTTGCGGGGAATCTGAATAGCAAGGTCTTTCATGCCGTATTTGACTGCCCGGTGATAAATCCAGTTCAGGTCAAAAGACCGGAGGTTAAAGCCGATCCAACAAATGTTGTCACCGAACTTGTTCTGTTCTTTGATCCGCTCCCAGAATGCACGAAAAAGCTTTTCTTCTTCTCCGAACAGAACCTCAACCGGCCCGTCTTCAACCGCAAAGCCGATACACAAGATGCGACCTTTAAGGCTTTCCAGAGCCTGCCCGCGCCACAACTTTTCCTGTGCCTCTTTGCCGTTTTCAGCGAACCACTTTTTGATGGTCTCCGCCTTCTTCATGTTGCCGGGGGGTGAGACCTCGGACATGGGCGGCATGTTCGGCCCGGGGATAGTTTCAATATCAATATAAACGTTCAGCATATTCTATCGTCCTCCTGCCTGAATGAATGCGCTTGCGGCATCAAAGGTCAGTTGTTTTGTTGTTTCGATCACTGGGTGATTCGGGAATTTCCCAGCTAGCCAGTTGTTGATGTATTTCAGTTTAACCGCGCGATCCTTATGCCCAAGGTCATTGGTGCAGATGATATTCACCCGCTGAACCTGCCCGGCCTGAGCCAACTTTTCATGCCCTTCCACCTGTGATCCGAGGAAAGCATTCTGCGCATTGTTCACCACCTGACTCTGCTGTCCCTGCTGATTCTGGGGTTGCCGCTGCTGGTTACCCTGCGGCGGTGGCCCTTGGCCCTGTCTGTTCTGGGGCTGACCTTGGGGCCTGCCCTGTTGCCGCTGTCCGCCTTGGGGCTGGTTCTGAGGGCGTCTGTTCTGGTTGCCCTGCTGCCCCTGTTGACCATTCTTGGGTGGCTTCTGAGAATCAGCGTCTTTGTTGTCGTCGATGCACAACAAACCATTCAGGGCATACTTTCTGGCGTATGAACTTGCCGCGCCGGTGATCTGGCTTTCGTCCATCCCCTTTTTGTTCAGGGGTTCTCTTGCCCATCCAACAGCTGACATGGACTCATTACCAAGGGTCACGGTAGCTCGTGCTTTAACGTAAACTCGATCCCCAAGGACCTCGATTTCATCTGACACAACAAGCACAACGCCATGCTCTGCAAGGTGAGGTTTCACGCCTTCAAGAATATCCTCACAAGAGCGGTACTGGTAGCCGCCGAATTTGTTGTGTTGATTCTTCGGGCAGTTCAGCTTGGACTGGATTGCAACCATTTTGCCGTGGAGTTCTGACACTATGTTTCCCCCCTAATTGCCGTGCCAAGCTCCCCAAACTTGGGGTGTTCGAACACTGAAAGTTCGTTCACATTTCCCTCCTGAAAGGAAAAAGATGTTGACAACCATCAACACTATGATGTTGATGATAAGTGGTAGGTCCAAACAGTCGCCAAACAAGGATGGACCTACCGAAACCAATTGACATGAAATCGAACGTAGGCCGTTTCCATTACCGGAGGTGGGCTGCGTCGATTTCGTGCTTAAAACGCTAGAACGGTTCGGACTAGCTGTCAAACTCAAAATAGATTTTTTTGGACCACAGGAGAAAGAGATGAAAAAAGAAGAATTGCCCCCAATTGCTGACCAGAGCAAGAACCTTGAAAGATGCATGGTAACCATCATTGCCGAAACAATTAACGAGAAGGGTTTAAAACACGTAACTGTTGCTGATCAGGCTTTTCCAGACAGGAAGGGTGCTGGGCCGGGATGGAGAAGAGTTAGGAATGGAGCCAAAAACGAAGCCCCAAGAAAAATACCAACACGAGATTTAATCGCACTGACAGAAGTCTTGGGGCTAAGCTTTATCGAGCTGTACTCAGAAGCTAAAATTAGAATTAAAAACGGATGGCATTACTCCAAAGACGATACTTCTATTAATCGTTAAGTCTCAAGACTTTCCGCTGCTTCTCTAATCTCCTGAAGTAACCTCCCGAGTAACTCGGCAAGTTCGTCAGGATGCTTTGCTGTGGGCAAGATGCTGCATATATCTTCACCCGCAGCAGACAAGGTTGCAATGGTATCTACCGGATCAGTCTCATTATAGTTCACCTGCAAGGCTCCACTCCGTATCAAATGTTAACAAAAACAAAACCCCAGCCTCACACCGTTAAGTTTTTTAATTAACTAGATAAAGCATGATGTGGCGTATCAAGCTTTCTGAACTAACTAGCATTGAGTTTATCTAAAGTAAACTTTATTTATAAAAAAAATTACTCCTTCATTAATACATACTTACCCTCCACGCTTTTCATCTTAAGCTTCCAAGAAAATCTACTTCTATCGTTGACAGCTAGTCCTAATCGATCTAGCCTTTTCTCAACACGTCAGGGAAAAGCACACCGAAAAGCCCGGATACAGCTTCCGACAAGTAGGTCACTGTTACCCCGCTAGTACGAGTTACCCCGCCGGTCGGCAGGAATGGTTATTAGCCCAGTTGCCAGATAAAGAGACGGAGAGCCGAGCAAAGCAAGGACCCCTCTAGGCAGTGATAAAGGTGAACGCAGGACCGAGGACAAACGCAGGGTTTATATTAAAAGATCAGGAACTCCCTTACTCCTATTCATGACCGTAAGCCTTCGGCATAGCTAGTCGGGCCTCGTCACTTGGGGGAGAATCAACAGGCATAATGACCAACGGGTAAGGCCCGGAAAGGCCGTGTATGGGGCGCACGTAAAATAGCCCCAAAATTTAAAGGAGGCATTCCCACGACTAAGGCCAGAGAACTAGCCACTCTCTTTTTTGTCCACTTAAAAACATAAGGTACTGAAATAAAAGGGAACTACAAATGACATTTCTTTTAAAAGGCGAGGGACACCCTGGCATCACACTGACTGAGGAAGAGGCAAAGTTTCAGCTGAAAAACAACGGCATATCCGAATCTCGTACATTTTCAATTCGTGAATATGACGAATCCGTAAAGCTTCCCAACGGTGCAATCATTTGCTGGGGCAACAATGCTGGAAGCTAGGCAAGTCAAAGGATACCGCTTTGTAATCGACCAGAAAGGCCGACTGCGAAACGTTATGACTGGCAACTACATTAAGCCGAGCAAAAGCGGATCAGCCTTTATTTATCCACCCGTTGGCGGCAAGTCCGTCAACACCGTGATGCAGTCCGCATGGCCCGAAGAGAAATTCAAAGCAGACGACGAGTGGTTTCTAGCAACTCAAGAAAACGTTTTGGTACGAAAGGCCATCGATAAAGCTAGGGCTGATCGGGTCAAAGCAAGACGTAAAGAGTTAGCAAATAGCGGGTACTGGGGCGCAATTATAGAGGCTCCCGGTGGGCAGGTATGGAAAACCCACCCCCAGTTCCCCAAAGTAGAAATATCCGAAACAGGATTGCTGCGCAGAAAGGACAATCTTGACGTTGCTTATACCCCCAAACTGAGTGTCAACCTGTTGCCCATATTCAGAAAAAAGCAAACAGGCGAACCGAACGAAATGGCCCTCCTGAAAGTTTATCGAGAACTATTCCAAACGGAATGGCCCGAACCGGGAGAGGAACGGACTCGGTTTAAAAACGCTGACAACTTTGAGTTCTGCCCATACGCCCTTGGTCACATCCAAACATTGTATGACGCAGACCCACCAGACGCGAGATTCAGCCCCTTGGATTGGCAGTCCGGTTACCTACAGGAAGCCAACTTTGAACGGGCTAAGAGGATCAACAAATGACAGAACATCGCTGCCCCTGCTGCAAACGCCTGCTCATGAAAGGTAAGGTGATTGAAGTGCAGATTAAATGCCCTAAGTGCAAAAAGCTGGTTACGCTGAGAGGAGAATAAACATGTACGTATACATAATTTCTGAAAAGAACCCCATTCTCTACACTGTTGGTTTTTATCGGCCTGAAGGGGAGTGGGAACCGGAAAGCGACCACACAGACGCTGAAGATGCCGCAAAGCGTGTAGCCTTCTTGAATGGTGGCCACAATGAGAAATAGAACACCGCTCGATCTGGCCTGCCAGCTTCTGGAAGAACACGCCGGTTGCCCTGCAAGCCTCCTGTGCGAATCTCCGGATCACCCCCTTTGCAATGACACGGCAACCATTTGCTCGGAAAGCGAGACAGGCACCCACCCCGCTGCTGATTGCTGGAAAAGGCTTATCAAAAGACTGCATCACGGCGAAATGTCATTGACCGAAGCACTCAAACTGCACGGCCTCACTCACAAACCGCTAGGCCATAACTATATTCATGCAGTCTACAAGGACGGTGAAGAGGTGTTCCGGGGCATGGCGGGAGCTGTGTGGGAGTGGCTGAAAAAGGAGGGCTACGGAAGTGCTTAACTTCGTCCAAAAAAAGCTCCAGAACTGGCTTGGAATCACAAAACTCAACAGTCAAACCCAGAGCTTAGACAAGCGGATTACGGATACGCGCCAGCATCTTGAGGACACCTGCAAACGGCTTTCTGCCCTTGAAAAGTTCACTGAGGACCTTCACGACTTGGCCCATGTCGGCGTGGATGTGCACTTTAAATCTCCTCATATGATCCTTGTCTATACAAAGCTCAATGGTGGGCAGATTCACCACATTGACGCTGAGTTCAAAACAATAAAGGAACTTAGAGATTTTATTCAGAGCTTAAAGGCACGCTTCCGAACGGAACTAGGGACTACAGACTGGCCCCGTTCAATGCGGTAACAGGGAGGTCAATTAAGCCATGCACCTAGACTTCTATTCAGTCATTAGGCGTGAACTTAAAGCCGTCCAACAGGCCGAGAAGGAACCGGAACAGGCAATAATTGAACTCTACAATCTGTTCCCAGAACTTGGTGATATCTCTCTTAGCAGGATCGGCAAAAAAGAGTTGCTGCTGACTACCATTACCAGAATGAAAGCAAGGGGGGACAAGACCGCCGAGATTGCAAAGAGGCTGGGAATCTCCGCCCGACACATACGCAGACTATGCGCTCAAGAAAGACTCAATGCTCGACAAACCCCCAGCTAACCCCACACTTAAACTTTAAGCAACTAGAGTTAGACTTTGGCAAGGGACGCGCTTATGATGATCCGTAAGCGCGTTCTTTGACAATAGAGAGAGAGAATTATGCCAGTAAAAAGGAAAGGAAAATGGTACGGAAGAGTCTCCTTGAACGGCTTGAGGAAAGAGAAACAATTTCCAACGAAGAAGGATGCGAAAGCTTGGGAAGTCATGATGCGAGACGCTACCTCTTCACCTCGCGAAGATGGCATAAAGCTTCATGTGCTACTGGACGACTATCTAGAGAGTTGCGAGAATCGGGGACAGACTGAGAAGCATATCAAAGATAAGGAACGAGCCTACCTGACATTCATGGAATTAACAGGCACTGCGCTCACCCCTTTGAATGAGATCAGCTATGACTTGGTTCAGAAGGCACTGAATTATGTAGCAAAAAAGGTATCACCTCACAGGGCCAACGTTCACCGGAAATTTTTGGTGGCTGCTTGGAACTGGGGAATTCGTCCTTTCAATCTCCCCAAAGAAAACCCATTCGCAGTAGAAACTTACCGGGTAGACAGAAATCCTAAATACGTCCCCCCAGTAGAGGACTTTTGGACCTTGGTTGACAATGTCCAACCTCATGAAGCCAGACTGCTTATGACCTTCCTGTTCACAGGAGGAAGACGAACAGAAGTCCTGTCTTTGAGATGGACAGACGTTGATTTCAAAAAAAAGGTGATCTGGCTTCAGACCAGAAAGAGGCGCGGAGGCGGAATGCACAGGGATGCAATCCCGATGATTTCAGACCTTATTGAAATCCTGCAAGACCAAAGATTGGAAACAGGATTCAAGGAATTTGTCTTCATCAGCCCCAAGACTAAAAAGCCATACAGCCATTTAACAAAGGTGATGAACAAGTGGTGTGAAAAGGCTGGAATTATTCCTTTTAACTTCCATGCAATAAGGCACTTGTCAGCATCTATACTCGCTGATAAAGGATATTCATTACCAAATATTCAGAAGCTACTGAGACACCAATCTGTGACTACAACAGCAAGATATTTGCACTCGCTTGGACTAACAGATTTGGATTTAGAAGGGGCTTTTGATAGGCCGGTGAAAAAACAAGAGGTGAACAAAAAGGTGAGCAAAAACGTAAAAAGGGGTTTCGGCCAGCTTTAAAAAAAGCTTTATTTCTGCCGTAAACCCCTGTATTTACTGTGGTAGGCCACCAAGGACTTGAACCTTGAACCAACGGATTAAGAGTCCGCTGCTCTACCAATTGAGCCAGTGACCCGTGTCGTGTGAAGATGGGTTTAGATATCTTCCACTTGGATGTCAATAACATTTTTAATTTTTTTATACAAAAGGGCCTTTGATGCGCTTGAAGTCAGTTTTCTTAGTTTTATTGAGTTTTCTTTTTGTAATCGGCCTTATTCAGCCGCAGACCGCCCTCAGTGCGCAGAACAGCAACCCCAACCTATCCACGAGCTGGAAATTATTCCGCCTGAATCCTGATGATCAGGAAAAAGTCAGCATTCAGAGTGACGTTCTGGCCGCATTGATCCTTGAAACTAAAAACGGCTGGTACACATACTCCCATAATCCGGGCAAAATGGGGCAGCCCACCAAGCTCAAAGCCAGAATCATGCCCGGCAATGTATTTCTCAACCCCCTTTACCTGCCCGGCAAGCCAAAAGCCGACCCCTTTAATAAAGGGAGCATGATTGATACCTACTCGGACCCGACTCCAATACTCATACCTATCCCCACCCAGACCAAGAGCTTTACCATCAAGACCGAGCTGTCCCTGCTCATGTGCTCGCCTACGGCCTGCTTGCCGTACAAGGAAGAACTCAATTTCGCGGGCATGGGCATAGTGCTGGACAAACTCCCGCAGGCAAAGGACCAGAAATGGTGGAAGACTTTCGTCAAGTCTAGGGAGAATGCAGATAAGGGCCGGATTTCGCTCAAAGAAATAGTCGAAAAGCCTGCTGTTGATGCCGACAGCAAAATTCCTTCGATTGAGAAGCCTTTCATCAAAAAGAAGACGGATGTCCCTTCCGACCCTGCTGAAATACTGCCGGAACCTGATGCGGCTGAGATGGGAATGGAAAATGGTTTCGACTTTGAAAAACTGACCCCGAAATCATTCACTCCGGGCCTTGAAGTAACCGACCTGACAACCGCTATCCTTTTCGGACTGCTGGCCGGTTTTCTGCTGAATTTCATGCCCTGCGTGCTTCCGGTGATAAGCCTCAAGCTTTCAACGCTCATGGCTGGCGCAAAACATGACAGCAGCGCCGAACAGAAACGCAGCTTCCGGGAACACAATGTTTTCTTCGCCCTCGGGATTCTGCTCTACTTCGGCATACTCAGCGCGATACTGGGGGCAACAGGAATGGCCTGGGGGCAGATATTCCAGAAACCTCCGGTTATCATAGCCCTTACAGGCATTGTCTTCGCGCTCAGTCTGAGCCTATTCGGCCTTTTCAATCTTCCGGTTGTTGACCTTAAGATAGAAACCGAAGACGGAAGCCCTCGCAAACAGGCCCTTTTTACGGGAATTCTGGCCACCCTTCTGGCCACTCCGTGCAGCGGCCCCTTCCTTGGCGGAGTCCTCGGCTGGGCCATGGTCCAGAAACATTATGTTATCGGTTCCGTCTTCCTGAGTGTCGGAGCGGGGATGGCAATGCCTTACATACTGATGGCTGTATTTCCCGCACTCGGAACACGATTCCCCAGACCCGGCGCATGGACCATCTGGATTGAAAAGATCGCCGGATTTTTCCTTGCAGGAACCTGCATCTACCTGCTGAGCATTCTTCCGGAAAACATGTTCATACCCGCCATGATCTTCATGTGGTTCACGGCTGTGGGCGCATGGATGTGGGGACTAGCCGGAAGTGCAGACGGCAAAGGAATCATGTACCTGCTCCGCGCAACGGCTCTGGTGCTGTGCCTCGGCATAGGATACTGGGCCGCGATTCCTCCTGTGCACTCCGCCCACTGGATAAACTTCGACAGGCAGGACTTTTCCGAAAGATTCGGGGAAGAACCGATGCTGGTCGAATTCACTGCCGACTGGTGTCCGTCATGCAAGGTGCTGGAACAAACAGTCCTTACCCCTTCCAACCTGAACCGCTGGCAGGAAAAATACGGTCTGACCTTCATTAAAGTGGATATTACCTCGCCCAACAAAACGGCTGACGATTTCCTGAGATCACTGGGCAGCAGGTCCATACCTCTGGCCGCCATCTTCAAACCGGGTGACGGGGCCGGAACGCCTACTGTAATCCGTGACCTTTACACCACAGGGCAGATGAATGATGCTCTGGAACAGACTTTTAGATAAGATATGCAGAATAAAAAGCCGCAACATGGACACTTCAGCTGGAATGAACTGCTGACCACCAATCTGGATTCCGCAAAAGAGTTTTATGGAGAACTTCTCGGATGGACATTTAACGAAACCCAGACAATTTATGGAGAAACATACCTTATAGCCCTTAAAGATGACACCATGGTTGGCGGCATGCTGATAAAACCTGACGATGTTCCGGAAAGTGTAAAACCATGCTGGGACCCGTATATCACGGTAAACGATGTGGATGAAACGGCTGCCAAAGTTGAAGAACTGGGGGGCAAGGTAATGCTGGCACCAACGGATATAACCAATGTAGGGCGCTTCTGTGTCATCCGAGACAGACAAGGAGTCTACCTGAATCTTATTACTTACTTTAATTAGCAAATATAAAAAAGGCCGGGTGCCGTCCTTTTTCCATTTAAGCGGCTAAGCCCCTTTACGGCAGCCCCGCAGTCCGTTATCTACTGATTCAGCAATCACAACCAGTAAATAATAACTATAAAATCCAGAGGCAGCACATGCTCAACTTCCAGATATTCATTCCCACCCGCATCATTTTCGGACCGGGTAAAATTTCAGAACTCGCCACCGCACCACTTCCTGCCGGTAAAAAAGCCATGGTCATCATCGGTGAATCCGGTGCCATGATTAAAAACGGCTACCTAGAAAAAGTGCAGGCCGGACTCGCCAGACAGGATGTTTCCACTGTTGTTTTCGATAATATTTCACCCAATCCCAAGTCGGATCAGGTTGATGAAGCTGCAAAGACCGCCAGAGAAAAGGGAATCGACTTTATCGTAGCACTCGGTGGCGGATCCACCATTGACGCGGCCAAAGCCATCGCCCTGCTGACCACAAACGTTGGCCGCTGCTGGGATTACATGCAGTCCGGCTCCGGCGGCGGAGTCAAGCCGGAGAATCCCGCGGCTCCGCTGATCGCCATCCCCACCACAGCCGGGACAGGAACAGAAGCCGACCAGTGGGCGGTAATCAACAAGTCCGGCGGAGATGAAAAGATCAGCCTCGGCAACGACTCAACTTTCCCCGCAATCTCTATCGTGGACCCGGAACTGATGCTGACCGTGCCGCCCCGCATGACAGCCTACACCGGAATCGACGCTTTTTTTCACGCTGTGGAGACTTTCATTTCCACCGAGCACCAGCCGGTAAGCGACATGCTCGCCCTTGAAGCCGTGCATCTCATCAGCAACTACCTGCCCATGGCCATTGCTGAAGGGGACAACATTGAAGCGCGCACCGTCATGGCATGGTCCAGCACTGCCGCCGGAATGTGTGAAACCCTTTCCCGCTGCATCTCCCAGCATTCCCTCGAGCACGCACTGAGCGCGAAATACCCCGAGCTTCCCCACGGTCTGGGACTTGCCAAGCTTGCGGTTCCTTATTTCAAACGCCTTATCCCCGCTGCTCCGGAAAGATTCGAGGATCTGGCAATGGCGATGGGATACGACACACAGGCCTTTGACGAAAACATGCGCGCGACTGTATTCCTTGAAGGACTGCGGGCACTGCTTGAACGTGCCGGTTTCAATGAGGAATCACTGAAAGATTACGGTGCCAAGGAAGAAGATGTTCCCGAACTGGTTAAAATAGCCAGAACCACCATGGGCAAGCTTTTTGATTGCACACCTGCGGAAATGACTGACGAAGAACTTGAGTGCATTATTTCCGAAGCAATTGCCGATTAGAACAAAAAATATTCTAACTTGGCAAAATTGATGGTTTTGCTTAGTATCCTGACAGGTGGAGTTAATGGGAGTAAAGAGCAAAAATATAGTTCAATGCCCTTTTTGTGACAGCAACCGTCTTTATTTCAGACGGGGGCTGGTTGCTGATGTGCTTATATCTTTACTGACCCCTGTCAGGTCCTACACCTGCGGCTCTTGCAGCCGCAGCTTCAGGAAATACGGCAACTACTTCACCAGCAGACAGGCTCTCATTCACGTCTTCAGCCTTCTTGCCCTCCTCGCGTTCATCAATCCCGGACTGCTGCTCCCGGAAAGCTGGCTTCTCAAGGAAGACAAGACTGCTGAATCCATTCAGCTGCCCGTTGAAAACAAAACCGATGAGCATGAAGCGGACGAAGACATGCCGCTGCTCAGCATGGCCATAGCCAACGCGACCAACAGTTCTTTTATCGTGGATAACGGCACTATCTCCATTATCGGTGCGAAATCCGTCAATGGCAGCAATGCAACCAACGGGACCACCGTAAACGGAACAGTCCAGACAATCATGGCTTTCAACGGCACAGAGCTGACCAACGCCACGAATGAGACTGCCGCGAGTAAAAAGGATGAGTCTCTTGAAGAAGAGGAAAGCCACGGACTGCAGGGCGGAAAGCTTAAGTCCATCTACTTCAAGGCCGTGGACGGCAGGACCAGAATAGAACTGGACCTCGGCGGCGCGCCTCTTTCCTACACTTCATTCTTTCTGCGCGACCCAGAACGTCTTGTCGTTGATATCCACGGCAACTGGGAATACTACGGGCCGACCACTCTACGGCCTGAGAACCCAATATTCTCAAGATTCCGCATCGGCATCTACGATGACAAGATCAGGATGGTCATGGACCTCAAAGGCCAGACCCCGGCTCCGGTCATCACCAAAAGAGAGAACGGACTCAATATTGACGTAAAATAAATTACGCTCTCATCCGTTAAAGAAAATCTGCCGGGAAGGCATCAGGTCGATTTAAAGTTTCGTCCGCCCAGTTTTTTCTTAACGGCTTATAAAAATATAAAGCCATGATATTTAAAAATATCATGGCTTTTTTACTTGTCATGTAAAAGGCGTAAACGGCTGAAGGAGATACCTACCAGCTGTTTCTCATGCGAACGCCCTTGGAGGACATGTATTCTTTAAGCTCGGGGATAGTGTACTCGCCATAGTGGACAATGGAGGCTATAAGGGCCGCTGTGGCGCGTCCTTCCGTTACCGCTTCCACCATGTGCTGAGGGTGGCCTGCTCCGCCGGACGCAATTACCGGAATACCGACACTTTCTGCCACAAGACGGGTAAGTTCAAGGTCGTAGCCGTTCTTAACGCCGTCAGCGTCAATTGAGTTGAGGCAGATTTCTCCGGCCCCAAGCGCTTCGCCTGTCTTGGCCCATTCGAGTGCATCGATACCCATGTATTTACGGCCGCCATTGATGACGATTTCGAATCCGGAAGGGATATCTTCGGACTTGTCCACCCGTTTTACATCCATGCCGAGAACAATACACTGGGAGCCGAAAGCAGCCGCTCCTTCGCTGATGATATCAGGATTCTTGACCGCGCCGGAATTCACGGAAACCTTCTCGGCCCCGGCCAGCAGCACATCACGCATATCCTTGACGGAGTTGATTCCTCCGCCGACGGAAAAAGGGATGAATATCTCGGAAGCCACTCGCTCCACTACATCCAGAAAGATGCCGCGGCCTTCGGAAGATGCGGTGATGTCGTAAAAAACAATCTCATCCGCGCCCTGCTCATAATACATCTTGGCGGTTTCCACCGGATCACCGATATCGACATTATCCTTGAACTTGATTCCCTTGGTGAGGACTCCGTTTCTTACATCGAGGCAAGGGATAATTCTTTTACTGAGCATCGGAAACCTCCTTGCAGTATTCATAAAAGTTGGAAAGAAGTTTCAGGCCCGGATTTCCGCTCTTCTCGGGGTGGAACTGAACGGCCCAAAGACCTTCGCGCCCATGCAGGGAGCAGAAAGGACGTCCGTAGGTGGTTTCACCTATGATGTATTTTTCTTCAGGAGCGGGATAATAGCTGTGAACAAAATAGAAATGGGCTTCAGGATCGATGTCTTTGAAAAGCGCACAGTCCTGCTTAAGCTCGATCTGGTTCCAGCCCATGTGGGGAACACGGATGGGCACGCCTTCATAATCTTCCCATGAAGGGTTGAAAAGGCGGCATTCACCGGGAATGACAGACAACGCCTTGGTGTCATTTTCTTCGCTGTAATCTAGAAGAATCTGACAGCCGACACAGATGCCGAGCAGAGGCTTATTCTGCAGCACGAGGTTTTTAAGCAGTTCGTCCAGACCGCCGGATGTGAGTTCATCCATGGCCTGCCCCGCGGCGCCTACGCCCGGAAAGATAATCCCGGTGGCACTGGCGAGCTTTTCCTTATCCGAAGTAATTTCATTGGGAATTCCCAGCTTGTTCAGAGCTCGCTGAACACTGGTCTGGTTTCCGGCCTTGTAATCAAGAATAGCCAGCATGAGAGGGGCCCCCTTAAAGTTTTAGATGCTTATATTGAACCGCAGAATCAAGTATCTGATATGAGGGATAAATTTTCATGGAAGAAAAGAGTTCTTCCCGAAGAACGGCTGCCGTAACGGCAGAGCGTAACGGTTCTGTCCTATAAATAGGAGCTAGTCAAAAAACGGATGGAAAACAAGGGAAAATATAAAGATAAGTGTTATGTTTTCTACTTTGCCAGAATACGCAGGTACAGATCACCTTTAAAAGGACCGAGTTTGCGCCCCTGCCCCTTCAGACGGATTGCCCTGCCGATAACAAAATCACGCGGCAGGGTTATATCCAGAGTTTTGGTCTTTTTACGGACCCCCTGCTGGATGGTGATACGCACGGTGCGTCCGGGATGCAGTGCGGAAGCGGGGAAATAAACGGTCTGTTCATCGTCCATCTGCCCTTTCATCCATGATTTGATGCCCTCGGTGAATCCTGATGAGACGTCTACCGAGGCGGTTTTATCGCCCCAGCTGAGGTTGACCTTGCGGTCCTGAACCGGAGAGGAAGCTTTCTGAAAAGGCTTGTCCTTGCTGATCTGGCTGTAGATATCTTCAAACACCTGACGGGCGAAAGGATCGTTCAGGATATCCTTGAGCACGTCCTCCTCTTTCTGAAAGAAATAACGGCTCTGCTGCGCGCGTTCGGAATTGGCTCTCGAATCCGTGCGGGCTTTGGATTGCTGGTTCTGATAAGCCTTGGCGCCGTGTGAGGCTGTCTTGCGGTCCGCCTGTGACTTGAAGGTGCTTTTCTGGCGGGTGTATGAACTCTTCCCGGCAGAGGATTTGGCTCCGCTGTTTGAGGCGACGTTCTTGAGAAAAACGTAAGCCTCATTCAGTTCGCGGAATTTGCGGGCGGCATCAGGGCTGGGGTTCAGATCGGGGTGCATGCTGAAAGCAAGCTTGCGGAAAGATCTTTTGATATCCTCCTCGGTAGCATTCGGCCCGACCTTTAGAATACTCTGTGCCTGTCTGGTGTTCATAGTTGATTATTCGTCGGTAATAAGTGCGTTGGGTGCAACATCAGGATCATGCTGGCGCAGGCCTTCGGTCCGGATATATTCCTTGCCCTGTTCAACAAATTTAGCGTGTCCTGCCTCGGGATTTACGCCCGGACAGTAATCCTGAATCATCTCCCAGCTCATTTCATCAATGAGATTGCCACGGAAGAAAGGCCAGGCCCTGCAGATATCGGGACGACCGGGATGAACCCCGCATCCTTCATTAAAGAAAACGCAGTAACCGTCCCCGCGTGACTGGAGACGAATTTTACCGTTAACGGTTTCACTGTATTTTTCAACCATCTCTTCCTCGGACATGCCGAGGAATTCCGCCAGACGCTGCCGGTCCTTGGCGGTCATGATTATCCCGCCTTCACCCTGACAGCAATGACCGCACATGCGGCACTCAAAAGCCTGATCCATTTATCGTCTGCCTGCTAATTTTTTATGATCCACCATAATGCATCTGTCTTCTATAACTTCAACGCCCTTTTCGGAGAGCATATTTCTTGCCTCCGGGTTGTATATGCCTGACTGCATCCAGAAAACTCTGGGCAGTGTTTCAAGCTTCAGGCATTCACGGGCATGATCGGCACAAAACTGTGAAGCCCTGAACACATCCACAACGTCCACGGGTTCAGGGATATCCAGAATGGTCTGAAATGTTTCAAGTCCCCAGACATTCTGTCTTTTCGGATGAACCGGGATAACCTTGAAACCAGCGTCTATCAAGTACCGCCCGACCATGTCCACCGGACGGCCGGGTTTGTCGACAGCACCGATTACGGCAATTACCTTGACCTCATCAAGAAGTGCGGCTAATTTTTTTTCGTCTAACAGCAACATTTGTTTTTCCCCGGGCAGTTAAGTGTTTGTGCATGCTACAGTAAAGCCCGCTCACTTGCAAAAGTTCTCTCACAGTACCCGATTTTTTCCGTACTGCATTCCCGCCGATCAGAAAACTTACACAGTTTTCAAACCCGCCTGTTTAAGGAGTATACCAAAATGTCTGATATGAATACTAATATTGTTGTTCCAAGGACCGAACTCGAAGCCCGCTGGGCCAAATGCCGCCGCTTTCTGCCGCAGGTTGCGCCGCAGGCCGGAGGCATTCTCTGCTTCTCGCGTCTGCAGATTTATTACCTCTCAGGTTCATTTGTCAACGGTGCAGTATGGCTGCCCCTTGAAGGAGAGCCGATCCTTTTTGTCCGCAAATCCTACGACCGAGCCAAAATAGAAAGCAGCATAAAAAAAATCATACGTTTCAAGTCATTCAAGGACATAGCCCCGCTTGCAAAAGAAGCCGGAGCCCCACTGAGTGATACGATCGGAGCCGAAACCGCCGGACTGACCTGGCAACTGGGGGAAATGCTCGCCTCACGCATGCCCGAATTCAAATTCGTACCCGGTGACAAGGTTCTGGCTCAGGCCAGATCACTCAAATCCGAATGGGAACTGGAAATCATGCGTGAAGTCGGTGAGCGACACAATTCAGCGCTTGTGGATGTGCTTCCAGAAATTCTGGAACCGGGCATGAGTGAACTGGAAATATCCAAGTACATCTGGAACGTTTTTTTCGAATACGGACACGAAGGGCACATGCGCATGCAGACTTTCGGGTCGGAAATCTTTCTCGGCCACATCTCAGCCGGGGATTCCGGCAACTATCCCAGCACCTTTGACGGCCCACTGGGACTGCGCGGAGTGCATCCTGTATCCCCTTACATGGGCAGCGGAGCAAAATTATGGGACAAAAACGCCCCGCTCTCCGTTGACGCTGGATTCGTCATGGAAGGCTACCACACCGACAAGACACAGGTTTACTGGTCCGGGCCGAAAAGCTCCATTCCAAAGGAAGTTATGGACGCACAGCTTTTCTGTCAGGATGTGCAGGCAATGGCCGCGGAAAACCTCAAGCCCGGAACTCCGGTCAGCGACATATACAGATTAGCCGTTGACGAGGCCGAAAAACGCGGCTTCAGTGAAGGCTTCATGGGTCTGGGCGATAACAAGGTCAACTTCCTCGGACACGGAATCGGCCTGACAGTTGACGGTTTTCCGGCCATCGCTAAAGGTTTTGACCTGCCCATAGAAGAAGGAATGGTCTTCGCCCTTGAGCCCAAGCAGGGAATCCCGGGAGTGGGCATGGTGGGCGTTGAAAACACCTACGAAGTGACCGCAGAGGGCGCAAAATGCATCACCGGAAATAATTTTGATATAATTTGTATTGATAAGTAGCAGAAGCAGGAAACACGTAAAACACCACAACTATACATGGTTAGACTTACGCGGGTTTCAGTTTTCTTTCTCTGCGCGCCACAGGCTTATGGTATTGCGAAATAAAGGCTCGTTAAAAATCATCTTCACAACGCAGATGCCGCTTTATCCGCAAAGCAGGACTGCTGAATATCAAGGCTCGGAACATGAATTGTTCCGGGCCTTTTTTTTCGCCTCGGCACTGGATCATTACGGCTCTTTTGTTATAAGAACAATACCACAACTTGATTGAGAAATATTAAGGGAGAATAATCCATGCCCATTTACAGCAATCTTCATAAGCTGATCAGAAATAAAGACGCAAAGGCACGGGCGGCAGAAAACCTGCTCAGACTTAAAGAACAGATGCAGGGTTCCGTTCCTGAAAAAGACGCGGAAGAAAACCTGCTTCTCGCCACATGGAACATACGCAATTTCGGCAGAAAAAACCCTTTCGGCTGGGGAAACAGGCTCCCCGAGTCATGGTTTTACATTGCGGAAATAATCTCAAATTTTGATCTTGTGGCGGTACAGGAAGTCACCAGCCTTGATGAGTGGGAAAAGGTAATGCGTATTCTTGGCTCGCACTGGGATTACATTGCAACAGATGTTGCCGACCGGGCGGCAGGCGGAAACGGCGAGCGGATGGTCTTTGTTTACGACACAAGGAAAGTATCATTCAGAAATGTGGCGGGGGAAATTGTTCTGCCCCCATCCATGCTGATCAGCAGACATATCTTTGATAAGGATAAGGAAAAGCTGACTGCGGGAGAACAGTTCGACAGGACACCGTTTCTGGTATCATTTCAGGCGGACTGGCTTAAGCTCGATTTGTGCACCGTGCACATTCATTACGGCTCGGACTCAGAGGACGACCTGCGCGAAAGAAGCGAAGAGATCAATGCAATCGCAAAATATCTTTCCAAAACAGCCGACAAAAAGCTCAGGAAAAATATCTCCACAATTCTGCTCGGAGACTTCAATATTTTCGGCCTCAACCACCCCACTATGCAGGCACTGGAGAATAATAACTTCGTCATCCCCGATGTCCTGAAAAATAAAACAACAACCGGGACCGGAAAACATTATGACCAGATAGCATTCAAGACCAAAGCGGAAACCGTTGAATATGTAGACACTCCCGGAAACGGAAATGCAGGGGTGGTCGACCTGTTCAAATCAATAATGACTGATGATCATTATGATATCTACAAAGAACTGGTACGCAAGACCACCAGTTCGGGTAAAAAGGCGGACAGTGAAGAAAAGCTTTTCAAGGCATACAAGAAGTGGCGGACCTACCAGTTATCCGACCACTACCTGATGTGGGTGCGGCTCAAAACCAACAACAGCCGCAACTATCTCAGATCAATGCTGACGGATGACTTTCGGGACTGATATCAGCCAAGCATCTGCCTGACCAGCTCCAGATAGGGGTCAATTCCGCAGGGGACATCATCGGGCCAGACAAATTCGTTTGTGCCCGAATTTTCTAAGGTGGAGAGAATCACCTTTGCCAGATTCGAATGGTCGGCGGGATCATCAATCACATTTTCGGGCGGCAGAAAATAGCTGCTGCCGTTATCACGGGAACTTATCACCGGAAGACCGCAGGCAAGGGCTTCAAGAACCGAATTGGAGCAGGCGTCATAAAAGGATGGAAGGACAAAGATATCGGAACTGCCGTAAAATGCGGGCATATCTTCAACCTTTCCCCGGAAATTAACCCTATCGGCAACTCCCAGCTCTTCAGCCAGAGCGCTGTATCTTGAAGGATTCCGCCCCCCCGCCACATGCAGGTGGAAGTTGCCCGGCAGAAGTGCAAGGGCCCGGATAAGCGAAGAAACCCCTTTCAGGGCAAAGTTGGTCGTAGCGGTGGAAATAACCACATCATTTCCGGTAAGGGATAATCCGGAGCGTTCTGCTGCTCTGCGCTCTTCCGGCAGAGGGCTGAACAGCGAGAGGTCCGGCTTGTTGTAGACCACATCAATTTCACGTCCTGAAAGCTCAGGGTGCGCCTCAATCATCCAGTCACGCACCCTGTGCGAAACGCAGACGATCCTGCTGTCCGAACGGACCTGCCTGCGCTCGATATATTTTATCAGCAGGTTCACAGGGGCGGTGCGGCGGCGCAGCATCTTTAATTTTCCCGCCAGACCGTTACCCCAAGCCCGCCGGGAAAGTTTCCAGAACGGTTCAAGGGGCCCGCCACCGACACGCAGGATATCCTGATTAAGGGATTTGCCCAGACTGATACAAAGGTCATACCCGCCCCGACTGCGAAGCCGCTCGGCAGCCAGCACGAACCAGAGTAGCTTTCCCGCTCTGCAAAAGCCGTAACGCCCCACTTTGAGCACCCGGACACCTTCCGGCGCATCCACCTCGGCCCTTGAACAGATGAAATCCACCTGATATCCGGCTCCGGCAAGAGCTGCGCTTAAATTGTATCCGAACCGCTCCACTCCGCCATAGCGGCTGAACCGGGGTAGCATTATGGCTATCTTCTTCATATATATTAACAAGCCCTTGGACTTAAAGATTTACAGGACGTACACAGGGCGGCTGAATAATCTTGCCCGCCTGCCCTTATATTGATACTCGCTTCAAAGCGTCCGCTGAGAACAGGCGGCACAATAAACCTCGCCATATATTCTCAGCAGAACTGCAGAATGCAGCGGGCGCGAATGTTAATCCGAAACTCTATACTTGCCAAGAAAAACCACAGGTAAGGAGAAATAATGCCTTTTCTGACTCATCCCCTGGATATGCAGATATTCATTCTGGTCAACCAGATCTTCCGTAAACACTGGCTTGATGTGTCCATGCCGCTCATGTCTTCCGCGGCACTTCTGTGGGCCATCATATCAGTTGTCACTATTCTGGGCATATATAAAAAAGGGGCCAGATTTCTGATCATAATGCTTCTGGTTGTAGCATCCATGGGCCTTGCGGACCTTTCCACAAACATTCTGAAAAAAACCTTCGGCCGGGTGCGCCCACTCAACTCCATCGCCCTGACCTATCATCATGAAGACAACAGATGGCAGAGGCGGGCACTTGATTTCAAGCAGACCAAGGAACGGGGCAACTCATACCCTTCCGCCCACGCCTCCAATTCAATGGCCTTCACGGTAATGCTGATGATCTTTTTCAGGAAATTACGTCCGTGGCTGCTTTTCCTGCCCATAGGTGTCGGGTATTCACGGTTGTATCTCGGCAAGCACTTCGCAACGGATGTGCTGGCGGGATGGGCTGTGGGACTCTGCGTGGCCATAACGGTATGGATTATCTGGGAGTATGTGCTGCGAGACAAAGTTCCTGAGCGGTTCCGGGTTTAAGCAGGTTCAAACAGACATGAGCCCGCACCTCAATTCAAAAGCTGTCCGCCCTTGACGCGGCTATGTTGACAAATGCAATCCTTACCAATTTCTAAATATTTAAAGGAGTCACCGATGGAATTTGAAATCAGGCACGACTGCAAAAACGTAGACTGGCAGGAAGTTTCAGACACACTGCAATCAGTGGGCATGGCATTCTATGCACCGGAAAAACATAAGCGGGCCTTTGAGGCCAGCCACAGTTGTGTGTTCATTTATTCCGGTGGGCAGATGGTTGGATTCGGCAGAACCATTTCCGATGGAGAATATCAGGCCGCGGTTTACGACTGTGCGGTTAAAGCCGAGTATCAGGGGCATAGGCTGGGCTCAAAGATAATGAGTGAGCTTATGAAACAGGTCCCCGGCTGCAATGTCATTCTCTATGCCTCGCCCGGCAAAGAGGGATTTTATCAGAAACAGGGATTCAGAAAAATGAAAACCGGAATGGCCAGCTTTGTTAACGAAGAAGTCATGATTAAAAAAGGGTTTACACTCCCGCATAAGTCAAACTCTACTGATCCCTCAGCATAGCTTGGGGGCTCAGTGCACTAAAGATAAACATTTAATTCAACACTAGAACCATTTCCACACTACCTCCCACTCAAGACTATATCCCACATATAGGTATGGCAATTATTGTGTTGCAAACTTAAACATATCGAACTATAAAACATCTGATTCCAAAGATTGAGATAAGCTCAATAGCGTAAAGGAGTTATGATGTTATTTTCTTCATACATTTTTATTTTTCTCTTTTTTCCAGCCGTTTTTATTTTATACGCCCTGCTGCTTTCTTCAAAAAAAACCGAGCTAGCTAAGTGGGCATTAGTTTGCGGCTCTCTTTTTTTCTATGCATATGGAGCAAAGGACTTTTTCCCTTTCTTTCTTGGAAGCATTACTTTCAACTATTTAGTGGGATGTCAGTTGCTCAAATCCCATACAAAGCACAGCTCCTTAGTTCGAAGATTAATCCTTACATTTGGGATACTTGGAAACATAACTCTATTGGGATATTACAAATATACTGACTTTATCATTGCTAATATAAATCTTTTTGTTTCCGAACCTTTGGCTTATCAGAACATATTACTTCCAATTGGAATCTCCTTTTTCACTTTTCAGCTGATTGCATATTTAGTCGACTCATATCGAGGGGAAACAAAAGAATACACCCTTTTGAACTACCTTATGTTCATCACTTTCTTTCCTCAACTTATTGTCGGACCAATTGTCCATCATAAAGACGTTGTCCCACAATATAATCGTCTGAAAGAAAAATTCTTAAATTATGATAATATAGCAAAAGGAGTTTTCTTATTCTTCATAGGTTGCACTAAAAAAATAATCATGGCGGACCCTTTGTCTGAATGGGCTCAACATGCGTTCAACAATGTGCACAACTTGGATATGGTACAATCTTGGGTGGCAGCGTTAAGCTACACTTTTGCATACTACTTTGACCTTTCAGGCTATGCGGATATGGCGATAGGTCTGGGCTTGATTTTCGGCATTAAAATACCTGAAAACTTCAATTCTCCGTACAAGGCAAGAAACTTTGCTGATTATTGGAGACGTTGGCATATAACCTTATCCCGCTTTCTAGGCGATTACGTTTTCAGAAATGTATACATCAAGGGAAAAGGTAGCTTCAATTTCTACTACGCAATTTTTATAACTTTTCTTGTATCAGGATTCTGGCATGGAGCAGGATGGAACTTCGTAATATGGGGAGTGGTGAATGGAATATTTGTTATCTCAGCTCATATGATGAAACGGGCTGAAATAAAACTACCATTCATCATTGCCTGGTTCCTGACTTTCTTAGGTATTGTCGGAACAAGAGTCCTCTTTGTATCAAATTCCGTCGACGACTCTTTCCATGTTTTAAAGACAATGATTGGCACAACTTTGCCGCAAGGATTACACGCAATTGTCGTTCCAAGCAAAATACCTGTATATTTGGCAATAGGGTTTATAGTCACTTTATTTTTCCCCAACAGTAATCAAATGCTGACAAAATTTAAGCCATCATACAAAGTAAGCTACTGTACGGCTCTCTTGATAATTATATCTTTATTCAACTTAAGTAATCCTCGCGGATTCTTATATTTCCAATTTTAACTTATAATACAAAATGAAAGATTCAAAAAAATACTTAAAAACAACATTAATGATTACTATTGCACTCGCGATAGTGACCACCGTTATATACAAAAGTGTTATAATCGACCCATTATATAAATTAAAATCTTTTCCTATAGACAAATCCGTCGACACAATTTTTGCAGGAGCATCCCATACGGCGTGTGCTTTTTGTCCCGAATATTATCCTAACTCTATAAATATTGGACGTAGTGGCGAGCCTGTTTTTTTTACTTATTTCAAATTGCAAAAATTATTAAATGACAACAAACAGATCAAGCAAGTCATAATTGCCTTTGACCCTATTCATATAAGCAAATATCAAGACAACTTAATGTACAAAAACACCTCCAACTCTCGCAATACATACTTGGATTATTTCTTTTTATTGCATAGTAAAGATTATTCCTCACTACAATCTTATACAGAAGATTTTTACATATCATGGCTCAAATACGAACTTGGAATTCCTTTTAGTTATCTGAGAGACATAAAATTATCCTACAAGGAAGTTAAAAATATAATTAAGAATTCAGATTATAATTTCTGGGGAGGACAGGAAAAAAAGGATGAAGTGCATCTAGATAACAAGCACCTCGCTAAAAAGATAGCTGTCTACTTCAATTTTCCTGAAAGTGACAATAAATTTTCAGAGACATCAATACAAAGCATAGAAGCGATAGCCAGCTTATGTGACCAAAAAAGGATCAAGCTCACTTTGATAAGAACTCCCTTATATAAAAAATTCTCAGAACAAATCCCCAAAATTTACACCGATAAATTTTCAACAATCATAAATTCAATCACAAAAAAACATAAAAATGTAGCTTGCTATGACTTATCCAATTTAAACCTACCCAAAAATATTTTCCTTGACGGGGATCATTTAAATACGGATGGAAGCAAAATCTTCACCTCATATATCAAAGATAACATTCGGTAAATAAATGAAAAAATCGGTAATCATCTTATTGGTAATTTTTACTTTAGCTACAATTTATTACGTAAATAAACCCAATCCTTATTCACCTACTAAGCCATCATGGTTGCACAGTTCAAGAGTGTCTTTATTCAAAGTCCTGCCCAAAAGGAAGAATACTATCGTTTTTCTTGGAGCAAGTATTATTCAGCACTGTGAGTGGCATGAACTTTTAGGACAATCGGTATTTAATCGTGGTATTGCCGGAGATACTACTCACGATGTTCTTTCACGTCTTGATTCAGTCTACGCACAACAACCTTCCAAACTATTCATAATGGTCGGTCTGAATGACCTGTTCAGGAAACATAGCGTTTCAGAAGTTCTTAAAAACTACGAACGAATTATTACAATAATCCAAACACAGACACCCGACACCAAAATTTACTTTTCTTCTCTGCTACCAGTAACCAATGACACTAGCCTCCTCTCCGACTTGAATCCCAAAATCTCTCAAGTGAACAAAATGCTTTCAAATCTATGCACGAAAAAGGCTATTCAATATTTAGATCTGTACAGCAGTTTTGCCGATCAAAATGGTTCCATGAAAAAGCACCTCACATATGATGGAATCCACTTAACAGGACAGGGGTACATGATTATCCGGGAAAAAATTTATGAATTACTTCTTTCGGACGAATAATAAAAACAAATGAACTATTTTCAACTTACTGTAATGAAGAGAAAGCTACCCCTTTATTTTTATGAACGACATCCAGAACTGAAAGACAATCCGGAACAATTCACCCAGCCAGATAAGGATTAGCAATTTATCACCCACCCCGACTTCAGTTCAGTTGTAGTTTCCGGAGCTGCCACTGGCAATTAATAAGGCCCTCATCCATTGATTGGATGAGGGCCTTTGCTTTTTCTTGCCGGAGCTTCATTGATGGACGAAGCTCCGGCCAGTAAGGGAAGGAGTGATGTTTTTAGATTCCCGGAACCGGAAACCTTGAGCAGAAAGATTCGATCTCTGTCTTTGTGGTGGCAGCCAGAGATTTGTCTTCGGGATTCTTGAGGACTTGGACCATCCAGCCTGCCAGTTTCACCATATCGGACTCTTTCATTCCGCGGGTGGTGGCTGCGGGAGTACCGATTCTGATTCCGCTGGGCTTGAGCGGCGGATTGGGATCATCGGGAATGATCTGCTTATTGGTGGTAATGGAAACTTCGTCGAGAAGTTCCTCGGCAACCTTGCCGTTGATGCCGAAACTCTTTTCGGTATCCATGACCATCATGTGGTTGTCAGTGCCGCCGGTGACCAGGGATGCACCGGCTTTTGTGAGTTCCTCCGCGAGTGTCGCGGCGTTGGTGAGGACCTGCCTGCCGTATTCCCTGAATTCAGGTTCCGCGGCTTTTTTGAGAGTTACCGCGATTCCGGCAATGGTGTTCATGTGCGGTCCGCCCTGCAGTCCGGGGAAAACTGCCTTGTCGATTTTCGGGGCAAAGTCCTTTCTGCAAAGGATCATGCCCCCGCGCGGGCCGCGAAGGGATTTATGTGAGGTGGTGGTTACCACATCAAAACCGAAATCAAAGGGATTGCGGATGACGTCCGCAGCGATGAGACCGCCATAATGTGACGCGTCAGTCATGGTTATGGCGCCGACCTCGTCCGCGATTTCCTTGAACTTCGCGTAATCCAGATCACGGGGATAGGAGGTGTACCCGCAAAGGATCATCTTCGGCTTGTTTTCAAGCGCGGTTTTACGCAGTTCATCAAAATCAATGGAACCGTCAACCGGATCGGTTTTGTAGCGGATAAAATTGAAAAGCTTACCCATGAACGAAACAGGCGCGCCATGAGTGAGGTGTCCGCCATGGGAAAGATCCATGGCAAGAATGGTATCCCCCGGTTCAAGCAGGCCGAGATACACAGCCTGATTCATGGGTGAACCGGACAGGGGCTGCACGTTGGCGTGTTCGCAGCGGAAAACCTGCTTTGCACGCTCACGGGCGATGTCTTCTATGGTGTCGGTAAATTCCTGACCGCCGTAATAGCGTCTTCCGGGATAACCTTCGGAGTATTTGTTGGTGAAAACACTGCCTAAGGTACAGAGAACTTCGGGGTAGGTATAGTTTTCAGAAGGGATAAGCTCAATGCCCACCTTCTGGCGGGTTTCCTCGCCGGAAAGAGCATTGAAGATGTCTGAGTCATTTTTCTGAAGAAGATCACGATATTGCTGCATGGGCACTCCTTTGGATTGCACCTCTTGGAAGAGGAAAGGATGCACGTTCTGTTCAGAACGAGGCCCAGGCGAGCGGCTGGATATAAAATTCCGTGTTTCCCTGTGGTTAATTCCACATTACATCGCCAGTTGCACGGAATGTGTATTCAAAAACTGACTCATCAATAGCAATACAATTCAACTCTGTAAAACACTTTTTTGCCCGAGGATGAAATCTACGGCAGAGTGAGCTTGTAGCGGATGCGCAGCACCCCGTCTTCAAAGCTATGCGAAACCATCTTGAACTCACCTATTTCACTGGAATTATCCACATGCGCACCAATGCATGGGCAGGCATCGAAATCACCGATATTCACCACCCGCACCTCGGTGACGCCTTCGGGGAGTCTGGTCAGGTTGAATCTTTCATCGGCTTCCTTAAGGCTGATCATCTGTTCAGTCACATCCAGATTGGATGAAATGGCCTCGTTAACGGAAGCTTCGATTTCACGCGCCTCAGCATCTGTCAGGGCCCGGTCGAAACGGTAGTCGCACTTGGATTTCTTCTTGTTGATATGCGCGCTGAAACAACGGTCGCAGTCAAACCTGCGGACCATAACCTGATTGAGAATATGTTCAGCGGAATGCATCCTCGGCTGGTAATCTTTTGCCATAATCTGCCGCCCTTTTACGTTTAAATGTTTACGGTAATATCCCGGGTAGAATTAATAGTCCTTTTTCTTCATGAAAACAACTCACCCGAAACCGCCCTGCTCCGCCGACAAAAAAAATCGCGGAAGCCTTGCTGCCCCCGCGATTTGATTCATGTATTGTTTCAGTGATTACTTACCGAACTTTCTTCTTAAAGCTCCGACAACTCCGAGACCGCCAAGCATAATGAATGCTGCACCGGGGATTGGAGTAGGAGCAACGTTGGATATGTTGGTAACCGTCATATCCTTAAGGTTCAGCTGAGTGTACTTCCAGTTGTTATCCGGGTTGTAGGAGAACTCATGCATATAGCCGAGCTTTGTTCCCACAGTCAGATCGTCAAGCTTGGTATTCCAGTCCTTGAGGTATACACCAGAGAGGCTGTTGGCGGCTTCGGCCTTGAATTCCGCAGGATTCTCCTGCAGGAAATTATTCTCATACCACATTCCTCCGCTGAGGACTCCGGCATAAAGGCCTGAATAAACAGTGTTCTGCTTATCCCGCGTACGACCGTTTCTGGTAACAGATCCCAGCCGGTCAGTATCAATCTCAAGTACATACCTGACATTAGCACCGACACCGATATTAGCGGAACTTGCAAGCCCGCCGTTATCCTGTATGCTGTTCACTGTTCCCTCAAGGGTCACATAGTATGACGATGCCTGCGAAACAGCGGGCACAGTCAAAGTTATCAGGAGCAGTATAACTGCGTATATATTCTTCATAAAAGCCTCCCGACCTTTTTTTTCTATACTATTAAGATAATCCACCTTAGCTATCGGGTCAAGTTACACACTTCTTCAGGCTCAAAGATTACCATTTTGTCATTTTACGTCAAACACATTAAATTTTCCCAGCAAAGCCAATCATCTTCAGCTTAGTAATACCACCTCATGCGTTCGAACAAGATATACTGACGACTCAAAAACGTCCATATTAGATCTATAACATACACATGACACAAAATAATAATATAATTTTATTTTCATTTTATGTTAAATGTTATAATATATGCGGAAAACAACACGCATAAACATTCAATGCGTTAATTATTTATTCAATACAACGCAAAATAAAGACACACTTAAAAATGACAAAAAACATACATATAATCATTATTATTGTTTTATCTTTCTGCATTGTAAATTTTCAGGATGCTTCCGCGGCAAAGAGAAAAGTATTTATTCTAAACAGCTACCACAGCAGCTATCCGTGGACCAGCGACTGTCTGAAAGGACTTCACGACAATCTGAATCCTGATTACGAGCTGGTTCATATTGAACTGGACACCAAAAGAATTCCGGAAAAAGAGTTCAATGTCCGCGCGGACAGGGCAATGAAACTTATTTTCGAAGAACGCCCGGATATTGTTGTGATGATGGATGATAACGCACTGAAAATGCTAGGGGAGAGAATAAGTAACGAAGGCATTCCGCAGGTTTTTTTGGGAATCAACCAAAATCCCCGGCTTTATTTTACAAAGAAGAATATCCCGACAAATGTGACAGGAGTTCTTGAAAGGCCCCTGCTGAAAAGATCTCTGGTGATGCTCAACAAGCTTTCCGGACCGGGAAAGTACCTGCTGATGATGGACGCAGGGACAACCTCCATGGCTATAATAAAAACCCAGATGGATGGCAGGAAAGAGGCCGAATACGGGCCATGCAGCATAGATGTTTTCACCTCAAATCATTTCACGAAATGGAAAGAAGAGGTGCGAAATCTTGATGTCAACGAATACAAAGGCATAATTATATGCAATTACACGGCGATGAAAGATGCTTCCGGGAAACATGCGCCCATGACCACTGTGGCCAAATGGACCAGCGCAAACAGCAAAGTTCCGATTTTTGCGTTTTGGAGATATTCAGTGGGAAAAGGAAAAGCAATGGGCGGCCTGATTATGAGCGGCTACCATCAGGGAAAGACCGCAGCGGAAATGGCCAACAAGATTCTTTCGGGTGGACCGATTCCCTCCATTCAACTTCCCAACGAAGGAATACTGATGTTCAGCAGACACGAACTCTCCCGCTGGCGCATAAGACTGCCTCAGGAACTGAAAAAGAAAGCTGTTTTCGTAAAGTAACAGGAAAAAGAACTGCATGAATTGCTGCATATAAAAAAACAAATCAGCTGGTAATCCAGAATACGTTTCGGCAATCAACGACTTAAGCTGATTCCAATTGCGAAAAAAACTCTTGAAAAGGCAGTTTCAGGTGAAGTGCTAGATATACCTTACGGCAAGTCGACTGAATAAGCCCATTTCTTCGGCATCCGATGCCTTTTCATCACGCATATTATCCTCTCGCTAACCTTCATCCTCTACGGGAAGCCGGTCGAACATGGGCAAACTTTCCAGTTCAAAGTCCCAATTGGCTTTATTAGCCATAAATATGTGACCATCCGCTCTAATCGGTATGTCACAGTCCAGGCTGCCCGCCGGCACGACAAGAAGGGTTCCATCCATTTGGATATTAGGAAGAGCCGAGCCGCAAGTGCTGCAGAAACTTTTGATATGCCCTGTTGAATTAAAGTTGAATGTCCTTACTTCCTCTTCCCCGGCAAGCCATCTCAACTTGGCCGTGGAGGAAAACAAATTCGCGGCATGGGCAGATCCGGTGTCTTTACGGCATCGTTCGCAATGACAAAGGAAAAAATTATCAAAATATCCTTCTACCTCAAAGGCGACCTTGCCGCATAGGCATGTCCCTGTATATTTCATTATGCCTCCTTCTAGTTCTCAATTATTGTCGTCTTGTTCTAGTTATTCCCGGTAGCCGAAATGTATCAGGTTGGTGTCGGGGGTGGGCGATGAAGCATTGGCATGGTTCTCGTAATTTTTATGCGGTGGTGGAGATTGGAAGCCCCAGGGAAATACTGCTACGCCTTTTTTAATTCAGTGCAATCATTTGCCAAACTTACTGTTCAAACCTGAATACATCTTAGGAGCGACAGCAAATAAATAAAATACTGCGACTTGGAATATCAGGTAATACCCAAAGGAATCCAAAGCTAAGTGCCATCCAAATTCTGTTAGTATATCCTCTCTCGAACGCCCTAAAGATGGGAAAATATACTCATATAGCGAGTAGCCCAGAGCAAAACCAAGATATGCCCATATCTGTTTCCTGTATAAGGCTCTCATAATCAGGCAGAACAGGACTAAAGGTAAAATTATGAGCAGACTGCTATGGACTATTGAATAGATAAAGAACTTGGCGATACTTCCAAACAAAAAACACACAATAAAATTAATCATGATTGTATCCGATATGGCGGACGGCATTAGTAGCCCTCTCTTTACCATCTAATTCAAAACCTTACTTTCTCCAGATTGACATACTCACCAAACTTAATGACATCCTCCCCATCACCGGAAAGAGTATCTACAGCACGACTCAGAGCATCCGCAGTCCCACGCCCCATTTTGGCAACAGCATTCCAGAAACCGCCCTCGTCTTCCTTTTCATTTGACTCACGGGCTGCCGGCTCTGCATCTGAAGATTTATCTTTCTCCGGAACTGGTTCAGCTTTCTCGGCATCTGCCTTTTTCTGCTTAGGAGATTCATGAGAGCCGGCTTCCTCCGCAGGACGGTCATTTGCTAAACCAACATACTACATACTATTTAAAGCTATTAAATACGGGATAAAATATACAACCAACATTCCCCAAGTTACATATCTGGCAAGTTTGTACTTTTTGGACCAAGAATCTAGAAACCCAGCCAACAACAGCCATACCAATCTGGCGGAATGCATTATTCCAAACGAAATCCAATAGTTTTCAGAATACGTTTCGTAGCCCATATAGATAAGGTAATACGGATTAAAAAAATATGCAGTATTCGACCAAAGATTCGCTAAAATCTCTCGGTCTGACAATCCATAAAAAAATATTGCCAGTTCAGAAACGAATCCAGTCACAAACCAAAGAATTATATATTTTCTCATACCCTCACCTATAGACTCGGAGAGTAGAAATGCTAGATGAAAAACGGACACTCCGTTTTTCATCTAGCATTTCATTGTAAGAAGGAGAAGAAGGCTAAAATATTTATTTTCAGCCTTCTGATATAAAAAAAGTTAGAATGGCTGACCGTTGTTGATATAAGTCACTGAGAGACCTTCTGAGCCTAGAGATTTTCTAAAAAGACGTATTCCGGCAATTAATGCTTTACGTGTTTTGGGGTCGTCACAACTCCATTCTATTATGGCATGGCCCCAGAGTTGTACGGGGGTCGGTGATTCATTAAGGGATAACACCCGCGTAGCATGTGGTGGAAGTTCAAAATCACCAGTTCCAGTTGAAATAAGGATATGGCTTTGTGTATATGATCCAGTATAAACTTTAGCAAATGTTGTAAAGTCTGCCCCGTCTTGGTCGTATAGTCCTATCCTGCATTTAACCGTTTTATCTGTAATGTTAGTAACAATGATTGATGTATTAAAATATGAGTTTGAGTTTCCAGGAAAATGTGAGAACTCTATGCTTGGAACCAAAATGCTGCCATTGGGGTAAAAATCTGTTTGTGCAAATGCAGTACCGTACATAAATAGTACTGTAACAATAGACATTAGACTTAATTGAATTAAACGTTTCATGAACCTCTCCGTGATTAGCAATAGTGTTGTAAGTCAATTATTATGCTGACAACTAAGTATATATGTTTTTTTGTCAACTGATATGCTTCTCCCCCATCCTCACCAGCTTCACTACTCCCCGCCAACCCACTGCGATCCATAAAATTAACCGGATCATCAGTGCAGTAGCCGTACAGGTCCACATCGCCGCCATCATACCTCAGCGGGTCAGGGGAGATGAACCTGCCGATGGCCGGGTCGTATTCCCGGTAGCCGAAGTGGATCAGGTTGGTGTCGGGGGTGGGCGATGAAGCACTGGCATGGATCTCGTAATTTTTATGCGGTGGTGATATTAGAAGCCCCGCACCGGTTGTGGTGCGGGGCTTCTACAGAACGCCTCCCGATCCATTATTCGAAATTTGAAGGCATTACCAAAGCTCTAAATCTGGAAAGAAGTACACACATATAAGAGCGACAAAAACAAGAAGTCCAACGATACCGTTCAATAACTCCTCATAGGGCCCCTGATTGTTTTCATCATTAAAGAATCTATCCAATGAAAAGGAACGTTTATCACTATTTTTCATTTGAAAGGAATTGTAAATACACCAAATACTTCCAAAGAAAATAACACCAAGCCCAAAAACACCCAACGCTTCTAGCAACATAAATAGACACCTAACAAGAACTCTCAGTCAAAATAAAGTCAGACCACACAACATGGTCTGACTTAACTCACTTAACAACAATTACAACAGTAAGAACGAGACAGATCACCAACAACGGAAATGCTGTGAGAAGCTCTTCAGTTGGATTATTTTTTTCATTACTAAAGAGCCTTATAAAAGACAATTGTCTTTTATCAGTTCCTCTATTCTTGTAAAATGAATAAATTCTTCTTGCGACCTCGCAATACCCAAGAGCCGCAAGCAAAAATAGCACGATTCTTCCAACAATCAACGATCTTGCTCCTTAGCATTAATTCTTTTTTTATCTTTTCTTTTGCTATTACTTAATTTTGGTTCTTTGCCTTCATTTTTATCTTTATTATCTTCCTCTTCAATTTTAAATCCACTTTCTATTTTATCAGTACTTTTATTCATGAATTCAGAGCCAAGAATTGATCCTGTAACACTACCAAGTTTTCCATAATCGCGAATTGGCTCAACTGGTATTTTATCTACTTTAGAATTCTTGATTACAAGGCTTCCAACTTTCTCCCGAATTTACCCATAATTGCTCCTCCACCTCCGCTTAGTGCTGCTTTTGTCACTTCTCCAACATCATCAACTTTTCCATCTTTAATTAACTGATTACCCACATCATTAATTGCAGCACTCCCTGCTCCCCATAATAAGCTCCCACCTAAACTGCCGCCCAAAGCACTTGTCGCGCCAGTAACAGCACCCAAGCCTATTGAAGCCAGATATTCCTTTCCAGAAATCTTGACATCTCTCCAATCACCGTAACCATCATACGCACTATATCCAAGCCCAATTGCTCCACCGACTAAAGGCATTGTCCATGCCGCCAACCCACTGCGATCCACCAAATTAACCAGATCATCAGTGCAGTAGCCGTACAGGTCCACATCGCCGCCCTCATACCCCAGCGGGTCGGGGGAGATGAACCTGCCGATGGTTGGGTCGTATTCACGGTAGCCGAAATGGATCAGGTTGGTGTCGGGGGTGGGCGATGAAGCACTGGTATGGTTTCCATAATTTTTATGCGGTGGTGGATATTAAAAGCCCCACACCGGGTTGTGGTGCGGGGGTATACTCATTTAACCATATATTCCTCACGATAAGGAATTCCTTTCATGCAATGACGACAATAGAACTTCGGTTCGGAGGAAAGGTAGTAAATAGCTGGGGTTAAAAACAGAATTTCAAGATAATAATTAATAGAACTACCCATAACAAGATCATAAATAATGTAGGAAGATCTCATAAGAAGCCAAGTCAAACCAAACTGGGCATAAGTCATTGTTTTAGTTTCCTGGCTGCATTGTGGACATTTTACTTTTACTCTAAAAAAAATAAAGTAAAACAAGGCTAAAAAAAAGATAACACTATTGAACTCTTTACCAGTCATTATCACTTCCTATAATTCTTTTTAAAATTATCTAAACGATCTTCTATATTTTGACGTTGTTCGCGAAGATTTTCTTCTACCTTTTTAATTGTCTCATTTTGTTTTTTTTTGTTAATAGCACTCCCCAATCCTTTTAGCATACCAAACGATCCACCTACCATTCCAAGCGCAACACCAACTGGGCCAAATTTACGGTAACCTTCAGCTGAATAATCCATGCCACTTCTTTGTGCTTCTGACATCATATCGTTAAATATCTTACGTTTCTCCGGACTGACATATTTTGCAAATTTTATATAATCATCCCCATCACCGGAAAGAGTTTCTGCAGCACGACTCAGAGCATCCGCAGTCCCACGCCCCATTTTGGCAACAGCGTTCCAGAAACCGCCCTCGTCTTCCTTTTCATTTGACTCACGGGCTGCCGGCTCTGCATCTGAAGATTTATCTTCCTCCGGAACAGCTTCAGTTTTCTCGGCATCTGCCTTTTTCTGATTAGGAGATTCATGAGAGCCGACATCCTCTGCAGGACGGTCATTTGATCCAGGTTTGGTCTTTTTATCAGCCTTATTTCCTTTAACAGAAATTATTTCTGCCTGAGGATCAACACCTGATTCATCACGCCTTTTACTCAGATTAGAAGTTTCTGCCTTCTCATCCTCACCAGCTTCACTACTCCCCGCCAACCCACTGCGATCCATAAAATTAACCGGATCATCAGTGCAGTAGCCGTACAGGTCCACATCGCCGCCCTCATAGCCCAGCGGGTCGGGGGAGATGAACCTGCCGATGGTCGGGTCGTATTCCCGGTAGCCGAAGTGGATCAGGTTGGTGTCGGGGGTAGGCAATGAAGCACGGGTATAGTTTCTGTAAAATTATTATGCGGTGGTGGATATTGGAAGCCCCGCACCGGGTTGTGGTGCGGGGTAGTTAAAAATCAATAAAACAAAGGTTTGTTCAACATGTCTTCTTCTTTAAGTGGAATCTCTTTAAAGCAGTGTCTGCAAAAGAATGAAGGTGTACGAAAAAGGAAATAAACAGGCAATATCCAGAAAATGATATCTATATAGCTAAATAACATATTGCCATTAAACATATCTAGTGAGAACGAAAATACATTTAATATTATTAGGATAATGCCAAATTGTTTATATGTTAAAGAACGTTGAGGCTTGTTACAGATAGGGCAACGAACTTGCACTCCAAAAAAGTAAAAGTATAGTGCCAACATAACCAAATCAATAAAACTAAGAAAAAAAGAAGTCATATTATCACACTCACAGATTAATCTTCGTGAAACACTATGGGCTATGTCTAAATCAAAATATTGTAGAAACAATCTTATTGTGGAGAGATATTCATCAAAACCAAATTAGAGATCATTTCAAACTACTGTACTTCTCAGAATTGCAGATCAATATGAGCCACTAGTAGTTTATAACTTACTAAACACAGACTACTCCTTCGCATTGAAATATTAATTGTCTGCTAAGGATTTCAGTATTTTTCCATAATATTGTTTATCTTCCGCGTATTTAACGACACATCCCCACTTTGAAGTTGACAGATAAAATGAGTCTACCCCCTTGGCACAGAGAATACTTAAAAGGTGACTCTTCTTAACGTTGTCCACTTTTGCTAATGGAACCTTGAGCTCAAAAAAACTGAATTGCAGAGTCATCACCCCGTCTTCATATTCCGAAAGAACTACTCCGCTATACGCAGACATTAACAAGAAAGCACAGCTACCAAGAACAAGCCATAGCCCGAGGATAGCTCCTGTTGTCAGTAGATAAATTCCTAAAAGAATAAAAACAGTCGTCATTAATAGTGCGGCGTGATTGTATAGTTTGATCATTAACATTTTTTAAGGACTTTTTATTGTTTTTTATCGCTGAGTCAGCAATATCCCCTTTGGTTTCATCATATTTTTCTTTTGGGTCTTCCTGCTTCTCCCCATCCTCACCAGCCTCACTACTCCCCGCCAACCCACTGCGATCCATAAAATTAACCGGATCATCAGTGCAGTAGCCGTACAGATCCACATCGCCGCCCTCATACCCCAACGGGTCGGGGGAGATGAACCTGCCGATGGTCGGGTCGTATTCACGGTAGCCGAAATGGATCAGGTTGGTGTCGGGGGTGGGCGATCTGTATCTCCTAAATGCTCTTATCCCATTGAAGGTTATCCAAATCGGATAACCCACCATGAACATTTTCAAAGATGTTCTTGCCGATCGAGAATGGTATTAGAATACAAAAACAATCATAAACACTCATAACTAAACGAGTAGACATTGCTCCCCCCTCATAAACAGAGAGAACAAGGACTGCAAAAACAGCTATGTTTATTAAACTAAACACTGTAAAACACAACCAGTAGTAATGTATAGTTGTTGGTATTCTCTTTATTTCAGCATATGACTTTATGGATACAACATAGATCAACTCACTAAATGCTGTAAGTACCAAGCACTTACTTACTACATCTATCAGAAAAGTTATAAAAACACCTCCATAACTACTATTCAAACTGAATACATCTGCTATATACTCTGCCATGCCAGTTGAAAACACAACATTTGTTATAATGGATCTCGTACCCCAGACAATTGCATAGGCAATTACCAAAACCAGAGATACAAATAAAAGATCAAGCAATCGACTAGAAGACAACATTTTTCTTCTACTGTCTTTCGTACCTAACCAGATAAGAAGGACGCTTGATGCACAAACCTGCAATAAAACCATAATATTGAGTAAAGAACCTTGAAAATAAGTCCATAAGGTAAACAAAAAAAAGATTATAATTGCTATCCAATTCTTTGAAATTACATTACAAAATGTTTTTATCAACAACCCGGCCATCCTAAACACCTCCAAATAAAAAGAGGCAATTCGGCTAGAACTGCCCCATTTAAAATTATTTCTCTTGTATTTTGTCAATTTCCTTAATGAGATATGTCATAGGGGTTATCTTATCAGGAGTATCCAAATAAGTATTCGCCCAGCCCTTGAGAGATTCATGAACAGACTCTTTAGCTATTTCAGCAAGAGTTCCATTAGAGTTCAGGCTTGCAGAAGCTCTATCCATACGCTCAAGACGAGCCTTTTCTTTTTCCGTCATATTATTCCAGCTTTCTTTGGCAGCCTTTGCAGTGCTTTTTACCATTTCAACAGGAGCATTAGCAGAAGACTCCTTACCTTCGATTCTTCTTTGCAGAAATTTTAAGGCCTCGTCTCTTGTCTCAGAGTGAGTAATCGGACTGTAGAATTTGTGTGCCTTGTCCAATGCCTCAGCTGCAATTTCTCCTGTAGCCCCGACAGCTAAAGAACCGATTTTATAAAGAGCCCTACCAGTTCCTTTTGCCGTTTCTAAAAGAGCGTCACCAAACTCTCCAGAAAAACTACGATCATCCTTGATCTTTTCTGCCTCTCCTGAGCTCTCGGACTTCTGCTTCTCACCATCCTCACCAGCCTCACTACTCCCCGCCAACCCACTGCGATCCATAAAATTAACCGGATCATCAGTGCAGTAGCCGTACAGATCCACATCGCCGCCCTCATAGCCCAGCGGGTCGGGGGAGATGAACCTGCCGATGGCCGGGTCGTATTCCCGGTAGCCGAAATGGATCAGGTTGGTGTCGGGGGTGGGCGATGAAACACTGGTATGGTTCTCGTAAAATTTTTATGCGGTGGTGGATATTAAAAGCCCCGCACCGGGTTGTGGTGCGGGGGTATTGATCATAATTTTCTATCCTAACAAGCTTTATGATTCATCTTTTACAAACGAATTCTTTCCTACGACATAAGCTAATACTACTAAAATAATATTATATAATGAAAAGATAGGAATATAAACATAGAGACTGATCATGTGCAAAGCTATTAAACCAAACACAGCAAAAACAAATCCCGTAACTACAAACAAAATAATTCCCAAGAATAGTCTGGAAATCGATAATGATAGTATTTTTTTAAATGCAAAGCGAAGACTTGCAAATAAATACATTAGCGGAGACAACAAACAATAAAAAACTGACTCCAAGACAATTCCCACAATGACTTTATATGCCACTTCACTGTCAAAATGATACCCTAAAAACACCAAGATCCCACTAACAACCTCATTTAAATAGCTATTATCCTGATTTAAAAAATCAGTCGTCACTGTTGTTAATTGATGAATTAGAAGCAAAGTTAAATAGACAAAAGTCATCCTAAATTGAAAATCAAATCTTAATAATTTTAAGCCAGACTCTTTACACCCAATAGCACTAATGGCAAATGCAACAAATAAATTCAATGAATACATCGAAGTATAATCATTTGCTCCATTTGAATAAATAAAGACATAACTAAGCAAAACATATAGATACAAAACAAATAGAGAGATTTTGTTTCGAAACATTACACCGAATGAATCTACAATCATATTTTTCAAAAGCATTATATCTCCATAACAATCCGTAAAATATATAAAACTAATGCATAACCAACTTTATCACCTGTTGCGGCTCCTTAATAACTTATTTGCTCGCTCAATAAGAAATTGTGCAGGTGTTACGACAGTGTCAGGAGTAGAAATTTGAACTTCGGCATAATTCTTCAACTTATCTTCTACACTGGCCTTAATTACTGCTGCCCTATTTTTTCTCAGCGTTGCATTGCTACTATAAAGGTCAGTCACGCTACTAGAGTTAAGTTTGCTTGCCAACTCGTCTCTCCTCTCTTGCTTCAACCGTTCTTTTTCCGTCATATTATTCCAGCTTTCTTTGGCAGCCTTTGCAGTGCTTTTTACCATTTCAACAGGAGCATTAGCTGAAGACTCCTTACCTTCGATTCTTCTTTGCAGAAATTTTAAGGCCTCGTCTCTTGTCTCAGAGTGAGTAATCGGACTGTAGAATTTGTGTGCCTTGTCCAATGCCTCAGCTGCAATTTCTCCTGTAGCCCCGACAGCTAAAGAACCGATTTTATAAAGAGCCTTACCAGTTCCTTTTGCCGTTTCTAAAAGAGCGTCACCAAACTCTCCAGAAAAACTACGATCATCCTTGATCTGTCCAGTCTCCCTTGAGCTCTCGGACTCCTGCTTCTCCCCATCCTCACCAGCTTCACTACTCCCCGCCAACCCACTGCGATCCATAAAATTAACCGGATCATCAGTGCAGTAGCCGTACAGGTCCACATCGCCGCCCTCAAACCCCAGCGGGTCCGGCGAGATGAACCTGCCGATGGTCGGGTCGTATTCCCGGTAGCCGAAATGGATCAGGTTGGTGTCGGGGTCGTACAAACCTCCGGCGAAGCCCAGCGGTTGTGAAAGATCGGGGTTACTGTCCAGTATCTTTCCTCCGAAAGAATCATATAGAACCTCCTGTACATTATTACCCGACAAATCCGCAACACTAAAAATGCTGCCGAGCTGGTCGGTAGCGACAATGTATCCTTTACCGCAACGCTCAAGGGCAACCACCCGGCCCTCTTCATTATAATGGTACCGGACAGTGCCGAGCACGTTTTCCACTGCCGTGAGCGTCACCATATCTGCCCACTCGTAACGCTCACGCAGGCCGCCGTTGATAAGTTTTTGCGTCCGCAGCCCGTCCCTGTTGAAGCGGTATTTTATATGCCGCCCGTCGGGAAGCAGCACTTCGCTGAGCTGGCCGCTATGCAGATAGCGGTAGACAGTCACCCCTTCCGCATCGTGCTTCTCAGCCAGAAAACCGTCTTCATCGTACCTGTAGGCCGCGATTCCAGAATGCACTAGCTGACCTTTTTCATTGTAGCGCATCCGCAGGGGCGTGCTGCCCGCAACCTGTGAAAAAATCCGCTGCCCGTTCTTGTTATACTGATACATTTCAACGGGCTGACCGTTGTATCCGGATTTGATCAGGCGGCCCTCTTCATCGTATTCGTAATCCATCACATGACTGCTTTCGGCACTGACCAGCGCCTTGGATTCTATGCGCAGCCCCTCATCCCTGTTCAGGGCAAGAATAGCGAAAGGAGTGCCGGATTCAGGGATTCGGAAAGGGAGCACCTCATCGCCAAGCTCGCTGATATCCACGCCATCACGCTGCAATTCATCGGCAATTGTCTCGCCTGTGCCGGACTGCGGCTCACGTTGCGGCTGACGGCTCAGACGGGCTCTTTCCCGCTGGATGAAGCTTTCGTATTCGGAAGAAATCTCATTGCCGTAGGTGGTGTTCCGCAAGCCCTGCACCACCGGAAGATCAGGGTTCTCAGCCATGAACCTTGCGTGGACCATGCGCTTGAGCTTCGCATGGTTTGCTTTGCTGTCTTCCCATTCAAGATTTTTCCGGTCCCAGCGGGCCTTCACTTCGGGCTTCATCATGGAAGGATACATGCGGTCGCCTTTTGAGAACTCCGAAAAATCTGGCCTTGGTTCCTCAAGCGCTTCACCGCTGCGGCGGTTCACGATCACCCACATATTTTCGAGCTGCTTCTCGGGCGGTTCGTTTTCGCCGTAGAGCACATGCCCGGTGCTCATCTCCTTGCGGTCTCTCTTTCTCAACACATAATCTGAAAATTTCATTATACCTGCTTCCTTTAAGTTTGTAGGTTTGCGGCAGCATGCTGAAACCCCATTGATTTCAGTATGCTGACCGGATTCAAACCTCAGGAATAGCAGCCAGGGCGGACATAATTAACCCAACTCAGGTCCGGGTGGACGGTTATTTCAACTATTTTTGCAAAATATAAATGGCAGGTACTATTCTTTATCATTCCATCCTGTTATGGTGGACTGAATAATTTATATACCCGAACAGATTCACAGCCATTGGAAGATATAATATGCGCATGCGTGCTCCGCTCGGAGCTTTAAGGACCGCCTAGAAACGGAGACATAATATGTACAGGAAAATTCTGCTTCATCTCGGAGCCGTTGTAGATGCCGCGCTGATTAAGCACTCTCTTGATTTTGCCGAAAAAGCCGGAGCCGAACTAACGGTGCTCAATGTTTTTGAAAATCCGCGATCCTCTGTTCTTGACTATTTCCGGTCACAGGGGCGTGACCTCAAAGAAGTGATCCTGAAAGGTCACAACGCTGAGCTGGAGAAGGAACTGGATGAAGAGGTGTGTAAAAAGGTCAATTTCAAGACCCGTTGGGGCAAGGACTTCATTGAATGCATCAAGACCGTAAATGAAGACAGGCACGACCTTGTAATCTGCCCGTCAGTCGAGCAAGGCAAGGCCATCGACAGTACCGGAATGCACCTGATGCGCAAATGCCCCTGCCCGGTATGGGTCCATCACGGCCATTTATGGCGTGGAGCCGTTAGGATTTTGGCCGCGGTCGGTCCTTATGACGGCAATGAGAGCAGCGACAGACACAATAAGGATATTTTGAAGCACGCGGCAGAGCTTAACCGGGTTCTCGGCGGTAAGCTGCACGTGCTGCACTGCTGGAGCGGATACCTTGAAAACGTGACCGGAAGCCCCTACTTTTCCGAACAGGAAGTTGACAAATATCTGGATTATGAAAAGGACGTCAGCACCCGGGATTTCAACCGGATAGTCGATTCCGTATCTTTTGCCAGCGAGCCCAAGAGGGTTATTCTTCACGGCAATCCCGGAACAGTGATTCCCGAGTACGCTGCAGACCAGAAAATGGATATCGTAGTCATGGGCAGCGTGGCCAGATCCGGTGTGTCCGGACTGCTCATCGGCAACACCGCTGAAGTAATTGCGGGATCAATTACCGAATCACTGATCGCAATCAAACCCGCCGGATTCGTAAGTCCTGTAAGTTAAGATCAGCCACGGCAAGATAAATCCCCCGCTCAGTAAATGAACGGGGGATTATTTATTTCACCGGGAATGTCAGGACATAGCAATTGTTTTACTTTTCTTCCGCCTCCTTGATTTTTCTACGCATTGTCTCAATACCCGCGTTGGGCGGGCAGTTGATTTTCAGTTCCCTGATTTTTCTGCGCAGTTCGGCTTTCTCCTGTTCCGAATCACCGCAACCGTTATCCGCGCCTGTTTCAGCGCACTCGAAGTGTTCGGTTACATCCGCTTTCCGGTCATACTCAACCACATCACCTTCCTTAAAATGCTGCAGCACACCCTGAGCGTTCCTTACGTAGCAGTTTCTTTTGCAGATATATTTCATCTTATCCGCCTTAAACGTTGGTCTGATCGTCCATGATCAGGTAGCCGCTGACCTTACCGGCTGTGGCGTTGGCTCCGGTAACGGTGAAGGAAAGGCGCAGGAAAGCGCCATGTTTCGCGGGCAGCGCAGGCAGCGGAAAGGTGTAGCCGGGCTTCAGGTCCGCAACCGAGATGGAACCGGACTCAAAAAGGGTATCAAAAAGAGCGAAACTTTCTGTGGCGGATGCCTGCACGCCCACACGCAGACTGGTCAGCCCGGCAAAGGATTCACCGTCCACCATGACTTTCAGGCGTACAGTGGAGCCGGAGCCGCTGTCTTCTCCGGCATTGATTACATTTTCGGAAACCGCGCTGGCGGTGATGGCCTGTTCTTCACAAAAACAAAGTTCTTTATCTAAAAACATTTTAATCTCCTTATTGTTATATGCCTCCGGCGGCCCTTCGGGGACCAGAGAACCCTTTGAAAAGGGTTCTCTGGACTCTCCTAAACTTTTTATCGGGCTTCGCTTCTATTTCAGCCGGATACTTTTTCATGCGCCGCCGGAGTATTAATTAAATTTTCATAATGCGCGAAACAGCCAGCTTTTAAGCGGTGATCGCGGACTCGGTATTCAGGATGGAATCCACACGGCGCACCGGGCAGCCCCAGAAGGTGGTCACGGGTTTGCCTTCCCAGTTTTCGGTTTTCAGCATCACGTTGCTCTTGTCTGCCGCTTCGATATCCAGCTGTGTTTTGACGGACTGGTTGCAGTAGATAACTGTCTTGCCCATGTTGGTGTTGGGGATCATGTTCAGACCTTCGATGAGTGAGTGGCGCAGAGAATTTTCACCCATGTTTTTGGGATCAATGGATGCGATGCGCACTACGTAACGCCAGTCACGCACAACAAGGCCGGGGGACCATTTGTAATGGGTGCGCACGCCCTGATATCTGCCGCCTGCCGCATCTTCGAGGGTTACTTCACCGAGGTCGTTGTGTGCCAGGCCGCTTTTGCTTCCCTTGGGGAAGGTGAAGTGGACGGTCTGATCGGACCAGCAGACGATCCAGATGGAGGTGCAGTTGTTGCCACTGCCGCCGAAGTTAATGACGTTTTTGTGTTCAAGGGAATTGAAACGCGGTGCGAGGCCGAGGAATTTCTCAGGTTCCAGAGCAGTGTCGCCATAGATGAAAGTGTCCGCGAATTCCTTGTTCATGGCTTCCAGAAAAGCACGCTCCTCGGAAGTACGGAAATTGGAGGAGTCGCCGTTCAGGTCGCACAGGGCCTTGTCGATTTCAGCGTAGGATTCGAGCATGCCGCAGGTGTCATCGATCTGCTTGGTGCGGGATTTACTGGGCTTCACGCCGTAGTTCAGCTTGCGCCAGCTTACAGTCGGCAGGTCGGTGCGCACGGTGGTGCGGTGGCCGGTGGGCAGGTTGCCCTCAACCCAGGCAGCGTCATCCAGAACCTCGTTGGTAAGGGACAGGACTTCGGTGATTTCCGATACCTTGCCGCCCGGATCAGTGCGGTTGGACCATTCAGAAAGAGTAAGTGCGTTAGTTCCAAGAGTTCCCATAGTTGATTCTCCTTAAATATGATTAAGGCCCTCTGGGAGCTCTAAGTTACAATGGACGCTTAAAAGCGTTCTTTTCAAAATTTACTGTATGGCCTCCGGCGGCCCTTCGGGGACCAAAGAACCCTTTGGAAAGGGTTCTCTGGACTCTCCTAAACTTTTTAATAAGCTTCGCTCCGGTTTCTGCAAAATCCAATGTTAACCGAAGGTTCTGCAAAGCTTTCTTGTCTACGACTCGTGCATGTAGAAGATGATTAAATCATACTACTCTCTGTATGGCCTCCGGCAGCCCTTCGGGGACCAAAGAACCCTTTGGAAAGGGTTCTCTGGACTCTCCTAAACTTTTCAATAAGCTTCGCTCAGGTTTCGGAAAATCCAATGTAAACCGATGGAGAAGATAATTTAGCTTAACTTCTTTCTGTCCGATTCCCAGCGGCGAAGCCTTGTTAAAAGCTTTTGAAAGGGGGAGTCCAGAGGGGGAAAACTTTTTCAAAAGTTTTCCCCCTCTGGCCCTCGGAGAGCTCTAGAGATTAAACAGGTTGATTGGGATATAGTATCTCCCCGATAGTTTTCTTCCGTGGAGTCCGCCTGTTGCTGTCCACGTATGAGTCTTCTGACAAGCACTTTCCTACGTTATAGAAAGCTTTCACAACTTCGGGATGATTACCGTACCCGGACGAGCCGACCAGCTCCGCTAGTTCGGGTGACCCGAAAGTCTGCATTGCTCTTCTGGCGATGCCTATGTTCCGGGTATAGTTCCGCCCGTGCCATCCGGGCAGCGACCTTGTTTCACGCTCCCACTGCTCCACCTGCTGCTGGTGATCCTGCCACCTTGCCGCTTCGAGCGAGCTGTTGAAATCCACCATTTTCTGGGCCAGTTCACCGGACACCCCGTTCTGATGCGCAAAGCTCCTGAACTGACTATCGATGTAAGGATCAATACCGCCGGGCTGCCTGTAATCTATATTGTACTCTTCGGGAGCCGGGGGAATCGGGGCCTGTGCGGGTGCCCCCGAGGACCCTTCCCCGCCGTCCCGCTTCGGGCCGGATTTTGCGGAAACAACTCCGTCTTCAGCGGAATTGTCTGCGCTGTTTCCTGCTTTCTGACTCCGCGCCGGGCCTTCGGGTTCTTTGCCATCTCCGACTGATGGACGCGCGGGATGAAGTCCTTTGAATCCGGAACTGCTATCCCTTCCATCCTGAACCTGATCGGCTCCATTGTCGGCCGCTGAATCAGCGGAAAGCTGACCGGACCGCGAATCCGCCTGCCGCTCCGGCTGCTGATCGGGAGGCCCGCTCTCCACGGACAATTCCGTTTCGTGATCAGCTGACTCATTCATTTTTCAATTCCTCCTCATGCCGCAATCTTTCGGCCCTTTCACGAATGATGGAAAGGTAGATTTCCTCATCGGCCATGACCACCGCTGAAAGAACGTTCTCCACCACAAAATCATGCACGGCCACATTGCGGTAAATATCGGCCTCTTTGGAAAAGAGAGCCGCGTTCACACCTCCCTGCTCCAGCAGGAAAGTAAAGATGCGTTTTCCATGCGCGGTTCCGAAAGTCTTGCGTATATCGGACATGAACTGCTCCGCCTCACGGCGCTGCTGCTTCTTTATTTCGTCCGCCTGCTGCTTTTCATCTTCCAGAAAACCGGAATCCAATGTCATCTGAGCAACTACCTCCTTGAATCCTGATGTTACTTTTCAAAAGAACAATTCACTTAAACGCAGGGCAGCGTACAGTTACATGGCAAGACGTTTTTAACGATTCAACGAATTATGCGTCCCGCTGTGAAAGCTGCAACCGCCCTTTCGAAGAGGCATAATAGGGTACAGGCCGGACATTTTTCACCCAACTCAGGTCCGCCCTGTGTATTTTTTTGATTTTTTTATGAAAACAATATCTAAGTGGTAAGAGGCAGCGTAAGAATACGGCCGAAAACCTGGCATAACATGCTGTTATTTTATACTTTAACACGAAGGAGAAACGACTGTACTTTTTGATAATCGATCAGGGATGGCTTGAGAGCATAGTTAAAGTCATCAGGATATGAAGAGGCTAAGGGGATTTCAAAATCATAGTTCCGTATTCCATGCCATTGGCGGTTGAAATTGATTTTTCATGGCTTTCCGGTCTTGCCCGTTACCCGACAAAAGTATACGCAATGCTGCATCCCATGAACCAATAACACTTGCTTTTACATGAACGAATCCATCCACACAGAATTTCCCGGACTTGCGGAGCGGCTCAACACCCCCGTAGTCATTGGGGGGAGAACCATCCCCAACAGACTCTGGCTGGCGCCCATGGCCGGACTGACCCACAGTGCTTACCGCGAGGTTCTGGCTCATTACGGTTCCTGCGGTCTGGCCTTTACGGAAATGTGCAGCGCAAGGGCTGTTCCGACTGAGAATCCACGTATTTCTCCGGTATTTCGCTGGCATGAATGGGAACTGCCCGGTCTGGTCTGCCAGTTGGCGGGAGCCACTGCCGAGGAAATGGTTATTGCGGCCAAGCGTGTTGAGCGGGAAGGATTCTTCGGTGTTGATATAAACATGGGCTGTTCGGCGAGGGGCATGATCAAGCGGGAGGCCGGAGCAGCGCTGCTCAAGACTCCCGACAAAGCGGCGGAGATTGTGGAAGCGGTCCGTAAGGCCGTATCCATTCCGGTTTTTGTAAAGCTGCGCACAGGCTGGTCCAGAGAAATAGCTCCGGCGGTGGATCTCTCCAGAAGGCTTGAGTCGGCAGGCGCGGACTGTCTGGTCTTTCATCCCCGGGTATCCCCGGATAAACGCACCCGTCCGCCGATCATCGAACATATCCGTTATATCAAGGAAGCGGTATCCATCCCTGTGTTCGGCAATGGGGATGTGACGACCCCGCAGCATTGCCAGGATATGCTGGATAAAACAGGATGTGACGGGGTATCCATCGGACGGATGGCTATCGCCCGCCCGTGGCTTTTCGCCCAGTGGACATCAGACTTCACACCCGATGAAAACATCTTTCAGGATTACGTTCTGCGTCTGGCAACAGCACTTGAACAGGAATTCGATCCGATCCGCGGAATTAAAAGGTTCCGGCTGTTCATGGCCTACTTTGCCGCCAATTTCAGGTTCGGCCACAGCCTGCAGGCAACCTTCTCCACAGCCAAAACAATGGATGACGTGCGCCGGATGGCAAAAGAACATATCAAGCCGGACATGTCGCTAAAGCAGACCCCGAACATGAATCTATACAGCCTGTAAGCTTGGTGTGAGTGAAAATTCAAATTTGTCCTGATTGGTTTGATTTGGTCACGAGAGGTAGTGATCATTTATGATATTTACGTTGACCCGACGGGAAATTCTCCATGACTTTTTCAGAAAGATATTCCAATTTTTACAACGCCTTACAAATAAAAACTCTGATATAAAGATATCAATATAGTTTTTTCTAAATACTGCTTGACTTTAATCCAGTATTAGAGGATTCTTCCCAAATCAAACACCAGCCGTTCCCGTGAAGGCACGGTCAGACTGTGACTAGCGCTGGTTATATTAAACATGTCTATCGAGGAGCCGAGTACGCATCTTGTACACGGCTCTTTTTTTTTGGTGCGCGGGCACTGATATACTTTTTTACTTTTCTGGAGAATTTTGAATGTCTAAGAACATCTATGTTGGTAATCTGCCTTGGTCCGCTTCTGAAGAAGATATCCGTGTTTCCTTTGAAGCTTACGGTGAAGTTGTATCTGTCAAGCTCATCGAAGATCGTGACACCGGTCGCCCCCGTGGTTTCGGTTTCGTAGAAATGGACGACAACGGCGCTCTCGATGCTATCGAAGCTCTTGACGGTAAAGACTTCGATGGCCGTAACCTCAAGGTTAACGAAGCCAAGCCCAGAGCAGAACGCCCCCGCTGGTAGTCTGTTTCTGTAAGTCTTAAAAGACTTTTCAGCGCCCGGTTCTCTTACGAGAATCGGGCGTTTTTTATTTCATATTGAATATGAAACTATTTAATGCAGCTTTAATGCTGATTCAACGACAACAACTTGAACCTTGAATCCAATCTCCTTGGCCTTTCCTGTTACATCTATTAAATTTCCATCTTCAATGGCCTGTTTACGGGCTTGGGATTAAATAATCCGAAACAATGGATCACAAATATAGCACCATTAAAATTTATATCTCAATCCCGGATTATTAAATAAGCATGAAAATTGAAGCTGATCCTGATCGGTTTGATTTGGTCACGAGAAGGAATGATCATTTATAATGCTCCCGTTGATCAGCCGGGAAAGCCTTCATGACTTTTGCAGACAAATATTTTAAATTTTTACAACATCTTACGTAGAAAAAATCTGAAAATAGAGACATCAATACACTTTTTTATAAATACTGCTTGACTTTAATCCATAATTAGAAGATTCTCTCCAAATCAAACACCAGCCGTTCCCGTGAAGGCACGGTCAGACTGTGACTAGCGCTGGTTTAATCAAACATGTCTATCGAGGAGCTGAGTACGCATCTTGTACACGGCTCTTTTTTTTTGGTGCACGGGCGCTGAGATACTTTTTACTTTTCTGGAGAATTTTGAATGTCTAAGAACATCTATGTTGGTAATCTGCCTTGGTCCGCTTCTGAAGAAGATGTCCGTGCATCCTTTGAAGCTTACGGTGAAGTTATTTCTGTTAAACTCATCGAAGATCGTGAAACCGGTCGCCCCCGTGGTTTCGGTTTCGTAGAAATGGACGACAACGGAGCTCTCGATGCTATCGAAGCTCTTGACGGCAAAGATTTTGATGGCCGTAACCTCAAGGTTAACGAAGCCAAGCCCAGAGCAGAACGCCCCCGCTGGTAGTCTGTTTCTGTAAGTCTTAAAAGACTTTTTAGCGCCCGGTTCTCTTATGAGAATCGGGCGTTTTTTTGTTGCATATTGAATATGAACTGCAGAATGTATCTTTCATGATGATTCGGGTAAATAAAACTACTGAAATCTTAAAGCCGCTTTCCTTCACCTGCTCTTTAACTTTTATTTATCAAAGTTTAATTTGAACTCCTCGCTTAACCATAAAATATTAACAAATTAACAATAATACTTTGCAAAAAAGACACAATATGCATATCTAGTAATATCTTTCGTAATACTTTTTGGGGATAGGAGGCTAAATGAATTTCAAATCGATTAAAACAAAAATTGTCCTTAGTTCGGCATGTTGTATCGCCATTCTTGCAATATCAGTTATTTCCCTACAAATCTGGGAACAAAACAAAACCAGTAAATTCGTGGGGACGAAAGTTGATAATCTGATCGAAAAATCCACAGCTAACGGCCTTTTAGGAATTGCTAAAGGTGAAGCAGGGGTTATTCAGTCCAAGCTTGAAAAAAATATTGATACCGCAAGAACCATTGCCAGCGCGTTCAAATCAATACGATCTGACGATGAAACCAGACAAAACATCGATATACGAAAAGTCTTTAACGATATCCTCCTCACAACCCTTAAAGATAACCCCGAATTCCTGGGCACATACAGTGCATGGCAGCCCAATGCCATTGACGGTAATGATATAGCATACCAAGGCAGAAAAGATGAGGGGTATGATGATTCAGGTCGTTTTGTCCCTTACTGGAACAGGGATAAAAACGGCAAAATCGCACGTCAGGCACTCGTAGGCTATGAAGACTCAAGCCGGCACCCCAATGGTGTCCGTAAAGGTGGGTGGTACCTGAATCCCAGGGAAACAGGCAAAGAAAATATACTCGACCCGTTTCCTTACATAGTACAGGGCAAGCAGGAAATGCTGACCACAATGTCTGTACCCATCCGCATTAACAACGAATTTGTTGGTATAGGTGGTACGGACCTGCGGTTGGACTTCGTTCAGGACCTTGCGAAAGATGTCGCGAAAGGACTCTATGACGGCAAAGCCACAGTACAGGTAATCAGTTACATGGGCATAATTGTCGCAGACAGTGCCAATGCAGGAAATGTCGGCAAACCGATATCTCAGACTGACAACATCCATAGCGATAAAATAAGTCAGAAAATTAAAGACTCAGAATCATACATCAATCTGGGAAAAGAAGATGGCATTGTCCTGGCTATGGCACCGATCCCCTTAGGCAATACCGGAACACCCTGGGCTGTTCTTATCACTGTTCCCAGAAATATTGTTTTTGCTGAAGCAATTCAACTCGACAAGGAAATGGCTGAAAAATCAAACAGCAGTTTCCAGACAGCTATCCTGACCGGTGTTGGAGTTGCATTTTTAGCATGTGTGGCTCTCTGGTTTCTGACAGGCGCAATCGTCGCCCCGGTCAAGAAATCCGTGGACTTTGCTGAAAGTGTGGCAAATGGAGATTTTGATCAGAAACTGGACATCAACCAGGCTGATGAAATTGGCGTCCTGGCTGAAGCTTTGAAAAAAATGGTCGAAAATCTCAAAAAGATGATCATTGAAGCTGAAGAGAAAAGCAAAGCAGCAGAAGATGAAGCCAAAAGAGCTAATGTAGCAGTAAAAGAAGCCAACGCAGCCAAAGAACAGGCAGACAGAGCAGAGAAGGAAGGCAAGCTTCAGGCGGCTCGCGACCTTGAAGAAGTCGTAAGCATAGTAAGTGCTGCATCGGAAAAACTTGCATCCCAAATTGAACATTCTGCCAACAGCACCAAAGCACAATACAGCCAGATAAGCGAAGCTGCCACTGCAATGGAAGAAATGAATGCGACAGTACTCGAAGTTTCTCAAAATGCTTCAAGCTCGGCTGAAACTGCAAATATGACCAAAGAAAAGGCTGAGACTGGATCCAATATTGTGAGCAAGGTATTATCCAGCATGGAAGAAGTTCAGGCAGTCGCGCAAAAGCTCAAAGATGATGTAACCACACTTGGTAAAGACGCGGAAGGAATTGGTCAGGTAATGGAGGTAATCTCTGATATTGCTGACCAGACAAACCTGCTTGCACTTAATGCCGCAATCGAGGCCGCGCGTGCCGGCGAAGCAGGTAGAGGGTTCGCAGTTGTTGCAGATGAAGTTCGAAAGCTTGCGGAAAAAACAATGACAGCGACACAAGAAGTCGGCTCAGCGATCAATAATATTCAGCAGGGAACCAGAACGAATATCAACCACGTTGAAACTGCAGTTGATAGAATTAATGAGACAGCAGCCCTTTCAGAGCAATCGGGCGAGGCTCTTGATGCGATTGTTTCCTTTGTTGAGGAGACCTCAGAACAGGTACAAAGCATTGCTACCGCCTCAGAGCAGCAGTCTGCCACAAGTGAAGAGATAAACAGGTCATTGGGTCAGATAGCTGAAATATCTTCCGACACAACACAAGCAATGGAAGAGTCAGCTGCTGCGGTTGATGAAATGTCGAAACAGGCTCAGGTTCTGCAGAACCTCATCAATCAGATGAAAAGCTAGCTATGTATCCAATTTAATGAATGTAATTGTCTGAAAGACAAACCAATAAAAGCAGTCAATCCTGATCTGGATTGGCTGCTTTTCTATTTTTGAAATTATTCAAAAGAAACAACCACCGGAACCCTGAATCCGGTTACTTCGCCTGTTCGGTCACATCGATCAGATTTCCGTCTTCGATTGCCTGCTTTCTGGTATAGGAAAAGATTACAAAATTACGATGAACTGTGGACAGTCAAACACCATCGAAATTTACCCTAAATTTCATATTGTTAAACAATCATGATAATTGAATATTATCCTGATTGGGTTGATTTGATCGCTGGGGTATTTATTTGAACAACAAGCTAAAATTTATACATTATGGTTACAAATGGTGCTATACATAATAAACAGGCCCAAGAGCTTCAAGCACAGTGAACCTTAACACAGCTAATAATATGAGAACATCCGTGACACTTCAGAACACAATTTATGTTGCAATGATCATCATAATACCTTTGTTCTTTTGGACAACAAAGGCGGAAGCTGACCACAGGCCACTGAGGATAACATTTGTATCGCCCCACCATAATGACACTTATTTTTGGGGATTAGCTAATAATTTTGCCCGGAGCGCCGCAAAAGATTTGAACATAGAATTCACAGTTATCCATAACTCGAAGAACAACAGGGCAACATACCTTGAAGCATATGAAAAAGCATTTAATGCACCAGAAAAGCCCGACTTTGTAATCGGGACGATGTTAAGGGGAATCGCTCAATCAGCATTGGAATTATCCAGACAGCACAATATTCCCATATTCATGTTGAATTCTGATGTACCTGACCCGGAAAAGAATCAGGTGGGTAATATACGGGGTAAATATAATAATTATATAGGCCACATGTTGCCGGACGAAGAACAGGCCGGACACCTGCTCACCTGTGAACTGATGAAAATAGCGAAACGCAAAAACCCAAACGGCAGGAAACAAATTCTCGCATTTTCCGGTCACAGGGAAAGCCCTGTCGCGATTGACAGGGCTGAAGGGCTTCAGGAAGCGGCAGAGGCCTGCAATGCAACCATAAGACAGTTAGTATATACTGACTGGTCACCAACCGATGCATACTTTAGAACCAGGAAATTAATATCAAGATATCCAAACATTGATATTCTCTGGTATGCGACTGATGACATGGCACTGAAAGCAATCACTTTAGACTCATCAAACAGGTACACAATTGGTGGATTTGATTGGAATGGTGAAGCAATTAAGTCTATAAAAAAAGGCAATTTAGATGCATCAGTAGGAGGACATTTTACAGAAACCGGATTCGCACTGGTACTGTTATATGATTATTATCATGGCAAAGATTTCGTCAGCCAATATGATGGTAAAATATATACTGAGATGATTGCTATCACCAAGGATAATTTAGACAAATATTACGATATACTTACCCGTCAGGACTGGGGAAATATTGATTTCAAGAAATTTTCAAAAGTACTGAACCCGGATCTTGAAAACTATAACTTTTCATTCGATCAGGTCTTAAAAAATTATAGAAGCGAATAGGACCTCATAATTCATTGGGTAAACAGTCACAGCTTCGCCCCCCTGCTCATTACGCTTCCAGATCTCTACGCTGACGTAAGAATGCAGCGCCGGAAACCGTTCCAACAGAAATTACCCGGATTTATCCGTTAGTTCACTTACATTAACAGATATCGCTCCATCGTTGGATCTAACGAGAGTCGGCCGGGGCATCAGCCCGGCCCGGAACATTCAGCAGGTCTGTCCGCCCTGCGCCTTAAAGTATTTTCGGTGGTAATTTACGCTTATACTGATTGGGTTGGTTTGGATGCTGGGGCGGGTTGATTTTTTGAGGTGATTCTACTGTCTGAATTAATTAAACTTATTCTATACACGACTGTAAACAAACACTCATTTATTTCAACTTAGCTTGGCGTATGGTTGACATGAATGTACTTTTTTATGGGATACCAACATTTAAAATTTGACCAATTCCTACCAAGCCTGTTCGAGACTCCACTATTCGTTAATGCGGATAAGATTGCCAGTGGACTGGCCCCCTTCTCTCCCGAATCTGAAGCAATACAGGCTGGCAAGCTGATGCTGAAACAGATCGATAAATACGTTGCAGAAGGACTCAGCTTTTCACTGGAAACAACGCTATCCGGCAAAGGCTATCTCAGAAAGATACCTAAATGGCAAAGCCAAGGATATAATATAGCTCTGATCTTTCTATCGCTGGAGAACGAGCAAGCAGCCATTGACCGTGTAGCGTATCGTGTATCTCAGGGAGGACACAATATTCCTGAAGATGTCATCAGAAGACGTTTCCATAATGGACTGAGCAATTTCCCTGTATATAAAAAGCTTGTGGATAGATGGTATTTCTTTAAGAATAAGGGCAAGCAGCCCCAGCTGATCGAATCAGGAGGTAACTAATGGACCACAATCATGATGAATTTAAAGACCTTATCGAGAAGGCTCTCAACCGTTCAGCTCTCAAAGCACGGGAAATAGCATTGCAGACCAATACCCCCATCGTCATTGAAGAAGATGGCGAAGTTAAGCATATTAAAGTGACAGAGCAGGACGTTCAGGAGTATCGTGAATCGATTAAGGATGCTTTGTAAGCTTCTTTTCCAGCTACATATACAGTCTATTATGACCCTATACTTCGGTATGGGGTCTTTTGTTTGTAGCCTTCCCAATTCATATTTACAATAATCTGCCGTTAGAGTTTTATTCACTCTCAAGTATCTAGTATGTTATTCTTATCTTAAAAATAAATCTATTTCTGGAGCTGAATTATGGCATGTTGTGTTGGAGCTAAAAAGGGGAAGACTACCACCCCTTGAAGAATATCTGTTTCTTCTGCTCTGTTACATCCGTTTAATTCCCGTCTTCGATTACCTGTTTACGAATGTAGGAATAAACCATCCTTAATAGTGGATCGCAGTTAATTACCATCAGTAAATCTCCTTCAATTTCATATTGTTAAATAATCATGAAAATTGAAGGTTATCCTGATTGGTTTGATTTGGTCACTGGGGTGGGTTGATTATCTTTCGATTTTTTTGGTGATTCTGTGGATCAGATGGGAGTGCGTTTTTTGGGTTGACGAGGTTGACCGAACTCTGACGGTTGAAATGCTCTGCCAAATCTATAAGAAAAATAGAGGCAACACCTCACACCACAAAACTAGTTCACTACCAACACGCGACTATTAGCACCTGAAGTATATGCGTAAAAATTTTCACTTTCGCTAAGCGACAGAAGCTCAACATCCAAATCGTCATTAAAATACTTTATCATCCATTTAGGAAAAGATGCCTTATTGCTAATAACTAAAGCTGAATTTGGCCTTACATGTGACTCAATCTCTCTTCTATATCGATATTCACAAAGTTGCCCAACACCAAGTCGAATTCTACTACTAAGACTTCGAGGAGTAACTGTTTTAACTTCTAAAATTGAATGTTCATCACCTTTTATAGCCAGTAAATCCACTGAGTTTTTATCTTCAAAAACCTTAAACCCTTTATCGACATAACGCTTTGCAAGCAGTCCAACAATTTTATTATGCAATAACGTTTTCTCGTGTCTACGAACATGCCCTTTTAAAATATTTTCAGGGTCAACTTTAGGTCGACTAAAGGAATGATCTGGGTCAAAATATTTAGCATAGTCAATTTCACTAAGACTTAACGAAGAACTCCATCCTCCTTTATCTATACCAATGTAGCTATCACTATCTATTCCATCAGGGTAATTTTCTGAAATATAATCAGCATCTAAAGCACTAAAAGATCGCATCCATTGCTTGGTGACATCAGGGTTACCATATGATTTAAACCAAGAAATACCTAATTCATTTCTATCACTAGTTGCTGGAACCCAAAAATGCTTGGGATCAGCTTGTAACTCTGCAAAAAGTAACAACTCGTCAAGACGAGAAAGAGCGGAAGCAGTAAAAGTAAGTCCTCCCTCATTCATCGTAAAAACATCAGTGACCGCCAACAACCGAAACCATTCCTGCACATGCCTAAGTCTTCGAGTATCTGACTTTGAAATTGTACCTTTTTTAAAGTGGAGCATGCTGTTATATCCGATTTCCCAGTTAATATTGCTTTTTATCGGAACAAGTGCATGCAAGCACTCTTTAGGAGTAATTGAACTAAAAGTTGATTTTAAAAAACCTTCAATAAGTACCCGTAAAATAAGAACGGCTGGTTTTATCTGAACCCTAAACACTGAATCAAGTTCAGTTCTAGTATCAGGAGACTTAATTCCAGCTTCACTCAACAATTTCTTCTGAGAAGGAGATAATGCCTGCTTATGACCGTTAGGATATTGATAGTTAAAGCATTGCGTTGCCATTAATTCAGAATATCCAATACCACCATCAAGCAACAAAAGTCCAACAGGAGTAACGATGATATTAGATGTAAATCTAGTTGAAACAATCAAGCCGAGCTCTGACAAAATTTGCTGATAGTCTCTCCATGCTTGTTCACGACCCTGATCTTTACGGATATTTGGAGTTAAAATATTATTTTCAACAAGATATTCAGTAATTTTAGCCTGACAATTCCTTTCACCACCAAACGCTTGAGCTGCCTGCAATAGCGCAAAAAGGACTGTTACATTTGTCCCAGGACCGGTATGTTGTGTTATCGACCAAGAGAACCCCGGATATGGTAGTGCTAACGAATGAATCATCGATCTAATGCCTCAGAAATTGATAATCCTATATTATATGCAACGACAGGCGGGACAGCATTCCCAACTGCTCGATATTGCCATGTTCCTGTACTTTTAAACTCATACCAGTCAGGGAAAGACTGAAGTCTCGCAGCTTCTCTGACTGTAATATGGCGAGGCTCATACGGATGAATAAAAGGTCGTCCTCCACCTGATCTTGATCCGACTAAAACCGTACCAGACGGTCTATCTGGATGAATTCGATCAGTATGATCTACTTTATCCCTTTTACCCGGTTCAATTTTTTCATAGCGTAAACGAACTCGGTCACCATGTTTTCTTTTTTCATGGTTAGGAGCACCATTAATCTTTTCCAATGCAAACTTAGCGGGCAACCAATTTTCACGCCCTTCTACTGCTAAAGCTCCTAAAGCAGGATCTTTATGAGTTGGAATAGGAAAATTAAACTGAGTGTTATGATCTCTAAAACCTATAATAAAAACACGCTTTCTAATCTGAGGAATACCATAGTCAGCAGAGTTCAAAACATCTGTAAACATTTTATATCCCAACTCTTCAGAAAAGGTGGATAGAAGTGTGTTCCAATCTTCTCCACCATTTAAAGTTTTAAGTCCGGGGACATTTTCGAACAAAAATGCCCTAGGCTGCACCTCATTAATTATACGAATGAACTCAAAAACAAGTTGCCCCCTTGGATCATCAAATGATCTTCGCTGCCCAAGAATACTGAAAGACTGACAAGGAGGCCCTCCAACGATAAGGTCAACATCTCGAACACCTGTCTTATCGGCAATTATATCGAAATTTAAATCAGATATATCAGCTGCACTGACATAACAATCATTAAAATTATGCTCAATAGTGTCGCAAAGAGTTTTTTCTACATCAGAGGCAAACCCAACACGAAAACCAGCTAATGCCATACCCAAATCTAGCCCACCCCCTCCACAAAAGAAGGAGAGAGCTTGACGCCTATATTCAACCTGAGACAGATCAGGAAGTAAATTCAATATTTCTAGATACTTATTAACCATAATGTAGCAAACCTATCACATGTCACAGACATCATCAACACAACAAATAAACACAAATAACGATATAATAACAATCACAACACCGCTCACCCACCCCGGTTGGCACCAAAGTTGGCAGCACCCCAAAAAAAGCGCAAATAAGGTTTACCTTTGAAAATGAGATAACACTCTAATATTGTGATACTTTTGTACTAGATGGTGACCCCGGCAGGAATGATTCGCCCTGTCCTAGGGCTCACCCCTTCGGGGCGTTGGTGAAGAACCAACGTCCAAATCCGCTGTCCTGCGGATTTGTCGAACCTGCGGCACCAGGATTAGGAATCATGATCCTTTATTCAACCCGCTCTATTTCCATTTCCATATTGCAATAACCCGAGCACGATCCGCCCCTGCTCATAAACTATCCCCACCTTCCTCCCCCACCACCAAAATAAATCTATAATTGAATTGATACAGCCATCATAATTATACCTGATTGCAGTTTTCGCACTGGATTTGATGTGTTAGAGTATTAAGTAATATCAATAAAACACCGATAACTATTCAGATAATTATGAACAAAAGAAGCCATACCCATAAATCATCGCGCATCGGTCTGACGATCGGCAGCGTACTGCTTGCGGCACTCATTGCTGTTTCCGGCTTCTTCATGGAAAAGCACTACCGTGACGAGTTTACTAAAGTGCATGAGCAGAACCTTTTCATAGCCAAGCTCGTGGCCTACCATACCATTGATACCCTTGACGCCATCCGGCAGGTGATTCTTGCAATTCACAACGCCCTGCACCTGACCTTTGAAAGCCAGACAGACATTTCCGCCCACCATGCCCATGACAAACTGGTTCATGATCTCCTCACGGAAAGCCGCAAATATAACCCTTTCCTGCTCACTCTCATTGTAACTGACGGCAAGGGGACCCCGCTGCACTGGACCGGAAAAACCAAGCCATTCATAATTTTCAACGAGGAATTCATAAAAGCCCATACCGACATGGTCCGGAAAAAAGGCTTTTATGTCAGCGGCATACTGCACAAGGAAAAAGACACCGACCATTCTTATTTCGGGGTGAGTATGGGATTCAGGGATAAAAATGGCAGATTGCAATTCATTTATACAGCCCTGATCGACTACAACCATTTCACACAGGACTTCGAAGAACTGGGCATACCGGAAGGGGCCGCCATTGCCCTTGGCAACAGTGAAGGCAATGTTCTGATGAGGCTGCCGAGAACATCCATGACACTCAAAAGTTACGCTCCTTTGAAAAGGCTTTGGGAAAGCGGCAGAGTTGAAGGGGTAGCCTCCACCATTTCCCCGTTCGACCATAAAAGGCGTGAAGTGGTCTATACCCGTGTGGGAGAATATCCCTTCATTGCCTTCGCCTCCACAGACGAAGAAACAATACTCAACGAGTGGTGGCTTTATTTCTGGACCATCATGACCGGGCTGGGAATCCTGATACTTTTTTCCGCTTACTCGTACATTCTCTTTTTCCGCCATCAGAAACAGGCACTGCTCTACCAGAACCTGCTCGAAGAACAGGCCATGCTGGACCCGCTGACCAAACTGCCCAACAGACGCAGGTTCTATCCGATACTGGAGCGTGAATTCAACCTTGCTTTACGGCATTCGCGGCCGCTTGCCCTTCTTACAGTGGATGTCGACCATTTCAAGATGGTCAACGACAAATACGGGCACGACCGTGGTGATACGGTTCTTATTCAGGTTGCGGAAACCTTGAAGAGCCTCTGCCGCAAAACCGACATCAACTGCCGACTGGGCGGAGAGGAATTTGCGGTACTGCTGAGCGATACCGGCTTCGAAGGAGCCAATACCGCCGCGGAAAAAATTCGCAGCACCATAGAACAGATGAGAATCGAAGCAAACGGGCAGATTATAAATGTAACGGCAAGCATAGGCGTAAGCTGTTTCGAAAATGGAGATGTGCTGCCCAAGGACCTGATGACCCGTTCGGACGCTGCCCTTTACAAAGCCAAGCACATGGGCCGCAACTGCGTCTTTACGCAATACCGCTATGAGACCATGGAGCTCTGACGCAATACTTTTATTTATCCGTCTCCGCCGTCCCTGCTCACACCCGCGTCCTCGGCGGCTTTTTTGATAACTTTCTGGGCCCTCGCGTAGATCACTCCGTAGGTCTGTTCCGCCAGCATGCCGGATACAATCCCCAGAAAGAACAAGGGCTCAAGGCGCAGAGCTTCAATGGAGGCCGTTGAAAGAACGGAATGGGTAAGGATATCCATCAGGAAAACAGTCATGGCCAGAAACATGCCCAGCACAGGCCTGAAAACATACTGGGCAACCTTGACCCGCACCTCTCCGTAAAGGAAATCCTTGATCAGAAAGACCATGCTTCCGAAAGCGCCCAGAACCAGCATGATGAAAAAGCTGTCTATCAGATTGGAAAGCTGTTCATCCTTCTCCAGCCTTTCACGCATGGAATTTATCCAGCTCACCGCCACGGCCGGAACCGCGATCTCTTCATTTGAAGCGCTGAATTTGAAAACCGGTGGCGCGATGCCGTGGCTGATTCTAGCCTTGGTCGGATCGAAATCCTTGCTGAGGACAACAGCATTCAGATAATTATCCACAGATTCGAACAGCCTGCAATAAGCATCACAGACACCGTCCATACCGGCGAACTGTCCATGTTCATAAACTTTTCTGGCATCGTCCCATCTCGGGAAGCCCAAATCCAGTATGGATGAAATCACAGGAGCCGGAGCCTTTGTCTCATAGGACTGCAAAAGGCCCCATACGGAATTTATCTCGAAAATCTTCCGGTAATTCTTTTTCCCTTCATCGGCAGGTCCGCCATTGATGTAGCCCCTGAAAGTGTCCGGCATCTTGACCAGTGTCGGATAGACCTGTCTGGTTGCGGCAAGGGAAGCCGCGTAAACCAACAGCACTATCCATGCTACAAGTATGAATCCCTTGGTCACCCCGACCCAGTTTATCCTTATTTGCGCCTGTCCTGCAGCAGCACCCTGCAAAGGCGGCTGCGAGTCGTTTCCGGCCTGATGCTGTGCATCATCACTGACTTCCACGCCATTGGAATTATCGTTTACTTGGTTTTTATCATCTCCCACACCCGCACCCTCCATCGCAAAGCCTGACAAAAAAGGCAAAAGGCCACATAAACAGCACTCCACATAGAATGACACATAGCAAACAAGACTGTTATTCGCAATAGAACTGCCCAAAATAGCTTGAATGTAAACTTGGCTTACAGGGAGTCAATTTACAGAGTGAGGTGATAAGTTCTGATTAAAAAAGCACAAAACCTTATCACGCTAAAAAAGGTGATAAGGTTTATTGTTACGGACCACACCGTGGACAGCACACCCCGTCAGCATGACGGGCTCTCAGCCAGCCGGATTCACGGCTTAGGCTATAACAAGGCTGCCGTCTTCGTTGAATTGCCAGAAATCGGCATAGGCCACTTCCCAGAGGTAGCCGTCCGGATCGGAAAAGTATCCGCTGTAACCGCCCCAGAAAACATCCTGAGCGGGCTTTACAATCCTGCCGCCGATCCGCTCCGCCAGGTTCAGGATTTCATCAACTTCACTCTTCGCCCTGGTATTATGCGCAAGGGTTATGCCCGAGAATCCGGAGCGTTTCGGGTCTAGTTCTTCATAAACATCTTCAGCCAGAGCTTTAAACGGATACAGCGCAAGGCATACTCCGCCGGTTTTGAAAAACACGATTCCCTCTTCGGCATTTTTCGCGGGTTCAAATCCAAGTGCGGAATAAAATTCACGGGAACGGTCCAGATTTTCAACGCCCAGAGTAATTATGCTGATTCTTGATTCCATTTTATAGCCGTCTCCCGATAAATTTTAAAAGGTCTGCTAAACACTCATCCGGGTGATATACTCATACATGACCCAGAAATGGCAGAAGCTGCCCGCCATCACGAATACATGGAAAATCTCATGAAAGCCGAAGACTTTGGGCCACGGATCAGGCCGTTTGATAACATAGATCGCCGCGCCGAGGGAATACATTACGCCGCCCAGAGTGAGCCAGAAAAGAGCGCCGGTCTGCAAGGCCCGCACAAGCGGGGCTACACCTACTATCACCAGCCAGCCCATGCCCAGATAAAAAGCAGTGGATAGCCAGCGGGGAGCGTTCATCCAGAAAAGTTTGGTGATTATTCCCGCAACAGCCAGACCCCAGACCGCCCCGAAAAGGGACCAGCCCCACGCCCCTTTAAGCCCGATCAGGCATATGGGAGTGTAAGTTGCCGCGATATAAACAAATATCATGGCATGGTCGAGCTTGCGCAGGTAAAGCGTGCCCCGCTCGTCAAGAGGCAGCCAGTGGTAAAGCGTGCTGGCAAGGTAAAGGAGTATCATGCCGCCGCCGAATACGGAAAACGTAACCACATGCATGGTCCTGACCGGATCAACAGAATCCAGCACAAGAAGAATAAGACCGGCTATCGCCAGGCAGAAACCTATAAAATGAGTCAGCCCACTCATCGGATCACGAACATATTTTATCATGGTATTTCCTCCTGTTTGCCTCCGGCGGCCCTGCCGGGGGCCTCTCCGAGGGCCAAAGAAACTTTTTGAAAAAAGTTTCTCTGGACTCTTCAAAAACTTTTACTAGGGCTTCGCCGCTTAGTCAGGCTTAGCCGTTTGTAAATTTTTATTTTACTGGCCTGAATTCTGCGAACTCAGGCGGTATCAAAATAGTTTCTCTGGACTCTTCAGAAACTTTTACTAGGGCTTCGCCGCTTTCTTAAGGAAAATCTTTCTTCAATAATGAACTTTGCAAAAAGCGGGCAAATGCTTCTTTGAATATACCTGCCGGAAATCATCTAAAGCCCTAGTTTGGCCCTAACATATCACCAACCCGAATTCAAAAAACTGAATCAACTTGTTCCCGGACATTCAGTCCCTCCCGCGAAGCGCTATTAAAAAGCGTTTGGGTAGAGGGGATGGGGATTCTTAAGGGGAAGGGGAGACCCCCTTTGGGTTTTGGCAAAGGGGGTCTCCCCTTCCCCTTGAGCCCCCGGAGGGATATAACCTCATCCTCATATCAAACAATCGTTTAATTTTAAACAAACAGCTTACATAAAAAAAGCCCGCAGCACCAGTGTTGTGCTGCGGGCCATTATCATCGTCAGGTACAGAGCGGCTGAATGTAATTAGTCTTGATTACTACTCAGAAAGCATACGTACTGCGCAGAATTTTCCGCACATTGCGCATTCTTTTTCATCTTTGTGATCTTTTCTGCGAGCGCAGGCCAGAGCGGGGTCGATAGCCAGTTCGGCAATGCGATCCCAGTCCAGTTCCATGCGTGCTTTGGAGATTTCAAGGTCACGCTCGACCGCGTCTTTGCGTCCGAGAGAAACTTCACCGCACTGAGCGGCAACGAGGGAGGCTTTAACACCGTTCCATACGTCGTCGATTTCAGGAAGGGTCAGATGCTCTGCGGGGGTCAGGTAGCAGAGGAAGTCCACGCCGTTCTGAACAGCGATAGCCCCGCCGATAGCACCGGCAATGTGGTCATAACCGGGAGCGGAGTCTGTTACCAGAGGTCCGAGAACGTAGAGAGGCGCGTTGAAAGTTGCAGCTTTGATGCCGCGGATCTGGGTTTCAACCAAATTCATGGGCACATGGCCGGGACCTTCGATCATTGCCTGCACACCGTACTCACGGGCCTGTTTGGCGAGCTGTCCGAGCATGAGAACTTCTTCCCACTGCGCGGCGTCACCGGCATCGGCGCCAGCACCGGGCCGCAGGCCGTCACCGAGGCTGAGGGTCACGTTGTGCTTCAGGCAGATTTCGAGAATGCGCTCATAGTTTGTGAGCAGCGGGTTCTCGGAATCATGGTCACGCATCCAGCGGGCGAGAATGGATCCGCCGCGGGAAACGATTCCCAGAATACGGTCGCCACCGAGCGCCCATTCGGCTCCACGACGGGTAAGACCGCAGTGCAGAGTCATGAAATCCACGCCCTGCTCGGCTTCTTTCTCGATTTCCTTGAGCAGTTCTTCGATGGTGAAACCTGCGGGATCTTCGTCACGGGCGACATACTGCTGGGCCATGGCGTAGATGGGAACAGTGCCGAGGGGCAGCGGGCAGGCTCCGAGCATATCGGTACGGATACCGTCAAGATCACCGGCGGTGGAAAGATCCATTACGGCGTGCGCCCCGGCTTTCCATGCTGCGTCCAGTTTTTTCATTTCCTTCTCACGATCATTCTTGAAAGGAGAAGTACCGATATTGGCATTGACTTTGACCTTGGCGGGCTGGCCGATAAGGGTCGGAGTCACATTTTTATGATTGGGGTTCCCGAGAAGAACCATAGTTCCGTTCTCAATTCCCTCGATAATAGTCTCTTTGGAGAGTCCTTCGCTCTTGCAGAGTTCATCAATGCTGGAATCAAAAATGCTTTTGAGTGCTTTGTTTTTTGAAAACATCTGATTTCCTTTAACTTATTTAGAATTGTGCATTTCGTATTATTAATGGTGTCTGTACAAGGGAAGTGCATACCCCAATTTGTCTGCAGGTACAATGCTGTTGTTCACCATTTCGCGATAATAAGACTATAATCACATGCATTTCATAGCATGATTATAACTTTAGCATTTGCTTGATTTATGCGTTTTATTTCGGCCATTTCAGAATTTTATCATGGAAAATTAACGAGATACAAAATCCAATTTGCATTTATGTAAATTTTGGAGTAAACCCCCTGAACATATTTTTCTGCGACATAAAATATTTCAAGGGGGAAATTTTAAAATGCGCAACTGGAGATTGTTATTCTTTTCTACGCTGGTGCTGACACTTTTCTGTCAGCCTGCATTCGCTGCTGATTCCAGTCTTGGACCGGCAAACGCTGAAATGTTCGGAATTTTTACACTTATTCCGCCGCTGGTAGCTATTGTACTGGCTTTCATTACCAAGAACGTTGTTCTTTCACTTTTCATCGGGGTATTTTCCGGTGCGTTCATGCTCGAAGCCAAGGGCTTTGACATCTACAACGGTTTTGTGGGCGGCTTTCTGAGAATGTCCAACGAGATTCTCGCATCTCTGGCCGATTCATGGAACGCGGGTATCGTGTTGCAGTGTCTGGCTATCGGCGGTCTCATCGCACTGGTTTCCAAGATGGGCGGAGCTAAAGCGATTGCTGACGCTCTGGCCAAGAAAGCCAGAAGCCCCAGAAGCTCGCAGTTTGTTACCTGGATGCTAGGTCTTTTCATCTTCTTCGATGACTATGCAAACTCCCTGACAGTCGGTCCCATCATGCGTCCGGTAACAGATAAGATGAAGGTTTCCCGTGAGAAGCTGGCATTTGTTATTGATGCCACCGCCGCCCCGATCGCGGGTATCGCGCTTATCTCCACATGGGTTGCCTACGAAGTGGGCCTGATCCGTGACGGTCTTCAGGGCATCGGCTACACCATGAACGCGTACGGCGTTTTCGTGGAGACCATTCCTTACCGTTTCTACAACATCCTGATTCTGGTCTTCATCCTCGCCACCATCTTTTTCATGCGTGAATTCGGTCCCATGCTCAAAGCCGAGCAGCGTGCCCGCACCACAGGCAAAGTCCTTGATGACAACGCCAAGCCCATGGTCGCTGACGAGGCTACCGAGCTTCAGCCTGATGAGAACATCACACCCAGCATCTGGTACGCCATCATCCCCATCGGAACCCTGATTGTTGCCGCTTTCCTCGGCTTCTATTTTAATGGATACAACGGCATCATGGCCGGAGACGATGCGGCAGTCAAAGCCATCTTCGAAGAATCTCCCATGAGCTTCGTGGCCATCCGTGAAGCATTCGGCGCGTCCGATGCGTCCGTTGTTCTTTTCCAGGCCGCCCTTATTGCCGGTGTTGTGGCTCTCGCCATCGCCATCGGTAAACGTCTGCTCAAGGTAGATGAAGCCATCTCCACATGGGTGCAGGGTGTGAAATCCCTGAACATCACAGCGGTTATCCTGCTGCTGGCATGGTCCCTGTCCGGCATCATCAAGGAACTGGGAACCGCGGCATATCTCGTAAATGTGCTGTCCGATACCATCCCGTCATTCCTGCTGCCCTCCATTATTTTCATCATGGGGTCCATCATCTCTTTCGCGACAGGAACCTCATACGGAACCATGGGTATTCTCATGCCCCTGTGCATTCCGCTGGCGTTCGCGCTGGTTCCCGAACAGGGCTACGTGATCCTGAACATCGGTGCGGTTCTCACCGGCGCTATCTTCGGTGACCACTGCTCACCCATTTCAGATACCACAATCCTGTCATCAATGGGTTCGGCCTGTGACCACATCGACCATACCAGAACACAGCTCTTCTACGCCGTACCGGTAGCTGTCATCTCCATCCTGTTCGGATACATCCCAGCGGGACTCGGAATGCCCGTACTCATGGTACTGCCCGTAGGTGTCCTCGCCGTACTGGCAACTGTAAGATTCCTCGGTAAGCCGGTCGCAAACTAATTGCCTTCCGGCAGCCCTTCGGGGTATAGCCTCCGGCGGCCCTTCGGGGTATAGCCTCCGGCGGCCCTTCGGGGTATAGCCTCCGGCGGCCCTTCGGGGTATAGCCTCCGGCGGCCCTTCGGGGACCAAAGAACCCTTTTGAAAAAGGGTTCTCTGGACTCTCCGAAAACTTTCAATAAGGCTTCGCCGCTTCGGAAGGCTGAATATTTAAATTGATCAGACTGTTGAGAAAGTATCAGATGCGAGGCGCAAGAAAAATATTGGAACGAAGCGTATCTAAACATACGTGAGTTTCAATATTTTTAGCAGCAACGAAGCAGATGGTGCTTTATCGGCAGTCTGCCTCCCCCTGAACAGATGTTCGGGGGGAGTTTTATTTTGATAATGAGGCAAGGAGAATAAGACTATCGAGAAAGTATCAGATGCGAGGCGCAAGAAAAATACTGCCCTCCATCAACATCCGCATTCATGAGAAACAACCCTGTTACGCCCTCCATGTTTGGCTCTGTACAATGCGTCATCAGCATTTCTTATTATTTCATCGAAATCAGTAGAGTCACAATTACTTGCAACGCCGATACTTACGGTTATTTCAGGTAGTTTACCGCCGGAATCAACTCCAAGATCCTGAATCGCCTCACGAATTCGGTCAGCTATTACCAAAGCCTGTCTGTATTCAGTGTCATGCAGCGCGACAATGAACTCTTCCCCGCCGAAACGACCCAAAATATCCGAAGGGCGTAATTTACTTAAAACAATTTTGGAAAACATATTCAGGATTTTATCCCCGGTATCATGTCCGTAACGGTCATTCACGACTTTGAAATGATCAATATCCAAAAGCAGAACGGACATACTGCGCCCGTACCTTGCATGGGTGGACAGCATCCGCTGCCCCAGTTCCATTACATGACGCCTGTTGTATATACCTGTGAGGAAATCCTTAGTTGCAAGAAAATACAGTTTCTCCTCCTCCGCCTTGATGTTGCGGGCTTCCCTGCGCAGAATATACCAGCATCCTCCGAGGGTCAGCAGATAGAACAGGAAGATCATGAAACCCAGCTTAGGCAGAAGTTCCCTGCTCGGTATATGTTCGTCCCATATAATATACCCCAGCATCCCTGACTCCCCATCCAAAGGCAGCGCACTTTCATGATCGCCCGGTTTACCGGCAAAATCGAGCCCGGAAATCATGAAATCTTCACCAATGCTCTCAAGATAAGCTGAGTCCAATCTTTTGCCTAAAACAAGAAAATCATCGGTATTGACTGGCAGCTTGGTTTCTTCATTTATGAACGGCCCAACACTTACAAGGTACAACTCATCTTCATAAATGATATATCCACTTACAATTTTAAACAGAGAAAAGCTGTTTCTGGATTTTTCCATAAGAGAATCCAGCCCTGATTCTGCAAGAATAGAGTAGTTTATTTCCTTGGAGGTCTCATCAGTGGCAATATAGGATGGTATCCCGTCATCCACAGCTAGAGAAAAGGACAATCCCAGTTTATCGATCAGATACTTTCCGGAATTTCGTTCAATCCATTCTTCATCCGGGCTCAGAACTGTTTTTTCATATGCCTTATCCCAAAATGAATACTCCTCAAGAAACCTGTTCTGCTGATTAGCTTCAATCCTCAAAGCCACCTGCACCCGTTCTTTGAGATTTTCAGCGGCAAGACGGTCAAGGGAATCAAAATATATTGCAAATCCACCGGCTATACCGACAAGACTGACAGAGAAAAGCATCAGTATCGTCAACCGGACAGATTTACCTTCATAGAATTCCCGCATTCTACCTCCCTGGGTCAAAGCGAATTGAATCACAACACAGGATATAGCTGGTCATACAAACCTTTTATAAAACTTTAACATAAGATTTTATATAAATTAACTCTTAAAGCGGCTACCTCAGACAGCAAAATAAACAGAGATAATTGTCGATAGCTGGACTCCTCCCCACACGAAAACATATTGAATTTTAACATTGACATATTTTTTTAGTATAAGTAGCACAGCTGCATAAACAATAAAAATTTCTTACTCAGAGGTGTGTATGAACAAACGCAGATTTTCCATTCTCATTCTGGCTTTCATTTTCGCGGTTCTGTCCTGCAGTTCCGCTTTCGCCCATGAATTTATCATCAAGCCCGTGCAGCTTGAAACAGAGAAAGACCACGTTGTGCCCTTCTCTGTTGTCTCCGCCCATGTTTTCATGATCAGTGAAGAAATGGAGCCTATCCAGCATGTTAAAACCAAACTGTATTCCGGCGGCAAGGTAAGTGACATCAAGCTGCATCCTAATGAAACCCTGATGACCCTTGACGGTCAGATCAAGCCTGCGGCTGAAGGAACAGCAATCATTGCCGGACATCGTGAAGGAGTTATCTGGACCCAGACCACTCAGGGCTGGAAGCAGAAATCCAAGAAAGGCCTCAAGGGTGTTATCAGCAGCGGCAAATATGAGAAGTTCTGCAAGACTCTGGTTACCGTGGGTAAGGCTGACGGCAACTACGCAAAGACCGTGGGCCACCGCCTTGAAATCGTTCCCCTGAGTGACCCCACCCAGGCAAAAGTGGGCGACGAAATCGAATTCAAGACCCTGCTGGACGGCAAGCCCATCTCCGTGGAGGACATGCTCGCAACATACGACGGTTTCTCCTCCAACCCCAACACCTACGCCTATTACACCCAGCCTTACGGCGCGGGACTGACCAAAGTTAAAATCACTGCCCCCGGAACCTGGATGGTCCGCGTGCAGTACAAGAACGACACCGCCACTGCCGATTACGACAGCCACGTTATGCGCGCAGTGCTGGTTTTTGAAGTGAAGTAATATGAAATTCGGTAAGATTACAGCGGCCGCACTCACAATTGCGGCCGCGACTTTTTTTTATGCGGCGGCCTGCCTTGCCCACGGGGTTTCTTATGAGATGATCGACACCTCACCGGCCATCTCGTTCAAGAGCGGATTCTCCAGCGGAGAACCCATAGCCTATGGCGAAGTGCTGATATATTCACCCGCTGACAGCGAAGTGGAATACCAGAACGGCAGGACCGACAGGAACGGAGTGTTCACCTTTCTGCCGGACCGGGCAGGAATATGGAAAGTTGAAGTGGATGGCGGACTGGGGCACAAACTGATGTTTGATGTAACGGTTTCCGAACCTTCAGCGGAAAACAGAAACGGAGTCAACGTGGCGGGTATGGGGCATTCGTCCCAAGCCGTAAACGCGGCTCTGGGTCTGAGCCTGCTCCTGAACGTGGCGCTCGGCGCTCTTTACTGGAGAAAAAGGAAATAGCTTCAGGCGACTTTCCGAAACCGGAGAGTCTACCTTTCAGTTCTCTTTTTATGAAATCCCCCCTCTTCAGGGCGTTGCCTCCGGGCAGCGCCTTTTCTTTAGGGAAGAATCAGATCAGACGCAATCTTTCCGCAGGCAGCCGGGAAAAGTATAAATACCGTTTGCCTGCATCCAGTATCCCTGCCTGCCGCTTTTTGATTCGTAAAGGCGGCTGAGCCCCACCCGGATATAAACGGCCTCCCCTCCCGCAAGAAGGGCATTGAGTTCATCAAGCCTGTCCTGCTCGACATAACACAGTGCAGCCTTGTGAAAATAAAGATCGGAAATCGGGGTATGGCGGAATCTTTCACCTGAAAGGTCACTGAAGCCGACCCGCAGCTTTTTCTCTTCCCCGAAATCAACAACTGACACGGAAAGGGAAAGAGGATCAACCCGGACGGTCCGTATGGAACGGGAACAGGAAGAATCAACCGGCACACATCTGTTTGAGGGAGTCACCAGCCCTTCAAAGGCTTCATGTACCGAATCCACGGCACTTTTTTCGAGAATTTCCCGAAAAACATCCTCCTCCACCTGCTCCATCCAGATATCATTTTCGAATCTGCAATCCTCAACATGAGGAGCGGCGGCATTTTCATCGGGAATAATATCAGCGGAAACGATGGTACCGGGATAAATATTATGACTGCAAACAAATGAACGGTCTACGTAAGGAAGGGGCCGATAGCAGGTGCCATCATTTTCATCCAGCAGGGCGATGCAGACATCATCACTATCTTTGAATCGTGTTAAGTCAGTAAGAACCAGCATTAAATGGAAAATCCTGTTCGGGAATTATTTGAAATATATCAATCCTTGAAAAATTACACTCGACCACCCAGCATCCCCGACAATTCAAGTTATGCATATACCCTTAAAGTGCCTGATTTTGCAATATATATACTTACTTAATCTGAATTGGCAGCCCTTTATTTAAAATGTTTCCCGAAAATAACCCTGCTGTGACCTGTCCACTTTTTCCGGACCGGACTTGATCCCGATCAATGATCCCGCGCGGGAGCTGATGTAGGCAAAAGGTAAATGTCCGTCACGAATTAATATCAAAAACACTCATTCAACGGAGTTCGCCATGAAGACAACTGGAGTGGGAAAGCAGGAGCGCAAGATTGAATCAATGGCTGAGATAGTTATGGGTATTCACCCCGAAATGACCAGAATTTCAGTAAAGGGAGCATTCAGGTTGGGCATCAATGACGCCCTGAAAAATTCAGGCTACGCAAGCTGGAAAGAGGTGGCGGACAAGTCTCTGCCTGAAAAGAGGAACTTCTTCAACGGGCTTCTTGAGTCTTCCGTCAAACATCTGCTCAAGATAGGTTTCCCTCAGGAAAAGGCTCAACAGGCCAAAACCAGCCTGATGCAGGCCAATGACAGGTTTCTGAAATCCTGATTGGAAACGGAATCTGCGGCAACGCAGATAGTGCTTAATCAAACATAAATCAGGCGGCCGAGAAAGAGCCGGATGCCATCATTTAGCAGGGGCAACGCAGATGATGCGTTACCGGCCGCCTGAGGGCCCGCCTTAGTCACTAAAGCGGGCCCCTTTTAAAATTCATTTATAACCGAAGCTTTCCCTTTATTCAGGATTCCCAGAACCGGACTGGCTATTAAAAGAACTCTAATCCTATTGTGTGCCCTGCATCATCTGCCCGGCCTGTCCGATTATACCCTGCATCTGGGCCGGGTTGACTCCGGCCTGTGCGAGGTCCTTGACTATTCCCGAGCCCATGGATGCCGCCTGCAGGTTCTGCTGCAATTGCTGTTGCTGCTGCATCTGCTGTCTGCGCAGGTCCCTGAATTTTTCCACTTCATCGCCGGAGCGCACGATACCGTTAGGCACACCGATAAGTTCGGCGTAGTCTTCCACAGCGCGGTCCATATCCACTTTATCAAGCACTTCGGGATTGGCCTGTGCCAGCCTGCCCACGAAGTCCGCCAGTGACTGGATGGACTGGGTGCCGACCATTTTCTGGGCCTGTGCCAGAACCGAAATATAATCCACCTTGATATCGTGTCCTTCCAGTATGGAGGGTGGCTGCGGCAGCTGTCCGGCACGCATCAGGATTCCGAAAACCCTGTCGATGAGCGGGTCCAGAAGTTCGGTATGCTGTCTTTCGATGACCGGGCCGAGCTGGATCAGTTTTTCCTCGTGCCGCTCCGCAACTTCCGCCGCGGTGATGGTTCTGCGGTCGGAGCCTGCCATCATCATAAATATGTCGTTGTAGAATCCTTCCCTGATGGAGCCTCGCACGTCCTGAATCTTGTTGCTCACCCCGGCGAGGTCCGGGCGCACCTGATAGAGCGGTGAAACTGAATCCTGCTGATTCTGCTCCACCGGGTTCTGTCCGCCCGGCAGCAGGTTCAGCCTGCGTGAATACATGGACGGGACCTTCATGGGCGGGCGCAATGTCAGATGAACGGCCTGAATCTGGCTTTTACTCATTTCCATGAGCATTTTGACATCCGCCAGCACATCCATTGCCGGGGAGCGGCCGTAGACATCCATAGCCGAGGTGTCCCAGCGGGGAACCATGTACGGATTTTCCATGAATCCGCCTTCCGAGAGCACATAGCCGCCACGGTCATTGAGCAGGAATATCGACTCGAAAGGCATGTTCGCCGCGTCCTTTTTTTCATGGTCGAACTCGTCACGGGGCTGCACCACATGAAGTACATCGAACCAGTGGTCACGGTTGACATTGAGGCTTGTAACCACCGTGGCGGGCAGATTTTCACGCCCGAAACGTTTCTCCAACTGCCGGGCGGTCATCTTGAATTCACGGAAAACCGTATCCACACGGCCCTGAGCGTCAGTTGCCAGTGAGTATTCCCCGGCGGTCAGAGTCCTGAAACGAAGCCCGCGTTCCTCGTCCGGTTCGCAGTAAAGGATTCCGGTCCCGAAACCCGCCAGTTCTGTATAAAGTGAATGGATGCAGGAATAGAAATTACTTTTGGATAAGGCGCGGTACATGATGTTCTCGACCTGTGCCACCCACTCACGCACCGATTTGTTACGGGAAAGGTCACGCTCCGCTATACCGAGACGGAACCAAGGTCTTGCGGGGGATGTCAGACCGCCCTGAAGGCCCGCCGCCAGAATGCGCAAAGCACGCGTAGCAGTGGAATCAATGATCTTAGCACCGCGCGAACGGCCATCGTTAGGCTGCTGGCCACTGTAAACACCACGCCGGGGCAAGATGTATTCACTGATCTCACGCCAGTGCCCTTCCCAGCTGCCACGCTCCTGCTTCAAGGTCTGCAATCTGGATGTGTATCTGTTTTTTTGAATATCTTTCATATCTTTTATCCTTGCCTCCAACGGCTTTTAAAACTCTCCGAGGGCCAGGGGGGGAAACTTTTGCAAAAGTTTCAATCCAGAGTTCTCCCTTCGGGGACCCTGCCGGGGGCCTCAAACCCTTTGAAAAGGGTTTAAGAATCCCAAACTTTTTTAATAGGGCTTTGCCGCTTCGCATTAAAAAACTACGCATGATCTAATAGAATTAGCATGTAATTAAAGCTGTTTTCTCCCTTCGGGGACCTGCCGGGCCTTAAACCCTTTGAAAAGGGTTTAAGAATCCCAAACTTTTTTAATAGGGCTTCGCCGCTTCGCATTAAAAACTACGCATGATCGAAATAGATCAACGTGTAATTTAAGCCGACAGTTACTCTTTCACAAAACTATCAAGCCTGAACTTCTTTTTCGGCGAAGCCTTATTAAAAGGTTTTGAAGGGGATGGGGTCTGGGGAAGGGGAAACTTTTGCAAAAGTTTCCCCTTCCCCAGCCGCCGGAAGCATTATCATTTATTTATTTATTATTAATAACGACAAGCCGCTTGCACTTGGGGCATTTGACTTGAACTTCGACAACTTTGCCTTTCATGAGCAGCCGCCTGCATACGGGACACCTGTGCTCTTCCATCAGTTTGCTCCTTTGGAATTGTGCAGTTGTTCTTTTTTGACCATTGCTTTGCCAGCCACTCCGTTTGCTCCGGTAAGGATTGTTTTCATGCGTCCTGCGGCCCTGACCTGCCGAAACTTTTTCTCGCTTGCGGTACGCCTTGCGATTTTGGCATCCAGCTCGGCATTCTGACGATCCACTTCCCGCTGCCTGATATCGTTTGGATGCAGCCATTCTCCATCGATCAGGTTGTATCCGGCTTTGTGCATCTCATCGGGCGTGTACCAGTGTCCGGTCTTTTCAGAGAAGGTCCAGTCAGTCGGCGGCTGCCATCCTGAGGGGGCGTTCAATCCTTTGGTGTTGGACCTCGGATTGGTCCCGTAGGTTGTGCGATGCCACTTGAAATAGCCGTTGAACCCCGGAGAATGTATGTCATACCAGACAGATCCCCTTCCCTGCGGGGCAGTCGGCAGCTGCGGCCTGTAAAATTTCGCCATATGCCCTCCTACTCACCCAGTTTTTTCTTCTGGGCCTGAAGATTCTGCGACTGCATGGCCGGGGCTTTAACGGTCAACTGCCCGTTATCGCCCTGCCCTCCGGTCAGCACGGTGGAGCTCCGGCCCTTCTTGAGCCTTTCCATCTCACGCATTTTTCTGGCCTTCAGCTTCTCTTCGCTGTTGGCGACATCATCCATCTTCGGTGGCTCCGGAACCTTGGACACCGGCGGTGCCGGTGGTGGTGCTACCGGAGCGGTCGGGGATTTACCTCCTCCGCCTCCCATATTATTCTCCTTTGCTTAAAATGTTTTCACGCACGGCACAGAACAATGCCGCGTCTATGCTTTTATCCAGATCCGCCATGTACGCCCCTTTGGGTATGGTTCCGGCTCTCCGGAATCCGCACCGCAGGGCGACACTGCAGGCCAGTTCATTGGAAACAGGTATCAGTCCCTTTATACAGTCAAAAAGATATGCGCCCGATGCGTCAGTGACAGTCAGCAGATGTCGCACTCCGCCCCGTGTCATCTGCAACGCTCCCCGCCCGTAATGTTCCGGCATTGAGGCAATGTGCACAAAGCATGATCTGGGAGTAAAACCGTTCAGCCAGAACAGCCCGGCGGGTTTCTCATCCTTGAACCCGAAAAAGAAATGCTGATCCTCCATATCGGCAATGCGTTTAAAGCTATCGAAAGACCTGTTTGCACACTCGTAAAAAATCACGGGCAGGGTTCCGGCCTCGTGCAGATAATTCCAGAACCATTTAAGGTGTGCCTCGGTAAGGGAAACCGTGCCGTCGAAATCGCGATATTTATAGAAGGTGTATCCGCCTTCCATTTCAAAACCGTACATTCTAGCCTCCGCTGAAGATGTCGTAATCCATTAATCCCTGCATGGACTCACCGCCGCTGAAAACCGTCTCCTTGCGTGGAAACACCGCCCCCAGTGCAGGGTCGAGGATACGGGCCATGCAGTCGAGCATGTCATCGTGCGGGGCCACCGGAAAAGCGAGGTACTCGTCATCGATGAACTCACGCACCAGATCCCGTTCCCGGCCCTGATGATCGAGAAACCTAGCCCGCCAGGGCAGAAACATGCGCCCCTGCTCGAAAAGCGGGACCAGCTTGCGGATTCGGTCCACCTTGGGCACATTCCCGCCCAGAGGATCGATGGTGAAGCGGTAGTTCTGCTCCTGCATGACATACTGCATGTGCTCAACGTCCGCCTGCTGACCGTATTTTTCGTAGCCCACCGCAAGGGGGCTGTAGGTGCGGTGCAGACGGAAAAGGGCCCGCGCCCGCTCGGTGAGGTTCAGCCTGTCCCTTATGCCGTCAATGAGATAGTAATTGCGGTCCGGTCCGAGGCCGATGACCAGCATCACGGTGTAATCGCTCCCGGTCTTCTTTTCACTGGCGGGGTCCACCAGCAGATAGCGGTTGAACTGCTCCCAGCGGGGCCGTCCGTCCGTGTGCCTTGTATCCCATCGGGAAACCCATTCTTCACGGAACCCCTGAACATCATCAGCCCGGGGGTCCTGCATCATCTGGCAGCCGAAGACGTACGGTCCCATCTCCCTGCGTTTGGTTTCAAGCTGTTCACGGGTCAGCAGCATGGGTGTGCCCTGCATGGTTCCGTCATCCGTTGCCGGATAGATGCGTGGGACAGCGGCCTCCCTTTTCATCATTTCCCGGTAGGTATCGTTGAAATGGTAACGGGTTCCGATGTAACGCTTGATACCGTCCCGAGTACCGAGGTTGATGGACAGTGCCCATGCCTCGGTGGTCTTGAAAATCATATCCGGTGATGAGACAGATTCACGGGTCACAACATCATCATATATGAGCCGGGAAAAATGTTTTCCGGTGGGCTGGCCGTCCACCAGTCCCCATGCTTCCACGCTGGCTTCTTTAGGATTGGATTTGCGTTTGACGATTATCCCGTCCTCTTCCGACCATTTGGGCGAATCCTTTCTGGGATTGCTCCAGAGCACATCCGGGTAGCACTGCTTGAGCAGTTCGTTACGCTCGAATTCCTGCTTGATCTGACGCAGAAAACCCTTGGCAACAGGCCGGGTGTGGCTGAAAATACCCACGGTAACTTCAGGGTCACGCAGGATATCCTGCACGGTCAGGGCAAAGGTGATGATGGTTGATTTGTAGTGTTCACGGGACCACAGATCCAGATGTCCGTCCGGCGCGGCCTGCAGTTCCCGGCAGCGGTTGAAAACCCACTCCCGGTTGGCATCGGCACGGCCCAGAAGACGGGTGAGCAGGAAAAAAAGGTCATTGCGTCCCAGCTCGGCCATAACCAGCAGGGCTTCATTCTTCTGCTCGGCCTCGCGCAGCACCTCGGCGTACCAGTTATTTACGCTGTCCAGATCCGTAAACTTCATCGAGTTTCTCCCTGAGTTCGGGGCTGATGCCGCGGCTTTTGACGGTTTTCTTCACTGTGGCGGAATCCTTTTTGGTTTCGCCTATGCCCCAGGCCTTTCGCTCCATTTCGTGTCTTTTGTGCATGATATCCAGTTTGGCTTTCAGGTCTTTGACCAGATCGGAATCATCTCCCTCCACAGCCAGTGCGAACACCTCCCGGAATCTGTCCAGTTCCTCTTTCTGTTTTCTGATCACTTCAGCTTTGGTCACTTGAACACCTCGTAGACAACCCTTCCCGCAACCCCGGCGACAACCGTCCCGGTTCCCCAGACCGCCCGCTCAAGGCTGCGCAGTTTTTCCGCGTGGGTATGGCAGCGTCTGGCTCCGTTTATTTCGGCAATATCCTCCTGAATCGCCTTGACTCTTTCATCTATGCGGATCAGCAGGTCCTGTGTTTCATTCCTTTCCTCACTCATTTTTATTTCTCCAGGTTTTAGCCACCTTCTCGGCGCTGCGTCCGACAACATATCCTCCAAGGCCCAGTTCCATAAGGGACCAGAGCTGGGAAGGAAGAGCCAGTTGCGGAGCCTTGTCCCAGAAAAGGGCAAGATAGGGGTAGACAAGATAGTTGTTGGCCACGATAGCGATGATGGTCAGCATGAGAATGGGCCGCCACGAACGCTGCAGCCAGTTGCCGGACATCTCCGCCAGCATGATTTTCACCCTTGATTCAAGGTCGGCGAGCTGGCCGGACTGATGCAGTTCCATGAGCCGCAGACGGGCTTTTTCCCGCTCGCCCGCATCGGGCCAAATTTTATCGATGATGGTCGAGCCGAGATCCAGAATGGAACCGATCATGATTCCTCTCCGTTGTCCGGCCTCTCCACAGGCGGAGTCCAGCCCTTGAATTCGGGCCGGTTACGGGTGTGCTTGTAATCCATAAGCGAGCATCCGCTGTCCACCCATTCAGGGTACTCCTCAATAAACGAGGCATAGTTTCTGATCATCCTGCGGCTTTCCATGGGATAAAGTGCCGCAAGCGTCTCTGCCGAAATTCTGTTCATGTTTGAACCTCCTTTTTCGGCCACAATAGAGACTAAGCCGGACATATTTCACCCAACTCAGGTCCGCCCTGATGATTTTCCATAAAAAAACCTCCCTGACCGGAATCAGGGAGGTTTCAAGTGTATAGGAGATAATACTCATTTAACGAGATAGCTCACACCCTACTCGTAAACCTCTTCAGGCTTTACAAAGCAGAAAATTGAGCCGGAGTATTTTTTCATTTTCTGCACTGGCTCTACAACTTTTAGACGTAGTTTTAAATCAGCAGCGGACTCTTTGAGAGGCAGGTTAAATCTTAGCGCTATAACAGCCGAGTAAGAGGTGTTCTCAACGGAGTTTCTTCTGGATGTCAAAGTGAAATGGCCTGATTTGACTTCCTTATCTCCGGACATGAACTTATAGCTGATTTTACCGTCCTCCTTTAACAAATATTGGAGTGCATGATTCTCGGGAACGGCAATAAATAAAGCATGTGGAGCTTTATGATTGTATTCCAGGGTAAGTGTTGCTTCCGCTCCTTTCTGAGAAATATCAAATTTTGCGTTAGATATGTTCTGATAAAATGTATCAGGGAGAAAATAGGCTTTGAAGGTGTTTGTACTATATAAAGCATATGCCAAGATCAGAAATGTCATTGCAATGAATAATATTTTTTTCATTTGATCTCCAAAGTGGTGGGGCATGCGGTGGTGGATATTGGAAGCCCCGCACCGGGTTGTGGTACGGGGCTGAATATTAAGAGATTACATCCTCTTTATTGAAAGGAATGCCTTTCATACAATGCCGACAATAAACTTTAGGTTCTGATGATAAATAATAAAAAGCTGGTGTCATGAATAACATTTCTAGATAATAATTAATACTTTCCCCGGCAAAAAGGTCATATACGACACCAGAGCCAGCAATGAGCAACCACGAAATGCCTAGCTGTTTATAAGTAACAGTTTTCAAATCCTTCCCACATTCCGGACATTTGATCTTTATCCTAAAAATAACATCATACACTAATAACAACATAAAAACGATTAAAGTCAGTTCCGTGCTGGTCATATTTACTTCCTATTTTTCTTAATGAATTTATCCAATCCATCTTTAGCCTTCTCGTGTTGCTCTCTGAAATTTTCCTCAACTTCTTCTGCTATTTAATCTCTTGATTTATTTTTTTGATCTTGAATTGCCCCACCTAAACCTTCAAACATTCCAAACTCCCCGCCAACCCACTGCTATCCATAAAATTAACCGGATCATCAGTGCAGTAGCCGTACAGGTCCACATCGCCGCCCTCATAGCCCAGCGGGTCGGGGGAGATGAACCTGCCGATGGTCGGGTCGTATTCCCGGTAGCCGAAATGGATCAGGTTGGTGTCGGGGGTGGGCGGTGAAGCACTGGTATGGTTTCCGTAAAATTTTTATGCGGTGGTGGATATTGGAAGCCCCGCACCGGGGGTGGTGCGGGGCATACTCATTTAACCATATACTCCTCACGATAAGGAATTCCTTTCATGCAATGACGACAATAGAACTTCGGTTCGGAGGAAAGGTAGTAAATAGCTGGGGTTAGAAATAGCGTTTCCAGGTAATAGTTGATACTATTTCCTGTCACAATGTCATAAACTATGTCAGAACCAATTATGAATAATGCTATTGTACCAAGTTGAGCATATGTAGCCGTTTTAATTTCATTTTGACATTCAGGACATTTTATTCTTTTTCGAAAGAAAATGCAGTAGGTCAATGCTAAAATGAATACGACAGTACTGAGCTCTTTGCTGGTCATTCTTATTTCCTGTAATGTTTTTTGAAATTGTCCAAGTGTTTCTCTGTGTCTTGACGTTGTTCGAGGAAGTTCTCTTTAACCTTTTTAGCTGCTTCATTTTTTGTTTTTTTATTGTCCAGAATTGCCCCGACTAAACCTTTTAACATACCTAATGACCCTCCAGCTAATCCAAGACCTAAGCCAGCAGGTCCATATTTCATAAAGCCATTAAGCCCCTTGTCTGTTGCAACCTCCTTAGCTTCTGACATCATGTTATTAAATATCTTACGTTTCTCCGGACTGACATATTTTGCAAATTTTATATAATCATCCCCATCACCGGAAAGAGTATCTGCAGCACGACTCAGAGCATCCGCAGTCCCACGCCCCATTTTGGTAACAGCACTCCAGAAACCGCCCTCGTCTTCCTTTTCATTTGACTCACGGGCTGCCGGCTCTGCATCCGAAGATTTATCTTCCTCCGGAACTGGTTCAGATTTCTCGGCATCTGCCTTTTTCTGCTTAGGAGAATCATGAGAGCCGGCTTCCTCCGCAGGACGGTCATTTGATCTAGGCTTGGTCTTTTTATCAGCCTTATTTCCTTTAACAGAAATTATTTCTGCCTGAGGATCAACACCTGATTCATCAAGCCTTTTACTCAGATTAGAAGTCTCTGCCTTCTCATCCTCACCAGCCTCACTACTCCCCGCCAACCCACTGCAATCCATAAAATTAACCGGATCATCAGTGCAGTAGCCGTACAGGTCCACATCGCCGCCCTCATAGCCCAGCGGGTCCGGCGAGATGAACCTTCCGATGGTCGGGTCGTATTCCCGGTAGCCGAAGTGGATCAGGTTGGTGTCGGGATCGTACAGACCTCCGGCGAAGCCCAGCGGTTGTGAAAGATCGGGGTTGCTGTCCAGTATCTTTCCTCCGAAAGAATCATATAGAACCTCCTGTACATTATTACCCGACAAATCCGCAACACTAATAATGCTGCCAAGCTGGTCGGTTGCGACAATGTATCCTTTAACGCTCAAGGACAGGCAGGGCGGACATAATTAACCCAACTCAGGTCCGGGTGGTAATGAAAGTAAGGGAATTTATAGGAAAGGAAGGAAACACCAAAACCAAACCCCCGTCCTGATTTCAGGACGGGGGTTCGATTCTGGGATAAGGTTAGTCTGTAAAATTACTTTACATCGAATGCACTTTTATTAAAAAAGCAGTAAAATTCATCGCTGTTATGGGAAAGTTCTTTTACTTTTCCGCGATAAATTCTTTTTAAAATGTTAAAGCTACCTTTATCACCAAAAACATGGGCCTCAATATACTTTTCAGCTTCTGCAAACGCACTTACAGAAAGCAGGAAAAGTATAGCTACTGTGAAGTAAAGTTCAAACAACACTTCGGACACTCCTTTTTCAAAAGACTTTAATTAAATAATACGCCGAAAAAAGGTATCGTCAATAGCAAAATATTAATTCTTTTTTTCACATTCAGCTGTTTAATAGTGATATTTTTTTCACAAAAAATAAAAACCGCCTTCATATAAAGACGGTCTATATACGGACAATCACCCTTATTTCCACCCAAAAAACTCGGAAATAAACACTCCCTGTGAACAATTGGACACTGAAAAACAATACTGTCCGTGGAGCTTCATTACGCCGCACTGAGTACTTTTAGTCTGCTTTATCCATTGCTTATGAAATGTATGAAAACCGTAGGCATTCTCCAGTTTTGTGTGAACAGCAGCCAGACATCCCCCACATCTCCCCGGACCGGCCACACTCCAAACCGGAGCAGCACCTGAAACAGCACTTCCTCCACTCCCATTCGGGCCTGAATATGTCGATTGACACAAAAAGAACTTAAAAATTATTATGTTTTTTAATCAATAAATACAGACCCTTAAGATCCAAACTCAACTCATGATTCTTCGATGCGTGGCAATTAATTCACCTGCTTTAAGGCTTATCAGATCAATCCATGCCTGACCATGAAGCCGTGAATCAATCCATTCATCTCAATAGGCTTTTCGAATATGATGGAATGACCGCGGCCTACAAACTCTATACATCCAGCATTACAGAATATTTATCCCAAAAAATCAGACATACCGGACGTAGGGTCCGCCACTTTGGCCTGCACTGCAAGCGCGGGAACATCAAGCGGCTTTACGGTCAAGTGAAACTTAAAAACACAAAAGCCCGCAGGCTCCCGAAGAAACCTGCGGACATTTATGTAAATCCCACACCGGACCGCTAGGGCCCGGCCTGTGGAAATAAACCTTGATTCCAGTCTTCAGGCGAAGAGGAATCAGATTTTTTTAATTTCAGTGTACCAGACCGACCAGTCCGAAGACTATCAGATATCCGGCCACAATATAATTAAGCATCCTGGGAGCAATCAGGATCATGACTCCCGCTATCAGTGCAATCAGGGGCTGTAGTTGGAAATGAAGATTCATTTTTTCTATCTCCTTGCTGCTTCTGATCGAGACTTGCCCGACCCTGTTACCCTGTCCGGCTATTTATCCAGAGAATCCTCGACCTTATCGCCGAGATCTTCAATTGTGTCCCCTGCTTCTTCAAGTTGCTCATCTACTTTTTTACCGGCCTTTTCAGCAGGACCTTCTTTTTCACATCCGGTAACAGCTGCAAAGAAAGCCAGCAGGCAGAACAGATAGATTAATTTCTTTAACTTCGACATTCATTACTCCTGTTGAACTGGGATTTATCATTAGGGCATTTCACGACAGGCTCTATCAGCGCCATTTCAGAGAACTGCGGATATCAATCTTTAAAACGCTCTTTAGCGGATTTGATGGACTTATCGAGCACGCCCCAGGCCTCTTCAAGACCGGCTCTCAGTTCCTTCCATGCATCCGAGCTGGAAGCCTTCAGTTTAGAGAGTTTCTCTTCAGTCTCGGCGCGCTTTTCCTTCATTTCCTTAATCTCATCAGCGTATTTTATACGCATATCGGCTTCAGCACCTTTTGCCTTGGCTTCTAGCAGTGAGATCTGAGCGTCGATTTCATCGATTTTACTTTTGATTTTCTGAACAAATTCTTCGCGATTGGACATTAAACGTGTCTCCTTCTGTATTATAATTGATGCTGAACAGCATTGACCGCAAAAAGCGATTAACTACAAAGATACATGAAAAAGCAGCATCGTCAACATCGATAGTTAAATTTCATATCTTCTCAGCATCAGAGACTTTTATCAGACTCCAACCGGATGACTTGTTCAGGACGCTTTTCCCAATCCAACAGTTGTATCCAGCCCTGCGTAAAATCCCTTACTGCGACTTTACGCGCTGAAACTTCTTCCCAATTCACGGGCCTGCTCCAGAACGGACCCGGCATTGCTGAGCTGGGGATAGTATCCGGGGTCGCCGACCTCGCGCAGGATGTGCACTTCATCAAAGCCCAGAAAGCGCAGGAATCTTTCATATTTTTCCTGAATATCCCCATACATGGACGGGTCCGGAGCACCCTGCGCTATGATGAATACAAGCTTTGTTCCTTCTTTCAGACGGCTGAATCTCCGGCTTGAATCGATATTGCCTTCTTCATCAAAACCGTCATGGAAGTCCGGTGTGAAAAGATGGTACAGCCGGTCGATGAAAGTTTTAGTCTGCGCGTTCACATCGCCGAAATACACCGGGCTGGAGAGCACCAGAACATCAGACTCATGCATTTCATCATGCACTTCGGTCAGATCATCCTTGATGGCGCAGCGTTCAACCTTGCCCTTGCAGGCCATGCATCCGATACAGCCGGAAGCATTCAATTTCTGCATTTCATATTCTTTTATTTCGGTCCCATCAGCCAGACCTTCACAGAAAGCGTTTACAATTTCACTGGAATTGCTTTTTTTGCGGGCGCTGCCCTTCACTACGGTAACTTTCATTTTCCACTCCTTGGATTTGGATAAACTGATATAAAAATGTTTTTATTCACCGATCAATGAAAACAGCTTATACTCCGCGCTGCCTTTACCTGTATCATCATAATGGATGAATGGCCGCGCGGAAAATTAACGACTTTCTGCTGATTATTTCCATTGACATTCCCCGGCCAGTCAGTACAGCTTACCCCGGTTCAGTCCCGACAGCCCGACCGTCCTGCCGCAGGGGCCCGATCAGGGGGCCATGTGATCCGGCATCAGCTGGCGAAATCAACCGCTCGGGAACACCAGACATATTTCCAGAAAGCAGCCGGAGGCAGCCATGAAACAGATTCAGGTACAGATTAAAATTTCCCCAGATGACATAGAAAAGCCGTCAGCCATCCGTCTTGCGGCGCTTGAAAAAGCGGGCCTGCCGGACAATTCCGAGATTTCCACCCGGGTTCTCAAGCGTTCCATAGACGCGCGTTCACGCAATCCGCACTACCAGTTGCAGGTTGCCGTTGGCGATCCCGAAACCGTGGAGCCGACAGGCTCGGTATTCACTCCCCGCCCGCTGAACGGCAGAAGCGTCATAGTCGCCGGGGCGGGTCCGGCAGGATATTTCGCGGCGTTGACCCTGCTGGAGCACGGGGTCAGGCCCATCATAATCGAACGGGGACGGGACGTTAACGAACGCCGCAAGGATCTAAAAAAAATATACACCGAGGGGCAGGTTAATCCCGATTCAAACTACTGTTTCGGTGAAGGCGGAGCCGGGACCTACTCTGACGGAAAGCTGTACACAAGAGCCACCAAGCGGGGCAACGTCAGCCGTATTCTGGACCTGCTCATCGCCAACGGTGCGCCCTCTGACATCCGCATTGATGCCCATCCGCATCTCGGGTCCAACATGCTGCCCAGAATCGTGCGCAAAATGCGTGACGACATAACCTCCTGCGGTGGTGAAATTCACTTCAATACCCGTGTGGAAGGCTTTCTCACAGATAACGGAAGCATGACCGGAGTAACCCTGAGCAGTGGGGAGCAGCTCCATGCTGACGCGGTAATCCTCGCCACAGGGCATTCAGCCCGTGATATATTTCATGCCCTGAACGATGCCGGGATTCTTATTGAGCCCAAGCCCTTTGCGCTGGGTGTACGCATCGAGCATCCGCAGCCGCTTATTGACAAAATTTTCTATCATCAGTCACCACGGCACGAGAATCTGCCCGCAGCAAGTTACAGAATCTCCACACAGGTGGGCGGACGCGGGGTGTTTTCATTCTGCATGTGTCCGGGCGGGTACATTGTTCCGGCCTCCACCGCTCCCGGAGAACTGGTGCTGAACGGCATGAGCCTTGCCGCACGCAACGCGCCTTTCGCCAACGCCGGACTTGTCGCGCAGGTTATGCTCGAAGATCTGGAAAATCCCGGAGATCCGCTCTGCGCGCTTAACTATCAGGCCAAAGCCGAGAAACGTGTCTTCGAAGCCGGGGACGGAAAAACACAGCAGGCCCCGGCACAGCTGGTTTCAGATTTCATCAAAGGTAAAGTTTCCGGCAGTATATCAAAGACTTCCTACATTCCGGGTGTGTACAGCGCTCCGGTGCACGAGCTGCTGCCGTACATTCAGGCCAGCGCGTTGCGCGATGGGCTCAAAGCGCTTGGACAGAAATTCAAGGGATTCGATACCAACGAGGCCAAGGTGCTCGCAGTTGAATCACGCACCAGCTCGCCCGTAAGAATTCCCCGTGATCGTGAAACTTTCGAGCATGTGCAAATAAAAAGGCTGTTCCCCTGCGGAGAAGGTGCAGGGTACGCAGGCGGAATCGTGTCCGCGGCTATGGATGGAGAAAAATGCGCGCTGGCGGCTGTTAAAGCTATCGGATAGGACGCCCTTTTATGCCTCCGGCGGCCCTCTTATGCCTCCGGTGGCCTTTTCTTTGCCTCCGGCGGCCCTGCCGGGAGCCTCTCCGAGGGCTTAAACCCTTTTTGAAAAAAGGGTTTAAGAATCCCAAAAACTTTTATTAGGGCTTCGCCGTTCGGTTTGGTCTGGCGAGGGATATTACAAGAGGGTCTATCTTTGGGGGACCAAAGAAAATTTTATCAGGGCTTCGCCGTTCGGTTTGGTCTGGCGAGGGATATTACAAGAGGGTCTATCTTAGATGGTCGGACGGGGAATAAGCGATGCCTCCGGCGGCCCTTCGGGGACCAAAGAAACTTTTTGGAAAAAGTTTCTCTGGACTCTTCAAAAACTTTTATCAGGGCTTCGCCGTTTGGTTTGGTCTGGCGAGGGGTATTACAGGAAGGTTTAACTTTCCGAGGATTTCGCTTTTGGCTTAGTCGGGAGAAGTAGGAAATCAGAGGTGTTGTCGCTTGGAAATAGGGTGGCAGGACTAATTAAAATAGCGGGGTTTTCTAGCAGAACATTTCCAGAGTTCCGCGAATGGTTTTCATAGGAATAAAAAGTTTATATGGCTCATCTTTGAACTGTATAAATCCATATTTCTTATAGAAACTAAGTGCTTCGTCATTTTTGGCATCAACAGCGACGGCAAAAATACCCACAATATGTGCAAGATCTACTGCCCGCTGAAATGAATCAAGAAGAAGACCTACCCCGATGCCCTGTCCCTGATAGGCAGAGGAAACGGCCAGCCGGCCCACAAGCGCAGCGGGAACATTATATCCTTTCGGTATCTTTTTCCCTTGGGTTTTGCTCATCACGCCGGGCTGAAACGTGTGCATACTCAGTGTGTAATAACCCAGCACGTTCGGGGTTCCCTCGGCGCAGTGAACATAGCATTTTGAAAGACCATTTCGAACTTCACGATCAACCCGCTCTATCAGAAATGAATCAAGGGCTGGTTCTCCAGAAGAAAAACCAGCCCTTTCATGTTCATCAGAAAGGAGGGAAGTGAAGTACTTCATTTATCGAGCGCAGTAATCCTTTACTGCTTTTATCAAAGCAGCATTCGGTTCAGGTGCGTTCTCACAAGCATTCACAAGCAGATCGTAATCGCGATCACTGATATTACCCTTGACCGCCACGACCGGCGTGGTACGATTCTGCTTCTTTGCTTTAATCCGCCTGGACTTAAAAGGCGCAGCATACGCAAGGCTCATACCAATACTCCTTGAAAGGGTTGATTTAATTCATCTTCCCTTCTGTTTAAATCTCAACCAGATATAATCATCATCTTCCATCACCCAACACCATTCAAAGTGCAGGCTAACTTAAGTTATAATATACAATCGTAGTGATCATGGCAAGGGCAGCAAATCAATGCTTCCTGTCAAAATTTCCGCCATAACAAATACATCTGCACCAAGAGTGCCACTCTCCCCCTACAGTTACGAAAATAGCAAGAGTCATGCGGCCATTTTATGCCTCCGGCGGCCTTCTTGTGCCTCCGGCGGCCCTGCCGGGAGCCTCTCCGAGGGCTTAAACCCTTTTTGAAAAAAGGGTTTAAGAATCCCAAAAACTTTTATCAGGGCTTCGCCGTTTGGTTTGGTCAGGCGTGGGATATTACAAGAGGGTCTATCTTAGGGGGTCGGACGGGGAATGAGTGATGCCTCCGGCGGCCCTTCGGGGACCAAAGAAACTTTTTGGAAAAAGTTTCTCTGGACTCTTCAAAAACTTTTATCAGGGCTTCGCCGTTTGGTTTGGGTGAGAAGCGTAGTCTTGGATGGCCGGGCAACTGGCCCTATCGTGCTAGCGGATAATCCTGATAAGATATCCTTTGGACAGGAATTCACGGGGCAGTTCAATGTTCCAGCGTTTCATTTCGGGATTGCTGAAAAACAACATACCTGTTTTACCAATTACCGGGTTAATATCCCTCGGTTTTTCACCTGCAAGGACCCTGCGCAGAAGTTTCAGAGCCTCACGCCCCTGATCAATGCCGGAAATGACATATCCGCCTAAAGCCATTTTATTCCCCACAGAAAAATCCCATAGAGCAAAAAGCGGCAGCGGAGCATGCTTTGATGTCCAGAGCAGAACATCCTTGCTTTCAATATGCCTGCCCTTTTCATCCTTGAATATATGGTAAGTGCCGATAACTATGGCATCATAACCTTTAGCTTTGGAAGTTTTAACAGCCTGTTTCCATTCGCTGAAATTTTTTAGAAGCCTTATATCCGTGTGCACGCCGGAAAGCTCAAATGAAAAGGAATCTTTCATGGTTTCCTTCATGAAAACTCTGGAACTCATGCTGTCATCCATCGCGACAAGACAGCGCTTCAGGCTCGGTCCCATTATTGCCCGCAAGTGAGTTATCGATCTTTTTACGAGCGGCCTTTCAAAAACACCTGTAATTGCGTGGGCATTATCTATGTAATTTCTGATATTCCCGTTAACACCCAGGAAAACTACCGGGACCCCCTTGTCCACAAAATAGCTGGCAAAAACCTTCACTGCGTAGTCGTCAGTCAACACAACAGCATCAGGTAAATGCAGTGAACATATTTTTTTTATCCGCTTCACATTCTGGGCAACGCCCTGATCGCTTTGACGTTTGAAATCAATATAATAAGTATCAACAACCGCCTTGGGACCAAGGCCGCGTTTTATGACACCGTTATGCTCCCGTACCCAATCCATCTCGTGATGGTAGCTGTTGATTATTGCAACACGAGGTATTTCCGCAGCAGCAACACCACAAAGCAAAAGCAGCCAGAGCATGCAATAAAGCACAACTGACGCGTTCTTGATTCTCCACCGACCCAATTTAATCCTCCGCAGTTAAATCTTAAAGAGTCCCCTGCTGCAGGATTACTTTCTTTTGAATCCCGTGTCCACATCTCACTTAAAAACATCATCCAAGTCCGAAAAAACAGACGGTTCGCTTACGACTATGGCAGTCGTAGCGAACCGTCTTACATTCATTAAACACAAACAAGTGTTTGTACAGGAGCGCGAACTTCCCCAAGTTGCGCAAATTATTTTAAGCCCAATAACCCACCAGTGGCGGAAGGGCAAGTCCGTTATAATTCAGGGAACGGAAAATCGCAGAATCTTAACATGAAGCCTTGCGGCTTTCCTCGATGTAAACTTCACCGAGGCGTTTGCTCACCGGACCGGGAGTGCCGTCACCAAGCTCCACTCCGTCCACCTCGATAACCGGGGTGACGAAAGAGGTAGCCGCGGTCATGAAAGCTTCGGCGGCATTCTGGGCCTCTTCGATAGTGAAGGGGCGCTCTTCAATTTCCATTTTCATTTCGTCAGCAATGCGCAGCACGGATTTGCGGGTGATGCCGGGCAGAATGGAATTGGTCAGGTTGCGGGTGATGATTTTGCCTTCTTTGGTAACAATGTAAGTATTGTTGGAAGAACCCTCGGTAACAAAACCGTCCTCGACCATCCACGCATCGTCCTTGCCCTGTCTGTAGGCTTCGCTCTTGACCATGGAAGCGGCAAGAAGCTGCACGGTCTTAATGTCGCGGCGGCCCCAGCGGATATCCGGCTGGGAGATTACACGCAGCCCTTTTTTCTCACCGGTGAGTTTCTTGGCCTGGGTGAAAAGAACAACTGTCTGCTTCACTTCCTTGGGCATCAGGAAATCACGGTCATAAGCGCCACGGGTAACCTGAAGATAGATTGCGCCCTCTTCAAGCTCGTTGCGCTTGACCAGTTCACGGTGAACTTCAAGCAGTTCCTCGGATGTCATGGGCATATCCATGCCGATCTCGCTCAGGGAACGCTCCAGACGTCCTACATGACCATCCCATTCACATATTTTACCATCAACAACGGCAGTAACTTCATAAATACCGTCAGCAAAAAGAAATCCGCGGTCGAATACAGAAACCATTGCCTCTTCTTCAGGCACAAATGAACCATTCACATAAACAGTACGACTCATAATATTATTCCTTTGTGATGCTTCCGGCGGCCAGATGGAAAAACTTTCAGATTCGCCAAGCCCTGTGGCCAAGCCTAAATCCGCTTTCATGCAGATTTATGGAAAAGTTCCTCCTTCCGAATTTACCCTTCAAATATTTTCAAGGGGCTGCGCCACCGGAAACGGAAGATTGTAAGTTATCAAAGATTTGCAACCCGGAACTAAATCTGAAAAAGCGGGTTACCCCATGCCCTCAAGAATTAAAACCGGAACATTAAAATATAAAAAGACCTGACGACTCCGCAACCACTCCGAGAAACACTCCAAACTCCTCAAGCCACAAACCCTCAACCGGACAAAGCAGCGAAGCCTTGATGAAAAGTTTTGAAGAGTCCAGAGAAACTTTTCCCAAAAGTCTATTTGGCCCCCGGAGAGCCTTCAAACCAGAGCAAACCACTCCGAGAAACACTCCAAACTCCCCAATCCACAAACCCTCAACCGGACAAAGCGGCGAAGCCTTGATAAAAGTTTTGAAGAGTCCAAAGAAACTTTTCCCAAAAGTTTCTTTGGCCCGAGAAGAGCCTCCAAACCAGAGCAAACCACTCCGAGAAACACTCCAAACTCCTCAAGCCACAAACCCTCAACCGGACAAAGCGGCGAAGCCTTGATGAAAAGTTTTGAAGAGTCCAGAGAAACTTTTCCCAAAAGTTTCTTTGGCCCTCGGAGAGCCCTCGGAGAGCCCTCGAAGAGACTTCGGGAGAGGCCCCCGGCAGGGTTTGCCGAGGGCCTTTCTCCTTTACCCCCAGAGTGCCGTTACGGGGGGAAAAACGTGTTTATCGTCGTATTTGAGCCCGTGCTCACGATCTTTGGCGAGCAGCAACGGCCCGTCGAGATCAACCACAGCGGCTCCGGACGCGACCAGCACTGCGGGCGCCATGGCGAGTGAGGATCCGACCATGCAGCCGACCATCACTTTATACCCTTCTTTAAGCGCGTCCTTTCTCAGTTCCAGAGCTTCGGTCAAACCGCCGGTCTTGTCCAGTTTGATATTGATCATATCGTACTTTCCTTTCAATCCGGCGAGAGACTTGCGGTCATGGCAGGACTCATCCGCGCAGACGGGCAGCACCCGGTCAAGCTCCAGCAGCGCATCATCGGCATCAGCCGGGAAGGGCTGCTCGACCATCTCAACTCCGAGCCGTACCAGAACGGGAGCCAGTTCACGGTAAACTTCCGGTGTCCAGCCCTCGTTAGCATCCACGATAATGCGGGCATCGGGTGCTCCGGCACGCACAGCTTCAATGCGGGCGATATCTTCGATCCCGCCGCCAAGTTTGGTTTTGAGCAGCGGACGGGCGGCATTTTTGGCAGCCTGCTCACGCATGCTCTCCGGCTCACCGAGCGAAAGTGTGTAGGCTGTGACTTCGGGAGTGGGCTCACCGATACCGGCCAGCTTCCAGACAGGCACTCCGGCCTTTTTTGCTTCCAGATCCCAGAGCGCGCAGTCCACGGCATTGCGGGCGGCTCCTGCGGGAAGGGCCTGCTGGATTTCTTCGCGGGTGAAAGGAGTTTCAAGCCCCTCAATCTCAGCGGTGACGGACTCCACAGTCTCGTCATAACGGGCGTAGGGAACGCATTCCCCGCGCCCGGTGTAACCGTCTTCTTCGATCTCAACCCGCAGCACCACCGCCTCGGTCCTTGAACCGCGCGCGATGGTGAAGACCTGCGCCAGAGGGAAAACATCTTTGGTTACGGTAACTTTCATTATCCCAGCGCCTCAACCAGACGTTCAGCACCGTGACGGAAAGGATCAACAGCGGGAATGCCCATCTGCTTCTCTACTTCGGCGAGATAGGTGACAGCTTCGTCCTCGGACATGTGCTGGGTGTTGACGGAACAGGCCACAACCTTGCAGTCGGGGTTGACCACACGGGCGATGGGCAGTGCCAGATCACGCAGCTCTTCAAGAGATGGCAGGGTGTAATCGGGCAGACCGCGCATATGCTCACGGGTAGGCTCGTGGCAGAGAACCAGAGCATCGGGCTGGCCGCCGTGGATGAGGGCCATGGTCACACCGGAATAGGAGGCGTGAAACAGACTGCCCTGCCCTTCAATGAAATCCCAATGGTCGGCATCGTTGTCAGGAGTGAGATATTCAACGGAACCGGCCATGAAATCAGCGATAACCGCGTCAAGAGGAACTCCGTTCCCTTCAATAAGAATACCGGTCTGGCCGGTGGGACGGAAGGTGGATTTGCGGCCCTGCTTTTTCATCTCGCGATCCATGGCAAGGGTGGTGTACATTTTACCGACAGAGCAGTCTGTTCCCACGGCAAGGCATCTTTTACCAGTACGCTTTTTGCCGCTCGCGATGGGATATTTTACTGTGGGGATACGAACATCATGCAGGGTGCGTCCGCTTTTTTCTGCGGCTTCAACCAGCTCGGGCTGATCACGCAGCAGAGTATGCAGGCCGGAAGCGATGTCCATTCCAGCTTCAAGAGCTTCCACGAGAATGGATTTCCAGCTGTCGGAAATAATGCCGCCACGGTTCACAACGCCGATGACCAGTGTCTTGGCGCCTGCCGCAACCGCATCCTTTATAGAAAGATCCTTGATGCCGAGATCGGCTCCGCAGCCTTCCATGCGCAGCTGTCCGGCAACAGCTTCGGGTCTCCAGTCATAAATACCCTGAGCCATTTTCGCGGCCAGAGCGTCCGGTGCATCTCCGAGAAACAGAAGGTAAGGTGCTTCAAACATGGTTACTATCCCCTTTAACTTTTGGTCAGATATTTACAAACAGGTCTTGTATTCTATCAATATCACCCTGCACCCCCGGCAGGGTTCACAGGATTATCAAATCATGCCGTTTATATGTCCTGAAAGCTGAACAGTCTTCAAAGGACATCCTGCCGCTTACAGATCAATTTGCATGCCACATCCGGCATCACACAAATTTAAATATATAAAAACAGACACTTATCAGAACAAAACCCACTCCCTCACAAAAAAGCCACGGTCACAGCGACCGCTGATATGCATAAAATTGTCTAACCGAGAGGTTTAGCAAAGTTTTGGCTGTACAAAAACGTAATTCGTTAAATTTAATTCTAAAATTTTAACCATATTTTAAATTTTCTACGTTTTAACCCACAAAAAACCGACGGAGATATTTTTAATTTTTACAATTTTGGGAAAGAGCCTCCATGCAGCGGCAAATCTCTAATCAAGCCGGAGCGCTACCTATTGCTTAATAAGCAAAACAAGTAACCTAAAACACCTCAAAAAGGATTTTTAAGACTGATAATATGCCATAAGCGTTACAAGACCACTTACACCCGAATCAAAGGCCAGCCACGTTTTCAGCCCTCAATCCGATATTGATTCTGTTCTGATCCGAAGTTGAAAGACAGGCCGGACCTGAGTTGCATTAAAAATGTCCGCCCGCTCTGTTATGACGGATCTTTGAAGCCGCGAAAAGCGCGGCGAATCGTTTTTCAACATACTGATTCAGCAAAGAACAATCATAGCAGAAAAGCATGTCAACAGACCTGAATAATTACTATAAATCCCTTTCCCAGAGCGGAAAAAGGGTCATCGCCCGCCTGATCAGCCGTGCCCCGCACATGGACAGGCCGTATCCCTGCGTGCTCTCGGTCCTGCGCAAAAGCGCGGACTGCAGCAAGATCACCGTGCTGCGCAATGTTGCAAAAGCGGAAAGCGCCGGACTGCTGAACCGTGCAACAGGCGGGACCGGAAATCGTTACGGCTCGCTGATCACCCTTGATTCCGCAGCCTGTGCCGCTTTCATGGAGCTTTACGAAAATGAGCACGGCCCTGTTACCGAACCTGACCGCTATCAGGGAAATGTTACCGGAGCTGACCGGTATCAGGCACGGAATCCCGCAAAATCAACAGGCACGGGCATTAACGCCCTTTCAGGTCTGGACCTCAGCAATCCCGTGGATGAGCTTTTCCTGCGTTTATCCGATCAGGGCAAGCGGGTGCTGGCGCACATCTGTTCCATATTTAATGATAGCGAAGAAAGTCCGATCCCCCTGTTCATTCAGCAGTGCGCGGACCGTGCGGGTTGCAGTGAAGTGACCGCGAGGAGAACCATCCGCAACAGTCATCACGCGGGAATATTTAATAAAAGCACCCACGAACAGGGGCCCCGTTACGGCCTGATGCTGACTCCTGACCCCGAAGCGGTTAAGCGTGTGCAAAGGATGCTGAGCGCGCTTCCTCCCGGTCCCGTGACCGGACCTGTTACCAAAGCGGACCGCTATCATCAGCCTGTTACCGGACCTGACCGGAATCATGACCGCATTGATACCGATCAGCATACCTATCCTGACCGGTATGCTGTAACCAATGCCGACCGCATGGAAGCTCAGCCCGTCAGCCCTTGTTTTACTGGCAATTACCCGGCTCAGTCCGCCCCGGATGTGACCAACCCTGATCGGTATCAGCAGCCGCCTATATTAGATAGAGAGATAAAATATCTTTCTAACGCGCGCGAGGAACCGGAAGAAGAACAACGTGCCCGCCGACTGCTGAGTTTCAGCACGGACGATTTTCACATTCTGTGGCCGGGATTGCACCGGGAGGGATTCGGGCCGGACCAGATCAGCCAGATTGTGAAGCACCGTCTATCGTTTGATGAAACCATACTGGATATCGAGAATTCACTTTACGCGGCAGAGTACGAGTTGGAGCGGGAAAGCTTCCCCAAAGCCAGAAAAGGAGCCTGCAACTACCTTTTCGCCACACTCAAGAACAAAGGCTGCTGGCGCAGGCCGCAGGGATTCCTAACGCCCAACGAACAGGCTCTGGCCAATGCGGAAAAGGAGCGGGAAACGCTGCGTAAACTGAAAGACCTTGAACACAAAAAGGAGAAACGGGCCGAGCAGGACAAACAGGACGAAAAGTTCGAGGCATGGCTTGCCGGACTAAGCGATGAAGAGATCACCAGAATAGACGAGGCCTGCGCCCTGCCCATGAGTACGGAAGTGGCAAAGCGCAGCTGGCGCAAACGGTGGTGGATGAGGAATTTCTCAGCACAAAAGTGATGAAGGAGGATTTATTGGGAACACGGGTATAGCGGCTGACAAACTATAATCAGAAGATATGCAATGTATTATATATTGCACACATAAAATCCCGGGGCAAAGAATATTTTATTCAAATCGTCGTTATTTATACTCTTGCTACCTTTACATCATGGATTAAATTTTGATAGTAGAATCCATATCAAAGGGGGATTCATGTTTTCTAGAAAGACCATATTCACATTATTTTTCTGCCTCTCTCTATTTATCAGCTCGGCTGCTTTCGCCGCCTGGACTCCTGATGCTCCCACTGCCTTAGGCACAGATCTCAGCTCACTGGCAATGGATTCAACAGATGGGTTGGTAGCCGTTGGTAATGATGGGAAGACCTATCATATGACCAAGGCGAAGATGGAAGATACAACAGCTGCCAACGTGGACTGGACTCAGGTTTATCCTCCTGCTTCAACCAATTTTGTGGGTGTTGCCCATGACGGCAGCAACTTCTGGGCTGTGACGGTCAATGGAACTGTTGTAAACAGTGCTGATGGTATTACCTGGGCCACCCAATCATTGAGTGCTGCAGCCAGAACTGCAATTGACGGCAAAACAGTTGCTGGAATTGCCTGTCCCTCAGATGGAGGAGCGCCTAATGATGTTGTAATTGTTACAACTGATGGCGGAGCAGCTTATTATGACAGTGATGTGACCACATGGACCAGTGTAGGCAACTTACTTGACGATGAAGCTATCGCAACCGGCTCCCGTATCCGTGGAGTCAAACCCCTGACCGGGACAAACGAAGCTTGCGTAGTTTTTGGTTCCGGCGGAGGCGGCGCAGGTACCAACAACCTCTATAAACTTCTTAAGGATGGCACTGTCGTTGGATTCAATGTACAGAATTGCCCCGACATAAATGATATTTCCGTTCAGTCCGCAACATTATGGTACACTGTTGGAGATTCTGCAAAAGTAGTTCGTGGAACCCAGGATCTGACCGGAGCAACAGCAAATGTCACGACTGCCGCACTGAGCATCTCCGGAACCGGAACCACCCCCAATCTTAACGCAATAGACTACAATAACACCGAAACATTTGGATATGCCGTAGGTGCCTCCGGTTCAGTCTTCAGGATATCCGGTTCAACTGTTGCCTACAAAACTCAGTCTGTTTCAACAGCAAGCCTTAACTCCGTAGCGCTGGTTGCAACCGGGTCACTGAGGCGTGCATTTATCGTTGGGGGGTCAGGAGCATCACTGTATGGCGGTGAAACTTTTTGGGCCGCAGTGTTGACAGGGGCAACTCAGGATGTTGCTACTGCTCCTGCTGATCCACAGTCTATCGTAGCTCTTTCCGGCACATACTATATCCCCAGCGGTGATGATGAAAAGCTGTACTCATCAACTGCCCCCACAACCTCTTGGGCTTCTGCAGGTGCTGCCAGCACGCAAGCTGTTGAATCCGGAGCTATAGCCGGAGCTGAAGTTACCACTAATGATTATGTAGCTGCAAAAGTAGCTGGAACCGGAACCGAAGCAAGGATGACAATTTTTACCAATGGTGCTGCAAGTGGATTAATCACCGCTCCTGCAGGGGCAAATACTCCGCTTACAGCCGATTTCATTGCAGCACTTAATGGTAAATTTTATTTTGCCAGTTCCGATGGCAGTAAACTTCTTCAATCTATAGATTACACGTCCGGTGATGCAAACAGTGCTGACGCTGCTGTAGCTTCAGGTACTGCTGTCAGTGGAATGGCAGCCAGTGCGAATGGATTGTATATTATAAGTGACGGAGCTGTAAAAGCCATGGCGGCTGTCGGAGCAGCTACGGATTTGTCTAATACTTCTGTTTCATCAAATGTATGGACTACCGCTACTGATATCAATACTGCCGTTGGCACTGCACAAAAACTCTTTCCCACTTCTGACGGAAAAATGATTATTGTTGATAATGCCCCGGGAATTTTTCTGGTCAGTGATTCTGCAGGAGATACCATTGCCAATATTGCTGCGACTAATTTGAATTACCCCGGGGCCGCTCCTACGTATGTCAGTGGCAGCTCAACTGATTTTATTGTCTCTACAGCCTCTGATGTCTGGCGCTACACATCTTCCGGATGGGAGAAATATGACAGCCTCAGCTCAACTATATCAGTTATGGACGCGGTTGACGGCGTGGCATCTTCCGGGGCAAATGTTATAGCTATCGATGCCGATGCGGTTAATACCAACAGAGGTATTGCATACTCTACAGGTTCAAGTTTTGCCGCAGCGGCCCCTGATACGCAGCCGGATGTAGGCAGTAATATCAACACGGTCTTTAATGCTACCAGCACAGATATCTATATTGGTGGTGATAACGGACTCCTCTATAAAGGTGTTTACAGTTCCTCCACAACTTCCTTTACCTGGACCCGTGTAAGTTCAGGAGTTGTCGGTTCCAAAGCGGTCAATAAGCTCACCGGCTTCGGAAGTAATGTCTATGGCCTTGTAAACGGTGGCACTGAAATGATCATGTTTGACGGAACCACATGGTCCGCTGTCACTAATAACCCTCCGGTTACCTTTACCGATGTGAAAGCCGTTTCCGCGACAACGCTTTATGCTTCTGCTGCAAACGGTGCCAACTCTATCTATAAAATTACCATCTCCGGAACAACCGCGACCTACACAGTGCAGACCAAGGGAGGAGGAGCAGGAACTCTTGCCGACCTTAATGCGCTTGATGTCAGCTCGGACGGTCAGACTATTTATGGTGTAGGGGCCAGCAATAACGCTTTCAAATTGACCTCTCCGGCAGCCAATGCATGGACAGTGGAACAGATTACCATGCCCGGAGCCGCGCCTGCGGCAATGTCCGATGTAACCATTCAAGCCACTGATAAAATTTATATGGTTGGGGCAAGTGGCTATGCAGTATCTTATGACGGCTCTACGGCTACCCTTTTGACTGCTCCGGCGGCGACTACCCTGAACTCTGTCTGGTCTTATGAAACTCATGTATATGCGGCAGATTCTAATGGACAGGTTCATGACTACAATACTTCCACCAGCAGCTGGACATCAGGTACTGTGGAAGCGTCCAAAAATATTCAGGTTGTCAGCGGTTCCGCCAAAGGTGGATTCCTAGTCGCTGCGGGGCAGGATGGAGTTCTTGAAAGAACAACTCTTAGCTCTTCTGGCGGCGGTGACGACTCTTCCGATGCACAGCCCGGATCAGGAGAAGACGCTGACCTGATTTCTTCGGCATCTTCTTCTGTGCCTACTACAAGTTCTTTAACAACTTCCTACAACACACCAAGTATGACAGTTCTCGGCAGGCAGCAGTCTTTTCAGACAAAAGCTATCACAGCCGACTCAACCCACAACTTCCTTTATACTTTTACCCCTACAACCAATCTGGCTGTAAATGACCTTGTACTTTACAAGCTGCTTTCATCAACAAACAGTAATATCAGATACTCCCGGCTGAATGCCGCGCCTTCCACTGCGACAGATGGAGTTTTCTGGATTACTGATTCTAATGGAATTGTAAAAGTTTCTGGTGAAACCCTGAGTTCAGGCAGTGTCTATACGGTCAATTTCGGAATCAAAGATAATGGCAGTTATGACACAAACACAGCTGCAGGGGTCATCGCGGACCCGGTTGTTCTTGGTTCCGTAAGCTCAGACAGTTCAACAGGCTGCGTGTTTAACCCGACTCAGACCATGAGTATTGAATGGCTACTGTTACTCATCTCGCCATTTATTATTAGTTTGAGAAACAAGTTCAAAAACTAAAGACTTAAAAGCTATAAACCCAAAAAACGCCCCGGACCCAATGTCCGGGGCGTTTTTTGGGGTTTTACTACAAAGTCAACCCCGTCAGTCTCCCCCCGTCAATTATACCGAAGTGTAAACGAACCTGAAAGCGCAGCTGGCGCAAACGGTGGTGGATGAGGAATGCGGGGTGATTTTGTGTGATGTGCTTTGGAAAAATTAATGGTCCAGTTCTTGATAGCTTACTGGACTGTTAAAACCGAGCCTTCAAATTCTCCAAAAGATCATAGGTGTCGAGATATGGAACACCGAACTCATTGCAAACATCGGGGATAAAAACTTTTTTTCTGCTCTTTGGGTCAGACTTTTCCTGAGTAACAATTGTCGCACCCATAGCTTTGGCTTTAGCTATCAGCAGCGGATCTGCACCGGACAAGAAATCATCTATGGCAAAAGGGCGGTAATCGCCGCTACCAACGTAGTTGACGATTTCTATGAGGTTAAGCTGAGTCTGCTCATCACTTTCATCTAAAAACCATGAGGTATCAACGTCTTTTGCCCATTGTGCAAGCTCATCGTTTCCTTTGCATAGTTCTGCCTTGATCGATGCAATACTTGCGACATCACCCATCTGACATGAAAAATCCAGCCATTCCCAAAAACATGGAAAAGTGCTGAATCTGTAATGGAGGTTCTTGGCCTGAATAAATACATTGGCATCTAGTAAATGCATTATATTTAGCTAACTCCAATATGTGTAGCGAGTTTACTTATTCTCGCAGGAGAAACACCAAGCAGCTTTCCGGCATCACGTAAAAGGATCCCATTTGCCCTTGCCCGCTGAACAACCGCACTGGTGAAAGTCTTACTATTACGGATAGGTATGGTGTTATAAGGATTGCCACCAGGACTTTTAGGGCTTTTCCATTTCTTCGCTTGATCAGCATAAAATTCGCTGTAATCTCCCCAGGAAATGAGCCTTATGTCATAAGCTCTGCGAGCGATAACAACTTGGCTCACACGAAAAATTTTTCTTCTGAGATCAGCTGTGATTTCATCAAGGGTTTTACCGTTGTCCCAGTGATTTATAAGAATGTCTTGGGGAACCAGTACTTCCCCGGCAACAGCATTGCAGAGCCTTTCAATAGCATTAGAACCGGTTATCTGAGAATCCAAGGGCTGGTTGGAAATCCCCCCCTCGCCTATCCATAAATGTGCCAGTTCGTGAACCAAGGTAAAAAGCTGTGCAGCAGGAACATCTCTTCCATTAATGAAAATTATCGGGGCATAATCATCATACATGGATATTCCTCTGAATTCCTCTAAATCCAATGCCCTGTGCGTATTACTTCCGACTACACCACTTTTCATAACTAGAATATTATATCGCTCAATTCTTGCTACCAAAAGATTATATAACTCAGTTGTATTTCTGGCCAGCTTTCTATCCTGCAATGTTAAATTGAGCTTTGCGATGATGTCCGTAGCGACCGCGAGGGGGGTATTGGTGCTGGAAAACTTACCAATGATATTGACAGGTTCTCCAAAATAATCCCGTATATATTCTCTATACCAACTTTGCTTCTGTTCAAGATCGTTCAGCAAATCTTTGAGATCAATACTCAAGCTTTTCTGTTGGCGATTAGCAATAGTCCTGAAATCAGTAACAGGAACAGTTTCCGCAGGGGCTTCCTTCAGAAAGAGATAACCAAAAGGAATATGAAGGTATTTAGCCAATTTTTGAGCTTGCTTGAAGGTTGGCTTAGACTCACCGGATTCCCATTCTTTCAGCTTTTCAACATTGACTTTCATTTTGGAAGCCAAAAAATCAAGATCCATATCAGCTCTATGACATGCCCATGGGATAATTTTATGATTGATGAGTGCTTGTGCCATTTTATTTTATTTAGATATTTAATTTCTTATAATTATGCCGTTAAAACGACAAATTGTAACTATAGAATAAATACCAAAGGCTAAACGGAAAAGCAATCATCACTTTATTACGCTACTGCAGAACCTGTAGCGATCTTTCAATCCTTTATAACAAAATTTTCAACCTTCTCAGAACCCTACAAGCCGCCCTCTTCGCCTTTGCTTTGCGAAACAAACTCCGCCGTTAACCAAACGAAAAAACGCCCCGGACCCAATGTCCGGGGCGTTTATCCTTGAAGCAAGCAACACTTTGCTACTTGCCCGATATTTCTTCCAGCTCCTCTGCCAACCTTGCAAGGTTTTGCAGGGCACTGGTGGATTCTTTTACCCTATCACCCACCGTTACCGCAAGATCATTGACCTCGTTCATGGCCCGGTTGATCTCTTCGGAACTGGCGGACTGTTCTTCCACCGCCGCGGCTATGTTTGCCACGTCCGAGGTGGATTCCTGCACCAGTTCTACTATCTCCTTGAGCTGAGAGCCGGACTTCTCGGCATACTCGGCGGCCTTGACCGCAAGCGCCCTAGTTTCATCGGTGATGCTCTTGGACTTTCCGGCCTGCTCCTGCAGCCCGGCGATAACCTTTTCCACTTCCTTGGTGGCATCCACGGTTTTCTCGGCCAGTTTGCGGACCTCATCCGCTACCACGGCGAACCCTCTTCCGGCATCTCCGGCCCTTGCCGCCTCGATAGCCGCGTTCAGGGCCAGCAGGTTGGTCTGGTCGGCGATATCATTAATCACGCCCAGCACCGCGCCGATGCTCTGGGTCCGTTCCTCCATGCTGCCCATGATCTCGCTCATTACCTCGGTCTGGCGGCTCACATCACCGATGGCTCCGGACGCCTGCATAACCACCTTTGCGCCTTCCTCGGCCCGGCCCCTTGTCTCCTGGGATTTCTCGGACGCGCGCCCGGCGTTTTCTGCAACATCAAGCACGCTGGCATTCATCTGGCTCATGGCTGAAACGGTTTCGGAAAGCAGTCTCTGCTGATTGGCGACAGCATCGTCAACCGCTTTCATTTCCTGATCAAGTTCGCTGCAGCTGCGGTTCACATTGGCGGAAGCAACCCTTGTGGAGCGGTTGACCTCGTTGATTCGTTCAAGCTGCTCGTTGATGGAATTTTCCTTGGCAACAAGCTCGCTCACGTTCCGGGCAACCTCAAGATAACCGAAGGTCTCGCCCTTGACGTTCTTGAGCGGGGCAGCCACGGGCTGAATGTGTACATTATTCCCATGACGATCCTTGAGGTTTATTATCTCGGTCTGTTCACGCCCCCCGGTCTTCATGGACATTTCAATGGGACATTTTTCAGTGGAACAGACACTGGTCTTGAATATATTGGCGCACTTGCTGCGTTTAACAGCAGCTTCATCCAGCCCGGCAAAATCCCCGACCGCCTTGTTGGCCAGGATTATATTGAACTTCTTATCCACCACGAAGATGGGATCGGGCACGGCGTTAACAACATCCACATAGACCTGCATATCGTTGACCATCCCGGTCAGCTTGCCCAGCAGACTGTTGAACTGTTTGCACATGTCACCGATCTCGTCCCTGAAACGCACAGCCATACAGCTGTCCAGATCGGCGCGGTCCTCGTTGATATCCATGATTTTTCGGGTAATCATCTGTACCGGTCTGATCACCTGATAACGCAATAAAAAGAAAATAAATGCCAGAGGAATGAGCAGCATTGCTGTAAGACAGATCAGCAGCCAGTTGTTGGCGGAATTTGAAAGCATGGCCATTTTTTCAAGATTGATGGCCCCGACCAGCACACCCACCTGATTACCCCGGTAATCCTCGATGGGCAGGGTCGCCAGCGCGGTGTCTCCAAGATTGATGACCACCTGCTCACTGCGTCCCCTGTCGAGCGTCTTTTTATCCACAAGACCCAGATAGTCGGTCTTGTCGGTGGCGCTTACCAGCACATAATCATCGTTGAGAACCGGATATTTTGATTCATCACGCAATGAGGTGGCGGTTTCGAGCAGATCCCTGTTCATGAAAAGCATGGTTGAAATTCCGGCATTCTCCGCCCCCTCAAGAATGGGCGCGAAACTTCTCAGAACCTCCACGGAACCGATGGTGCGCCCGGAAGGATTCTTGACCGGAACCAGCCCTCTGATGGCGAATCCGCCCCGGCCCAGTTCAATTCCTCCCAGCGGATTGCCCTGCCTGTTAACATCCAGCACGGTCTGGCGGAAACTTGAAATATCATCTGAAATATCCACCCAGTTGCCGGAACGCTTGGCCTGCTTATCACGCCACAGCCGCACGAGGCTTCTCCCGTTGGGCAGATGAAAATGAAGGCGCAGCTTGCCAGTGCCCAGCTCCTGATATCCTTTAAGGTCGGACTTGAGCAGATTGCGGATTTCTTCACGCGCCCGTTGGGAGTCAGGAGAGCGCTCGTCATCAACATTCCCCGAATGGGCAATCTCAAAGGCTTCAATAACCCCGGGACGCTGCGAAAAAAGAGCAGCCACCTGCTGCGCTGTTTCCGCAGAACTGTCAATTCCGTTTCGCACCGAATTGAAGGCGGTCCTGACCACGGACTCGACATACATATCCTTCAACTCGTCAAACGACTTGTCTATAGTATAAAAACTGGCGCATCCCAGAAGCACCACCACCGCCACCTGCGGCAGTATAAATTTAATGTTAAGCCTCATTTCAAACACTCCTCTGATATAATAATGTACCCCAACACATTATCTATTATCATGTGGGTCAATTCTGAACAACAAAATCAGAACTGGAGTGAGATCGTTACGTTCTTCACACACTTCGCATCAAAAATAGGGTTAAACTAATAATAACCAAAAAACATTGCCCAATAATTCACAGAAAACCAATAACGACAGTCAAAATCACTCATACTTCCGGAATTTTTATAATAAAAAAAATGCGCGCCTTCCTGACGGATAGCGCGCTTGATATAAACAGTACTTACCGGCTCCTTACAGATCAAATCATTCCATTTCCCCGTCATAACCGCCGTTTCTAAACAGTGCTTCCAGATACTTCTGTCTTTCATTCGTCAGTTCCTCGGGGTCAAATTCACCGGACATCATTAATTCACGATAAGTGTTTATGCCCTTGAAGGGGCTTCCCGCAAATTCGGGGAAATCGAACAGATTGTAGGGAGCAATACGCATTCCTGATCCGTTTCCGCCCCACAGGACCACTTTTTCGGCTTCTATGGTGTCATCTCCCGCCCCGGTATCCAGATTGCCCCCGGACATCAATTCATTCACCCTGATATAATCATTGCCTTTCCCTGTCCGCAGCGAAGCCCCCTGACTAATATAAATATTACTCGCTTCGATCCTGTCGTCACCGTCTCCCATCTCTATAAAGCTGCCGCCATGCACGCCGATTCCGCTGTTTTTACCCAGACCGACCCCGGCGCTGAGATAATCGTCCCCCACCCCGGTATTTATTCCGCTGCCGCCGTCACTGTGCATTCTTCTGCCCGCGGTAATGGAGTCACTGCCGCCGGATGTGTAGACAAGGGCATGCCCGTCAGTGGAAAAACTCCTGCCGCCCTTCAGCTTATCATTCCCCTCTCCGGTGTGAATGATGCTGTCTCCGTCCACATGAAATCGGCGGGCCGCTTTCATGGTATCATCGCCTTCCCCGGTCTTGACCAGACTGTAGACATCAATAGTCATGTTCCTGCCGGAACTTATGGTATCGTCTCCCGCTCCGGTATTCATCATGCTTTCCCAGTACAGGTGCAGCATGTTTCCGGCACTGATGGTATCGTCACCATCACCGGAGATTATTGCTCCCCTGTATTGCAGGCTCAGGTTCTTTCTCGCTGAAACGTTATCATCACCCTCTCCGGTACTGATCACGGAATCATCCCGGGCTGAAATATTTGTGGCTGAAATATTGTCATCCCCCGACCCGGTGATAATTTCCGATTCATCAAGAGACAGGTTCCCTCCAGCGTGCACCCGGTCATCACCTTCTCCGGTATCGATGCTGCTCCCGGTTCTTTTCCCGAAGGGGGTCAGATGCCCGCTCTTCATGTTCAGGTCCCCGCCAACTGAGATGGTATCATCACCGCCGCCGGTGCGGACAACACCGCTTTCCATATTGAAGCTGCCGCCCACACGGATGGTATCATCACCGGAGCCTGTGTCCATGCTGAGCACTTCCACCGTGCGGCCATTAGCTTCATCAAAGCTGTCAGGCCTGAACGGATCAACATGGACGTTATTATCAGGAACGCCGTAGGTGACTTTTACATTTCCGCCTTTGATATCCAAATCTCCGCCGACCTCGACAGTATCATCCCCGGAACCGGTTCTGAAAAGCGGTCCGCTTTCATAATCTTGTCGATACAGGAATCCTTCAGACACCGCCTGCTTATCAACCTCACCCTTTATGACAAGGTTGCCGCTGATTTTTACCGTGTCATCTCCTGATCCGGTATCAAGAGCCGAAATTTCAATGTCGCCAGTGCTTATGACCGTGTCGTTACCGCTGCCGGTAATGACAGAAACACTCATCACCCGCTGACCGACCAGTATGACGGTATCATCCCCCGACCCGCTGTCGATGCTGCCGGAAACGGGGTTGGTCGCAGCCGCATCAGCCGCCTTCCCGGTGGCGGAAGCAGCCTTGGCCTCATTTTCATTATAGTCGGCACTGGCATCGATGATGGTGTCGTTTCCCGAACCGCCGCGCAGGGCTTTGCCCTGAAAACCCAGAATCAGATCATCGCCGGAAGTTTCCGCACCCTCGGTGTAGCCGGAAATCTTGAGCACCCCGTTCTCGTCTTCATTAATTATGGTATCCGAGCGCAACAGATAGGCTTCGCTGCTCTGTCCATCCGCTGAGACAATTACAGCCCTGTAGCCGTAAGCGGGAGTATCGGAAAGAGATTCTGTTTCCCTGCCGGACGCAACAGATTCCGCATCCGCTGCGTCAGCACCGCTGGCAGAACCGTTTGCAGTCCCGCCCGCAGCATTATCCGTTGCGTTGCCCGTTGCGTTGCCGGATGCCTTGCCGGAAGCGTTGCCGGATGCGCTGCCGGATGCGCTGCCGGATGCGCTGCCGGATGCGCTGCCATCAGCACCTGACTCAATCTCCGGGTCAATCGCTTGTGCCGCAGTGTTTTCAGACTGCGAACCAGAATCCTGTTCTGTTGGTATGGCAAATCGTTCGATGGTCACACTGCGCCCTGAATCAAGAGTCATAGTGCCGAGAGTCTTGATGGACGCATTTTCGGGGAGAGGCTCTTCCATAAGCTGGGGGGAAGTGACCGGAGCTTTTCTTTCCGGTGATTCAGCGGACTGCACGGCTTTGCCATCCATGCACTCGGAGCAGCGCCTGCCCTCCGGTGAGATTTCAACCGTATCAGCTGCTGTCTTGTGATGTTTCCTTGATTTCGCTGCAAGCTCAGCCAGCCGGACTGCGTTTATATCATCTGCTGCCGGACGAGGTGATGAATAATCAATTTCAGCTATAGGACACATAATGGCCCTCCGTGGTGTATTTAAACAATCATATCGGCACAAACATGATTATCTTTATACTTACGGGAGAATTATTTCACACTGAGCACAATAAAAAAGCCCGGAAAAATCCGGCCCCTTACTGATGGAGAAATGCCTCCCGCACCATCCTGTATATTACGTTTAAACAGCTGAACTTATGAAATATTTAATGATATATTGGAGAGAAAAAATGGAACCGGAAAGAATTCCCGGAACCCTGATTAACGATAAATTTACTGGAAGTGATATCTGGAACCGTTCAACAAAAAAAGCCTTACGCCCTGAAACGCAACAGTGCAGCCCGTTTATTCCTGCTCAGCAACTTCAAAAGGCAGGCAGACGGCAAATTCGCTGCCCACGCCCTCTTCGGTCTGCATACAGGCGGTTCCGCCCATGCGCAGAGTGAACCAGCGGACGATGGTGATCCCCAGCCCGCGCTTTCCGGATTGCTTGTTTTCACCGCCCTGCCCTTTGTTTTCAAACAGGTGAACCATATTTTCATCGCTCATTCCCGAGCCGTCATCACGGACCAGAAAGAGCAGGTGCAGCTTATTTAATTCACGGCGCACGGGCCAGACCTCTATCTGAACCGATCCCCCGGAGGGTACATTCTTCAGTGAATTATCCACGAGATTCGAAAGGATACGGACCAGCTTATGTTCATCGCCGAGCAGAATATCAGGAAGCTCCGACGCACTGGTATAGGAAAAGCATACTCTTTTCCGGGAAGCGGCTACCTCGAACATATCCCGCACAGCCGCCATACTTTCCTTCAGGCTGAATTTTTCATGGACAATGGTCAGCTCGGCAAATTCGCTGCGTGACAGATCAAGGAAATCAACCAGCATGTTTTTCATTCTCCGGCTGGAACCGATTGCGGATTTAACAAGATCAAGCTGCTGATCGGTGAGTGTTTCCATGCGCAACTGCTCCAGAACGCCTATGGTTCCATGCACGGGAGAGCTCAGGTCATGACTCATGGCCGCCATGAAAGCGGATTTTTCCCGGCTCTGGGATTCTGCCCGTTCCGCGGCCAGCCGCAGTTTATCTTCATAGCATCTGCGGCTTCTGTTATGGCGGATAAGGACTAATCCGGTGAGAAGCGCGGTGATTAAGAAAAAACCGATGGAAAGATATCCCAGTCCGGCCAGACTGTCACAGGCTACAAGGGACTCATCCCAGACAATATACCCAAGATCCGCCCCGGGCACTCCGGGCAGTGCAATGCAACTTTCATGCGACTCGCTTTTAACAAGCTTCAGTCCGGGCAGCTTGAACCGTTTCGCTATCTCGTCAATGAACTCCGTATCAAGCCGCTGGCCCAGCACCAGAAAGGAATAATCCGGGCGGACAAGCTCTTTATCTTCATCTATGAACGGCCCGAGAGAAACAAGGTACAGACCGTCCTCCAAAACCAGCACTCCACTTTCAACCCGGTAAAAGGACTCGTTTTTCCTGGACCGCTCAAAAAGGGTATCCAGTCCGGCCTTGCGCAGGTTGTAAAAATCCAGATCAGGAGCATTCTCAGCCGTGGCAATATACGTGGCATCAACTCCAGAACGTGCAGCCAGAGTAAATTCATACCCGAACTTTTTAAACAGATATTCTCCGGTATAATCGTCTACCCATTCACTGTCGGGATTCACAATCGTCTTTTCATAGGCCTCATCCCAGTAGGTCAGATCTTCAAGGATATGTTCCTGCCTGCGAAGTTCCAACTCTAGGGCTATCTTCACCCTGTCCTCGTAGTCCTTTGATGCAATATCCTGCAGTGAATAAAAGTAATAGTAACTAACTGAGACAATCCCGCACACACAAACGGAAAACAGCAGCAGTACCAGTGATACACAGGAGTAAACACCGGTAAATCCTGATTTGCTGCGACAATCTCTAATATAACCTTTCATATTAATAAGATTGGGAGGAAATATCCCGTTTGGAAATGATCATTTAAAATTACACCTGACCACAGTTTATTGTACGCATTTTACTAAAACGTCCAGAGATTCAACAGCACAATGATTTATATAAATACAACTATTGTGCTATATGTAACATAACTTTTAAAGCTGTGATTCAAAAAAGTAATTAAATAAAAAATAACCTAAATTTACATAAAAAGACCTACCGAAATCGAGAAACCCCGCATCTGAAAAAAAGGAACAATGTCATGTCACCCAAATTGCCGATGCTGTATTATTAAAACACAACCGGTATAAAAACGTAATCGCAAATTTAGGCCCCTGCATTTCTACGCGATAAGCAAAAACAGTATAATGCTCAAATATATTGGGATTCTTCTTCAAAATATATTATACTTGCAGTGAGTTCTAAAACCAAGGAGTCCGATTTGCGGGAAGAAATCATCCTCGAAAGTGAAATGCGTCCGGCATTCATTATAATGGCAGTTCTGGGGCTGATCTGTTCTGTGATGCTGTTTTTCTATATTCTTATGGCCATTCAGGGAAAGGCGACACCGCATGATTACTTTTCAGTTATCGCAAGCCTTATGCTGTCCGCTTTTTCAGGATGGCAGATTTCGAGGCTGAGCCACAGCAGGCATTACCTTGAAACCAGTGATGACGGTATAATGCTCAATGACCGCATCCGCCGATACATTCCTTGGTCCAACATCAGCGATATAGTAATCGGTGACGCAAAGCTCGCCAGCGTGCAGACCGATCCCGAAGAGCTGGGCGATCTCAAGACCCTCATATACCTTGAACTCAAGGACCCGGACCGGGTTTTCTACGACAGCTTTCTGCACCGCACGCTCGGAGGATGGGAAAGGCAGCTCAACGAGCAGTTTTCCACTCTCGGCAACCGCGTCCCGGTAAACACCTACCTCATGAGCGACCTTTCACAGGAAACAATCTGCATGCTGCTCAAGCGCCGTATGGAACGGGCTTTAGTGGAGTGAGGCGGGCAGGCCGTTAGGTCCCTTCAACGATATCCGTTTTCGCGAAGCTCGGCTCATGAAGCGGGATAAGGATATCAGCCATATCTTTTAACTTCAGCATTATATCGTATGCATCATAGGTATTCACCGATGTACCGGGCGGGATGACTTCCATTTCCATGCCCCGTATTTCCGGCGGCGGGTTGAAGTTTTCATTTATCACGCAGAATCCCGTAATCGCCGCCAGCCCTCCTTCGGTATCCACCAGAACGGTCATTCCGCCGGGGGTATGTACCGGGGTATGCATCATACGGATTCCGGGCGTGACCTCGTAATCGCCGTCCAGAGCCACCACCTGCCCCGCGTCTTCAACGTCCTCAATGTAATCTTCAAGGTATCTGAAATCCAGCGGATGCGGATGATGCACATGCTCCAGTTCCTTGCGGTGGACGTAGAACTTGGCGTTGCCGCATTTATAGTCGTTCTCGCAGTGGTCATTGTGCAGGTGGGTATGGATTACGATGTCGATATCCGACGGCTTTAAGCCGAACTTATCCAGGCCGTTTTCGAATGTATAAATGCTGCCGCCAAGATCTGCCTCGCGGTCTGCGGAAATGATGGGCTGCATCTCGCCCGTGTCGACAAGGATATTCTTGTCGCCGCCCTCAAGGTACCAGCTGTAGATAGGGATGATGTAAGGCTTTCCGTAGTCGTGCTGGTAAGTCATCATGCCCTTGTCGAACCTCTTCGTGCCTACCACTATCGGATGAATTCTATACTTGCTCACGATCTGCTCCTTTGAACTTTTCCCGTTCCCTTTCCCTGCCGGGGGCCTCTCCGAGGGCCAAAGAAACTTTTTGATCCGCCTCGTCCTGAGGCTCACCCCTTCGGGGAGTTGCTATAAGCAACTTCCAAATCCGCTTTCCTGCGGATTGGTGAAAAAAGTTTCTCTGGACTCTTCAAAAACTTTTATTAGGGCTTTGCCGCTTCGTAAGGCTCAGCCGTTTTGAAATTTGAGTATAAGGGCTATTTTAAAAAATTTATCTGTGCTCTTTAAAAACTTTTATCGGGGCTTTGCCGCTTCGTATGGTTCAGCCGTTTGGGAATTTGTGTTTAAGGCTATTTTAAAAAAGTTTCTCTGTGCTCTTTAATAACTTTTATCGGGGCTTTGCAGAACTGCCCGGGATATTCCTCGTTCTTTCCGGGACTGAAACTGCCCAAGTTCTATATATTAATGATGGGTGAACATAGCACTGTTTTTGTTCGGCATCCATTCCTTTAAATTCAGGTCCGGGAATCATCTTGATTATGGCAGGCTACCCGCTGCCGCCCTTTCATGACTTCTGGCACTCCTCACCCCCCGCCCTTCCGGCAACAAACAGGCTTGTTTAATCCGGCACAATCAATTTCATCCATTTCGCTCAAATCCGCCCCGTCAAACACAAAACCAACCTTCTCAAATTTATTCGCTCAATTTTAAACCTGAAACGGCCTATTTATACTCAGAATAAAATATATTTCACCAGTAAACACCCGCCCAGATACGTGAAAATATAGACAAGTACGGCTTATGAGAATTATGTCACATCCAAAATGAACTTAAAGACACAATGACACACTAAGTCATTTTTTGAAATAAACACTCGTAATTATAATATTTGAACACATATTATGTGAATTTAATCACAATATTTTAAGCTGTTTCCTGCTATTGAAGCGGTATAGAATGTGAAGAAGTTATTTTTTTCTTTAATTCAAAATTTATTGTTTCTTTTTTCACAGGTCCCTAAAAAGGTGTTACTTTAAAAATTAACCGGGAAACCGGTGAACTTAAAAAATAATTTATTTAACGGAAAGCGAGGAGGACACGATGACTTACAAAGAAATTCAAGAACTGCTGATGAAGGAAATGCGCCTTTACCATTACCCTGTCGCGGTTAAATATTTCTTCGACCAGGCTGAAGTTGATGCGTTCAAGGAAAAGGCTGATGTTCATGTACCGCTCAAGCCCATGACTTTCTGTCAGTGGGAAATTGCTGCCCGCATGAAAGGTCAGATCGTTTACTCCGACGTTGAAGGCCTCGGCTGCGGCAACGCAAAATATGCTTTTGCATGGAAAGAGCTGGATGAAGGCGAAATCAAGGGTCACTCCAAGTACGTTGTGGACATGGAGCAGGCTGAAAAATTCGTTCTCAGCAAACCCCGCATGAAAGAAGGCCTGATCGGCATCGCCGTTGCTCCCATCGGTTCCATCGACGGCCTGTTCGAGCCTGATGTAGTTCACTTTTACTGTGACAACATGCAGGCATACCACTTCGCGGTTGACTACGCTGCTGCAACCGACACCCATCCCCTGCGTCCGAATATCACCATGAACTCCTCCGCTTGCGCAGGCTGCGTGTTCACCTACAACGAGCAGGAATTCAACATGGTTCCCGCTTGTTCCGGCAGCTACAACGCTGGTAAAACCGAGCGTGGCGAAATCAACGTCATGATCCCCGGTACCAAGTTCAAGAAAATGGTTCAGAGACTCATGGACCGCATGGAAATCGCCAGCTCCGCTATCACCAAGCCCGGCGACGGCTTCCCCGGTCAGGATGTATGTAAGAACTGTCCGCTGATTATCTTCAAAAAAGATAAGAAGTAGCGAAGAAGCCGCCTGATCAAGGTTGCTTCTACCCGGAGGACACTCGGAGAGTCCTCTTGAAAAGCAAAAAAGCCTGTCCCGGTACTGCAATACCGGGAACAGGCATTAACGGAATGAAGGCGCTGCTCTGTTGAGCTGATTGGGTCCCCGGCTGCTGCAACAGCCTAAGGGAAGCAGACAACGGAAACAGCAAAAACCAACTTTCGCTTAAGGAGATACACACAATGTTTAAATCACGCAAAGGCATGATGATCATGGCTATCGCGCTGCTGGCGGTGGTAGCATACATCCAGCCCGCATTCGCCGACAGACTTGCCGACGCCATCAGCGCAACCCCCACCGGCACTGAAGCAGGTCAGATCAACAACGAACTGGCAACCGGTTTCCTCGGAATTCCCGGCGGCCCCAGCGTTAACCTCGTTATCGGATTCGCATGGGCGATCTGGGTAGGTTGGATCTTCTCCACCGTCGGCGCATTCGGCGGCATCATGGCCGGTGTTGGTCACATCACCATTTACGGTTTCGGTAACTACGCTTCTACTTTCAAGAAGACCTCCCCCGTAATGAACAAGCTGATCACTGACTCCATCCGCGTGTCCAACCAGTGGCTCGTTGGTACTTCCGCAGCCATGTCCTCTTTCAACTACTACAAAATGGGCCGTCTGGTTCTGCCTCTGGGTCTTGCTCTTGCAGCAGGTTCCATCGCGGGTTCCTACCTCGTGCCCTGGCTGACCGCCGGTAAGATTTCCCTGAAATCCTACATCGGTTACTTCGGTCTTTTCGTACTCGCACTCGGCTGCTACCTCTTCTACGAAACCACCCCTAAAGGTCAGGCCGGTAAAAAAGAAGCTAAAGAAGCCGCTAAAGCTTTCGAAGCTTCCATCAAAAAAGAAAAAGAAGGCGGAGCCGTTGATACCGCATCCATGGGTGTTAAAGTTGTAAGCTTCGCTCCCACCAAGTGCATCTTCACTTTCTACGGCGTTGAATTCTCCTTCAACCCCCTGATCCCCGTTGTCGGTGGTTTCTTCATCGCTGCACTCGCTTCCTTCCTCGGCGTTGGCGGCGGATTCCTGCTCGTACCTTTCCTTACCAGTGTTGCTGGCCTGCCCATGTACCTGGTTGCCGGTACTTCCGCTCTGGCAGTTCTCGTAGGTATGACTACCTCCATTTTCACCTACATGGTTGTAAAAGACACTCCCGTGTTCTGGCCCCTCATCGGTGTTGAACTTCTCGGTATCCTGGTCGGTTCCTTCATCGGCCCCCGTACCTCCAAGTACATCCCCGATGTATGGCTGAAGCGTCTGTTCGTAGTACTGGCTCTGTACGTGGGTATCCGCTACAGCTCCAAGGGCTTCCTCGGCTACAGCCTGCTGCCCCCCTTCTAAGAAATAAACAACACGAGTCCCGCCCTGTACCACAGCAGGACGGGACGACACGCACCACATCAAGTCCTGCGCCCTTTCAACGCACTCCTTATAAAAGAAAGGGCGCAGGCAATTGAAAAATGCCTCCGGCGGCCGGGGAAAGGGAACTTTTGCAAAAGTTCCCCTTCCCCGGACCCCATCCCCTCAAAACCTTTCAACAAGGCTTCGCCAAATAAAATTTCCAGACGGCGCGGCAAAGCCCCAATAAAAGTTTTTGAAGAGTCCAGAGAAACTTTTTAAAATAGCATGAAACACAAATTTCAAGACGGCTGAGACTCGCGAAGCGGCAAAGCCCCGATAAAAGTTTTTGAAGAGTCCAGAGAAACTTTTTAAAATAGCATGAAACACAAATTTCCAGACGGCTGAGCCTTACGAAGCGGCAAAGCCCTGATAAAAGTTTTCGAAGAGTCCAGAGAAACTTTTTAAAATAGCCTGAACACAAATTTCAAAACGGCTGAGCCTCACGAAGCGGCAAAGCCCCGATAAAAGTTTTTGAAGAGTCCAGAGAAACTTTTTTCACCAATCCGCAGGAAAGCGGATTTGGAAGTTGCTTATAGCAACTCCCCGAAGGGGTGAGCCTCAGGACGAGGCGAATCAAAAAGTTTCTTTGGCCCTCGGAGAGCCCTCGGAGAGCCATCAGAGAGGCCCCCGGCAGGGAAAGTTCTCTGAGCCTATTAAAATTGGAGTGATATAAATGTTTGAGTCAGTTTACCCGATAATCGACAGTATTCTTATAGCCCCGTACCGTTTGGGTTTGCCTGCTCTTGCTTCATTCTGGCTTGGGTCGGCGGTTCTTGCATTCTGGTGCACCCTTGGCGGCGAGCTCAGCATGACTCTCACTTACATCTGGAACCGTGAATACTATACCGACTTGAACCGCAAGATGACGCGCATGCACAATATTTCAGTTGAGGCGGTGCGTCATAAGGAGAAGGAGACATTCAAGTCCGCGAACAAGTGGGCCAATGAATATTTCGGTAAGGTTTTCTTTTCCCACGCCGCTCTTTTCGCTGTTTCCCTTTGGCCTGTTCCGTTTGCAATGGGCTGGTTGCAGTCCCGCTTTGCTGGAATCGACATCCATACGGTTCCGTATATTGATTTTGGATTGGGCTATCCTTTTGTTTTCATTTTGTCATATATCCTTGTAAGGTTCAGTTTCTCTAAGGTAAGGTGTTATATACCGTTCCTTAAAAAAATTGACGAGATGAAAGCGGAAGATGCCGAAAAGGCCGGTCAGATGACTTCATGGAGCGAGCTTGGAACACAGGCTCCCGCTGAAAAAAATGAAGCAGAATCAACAGCCGCACCGGTCGAAAGCAAGGCTTAGTTCCTTACGGGAACGCGGAGCCCTGCATGTGGATCTTTCCGCTCTCACCGGAGAGACCATGCAGAAGCTCAAGTTCATTCTCCCGGCGGTCCTGCTGCTGGTCGGTGTAGCCTTTTATTTTTTCGGTTCCGCTCCCGAAGAAAAAGTAGTGCGCGTGGACATGTCCGTGCGCGAGGAAATCCGTGTTCCGGAACCATCTCCGGCAATCACTTACGCATACCTTCCCCAGTATTCGCACCGAGTATCCTACCAGCGTCACAACAGGCTGATCGAATACCTTTCGCGGACAACGGGCCTTTCCATCCGTCAGGTTTTCCCGGACACCTTTGAAGAGCACCGCCGCATGGTCGAAAGCGGCGAGATCGATATTTCATTCTCCAATCCCATGACCTACATCCGCATCGCCCAGAGCGGTGCGAGGGCTTTCGCGCGCATTATTGAACCTTCGGGCAGCCCCACTTTCCGGGGCCAGATAATAACCCGCAAGGATAACCGCTCCATACTGAAACTTAAAGACTGCATCGGCAAAACATGGGTAGCGGTGGACCCCCTTTCCGCTGGCGGCTACCTCTATCCACTGGGCCTGTTCCTTGAAAACGGCATCACCGCCTCGGATTTCCGGGAAGTGTCATTTGCACCCGGTCCCGGCGGCAAGCAGGAGAAAGTGGCCCTTGCGGTTTATGCGGGCAAGTATGATTTCGGCTCCATCCGTGAGGGAACCCTTGACGTTGTGCGCGACAAAATCAACGTGGACAAGATCAAGATCGTAGCGGAGACCAAGGCTTATCCGGGCTGGGTCTACGCGGCCAGACGGGGCCTTAATCCGGAAGTGGTGCGCAAGATTTCCTACGCCATGTTCAAGCTTGAAATGGATGATCCGGTTCAGAAAAACATTCTTGAACGAGCGGGAATGCGGGGTATTATCCCGGCAAGGGACAGCGATTACGATTCAGTCAGGGACCTTATTGAAGAACTGGGACTGCGCAATCTTTACGGCGGCCCGGGGAGGTCAGCAGAATGAAGCTTTTAAACCGGATGCGCTTCCGTACAAAGATCAACCTCGGCCTGACCCTGATCGTGGGATTCACTTCACTGATCATCACTATTTTCGTTATCCGCATGGCGTCGGACGCACTTATCGAGCAATCCCGCAAACGGGGTGAAGTGCTCTCTGGCAACCTTGCGCTGAGGGCTGAAGACCCGCTTCTTTCCATGGACCTGCTGCGTCTGGAATCAATGGTCAACGAGCTTAAGAAAGTTGACGATGAAATAGTCTATGCCTTCATCATGGACCCGCATAACAGGGTGATAGCCAATACTTTCAGTGACGGCTTCCCCATTAATCTCAAGTACGCCAACTCGGAGAACGGTCACTCCATCAACGTTGTCACCGTTGATACCGGAAAGGAACGCATTTTCGACTTCGCCGCCCCCATATTCATCAGCGAGAAACGTCTGGGCACGGTGCGCCTGGGGCTTTCCCGTTCGGGCATCCATTCCGTGGTCCAGAACCTGATCTTCGCCATCTGCGCGCTGACCGGAGCGGTTCTGCTTCTGGCAGTTGTTGTTTCCACCCATTTCGCGCGCACGCTGACCCTTCAACTGGGCGCGCTCAGGAAACACGCGCGTGATATTGTGCGCACCCATCTCGGCCCCGCTGAACAGAGTGACACCCCGGACTCCAACGGTGAGTTCATGCGTGGCTTCAGCAAGGGTGATGAAATCCAGCAGCTCACCGAAACTTTTGACGCGATGGCCATGTCCCTTGAATGCCACATCGAGGACCTGCAGATCACGGAAACGGACCTGACCCGCCAGAAGGAACTGCTCAAAACCATTATCAATGTCTCGCCGGACTTTGTATCGCTGCTCAGCCCGCAGCTGACCTACCTTGCGGTGAACAAGCCCTTTGCCGAGCACCTCGGGCGCACCGAGGAAGATATCCTCGGCTGCACCGATGAAGATCTCTACCCGCCGCAGACCGCCAAACTGCGAAGCGAAGAGGCCAGACTGGTCCTCAATACCGGACGCACCATCAACAAGGAAACCCGTGAAGACGGAGACTCCGACACTCCGGCCCGCTGGTTCCACACCATCAGGGTTCCGGTTTACGGGGAAAACAACCGTATCATAGGCGTTCTTTCCACGGCCCGGGATATCACGGAACTCAAAAGCTATCAGGCGCAGCTCATCCAGTCCCAGAAGATGGAATCCGTGGGTAAGCTGGCAGGTGGCGTGGCTCATGAGATCAACACGCCGCTGGGGATTATCCTCGGTTACGCCCAGCTCCTCCAGGACGACTTCAAGCCAGAGGATCAGATTTTCAAGGATCTGGAGATTATTGAAAAGCAGGCCCGTGTCTGCCGCAAGATCGTGGCCGACCTGCTCGGTTTCTCCCGCCAGACCGAGAGCGAAAAGATTACCATGTGTTTCAACAACTCCATCATGGAAGTGGTGCAGCTGGTCAGCCATACTTTCAAGATGGAGCAGATCGATATTTCAACCTCTCTTGACGACCGTTTCCCCATCATCCACGGGGACCCGGAGAAACTGAAACAGGTCTGGCTGAATCTGCTTTCCAACGCCATGGAAGCCGTACGCAGCAGTCAGACCGGAAAAGGCGGCATCCATATCTCCACCCGTCTGGACACCTCGGCCATGACCATCACTGCCATATTTGCCGATACCGGGCACGGGGTGAAGCAGAAGGATCTCAACACCATCTTCGATCCCTTCTTTTCCACCAAGCCGGTGGGCAAGGGAACGGGGCTTGGCCTTTCGGTTTCATTCGGAATCATCAAGGACCACGGCGGAACCATCGAAGTGATAAGCCCTCTTCCGGTCCCGGTACTTCATGAATTCGGCCTGCCCGAGGATTCCGGCCCGGGAACCATGTTCACTGTGGTCCTGCCGCTGGATGAAGCTTCCGAGGATGAAGAGATTTGCGGAAAAGGCAACATTTCCGTTTCTCCACCCCTTCCTTAAATACAGTTTAATGTGCTAAATTCAGATAGTTAATCAGGATAAGGATTCCACAGACCTGAAATTGTCCCGCCCCGCAGGAACTGCTCCGGCAGACCTGCATTCGGGGAATCAGGCATGGATTATGGCCTCCAGCCTCCGGAATCCGGATCAGTTCATTTCAAAAATCTCCCTAGAGCCGCCGGCGGTAACTGACGGCGAGGATGAAAAGACACGACATGAAATTCCGCCACGTTTTCGATCACTGGACCTACGAGACCTTTCCGCCGGGACGATTACTCCGCCGCCGTTACAACTCCTTCAAGAAGCTCATGGAACTTGAAGAGGAGTGCCTGAACATCATCGCCCGCATAGAGGATATCGGTTTCGGACAGAGCCGCACCGACTGGGCGCACATCGAGAAAATTTCCGCGGACCTCGGCCTCAAGGCCCGGGCCATGCTCGAACAGCTGCAGGAAATGAATCCGGTCCGGTTCATGGATATCATGGACTATTACAACAAGATCAACTTCTACCTGCGCATGGCGGTAACCGTGCCGGACCCGGAAATATCCAAGCCCTTCACCTTCTCCCTTGAAGATTCGCTGGACTACGAAGCAAAGGCCGGAGCCTACGCAGTGAACCTTGCCCGGCTCAAAAAGGACCGGGTCCCGGTTCTGGACGGCATGGTCATCACCACGGACGTCTACAATTATTTCATCGAGGCCAACAACCTGCGCATCGCCATTGATACGATTCTTGAATCGGTGGTCTCCCTTGATATTGCCGATCTTGAAATAGTTTCCGCCAAGATTAGGGATATTTTCGTGCAGGGAACCATGCCTGCCGTGATCGCCAACGAGATCGAGATCGCCGCCCTTGAAGCATCGCGCGGCAGCGGCAACCTGACTGTTTCCGCCGGGGTCACTCCCGAAGGCAGCATTCATCCCCTGCCCAAGAATAAATGCACCCTCTATCCCGTTCCCGCTCAGGACATAGTCGAGTCATGGAAGAAAGCCGCCCTGTGCAAATTTTCCCCGGCCTCCATCAAGGCGCGCATTGAATCCGGTTATGCCGACCGTGAATCGCCTCTGGCCGTACTCATCCAGCCGTTGAAAGATGTACATCTCAGCGGGTTCATTGAGATGCAGCACGAAACCGAAGCGGAACTCCCGCCCAAGGACCGGGAAACCGGGTGTTCGGCCATCCTGTGCACCAAAACCGGGGACACGATTCTGGTTTCCAGACGCTCCAAGCAGCGTGTGCTGGAAAAACCCGACCCATCGCCCCTTTCCGCCCATTCCATAAAAACCATCGCCTCGCTCGGCAGGCAGGCCGATGAGCTTTTCGAGGTTCCCCAGAAGTGCGGCTGGATCACCGATCTGCGCAACCGGGTGATGATTACCTCGGTTCTGCCGCATCCTCCGGTGGCCATGAAGGAACTGAACCGCATCAAACGCGCCCTTCCCTTCATTGCCGGACTGAATATTTCGCCAAGGAACACCGAAATGTTTCTGCCGGAAAAGAGCCGTTCCATTTATGATCTGGTGCGCTTTGCGAACGAGAAGGGAATCGAGGAGATGTTTTCACTGGTCAGCAAAAAGGGTCTTGGACTGGACGGAGCCAAGTACCTCAAGGCCCGCCAGCCCATTTCGCTCACGGTTCTGAACCTTGCGGACGCGCTTTTCACCACTGCCGCTGGTAAGCTTGATATCTCGCCCGATGATATCGAGTCGGCCCCCATGTGGGCGCTCTGGTTCGGGCTTGGCGCGGAAAGGCCCGGCTGGAATGAGCAGAACGCCATTGAGGGTTATGCCATTCTTTCGAGAACCTACATGAACGTGACCCTGAAATCAGAGAAGGATCTCACCGAAGTGGACGCGGTGAGCGACCCTGATAACAGCAGGAACCACATCCATTTCCGCTTCAAAGGCGGAAGCGGGACAGCCGAGCAGCGCATAGCGCGCGTCAAATTTATCAGAACCGCCCTCAGGCCGCAGGGGTTCGAAGTCACCAGTCAGGGAGATTTCATCGAAGCAAGGCACGGTCCGGCACGGGAAACCGAAATCCAGAGGCTGCTGGCAACCATCGGGCACGTAACCGCGCATATCGCCACGCACCATCCCATCTGCGAAGATCTCGAAATGGCCGAAGAAGAAGCAATACGCTTCACCACCGGGCTCGGATAATTTTGCGGCCCTGCCGGGGAATTTGATGCGCTGCGCGCTTTTGACAAAAGATTTCGCCTCCGGCGGCCAAAGGAGCTAAGCCCCTTTGGAATCCCTGATTGATTTCAAAAAAAATCAGGTGAAGTTTCGGGAAACTGCCGGGATTTCCTCTCGGGAGCGGTCCTGAATCCCAGTAAGAGGAATTTGATGCGCTGCGCGCTTTTGACAAAAGATTTCGCCTCCGGCGGCCAAAGGAGCTAAGCCCCTTTGGAATCCCTGATTGATTAAAATTAAAAAGAGTAAGCTGAACCGTCTGGTCCGACTTACTCTTTTTAAATGACCGGAAATAAATCCGCTATATTAAAATCGCTGTATCTAAAGCAGGCACTCAGCAATGCTGTAGGAAGTCTTCTTCTGCACTACAGGCAGAGCTTCGTTGAGTTCCAGGTTCACCTGATTCGCTACAGTTACAATTCTTGTTTTATAAATAATCCATTTATAATTTTCACCACGGACAACACTGCTGTTAACTATAGTGCTGGTTCCTGATTTTGCCACAGTATCAGCACTGTTGGCGTACTGGTCGCCGGCAAGAGGTCTTTCCCTCAACTCAACGTCTACAACAAAGGTGTAGTATACGTCCTGAACCATTGTGTCAGCCAGAAAACCGAGTGCCGCTCCACCCAGACCTGCTGCTCCCACTCCGTATGCATTTGCTCCGAGAACAGCAGCTGTTCCTGCTCCGGCAAGGGCACCGCCGAATCCGGATCTGAGGGAAGAATATGCTTCCTCTTTTGTAGACTTGCCCGCCTGAAGAATAGTTGCATGCAGCATCAGGTTTGCTTTTTTAGGATCATTCGTAATCTTAATCCCTTCCGCCTGAAGCTGGCTTTTCAGAGTGTTCATCATTCCGCGGCGCAAAGAGTTTCCGCTAGCATCACGGACTCTGACATATGCAATCCTTTCAGAAGGAGAAAGAGGCTCAAGCACTACAGCAGCAGACATCTTGGTCTCAACATTCAAGTCCTTTTTCTGGATGGCAGTTCTGGCAGCACCGCACCCTACAAGCGAAAAAACAATACAAACTAATAACAGCCTTTTAAAACAATTCATACAGGTCCCCTTTTTATTTTTTGGAACTCTTTACATCACAGTATTATTATGGTCAAGTGCCAACCATTATATACACACTAAATAACATGCTTTTTTGCAATCATCTTCACACTAGACCGGATAGACGCACTCCAGATGTTAAAGAAAACTCCCTTTCTGATAATTATTGTTATCTCAATTTTCTGCTCCACCAACGCATACTGCCTGACCGAATACGGGGAACAGGTTGTTCAAAATATATGCGCCAACAGGGGAGCTTCCTGTTATGCAAAAGCTCGGAACCATCTGGAAAATAAATGCCGTAAAAACATGGACCTGATATCCAGAGCCAACAGGGAAAGCATACAGAAGCTCGAAAGAAGCTGCTCAAATTATCGGGAAACATTGAAAATATGCGTGGGTAGCTCCGCAAGCTCCATTGGTTCATCAGCTCCCAGTAAGGAGTATGCCAAAGCGCGCATGGCTCAGTTGACCATGAATGGCCAGAAGTATGCATCAGAGGACCTGCAGAATCAGGGGTTCCTGAACATGATGAAGAACGGATTATCCAATATGCTTGGACTTAATTACGATGAGTTGGGTTCAAGTTATGGATTTGAGGATTCTATCCGGCAGAGAATGAATTCAGGTTCCGCTGAATTGGACGAGACAAATCCTCATTACCGGAAAATATTGGAAATCAGCCGTCAAAACAATATTGACCTTTCGAATATTAGAGACAGGGAAAGGCTCTACAGGGAATTGGAGGCTTACGCCAAATCTATTGACCAACAGGGAAGATATGCTCTGGACCTGCTGATTAAAAAATTGAAAGGTCCCCCAAAGACAAAACTTGAAAAGCAATTCCACACAATGACAAATTCAAAAGCACACAAGGGTGTCGAAATACTTGAAGATACCAAAGCTTCCGAGCCGGTACTCAGGGGACTCGGTTATGCCTTCAAACGATTTAACAAAGCGGGTGGGGACTGATTCGTATTTCGTAATGCACTCATAAAAACAGTTCCGCGTATTTCTTTATCTGATTAAAAAACAAAGCGGGTGATTCTCTGAAATCACCCGCTTTGTCTTTAACTGTTTTTAATATTTTTCCTGAACTTGAAATCATGTTCAACAAACACTGCTATTGCTTAAGCTCATCTATCAACATTCGTAATTCATCCGAAAGTTGAGCCATATCATCCATGGCCTGCGCGGACTGGTCCATGGCCTCGGCAATATCCGCCGAAATGGTGTTGATCTCTTCAGTGGAGCGGTTGATTTCTTCAGAAGAAGCTGACTGCTGTTCGGCTGCGGTTGCGATGGCACGCACCTGATCGGCTGTTTCATCCACAAATGTCTGAATTTTTGTCAGAAACAGCCCTGCCTCACGACTCAGCTCCGTGCTGCCTACAACCATTTCAGTATTCCTGTCCATCGAACGGATACTGTTGCGGGCACTGCCCTGAATGGCGTTGATGGCATTTCCAACTTCCTGAGTGGCAGTCATTGTTTTCTCCGCCAGCTTGCGTACTTCATCGGCTACAACGGCAAAGCCGCGCCCGGCTTCACCGGCCCTTGCTGCCTCAATTGCAGCATTCAGAGCCAGCAGGTTTGTCTGGTCGGCAATATCGCTGATCACTTCCATTATCTTACCGATAGATTCGGCATGTTCGCCCAGTTCCTGCATCTCTTTTTGCAGTCTTTTGGATTCCTCATTAAGCTCTTCAATGGATTCCGCAACACTTTGAACTTTATTTCCACCTTCCTGAGCCTGTTCGTGGGCATTTCTGGCATTCTCTGCAGCGCTGGAAGCATTGGCGGCAACCTCTAGAACCGTGGCGTTCATTTCTTCCATTGCAGTCGCAGCTTCGGAAGTACGGGTACGCTGAGCTTCGGACCCGCGTTGCGATTCGCGGATCTGGGCATTTAGTTCTTCAGAAGCGGAAGCAATCTGTGATACAATCTGTTCCAGTTGCATAGCGGCCTGATTCATCCCTTCCTTCTTTGCACTTTCAGCGGCGGCACGGGCTTCCTCAGCTTCAATCATGGCTTTTTCAGCCGCTTCCGCTTTTTCCTCCGCCTCCCTGCTCTTGACCGCAATTTCATCAAGATTGCTTTGCAGGGTAAAACTCATATCATCAAATGAATCGGCTAAAACACCGACTTCATCCTTGCGGTCCATTTTCATGGGGGCAGGAAAACTTCCTGAAGCCAGTTTCCCGGCACTCTCAACCACAGCCCTAAGAGGATGAGTTATATTATTCGTGACAAGCAGTGTACAGAAGGATCCCACCAGAGCACTGCCAAGAGTCAGGAATAACAGAAAATAAGATAATTTCGAATAAGTGTCCGCAGCCTGATCATAAGATGCAACAGCCTGCTCATTCAATTGCCCGGTTATCTTATCGATGTGATCCCTCATGGCATCAAACCGTTTTATACCATCCCTTATCGAACTCTCCACCACGGCATCGTCATGGTTACCGGCCTGCAGATTCCTCACAACCTCCAGAGAGACTTCATCCCATTTTTTCCGGTCAGCCATGTATTTCTGAACCAGTTTCTTCTGGCTGGGACTGTCGGAAATATCAGCAAACTTTCCCACTCTGGTATCGGCCTGCTCCTTATTGCTGGTGTAGTCATCCATCAACTGGCTGAAAACCTCTGTGCCGGGCTTGGCGATGAACATTGTTCTCTCGGCAACCAGAGCCTGATGCAGATCCCGGTCGGCCTCAAGAAGAAAAGACATTCCCCTGAGATCTCGGCCATATATGACTTCCATTTCATCATTGATAATGCCTGCGCCCATCTTTGCGGCAATTCCCATCAGAACCAGGAGGGCGATATTAATCCCAAGAATCAAAAAAAGTTTGGTACGAATATTTAAATTCTTAAGCATATCCACTCTCCTTTATATTTTCCAACAAAACACATTGCGCCAATCTTCTTAGCGCAAGACCCATGTTCAAGCTCACTGAATAATTACAGGTTAAATTCATCAGGCTTTCCAGCCCGGCCCCTTCACCACTATTTCGTTCAGCTTCTGAGCCATTTCAGGGGCTTCCATCATCCCGGTCAGCACCTCTATGTAGCACCCCTTTTCACCGCCTGAAGCCACTTCCAGAGCTTCGTCCAGTTCCCGGTTGGTGGTCACTCTTCTGCTGTACCAGTCATCCATTCCAAAGGCCTGCGGCAGCCTGCTGTAATTCCATTGGGCAAGGTCGTTGTAATAGATGTACGGATCTTCGCAGAGCAGTCTTTCGATGAGGTAGCCGTCATTGTTCAGGCAGATAATCACAGGTTTGAGCCCGAACCTTGCGAACTGTGAAATTTCCTGCACGGTCATCTGATGCGAGCCTTCACCGGTTATGAGCAGCATGCGCCGCTGCGGCGCGGCCATTGCCGCCCCGAATGCGGCGGGAGTCGCCCAGCCGATGGAACCCCAGAGGGTCTGATTGAACAGCACCGCGTCTCTGGGCAGCTTTGCGTTGACCAGTCCCATGGAAGCGGTCCCGGTTTCGCCCATGATGATGTCGTTATCCTTGAAAAAACGCTCGATGCGCGGATAGAGGGATTTCGCGCTTATCCTGTCGTCCGGTCCGCCTTCGGGTTCACCGAGACCTTTGGGGGACATGGGAATTTCCTGATACAGATTGCCGATATGGGCGCAAAGCTCACGCATAACGTCTTCAATCAGTACATTGTGATAGACGGCATGTCCGATGCAAACCCGGTCGGGATGAATTTTTATCTCCCGCCGGGGATCGATATTGACGGTAAAAGCTCCGGTGTTGATATCTGACCTGATGGTCCCGAAACTGATCACCAGATCACTTGCCTCCACCACCTGCTGAACATCCTGGTCAAGAATGCGGCCATTGTAGACGCCTATGAAACAGGGATGGGTTTCGGAAAGCGTGCCTTTGGCCATAAACATGGAGGTGAAAGGTATTCCCGCCCGGTCGATGAATTCTCTCATCTGATCCCGGAGTTCGTAGCGGGCTATAAGCGCCCCGACCATTGCAACGCAATTCCTCGAATGTTCCAGCTTATCCAGAATCAGGGCAGTGACAGTATCAAGGGTGTCCTTGTCGCTGCTCGGCATGGGCAGTTTATGGGGCTTGGTGCAGCCCAGTTTCTTGAGAGCTTCGTCAGCGGGAACCGCTATGTAGACCGGCTGTTTTCTGGTGAGCGCGGCGTTGATGCAGCGTTCCACTTCGGAAACGGTATTTTCAGCGGTGAGAATGGTGCTGGCGCAGACAACGGGCTGGGCCATTCTGTGAAAAAGATCAAATTCGCCGTTACCGAGGGAATGGTGGATGAGATTGCCGTTTTGCAGAACCGAGCATTTGGGCATCCCCACAATATGGAAGACCGGCAGATTCTCGGCGTAACATCCGGCAATGCCGTTTATGGCACTCAGTTCCCCTACTCCGTAAGTGGTGCATACGGCGGATTTCCCCTTGATACGGGCATATCCGTCCGCGGCGTATGCGGCATTGAGCTCGTTGCAGCAGCCGATCCACCTGAAGTCGGAATCGTTGCAGAAGGCATCGTTCACCGGAAAGGAGTAATCTCCGGGGACCCCGAATATATCAGTAATTCCGATCTCTTTAAGTCGTTCTAAGAGATGCTGTATAACCGTCTGGGACATAATTCTTCTCCCGTTGAAATGATAGCGGACAATATAATAAAATTCCCTACTATACTGCCATCCGTACGGCTTCGTGTCCACGAGATATTCAGTTTTTTATGGAACATTTTGGGAGAGTAATCCGCTGCTGAAATCAGATTCATCGGGCTTAAAAGAAGAACGGCAAGGCGCAACGTACTGAAAAAGCACATCTATACATACGTGCTTATCAATATTTATTGCAGCATAATACAGAAGTGAAATCCGGTAATACCTTATGTTAATGAAAAATACGCTTCACTACACGGATGGGGCTTTACCAGCAGTCCGGCAGTGTCGGGTATCTGTATTTTAGGGGAGTTATGAGGCAGAAGGGGCTTTATCAGGCTCAACATCCGGAGACTCATCCCGCCCGGACCATTCCCGGATAAAAGCGAAGCAGTCCTCGGCGGAAACGGGCCTGCTGAAGTAGTATCCCTGATAATATTCGGCTCCCATTGCGTTGAAAGCCTTGAGCTGTTTTTCATTCTCCACGCCTTCTATGATGACCTGCATATCGATTCTGCGGCAAAGCTCAAGAATGCTGTGCACGATATGCATGTTTACTCCGCGGGAGGATTCAAGGGTCAGGGAACGGTCTATCTTGACCTTATCCACGGGCATCTCCCGCAGATAGCGCAGAGAAGTATGTCCCATGCCGAAATCATCAATGGCGATTCTTATCCCTGACCGGCGCAGGGCATTGAGCCTGAAGACCGTTGACTGGCGGGTGGTCACGGCCTCTGATTCGGTAATTTCTATTTCGAGGCAGTCGGGAGAAATATTGTACTCTTTCACAAGGCGCAGCACCTTGGCTGGCATTTCTTCCGTGATCAGCGAGGGAGTAAAGTTAACTGAAACGTGCGGTTTGAAATCAAGACAACCGCTCCAGTGTTCTAGATGACTGCAGGCCTCCCGCAGGACAAAAAAGCTCAACTCCTCGATGCATTCAAGATCTTCGGCCAGAGAGACAATCACTTCGGGAGATATGAATCCGTACCTCGGATGCTCCCAGCGCAGCAGGGCCTCAGCCCCGATTTTTTCATTGTAGCGTACATTCACCTGCGGCTGAAAGACCACATAAAGCTGTTCATTTTTGCGCAGTGCCCTGAGCAGGTCTTTGCCGAGGGACCGGGCGGCAAAACCGGATATCCCCGGAAGATTGACGAAACGGACCTTCTTGGGGGTCATGGAAGTACGGGCCACCCTTACCAGATCGTCCAGCCCCTCCCTGAACCGAACTCTCTGGAGCCTTTCGGAAATTCTTACGAAAGGCGTGTAAACCGCTACTCCCACCATGAGCAGCACAGCCTGCATAGCGACCCCGGACCATCCGCCCACGGCATGATACCCGCTGATGAAAACCGGAGTGGTCCAGTGAAAGGTACTGGCGACCAGAGGAATAAGCCCCAGTGCACTGGCGGCATAGGCAATGCTGTAGACAATGAGCGGACAGAAAATGAAAGGGATGCAATAAACGGGATTGAGGATTATGGGGATGCCGAACAGCAGCGGTTCATTGATGTTGAACAGGCAGACCAGAAAGGCCATCTTTGAAAACTGCTTTGTCCTCCGGTTACGGCTGCAGAGAAGTATGGCTATGACAAGGGAAAGCGTGAACCCGGAACCGCCGAGAACAGTGAAAGCGTCTATGAACCCTTTGGTGAGGACATGCCCCTGACCTCCCATGGTTTCGGCAGCCATGTTGGACAGGATGTTGGGCTCCAGCACATTAGACCTTATACTTTCCAGCACATTCGGCCCGTGCGCCCCGAAAAACCAGAGCAGCTGGCTGAGCAGCACATATAATAATCCGGTCAGAAAATCCCCTTCGGCAAAGGAGAATGCGAACAGAATCAGGTGTTCGGTCAGATCATGGAACGAGCCGTAACCCGTCAGGTGCACACCGAACCTGAGTCCGGCAAAAAGCGCGATGACAATTGTCGCTGCCGGGACCACAGAGAAAACCTCCATGGAAAACAGGTCATACCCCGTACCGGCCACCTGAATTCTGAAACGTTTCCTGACCACGCGGCTGAGCAGCCAGCTGGAAACAGCGGCGGAAAAGACCGCCTCAAGCATGGAGTTGGAAAGGGAGGCTATTTCTGTAAAAGAACTTATCTTGGTGCTGCCAACAAGTATGAAGAAGCAGCTCATGGCAACCACAACATATAGAAATGGATGGATATAAGCCTTTTCATCCTCGCTGTTGTACATTTCGCCCAGACAATAGCTCATGCTGCACAGTATGGCGAATGCGGCGATTCCGAAACTGCCGTCCACCACTATCTGCAGCAGTTCTCTGGTTTCTCCGTAAATCAGGTTCTGGACAGCATCCATGGGGAAATTCACAGTGCACAGCGCAACGGCCCCTACAATTGTAAGGGGAAAGACAAGGAGCAATGCCCTGCGCATGGCCTTGAAAAAAAAGCAGCTTCCTATTTTTTCAAAAGCGGTGTTCAGATATTCAATTTTCGAATCAAAGCTGCCAGAAACCATCGGACTTTTCCCGTAAGAATATTCTCAAAATAACAGCTTCGCAAGCTGCAACATACTGACTGAACTTTACTTTTTATTACGCCCAAAGTTACACAATAAGCAAATCTTTTTTAAACCGATTAATATCTCACATAAAAAAAGGTTGATCGGGGATTCATACACCATAAACTTAACAACCATGTGACCTTTACGGAATTTTGCCCGATTTTAATCGTAAATAAACATTCATCATTGAACATTTTCCCATTGCAAACTATAGAAGTTTATTTATCAGCTAATAAATTCATAAAGCCGGAGATACTTCATGGACCTCAAACAGCTAAGACCCTGCTTATTAATTCTGCTCATATTTTCGATTCTGTTTAGCGCCCTTCCCTGCTTTGCTGCCGGGGACGGGGAAGAAGAATCCGAAGAATGGAAATACGGCAGAATATCCGGACAGGTCAGGATGTTCTACTTTCTGCAGGAGGAAAGCCCCGAGGGTGATTCCTTTGACCGCACCAAAGAAAGCTTCGCCATAGGCGGTCAGCTGAGGTATGAAACTCCCTGGTTGGCGGACCATTTCGGAGGTGTCGTAAACGGATTTCTGGCCGCGCCCCTTTTTGACGGACTCAACCGGGAGCGCTACGCAGGTGGCGGACTGCTCAATGATAAAAACCACGGCTTCGCGGTGGTCGGTGAGGCTTATTTCAAGGCCCGTTACGGCAAAACCGAAGCCAGACTGTTCCGTCAGCGTATGGAGACTCCAATCGTCAACGGTAATGATTCACGTATTCTGCCCAACACTTTTGAGGCTTACGGACTGGAATCAAGGGATATCGAAAATCTGGTTCTCAGGGCCGCATGGGTGGACAAGATAAAAAAGCGTGACTCAGATGATTTCATCAGCATGACTCAGGCTGCCGGAATTTCCAATGAAAACAACGGTCTGATCATGCTCGGGGCGGACTGGAGTCCCACGGATGCTCTGGGATTCAGGGTCTGGAACTACTATGCGCCGGATTTATACAACACTCTCTTCTTCCAGACCGACTACAGCTATCAGATAGGTGAAAGGCTCGAGACACATGTTCAGGTTCAGGGTATCAGCCAGCAGCATGTGGGGGACAACCTGCTCGGAAACATGAATTCGCTTCAGGGCGGGCTTCGCTGGGGAGTGAGCTTCAGCGGGCTGACCCTTGATATAGGCGGAACCATCGTGGATGATACCGATGATGTGCGCTACGACTGGGGAGCCAACCCCTTCTTCAACAGCCTCATGTCCAGCGACTTCAACCGGGCCGGGGAAAAGGCTCTGTTTCTGGCTGCCACCTACGATTTCAGCACGATCGGCATTGAAGGGTTCTCCGCAAATTTCAAGGCCGGATTCGGTGACACACCCGATACCGGAAAGAACGCATCATACGACCGCAACGAATACAACCTCAACCTGAGCTATGATTTCGGAGAATATCTGGAAGGTCTCTCCCTGCTCAACCGCTGGGAATATCAGGACGCCGACCGCTCCATGGGCGGCAGGGACGTGGCGCAGGTCCGTGTAAGGCTGCAGTATGATTTTTAGACTGTATTGACTGAAATTGGATTAACAAGGCCCTCGATATCATCCCGATATCGAGGGCTTCTGCTTTTATGCGGCCGATTCCAAGCGGCTGTCAGGTCACGCTTTTCAGAAATTCGCCCATTTTGCGGTCTGTGTCACTTATGTGGGTAACCAGCCAGTCACTCAGGAAATTCAGAATATCCATGGAGATCGGCATGCTTCCGTTTCTGCATCCTTCTTCAACTTCACTGACTTTGTCCATGAAGAGCCGATGCTCATTTTTATGCACAGGGGCATCAGGATATTCAAACATATCCATGTAACGTTCTTCGGTGGAGAAGTGCTCCACCGCGTAGATACGCATATCCGCTATAATTTCAAGAACCTGCTCTTCACCGTCAGCACTGTTGGTCATCAGGTCGTAGATATTGTTGATGATGCCTACAAGGTGCTTGTGCTGATCGTCTATTTCCTCCACATGCACGGACAGGGAATCGTTCCACTCAAGCATATTCACAATCTTTCCTCCTTGAGTTAATCCTTTTGATTCAGGTAGGGGGTGATATCCTCCACATCAATCTGCTCCGGACTTAGAAATTCCTGCGCGTACTTTCTGTATATACCTTCTTTGAGGAATATGTCGAAAATCTCGGAGTCAATCTGCTCATCCTTGCACATATAAGTCATGATCCTCAAAGCCTGCGACAGGGTTTTGGATTTCTTGTAAGGACGGTCTGAAGCGGTAAGTGCTTCAAAAACATCCGCAATCGCCAGAATGCGGGATTCAACCGAAAGAGAACTGCGGTCCCTTTTCAACGGATATCCTTTTCCGTTCAGATGCTCGTGATGCCCGGCCGCAATTTCCGGAACTCTGCTGAACCGTTCAGGAAAAGGAATCTGTCTGAGCATCTCAAGACCGCTCAGGGTATGCTCGTTGATCTTGAACCGCTCTTCAGCGGTCAGGGTTCCCTGTGTAGTGCACAAATTGTATATCTCACCGCGGTTGTATTCGTTTTCAGGCACTTGTATGGGATTGCCGTGGATATCTTTCAAATGATCGTAGGATTTGGAACGGGGAATAATATGCTCGGCCTTATCCGCGAGAAGCTTCTCCTCCACCGGAAGAGCGCCGCCGGAATCTTCATCCATACGGGCAAGCTCTATGTGGCCGACTCCCGCTCTGCTGTCGAAGTGGCGGAGCCATGTGCGTTCCGCAATTTCACGAATCCGCGCCATTTTGTGACCGGACAGGTATTCGCTGCCGTTGTTGCATTCCGCGATAAACTCAAAATCATCTTCGAGGCGCCTGATCTCTTCTTCCATTTCCCGGCGCAGTATTTCCTCATCACCGCCTGCCTGAAGTTTCCGGTAAAAATCGATCTCCACATCCCGGCGCATGACCTCGAAACGCATACGGACTTCGTGAATCCGGTCATAGATGGTTTCAAGTTTTGTTCCCTTGTCCACAACATATTCAGGAGTGATAACCTTTCCGCAGTCATGCAGCCATCCGGCAAGCCACATCTGTCTCCGTTCATCTTCAGAATCAAGCCTGAAATCCGCCAGAGAGCCTTCATCCGTCCTGTGGACTGCTTCGGCCAGCATCTCGGCAAGCTGCGGAACACGGGTGCAGTGCCCGGCGGTATAAGGAGACTTGGCGTCAATGGAAGAAGCAATCACCCTGATTAATGAATCCAGAAGCTCTTCAAGGGAGTTTACCAGATAATGGTTATCCAGCCCCACAGCGGCCTGTGCCATGAGTGACCCGAGAAGCCCCTGCATACCTGTATCCGTGTTATCCTCCACATTCTGAATTTCCTCCACGCCGGGATTGAATAACTGAATAACCCCGAGCAGTTCATCGCCGCGGCTTATTATGGGAACGGATATGAGGGAATTGACCGTGACATGACCGTGCTCCCGCTCCATCCCGGTGGGGAAAAGCGAGTAGGATACTCCCGAATCGGTGATAACACGGCCTGATGTATAAGCCTCGCACGCAGGGCGCAACAATGAGTCAGGAGCCAGAAAATCGGCAATGCCGGGGATGACCATAACCCGGGGAACCGGATTCTCGGAAAGCCCTCCGAGCACGGTACTTGAAGAGTTGAGCGAGATGAGCTCAACGCCCAGTTTATTTCCGTTTTTGAGATAAAGAACTCCCCCGTCCGCCTTAAGCAGGTCCCGGGCAGATTCGAATATCAGCTGCACCAGACGGCCCATTTTCTTTTCTCCGGAAAGGGCCAGCCCGCCGTCCACCAGTTTTTTCAGACGGCCCTGTGTGATGACAAGGCTTTCAGTCTTCTCGCTGATGGTTGACTTCATAACTTCACAGGCCCCGCCAAGCTCATGCAGCTCCAGTATATTGCTGTCGACCGGTGTTGACGGAGAGAAGTCGAACTGCTGGACTTTACGGGCCTCGCGCACCAGTGCCTTCAATGCTCCGGAAGCCCTGCGGCCCAGATAAAATGAGATCATGGTAAGAATGGACATGATAATTAGGGAACCGACCAGAATCCGCAAAGACATACGCGAAATATGCCCGGTAATATCACTTACCGGGGCAGCGGCGGCAATCACCAGAGGCAGGCCTGAATCCAGGGGCATGGGGGTGAGGCTGGCCATGAAAGGCTCACCGTCAACCTCAACAAAAAAAGGGCAGGACGGACTGCACTTCTCAGGTTTACCCGAAAAATCAGCCACTTTACTGACAACAGGGTCTGCGGACTTTCCGGCATCAATAAACCCGCTATCAGGTCCATCCACGCCTTTCCATCCTTCACCGGGGCAGGAGATCAGCCTGTTACCGGAATCAACCACCCAGATCTTTCCATTGGCGGTAAGCTTCTGCTCGGAAAGCATTTCCCCGATACGGGCCATGCTGATATCCATACCGAACACACCACCGCCATCCGCCAGCGTTCTGGCGCAGGTTACCCCCGGCAGGCGGGAACTGCTGAAAACATAAGGCGGGGTGAAAACACATTTTTCCGTTCCGGATGCGGACTTAAACCATGGCCTGACCCTCGGGTCGTATTCGGCGGTCTTCACACGGGTTCCAAGCATCTTCAGCCCGGAATCAAAGAAACGCCAGACCTCCTTACGCTCATGGTTTCCGTCACAGCATATGGAACGGTCAATATAGGCAGAGTTCAGCGGCGAATCATACTTCTCCAGAATATACTCATTCCCGCGCACCTTTATCACCTGATAAAACGCTCCGTCATCATAACCGATGTAAGCGGACATGGTTTCCTCATCAGCATCAAGAACCGCTCTCAAGGCCCGGAAATTATTCTGCAGACTTTTTGTGGAGGAAGTAGTTATATTACTGTCTACTGCGGAAGACGCAATATCAGTCAGGGCCGCAACAGGCTCAATGAATGCCTCAAGGCGGGCTTCCGTTTTCTGGGTTATTTCCTGAAAAAAATCCTCGGCGGATTCAATTGCCGCTTCATTGGATTCACTCTTGACGATTGCAAGGATAGTAAGAGTCAAAAGCAGACAGGTACCTGCCAGCATTGAAGTAACCAGAAAAGCGATGGAAAATCTTTTTTTGCTCATAAGGTAGCACTTAGGGTCAGGAATACAGGTTATAAAAGAGAAAAGATTAAAAACTCTATAACATTGCGGTCAGTAAAAAACAATCTTCAAGGATTATTTATAAGGACGGCAAAAAAAGAGGTGCTCCCGATGTTCAATACACCGGAAGCACCGCCATGTTGCTAATATTTATAGCAAAACCTGTTCAACACCCCGGCAGATCCGGGGCACGCCGTTCTAATCAGTTCATTAATGATTACAGGACAATAAAGGATTTTACCGGAAAAGGATCAATGCTCTTGTTCCGCCCGTCCCTACTTACCGTTATTTATCATTCCGGTAAGTTTCTTGAACTCGTTTTTCATTTCAGTATTCCTGAACACTATAAGTTCCGGGGTCTGCAATTCCGAAAGACGGTCCAGCATGGAATTGGCATTACGCATCAGGGTGATCAGGCTGTGCGCCCCCTGCACGGTTTCGTAGGTATTAAGAGCCACTTCGTACTCATCCTGCACTCCGGCCTTTGCCGTGGAAATCCGGCGCCTGTTCTTTTCAAGGTAGTCCGCATAGAGGTACGCGGTGCGCACGGTAAGCCCCTGCGCTATGAGGTTGGTTTTGTAGATCATGGTATACTTGGCCGGTTCCTGCTGGATTCTGGCCTTGGTCTTTTCGATCAGAACTTTCTGCTTTTCGATGATATCGTTTATGCGGACAAGGTATACGTCACTGATCTTGTCTTCATAATGGGCGTAGAGGTTGAGCAGGATGCGCAGCAGCATGGTGTGCATGCCGTAATAACGCTTGGCCATCTCGATATTCTCATTGGCTTCCGAAGTCAGGCGCTGGAGTTCGGCGGTTATCAGCTTGACGTTGTTGAAGACCGAGACAAGCTGCACATCATCGCTTCCGGTAACACTGTAGACCAGCGTCTCCACCTGCTCACGGTCCACCTTCATGCCTATTGCGCGCATCTCGTCCATCAACTGGTCGATGAGTTTTTCAACCCGCTCGCCATTCTCCTTGCGGCGCTGCTTGAGATCTTCAACTTCCTTGTCGATGGAGGCGGCATCTTTCTTCCAGACCTCCCACTTCTCAACCTTATGCGGCGCGGCCAGTCGTTCGGTTTTAAGTTCGGCTATCTGCTCACTGCACCTTTGAGAATCGTCCCGGAGTTCCTGAATCGCCCGCTTGGTTTCGGACATATCTGAAATACCCAGAATCTCGATGCATTCGTCTAAAAGCTTGTTGATTCTGCGGTCCAGACTTTCCTTGTCATCCTTTAGCGGATTCCAGTCAGCATCGGGCGCGTCGGCTTTTTTGGCCAGATCGGCAACAGCCTCATGCAGCAGCGGGTGCACATCACCCCAGATATCTTCAAGGGATTCGGCCTGAGCCGGAACCGCCATGCAAAGGATCAGGGCAACCGCAAATAAAAATCTTCTCACTGTTCAAACTCCAAAAATATATTCTGCCGCATACGGCAATCTTTCAATCAGTACGTTACAGACAAGGCCTTTAAATCTTGTTTTCCGGCATAATCAGAATCTCGTAATGCCGTGAAAAACTATGTTTAAATTAACTAAACTAAAATTTCAACACTATTATCAAACAAAAAGGGCAGCCTGCGTTCAACAGCCGCCCTTTTACCAAAGACTGGATTCCATGATAAACAATCATTAAACTAAACATAAGACATAAAAAGTTTACATGTCATAAACAGAAAAAGTTATTTACCGGATTCTTCAGTTTCCATATCGTCTGCATAGGCGTAGCCGTTCTTTCCGAATTTCTTGATGGCGTACATGGCGCTGTCAGCTTTTTTGAGCAGTTCTTCAGCATCAGTTTCATCCATCTCAGGACTCCAGATCGAAATCCCGACACTGGCTCCAACCTGCACTTCATTTCCCTTGTACGAATATGGTTTGCGGACAGCTTCAATCATTTTCCCGGCAACCATTCCCGCATCATCTTTTTCCTTAAGCTCGCACAGTACCACCAGAAATTCATCGCCACCGATACGGGCCACCGTATCCACTTCCCGTACGCAGGATTTGAGACGCTCCCCGGTTTCAATAAGCACCGCGTCCCCGGCATCATGGCCCAGAGTATCGTTTACCGATTTGAACCCGTCCAGATCGACAAAACAGATAGCCGAAAGCATATTTTTCCTTCTGGCGGAAAAAACAGCCTGCTCTATCCTGTCCCTTGCAAGACGCAGCGAAGGGAGTCCGGTCAGGGAATCATGTGTGGCCAGATAACGTATTTTCTCCTCACGTTCTTTTCGTTCGGTGATATCCTGATGCGTGCCGGACATAAGCAAAGGTTTCCCGTCCTTAGTCCAGGAAGCAACCCTGCCCCGGGTGAGAACCCAGACCCAGTGTCCTTCCTTGTGTTTCATGCGTACTTCGTATTCATATTGATCAAGTTCACCATTGAAATGTCTGTTCAGCAGTTCTTTGGAAGCATCGAGGTCATCGGGATGGCAGAAGCTCATCCATGTGTCGACTGTCGTGGGCGAAATTTCTTCCAGAGTATAACCGATAATTCCGGCCCAGCGTGCGTTGAAAACGGTCTTTCCGGTCTGGACATTCCATTCCCATGTTCCGATGTTGGTCCCGCGGATGATGTCGGACAGTCTTCTTCTCTGGGCTACCACTTCCTCCTCAGTCCGCCGCAGCTCGGTAATATCCTGATTGACCCCGAGGACTCGGTTGTTTTTACCTGAACCGTCCCCGAGGACAGTGAACCGCACAACAATATTCCTGACCTCACCGTCCCTGCGGATAATGCGGTTTTCCACCTGAGCGGTTGAGTGTGCATACTCGTTATTGGCTATGCGCTCGATTTCCCCGGAATAAAGCTCGTAATCCTCGGGATGGATAAAATTCCTGCCGTAATCCTCGGCAGACATGAGCATTCCGCCTTCGGCCTCGGCGGTGGTTCCGTAAATTGAGTAGAACTGGTCATTGAACAGAAATTCCTTTTTTTCCATGTCCAGTTCCCACTGCCCCATGGAGGCGATCTCCATTGCCATGTGCAATTTCTTTTCGTTGTTCCTGAGTTCTTCCTCGATCCTGCGGCGATCAATCAGAATCATGATATTGTTGACGAACGCGCTGAGCTGGGATGCGTCATCATCGGTGTAATCCTCTTCCTTGTTCGCCACGGCTGCAATGGCCGCGACCTTGTCATGAAGAACCACCGGAACCAGAAGAACCCTGAGAATGGGAACATGCCCATACGGAGAAGTGTGTCTGGCAATGCTGCTCTTTTGGTAGTCATTCACTATGACCGGGCGCATTTTATTAACCACTCTGGCCCAGAGGCTGCTGTCTTCAATCTCAATACTGGGCTGCTTATCATCCAGAGCGCATTCCGCCATGACCTCCCGTGAAGAAATCTGTAATTCAAGCCTTCCGTCTTTTACGAAACCGAAAAATGAGAACCTGCTGGAAGTCATGGACTGTGCTTCACTGAGCATCATGTCGCAAAGCGCTTCGTAGTCTGCCTCAACCATTCGCGAGACATGCCACAGGGCTTCCAGACGGCTCTTGAGAACCATCTGCTCCCTGCGGACTTTATGGCTCTCTGTAAAATCCCGAAACTCGACAATCCGGGCCACCCTGCCTTTGTAAGGCATATTCCTGCCTTCAAGATGCAGGGGATATTCTTCACCGTTTTTCCTCAGCCCGGTGACCTCGTATGTTTTTTCATACCCCTCGGCCATCTTCCGCGTGATGACAGGCCGGGAACTTTCAGTCACAAGCATCAGACCGTCCATGCCGATAAGTTCGTCCCGGGAATAGCCGGTTATTTTTTCCAGCATGCTATTGCAATCAATTATGATTCCGTTGTCATGGATCAGAATACCGCCGGAAGAAGCGTTGCTGAGTGCCTTGAACCGCTCTTCGCTTTCCTTCAGGGCATCTTCAGCTTCCTTGCGCTCGGTAAACTCCTCATGGACACCGATAAGGCGGACCGTCCCGCCTGAAGAATCCTTTTCAACCACCCTGCATCTGGAATTGATCCATTTGTATTCCCCGGACTTGGTGCGCATGCGGAAGGAAGTTTTCAGGGGATAGGCTTCATTACAGTTACTGAGCTGGCATTCCTTGGCGGTGAGGATATCATCGGGGTGGACCAGATTCTGCCATGTATCCAGTTCCTGCGGGAAATCGTCAGGCTCATAGCCGAGCATGGTGAACCATGTGGAGTTCAGATACACTTCCCCGGTCTGGACATTCCAGTCCCATACGCCCTCATTGGCGATATCAAGGGCAGTCTCCAGCCGCCGCAACTTCCGGTCTTTTTCAAGTCCCGCCTCTCTGCAGCCCGTAATATTTCTTGAAAAACAAAGCACGGCAGGACCATCCACCCCTTCCGCCAGACTCAGGGAAATATCCACCCAGAATTCGGAACCGTCAGCGGCAATCCCTTTCAGGGACTCGCGCACGGGCTCCTCTTTCATGGCAAGACATCCGGCTATGGCTACTTCCATCCGCTCCGCATATTCCGGATGGAAAAGATTGGAAAAACTCATGGAAAGCATTTGTTCGGAAGTGTACCCGAAAAGGCCGGCAAAAGCTGAATTGCAATGCAGTATCCTGCCTCCGCTTAACACGGAAATCCCTCCATGGGACTTTTCAAAAAGGGCTTCATAGTCAAAGTGCATATATATAGAGTCCTGTGAATGTGATAAAAACGTAATCAGCTGACGAAATGCTAAGAATGGATATTACCTTGCAGATTACATCGGTAAACCACTTTACGCAACCCGAACTGTTACTCCACTTAGCTCCGAAGCAATGGGAATAACTTTATATCACTAATACCCAGCCCTGTAGCAGACCGCTTTTTGATCTTCCTGCACCTTCTAAAAACATCCCAGCTCTTTTTGAGCATGTTCCGTTTTAAACACCACCTGAAGCACGGACCCTTTCATTTACTGCCCTGAGAGCAATTAAATGTGAATTTTGTAACAATTATAAAGCAAAAATAACATAATACCCCGATTTAATGTTTCACGACTGGACACCGATTCAACTCAGGCATATAAAACCCTCCGAAAGGGATAGGTTTTCCCCTTCTTATGCACTCTGCGCCTGCACTTGCGGACCTGATTCACAGATCACCCGCATGCATGCGTCAGGCCGTGTCGCCAGCACGGCTTCCTCCACAAGTGCGCACCGCCCTTGTGCGATCTTCCTGCTGAAAGCATTTTCCGCAACAGCGCGGGCCTAAATCCAATTCCTGCGGAGAATGCCGGACTTCTACTTCATCCCGGCCCGGTTTTACTGATGAAAAAATGGAGAGACCAATGACCAGAGACAAGGCTAAGACCTTTATGTCCATCTTCCTGGGGAATGCCCCCCTGTGGTACAAGATGGCCATCATCGGATTCCTGATCCTGAACCCGATCCTGCTGACCACAGCGGGGCCTTTTATCGCCGGATGGGCGCTCATCGCCGAATTTATCTTCACCCTGACCATGGCACTCAAGTGCTACCCGCTTCCGGCTGGCGGACTGCTGGCCATGGAGGCGGTCATCATCGGACTGACCACTCCGGAAACCATCTATCATGAAGCTCATAACAACTTTGAAGTTATCCTGCTTTTGATCTTCATGGTCGCTGGTATCTATTTCATGAAAGACTTTCTGCAGTTCACGTTCACCCGTATTCTGGTAAATGTGCAGTCCAAGCAGAAAATCTCACTGCTTTTCTGCGGAGCCGGAGCATTCCTTTCCGCTTTTCTTGATGCCCTTACCGTTACCGCGGTTATCATCTCGGTGGCCTACGCTTTCTACTCCGTCTACCACCGCTTCATTTCCCAGCAGTCCGGCGAAGGCTCGCACAGTCTCGCCTCCGACCTGCACCTCAAGGAAACCAACCGTGCAGAGCTTCAGGAATTCCGCGCTTTCCTGCGTAACATCATGATGCACGGCGCTGTGGGAACCGCTCTAGGCGGAGTCTGCACTCTGGTCGGTGAGCCCCAGAACCTGCTTATCGGGCACGAAATGGGCTGGCACTTCATGACCTTCCTGCTTGAAGTAGCCCCGGTAACCTTCCCTGTTTTAATCGTGGGCATGCTGACCTGCGTGGGTGTCGAAAAATACAAGATCTTCGGTTACGGAGCTGAACTGCCCGGCAACATCCGTTCCTTCCTCTTTGAAGAAGCAATGCGCGAAGAAGAGAAACAGGGCGAAGCCGGAAAAATGAAAATCATGATTCAGGCCGCCACCGGTGTATGGCTGATCATCGCCCTCGCCTTCCATCTGGCCGCGGTGGGTATCACAGGTCTTTCCATCATCGTGCTGCTGACCGCCTTCACCGGGGTTATCGAGGAAAGCCGCATCGGCCACGCTTTTGAAGAGGCACTGCCTTTTACCGCGCTGCTGGTCGTTTTCTTCTCCGTTGTGGCGGTTATCCACTCCCAGCACCTTTTCGCGCCGATCATTGAATATGTACTCAGCCTGCAGGGTCAGGCTCAGCTTGCCGCTTACTACATCGCCAACGGCCTGCTTTCCGCCATTTCCGATAACGTGTTCGTGGCCACGGTCTACATCTCCGAAACCAAGCTGCACTTCACCCAGCTTCTGGGAGCAATCCCCAACATCGGCATGACCGGTCAGGAACTCATGAGCAAGCTCACCGACCCGCACCTCGCACGCGCGGACGTTCTCGGAGCACTGCCGCAGCAGGCTGCAGAACAGGCGGGCCGCATCATGGCCCAGTTCGACCGCCTCGCCGTTGCCATCAACACCGGGACCAACATCCCCTCCGTGGCGACTCCCAACGGACAGGCAGCGTTCCTGTTCCTGCTGACCAGCGCGCTGGCTCCGGTCATCCGCTTGTCCTACGGACGCATGGTCCTGCTGGCACTGCCCTACACAATCACCATGTCCATTGCCGGACTTCTGGCGGTGGACCTGTTCTTATAGAATTCACTCACCCTACTCCTTACGAAGGACCATCCCCTTCTGGTCCGCTCGTAAAACCAAGGGTCAGCCGTTTTCCGGCTGACCCTTTTTAATTTTCCCGCCAAATTCCAGAAAAGTAATTCCGGTTTTACTGCTTTTTCTGCCCGGAAAAGCCGCTTTATAAATGTATAAATCACCTATCTCTCCAAAAGCCGGAAACTAATTTCCTATACGCCATGGCAAAAATTCCTTTTGTCTATTTTTTGATACTTATATTATTTTATATATATGTATATACACAAAAAAAAACATGGTAGATGCTGCGCATAACATAACCAAGGGCAAGTATATTTCGTAAACAGTGACCTGGCAATTGTAGCAGCAACTGGATTCTTGTCGCCATCATCAAAGCTGAATAAAGCCCAGGACACACAATTATGCTGCCGTAATAGACGGCAACATATTTTGTACGCGAGGAGAATTTGTTAATGAATATAAACGAAAAAATGAAAGCCGCCCTCACCGTGGCCGCCATTGCCGGAACCTGTGCTCTTTCCAGCCCTTCTTTCGCGGCATGGACTTCTGACGCGCCGAATAAACTGGCTACAAACATCACTGCGGGAGCAGTCGATACAACACGTTCAGAAGGCATGGTCATTGTCGGTTCGGAAGGTAAGCTATACCGGATGTCCACGAGCTCAATGAAGGGAAGTGATCCCCAGTGGAGCAAAAGAGCAATCCCGGTTGCCGGTGATTTCGCAGATATTGTATATGAAACCACAACAAGCGGATTTTACTGGGCAGTTACCGAAACCGGAGAACTTGTACAAAGCTCCGACAGTGCAGCATGGAACACAGTGGAAATAGCTGATCCGGCTAAAAGTGCCATTGCAGGCAAAAAAGTTGTCGGGATTACTGCCTGTGGAGACGGTGAAGGCGACAGCGACATTGTGATCACTACCGCAGATGGTGTTGTTGTCTATTTCGATCAATCTGCCAGCTCATGGAATGTCACAGCAGCCGACCTCGCAGGTGAAAACATAGCCACCGCAGGTATCACCGGCATTAAAGCCCTGACCGGGGAAGACGGCAAAGTCGTTGTTTTCGGTAAAGGCGGCGGCAACGGCAACGCCAACAACGTGTACACCGTGACCATCGGAAGTGACACTGTTGTAGGCTTTAATGTCGAAAACTGCCCGAACATCAACGACATGGCCATCCATACCAAAAGCTCATGGTACGCAGTCGGTGACACCGCCGCAGTTGTCAAAGGAGCGCAGGACCTTTCCGGAGCGACTGCAAATATCGGAGTAGCCAAGCTTGACCTCAAACAGGCGGATGGAACCACCGCCTACACCGGAACCGCAGACCTGCTTTCAGTTGAGTACAACAATTCCAGCAATCTCGGTTACATTTCCGGCGCCGAAGGAACCCTGTTCCGTCTTTCGGACACTACCGCAGTAGCTAAATCCAGCGGCACAACCGAAGACCTGAACGATGTAAACCTTGTCTTCAGCGGTGCTATCAAAAGGGCTTTTGCTTCCGGTAACAACGGTGCGTCCATGTACGGCTCCGAGGAGTGCTGGTCTGATATAAGTTCCGTCACCGGCCTTCCCGGCTCAGGTACACCTTCACCGAGGGCACTCATCTCAAAGGGCTCTGTCTTTTACATGATCGATGGCACCACCAACAAGCTCTACAGTTCCTCCAGCCCCAACTCAGCTTGGACTGAGGCATCACTTGCACCCGCCAACGGAGCTACCCCCAACATGGCAGCGAGAGTTGTCATCGGCACAACCTCTGGCGGAGACACTTATGTTGCCCAATACAGCAGCTCCATGGATGGTAGATCCGTTATAACCTATAAAGCTGGAGACACGACAAACGCTCCCGGAACATCGGATTTAGGTCAGGAGACACCCCATTTCGCTGTTGCAAATTTCAATGGCGAGCCTGTTCTCTTCAAAGCACGGGGTGCAAGCTTTGCAGCCAGAGATCTCGCCAGCACTTCAGGAATATTCATGGGAGCAGGCACTGGGCTTACTGGAGAAATACAATCTTTAGCAGCATCAACCAATGGTCTTTACGCTGTTGATAAAGCTACCAAGACAACCGTCTACGCCCGTGTTCAGTCCCCGGGCAATACTGAAACTCTGGATCTGAGTAAATCAGAAGTAGGACCGGGCTGGACGGCAGTATCCGTAATCACCACATACCTTGCTGATAATGGCAATGTGACCGCTGATAAATTATTCCCTGTGACAGGCGGTGTCGTGCTTGTTACATCTGACGGGAAACTACATTTGATTACTGATCAGGCTGATGCCGATGTCACTTCAAATGAAATACAAATCAAAGCTCTTGACTGCCCTGCAACCGACGTTGATGCGGCTTCTAAAGTACGTGACGTTTCCGGATCTGCAACTAACATGGCCGTGGCATTCAATCCAGGCGGAGCAACTGATCCTGAAGTCTGGCACTACACCGAAGGCGGCAGCTGGGAAAGGTATGAAGATGTCGAAAATTCCTTAGGTATCAGCGACATCGCAGGCATTGCAGCTTCCGGGACAAAAATCGCTATTTATGATTATGATGAACTGGGCTACTCCACCGGAAACTCCTACACCACCGCAGTTCCTGACGGGGCACTTCCGGTCGGCACAAAGATCTCCAGTGTTTTCAATGCCACCAAAAGCGAAATCTACGTCGGTGGTCAGGACGGCCTGCTCTACAACGGAACCCTTAAAGAGGGTGCCAGCTCCATCGCCTGGAAAGAAAAACGCTACAACGATTCTTTCTTCGGTTCTTACGATTTGACTAAAATCACCGGTGCCGGAGATAAGGTTTTTGCAGCATATGGCAGCTTCGGAAGCGACCTCGCATGGAAAGACCTGACTGCCACTGAATGGACCCAGCTTAGTAAAAGCTCAGGCTCTGTAGGCACCATCAATGACATGCAGGCCATTGACAGCTCCATCATTTACTTTGCCAGCGCAAGCAACGGTTTTGTTAAAGGAACAGTGGATTCCGGCAGCAACCAGATCGCCTATACACAACAGAGCGTCTCGGGAGCGGGATCTATTCCCGGCTCTCTGGCCGCATTGAGCGCAATTGATTCAGATACCGTTTATGCAATTGCGACAAGCAAGCTTTATAAGCTGAGCTCTCCTTCGGGCGATCAGTGGACATTGGACATAATAAACATCACCAACACTGAAACCCTCAATGATATTGTCGCGGTATCCAGTGACGAAATTTATGCTGTCGGGGACAATGGTTACGCAGTAAAATACGATGGCAGCTCCGCAACCAACCTGCCCGCAATCACCGGAACCCCGAAACTGACCTCCTGCTGGGCACAGAAAGGCTTCCTTTACACCACTGACGATGCGGGCAAGGTTCACACCTACAATGCCAACACCAATGGATGGACCACCGAAACCGTCAGGTCCGGCGTTGAACTTGCTGATATCAGCGGTTCCGCCAAAGGCGAATATCTCCTTGCGGTCGGTGCGGACAGCACTTCCTACCTGAACGAGATCTCCGGCGGCTCCGACTCGGAAGACGGAGGCGGAAGCAAGGACAGCTCAGTCAGCCCCAACACTGACGACAGCGCAGTTGTCAGCTCTGAGACTCCGGTAAAAAGAACTCCGGATGTTCTGGCAAAGACCTACGGAACTCCCTCCGATATGGCCGTTGTGAGTGAGGTTCAGCAGTTCACCACCACCGGAGGTGTAACAAGCGGCTCCACCCACACATTCACCTTCAACTTCACCCCCACTGAGAATTACGATTTCAACAATGTGATTCTCTATAAGCTGAAGGCAGCGGGAGACAACCTTACCTACAGACGTCTCGGTGCGGCTCCGGCAACCCCGGCTTCCGGAGATTTCTGGATCACAACTTCAACGGGTGGAGCAGTAGGCCCCGGTGACACCCTTGTTTCCGGCACAACCTACGCTGTATACTTCGCACTGGCGGACGGCAGCCCCTACGATGATGACAACGTTGACGGCAAGATCACCGACCCCGCTGTTCTTGGAACCATTTCAAGTGGCGGCAGCTCCGGTTGTGTCTTCAACCCGGCCCAGACCCTGGGCCTTGAATGGCTGATGCTGGCGTTTGCTCCTGTGGCAGCGTTCTTCCGCAGCCGTTTCAAGTAAAAATAAGCCTGACAGAATAAACAATTAAATCTCAAGCGGAAAATGCAGTATGCATATTCCGCTTGAGATTTTTAATTCTCCCCGTCACTGATTCAATCCACAAACCTGACGATAGAACCGCTCTCATCCCTTTCCTGCCTGAGGAACTTAGCCATATCGAAATCACTGTCCCTGACAATCCGGGACTGGTCTTCGGGGCTGACTTCATTGTAAGGATCATCAATGGCGGACTCCGGAACATTGTTTTTTCCGTAGAGTCTCTCATATATTTCCAGATATTTGCCGTTCTTTTTTATTACACTCAAGCCTTCCCGAAATTTCCTCTCATAAAACGCGCCCTTGGTGTGCCTGCCGCTGAAGGCCATATACTGCGGAATATAAAGCCAGAAATTTAGAAATCCCCAGTTTTCGAGATCTTCAGGTGAAGTTTCAGCCACAAAATAAGGTGTTACTCCCAGAACCTCAAAGCCCAGTTCATAACGTCCGGCCCTGACCATCTTGTATGTCTGCTGCGGACTCTCTGATTTGATTACCACCCTGCCCCTGAACCCGGCTTCATTGAATGGATTGTATCCACCATAGCTCAATATCCTGAACGAAGGATCGATATCTGAAAAATCCTTTGCACTTTGAAGGTTGCGCAACTGTTCACGAGTCAGGTTCGGCTTGTAGTACATCAGCCCCAGCGGAACGTTCCAGTAACTTACTTTCGTCACTTCCATCTGCTCGTTTTTCTTCAAGTCATTGAGGGTTTCGCCGTCCGCGCAGACAGCGTAACCGCCAACATAAAATGTACGGATAGTCCTGTTGGGCGGCAGGATATCAATTTCCGCGGAAAGTCCCGAGGCTTTATAAGCGGCTTTGACAAGTTCATTCTGAAATCCGGTCTGGTCGGGATTCTGGTAAGGAGAATACTCATGCGCGTTCACCATAACAATCTCGTCAGCCATACAGCGGATATTCAGTGAAATGACGGCTATGACCATCATAAAGGATATAATAAAGCAGTGTCTCCAGGCCAATATGATCTCCTTTCACTTGTAAAAAGACTTTATCAGATCACTACCGTACCATTATAATCAGGCCACAATCAATATAATCAACAACGAAATTCAGGAACCACTTTTATGGAAGATGAAATGAAAGGGCTAACAAATACAAATATAACCGAATTGCAGATTGTGCGGACTATTTCCGACCCATCACTATGCGGCAGAGCCTGGTGCAGCAGCAGAAACAAGCCGGAAACTGAAAAATAAAACAGGATAATTCTCCCAAAATCAGATACCTGCATACTCATTGCGGTTTCCCTGTTTCCAATTTTTGCTGATTTCTTTTTATTGCCAAGCTGGTCTATCTCGGTTATGCAGAAAACCCGGTCGGCAGTTCACCGAGGCGTCGCCGCCCCTTTGGGGAGCTAAACCTGCCATCACCATATCCCGTCCGACACTTATCCCGTGCCGAGTCGGAAGTCGGCGACCACCGGCAATCCCTTTTCTGCGGTAGGCACGAAAACGAGGATAAGCTATGCCTAGAACACCATTATCACTGCACATCAGCGACGTTTCAAACCTTGCCCGCAACCTGCGCAAAGAACTTGATAATTCAGGTCATGTGCCCGGACATGTTGAAATGCTCAACCTGCTCGCCAAAGCGGGAGGATACCGCAACTTCCAGCATCTCAAGGCCGTACGTGAAGAACCGTGCAAGGCCGAGGCGTCAAGCTTTGATGCAAAACGGGTAAAAAAAGCCACCCGTTACTTTGATCTGGACGGCCGCCTGAACCGCTGGCCCAAAAAACACAATCAGCGGATGCTCTGCCTCTGGGTACTCTGGTCCAGACTGCCCGCCCGCACCGCCATGACCGAACTGGAACTGGATGAACAGCTGATCCTGAACCACAGTTTCTGCGATCATGTGCTGCTGCGCCGCTGGATGGTCGATAACGGCCTGATAAGCCGCACCCCGGACGGAACGGAATACCGCAGAGTGGAGACTACTCCTCCGGTTGAAGCCATAGAGCTGTTCAAAATCCTTTAGTCCGCAGCTCCCCCTTCCGGCAGACCTGCTGGAAAGAGGCGGAGACAACCCCCTAAATCAACGGCCCCTGTGTAATTTGAAACGCAGGGGCCTGTTTTTTATATCCTGTCCCCGGCAGGTATTGCGCAATCCACGGACAGCCGTGAAGCAAATCCGCAGTTGCGCAGAACAATAACCAAGGGCAATGTTGACACTTATCCCTTTACCCTCCCCGCAAGACGGCTGAAATGAGGCAGGGTGCGGCTGTAGAATTCTTTCCAGCCCTCACAGAGAAAGCTGCGCCCGGTTCCGCCGAGGCGATACTTGCGGCAGTCCCCCATGCACAGCTCAACAAATTCACAGTCATCACATTCCTTTGCCCATGCTGTTTTCAATGCGGCAAAATCCCTGTATTTTCTGGAATTACGAATCTCTTCAAAGGACATATCCATGATATTGCCCAGCAGATGGTATCTATCCGTGAAAAAATCACAGGGATAGACATCACCGTTGGCCTCCACAAGCAGATAGCGGTCGCAACTGCCGCTGTTGTAACAGTCGATGCTCACACCCTGTACGATCTTTGCCAATACGGATTCAAAAAGACGTATTGAAACCCTGCCGATATCGTTGGCGTACCATTCGTGAAAAACTCTGGACATGAATCGGCCCCACTGTCCGTCGCTGATTGCCTCGGGCCGCAGCCTGCCCTCCCCGTCCCACTCCACACAGGGTATGAAGTGCAAGTGCTCCGCTCCAGTATCCCGCAGATACCTGTAAGTTCCGGCCGGGTCATCCACATTGGCCGAATTGACCAGCACAAGGGTGTCCGTGGCTACCGAGTTTGCATGCAGAGTGCGCAGACCTTCACGCACAAGTTCATGGGTAGGTTCCCCACGGCGGGTGAGGCGGTAGCGGTCATGTATTTCCGCCGGACCGTCCATGCTCACTCCGCACAGAAAGCGGTATCGGCCAAGCAGCGCGGCAAGATCACCGGTAATGGCGATTCCGTTGGTCTGCAGGCTGTTGGAGATACGCGCCCCGCGGGGAGCATGACTCTTTTGAAAGTCTATGACCTTTTCATAAAATGAAACAGGCTGCAGGGTCGGTTCACCGCCATGCCAGACCATTGAATAAACCGACTGTCCGGTAGCCATGTACTCGCTGATGGTGCGTTGCAGCACCTCATCGCTCATGGCCCCCGACAGATTCGGACTGCCGGAGTCTCTTTTTCTGGACGGACCGTAATAACAGTAGCTGCAGGCCAGATTACAGGCAGCCCCCACGGGCTTTACAAGCAGAGAAAAATCCAAATTTACCCCTGCCGTCAGCGTATGGATTCAATACGCGCGCCGCTCTCGACCTCATTGAGGTCCAGATGGTTGCGCATGTACTGGGACGAAGCGTCCTGCCTCGGAGAAAAATCCCAGGGGGTGTGATTACCGGTCATGTGGGACTTGAATACCAGCATCCGCCTTTTCTGGCTTGCAAGCACACTCTCCCTCACCTTCTCGGGATTCTGGTGATCCATGACCGTCTGTCTCATGGCTTCCTCAACTTCCTGATACCCGTCTTTTCCGGCCAGATTATTCAGTTCACGAGGGTCGTTTTCAAGATCATAGAGCTGTGCGGGGTCCGGTTCGGCGTGGATATATTTGTACTTTCCACGCCTTACCATGAAACATGGACCGCAGGACCCTTCGGCAAAGAACTCGGAAATCACGCTGCGCTCATTTTTCCAGCCGGAACCTTCAATGAGCGGGATAAGACTGTCCCCGTCCATGGGAGCAGGAGGATTTTCCATGTATCCGCTGCCGGAAACATCCAGCAGAGTCGGCATCAGGTCCACCAGTGAAACATGTTCTCCTATCCTGCCGCCGGAAAACCCGCCGGGGTAATTTACAATCAGCGGAACCCGGGCGGACTGCTCGAAAAAGGACATCTTGTACCACAATCCCTTTTCACCGAGCATGTCGCCATGATCGGAGGTGAATACGATCAGGGTATTGCGGTCCAGTCCGGTATCGGCAAGGGCCTTGCGGATAGCCCCGATCTTATCGTCAACATAGCTGAGCTGCCCGTAGTACGCCCTGCGCGCGTTACGGACCTGTTCTTCACTGACCGCGTCAGGAGTCTGCAGGTAGGCCTCGCGAAGCCTTATGCTGTGGGGGTCAAGCTCACCGTCGGGCAGGTAGCCTACCTCGGGCATGTTGATGGAGTCATGGTCATATCTGTCCCAGTGCTCCTTGGGGCAGGCATAGGGATCATGGGGATTGGTAAAGGAAACTGTCAGAAAAAAAGGACGGGAATCACTGCTGCGTCCGAGATCGTACACCTTACGGACTGCCCTGAATGCCACCTCGTCATCAAAGTCGATCTGGTTGGTTCTTTCACAGGGACCGGCCTCACGCACGCTGTCCATGTTGTGATACCACCAGTCTATGCGCTCTTCGGCCCTGCTCCAGTCCGGTGTCCAGCCGTGGTCGCTGGGATAGACGTCAGTAGTCAGCCTTTCCTCATACCCGTGCAGCTGGTCCGCGCCCACGAAATGCATCTTCCCTGAAAGGCAGGTCTGATAGCCGTCCGCGCGCAGATAATGGGCAATGGTAGGAATATCGGCAGGGAACTCCGCACCGTTGTCATAAGCCCTGATCCTTGAAGTATGCTGGCCTGAAAGCATGGAAAACCTTGACGGAGCACAGATGGGATTGTTGCAGTAGGCACTTTCAAAAACAACTCCGTCCTCGGCAAGAGCGTCCAGATTGGGTGTTTTGGCCGCTGCCTTGTCACTATAGGCACTAAGGGCCTCGGCACAGACCTGATCAGCCTGAATTAGTAGAATGTTCGGTCTTTCTGATTTCATGTGATTATGCTCCCGCTTTTACATTTCCAGTTTCGGCAGCCGTTTGCATTGAAGCCGCGGACTGCATTCATTTAAAATTATATGTTCTTGTGTTTTCCGCCCCGAAGCTTATTCAAATGACGATTCAATCCAGTCCCGGATAGCCAGAAGATCCCTGCTGATAAGTTCCGGGAGTTCTCCAATCTCGGCCCTTCGCCGTGATATGCCCACCCCAAGGGTCATTATGGTCCTTCCCCTTTCACGGATGGGAACGGCAAAACGCCGCAGTCCCGGAAAAAAGATCCCGTAATCATCCTGCACTCCGCTTTCCAGAGCACTGTCGATCATCAATCGCAGGTCCTCGACAGAGACAGGTTCTTCGTTTTTCGCGGCCTCACCTTCAAGAAAAAGAGGATTATCCAGATTCTCCGGAGAAATGAGAAAAATAGCTCCCATAACATTCAGATGGAGCGGCAGGCTTGTTCCTGACGGATATATCAGCGGAGAGTGCTCATCCATGTAGCTTTCAAGGCAGAACATGGTCTGATCGGTACAACTGAAAAGGTTGACCGAGACCTGATAGCGCTCACGAAGCACACGCATCTGCTCCCTGATAATCTTGATAGGCGTGTTCTGGGTCCGGGTGACTCTGCCCCAGAAAAAGACCTTGCTCCCGAGAATATAACGGCCCTCGGAATTTTTCTGAAGCACCCCCTCCCCCACAAGCTCTTTCAGGATTTTACTAACGGTGGAAGGGCTGGGGTTTTCCAGAACCGAAGCCGCATCTGAATACCTGATTCCCTCAGGAGCAGCACTTACCGCGTCCACTACCCGTATTGCGCGAGTCAGCAATGATTGTTGTTTTTTCATTTTACTATACATATCTATAGTTAAGTGTTTATATGTATAGCATACGAGAAAATATCCGTTTGTCAAACCGGGCAAAGCCAACATTGAAAGAATAATATACTTATTAACTCCTGTTTTTACCGTACTGACCGAGTATTTTTCTCCCGCACAGTCAATAACCCACTTTTTACATATGGATATATCGTTCGCCTGCCGTAAAATTTACAATTGACAATGAAAAACGATATCAATATTTTCAGAATTCAAAGGAAGCAGTGAATCATTATCCAGTATGATTTCACAGCTAACCTTTATAATTAAAAATTTTCTGTTACTTCTACATTGAATGTATGTTCAAATCCTTGAATGTATGTTTAAATCCGTCGGGTCGGGGTAGATATCTTTCAGAACACGCTGGCAAAGACTTTCTTTATTTGCCGGATCGAAACAACTGCCGTTGGCATTTCATCCGACACAGCACCAGTTCTTTCCACTAACAATTTTCATCACAATCAAATCAGTACCCGCCTGTGTACTGAACTATCGGGAGATACGTTGTGAACAACCTGTCTATACGCAGCAAACTCGCTGTATTGTTCTGTATCGCTATATTAGCGTCATTAATTACTATTAGCATAAGTGTATATTCCTCTTACACTCTTACCGACAAAGAAGCCCTCAAGGCTCAGGAAATCATGCTTGATGCCCACAAGGACAAGATCAAGGTGGCTGTCACAACCATGGCCGAAGCTCTGGGAAGTGCCGCTTCAGGAATCTCGAACGAGGATGAGAAAGTCGAGCTTTTCAGAGAAATGATCAAAAACGCCTTCTTTGAAGAGGACTCCTCCGGCTACTATTTCATCTACCGCGGAACCGTTAACGCTGCCCACCCGGTTAAACCCTCCCTGCACGGCAAGGACCTGCGCAACCTCAAAGGCAAGGATAATGTGTACTCCGTGCGCGAACTTGCCAGAGCCGCTGAAAGAGGCGGTGACTTCGTCCGCTTCATGTGGGACAAACCCGGCCACGCCAGCCCCATGCCCAAGCTCGGCTATGCCACAATGATTCCCGGCACTGACTACTGGATCGGAACCGGAGTATATATTGATAATATCGACAGTCAGGCGGCACTCATCAGAAAAGAGATGGATGATCTGAACATGACCGCCCTGCTTTTTCAGGCCGGAGCTTCCGCGGCTATTTTTCTGCTGATACTGCTGCCCCTTGGAATAATCGTTACCAAAAGCATCATCGCCCCCATAATCGAGACCAAGGAAGCGGCAACCAGAATCGCGTCCGGTGAATTCAAAACCGACCTGAAAATCAGGAACAGGGATGAGCTGGGCCAGCTGCAGGAAGCCCTTTCCGATATGGCGGAATCCCTGCAGAACAACATTGCCGAGATCACCAGAAAAGAGCAGGAAACAGCACGCACCGCTGAAGAAGCCATGAAGGCCACCAAGGAAGCGAACGCCGCCAACGAACTGGCGGAATCCAAGGCTTCGGAACTAATCGATGCCGCAATTCAGCTTGATCAGGTGGTTGATTCGGTTTCCTCCGCATCTGAAAACCTCATGGTCCAGATTGAGCAGTCCAGCGTGGGAGCCGTTGAACAGGCCAAGCGAGTGGAAGAAACCGCAAGCTCCATGGAAGAAATGAACGCCACAGTGCTTGAAGTGGCGCGCAACGCGGCTGACGCGGCGCATGCCGTGGACAAGGCCCGCAGCATGGCGGAGGAAGGCGCGGACGTTGTTTACAAGGCGGTGGACGGCATGGGCGAAGTGTCCACACAGGCCGAAACACTCATGACCGACATGAAGAGCCTCGGCAGTCAGGCGGAAGGCATCGGTGAAATCATCAACGTGATCAACGATATTGCCGACCAGACCAACCTGCTCGCCCTCAACGCCGCCATTGAAGCGGCAAGGGCCGGAGACGCAGGAAGAGGTTTCGCGGTTGTTGCGGACGAGGTCCGTAAACTGGCGGAGAAGACAATGACCGCCACCAATGATGTGGCCAACGCGGTAAAGAACATTCAGGATGAAGCGCGCAAGAACATCAACACCACAGTAAATTCCGTGGAAACGATTTCAAAGGTAACTGAACTGGCCAACGCTTCCGGGGACTCCCTGCGCCAGATAGTTGAACTGGTTAATGATGCCACAGCGCAGGTTCAGTCCATCGCCACTGCGGCGGACCAGCACTCAGCCGCCAGCGAAGAGATCAGCCACAGCATCACCGACATCAGTGAAATTTCCTCTGAAACATCGAATGCCATGTCCCTTTCCAAAACGGTAGTAACAGACCTGTCCGCCCAGATCAGGACACTGAACAAAATGACCGAACGTATGAAGGGCTAAATTCGAAGATCAACAAACTCAAAATCATCAGACTGTTGAGAAAGTATCATATGCTAGGTGCAAGAAAAATACTGGAACGAAGCGTATTTAAGCATAAGTGAGTTTCAGTTTTCTCCGCAGCTACGACGCAGATGGTGCTTTATCAAAATCATCAGACTGTTGAGAAAGTATCATATGCTAGGCGCAAGGAAAATACTGGAACGAAGCGTATTTAAGCATACGTGAGTTTCAGTTTTTTCCGCAGCTACGACGCAGATGGTGCTTTATCAGCAGTCTGGAAGGCCCCTCGGCAGTTTTGCCGGGGGGCCTTCCTGTTTTATACTGGAGTGAGCGGTGAATAATTTATCTTTTCTTTTTCCAATAATCGCCAGCATCGTGGTGAGCCATCCACATATCCACTTTACCGCTTGCGCCTGTAATGGGACTGAACGAGAGCTTGCAACAGCACTTCACTGCTGATCAGTTCAAATTGCAAGTGGTCGGGAAGATCGCCAAACAAGAGGACACCACCGCCTATCAATATGGGGATTTGGGTCACGATCAGTTCGTCAATCATATCTTCAGCCAAAAAGCTTTGAATGAGCTTCCCCCCATCGATATAGAGATCCGTGAAACCCTGATCGTTTAATCTTTCCACTATGTCGTGAATATCTCCTGAGACGACTTCAGCTTTACCTGCCAATGATTCGGGGAGCGCCGAAATCGAAGAACTCAGCACAAAAACAGGTTTTGAATACGGCCATGGACCATCGAACTCAAGGACGACATCCATAGTCTTTCGTCCCATCAAAATCGCATCTACGCTCTCCATGAACGGGACAAAACCAAGGTCATGGCCTTCCGGATTCGGGACGGTTTCAAGAAATTCAAGACCGCCATTGCGATCTGCTATGTATCCATCAAGGCTGGTTCCGACAAAGACTCTGTTTGACATTATATTACCTTCTTTGGAAGGGGGCAGCCTTCAGCAGTCGTGAGATTCTTCAAGGTGCCCCCCCGCTGACAATTCACTTTACAAAACAGCAGGTGCGTCAGCCGCTGTACCCGCTGCCGATAGCTGAAAAGGGAAGCTCCACTCCAAGCTCGGGGACCTTTTCAAGTATCCATGCTATGAAGGTATTGCTGTTGGGTCCGGGAAAAGCTTTGTATGTGTCACTCCACGGGTATGTCCGGGCGGCGGAATCAATTCTGCTGATCAGCTCATCAGCTTTCGCGCCCCGCACATCGGCCAGCAGTTCGGGCTTTTCCCCGAACCAGTAACGGTCTGGAGCATCACGCTCAATCCTGACCACGGGCAGCCCGCGTTTCATACGCCAGCCGATCACTTCATAAACGGTATATTCCTTTTCACCGCTCTTCTTGGCGGCAATCCAGGTATGCACGGCAAACCAGCCCCGCCAGCCCCATGTGGAGGCGGCGTAGACCTGAATAACCGCTTCAGGCGTGGATGCCGGGTCCGGAGCGATTCCGGCTGGTTCCCGGCTGGCTGTGCGCCAGTCTCCACTGCTGCATCCCGCCAGCAGGACGAGCAGAACCATCATTGAGTATATTATCTTTTTAACATTCCTGTTCATTATTCAACCATCCTCTGTAAATTGAAAATCTTAAAGCTAAATGACGGATTCCTGATCCATCACTATTTCTGAAAATTCATCCGCCGAGGCCTCGGCCTTTGCCGGAGTCTCAAAGCAGGCGATATGCAGCATTGCGTCACCCTTGTAAACCGAAGGCAGCGCCTGGTGGGCTATAACCACACCGTCACGGGGCGAAAGCAGCTCGCACGAGGAATTGCCTATGGGATCATGCACCGATCCCAGCAGCTCGCCTTTTTTAACCCGCTGCCCAAGCTTGGCCTTGGCTAGATAAAGGCCGCTCTCCGGGGCACGGCACCATGAACTGCCCACCGCTACCTGCAGATCAAGGGGAGCACTGCTTTTTCTGGAAGCGGGCAGCATCTCCAGATGTTCCATGAGCGACAATATTCCACGAAGCCCCGCCCTGATGGAAAATTCATCAAAACGCAGAGCCTCCCCGGCTTCGTAAAGCAGGGTTTTCACTCCTAAGTCATAGGCCGCCTTGCGCAGGGTTCCCTCAACTCCTTCACCGTCCAGCACCAGCGGAGCCCCGAAAGCTTTGGCCATTGCCAGAACAGTTTCATTTTTCATATCTCCGCGCAGGTGGGGAAAATTTACACGGTGGTTCGATCCGGTATGCAGATCAACCCCGTACTGGCAGCGCCCCACAATATGGTCAAACAGCACCTTGGCCAGCTCGGAAGCAAGGGAACCGCCCGACTTTCCGGGGAAAAACCTGTTCAGGTCCCGGCGGTCCGGCAGATATCTGGCATTGGACATGAACCCGTAGATATTGACGATGGGAATGGCGTAAAGCGTTCCCCTGATCCGGTTCAGCCTTTTCAAGCGGGTAAGCCTTCTGACAATCTCAATGCCGTTAAGCTCGTCACCATGAATAGCGGCACTCACGAAAAGGGAAGGCCCCGCCTTCTTTCCGTTAAAGACATGCACAGGCATGCTCAGCCCCTGCCCCAGATACGAATCCGGAACAGGCAGAGACACAGTCGCCCCGGAACCGGGAGCAACAACATGGCCGCATATTTCAATCGCGGAGTTTTTCATTTTATTCCTGTATTCCTTTTTTTCTTATATCTGCATATAATACAGCATAATCATAATATCCACATGAACAATAGGCTTCGAAATCTTTGCGGCTGAAAAGCACGGACAGAGTTCCGCGCTGAATCATGCCATGCCGCCGAAGTGCATATAACCACAATAACCACGGAGTCCAGATGCCGTTGCGACTGATTGAAATAATTACCCCCAAGGAAGATAAGGATGAAGTGGAAAAAACTCTCGAATCACAGTGCACGGATGAGGGATACGTTTTCTGGTCGGCTCCGCTTGAAAAGGAATCATCTCTTTCATTCCGCATGATTCTGGACGTGCAGGAATCCGAGAATGTTCTGGATAAACTTGAAAATATTTTTACATGGAAATCAGACTACCGCATAGTGATCTACCCGGTGGAAGCCACCCTTCCGCGTCTTGAAACCATAGAGAAAAATAACGGTAAAAACGGCGATGGGAACGGAAATGACAGCGATAGTGAAAACGGCAACGGGGATAACAACGCAAACAAGATAGGACGCATCAGCAGGGAGGAGCTTTATACCGACATTCTGGACACTTCACTGTTTAATTACAATTATGTGCTGCTGGTGTTCCTTTCCACGATAGTGGCGGTCATCGGACTGCTGCGCAATAATGTGGCGGTAATAATCGGAGCGATGGTTCTAGCCCCTCTGCTCGGTCCCAATGTGGGGCTGTGTCTGGCCGCGACTCTCAGAGATGCAAAACTTGCTGTTGAAGCACTCAAGACACTCACGGCGGGAACATTGCTCAGTCTGGCCATCGCCTACGGCATAGGATGGGCAGTAAACCTGCCGCCCATATCGCCCGAACTGATGCTTCGAAGCTCCATTGATTTCTACGACATCCTGCTGGCCATAATTTCCGGAACCGCCGGGATCATATCCTTCACTCTGGGAGTCCCGACATCCCTTGTCGGAGTGATGGTGGCACTGGCCCTGCTGCCCCCGTTAAGTGCCTGCGGCCTTTTCCTCGGGGCGGGCCTCACCGAATACGCCGCCGGAGCGGCCATACTTTTTCTGACCAACATAATCTGCCTGAATCTGGCCGGAGTGGTGACTTTCATACTTCAGGGAGTGCTGCCGCTGCCATGGAGGAAAAGAAAACAGGCCAAATCCACCGCATTGCGAATAGCCTGTTTCTGGGGACTGATGCTCCTGATCCTGACCCTGCTGCTTTACTTTGAACTGATCAAACTGCCCGGCACTGTTCCATGGCAGGTTCCGTAAGCGGCCTGCTTACGCCGGTTCAGCAGCGGTCATTCATGTTCCGGTAAAATATTTTCCGAGAACATGAATCTCCCCTTTGCTTCGGTGTATCCCCTCAACTTTACAGTCCACCCCACCCTCCGGCACATAAAAAAGCGCAAAAAAAAAGGTTTGCGATCATTTGATCACAAACCTTATTATTAACTTATGGTTGCGGGGGCCAGATTTGAACTGACGACCTTCGGGTTATGAGCCCGACGAGCTACCAAACTGCTCCACCCCGCGCCACGGAGAAATGTATCTACGTGCAAGCTAAATTAAAGGCAAGCACTTTTTTAAGATAATTTCTAAAATTTGAAAGAACTTGGGTCAGCACAAAAAGCATTAAGCTGCTTTGGTTGCGGGGGCCAGATTTGAACTGACGACCTTCGGGTTATGAGCCCGACGAGCTACCAAACTGCTCCACCCCGCGCCAACGTGAGAGCATGTCTACATGTTAGGCATAGGGGTGTCAACAGCATTTATTCATTCTTTTAACTTATTTTAAATATTATCCTTTTTACTTCCTGAAAGTTGAATCAAAATACTCACTAAGCGTACGGGAAAGCTGGCTTAACAATGGATTATCAATATTCCATGAGTGCCAGTAAAGATTCACCGGAACTCTTGCTTCAGGCATAATTTCAACTAGCCTTCCGGACCTGATCCCTGATTCAGCCTGCATTTCCGGAACCATCCCGTAGACCAGCCCCCTGCTGACAACGTCAACAAATGATTCCGATGAAGGGACATAAAAGATGGGGTGGCTCAGCTCACGCCCCGGGAAAATCTTCCGCAGCATCATGGACTGGGTTTCATCGCTGCGGTTGAATACCGCCGCCGGAGCCCTGCTGACACTTTCATGGTTGAACCCGTTTTTAAACCAGCGGGCCAGAAAACCGGGCGTGCATACGCAAAGGTAGTCCACCGCAGCCAGAAACTGACTCCGGCAGCTTTTGACCTTCCCTTTGTCAGTACCGATGCATCCCGCGACTTCTCCGTTTTTGAGCATCTCATAGGTGCGGTTTTCATCATCAACGTAAATATCCAGCAGCACCCTGTTCTCGTGCATGAAATCTTCAAGGGCATCGATAAACCATGTGGCGAGGCTGTCCGCGTTCACCCCCACGGGCAGAGTGACAAAATCACCGGGATCTCCAATCCCCAATGATTCCTCAAGTTCGTGCTCCATGAGCCGCACCTGCCGCAGATGCCTGATCATCCTGCGTCCGGCCTCTGTGGGTTCGGGCGGGACGGAGCGCACCACCAGCACCTGACCTACCTGTTCTTCAAGATTGCGAATCCGCTGCGATATCGCGGACTGGGTCAGATGCAGTTTACGCGCGGCCCTGTCAAAGCCGCCCTCTTCCACCACTGCCGCCAAGGCTTCAAGATATCTGTTATCGAGCATGCCTCATTATAAGTAAAACTAATGAGAAATGAAAATATTTAATTTTACTAATTTCAGCTGACTGCATACCTTGATCGAAATCATTCAAAAGGAGCAGAAAGAATGTCACTCATCCTTCCATATATGCAGGGGCTCGGGACCGGGGCCGGGCTGATCATCGCCATCGGGGCCCAGAATGCCTTTGTACTTTCACAGAGCATCAGAAAGAATCACCATCTCACCGTCTGTCTGGTCTGTTCGATATGTGACGCGGTGCTCATAACTCTCGGAGTGCTCGGAACCGGGGAACTGATTGCCGCCAATCCCATGCTTCTGAAACCGGCCGCATGGGGCGGCGCCGCCTTTCTGGGCTGGTACGGCTTCAACTCCTTCCGTTCGGCAATGAAAGGCGGCAGGCTTGATGAAGACGAAGTGAGCGAAACAAACGTCCGCTCCCTCATATCCCTGACTCTGGCCATAACCCTGCTGAACCCGCACGTTTATCTGGATACGGTCGTCATGGTGGGCTCCATCAGCGGGCAGTACAGCGGAGACGGGCGCTACGCTTTCGGGTTCGGGGCCATTTCCGCTTCTTTCCTGTGGTTCTACACCCTCGGCCTCGGCGGTCAGGCACTGGCGCCCCTGTTCCGCAGGCGGCAGACATGGAGAATCCTTGACACAATCATCGGCATAACCATGTGGACCATCGCCTACAGTCTGGCCCGGAAAGCAATGAGTGTTTAGAGCATGATGCCCTTTGACCGGAAGCGGTCGGGAATGTATCAAACCGTGTATGAGCAACTGGTATGTTTATCTTCTCCGCTGTAGCGACAATTCACTCTACTGCGGAGTAACCACCGATCCCCGGCGCAGGCTTGAAGAGCACAACTCGGGCAAGGGCGCCAAATACACTCGGGCACGGCTTCCGGTGGAAATGGAAACCTTTAAAATGTTTCCGGACAAACGTTCGGCCTACCGGGCGGAATACGCGGTCAAAAGGAAAAAGGCCGCAATCAAAATATCATTCCTCAAATCCATTGCGCGGGATGAAATGGAAAATGCCGAGAAGGATTAAAGCTGACTCCAGATTTTAACCAGTCACCCTTTTTCCGGGCTAACCGAGCCCAAGACAGGTCCAACCCGCATCCCGCAACTTAATAACTCAATTTTTCAGGCTCAAATAACCCACTCATTCATAAATAAAGGCGGCACTGTATTTAACTGCAGTGCCGCCTTTATTTTGTCTTGCCCCTGCCCACAGCAAATGATATTGGTCAGACCAATTCAACCAAAAACAGGAATTGGCAGGTCCAATTTTGAAAAAACAGAAAAATAATCCCGTATACCAGAAAGTAGCTATGCAGATTGCCGAGCTGATTGATTCCGGAGAACTCAATCCCGGCGACAGGCTGCCCGCTGAAAGAACCCTTGCGGAGAAATTCAAAGTTTCCCGCAGCTCGGTGCGTGAGGCCATAAAATCTCTGGCTGAGAAAAATCTTCTGGAAAGCCGCCGCGGTGACGGAACCTATATAAAAACAGAAAAAGCAAGCGACATTGCCGAAGCGTTCACCTGTGTTTTTGCGGCCCAGAAGAAGCGCATCAACGATATTTTCCAGTTCCGCAGGGTCATAGAACCTGAAATGGCCGCGCTCGCCGCTGAATACATTGATGATGAGACCCTGAACCGCATGAAGGTAATCGTCTGCAACCAGCAGATTGAAGACCGCAAAGGCAATAACGCCCGTGACCTTGATTCCCTGTTCCACCTTGAGATTGCCCGTGCCACGGGAAATTCTATTTTTCCTGAAATGATGGAAGCGCTCAACCAGATCATGATGGAGAGCAGATCGGAGATTCTTCAGACTCCGGACCGTCAGGAAAAATCCATAAGCATGCATTTCAAACTGCTTGAGGCTTTTGAAAACCGTGATCCCGATGCAGCCCGCAAGGTCATGCGGCAGCATATCTCCGAGGTGGAGCTTGCCGCTGAACGCAAGAACAGCCAAGGCACTTAGTGCATAAACATATTATTTCATCCACCGGAAAACGGAACCGTGCTGATCTTTGGGGCCGCAGCGGTGGATATCTTTAACCTGAGAGTATCCGACTCTCTTTCCGCAGTGAGGACTTATTAATGATTTCTACCCTGCTTATTTTCATTATTCTCGGTGTGTTCGCCGGGATTCTTGCCGGGCTGCTCGGCATCGGCGGCGGACTGGTAATTGTGCCCATTCTTGTGTTTGCGCTTCCGCCGCTGGGCATTCCCCAGGAACATCTCATGCACATTGCACTGGGAACTTCGCTGGCGAGCATTATCTTCACCTCGATTTCCAGCATGCGCTCGCACAATAAACGAGGCGCGGTCCGCTGGGATATCTTCAAGGCGATAACACCGGGAATCCTGCTCGGAACTTTTCTAGGCTCCCTGTCCACATCCTTCATGAACACCAATGTGCTCAAAGGCATATTCGTCATCTTTCTTTACTACGTTGCCTCCCAGATGCTTTTCGGACTCAAGCCCAAAGCATCAAGACAGGTTCCCGGGGGCAAGGGCATGTTTGTTGCCGGTAACGTGATCGGTATATTTTCCAGTCTCGTGGGAATCGGCGGCGGCACACTTTCCGTCCCGTTTCTGACCATGTGCAACGTTGCCATCCATACCGCTATCGGAACCGCCGCGGCCATCGGACTGCCCATCGCCATTGCCGGTACATCAGGATTCGTCTGGACCGGACTGGGAGTTGAAGGGCTGCCGCCATATTGTTTCGGTTATGTTTACCTGCCCGCGTTGATCGGAATCGTTTCAGCGAGTATGCTTACCGCTCCCCTTGGTGTAAGGCTGGCGCACAGTCTGCCCGTGGACAGGCTCAAAAAGATTTTCGCGATTCTGCTCATCATCGTGGCAACCAGAATGTTAATCTCTATCTTCTAATTATATAAGGAGTTTTTAAAATGAAAGAAGTACGCGACAATGCCCGTGAACTCATGAAAGGCTACTGCAAAGTATGTCCTGTGTGTAACGGTAAGGCCTGTGTGGGAGAAGTTCCCGGCATGGGCGGCCTCGGGACCGCTTCCAGCTTCAAGAATAATGTGAAGGCACTGGAAGATCTCAAGCTCAACATGCGCACCATCCACGAGTTCAGCGAGCCCGACACTTCCGTGAACATCATGGGTATGGACCTTGATATTCCGGTAATCGCCGCTCCTATCGGCGGTGTTGAGTTCAACATGGGCGGTAAGATCAGCGAACTTGACTACATCACCTCCAAGCTCAAAGGCTGTAAGGAAAAAGGCATCATCGGCTGTACCGGAGACGGTGTCCCGCCCTTCATCCATGAAAGCGGTTTCTCCGCCATCAAGGATGTTGACGGACACGGCATTCCCTTCATCAAGCCCTGGGAAGAAAAAGAGCTGAATGAAAAGCTTGAAAAGGCTCAGGAAACCGGATGCAAAATCATCGGAATGGATATTGACGCCGCCGGACTGATCACACTGAAGAAGATGGGACGTCCCGTGACTCCCAAATGCATGCGCAAGCTGCGTGAGATCATCGATTCAGTTGATGCGGACTTCATCCTCAAGGGCATCATGACTCCTGACGAAGCACGCATGGCCATTGACGCGGGAGCCAAGGGAATTGTTGTTTCAAACCACGGCGGCCGGGTGCTGGATTCCTGTCCCGGAACAGCGGAAGTGCTTTTCGAAATCTCACGGGCTGTTGCCGGACAATGCGCCATAATGGTTGACGGCGGAGTCCGCACCGGAATTGATGTTCTGAAAATGCTTGCCCTCGGAGCGGATGCGGTAATGATCGGCCGTCCTTTCTCGGTTGCAACCGTGGGCGGACTTCAGGAAGGTGTTGAAAAATACATCGATCAGCTGAAAGCGGAACTCACCGCCGCAATGGTTCTGACCGGAACCGAAAAAGCCGGATTTGTGGATATCAGGGTTCTGTACAGATAAGATTCAGGCTGCCGGATTATTCCGGTTGAAGACCCATCAAAAGTATCAGCCCGCAACACTCAAGGGAGTTGCGGGCTGTTTTTTATGCATCCGTTATTTCTTGGGGGGCAATGAACATGTTTCACTACAGCATGTGCCCTGCAGGAAACCTGTGTAAGTGTAGAAAATACGCTCAATCTTGGCTCTTCTTTCCGGCGGAAGCGGTTTGCGATCGTAATCAGCGGTTTTCTCCATCAGTTCTTCATAGCTCGGAACGGCTCTCATGCCGTGGGCAAGTGTATCTCCCGATATCGCGTCCAGCAGGAAAGCGTCCATGGAATCGCTGATCACAACGTACGGCACTGGCCCGCCCTGAAACAGCTTCCCGGCGCAGACGGCTTCACGCTCGTAACTGCCCACATCACCAGCACAGAACATGACCAGCATCACGGGCAGCTTCTCTTTATTGTAGACCACCAGATCGATAGTCCGGCATATTTCCTCGCCATCTATATCAAAACAGAGATCGACTTTTGCCTCAAGGGAATCCTTCGGATAGCCGAGTTCCTCAACCAGCATTCTGGCCAGAGCCTGCCGGAACTCCTCATAAGTCGTTTCATCTATTTCTTCTCCGCTCAGGTAATCCCGCAGCGTTCCACCCATACTGACTTCATGCATCTTATGCCTCCAAGGGGCTGGCAGCGACAGTTCGTGAAATCCATAAAACCGCTGATTCAAATATCCCGGTCTGAAGCACCGAAGCTGTCGTCATGTTTACTTAATTGTTTCAGCCAAATATATAGCCATCCTCCCCCATTGTGCAAGAGGGAACAAAAAAGAAAACCCCGCCGGCAGAATGTGCGGGCGGGGATACGGATGTTTTGCGATGGAATTTACATTTCTTCCAGATTCACTCCGCTGGTTTCTATCCTGAATATCCATGTGACCACGGCCCCGAGAAGTGAGCAGCCCACAAGAACACAGAGAATCACCCCGGTACCGAAATCCTTGATCAGTACGGGAAAAAAGAATGCGGTGGCAACTGCGCCTATTTTGGCGAATGAAGCGGCAAGCCCCGCTCCCTTACCCCGCACATGGGTGGGAAAGACCTCCCCCGCCAGCAGATAGGTTATGGCGTTGGGACCCATGTTGGTCATGAAACTGAAAAGCATGAATCCACTGAAAAGGAGAGTAATGGACATGGATGAACCGGAGTCCATTGTCATGGACATGGAAGCAAGAAAAAGTCCCGCGGCGCAACCGATGAACCCAGCGACCTGAAGCTTGATCCGCCCGACCTTGTCCGCCATCAGCACAGCGGCGATGATACCGATCAGCAGCAGGACATCAATGAACGCAGCACCCTTGGCGGCAAGCATGTCGTTATGGATGAGGTCCGCGACATTGCGCGCGTGGACAGCCTTGGCCCCGATGACCGATCCCAGAATCGTAGGCGTGAAAATTCCTATTCCGTATGTCGCCAGATCCTGCAGAAACCACGGAACCGAAGCCAGAACAGTCGCCCTGAGATTCCTGCCACGAAACAGCTCAAGGTATGAACCCTTTCTCCTGCTTTCTTCTGCACATTCACAGGCTGGCGGGGCAATCCTGATAACTTTCGGATAGCTGGGATTCCTGTTCAGCAGTCTGTGCAACTCTTTCTCGGCTTCCTCTATTCTGCCCTTGCATACAAGCCAGTGGCTGCTGTCCGGGATATAAAACCTTCCCACCACAACCAGAACCGCCGGAATGATGGCTGTCCCGTACATATAACGCCAGGCTGAAAGCTCTGGGGCTTTATAGAGAATGAGATAGCCGATAGCCGTACCCGTCAACGCGCCAACAGCCTGAAAAGCGAATGCGCTGAGGACAAGCCGCCCCCGGTCCGTGCTGGGAATTGATTCGGAAATGACCATGTGGGCGGTGGGATAATCACAGCCGAGCGCAAGCCCCATCCCGAAAAGAAATGTGACCAGCATCATAAAACTTGGGCTGAATATGAGGGCTATCAGGCAGGCTACAAAAAGCACCATTTCCACTATGAACATCTTTTTGCGCCCATAATGGTCGGCCAGACCTCCAAGGGCGGTGGCTCCGATAAGGATACCGAAAAGGGTCGCCGCACTCACCGCCCCCTTCTCCATTGCCCCCAGCCCGAATTCCCTGACTATCAGCGGCAGGGCAACCCCGGTCATGAAAACAACCATGCCTTCGAAGAATTTACCCGCGGAAGCCAGAAACCAGATCCGCCACTGCATGGATGTCATGGGAGAAGACGGCGCGCAGGTTCCGTCAGCCCAGAACGGCGTCTCATCTATATATTCCTGAACCGATCTCGCAGCCACCTGGCCGGATTGACCGTTTGCCGCCATGAGTCCACCCCCCGGATTTTCTTCCATTGTGATTACCCTTACTTATAGCAGATGTATTTTCGGTTGTCCTTTCAAAGTAATGTTTCTTGCCGGATACATCACCGGATACATCAATTAAAGCCGACCTGCATTGCGGCACAGTGACGAAATGCGGAAGCAACCGTCAATATGGATAAAAAAGGGCGCTCCCGCTCTCCGGCGGACAGACACTACGGCTCAATGAGAATAATTTTCATTTTCTTCTTGACCCAACAACAAACACTGGATAGACGTCAACTGAACCCGATTTTGAAAACCCTTATCAATCATTTAACGGTAATGGTTAAAACAGATCACTCACCTTGCAAGTGCTCTGAATTACGAACATGACATTAAATTTCCTGTCAGCTTACAGCCAGGAACTGACAGTAACAAAATACTAACCAAATAATAACAATGCGGCTTTCACAGGGTCTGAGAGGGCTTTGCGTTCAACCTTAACAGTTAAATTCAAAGCAGTGGAAACTGCAGGCGGAGAGAAAATGACTAAGAACATGGATCTTTCAAATATTCTTAGCGGCAGAAATTATTCACTTGTGGGTTTTGATGCGGACACAACCGGTTATGCTGAAAAGCTCCGTAAAATGGGCTTTGTGGAAGGCACTCCCATCAGACTTGCTCCGGTAAAACTTTCCGACCCCATGGTTTTCCAGATTCGCGGAAGCCGGGTGGCTCTCAGAAGAAAAGAAGCAATGCAGATCAAGGTAAGGGAGCTTTAAAATGCACAGGATTGACAGAATAGCCATAGCAGGCGTCCCCAACAGCGGTAAAACCACACTTTTCAACGCCCTGACCGGATCACGGCAGAAAGTGGGCAACTGGCCCGGTGTAACAGTCGAAAGAATTGAAGGCAGCTTCACTCTTGGGGGCAGCTCGGTAGAACTGGTGGACCTTCCCGGAACCTACAACCTCAGCCCCGACACGGAAGATCAGAAAGTCGCGGAACGGGTTATCCGCGCCGGTGAATATGACATGATCATCAATGTGGTTGATGCCACCAACCTTTCCCGCAACCTGTTCCTGACCATGGATCTCAAGGAGCGCACCGACCAGATCGTAATCCTCCTCAACATGCTTGATGTGGCTGAGAAGGAGGGTCTGGACATTGATGTGGATAAACTCAGCGAAGAACTGGGGCTTCCGGTTATTCCGGTAATTGCGGTAGACAGGGCATCCGTGAGCAAAGCCGTTGAAGAAATAGCGGCCAAGGCACAGAAACTGCCCGAACACGATACCCATCCCACCCGCGCGGAAGTGATGGACACAGTTCAGAAATACGCTTTTATCGACACAATCTATCAGAAAGTCCTCAATGAAAACAAAGACCCCAATGAAAGTTTCACCAACCGGGTGGACCGCATTGTAATGAACAAATTTGCCGCGATTCCTGTTTTTCTGGCTTCAATGTTCCTTACTTTCTGGTTTGCCATCGGGCTGGGTTCCGTGTTCATCGATTTCTTCGACATTACTGCCGGACTTTTCTTCATTGACCTGCCCGCGGAAATGCTGGGGAATATAGGCGCACCGGAATGGGTAACCGTGACACTGGGCGGAATCGGCGCGGGTATCCAGACGGTTGCCACCTTTATTCCGGTTGTATTCTTCATGTTTCTGGCTCTGGCCATACTCGAAGACTTCGGTTACATGGCCCGTGTTGCGGTAGTAGCGGACCGCTTCATGCGGCGCATCGGCCTGCCCGGTTCAGCGTTTATTCCCATGGTCGTAGGTTTCGGGTGTACTGTTCCCGCTGTTATGGCAGCGCGCACACTCAGCACAAAGCGTGACCGCTTCATGACTATCTTCATGGCTCCGTTCATGTCCTGCGGCGCGAGGCTTCCGGTTTACGCATTGTTCTGCGTGGCCCTTTTCGGAGCGTACTCCGGCCTTGCGGTATTTCTCATTTATCTCTCCGGACTGGCCATGGCCATATTCACCGGATTCCTGCTCAAGAACACCCTTTTCAAGGGCGAATCATCACACTTTGTCATGGACCTGCCCCACTACCATGTGCCGCGGGTCGGCGCTGTTTTCAAAAGTGCGTGGCTGCGTATGAAAGGATTCGTAAGACGCGCGGGTGTTATTGTAGTAACCGCCGTATTTGTCCTTTCCATGCTGAACTCCGTGGGTATCGATAACGGTCAGGTGAGCTTCGGCAACGAAGATTCCCAGAACTCGGTACTTTCCATTGCCGGTAAATCCATCTCACCCATCTTTGAACCCATGGGCATTAAAAAAGAAAACTGGCCCGCATCCGTGGCCCTTTTTACCGGACTCTTTGCCAAGGAAGCAATTGTCGGAACAGTCAACTCGCTCTACTCCTCAATGGAAGCACAGGAACCTGTTGCAGCCGATGCTCCCGCGGAAGAAGAATCCGTTGATATCGGCGCGACTGTAACTGAAGCGTTCACCACCGTCGGCGAAGGTCTTGTCGGACTGGTCAGCTCTGTCGACCTGCTCGGAATCGGGCTTATAGGCGAAGACAGCGCCACCATTTCAGAAGAAATCGGGGCGGACACATCTGTCTACAAGCACCTCGCCGCCAATTTCACCGTATTCTCCGCTTTCGCGTATCTCCTTTTTGTACTCATGTACTTCCCCTGCCTCGCAGTAATCGGGGCCACCCGTCAGGAAATGGGCGGCTTTTACTCTGCCGTAATGGCCATGTACTGCACCGCTCTCGGATGGTCCGTGGCCACCCTGTTCTATCAGGTAACTGAAGGCAAAAACATGATCTACATTGCGATCGCGCTGGCGATTCTTGGCGGAATCTACGCAACCCTGAAATATCTCGGCAACAAGGAATCTGAAAAGATAGACGTGTTACAGCCTTTGAATCTCTAGATAAGACCACACAAAGTACGGCAGTACAGTCTCTATATAAAACCCTGTACCTCCAATTGCCGTCATGCAAGGCCGGAAAGTTATGAAGCTTCCCGGCCTTTTTGTTGTAGGACAGTAAACAACCTTCCTGTGGGGTTACACCCCCAAAGGGGGGTGTAACCCGGATATCGACTCACGGGATAATAAGCGCCAGCAGCATTCAAGCAGTCAATTAAACTTCAACATGCCGAGCCACACCCCTGAAAGGACAACATAAAGAAGCCCCGCCGCCAAATGGCAGCGGGGCTTCATTTAATTTTCACATCGCAGCCAGACGCCTTACGGCATAATCTCTCCCACCTTCAGGGCGAAGTCGAAAATACCGGCGGGCATCATTCCGAGACCGAGCACGAGCACGGAAAGCACTGCCGCGCCAGCAAAGCTGAAAGCGGAAGTATCCGGCAGCGGCTGGTCCTCAGCGGCATCCTTGGTGTAGGCATGGCGGACCATTCCCAGATAGTAGTAAATGGAAATCGCGGTGTTGATACCGGCAATTATGATCAGCCAGTTGTAACCGTGGTTCCAGCCGGCGGAGAACAGGAACAGCTTGCCCATGAACCCGGCCATAGGCGGCAGTCCAACCAGAGCGAACGAACCTACAGCAAGGGCAAAGGCCAGTGCCGGAGCACGCTTGTGCAGTCCGTTAAGATCATCCAGCTGAAGGTTGCGTCCGTCAACGGAGACACGGCTGACTACCCAGAAACAGGTCAGGTTCATCGCAACGTAGGCAAGCGCGTAGAATGACGCCGCTGCCAATCCTTCCGCTGTCCCGGAAACCAGACCGATCATTATGTAACCGGCATGGGCCACCGAGGAGTAACCGAGGATACGTTTAACGTCACGCTGTACAAGCGCGGACAGGTTGCCGAAAGTCATGGACAGTGCACCGAGCACGGCAATGATGGTGGTTATGTCGTACCCCGGCTTGAACATGGCGGCGAGGCGGATCAGAATAACCACTGCTCCGAGCTTGGGCAGGGTTGCCACGAAAGCGGCGGTTTCATTACTCGCGCCTTCATAGACATCAGGACACCAGAAATGAAACGGGAATAAGGCCAGTTTGTAGAACATACCACCGAGAAACAGGACCATGCCCGTTACAGCCATGGGGGCCGCCTGGAAGGTCCATGTCTTCTGCACCAGTTCAGAGAGGTAGGTGGTGTGCATCCCGGCAAGTATGTAGGAGAAGCCGTACAGGGCAAGGACTGTAGAGACCGCTCCGAAGAGAATGTATTTGATTGCCGCTTCCGCAGCACCCTTGTCCTTGGCCCGCAGCGCGATGATGGCGTAGAGGGCATAGGAAGAGAGTTCAAGCGCAAGGTACATTGTTATAAGCTCAACGGCCGAGGCAAGCATCATCAATCCCCAGGCGCAGATCGCAAGGAAAAGAAAGTAATCGGACCGTTTCTCGTAATCCAGAGTCGGCTGGCGGGTGGCGTTCAGAACTGTCACGCAGAACCCCACGGCAACGGCCGCCTTGAAGAACTGGGACAACCCGTCCACTTTATAGGCCCCCTTGAAGACCAGTCCTTCCTGCCCAAGCGAAAGCAGGGCCACCACGACTCCCACTGCCGAAGCAACAGGAAGCCATACACCGACATTTTCACGCATTTTCGCACTGCCCACGGCCTGCACGAACAGCAGGGCAATGATCAGGAACGTGAAAAGTTCCGGCATGAATAAATGTGGTTGCATATCCATATCAATTTCTCCTGCTGTTTACTTGATGATACCCTTGAGGGAATTAAGGGCCAGCTTCATGGGCTCTTCCTTTTCAATGGAAACAATCTTAGCCCCTTCCTTAACATCCTTCTCAAGCTTGATCAGGGAAGCGTCCATCACCTTGAAGCAGAGTCCCGGAGCAAGTCCTATATAAAGGACAAAGACCGCCGGAACCGCAAGGTAGGTCCATTCTCGGAAATTGAGATCCGCCCATTCCTTCCACGAAGTGGGACGGCCCCAGGCCAGCTTGAGGGAAATACGCAGCATGTAGGCCGCGGCGACCATCGCGCCGGGAACCATCAATGCGCCGATCCACGGATTCTGTTCGAACGCGCCCACAAAGACGAGTATCTCACCCACAAAGCTGTTGGTTCCGGGGAATCCGAAGGATGAAAGCGCGAACAGTCCCCAGAAGAACATGTATGCGGGCATGTATTTGCCAAGGCCGAGGTTGTCGCTGATTTCACGGCTGTGGCTGCGTTCATAGACCGCGCCGATCATCATAAACAGTCCGCCGGTGGTGATACCGTGGTTAAGCATCTGGAAAAGAGCACCCTCGAATCCCCGCAGGTTGAACAGGAAGATACCAAGAGTGACAAATCCCATATGCCCCACCGATGAATAAGCGATAACCTTTTTGATATCATTCTGCCCGAGAGCCACTACACCGCCGTAGATGATACCCGCGATAGAAATGGCTATCATGAACGGAGCAAAGTATTCACTGGCGGCGGGAGTCAGAGGCAGGTTGAAGCGCAGGAAGCCGTAAGTTCCCATTTTAAGCAGAACCGAAGCCAGAATAACCGATCCCGCTGTCGGAGCCTGCACATGAGCCGCGGGCAGCCATGTGTGGAATGGGAACATGGGTACTTTGATGGCAAATGCCAGTGCCAGTGCCAGAAAAGCCCAGAACTGGAATCCGAAAGTAAAGTTGTACTCCATGAGTTCCGGAATGGAGAACGTTCCGCCCACCACTCTGAAAGCGACAATCGCAACCAGAAGCAGTGCCGAACCCGCGAGGGTGTAAAGGAAGAACTTCAAGGAAGCGTAACGCTTCTCCGGTCCGCCCCATACAGCGATGAGCAGGTACATGGGAATCAGCATGGCTTCCCAGAAAACATAGAACAGCACCAGATCAAGGGAGGTAAAGACACCCACACATGCCGCGGTCATAAACAGCAGGCAGAAATGGAACTCCTTGACCCTTTTCTGTATATAAGTCCACGAACAGAGCACACACAGGGGCAGGACCGCGATAGTCAGTACAACCATCAGGAAGCTGATACCGTCCGTCCCCAGGTAATACTCCACTCCCCATCTTGCCACCCAGTCAGTCCGCTCAACGAACTGAAAGGCCGCGGATTCCAGTTTGAATCCGGCAAAAAGAGGAAACGAGAGCGCGAGCTCTATGACTGACACGATCAAGGTGTAAACCCTTATGTTGTTGTCGCCACGGAGGAAAAAAAGTCCGATGGCGGCAAGCAGCGGGAAGAACACCAGAACGGTCAGAACCGGATAAGCTACTTCTTGCATTGCATTCTCTCCAGTTTATTTAAAAATGCCTTCGGCGACCCTGCCGGGGGCCTTAAACCCTTTTCCAAAAGGGTTTAAGAATCCCAAAACGTTTTATTATGACTTCGTCTCCATTGATGCGATATGTTGGAACTCATAGTTTCATCAAGGGACGCAGAACTTAATATTTTCTCAATTATCAATATACCCGAGAGCGAAAACCCGATGGGGATTCCAAAGGGCCGCGGGCCTTTTGGTCCCGCTGAAAGCGCCCTCGGAGAGCCGCCGGGGGCCCCCAAACTTTTTCAATAGGGCTTTGCCGTTTTGTAAGGCAATTTTGTCTCAATTTATAAATGCTTTATCGCTAAAACCCGCGAAGCTTATTAAAAGTTTTAGGAGAGTCTTCGGCGACCCTGCCGGGGGCCTTAAACCCTTTGAAAAGGGTTTAAGAATCCCAAACTTTTTCAATAAGGCTTTGCCGCTTTGTAAGGCAATTTCTCCTTACTATTATTAATGCTTTCTCGCTAAAACCTGCGAAGCTTATTAAAAGTTTTAGGAGAGTCCAGAGAACCCTTTTCCAAAAGGGTTCTTTGGCCCTCGGAGAGCCCTCGGAGAGCCGCCGGAGAGCCGCCGGAGGCCCTAACTATCCAAAGTACCAGACCAGCCCGTACACACAAAGCGAGATAACTACAGCCATACCGAGGTAATCCTGTAATCGTCCGGTCTGCATCTTAGCCCCTGTCCTGCCGATATTACGCACCGTGTAAGCGGTTCCGTCCACAACCGTATCGATACCCTTGCGGTCGAACCACGATGATCCGGACGCGGAATTCATCAGCCACTTGAGGCCAATTACTCTGTAAACAGTGGTCCAGACCGAATCCACGATGGCGATCGGGCGGCAGACCAGCAGCAGCCCCATGTTCCCGACAAAGCGGTAAAGCTTGTCGAAATCAAGGTTGCGTCCGTGGTGCGGCACGATGATTTTACGCATGATCCAGAAGCCCGCTCCGGTGAAAGCCAGCAGCATGGATGCCTGCAACAGATGCCAGGGTGTGTAGGGATGATAATCAACCGGGAACGGCAGCAGCTTGTAGAGCATCTGCGGGTAAACACCCTGCGCAAAACAGAGAGTCGCGGCAATTCCCATGGCCACATACATGTTTTTGGGGATGGGATTAAGCTTCACATCCGTGCGCGCGGGCTTGTTCCAGAAAGCGAAGTAGGGAAGCTTGATACCAACCGAGAGGAACGTACCCACTGCCGCGATCTCAAGTCCTACGGCCAGCAGGGTGTGATGCGATTCCGCGGCCCCGGTAATGGTCATGGTTTTGGAGATAAAACCGTTGAAGAAGGGCATACCGGAGATGGAAACTGCTCCGACCATGTACAGAAGCATGACGATGGGCAGCTTTCCGACCAGCCCGCCGAGGCGGTCAAGGTCAGCGGTTCCCACAGCCATCATCACAGTACCCACTCCCATGAAAAGGAGCCCTTTATAAAGGATATGCGCGTAAGCGTGGGCGATGGCCCCGTTAAGGCACATGGCGGTTCCGATACCGATCCCCGCAACCATGTAACCGACCTGCGACACAATGTGATACGAAAGGATTCGCCGGGCATTGTTTTCCATGGACGCGTAAAGCACTCCGTAAACCGCCATGATTGTTCCGGCCACCGCGAGGAGGTAAACCCCCGCAAATCCACGGGCCAGAACGTATACGGCAGTCTTGGTGGTGAATGCGCACATGAACACCGCGCCGGGAATGGTTGCTTCGGGATACGCATCAGGAAGCCATGCATGAAGCGGAACCACAGCGGCGTTGACGCAGAATCCGATCAGGATCAGCCAGTCGTAGTAGTGTACAGCCTGCGGGTCCACCGGCAGAAACGCGAATGTCCCTGTCTCGTGGTAACGCAGAAGCAGTCCGCCAAGCAGGAAAAGCCCGCCGAGCATATGGAACAGGAAATACCTGAATCCGGCAGCCGATGAAGTCTTGGTGCGGTGCAGCCAGACCAGAAAGGTTGAGGCCACAGCCATCAGTTCCCAGAAAATGAACAGGCTCAGATAATCACCGGCAAAAACACAGCCGAACGAGCCTGCAACGTAAAGGGCCGCGGCGGCGTGGTGCGCCTTGTCATCCATGTGCAGGGCATAGATCATGCCGATAAGCGACTGGATGGCAAAGACGTTGGCGAAGACCAGCGAAAGCTTGTCCACCCTTCCGAGCACCAGAACATTGCCAAGATACGGGATGACTCCGAAATTGCCCATGGTGGCGGTAAAGACCACCGCGATGGCAATCACAGGCGGAATCAGCAGGAAGTATTTCCACTGCCTGCCCCGGAAAAAAGGCAGAGCCACAGCCAGAGCTATAAAAGCCAGAGAGGGGTGGAGGAATCCGTTAAGTGTCATTGTCTTCTCCTTTCTCCTCCGGTCCTACTAGAAAAGGTTGGATAAGCACCTTCATCACAAAGACCATTCCCACCGAAACCACCAGAGCGAAGCCTTCCCAGAATCCCGGGTAGATATCGTAATGATATTCGGCATGATGAGGGTGTATGAAAAAGTTGAGGATCACCAGCACCGCGAGGAAGGCCGCGAACAGTATCTTCCAGAACTTCATATTCTGCGTGCGCTGGGTTTCGAACCAGTTTCCAAGTTTTTCTTTCATGGCGGTTCTCCTTAGAATTTACCGAACACGTTGATGAAGTTCAGGAAAGTCTGGGGATAAAGCCCCAGCCAGACCGAAATCAGGGCCGTGGTAAAAAGCGGAATAACCATGCATAGCGGTGCTTCGCTGTACTGCTCTATGTTCGCACCTTCCGCTGGGGCCTTGAAGAAAGCCCGGTAGACGATGGGACCGAAGTAACCCGCATTGAGCAGGGTACTTGCCAGCAGTGCAATCAGCAGCCCCCACTGCCCTATCCCGACAGCACCCTTGACCAGATACCATTTGGTCGCGAATCCACAGACCGGAGGTACACCGATCATGGAAAGGGAGGCGATGGCAAAGGCTCCGAAAGTCCACGGCATTCGACGTCCAAGCCCGTCCATGAGGCTGATCTTTTTAAGATGTGTAGCCACATAGATGGCTCCGGCTCCGAAGAACAGGGTGATCTTGGAGAAAGCGTGGTGGGCGATATGCATCAGCCCGCCCTGCACCGCTTCCGGAGTAAGCATGGCGACACCTATAATGATGTAGGAAAGCTGGCTTACAGTTGAGTAGGCGAGCCGGGCCTTGATATCGTCCTTGGTCAGGGCGATGAGTGAAGCCGTAACGATGGTAAAAGCCGCGAGGTAGGCTGTAGGCAGTCCCAGTCCCAATTTATCCATGAGATCAACGCCGAAGCCGGAGAGGATGACACGGGAAACCGAGAACACACCGGCCTTAACAACTGCCACCGCATGCAGCAGCGCGGATACCGGAGTCGGCGCGACCATCGCTGAAGGGAGCCAGTTGTGAAACGGCATGAGCGCCGCTTTTGCCAGACCCGCGATGTAAAGCACGTAAGTTACGGTAACCAGCATGGGATCGGCATCCGCCGGGAAGATTCCCTGCGCCACGTCACCGAGATGGAAATCAAGTGTTCCGCAGAGCACATAGGTCAGGACCATGGCCGGAAGCAGGAACAGCTTGGAAGTACCCATCAGGTAGACCATGTATTTCCGTGCCCCGCTGAATGCCTCATCATCCTGATGGTGGGCAACCAGTGGATAGGTGAACACGGAAATGATTTCATAGAAAAGGTAGAGGGTGAAAATATTGGCCGAGAAAGCCACGCCGACCGCACCGAAAATGGCTACCGCGAAACAGAAATAATATCTGGTCTGGGCATGCTCATTGAGACTCCGCATATAGCCTATGTTGTAGCTTGTTGCGAAAACCCAGAGGAAAGATGCGATAAGGGCGAACACAAAGGCCAGCCCGTCAGCGGCAAAGGAGACATTAACACCCGGGAAAAGAGTGAACAGGGTGTATTGGATGATGCGCCCTTCCAGTACATCGGGGACCATCGAGGCCACCGAGATAAAAGTCAGTATCCCGGCCCAGATGGATACGGCCTCGCGCCTGTTGATGCTCTCCCGGAAAAACCAGATGAAGAACGGAGCCACGAGGGTGATGCCAAGCGGAATCAGGATGCGCGAACTGGTGATGAATTCTGTAGCTACTGTCATTTACTCACCCTTTCAGCCTTGATACTGCATCGGTTTCAGCAGTCTTGAACCGTTTTGCCACCACAACAATGATAGCCAGTACAAGGGTCGCTTCAGCAGCGGCCAGTCCCATTACAAAGAGTGCGGCGATCTGCCCCACTGCGCTCCCGGCTTCGGTAAGCTGGGTGGCGGACACGATGGACAGCCCGGCCCCGTTGAGCATCAGCTCCACGGAAATGAGCATACCCACCAGTGACTTGCGCCAGACGATGCCGTACAGGCCGATCGCCAGCAGCAGAAGCGCCACAAGTTGATACATCAGCAGAGGACTCATTGAATCTTCCTCCCTTTCTTTTCAAACGCCAGCAGAACGGCTCCGGCCATTGCCGCCAGCAGAACCACTGAAATAAGCTCGAAGGCGACCGGATAGTCCTCCAGAAGGCCTTTACCTATTTGAGTCAGCGGGACTTCCACGGGCAGGTTGATGGACGCGGGCTGAAATTTGACCAGAATAAAACCGATTACGAAAACCGGTAAAATAAAAGTCAGAGCTGACAGAGCGGATTTGCCCGGTCTGCGGGAACCCGCTTCAACTCCATGTTCGTCAGCCTGGGTAAGCATAATGGCGAAAAAGATGAGCACACAGACAGCCCCCACATAAATGAGGATCTGCATGAAGGCCATGAACGGTGCCGCCATGAGCATGTACATTCCGGCCACCCCCAGCAGTGAAGCTATCAGCCCCACCATGGCCCGGACCAGACTGTGCGCGCCCACGGCCATGCACCCGCCGCCCAGAATAAGCAGCGTGTAGATAGCGAAAGCGACTTTAGCGAGCAGTTCCATCATGAGTCAGTCCTTGTTGAGTTTTCAGACGGTTCAGCTTCAGCCTTGTTTGATGATCCGGCAGACTTGTCCGCAGCGGCGGATTCGGCCTGCCCTGCCAGCCTTGCCAGCAGATCCATCTTCAATTCCTTGCGGTCAGTGACGGTCAGGTACACATTGGATGAATACCTGAGAGAATCGACCGGACAATTCTCCACACATGAACCACACAGTGAACAGAGTGAAAAATCATAAAAAAACTTTGCCGGTTCCTTGGGAGCCTTGGGCTTCTTGACTTTTTCGCCGCGCTCCTCAGCTTCCTTCATCGCCTGAACCTCGGCCTCGGTGGGCTTGGGAGCCTTGGCCTTGACCACAGTCAGGCATTTGCTCGGACATGCGGTGACACACATCATGCAGGCGATACATTTGGGCTTCGCGGGGTCTTTGGGTTTACCGACCAGCTCCAGCGGACCGCGAAATCCCTCAAGCTGTTCAGGAGTAACAGTACGGCGCGGGTAATGCACCGTAACGTTCTCATCCATGAAATTCCTACCCGTGACTTTCAAGCCCACAACCAGGGACCAGAGAGAAGTCACGTTATCTACAAACTTTTTGATTGCACTCATATTTCACCTGATGCCTTCGGCGACCCTGCCGGGGCCCTCGCGGTGCGCCCTGCCGGGAGCCTTAAACCCTTTTAAAAAAGGGTTTAAGAATCCCAAAACTTCTTATTAAGGCTTCGCCGCCGTTGACGTTAATCTTTCAGTGAAAGCCCCTCAGGGATTCCAAAGGGGCTTAGTCCCTTTGGCCGCCGGAGGCGAAATCTTTCATCCAATAGCGCGCAGCGCATCAGACGATCTTCATCACAAACGCTGTTACGAACAGGTTGAACAGAGCCAGAGGCATGAGCCACTTCCAGTTGATATTCAGGAGCTGGTCGAAACGTACGCGCGGATAGGTCCAGCGCAGCCAGATCATGACGATCAGCAGCAGGTAGACCTTGAGCAGGAACCACCATGCGCCATCGAAGAACGGCCCCTGCCAACCGCCGAGAAACAGTGCCGCGGCAACCGAACAGACCACAATCATGTTTGCGTACTCGGCAAGGAAGAACAGTCCAAATCCCATGCCGGAATATTCAGTATGGAATCCCGCGGTCAGTTCACTTTCAGCTTCGGGCAGGTCAAAGGGGGCGCGGTTGGTTTCACCCAGCGCGCTCACAAAATAGACGATGAAAGCAAGAGGCTGCAAAAACAGGTTCCACTGCCACGGCCAGCCGCCCTGCCCTTCAACAACGGTGCTGAGGTTCAGGCTTCCGGTCATGAAAGCAATGGCAAGCACAGAGAGCAGCAGCGGGATTTCGTAGGCGACCGACTGGGCCACCGCCCTTGCCGCGCCGAGTATCCCCCATTTGTTGTTAGAACCCCAGCCTGCCAGACATAGGGCGAGGACATTCAGACCGGAGAAGGCCAGAATGAGCAGCAGGCCGAGGTTCATTTCCATTCCGGTCGCAGTTGGACCGAAAGGGATTGGGAGGAAGAGAAGTAGTACCGGGAAAAATGAAAGAACCGGAGCCATCCAGAAAAGGAGTTTATCTGCTCCGCAGGGGGTAAACAGCTGTTTACCAATCAGCTTAACAGCATCGGCAAGTGGCTGCAGGAGCCCTTGCGGCCCTACTTCGTAAGGACCGGGCCTGCGCTGGACGAATCCAGCAATCTTACGCTCAAGGTAGACCAGAACAAGTCCGTTCAGCCCCACGAAAGCCGCGATAGCCACCAGCGCGATGAGCAGTTTTATAAGTTCAACCGGTATTTGAGACATACGAAGCTCCTGACTACCTGTCGATTTCGGGGATTACCATGTCAAGACTGCCGAGAATGGCAACCGCATCAGCCAGCATTGTGCCTCTGGCGCATTCGGCGAACAGAGACAGGTTGCAGAATCCGGGGGCACGCAGCTTGATCCGGTATGGAGTCTTGCTGCCGTCACTTACGATATGAATGCCCACCTTGCCCCTTGCACCTTCGGTACAGAAGTAAGCCTCTCCGGCCGGAGCTTTCCATGTCGGCTTCGGAGCCTTCTTTATAATGTGGTCGCCCTCGGGAATCTGTTCGATAGCCTGCTCGACGATATTGAGGCTCTGCTCTATTTCATCCATGCGGACCATGTAGCGGGCCATGGCATCGGCTTCATAATAAACCGGAACCTCCCACTCAAAACGGTCATAGATGGAATACGGTTCCGCCACACGGGTATCATGCTTCACACCCGCGCCGCGGATCAACGGCCCGGTGGCCCCGTAGCGGTTGCACATGTCAGCGTCCATGTAACCGATCTCTTCAATCCGCTTACGCAGAATGATGTTGTCGGTAACCAGATCCTTGTACATGGGCAGGCGGTCACGCAGCCGTTTGATGAAATCGCGGCATTTATCCACAAACATGTCATCAAGGTCATGCACAACCCCGCCGAAACGGAAGTTGCTGTAGGTCAGCCGGGCTCCGGTGACCTTCTGCATCATGTCCATGAGGATTTCACGGTCATCAAAGCCGTACATGATAGGAGTAAATGCACCGAGATCCAGCAGGTACGCGCCCCACCAGAGAAGATGCGAGGAAATGCGGTTCAGCTCGGTGGTGATGACCCTGATGTACTCAGCCCGCTCGGGAACCTCTATACCCGCCAGCTTTTCCACCGCTCCCACATAAGCATGGTTCCAGGCCAGAGGATGCAGGTAGTCGACACGCCCCATATTGGGGATGAACTGAACCCACGTTTTAACCTCGGCCATCTTCTCGTGCATACGGTGCAGGTAACCGAGAATAGGCTCGGCCCGCACTATGTACTCACCATCCAGCTCAAGGATGACCCTGAGGACACCGTGAGTGGAAGGATGCTGAGGACCCATGTTCAGAATCATGGTGTTCTCTTCCGCACCCTTCTCGAAGTGGTTGGTGTAAAAATCACCTTCAGGAAATGTAGTCATAATCTCGTCCTGTTGGTTTGAATGCCTTCGCGACTCTGCCGGGAGCCTTTAGCCTTCGGCGACCCTGCCGGGAGCCTTAAACCCTTTTGATTCGCCACTTCCTGTGGCTCACCTCTTCGAGGTGTTGCCTTTAGTGGCAACCCCCAAATCTGCTATCCTGCAGATTTGTAAAAAAGGGTTTAAGAATCCCAAAACTTTTTATTAAGGCTTCGCCGCTGTTGACGGTAAATCTTTACAAATAAAGTTTATTGTGGCTGCCTGTTAAAGGGAGCACTTGCAATTAAGTCCTGCCGTTTCGACGATTCCCGAAAGCGAAAGCCCGATTGGGATTCCAAAGGGCCGCGGGCCTTTTGGTCCCGCTGAAAGCGCCCTCGGAGAGCCGCCGGAGGCATTAACTACCCGGACTCTTCATCCGGCTGCTCTTCATCGAAAAGGGTGAATGCTTCTTCCTTGAAAACAATCTGACCGGGATTGAGCACTTCACGCAACGGCTTGCGGGTCTTTTCATCCTTAAGCAGCACTCCGTTGGGTGTTTCAGGATCAAGAAGCAGTGGAAGCAGATTGGGATGTCCGTTGAATTTCACGCCGTGAAAATCGTTGCACTCCCGCTCGTGCCAGTCGGCTCCCTGATAGATGTGTGAAATGGTCGGCACTTCCGGTTCTTCCCTAGGGGCAAGGACCCTGTGCGCCACACGTCCCGGCTTTGTGAAATGGGCATAGTGGTAGGTGATCAGAAAACCTTCAGCCACATCAATGGCATCTATGTTCTCCAGATGGTAGGCCTGATCCAGCATGGCCCGCGCGGCCTGCTCTATATCCTCCGGCAGCAGAAAAACATTAAAGCTCACCCCTGAGTTTTCAACACTGCCTTTGCCGACCATCAATGGACTGACCGGAAGATTGAAATCTTTCCCCATCATCTGGCACGCTCCTTCTGCAAATCCTCAGGTACAGGCCACCAGCGTTTACCGGTCACTTTCTCCTGAATCTGAAATAAACCTTCCAGCAATGCTTCGGGCCGCGGCGGACAGCCGGGTACATAAACATCAACCGGGATAAGCTGGTCCACCCCTTCCACTATTCCGTACTGGTTCTTGAATTTGAACGGTCCGCCTGAAATTGCACAGTTTCCAAGGGCCAGAACCCATTTCGGGGCAGGCATCTGTTCATAAAGGCGAACAACAGCCGGGGCCATCTTTTTAGTGACTGTACCGGCCACGATCATCAGGTCCGCCTGACGTGCGGAAGGACGGAACACCTCCGCGCCGAAACGGGCCATATCAAAACGGGCCATGCCCACCGCCATCATCTCAATAGCACAGCAGGCCAGACCGAAGGTCATGGGCCACAGCGACATGGAGCGGCAGATGTTCATGGCATCCTCTGCCAGCTCCAGACGCACAAGCCCGTCTTCGACCTTGTGCCCGCCGGGAGTCAGGAAATCTTGCGGGGCCATGTGAAAACTCCTTTTTTCCAGAAATATATGATTGCGATTGCCAGAACCGACAAAAATCCGGCCACTTCGATAAAAGCAAACAGGCCGTCTGCTTCGTGATACCAGGCTGCCACCGGGAAGAGATAGAGCACGTCCACATCGAAAGCCAGAAACAGAAGAGCATAAACATAATAGCTGATACCGAACTGATTCCAGGCCCGACCGTGTGGTTTCATACCGCACTCATAAGGCATCCCCATATCTCCCCCTTTGGCTCTGGGAGCGACAAGGGCGGACAGGATCAAAGGCCCGCCGGCGAAAAGCAGACCACCTACCAGAAACATGATAATGGCAAACTGGAGCCAGTCGAAAACCATCCTTCCACCTCTCTTACGATTTTGAAATTAATATTACTAAAAACATACCTGACTGGTTCCTGATTACACCAGTCTGAAAAAAACAAAAATTATTTCAGATTCTTCCTGCAACAATTTTTTAATTAAATCTATCTCACCAGCTATTTATAGTGTCAAGGTGCAGAGCCCGAAACAACAGTTCAAAGCAGTTTAAAATAATAGATAGTTAAAACATTCACATCTTTTTAAATTTAAAATTCAAAACATTACATGAAACAGAAAGTCATAAATAAATTTTGAGCTACTTTTACCACATTTATGAGCATTAACAAGGGGTTTTCCATCGTAAAAAGATGACACAGTAGGTAATTATACATGCACATCCCTGTATATTTAAGGATTCATGATTAGTATTTTTTTTCACAATTACATTTTCATACCAGATGCGTATCAAATCGACACAAAGATGCGTGTCAGTGTCAAACCATGCATAACTGCCCACAAAAAAAGTGTTTCTGCCCAAAATGGCAGAAACACTTAACAACGCATTCGCATCTACGCGACAAATGGATACACTCAAAAAACAGCTATGAGTCAGATAAAATCAAAAGAAAAGCGGTTTTAACAGGCGGGAAAAAGAACGAATCGGTTATTTTCGATTCATGGGTCCTGCAAGCGAGGCTCTCCTGCGGGACTTTGATTTATAAATTTATAAACGGACCGGCCCTGCACTTGAATAAAAACGGTAACTCACTTCTCTGCACTCCTTGACCCGGTACATGGCATCATCCGCCATTCTCACCAGCTCCTCCGCCATCGAAGCGTCATGAGGGTAGCGGCTTATGCCGATTGATGCCCCGATGTTGCATGAGATGCCGTCAAACTGAAAAGGCTTTTCCAGACATTCAATGAATGTTTCAGCTACGCGGGCAATATTTTCCACCTCTCCCGGACGTTCAAGCAGCACACAGAACTCGTCACCGCCCAGTCGAGCGAAAGTGTCCGAGGAGCGAAGCCTTGCCCTCAACCTGCCTGCAACTTTCGCGAGAAGCAGATCCCCGGCATGATGCCCATAGCGGTCATTGACTTTCTTAAAGTCATTGAGGTCGATAAAAAGAAGGGCCAGTTCCTGTTTGAAGCGGACCGCATTGGCGATGGATTTACCCAGCCTGTCGAAAAAGAGGTAACGGTTCGGAATGCCGGTCAGCGCATCCAGAGTCGCCTTCTCCTGTAAATCCATTTCGCATATTTTACGGTGTGTTATATCCTCAACAACACCTTCTACGTAGAAATCTCCATTCTCTTCGAACAGCCTGCTGCTTTCCGAAATCCAGATCAGGGAGCCATCCTTGCGTCTGACCTGCATTTCATAATCATTCAGAGACTTCTCTTTCATCAGTTTTTTCACATAAACAGGACGCTCTTCAACCTCAACATACACTGTATCCAGATTGACGTTATCAATCATGTCCTGAGGGGAGTCATAACCCATTATCCGCGCAAGTGCGGGATTGACCTCGATAAGCCTGCCCCCCAGAGTGGAACGGAAAATACCCTCTACCGCGCGCTCGAATATATTCCTGTATTTCTCTTCCGCCTTACGCAGGGCCAGCTCGGTCCGCTTTCTCTGCGCGATTTCTTTCTCGAGCATATCTTTCTGGTGCTTGAGCTCCAGAAAAACAGCAACCTTGCCCCGTAAAATCTGGGGGTCAACCGGCTGGGTGAGAAAATCCACGGCCCCGGCATCATAGCCCATGCGGGCATACGTGGGATCCTTGTATATGGCGGTCAGAAAAATTATGGGGATCAGGCGGCATGCTTCTATTTTCTTGATCTCCCTTGCTGCTTCATAGCCGTCCATACCAGGCATCTGAACATCAAGAAGGATCAGGGCGAAGTCATTCTCCCGGCAAAGCTCAACCGCCTCATTTCCATCAAAAGCGGTATACACTTCAAGCCCGTCAGACTTGAGCACTCTGGCCAGCAGATTAAGGTTCACTGCATTATCATCAACGAGCAGTATTTTGAGAGTTTTTTCCATAACCTGCTGAATAATACATTTCCAAAAAAGTTAAAAGACCCTGTTGCTATTTTTTATGGAATGAAGGCATCTTTTTACATCTTGTTTTATCTATGTTTTAGAAGTATTTATTAATATATTTGTAAATCTGTTCCGCTGCCGGAGGCATCAATGACACAATCCCGACACTACACTGTTACCGGTGGAGCCGGATTCCTTGGCTCAAGACTATGTGAAAAACTTTTGGAACTCGGCCATGAAGTTCTTTGTGTGGACAATTTCTATACCGGCCAGAAATCCAATATAGTAGCAATGCTGGACAGCCCGTATTTCGAAATGATGCGCCATGACATCACTTTTCCACTCTATGTGGAAACTGATAATATTTTCAATCTGGCATGTCCCGCATCCCCCATCCATTACCAGTTCGACCCGGTGCAGACCACAAAGACTTCTGTTCACGGGGCTATCAATATGCTTGGTCTGGCCAAAAGGGTTAAGGCTAAGATCTTTCAGGCCTCCACATCAGAAGTATACGGTGACCCTACCTGCCATCCCCAGAAGGAGGATTACTGGGGAAATGTGAATCCCATCGGCCTCAGGGCCTGCTATGATGAGGGGAAAAGATGTGCAGAAACCCTTTTCTTCGACTACTACCGCCAGCATGGCCTGCTCATAAAAGTGGCCCGCATATTCAATACTTACGGCCCGCGCATGGCGGTAAATGACGGCCGTGTGGTATCAAATTTCATTGTTCAGGCCCTGAAAAATGAGTCCATAACCATTTACGGAGACGGCTCGCAGACCAGATCATTCTGCTATATTGACGACCTCATTGACGCCTTTATCAGGCTTATGAATTCCGATGATTCATTCACCGGGCCCGTCAACCTCGGCAACCCACGGGAGTTTACAATCAAGGAACTGGCCGAACTGATAATTGAAATGACCGGATCGTCTTCAAAACTGGAATACCGTCCGCTCCCGGAAAATGATCCCTGCCAGCGGAGACCGGATATTTCCCTCGCGCAAAAGGAACTGGACTGGACCCCCACCACACCTCTGGAAGAAGGTCTGAAACCCACTATCGAATATTTCGACAGCATCCTGTAAGGCGGTTATCAGCCCATTCACCGGCGTTACACTTTTTACAGCAGTAACGGACGAACATTGCAGTCTCAGGACTTGGGCAATGCGTCCGTGGGACTTGCCGAGTTTGAGTGGCGGCTTTAGGATGGAAATTATTTTTAAGCTAAAAAAGAGGATAGACTTTTAAATACATAAGAGCCCTTGGCAGGTGCAACGCTAGGGGCATGGCTATGGCTGGTTCGCAATAAAAAGCACCCCACCGGCCAAGCGGGGTGCTTTCATTTCAAAAACATATTTCACGACAGAATGTTTACCGTGCATCACACCCTGGATCGGACAAGACCTTGCGGACCATTTCAGGTTCCTGAGAAATAATTTTAAGGTAAGCTCTGGTTGGACCTTCAGGTGTTCGGCGTTTCTGCTCCCAGTGTCGAACTGATGACAGAGAAAGCCCGAATGCCTTTGCAAAACCGATCTGCGTCATATTTAGCTTTTCGCGAATACTGCGAACATCTACTTCTTCTGGAATATTAACGTTGTACTCAGACTCATCCATTTCACCCTTGGCAATGGAAACTGCCTGCTCAAGGCTTTTGAGGATACGTTCTCCGGCACTTGCCATATTACTTTTCCCCCTTGAGGCTTTGTACTAGGAGCTGTACAAGCATCTTCATCATATTACGTTCAGCTTTGGTCAGATTGGCCTTTTCACTCTTTGAAAAAAGATTCAAGGCAAACACAGGAATACTTGTGTCGTGATAATAATACACAACTCTGTAGCCTCCACTTTTACCTCGGCCAGCTCCGGCAAAACGAACTTTACGAACACCGCCAGTTCCTTCCATCAGGACTCCGGCAGCAGGATTAGCTGCTAAGAAATTGATAAGCTCCCTATGCTCTTCGGCGCTCATCTTTGACCGCTTAATGTCTTTTATGAATTCGGGAGTCTCAATGACGGTCATCAACTTGGCCATGCTTCTATAGTACTCCATTGGAGTAGCAAGTCAAGATTTATCATCCACAAAGTTAACCGGATCATCATAATTGACACACAAAAGCCCTTGGCAGTGCATATGCCAAGGGCTCATCAATTGTTAGCTAGGATGTATCATAAAAACCATGCAATTTTCTATGTAGCACCAAATATTAATTAATTTCAACAGGTGGTATAGAGTGGTGCTCTATACTATCATTTTCAATAATGAATAAATCAGAGGAATCAAGTCCGTCGGTCATATATCCAGAAGAAAATTCAACTGTCCTACCTGAAACAAATGTAACAACTATATCATAATGACTGTCACCAGGAATTTCATAACGACCAGTAATTAAATCATTTGTCTTAATTCCAGGTAATTTTATTTTTAAATCCATCACATTGATTTCTATTTGATCCACATCCTCATCTGAACTATTTTCAACGATAAATAAGCCGTAGTTTGTTTTTGACCCCATCCCACCAATAACCCCTAAAAACAAGCAGAATAGCATAGCGAGCAAACAAGAAGTTCTTTTCATCATTAGTTGCCCCAATTAATCGTAAGGGTTGATTTGTATATCACTATTAAGTCCTTTTCGAAGCTTTGATTTATCAACAGGTCTGTTTTCACTACCAGCAGCTCTTCCTACTGCGTTATTATGCATGTCCATCATTGCTTCATTCCATGGTTGATTATGATATATCAACCCATCAATTTCGTGTGCTGTACCAAATGCCCAGGCTCTTGATGCCCCAAGTTCTTCTGTCATCCTCCGATTCCATTCAGCATGCCGCATTGCATCACCTTCATTATTATGATTTCCTCTACCACGTTTTGCTAATTCTTCCTTTGCAATTTCAACAGCTCTACTATAACCGGAAGCATCTTTAACTGCTTCAACTCCTTTCTCAATATACTCATTTATATTTTTAAAGAATAAAGAATCCCCATCTTTAGTATTTCGTACTTCCGCACGAACTTTCCTCATATCAAGCCCTGTTATCGAATCGGAAGGACTTCTTTTCTAGGTTTCACTACGCACTTTTCGTATATCAAGACCAGTAATAGAATCAGAGGGACTTATACTCTTCTTCTCCTCACTCTCCCCCTGCAACCCAACACGATCCACAAAGTTAACCGGATCATCAGCGCAATATCCATACAAATCCACATCCCCGCCGCCATATCCCAAGGGATCAGGGCAAGTGAACCTGCCTATGACGGGGTCGTATTCTCGGAAACCGAAATGGCGTAATCAAGCTAAGCTACAAAAAGACCAGCCAACCTAAAGAGACAGGGTGACTGGTCTTATATATTTTGAATTTTAACAACCGGAATCTAAAGTACGAACAAGCTCGGTGTTAAATACAAAACGAGCATTATCCACGCAATATACTTAGTAAAGAAGAACTTACAAGACTTCCTGTCTAACCATCCTGCAATCAAAAGCCATACTAATCTTAAGGTATGCATAAATAAAAAAATGTTCCAAAACGCCTTTGAATAAAGATCATGCCCCATATACAGCATCGCATATGGATTCAAAAACACAGCTAAATCTGACCAATACCCACGTTGAGCAACATCTTCTGTCATAGAACTGGAATACAGTAGAACCTCAGATAGAATTCCTGTCACAAGCCAGATTAAAAAATATTTTTTCATATACTATACTGTAGGCCCAAAGATTAACCTCTGGGCCTACTTAAATTATTTTAGTTCATTGAAATAAGTTTTAGGCAAAGTAAATTTATCATGTTTTGGAGCTTTAAATTCACCTTCGTTTAGAATATCTGAAATATTTTCTACACAATCATCTACACCAAGCACATATCCTGTTGTATTCTTATTTTTCTCTTCTTTAGATTTTTCTACTTTTATTCAAACCTAAAAATCAGCCCGTGAGTTGATATTATAAGTTTTTAAACAGGACTAACGACTTTATTCCAACAACATGCTTTTATTTTTTTGATACTCTAGTCCAAATTATATTAAATAAATTAACAGTAAAGAAGAGAAAATAAACTAGCACTACAGTAATAATAAATACACTAAAGGCTAATTCTGGTGGATACTGTGGATATATTAGTCCTAATGAAGTACCAATAGATGAAAAATACTGTTCATGAAACGCAAAACCAAATGCTGAAGCAAATATTCCCACATGTTTATTTCTGCATGTATGCAAGACGATAAAAAATAATACGATATCGACTAATAGTGGGAGAGGATGGTAATCAATATGGTTCAATAATTTAATCATATTTCCTAAAAAAAAAGCCCATACAAAATCGACAAGCATAAAACCTCACAAGGCCCACCATAATTGGTGGGCCATTTTAACTTATTCAACTATAAGCGGAATTTTACCTTTGGATTTTTGAAACTTATTTAAAATTTCACGATCACTATCACCTACATCTATGCAACCAGCAGAACCAGGTAAAATTCCTCCATGCATTCCAATACCAGTTCTTCCATACATTTCATTTTTTGATGAAGGGTCCAAAGAAACCCAAAAACGGCCTAGATCTCCTTTTAACGGAAGATTTGTCAAACGACTCATGCCTGAATATTTCACTAACTTTTCCATATCAGTAGCATAATTACCTTAAGGAATTGGCCCCATATTTTTGGTTCATCACAGATTTCCGGGGTGACTTTCTGAATTGAGGCCAACAGAAATGGCCTCAGTTATGGTATAAAACCCCTTAAATCGAATTCATAAATGTTATGCTTGGACAATAAGCATAACACTCCAGAACTACGAATAAAAAAGGCCAACCCCGAAGGGCTGACCTATATAAATACCGCCCCAAAACTATGCGGCAAATCCGCTAACCAGCCAATTATATAGTAAGTACAGTACGAACAATTGAGGCAAATTTGCCGCTGCTCCTGCAAAAATCACTAAAATCCAATCTTTTCTTGTTTTCTCATTACTTTTCAAAAATAAGAGAAACAAAGCAGAATATGGAATAACAGGAATCAAAAGATTAACTGATGCGCTGTCTGTTTCAGAAAGAAGTTTCCCAAATAAAATCCAACTTGGAAGCACATAAATCCACATTAACGCTATTATTGTGTTATTTCTTTCCACCGGTTGCTCACTGAGAACCATAACTTTGCTCCTTCGCTATACAATTCAGCATTATTCTGGTCTCTTTTTTTGGGAGGCTTTTCCCATTTGCTGGAATCTGCATCTAGTCTTTTTAGATCCTCTATCAATTCTTTATCAGCCTTTTTAATTAATTTTTTTTGTTCTTCATTAACATCACCAAGTGTGTCCATATTTTTAATTCGCTCATAAGCCAGATCATGTTTTTTGTAAGCTTCATCAGAACTATCTACTGGCTGAGCGGCCCCAACCTTACCACCTTCAACTCCACCACTATATTTTCCTCCACCCCAATTCCCGTACTCAGGGCCGTCTTTTACAGAACGTCCTTTGCCACCCCATTTAAGAGAATTCATCTTTTTTACCTGCTCATTAGGGTCAACACCAAAAACAGAATCAGTAATATTATCGTCCTCTTCACTTTCCTCACTCTCCCCCTGCAACCCAACCCGATCCACAAAGTTAACCGGATCATCAGCGCAATATCCATACAAATCCACATCCCCGCCAGCATAGCCCAACGGATCAGGTGAGATAAAACGCCCAACGGAAGGATCGTATTCACGATAACCGAAATGAACCAGTCCGGTATCCCGGTCATAAAGTCCTGCAGCGAAGCCAAGCGGGACTGCAAAAGCCTCATTGGTATCGACCATCAAATTACCGAACGAATCGCTTATAATTCGCTTTACCTCATTTCCATTGCTGTTAGCAACCATATAAATGGTACCCACCTGATCAGATGCGAAGTAATACATCTCGTTATTCCAATGCATTGCGATCGGGTCACCTTCCTCGTCATAAGCAAATTCCTTCAACCGCCCCTGATCATCCGCCACTGAAACTAAAGTACTGCGGTCTGCCCAATGGTAGGTCTCCACGGTTTTGCCGTTAACCTGCTTGGCAATGCGCATCCCGCGCGGATCGACGATATAACTGATGCGCTTACCATCAGGCAGGTAAACCTGCACGAGCTGCCCGTTTGTATCATATTCATACCGTGTAACCTGCCCGCGATCCTGCTTCATGGTCAGTCGGCCCTGTGGATCATAAGAATATTTCACATCCCCGGCCCGCATAAGCCGCAAACCTTCTCCGTAAACACATCGCTGAATGCCGTTATGAAATGTCTCGGACATCAACCGCTCACCATGCTTGCCGTATTGATAATACTCAATAGGGCGACCGTCCTTGCAAACCTTGCTGAGTCTGCCTCCGGCATCGTATTCGTAACTAACGTGATGTTCCGCAGGTTCAAGGGAGATCATTTTTTCGGCAATACGGCCGTTACCGTCACGGGCTGTTGTCAGAAACGAAAACGGCTCTTCTGCGCCGGGAATTGCAAAATGTGTTACTTGCGTATTCTCATTGGGATTTAAGTCCACGCCGTCAAAGGCAAATTCATCATGAAGATTCGCTCCTGTTCCAGTTTGAGGCAGGGTAGGCTGACTATGCTCATAGGCCGGGATAGCGTAGCGTGCATGGGCGGAAGGAGCTTTGCCAAGCTCGGCTAGAATCTGTCTGCCGTAATCTGTTTTCGCCAGATTTTGAGCAAGCGCATGGTCGGGGTTCTCACAGATAAACTTAGCATGACAAATACGATTGATTTGCCTGAATTGTTCCTTTGCATTCTCCCATTCACGATTCTTTAAGTCCCAGCGGGCTTTAACTTCCGGCTTCATCATGGAAGGGTACATTTTGTCGGAACTGGAAAATTCCGCAAAGTCCGGCAAAGGCTCGGTCAACTTTTCACCTGTGCAACGGTCGACCACTTCCCATTGAGTTTCAATCTGCACAACAGGCGGTTCGTTTTTTCCATAAATACGCTGCCCTGAAGTCAGGTTATTCCTGTCCTTCTTTCTCAAAATAAATCTTTCATCAGACGTCATAATAATGTCCTGGGTCAAATGTTTGGGAACAACAGCTATAAACCACGTGTTAATAGGCTGTTATGTTCCTTGAACTGTTGACCATATGCGATAAGCCGGACATTTTTCAGTTAACTCAGGTCCGCCCTTACAAAAATCAGCTTTTTTTAATTAATCTCAGGCATAGCCAGAGGAAAAGCCGCTTCCTTGGTCAGGCAAACTACGACTACTTCTAATCTTAATAATCTCCCTGAATTATCTACCAAATTCATGATACTAATCCCCACTTCGCCAATCGATACATTAAAAGTATCAAACAAACACAAATTATATATTAGACATATGAAAAGGGCTTACCTATAAACAACCTCAACGAAGCACTCAATAAGGAGACGCAAGGTGGATTTGACTTACAGCTGGACAAAGGAATTCAAAGCCCGGGAACTTGAAAGGCTTTTCCTCTCAGTTGACTGGGAATCCGGCAGATATCCCGAGAAAGTCCGTCAGGCCATGCGCAACTCCCACAGGGTTTACTCAGTCTGGGAAGCAGACCGACTTGTCGGGCTTATAAACTCAATGACTGACGGAGTTCTTACTACATATTTTCAGTACCTTGTGGTCGATCCCGAATATCAGGGAATGGGCCTCGGGAAGAAACTGGTCCGGGGAATGCTGGACGAATACGAGGATATTCCCAGAAAGGTGCTGATTTCAATAGAGGATAAGGTCGGCTTCTATAAAAACTGTGGATTCAGCCATCACATGGATAAGGCTCCCATGTTTGTCTCCACTTTATAAATGTAAATTTCAATCACTCTCTTTCGTTCCTAACAGAACAGACACCCTTTCTTCCAGACGGCAAAAGGGAGGTTTGGCGCAACCTGACCCGAACGCCGCAAGCCCCGTTGGCAAGGATTTCACCCCCTTAGCCGACGGGGTCTTTCTTTTTGCGTTAAGTGACAAAGCTGTGAGCATTGCATATTGGTCTTGACTTTTTCAGCCTCTGCGGGCTTTCCTGATTCAACAGAAGCAAACACTCATTGCAGGCCACCCTGCCAACCCGCACCAGCTAAAAGAGACTCTTTGCATGGAAACAACGGCATCCCGGCTAATCGCCCTGATTATGCAGTCTGAAAGCAAAATGAACCCGAACAGGAAAATACCTTCACTGGACTCAAAAGGACTGGCCAGATTCTTACGCTACGGATGTGTAGGCGGCGGAACATTTCTATTTGATCTGGCCATGCTTTATCTTTTTACGGACGCTTTCGGCTGGTCCCCAGTGTTTGCGGCGGGTCTGGCTTTTTTCATAGCGGTCTCCATCAATTATTATATAAGCCGCAAGCTGGTTTTCAAGGGTTCGGAACGGGGATTCAAAAAAGGTTATCTGGGTTTTATGCTCATTGCCGGAACCGGACTGGTGATAGTGACAGGCGGGATGCATATCATGGTCACAGTGCTTGGCTGGCAGTATCTCATTGCCAGAATCCTTGTTTCATTCGCCACCGGACTCTGGAACTATCTGCTCAACCTGTACGTCAATTTCCGGGTTGCCGGAAAACACCTTTAATTCCGGGCTTGCATTCCCGCCTGCGGATGACTATCTTTCAGCAAACAAACAAAGCTGGAAGATATGTCTTTTCTCAATGATTTCATAGACCACTTAAGCTACCTGCTGCGAAAGTGGCTGATAAAAAGAAAAAACCGCATGGTTGTAATCCGCGGCTCGTGCAACCTGTGCGGAAAATGCTGCAGTGGCATCTGCCTGCATGTGGAAGGCAGATGGCTGAAAAAGCCAGCGCAGTTCAAGAAGCTTAAAAAAAAGCTTGAGTACCTCAGACGCTTTGAAATTATAGGAAAGACGGAGTCGGGACACCTTAAATTCGGCTGCTCCTGTCTTGATGAAAGCGGAATCTGCAATGATTATGACAACCGCCCTGAACTGTGCAAACGATTCCCCGCACCCAGTATATACATGCAGAACGGCTGCCTGCCTGACGGTTGCGGTTTCCGCATGTCAACGGAGATCGATTTTGAGAAGATTCTCGAAAACGCGGTAAACGAGGAGGCAAATTTCAAAACCGTCCCTCCATCCAAACCGGACAACTAACTCTAATAATTAAAATACTCTTTTTTTTCAGAGCAGAAGCATTGATCTTTTCCCATAACAAGAGCTATTCTCAATTTGTTGAATTTGGTACTATCCCTTAACCAACAATTTTGGCGGATTTGGAGTCTGAATGACCAAGGAAATGACCATTGAATTCGGTAAAGGCAAAAAAGTGTCGGCTGTCAGCGGCGCTCATACCATTGCTACCGACATGCCTGTCTCAGTCGGGGGAGAAGATTCCGCTCCCACCCCGCTGGATCTGTTTCTGGCTTCGCTGGCGACCTGCGCGGGCCATTACGCACGTAATTTCTGTGAAACCAGATCCATCAACATGGACGGTATGGCAATGCGTGTGGAATACACAATTGACCCTGAAAGCAAACAGGTCAGCCAGTTCAATTATCAGTTGACCCTGCCGGAAGGATTTCCGGAAAAATACAAGGCGGCGCTGCTTCGCGCCATCGACATGTGCACCATCAAAAAACAGCTGCTGAATCCACCGGCTTTTAATCTTGAAATAGTTTAAGAACCGAATCAGCAAAGCACTGAAGATGTGCCTGCAGGGCCGGGATCACAACATACTGAATGTATGCGTGATTCCGGCCTTTTTCCGTTTAATGACAATACCACTTCGAAAACACACATAATTTTCCATTCACCAAGATCGTACAATACTTTCACCTGCCGCCTGACATAGAACTCTCCTGCAAACCAAAACCCAATTTCATAAGGAGAACAGATATGTCAGACAAAGAGATTTCAGTCCTTTTCTGTAATGGAAGCGTTGAAACGGTGGACGGAACAATTAAATGCTCCGAACTTGACTGGTCGCCGCATCCTGTTTTTGAAGGGGTCAACCTGAAGCATCTTGTGACCGGAGAGAAAACAAACGGCAGCCTGAGCTGCCATGTGGTCCGGGTAGACCCCGGATGCTCGCTTGAAACACACACCCACAATCCCCAGTGGGAACTGCATGAAATCATTCAGGGAAGCGGACAGGCCATGCTGGGCGGAGAGATGAAAACATACCTTCCGGGCCGAAGCACGGTAATTCCCTGCGGTTGCGAGCACAGTGTCAGGGCCGGGGATGACGGGCTTACCATCCTTGCAAAGTTTTTCCCCGCGCTGTTATAGAGGATTCATGCCCCGCAACACAAAAGGAAAAATAATATTCCATAACCCTGAAGGATTCCCCCATGTATCGGCTCTGGAAGCGGTGGATGTTGAAAACCGCTTTCCCCGCCATGTGCACTCAAGCTATGTATTCACACTTATTGAGCGGGGCAGAAGGTATCTCGGAATTCAGGGCAGAAAACGGATATTCAGTGCCGGGGAGATGTCCATACTTCCCCCCGGCACATCACATGAATGTGACTCGGTCCGCTGTAACGAATCAGGCCCTCATTCCTACAGGGCAATATGTGTTTCCGGATCACACCTGCAAAAACTGTCGGCGGAGATTACAGGTAAACCTTGCGCAATTCCGGTTTTCGATCCTCTCAAAGCGCACACTGATTTTGACAGGATCTCATTCATGGCTTTCTTCGAAGCACTGGAAGAAACAAACAACCACCTTGAAATCGAATGCCGGCTTAACTCATTTTTATACCACGCCATCAGCAATTTGAGCTCCGACAGCATCATAGTAAAGAAGCACATCGAAAATGCGGATCTTGAAAGGGTCCGCGATTACATCCGGTTAAACTTCAGGGAAAAAATAACCCTTGCAAAACTTTCAGAAGAAGGAGGCATAAACCCCTTCCACCTGCAGAAACAGTTTGTAAAGCATTACGGAATTTCTCCGCAGGAGATGGTAATCTCATGCCGCGTGAAATATGCGGAACAACTTTTAAGAAACAAAGTTCCGCTGACTCAAACTGCCATCGATTCCGGTTTTTCTGACCAAAGTCATTTTTCCCGGCACTTCAAAAAGGTAAAAGGAATCTCACCGGGGAGCTTCCTCAAAGACAACGTAAGTCCGTGCCACAATTAGGATAGACCTAGTCTATGAGAACCAAGCAAAACCCAAAAACAGACAAATACTAAGAACTTTTTTGATCAAAGTGTGTTGACTTAGAAAAGATCAAAGCTATCCTCTTAGTAAACCAACCCCAAAAGGAGAGATTTAATGCTCAAAATCACAGATAAAGCAAAAGAAGTTCTTGATCAGCATTTTGAAGAAAAAGAGAAAGAACCTATCCGCATATATGTTGCTTCAGCATGCAGCGGCACCCGCCTCGCTCTTGGAATCGACAGTGCTAAAGAAGGCGATGAGACCATAAACCTTGAAGGTTATGACTTCGTTGTAGATCAGGAGCTCCTGGAACAGGCCAAACCTATGGTAATCGATCTGACCCCCATGGGTATCGAAATATCCTCTTCACTTGTATTCGAGCAGGCTGAAGGCGGTTGCGGAACCGGCTGCTGCGGATGCGGTTAATAAACGAGCTTGATTACGATCATGATCCAAAAGGGCCGGACCATTTGTGGTCCGGCCCTTTTTCGGTTTTGGCGGCAAAGCCGGAATCATCATGTTGAGAAAGTACCAGAGACCGTATGCAATTGAAATTATTGAAGGATGCGTAGTTGAGAATACGTCAGTCTCGCAGTTTTTCGCAGCAAGAGCGCAGGTGCTGCTTTATCAGCAGTCTAGTGACAGCGTACACCCCTCTGTGCTAAATCATCTTCATGCCTGCAATAAAAAGATTTTTCCCTATCCTTTTTTTCATTGTCCTTGTCACATCAACCGGGTGTGCATCTAAAAATTCACCTCTGAACATTTCTCCATTTTCCGGCCCTGTTGAGCAGGTCCTCGACACTTCCGGGCAGAACAGGGACCGGTTGATCGAATTTCTGGACAGTTATAAGGACAATCCTGAAAAGCGGCAGGCCGCCCAGTTTCTTGTCGCCAATCTCCCCCCTGCCGACAGGGTCAGTCTTTCCGCGGAGATGCTCAAAGAAAATCTTGAATTCGCGTTCCTCGCCCGCAGCTCGACCGGATGGGGCCATGATGTTTCATGGACGGATTTCCTGCACTATGTCCTCCCCCACCGGGTCAGTCAGGAGCAGGCTGTCAACTGGCGCAAAGAGTTCTATAACGAGCTTCTGCCTCTGGTATCTGAATGCACTTCTATGGAAGAAGCTGTCCTTGCGGTCAACCGCTGGTGCTATTCCAAAATAGGCTTCAAATCCACCCAGCGCTGGGACCAGAACCCGCTCATGAGTATTAACCGGGGCTGGGGAAGATGTGAGGAAGCTGTAATCCTGACCGTGTGCGCCCTTCGCACGGTGGGCATTCCCGCCCGGCAGGCAATGGTCCCCGCATGGCAACATTCAAACGACAACCATACATGGACAGAAGTCATGGTCGACGGAAAATGGCATTACATTGAATCCGCCAACCCCGATTACGGCCTTGATTACGCATGGTTCACCGGATCGGCCCGCAAAGCACCGCTTGTTATTTCCTATGCCTACGGGCAGGATCTCCAGACGGAACACCCCGTTATGGGACGCCCCTTCGGATGCACCCTGATCAATACAACTCAAAGATACGCTCCGGTCAGCAAAACCGAAATAACGGTTCTGGACAGTAACGGAACGGCTGTGCCGGATGTCAGGATATACCTCTCTGTTTTCAATTACGCCTCTTTCAGGCCCGTGGCTGCCGCGGTATCCGATCAGGAAGGCAAGGCGGAAGTCCTTCTCGGCCCCGGTTCGGTTCTTGTTTCCGCCGCCCGTGGAAACTCCTCGGCCTATGTCGGTTCAGTCTGGATTCCCGGAGAACACGCCCGGAGACAGGATATCCTGCTCAGACTCCAGCCGGACAACGAGCCGGAAGGACAAATATTTTTTCCCTTTGCCTATGATGACAAACTCGCCCGCACAGCACCGCCCTCCAATTCGGAAGGAGCGAAGAAAGATGAGTTCAAGGCAATCAGGGAAGCCAGACTTGAAAAACTGAAGGGGATGAAAAAAGGAGCTGAAATATACTCTGAAAACTCAATTCCCGGATTGGGCGAAGGCGGGCTGAACACCCCGCAGCTGCTGCTCGCACTGAACAAATGCCCGACTGAACATCTCCCTTCCCTGAAAAAGGACCTGAATTCAATGGCTGTGGCCGATCTGGTTAAAATGGGCGCGCAGGAACTTATCGGGAATGCAGAGCTTGCCGACAAAGCCAGAAGCGAAGCTGAGAAATCGGGCCTGAAATACAGTGACGACATCTTTAAAAAATACGTTCTCAACCAGCGGATCATGTATGAACAGTTCCGGTTCTGGCGCGAAGAACTGCACGTCAGCTTCAACTTTAACCACAAATCCGGGCTGGACGGAATTATCAGGAAGATAGGAAAACACACCGCAAACCTGATCCCGGTTCCCCGTGGCCCCCTGGGGAGCAGCATGGATCCGCTGGGAGTATTTCAATCCCGCACCGCCTCCAATGAATCCGAGGCGGCTGTGTTCGCGGCGGCAGCTATGAGGGCAGCCGGAATTCCGGCCAGATTTCTCGATGAACAGGGCTGGGTGGAATTCTATGACGGTGAGAAATGGCAGCCCTTCTACCCCGCACATCCTGAAAAAACAGGCAACCGCAATGCAACGGATGAGAGCAAAGCTTATTACGGGGTTTGGCAGGCTGTTAAATTCAATATTGCCGGATTCCCTGCCGGACAAAAACCGGCACAGTACTTCAAAGACTTCAGTATCTCGAAACTCAATAAAAGATGCTTTTTTTCAATAATAGAGAAAACAATCAAAGGCAAAAACAATGAAAAAGAAAATACATGGGAAATCTCTCTTCCGAAAGGAAAATACTTTCTTATAAGCGCCAAGCGGAATGCTAATAATGAGCCACGCATATCGGTCATAAAAATAAAATTTTAAAACTGCATTTATTCTATATAATATTAATTTATTCAAAAAACGGCTACTCAACTTGCTTAGAACAGCATTATAAAGTATCAACTTACCACAATGCTTGAGCAATTGAAAAAAAAACTGAAAGAAATCAGCGCAGCGGACAAACACAATGGGCAGGGCAAGATCAACGATCTTATCAGGTTCATTGATAGTGATATGTCCGCCCTTAATGCTTCCCAGCTTATTCCGAACTCCCCTTTTGTTAAATTTCTGGACTTTCTGCCGGACCCTGCCTTTGTAATAAACAAAGACGGTGTTGTCGTTGCGTGGAATCCCGCCCTTGAAAAACTGACCGGAGTCAACGCTTCGGAAATAGTTGGAAAGGGTAACTTTGAACACATCAATATCATCCATGGGCAGCGTACTCCCGGTCTGATAGATATGGTCAACGGGTGCGATGAAATAGGACAGATTGACTATCAGGCCATAAGCCGCCGTGGAAACGCGCTCGCGGCCGAAATACGGATTGAGAATCTGGGCAACCGGAAAAGCACCAATCTATGGGTTCAGGCAGCCCCGATAGTTGATGAAGCGGGCAGGACAATAGGCGCCATCGAATCACTGAGAGATATCTCCGCACGCAAGCAGACAGAAAACATAAACACAATTCTTTATAAGATATCCGCCGCACTGAACGCCACCGAGCAGGCGGAAGATTTTTTCTATCAGGTGCATCAGAGCCTGAAACAATTCATTGAAGCTGATAACTTTTTCGTGGCCCTGTATGACTCATCCCGTAAAATTCTCCAGTTCCCCTACTACTCGGACGAAAAAGACTACATAGCACCGGACGAGATAATTTCGATTGCAGAGAGGAAAACGCTCAGCGGAAGGGTTATCGAGACTGAATCGGCACTCCTTCTGGATGAGAGCGACTTCAACGGCTATGAAAAAGTCAACCATATCGGCTCCACTGCCAAATCATGGCTGGGCGTTCCGCTAAAATTTCAGGGCCGGGTTCTCGGAGTCATGACCATCCAGTCCTACCGGACCTCGGAAGCCTACAATAATCAGGATATCGAAATGATGATGGCTATCTCCGAACAGGTAGCCGCCGCACTGTTGCGCAGTCAGGCTGAATCAGCCCTTTTTGACAGTGAAAAGAAATTCCGTTCCGTCTTTGAAAACGCGACCGTGGCAATTTTCCAGATCTCGAAATGTGGAGATATACTCATTGCCAACCCCGCCATGGCTTCCATTATGGGCTACGACAGTGTTGATGAAATGCTGGCGGAACGCGGAAACACACTTGATTATTTTATCGACCGCAGAGACCACCTGAAACTCCTGCGCAAACTGGTCAAGGATGGATCGGTAAACGGAACTCATCTCCGCCTCCGGCACAGTTCCGGGAATGAAATATGGGTGACCCTCAACGCCAGAACTGTCTTTGACGCAAAAGGAGACCCTTCACTCTTTACGGGTTCCGCCTTCGACTCCACGCCCCAGATTGTGGCGGAAAGAAAGATAATCCGCCATAAATCAAGATTCATGCAGCTTTTTGAAAGCTCGCCTCAGGCTATCGCCCTGACCGATTCCAACGGCAATGTGGTCGACACCAACCGGGCTTTCACCGAACTTTTCGGCTTCACAACCGATGAAATGAGCCCCTGCTGCGAAAACCTCTGCCCCGACGGCAAAGGAAAAATACGCGCTAACCTGAAAAAGATACTCAACGGACAGACCTTCAGGGCCGAAGACCTGCGCAGGGCAAGCGACGGCAGCCTCATCCCGGTATCCATCCTCGGCTATCCCTTCGTGTATGACGACCAGATTTCCGGGACCTTCATAATATATGATGATATCTCCCAGCGTAAAGAATACGAAAGGCAGCTTTCCTACCAGTCACTGCACGATGCCCTTACCGGACTGCCCAACAGAACCCTTTTCCTGAAAAAGCTGGACCACACCCTGGGCAGATCCCGCATTAACCCGGACCACAACTTCGCTGTGCTCATGCTGGACATCGACATGTTCAAGCGCATCAATGACAGCCTTGGACATCAGGCGGGGGACAACCTTCTCATAGAGGTGGGGCAGCGCATCAAAAACTGCGTCAGGCATGTTGATACCGTGGCCCGCATGGGCGGCGATGAGTTCGCGGTCCTGCTCGACGGCTTCAACACACCGCAGCAGGTAATCCATATAATAAGGGCCATCCGAAATGAGATATGCAGGCCCGTCAGAATCGCATCCAAAGAAATCGTCATCAGCTCCAGCATAGGAATTGTTTTCAAGACTGCCGAATATGAACATTCCGAGCATATTGTCCGCGATGCAGACATAAGCATGTACAAGGCCAAGGAACTTGGAGTGAACAAGTTCAAAGTCTTCAATAAGGCCATGCACGAGAAAGCGCTGCAAAGCCTTATGATTGAGACCGAAATCAGGCAGGGAATCCCCGAGAACGAATTTTTTCCCTTCTTTCAACCGGTCTACTGCCTCAAAACCAGACGCCTTGCCGGGTTCGAAGCTCTGGTACGCTGGAACCACCCCGACCGGGGTTTCCTCACCCCGAACCACATCATTCCGGTAGCAGAGGAAACAGGACTTATTGTTGAACTGGACCGCCTTATTCTGCTGGAAGCCTGCCAGTGTCTCTCATGCTGGCTGAAAAGATATCCCGGCTCGGAAGATCTGTTCCTGACCGCAAACCTTTCCCCAAGCCAGCTGTCTAAACCCGATCTTGTCGATGCACTTGAAAAGATTCTCTACGACACTGAAATTTCGTGCAAAAACATCAAACTTGAAATAACCGAATCAGCAATCATGGAGCGCACGGCTACGTCAGCCCAGAACCTCAAGAGAATTGAAGAGATGGGCATACGTCTGGCTGTTGACGACTTCGGGACCGGATATTCCTCACTGGCACAATTGCAAAGGTTCCCCGCCTCCACAGTGAAAATAGACCGTTCATTCGTAAGCCGCATGGCTGAAGACCACGAATCTCTGGAGATAGTACGCGCGGTAAATGCGCTGGGGCACAGCCTGAATATGGACGTGATCGCCGAAGGAGTCGAAACCAGACAGCAACTGCTGCTGCTCAAGGAAATAGGCTGCGACTGTGTGCAGGGTTTTTATTTTGACAAACCGCAGAACAAGGATGACGCGGAAGAACTGGTCAAAATGCGTTCACAGGGATTCTGCCCGCCCGGCCTGACCTCAATCTAATCCTCCCCCTCACATAAAGAAGCTCCTCTTGTGCGGCTGTGCTTTTGAGTGTATATTTTTACATATACTACAGTCATAACAGGAGATGAGATGAAACATACAATTTCTGCTCTGGTGAAAAACAGACCCGGAGTTCTTGCTGAATCTTCCGCCGCCTTTCAAAAAAACAAAATCAATATCACTTCCATTTCCTGCGGGGAAACAGAAAATATGGATGTCTCGCGCATGGTGATATGCGCCGAAGGCAGCGAAGCTGACATTGCACAGGTTACCCGTGAAATCGCGGAGATGGACTTTGTTATCAAGCTGGATGATCTGGCCCGCAAGGAATTTGTGGACCGGGAACTGGTGCTCATTAAAGTTGATGTCAACAAGGACTCCATGTCTCAGGTCATGCAGATATTTGAAGTCTTCCGGGCTGATGTCGTGGGAATGGGCCAGAAAACCATAACTGTTGAACTAAGCGGAGATCAGGAAAGAGTTGAAGGCCTGATCAAGATTTTGCAGCCCTTCGGAATTAAAAGCATGTGCCGTACCGGAATGATCGCCCTGAAACGCGGGGATGAATAATCTTTGATGCTGACTCTGCAGAACATGATTCAAAACACAATTTCATTGAACCGGAAGGTACGCCCATGACATTCACCTCACTGGACGGAATAATCAAAGCGGTGCGCGAGAGCGGCAGGAAAGCACGGGTGGCCATAGCTCCCTGCGCGGAAGAGTTTGTCATGCGCTCCGCACTGACCGCCCATGAAGAAGGTATTGCCGACCCCATTTTCATTGGAGACAGACAAAAATCCCTTGCTGTTGCCGAAAAGCACGGGCTGGATATCTCGGGCTTCAATTTCCATGAAGAAAATGACGAAGAAAAGGCAGTATCAACCGCCGTGAACTTCTTCAAGGAAGGCAAAGCCGATCTGATCATGAAGGGACTGATCAGCACCAGTGTAATCCTGAAAGCTATCCTGAACAAACAGACCGGAGTTCCACCCAAGGGAATCATCAGCCATGTAACCGTTTTTGAAGCTCCGAATAAAAACCGGCTGATTCTGCTGACCGATGCCGGAGTCAACATCAAGCCCAACCTTCAACGCAAGGCCGATATACTTAGAAACGCACTGGCGGTGGCCCGCAAACTGGGAATGGATAAGCCGAAGGTGGCTGTCCTTGCAGCTACGGAGAAAGTCAATTATCCGGCCATGCCCGCCACCCTTGACGCGGACATCATGTCCAAAATGTCGGCGGAAGGAGCGTTCGGTGACGCGCTGGTGGCAGGACCGCTGGCCCTTGACCTCGCGATTTCAAGCACTGCGGCAGCCTGCAAGGGAATTGACCACCCTGTGGCCGGTAATGCGGACATCCTGCTGACACCTGAAATCGAGAGCGGGAATATCCTTTATAAAGCGCTTACCACAATAGCCGGAAAAACTCTTGCAAGTGTTGTCGTGGGCAGTGAAGTTCCCATCGTAGTCCCATCACGGGGAGATTCCGACAGTTCAAAATTCAATTCCATCGCTCTGGCCTGTTATCTGGCAGGCAAATAACCCATGTTACATTCCAGTGACACGCAATAATAAATTTAAAATAAAGTCCGGCATTTAACTTTTTATTCTGAAAAAACAAAACACTGGAAATATTATTATCGAACAGCCTTTATGATTAGCACCCACATATGAATTACACACCATAGTATTAACACTATCAGTATTGACATAAACACATATTACTCCGATACTCTATTATGGACAGGTTTCTTAATTCAAACAACGGGGTTCAAGACGAATGAAGGTTTACGCACATACTTTACTGATTGCCATTATGGCTCTCCTTATGTGCAGGCCCGCATTTGCCGGAGCCAAGCTGCTGTTTGTCACGGACCCCTTCCCTCCTTACTATTATGAGGAAAAAGGTAAGCCCAAAGGGATTCAATACGAGCTTGCGGCTCTGGCCTTTGAGAAGATAAGAACTCCCTTTGAAATTAAATTCCTTCCGTGGAAAAGAGCCGTCATGACCGCAGAAGCGGGTAATGCGGATGGAGTTTTCGGGCTGCGCCGTACAAAAAAAAGGGAACGCTGGCTGATCTATCCTGATGAGCCGTTAATGATCGTCAGGACTGTCATATTCCACCGCAAGGATACCCCCTTCAATTATAGCGGAACATTCTCTCTTACAGGAAAGAAGGTCGGAATCACCAAAGGTTACACTTACGGTAACCATTTTGACCGCAGTGACGCTTTCATTAAAGAGGAAACAGCCTCATTAAAGCTCAATTTTCTGAAACTCATGGCCGGAAGGATTGACCTTGTAGCAGCATACAGGGCGGTGGGCATCCAGACTCTCAAGGAGATGGAACTTGAAAGCAAAATAACTTTCAGCCCCAAGCCCATTAACAGTGAAGCCCTTTATCTTGGATTTGCCAGAACTCCGGGCAATGGTGAAAGGGCAAGGGAATTCGGCAAGGCCCTGCGGGAAATAAAAGACTCCCCGGAATGCGAAGAGCTGATAAAACGGCTCGGTTTCGACAGGGAAATGATTACTCCCTGCAACTGATTACGCATGACCGGAGGAACAAAGCAGCCATACGCCGGAAGCCACCAGCAGAAGCCCCAGTACTGAAGTAAGGGAAAGCGTTTCGCTGTAAAGAAAAGCACCGAGCGGAATAAGGCAGGCCATCACAACTCCGTTAACAATGAGTGGAAGTGAATTGACATTGGCCCCGGCCTTGTAGGTCAAAAGAACGCCGACCTCAATTCCGAACACCGCAAGTCCCAGAACCAGCACGGGCCAGTTTCTGAAACTCGCCACCTCTCCGATATCTATGCGCCCGGTTTGAAAATACATCCCCGCAAGACTGAAAAGCATGGCCACGCCGTAAGCCGATGCAAGCGACCCGAATACCGACCCGCCACCGGCAATACTTTTCTGCGCAATATGGTAAACAACAGTCGAAGCAACAGCGATCGCCAGAGAACCGTATAAAGCAAGCATTTCAATTTCCTTGTATATGAATTAAGTGAAGAAAAATATGTTTGTGGAAGCGCCGATTACAGAGTATCTGCAAATACGGCTGAGGCAATTGATACCCCCCTTCCCTAACCATGACCAGTGAAAGCTATTCATCCACTGTATGAGTAAAACTAATCTTGCGAATATAGACCTCAATCTTCTGGTTATACTGGACAGAATCTATACTGAACGCAGCCTTACAATAGCGGGCAAGAGACTCTTCATGACCCAGTCCGCAGTAAGCCATGCCCTGTCCAAACTCCGTGACCATTTTCAGGACCGCCTGTTCATCAGGCGGGGCAATGCCATGGAACCCACGCCGTTATGCACAACCCTGCACACAAGCATTTCCCCATGCATCAAAAACCTGCTGCAATCCCTTGATGACCGGGGAGATTTCACCCCCGAAGCCTCGCAGAGAACCTTCTGCATCGGCCTGAGCGACTATCTCTGCAAACTGCTTCTTCCCGGAATCCTGAAAAAACTCGCTGAGCAGGCTCCGGGAATATCCCTGCGGGTTGTACAGACTACATACGAACAGCGCGCTGAAATGCTCAAAAACGGTAAGCTTGATATTTTTCTGGGCTGTTCAAGGGATTACGGAGCGGGAGTGATGCATGAAAAACTTTTTGATGACCGGGAAGTCTGCATAGTAAGAAAAGACCATCCGCTTAAAGGCGAAACCATGTCCGAAGAAGAGATGGCCAATTGCGAATTCGCGGCCCTTTCCCTTTCCGAATCAGGGCTGGGATTTCTGGAAGAGTATCTATACCGCAAGGGTGTGCAAAGAAAAATCAGGATAATAGTTCAGCAGGAAACTATAATTCCCAACTTAGTTGAAAATTCAGACCTTGTAGGTTCTATTGCGGAAAGACTCGCCAGAATGCATGCAGCTGACTCCGCATTCAGAATTATAAAACTACCACTCAAAAATACCTCCTTTTCAGTATTCCAGCATTGGCATTCATTGTCGGACAATGATTCCGCCCATAAATGGATGAGAAACATCATAAAACAGACTGCTGAAGAATTATAATTTATAGTGCCGGAAACAGCTTCTATAGTAAAAAACACTTCAATGGCTAAAAATTCACATTCATGGAACAGTATTGTTATAAATAGTCTTTAATAATAACTTTTCATAAAATGTGAGCTTGCACCCGCATTAGTTTTTTTATATTATAACAGTTGAAATTCAAAAAAGATTTTACTTCAAGTAAGGAGTTTTTATGCCAGCCAAAGCCAGACTTGCATTTTCCATAGTCCTGGTCTTCCTGATGACTGTGGGAGCAGTTGTCGAATCTGCCTTCTTCCCTCCGGCAGAACCCGGGATCACCATATTGCAGATTGTTTTTCTCATCGTGGCTCTGGCCGGCAGCATTATTGCGCTGGTGACAGTCAACTCAACTGTTTTCGGCCAGCTCGACATGCTTTCCAGATTCATACCCGAGCTTGGAAAAGGCAGCGGGAAATCAAAACTCCCTTCAGAGCTGAGCGGTGAGATTCTCGACACAGCCAAGATTATTGAAAAGACGGCAGCCGAACTGGCTGAGAAGCTGAAAGAGACAGAACAGGCCAGAGATGACGCCGCAGCCAGATCCCGCACTCTGCAGGAAGAGCTTGATAAATCCTCCAAGGAACTGGCGGACCAGAAAACCGCAATGGAAGCGATAGTCAAATCCGCATCCAACGCTCAGGATATTTCAAGCAAACTTTTCGCGGGAATTGAAGAGCTGAGCGATCAAGTCAACCACGTCAGCAGCGGCATGGAACTTCAGCGTGACAGGGTAACGGAAACCGCCACCGCCATGGAAGAGATGAACAGCACTGTTCTGGAAGTTGCCCAAAACGCATCCCTCGCGGCCAACAGCGCCAGCCAGTCCAAGGATAATGCGCTCAGTGGCGCCAAAGGCGTATCCGATGCGATCGCCTCCTTTGAGCAGATCAAGGACACTATCCTTAATCTCAAGGAAACCATGGGCACTCTCGGCGATCAGGCTGACAATATCGGCCAGATCATGACCGTTATCACCGATATCGCCGACCAGACCAACCTGCTTGCCCTCAACGCCGCCATTGAAGCGGCCCGCGCGGGCGAAGCGGGACGCGGCTTCGCGGTTGTTGCCGATGAAGTCCGGAAACTGGCTGAAAAGACAATGGACGCCACCAAGGGTGTCGGACAGGCGGTCTCCAAGATTCAGGACAACGCCCGTGAGAACATCGCCGCCGTTGAATCTGCGGCCGAGGATATCGTTAATTCAACTGAAGCGGCAGCAAAATCAGGCGAACTGATGGAAGCCATTGTCGGCATTGTTGATGATACCAACACACAGGTCGAATCCATTGCCGCCGCATCCGAAGAACAGTCTGCGGCCTCCGAAGAAATCAACATGGCCATCAGCGATGTGGCAAGAGTTGCACAGGAGACATCGGAAGGGATGAGTGCTTCAGCCCATGCCCTGAATGAAATCGCCAGCGTAGTTGAAGAACTTGATTCAATTGTTCAGGGAATTTCAAGCGGCCGCGTGATCGACACCAGTTCCGGAAAGATCGTGGAATGGACTGATGACCTTTCCGTGGACGTCAGAACCATCGATGAACACCACATGGTCCTTCTGGATCTCATCAACGAGCTTTACGGGGCAATGCGCCAGCGCAAGGCGGACGAGGTGATCGGCGAGGTAGCGGAAAGACTTCTCGAATACACCAAGTACCACTTCGGATACGAGGAAAAAATCTTCGACAAGCACGGCTACCCTGAAAAAGAGCCGCACAAGAAGCTTCACAAAACCTTCATTCAGAAAATCAGTGACTTCAAGGACGAAGTGGATGCCGGTAAAGTTGCCGCCTCCACCGAAATCATCCGCTTTCTCAAAGACTGGCTCATCAAACATATTATGGTAGTTGACGCGAAGTACACCGATTTCATGCACGAGCACGGCTACCACTAGCCCCGGAACAATATTCCAAACCCACTCAAAACGCCCGCAGGTTAAAAGCTGCGGGCGTTTTTTAATTTGTATGCATAACAACCGATCAAAGCACTTGCGGGAACCGCTATTTTTTAAGTACATCTTCTCTGTTACGGAAACAATCTTTCCCGGTAATGGCGGTGAACATCCTTAGGGACAAAAAATATACATGGAGCCTCAAATTGATCAGAAAAGTAGGAAGTGAAGAATATATCGACGCAATGCTCTCCGCAATGAGAGCGGGCACGGACAAGGTATGCGCTTTTTATGAACACCGGGTGGGTCTGATCTGTACCGATCCCAAGCTGATGCTGATGCCCTGGGATGATCATCTGGTCCACCGCGGTGACGGAGTTTTCGAAACCATCAAGTTTGTAGACGGCAAACTCTACCAGCTCGACCCGCACCTGCGCAGAATGAAACGCTCAGCCAAAGCCATTTACCTCGACCCGCCCTGCCCGTGGGAAGAAATTGCTGACATCGTCAAGCAGGTGGCTGCGGCTGCGGAGGTCAATTCAGGTCTGGTACGGCTTCTTCTCGGGCGCGGTGGCGGCGGATTCGGACTTGATCCGTATGAATGCCCGGTTCCTTCACTTTATATCGTGGTTTACAAATATGAGCCGAGACCGGAGGAATGGTACGATAAAGGGCTGACCGCCTTCAAGACATCCATCCCCGCAAAACAGTCATACCTTGCGACCATCAAGTCAATCGACTACCTGCCCAACGTGCTGATGAAACGTGAAGCGATCGAGAAGGGATTCAACGTTCCTTTCTGCTTTGACCACATGGGCTTCCTCGCCGAAGGCGCGGCCGAAAGTGTCTGCATTGTCGATAAGAACGGAACCATTCAGGTCCCGCAGTTCACCAACGCTCTGGCCGGGACTTCGCTTGTCCGCGCCCTGCAGCTTATAGCGGACGAGGTGGAAATCGACTACCGGGCCATTTCTGAAGAAGATATCCTGCTGGCAAAAGAAGTAATCGTCTGCGGAACTTCCATCGACGCGGTAGGCGTGGTGCGCTACAACAAAAAGCCTATTCACGATGTCCGGCCCGGCCCTGTGTGCAGACGCATGCGGGAACTGCTGCGTGAAGATCTGCACAAAACCGGGACGCCTTTGAAATAATAAGTCCGAGGGTTCATTACAGACATTATCTTTTAATAAAGAATTCAACAGCCTGTCAGTAAATACCACAGCTCTGCTCAATACTGATACTTATCAGTACGCACGCTGTTGCGGTTGAACAGACTGCACTCAAGAGAACAGCGCATGAACCGCTGAAAAAAGGCTGAACCGAAGAGTATTCAAACAGACCTGATTTCCGGTCTTTTTCGCAGCACTGCAGCAGATTGGGCTCTATCAGCAATCTAAAACCGCACTCCCGTATATGGCAGTGCGGTTTTTATTTTGAAATAGAATTCGGAATTGAGCGAATAAGATTTTTTAACAGAGGAAGGACCGGTTTCAGCCAGTCCCGTGAGCAGGCAGGGTGGAATCTCTTCCGAAGCGAGAAAAGATTCCGGAATCAGTCCTTATTTTCTGGAGTTAAGAGCATCAGTGAAAGATAATGGGTGTTCTCCGGGACTTCATTGATATCCTCGTAAATCTGCTCACCTTCCATGCCCAGACGGGTATAGAATTTAACATTGAGATCTTCAATGTCGTTTACTGTTTTTCGCAGTTCAGAAAAATTGCGGTACGCCTTTAAAATAACAGCGTTATCCATCATCTCCAGTGTTTCGGCAAATTTCTGTGCATCGGCCACACCTGAAGTCAGCAAAAGATTCTGTCCCGACTCAACCAGCACCTGCTTAGATTTTGCAGCCGCGGCCTGATAGGATGTGATGCCCGGCACAACTTCAAATTCAACTGCGGGATCAATCCTGTTCATGGTCTTCATCATGTAGCCGAAAGTGGAATAAATCAGCGGATCCCCCAAAGTCAGGAAAGCGGCTGTTTTTCCACCGGCCATAAATTCAATTGCTATTTCGCAGTTCCTTTCCCACGCGTCACGCAAAACTTCTTTATCACGAGTCATGGGATAGCCCAGCGTGACCACTTCACAATCTTCACGCACAAATTCGGACGCGATTCTGAGCGAATGCGAATAGTCGTTCTTAGTTGAAGAAGCAGCAAAAACCACGTCAACCTTTTCAAGAATTCTCGCCGCCCGTACCGTCAGGAGATCAGAATCCCCCGGACCGACCCCTATGCCGTAAATTTTGCCAGCTTTAACCATTTATTTCTCTTTATCGTTGAACAGAAAATCCACCAGTAGCTCCACAGCCTCAACGTTTCTGGGCCCCGGACGGGAAAAGACGGATTCGTCAACCTTTAATGTTTTATTATTAACAACCGCCCCAAGCACTTTGAAGTGGGGCCTTTCAGCAGGGGTGACAGGCGAAGGATTCATCCTGCCCACCTGATATACATAATTTTCAGGAGCAAGGCGGAACAACTCCTCCTCTCCCATGCGCACTATCTTTTTATCCACTGTCACACAGTTCCGGCCTCCGGCCTTACGGATGATGTCCGAAACAATTGACCCTTTGCCCGCGGCCAGCAGATTCGGGTAGCGCACTTCAAAAAATACAGTCGGAATATCAGGAATATCGGCATGCTTTGCCGCCGCCCGCTCCAATCTGGTGTTCATGTCCCTGATCAGGCGTTCGGCATTGTCCGGCTCACCGGTAAGAACCCCGATGCGTTCAATCACGGAGAACAGCTCCTTGAAGGAAGCCACCCTGAACATGGCGCAGGGAATCCCTCTTTCCCGCAGAGGATCAAGCGCTGCTGAAGCCTGCGAACGTCCCGCCATCTGCAGGACAAGGTCAGGTTTCAAAGCCACGATCAGTTCCGGGTTGGGCCGCATATGCGTGCCTATCGAAGGAAGAGCGGTGATCTCTTCCGGAAAATGATCAGCCGCGGTACGGGCCACCAGAAGCCCGCCCAGATCCATGGCGTATAGAATTTCGTTGAAGGACCCGTAAAGCGCGACAATACGTTTTGCCGGGCGTTCAAGCTCCACCCTGTTACCGAAATCATCCTGAACGGCCGTTTGCGCCAGAGCGGAACCGGAAACAGAAATCGCGCTAATCAGCGCCAGGAGAAAAAAGGACCTGCGGAATCCCGAGCTCGGGATGCTCCACAACGGCAACTGATGTTTTATAGACATTGGAAATATTCTCTCTGTTGATTACGTCCCGTGGCGGACCGTCAAGCACGACACTGCCATTATTCAGAAAGACCAGCCGGTCAAAATAAAGGGCCGCCAGATTGAGGTCATGGATAACGCAGATGATTGTTGTTCCAGCACTGTTCATGCGGCGCAGAAGATCGAACAGCTCGATTTTTCCGGCGACATCAATCTCCGAAGCAGCTTCATCAAGAACCATTATACGGGCCTGCTGGGCGATTGTCCTCGCCATCAGCACCCGCTGGAACTCACCGCCGGAAAGCTCGGACACACTCCGGTGTTCAAGATGGCTTATCCCCACTGTTTCCATGGCACTGCAACAGATTTCCTCGTCATCCGAATCATAACCGAAAAAACCGGACCCGTGGGCATATCTGCCCATCATGACCATTGACTTCACGCTCAGCCCGAAAGCTGGTTCAACCTTCTGGGGAAGCACAGCCATGATCCCGGCAAGATCCCGGGGTCTGTAGCCGCGCACATCCTTACCTTCGACCTCAACGGTTCCTTCCTTCGGTTCAAGGATACCTGAAACAGATGATACCAGCGTTGTTTTACCGCATCCGTTGGGTCCAAGTATGGCGGTCATGGAACCGGAAGGAAATTCGAGATCAATTCCGTTCAGGACGTCACGGGAAAAATACCCAGCTGTCAGCTTTTTTACCCTGATCATCTTCCGCCCTCCCTGAAACCCGAGCGCAGGACTATGCAGAAAAAAGGTCCGCCAAGCAGGGCGGTGACAACTCCCACCGGAAGCTCTTCGCCTCCGGGCAGAAGCGACCGGGCGATAACATCGGACCAGACCAGCAGCAGCCCTCCGAGCAGCGAAGATGAAAGCAGCAGCGGTCTGTGCTCGGCCCCCTGAAACATTCTTACAAGGTGGGGAACAATCAGACCGACAAAACCGATAATTCCCGACACAGCCACGGCAGCTCCGGTAAGAAGGCCCGAACCGATCAGGAGCAGCATCCGCACCCGGGTAACATCCATACCCAGATGGCGGGCCTGTGTTTCCCCGAGGGAAAGAATGTCCAGTTCACGGGAATAATAAACCAGCGGAATCATCCCGGCCACAAAGTAAGGGATGAACAGGCCTAAATGATCCCATCCGCGGCCCTGAAAGCTGCCCATGATCCAGAAAACAATGGATGTGACGGAATCCTCATCCAGAGATTTCAGCATGGAAATCAGTGCCGAGAGAAAAGTGGCGACCACTATGCCCGCAAGGACCATGGTTTCACGCCGCAACCGTCCGCCGATACGCCCGAGAACGAGCACCGCGCCAAGGGCGGCCATCGCCCCCGCGAGAGCCGCGAACGGAAGAAACAGATTTCCGAACTTCTGCCACAGTCCGGCCCCGAGAACCGTTGACCCGGCAAAGATAGCCAGACTGGCTCCGAAAGCCGCCCCGCTGCTGACTCCAAGCGTAAAGGGATCGGCAAGCGGATTACGGAGAATCCCCTGATAAACGGACCCCGCCACGGCAAGGGAAACCCCGACCAGAAAAGCAAGGCAGACCCGGCTCAGGCGAAGGTCTATGATAATGAATGACAGAGCGGAATCCACCCCGGATGTTCCGAATCCCAGCGCGGACATAAAAACGGACAGAACCTGCCCCGGCTGCGTTCCGTAAGCACCGAAAAGGCAGGCGGAAAAGATGGACACAGGAACCAGAACACTTAACAGCACCGCTGCCTGTATCCTTCTCTTTCCAGATATATCCATCCTTACCGCCATTTAAGTTTCAATCTGATTAATGAGCGCCAAGGTGCTTGAAAGCAACCTTGAGGTGATCAACCCAGATATCCACGACCTGAGGGAATTCAGCGGTTCCCTTGAGAACGGTCACGCACTCGTACCCATCCTTGGTCAGCTCGGATTTCCAGGAATCGTCTTCGTCGCCGGCCATGTCGTTTCTGGCATGGTCTCCGGCTACAGACATGTAAGGCATGAGGTATACCTTTTTGGACTTGCTTTCCTTGAGCAGTTTTTTCACATCATCAAGGGAAGGAGAGCCCTCAACCGTACCTACGAAAATTTTCGGGTCGGCCTGCGAAAAATAATACTGGGATGCGGGATAATAGATGTTCGCGCCATGATGAGTACCGTGACCCATGAGCACCACAGCGTCCTCAGCCCTGCGGTCTTCAGGGATGTTGGCGACTATGGCGGATACGGTCTTCTTCATGTCATCATCGGAATAAAGCAGAGGCATCCCGACAGTCACTTTGCTCATTCCCTTGGGCATGCCTTCGAACTTTCTGGCAGTTGCGACAATACCGTGAAACTCTTCACCCGGAATTGTATGCAGGGACTGAACGGCAACATGGGTGAAACCTTCGTCCATCATCCTGGCCATTGCGCTCACGGGAGAGTCGATAACCTTCCCTTCCTTTGCAAGGATATCACGGATAATGGCGGAAGAGTATGCCCAGCGTACAGGAACACCGGGAAAAGCTTTTTTGACAGCCTTGTCGATTGCCTCAAAAGAACCCTGAGCCTCAGGCATGCTGGACCCGAAGGCCGCCAGAAGAATACCTTTTTTAACAGGTTTTGACTCTCCATGTCCGGCCATTGCCACGGTGGGCAGAATAAGAAAAGCTACGAGAAGAATTAAGGGAAGAACTCTGAACTTTTCCCCAAAGCGACACTGCATAACAGTCTCCTTTCGTTTGGGGGGCTTCAAATTATGGGATTGAAAGGACACAGCAGTGCCCATGATTTTGACGTGATAAAAGCCCCGTTATCCGTCAAACTGGTATGAACTGTACCCGGGCAGGTCTTCCGACTCGTCCCATCCTTTCCCGGCCTTCCCGAAATTGATTTCAGTGGCACGCCGGACCGTATGACTACGATCCACGGGGCAAAGACTTAGCAGGACTCACGGCGGCGGGTCCGTTCCCGACTTTAACGGGATTCCCTATTAAGCTCGTGAGAGCACCTCAGGCAAAAGCTTGATATTATGCAAGTGATGCGCTGTCAACAAACTATCCGCTTGCAGCGGAAAGCGGAGCGTCACCTATTCCGGGCCAGATTCTGATCATGCCCAGCAAAGCCCTGAGAGTTGTCCAGAGCCCGGCGACCACCCAAATCCAGAAAAGCATGTTATCCGGATGAAAATAATCAACAACGAACAATACAGCCGAACTTGTGAGAACAGCAATGAGCATGGCGTTACGGAGATATCTGAAATCTCCGGTCCCGAGATGAATACCATCGGTAGCGAACGAGAGGGCGTTGACAGGCTGCAGAAAAGTCACCGCCAGCCACGCCGGAGCGAAAACCATGGCAGCTTCATCAGGAACCAGCAGCCACACGATATGGCTCTGACCGAGAAACATCACCGCTGTCAGCACAGCTCCGGTCCAGAAACTCCACTTACAGACCAGTGAAGCCACCCTCCGGGCGGTGCTGCGGTCAGCACGGCCCACGAAATATCCGATCAGGGACTGCCCGCTGATGGCAAAAGCATCAAGGAAAAGGGCCAGAAAAACAAAGAACTGTCTGATAGCCTGATGCGCAGCACCGGATTCAGCCCCGGCTTTGGTTGCGAAACGGGTACACAGCAGCAGGAACAGGCAGACACATCCAGTACGCACGAACATGTCCCCGCCGATGACAAAAAGCCTGCGCGCTTCGGCAAGGTCCAGACCGAGATTCAGTCCATAGTGTTTCCTTACCACCAGCACCGCCCAGAGCGCACCGATCCACTGGCTGATGGCACTGGCAAGAGCCGCGCCGCCCACACCCATCAGCGGGAACGGTCCGACTCCGAAAACAAGAACCCAGTCCAGCACAACATTGAAAGCGTTGATGCCCACCGCAATCCAGAGCGGAGAACGCATGTCCTGATAGCCGCGCATCGCCCCGAAACAGGAAAGAACAACCAGCACCGCCGGGGCTCCCAGCAGACGGTAAGCCATATAATCTACGGCAAGATCGAGAACCTCCCCGGTCCCGCCCATTATTCCGGCCACGGTTTCAAGCAGCGGCAGCACCAGCAGCGCCAGAACAAATCCCAAAGCAAAGGCTATTTTAACCGCCATCCAGCAGATAGACGAAGCCTTTTTCATATTATCCCGGCCAAGGGCCTGCGAAACTTCAGTCTGGGTTCCTACTCCCAGAAAACCGAACACCCAGAAAACCGAAGAAAAGACCATGGTTCCGATACCCAGAGCCGCCAGAGGCTCCGAGCCGAGCCGCGAAACAAAAGCGGTATCGACCAGTCCGGTCAAAGGCTCCGCAATCATTGAAAAAAGAACCGGAACAGCAAGATTCAGCAGTGTTTTATTAGGGCTGGTTTCAAAAGGATGTTTTTCAACGCCGAGTTTATCTTTCATTATTCAATATTCCTTATACAACCGGCCGGGACTCATAAAGGAGCTGCCGTAAAAGTAGACATGATAATTTTTAGGAAAAAACCGGAGATGCAGAGCAAATAAAACGCCACCGGGCACTGAGTCCGAGAGTGCGGATAAACTGCCGCAGCCGTTTCAATTGAATGCAAGACCTTCATATAAAATTTATATTTGCAGATCAGGTGATTCTTTATGGATAACCTGTGAAAAATGGTTCAGACGAAAGAAACCGGAGAAAACAAAACTTCCGTCAGCCGGAAAGCAGCTCAGACAGAAAGCCTCCCGAACTTCGGGCGGGAATTCTTTCCACTCCGAGAAACTCATCGAAAGCGTGCTTGTAGTTCACGCTCAGCAATGTGCTCAAATTAGGGTCATCGGCAAGCAGCTTGAAACCGCACTGCGGTTTTTTGTACATTATGCGGAATCTGACCGGAACTGAAGGCGGAAGATCCAGAGCAAAAAGAAGCTCATAAAAAGAATTTTCAGGATTGTCCGGTTCTTTGATCTTGAGGACTATTTCCTGATTTATGCCTACGGGAATCATCCACGGCATATAAAAAAGCCTGCTTGATTTCAGAACGGAATTAAGATCGGCAGCGCACTTCTGGGTTTCAAAAAACAAAGCCGCCGTTTCGGGCTCATCCTCAAGAAGCCGAAGGAGCATAGCCAGTCGCTCTCCGGATGACAAGCCCTTATGTCCGGCAATAACCTTGAAAAGAGAGCTGGCCCGTGACTGGAAAGCCGATCTGCTGCTTACGAAATGCCGGGTGACATCAGCCGGGCTGATGTAGGCCTCCTGTGCATTAAAGTCATCCTGACCCACTTCCTTTAGTATGATATCTGGGTAGAGCTGCTGGACAAGAAAAGTGAGAATATCTCCCGGAGAGGGAGTGGTCAGGATACTGGCGAGAAGGCGCAGATCATCAATCTGGACCCAGCCCAGCCTTGATTTCTCCCATTTTATGAGAGTTCCCTGAAGGACCTGCCCTACGCTGTATTTCTTGCGGAAACGGGCCGAACGCTCAGAAGAACCGCCTCCCCCGGAATGAAACGGCCTGCCGCCATAGCGTGAAATACGCATGATCAGTCTTTATCCACTTGAAAAACGGCCACTTCCGCTTCAAGATTCGAAACAGAGCTGGAGAGCTGCTCGGTGATGGCCATGAATTCAGTTAGAGCGTCCTTTGTCTGGATGGAAGTTTCTGAAAGCTGAATAATCGCCTTGCTGATCTGCTCTGCTCCCTCGCTCTGGTTCTGCATGCCTTCATTCACGGATTCGAACTGCGGAGTCAAGGACTGCACCTGACTTACAATACCCGAGATGCCTTCACCTATGTACTCCACCTTGCTGGCTCCGCCCTCGACCTGCTTTCTGAACTTGTCCATCTCCATAACCCCGGAGGAAACCGCCGAAAGCATTTCCGAGACAATCTTTTCAATATCAAGAGTTGACATGGCAGTCTGGTCGGCAAGCTTCCTGATTTCACGGGCCACGACGGAAAAGCCCTGACCGAACTCTCCGGCCTTTTCCGCTTCAATGGCGGCATTCAGTGAGAGCAGATTTATCTGTTCGGAAATTTTGGAAATTGAAGTCACAACCTTGCTGATATTGCCGGCCTTGGCATTGATGACCGAAAGTTTCGCGGAAATTCCACCGGAAGCTTCACGCATGGATTCCATTGACTGGCTCATGATACTGAGATTATCCATTCCCTCAGCCGCCAGTTCTCCGGTTGAAACAGCAACTTCCGTGGATTCGTTCATGGTTCTCGCCAGTTCCTGCGAAGTGGCGGATATTTCACGGGAAGTGCTGCCAAGCTCCTGTGTGGCCGTGGCCTGATTCTCCACCGCCACTTCAAGCTGATTGATGGCCGTGCCCAGTTTCAAAGCCGATCCAGTAACCTGATCACCTGAGAGCTGCACCTGACTCACCAGCGAATTCAATGTATTGAGCATTGTGTGAATTGATTTCACAAGCTGATCGACTTCATCAAATTTCTTTTCCCCTCCAGCATTGAATGAATCCAGCACCTGACGCATATGTCCTTTGTCAGTGGCAGAGTTGAAAATCCTGCGGGCCTTGCGCAAATCACCCTGTGAAACATGGTAGGCCGCTCCGGCAACGCTCCTGATGGGCAGACAGATCTTCCTTACCAGATAATAAATCACACTGATGGTCAGCAGCAGTATGACAAAACTGATGACGGCCTGTTTGCCTATAAGATCCTTCACCGGAGCATAGACTTCATCCACGGGAACTGTTGATGCCACAAACCAGCCCAGAGGAGCGAAATAACGGACATAGGCCATCCTTTTCTCTTCAACCCCGTCAGCACGGCGAACCCTGTAATTCAGATTCCAGTCACCGAGTCGGCCGATCTCCTTGAGATCATGCACCACAGTCTTTCCGGTATTAAGGTTCACTGCCTTGGCAAAATCAGGCCCTGCTCCCAGCGGGGCAACCAGCACATTCTTGGAGTTGTCGAAAATAAAAAGCCGCCCGGTCTCGGCCAGCCTGATCTTGGAAAAACCGATACGCAGGTCTTCAATTAGCCCTTCTTTCTGCTTATCCACTGCGGCCTCGATATCATCCACATAAACCCCCGTACCAAGAATCAGATTCCAGCGGGGATAACTTTTAACATACAGAATTTTGGGCACGGGGGTAGAATCTCCAAGACGGGTCCACCACAGTTTCAGATACCCGCCACCTTCGCGGATAGCCTTGCGCACCATGTCAGGGCCGAAGGCATAACCTTTCATATCCACGGCATCACTAAGATTACGCCCTTCCATTGATCTGTCGGGATGGGCCAGTGCCTTCAGGTCTTCCGTGTAAACAAAAAAGTAGTCATTATTGAAATAGCGACTGGTTCTGGCAAGATTATATGCTGCCTCCCGGGCATCCCTCTCGCTTATTTTCCCTTCTTTATAGAGGGCGTACAGGGAATCGAGCTGGGCGACAAAAATATCCATTGCGTCCTTGATAGCCTGTTTACGGTCATCAAAGGCATGCTCCCGGTATCTCTCAATGGCCTGTTTTCCTTCCTGAAGATACAGCAGTCCCATACGAATGGTGTTTCGCGCGGTGCGGCCCTGCGCGCCCATGATATCATCCTTGAGTGAACCGCTTATGAAGAAAAGGGTGACAATGGATGAAACTATGACCACCGCTGCTACTATATATGAGAGTCTGGTACTGATAGACCGGAACATGTAAACTCCTTAAAGATAGGATAAAAAACAGGAAAAACAGCCATCCTGAGCGATTGCCGGGGCTAACTGACCGGGGTTCTTTTAAAAGCGGTCCTGAATTCGAATTATATTTACCCCGTAAGCTACCGGAGTCAAGCCCGCGCACTGATTTATGCCATAAACCTCAACGGTACATGATAAAAATACCAAAAAAAAGGCCCGCTGATAAGCGGGCCTTGAGTAAACAAATGTGGAGATAATTTCTTAAGCGGGAGCGGGAACCGCGCCGGAAGTTTCCGGAGTGGCAACCTTCTGCTCCACTTTTTCCTGTGCAGGAGCCAGAACACGCTCTTCAAGATAGTCTTCGGCATTCGCGCTGATGTATTTGAGAAAAGAATTGTTCAACGCATGACCTGACGCGAAAATCTCAAAGCGTCCCTGCAGAGGCATATCAAGTACGGCCATATCGCCGACGAAATCAAGAATCTTGTGTCTAACGAATTCATCGGCAAAACGCAGGCCGCCTTCATTCAGGATACCGTACTCATCCAGAACCACCGCGTTATCCAGTGATCCGCCCAGAGCAAGGCCGTTAGCATGCAGATATTCAACTTCCTTGAGGAAACCGAAGGTCCTGGCCTTGGCCAGATCTTCCATGAAAACCTCAGGGGTAATTTCAAGAGATAAAGTCTGGGTCCCGATCTGGGGATGCTCGAAATCAATAGTGTAGTCGACTGCAAAACCGTCATGGGGGAAGGCGCGGACATACTTTCCGTCCTGCTCGAAGTTGATGGACTTCTTGACAGCCATCACCCTGCGGGGTCTGGAAAGATTACGGACACCGGCCTGACGCAGCAGATAAACAAAAGGACCGGCACTGCCGTCCATGATGGGCAGCTCATTGCCCCTAACTTCAACGTGAATATTATCAATACCCATGCCGCGAACAGCAGCAAGCAGATGCTCAACAGTGGAAACAGCGTCCTGACCGTTGCCGATCGTCGTGGCAAGCCCGGTGGCTACAACGAGTTCGGGATTGGGAGAGATGAAAGAACTCCCTGAACCGGTATGAATGGAAAAAAGAATACCGGTATCTTCAACAGCAGGTCGCAGAACGATTTCCACCTGCTTACCGCTGTGGAGTCCGATTCCTTTGCATCTTACTGTGTTATGGATAGTTGTTTGCAGCATATTATCTCCTTGTGGTCTCCAATACAGCAAAAAGCATGCCCATTTTTTTTAATTTCATAAACATCTGTTTTTTAACGTAAAATAAAATATATTCTTGCAGTTTAAACATAACCAGTTGTTTTTTTACAACAACCCTAAACATACATTGTGGTTTTTTTGCAAATACGCCACTGCATTCATTTCTTTTTTGCAACAACAATACGATCATGCCCGGAAAGGTCTTTTTTAACGTCAACATTTCCTGAAAAGGCCGGACAGGATTCAAAAATCTGCCGGGCTGCACCCCCCTGCAGATACCCTATTTCCATGAAAACAGTTCCTCCGCTTTTGAGGGAATCAGCGATGCGTGGAGCACTGCCGCTTATGTCCTCATCTCCCCGGGGGCCGCTCACCAAGGCAGACACAGGCTCAAATTCTGCCACTTCGGGGCTGATTTCATCAAGCTCAGCACTGCTCAGATAAGGAGGGTTGGCGAGTATGAGATCAAACCTTTCAGCGGCGAGAACCGGAAGGTTGAAATCAGCCTGAATGAACAGTATGCGATCCTCCACACCGTGAGTCCGAGCATTCTCACGGGCCATGGACAGCGCTTCGGGGCTCATGTCCAAGGCGATTCCCCTTGATCCGGGAAAAAGGATGGCAACGGTAACAGCCAGAATCCCGGAGCCTGTACCGAAGTCGGCAAAAACAAATTCATCATTCTCATGATAAAGGCTCTGAACTTTTTCCACAATCTCTTCGGTTTCAGGCCTTGGAATCAGAACTCCGGGCCCGACCTTGAAATCGTAACCGTAGAACTCCCTGACCCCGAGAATATATGCGGCGGGTTCTCCGGAAGCACGGCGTTCGACCAGCTGTTCAAACTCGGTGACCTTTGAAGCATCCACCGGGCGCGCCATTTCCATGATAAGGCCAAGGCGGTCCAGCCCGAAGACTTTCTCGGCAAGCAACTGTGCAGAAAGCGCGGGAGAATCGACCCCGGCTTCATTTAGTCTGGCAGTGGCAGTGGATAAAATATCTTTCAAAATCATTTCATTCACGGAAAATCCCCCGGCAGCACTGTGCCGGAACAGATTAGTATTCATCACACCTTCAGCGCAAGCCCATCACGCAAGGGTATGCCTTATCGGAGCAGCGGAATCTGATCTCATGCACACTCTGTGAACAGTTCCGCCCTGCAGGCCGGAGCGAATACCACTTCGAGCCTTGCCGAGCCGGATAAATACACAAAATAAAGGCGGGATATTGTTCAAATATCCCGCCTTAAAAACTTAATCAGACAGACCGGCAGTTTAATGATTCATTCAGCAAAACCCTTTAAAGGCATTTTGAGAAAATCCCCGCCGATCAATCAGCGGTTAACCGTCTTCGGCCTGTTTCTTGAGTGCTTCGGACTGGTAGTGGCTGATCAGGGAATCCACGAGTTCTCCCATATCCCCTTCCATTACAGCGTCAAGCTTGTAAAGGGTAAGATTGATACGGTGGTCGGTAACCCTGCCCTGCGGAAAATTGTAGGTACGGATACGTTCGGAACGGTCACCGGAACCGACCTGCGCCTTACGCGCTTCTGCCATCTCGGCATGCTGTTTGTCCTGCTCGGCCTGAAGCAGACGGGAGCAGAGAACCTTCATGGCCTTGGCCTTGTTCTTGTGCTGGGATTTTTCATCCTGGCAGATAACAACCAGACCGGTGGGAAGGTGGGTGATCCTGATAGCGGAGTCAGTGGTGTTAACCGACTGCCCGCCGGGACCTGACGCGCGGAAAACATCGATACGCAGATCTTCATTGCGCACCTGGACATCGACTTCTTCCGCTTCAGGCATGATCGCAACAGTAGCGGCTGAAGTATGGATACGTCCCTGAGTCTCGGTGGCAGGAACACGCTGAACACGGTGGGTTCCGGACTCGTACTTCATCTTGGAAAAAATGTTGCTGCCGCTGACAGAAGCGATAATTTCCTTGTATCCGCCAGTTCCGGTGGGGTTGGAGTTCATGATCTCAACCTTCCAGCCGTTATGTTCGGCGAACCGGGAGTACATCCTGAAGAGATCCGCGGCAAAAAGCGCGGCCTCTTCACCGCCTGTTCCGGCGCGGATTTCAAGGATGATGTTCTTCCCGTCCATGGGGTCCTTGGGCAGAAGCAGCAGCTTGAGCTCTTCCTCAAGCGCGGGAAGCCTTTCCTGAATTTCAGAGATTTCCATCTCCGCCATTTCACGGATTTCAGGATCCGAATCCTTGGCCATTTCCTTGTTGTCCTCAAGGTCGGCGCTGAGTTGCTTGTATTCACGAAACGCGGCCACGATATCACCCATCTCAGCGTGGGCCATGGTCACTTTTTTATATCTTTGCTGATTACCGTAAACTTCAGGGTCCGCGAGCTCCTGCTCCAGATCCATAAAAGAACGTTCAATCTCTTCAAGTTTGGCAAACATTAGTTCTTTCCTCCATCTGCATCGGCCGCAACCGCTTTGTTAAGAGCGGCCAGCGCAACCTCGATCTGAGACTCATCGGGCTCACGGGTGGTCAGATACTGCATCCCAAGACCGGGCAGGCACATGGCCTTGCAGACCGGGCTGCTCTCATATTTGCCGGAAGCCTTGATCATTTCATAAGCTACAGCACTGACAGGAGCCATGAGAAGCAGTTTCACCGCTACTATATATAAATGCTTTAAAACAAATGACTCAGGTGACCAGACCGCAACGATCATGGGAACCAACACAGTGAAAAGCAGAATACTCACCACCAGCACGAAAAGCAGGAACGCCGTTCCGCAGCGGGGGTGAAGTCTGCTGAAATTTTTGATTTTGCAGGCTTCAAGGTCGCCATCGGTTTCATAGGCCCAGATAACCTTGTGCTCAGCACCGTGGTACTGGAAAACACGTTTGATATCCGGCACAAATGAAATTGAAATTATGTAACCGAGAAACATCAGCATCTTGAAAAAACCGTCCCAGATGTGGAAACTGAGGGAATCAACATCACCTGAAACGCCCCACCACTTCATGGCCACACTGAAAAAATGCGGCAGCACAACAAAAAGACCAAGAGCCGCGCCAAGGGCGATAACCATGGTCAATATGAGATGAAAGCTGGTGAGCTCTCCGTCCTCTTCTTCATCAAGAGCCTGGGTGGCTGAATAGTTCAAAGCCTTCACACCGTTGACCATTGTCTCCATAAATATCGGAAAACCCCGCAGGAACGGTTTTTTCATGAATTCGGGAGTCATTGAGAACCAGGGACGGAGTTCGACGGTGATTTCACCGTCAGGGCGGCGCACCGCGATGGCAAGATTGTCCTTCGCGCGCATCATTACGCCTTCGATAACAGCCTGACCGCCAACGGTTTTGGCAGCTGACATGAGCAGAGATGATTTCAAATCCGTATCCTCGCTTGGAAAGGGCTTAAGCCCCGTAAATAATAAATAGCACTGATTCTCGGTAGGATAATCATTTCAAGAAAACAGGCAAGACTGAACTCGATAATAATTATCATTGTTCACAGCGGGAGGGATTGAAGATAGTCCCACCCGACAACGATGCAGGACATTGAAATATTTAACAAAAACAACATGCCTCTGACGCAGGTATAGCGACAGAGGCATGTTCATGCGGCGGAAACCGCAAAAATATGAGCTAGTTGCCCTTGGCTTTGGATGCGGCGTCGAAGTTTGCGAACTTCTTCTTGAAGCGGTCGATACGACCAGCGGTATCAACAAAACGCTGCTTACCAGTGTAAAAAGGATGGCAGTTTGAACAAATTTCAGTGCTCACCTCTTCACCGATGGTGGAGTAGAGTTCGGATTCGTAACCGCAGTGGCAACGTACTGTAGCCTTATAAAGTTTGGGATGGATATCTTTTTTCATGACTTTCTCCTGTCTTTGTTAACCGTGGAACAGGGCCAATACCCCCGCTTAAAATATTATGCAAGGTTTATCTGCCCTGTTTCGCAATTTTTGGTGCAATAAGTTAACAGGCCCACTTAACCCACGTCAAGTGGCCGGAACGAGCGGGACAACAAATGCCTGCTGACAATTCAACTACCTAAAATTTCGATCAGCATCAATACGGTAGTAGGACCGTCACCATTCACCTGCTGCCGCTAGCGAACAAAAAAGGCGGGACCGCGAGGATCCCGCCCAAATATCTGAGAAGCTGTCTGGGCTATACGCAGCCGGTAGGCTTGGGCAGACCAGCCATCTTACAAGCTCCCTTACCAGGTCCGGAGGGGAACAGTTCGTAGATGTGCTTCAGTTTGAAACCGGTTACTTTGGAGAGGATACGCACCATAGGAGCGATACCGTTCTTCTTGTAGTAGTCCTGCAGGAAGTCGATAACTTTCTGGTGTTCTTCGTTGAGTTCTTTGATGCCTTCGCTTTCTTTAACGAAGTCAACCCATTCGGGGGACCAGTCTTCAAATTTCAGAAGGAAGCCGTCCTCATCAACGTCAAAGCTCTTGCCCTGATATTCTACGATAGCCATAGTAATACTCCTTTGGAATATTTATATTTAAACCTTGTGGTTCGGACCGTGTCGAACCAGCCATATCCAAAAACAGCGATCCGCTGCTTCATGACTTATTAAGGGCAAAACCTCTACGCGTTTTGCTCATAATGCGATAATATCTAAACCGCTTTCTTGTCAATCAAGTTCTGAACAATACCCACAAAAAAAGGGGGATTACTTATCGAGCAGCTCCTGAAGATGCACACTTGCATACTCCAGAGACGGGTCCAGTTCAAGTGCTGTGCTCAGATACTCGATGGCATCATCTTCCTCACCCATGAATTTATGACATAATCCGAGATTGGCAAGGTCTGATGCGGACCCGCTGTCCAGAGCGAGGGCAGCCTTGAAATCTTCGGCGGCCACGCTGAACTCTTTGGCCTTGAATCTGGCCACGCCGCGGAGGTTGAAAAACTCTTTGGCCTCATCATCAAGCTCAATGGCTTTATCCAGATAGGGAACAGTTTCGGGCCATCTTTCCTCAAGAGACAAGGCGTACGCCGTGTAAAAAGCGGAAAGCGCCCTTTCCTCATCCGCGGGCTGAACTTCCGTGGCAATGGAGAACATATCCACCGCGCGGGAAGTGTCTCCGCTGCGCAGGGCCAGCATACCCTCGAAGAAAGGAATAAAGTAAGGTTCGCCATAGATATCCGAGATCACGTCAAGACCGTCTCCGGCGAGATCGATTGCCGCTTTTTCGGAAAGAATACGCCCGACAAACAGCCCGAGGCTCGCATGAGGGGTTCTTTCACGGAAATGAAAACCCGGAACAAAGTTATAGTTGGCGGGAACACCCAGCTCAGGATGAGTGGTATCCACGGTGTACAGGGTGTAGCCTTTTTCCTCCAGCCCCGCGGCAAAGGATTTCAACTCGGCATAGATATCGTCAGTCTCTACGGAGGGAAGCCCCTTGAGCTTTACACACTCTCCGGCAGACAGCCAGCCGGTCTGCTCAATCTCGGTGAATTTGGGGAGCCCTGACGCCTCGTAGACACGACCGGTTTCAAAATCGCCAGCGAGCTGGGCAACCTCGGTGAAAGCCCTGATCGCGGCCTTGCACGGGGACGCGGAAGTTCCGGCGGTAAAGACAATCTCACTCATGCCCGGAAAAGTTGAAGGGTCCCAGGCGGTGACGGCAACAGTGGGCAGAGGCATTCCAAGAGAGAAATCATTAATCACATACTTGATGCCGTTATCATCAAAACATCTGCAAAGGTCAGCGAGCACTTCATCGTCACAGGAAGCCGGATCAATCACCGGCACTTCGGGCCGTTCCCTGTCAATAACTGCACAGACATGGCGCTCAACGAGCTCACTGCCGCCCTGCAGCACAGATTCCTCAGGGGTGTTGCCAGCGGAAGAACCGTTGAACTCATTAAGGATCTTGAACCAGTCGAGGGGCACATACTCGGTCTCCCCGGTATGGACATTCAGTGCCGGATGAAAATGCCAGCGGACCAGATCAAGGATAACCCGTGCCTTGCCGGGGTCCATCTCTTCATCCACGGACTGGAGAATCTTTTCAATCGAGATGACTTTGCCGGGCCACAACTCCTCAGCCTCGCTGTAGGTGGCAAGGGTGAAATTCTCGGGAGTGTTCCAGAAACTGAAGAAGCTGAACCGCTCCACCAGTTCCATAAGCGCGGAAGCCTCAGCCTGCGCCACGGAAGCGCCCTTACCCATCTGTTTGCGGGTAGGCATGACATCCCGGGCCACATCGCCACACTCACTGATGAAAACAGGAATGCCCAGACGTCCGGTATCGACCTTTCTGGTGCACTTGAGTACGCCGCTGCATTTTGCTTCAAGCAGCTCTTTCACCCGGGCGACGGTCTCCTCGGGAGTGACCGCTTTATCCTGATCTTTGGAATATACTTTGGGGCACGATTTGAGTTCAATCATTACTTCACCCCCATTCTGACCAGAGAGACAATGCTCTTTCCGCCTTCAGCAGCAAAAGGCACTTCCTGCTTCATGAGCCTGTAGCTATCCTTGATGCTGTCGAAAAATTTTCTTCCGCCGCGTTTTTTATCCATGGCGAGCAGCACTTCGGACTCCTTGCCGTCCGCGAGGTGCTTTTCAATGAATCCGGGAAAGGATTCGGCAACTTCATCACGATGAAGGATTTCACAGCCGACGATAAAATCAAACTTCTGTCCCATCTCTGTCTCGGCGAAGTCGAGCTTCTGCACAGAAACCTTATCGTCAAGGTTGTTCCGGGCCGCATTCAGACGGGCAAAAAGAAGCGCGTCATCGTCAGTCTCCGCAAGAACAACATCAAGCCCCCTCTTTGCGGCGAGCATTCCGCAAAGCCCCCCGTCAGTACCGACATCAAGGACTCTGGCATTTTCGGGAGCCTTGAACCTGAGCATGTAAAAACCAAGCACAAGACATGAAGGCCATATCTTGGCCCAAAGGGGAAGTTCAATCTTCTTTCCGCCACGGGCCTTATCAACCAGACGGTCCAGATATGCCTGCATGTCCGCGATCTGGGCCAGTTCAAGTTCCTGATCGCCTACCTTTACAGGTTCGAATTTTATGGCTCCGAACTTATTACGGGCCGCAGCCAGAAGCTCATCGAATGTAGCATCGGCCTTAAGTGCTATATTTTTCAAGGAATGCCTCCTTAACTGATTCGTAACATTAATATAAGACGTGAATTTTCACACCTGCGAGGTATGAAACAAAACTATCCACGACGATGAGGAGTAATCATTTCAGCACAAAGGGTCAACTCTCGACACATATTTAACAAGGATTGACCGCCGTTTTTCCGCTCTGAAAAAGCGGAAACACACCTTCATAATCACCATTACCACTTGAATTAATGGAAATAACACAAAAAAGGGCCGATCATTTTCTGATCGGCCCTTTATGAAATTCATGTGGAGCGGGAAACGAGATTTGAACTCGCGACTCCAACCTTGGCAAGGTTGTACTCTACCACTGAGTTATTCCCGCTCATGGAGGCGACATCCGGATTTGAACCGGAGAATGGAGGTTTTGCAGACCTCTGCCTTACCACTTGGCTATGTCGCCTTTTCTGGAGCGGGAAACGAGATTTGAACTCGCGACTCCAACCTTGGCAAGGTTGTACTCTACCACTGAGTTATTCCCGCTCACGAGAGAAGCTGTGTTTATCGCTATGTAACGATACTGTCAACTAAAATGACAAATTATATTAATATTAACCACAAAAAAATACACGCCACCCCCGGACCGAAACTCTGAGGCTCTACCTCAAAGACAGGGGCGATAGAATAATCCGATAAAAGAAAGGCATACCGAACCGACTCGATATGCCCTATAAATTGATCAAATTTCCTACCAAAGAAAAGAGGTCAATTTATGGATCGGATTTTAATCGGTCTTTCCGATTTTGCAATCAAAAATGTAGTGTCATATTTTCCGATAATTCTTGAAGTGGAGTGGACAGGCAAACCCGTTTGTCCACGATGTCGAAGTTCTTCTTTTCGCATCAAGGATACGTTTACGCGGTTCATCAAGAGCATCCCGCACAATGGACGAGCATCGATTCTTCGGGTGAAATGTCATAAGCATCACTGTAAGGATTGCGGTCGATATTTCAACACCCGTATGGAAGGTGTAAAAAAATGGAGTCGATCAACTGAAGTCCTGAAACGAGAAGTTTTTCGGCAGTACAACAACGGTTCGTGTAACAAGACCATCGCCAACGAAAACGGGATCGGCGTTTCAAGTGTGGAGCGATTTTACCATCAAGTCATTGATCTGAAAGCTCGACAGCGCAGCAACTGGAAATGCCCGAGTTATCTCGGAATTGACGAGCACCGCTTCACTCGCAAAGTCGGTTTTTCAACCACGTTTTGCGATCTTACAAATAACAAAATTTTTGACATAGCCAGAGGTCGCAGTGCAGCTGAATTACTCCCTTTTCTCAGGACTCTTAAAGGACGTAGTAAGGTAAAAGTAGTTTGCATCGATATGAATTCTGCTTATCGGCATATGGTTAAAAACTGGTTTCCGAATGCGCGGATTGTTTCGGATCGCTTTCACGTAATCCGGTTGGTAAATCATCATTTTACCAAGACCTGCAAGCTGATTGATGAAGAAAATATTTCTTATGGGCGTGGTGGAATTATGCGGGCCATGCTGTGTCGGCAGGACCGTTTGTCCGATAAAAGGAAAGATCTTTTGTCTCAATATTTTAAGGCTCAACCGGCAATAGAAAGCCTTTACCATTTCTGCCATGAACTAAACGATCTTCTGCGGATCAGGGCGCAAAATGGTCGTAGCTGTAAAAAATACATTTTCGAATTGCTTGATAAAATAAAGCAACTTCAGCAAAGTCCTTTTGCTCCACTTCGGACGTTGGGTAAAACTTTGAGCAACTGGAAAGAGGAGGTGGCCCGGATGTTTCGCTACAGTAAAAACAACGGAACAACTGAAGGATTTCATCGAAAGATGAAACTTATCCAGAGGCGGGCATACGGGTTTAGAAATTTTGAAAACTATCGGCTGCGTGTGCGCGTTTTGTGTGGGTAGTCGAAAAGAGAATCAACGGTTGGAAATTTGATCATTCGGGCTTGCGCCCCTTTCTTTGGTGTAGACCCAACTCTGATCACCCGGCAAAGGCTTGCCCGGCCCACGAACAATGATTAATATTTTATTTTAACCATAAACAATAAGGGCCGATCATTTCTGATCGACCCTTATGTGAAATTCCGGTGGAGCGGGAAACGAGATTTGAACTCGCGACTCCAACCTTGGCAAGGTTGTACTCTACCACTGAGTTATTCCCGCCCTTGGGGTTTACCTTCGTGTGGTGGTGAAGGAAGGCCGCCTTGAGGCTGCCGGAAATTTAAATGGAGCGGGAAACGAGATTTGAACTCGCGACTCCAACCTTGGCAAGGTTGTACTCTACCACTGAGTTATTCCCGCTCTTGGAGGCGACATCCGGATTTGAACCGGAGAATGGAGGTTTTGCAGACCTCTGCCTTACCACTTGGCTATGTCGCCTGAAATATCTGGAGCGGGAAACGAGATTTGAACTCGCGACTCCAACCTTGGCAAGGTTGTACTCTACCACTGAGTTATTCCCGCTCACAAAAAGCGAAGCAGTTTTTACCGTTACGCTATCAAACTGTCAACACTTATTTTTATTTTTTCTGATCTTTTCGCCAGTTGGTGAAATTCTTAACAAAGGAGTAACTTTACACACATCACCCTTGCTAATCAACTCAAAAACTGAACTTTTTTTCAAAGATCCGGTTCTTTGAACCGTTCGAGGAGAGTGATTAGGAAAACTTAAAATGTTTGTCAACCGTTTTATTTTTTTATATTTTTGTTTTTTTTTATCATGGCCTTTACTTTCTGCCCCGGTTTAGGCTAATACCATTCATCTTAAAAATTGATGACGATATGTAGTTCTGGTAATTTCGTAACCCCCACCTCACGATGCGTAAAGAGAGGTTAATGATATGGATCAAAAGGAACTCGCATTTTTCCGTGAAACCCTGAACAAGATGCTTGATGACATCCTGCAGAAGGGCAAGGAAACTATTGAAGACATGACTGAATCCGGCGAAAACTATGCCGATCCCGCCGACCGTGCAACTGCTGAATCAGATCGCGCCTTCACCCTGCGCCTGCGGGACCGTGAGCGCAAGCTGATCAAGAAGATCCAGCAGGCTATCCAGCGCATTGAAGACGGTGACTTCGGTATATGCCACGCCTGTGGTGATGACATCTCTGTTGCAAGGCTCAAGGCCCGCCCGGTGACCACACTGTGCATTGCCTGTAAGAGCAAGCAGGAAGAGGACGAAAAGAACCGCGGCGACTAACCCGGATTCGTATAAATGGACGCACACTTCTTTCGTGCCCTGTGTCTTGAACTTGAGGAGAACCTCAATGGACGCAGGGTAGAGAAAATTTTTTCGCCGGCTGAGGGAGTCTGGACTTTTGCACTCCAGTCAAAAGGCGGAAAGGAATATCTTCTGTTCAGGCCCGCCAAATCGGTGGGCCTGCTCTTTCTTTCAAGGGTAAAACCCGCCAATCCCCCCGCTCCGCCGTCACAGGTTATGTGGCTCCGCAAACGTCTGGCGGGACGCAGGATATTCGAGGCTCATCACGACTGGATGAACCTCAGACTGGCTTTTACCCTCTCCCCTTTCAGACAGCCGGACAAATACCGTTATCTGCTGCTTGATATGAAAAAAGGGGTCTCCCTTGTTCATGACCTTCCCGAAGATTTCGGTCCGGACGTTGAATGGCCTTCGCTTGAAGAAATTCAGTCCGATCCTGATATCTGGCGTGATTACCCTCAGATCTCCCCGCCCCTTCGCAAGGTGCTTGAAAGAATGCCCCGAGATGAGGGGCAGACCCTGCTTTTGAATCTTGAAAGCGGAATTGCTGACAGTTTCTACCTGCAAACCGTAAAGAATGACGTTCCCAGTCCGCCAAGAGTGTGGGCTTCGGGAGGTAATGCCGAAGTGTTCCACTCAGCAATTGAAGCCTCCTCGGTTTACGGGGAAAGGGTTCTTTTTCCGGTCATGGAAAAGATGGAGAACGCTGAGCAGCTGAGCACCCTGAAATCAGGCAAAAGGAAATTCAAGAGGATTCTAAAACGAATCGAGCAGGAGGAAGAAAGGCTTCACGCCCTGAAGGCCCGCAAGATCGAAGCGGAAGCACTGCAGGCGGAAATGTACCGGATTAAAGACCTGCGTGAACTGGACAGCATATCCGTCACCCACCCGGAACACGGTGAAATGGAGGTGAAACTTGATCCTTCCCTCACCCCTTCGGAAAACATGGAGAAGATATTCAGATTCGCAGCCAAGGCTGACCGCGGATTCAAGCACATGGAGCGCAGAAAGAAAGAAGTGGAAACAGAACATGAAGCATTTCTGCAATCCAACCTGATGCCTTCTTCCGAAGGCTGCCGCAAGAAAAAGTCTGTTGAAATACCCAAGAAGTACAAGAATATAGCAGCCGCCCTGTTTGTTTCTTCTGACGGATTTCTGATGATCCGGGGCAAGAACAGCAAAGCCAACCACGAGATACTGAGTAAAGTCTCGTCAGTGTTCGATTACTGGTTTCACGTTCAAGGCGGTCCCGGCTCCCATGTGGTTCTCAAGCGGGACCATCCCGGGCAGGAAGTTCCGGAAAGCACCTTCGAGGAAGCAGCCACCCTCGCGGCCCTGAAAAGCTACCGGGCAAATGACTCCAAAGCGGACGTCATGTGCGCCCTGGTCAAGGATGTGCGCAAGGTGAAAGGCTGGGCTCACGGACAGGTTACCGTCGACAGCGTCCTGAAAACTGTCCACGTCAATGTGGACGGTTCACTGGAAGAAAAACTGGCCAGGAAATAAACAATCAGACAACTTTCCAGGGCCATGAATCAATGTAGGCTTCAAGCTCTTCCCGGTTCATGGCCCTTACCTTTTCCAGCTCTTCCCGGTTTGAGCTGTTGTGGGGATTAAGTCCTTCATGGCTGTTCACCCCCCGTGGATGGTCAAGATGAAACAGGGGGCCTTCAAGCTTCCCCAGCCTGTAACCCAGACCGGACATACGGACCAGCCGCTCATCATCTTCATATCCGTATGAAATGAAATTCTCATTATCCATTCCGGCAGCAAGATAAGCCTCACGCCTGATCATCACCAGCCCGCCCGGAGTGTCGGCATAAAGAAGAGTGCAGTTTGAATCATCCAGAAAGCCCACCGCCCGCTCGGACAGGACTCTGGCGGCCAGACTCTGCGGGACATTCAGACAGCGCCCGTCAAAAGGACGCACCACATCCATCCGCCCTTTAAGAAGCATCCCGCATGCCCGGACGTAACTGCCCGGAGCAACCAGAACATCGACATCGCAATTGGCGATAACAGGCTCTCCAGCCATGCGGACCAGTTCGTTCACACAAGAGCTTCTATGAAAAAAACCGGAGTGGTCTTCCCTGAAATACAGTTCAGGACCATCCGGCATATCGTTGAAAAATTCTGGGAGGACTCTCTTCGGCCCCTCCTCCATGATCATTATTCTGGTATCAAACCAGCTCAGCAGCAGTGTTGTGACCAGCTTGAGATTGCTGACCCGTTCAAGGGAATCCACACGGCAGGGTATGATGAAAGCGACATTCCTGAGATCGGTCTTCATATTACCCACACCTTGATATTTTTCTGATCATTTCATTTTGCGCGGCGGCCATACTGCTTTAGGCGGTTCTTGAAATTCCTTCGCCCAGCATGGTGAGGACCATGTCCTGTTCACGCAGCAGGCGGTTGGCAACACTCTTCTGAACCGCATTGGTTGAGGAAGAGAATTGTCCTGACCGTTCACCGTAGATCTCTTTCACGAGATCTTTGGGAAACCCCTTGTCTTCGGCATTAGCCGCCAGTTTATCAATGGCCTTGGCAATAAGCCGTGACGCTCCGGTAGGACCATGCTGAACCGATGTGGACCAGAGCACTTCACGCACCGGACCCGGCAGAGCGTTCATGTCAACGCCTGTCATTTCATAGATCATTCTGGCCGCCGGATCGTAATGGCTGCTCTGAATAAAATCATGCTGGAGCTTTTCAAACCCTGCGGGGTCCTCTGAAGCGAGCTGTTTCCACACTTCCGGCATTTTACCTGACTTCGATCCCGTGTTTGCAGGCCCTGCATCAAGCAGACGGTCCGCCACTTCCGGGGCCTTGTCTTTCAGAAATTCCACAAAACGGTCCATAGTCCCGGTATTGGATGCGATCTGATACTTACCGTAGGAAGTTCCGCCTACCCGGTCGTAGCCTATCGCGGCCACGCCTTTAGTCCCGGACTCAAATTTTGCGGACAGACTTCCGGTAACCTCCGGATTTGTCGTTTTTTTGACAGGAGCACCGCCCGGTATACCGTTCTGCTGGTAGGGAGCTATCTGAGAACGATTCAACCCGCCGGATCCATTCAATCCTTTAATTGAATTTAAGGCGGTCAATGCTTCAAGCATAAGCATGTTGTTCATCACACCCATATCCATATCCGCTGACGAATAACCATCATCTTTCGCCGGGTCGGCCAGAAGTTTTTCGGTCATCATCATATCCAGATTGAATGCCCCCTGCTGCCCTTTCAAGGCCGCAAGATTGGGAGTGGACGCACCTTTCCCGGCAACGCCGGAAGCGTTTTTGCCAAGCATCTGCACAACTGATGCGATATCATTATTCACATTGGACATAGCTTTCCCTCTGTCAAAAATATATGATTCCACCAGAGTTAAAGCATCATGTGTGCCAACCTCTCCAACAGTCCGGATTATAGACAAAAAAGACCCTGAATATAATTCAGAGGCGAGTTTGGTGACAAAATCATCAGACTGCTGAGAAAGTATCAGATGCGAGGCGCAGTGATCTTGGCTGAAATTTTATTTCTTACCTTTGTCTTCCTCATCTTTTTCATCATTGAGTAAAAACAATTCCCGTTTCTTTTTCTCAAATACCACAGCGGCCCTGAAAGCGGATATGGCCAGCGCCAGAATACTCAGGATCAAAATCATTCCCTGCTGAAATTCCCACTTCTGGCGGATGATCATATCAACCACGAAATTGGACGGGAAATTATTCGAATAGTAAATCAGGGCGGGAATGCAAAGTAACGCCAATCCAAGAAAGATAACCTCAAGCCATATAAAACTCCGCCCCAGAAGCATTATGAAAAGTGTGGAATCCCGAATAACTCTTAGAGTAACAAGCTTATGTCTAAGCTTCTTCAGTCGTTCATCCATCTGATTCAGGTACTGCTGGGTTTTACGGAAAGTCTCCGCCTGATTGAGGTTCTGGGTTTTAATCCAGTAGATTTTATCGGCGCAGTAGTTGAAATCACTGTTGAACTCGGTAAGAAGTTTGGGAAAGGGAAACCATGAAGCCTCCCGCTGGATATCAAGCAGTTCCTCGCGGTAGATTTCTAGCTTCTTGTTGATGACCTTTATTTCGTATTCAACCCGCTTCTCGATCTCCTGCGTAAGCCGGGCCACTCCGGAAGTCAGGTGCTTGAAAGCCACATAGTTTTTGATCTTGGCCAGCTTTCTCATCCGCTCCATGAACCTGCCCGCTTCATCGGCGAAGTCGTGCCCTTCTTCGAACCACTGGGCAATATCGGCGGCAAGAGTATCCATCCCCGCCGCGACTTCCTTTGCATCGGCTTCAGCCGTTTCCCAGAGCTGCCCCATAGCCTGCAATACGGTGAGCCGCCCCCGGTCAAGCTCGGGATCAATGGCTATGCGGTTGAAATAATTCGGGTCACGCTCGATAATATCTTCAAAATAGGGAATAGCCTGCTCGGCAAATCCCATTTTGACCATGCAGACCGCCCGCCGGTACAAAGGGTCCAGCCAGTCGGGACATACCCTTGAAGCGCGCCTGAAAGTGTTGCTGGCCTCGCTGACGTCACCGCTGACCTCCTGCATCCGCCCCTGCAGATATATGAAATATCCCTGCTGCAAAGGGGAGAAGCTCAATCTTTCGGCCTCCTGCCAGTAAAAATAAGCCTGCTCGCCGTCCCCGTTTTCAAGCTCGATAAAGCCGATCAAAGCCCGTGGCTGGTAACTGCGGCTGAACCGGATCATGGCATTTTTGGTAAGGAGTTCCGCATCACTGAACGAACCGCCGACAAGTGAATCAAAAGCGGACCAGATCAACTCTCCCTCTTCAGGGCCCTGCTCCATGATTCCCCGGGGCCACTCCTTTCCCCTGCTCCGCCAGACCATGTAAAGGGTTCTCAACTGCGAAATGGCATTGATGGAAAAAAGAGCGCGGGTGATTATCCCTTCATAACTGTCGCCGGAAGTGAGAATCTTGGAAAACTCTTCCAGAACATTATCCTTGCCCTGCATGGAAAGATCAATATTCTGAAACCCTTCATTGAATTTATCACTGTCAATTGCCGCAAGCTTTTTCCATGCTCCGGGATCAAGCCCTTTGAGTTTCTTACTGGGGCAGTCGGCGGGGGCGTGGTTTTTCATTCCGCAATAAAAGCAGTCATCCATCTCACCTATGGAGACTCTGCGGGAAATAGTGACGTCCATCGCTCCGGCGCTGAGGCCTTCCACCCCGTGCTTGAGACTGACATGACACCATCCCTCAAGAGTTTCCTGATCGCTGCCGAAACGGACCTCGTTGATGGCGAAATCCTTTCCCAGAAGATATGCGTCGCGGTAACGCAGATGGGGACAGTCCGGGGTCAGTTTATCCCAGTCCAGATTGACCTTGCGCAGAATTTCATCGTTAAAATTCATATTCATCTGCGGAACAAGAGCCATCACGGTCGGCCAGTAATGGGTCCCCTCTTCATTATTGCGTGACCGGGTGATTACCGAAAGAAGCTCCCTGAGAAATGTGCGCAGCAGTGACAATGAACCTATGGGCAGAATAACTTTGACATCGGAAGTAATGTACTGGATGCCCAGCTTCTGCATAAGGGTCTGGATATCTGAAAAAAAGGAACGCCATCCTTTAATGAATTCCTTATCGGACGGGTTGCCGACAGGAATCATTATGAAATACCAGCTCTGCTGCGAATCATAGCCCAGACTCTGATCGGCGATCAGGGCCTTCCATCCTGACTTTGAAATACCGGTGGGAGTTCTGACCTCTTCAAGCTCCAGCCCGGAAATCCGTTTTACCGCGTCCTCAAGCTTGGGGTGCACAATTACTTCAAATTCCTTGGGCAGCACCACTTCCTGCGAGGTAAACTCGTTATCCACTTTAAGCGAAAGGTCGAGGCCGTAATCCACGAGAAGGGTTGCAGGCATGATCTGCATGAAGACGGGCATGGGATTGAGACGGGCCCAGACCTCAAGCCTTGCCGACACCCTGAAAACATCATCGCTGAAAAAGAACCAGTAGGCCTGGTTCTGTCCTTCGCTCATGAGCATACCGCCGAAATCGCTCAGGCTGCGGACAATGGAATCCTCTAATGACTCTCCCCAGACAAGCCATAAACCGAATCCGCGATTAACCATTCGGGAATGGCTGACAATCGGGAAATTTTCAAATAAGGTGGAAATCTGATACAAAATAAAAACTCCTTACTTGCGGAGGTATTATGGACATTTCGAAAAAGATTGCTGAGCTCAAACAGGACCCCGAATTCGCTGCCAATGTAGGCATGATCCTCATTCACAACGGAGTCGTCCGAGGCTGGTCCCGCGGCACACGCGACGAAGTCTCCGGTATTGAAATCAAAGCCGACCATGAAAAGATCGAAGAACTGCGCATCGAACACGAAAACATGGATGGCATTTATAAAATCGTTGTTCATGCCAACGAAGGCACATTCAACCCCGGGGATGATGTTCTTTTCCTCATCGTTGCCGGGGATATCCGCGAAAATGTAAAAGCATGCCTTTCCAGCCTGCTGGACCGTGTAAAAGCTGAAGCCTTCTCCAAAAAAGAAATCTTCGCCTGATCATAAACCGGGTCCGGGAATAAATACATGATAAGTATAGCCCGGACCTTTTTTAATTTCCAATAAATTCGGCAGGGTCTGCCAGAGTCCCCTGCTCCAGTTTTTCCACCAGCAGCATAACCCTGTCCGCTTCGGCATCGCGGCCCCTTTTGCGGCATCCGCCAATATAGAAGCCGGATTTTTTACGCAGTTCCTTAAGTATCATATCACGTTTTTCCGCATCCGGCTTTTCCCGCACCAACAGTTTTACCATGGAATACATCCTGTAGAGATCCAGGCAGCCAACACTGTTGGAAAGCTGGTCCGGCCTTCCGCCATGCTTTATGGTCAGCCGCTCCCTCAAAAGCCCGACCGGATACTTCAGCCCCGCCCGGAGCCAGAGATCATAATCCTCGCACGCGGGCATGAGTTCATCAAATGTTCCCACATCATTCCAGAAACTTCTGGTAAAGATTACACAGGAAGGGCTGACCATGCACATTTCCAGAGAGCGTTTAAAGAAAAATCCTTCAGGCTTCTCATGCTTTTTGCACTGGTTGACCCGTTTACCCTTGCGAATCCAGATTTCATCAGTCTGACTGATCTGCAGGTCCTCCTTCTTCATAAAGGCCAGCTGTTTTTCCAGCTTGTCTTCAACCCACTCGTCATCCGAGTCCAGCAGTGCCAGAAACTTTCCGGAAGAATGTTCTACAGCGAGATTGCGGGCCGCGGAGACACCCGCGTTTTCCCTTTCAATAATCTTCAGGCGGGAATCATCAATTTCACGCAGGCGGGCCGAAGTATCATCAGTGGAACCATCATCCACGACAATGCACTCGAAATCGGAAAAAGTCTGCGCAAGGACCGAGTTTACCGCCCTTACAACCAGTTCGCACCTGTTATAGGTAGGGATTATGACCGAGACTTCAGGCCCGCCACTCATATTTTTATTAATCATACACCTTTCCCGGAACAACAATTAGATTGACTGTGTTTTGCAAATCACCGCAAAAAGAATCTTTACAGGTGGCGGCAGGTTATGTTCAATTCGAATTCTCTGCCGCTTATCGGTCCTTTTTTCTTGACTCTTTAGTAAACGGATTGTCATTTACTTCCATGCGTATTTTTCAAGTTATCAATGTCCGCTGGTTCAACGCCACTTCGTGGTATGCCCTTTATCTCAGTAAACTGCTGCAGGATGCGGGGCATGAAGTGCTGGTCATCACCGTACCCGATACGGAAACCGAAGCGAAGGCCCTTGAAATGGGTCTCAAAGTCGAGACTATCGAGCTCAACTCCACCCGGCCCATAAAACTTTTCAATGCCTGCTCAAGGGTTCTGTCACTGGTGCGTGAACACAGGCCTCATATCGTGAACTGCCATCGCGGTGAAGCTTTTTTCTGGTGGGGGATTCTACGCAAAATACGCATGGGCTACAAACTCATCAGAACAAGGGGAGACCAACGTCTTCCACGCAGCGATTTTTTCAACCGCCACCTGCATTCCACAATCGCCGACGGTGTTGTTGTAACAAACAAGCGCATGGCCGAGCATTTTCTGAATAAAATGGAGCTTGCCGAAAACCGTCTATGGCTGATTCACGGCGGGGTGGATACCGACCAATTTAAATTTGACCCTGAAGGCAGAAAGAAAATCAGGGCGAAATACGGTTTCGCCGAGGATGATTTCGTAGTCGGAATGCTCGGAAGATTCGACCGGGTTAAAGGTCAGAAAGAACTTATCGAGGCATTGTCCAAAACCCGCCTCAATATCGGGGACAAAAAAATAAAACTTTTCCTGATCGGCTTCCCCACCGCCACCAGCAGGCACGAAGTTGATAAATGGATTTCCGACAACAAGATGGATGACATCACCGTTATAAGCGGAAAATGCTCCGATGTTGTGGCCTGTATCTCCGCCATTGATCTGGGAGTGATAGCTTCATTATGGTCGGAAACAATTGCCAGAGCCGCCCTTGAAATTATGGCCTGTGAAAGGCCGCTTATTTCCACCTCAGTAGGGGTCATGCCCGACCTGCTTCCCCCTGAAGCACTGGTCCCGGCGGAAGATGTGACCTCCCTGTCCCTCAAGCTGACCGAAGCGATTAATAAACCTGAATTCAGGGAAAAACTTCTGGAAGAACACGCCAGAACAATGTCCCAGCTTTCCGGCGAAGACTTCCTGAAAAGGACCATGACCCTTTATCAGGGCGTGCTGGATTAGATTATAAGGGACGGATTTCTGCGGGAACACCCACAGCCAGATGATTGTCGGGAACGTCTTTGAGAACCACGGCGTTGGCCCCGATCTTACAATTACGGCCCACTTTTACCGGACCTAAGATTTTAGCGCCGCTGCCGACCAGAGTCCCGTCACCGATTACCGGAACTTCCTGTATACCGGAGCGGCCGCCTATGGTGACACAGCTTCCGATATTCACGTTGTTCCCGATCACGGCCCGGTGGTGGATCACAACACCCAGTCCTCCGTAACCGAGGTCGACTCCCCTGCCTATAACCGCTCCCAGACCGATCTGGCAGCTGAAGATTATCCGCACGAAAAGCTTGTTGATAAGCCCGGGCAGGATGGGGACTCCTTTCCTGTGCAGCCAGAAAGCCAGGCGATAGAAAAACAGAACCAGCTTACTCATTATTCCCCCCGGCAGCAGCAAGACTAATCACTGGGACCGAAAACAGACCGGATACCCTCAAGATTATCAGCAACTTCGTAGATTGTACGGGCATAGACTTTGGAATGGTTGTAACGGTAAATGACTTTCAGCTTCTTTTCCTTGCTGAGTGAATTTTTCCACCCGTGCCTCTTCAGATAATTGGCCATGCTGGCAAGAGCGTCTTCACGGCTGAAAAGATCTATCTTGCCGTCCCCGTCTCCGTCCACGGCATAGCTCACAGCAGTGGTCGGCATGAACTGGCAGATTCCGAAAGCACCGTAAGGCGAACCGGGGATTTCCGTGGGATCAAAAGAATTCTCGGAAGAGAACTTCAGCAGGGCCGCCAGCTCGCGGTAGGCCCAGTCCGCTTTCTGTCTGGTTCTTTTTCTAAGCCACTCCATATCCTTCTTTTCAAGCTTATCATACCCGAGTTCATCAAAAAAAAGATCGGGGTCTGAACTGGCGGCCATGTTTGCCAGATTATTGAACGCAGGATTGTTGCCCAGAGTATAACCAAGCTTCGTTTCAACAAGCAGCAAGGCCACAATAACCGAAGGTGCTACTCCGTATTTCTTGTCTATCTCGGTAAGGTAATCATAGTGCTCGCGCAGATAGGAATAGCCCCCGGCCAGCATGACCGCACCGACATATCTCTTGTCGAAGGTCATTTCCCTTTTGGCCTTTTTTGCCGGTGGCTCAAACCTGAGCTTGAGCAGGGAACGCATTTTTCTGGCCATCATTCCGGAATCATATTTGACTGATCCAACAGCGAAAACAGTGTTCACATATTCCTGTTTGAAACCGTCAGCCACAAGTCTGTCCTTGAGTGGAGTCCAGCCTTTATGTCCGTCGGCGACAGCCGCAGCCGCAAAGCACGTCAAAATTAAAATTGTGAATAAAATCGATTTTCTAAGCATTTACAGACTCTGTATTAAAACCTGTTCATAGGCACATTGGCCATTTCATCTTCAAAATCATCATCGATAAAATCTGAATAATCCGACACTTCATAACGTTTGCCGCAGTCCCCGCAGCGCAAATAAACGGAACTTCAACTACGCCGGATAAAAAGATCACCACCGCAGGAAGCACAGGTGCTTTCTTCACCCTCAGCCCTGCCGGATTTCTTGCTTTTACTGAATAGACTTCTTCCCTGAAACATTTTTTCCTCCAACTTCAACCATAAAATGTATTTCAACACACTGTCCACCATAAAAAAACAGCCGGATTTCCTGAATTGAAACCCGGCTGTAAAAGCTTATGAATCTGATGGACGCAAAAACTAATTAGTCTTGAGTGAAGGGTTCTTCTGCCCCATTGCCACATAAAGCTTTGCAAGGGCGACCTGATAGTCCGACAGAGCCTGAATGAGCTGAGCTTCACTGTCACTGAGTCGGGACTGGGCATTAAGAACTTCGTTGTTAGTGCTGACCTGAGCCTGATAACGGGCCATGGCCATGCGGTAACCTTCGCGACCTGCTTCAACGGACTTGCGTCCAACACCGATACGGTCCGCCGCTGCTTTGAGGCTGAGGAGCTGATCCTTGATTTCGTAGGAAGCCTCAAGCTTGGTATTATCATACTCGGCTTTGATCTTTTCTACGTTATCCTCGGCTCTTTTCACATCATAGTATGTCTGTCCCCAGCTGAACAATTCCCAGCTGGCACTGGCTCCGACACTCCAGGTGTCAGGCTCGTTCTGGTAGTTGTATTTATTTTTACTTACAGAAGGATCGCCGCCGGATCTGCTGTAATCAAAATCAGCACTGACATCAGGATAGTAATCACTTTCGGAAATGGTTACGTCTTCTTCAGCAATCTCAACTGATTTCTTGGCGATTTCGAGATCCGGACGATATTTGTCCGCAAGAGCGATGCACTGTTCAAGTGTCATGGAAAAAGGCAGATAAGTAAGCTCACCTGTGTAGTTGATATTTTCTTCGATGGGAAGATTGAGCAGGGTATTCAGCCTTGCCGCTCTTGAATCAACATCGTTCTTGGCGATAAGCAGATTCTGCTCTGCAGTGGCCAGCTCAACTTCAGCCTGAAGCACGTCAACACGGGGACGGAGACCGACCTGATAAAACGCCTCAATCACCTGAAGCTGGGATTTAAGACGGGCAACTGAATCTTCCTTACTCTTAACATCCATACGGCCCTGCAGCAGGGTCAGGAAAGCGGTCTGGATCTGGCTGATCAGCGCGAGTTCAGCATTTCTGAGACTTGCTTCGCTGGACTTTCTCTGAAGTTTTGTCTTCTGGTACTTTGAAAGAAGTTCGAAACCTCTGAACACCGGCTGGTTGATATTGAAAGTGAATGCCCATTTGTCCTTGTAGTCGGAAGGAACACCACTGGCCCGGGGCTGATCACCGTTATGAGTGTAGCCGTAGGTTGCAGTGAAAGGTCCTCCGAACTGTCCGCGCTGGGACTTTACTGCACTTTCTGCCGCAAAAAGGTTCTTGCGGGCGGCAACAATGGTCGGATTCTGCTCAAGACCGATCTTTACACATTCTTCCAGAGTCAGGGTTCTCCTCGCCTCCTGCTCTTTCTTGGTTACAGCCTGAGGAACCTGTACTGTAGCATTTTCTAATGATACCGGAGCCTTTGCATTGTCCTCTCCCTCGGGGGCAGCCTGCTGAGCATGGGCAAAGGAGACAGATGCCAGCATCAGAATCAGAACAAATAAAAGGGAAATATTGCGTTTCATTCTACACATCCTAAAACAGCGTGAGTTATTATTTTCAGATAAATTAACAAAATTACCACTTCTATAGATGTTCCGAAGCAGTTAATCAAGTATCAATTTTGTTTTAAACGCTATTGTTCAAACTGTTTTGAGCCCGGCTTTCAGCCATTTAACTGCGCGCAGTCCGCCTTATCTCCCTGAAGCTTGTCCACTGTATGCTTTAGTGCGGGGATTACAGCCTCCAGACTTTCACGCACCGCTTTGGGGCTTCCCGGAAAATTGATAACCACGCTCTGCCCCAGCGTTCCGGCAACTGCTCTGGAAATCATGGCATGCGGAGTCTTGGAAAGCCCGGTCGCGGTAATTGCCCTCTCAAAACCGGGAAGACGCTTCTCGATTATCCCGAGAGTAGCTTCCGGCGATACATCCCTCGGCCCCACCCCGGTCCCGCCTGTGGTCAGGATCAGGTCAAAACCGCTCACATGGGCAAGATGCATGATCAGGGATTTGAGGTCGTCAGCTTCGTCCGGGATCAGATAACCCTGAACGGCAGAAACCGGAAGTGCATTTTTTATCATTTCGGCGATCAACGGCCCGGCCCCGTCTTCCCTCTGTCCGGCCGCACCTTTATCGCTGAGCGTCACATAGGCAAGAGAGTAACCTGATTTCGAAATTTTCAATTCAGTTTCGCCAGCAGGGAGCATTCCTGTAACTTCAGCGATGACCAGTCTGGCTCCGGGCATATTATCCGCCCAGAACCCCGAGACGACACGCAACAGGGGATTATCCCCGTTCAAAAGTTCAAATCCGGCCCGCAGTGATCTGATATTCCCCTCAACCGGGGCGCATGCTGTTCCGGCGGGAAGGGAATCCGCACAGCCGAGAACTATCCTGCTGCCGGGGCGCATATCTCCGACTTCTGAGAAATCACATTTCAACATCATCCAACTCCTTGAAAATCATCATGATAAAAGGACAGCCAGTATACCGGTAATGAAAATACCGTCAAAAGTACCCGCTCCGCCGATGGACACAACCGGGGCATCCAGAACACGTCTGGTGGCCGGAGTGGCCAGATGCAGGAGATCAGCCCCTATGAGCGTCCCGAGACTTCCGGAAACATAGGCTGCAATGGGAGCCATCTCACCGGGCACGAAAATCAGGGCCGCAAAGGCGGTGATCAGCGGCGGAATAAGGATCGGGATACCGATTCCAACCCCCGGAATGGGCCGGGCAAGGGCATAAGCCGCCGCACTGACAACAGCAATGCAGATCAGAACTGGAAAGCTGAAACCGTTACGGGCAAGCAGAGAAAGGGAGAGCAGCACGGGTATAACACATCCGCCAAGGTTGACCGCCACCACCTGATTAGTCAGCGCCCTGCTGTGGGCAGACTCGAATCCACCGAATCGGGGATTGAACATGCGCACCCTGCGGACATTGACATCAGGGACAAGCCGTTCCGATCTGAAAACAGGAATATTCAACCCGCTACCGAGAAGTGTGGCGATAAGCAGCAGGAATCCCTGCCCCGGAGTCAGCCCCAGCTTGGAAAAGGCAACCGTGACAAGTCCAACCTGTACAAATATAAACAAAAAGAATATGAGGACAAAAAATATAATGCCCAGAAATACGACTGTGGGCAGAGAAAACATGGGACCACGCATAGTGACAGCACTCCTTGGTTTTGATTCCTGAATGGAAAAAGTCATTAAATTATATTAAAGCAGACACTTCAAGATTTTATTGATAAATTAGCCGGAACAGTTTCCGGCACATAATATTAAGGAGAACAATATGAAAGGCATCATTCTGGCTGGCGGTTCCGGCACCAGACTGTACCCGTTGACGAGGGTGGTAAGCAAGCAGCTGCTTCCGGTTTACGACAAACCTATGATCTACTATCCCCTTTCGACCCTGATGATGGCGGGCATAAAAGATATTCTGATCATATCCACTCCCGAAGACCTGCCCCGCTTCGAAGATCTGCTGGGTGACGGTTCATATCTGGGAATAAGGATATCCTACAAGGTACAGCCCAGACCGGAAGGACTGGCTCAGGCCTTCATTATAGGTGAAGACTTTATCGGGGACGACTCAGTCAGCCTTATTCTTGGAGACAACATCTACTACGGGCACGACCTGCCCCAGCTCCTGCGCAGAGCGGCAAAACTCGAAGAAGGCGGAACCGTCTTCGCCTATGCCGTAAAGGACCCCAGACGTTACGGGGTAGTTGAATTCGACAGGGAACAGTGCGTTCTGAGCATTGAAGAAAAACCGGAAAAACCAAAATCCAAATTTGCTGTAACGGGACTGTATTTCTACGACAACTCAGTTATCGAAATTGCCAAAAGCATAAAGCCTTCCGCAAGGGGCGAACTGGAAATAACTGACGTTAACAACGAATACCTTAAACGGGGAAAGCTTAACGTTGAACTCCTCGGACGCGGGTACGCATGGCTCGACATGGGGACACATGAATCCCTTTTAAGGGCTTCCGCCTATGTTGAGGCCATCCAGCAGAGACAGGGATTCCTGCTGGCCTGCCTTGAGGAAATCGCTTTCAGGATGGGGTATATCAGCGCTGACGAATTGAAGAATCTTGCAGGGGATATGCTCAAAAACGAGTACGGCAGATATCTGATGGAAATATACAACGAAGCTCAGGAGGATTAATATGCGTAAAACTGTCGTCCTTATGCTGCTGGTCCTGGCATTGGCAATACCGGGGACTGTTTTCGCTAAAGGAAATGATCTTACCGAAGCTTTCAATAAGCTGTCCGGAACAGAAGCAGCTCTGCGCACTCTATCAAAGCAGATTGACAAGGCTGTCGGATCTGAAGCGACCCCGGACCGTGTTTATGCCATGCAGGATATGGCGGGCCTGTGCAGTTCAAGCAAAATGCAGGTTCACAGTCTGAATTCACTTTTTTCACTGGTCAATCTGGTCAAAAGAGAAAAGGTGCAGGATAATCAGACCGCGCAGCTTAAAAAGAAATGCCTCTACGCGTTCAATGATTTTACCCGCCGCAGGGCATTTGTCATGGATATCCTGAAAAAGGCAAAGGATCAGCGGCTGCGCGACCTCGCCCATATTTTTGATGCCCAGTTGGAAATAATACTTGAGCAGCTTGTCAGGATTAAGGCCAACATCTAAGCTGCAGACTAATCAGAGTGTTGAGAAAGTGCCGTATGCAAGGCGCAAAAAAAAAAGCGGCGCAATGAGCGCCGCTTTTTTTTGAAAGGGTCATGAGACCGCTTTACTGAAATTTTCTAATGGTGATCTTCATTTTTGCCCTGCTCGATTCTGTAGATCGCCATGTACAGAATCCATGCAAGGTAAACAAAAATAAGAGAAACGCCGACAAAGCCCGCAGTTGTGCTATGTCCCATGTTGCTAATAAGTTCGCCGATCATACCCTGATACCTCCAAGTATTTAACCCGATTTATTACCTAAATGTTAGATATTCATCTCTACAATTTGCAAGATTGTCAAGCTCTAGTTTCAGTATAAATATTGACATGGATACTCAGACCGCTATGATTAATAAGTAAAAAGGCTTTTGATTAATCCTGTAAATAAAGCACCCTGAAAACAATAGCTTGACCTTGCGGCAGGTAAACATGAACGAGAATAACTGCGATTCCGGTCTGATCAGCAAGCTGAAGAAAAAACTCGACAGAATGCTTGGCAGGCAGAGCAAAGAACAGCTGGATATCTGTTATAAACCTAAACAGGACACCCCCAGCGCCAGAAAGGCATACCGCATTGATGTGGACAACATGCATGTGATCTGTAGAACTCCACGGATCAAATGCCGTATTTCCGATATCAGCGCGACAGGTGTCGGTTTTGTCAGTTCAAAGGAATTCCCGGTAGGCGAAACCGTTGAGGCTGTAATGCTCTGGTCCGGAAAGCCGGTCCTCAAAGGACTGAAGATGAAGATCATGCGCCAGCAGGGAAAAATCATCGGCTGTGAATTCCAGGATCTGGAAAGAGGACAGGATAAAATCATCAGCAAAATAGTTCTAGCCGCCCAGAAAAGATTGATTCAGAAGAAACACAGCGGCAAACATCCCGATATGACCGAAGAGGAAGTACAGAAAGAAGTGGAAAGAACCTCAAAACGCGGTGAGAAGAAAGGGCCCACGCCTAAAATAAAAATCTAACACCCTGCCGGAAGTGAGAACGGAAAATGAAAATTGTAATTCTGGACGGATATACTCTGAACCCGGGCGACAATCCCTGGACCGGACTTGAAAAACTAGGTGAACTGAAAGTTTACGACCGCACTGAAAACAGCCGGATTATAGAGAGATCCCTGGAAGCGGACATCCTGCTGACCAACAAGACAGTTCTCAGTGCAGAAGTAATTTCATCACTTCCCAATCTCAAATTTATCGGCGTGCTGGCCACCGGTTACAATGTAGTTGACCTTGAGGCGGCCGCGAAACGCAATATCCCCGTCTGCAATGCTCCGGGATACTCTCCCCCTTCTGTTGCCCAGCATGTTTTCGCGCTGATTCTGGAATTTGCCAACAGAGTCGGCATGCATGACAGAGCGGTCAAGGACGGGGAATGGGCGATGCAGGATGATTTCTGTTTCTGGAAAGCCCCCCTTTTTGAACTGAAAGACAAAAAAATAGGCATTGTCGGATTCGGCGGAATAGGACGCATGGTCGGTAATATCGCGCATGGGTTTGGCATGGAAGTGCTGGCTTATGCCCCGCGTCCCAAACCTGAACCGGACTATGCCCCGTTCAGATTTGCAGAACTGGAAGAACTTTTCCGTGAATCGGATATAATTTCTCTGCACTGTCCCCTGACTGACCAAAATGAAAGATTCATCAACAGCGATCTGCTCGAAAAAATGAAAGATACGGCTCTGCTGATAAACACCGCAAGAGGCCAGTTGATAAACGAAACAGATCTTGCCGAGGCACTGCTCAAAGGCAGAATTGCGGGAGCGGCTCTGGATGTTCTTGAGACTGAACCGATGCAGCCCGGCAGTCCGCTGGCAGGAGCACCCAATCTGATTGTAACTCCGCACATTGCCTGGGCCACGCTGGAGGCGCGCTCCCGTCTGACAGAAATAACTGTCGGCAATGTATCTGCTTTTATTAAAGGTCAGACAATAAACGTTGTCAACGGAGTGTAAAGGCGGGATTAATCTAACATGTGAAATTACAGAACGATCCGCCCTTCTGTCCGCTGAACTTTCAATTTGATTTCAATGGACATAAGGCTTCAGAAATAAACCAGTAAAAACAGGTATAGTCTTATTCGGGGGGATGCGGAACTAGGCAGTGAAACGCTGAACAACTTCGATCAGATCGTTCTTCTTGACCGGCTTGGTCAAAAAATAATCGCAGCCCGCCGCATAGGCGCGATCTTCATTTTCCGGCAGAGCGTGAGCTGTAACGGCAATGATTGGAGTTTTACTCATGCTTCTGCTTTTTTCATAGCTTCTGATACGCCCTGTTGCTTCATACCCGTCAGTGCAGGGCATTTCTATATCCATCAGCACGACATCGTAATCATTGCGCATGAATTTCTGCACTGCTATCTCACCATTTTCTGCAACATCAATGGAATAGGGCAGTTTCTTCAAATAAAGCTGTACCAGCAGCACATTGTTTTCGCAGTCTTCAGCAAGAAGTATATTCAAAGATTTCAACGCTCCGTTGTTTTCTTTAAAGCCGGAAGCACTTTTATTATCAATGCTCATTAAATACCTGTATTGTGTCAAAAAGCGGACAACCTAAAGGCAACACGCCTCCCATGCCTCACGCGCAGTTGATATAACAACGATGTGGCAATGGCAATCTGTTTTATTCAAAATATCAACTCTGACAAATTTGTCACGCAAAATGACAAATTAAGAAAAACAAAACTCATTCAACCCAGCCTTTTTACACGATCTGCGAAATTTTCCAGATCATTTTTTTCTCCATCTTTATAATCTTCAGGGTACAATAAGGCGGACATAAAAAAAACACTTCCTATTTCAAGCGCTTTTGAAGCTGAAATAGAAAAGCGTTCCATACGCTCACCCACAATTTCCCTGTCTTTCGTATCCAGTGCTGAAATATATGGAGATACACTTTCTGCAAGATCGGCAAGTTTCAGAGCTTTTGCCTTCATCAGGTCGCGGTAGAGCGGCTCATCTTTCTCGTTGTACAGAGCAAGATGGGCTTTTCTCTCAATTTTACGGATCTCACCGGCTTCATTTTCAAGCCATCCGGCCAGCATTTCATAAGGATTATAGTTCATTACAACTCCCAGCTATGGAATTTCCCGTTAAAGATAAACTCGGGAAATCCCAAAAGCAAGGGAAGAACTGTAAAATAATATTAACATTTCGAAATTTAAAAATCAGAGCGAGCCGCACATTTGTCTGTAATTCCCGCATTCAATCTTGTTTACAAAAGGACAAACCCCTTTCATAAACCACTTTTTACGCGGGCACCAGAATCTGTCCTTGAACGGCTCATTGCAGCCGTCAGGTGTCAGCTTCCTTCTACGCTGGTTTCCTACTACAAAAAAATCACCTTCGGTTCTCACGTTTAATACGGTCATATCGACCTCCACCAGCTTGCTCAGCTCTTACTGACTGAATCCTCCGTAAGGGGTTACCTGATTTACAATCTTCTACAACTGAAATATACTATGCACCTAGTATGCCATCGAATCAGGAGCACGGATTGTTTCTCTTTACATCCTCAAAAAATGGTCTTAACCATAATCGTTTGTGTTCAACACACCTGTTAAATTCATCCGGCCTTTCCATATAAATAAACGGCCGGTTCAAGGAGCATGTTTTGCCTATACTTTCAGCCAGCACAGGAATCACCAGATACAGGATTCCGGACGAAGTCAGTGATGATCTCATCAGGGAAATTCCCGAAAGACTTGCTAAATTCGCTTTCATGGATATTGACCATACCGCAGAGGAACGCTCTTTCGGATGGGTGAACATGGATGATATGCTCGATGATAAATGGGCCATGTCACCTCCGGAAAAAGCCCAGTATTTCACCTTTGCCCTTCGTCTGGATACCCGGCGCATTCAGCCCGCAGTTCTGAAAAAGCATTATCAGATCGCACTCAACCACGAGATGGCCGAAGCCAAGAAAGAGGGAAAAAATTTCGTTTCCCGTGACCGGAAAAGGGAAATCAAGGAACAGGTTACCCTCAAATTAAGGGCCCGCTCCCTGCCGATCCCCGCTGTTTTTGACGTGGTCTGGAATGTTCCGGAAAACAGGGTCTACCTGTCTGCGACCAACACGAAAGTCATGGATCTTTTTACCGATCATTTTTCCGACACTTTCGAGCTGACCCTTGAGCCGCTGACACCCTTTTTCCTGGCCATGGAAATGCTTGGCGAAGAGGCCGTACAGAAACTTGAATCCCTCGATCCCACATACTTCGTGGGCTAGAATCATATAAGGAGCAAACATGGACCTCTTAATGCTCGCCGAACGGGAAAATACACTGCTTGGTCAGGACTTTCTCACCTGGCTCTGGTATAAAAGCGAAAAAAACGACGGGATGTTCGAGCTGGAAAACGGCGAACGTTTCATGCTCTACATGGAACAGCGCATGTCCGTTCAGGGCGGCGATGGTGAAAACGTCGACACCGCCACGGTAAACTCCGCGAGCGGAGACATGACCGAAGTTCTCTATGGTCTGCGCACAGGCAAGAAAGTTACCCGGGCACAGCTCAAGATGGAAATTGATGAAAATCTATGGCAGGTTCAGGTTAAGGCCGAGGATTTCACTCTCAGCGGTCTTAAAACACCCAAAGTGGATATGAAGGACGAGGAAGGGGATGACCCGGACGCAAAGTTCCTTGAAAAAATTTATCTCATAGAAAAATGCATTGCCATGTTCGACCATGTTTTCAAGGAATTCATCACCTTGAGAATATCCGATGGATGGCAGGATGAAGTGGCGCAATTCCGCCACTGGCTCAGAGAGGGCGAAAAATAACATGTCAAAGATAACGCTGGCAGCATTCGGCGACAGCCTGACCGAAGGTTTCGGGCTTCCTGCATACAGCTCCTTTCCGGCCCAGCTTGAAAGGAAAATGCTCGAAGAAGGACACCATGTGGAGATTATCAACTTCGGCGTGTCCGGGGATACCTCCGCTGACGGTCTGCTTCGCCTTGCCGATGTTATCGAAAGCGGACCGGACGCCGCCTATATTGAATTCGGCGCCAACGACTGCTTCCAGCTCATGGACCCTGAACAGCTTAAAATCAACCTTACCAGTATGATTGAAGCTTTCAGGGATGCCGGGATACCGGTAATTTTACTGGGATTCAGACCCATGAATTTCACTCCTCAGTCGTACGCGTCGGCATTCAACGCTGTTTTTCCGGCGGTGGCAGAAGAATCAGCTGTGCCGCTCTACCCGGACCTGACCTCAGGCATAGGAGAAAACCCCGAATTCTACCAGCCTGACGGGGTTCATCCCAATGCCGAGGGAGTCGAGATCATGGTGGAGCGCATTTTTCCGGTACTGAAATCTTTTCTGGATTCACTGGATATCAACCGCGACTGACAAGCCCGGTATCAAAGTTATTGCAATCCGGCCCCGTTCTTTCCAGTCATAGAAGGAGCGGGGATTGTTTTTTTCTTTTCACAGAGTTATCTTTCCCATAAAGAATGGAGAAATGATGGAAGAAAAGAAAAATGAAGAAATCCGGGAACAGAACACTGATCCGGAAAAGAAGGATGCGGTAAAGCAGCGTCCCTCCGTTGCGCTCATCATCGGCTCGGAGGGAATCAAATCCTTTTCCGCTCTCCCGTTCATTGAGTACCTGCAGGAGGAGGAAATCCTTGTGGACCTTGTTATCGGGGTAAGCGGTGGTGCGCTGCTGGCCGGATTCATGGGAGCGGGCTATGACCTCCGCCAGATTCAGGATGTTTTCTCCAGAACTGTAGATCCCCGTTTTTTCACCGATGTGGATTACAACTCCGTTCTTGAAATTGCCAGCACGGGCATGGGACGCTTCAATTCCGAATCCGGCATACTGAAGACGGACTGCCTGCGCAGAACCTACGAAAACCTTTTCAAAGAAACCGACATATCCGAACTGACCCCGAAAACACTGATCACCACAACCGACCTTGGTACAGGGAAGCCCGTGATTCTGGACAAGGGCAACCTTGCACAGGCGATCTACGCCAGCAGTGCCATATACCCGCTGATGCCCCCCGGTAATGTGGATGGACGCAGACTCATTGACGGAGCCTTCTCCTCACCGATACCGGTAATGGAATGCGTCAAACGCCAGATCGATATCATCATCGCCATATACTTTGATGATGCCTGCAACCCGGAGCCGGAAAGCTTTCTGGAGAGTTATTTCAACACTTCAAGAATTTTCAAACGCTCGATTCTCACCAGTCAGCTTCCACTTTCCATTGACATGCACCACCATGAAATAATTCCCGTCTATATAAAACACCCCCGGCCGATTGAGCTATGGGAAGTCAACAAGCTTAATGAAATCGTACATGCCGGGAAGGTCGCCTTTGCCAAACGAAAAAAGGATTTTCAGGAAGCGGTGGTTGAATTCAGGCAGAAAGCGGAAATGAGGGCGGAGGCAAAGAAAAAACAGGCGGAAGAAGAAAAGGCCCGGGAAGCCGTCAACGCGGAGAAACAAAAAGAGCAGGAAGAAGCGGTACGGAAATTCAAAAAGGAAGAAGAATCCGCCCCCGAAAAAAATCAACAGGAATCTCCCGCGCAGAAACGAAAATTTAAAATCATTAAAAAAAAGAATCCCGACAGAAAAGGTAAAGGCGTATGAAAAACGTAATCCTTGCCGCTATTTTTTTCCTGATGTTTTCCTGTCCTGTTCAGGCGCAGGAACTTATTCTGGGCACAATTTTCGAGCTCTCCGGACCGCAGCAGGCCACCGCCCAGGAAGCCATGAACGGCGCGCTTCTGGCACTGAAAAAAATCAACCAGTCGGACCCGGCATATCCTCTGAAGTTTAAAATGCAGTCCACCTCCTCCGCTCCCGAGGATACCATCAGGACGGTTGAAGCCCTGAAGAAGATTCCGAACCTTTCTGCCGTCACGGGAGTAATTTCCGATGACGCGGCCATGACCGCGGCCCCCGCCCTTCAGGCATCCGGTATTCCCTTCCTGTGTGCGGGAGCACAGACGGACGGCTTGGCAATGTCTGTTGGAGAAAATATATTCACCCTTGCTGTCCCGGATATCAGGATAGGGCAGCTGCTTGCGGAATTTACCGTTAACACCGTCCAGTCCGGTCATATCGCACTCATAAGATCAGAACTCAACGACTCCTGCGCACGTCAGGCCGACAGCTTTGCACGCCGCTTCAAGCAGAATGGCGGAACGGTCATGGCCGATCTGCCCATAACCGAAATAAATCAGGACCTCACTTTCATCGTCAGCAGACTTAAAAGCCTTATCCCGCAGACTTCAACAAATAATACTGTGGTGGAAGAAGGCATGGCGGCAACAGATTTTGTTGATTCAGCTTCCGAAATAATCACCGAAAAAAGGGCCTCCCCTCAGACCGGTCCGCAGGTGGAGTCGCTAGTGATCTTTGCTCCGGAGCATATTTCCATCAGGGTAATGGAGAAATTGCGGCAGAACAAAATGACTTACAGGATTATCGGCGGCAGCAGTTTTGATACTCCCGCGGTGCAGGCCAAAGTGCTGAACTGGCCCGAAACAGTATATTATGCTTCTCAGGCCAGCCTGACCCGCCCTGCCGGACTGGTGCAGGATTTTGTTACGGACTATGCCGCACTTTTCGGTTCCGCCCCGAAAAGCGGTTACGCGGCCCTCGGTTTCGATGCGGTTATGATTCTGGCCGACACAGCCCGGAAGCACGGGCCCGGCTCCGGAGAAATCCGTAAAAACATCAATTCAGTCAAAGATTTTGAAGGTGTGAGCGGAAAAATTTCATTCAAAGGCCGCACTGCCCACAAGCCGCTCTACATTCAGCAGATCCGTTCCGGTTCATCCTCGATGGCCGCGGAAATGGAATAACAGAATCGTAACCAAAACCGCCGCAACAACCGGAAGTAAGGCCCGCAGCACTGCCCGCATGCGATAAGGCATGAGGCTAAGCCGCATTTATCCGTTACTGAATATAAACGTGATTGTGGTCCCTTCTTCTTCCGAGGTACGCATTTCTATTTTACCCAGCTGGGCCTCCATGAGCATTCTGGCACTGTAGTTACCCAGACCGACTCCGTTCCTTTTTCCGGCGGTGGTATATTTCTCAAAAAAGACCTCGCGCAGCTCAACCGGAACCACACCTTTGTTCTTGATGGAAACCCTCGGGGAGCCATTTCTTTCAAGAACTACAATAATCCCTTCCCCGTTGGGAGAAGCCTCACAGGCGTTTTTAAGAATGTTGGAAAACATGTTGTGGCAGAAATCCTTGCGCCCTTTCACTACAAAGGAATCCAGCTCACTAAGCTGATGGCCGTCCACAATTATCTCCAGCCACAGATCCTTGGAATCCAGAAATACAGAGAACTCCTTGACTATCTGAACAAACAGCCTGGCGATATCAACCTGACTCGGATTATATTCGAAGGTTCCTGTTTCAATTTTATACAAATCAAGGGAGGTATTAATCTGGGACAGCATCCTTTTGCCTGCTTCCGAAATAAGCTCCAGATTTTCCTTCTGATCAGAGCTCAGGTTTCCGCCGATGGCTACAAGAGTAGGCAGGTTGATAATTCCGTTAAGTGGTGCCTTGAGGTCATGGCGCATGATCCTCTCAACATCCTCGCGCATTTTTTCAAGTTCCTTGCGGACCGAGATATCATCCATGGTCCATATTATACCGGCATCCAGATCCGGCGGGGCAACAGCCTTGCCGTTAACGGCGACCCAGATGATACTTCCGTCCCTGCGCCTGAACTTCATTTCTTTCTGCACAACCTTTCCGGCTGCAAGCCTGTTTCTGGTCTGGTTCCAGAATGACTGGTAATGATCATCGCTCAGGTAGAGACTCTGGGTGGTTTCCCCTATAATTTCACTCTGGCTGTAGCCAAGTATTTCACAGAAACGGCTGTTTACACGATGAAAAATACGCTCCTGCTTCATGTAGGCAATTCCGATTGAGCTGTTTTCAAACAGTGCTTCAAACTCCTGCATGGCTACCCTGAATTCTTCATCCCTGTGCCGCAACTCGGTTATGTCTTCCTTGATGCCTATAAAATGAGTAGTCACTCCACGCTCATCTACAACAGGAGAAATCACTGAACGTTCCCAGAATATCTCACCGTTCTTTTTCCTGTTGCACATTTCACCTTTCCAGGTTTTGCCGGAAACGAGTTCGGCCCACATCTGCTCATAAAATCCCCTCGTCTGGACGCCGGATTGCAGCACTCTCAAATTTTTACCGAAGATCTCATCGGAACTGTAACCTGTAAGTTCTTCAAAGGCAGAATTAACATATTCAACATCAGCCTGCGCGTTGGTAATAATAATTGAAGTAGGACAATTCTCGACAGCTCTCCATAGCCTCTGCAACTCCTCGCTGCGTTCCCGGATTTCAGTTATGTCATGAATTGTTCCGAGTTCTTTAACCGCAACACCGTTATTTTCAACCAACTGCCGCTTGACCCTCAGGCTGCGTTTCTGTCCGTCCTTACGTAAGACATTTATATTCATGAAATATACACCGCTGCCGGGACTTGCCCCCTCCAGAACCACACGCCGCTCCTCAGGGACAATATGGCGCATCAGCCGTGAGAATGAAGGGGTGATTTCATGCGGTTCATACCCGAAAATCCTGTAGGTCTGATCCGACCAGACCAGTTCACCGCTTTCATAGTTGTATTCCCAACTTCCGAGGCAGGCTATTTTCTCAGCTTCACGAAGGCGGCGTTCACTGGCATGCAGACGGTCAATCACCAGACACTGGGCTGCTTTGACCCTGTAAAAGGCTGAAGATATGAAGGCATGTATAAGCAGGACAAAGGCGTACACAACCGCACCTATAAGATAGGGCTGAATCTCAGCTTTCCAGATTTCTTCAGCGGAAACATGGGTAACCAGCTTCCAGGTCTTCTCAGATGTTGTGTTCGAATCTCCGTCCGAAACTTTCCCGAAATCCGGCAGATTTACGGACTTGAAGGTGAATAAACCATTATCACTTGAAAATTGCCCTTCCTGCTCAGAAGAGATTCTATCCCAGTCTCCGGGATAATAGTCTTTGAAATAGCACTGCTCTTTATCCGGAAACATGAAAGCCCAGTCACAGTCCCCGGGACCGCCGAAAAGCCATTGTCCGTCAGCAGTTAGAAACATTATTTTCCCAAAAGAATCCCCGGAAACCGCCTCAATCCTGTCAAGGATCGGTTTGCCCAGAAAATTAACTATCAGAAAACCTTTCGGCTCTCCGCTTAAAGAAGTCAGAGGGTAAACAGCTCTAATGACCGGTTTGAAAGGTTTGTTGACTCTTCCCCACTCCACGTTCAGATCAAAATCAGAAACATAGACCTTTGAAGGTCCATTTTTAATTGCTTCCTTAAAATAGTAGCTTCTGCTTTTATTCTGCAGTTCAGGAGGCTGAACAGAATAAGCCCCGTTCCGTCCGCTGTTGACCCTGAGAACTTCATTACCGTAAAGGTCGACAATTCTCACCTGATCAAATTTGTTGGCGGCATCTACAAAACTGATAAATTCTTTTCGTAAAATATCAAAATTTTCGTTCCCCCCGTCATCCCATAAATTGTGCAATGCTTCATGACCGCTCAGGAATCTGAGGCTCAGCGAAAGGTTCTCAAGCTCCATCGAGACTGCCATCTCCGTTGATCTGATCAGCGACCGCTCATTACCATAAAGCTGCTCGCTATGGCGTGAGACTTCCTGATAGGCAATGACGTAGATACCCAGCCCCAGCACCAGAGCAACAGGAAGAAAAGAGGACAAAACCCAATTCCGGCAGAATTTAGTGTAGTCAATCATCCGGACAATCCCCGTTCAGAAAATAAATCAACCATTTACAACAAACAGATGCAGACTTGTTATTAAATCACTACCCACTGTATCATACAAAATCCGGGAAATCTTCAACCAAATCCATTTTGATAAATAATTGACTGTTTAACCGGGAGAATTGTCCATATCGATACTGCGTTTAACGGCTTTCACCAAAATAAACACTACAGCCCCCGCAACAAAAAGGGCAACAAGCATTCCCCAGTTAAAGGTCCCTTTAATCACCCCGGCCGAGAGGATATGTCCCCCGGTGGTGAGAAAAACCGTTTCCGGAATCAGACAGAGCACGCTCATCAGAATATACGGTATAAAGTGAACTCTTGTTACAGACCACAGATAGTTGGCCACGGAATACGGCACAACCGGCACGATGCGGCTTAAAGCCAGAACTTTTACCGGATGTCTGCGACTCAGCATTTCAAGGCGTTTGAAATTGGGGTCCGAGCCGAATCTGCTCAGAATCCACCCCCTGAAGACAAATCTGCCCAGAAAAAAAGATATGGTGGAGCCAGCAGCCATGCTTACAAGGCACATGGCTGTGCCTTTCACCGCACCGAAAAGAACTCCCGCGACCACGGTGAACAGAGTCTGCGGCAGAACCAGAATCATGCCCAGCACGTTGATGAGCATGAACACCAGAGGGGCGAAATTTCCGCTTTCGTCAATCCAATGTGTGAGGTCACTTAAATGGCCTTCGCCGAAATGCTCCGCGGCGAAGGAGATAACACCTGTAATTATCAGCAGAAACAGGCCGTGCCTTAGCAGCTTGTGATCATGTTTTTCTTCAGTATTCATGTCTGCCCGCTTATTGTATTTGAAATTTCATACCATTCCAGTCCGATGTACGCGTGACATCCGTAAAAGATAAGGATAACACACGCAGACCGACATTTAGTTTTATTACTGAAAAATGATGTTTCAGAAAACAATAATCAGGGGAAAAATATGCGCTACGAGTTAAAATTAATGGACACACTTTCAGGAACAGGTTGTTTCGCGGCTTTTCCCGGCCCGAACCTGAGTTTCTCTGAAGTGCTTGAACATCTTGAAGCCCATCCTTACGATGAATTCATGCACCGCCACATGCTGGAGATGCTCGGTAACCACCGCACTCGCAAAATCCAGAAGCTGATCAAGGAAATCAAAGGCGATCCGAATAAAAAAGTTCTGGCGGCCTTGATCTATGAAGCGGTCCTGACCCATCCCCGTCTGGAATCCCTGAAAGCGGAAGTTCTCTCCGAATTCGACCCCGAAGAGCTTAAAGAATACTCACCCGCACTGCACATCCGCTCCCATCTGCAGGAAGACCAGCCGCTGCACAACAAGTGGACATCCATCTTTGCCGATAACATCGAAACTCATGAAGACATGCCTACTATCGATGAAGCCGGGCTGGAGCCGCTATACAATGTGGATGAACTTCCATCCGCCAGCTTCACCACCGCAGAGCAGATACGTTCTGAGCTTGAGAGCGAAGGCAAACTTCCCCCGGCAAAAGAGCGTGCCCCCATCGAAGAGGTAACCGCAAACGCCAATAAAAAGCTCGATGCTGCGGGCGTTTTCATGGGCCCCCAGATGCGCCAGAAAGGATGCTTGAGCCCCTTTGCGGTTCTGCATCACTGGATGGTTGAGAACAAGACCTCAAACGGAACCCTGAGCAACTCCCTGCGGGCAATCCAGACCAGTTACGGACGTGGATTCACCTACGAGCAGGCCTGTGTTTCCTGTGCCATGGAAGTGGCGGAACGTGTAAGTTCCTACGCCAGTATCGGTAAATCAGGTGTTGCGGGAAGAACATCCGAGCTTCCTGTGATCAGGGGAACCTATGCGGAAATAAAGGAACAGGGCGAAGCCCTTGATCCTTCCGGACTCCGGCTTGAGGTTCCATACAGCGGACAGCCCCTTTGGTGGATGCCTTCTGATAAATTTGACGGGGAAAAACATGTTCAGGCATGGCTGCCCGTCCAGCATGTATTTCTTTTCTGCAATCTTGATGAACAGAACCTGTTCAGCGGCCTGAACTCCACCGGACTGGCATCCGGTAACACAACAAACGAAGCGAGGCTCAGCGGACTTCTGGAAGTCCTTGAAAGGGACAGCGATTCCACCGTCCCGTTTGACAGATCCCGCTGTTTCACCATTGAAACCGATGACCCGGAAGTGCAGAAACATCTTGATGATCTGAAATCCAGCGGAATCAATGTCTGGTTTCAGGACATGACATCCGAACTGGGCATCCCCTGCTACAAGGCTTTCGCTGTGGGCAGGCTTGGCGATATAAACAAAGGCGGCGGATGCTCGCTTAACGGTAAAAGAGCCCTGCTCTCCGCGCTGACGGAAGTTCCCTACCCCTTCCCCGGACCGCCCACCTCCGAAATGCCGGAAGGACTGCCTGTCCGCAAGCTGGAAGAACTTCCCGATCTCTCCACCGGAAGCGCGGATGGTGACGTGATGGTTGTCGAGCAGACTCTGGCCGCAAACGGCTTCCACCCGCACTATGTGAACCTGACCCGCAAGGACCTCGAAATCCCGGTAACACGGGCCATAGTCCCCGGACTGGAAATAGTGTCCGACTTTGACAAATTCTCAAGAGTGAGCAAAAGACTGTACAGGAACTATCTCGACATTAAAAATCTTCTGTAATAAACTGCCAGCAGTCTTGACTATATAAAAGACAAAGTATATCAAGCATTACTTCCGTGCCGGGATGGTGGAATTGGTAGACACCCGAGACTTAAAATCTCGTAATCCTAGGATTGTGCGGGTTCAAATCCCGCTCCCGGTACCACCAATAAAATTAAGGACTTAGCAGCTTTCTTATGATTGCCGCCAAGTCCTTTTTCTTTTGCGGCCTGATACCAATCTCTCCGGCAGCAGCTTTCAAGCATTAAAAATCAGCGCATTCTGCCACATTCTACCACATTTGCCACATTCCAGATAAAACCCGCAGACTGATACCGGTCACCAAGGTATCACATGTTACCGGACCTGAGCGGTATCATCCCCCCTGTTACCGATCAGGTATGGTAACCTGACCGCATTGATACCGGTCATGATACCGGTCATGAAAGGTAACATGTTACCAATAAGGCTGTTACACATGAACAACGCTGAAGCCTCCCAAAACAAGGGATTAGTACCGAAACCACAACATATACTGTTACCGTACCCGACCGGTAACAGCTCCGGTATATTAGATAGATAGAATAATAAATCTATCTTGTTTTTCAGGAAAGGACAGCAGCAGCGATCCACCACTTGCTTATTTGGAAATCAGCATTAATATATTTGCTGGATTTCAAAAGCAGCAGAAAAAAACTTGAAGGTAAAAATGCAAAGTGTAGCAGAAACAAAATTCACCGATTACAATAAATCCGTCACTGAAGCCCTGGACAGTATCAACGCGGGCGAAGCCATCCGCAATGAATCACGGTTCCTTGTAAAGCCGAATCTGGTCAACTCATCTCCCCATCCGGTTACAACCTCGCCCGAATTCTGCCGGGCAGTGGTCGAGTACATCCTAAAAAGCAATCCCGACGCTGAAATAGTAATAGCCGAAGGCTGCGGTGACTCCCGACTTGAAACGGACAGCATCTTTTCAACTCTCGGGTATACAGAAATGGCCGCAGAGCTTGGAGTGGAACTGCTGGACCTGAACCATGCCCCGCTTTGTGAAAAGTCCCTGCCGGACACAACGGTTTTCCCCTCGATATTTCTGCCGGAAATAGCCTTCACCCATAAAGTCATATCCCTGCCCAACCTCAAGGCACACTCCCTTGCGGGTATTACCGGGGCCATGAAAAACATGATGGGTTTCGCACCTCCCGCCCACTATTCCCGAGGGGGCTGGAAGAAGGATTTTTTCCATCAGCAGATGCAGAAATCCGTTTCAGAACTGAACCGCTACGTTACTCCGTGGCTCTCGGTAATGGACGGCAGTGTGGGACTTGCGGATTATCATCTGGGAGGCGCTGTCTGCGATCCTGCTCCGGAAGTCATTCTGGCGGGATTCGACCCGAAAGAGCTTGACCGCAGGGCTGCTGAAATACTCGGGATAGACTGGAAGGATATCGGCCACCTGCGCTAAATCTATCAGAATCCTTTCGAACCTTGATTCAGGGAAATGGTCCTGACCCCGGATACGCCTGCAAAGCGCATTTCGCCAAGGGCACAATAAAAACTGAACAGTGAATTTATATATTGAAATTCTGATCTACCGGAACTCTGCGGCACCCCTCATAACGGCTCAGAAAAATTCTTTATCATCAAACTGAAACGGCGTTCAGGTAATCCCCGAACGCCGCTGTTTTTTCTTTTACAGGTGAGCCGGAATCACAAATGGAAGTTATTCCCGCCCAGCATCTTAGTTTTAAGCAAGATCAAAACGGTCAAGTTCCATGACCTTGCACCATGCGGCCACAAAGTCTTTCACAAACTTCTCCTGTGAATCAGAGCTGCCGTAGACTTCTGCAATGGCCCGCAACTGTGCATCCGCGCCGATGGCCAGATCAACATATGAAGCGGTCCACTTAAGTTCACCGGATTCACGGTCACGTCCTTCGAATTCCTCGTTGCTGTCCGGAATAGGCTTCCACTCGGTTCCCATATCCAGCAGGTTCACGAAGAAATCATTACTCAGCACTTCGGGTCGCTCAGTGAAAACGCCAAGCTGTGACTGCTTGTAGTTGGCATTCAGAACTCGCATACCGCCGATAAGCACTGTCATTTCAGGTGCGGTCAGATTCAGCAGTTGAGCCTTGTCCACAAGAAGCTCACCGCCGGAAACGGAGAACTTGCCTTTCAGGTAGTTTCTGAAACCGTCCGCAGAAGGCTCAAGAGGTGCAAAGGATTCAACATCGGTCTGCTCCTGTGAGGCATCGGTACGTCCCGGAGTGAAAGGAACAGTAACAGCATGCCCGGCATCCCGGGCTGCCTTTCCAACGGCAGCGCATCCGCCAAGCACGATAAGATCGGCCAGAGAAACCTTTTTGCCACCGGATTGCGCGGCATTGAACTCCTGCTGCACGGACTCATAAACCTTCAGAGCTTCGGCAAGCTGCTGCGGCTCGTTGACTTCCCAGTCTTTCTGGGGAGCAAGGCGTATGCGCGCGCCGTTGGCCCCGCCTCTCATATCCGAACCACGGAAGGGGAAGGCCGAAGCCCAGGCGGTGGAAACCATTCTGGAAACAGGAAGACCCGCGGCAAGGAGCTTTACCTTAAGAAACTCAATGTCCTTATCATCAATCAACTCATGGTCAACAGCAGGAACCGGGTCCTGCCAGATGAGTTCCTCATCAGGGACCATGGGTCCAAGATAGCGGGAACGGGGTCCCATATCACGGTGGGTAAGCTTATACCAGGCACGGGCGAAAGCATCCGCGAACTCCTCGGGATTTTCAAGAAAGTGTCTGGCTATAGGCTCGTAAATCGGATCGAATTTAAGTGAAAGGTCAGCCGTGGTCATCATCGGCCGGACTTTCTGGTTCGGATCATGCGCGGCCACAACCATGTCCTCTTCATCAACATCCTTGGCAAGCCACTGGTTGGCTCCCGCGGGACTCTTCACCAGCTCCCAGTCATACTTGAAGAGAACTTTCAGATAACCCATATCCCATGTTGTAGGTTTGGGCTTCCATGCGCCTTCAATGCCGCTGCCGATGGTGTCTCCGCCCTTGCCGCTGCCGAAGCTGCTTTTCCAGCCGAGACCCTGCTGCTCAACGGGAGCCGCCTCGGGATCGGGACCGACATGGGACGGGTCCCCTGCTCCGTGGCACTTACCGAAAGTATGCCCTCCGGCTACAAGGGCGACGGTTTCTTCATCATTCATTGCCATTCTGGCGAAAGTTTCACGCACGTCTTTACCGGACGCAACCGGATCGGGATTCCCGTTGGGGCCTTCGGGGTTAACATAGATCAGCCCCATCTGTACCGCGGCAAGGGGGTTGTCCAGTTCACGATCGCCCTTGTAACGGGTGTCGCCGAGCCAGGTGTCCTCATCACCCCAGTAGATATCCTGCTCGGGCTCCCAGACATCTTCACGTCCGCCAGCGAATCCGTAGGGTTTGAGGCCCATTGACTCGATGGCGCAGGTTCCCGCCAGAACCATGAGGTCCGCCCATGAAATCCTGCGGCCGTATTTCTGCTTGATGGGCCAGAGCAGCCTGCGTGCTTTATCAAGGTTCACGTTGTCGGGCCAGCTGTTGAGCGGAGCCAGACGCTGGCTGCCTGATCCGGCGCCGCCTCGGCCGTCTCCGATGCGGTAGGTTCCGGCACTGTGCCAGGCCATGCGGATAAAAAAAGGACCGTAATGGCCGTAATCAGCGGGCCACCAGTCCTTGGAATCAGTCATCAGATCAAAGAGGTCTTTACGTACAGCTTCGAGATCAAGTTTTTTGAATTCCTCAGCATAGTTGAAATCTTCATCCATCGGATTTGATTTGGATGAATGCTGATGCAGAATATTGAGATTGAGCTGATCAGGCCACCAGTCTTTATTTCTGGTTCCGCTTCCGGCAACCATTCTGCCGGACTTACCTGTCACAGGGCATCTTTTTTCGTCACTCATAAAAGCCGTCTCCATTGTTATTTATTTTATTTTACATGTTACACAATTACAATGGTCGCAGTATGCCAAGACTCCGTATATTCAAATTACCGATACTTATCAGTATTGAACTTCATAGCACAGCTATAACTTTTAATCCATGACTAATAGGTGTTCTCGTCCATCACTGCGGGGCAAACATCTGTCAGTTAGCAATCAAATAAATAACAACATCACTGTACATCAGAAAAATATCCGCATACCGGCAACCAGTACAATCAGGAAAATAACAGTCATGCCGGAGCCTGCCCGCAGATAGTCAACCGAATGCAACCCCGCTGGGCGCATGACCAGAGCGTTGACCTGATGTGTAGGAAGGATGAAAGTGTTGGAAGCGGCAAGGGCCACAGTCATGGCTGCCGCCCGGGGATCACAACCACAGGACAGAGCAAGGTTCATCCCCAGAGGAACCAGAAGGACCGTCGCGCCCACATTTGATGTAAACAGGGTGAAAAAGGAAGTAAGCACGGCAATACTCGCCAGAAGCACTGTGGGGGAAGGTACTCCGAGCATATGCATCAGGGTGTCCGCGATCAGCTTTGCCGCCCCGGTACTTTCAAAGGCAAGGCCAAGGGGAATAAGTCCGGCCAGCAGAAACACGGTCATCCAGTCCACGGACTGGTATGCTTCATCAATAGTCAGAACCTGACTGAGCACCATCCCCAACGCCCCCACAAGCAGGGAAATGGAAAGCTGGAACTCTAACCCGAGAATCATGAACAGGGAAACCGCAAGCCAGAACAAAGCCCACGGAGCTTTTTTCTCCCTGACCAACTCCCCCTGTAGAGGCTCGGTAAAAACAAAATCGTTCTGCTCTTTCAGACGGTGGAAGGCACTCCACTGGCCGTGAAGCAGAAAGGCGTTCCCTTCGCTGATGGTCAGATCGGTAAGTTCGCTGATGATCATTTCATGGCCGCTGAAAACCGCCAGAGGCGTAACCCCGTAAGTTTTACGCAGCTTCACGTCCCCTACAGTCTTTCCAACCAGCCGGGAGCGCGGAGTCACGATGCCTTCCATGATACCCGCGTTGACCGGGGAGAGATCATCGGCAAAAACCTTCAGTTCATCAGAATAGGTCCAGCCGTAATCCATGGCCAGCCTGCGGATAAACATCTCGTCTCCGACCACTGCCACAATATCGCCGGGGCACAGGGTATCCTCCGCAAGAGGAGCAACATTTCTCTTATGGGTGGTATGGTTGTATGAGGCCACAACGCTGCAGGCGTATTCCGAACGTATCTGGAGCTCCACAAGGGATTTTTCCTCAAACCCCTTTTCGGGGATGACCATTTCATAAATCTGTCCGACATCATGGTAGGTTTTATCCAGAAGCGGTGAAAGCGGTCCGTGCATCTTTTGCTGCTCACATGCCGGAAGAATCCACTTTCTGAACAGGGCAAAATAAAGAAGGGCCGCGGCGATTAACATCAGGCCGATAGGAGTCATACTGAACATGCCGAAATGCTCGTAAGACTTTCCCCGCACTACCAGAAGGTCATTAAGCAGAATCAGGGGACTGGAACCCACAAGGGTAAGTGTTCCGCCGATGATGGCACAGAAAGCCATGGGCAGTAGAATCCGGGCCACGGGGATTCCTGTCTGGGCGGAAATTCTTTTCGCTGCCGGGAGAAACAGGGCCGCTGCCCCGATATTCTGCATAAACCCGGAGATGACAGCCACGGTTCCGGCAACCATGGCTGAAATACGGTTTTCACTTTTCCCGGCAAAACGGAGAATCAGACGGGCAAGACGGTTCATTACTCCGGTCCTGTCCAGCCCGGCCCCGATTATTATCACCGCAATGATGGAAACCACCGCGTTACTGCTCAGTCCGCTGACCGCCTGCTGAGGTGTCACCAGCCCGAGAACCGGAAGAAGCACCATCACAATAATGCCGACAACATCGACTCTGACCCACTCAAAAACAAACATTAAAATTACAGCGGAAAGAACACACAAAACCAATACGATATCCGGAGTGACAACCATAACAGCTCAATTCTTCTTTTTTCAGGTTTTAAGACTTCATCCCGTTCACGGAACGTATTTTCCACACGCATTCAAGTACAATTATTCCAAAATACTACAATCCGGAATAAAACACGATATCTTCAATCATTTAATTTGATGCCGATATGTTCCTTTCTTAATATCCCCACCTCTCTCATTCAACGCAAAATAAATTGATGATAAAAATACCCCCGCGATGAAATCACGGGGGTATCAATATAACACAAGCAGATTTTTCTGATTGGATCAGCAGTTTAAATACTAATCCTTGGGCGGAACAAAATTCTCGGGAGCTGCTCCGGGAACGGATTCCACATAAATTGACTGTGAGGGAAAGGCGAAAGCTGTTCCGGCTTCTTCCTCAACAACCTTCTTTATGAAGTAAGCCAGATTTTCCCTGATCTCAAGCCAGTCCAGCCAGTTGGTGGTCTTAGTGAAAGCGTAGAGCTGGAAATCAATGGAGGAATCACCGAACTGCACCACGCGCATGAAGGTCGAAACTTCCGGCGGTTGGGCGAAATCATCATTTTCCGTAATGTATCCCATGACCCTTTCCTGAATAAGCTTCAACTGCTCGGTTGTGGTCCGGTATTCAACGCCGATGGTCCAGAGAATGCGGCGATGGGTCATCTTGGAAAAGTTGATCAGGCAGTTATCGGAAAGCGCGGAGTTCGGCACATAAACAGGAGCCTTGTCAAAACGGCGGATGCGGGTGGATCTGAATCCGATGAATTCGACTGTTCCATCGACCTTGCCGTCAACGGTAACCCAGTCACCCACGTCAAAACGGCTTTCAGCTATGATGGAAATCCCGGCAATGATGTTCTGGAAAAGGTCCTTGGCACCCAGAGCGACCGCCACACTGAAGAGTCCGAGACCGGTAAGCACAGGGCCGATATCTATTCCGAACAATTCCAGAATACTGGCTACACCCATGAGAACCACGAGGAACTTGACCAGTTTTACCAGCCAGTCAACCAGTGAAGGTGTCAGCACACTCTCCAGCTTGCGGAAAATTTTATTAGCTATCGAGACAAGGTTGAACAAGGCCCAGAAAATAACAAACAGGGTCAGGGCCTTGACGACTGTATTAGTGAAAGTTTCAGCAGGAACGGGCAGATCCAGACATTGATCGGCAAAAAAAAGTCCCAATACAACCGGAATGAAACGGATCGGATCCGCAAGGGCCTTGAGGACACTGCCCTCTGCTCTGGTATTGTGTTTTTCGAGGATGCTATGCAGACGGTTCATGATGAATCTGGTCAGAAACTTGCGCAGCATCAGGAAAAAAAGCAGAACCCCGACCGCCTGAGCCAGACTCACAAGGCTTACCCCCGGAATACCGTTCTGCCACACTCCGATGGCTATTTCTTTAAGATATTCGAACCAGTCGAAAAGGGTTGCATGCCCATTTTCAACCGCTTGAGTTGCATTTTCAACTGCTTGAGTTGCATTTTCCATACGAGGCTCCCGCTTTTTGAATTAGTGTAAGTCAGCTGACAAAATATTATTGAAACATTAACAGAGCGGTTTACCCTGTCAATACACACAATGTAACTTTCCGATCACAGATAGATGAAATCAGTTAAAATAACTATATTACTAAAAACAGCTAACGTTCAAGCCCCCGCAAATCACCAAAGATTTACGGGGGCTTTCAAACTGATGCCTGATAAATAATGAATCCGGAAAAGCTACCCTAAATAATGCTGCGCTTATCCGAACTTCACCTCCAGTTCGAACAAATCTCCCGGAGAGATGCCGGCCTGCTCCAGTACCGACAGCATATCTGCAAGTGCATCCCTTGAACTTGTAACCATTTTCTGCCTTTTCAGCCCATCCTTCGGGGCCGCCTGCCCAAAGCCTTTCCCGACAAGTATGCAGCCGTGCGAGTTTGAATACCAGCCATCCTCAACACTTCCGGCCCAGTTTCCGTAATGAATCAGGATTTCACTTCTGCCCGGCACATCAAAGACATGCGGACAAAGCCCATACTTAGGTGAAGTGGCAATCATGCAATGATACACGCCGACAGGAATGCATGAAACATCCGTCCGGTTTCCCTTCCAGGGCAGTTCCGCTGTAGTGAATGATGATATATCTCCTGATTCCACGCCATTTACAACAATCCTGCCGAAGGTCCCTTCCGCACCGGTTTCAGTCCGGGTCAGGGTCATTTTAATGTCCATACCGCCTCCGTGTAATAAATTTATAATTTTTTTCGCATCTGGCTATAATTTATCTGGACATACCTTAGCCTAGTGATAGTATAGCTAATATAAAACAGTTATTGCGGCAATTATAAATATATAAACAAATAAAATATCCAGTGTTTATCCAAACCATCAACCCCAGCTAAGGAGATTCGATATGGCTGACCCAGCAATTGTCGATCAATTTCGCGGCTTACCGATGCGTGACCTTATAGGCGGCCCTCTGGACGCTGCCTGCGAGGCACAGGTCAAACTGGCCAATGCAACGGCGGATTTCATCAAAGTGGTAGGTTTCCTGCCTCCGGCGGGCGGCGGTCCCGGAGATGAGCCCACTGAAACAAGGACTGCCAAGTTCAAATTCAAAAGGCCCAAAGAGGAACAGGACAGCACAACCGGACAACGGGCCGAAGAGGAAGTCGAAATCGAAGTACCTCTTCTGGCCATCGTCAATGTACCGAGCCTGTCCATCAAAACCGTGGACATAACTTTCGACATGGAAGTCAAGTCGGCGAGTTCTTCAGTGGAGAAGACAGACAGCTCGGCGTCCGGTTCTGCCGAAGCATCAATCGGCTGGGGAATATTCTCGGCCAAGATGTCGGTTAGCGGTTCGGTCTCCTCCCACAAGGAAAACACCCGCTCGTCCGACACCTCCGCAAAATACCATGTGGAAGTTCATGCGGCGGACTCGGGCATGCCTGAAGGACTGGCAAGGGTAATGGACATCCTGCAGACAGCGTGTGTCCCCAAATCAATAACCTCCTAATGTGTATTGGAATTAGCGGTCCGCTTATCTTGTAATAAAACCGAATCCGGTTCTTAGCCCGTAAAATTCATATGAATGGAACGGAAGCAACACTGAGGCCGGAAAAGGCTGTTGAAAGAAATGAACCTGAATGAAGCCACATTCATCAAACGCATCACCATAGGGACAACCAATCCCGCGGAGATGCAGAGCAATGAACAGATAGAAAAGGCCACAGCCCTCTTGAACCGCTGCCTGAATGAGCCGCCCAAAGGTCATATAATCGGAACTGAAAAGAGTTTCACGGTTTTGCAGATGGGTGAGCACCAGGTAGTCCTGCAATGGACTGTTTACCATGTGGGATTCAAGCGCAAACCGCTGTGGCTTGATCAGGAATCCGGGTAACGGGTATGTATGAAATGAGCCTTGATAACTTCCTTTACGCACTGCAGAAGGAATACACTTGTGCCGCAGAACTCGTAATCCGGAAAAGTGAAAGCTGGTATCAGAAAAAGAACATACGCATTAAAAGCAATGTAAATACTGATACCAAAAAGAAATGCCATCCCCGACAATCCGTAGCTGCACCAGCAAACGCACTCACTCACTCCCCCGTGCAGCTACGGATTTCTGAATTCTATATTTCACTTCAGGCATGGCTGCATAAATCAGGTTCCGCGTCCTATTTAATTATAGACACAGGCCACAGGCGAAGGGATTCCAATGAGAATGGATTCATACACATGGATATATATTTTGAAAATTACAGGACCGGAGAAGGTTCGCTCAGAATGGCTGAAACAACAGTCCTCAGGATTCCGCCTAGAAATGCCATGCGCTTGAGATCGGAAAGATCAAAAATTGAATCAGGTCTGTTCATGCGACGATTCTGTGACTGGTTCCTCGACCGGCGGGGCTTTAGGCTATCGCTCACGGACAGGCAGGCGGACAGACTGAAAAAGACATCCCGAACCGGGGCATGAAACCGGGTCGCAGATACAACCGGACCGCATAATCACTCACGAAATCAGGCAGCAGAGCCCCGGCAAAGGTCTGAAGCCGGAATCAGACACGAGATACAGCAGGAGAAGAACTGATGTCAGGAACGTTGAATTTCAGGGATTTTATTCAGGCAATGGCTTCATCGGTCATTGAGACCCAGAACAGAATTGAAAAATATCAGTTAATCAATATTTTCAGAACGTATTTCGATACTGACTCCCGCCCCAAATGTATAGAACTAAACGTCCCTTCAATGCGCCCCGGAGCGGCCCCGGACGAAGAGGAAAAGTACCGAGTTCCATGGCTGCCGCTGGTACCGCCCAACACCTTGAAAGTGAAAGACGTGGAAATGTCCTTTGACGTGGAACTTGCCGGAATACTGGAACAGCCGGAAAACAACAAAAGGAAACCGGTCGACACTATCAGTGTAAATCTCGGTGGGGGGAGTAAAGACAGCGCAAGCAGACTCCATGTAACCCTCAGAGTTGAATCCGCCGAGCCAAGCGATGGGGCAATGCGCCTGATGAACCATCTCTCGCAGACTCAGGGTGTATGCGCAGTGGTCAACAACGAAGAACCGCCTGCGGATGACGAAACGCAGGAGGAGAAATAATTCAATACCAACTCCAACCACCCCACTACGGAGCAAAGCATGACTGAAACCGCAAAATGGATAAAGATCCTGCTGCTGAATTTAACCGGGCTGATTATCATCCTTGCCTTTTCAAACCTCGCGGCAGCGCAGAACGTTTCCTGCTGGCGGGGCCATGACTGGGAAATGCAGGTACAGCCGACAGGAAAGGAAACCGCCATCATACGGCTGCATTACATCGGCCACAGCCCCTGCATGACCAAAGCCGACCTTTATCAGAACAAAGGACGGTTAAGTGAAGGCAAGGGATTCTGCATGAGATACAATAAAAGAGAAGTCACAGTTCAGAATCCGGACCCGCAAAATGAGTCTGTTGTGACAATTGAAGAGAGCAGTTCCGGCAAAGCCCTCAAAATAAATTTCAGTTTTCAGGGAGAAAAGGAATTGCTTGATCCTTATGATCCGGAATACTCACCGACTCCCTGCTTCCACGGCTCAAACCCTTTCTGATTGAAGCTGAAAGCCCCTGACCGGACAGTATCCAGACAAGAGCCAGAAACCTGTCCGGGAACGGAATGAAGTAAACCTTAACTGCCGCCCTGAAATCAGACTTACCCCTGAAACGTATATGTCTTTGATCATATCCGTTTCAGGGGCGTATTTTTCGCCGTTTGTAATCCGTCTTATCTGATTAATAACTTCAAAAACGCCAACAAAGGATTACAGCCCCACACCGCAACTGCAAACTCAGGTTTGCACCCTCCTAAAAACTAATCATTTAATTTCAATAAGTTAACAAGGAAAAAAACTTGGCCCGCCTTTTGCCATAGAAAAATCCGCCGGACACAAACAGGTCACTCCTGTTTTTTAAAATAAATTTGGAGGATTTTTCAAAATGGCAGAGAATGCAGTCAAGAAAGACACCGAAGTAGTTGTGGACAAGGCGTCAAGCTCCTGGTCCGATCTATGGAAGAAAGAAGATTATTGGGCCATCTGGCTGGGATTTGTTATCCTTATCGTAGGCGCAGTTATCTTTTTCAACAACAAGCCCGCGGACATGGAAGCCCAGTTCGCCAAGTACAATGCTGTGATGACTCAGGAAGCGGCCCGCGCTCCCTTCAAAACAGTCGCATGGTATGATGCCCAGACCGCCAAGGAAAAAATCAAGGCCAAGAACCAGCCTGTAGGTAAAGCTATCAAAGCTTTCATGGCCAAGCCTCAGAAATGGACAACCAATCCTTTGGACGCTTTCATCCAGACTCAGGAACAGGCCGATGCCAAGAACGCTGCGGCCATGCCCAAATACCAGAAAGCAAAAGCCGCTGCCGCAGACGCGAAAGCCGCAGCCCTTGCCGCGCAGATCAAGGCTGAAAATGCCGGTTTCAAGGACGCAAGCCTGAATACAGCGGCTTCCGCATCCATCGAAACATGGCTGAAACTTCGCGCCAAGGAATCTTCGGCTAAGAAAAAAATCAAGAACAAGCCTTACAACCTGATCCCGTCCCTGCTCGCGCTGATGGTCGGATTCGGATTGTTCTTCTCCTTCGGTATGCGCTACATTGACGGTGACGCCAAGACCTTCCTCAAAGGTTTCGGACTGGTCTTCGCCGTTGCGGTCGTCTCCTATCTCATGGCCAGCCAGGCAACCATGAAGCAGTACGGTATCGGTTACGCCGCATGGGCTATCGCCATTGGTCTGGTTATATCCAACACCATCGGTACTCCCAGTTGGGCCAAGAAAGCCCTGCAGGTTGAATTCTTCATCAAGACCGGTCTTGTTCTGCTCGGTGCTGAAGTTCTTTTCAACAAGGTCGTTGCTATCGGTATCCCCGGTATCTTCGTTGCGTGGGTTGTTACCCCGGTAGTTCTGATCACCACCTTCATCTTCGGTCAGAAAGTAATCAAGGTTCCTTCGAAAACCCTCAACATGGTAATATCCGCAGACATGTCCGTGTGCGGAACATCCGCAGCAATCGCAGCGGCTGCCGCATGCCGCGCGAAAAAAGAAGAGCTGACCCTCGCAATCGGTCTCTCTCTTGTGTTCACTTCCATCATGATGATCGTCATGCCCGCAATCATCAAGGCGACCGGAATGCCCTTCATTCTCGGTGGTGCCTGGATGGGCGGAACCATTGACGCCACCGGTGCTGTTGCAGCAGCCGGGGCTTTCCTCTCCGAAAAAGCCCTCTACGTGGCCGCGACAATCAAAATGATCCAGAACGTGCTGATCGGTGTTACCGCATTCGGTATCGCTATCTACTGGTGCACCAAGGTTGACTGCGTGGAAGGCCAGAAAGTAAACGCCATGGAAATCTGGCACCGCTTTCCCAAGTTCGTACTCGGCTTCCTCACCGCTTCCGTTATCTTCTCCATCGTGTACACCTCCATCGGTTCCGATGCAGGTTTCACCATGATCGACCAGGGCGTACTCCGCGGCTTCTCGCGCATCTTCCGCGGATGGTTCTTCTGCCTGTCCTTCGCAGCAATCGGACTTGCAACCAACTTCCGTGAACTCAAGCACTACTTCAAGGGCGGAAAGCCGTTTATCCTTTACGTATGCGGCCAGTCCCTCAACCTGTGCCTGACCCTGATCATGGCTTACCTCATGTTCTACGTGGTCTTCCCGGACATCACTTCCAAAATCTAGGTTAACCTGATTTGGAAAAACCCCTGCGAGGAGGGAGGCCCCCAGCCTCCCTCCCTATACAGGGACATTAAGAGATTTAAAATGATGGAAAACAAACCGCTGAAATACAGACTGACATCCTTCTTCGCCACCTGTGCCGTAATCTGGGCAATGGTTTTCGTGGCCGGGCCGATGCTCATCAATACAACTCCGGCCTTCCGTACCCTTGCTGATTTCGTGACTGAATCAGGAATCGAAACAGGTGAATTCTACTACACGGACGTTGAAATAGTCGGGCATGCCGACCACAACGCCCGCAGTTCCATGGAATATCTTCCCCACGGTCCCGGACCTGAAGGTGAATAGAAATCACCTGCCCGGCTTAAGGGGAAGGAGAGCCCCTCTTTTCCAGAGTCTGAAGGCGGGCTCCCCTTCCCCTTAAGAATCCCCCATCCCCTTTACCCTGAGGTTTTAATACCCGGCATCACAAAGGAATATTGATGGAATATTTCCTGAATTGATTAAGTGAGCTGAAACAGTGAAGCCGCAAAAGGGCCTCAAGTAAACGGGGCGGGGTGAGTCAGGGCTTGAACATGGCATCGATCATTTTTCCTGCGCAGATCAGATAATACGCGGTCCTCGGCACTGACCCCAGAAAATATCCGAGCTGCTCAAGTTCGGTAACTCCGAAACCGAGAATGGAAAAATAGACCTTGAAGACAAGAATAAGGGCAAGAAAACATAGAACGGTTACCGGAAAGGAACTGTTCAGACGTGAAAAAAGGTTCTTTACGGGAATCTTTTTCTGAAAAAAAAGAACAAACGAAGCCGCGCATTCCAGAAAGCCGTTCCAGCCCCGTACAAAAAGGTCGGCACTGATGAAACCGGCCAGAACAGCTGAAATCAACTGGATAAATATATTCATGCGGCCCCCTGCGGAAAAGTTTCGCCCGGAAAACACTACTCCACTTAAATACACACTAACCGCATCCGCTCCCCAAGGTCAAGAATACGGGCCTTGACACCGCGAATCATGACTATACATTCCCTTCAGGCGGTAACAAATGAAACTTCCCAGACCATATTCAATACAGAGCAAATTTCTTCTGAGCCTTATCCTGACCTCCCTTGTAATCGGCGGGGTTCTTTTCGCGGGCTTTTCAACCCACATGAGCAAAGTTCTCGAAAGCGTTGTCCGGGATAAAGCCCGCATGGTTTTCGGACAGGTGGACTCGGTGCAGAACTACGTGCGCGGAGTGCTGCGCCCCCAGATGTATAAGGAGCTTCCCGATAAGTTCGTGATTCAGGCCATGTCTTCATCCTACATCAGCCGCAACATTATGGCCCGGGAAGAGGAAAACTCCCCCAACCATGTTTACCGCCGTGTGGCCGTGGGAGCCCGCAACCCGGACTATGAAGCCAGAGGGATCGAGCTTGAACTGCTGGATAACTTTCAAAAGAAACCGGGGCTGTCTTTCTGGGAAGGATATAAATTCATCAACGGGGAAAAACATTTTGTCATGGCCCGTCCGGTTGTTTTCAAGGAAAGCTGCCTGCGCTGCCACGGAAATAAGGAAGACGCGCCTGTTGAGCTGGTCGAAATGTACGGGGACCGTGGTTTCGATCATATCAGGGACAGCATAGGCGGAGTGGATTACGTGGGGCTTCCGGTAACCGCATCTGTTGCCCGGATTCAGGATACCATCATGACCTATATCGGTGTTTTCCTGCTTGCCGTGCTGCTCTACCTCGGGGCCACCAACATTCTTTTCAAGAGGATTGTAGCCAACAACCTGCGCATCCTGACCACAAATTTCCGGCGCAACTTCAGCGACGAGAAAGGAGTCGCGCTGTTCCGGGAAGTTGAACAGGGTGACGAAATAGGCGAAATGATAGGCGGCATTGAAAAGCTCAGCGATTACATGTTTGACGCGCGCAAGAAGCTTCAGGACTATGCCTCCAATCTGGAACTGATGGTTGAGGAACGCACCGGGGAATTCGAAAAGGAAGCCACGGCCCGCCAGTCCGATGTTGAACTTTTCGTTCAACTGCTTGCCGGATCAAGCCGCAGCCAGTCCCGCGCCGAACTATGGAGAGCCGCCCTGCCCCTTATTCAGTCCCGGTTCAACCTTGAAAGAGCCGCTTACGTCTGCACTTTCTCAAGCAGAAACTTCTACTCCTGCCCGGAAAGTGAGGAACGTCCCCCGCTGCCCTCCGACTGGATCAAGCTGCTGACCGAGTCAATCTCGCTGGTGCAGACAGACCGGGCCTACATCCCCGTGGAATCATCCACCGGAAGCGCGGAAGGCCTTCTCTGCCTGTTCCGCAAAGAAGGTGACAGATTCACGGAAGAAGACAAAACCGTACTCCGGGCCATCGGAAGGCAGCTCGGAATCGGGGCGGACAATATTTCAGCTCTGGACAGCATCGTCCGCCACAACACCAATCTGCAATCCATTTTTGAAGGGATCAGTGATCCCCTTCTTCTGGCGGACGGAGCAGGTGAACCCATCGTGGCCAATGAATCAGCGCGCAGGCTCGGAGCGGAACTCTCCGGCGGGGCAATCAATGACGGGGGCGTGGTAAGCCTGCTCTGTCAGGGTCCCGGAGATTCAGGCACATGCGGTATTTCCAAATCCCTGCTGATGAACAAGCCGCTGTCACGGGAAGTAACCCTGCCCGAAGGCCGCTCTTTTGCCGTCAATATCTATCCGGTTCAGGATGAGGATCTTTCCCGTGACCGCAGGGTCGTAGTTTATGTGCATGAAACCACTACACAGAAAAAGATGCTGGCCCAGATGACTCAGGCGGAAAAGATGGCCACTGTCGGCAAACTTTCCGCCGGGCTGGCCCATGAAATCAACAACCCGCTCGGGGTCATCCTCTGTTACGCCGAACTGCTCAAGAAAGGAGTCTCTGGCCAGAGCATTGAAGACGTGGAAGTCATTCTCAAGCACACCAGACAGGCTCAGGCGGTGCTGAAAGACCTGCTCAACTTTGCCCGGCCCAAAGTCTCCTCGCAGACAAAAACTGATTTCGGCCAGATAATAAAAGACGTGGCGGACGTTTTCCGCATTCAGGCCGAGAAAAAAGGCGCGGCAATCAATCTCGAACTTGATCCGGCAACCCCGGAACTGAGCGTGGACCCGCAGGCACTGGAACACATAATCGCCAACCTGCTGCTGAACTCCCTTGACGCCGTTCCCGAAAACACGGGACAGATACAGATCAGCCTGACCTGCGAACAGCCTGATAAGGCCGTGCTGAAAGTAAGGGATAACGGTCCCGGAATAGATGAAGAAGACCTGCAGTTCGTATTCGATCCCTTCTACACCACCAAGGAAGTGAACAAGGGCTCGGGACTCGGTCTGGCGGTGGTTTTCGGCTTCATGAGCGACATCGGCGGGTCCATAAAAGTTGAGAACGGCAGCGCGGACAACCTGAAGGGCGCGGTTTTCACACTGAAATTCCCGTGCAGCTGAGATACTGAGATCAATTTTAAGCAGCCCTCAGATTAGCGGAAATAACACTGCTTGAATTCCAGACAAAGCGAATTTAAGATTTGAGTTGAAGCAGCCACTGTAACAAAGGCCGCCACATAATTATTAAGATACCCGTGCTTCGCCTTTTGGCAAAGCCTCAAGGATAGATATGCTGGAATCAGGAAATCCCGGAATACTCATTGTTGATGACGAGGAAGACTTTGCCAAAGGAGTCAAAAGGCTTGTTGAAAGCACTTTTCCCGAGACCGGGGTCCTTACTGCTTTCAACGGGGAACAGGCCCTTTCAATACTGGAAGAGAACGATGTCAGCCTGATGATCAGCGACCTTCAGATGCCGGGAATGAGCGGACTGGAACTGCTTAAATCCGCCCTTAACAGCTCAGACTCCCTCTCCGCGGTGATGCTTACCGCCCACGGCACAGTGGAAACCGCCGTTGAAGCGCTGAAAGCAGGAGCCTACGACTTTGTAACCAAGCCCATTGAACCGGAAAACCTTTTCAGAGTCATCAACAAAGGGCTGGAACGCAGCCGCCTGCTCCACGAAAACCTGTGGCTGCGCCGCCAGCTTGAACAGCGCAAAGACAGACTTCTGGGCCAGAGTCCGGTCATGCAGCGCTTGAAGCAGTCTATCGGGGCTGTTGCCCGGACTGATTACAATGTTCTGATCATGGGAGAATCCGGCACAGGAAAGGAACTGGTGGCCGGAATGGTCCGGGAATCCAGTACCAGAGCGGATAAGGCATACGTTACCGTCAACTGCACCGCCATTCCCGAAAACCTGCTGGAAAGCGAACTGTTCGGACACGTCAAAGGCGCGTTCAGCGGAGCGGACAATGACCGTGAGGGACTGTTCAGCCGGGCGGACGGCGGGACTATCCTGCTGGATGAAATCGGTGACATCCCCCTTGAAACACAGGCCAAACTGCTGCGAGTTCTGCAGGAAGGTGAAATCCGTCCCGTGGGGTCCGACCGCTCGAGAACCATTGATGTGCGGGTGCTGGCTTCCACGAATCAGGATCTTCCGGCACGGGTCAATGAAAAAACTTTCCGGGAAGACCTTTACCACAGACTGAATGTCCTGCCACTGAATCTTCCCCCGCTCAAAGACCGCCCCGGGGACATCCCTCTTCTGGCCCGCTACTTTGTCCGGAAAGCCTGCATAGAACTCGGCCTGCCGGAAAAGGAGCTTGATCCGGCGGTAGTAGGCTACCTCTCCGCCCAGCAGTGGCCGGGAAATGTCCGCGAACTCCAGAACACCATGCGCAAGCTGGCTGTCTTCAGCACCGGGGAAGTGGTGACCATGCAGGCGGTGGACATTGCCGAAGGCAGGACAGGCAGCGGACCGGACGAGACTTCGGGGACCTGCATACCTTTCAAGGATGCCAAGCAGCAACTGGTGGACAGCTTCAGCCGCAGCTACATCTGCGATGTACTCAACCTTACCGAAGGTAACATATCAAAGGCCGCCCGGATTTCGGGACTTTCCAGAGTAGCGGTACAGAAAATGATATCCCGCTTCAATCTCAGCGCAGAGAATTTCAAAGACAGGCCCTAGTCACCCTGCCAGCATACTCTGCTCTGCAGAATATCCATAAGAATCAGACGGAAGAATATACTTCCCAAATCCCTCCAACTGATCTACAAGCCTCTTTTCTCCTTACCGGGGAGCCATAATTCCTTGTTGGCCCCGGTTTAATGGAGTATGCTATAACTTCTGTAAATGATACATCACTTCAAAACCCAAAAACACTGAAGAACCAGTAAAAACAGTGTGTTTTGCAATTCACGCGCTTATCCGGAGAATTCATATGGGAAAATCAACTTTCAAAAAACTTTTATCAATTCAGCTCCTGCTTGCCTCATTATTAATTATCACGGCAGGGGTATGCTCGGCCCAGCAGCAGCCCCCGATCGATCCCGCCAAGGTTGAAGCGATTGAAAAGATAAGCACCTCTCCGACCCAGACCGCCACCCTCGTCAATCTGCTGCGCTACAAGTCAGAACTGGACACGCAAATCCGCATCGCGCGGAACAAGCTCAAAAGCGCACACACCATGGACAAGGAAGCCCTGACCATGGAAATCAGGGAGCTTCAGCAGCAGCTTGAACATGTGGAAGATAACTTCATAAAGGTGGCCACCGGGATAGATGTCTCTGTTTTCGAAGAAGAGGCCCAACAGGGATTCGCCTGGCGGGAAGAAATCGAAACGCTGGTCAAGCCCCTTGTTCACGAACTCAAGGAAATGACCAAGCGGCCCCGGCAGATTGAAAAGCTGAAAAGCAGGGTTGCCTACTTTGAAGCAAAACTTCCCAGAGCGCAGGAAGCTATAGAAAACATAGACCTGCTCATAGCCTCCACAGAGGCTAAAGTCCTCAAAGGTGAACTGCAGAAGCTAAAGGAAGAATTCGTCAGCAGAAAAACGGACATCACCAACCAGTTGGATGTTGCCCGCTTTGAACTGCAGGACCTGATGGAAGACGAGAAATCATTCTTTGAATCCACAAAGCAGATCATGGCCGTTTTCTTCAAGAGCCGGGGCAAGAATATTTTGATAGCCCTGCTCGCTTTTGCCGGTGTTTTTCTGCTTTTCCGCAGTATTGACAGGGGTTTTAAAAAATACCACCCCGCGTTCAAGGCGAAGGAGAGACCTTTTTATATCAGGCTGTTTGAAGTTGTACTGCTTTTCATGACAGTCTTTGCGGCAACAGCGGCTTCCCTATTCACCCTGTATGTTTCCGGGGACTGGTTCCTGCTCAGCATCGCGATCATTTTTATTCTCGGCGCGCTATGGACCGCCCGTGAAGGATTCACCCGCTACTATGAGCAGGTCAAACTTATTTTGAACCTGGGTTCGGTAAGAGAAAACGAACGCATAATCTACAACGGCGTTCCGTGGATGGTTGAAAGCCTACAGCTTTTCTGCAGGCTGAAAAACCCGGCCTTGAGCCCCAGCAGGATACGCCTTCCCATTGCGGAAATGTCCGACATCAACTCCCGCCCCGTAGGCCGGAATGAACCATGGTTCCCCTGTGCCATCAACGACTGGGTTATCCTTTCGGACGGAGTACGCGGCAAGGTAATAAGCCAGTCTCCGGACATGGTTGAACTGGTCCAGCGCGGAGGGGCCTATGTAACCTACCAGACCTCGGACTTTCTCGGCCTGAACCCCAAGAACCTCTCCCGCAACTTCAGGCTTAAATCAGTGTTCGGCATCGACTACAGCCTGCAGGCTGAATCGACCTCTTCAATCCTCGAAAAAGCCAAGGAATTTATCGCCGCCCGCATCGCGGAAGATGGATACGACAAGCACCTGCTCAATCTGAACGTTGAGTTTGAGTCTGCCGGAGCATCATCCCTCAATCTGGTGATAATAGCCGACTTTCACGGAGAAACAGCCGCATTGTACGGACGTCTGCTCAGGGCACTGCAGCGCTACAGCGTTCAGGCCTGCACAGAATACGACTGGAACATTCCTTTCAACCAGATGGTTATCCACCGGGCGGAATAATCTGATCCTCCAACCTGACCACCAATCACATAAAGGCCCGCACTTTAAAAAAAGCGCGGGCCTTTTATATTTACGTTTATTTGCGGGATTAATCCTCCGCCATGCATCCGGTGCTTTCCCGGCAGGCAGAATATTATGAGTTCAGGGCTTCGCCAGTCCCATACGGGGTCGAAAGAACCTGATCCGCTCAGCTGTCTTTTTGCAAAAGATCGTAATATTCTGAAACCCCGAGACTGACATTCTCAAAGCCGCGGGCAAAATTACGGCACTGAGAAATTGAACCGAAGACAGCTGCCATGCTGCATGTTTTCTTATCTTCATCAAAACTCATTTCAAGAACACGCCCGCAATCGTCCATACCGCTCAGCACCCGGAAAATACGGCTGCTTTCAGCCATCCCGTGCATATCTATTTTGAAAAGTTTCTCCCTAGTCCAACGGCAGGCAAGATCCCATTCAACTTTATAAACAACGTCTGCGGGCTTTATCTTGCGGGCTAGCTCCGCGCATCCGGACCGGTGCAGGGCTACACCTCGCTCACTCAAAGCGGCAACCAGTCCATCCTCCCCCGGAAAAGGACTGCAGCAGTTAGACATCTTGTGAATTCCCGGAACCAGCTCCCCGAATTTAAGATGGTACATTTTTTCACCGGTCAGAGGATCTGTATCAGACCTTTCACCCAATTCACCTTCATAAAAATCCAGAATATAATAAATTACAAGCTGAGTCTTAAGCCTGCTCTGCCCGATAAGTGAATGCAGGGTACGTAAAGAATCAATATTCAGAATCGCCAGAATCTCGCCAAGAAAATCACCTTCAAGGCAATCGACAGGCAGACCGTGGCGGCGCATGGCCTGCTCCAGAATAGACTCTCCGAGGCCGGCCGCGTAAGCGGAAAGCTTCTTCCTCATCAAGCGGGCCACATGCGACTTGACCCTGTGGCTGCGGCAGAAACTTTCCAGTCTTGGAGAGGCGTCAAGAGGTTCCTCAGACTGAACAATCTGGACTGTCGCCCCCTCACTAATTTCATGAACCGGGGAAACCTTCTGTCCATCCACAATCCCATAACTGCATTTCTCTCCCAGACCGGTATGAACCTTAAAGGCGAAATCCAGAACGGTTGATCCTTTGGGAAGATAAAAAACATCACCGGCCGGCGAATAAGCAAAAATTTCCTCTTCCTCTGAAATATGCAGAAGCGCGCTTTTGCCTGCCGCTCCGGCATAACGGGCAGTGCTTTCCAGAAGTGAGCTGACTTCATCCCAGTGCTCTTCATTGAAAGGATGCTCTTCCTGCCACTGGTTGAACATTCCGAAATTAGCCCAGTCATCCATTTCCGAACTTCTGATCTTGACCAGATAGTTGACTTTATCGCCCCGGATTCGGACATGCAGACTGCGGTATCCGTTGGTTTTCGGATTAGTAATGAAATCGCGCATGGTCCTCGGCACAACCTTGAAGCCGGTATTGACGATGCCCAGAACCCGGTAACAGTCGAGCATTGAATCCGTATCCAGCACAACGGTATAGTCCGCCACATCCCTTGAATTGCTGAGGCTTAGCCGCTCCGTAACCGGATCATAGTAATTGGAAAGTCCTTTAGGCCGGAACCTGATCTCGCTTCCCGGAAATTCGGAACAAACCCTATCCTCTATTCCTTCACGCAGTTCATGCGCCTCCGGTGAGTTTTCAATCTCCCTGATCCGCCTGAGAATCTTTTTACACTTCTTGCTGTAAAAATGGGTAATGGAAAGTTCGTACATCTCGCGCTTGAGGGGGAACATGTTGAGCACTGTGGCCAGAGGAGCGTAAACATCAATTGTCTCACGGGCAATGCGCTGGCGTTTTGCCGGGGGAAGATGCTGGAGGGTGCGAAGATTATGAAGACGGTCGGCGAGCTTGATGGTCAGTACGCCGATATTACGGCCGGATTTGAGAAATATCTTATCATGAGTGAGGGATTTGAGCTGCTTTTTATCGATATTGGAGCTGCTGAGCTTGGTACAGCCGTCAACTAGGTCAGCCACAGTAGTGCCGAACTTACGTTTTATCTCTCCCAGTGTGACCTCGTCCACATCTTCCACAACATCATGGAGCAGGGCCGCCGTGAGAATATCAGGAACATGAACGTTGAATTCATTGGCAAGAATAAGGGTAACAGCCACCGGATGTTCAATATAGGGTTCACCGGACCTGCGGCGTTGAGTACGGTGAAGATGGTATGCGAAGGCAAGTGCCTTCAAAACCATTTCATTCCCTTCTTTATCGCGTTCCGGCAGCCACTCCGAAATCCGTTTCTCATACTCGCTTAATGCCGGCATATCCATCTTGCCCTGTGTCATGAAAACTCCCTGAATATTAAAAGCAGTTCTTCATTTCATATCCTTTATATTTCTTCAATGAAGTCAAGCATAAATAATCAACGTAACATAATTTAACAATTATTCTGCTTTATTGCCGAGAGGAAAAGAAAAAGAAAAAACTTAGATACTTGTAAATTACAGTGAAAAAAAGGATAAAGGATAATGAATAAAGAACCGGCGGGTATTTTCAAAAACTGAAGCGCACAGAAAAAACTCGCAATTTGGCGCGTTGTTTGTCAAAAAAGAGGTTCATATTATGGAGAAATTCATCTCCCGATCCTTAGTGTATTATTTTAGATTTATCATATCCATGGAGTTAAAATGGCGGAAATTCTTGTAGCCGGGCTGGGCGAAATATTATGGGACGTTCTTGAAGATTCCGAAGAAATAGGCGGTGCTCCGGTCAACTTCGCCTACCATGCCGGAGCCCTTGGCGCCGAGGCCATCGCGGTTTCCACCATCGGTTCGGACGAGCGCGGCAGGCGGGCCGTTATTGAACTGGAAAAAAGGGGCCTGAACCTTGAAGCCGTCAGCACCAAGCACAGCTATCCCACCGGATATGTGGAAGCCAGCGTGGATAGTAACGGCATTGCAAGCTATACCTTTCCCGAAGACACGGCGTGGGACCATCTTACACTCAACCCCATGGCTTTGAGTCTGGCTCCTCTGGTGGACGCGGTATGTTTCGGAACTCTGGCTCAGCGCAGCGAGGCTTCCCGCAGCGCCATTCATGTATTTCTCGATGCAACACCGAAAGCCCTCAAAATTTTCGACATGAATCTGCGTCAGGATTTCTACACGGAAGAGATTATCCGCAAATCTCTGGAGAGGGCCGATATAGTCAAGCTCAATGATGAAGAAATAGATATAATCTCGCCCATGTTCGGACTTGAAGGCGACCACGGGGAAAAACTGGCCTCACTCAACGAGCAGTTCGACCTCATGCTCTCCGTGCTCACCAGAGGAGATAAGGGCAGCATACTGCTCAGCCAGGACCGTTACGTGGAGAGTAAAGGGTATAAAACGGAAAAACTTGCGGACACCATCGGAGCGGGAGACGCCTTCACCGCCGCGGTTGTCATCGGGCTGATAAAAGAACATACCCTCGAAGAAATAAGCGAACATGCCAACAGGCTGGCAGCTTATGTCTGTTCACACAAAGGGGCCATGCCTGAAGTTCCCGAAGAATTCAGATTAATCCGGCCCTCTTCCGCTGAAGGAGAATAATGATGAAAAGAAGCGAAATAAACGCTCTCATAATCAAAGCGAAGGATTTTTACGCGAAGCATCATTTCAATCTTCCCAAATGGGCTTTCTGGTCTCCCGAGGACTGGAAAGGCAAGGGAGACAGCGAAGTCGTGCGCAACATGCTGGGCTGGGACCTCACCGATTACGGCAAGGGGGATTTCGACAGCCTCGGCCTGATACTTTTCACCATCCGCAACGGCAACCTCAAAACAGGAGACCCCAAGCCTTATGCGGAAAAAATAATGATTCTGCGTGAAGGACAGCTCTGCCCCATGCATTTTCACTGGTCGAAGCGTGAGGACATCATCAACCGCGCCGGGGGCAATCTGGTCATCAGGCTTTACGGTTCCGATGAGAACGAGGATCTTTCCGACAAGCCCCTTGAAGTCAGTGTTGACGGCTTTAAACGTACCATAGAAGCGGGCGGGGAAGTAATCCTTGAACCGGGGGAAAGTATCTGCCTTGAGCCGGGAATGTACCACTGCTTCTACTGTCAGAAAGGAACCGGAGATGTGCTGGTCGGAGAAGTAAGCGCAGTAAATGATGACAACAGCGACAACCGTTTCGAAGAGCCCCTGCCCCGTTTCCCGGAAGTGGATGAGGACGAAAAGCCCGTTCATCTGCTGGTTACGGATTATGAGAAGTATGTGTAGACAGGGTTTGGATTAAGATTTTTAGGCCGTGCTGTTTCAGTACGGCTTTTTTTTGCGCCTCCGGTAAACTTGCCTATCTCAAGCATCATGCTTACCATTCAGCTATCAAGACACCTTAAACGCGTCTTCAAAGACATCCCGACCATGCCCGTACCAGATAAAATACGCACCATACTCATAGATGATGAATCCCCGGCCCTTGATGAGCTGAGCTTTCTGCTTTCCGATTTTGAGGATATCGAAATCATCGGAACCGCCACATCCGCCAGCAAAGGGATCAGCCTGATAAGGGAGATGGAGCCGGAACTCGTCTTTCTCGACATTCAGATGCCGGGCAAAAACGGATTCCATGTACTTCAGGAAATAATGGAGTTTCCGAATCCTCCGCTGGTCATATTTGCCACCGCTTACGATGAGTACGCCCTCAGAGCCTTTGAAGAAAATGCCGTTGATTACATATTGAAGCCGCTCTCCACCGAAAGACTGGGGAAAAGCATTGAAAGGGCCCGCTGTCTGGTATTCGCCAATTGTGAAGAGAAGGTTGAAATGCCGGATATGAACGCCCTGCTCAGCACCATGGGGCTCGGGCAGAAAGTTCTGCGGATATCTGTGGAAGCAAGCGGAAGGATACTGCTGCTTGAGCCAGCAGATGTAATACTCTGCCGGGTGGAGGAGCGAAAAATAATGGTCTACACCGCCAAGGGAGTGTTTCCCTGTTATGGAGACAAAACTCTGGACAAGCTTGAGGAACGTCTGGCAGGACAACCCTTTTTCCGTACCAATCGCGGCGAAATGGTGAACCTGACCCATGTACGGGATTTCGCGCCCTGGTTTAACGGGAAGTATGTCGTGACCATGAAGTATATCGATGAAGAAGAAATTATCATCAGCAAAGGACGCGTGAAAGACTTCCGCCAACGTCTGGGACTGGCTTAATTTAGCCTAGCTTCGTCTGCCTCCGGCGGCCCTCCGGGGGCTTAAACCCTTTTGGAAAAGGGTTTAAGAATCCCAAAACTTTTTAATAGGGCTTCGCCGAGGGTTACTGGCAATTGTGCGGAGTAGAAAGTTTATTCTCTCTAGCGTTTAAGAATCCCAAAACTTTAATACGGCTTCGCCTATGTTTACGGCATTAAAAATATTATGAATCCAGAAACATTGATAATTACTCTTGCGGAAAGATTCGGGCTGATTGTTGCCGGATCATTTCTACTGCTGACAATTACCCCGATCCACCGCATCGGATTCCGGCAGGAATATAAAAAAAGCAACACCATGCTGCAGATTCTGATATTCGGTGTGTTCGGAATACTCGGCACATACGGTGGTAACTTCGTTTTTCAGTCTGTGGCGAATCTGCGGGCCATGGCTGTAATCACCGGAGGACTGTTCGGTGGTCCACTGGTGGGGCTTGGCGCGGGATTAATCGCCGGAGGACACCGTATCCTCATTGACTTCGGTGGATTCAGCGCGGTTCCCTGCGGACTGGCCACAATGCTAGAAGGACTTGCGGCCGGACTGATCGCCACCCGTTTAAGCAACCGGATGGACTGGCGGGCAGCGGCGGGACTGGCTTTTGTGGGTGAGATAATCCATATGGTCATGGTACTGTACCTTTCGCATCCATACGAAGAAGCGCTGAAACTTGTGGAGCTGATAGCGATGCCCATGATCGTGCTGAACACCTTCGGGGCCGCAATATTCGCGCAGGTGATCAATATTGTTTTCAGATACGGAACCAAGCAGGATTCTGTTAAAGCGCAGCACATTCTTGATATCGCCAACCTTACAGTCAGCCACCTGCGATCCGGACTGACTATTGATTCCGCCAAGGAAACCGCCAGAATCATCCATGCCCACATGTCCGTTGCGGCTGTTGCTATCACGGATAACGTCAATGTTCTGGCCCATGTTGGTGAAGGAGTGGATCACCACCTGCCCGGCAAAAAGATCAGGACAGAATCCACGCTTCATGTTCTCAGAGAAGAAGAGCCCATCTTTCTTGATTCCAGCAGTAAAATAGGCTGCAATCACAAGGGATGCCCTTTCACTTCAGCCGCCGTAGTTCCCCTGCACAAAAACGGTCAGGTTGTGGGAACCCTCAAGCTTTACGGAACACGCAAAAACCAGCTTGATCTGCTTTCCTTTGAAATGGCTAAAGGTCTTGCAAATCTCTGTTCCACCCAGTTGGAGCTCGAAGAAATACAGGTCAAGGAACAGATGCTGGCCCATGCGGAAATCCGCCGCCTGCAGGCCCAGATCAACCCGCATTTCCTTTTCAACTCCCTGAACACGGTTACTTCATTCTGCCGCACCAACCCGGACCGGGCCCGTGAACTGCTGCAGGAACTCTCCAAATACATGCGCAAAAACCTCGACAGCAGCCGTGGATATGTCCCGCTGCACGAGGAGCTGGCCCAGTTGCAGAGTTATCTTGCCATCGAGAAAGCCCGCTTCGGTGATCGTATCAATTTAGAATTACAGGTTGCGGATGAATGCCTTGACTGGCCTATACCGCCTCTCATCATCCAGCCTCTGGTGGAAAACAGCGTGAAACATGGAATCCTTGGACGTGAGGACGGAGGAACTGTTTCCATACATATTCATTGTGAAAATGAAGAAATGCATATCAGAATCAATGATGACGGCATCGGTATGGACCAAAGCCGCATAGATCACATATACGAACGCAAGAAAATCGACTCCCGTGAAAAAGGCATCGGGGTCCGCAACTGCATCAGAAGGCTGGAACAGATTTACGGACCTCAATACAAGATGGAAATAAAAAGCAGAGTCGGACAGGGAACCGAGATTAAATTCAGGGTTCCCAAACTTAAAACCGCGGTACAGATGCAGGAGTTTGTGCTTGGCGCGGGCTGACACCTTGATTTAATGATGCAGCTGCTCTAAAATGGGTGTAAATGAAATCCATTGCACGGACCGGACACCTATGAGCACTCACAGAAAATTCCGCAACAAACGTCTGCTGAACTCCTTTGCTGAAAGAATCGACTGCCTGTACGACACGGTACATTCCAGTTCTCCTACCGCAAAGGATCTGCTGTGCTCGCTGAAGACTCTGTATGTAATAAAAGGGTTCAGCCGCGCGGTAATAAGGGGCTTTCTTAAAGACTGGCACGGGGCTTCCTGCAACATCGGCAGCGGTGGCGATTGCGCTGTTGTTTTTGACAGGGCATCGGGACTTAGAGACAAACTTGTCTCCGCACATACAAGACTTTTAACAATGGACTCCCCGCTGGCCCGCTGGGCCGGAAGAAGGCTAACCGGACCGGTTATCGACTGGAACGATCTTATACTTGATCTCGCAATTGTTTCCGATCCCAAGATACAGAGCTCCCTCTGCGAGCTTGAGGAGGTTCTTTAAACTTGCTCAAGCTACAGGAAACAGATGCCTACCTGCGTTACGAAAAAAGCCTGCTCAAGAAATACCCGCAGGCCCGGAAGGATATCGTCAAAGCCAAAAGCCAGATAATCAGGAAGCCAGCCGGGGGCGTTGTATACCGGGGCCTCAACACCATGCCGCTGCGCAAGGTCAGAGTCGCGATTTCCATGCTGCGCATTTCAGCTCGCAAAGGGCTGCGGCTTTTTTATTTCTATTCGGAAAAGAAAAACAAGGCCGTTCCCATTTTCATATTCAAGAAAGGACGCCCCCAGACCGAAGGGCAGGTAATGAAACTTTTCAGCCACGCTGTTGATGAAGTTGTGGCGGAACTGAAGAATATGCACTGATTTAAGTTTCTCCGACTTTTGCCCGTTGCACTTCCATTGATTCTTGCTTAGCTTCTCACCACAATATTTCTGCCTGTCAATAACCGGCAGGCTAAGCTGTCTTTCCTAATAATCATGATAAAATTCAGGAGCGGAATATGAAAATTCTATGTCTTCAGGGCAGTGCCCGTAAAAATGGACACACAGCTAAAATTCTTGGCTGGGTTGAAGAAGATCTCAAGGAAATGGGTCACGAAGTTGAATCGGTCTATCTCAATGACAAAGATCTCAACGGCTGTATCGCCTGTGCGAAATGCAAGGAAAAACCGGATGAAATCGGTTGCGTCATCAAAGACGATATCCCGGAAATTCTGGAGCGCATGGTTGAATCCGACGCGGTAGTCTTCGCTTCCCCACTCTACTTCTGGGGTCCTTCCGCACAGCTCAAGACAGTTATCGACAGAACCTACAGCCTGTACGTCAACTACCACCAGCCGGACCATGACTCCCTCATCAAGGATCAGCGTCACGGCTTTCTGGTAACCGGTGGCGGCCCTTACGAAAACAACGCGGCAGAAACATTCACCGCATTTTCCAGAATGAAGAAACCACACATGACCAACCACACCGCCACCCTCTTCATGGGCGGCTGTAAAAACCCCGACAACCTCGGGGATGAAGCCAGACAGAAAGCCGCTGAGTTCGCAAAGGAACTCGTCGGGTAAGGATTTGTAAGGCGTTTATCCAACGGTGCATCAACCGCTGAACCACCTCCCCCTAATCTTTTTGAAAGAAATAAGCCTGACACGATTTTTCGTGTCAGGCTTTATTATATAGATAGGAAACTGTTCTGAAACTGAATCAAAATCCGAATTTTGCCCCGAGTTTTTCATGGCATTCCTTAATAAAAGAAAGCATCTCAGCGGGATCTCCGCTTTCGTAATATTCGATCATCCCGGCGTTATACTCAGCCAGCAATCTGGCCGGGATAGACACAGGCGGGTATCCATTCGATAACAGATGACCGTTCATCATTAAAAGCCCTGTTCTTTTATTACCATCATAAAAAAACTGATTACGGGCGAAAAGCAGGTGCAAGAGATACCCTTGAACAGTAACTGACTCTTCAGACAAAATTGATTCCATTGATCTCTGAAAAACTCCGTCCAGTTCCTCAGGCATGGGGGGACTATAATCTGTTCCGGCAATACCGACCTGCCCGGAACGGAAACACCCGACCTCCAGAGCTTCATCCTTAGCAATAACTGCCTGCAGATCACATGCGATACTCTTGCTTATCTCAAATTTTCCAGATTCCGCCAAACCAAGCAGGACTTCCCAGCCCAATACCTGCTGCTTCAATTTTTCCGCATCTGATATTTTGTGACCGCCGACAGTAATCCCCTGAATAAAGGTCTGAACCTCTGGAAAAGTAAAAGGCATCCCTTCAAGCTTTTGCGTATCAAAAACCAGTTCGGTAAAAATTTTACGGGCAACGAATAAGGCTTTTTTCTTATCAGGATGCATGTGAACCCCTAAGTTAAATAGAACACCGCGGCCAACGCAGCATATTAAAATTTCTGGAAGAATATTTTCATTTCATGCAGCTGTCAATTTCACACTGCCGGACTCGCCAGTAAAACCATATATCTCACACTCAGACAATAATCCGGTCACTTCATCCCCCATAAGTCATTTCAGACACCGAAAACGACACTTCAGACACAAACCGTGGAATCCCCCCGGTTCTCTGTGCAACAAGAGCGCATACTTTTTATCAGCTCAAGGAACGGAGGACCTTATTATGCTATTTTTCTTTGCCTGTGTGGCATCACTTATCGTTGGATACTTTCTTTACGGTAAATTCGTGGACAACGCCTTTGCCCCGGACGCCCAGCGCACCACTCCCGCATACGCCATGCGTGATGACGTGGACTACATGCCCATGCCCATGTGGAAACTCATGTTCATTCAGGTGCTGGACATTGCCGGAATCGGCCCCATCTTCGGCCCCATCCTCGGTGCGCTCTACGGCCCTGTTGCCCTCATCTGGATTGTTATCGGCTGTATCTTCGCCGGTGCGGTTCACGACTATTTCAGCGGCATGCTTTCCATCCGCAACAACGGCGCATCCGTACCCGAACTCGTAGGTGAATACCTCGGCATGTCCGCCCGCCAGGTCATGCGTGTATTCGCTTTTGTTCTGCTCATGCTGGTCGGCGTTGTATTCGTTCTCGCTCCCGCAAAACTGCTCACCGGATTGACCGGAATTGAAACCGGAATCCTCGTGGCCTGTATTTTCGGTTACTATTTCCTCGCTACCATCCTGCCCATCGACAAACTCATAGGCCGCCTCTACCCCCTGTTCGGCGCACTGCTGCTCGTCATGACCATATCTCTGGCGGTTGCCCTTATGTTCAGCGGCCACACCATGCTGCCCAACCTCGACTTCACTGTTAACACAAGCCCCACCGGAAGGCCGATCTGGCCCCTGCTTTTCATCACCCTGTCCTGCGGTGCAATCAGCGGCTTCCACGCCACACAGTCTCCGCTTATGGCCCGCTGTGTTAAAAATGAAAAAGAAGGCCGTCCCGTATTCTACGGCGCAATGATCATCGAAGGAATCATCGGCCTCATCTGGTGTACTCTCGGCCTGTCCTTCTATGAATCCCCCGAAGCTCTCAACGCTGTTATCGCCGCCGGTTCACCTTCCGCGGTGGTATCCGAAGTAGCAAACTCCCTGCTCGGACCTGTTGGCGGCATCTTCGCTATCATCGCGGTTGTTGTTCTGCCCATCACCAGCGGTGACACCGCTTTCCGCTCAACCCGTCTGATCGTGGCGGAAACCTTCAAGATGGATCAGGGTCCCGCCATCAAGCGTCTGCTGATCGCAGTACCCCTGTTCGCACTCGGTTACGTTATCTCCACCCAGAACTTCTCCGCAATCTGGAGATACTTCGGCTTCTCCAACCAGTGCCTGTCCATGCTGGTACTCTGGACCGCCGCTGTATACCTTGCCCAGAAAGCCAAGTTCCACTGGATCGCTTCCGTACCCGCAACCTTCATGACTGCAGTTGTCACCACCTTCATCGCGCAGGCAAAGATCGGTTTCGGACTCGACATGAACATCTCAATCCTGATCGGTATCGCAGCCGCAATCGCCGCGATGGCATTCTTCCTCGTGAAGTATGTTAACCCCAAGGCAGTTCAGGAAGCACAGTAAAAAGCCTCACTTCGCCGGACATGATCCGCTGAAGAATCACTATACCACCCCCGATAGAAAAGCCCGTCTGCGCAAGCAGGCGGGCTTTAAAAATATATCATCAGCTGTAAATAATTACTTCGCTTGTCGGCGTCGAGGCTGCACACTTGGCTTTATTGGCTCATAAGCTTTAAGGCCTTTATCACCAGTCAGCAGCTCTACGGGATTACCAGCCTTCGCATAAAGTTCAGCCACATCTTTGATTGTATAATCACCGATACCGATTGTTGAACAATGCTCTGGCCATTCTTTTGCAAGCTTTAACAACTGTTCACCACTCCATAGAGATGATTGGTCCGTGAAAGCCGCCCATGGAGATTTCTCGTTTGCTGCCTTTTCAAGTATTTTAGCCAATCCCATGGCAAAATCATAACAACCACCGGATTTAATCTGGTTTACATGATTCCCGCATTCTATCAGTGTTGCCATGGGAAGAACAAAAGTCGTTCCAGCCTTTTCTTCATCCTCAAATTTCTGCTTAACCCTGTCATGATCCCATTTATCTGCATCGGGACCGCAGGTCTCTTTGCCCGGTATCTGCAAATGGACGCAAAGGATCGAAGTATCAATAATCAGAACTTTACGGGGCATACGAATCTTCCCCGTCCTTCAGTGCTCTCTGAATTTTGCCTTGAGTCACCAACTCGCCAAGCGGCCCACCTGCAATCAATTTGGGGAGCCTTTCAATTTCTTCAAGCAAGGTAATTGTGCTGTTCCCGTTCGAATCTCTATGCACGACTGAGACAAAAGGTATTCCCTCAGGGCCAAGAGCATTAAGCAGGGCAGGATTGTGTGTCACAGCGAGTACATCAACTCCACGCTCGGCGCCGAGCTCCCTGAGTCCTCTCAAAAGAAGTTCCGCACGGGAAGGGTGCAATCCATTATCAAGTTCTTCGATTGCAATAAGGCTTCCGGGCTTCATTGTCAGAACGGCGACAAGAATTGCGATAAAACGAAGGGTTCCGTCTGACATGCTGTTGGCATCCACGATAGTTCCGTCCTGGGTGCTTCCCCATGCTTCTTTACAGTACAATTCAGCTTTTGTTCCGGTACGCCCGATAGTTTCAGCCCAAACTTCTGTGATATCCCCTTCAGGCAATTCAGTTATAAACTTAAGCAGTTGTGCTTCTATCTCTTTTTTATCTTCACGGTTGGCAAGAAATCCGGCGAGATTTGATCCGTTGTAAGCTAAATCTTCGGACAAAGGAGTTGGGACTCGCATACGCTCGGGCATTGGCTTGAAAGGAAAAAGGTTAGAAAATACCTCTTTAATACTTAGGAAATTATTTATATGTTCAGGATGTTCAGAAATAGGCCCCATAGATCTATGCATTTCAGCAGTCAGATTGCTATTCCCGAAAACAAATGACAGATCCGTACCGCCCTCAAATAGAGTGAGGTTTTTGTCACCGTTAATATAATCAAGAGATTCTTTTACTATCCTCGCTTTATTCTTCCTTATAGCAACAGAAACAGAATACTCATATTCATCAGCACCGATTGCAACTTGTATCTTTATGGAAAAATCATCTGCTCCATTGCGTACAGCCCCTGCACGCCCCCCCCGCAAAGGAGGCAGTTCACCACCACCAGCTAACGCATTGTCAACACCGACCCCGGAAGCAATACGTCTTACAAACTCCAAGGCATCCAAAACATTGGACTTACCACTGGAGTTTGTTCCAATCAAAACAGTGAGGGGATCTATATAAAGAGTTGCGTCTGCAAAGCTCTTCCAATTAATGAGCTGAATCTTTGTTATCATCTTAGACCTGAAAATTGGTTGGGACGGTTGAATTATCCTTTTTTATAAAACTAAAATTCGTCTACAATGAATAACATCTGATTACAACCATCCTCACCCCCCGACAACAGCCTCCACTCCGGCGACAATATCCAGAAGTTCTCCGGTAATCGTACCCTGCCGGGTGTTGCGGTATTCCGACTCCAGCACTTCCACGTGTTCAAGGATATTCTTTTCCGCAACCTGCATCGCCGCCAGACGCGCGCTGTTCTCCGCCGCCAGTGACTGCACGATGGCCCCGTAAACCGATATGTAGATATATTCCCGGAAAAGAGTGGAGAACATTCTTTCAGTCGACACATTCAGCATCGGCAGCGAGCGGTTTTTCCAGTCCTTCCTGTTGCTTCTGCGCGCCAATGGGAGAATATGGTTTACACTGACTTTTTCACCGTCACTTACATGCAGATTCCCTACGATACTGAACCTGTTCATTCCCTTATGGCTTTTCCAGTCTTCCAGGTTGAATTCGATCTCATCGACTACCGTATTCACTCCCCGCAGGCTTCCGGGCACTCTGAAATTAAGCTCCACATCAACCCCCGCGTCTTCGAGCGATCCTTTCAGCCTTTCCCCGCAGGTCCAGCAGGAAACCATGTGTCCTTCGGAGTTCAAATTTTCAACGGCTTCAAGTGTCTTGACACGCGCGACTTCATTAAACTGTCCGCACATGCCCTGATCGGAACCGATCGCAAGCAGCACGGCCCGTCCATCCCGCGGACCTCGCGGAACAATCCCGGCATTTCGGAAAAAGACAGTCCAGCCCTGATTGACGACATCCGCGTATTCGACCACACCGTTTGCGGCATGCTCAAAATGGCGGATATTAACCGCAGCTAGAGCTTTCATGGTTTTGACGACCGATAGCAGATCACCTGTTGTGGCTATCTTCCTCCGTACGGCCTCAAGCTGCTGCATTATTCTTCCCCCACTGCTCAACGTGATGTCTTATGGATTTCTCCAGAGCATCCCAGACTTCGTCATCGGGACCGGCCTGCGGCAAAGTATCCATTGCCTCGAATCCCTCATTCAATTTACCGAGCAGAAATTCCTGGGCATCAGCAATTCGATCCAGCGGAACTTCATCAAGCAGTCCCAGGGAGACAGTCCATAAAATGGCCAACTGCTCAGATGCCGTCAACGGAGAGAACCTGTTCTGCTTAAGCAGTTCACGCACCCTCAGACCGTGTTCGATGCGGCTTCGGGTATCCTTGTCCAGACGAGTCCCGAACCTTGCGAAGGCCTCAAGCTCCTGAAACTGGGAATAACTGAGCCGCAGATCACCGGAAACCTTGCGGTATGCCGGAGGCTGGGCACGGCCGCCCACACGGGATACGGACTTACCCACATCGATAGCCGGGAGCATGCCCTTCTGAAAAAGAACAGGTGACAGATAAATCTGCCCGTCAGTTATGGAGATGAGGTTGGTCGGGATGTAGGCCGAAATATTCTGGGCCTCGGTTTCCACGATAGGCAATGCTGTAAGCGTTCCGCCACCGTGCTCCGGCTTCAATCTTGTGGACCGCTCCAGCAACCTTGAATGAATATAAAAAATATCACCGGGGAAGGCCTCACGACCGGGGGGCCTGCGCATGAGCAGGCTGAGCTGTCTGTAGGCCTGCGCGTGACGGGTCAGATCATCATAAATAATCAAAACGTCTTTGCCCTGCTCCATGAAATACTCGGCCATGCTTGTTGCCGCGTAAGGGGCTATGTACTGCATGCCCGAGGGAGAATCTCCCTCAACCACCACAACAAAAGTATAACTCATGGCCCCATTTGCCCGGAGGGTATCGATAACCCTCGCCACGGAAGTACTCCGCTGACCGATGGCGCAGTAGACACAGACCACATCTTCCTTCTGCTGATTGAGAATGATGTCCAGAGCGATAGAGGTTTTTCCGGTCTGGCGGTCGCCCAAAATCAATTCACGCTGACCTCGCCCGATGGGAATCAGGGTGTCGATGACCTTTATGCCGCTCGCCATGGGAGTATCCACAGGGGCACGCTTTAGAATCGGCGGGGCCTCGGCCTCCACCACCCGGGTCTCAAAGGTTTCCGGCTTGGGCCCGTCATCCAGCGGATTGCCCAGCGGATCGACAATCCTGCCGATCAGAGCGTCACCTACCGGAACACTGAGAACCCTTCCTGAAGGAACGGCCTCGTCCCCGGCCCTGAGATTTGTATTTCCGCCGAGCAGGGCCACCCCGATAGAGTCCGGCAGAAGGTCCAGCGCCATGGCGGGTGTGTCCGCGCCAAGCATTATCAGCTCTTCGGAGCGGACAGAACCAAGCCCTTCCACCTGTGCAACACCTCGGGCGACAGAAAGAACCCGCCCGACCTCGCGGGATTCGGGACTGTAGTCCATTTCCTCGCGGCCCTTCTCATACGCGCCCAGCGCCTGATCTATATTCTCTGATATGAATCCCATGTTATGCCTCCGGCATGCCTACCGGCGGTCCCTCCGGGGCTTAAACCCTTTTTGAAAAAGGGGTTAAGAATCCCAAAACTTTTATCGGGGCTTCGCCTTTGTTGCCGCACAATTTTTCTAGAAATTAGATCGTGCCGTTTTTATGAACAGGACAGTTAATCTTTAATCTCTTGTAATATTTTGTGTTCCAGTTCAGTTACGTAGGAAGATAAGTTCCATTCCCATTTGCGGTCTCCGGCGATCAGTTCAATTCCGAAGCCGAGATCTGCATCATGTATGAAGATACGTTCATTCTGAACAGGAAACAGCTCTGACAATATTCCAGCCAGTTTCCTTTTCTGGACTTCTGATTGCTCAAATCCGGTACGGATCAGTATCTCACTGTCACCGCAATCAACTTCCCGCGCTTCTGACGATATGTTGCGCAAAAATCCCGACATTACCAGTTCTTCAAGTTCACTGTCTGCAAGATCACGAACCATCAAAGCTGCTGTGTTTGCAACTTCATGTACCAGACGGTTACGGAGATAGCTCGCCACGGCGGCCTTTTCACGGGCCAGAGCAGCCAGCCATTCACGGCGTAACCCTTCAATCTCCCCACGGGCCAGCTCCATTTCCTGCTTCTGCCATTTCTCCGCGTCAACACGGATCTCAGCCATCACCTCGGAAGTTTTATTCTCCAATTCCTCACGCTCTTCACGCAGTCTGGCGGTGAGGCTTTCAGCCTCGGCACGCGACTTACGAGCCTTGGCCATTTCATCCGCCACACCCTGCCTGCGCTCCTGCATGGCATTGGTGATTGGTCCGTAGAGAAACACTTTCAGCAGGGCCAGAAGGACGAAAAAGTTCAGAATCTGCGCAAAGACAGTGAACCAGTCCAAAAGCATTATCAGCCTCCGGCCTTTTCAAGGAAATATGTCCAGAACGGATTGGCGAAAAGAAGAATCATTGCCACCACAAAGCAGTAAATGGCGGTTGATTCCACCATTGCCATACCGACAAAAAGAAACTTCACTATGGTGTTGGTTTCATCAGGCTGCTGAGCGATTGAGCTGAGCGCGCGGGAAAGAGCCATACCCTGCCCGACAGCAGGACCGATCGCCCCGATCCCCATACAAATTCCAGCCGCTATTACCGACCCGAAAGCAATCCAACCAAGACTTTCCATTATATTCCTCCTTGAGGTTTTTCGTCAGTTGAAAATTAAAAGCATATCTACGCCATATAAAACAGCCGAGGCCTAACCATGCACCTCCAGCCCTGCGGCGATAAACACCGCCGCCAGAACAGTGAAAATATAAGCCTGCACCACCCCGATCAAAAGCCCGAGCATCTGCATGATCACCGGAATGAACAGCGGCATTATCACAAGCAGAATCGCTCCCATCATGGTTCCGCTGAGGATATTTCCGAACAGCCTTACCGCCAGCGCGAAAGTTCGGCTGAGTTCGCCGATGACATTGAACGGGAGCATGAACGGCGAGGGCTGAATGTAACTTTTGAGGTAATTGCGCACCCCGTTCTCTTTGATGCCGTAATAAGGCACGGCAAAAAAAACTATGAGACTGAAAGCGGTGGTAGTGGAAAGCGACCCCGTAGGCGGCTGAAAACCGGGAACCACCGCAAGCAAATTGGAAACCAGTATAAAAATAAAAAGTGTACCCAGAAGAGGCAGAAACCTTTCCGGATGCTGGTTGGTGGCATCCCTTATCTGGTTGAGCAGGCCGCCCACCAGCACTTCCAGCAGATTCTGCCGGTTGCCGATCTCAGGAGCAGCAGTGGCCCGCCTTGCCACCAGCCACGAAAATCCCACAAGCAGAAACATGACCAGCCAGGTGAAAACTATGGTGGCATTCAGTTTGAAAAAACCTGAACTGAAATAGATGATATGGTCCGGGCTTATTTCCATGAAGGCCTCTTCCAGACTAGAAATTCAGACATCCCTACACCACTGACACTTGAAAGCATGAATGACCGGGTAAGATAAAATCCGGCAAAAGCCGAAGCCAAAGCCGCTCCGCCGTGGGCCATGATCTTTGAAAAACACAGCAAGGTAACGGCATACCGCCCGATACAACCGGACCAGAAGAACAGACGAGGCCTCGCACAATTCGGCAGCATTCGCACAGTAAGCCACAGCCCCCCGAAATGGATACCAGCCAAAACCGCTCCAAGCCCCAGAAAAACAAGATTCGGCAGGATGCTATTCACCATCATCCTGCTCCTTCTCCTGATCCGAATTCTGGCTGAGCCACTCTTCACGCTCTTTCATTATTCTGTTCTTTTCCCGGTTCATCCATATTCCCGCACACATGCAGCCGAAAAACAGTCCCACGCCCAGCATGGTCAGGGTCCAGTTGATCTTCGAAGGCCAGCGGTGGTCCAGCCAGACCCCGAAAACACTTCCCAGAACCGTGGGCAAGGCAATGAACCAACCAACGGACCCCATGGAACCGAAAGCGGACCATGTCCCGACTGTCCCCTGTTTTTCCGCAAGCATTCTGCGCTGCTCTTTCGAACCAACGGTACGGCAGAACTCTCCGGATTTGTTCTTCTGCTCGTGACGGTCTGCGTTCATTGAGTCTCCACCTCGATCAGGCTGCGTACAAATCCGGCTTCGAGCCTCGCGACAGTACTGCGGGCGGACTTTTCCGCTTCCGCGGCCTCTTCCTGCATACGCTCCACTTCAGCCTGAAGCCTGCCCAGTTCTCCGGCAACAGCTGTCCGGGATGAAATACGGACCGAATCACCCTGCTTGACCAGAACCCCGCCGTCCACGGCAAGGTAGCCGGGTTCGCCTTCTTCGAAATAAGTAAGAATCCCCGGAGCCAGTGAAGAGGCCATATCAAGATGCTTCGGCAGCAGGCAGAAGCCGCCCGTGCTGCTTTCCGCAAGAACCTTGTCCACTATCCGGTCCAGAAAAACACCCGAGGGCAGCAAGACTTTCAAGTTCATCACCCAACCTCCTCGATCGAGCCGATCATGTAAAAATCACGTTCGCTGGTATCCGGAAACTCATCATTTAAAATCCGTTCACAACCTGAAACAGTATCTTCAAGGGATACAATTCTTCCGTCCATACCCGTGAAATGCTTGGTTGTATTGAAAGGCTGGGTCATGAATCGTTCAAGCTTTCTGGCCCGTGAAACGATACTGCGGTCCTCGCGGGAAAGTTCTTCAAGCCCCAGCATGGCTATAATGTCCTTGAGATCTTCATACTGGGCCAGAGTTCGCCGGACTTCCCGGGCCACATCATAGTGCTTCTGCCCGACGATAGAAGGTGAAAGCATCATGGAGCGGGATTCCAACGGGTCTACTGCAGGGTAGAACCCTTCCCCCGCCCGCTTGCGGGAAAGCACAATGGATGAAGATAGGTGCGAGAATGTATGCGTTGCCGCCGGATCGGTCAGGTCGTCAGCGGGAACATAGACTGCCTGAATGGAAGTGATAGCCCCGGAACTGCTGGTGGAGATGCGCTCCTGCAGTTCCGCGAGATCCGAGCCGAGGGTAGGCTGGTAGCCCATACGGGACGGCAGCCTGCCCAGAAGCCCGGAAAGCTCCATTCCCGCCTGAATGAAACGGAAAATATTATCGATCAAAAGCAGCACGTCTTTCCCGCGGTCATCACGGAAATACTCGGCCATGGTGAGCGCGGTATGTCCGGTACGGAATCTTGCCCCGGGCGGTTCGTTCATCTGCCCGAAAACCATCACCGTATTATCAAGGACCCCGGCATCACCCATTTCACGGTAAAGCTCCTCACCTTCACGGCAGCGTTCCCCTATGCCGCAGAAGATGCTGATTCCGCTATGCGCGCCGACCATATTGTTGATAAGTTCGGTTATAAGAACGGTTTTACCTACTCCGGCTCCACCGAAAAGTCCGGCCTTACCGCCTTTCTCAAGCGGCATGAGCAGATCAATAACCTTGATTCCGGTCCAGAAAATATCTTCGGAAACAACACGCCTTGAAAGCTCGATGGGCTGATTGTGTATGGAACGGAATTCAACATCTTCAGGCAGGTCTCGTCCGTCCACCGGTTCCCCGAAAACATTGAGAACCCTTCCAAGCAGCTTTTCACCAACAGGAGCCTGCAGTGTTTTACCTTCGGAAACTACTGTATCTCCCCGGGCCAATCCTCCGGTCGGAGTCATGGCAATGGCGCGCACTGAATTCATGTCCAGATGGTCCGCCACTTCCAGCGTGACCCTCCGGTCTGTTTCAGAATACATCACCGCAAGAAGGGGAGGGATTTCTTCTGGGAAACGAACGTCAACCACGCTCCCTCGGACAGATACAACTTCACCGGAAAACTTGTGTTCCATGATTTACCACCGCAACTCCAACAGGATACTTAACTAAAGGGAAAACCTTATTCTGTTTTTAGAATACGTAAATAGTAAGTGAAGTCCAGTGATTTTAAGTTAAGTTTTTTAAACTCCGTAGATGTGTTGCCTCGCAGAATGGAGGGCTCTGCGGGTTGACATCTATACTCTAAAGAGTATCCCTATTCCTTCACGACAACAATTTCGGAGCCACATAAAATGATACTGAAGAATAAAAAACAAATCGACCTGATGCGCGAAGCCGGACTGCTTCTCCACAAAGCCCACATGGTTGCCAAAGAGATGTCCGAACCCGGTGTCTCTACTGAAACAATCAACGCTGAGGTGGAAAAATTCATTACTTCCAACAACGCCACTCCTCTTTTCAAAGGAGTCCCCGGTAAAGTCCCTTTTCCGGCCGGTTGCTGCATGTCCATCAACGAAGCGATCGTTCACGGCATTCCTTCCGCACGCAAACTTGAAAACGGCGACATACTCAGCATTGATATCGGTGTTAAGCTGAACGGCTGGTGCTCTGACTGCGCCGTAACCCATGCCATCGGTGAAATTGATGATGAGAAAAGAAAACTCATGGACGTAACCGAAGAATGCCTGCGCATGGCCATCAAATCCATCAAGCCCGGAGTGAAATGGAGCAAAATTGCCAAAAAGATGGCCACATATGCCCGCAACGAAGGTTTCTCTGTTGTGGAATCCCTTGTCGGGCACGGCATAGGTGAAGGACTCTGGGAAGACCCGCAGGTCCCCAACTACAACAGCAGGGTGCTTAAGGATTTCAAACTCAAGCAGGGTCTTGTAATCGCCGTGGAACCCATGATCAATGCCGGGGTGAAGTCAACGGAAACCCTCAAGGACCATTGGACCATTATCACTAAAGACCACAAACCCTCAGCGCATTTCGAACACACCATTGCAGTCACCGCCGACGGGGCACAGGTACTGACCTGCGGACCCAACGGTGAAGGCTGGGCAATGTAGAAGAATATCAGCGTAAAATATCTGCGGGGCCTACCGGATAAAGGTTCGCCCCGCTTCTTTAAACCAAGACAGATAAATTGATGCGCCTTTAAATACTCGCTCCGCTGCCGGGCAACTCTCTCTTTAACCTGAGCAGCAGACATTTAACCAAGCCACCTTTCCGGGTATAATCCATTCCGTCTCAAAATTTTCAACCCGGTAATTCAATCAAAAATATTCATGAATAAAAATTCCCGCACTCCCCTTGACGTACTGCGCCAGACCTACGGATATGAATCTTTCCGGGGTATTCAGGAAAATGTCATTAACCGCATCATGGACGGCGGAAATGCTGTCGTCTTCATGCCTACCGGTGGCGGAAAGTCGGCATGCTACCAGATTCCGGCCATCCTGCGGGAAGGAGTGGGCATTGTAATATCCCCGTTGATCGCCCTGATGCGAGATCAGGTTGCCGCCCTGAAACAGATGGGAGTGCGCGCGGCCTGCCTGAACTCTTCAGTGCAGCCCTCGGAGGCCAACCATATTATCCACGAACTCCACGCGGGGGACATGGACCTGCTCTATGTAGCACCTGAAAGGCTGGCCCAGCCCGGGTTCATGGATATGCTTTCAGGATTCAAAATCTCTCTCATTGCAATAGATGAAGCACATTGCGTTGCCCAGTGGGGACACGATTTCCGCCCGGACTATCTGCGCCTTTCGGATTTCGCGGAACGCTTTCCGGCAGTTCCCCGCCTTGCCCTGACCGCAACCGCTGACGGGCCAACCCGAAATGAGATTCTGATGCGTCTCGGATTCACTCAGGAAGATATTTTCGCAACGGGATTTGATCGCCCCAACATCCGCTATACCGTTGTTCCCAAAGAGAATGAAAAAAGGCAGCTTCTGAACTTCATTAAAAACGACCACTTCGCCCAATGCGGAATCGTCTACCGCATGAGCCGCAAAAAAGTGGAATCAACAGCTGAATTCCTGTGCCGGAATGGAATCAAAGCCCTGCCCTATCATGCCGGACTTGATCCACAGACACGCGAAGCCAATCAGGCCCGCTTCATGTCCGAGGACGGTCTGGTCATGGTGGCTACAATCGCCTTCGGTATGGGGATTGATAAACCGGATGTCCGCTATGTCGCGCATCTGGATATGCCCAAAACCATTGAAGCATATTATCAGGAAACAGGGCGTGCCGGACGTGACGGACTGCCCGCTGAAGCATGGATGTCCGTTGGGATCCAGGATATCGGGTTTCTGAAACGGATGATCATGTCCGGGAATGCACCCGATGACCGCAAGGCGCTTGAATTGCGCAAGCTCAACGCCCTGCTTGCCTATTGTGAATCTCCCGGATGCCTGCGCCAGTCCCTGCTCTCATATTTCGGTGAACAAATGGAAGAGCCCTGCGGAAACTGCTTCACCTGTATCAATCCGCCCTCGACTTTTGACGGAACCGTTGCAGCGCAGAAAGCTCTCTCCAACATCTATCGCACCGACCAGATGTTCGGGGCAAACTATCTGATTGAGATTCTTCTTGGCAAAGACACAAAAAGGATCTCCGGCTTCGGACACAATCAACTGAGCACCTATGGAATCGGCAAAGAATTCAGCTCCGATGAATGGCTTTCAATTCACCGCCAACTGGTTTCACAGGGGCTGGTGGATGTGGATATTGAAAGCTACGGTTCCCTCAAGCTGAATAAAAAAAGCTGGCAGGTACTCCGTAAAGAAAGAAATGTGGCTTTCAGAAAAGATCCGGTTCTGGCAAAGACAAAAACCCGGAAATCCTCCAGACTGCCTGATAAACTGGTAATCGGGGACCAGAACAGTCCAAGTCTGACAACTGAAGAGGCCAAGGTACTGCTTGATTCCCTGCGGACATTGCGGACTGCGCTGGCAAAAGAACAGCACGTTCCGGCATACGCTATATTTGCCGATAAAACGCTTCTGGAACTGGCCTGCTACCGGCCCCAGACCATCGGCGAACTCTACGCGGTCAACGGTCTCGGCGATCAGAAAATATTCAGGTACGGCAATGCGATTCTTGACGCCCTAATGAACCATCAAGAAAACTATGGAAGACCTGAGGATCTTTTCCCCATTCCCGCAGACAAAATAAAATCTCTTCCGGACCCCGCCTCGCAAACCGAAACTCCGGAAGTTTCCGCCTCCGCCATGGAAACCCTTGAATATTTCGAAAACTTGCAGGATGTGGAAAAAGTAGCAAACGATAGAGGAATCAAATCCACTACAGTCTATACCCACCTGACCAGTTGTGTTGCTGCCGGAAAAATAAAAGCTGAAGATATTGTTGATCTGCCAGAAAATGAACTGAACTGTATTTTTGATACAATTGTTTTTTTCAAAAGTGAGGGGCTGGATCAGCTTACACCTATATTTCATGCTCTATCAGGAATTTATTCATATGAAATACTTAGATTATGCAGAGCTGAAGTCAACATAAAAGCACCACAATAACTACACCATACAGATTATGAACATAAAAACACTTTTGTGACCTGAGCATTACATTTTCCATTTTTTATTTCCATCAACGTAAAAATAGGGCATAAAGATACTAGGCCTGAAATTTTTAAATTGACCGGAGGATAAAAATGAAAAGGATAGTCTATTTGGTCGTAGTATTGTCGGTTCTGGTTTGCACCCAGATTTCAAACGCTGCTCAGCAGGTCACAGTTTATGGTGAGAACGCCTACGTTCCTTATGCCTTTCTGAAAGGTGACACTCCTAACGGCATCTATGTTGAAATCCTTAAAAAAGCATTTTCGAAAATGGACGGCTATGACGTAACAATCGAACTCGTGCCTTGGAAAAGAGCTTTAAATCTTGTCGAAACCGGACGCGGTTTCGCATGCTTTGCCCCCTACTACCGCCCAAAACAACGCCCTTGGATTTCTCCCTGGTCAGAACCAATCATTAAAGAAGGTTTTGCAGCCTACTGCCGAAAAGACGTGTTATCATCCCCCAGGCCGAACTGGCCCGCCGACTACAAGGACCTGGAGATAGGCATTATCTCGGGGTACGCAGTTCCCAACAAAGAAGAACTAAGTATTCAGGAAGCTGACGACAACGAGGTCAATCTCAAAAAGGTTATGGCCGGAAGGATCGACTGCTTTGTAAACGATGACGCTTCAGTCAGGTATTCCATGAAACAGATGAATATCCCGGCAGGCAAAGTCGCAAAGGGTACTCAGATCAGTAATGAGAACGGCTACCTTGGTTTCTCCAAGGCAAACACTGCTCCTTATAAAGATGATTTCGTGAAAAAGTTCAACGCAGTCATCAAGGAAATGAAAAGCAGTGGTGAGATTGATAAAATCGTTTCCGATTATCTTGGTAGTTAAGCTCTAAAACCAAACACTATCTTCTGTCAGGCGGTTATGATTTCCGCCTGACAGTTATTCAATTTATCTCGAACAACACCTTTTCCGGATGGAGGCAACATGCAGAAAGGAACCCTCCTTAAAAGCATCCAATTCAGAATCATTGTACTGTTGGTAGCGGTTGTTACTCTAATACTTATCGGGTTCGGTTTTAGAGATTACTATCAAACTCGTGCTCAATTGAACAACACCCTGGACAGACATGCTGCAAGAGTTGCTGAACGGCTTGCGCTTGGGATGGTCACTCCGATCTGGGATTTTAACAATGATCTAGGGACCAGAATCATCAAGTCCGAAATGGAACTTGATGAACTTTCCAGCGTTTTTGTATACGAAGCTGACGGAAAGAGAATTTTCCTAGCTCTCCAGAAAACACCTTCCGGTGAACTTGAGAAGATTGAATCCCCGCCTGCAGGAAGCTACGTAAGTGTCAGCAAAGAAGTAATCCGCAAAGAGAAAAAAATCGGCGTAATAACAGTCTATCTGACCCGGGAACTGCTTGAAGCCGCACTCAGCAAAGAAATAATCGGCATCACCATAAATACTGTTGTAATCGACGTTCTCATTATACTTATTTTATTCTTTATTATCAGGAACATGTTGGTAAAACCGATTAAAAGCATTCAATGTTTTGCGGAAAAAGTGAGTGATGGAAATCTTGAATGCTCTTTTGACGGCGGCTCATTTCCGGGAGAACTGGGCGAACTTAGAAATTCTATTATGCAAATGGTTTCCAACCTGAAAAACACTATTCAGGAAGTTGAAGTCAAAGAAAAAGAAGCTGCGGAGGCAGCGATGTCTGCAAGGCAGGCATGTGATGACGCTGAGCTTGCAAGACAGCAGGGTGAAAAAGCCAGAGAAGAAGGAATGCTTGAAGCAGCTTCCATTCTGAAAGATATATCGCAGAACATCATGAATGCAGCTGACGACCTCACAGTTCGTGTTGAACAGGTGAACGAGTACACCAATCAGCAGGGAGACAGATCTCATGAAACGGCTACAGCTATGGAAGAAATGAATGCCACGGTTCTTGAAGTAGCCCAGAATGCCGGGCTCGCCGCAGAGAGCGCAGAGGCTTCGAAAAAGAAAGCTGAATCAGGATCTCAAAAGGTATCAGATCTTGTAAGCTCTATCAATGATGTCAGCAGCTTATCTGAAGAAATGAAGGTTAATCTTGATGAACTCGGCAGAAATGCTGAAGGAATCGGAACTATTATGAGTGTGATCACCGATATTGCCGATCAGACCAATCTGCTTGCCCTTAATGCTGCTATCGAGGCGGCAAGAGCTGGTGAAGCAGGAAGGGGCTTTGCTGTTGTCGCTGATGAAGTAAGAAAACTTGCTGAAAAAACCATGCAGGCCACCAAGGAAGTGGAGAATGTTATCGGCGCTATCCAGAACAGCAGCACGCAGAATATCAAGTGCATGAACAGCACTACTCAAGCTGTGGATCAAAGCAAGGAACTTGCTGGTGAAGCAGGTGAATCATTGAAAGAGATTGTATCCTTTGTCGACACCACCTCTGATCAGGTAAGATCCATAGCCACTGCTTCTGAAGAGCAGTCTGCCTCAAGTGAAGAAATCAACAGGGCGATGGACGACATTAACAACATTGCCAGAGAAATATCCTCTGATATGGATCAGGCCACCAACGCACTCCATCAGCTCAAAGACCTCTCTGAGCAACTGATGGCTCTTATTCACAAACTCGAAAATCAATAACAGAGGATTGAAAACAGCTAGAGATACAAGGGCAAATATGATTTTGCCCTTGTTAACTAGCTAAAGATAAATATCAGTCTATTCAATCCTGTATGATGGTGTATTATTCTTGCTTGGATGAATGCGTCCCTGAAGTGCCAGCTTGCGCACAAAATCATCTGTCGCCTTAACAATCTCTTTATCACCCTTGATTAACGGACGTTCGTCACCCCATTGATCAAGCATATCAGGGTCCTTGACAGAAAGATGAACCACAGCTGAAAAAAAGCGTCTAAGGTTGATCAGCAGTGAAAAAGGTTCCTGATTTCGGGAAAGGTCAAGCTTTTCCATGGACTCAAAAGTAACTTCAAAAGGCTGCTGAATCCGCGGGTCGAATGCGAGATCATCATTCCAAAGGTAGCGGGTGTTCAGATCCTTGGTGTCATGGGCAAGAAAGTTTGCGTAAGCGCGCGCTGTTCCGACATGAACATTGTACAGACCATCAAGGGCGTTTCCAAAGCATACGTTCAGGTATTCAACCAGTTCCTTGAAATAGACACCGCCCCCCTTCTCCACCATATCAAAATCGTACTTGATGCCCTTGTTTTCGGGCATGGACAATAAAGCGAGCATGGTAAGAATCTCTTCAATTGTGCCAGCCCCTCCGGGATGAACCCTGCCCCGGTGTGAAGCACGGATAAAAGCTTCCATGCGTTCTTCGATAGTCGGAAAAGTCAACAGGCGTGTCACAAGTTCGTTTGGCGCTTCGGCTGCCAGTATCTTTTTTTCAGAGAATCCAATAAAATCCCTGGGCCCGAATCGCTCAAAAGTGCGCTGCTTGCCATAAGCAACCTGCGCTCCCTTAAACGGAGCCTTCATTATGCCTACACCGCATCCGGTGATATTTTCCATGTCAGGCATAAAAAGAGCAGTCCAGTATCCCAACTCCTTGGCAAAATTATACTCTTCAAGAGGAATGCGGTGTCCGCCCCAAGTGAACATGACCAGACTGCGCTCGCCCCGGTACATCAAACCTGAATGCTCAACAAATTTTTTGATGTAGGCTGAACGGCAGCATTCCGGATCGACCGGTTCCTCGGGAGCAAAAATAATATCGCGGATAACAGCAGAAATATGCTCAACAGACTGCCATATGACATTTCTGCCGTCATAAAGGCAGTCCATGGGCACTCTGCTGCATAGTAGTTTGAGCGAGCCATTCACAGGGGCCAACTCAATTTTCATATCATGAAATTTTTCTCTGATTTCCCGGGTATCATGGACATCATTTTTATGAACGTTGATCAACGCCCCTAAAATTTCAGTCATACGGTTTGCCGGGTTTTCAAGTCCGGCGGTAAGTCTCTCGATTTCTTCAGGACCTGGGACTCGGGAAAAGGCTTTCAGGGGAATGATAGGAATCTTAAGTTCTGTTTTCATGCTCCCTGCTTAATATAAGCGTATGAGATTGCAAGTATAATCAAATATTTTTTTGAAAATTATCAATTATGAAGCCTAGAATTAACAAAAAGAAAAGACTGATGCAAAAAAGTAACCGTTGGAAATTTGATCATTCGGGCTTGCGCCCCTTTCTTTGGTGTAGACCCCAATCCCCCTCCGCTCAAATTTCCTGCATTAAACGCAAGAAAGCCCCCTTGTAAACAAGGGGGCTTTGAAATAAAAGCTTGCGACGACCTACTTTCCCACTGGCTACCCAGCAGTATCATCGGCGATGGAGAGCTTAACTTCCGAGTTCGGAATGGGGTCGGGTGTGGCCTCTCCTCAGTGGTCGCAAGCAAATTTGCCTGCTACGATGAGCAAAATATATTGTTAAAATAGAGAAGATTTTTTCTACAACTCAATTTTGTGTAGTGTGCGTCAGATGTGAATTTTATCAATCTGAAGCCAGATGCGAAGTGTATTCTTAATACATGAGCAGTTGGCTCAGATTTAAAAATTCGCAGATGGCGTGCAATACGCAAAATTAAAGTTATAGGGAAGAGAAGAAAGATAAGTCGCACGATTTATTAGTACCGGTCAGCTGAGTGTGTCGCCACACTTACACCTCCGGCCTATCAACCAGGTGGTCTACCTGGAATCTTCAGATGCGTTAAGCATAGGGAGAACTAATCTCAAGGCAGGCTTCCCGCTTAGATGCTTTCAGCGGTTATCCCTTCCGAACATAGCTACCCTGCAGTGCCGCTGGCGCGACAACAGGAACA
>NZ_AP042461.1:3672500-4400874 GCF_055394525.1 Maridesulfovibrio salinus
TCAACTACTTTCTGAAATTTGTTTTTCAATGATCCCGAGGACTTCGTGGCTCATCCGGCCTTTCCCTCGGTGCGTTGGGCAATCTAGAGAATCACCCGCTGCTTGTCAATCACTTTTTTAAGAAAGTTTGCTGCGCTTTCGCGCTGTCTCCGACGGTTCCTCGAGGACCCTGCCGGGGGCCTTAAACCTTTTAAAAAAGGTTTAAGAATCCCAAAACTTTTTAGTAGGCTTCGCTCTGCCACGCGTCCATTCGGTGGGTTTCGTTCAGAATACCCGCTCTCCGAAATCGGCGCTATTTATATGGATACGTTGCCGCTGTAGTTTTGGTCTCAAACTTTCAATGATTGCTGCATGTTGCTCTCGCTTCATGCGGAGGCGAAACCTAAGCGGTGCCGCTCTCGAAGTCAATCATTTTCTTTTGTTCTCGCTGAATAAAATTTTCAATGATCTTAGCGCCTTACCTTCGCTCAGCGCGGAGACGGAAACTAAGTTAACCGCCCCGGAAAGTCAACAACTTTTTGCAAAGTTTTTTATGTTTGATTTGCATCCTGCTCTCGAACTGCCCGCTGCCGTTCTCTTTTCAAGATCACTGCCGCAACTTCCAAGTTACTTAGAACTAAACCCTCAGGGATTCCAAAGGGGCTTAGTCCCTTTGGCCGCCGGAGGCGAAATCAAATCATCCAAAAAAGCGCGTAAGCGCATCAACTTCCCCGGCTTCGTCAGCCGAGGAAAGACGTTCTATGGAAATGTCACGGGTGCGTCAACTGGTTTTTGTATTATTTAGGGTATATGGTCAATTTTTAAGAACAAGCAATAAGTATCTATATTATTGCTCGTTCTTTCACCTATAATCTTTTTACAAAATATCACACTTTATGCTAACCATATAACATAGGGTCAGATTCCAACTTCCCTCAATTGAGAATTAAATTTTTGAACACCAAGAAACAATCAAGGCTTACCGATGATCAAAGACAGTCTTATCAGTTCAGCAAGACAAATACCTTGCCTGCCTTCTTCCAACGGCAACGCTCTTCAGGGCAAATGCGAATACCTTGCGCACAACCTGCTGTCACGCCTTGGCGAAGACAGTATCGTTGAACTGGTCGGTTCCGAGAACTCAGTGCGCCTTGAAAATTGTGCCGTCCGCCACTTTCGCTACATCCAATCTTTCCTCGACCTGTACGACCCTCAGTCATTCGTAGAAATCTTTCAATGGATATTCAGAACCTACTCCAACCACGGCTTCCACTCCGATTATTGGCAGAAGATGCTCCCCGAGTCTCGTCTGCTCCTCCGGCAGGAACTTTCAACGGAGGATTATTACAGGACAGTCCCATTTTATGAATGGCTGTTGGATAACTATACTGGAATGATGGAAATAAGCAGATCTGACCATTCTTATTTTGAAATAATAGCTTCTGACATAGATGATAACCATGAGGACCCCTCAGCTTTCAAACTTGATGCTTTATCCTCTAGATATGTCGACCTTCTATTACAGAGCAAACGAGCCGAAGCCATTGATCTTATCCAAAAAGAATCCCGTTCAGGCCTTTCACTGGAAAAGATTTACCTCGGTGTCCTGCAGCCCGCGATGTATAAAATAGGGCGCAAATGGCAGAACAATGAAATAAGCGTTGCTGTTGAACATTACTGTACAGCTGCCACACAGATGCTCATGGCCATGCTTTTCCCGCTCTGCCTTGACTCAGAGAAAAATTCACTCAAAATGCTCGGCTGCTGCCTTGGCAGTGAATTGCATGAACTCGGCATGCGTATGGTCAGTGATTTCTTTGAGTTCGCAGGTTGGAATACTTATTTTCTTGGCGCTGTCACACCTTCGGAGTGTCTGATTGACACCATTGAGGCGGAAAAACCCGATATTATATGCCTTTCAGCTTCCATGTACTTCGGTGTTCCCCAAACCCGTGAACTTATCAGCCGTATAAAGGAGATCAAGTCATACCCGGCTCCTCAAGTTATGGTAGGCGGACTTGCTTTCAATCTGAACCCGGGTCTTGCTGAAACCGTAGGAGCTGACGGCTACTCTGATAATGCGAGTTCCGCAGTGGACACAGCCTCAAACCTTATCGGAACATGCTGACATGACGATTAATTTCCGGGCTGCCCCCTACTTCATCTTCAACTGCACCCATGAAGGCCTGCTGTATGAAGTAATTAAGGACCCGGGATGCTTTTTGTCAGAACTGCAGCCAAGGGCTAGCTTCGGCAAGATCCTTGCTGCGGAAGATAATATTAAATTTGTTCAGTTCATCAACAGTATTTTCAAGGAAGGAATAAGCGTTATCCCCGGCCTGAGTGTTTTTAGCAAATCAACACGCCATCATTTTTCTTTTATCGGAAGGCTTGAGGACAACATGGCCCAGATAGCGGCTTTGCAGCTTTCTGAGGAATTGCTTGTCTTCCACACCGGAATGATCGACTTTTTTGAAAAACAGCAAAAGGAATTACTGGCGATACGAAATAAACATTCAATGCTTCTTAAGGAGGGCGGCCCTGATCTGCAGCAGATATTAACCGACTACATGCAGCTCAATAATGAAATGAGCTCCATGCAAAGGGAACTGGCAATCAAACACCGCGAACTGGAGAAAGCTTATAATAAAATTGAGAAACTGAGCTTTACAGATCCGTTGACTGGGGCGGGAAACCGCAGGATGTTTATAGAAAGAATTTCCGATGAAATGGAAAGAAGTGCCCGCTATGGCCAGCCTTTAAGCCTGATCATGCTTGATATTGATCATTTCAAAAAGGTAAATGACACATACGGGCACAGTGCGGGAGATAAAGTCCTGCAGGATTTCTCTTCATGCTGTGAATCCACCCTGCGCAACAGTGACTGTTTTTTCAGGCTGGGCGGCGAGGAGTTCGCGGCCCTGCTCATAAACGCGGACACGGAATCTGCGGCTATCACCGCGGAAAGACTCCGCAGAGATGTGGAAAAACTATCCATAAGGACAGAAGGAAAGGAAATCAGAATAACTGTAAGCTCTGGAATAGCTGAATTCATCCCCGTTGAAGATGTGGATATATTTATGAAGAGAGCTGATTCAGCACTTTACCAGGCCAAAAACAACGGGCGCAACAGATACTTCTGTCACGCCCGCGAAACATCATATCCTGCAGCCTGAGGAATCAATCATCCGAATAAGTTTCCTTGATTTTCAACACCTCATCAAGATTATCCAGAAAAGTATCAAGAAGCTCCGGGTCAAAATGGGTTCCTCTCCCCTCTTTCATAATTGGAAGGGCCACTTCAAGTGGAAAGGCTTCTTTATAAGGCCTCTTGCTCGTCAGAGCATCAAAAACATCAGCAACAGCGCAAATTCTTCCGGGCAGGGGAATATCCTTGCCACTCAATCCATGAGGATAACCTGAACCATCCCATTTCTCATGATGGAACTCAGCTATCAGCGCCCCCATTTTCACATATTCGGAATGGCCTCCGCCAAGAATATTCGCTCCTATTAGTGGATGACTTTTCATTGTTTCCCATTCAACCGCGTCCAGAGGCCCCGGCTTGAGAAGAATACTGTCTGGTATACCTATCTTTCCCACATCATGCATCGGGCTGCAGATGCGGATCAGGTCCACCTGTTTTTTACTCATTTTGATTTCGCGTGCTATGAGAGCAGCGTAGTTGCTCATCCTGAGAATATGCGCTGCAGTATCCTCGTCCTTGTATTCAGCTGCGTTGCATAAATGGAGCACTGACTCCCTGTGAGCATGGTCCAGCTCATCAAGCGCTATCTTCAATTTCTCGGTGCGGTCCTCGACCATCCTGTGGAGTTCGGACTGGAAATTCTTTATTTCATCCTGCTGCTCTTTCTGTCTGAGAAGCGACTTGACCCGGACTTTCAGTTCAATCAGATCCACCGGTTTGCTGACAAAGTCGTTAGCCCCTGCTTCAAGTGCGGTAATGCGGTCCTGCTTCTCGGACAGGGTCGTAACCATTATCACAGGAAGATCCGAAGTTTCCTCATTCTCCCTGATCCTCCTGACCATCTCGAACCCGTTGACTTCAGGCATCATCACATCTGCCAGGACCAGATCGAAACTGCGGTCAAGCACAGAAAAAGCCTTCAGGGCGTTCTCCGCTTCTATAACCTCATATCCCAGTTTTTCAAGAGACATGGTAAGCAGAGCTCTGTTGTGAGGTTCATCATCGACAACAAGAATTCTCTTTTTGCGTTCTACCATTTCATCACCTTATGATATCCGGATACACAATACCGATTTCAATAACTGTCATATCTTCTTCATCTGAAGTGTTCATTTTCAAACTGAATCCCATGGTATCGGCAATAAGTTTGCTTGAATAAGTACCGATTCCGGTCCCGCTTTTTTTGCCATGGGTTTTATACTTTTCAAAAAAATCAGCGCGGACTTCCAGCGGAACCGCTCCCTTGTTTATAATCTTCAATACATTGTCAGGACGGAGCGGCAGGTCCACAACAACGTTTTCTCCCATCGGAGAGGCTTCAATGGAATTTATCACAATATTGGAAAGCATGCCATAAAGGAGGTCATACTCAGCCAGTACATCAAAAGACCCGGAAGTGTTACCCTTGAAAACCACTTCAAGGCTTTTCGCTGAACATTTCGATTGTACCTCGTCAAGAATTTCTCGGAATACTGAATTAATATCTATAATCCTTGGAGAATAATTGTAGGTTTTATTCTCCATCTTGAAAATATTCAAAGATGAGTCAATCATACGCAGCATTCTGTGCCCGGACTTCTCAATCATATCAACAATCTGCAAATGGCTGGGACTGAGGTCTGCGTCCAGTTTGAGAATCTCAGGCAAGCCTATTATTCCATTCAGCGGATTCTTGAGGTCGTGGTGCATCACCCTTTCAACGTCTTCCTTGAGACGTTCCAGCTCTTTGCGCTCAGTAATATCATCTTTTACGGCAACGTAATTTGTAGTTCTTCCTTTCTTATCGGTTACCGGGGAAATGGTGGCCTGTTCCCAGAAAAGGGAGCCGTCTTTCTTGCGGTTGCAGATTTCCCCTCTCCATGTTTTACCTTTGATAATGGTTCTCCACATATCCCTGTAAAAATCATCGGAATGGACCCCGGATTTAAGTACACGGGTATTTTTGCCGATTGATTCCTCTATTGAATATCCAGTGATTTTGGAAAAAGCCGGGTTAACATAAACGATATTGCCGCCCAGATCTGTAATGACAATTGAAGCAAAACTGTTTTCAACAGACCTGCGAAGCCTCAGCAACTCAAGTTCATTCCGCTTTCTGTCTGTCACATCAATGATAGTAGAATGAATGATCTTGCGCCCGTCCACCATTATCGGGCCGCTATGGACTTCAACCTGCTTGATTTCTCCGCTGGCCGTGCGATGCTTGAAATGAAAGGTTTTCTTATCAAGGCGAAGGTTTTTCGTGATCTCGGCTTCCAGTTCTTCCCGAGTCATGGTGTTTATGTCATAGACGGACTTTTCCTGCATCTGTGCCCGTGACCAGCCATAGAAATGCTCAGCGGCCTTATTGACATCAATAAGTTTCCCGTCAACAGGATTGACCAGAAACATAATCACCGAATTATCCCTGAACAGAGAGCGATACCTGTACTCACTCTGCTTCAGGTGCTGTTCTGTTTCTTTCTGCCTGGATACATCTGTAATACTTTCAAGAACCCGGACAACCTTGCCCTTGTCATCTACAATAGGGACAGTATAAACAGAAAACCATTTTTTATGGCTATAGTGAAAATGTTCTGTGGTCGAAGAACAGCCCTGCTCAAAACTGCGCTTTGTGGCACAATCATTACAAAATGAGGTCTTGCCTCCGAAAATTTCATGGCACTGCTTTCCTATCAGATCAGGTCCCGGAAACATTTCCCGGGTTTTGGCGTTGACCCAGCCGATAGACATATCCGGTTTGATAATTCTCAACCCGGTATTAAGCGCGGAAAGGATTTCATCAAACCTGTCACGCTCCTTGCGGATTTTCACCTGTGAATTCTTGACCTCACTGATATCATCAAAGGTGATAACCACCTTCGGGCCTTCCTTGCACAGATAACGTCCGGCCCGCATCTGAAACCAGCGTTTTTTACCTTCAGCGTAAAATGGACACTCGAAGTCAAAAGTTCCATTCTTGCCTTCAAGCATTTCATAAAGCTCAGCGAGGGCATTCTTATTTTTAGTAACTTCTTTTGCGAAACCGGCCTTGAAAAAGTCATAAATTTCATAGCCTATGCCGGATTTATCAATTCGGGGAAAATTCCTGTTTACAAAGCTCCGCCAGGCGTTATTAACCAGTTCAATGTGCCCGCTTTCGTTAACAATACCAACAATAGATGGAATATTGTCCAGAACCAGCTGCATGGAAGTGTATGCGTCTTCAAGGCGTTCCTCGGCCTCCACCAGACGGGAGATATCCTGAACGGCAACGTTATAGGTTTCCCTTTTTTCCGTTGTGCTCCGGGTCGCGATAAGCTGCACCCAGATCGGGCCGCTTTCTCTTGGCTGGAGTTTCACTATCTTGCTGGCACTGCCTGATTTTTCAACCCACTCGGGCAGCATTGCAGGATAGGACATGAAATCTTTGGTAAGGTAGATCATGACAGGCTTATTTACGGCAGCTTTTTTATCGACACCTATCATGCGGGCAAAGGTCTGGTTGGATTCGAGTATAACCCCCTGCCGGGAAAGAGTGATGTAGCCCACGGGGGCGTAGTCAAAAAGGTCAAGATACTTTCTTCTGGTCCGCTCAAGATCCTGCTGCGCGATCTTCAGCTCTTCGTTCTGGACACGCAGTTCTTCCCTGTGCAGGGACAAATCCTGCAGAACATCATCATAATCTTCGGGAAGAACCCGAAATCCCTTTTCCTTACTCTCAAGAGCTTCAATCCTTTCAATCAGCTCCTGTTTACTCAAATCGTCATACTTCATCGCTATCAAAAAATCCTGAAAGATAAAAAGCCCATGAAAAAAACGCAACTACTTTCAACTATCCCAATCCTAATGCGAGACTTGAATGATAATTATATTATGTGAAATTCAAATTCATATCAGGTTATGCAGGCAAATGAAAACTCAAACCGCAATTGTGCGCATCCTACATGTAATAAAGGATCAGGTAAAATAAAATTATATCTATTTACATGTGACATGAATGTAACATGCATATTCAGCTAAGCATGGACAACGCTCTCCTTTCGTGTAAATACTCCGATAATATATTAGCTCGGCAACGGTCTAAACAGTTGCTCATCTTAAGCGGGTATTGTTGCGCCCATCGAATTCATAGATTTTAAATATTCTTACATCACAGCATGTTAAGAGAAATAAACTCCTAATATACTTGAAGTTAAGTTCAGGAACGCGACACTGTAAACCGTAAAACAATTATTGCCATATCATAAATTAAACGCATATAAACTGATATAGCTCCGCCTGACGGTGCATATTTATTACAATTTTGATGGAGAAGGCAGACAGTGTCCAATAAAGAATTTTGCGTAGTAGGCATAGGAGCTTCAGCGGGGGGGCTTGAGGCTCTTCAGGATTTTTTCAGCAATCTCGGTAAAGTGGAAGGCTATGCTTTTGTCGTGGTCCAGCACCTGTCACCGGACTACAAAAGCCTCATGCCGGAGCTTCTTTCGCGACACACTTCACTTGAAGTGGGACACATAGAAGACGGGACAACGATTGTCCCCGGACGGGTATATTTACTGCCGCCTAAAAACAATGTTTCCGTTTTCAATAACAAACTTTTTCTCACCCCGCCGGAACCGGACCTCAACCTGCCGATAGATATGTTTTTAACTTCCCTTGCCGAGGAGTTCAGGGACAAGGCTGTCGGGATAATTCTTTCCGGGACTGGTACGGACGGGACAAGAGGGGTACGGGCCATCAAGGAGCATGGCGGACTTGTCATAGCCCAGACCGAAGACTCCGCCGCTTTTGACGGCATGCCAAGAAGCGCCATAGCCACAGGTCTTTGCGATGCTGTACTCACCCCGATGGAAATGGCCAGGGATCTCTCATCCATCGGCAAGGGACTTCTGCTGAGTCCCTCTGCTGAAACACAGATTGTTTCATCGTCCAAAGTCCTTTCCAAAATTCTCTCACTGGTAAAAATCAAAACAGGACTGGACTTCTCCTACTACAAGGAAAACACAATCACCCGCCGGATTGAGCGGCGCATAAACATCTGTAAATGCTCAAGTGCCGAAGAATACCTGCGCTATATTGAAAACAATCCGCAGGAAATCGAAACCCTTCACCGGGAATTCCTCATAGGGGTAACAAGATTTTTTCGCGATCCCGGAGCATATAAAACACTCAAAGAGAAAGTCCTTCCGCTGATAATGAACCACAAGGGAGTCAACGATCAGATAAGGGTATGGGTCGCGGGCTGCTCCACCGGAGAAGAAGCATACTCAATCGCCATAATTTTCGATGAATATTTCGAGTCCATCGGTCTAAGACCGGACATCAAGATTTTCGCTACAGACATTGACCGAGGTTCACTGGATGTCGCTGCTCAGGGCATTTACCCTCTTTCCATAGCGGCGGATGCGTCTTTTGACCGCCTCGGTAAATATTTTTTCAAGAAAGGGGACGGCTACCAGATACAGCCGCGCATAAGAAAACAGATCGTTTTCGCCTATCATAATATAATTAAAGATCCGCCCTTTCCAAGAATCGACCTGATCACCTGCCGCAACCTGCTCATTTATCTGCAAAGTGTGCTGCAGAAAAAAGTGCTCAGCAACTTTCACTTCTCCCTGAACAAGGACGGCTTCCTTTTTCTGGGCTCAAGTGAATCTGTGGGGGAATTCGCCGGTTCTTTCACTGTCTTTTCGGCAAGCTGGAAGATTCACCGTTTCACAGGTAAAGAGTCAAAGATTCCCCTTCAGGCGCATTTTGAAAGGGAACCCAAAATCGGGGCCAATTATCCTGAGATTGTTTTAGGCTCAAAGGGACTCTACAACAACGAGCAGGACCTTTTTCTCACCCAGTTGATGGAAGCGTGCATGCCGCCCACAGTACTTGTAGACAGCGAACGGCATATCCACCATCTTTTCGGTGACGTGGACAGATTCCTGCAGATGAAAGCGGGCAAGCCCGACCTCGATATCCTCAAAATGGCCCGGGGCAACCTCTCGCTCCCGCTCGGCTCGCTGCTGCAACCGGTCATAAACGGGGATGAAGAGCACAAGACCTCAAGGCTTCCGTTTCGCGAAGATAACGATGTGACATTCATTCAGGTAACTGTCCGGACCCTTCGCACCGCCCCCAACCGGAAACACTTTGCTATCACCTTTGAAAAACCGGAAAGTTCTTCAGTTGAAATGAACGATTTCGACATAGAAACCGGAATTAAAAACCGTATAGCCGACCTGGAAAGAGAACTCCAGTACACCAAAGAAAGCCTTCAGGCCACCATTGAGGAACTTGAAACTTCCAATGAAGAACTTCAGGCCACCAACGAGGAACTACTCGCAGCGAACGAAGAGCTTCAGTCCACCAACGAGGAACTCCAGTCTGTCAACGAGGAGCTGATTACGGTCAACGCGGAATATCAGTCCAAAATCCATGAGCTTATGGAGCTTAACGAAGATATGGACAACCTGATGTCCGCCACCCATGTTGGTGTAATTTTTCTGGACCGTGAACTTCGCATCAGAAGGTACACAGATGCGGCGACAAAGGTCTTCAAGATCATCAGCTCCGACATTGACCGTCCGATGGAAGACTTGAGCTACACCATAGATCTGCCTAACCTTACAGATGACCTGCGGACAGTACTTACCCGCAACAAGGAAATAATAACCGAAGCTCAGGACAATGACGGCAACTGGTACGAAGTCAGCCTGATACCCTATTTCGGCAAGGAGACGAGCAGCAAGGGAGTGCTGGTTGTCTTAATTGATATAAGCCGTCCTAAAATGGCGGAAGAAGCCCTGAAAAGAGAACATGATCTTTTCATGAAAGTGCTTGAGAACAGCCCGGTGGCAACTACAGTTGTGAACAAGGAAGGCAATATAACCTTTGCCAACACAACAGCCCGAAAACTTCTGGGTCTTGTAGATAATAAAGACGGTGAAGTCAGCTTCGATGACCCAGACTTCGAGATATCGGACCTTGAAGGGACTCCCATTCCCTCAAATGAACTTCCTTTCAGTATAATACTGAAAACAGGCCAATGCATGGGCGGATTCTCACACAAAATTACCCGCAACGGAGAGACCCGCACCCTCAGCATTTCCGGATGTCCCATGTTCGATGAGAACAACGAAGTGGACGGTGTCGTATTTAAAATTGAAGACGTTTCCTCAAGTGACAGATAGTAAGTTTCCCCATTTCGGAGTAATAATGAAAGACAACATGGAAAAGAGCGAATCTAGCTGCAGGGAAGAACTTTCAACAATAGAAAACCTGCGTATACATCAGGAAGAACTCAAAGCCCAGAACGCTGCAATGCAGGAGTCCCAGGAAAAGCTCGAAAGCGTTCTTTCCGAATATCAGGACCTGTACAATTTCTCGCCGGTTGGACTGCTCAATCTGGATGAGAACGGGGTTATCCAGAACGTGAACTCCACTTTCGCGAACCTGATTAACAGGGAAGTTGAAAGGCTCATCCAGAAACCCATGAGTGCCCTGATTGACAGCAAATCACATACTCCTTTTTTCAACTCCCTGAAAAAAGCCTTCCGAGGTGAAAGCAGCACCGTGCAGGTAAACCTCAAAACCAGCGAGCTCACAGACTTAATATGCAAAATGAACCTGCGGGTTCCCGCTAAAAGCAATAGCAGATCCTGTCTTGTCTCGGTAACCGATATTACTGAAGGCATCAGGAGGCAGGAAATTCAAACCACATTCGCCGAGCTGGGTGAAATGCTCATTTCCGCAGGTGACATAGATTCGGTCGCCAAGGAAATTCTCATCAGGGCCAAATCCCTGACCGGAAGCAGTTACGGCTATGTCGGAACCGTTGATCCGCATACCGGCTATCTTATCTGCCACACAATGACCCGGGATGTATGGGAAGATTGCCAGATCCCCGACAAAAGTATTGTTTTTAAAGAACGGTGCGGCCTTTTCGGCTGGGTGCTTGAGAACAAAAAAGAAATTTTAACCAACTCGCCGCTCACCGACCAGCGCTCCACCGGGACACCGGAAGGGCACATCGACATAAAAGCCTTTTTATCGGCCCCGGCCCTGTATCAGGGAGAACTGCTGGGCCAAATAGCATTGGCCAATCCCATCAAGCCATACGAGGAAGAAGACCTCATCAACATTAGAAGGCTGGCCAACATATTTGCAGTGGCGGTTTTACGCAGCCGTTATGAAGAAGAAATTCTCAAAGCCAAAAAGGATGCGGAAAAAGCAAACCTGGCCAAATCCGAATTTCTGGCCAACATGAGCCATGAGATACGCACTCCCCTTGGCGGAGTGCTCGGCATTCTGCAGGTGCTTGAGGCTGAAGTGGAAGATCCGCTGCACAACCGCTACACCAAACTGGCCCTCGAATCAGGATGGAGGCTCAACGAACTTCTGACTGAAATACTCAACCTTTCAAAGATCGAGGCAGGTAAAATTAACATTGCCTGTGAACCGTTCAGCATCAGGGAACTGCTTGAATCCGTTGTTGAGCTTTTCAAACCCTCAGCCACCAAGAAAGGCATCCAGCTCAGAATGCTGCTCGACACCAAAGTTCCCGAAAACCTTACCGGAGACCCCAAACGTGTACGGCAGATACTCAACAACATCACCGGAAATGCGGTCAAGTTTACTGAGCACGGACAGATAGAGATCAAAGTTTCACTGGCTGAGGAAATCAACTTCGACACCGCAAGACTGCTTTTCTCAATTACAGATACCGGGATAGGCATCAACGAGGCGGATCTGAAAAGGATTTTTCAGCCCTTCACCCAGCTTGAAAAAGGACATACCCGCCAATATGAGGGAACCGGACTAGGCCTGCACATCTGCTACAAGCTGGTAAAGGTCATGGGCGGAGACATTGGGGCGTTAAACACCGGGAAAGGGACCGAATTCAGACTGGAAATTCCCTTCGCCATAGCAGAAAAAGCCACTTCCAAAGAAACCGGCAAAGTCCTTTTCGATAAAACCCCCAAAAAAGGACGCAGAATTCTTATTGTGGAAGATGACGATACAAACCGCTTTCTGCTTGAAACCCTGCTCAGAAAAATGGGTTATGAATATGAATCTGCTGTTGACGGCCAGAAAGGGATTGAAGCCCTTTCACGCGGAGATTTCCAGTGTGTACTCATGGATATCCGTATGCCCGTGATGGATGGAGTCAAAGCTACCGCCGCCATCAGAGAAGGGGAGGCCGGGGAGAAAAACAGCAATATCCCCATAGTAGCCCTCACCGCCTACGCCATGAGCGGAGATAGAGAACAGTTCATTGATGCGGGCATGAACGGCTATGTCTCCAAACCAGTTTCCCTTAAAGAACTGCAGGACCAGTTGAACACACTGTTTGCCTAAAAGGTCTGTATGCTCCTTGCAATCATGCTGCTGCAAAGGTAGCCTGCCCCATCAACTGGAACAGGATTGCAATAGAGCTCAAACCTAAACAGGATTCAGGATAATGATTATCTTTCATGTACGGGATTTGACTGCCCGTGCTTTCAAGACTATGCGTGCTGTCTGCTTGGGCGGCATGCTTCATGAGCGGTAAACCATGCGTAGGATGCGGATGGTGTTGTCTTTCAGACCCGTGTGAGGTTTCGCACAGAAAATACGGCTATACCAAAAGATGCCCGGACCTTTTCTGGAGTGAAAATGAAGGCCGCTACCTCTGCCTTCTGATGGGACATCCCGAGGAAGGAGAAGACGCCAAAAAACAGCTCTTCGAAGGACAAGGATGCTGCGCCCCTCTGGTTACATGGCGTTACGACCTGAGAAACAGGGATGATTAGTTTCTCTAATTACCAACTGCTGTAACCGATAAGTAATCAGTAAGCAGAATAGAACCTCTCGTCAGAAAAAAGCACTGGAGCCAAAAAATATTTTTTGGCTCCAGTGCTTTTTTAATCAATAAAGTTCTCGCGATTCGGCAGAAATTTATTCAGTCTTCATATCCTGATACTTCCGGAACAAAATAATTCTTCCTCTTTCTCTTACAAAAAATACTTCCTGTAATTTTCCCCTTCGTGGTACGGTTAATTATGAAAAATAGATTATTAACCTGCCATGATTTCAAAAGAATGTTCAAACCAGCGTGCTGCTTTTTTATTCTTTGTGCACTTCTTCTATGTGCAACGGCAGCTCATGCTGAAAATACCATGAAAATAGCTTACCCGGATTATTGGCCTTTCTTCTCCAGAACGGCGGAAGGAAAAATGACAGGGATATTTTACGAGATAACCGCCACTGCTCTGCATGACCAAATGGGAATAAAACTGCAATGGAACAAATACCCGTGGAAACGCTGCCAGCTTAATGTGGAAAGAGGCATTGCAGATGCAATGATAACTGTTCCCACAAAAAAAAGGCTTGAATACTGTTTTACCCATCAGAAGCCGCTTTATATCAAAAAAATGAACATATTCACTTACGCAGATCATCCTGATCTTAATAAAATCTTTGACATCAAAAGTGTTGATGATGTCAAAGCTGCCGGCCTGGCAGTAATCACCTATGCCGGGAACGGTTGGAATGACGAAAAGATAAAAGCCAGAGGTATCAAAACGATTGAAGCACATCCCCGTTCAGCGGAATGGAACATGCTTGCTCACAGACGCGGGGATATAGTTATCGAGTGGCCGGCAGGAGCTTGGCCCGACATAGTAAAAGCAGGACAACAGAATCGAATCATCCAGACAGATGTAGTAATCGACAAAATGCCCTTCCATCTTTTGATCAACAAAAGAAGTCCTTACGCCTCGAGGCTGGATGAGTTTTCTGAAGTTGTAGAAGAGATGCACAAAAACGGGACAATTAACTGGATACTGCAAAAATACCGCTATACAATCGATGACTGAATCCTATCACCTCATGCGGACATCAAAACCAACAATATTCTGCCCGTCCTCATACCTGTAACTCAAAGAATCAAGCATGTTCCTGATCATGTGCAGGCCGAGCCCGCCGATACCGCGATCTTCCACCCTGGCTTTGATATCAGGTTCGGGAGCGTCTGTCAGAGGATTGAACGGCACTCCCCGGTCACGGATCTCCACATAAAATTTATCGCGCTCCTGGCAGCAGACCTCAACAGTTCCAGTAGAACTGGCGGGATAAGCATACTTCATGACATTGGATAAAAGTTCGTCCAGTGCAATAAAGATGCAGTGTTCCTGATTGCCTCTCACTCCGGATTGCTTCGCTTTACGAAGTACAAACTCTCTCAACTCTTCCAGATTGCCCAGAACAGCCTTTTTCTCCAGACTATGCTCCAACCTTTTCACAGCCGCCATCCCTCCGGGTAAATAGATCAACTACCCGTTAATTATGAACCTGATCTGAAGTATTGTCATCCGTAATTGGGAAAACAAATGCAGCCCCGGAACTGAAAAGACCAAAAAAAAGAGGACTGCCCTGAAATTCAGAACAGTCCTTTGATATGCTGATGAATGGTGATCCCGGCAGGAGTCGAACCTGCGGCCTACGGCTTAGGAGGCCGTTGCTCTATCCAGCTGAGCTACGGGACCACGCATGTCGGTGCCCGGAATTTGAAACATATGCCGTTTCTCCCTCCGAGGCGTGCATTAATATACAACTAGGGCACGGATTGCAAGCATTTTCTTGTCCGGGCCAGACTACGGGCTGACAGGCGAAGCACAGACGGCAACAACTTTAACCCTCTACGAACATAACGACTTACCATATAAAAATTGTTTCATAATGTAACATCCGGTTGACAGCGGCATACATTCATGACAGAACGCTCGCAGCTTAACACTGTTAAGCAGTGGAGATCACTACTATGAATGCAAGCAGCAAGACACTCGAACCACCACAGCAGCCCCTGCGCATGCTTATTCTAGACGCGGCGCGCAAGCTGTTCGCCGAGCACGGATACGCTCAGGTTTCCATGCGCAAGCTGGCCAATACCATCGGCTATTCCCCGACCACTATCTACCATCACTTCAAGGATAAGAAAGAGCTTTTCCTCTGCCTTACCGAAGAAACCTACCGCGACTTCCTGAAGCACATCAACATGATACTCGATGCTTCCGCTTCTCCGAGGGAGGCATTAAAGCAGATCCTTTATACTTTGGTGGACATGGGGCTTGAAAATCCCAATGCATACAGAGTCGGATTCATGATGGAAAGCGACCTCTGGCACGACCATGACTCACATTTCAAGCACAACCCTCTTGGGCGGACCATGTATAACCGCATCAACAACTGCGTGCGCAGATGCCTGCCCGGTGATACGCCGGAAGACGAAGTGCTGGTAACCGCACATTCGGTACTGGCCGCCACCCATGGACTCACCTCCCTGCTGATAACCTACCCCAACTTTGAATGGGGACCGATGGATAAACTGAAAAAGCAGGTCATCGACTCTGCGGTTGACGCCATCGGCTGAGTGCCATAGAGAATCAGATTTTTCGAGCGAAAGACAAAATGTCCGTATTTTATAAAAGGAATTCACCATGAACAAAAAAAGCGCCATGAAAGCAAACAACACCAAGCGCAATCAGGTCGTATCGCTTCTCCAGCCCAAGGATGCCCTCAACCGGCTTATGAGAAGATTCCGCTCTCTGCAATCCCCGGACGGATACTGGGTTTTCGCACTTGAAGCCGATGTCACCATTCCGGCAGAATACATTATGTTCAACCGCTTCCTCGGCCGCAAAATGGACAAGGGCCTTGCCGAACGTCTTGGAAACTACATCCGTGCAAAGCAGATGCCGGACGGAAGCTGGCCGCTGCATGATGAAGACGGCCCCATGAACATCAGCGCATCCGTAAAAGCATACATGGCACTTAAAATACTCGGGGATGACAAGGAAGCACCGCACATGGTCCGCGCCAGACGCATGATTCTGGCCAAAGGCGGAGCTGAAACATCAAACGTCTTCACCCGTATCTGCCTTGCCACTTTCGGACAGATTCCCTGGCACTGCCCTCCGGCAATGCCCGTGGAAATCGTGCTGCTCCCCGAATGGTTCTTTTTTCACCTGAATAAAGTTTCCTACTGGTCCCGTTCGGTCATTTATCCACTGCTGATCATGTACAACAAGCAGCCTGTATGCCGTCTGCGCCCCGAAGAAGCAGTGCCCGAACTTTTCTGCAAACCCGCAGAGGAGCACATTCATATAGACAAGTGGCGTGATAAAAGCTGGCGTAAGAACTTTTTCATTTTCACCGACCGCTTCCTCAAACGTTTCATGCACCTGATCCCCAAAAGGATTAACGACAAGGCCATGAAATACGCCGAGAACTGGACCCGTGAACACATGGCGGGCCGGGGCGGCATCGGTGCGATTTTTCCGGCAATGGCAAACGCTGTCATGGCGCTCAGCCTGCTCGGATATGATGAATCAGACCCTGATTTTGCCCGCGGAATCCAGGCGGTTGACGATCTCATGGTCGATAAGTTTCACGTGCCTGAAAAATCCCCCTGGGAACACACTGTTGTCACCGGAGGAGCCGAACTTTCCGCTGCCCCGGAACTGGACATCTCAGCTGAGACAGGATCCGCGGAGAATATGGAGCAGGCCATGTGCCAGCCCTGCAACTCTCCTGTATGGGATACCTGCCTGACCCTTTCCGCGATGATGGAAGCAGGAGAAGACCAGGACAGCCAGAGCACGAAGCAGGCACTCAAATGGCTCTGGGAACAGCAGATCTTTTTCCGCGGAGACTGGATCTCCAAAGCACCGAAACTTGAAGGCGGCGGCTGGGCTTTCCAGTTCGAAAACACCTTTTACCCGGACCTTGACGATACAGCCATGGTTCTGATGGCCATGTGCAGAGCCGGAGTTCTGGACCAGCCCGAACACCGGGAAAATTTTGTCAAAGGGGTCAACTGGCTCATAGGGATGCAGTCCTCCAACGGCGGCTGGGCAGCCTTTGATATCGACAACTGCGCTGAGTACCTCAATGACATCCCCTTCGCAGACCACGGAGCCCTGCTCGACCCGCCGACCTCGGACCTTACCGCGCGCGTGATCGAACTTCTGGGCGTGATGGGCTTTGACAAGAGCTTCCGTCCCATTAAAGACGGCATCGAGTTCCTCAAAAGGGAACAGGAAGACGACGGTTCATGGTTCGGACGCTGGGGAGTCAACTATATTTATGGAACATGGTCCGTTCTCTGCGGCCTGCGTCAGGCCGGGGAAGACATGAACTCCTCCTACGTGACCAAAGCGGTGGAGTGGTTTGAAAACCACCAGAACAAAGACGGCGGCTGGGGCGAATCCTGCCTGAGCTACAACAACAGGAACTACGCCGGACTTGGCGACTCTACAGCATCACAGACTTCTTGGGCACTGCTTGGACTCATGGCCGCGGGACGCGTGCATTCCAAAGCGGTAAGCCGTGGCGTGCGCTACCTGCTCGACACCCAGAAGGAAGACGGCAGCTGGGATGAAAAACTCTACACCGGAACAGGATTCCCGAGAGTTTTCTATCTGCGTTACCACGGTTACTCCCAGTACTTCCCCATGTGGGCACTGGGTGTTTACCAGAGATTCTCCGCCGGTGAAGACACCAAGCAGATCATGATGCGCAGAGACAAGCCCATAGATCTCGGAAGGAAGTGGTAACGTGGGCAAGGATTCAGCACAGATAAATTTCGTTGTACCGGCCTATGAGACAGGACCTGATGACCGCATGCACTGCCACTGGCTGATGTGCCACCTCCAGGAGGCCGCCACAGCGCACGCGGATGCACTTGGGATCGGTCTTGATGATATGGCTAAAACAGGCCACATGTGGGTTTTGACCTCCATGCGCATAGAAATTGAAGAACTCCCGCGCCGGGAAGAAAATTTCTCCCTGAACACATGGTCCCGAGGAGTCAAAAGGCTGCGCGCTTTCCGCGAGTTCTCGGGGTGCAATGAGGAAGGCCGGGAAATTGTCCGCGCCTCTTCTGAATGGATGGTTCTCGATACCGAAACCCATAAGCCTGTGGTCATCAATCCCGAGTTCAACTTTCACGCTCAGGACAGACGCGTATTTCCAGAGGAAATGAAAAGGCTGCGCCCCGGAACTCCTGAAAAGGAAATCCGCTCCCTGAATGTGGGGTACAGCTCACTTGATGCCAACGGACACGTCAACAACACCGAGTATCTGCGCTGGTCCTTTGATGGACTCAGGCCTCTGGGGCTCGATCAGAACAAGATCAAATCCATACGCATAGCCTTTCTTTCCGAAGTATTCGAAGGGAATTCGGTTAAGCTCATGGATTGCGGAAGCGAGAATGGCGGGTTTGAACTGCTTGGTTTCAATGAAACCAAAGACCGGGCGGCTTTTGCCATGCAGATTATTTAAATAAAGATTCAGTGAATTAAATTAAAAGCTCAGGTTATATTATAGCCTGAGCTTTTTTGTTTTAGACAGAAATCAAGCAGAATCAGGAAAATAATCTTTACATTATAATTCATGCTATATAGAAACCCAAAAACAAACATATTACTCAAGGACTAACGATGAAAGCTATAAAAATCAGCCTTCTGTGTATGCTGGCGCTGCTCTGCTCAATTTCCCAGCCCGTTCAGGCCGAAGAAAAGGGAAAAATGGAAATTGCCCTGGCAATGGTACGAGAATCACTCGACACCGAAGCCCTTTACACGGCATTCAATTACATGACCATAATGGCGATTGAGGCCAGAATTAATAGTGATCCGAAGACAGAGGGGTATAGAGAAGAACTGATCAATGCATACAAAGAAGCACTGAAAGAAGCATTCTATGACCCGGAAATCCTCAACTCAATGTACCGTATGCATGCTGAAATATATGCTGAAGAATTCAACAAAGAAGAACTGGAAGGCTTGCTGAGTTTCTATAAAACACCTCTTGGAAAGAAATATATGAAAAAACAGCAGATAATCATGCAAAAAGGCGAGAAAAAAGCTGAATCCATGATCAGTTCTGTTTTCGCAACAATATTTGAAGAAAAACTAAAAACCAAAATTGATAACCTTCATGAGGATGGAAAGCTTCCGGAAGACTGGTAGCATTAACCCCCTCTATAAGATAGGCAATGCACCTGTAAACAGCGGCAAGGCCTTTGAATAACTCCCCCCCTTTCAAAAAAAGCACCCTGCCCATCAAGCAGGGTGCATTATTTTTGACGTATTACAGATAAATGCCACCTCTTTGGTAATCTCACCTGAAATAAACTTTGCTTCCACAATCCAGGTTAATCATTGCCAACCAGATCATGATCAAGCATACTTGCCATGGAATGCAGAGGTAATTTTTCAATAAATCCCCAGACAATCCCGCGTTACACTTGACTTCTCATATTTAGTCAGTTAAAAAAACCGCCTTTCGTGCAGTAAAATTACTGTGCGCTTTTTCTATTGTTAAATATTTTTCCGACACCTGAAACCAATAATCACGGACAGTTAAGAACATCGCTCCGGATTTTATTTTCAAGTGTCTTCATCAATCCCGCGCCCATTTCGGGCAGGGTTAATTTTTTTCCGCAAAGAGAGAGTGGATATGCAAGTTGCAGGTAAAGAACTTGAAGTTCAGCAGGGTGCGCTTTGCGGCGAGGTACTCAAAGAGGCCTTGTCCAAGAAGCAGTTCAAGAACGTTGTAGTCGCCAAATGCGGCGACACGCTTCTTGACCTGACCACCACCGTGCCTGCCGACTGTACCGAACTTGAGCCGGTTATGGGTGATTCCGAAGAAGGTCTTGAGGTCATCCGCCACTCTACCGCGCACCTTATGGCCGAAGCAGTGAAGAAGCTTTTCCCCACTGCCAAAGTCACAATCGGCCCATCCATCGCCAGCGGCTTCTATTATGATTTTGATTACGAGCGCCCCTTCACACCTGAAGATCTTGAGGCCATCGAAGCCGAAATGCTGCGCCGTGTAGGTGCTAACGAAGAATTTTCATGCGAAATCCTCTCCAGTGAGGAAGCGCTCAAGAAGTTTGAGGGAATGGGTGAGGATTACAAGGTCGAACTGATCAACGATCTTGGCGAAAAAACCGTATCCGTATACTCAAACGGAGGATTCTCCGATCTCTGCCGTGGTCCTCACGTGGCCCGCACCGGTATGCTTAAAGCTTTCAAGCTTCTTTCCGTTGCAGGCGCATACTGGCGCGGCGATGAAAACCGCCAGCAGCTACAGCGCATTTACGGAACAGCTTTTTCCGATCCCAAAGCGCTGAAAAAGCATCTGGCACAGCTTGAGGAAGCCAAAAAACGCGACCACCGCAAACTGGGTACCCAGCTTGATCTCTTCTCCGTAAACCCCGATGTGGGCGCGGGTATGACAATCTGGCATCCCAAAGGCGCACTGATTCGTGCCATCATCGAAGACTTCGAGCGCAAGGAACACCTCAAGCGCGGTTACCAGTTCGTACAGGGTCCGCTGATTCTCAAGAGGGAACTCTGGGAAAAATCCGGTCACTACGACAACTACCGCGAAAACATGTATTTTACCGAGATTGATGAGCAGTCCTACGGCATCAAGCCCATGAACTGCCTTTCTCACATGCTGGTATTCAAATCCAGACTACGCAGCTACCGTGACCTTCCCCAGCGCTACTTTGAGCTGGGAGTGGTTCACCGCCATGAAAAATCCGGCGTGCTACACGGCCTGCTCCGGGTCCGCACCTTCACTCAGGACGACGCGCATCTCATCTGCCGTCCTGACCAGCTGAGGGACGAAATCATCGGAGTCGCGAAATTCGTCGGCGACGTGATGGGACTTTTCGGATTTGAATATGAAGCAGAGATCAGCACCAAGCCTGAGAAGGCCATCGGTTCTGATGAAGACTGGGATAGAGCCACCAATGCGCTTACTGATGCGCTCAATGAAATGGGTATGGAATACTCAATCAATGAAGGCGACGGTGCTTTTTACGGTCCCAAAATCGACATCATTATTAAAGATGCACTTGAACGCCGCTGGCAATGTGCTACAATCCAGTGTGATTTTACCTTGCCAGAGCGGTTCGACTTAAGCTATGTGGGCGAAGATGGTGAACGTCACAGACCTGTAATGTTACATCGGGTCATCCTCGGATCCATCGAACGTTTCATCGGTGTTCTGCTTGAACACACCGGTGGCGCTCTGCCTGCCTGGCTGTCCCCTGTTCAGGCAAAGATTCTCACCGTCACCGACTCGCAGAACGAATTTGCACAAAAAGTCTTGCAGTTTCTGCAGGAAAAGGGCATTCGTGCCGAGGTCGATGATCGCAATGAGAAACTGGGCTACAAGGTACGGGAAGCCCAGCTTGAAAAAATCCCGTATATGTTAGTTATAGGCGACAAAGAAGTCGCAGTGGCATCGGTCAATGTAAGGGCCCGCGACGGGGAAGACCCCGGACTCAAGTCTCTTGATGAAGCGGCAGAGCTTATTTCGACCGCCATCAATGAACCATTTAAACGCGGAGGCATGAGCTATAGCTTTTCATAGAGACAGACGTCCCCCCAGGGATGACGGTGCCCGCCGAAACGAGCGCATTCGAGTACCTCAGGTCAGGGTGATTGACGATGAGGGTAACCAGTTGGGAGTAATCCCGACAAGACAGGCCCTTGAAATAGCCCAAGAGAAAGGACTTGATCTGGTAGAGGTTGCAGAAAAAACTGATCCACCTGTCTGCAAGATAATGGACTATGGTAAGTTCAAATATCAGCAGCAGAAACGGAAACAGGAAGCCAAAAAGAAACAGACTGTTATCCAGATCAAGGAAGTCAAGTTTCGCCCCAAGACAGACGAGCACGATTACCAGACTAAGCTCAAGCACATCCGCCGGTTTCTTGAAGGCGGCGACAGGTGCAAAGTCACGATTTTCTTCAGGGGCCGTGAAATTGTCCATAAGGACAGAGGACTGGCTGTCCTGGAGCGAGTCAAAGAGGAAACTCAGGATATCGCTAAAATGGAACAGGCCCCAAGGTCTGAAGGCCGCACCATGAACATGATGCTGGCTCCCATTAAAAAATAATGGTTTTTCCGGTTAAATGTGCCGGTATTTCCCAAGGAGGATAAAATGCCTAAAATGAAAACCAGAAGAGGCGCAGCAAAGCGTTTTGCTAAGACTGGCAGCGGCAAATTTAAACGCCGTCGTCAGGGCCTGCGTCACATCCTGACCAAGAAGAACTCAAAGCGCAAGAACCGCCTGGGTCAGAGCACTACCGTCGACAGCGCCAACATGGGTCAGCTCAGACGTATGCTCCCCTACGCTTAATAAGCGACTTTGAATTAGTAAAGATTTGAACACTCCTGACCGCGGAATCACGTTCGCGGCTGGTTTTAGAGAAAGATTCCTGGAGGAATAAAATGAGAGTAAAACGTGGTGTAGCCGCTAAGAGGCGTCATAAAAAATATTTGAAGATGGCCAAGGGTTTCCGTGGCTCTGGATCAACCCTTTACCGTACCGCCAGAGAGAGAGTTGAACGCTCCCTCTGCATGGCATACGTAGGCCGCAAACTGCGCAAACGCGATATGCGCAAACTCTGGATTCAGCGTATTAACGCTGCTGCACGCCTCAACGGCATGTCCTACAGCCGTCTCATTCACGGGCTGTCCACTGCAGGCGTTACCCTGAACCGTAAAGTTCTCGCCGATCTGGCTGTTCACGATGCTCCTGCATTCGCCAAAGTGGTTGAGATCGCAAAAGCTCAGGTAAGCTAAATGTCGGACGTAAAGTCCCTGCTACAGGAACTTGAAGGCCTGGTCCCGGAGTGCAAAGCACGCCTGGATCAGGCTTCTTTGTCTGAACTGGAAGACATCAAGATCGACATGCTCGGCCGTAAAGGCCGTGTTGCCAAAATTATGTCCGGTCTGCCCTCACTTCCCAACGAAGACAAACCTGTCGCAGGTAAAAAAGCCAATGAAGTAAAGGCCGCTCTCACCGAGCTTATCGAGGGAAAGCAGAGCGAGCTTGAAAAAGCCGCCACCGCTGAGAGCCTGTCCCGTTTCGACCCCACCATGCCCGGACGCAAGCCTGCCGAAGGCTCACTCCATCCGGTTACACTCGTCATGGACGAAATCTGTGACGTGTTCATCGGACTTGGTTTTGAGGTTGTAACCGGACCCGAAGTTGAAAATGACTGGTACAACTTCGAAGCACTGAACATTCCGCCGGAACACCCCGCTCGTGATATGCAGGACACACTGTATATTTCCGAATCCATTCTGCTGCGCACACATACCTCCCCCCTGCAGATCCGCACCATGAAGGACAGAACTCCTCCGCTGGCAGCAATCGCACCGGGTAAGGTTTACCGCAGGGATTCCGATCTGACCCATACTCCCATGTTCCACCAGATCGAAGGTTTTCTGGTCGACCAGAATGTGAGCATGGCTGACCTGCGCGGCACACTCACCGCTTTCGTACACCAGCTCTTCGGACCTAAAACCGACGTACGTTTCCGCCCCAGCTTTTTCCCCTTTACCGAACCCAGCGCGGAAGTTGATATTTCCTGCGTAATGTGCGGCGGCAAAGGAACCATCGACGGCAAACCCTGCCGCGTATGCAAACAGACCGGATGGGTGGAAATCCTCGGCTGCGGCATGATGGACCCCAACGTAATGAAAGCAGTTGATTACGACACCGAAAAATACTCCGGTTTCGCTTTCGGACTCGGTATCGAACGTGTAGCCATGCTCAAATACGGCATCGGCGACCTGCGCATGTTCTTTGAAAACGATATCCGTTTCCTCGAACAGTTTTCCTAATAGAATCGCTATTTGACGAGAGCGGCCCCTGTATTCCTTCTGGAAACCTGTGGTGCTTTGTTTTGATTTGATGCGCATAGCGCTTTTGATGATTTGATTTCGCCTCCGGCGGGCAAAGGGGCTAAGCCCCTCTGCACTCCCTAAGGGGTTTTACTTCAAGTGACCGGCTGATTGTGCGGGTAGTTAATTTATCCCCCCTTTCAAGGCAGTCTGAACAAAATCATCCTCAAACCAGAATCACGACAATCTCGTATAAATAATTAGCGAAGCCCTATTAAAAGTTTTTGGGATTCTTAAACCCTTTTTTCAAAAAGGGTTTAAGGCCCCCGGCAGGGTCCTCGAAGGGCCGCTGGAGGCTCCCCACTGTTCAGCTTTCATAACTAATAAGATCTGCGGTCTATATAAAAGACTGCTGGAGGCTCAAATGCTTTTAAGCATGCAATGGCTGCGGGATTTCGTTCCTTACGAGGGCGACATTCAGGAGCTTGGCGACAGGCTGACCATGCTCGGCCTTGAGCTTGAAGAAATTTTCAATCCATTTGAAGCGATCAAAGACATAGTTGTCGGTCATATCGTGGAGTGCGGCAAGCACCCAGAAGCTGACAAGCTGTCTGTCTGTAAAGTTGATGTAGGCGAAGGCGAGCTTCTCGACATCGTCTGCGGCGCGCCCAACGTTGCCAAAGGTCAGAATGTACCTGTGGCCAAGGTAGGCGTAACCATGCCCGGTGATTTCAAAATCAAGAAGGCCAAACTTCGCGGTGTGAAATCCCACGGCATGATCTGCTCCGAGCGTGAACTGGAGCTTTCCGACGGCCATGAAGGAATCATGGTTCTGCCTGAAGGACTCAAGCCCGGCGAAAACTTCACTAAAGCCATGAACATGGAAGATACGGTTCTGGACCTCGGGGTTACCCCCAACCGTGCCGACTGCCTGTCCATTCTGGGCATCGCCCGTGAAGTGGCTCTCGGATTCGACCTGCCCCTGACTCTGCCCGAAGTTAATCTGGTGGAAAAAGGCGGTAACGCGGCAGACATGCTCAAAATCGAAATCGATGATCCTGAACTCTGCCCCCTTTACCAGGCCAGAATCCTTCAGGGCGCGAAGATCGGCCAGTCTCCCGACTGGATGCGCTTCCGCCTGCTGTCTGTCGGCGTACGCCCCATCAACAACATTGTTGACGTAACCAACTATATCCTTTTCGAACTGGGCCAGCCCCTGCACTCCTTTGACGGTGACCTACTCAAGGGTGACAAGATCCGTGTCGGCCTTGCTCCTGAAGGAACCAAATTCACCACCCTTGATGAACAGGAACGAAAGCTTCTAGACAGCGACCTGCTCATCTGGGATGCAGAGCGCCCGGTCGCACTGGCCGGTGTAATGGGCGGCATGAACTCTGAAATCCACGACGGTTCCACCAACGTGGTTCTTGAATCAGCCGTTTTCCGTCCCGGAACCATCCGCAAAACCGCCCGCCGTCTGGCCCTGCCCTCCGAAGCTTCCTACCGCTTTGAGCGTGGTGTGGACCAGCAGTTGAACACCTTTGCAATGGACCGCGCGGCTCAGCTCATGAATGAATTGTCCGGCGCTGAAGTAGTTTCCGGTGTGGCCAAAAACGAACCCAAGCCCTGGGTGAACCGTACTCACAACTACCGCCACACCCGCTGCAACGCATGGCTCGGACTTGATCTCGATCCTGAGTTCAGCAAGAAGGCTTTCACCCTCATGGGTCTGGATGTTGATGATTCCAACGCAGAATGCTGGAAAGTCGGCACTCCTTCCTACAGACTGGACCTTGAACGTGAGGCCGACCTGTACGAAGAAGTAGCCCGCTACTTCGGCATGGATAAGATTCCTTCTGTGCTGCCCCGTATCTCCAAAACCTTTGATGCTTCTGTTATCGCGGAGACTCCTTACGGTTTCTACCGCCGTATCAAAAACTGGGGACGCGGTGTAGGCCTGCACGAAGCCATCAACTACAGCTTCGTGGGTGACGATGACCTCGACCTTTTGGGCCTGCCTAAAGAAGGACGGGTGAATATCGCAAACCCGCTCAGCGAAGATCAGAATGTAATGCGCACCGAACTGGCTCCAGGCCTGCTCAACACCGTGCGCCACAACCTGGCACAGGGCAACACCCACATCCGTGTCTTCGAGATCGCCAAGAAATTCATCAAGGACCCAGAGTCCGACACCGAAACCCGCGAGCAGACCCGTTTGGGCATCATGCTCAACGGCCCACGTTCTGCCGCCGAATGGCCCAATGAACAGGGCGATGCCGACTACCTTGATGTCAAAGGTCTGGTAGAACACCTGCTGGCTGATCTCAAACTAGGTGAAGCGTCCTTCGCTCTGGTTGAAGACCACAGCTACCTCGAGCCCTGCGTAAGCATATCTCTTGAAGATAAGGAAATCGGCTTCATGGGTATGGTAAAGCCTGATATCGCGGACAAATACCATGCTAAGAAAGAAGCATGGATGGCGGATATCAACGCAGACCTGCTGCGTGAAATGGTCATGGAGCACAATATTAAGTTCCAGACCCTGCCCGTATTCCCGCCCTCAAGACGTGATGTGACCGCAATCGGCCCGGTATCCCTGCATGCTGAAACAATCAAGCAGGCGATCCTCGATCTCAAGCTTGCGCTGATCGAATCCGTGGAGCTGGTCAACGTGTTTGTTCCTGAAGGACAGGAAGACGAAAGAAACCTTTCCTTCCGCATCACCTACCGCCACGGCCAGAAGACACTGACCGACAAGGCTGTAGACAAGGAACACAAGAAAGTTCTTGCAGCGCTTGAAAAGGCCCTGCCTGTCCGCTTTTAGTGATTCTTTTAAGATAATCCAAAAGTCCCCGGCTGAACCTGTTCAGCCGGGGACTTTTTTTGGTCAAAAAGAAATCCGACTTAAATCCGGAGAACGATTAAGACGATGCGACCAGCTTCCTGCCAAGTTCAAATGCCTCTTTGCACTCACTTGGGAATATTTCATCATGACGCTTAACTTTCGCCTCATCATCAAATCGCTCTGATTCGTATTTTGAATAGTCGCCATACTGCAGAGTGTCACCGGACACCAGCATTTCGCAGGGGCCGAAATGCCTGGACAGCATGGTCCGGGTCATATTGAAGTGATAATTGTATCCATAAGCAGCTCCATCCTCCACAGTTACATTCATGGTATAAATCAAGCCTGTATTAATGGTTCTGGGAAACAGCGATTTCATCTCTTTTGAATAGTTGTTGTACGGAAAGAGCAGCCGCTCCAGAAGCGCACGGGTCGCAGCGGATTCAGCACCGTAATAGACCGGTGTTCCTACAATAAGTGCATCAGCATGCCTTACACGATCAAGAATAGGGGTGAGATCGTCATTCACAGCGCAGACCCCATCCTTTTTACGATTCAGTTTCTTACATGCGAAACAGCTGATGCATCCTGAAAATTTAAAATCATACAGATTGACAAGTTCTGTTTGAGCACCCTCTGCTTCTGCTCCTTTAAGTGCATTTTCCAGCAGAGTAACAGTATTCCAGTTCTTTTTACGAGGACTTCCGTTAAAGGCGATTACGTTCATGGCATTAAATCCTTTCATCATTTTTACCGCATCCAATAGGAATGTCGATTATTCATCTCAAAAATATATTCAAAGCAATGAGCAAACTATACCAGACCCCGTACACATATATCGTCAGCAATAATACCGAATCATACTAAGCAATAACTCATAGCCGACCGACAATGAAGATCAGCAGCATATTTTCCCGTCCGGATATTAAAAAAAACGCCCCGTCCGTTGAGGATGGGGCATTTTTTACAGTATCTTTCAATATTCGGAGGGCGTTGCAGCCGTCATTCATATATTCATTATTCCGGTATGTTCAATTGAAGACGGTGCCTATCTCTTATAAATGCTGCGCAGAAATGAAAGCACAACTCCAAACCCCATCAGCAGCCATTCAAGGCCCAATCCGGCCGCGGGGTTGAACACACACCCTGTTTCGGAATTGGAGGTTCCGAGAACGACCGGGTCTTTGATCTGTCCAAGAGTCCTGTCTTCATCGTAGATTCCATTATCCTTAACTACGAAGTTAACATGGTAATTTGTTCCCGAAGTGAGGACCGCGTCCGAGGCAAGATAAGTTCCGCTTTCGTTCTCAACCCACCATGTTCCTTCGGTATCCGGGTCTGCACTTGGAGCGTAATTACCGAAAGGTATACTGGTTCCGTTTGTGGTGTAGCACTTCAAAAGAGTGTAACTTCCGGCAGTACCGTTAAGGGAGGTTGAGTTGAAAGAGAAAACTCCGTTCGCCCCGTTACTGTTCACTGTAGCCTCGAATTCAGCCAGAGGGGTTACTTTCGAAAAGCTGAATGTAGGAGAAAAAGCCTTTTCAAAAACAATATCTGAGGTGGCATTCTCCGAGGAGGATGTAACCGTAACCGTAACCCCGCTCTGCTGATTGTTTGCCGGGGCTACGTAACCGCTTGCCTCCATGGTAATATCGATAACAGAATTCAGACCGGCAGCAGTAAAGAACCTATCCGCAGCCACATTTCCATCGGCGGAAGTACTGAAAACCTGTACGGCTTTAGCGTTATCATTGAAATTTCCGGCAAATATCTTTCCGTTATATATGATCAGTGAGTAGACAGAGTCTAAATCTGCATTTCCCCCCTCAATAGTAGTAAGAGGGGCAGCCACTCCTGACGCGCTGGCGGTGAAAGAGCTTATCTGGTCGAGATCTGAAGAGTAAAGAATCCCGTCTGCAACTGCTAATCCTCTGGGTGTTGTCATTGTTCCGGTCAAATCAATTGATCTTTTCCGGGTAGCCGCGACTGTGCCTGTTGCAGTGAGGTCAAAAACAGAAACCATGGATCCCTGGTCCTGAACATAAAGTTCACCATTGTATATAGCGCATGCATATGGAGTACTGGTGAAGCCGGTAATCTCTCTGGTCGGGGCAACGTTTCCTGAATCAGAAGTTTTGAAGACTTTAACGGATTGCTTGTTCTCGTCGAGACAATAAATGAACCCACTGTGAATTGTTATAGCTCTGGGCAAGCCGAAATCAGCATTAGCTCCGATTATCTGTCTTGTAGGAGCCACATCTCCGCTGTCAGAAAGCTTAAAAACATTGATAGAATCAGGATCTTCATCGGTAACGTATATCTCACCGTTATAAACAGCTATCCCGTACGTGTCGCCATCAGAAAGAGTAGTCGCAGCTCCACTGATGGTTCGACTTGGGGAAACCGTACCACTTGAAGCTGAGTCAAACACATCAACTCTAGCTGTTCCCCTGCTAAGAACATAAATATCCTTCGCCTGAGCAAGCCCCGGCACACCGAAAGAGCAAAGCAACACCAGCGTCAAAACTATTTTAGATATATTAACCATGCCAACCCTCCATTCGCGAGCAAATTACATCATATTATTACAGTAAACATTTATATCCGAGTAAAATCGTAGAGAATGATGAAACCACAAAAAAACAGTTAATACAACCATATTCAGACCTCCATCAGCATTTTTCCCGTGCAATGCAGTCTCTCCATTTGCCTGAACCGTACTCCTTTACATACACAACTGGACTTTATAATTCTCAACATGTAATAAAGTTGAGACCGTTAAGAGTAAGGAATAATTCTGAATTAGATAAACAGGACATATTATGGCTAGAAAAACAAAAGAAGAAGCAGAAAAGACCCGGCAGGCACTGCTTGCCTCCGCTTTCAAAGTCTTCAATGAGAAGGGTTATGCAAAAACCACTCTGCAGGACATTGCAGAAGATGCTGGAGTAACCCGCGGAGCTGTTTACTGGCATTTCAAAAACAAGACTGACCTTTTCGAAAAACTATTCGACTATGCGTTCATGCCTGTTCGCGACCTGCTTTTCAGTAAATTCGAGGAAGACCTGCCTCCAAAAGAAATGATTTCCAGCCTTATGCATGTCTGGCTGAAACACGCAGGCGGTGATGAAAACTTCCGTGCAGCATTCGAGATCATGTTCAATAAGACTGAATGGTCCGAAGAATTGATGCCCTTCAAACTCAAGTTCAGGGAATATGAGTACAAGTTCATTAAAAGAACCGAAGTGATAATTGAGCAGGGTCAGAAAGATGGAGTCTTCAGGGAAGAGATCTCCCCTTCCGTGGCAGCAGCGCAATATTTCTCCACCCTGCTTGGTCTGGCTCAATACACATTATTCTTTCCTCAGGAAGTAAACATTGAGCAGCATTCAGAATCTTTAATCGAGATGTTTATGTACTCATGTGTAAAAGAAAATTAGTTCTACTCATTGCTACGTTATTCCTTCTTTTCAGTTCTGCTTCCCACGCTGACCCAAAAGAACTTTTCCCCGTCAGTGAATTTAAACTCGGTTATGAGGGAATGTACATGTATTATGATGAGCCGGACGTGATGCATGAAAAGGGATTCCTGAACGGCGGATTCGGTTCATGGACTGGATACTTCACCGAATACAGAATCATGGCCAACGCTGAAATCGAAGGACTCGCGGGCTCCCTGCGCTACCACGGCCAATACAGTGACGGCACCGCCCTTGAATGTGACACGGACGACTACTTCATCAGTGGCCGCGCAACAATAGGTAAAGGATTCGGTGACGGAAAAACCGGATTCACCCCCTACGTTGGAATCGGTGTGCGCCGCTGGTACGACAAAATCAAGGCGACCGGCGGCTATGAACGGTTCATTACACAGTATTACCTGCCTGTCGGCATCAATATGATAAGTAATATGGATGACGGATGGTCCATCGGCGGTACGCTTGAAGGCGACCTGCTGCTTTCCGGAACCGTTGAAAGCAAGCTTTCACAGGTTGGTTCTTCATACAGCAACGCTGAAAACACTCAGGAATTGGGAACCGGTGGTGGTGGAAGAATCTCCGCCTTTCTGGAAAAGGATCTCGATGGCTATGCACTCGGACTTGAACCATATTTCCGCTACTGGTACTTTGAGGAATCAGAAAAAGATACCGTACGTTACGGTGGCAGCAACGCTCAGGTTGTTGAGCCGGAAAATAAATTCTACATGTCCGGGATCAGACTGTATGTGAAGTTCTAAGTCCTGATTCAAATCAGAAAAACAAATCCCCTGCCGAAACACTTCAGCAGGGGATTTGTTTATTATATGATATTTCAGTTGAACTTATATTTAAATCTGAAACTCACCGGACTTATAGATCACGACTTCGCTGCCGTCTTTGAGCTTGGCATAAACAGTCTTGTCCTGAGTGTTTACCAGATCCCAGTGCAGTGCGGATATGTTGTAGCCGAGTTCTTCCTTCTTAGCTTCATTAAGCTCTTCCTGATCTCCGGCATAGGTATCCGCATAGGATGAACCGACTGCAACGTGGCAGTTACCGAATTCGCCACCGTAGTTCTCATCATAGAGGGTGTTGGCCATGAACTTGTCAATGCGGGAAAAACGGCGATCAGTAAGAGAAAACTCACCAAGCCGGGATGCGCCTTTATCCATGCCGAGCTGCTTTTTGACGAAGTCTTCACCTTCCCGGGCGGTAATTTCGGTAGCAACGCCTTCTTTGAAAACAAGGCGTACTCCCTCAACATAGTTTCCGGAACGGAAAGAAGGCTGATCAGCGTAATAAACACCTTCGGTTCCGCGCCAGTCCGGGGAAATGAACAGCTCAAAGCTGGGAATGTTATGACCGGATACACCGATCCACTGACGCAGTTCGCCGTGTTTTACAGTGAGATCCATGTCATCGGATACCACTCGGTATGATTCAATTCCCAGTCCGTTGAGCCAGTTTTTGACTTCAGCGGCCTTATCGAAAACACCTTTCCAGCAGGCTGCCGGATCTTCTTCGTCAAGATAGCATGCTTTAACTATCTGGGCCGTGAATTCCTCCATGGAAAGCCCAGCGGATTCGGCAAGAGCTTTAGTGGGGTATGAGCACAGTGTCCAGCCAAGTTCGCCTTTCTGTTCACGTATTTCCATAACATCACGCAGAAACTTACGGGCGACAGCACTCTTACCCATACGTGAAGGATCCACCCCGGCCAGATGGGTGAGGGAAGAAGGAGCAAGCAGAACGATAAGACCATTCATACCTTGTGCAAATTCCTTTTCTCCGGGCGCTATGAACTCAAGCTGCTGGTCATCACCGCGGCCATAAAAACTTTTCTCCATCTCAGGAGTCAGCGCGAGCCGGGGGACGGGATTCATGCCCTCATCGATGAGTCTTTTGAAAACCGCTTCAGCAAGCGGAAGAGCATCAACTTCATACCGGACCATGATCATGTCACCTTTTTCATAAGGCTTTGTGCGGGAGGTGGTCAGTCCCCACCATAGTGCTTCTACATATTTATCAAGCTGTTCTTTAGTCAGCATATGAACTCCTGAATATATTTTATTATTAAGTGAACAGGTCCCTCTTAAATAAATGTGACGCTAAAGTCATCCATTGAGAGTAGAATAATCGGTTTAACACCAAATGATAATAAAATTCAAACTCTAAGAAACATTCACGCACACGATCTTTATTGCATATTTTACTGTTTGTCTTCTTGACATGCACAGGGGTTGTAGATATCCCAATTCCAATAGCCCTGTGTCGGGGTATAAGCTGGGATTGTCCGGCAAACCTTTAGTTACTTTACTGCGTCGCCTCTAGGCATAGTGTACGCAGACGATCAGAGGCTGAAAAAAAATTCAATCTTTTTTGGAGGGTAACACTATGAGCTACGTTATCACTATCGACAATGACAAATGTAATGGCGACGGCGAATGCGTTGATGTATGTCCTACCGAAGTTTACGAACTTCAGGAAGGCAAAGCAGTAGCAGTTAACGAAGACGAATGTCTCGGCTGCGAATCCTGTATCGAAGTTTGCGAACAGGACGCTATCACCATCGAAGAGCAGTAGAAAACTCTTCCTTGTAGGAAAGCTTAAGGGCGGGAATCATGGTTTATCCGGATTCCCGCCTGCTCTTTAATTGGCGCCTGAAAAATTCACAGCAGCACAATCATACCCTGCCGGAGCCTGATTTCTTCCCAGCCCCTCACAATTACCTCTCCCCTGATTTTAGTGTGCCGCTCCGGCTTTCCGGTGAAAACCGAAAGGAAGCTTTCGCATTGTTGAGCAATACACACAATTCGAAACAGTTAAATATTTTTCGAGCAGACGATTGACTGCTGATCATTAATACTTAGTTTATACGAGTTTGCGCCTTAAAACAGCGAAAACTCTGTGACCATATATTTGCATACGGAGGTTTTACTTTGGAGTTCAAGGAAATTTTTGAAAAATATGAAGCGCTTGTTGCCGAGGTGGACAAGGCTTTCGATAAGATATCCGAACAGACAGACGGCGGCATCAAATGCGGAAAAGGATGCAGCGACTGTTGTCACGCACTTTTTGACCTTACCCTTGTAGAAGCAATCTACATCAACCGTAAGTTCAATGAAAAATACAGCGGAATGAAACGCTCCGAGATCATGCAGCAGGCTGACGTGGCCGACCGTCAGGTGCATAAGATCAAGCGCCGTGCGTTCAAGGCCAGCCAGGCCGGAACACCCGCTGCTGAAATTCTCAAGGAAGTCTCCACATCCCGAGTGCGCTGTCCTCTTCTGCTGGAAGACAATCTCTGCGCCCTCTACGAAGCCAGACCCCTCACCTGTAGAATTTACGGTGTTCCCATGAACATCGGAGGACAGGCCCATTCCTGTCAGAAATCAGGTTTCGCGCCGGGCAAGTCCTATCCCACTATCAACATGGACACCCTGCAGTCCAAACTCATGGAACTCAGCGAAGAACTGACCGCTTCCATCAATTCACGCCTGCGTGAGCTGCCTGAAGTTCTGGTTCCTGTCTCCATGGCCCTTGTTACCGATTACACTCCCGAGTACCTCGGAGCCAATACCGGTGACACTCCCAAAGAGGAAGCCCCCGCAGCGGAACCCTCTGAGGCATGCAACACCTGTGATCAGGATAAATCTGCCTGCGCGACCTGCAACTACTCGGTTGAACTTGGAGCTATGCCCAAAGGCTAACCCCGACACAGTAAATCAGAAGGAGATCCGCAGTGGGCACTCTGACACCGGAAGAACTTGAAGAACAGAAGCGATACATGTACGAAAAACTTTCGCCACGCAGGCGAAGGTTTGTAGACAAGATAGGTTACGAAGAATGGGATCCTTTTGCCAAGCCTTTCGATCCCATCGACCTTCGGAAGGATACAACAGGAAGGACCTCCCAGCAGCTTTGCGAGGAGTTCATTAAAGATGTACATGTTAACCGCAACTCCGAATACGCTCAGGCTGCTGCCGAGTTCGGGGTAATGCTGGTCATGAACTTCGAGAAAGTCCGCCCTATCTTTGATTTTTGTGTCTGGTACAACGAACTGCTTGAGAAAGAAGGCAAGAAGCCCTAGCCCGAACCAGTTCCGCCCGACAGAAACAGAACTTTTTTAAATATACGAGGTTTATCCCATGCAGAAGTTTGACAATATCGATGACTATATCGCCGACCTGAAAAAGAAAAAAGAAGCCAGCCCCACCTGTAGCAACACCCGCTACAATCTAGGTGTGGCTCACCTCTCCAAGAGAGACTTCATGGAAGCAGAGCGTGAATTCCTCGCTGCTATCGATGAATCCCCCAAGATGGCGGAAGCCTACGTTCAGCTCGGCGGCATCGCACTGCAGCGCGGAGACCTCGACGGATGCCTGCGCTACAACATCACTGCTACCCAGCAGCGTCCTTTCTTCGCTGTGCCCTGGGGCAACATCGGCTACATCTACATGGAGCAGGGTGAAACCGACAAGGCAGTCAAGGCCCTCAAACGCGCAATCAAGTACGATCCCAACTTTGTACAGGCTCTTTCCACTCTCGGTGCCGCCTACTTCAGCGAAGGCGAACTGGACGACTGCATTGAAGTCTGCGAGAAAGCCCTCAAGCTGGCTGAAAACTTCGGTCCGGCATGGAACAATTTAGCACTCTGCTACGTTGAAAAAGAAGACTTCAAGAAAGCAATCGAATGTGTCGATAAAGCCATTGAAACCGGCTTCGACGTATCTGATGAATTCCTCAAGGAACTTGAACCTCACCGCTAGGCCCGGCTCCTTTTCCGGCAAAGCTGTAAATAAAAGCTTAAGCCCGCGATATCTGAAGATGTCGCGGGCTTTTATTGTTCCGGTTTAAGGCTCACTCAGGGTTTGCGGGCTATGAGCAGTAAGGTTCTCCCGGCTGCTCCGGTAACAGTATGCTCCATGTTTACGAAACCTGCTTTTTTTAACGATGCTTCCATCTGATCACGGGAAATAAAGTGCGCATCATAACCGGAGAGTCTTGTGACCAGATTTACACTTGACCGGTAAATCTCAGTAGCGCCGCACTCAGGTGCAAAGTGATGTGAGGCAAAGACTCCGCCGCTGTTAAGCGACTTGTAAAAAGATTCCGCAAGATCATCGAGCATATCCAGGCAGCCGTAGAGGACATGTGAAGAAAAGATAAAATCAAAAGCCTCCTGGGGCAACTTTTCACTACGCAGGTCAAATGCATTACAACTGACCCTTTCTGCAAAACCTTTGTTCTCACAACGCTCTAAAGCAGCGGGGACAACATGAGGAAGATCGAAGACAGTGCTGTCCAGATGCTCATTGAGTTTCATGAATTCCATTGAATACTGGCAGTGATTTCCGCCGATATCAGCCATTTTTCTGAAACTCTTGAATTCAGGGACTGCAGAAATATACTCAACCGCGCCTTGAAGCTGGCCGTCAAGTGCATGTTGCAATGTGCCCTCCATCGTTTCCTGAGTAGCCCATGATTTGTCGGTTGATTCTCTTTTCTGAGTTTCGCCTTTCAGCAGGAGAGGCAGTTCGGCTCCAAGCACGCTGCACATTGCGCTCATCATGGAAATGGCCTTTCCCTGAAAAAAGGGTGAACTGCTTACAAGATATTCGCTTGCAACCGCGCTGTTGGTGTAGCCGCTATCTGACTTCTCGACTATTCCCATAGAGACGAACATATCAAGCATAGCAGAAAGAATGGCTGGTTCAGTTCCTGTTTGCGCCGCAAGCTCTTCCGCCCCGAGAACCTCCCCGTCCATCGGGTCGAAAAGTTTCAGCTTTGCCGCCTCTACAAGTCCCTGAATACCCACAACCTGCATGGTCGCGGTCTCAATCAGATCAAAAGAAGTCTTCGGTTTTTCAAGATACATAATACCTCCTTATGTGTTTAGCTACTAAACACATCAATTAAAAAATTTATACTTTATATGTGTGCATCCAGTCATGAAACTGTTTGCAGAACTCACTTACTGTCTGATAATCCCGCTCGCTTAATGAGGTCATGTAATTTATAAACTCCCTGTCATGCTCCTCGTGGAAATTCATGTGCCCTTCGTGGGTCTCCTGCCCCGCTTCAGTCTGCCTGATGTACTGCCTCGACTGGTTTTCCGGAGAAGTCTCACGGTACACAAGCCCCTTCTTCTCAAGCTTTGCTATGGTCTGTGACACGGCTCCTTTTGTCACCCCGTTCATTTTGGCAAGATCAGTAACACTGACATCATCATGCATACAGATTGTCGAAAGCATATGAACCTCTGAGGGGTTCAGGAGCTGCCCAGTTCCGAAATCCATGGGAACCTTCGCTATCCGCACATAACGCTCCAGCCCTTTCATAAGCATTGCCATATCACCGTGAATGTCTTTGAATGATCTCATGTTAAAACAGTATAGCAGCTAAACACTTCGGTCAACTCAAAACTATTCAAATCCGTTTACATGGTCCGGTTAATCCTGAATTCATTTTATACAACCGCAGATATGCAACGAATATAATTTTCCGGTCTCCCTTATTTTGAGTCTGTATCCCTCTCGTAATTTTGACCGTTCTGGTTTATGTTTTTTTGCAGAAGATTTCATTGCAAGATCCATCTTCCTCATTTTACTTATAAACCCGGGCTGCTGATAATTTAGACTTTGTCATCAAACTCACCGAGGTTCATGTTATGCAAAACTCTACCGGAACATCCCGTAATCCGATTGCCACCTACAGGCCGGTCTTTTTCCGTTGTACGGAGTATTTTGCAGGACAAACTGCCGAAAACACAGATATAACATCCACCCTCCCGGGCTCAGGCCCCAGTAATTACGTACAGCGTCTTGCCGTCTTGGCCCCTAACCGTCCTGCCAGAGCTGACAACCGACCGGAAAGCTGATGAACACCCCGAGCTCTCTACTCAACTTTGCAGGAACAGTCTGTTTCCTCATAGCCATTCTGCACGTGGTGATAATTATTGTCGGCCCGTCCGCCTACCGGTATTTCGGTGCGGGCGAAGACCTGAGTTCAATGGCTGAAAAACACTCCATGATCCCTACGCTGGTCACAGCTTTCATTGCCACAGTAATAGCCATGTTCGGCCTTTATGCGTTTTCCGGAGCGGGTGAAATAACCCGCATGCCATTTCTCGGACCCGTTCTGATAATTATCGGGACAATATTTTCTCTGCGCGGGCTGGTGCTGCCCATTCAACTCTATATGCTGATAACAAGGCCTCACCGGACTGAAATAAAGGAAATATTTTTCTCAATCATCGCTCTGGCGACCGGATACAGTTTTCTTTACGGAACCTACCTGAATCGGGATTTTATTTTTTAAATCGATAGGCTCGCTAAAGACCGGAAGGGGCCAACTTTTGGTACGCCTTTCATTGGGGAGTCCCCCTCTTCCGGAACTTACCACAAGCTCAGCACCCTAATCTGCTTTGCTGCACATTTATAAAAAACTTTCCTCCAGAACTCACCATTGAAACCTTAACGATAAGCTTCCCCAATTGCGCTACCAGCAGGAACAGAAAAAGCCCGTAACCATCTGAAAGAGATTACGGGCAATTTCCGGTTTACCAAAATGGAGCTAAGAGACTGGTTAAATATTATAAGGGATAATTAACACGAAAAAGATAAAACTCTAAACCCGGGCTTCCTCTTTAAACTCATAGATAAGTTCGGAAAGCTTGGATACCTGCTCCGCCATGGCTTCTACGGAACTTGCGGTCTGATCGGCTCCCTGGCTGGTTTCGACTGTTATGCGGTTGATTTCCTCAATGGCCCGGTTGATTTCCTCGGAGCTGGCCGACTGCTGTTCTGCGGCTGCGGCAATCTCCTGGATCTGCCCTGCGGAAATTTCCACCCGGGACATGATTTCATCCAATGCGGAACCGGAACTCTCGGTCAGCCCGGCAGCATGGTCAAGAGCCTCAAGGCTTTTATCCATGGCGGACATATTGTCCCGTGAAGCTCCCTGAATTGAAGTTACCGCGCTGCCTACCTGCCTTGTGGCTTCCATGGTTTTTTCCGCCAGCTTGCGGACTTCGTCCGCGACAACCGCAAATCCGCGTCCGGCCTCTCCGGCCCGGGCGGCTTCGATTGCGGCATTAAGTGCAAGCAGGTTGGTCTGGTCGGCAATATCCGTGATCACGTTCATAATTCCGCCGATGGCTTCCGCCTGAACCCCGAGTTCTTCCATATTGGTCTTGAGCGCTTCAGCCTGGGAACGGGTCACGTCCATTGCCTCAATGGTCCTGTTGACCAGTTCAAGCCCGCTGTTAGCCTTTTCCTTTGCCTCGGAGCCGACATTGGCAGCTTCAGAAGAGTTGCGTGCTACTTCAAGTACGGTTGTATTCATCTGCTCCATGGATTTGGCGGTGACACCCACCCGGTCGCTCTGTTCCCCTGCAGCCTGACTGATTTCACGGGACTGCATGGATATTTCTTCGGAAGCGTGTTTCAGGCCGGAAACAATCTGATCCAGCCTTTCAGCAGCTGCAAGCATACCCTGCTTGCGGGCTTCCACCGCTTCTTTGCGGGCCTCTTCAGCCAGTTGCATATGCCGCTCTGCCTCTTCAGCCTTTTCTTCGGCTTCCTTGGTCTTACAGGATACTTCGGCAATCTGCTCCTTGAGCTTTTCCACCATCATCCGTAATGACTCCGCGAGGGTTCCTATCTCGTCTCCCCTGTTCACTTCAAGTATGTTGTCCAGATTCCCGGAAGCCACATCTTCGGCATAGACGACAGTTTCCCGCAAAGCTCCGACAAGGTTGCGGACAAAAAGGACACTTGCCGCGACTCCAATGGCGAGCAGAATCAAGCTGGCAATGAGAGTAGTTGTAAGGGCTTCGGTCATACCGGCGAACAACTCGTTCTGGCTGGCCTCTGTGACCAGATACCACCCCAGTTCGGGTATATAGTGGCTGGCTACATATTTTACATCGCCAGCGGACTCGAACTGAAAGGAATAATCACCCTGGTTGAGAATCTTGCCTGCAATTTTTTCATAACCGTCCATGCTCCGCAGAGAATCCTTGTTAATGGCTTTCTTGTCCGCATGCAGCTTAACCCTGCCACCGGAGTCAACCATGAAAGTTCTGCCGCTACGGCCAAGAGTCATGGAACTTACAGTATCCACAAACTTTTCAAGACCAATGGCCACGGATGTAAGACCAAGGAATGTTCCGGATGACTCTATCCTCCGGTTTATAAAGGCTTTCGAACCGAAATCCTTATGATTCACGTAAACCGTTATTCCAATATCCTTTCCACTGTTTTTGAAAGCCGGAAACCATGGATCTTTCTCCGGAGTGACCTTGCGCATGGTTTCAGCTCCCTGCCAGAAATCATAATAATCCTTGGTCCCCCATGAAACATAGTTGCAGCCGAGAGTTTTATACTGTCCTGCAACATTTTTAAGCATCCCGTAGACTTCTTTCTTTCCAGTCTCCGGCTCACCGGATTTAATCCAGTTGATGAAAAACGGATTCCCGGCAACTACTCCGAGAGCTTCAGCCGGTTCAAGAATATTTTTATCCACAACAGAATTGATTTTGGAAACCGTCAAAGGAATCTGCTCTTCGAGTAACTGCTCTTTAAGGCTTTCCCGGGCCATGTAATTGTTGATAAGTGTGATTACCGAGCATGACGCGAGAAGAATAATCACTATAATAATATTCAGCTTTCTGCCTATTCCAAGTTGCTTGAACATATCAGCACCCTCTCTGAATTGGTTTGATGAGGAATAGGTATTATACTTGAGTTACATCAGTGTCGCTATCGTGTAATTTTCTGTTTCAGGAGCCCATTGTAATATGTAAACAGCAAACCACGACAATTCATGCATGAACACTGCCCGGAATTGCAGCAGATTAAAATAAACAAAAAAACTTTTCCAAAAAATAAGAACAGTTGATATACTCCCGATGTGTTCGACACCGACAATTTCAGCCGCCGAAACAGGTCCGGCTTTTATGGACAAAAGGAGCCTCAACCTGTTACCTGTAACAAAACACGGAAGCTGAAAGCCGGAAGTTACAATCAACCGAAAAAATCCGGCAACTATTGTTTTTTTATATTTCTTTGATATTCTCCACCTGTACATACAAACCCGGAGGACTAGATGTCACTCAGCGCCTTAGCAGGTAAGCCGGCACCGGCTGAAATCCTGGAAAACATACCCAAACTGGTATCTGCATACTACACAGTGAAACCCGACCCGTCATTCGACTCCCAGCTTGTATCCTTTGGGACTTCAGGACACCGGGGCTCCTCTCTGGACGGTTCCTTCAACGAAGACCACATTCTGGCGATAGCCCAATCTATCTGCGAATACAGAAGATCAATGGGGTACACAGGTCCGCTCTACATGGGCAAAGACCCCCACGCCCTTTCCGAACCGGCACAGATTTCCGCGCTTGAAGTTTTCGCCGCGAATGGAGTAACCGTCCTTATTAATGAAAAAGGATACACTCCGACCCCTGCAATCTCCCATGCGATCCTGAGCTATAACAAGGTTCGCAGGGAAGGCTTTGCAGACGGTGTGGTCATTACTCCCTCGCACAACCCGCCCCGCGACGGCGGATTCAAGTACAATCCCCCCAGTGGCGGACCTGCTGGTACAAACGTAACCAGCACCATCCAGAAAAGGGCGAATGAAATACTCAAGAACGGGCTCAAGGAAGTAAAGCGCATCCCCATGGACCGCGCACTTGCTGCCGACACAACCCGTGAATACGACTTCGCCACTCCCTACATCAATGATCTTGAAAACATCGTTGACATGGAAGCCATTGCATCAGCCGGACTCAGCATCGGAGTCGACCCCCTTGGCGGAGCGGCCATCGATTTCTGGGAGCCAATCGCCGAGCGCTACAAGCTCAACCTGAGTGTGGTGAATAAAAAACTCGATCCCATGTACGCCTTCATGCACGTGGACAAGGACGGAAAAATCCGCATGGACTGCTCCTCCCCATACGCAATGGCCGGACTGATCGAGCTTAAAGATAAATTCGATATTTCATTCGCCAACGATCCGGACACCGACCGCCACGGCATAGTGACCAAGAGCCGCGGACTCATGAACCCCAACCACTATCTGTCTGTAGCCATTGAATATCTCTACAAGAACAGACCGCAGTGGAAAAAGGACCTTACTGTTGGAAAGACTCTCGTTTCCAGCTCCATGATAGACCGTGTGGCCAACTCCATCGGACGTCCGCTCATGGAAGTTCCGGTAGGCTTCAAATGGTTTGTGGACCCGCTTCTTAGCGGTACATGCGGATTCGGCGGGGAAGAAAGTGCCGGAGCATCCTTCCTGAGAAAGGACGGAACAGTCTGGACCACAGATAAAGACGGAATCATCATGAACCTTCTGGCCGCCGAGATTACCGCGATCACCGGTAAAGACCCGGGTGAGCATTACGATGCCCTCGAGAAGGATTTCGGCAGCCCCATATACAAACGGAATGACATCCCGGCCACTGACGCCCAGAAAAAGGCCTTCAGTATCCTGACTCCCGAAATGGTCAAAGCCAAGACCCTTGCCGGTGAAAAAATTGAAGAACGCCTGACCGCAGCACCCGGAAACCGGGAAGCTATCGGCGGCCTGAAAGTGGTTACTGAAAACGGCTGGTTCGCGGCCCGTCCTTCCGGAACTGAGTCCATTTACAAGATTTATGCGGAATCCTTCAAGGGACTGGCTCACCTTGTAGCCATTCAGGAAGAGGCCGCCAAAATAGTAAATGCAGCCTTTGAAGTGGCAATGAAATAATAAGAGCCTGATTTTATAACCAAAACCCAGAATCATTTTAAGCCGGGCCTATTTAGGTCCGGCTTTTTTAAAACTAAATGATTTTTTTTTACGATTGTTCTTGACTTAAACCGACTATTAGTTTCTTATACGCACTGAAGCATTCGGGCCCGACGCGGTGTTGTGGCCGATGCGTATATGATTAGATTAGGTATATTGAGAAGCAGTGTGCCCCATTCGTGTACGCTGCTTCTTTTTTAATGGATGCGTAAGCATCAAATATCTCAGGAATTATTCTATGTCTAAGAACATCTATGTCGGCAATCTGCCCTGGTCCTCCTCTGAAAACGACGTTCGTGCAGCTTTCGAAGCTCATGGTCCCGTATCTTCCGTAAAACTCATTGAAGATCGCGAAACCGGTCGCCCCCGTGGCTTCGGCTTTGTTGAAATGGACGATGATGCTGCAGCTATGGCAGCTATCGAAGCTCTGGACGGAGCGGACTTCGGTGGTCGTAACCTCAAGGTTAACGAAGCCAGACCTCGTGCGGAGCGTCCTCGCTGGTAGGCACACTCTATTGCGATAGATTTTAAAAAAAACGTCCCTCTCTTTATGAGTGGGACGTTTTTTATTTCCGACAACTATTGCCCTGCCTCTACTTTATTCATTAAAACGTCAGTCAAGGACAGTCGCAGTCTAGAGGGCAAGCTTGCAGACGCCAATCGGTTCAATAAAAATATACACCGGCATCACAATCAATTCACGCCGAAAAATACACATCAGGTTTTAAGCTCAGCCTTTACTCGTCCGGACTCTTGCCTGAACTTTTCCAGACAGGCTTTAACAGCCTCCAGATCATTGGCAATGATCGCTTTCTCAAGCTGCAAAGCCGCATTTCTTGCCTGTGGAGCACAGATCGCAGCACAGCTTCCTTTAAGAGTATGGGCAATGCGTCTGGCTGCATCCCTATCCGCACCGTTGAATGCCTCAATCAGGTTATCTATCTCTTTTCCGACGTCATTCAAAAACATTGTGCACAATTCGGAGTACAAATCACTGTCTCCATGGTACATGTCGCTGGCCTTTTCCCTATCCAGAATCCCCTTTTCAACAACGATCCTGCAGTCCTCACAGGCAACTTCACGATGTCCGACTTTCAGAGTTTTACTAATGGTTTCCTGAAGCCTCTTATACTGCACCGGCTTGGCGATATAATCATTCATACCTGATCTGGTGCATTTCTCCATAACCCCGGCCATGGCGTGCGCGGACATGGCAATAATCGGAACATCTCTGGCGGAGTCTCCGGACTTACCCATACGGATAAGCCGTGAAGCCTCAAAACCATCCATTTCCGGCATCTCCAGATCCATAAGCACAAGATCGACATTCAGACCGGATAGCATGCTTACAGCCTCAAGCCCGTTTCCGGCCACTTCCACCGTGTGCCCCATTCTCTTGAGCAGGCTTTCCGCAACCTTGACATTCACGGGATTGTCTTCGACCAGAAGAATATTAAATCCTCTTTCCTCCTCGCTCTCCTCACTGCAGCTGTTGTTATGCTGATGCTCGGCAACAACTCTGGAAGGATCGCCGTGCTGCAGGACAACGGAGAACGTAAACACACTTCCGTAACCTTCTGAACTGCGCACACTGAGCTCACCTTCCATCATCTCTACAAGCTCACGGGAAATGGCAAGTCCTAGCCCGGAGCCTCCAAACTTACGGGTGGTGGTATCATCAGCCTGACGGAAACTTTCGAAAATCACATCCTGCTTATCCTCCGGAATCCCGATCCCGGTATCACGCACTGAAACCTGCAGACATACCTGCCCGGCATGCCCACGTCCTTCAAGAGCCGAAACCTGAACAAAGACCCCGCCCTGTTCAGTAAATTTTATGGAGTTGCCCACCAGATTATAAAGAATCTGCTTCAAACGCCCTTCATCCCCGCAGACAATTTCAGGAACGTCCTCATCAAGATCAAGCTTAAGAATCAGGTCTTTATCCAGAGCCTGCTGTTCCATGCTTTTAACAACTGCATAAAAGGCTTCACTGAGGCTGAAATCCTTCCGCTCAAGTTTGAGCATACGGGCCTCAACCTTGGATAAATCCAGAATGTCATTAATGAGGGTAAGCAACTGATCTGCAGAAAGTCTCACAATTTCCAGATTATCAACCAGCTCAGGCTCAAGCTGCGATTTGAGGGTAAGATCAGTCATCCCGATTACGGCATTTAGCGGAGTGCGAATTTCATGACTCATGGAAGCAAGGAAACGCGACTTGAAACGGTTGGCCTTTTCCGCTGCATCACGGGCTTCAATAAGATCACGTTCCATATTCTTGCGGTCTGTTATTTCAATAAAAGAAGCGACAGCCCCTCCGGACTTACCACGCATGGGAGTAACTTCAAGCATGAACCAGGCATCCGAATTCCTCCCGCCCCGCTCTATTGAATACTCATATGAGAATTTCGCGGTTTCGCCCCTGATAACAGACCGTGCGCCTTCAAGAAGGGTATCAAGAGAACCGCGCAGACATCCCGAAGTCGATACAGCTTCTCTGAAATCAACGCCTTCGATCTCTGACTCACTGCATCCGGGAGTAAACAACTCGCGCCATGATTCATTCGCGGCTATAAGTTTAAGGTCTGGGTCTAGGACCGCGATTTTGGCCGCCATTGATTCCAGAACGGAACTCAGCTGCTCCTCACGGGAAACAAGTTTCCGGTGTGCCGTATCCAGCTGACGGGACTGTAGAAGAGTATTTTCATAAGTAGCCAGCAGGAGATGAAAAACCTGACTGAAATCCGCCCTGAGTTCATGTTTTTCGCCATGAAACTCGAAATTTACATCCTGCATGACAGGCTGGTCACTGTCATATTCCCTTGATTTAAGCAGTGACTGGATGCGCTCAAAAAGGAATTCCTCATCGTAGGGCTTGGTAACAAAGTTGGTGGCCCCGCTTTTAAGGCCCCTTACAATGTCCCCGGGATCGGAAAGGCTGGTCAGAAGAATTACGGGAATCTTGCCGAAACCGGAAGTGCAGCGGATCTTCTCACAGAGCTCATACCCGTCCATACCGGGCATGATCACGTCACTTATGACCAGATCAATTTCTTTCTCTCCCAGAATCTCAAGAGCCTGCTCTCCTGTTGCGGCCAAAGAGACAGTGAAGCCTTTGTTGTGCAGCATGAATTCCAGCTTGACCGCCTGGGTCAGGCTGTCTTCCACTACCAGTATATGACTGTCCTGCAAAACTTACTCCTCCGCTCCAACACAAACAAGTTTAACTATTTCGGCTCCGATCTTATCCAGAGGAAGAATTTTTTCCGCCGCCCCTATGCGGGCAGCCTCACCCGGCATTCCGAAAACAATGGATGTTTCCTCATCCTGCACAATGGTATGCCCTCCTGCCCTTCGCATCTCCAACAGCTCATCGGCCCCGTCACGTCCCATTCCGGTCAGAAGCACTCCTATGCACTCTGAACCGGGCATTGAAGCGGCAGAGGAGAAAAGAGCCGAGACAGTAGGTCTTATCCCATTGACAGGAGCCCTTTGCGAAAGGACTGCCATCAGGTTGGATGTCACTTCAAAATGATAGTCTTCGGGACCGAAATAAATAACTCCCGGCTGCAATATTTCACCGGAACCGGCGATACGGATATCGTGGCCGGTCATATCCTTCAGCCAGTTAATCATACCTTCAATGAAACCACCGGACATATGCTGGACAATTGCCACCGGCACAGAGAATCCCTTGGGCAGATCCATCAATACCTGCTTTATTGCCTGTGGCCCGCCAGTAGATGCACCAATACAGACCAGCCTGATATCTGAACATTTAGATATCTTAAGAAAATTCTTTTTCTGATCCATCTGGTTTACATCAATCCTGAACCGGCTTTTTCTCCTGACCACACGGACTTCGGACATAAGCCTTACGGTCATTATAATCTCGTTCATGCGCTCAGCAAAGTCAGGACTGGTAAAACCCGGTTTATCATGGAAAGCCAGCGCCCCGGTATCGAGCAGGCGAAATCCCAGCTCGGCGTCTGTTGAACTGTACACGGCGCTGACAATCACTATGGGGACCGGATGTTGTTCCATAATCCTGCGGGTCACCGTAAATCCGTCACCGTCCGGAAGTTTAACATCCATGGTGACCACATCCGGTTTAAGTTCCCGGACCATTGACAAGGCAGTCTCACCGTCTTCGGCGCAACCGACAACCTCGAAATCGCTCTCGCGTTCGAACATCTCTTTAAACAACGTCCGCACGGAGGCGGAATCGTCCACAATCAAAACCCTGATCACAACCACTCCGTGAGATTAAACAGAGACAAGCAGGAAGGCCCCTCACAACAAAATACAGAACCCGACAGAATCATCAGAAAAATCGGAGAATCCGAGACTTAAACGAAATGACCTTATAAAGAAAAATAACTGTTAAGAATAAATAAGTTTCTACACTCATACTGAAGAACAGGCAATGGAAGCTGCCTTAAAACCATGGCCTTTTTCAATAACAGTAACACCACTGAAATATTTTTTAAGCGATAAGCCGTTCTATCACATTAATCAGGCTGGTCTGATCAAAGCTTGATTTAATGATGTAAGCATCCGCTCCGGCCTCAACTCCCCTTTCCCGGTCGTCCTGAGATCCAAGGGAAGTTACCAGAATAATGGGAAGGTTGGATCCATGCTGCAGCTTTCTCACAGAAGCAGTAAGGGTAAAGCCGTCCATATGCGGCATCTCCACATCAGAGACAAGCAAATCCGGAAGTTCACTTTTGATTCTGCTGAGCGCATCGCGTCCATCCACAGCGGTGACCACATTGTACCCAGCGGCTTCAAGAACATTTTTAAGCAGCATGCGGGAAGTGATGGAATCTTCGGCCACAAGCACCGTTTTTTTCTCCCGGACACCTATCTGGTGAGAAAAGGAACCGGACCTGCCGCCGGAGTTGATATTCAAAGCAGTGCGAATCATGTCCGGGCCATGCAGAATAGGAGCAAGCCCACCGCTTCCGAGCATTGAAATACCCGAAACATTGCGCACACGCTTCAACATCGGTCCCATGCTTTTGGACATAACATCCTGCTCCCCATGCAGTTCACCGATACTGACCGCAACCGTCCGCCGTCCTTTACCCATTATAAAGACAGGGAAAGACTTCACTTCCACCTCAGGGGAGTCAAGCTCAAGGATATCCGCCAGACTGATCAATGGAACCCGTCGTCCGGCGAAAAGGATGCTTTCACGTCCGGCCACCGAGCCTATATCATCCTGCCTTATAAGCAGGACCTTGCGCACAGAAGATTTGGGGACGACAAAACAGCGGCCGGCAGACTCGACAACAATCCCGCGAAACGAAGTAAGAGCCACCGGGATGCTCATCACAATCCTGATTCCCCTGCCTTCGGGACTGGCAACAACAACGCTTCCGCCCAGAGACTCTATTTTATCCCTTACAATGGCCATTCCCAGTCCGCGCCCGGAGATATCAGTGATAATTTCGCTGGTGGACATACCGGAAATAAAGACCAGCTCCAGAATGGAACGGCGATCGATTTTTTCGGCTTCCTCCGCGCTGATCAATCCCTGCTTGACGGCCCCGGCTTTGACTTTATCACTGTTTATCCCCCGTCCGTCATCCGAGTATATAATTTTCACCACATCCCGGTCAGTCTGAGTGATGCTGAATGAAATTCTGCCCGTTTCGGATTTTCCGGCAGCAGATCTTTCTTCGGGAGTCTCAATGCCATGATCTATGGAGTTTCTGACCATGTGGATAAGAGGATCGTGGAGCATATCCAGAATACGGCGGTCTATTCTGACCTCTTCGCCTGAAACTTCAATTTCGCATTTCTTGCCCTGCTCAGCACTGAGGCTGCGCACCATATGCGGAAACATATCGAGCATCGAGGAAAATGGCAGCAGCATGGAATGCTTGAAATCCCCGAGCAGAGAATCGACCTTGGAAGATAATTCCCAACTATCTTTCCGCACATCCGTGGTCAGGGAGGAAAATTTTCTGGACAACAAATCCAGTTTCCTTTGCATTTCTGCAAAGCGGGACAACTCATCCTCGCCGGCACTGATTCTCTTTTCTTCGTGAAGGTTCTGGAATAAGCCTCGGCAGGAGGCCAGCAATTCTTCAAGGTCCCGGACTTCCCTCGCCCGTGCCCTTTGAGAGTTCCGGGATGAAATAAGCTCTTCCGTTCTCAGGAGAAGCCCCGTTATAAATGAAGCGCTTATCCGGACTGAACCATCAAGAGAGGCCCTTACTCCGGGAGAAGAATCCGCTTGCCCGCCTTCCTTTTCTCCGCATTCCTTTTCCCCGCTATCAGGCTTAGCAGCCGGGGCACCGCCTGCTTCACGGGAAGAGTCGCCTTCCTCCTGCTGGTGGGGGAGTTCCTGTTGCGCGGCAGAAGAAGTCACGGACTTATCAGTGGCATCAGTGGAGTCTGCAACGGAAGTGGCATCAGAATCAGAGGAGCCCTCCAAAAAACTTATTTCACCTGATTCTGTGATCTCTTTCATCTGCGACAGTGCTACGGCTATGGACGGCGAGGACAAAGAAGACTCTGATTCATCTTCCCGCTCCATTAAAGAATGAAGTATGTCCAGCCAGTTAAGCATTGAAGAACAGACGCTACGTGGAGGAATCAGATTCTTTTTCTTGAGCCCGGCAAAAAAAGATTCAAAACTCTGGCAGTATTTTTCAACCGCTCCGAGTCCTACCGCCCGTGCTGCTCCTTTGAGACTGTGCAGTTCTCGGTATGAAGACTCAATCAACAGGGAAGCCTCTGGCCCGGACGCTCCCTTTTCAAGTTTGAGAAAATCCGAAGACAGTACACGCATACGTTCAACACTTTCCCCCCGGAAAGCGTTAAGCAGTCTCTTTTTCAAATCCGAATCACTCATGGACATCTCAGTTCACCTTGCTTGCTGATGCGCTGGTCGCTGTTTTCAATGAATCAGGTGTTGCCTACAAAATCATTAACCACGAAGACCTGCTCCTTCAGCAGTGCCCGCCCCCTCAGGAGAACGGTCCTGTCTTCCGTAACCCCTGAAGCATAACGGGCCGCAGCTTCCTGGCCCTCGGCAAAGGGTTTATGTTCGTGACCGTAAAACGGCAGCACATCAATCACTTCGTCTATCGCCAGTCCGAACTCCCTTTCTCCGTCTCCAAGCAGGAGTATCCTCGGCCTTGCCGCTTTAAGCGAAGAGCCGGTTCCCCAGAAGCGGCAAATATCTATCACCGCCCAGACCTGTCCCCGCACACTGACCACCCCGGCGATAAAATCAGGTGTGCAGGGAACCGGGACAACCTCTTCAGGCTCCATGACTTCTTTGACGTAAGCTGTTTCAATGCCGTAGGAACCTCCGCCCATCGTAAAAATAACATAGTCCCGGGCTGTAGCTCCTTCACGCTGCTGCTCCATGCCGGATTCCGCGACTTTGCGGGCCAGCTTTTCAGCCCTTTCGCGCAGCAGTTCCCTGTCATTTTCTCTGCGTATAAATTTCTCGGTACAGTTCTCATCCATAATAAAATATCCTTAGAAAAGGTTCTGCTGCACGACTTTCACCATTTCAATCAATACGGCAGCGGTCATCCCGTCTGAGTAAGGTACTGTCTCGGAACTATCGAGGGCCTGAAGCTCATTTATCGCAGCACGGAAATGCCGGGCAGCGGCAGGACAATCTCTGCGCTCCATATAAATGTTGCCGAGCATCACATGCGCCATGATAAAAGAAGGGGCAAGGAAAAGGGTATTGCGAAACTCCGAGACAGCCTCTTCAGCAAGTCCCTGCTGCATCATAATCTGCCCTTGCAGAAAGTGGGCTTGAGGAGCTATACGGTCCAGTTCTATGGAACGTCTGCAACATTGTGAGGCTTCTTCAAGCATTCCGCAATCCGCCTTGATAAAAGCCAGCGCCAAAAGAGCCTCGGACTTGAGCTCTCTGCTCAACCCGCTATCATTATCTAGAACTTTTCTGAGCAGCCCCACAGCCCCGGCAGTATCCCCCGCAATCCGCATCTCTTCTGCCCGCAGCAAAAACTCTGATTCTTCTATGTCTCCTGCCGGGAAAGCATTTTCCGGCTCCGGCGCTACATACTCTTCAATATCCTCCCGCACATAAAGATCAGGGCCGGCCTCTTGCCCGGGTAATTCATAGACAGAATCTTCACTGCTATGCTGTCCGGACTGGTCCTGTAAAAATTCCGGCACGGAAAAACTTTGATCAGATGAAATATTCTCAAAGTTACCCGTACCGAACTCAGGCGGTGAATAATCCTCGTTTTTGCAAAAAAGCATCACCGAGCCGAAGCTGACCGGCTCGAAGCGACCGTGGACGGTCACGAGTGAAGATTCACTGGGGGTAACAAGTAAAAACCCTCCGGGACTGAGGCTTTCCCATATCTTTTCAAGTACCAGTTTTACCCCGTCATTTGAAAAGTACATCAGAACATTTCTGCAGAGGATAAGGTCCATCCGCTTGAATGAAGAGGGGATATCATCGCCGATCAGATTGAATCTGGACAGACTGACCATATCCCTGATGGACTTGTCGATAACATAGTCATTCGGACCGTTCTGTTTGAAATACATATCCCGGTAAGCAGTTGAGTCCGACCTGAAAGACCACTTACGGTAATGCCCCGCTCCGGCCCGGGCCAGTGCGCGGCTATCGATATCGGTTCCGAAAATCTCGCTGCGGACGTTGGATCTCCGGCAGATCATGGCCATGGTGTAGGGCTCCTCACCAGTGGCACAGGCCATGGACCAGATGCGGATAGCTCCGCCATCCCCGCTGCCGCGTCCATTTCTTTTGCGCAGGAAATCCATCTCAAGCACACTCAGGGCGTGCGGATCACGGAAAAAATATGTTTCACCGATGGTCAGCCGGTTGATGAACTGTTCCAGATCACAACGGCTGGCCTGCGCGGAAAGGATGTAGTTAAGACATTCATCGGACGAACAGAAACGGTCCTGATCCTCATGGAAATTACACACCGCCTTGCGCAGATCTCGCCAGCGGTCCTGGGAAAAATCAAGTCCGTATTTTTTACGGACCATATCCGCCAGTTCGGCAATCTTATTATCAGTCAGGTCGTTAACCATTCACAGGCCCTTCACTCCCGCGCATCTTCTCAAGTATCCTGCCAAGCTCAATCTGCTGGTCGGGACCGAGAACCCTGTCCATATCCTGCATCATTATGACATCGCCTTCCATTCCGGCCATCGAACGCAGGTAAACAACCCCGGGCCAGATGTCCTCGGCTTCCTTTAGACTCCCGGGAAGTATCTCCTGCACGGCACTGACGCTGTCCGCCAGAACCGCCACCCGTCTTGCACCCACCCGGCTGAAGATCAACCGGTCGGAGAGACGGACCTCACGTTCATCCCGCCCCAGACGGGAACGCATCCCCAGTACCGGAACAATATCCCCCCCGTCACTGACCACACCCAGAACCGGATCAGGTGCATCCGGCACAGGAGTCAGCAGCACAGCGCGTTCGACCTTGTCCACCAATGCGGAGGGAATGGCAAAACTGGTATCGTCTATCTCGAAAATTACGTAATCGTGCTCGTTCATAATATAAGTGTGCTCCGGCGGCTCACAGAAGACCTGCGGGACTGAGCTGATATGTTATCGTTTAGCAGCCTGAATCTGCCTGCACGGGTTTGTCCTGCCCCCACCTGAACAGAAACCTGCCCTGCGTAACGTGCTACATCTACTCCTGAAAAAAACCGCTTCCACGGTTAAGGGAAAAAACTACTTAATTCCGCCACACCGCTTCATAAATTAAAGTTTATATTACCGGGCTATTGATCATTTGTTAATCCTGCCGGACTTGTCCAGTAATTGCTTGTATTTTTTCATTACCTTGACAGCATAGGCCCGCGAGCGATTCGGAAGTTTTTTCGGAGATCCGGTATGATAAGCTCCGATTGCTTTCCAGTTGTATCCGTACTTATCCAGACAGTAACGAAGTATCCATGCCCCCAGACGCAGATTTCCCTCCGGTTCAAGTGCTTCTCTGGCACTCATATCGAATTTACGGAGCCAGTAGGAGTTTACCTGCATCAGCCCCACATCGAAACTCTTGTTCAGGTTGTCACCTATAATAGCAAGGGCTTCTTCACGGCTTTCAGGATAAACGCCCCGCCCTTCTATGTTGAGAGCCCACGGATTGTAGCCGGATTCATGATCGGCTATGGCATAGAGTATTTCGGGCTGCAGCGAGAATTCATCGGCAACCTGCTTGAAAAGGGGAGCCACCGGCTTGCGCTCAGCATTCGCTACAAGCACTCTCTGCTGCACCTGCCTGCGCATAGTGGAGGAAAACTCCCGCTCCACTTCCGCAGGAATAATCATACTGAAAAGCAAAGCCCCGCAGATGATCAGATACAGGGATACAATGAATCTGGACACCGAAAACCCAAGTCCTTTTACATAATGAAATTAAGAAGTCCCACGTCCCGAAAAGACAGCTCAAACCTATTGCATACGCCCGCCATCCGCAAGTTTACATTTTCATGATTCAGGAATTGCCAAAAGTCAGCTCAAAATCTACAGCAGAAATACCTGCATGCAGCATTAAGGCCGCAATACCTTAACAGATATTACGGCCTTAATGCTGCAGGATATTTACCAGACCACAGGTGAGACATGAAACTTCTCAATAACGTGCCCCCACAAAAGAATGCATTTCCTAAAATCTGGCGCGAACCTGAGCTGCTTCTTCAAATTTTTCCTGAACTTCCAAAGCCATGGCAAGAGTTTCCCAGAACTGGTCCTTGGAAGGCTTAAGCGCCGCACTCTGCCTTGCAAGAACTTCCGCTATCTGCGGATCTTCGCCGCTTTCAAGGTAAATCCGGGCCAGCATGTTCATTGCTGCCGCGTCATTATGGTTGGCATTCAGGGCCTGATGCAGATATTCACGGGCCTTGTCGGTATCTTTGCGGCTGTATGAAATCCGGGCCAGATGCCTCATGGTAAGCGAATCCCCGCCTTTGAGCTCCGCCGCCCGCAGATAATATTTCTCGGCCTCGTCCAGACCCTGATCCTGTTCGGCAAGAACACCGAGCCGCACCAGTGAAAAGACATTGTCCGGTTCAAGTTCAAGACACTTTTCATAAGCCTCACGGGCCCTGTCACGGCAACCGAGCATCTGGCAGACCCATCCGAGATTATAGAGCGCCATGATATTTTTAGGCGTGATGGCCAGAACTTCTTCGAACTGCTTACGAGCCTGTTCCGGCTTACCCACCTGTGCGTAACAGATGCCGAGGGAGTTGCGGGCAAGGATATTATCGGAATCCGCAAGCAGAGCCAGCCGGAATTCTTCAATAGCCCCGTAAATGTCTCCGTCAACATAAAGGCGGTCAGCAGAAATATTCAGAGAAACAGAATCAAACTGTGCCACCATGGGCTTTTCCATCATTAATGAATGGTCAAGGCCCTTGCGGCAGTTGTCCAGAATTTCACTGCGGCGGTAATTCAGGAAAGGAAAGGAAGCCACCCCCGCTGCCAGTTCTATTTCAAAATCATCAGAGCATTCACGAACCAGACGCAGTATCTGTTCCATTACGGCGTCAGATTCCTCGCCGGGGAAAAAATATATCAGGCTGTTCAGGCTGTAGCGCCCGCCCATGCAGGATTCATCAAAAAAGGTTTCAGCCCGGGAGGCAACCTTCTGAACCTGAGCATCGGTCAATTTCTGAAAATTGCCACCGTGATCAGCCGGGGTGGATGCAAGACGCAGCACCGCAACTGAAAACCTATCCATGTTCTGGCGGGACCGACTGTAGCGGCCTATGAATTCTTTATAGTTGTAAAGGCCGGTCACCATGTCACGCTGCGGACCGCTGGAAGATTCAGAGCCGGACTGCGCATCGAAAAAACTGTCCTTTTCGTTAAGCATGGTCAGCCTGTCCCCGGCAGCCACGGGCCATGCCGGGTCGCTCAGATGCAGGATCTCGGCAAAGGCGATGTCTTCCTGAACTTCAATTATCACCACCTCGGCTTTGTACATTGTGGGATATGAGCCGGAAATACGTTCATCTTCGGTTATGCGGGCCTGTGTACCGGCCTGATAGTCAGGGGACCAGACCAGAAAACGCCCGCCTTCACGGGCATCAACACTTTGTCCTATGGAAAGAGCTAGACGCTGCAGGGGAAGAATCTCAAGAACCTTGCCACCTTTCTTGAGAATATCCGAATAAGCGAAAATGCAGTTGCGACCGAAGTCCTTTGCCGTGGCTACGGCTTTCGCGGCCTTGCGCATAAGGATACGGCCCTGTTCATCGGCTGTCCTCTTGAAATGCGGCCCTGACAGCGACTGCGGGTAGTTGGCATACCCCGCGCTGGCACTTATCTTGATTACATCACCCGTCACAGGATCCTCGACCGGAGTAGATTCCACGAGGGCGCGAAGCTCCTCAGCCAGACGCGCGCAGACCTTGGGGCGTCCGTCAGGAATAAGAAAAGCGAACTTGTCGTCAAAAACACGGGCGCAGATAACTGATTCATAGACAACTGAACTGATCCGGGAAGCTACTGTGGATATGATCTCATCACCCAGCAGATAACCGTAACGGTCATTTACCCGCTGGAAATAATCCATATCGAGCAGAACAACACCAACCGAGCCGCTGAAAGTCGGGATCCCCGGGTCCTTACACCCGCCGGATGTCGGCATCATGCAGTTCTGAATCAGGTCCAGCTCCTTAACAAGCTTGTCCATGAAATAATCACGGGTCGCCATCCCTGTCAGCGGATCAGTAATGGAACCCTTGTAGAGGAGCATCTTTTCAAGCACGGACGAAGCCAGTCCCTCCAGATAAGGAGCTACTTCATCAGCAGCATCCAGCTTGACTCCACGGGCGATGAAATAACACATCCCCCGCCCCCGCAACCGCAGCGGCAGATTAAGCTGTCCGCTGTCCTGATTGTAATCAAAAGACAATTCCGCCCGGAACTGCCCTTTAGGCGCACGGGGAAAAAAGAGACTGTATGATTCAAAAGGCAGAAACTCCTGAATCAGGTCCTTGAGAGTATGTTCATAGCGGATCAGATCCTGAGGGGTCAGACTGATTCCGTCTTTAAAAAGCTTATCCTTTAGCATGCAAGGGACATACCCCGCATAGGGATTCAAGACAAGCGGTTGGAACGGATATTGGTGAAATAGTATTGCGGTTTGAAGCTGAAACTTCCAAAAAGTCGCTTCAGAAGTTTCAAGCGAGCCATTTCCCATGCCTGTAATAATAAATCCTGTGCCCGATCAAAGCCGCTCCGATTCTCGTTAGAATTATAGCCAGCAGAAATGAATCCGCGAAACTCAGGAAACGGCCTGACACATACATGGTCACTATTTCGGTGATAAGAACCATGAAGGCAGCACCCCATATATCGTGCCACAGGAACCAGAATTCCGGAATGATCAAAGCACCGAAACTCAATAGTGGCCCCCGCTCTTGAGGAGTATGCACGATTCTGGGATCACTGCTTCCCGCTAGCGGATTAATCAGAAAACGGAAAAAGGACTCGCGCGCACTGAGCTTCGGTTTTTCAATTTTAAGAGGCGCGTGGCTGACCCTTTGCTGTACCGGCTCTTCCAAAGCAGGCTGAGGATGATCAGGCTCTATCGTGATCTCAGCAGAATTTTCACTTTCCACCGCAACATCAGTGTCCCCTTGTTCAGGAACTTCAAAGGTGAAAGACCGAAGAGCCTCACGCCTGCCGTAAACAGATGCTTCGAGTTTCGCCAGAACCGAAGGCGATGGTTTTATCACAGATCTGATTATGCCCGGTGTGGATTGAATAGTATCCAGCGTGAACTTCTCAAGTACATTATTCAGTTCATCGAGATCGAAATAGGCTACCTTTTTTTCATCGGAAATATAGTTGGCATCGTACAGGACTGAAAATGCCGCCTTACTGTTTTCAGCGGGCCAGTAATACTTGTGGAGCTTTCTGAATTGGGCCCCGAAATGCCTGAACATCCTGAACAGGGAAGCCTTGCTGCTGAGGTAATATCCGCACGAATGACACCTCTGGACCACAATCCCTTCGAGTCTGTAAGTTTCTTTATCTTCTTTGTTTCCGCAATTAACACACTCCAGACCGGGGCCGCTTTCGGGGTTTTCATAACTCTCAATAAATTCCTTCAATGTCTTTCTGAAGGGTGACAAAGCAGCGCAATAGGCGACAAGACTGATTGCGAAAACATAACTGACCCAGATTATCAGAGACATCAGCAGGGCATTCAGGTTCTCAAAAATAATCAGGTCATATAAACCATGTCCTACAAAAGCAAAGGTGAATGAAAAAAGCAGCAATCCCCAGCCAAACCGGAACTTTGCAAGGGAATAAACAGCAATCCCCATAGCCAGACTGAAACATATATGCATGGGTGTAGACAGAAGGAACCTGATCCCCATAGTCATAATCGGGTTTGAACTTCCATATATATAGTAGTAGTTCTCTATGATGGAAAACCCGAGAGCCACACAGGACATGTATACAAGTCCGTCCATCGGCTCATTCATTTCCTTCCAGATAAAAATCAGGCAAATCAACAGCCCGGCCAGCTTGGATATCTCTTCCACAGGTCCGATCACAGCAACCGCCCCGAATCCGTTATCAATTTCACTTATACCCAGAATATCCAGCCCGTAATAAATCAACCCGGCCAGTATAAAAGACAGCAGACCTCCTACAACAGTCACCAGAACCATTTTAAAAAGAGGCTCTTTTTCATGAATGTCATAAGATTGCAAATGACGGATAAAGAGAACACCGAAAACACATGAGATAAAAAGAAGAAGGTATCCAGGCATTGTGAGTGAGGGTTGTGGAGTTGAGATAAAAACAACTATAATTCTAAACAAACAAGATTACAGCTAGTTAAAAGGCAAAAAACAGCTGAGCGGGTAGAAGAAAGACAACATATACATAAAATATAAACACAGCAATAATCTTAGAACTAAAAAATTACTTTTATACTTCTGCCGACGCCGACCAACCCTTTATGGTGGCTTACACCCCGTCATCGGCATTCCTCTTGAAATGTGTCACAGACAGAGACAACCGGTTGGTTTTCGTCCCCTTACGGCTGTAAAGAGTAAACAGATCGGCGACACATCAGCCGCAAAAAACACATTTTCGAAGTATAAAACCAAAGCACAACACACAACACGCCTAAAAATAACATTAATGAAAATACTGTACACACAAAATTGAAGGTGATACCAACATTTCTTCAAATAGGTAAAAAGCTACACAAAGACAACTTCACGCCACCACTCCCCGTGGCATATCTGAGAGAATCAAATGGATCCCAAATTAATTGAAAAAAACTCCAACCTGCTCCTACAGGCCATGCCTGACATCTCCAACTGCCTGAATCTACTGACAAGACTTGATCGACAGTGGACCATGGCAACCATGACCGGCAAGATCAACTGCAGCCGGATCGCCCAGACCCTCATAGATTTCATCATCAAAACACAGGACAATTTCACCGGCCTGAAGCAAAATCTCATCGATATCCTGATCCGTGAAAACACACAAAAAGTCGTTCTTGAAATTTCTGCCCTTGCTCAGGTAGTCATAGACATACTCAAAAGAAACCTATTTGAACGCACTGCAGATGTCGGCTTCCTTGCCACCGATGATGACCTTGTGCAATTCCTATCTAACCATGACCGCACGTCTTACGATGTAAACGAAATCGAAAAACGTCTACATGAATATCGCTCCAAATACACAGTATACAACGAAATTGTAATTTTAGACACTGAGGGACATGTTTGCGCCCATCTTGATCACGAAAACAGAATCAGCCATTCCAACGATCCGCTGATAGGTGAGACTTTTGAAGCCGCGGACTATGTTGAGACCTATCGCAAAAGCGACCTTGCGCCAGGCGCGGGAGAAGTCCTAATTTATTCGCAGGCAATCAAATCTCCCAAGACCAGAGAAATCCTCGGAGTGCTCTGCCTCATCTTCGACTTTGCAGGCGAAATGAAAGGAGTGTTTGAAGACCTCACCAAGTTTTCCAAAGACACAATTCTGATGGTGCTTGATGAAAAAGGTACAGCAATAGCATCAAGCGATGAAACATCAGCCCCCACGGGCAAGAAGTTTCCCATGGTATTGGAGGAAGATTTTCAAATCGTCAATCTGGACGGAAAGACCTGCATTGCCAAGACGGTTGAGACCAAAGGTTATCAGGGTTTTTTCGGGTTGCCATGGTACGGACATGTGATCAAACAGCTGGATACTGCTTTCACTAATGATGACGACAACTCGCTTGACGCTGAAGCTATCCGGAGCAAGGCCCACTTTTCCGGCAGGCTGACCCACGTTGAGAATTCCTCCGAAAACGTACTCTCCGACCTTGAACTTGTTGTTCAGAACGGAGAAATCATGGCCGCCAAAAAATGTATTGCGAACAATCTTGTAGAACAGATGGAAGGCCGGGCACTCCCGCACATACTTAATGAGATCAAAAAGATCGGTGATCAGGTTCAGAGAGTTTTTCGGGACTCCACCAACAGCCTGCTCAAAATCGTTTCCGCCTCAAGACTCCACGAAACACAGTTTCTGGCCCGCCTTTCCATCGATATCATGGATCGCAACCTCTACGAACGAGCTAACGACTGCCGCTGGTGGGCACTGACCTCAGACTTCCGCAGAATACTTGAACAACCCGAAATCAGTGATTCTGACATCAACCACATGCGCAGCATTCTCGGTTACATCAACAGCCTGTATACTGTGTACACCAACCTTTTTGTATACGACCGCAAAGGCAGAATCATCGCCTGCTCCAATTCTATGGAATTTGACAAGGAAGGCCGCGTCCTGAACGCCGGCTACGTTTCCGAAGCACTCAGAATCACTGACTCACAGCTTTATTGCGTGTCGGACTTTTTCAAAACCGACCTGTACTCCATGGATGGCAAAGACAGGTTCACATACATATATAATGCTTCCATCACCTCGCTTGAAAATTCATCCAACGTGCTCGGGGGGATCGGAATTGTATTTGACTCCGAGCCGGAATTCGAAGCCATGCTCAATGACGTGCTGCCCCGTGACGGACAGGGAGAGATTCTCGATGGTGCTGAAGGTATGTTCATTGAACCGGGAGGCAAACTGATCTCATCAACCAACCCGGATCACAAACCGGGAACAACCATCAACCTTGCTCCGGAGTTCAAACATCTCAAGGAAGGTGAATCCACAGTGAAGCTGATAGAAGAAGACGGTAAACTTTATGCCGTCGGGTGCTCTCATTCCGCCGGATACAGGGAGTACAAACGAAACGGCACATACACCAACAATGTTCTTGGTTTGATTAAGGTGCTGATTTAACGCGGTGTTATTACAAAACCTGAAAAGAAGAGATGTCCAGCCTAGAACTCTCTTCTCTTCAGATTTTCTTTTACCCCCCCTCCACCGCATTGCTTTCCTCTCTTTTCTACCGGTCCCCATCAAACCTGCATCAATACCCGAGACAGAAACCAGACCACATCATTTACAACATTCCCCATCCCGGCATCAGGATAATTGCAGCACTATTCAGGTATCCGTGAGTTATGTTTCCGTGCAATAAAATTATCTCTATGCTATGGACATGTTGAGCTTATAGAGGGTAGAGGGTTTGTCCTGTCTTCCATCTTATATGGATAACCGAAACAAAATCCGCCAGTACGGTAAGTCATAAATGGAAATAATCAATAATCCTCAAGAACTGCAGAATCTGGCCCTGATGCTGCGCGCTGAAGGCAAAAAAATCGCTCTGGTACCGACAATGGGATATTTCCACAAAGGCCATCTGAGCCTGATGGAAGCAGCCCGAAAACAGGCTGATGTGGTTATAGTCAGCCTTTTCGTAAACCCTACCCAGTTCGGCCCCAACGAAGACCTCGATGCATATCCTCATGATCTTGAGCGTGATGCCCGGCTTGCAGAAGAACACGGAGTAGACATACTTTTCACCCCGACCCGTGAAGAGATGTATCATGACGACCACTGCACATGGGTGGAAGTTCCGGACCTTGCCGCAAATCTTTGTGGCAAATCACGCCCGGTTCACTTCCGCGGTGTTGCTACAGTAGTCACTAAACTTTTCATGACCGCCCAGCCACATGTAGCTGTTTTCGGAGAAAAAGACTGGCAGCAGCTGGCCATCATCAAAAGGATGGTCCGCGACCTCAACATCCCTGTGGATGTTCAGGGACACCCCATAGTCCGTGAAGAATCAGGGCTGGCCATGAGTTCCCGCAATGTCTACCTGACCGATGAGGAGAAAAAGACGGCTCCCATGATCCAGAAGGGGCTGCGGATTATGCGTGATACTGTGGAGCAGGGAGAAGACGATACTTCCAGACTGAGGCAGGAACTGACCTCTTTTTATGAAAGAGAAATTCCCGGATCACAAATTGATTACATAAAAATTGTGCATCCGGAAAACATACAAGATATTGAAAAGATTGATGGTCCCGCGCTTTGCGCCGTTGCAGTGCAAGTTGGTAAAGCAAGACTGATAGACAATCTTCTCATAAAGGTGTAATGTGGCATCATTCTTATATGTCAATTTATTTATATAGTCTTATCAAGCTATATATTTCAGGGTGTTAACGAAGAACGGCTTCGTTCCCCTTTTCAATCACCTGTAGGAGGAACTTTTAATGATTAGCAGCAAAGGCAAGTACTTTTTTACCTCTGAATCCGTAACCGAAGGTCATCCCGATAAAGTGGCTGACCAGATTTCCGACGCAATCCTCGACTGCCTGCTTGAGCAGGACCCCAACTCACGCGTCGCTTGTGAAACATTGGTTACCACCGGTATGGCTTTTATCGCCGGTGAAATCTCCACTGCCGGATACGCTGACTTACCCGCAATCGTACGCGATACCATCCGTGAAATCGGCTACGTACACTCCGACATGGGTTTTGACGCAGACACCTGCGCCGTTATTTCTTCCATCGACAAACAGTCCGTGGATATCGCACAGGGTGTTGACCGCAACACCCCCGAAAGCCAGGGTGCTGGCGACCAGGGCATGATGTTCGGCTTCGCCTGCAAAGAAACCGACACTCTGATGCCTGCTCCCATCTACTGGTCCCACAAGCTTTCCAAAAAGCTGACTGAAGTGCGTAAAGACCAGACCCTCTCCTACCTGCGTCCTGACGGCAAAACCGAAGTTTCCTTCGAATACTTCAACGGCAAGCCCGTCCGCATCGCTGACGTAGTTATCGCAGCACAGCACGATGACGGCATTGAGCAGCAGCAGATCTACGATGATATCAAACGTGAAGTTGTTCTCGCCACCCTGCCTCAGGATATGGTCGACGAATCAACCAAAATCTACATCAACACCACCGGCCGTTTCGTAATCGGCGGCCCCATGGGTGACTGCGGTCTTACCGGACGTAAGATCATCAACGACACTTACGGCGGCATGGGCAACCATGGTGGTGGCGCATTCTCCGGTAAGGACCCGTCCAAAGTGGACCGCTCCGGTGCATACATGGCCCGTTACATTGCAAAGAACATCGTAGCCGCCGGCCTCGCCGAGCGCGCTGAAGTTCAGGTTGCATACGCAATCGGTGTAGCTGAGCCCGTATCCGTTCTGGCTACCTCCCACGGTACCGGCGAAGTTAGCGATGAAACCCTGACTGAAGCAGTCAAGGAAGTATTCGACCTGCGCCCCTACTACATCTCCGAGCGTCTTGACCTGCGCCGTCCCATCTACAAGCCTTCCGCTTGTTACGGACACTTCGGTCGCAATAACCCCAACTTCACCTGGGAAAAGACCGACGCTGTTGACGATCTCAGAACCGCCTGCAAAATCTAAGCGGAACTGAGTAACTCAGATATTGAAAGTCCCCGGAAGCCTGACGGTTTCCGGGGACTTTTTTACACTTGAGGCAAAACGCTTAAGAAGGTAAAGAGACTGTTCACCTAATGAACACAGCCCGCGTTTTGCACTTAAAAACCATGCAGGTTGTATTAAGCATTTCAGACCTTTTATATGTAGGACAATTAGTCATTCCAGACAGCGAAGCTTATTAAAAGGTTTTGGGATTCTTAAACCCTTTTGCAAAAGGGTTTAAGCCAACGGAGGAATACCCGACAGGGCCTACCGGGGCATACTTTGATAAATTCAGGAGACATATAAATGAGCGCACTCAAGATCGAAAAAACCGAAGCCAAGCCGGAATTTGATATTTTTTACTTTGCCGAACTGAACGGCACTACCCGCATCGAGCACTCCCTCATGGAAAGTCTCGAAAAATACTGGAACGAGTGGCTGCCGCACCTCAACGTGTACACCCTCAAACAGCCCGAAGAAGGCAAGGGAACCGATTTCCTGCTGCTTTACCTTGATGAGGCTGTTGAAAACGCGGTTGAGGATATCTGGCAGGACACCCCCACCGAGGGTCTTGCACACCACAACCTCGCCATCACTCTTGTTATGGCCGCAGCCCGCTCCCTTCTGCCCGAACTGGAAGAAGGCAAATGTGCTCCGCTTCCCAAACCCGGTGAAGCAGCCCTTGAAGCCTTTGAAGCGCTCGGACTTACCTGGAATCAGGAAGGCACAGTTAACCGCCAGTATGCGGTTTTCACCCCCTTCCCTTACTCCGGCGGCTGTGATGTCTGTTATCTGGAAGAAACCTGTCCCAAGAGCCAGACCCGCAAGCAGTAATAATCACAGCAGACTATCCTTCCCCAATACTGGCTTTCTTTTTTAGAAATCAGTTTGGCTCATAGCTTAAAAAAACGCAGTACCATCTGGTGCTGCGTTTTTTTGTGAGCTACCACTTCCTGAATTTTCATTTGCGATAACCCCCTCCTCATGTTATCAGTTAAATAAGTCTAACTATATGATTCTAAGGAGAAATAATGGCACAAACCATCAAAGTCATACTCTGGGCCGCGTACCCGTTACTAATTACTATCCTCATTCTTTTTCTGCCTGATTTTCCAACCAATTTAATATGGAAGATTGGTCTTCTCGTTACCATGATTTTATCATTGGGAGGACTTTTCCGAGCAATAAAACAAGATAAATCAGCACAACTTCTCGACATACTTGATACCGTTCTTGACGCATCCAGCTCTACTGATGATTCTAAAATAGAAAAAACTGAAATTACGATAGAAAGGATCAATGAGCAGATTTCTTCCACACTATCAGAAATCAAATCCCGAAAGACGGCAGAAGAAAAGAAACTGGAACAATGCCAGGATGAAATCAACCAGCTCAAATCCAAGGTTGAACAGCAAAGAAATATTATCCATGACAGGGAAAACCAACTCAATGCCATTCAAAAAAAAGCACATAGAGCACAAAGCTGCTCCAATGCAATTTTTACTGCCGTGGGAAATGTAAATAAGCATGTGGATTCAGTCAGCCTGGAAATCATAACCCAGCAGGACCGGATAGAATCCACTGCCGCAGCAATGGAACAAATGAATGCAAGCGTAATGGAGGTTGCAAACAATGCAACTCTGGCGGCGACCAGTTCACATGATTCTCGCCTGATGGCCTTAAGCGGTGCGGAAGATGTCGGCATGGCTATGACATCCTTCAATGAAATCAAGGAAAACGCCATATCGCTTGAAATGAGTATGGGGAAACTCGATGAACATGCCGAAAATATCGGTCAGATCATGACCATCATCACTGATATTGCTGATCAGACAAATCTTCTGGCTCTTAACGCGGCTATTGAAGCGGCGAGAGCCGGAGATGCCGGACGCGGATTTGCCGTAGTAGCAGACGAAGTACGCAAGCTGGCGGAAAAAACAATGGATGCGACAAGTAACGTAGGAGAAGCGGTTGAAAAGATACAGCATTTTTCACGCACCAATGTAAAAGCAGTAGAAGCAATGGCAAATAATATTTCCAGCTCCACGGACGCGATTGTCAGATCCGGAGAGCAGATGCAGAAAATAGTCTCCGTTGTTGAAAATACCAATGAGCAGGTGCAATCCATCGCCGCTGCCAGTGACCAGCAGTCAGTCACCTCTGAGGAAATCAACATGACTGTCAGCAGTGTTGCGGAGTTTGCCCAGACAACATCCCGGAGAATGGGCGCTGCTCACGACATTCTGAGTAATCTTAATATTTGTATCGAGGAAATGGACTCCACTATCCAGATGATCTCAGTCGGAGAAAATATTGACGCGGGACCAAGCAGGGAAATTGAATGGTCAGAAGATTTTTCTGTAGGAGTCAAGGAAATTGATAAACACCATAAGGACCTGATCAAGCTCATCAACCGTTTCAGCAAAGCTGTCGAGAACAATGAAGAGACCGAAATTGTTGAAGAGGTGGCAGGAGAACTGTTGGAATATACCCACAAACATTTCAAGTTTGAAGAAGAATTGTTTGATAAACACGGATATAAAGACTCCAGCCATCACAAAAAACTTCATAAGAACTTTCTGGAGCAGGTGCTGAATTTCAAAAAGGAAGTGGACGAAGGAAAAGGCAAAACAGCCGGAGACCTGATAAGATTCCTAAAAGACTGGGTGGTGAAACATATTCTGGTCGTAGACGGGAAATATGCAGAATACATGAAGGAAAACGGATACAAGTAGCTCTTTATCTCAGTAGAGCCAATCCAGAGGAACAGGAGTACAAACTGCGGCCTAATGACAATTTGGCATTAAAGAAGAATCAGGCAGCGCGCTATCAAAACGAACTAAAATCAAGCCTGAAGGAGCGGATTTCAATCAAGGTCACTTTCCAAACTTTATACAACTCGTCAAATCAAGAAAGAGGGATTATCCTGCGATAATTACCTTTTTGACTGTAAACAGGATCATTCCACAAAAGCCACACTCTTCAAAGGAGTGCGTTCGCCAAAGAATTTTTCGAGGCGTTCCTTTTCTGATTCAAGGATGCTTATTTCGGAAAGCCCGATCTCCTCTTTGACCCCGCCGTAAATTTTCAGAGCCTGATCTATAAACCCGGACTCAACAAAACAGACATTCATGTTATAGTTCCGGTCGTTCCACTTCATGCGGATTTTAATTATCGGGCTGCGTGTCTCAGGGTGTGTGACGAGATTTCCGGTGCGAACCAGAGTTTCACGCACGTTCTTTTTGAGCATTACCCCGAACCTGCTGAGGTTTTCGGTAAAAGCGGGCTCAAAGGCGACATAATAATAAGGGTCCACCTTGAGGGCGATGGATTTTCCCGGAATGTTCAGGATAAACGGATTTTCGACAAAGGCTTTCCCTAGCCCCTGTTGCAGGCGGTCAATTCTGATTTTGTAATCTTGCAAGGACATCGGTGTAATCCCCCTTTAATCAAGTTATTACACCAAGATGAATCTGTCTGCCAGTAGTGAAGTATCATTTTCACTAAAAATACGCCTTCACATGACATAAGAGAGTGCTCAACAAAGGCAGCACATATCCTGCACCGCCTTTCAAACACTATTAATCCCCACAGTTAAAAGTCAGACAACAGCTTATTTCAACTGATCCTTCATCCTGCGGTAAGTTTCTTCGTCAATTTCACCGGAAGCATATCTTTTTTTGACCATCTCCATAATCGAATCTTCCTGATACACGGGAGCGGGTTTGCGGAACATACGCAGGGTAAAATAAATTATCAGCCCGATCACAATAAGCTGTAATATGCCACCGAAATGGAAAGGCATCCAGCTACCCATGCCATACCCAGCTCCATGGCCAAAGCCTGCACCGTGACCAGAAGAAAAACCGCTGCACCAATTTCCTATTGAACTTAAAATTTCCATATGATCACCTCTCACTGTTTATCATACTCTTACATTTTGCATGCCAGAGCACAAAACCATAAAATACAGACACATAAAAACCATTCAATCAGAACCTGACTATCTTTGTGCAAAAAGATACACCCGAACAATTGCACATTGCACAACGAAACCGCAACCTCCAGAACTCGCTGAATTACTAATAATGAAAATCCCACAATATTCGAAATATTGCGGGATTAATGTCACGCCTTGAAGCGCTTTGAGCGAAGCTTGATAAAAGGTTTTGAAAAGGATTCCAAAGGAAAAACTTTTGCAAAAGTTTTCCCTTTGGCCCTCGGAGAGCCCTCGGAGAGGCGCCGGAGGATTCTAAAAATCCCCGAAAGCCTGTTTCATCAGATGCTTGCCGAGCCCGCCCAATTCTTTGGGGGTATACCCGAAAACATCCTGCCAGTTTTCAGTGGACTCCATGCAGAAATAAAGCTGCCTGTCCATGCCGTGTCTACGCAAGCGGTCCACGATAAACTTGAACTGGCGCAACCTCAGGGGCCGCAGCAAACGCATCTTGTTGTCATTCCCGGTGATAAACTCATCATAGATGTAGGTGGTATCCGGAAAATTATTTTCAATTATCGGTTTAAGATGCGGCATGTGACGAAACGATCCCAGACTGAAATAGGCGATCTGCTCCGGTTTTACATAATCAAAAATCATATCGATGATCTCCGCATACCCTTCCCGCCAGCCTTCAAAACGGATAATGGGATCAAAATGCAGGCAGACCCTGAATCCGGCTTCAGCACAGGTCCGGGCCGCCTCCAGACGTTCACGAAGTGTTGAGACCCCGAATTCCTCGTGCTCGTTAACAAAAGGAGCGTTGAGCGACCATGCCGGAAGTATACGGTCTGTTCGCTTCACGGCATCCATCCATGAAAGATCGATAACCTTGGACTTCAGCTCCAGACAGACGTTGGGATAATCCCCGAGAAACTCCACAAGATCCCGGCTGTAACCGGTAACAGCTTCCAGAGCCAGAGAATCCGTAAACTCTCCGGTTCCCACCCGGAACCTGCTTGACGGATCAGTGGAAAAAGCTTTTCCGAGTTCATCAAAGAGATCGTTCTGGTTGGCCCATACCTTAAGTAATTTATCCTGAAAATATGCCTGTAAGATGCAGTAAGAACAGGACATCGGGCAATTCTCGCCAATGTGGATAATCCTGTACCCGCAACAATGGTAGTATCGCGTTCCGGGACAGAACCGCAGGAACCTGCCCTTATATTCCTTGAGATAAAGGGCCTGTTTACCACCCGCTTCAGTATGGGGAAAATAATCCGGGTCAACAATTTCAACCGGCAGCTGCGGCAGCCTTGAAAGCACCCGCTCTGTTAATGGAGTACACTCCATGCTGCGGTCAATATAAATCTTTTCCAATCCCTCAAGATGGGGCGGAAGCTTGAAATTATCACTCATCTCAGTTGTCCTGCTCATCCCTGCCGAGATTGAAAACTTTCTCCCATCCTTCAAATCTGCTGATGGATTCCAGATCCCCGATTGCCTTGGTTAGCATCTCCCTTGACTTGAAGCGGGTCTGAATAAGCACTTCCCCCGTCTCGAAACTCCCTACCGGCTCAATCTTCCAACGGGTCCCGGCACATATTTCAGAAACAATCTTCGCATGTGTTTTCTCAAGTTCGCTTAAGTTGGGGTAGCGGAGTTTTTTCGCAGCACGGCACAACCTCGCCACCGTATCTTTCGGAGATTCACTTTCCGTTGCCGGGGTCAGCCCATGCTTAATAACCAGATCGGAAATGGAAATATTATCACGGCGGGATGTCTCGTAAATCCAGGTAAGGAAATTAACCGCGTTGGACCGGGACCAGCTTACTTTTTCAAAAAAAGATACAAGCGAAGCCCGATCCCCTGCAGAAATTCTGCCCAATACTGAAACTGATGCCAGAGGCATATTTCCGGCAGCAAGAAGTGCGTCAAAGTCCGTTTCAAGCTCAAGCCATTGCAACCAGAAATTCATATCACGGGATTTCGGTTTTATATCCAGAAGCGGCCCCGCCAGATTGGAAATATCCTTTTTTTTCATGCGGGAAGCCAGAAAACGCATGGTAGCACATTTCACAAATTCGTCCGTCGTGCGAGCGCCATTCTCTTCAAGATGAGCAACAGCGCGCGAAATCTCATCTTCCGCTTCAATATAGACAGCCAGAACGTCTTTGCCCAGTTTACGGGCTGCCTCCACCCTGGCTCGACCTGCTACCAGCAACGATTTATCGCCGTCCCTGACCAGTAAAACCGGAACAAGCTGTCCGCTTTTGTCTATAGACTGAATAATCTTCTCCACAGGGGTTGCCCGATGGAGGAGCCAGGGGCCGGAACACACTATTTCAGCCGGATTAAGGCTGTATATGGTTGATTCTTTCAATTTCTCAAACCTCACAAAATAAAAAAGCTCATGCTCAACAATTACTTGTGCACGAAATTTAATTAATTATCTACGCTTGACATGTTAGCGGGGGTATACCTATAGGGATTATTAGGAAGAATTATAAGTTGCACCTTTAGACCCGTAAGCCGGGCTGAAGGGTCCGGCTGGAACATTCAGAAGAAACGGAGTTGTTGAATGTCTGAAATCTTACAAAATCAAAGGACTTTTGCACTTGTAGGCCACGGCGGTTGCGGTAAAACCAGCACTGCCGAAATGATTCTTTTCAATGCCGGCATTATAGACAGGCTCGGTAAGATCGAGGAAGGAACCACCGCCCTTGATACCGAGCCTGAAGAAATTAAACGCCGCGGTTCAATTCAGTCCGGGTTCGCCGGATACAAGTGGAAAAAGAACGACCATTTCCTCATCGACACTCCGGGTGATTCCAACTTCTGCGGAGATCTCCCCTACTCTCTAGCCGCGTCCGACGGCGTTGTCTTTACCATTGACGCCGTGGACGGAGTCAAGCCCCTTTCCCGTAAAGCATGGGCAGCAGTAGAAAAGGCAGAACTACCCACCCTTATCTTTATCAATAAAATGGACCGAGACCGCGCGGACTTTGACGCCGCTTTCAACAGCATCGGACATTCTCTCGGCATCAGCCCTGTACTGCTCCAGTATCCCATAGGAAGCAAGGAAAATTTCAACGGCGTTGTGGATATGCTATCCGGTGAAGCCTACGTGTTCGATGCGGACGGTAAGGCCTCCAAAAGTGATATCCCCGCCGAAATCGCAGACGAAGTAAGCGTTCTGCGTGAAACCATGATCGAAAACATCGCGGAAAGCGATGAAGAGCTCATGGAAAAATATCTCGAGGAAGGAGAGCTCACCACCGAAGAAATAACCAGAGGTCTCACCAGCGGTGTCAAGAACCGCTCTCTTGTTCCCGTATGCGTAGGCTCCGCTCTTGAAAACAAAGGTGGAAACTTCCTGCTGGACGCAATTCAGACATACCTCCCATCCCCGCTGGAACACGCGCCATGGAAGGGTGAAGACGGCGCAACCCGTGAATCTTCCGCTGACGGTCCGGTAGCATGCTTTGTGTTCAAAACCCTCGCGGACCCCTTTGCGGGCCAGTTGACCATCTGCCGGGTTCTTTCCGGAACCGTGACCGGAGACATGACCCTGACCAATACCAACACCGAAGCCAAAGAACGTCTCGGCAACCTGCAGATGCGAGTCGGCAAAGAACAGAAACCCATCAAGGGCGAAGCCGGGCCCGGCTCCATAATAACCCTCGCCAAGCTCAAGGAAACCTTCACCGGCGACACCCTGTGCGATGACAAGGCCCAATTCACCCTTGAAAAGCCTAAACTTGCTCCGCAACTTATCACCTTTGCGCTCTCTCCGGCAGAGAAAGGCGATGAAGACAAAGTCTTTCAGGCCATCCAGAAACTGCTTGCCGAAGACGTCAACCTCGCCCTCTCCAGAGATGAAGAGTCAGGCGACATCCTCCTTTCCGGCATGGGACAGAACCATATTGAAGTTTCCGTGGAAAAGGCCAAACGCCGTTACAAGGCAAATATCGTACTTAACGCCCCCAAGGTTCCCTATCGTGAAACCATCAAGGGTTTTGCGGAAGTCCAGGGACGTTTCAAGAAGCAGTCCGGGGGACGCGGACAATTCGGCGACTGCTGGATCAAGCTTGAACCCCAGACCAAGGGCGAAGGCTATGAATTCGTAAACAGCATCGTAGGAGGGGTAATTCCCAAGCAGTATATCCCCGCGGTCGACAAGGGAATTCAGGAAGCAGCCAAGAAAGGCTTTCTGGCCGGTTCACCGATAATAGACTTCAAAGTCACTCTTTACGACGGCTCCTACCATTCCGTTGACTCCTCGGAAATGGCATTCAAGGTCGCTGGATCCATGGCTTTCAAAAAAGCATGCGATCAGGCCGGGGTAGCCCTCCTCGAACCGCTCATGAATGTTGTGGTCGAAGTGCCTGATGAGTTCATGGGCGACATCATCGGCGACCTTTCCAGCCGCCGGGGTAAGGTGCTCGGCTCGGACTCCACCGCAGGAGTTACCGAAGTAAAGGCGCATGTGCCCATGTCCGAAATCCTGAAATACGCTCCGGACCTGCGCTCCATGACAGGCGGACAGGGAACATTCACCATGGAAATGTCCCATTACGAGGAATGCCCTCCACCAATCGCTGAAAAAGTGATTGAAGAATACAACGCGGGCAGGGAAGAATAACAAATCCTTATTATGAATTATTGAAAGCTACAGGCCGGAATAAGGATTTTCCGGCCTGTTCTTTTTTGATCCGTCAGCTTTTTTTCAAATCCGATAATAAAATACAAGCCGAGGGCACTGTTAAACCAAATTAAAATTTCAACATTGATTGTTCTCGTTTCTTTAAGGTGATATATTATATTTCTATGCTGGGAATGATAAAAAATCTTTAAGACAGGCAGGAATATGCACATGCTCCGTTCAGCTATCGCATTGATTTTTATGGCTGCTTTATGCTTAGCCATGCCTGCTCTTGCTGATAACAAAAATAAAGAAACATGGGGCGAGATATCATTCAGTGCAGAGGAACTTGAATGGCTTTCCCAAAAACACCGTATACGGGTCAGGGTCTCCTACTGGCCTCCCTACCAGTTCTGGGACAACGGACCCAAAGGTGTATCCGTAGATTACGTCAAAGCCATTGCCGAAAAATGCGGACTGGACGTTGAATTCTATAAGGCCGACTACTCATGGGCAGAAGCATTGGCCAATATCCGCGATCACTTCCATACCGACCTTATCCTGACCATAAAACCGACCCCGGAACGGGCCAACTACATAGCTTTCACGCAAAACTACCTTTCCATGCCCTGGGTTATATTCACCCGGGATGACAGCAGATTCATAAGCGGAATGGACGACCTGTCCGGCCGTACAGTAGTCATCCAGCGCGGCTATGTAATGCAGAAGATCCTGCAGGAGAACTACCCGAATATCAGGCTGATGACGGTGGACAGCACCCTTGAGGCCATTCAGGAATTAGCAGGTGGAAAGGCCGATGCATACATCGGAAATCTCGCCGTAGGCACGTATATAATCCAGAACAATGGGATACATAATGTCAAGGTTGCCGCGCCGACACCGTTTGAAAATCACAATCAGGCTATGGGCATACGTGACGACTGGCCCGAGCTTGCATCTATTATAGATAAAGCCCTGAACACGATGCCCGGCAGCACGCATTCCGAAATCCGTAACCGATGGTTATCAGTAAGGTATGAGCATGGCATCTCATTAAAAACGATTTTACTCTGGGGCGGGATTCCCGGAATATTAATTCTTCTGGTTGTCGGCTACATAATTCGCGCAAACCGTAAACTTAAGCTGGCCAGTGAGCTGCTTAACGAAGAAGTAATACAGCGCAAGGCCGCTCAGGAGCAGTTGGAAGAACTGCTGGATGCCGCACAGATAGCCAACAGAGCCAAGAACTCATTCATAGCCAACATGAGCCATGAAATTCGAACTCCCCTGAACGGCGTGCTCGGCATGCTCAACCTTCTTGAAATGACAGACCTGGATGAGGAACAGTCGGAATTCGTTTCCATAGGGCTTACTTCAGGAAAAAACCTTCTTAGCGTACTTAATGACATTCTGGATATATCAAATATTGAATCCAACAAGGTCTGCCTCAAACGTGATGTTTGCTCCGTTCCCGAGGTGGTGCAGTCTGTCTGCAAAAGTTTTGCTTTCAAGGCCAAGGAAAAGGGGCTCCGCCTGAGCCATCAGATTTCTGCGGATGTTCCTGAAAAAATTATCGCCGACAGCAGCAGACTCAGGCAGATACTTTTCAATCTCATCGGAAACGCGGTAAAATTCACCAACAAAGGTTCAGTCAAGGTTTCGGTTACAACAGAAGAAACCTCCCGGTCCGGCCTGTCCAAAATTGTGTTCACAGTAGCTGATACCGGGATAGGAATCCCGGCTGGGCAGCACACAAACGTTTTCAATTCATTCACTCAGGTTGATGAATCCTATACCCGTGAGTTCAACGGAACAGGCCTGGGACTGAGCATAGTCAAAAGACTTGTAGACCTGATGGACGGCCGCATTGAGCTTATGAGCGTGATAGGTAAAGGCACGGAATTCAGGGTTGTTCTTGATCTGGTTACCGCCGAGATAGCCCGGGAGCATCACACCGAAAAGAATGAGGAACTCCCTGCAAGAAAAAATGATATACGAATCCTTCTTGCGGAAGATAACGAATTAAACAGGATCATGACTGTGACAACCCTTGATAAGATGGGCTACCAAGTTCATTCCGTTAATGACGGAAGCATGGTTATCGAGAATCTCAGAGAGAAGGACTTTGATCTGGTTCTTCTTGATATCCAGATGCCGGGACTAGATGGAGTTGAAACAACCAGTCTGATCAGAAATGATAAATCGAATAGCTTTGACCCCAATATTCCCATAGTGGCCCTGACTGCCCACGCAATGGATGAAGACCGGAAAAGATTCCTCGACTCTGGAATGGACGGTTTTGTTCCCAAGCCCATTGATTTCTGTGAGCTTGAAGATGTGATCATCAAAGCGATCCATTCAAACTGTACCTGATCTGACAGATCCGCACAGACAGCCCTTCATTACTCAGGATTTATAAGTGCCCCAGACAGCGGGAATAAAAACTGTTTGCATTTTATAATATGGAAGATTCGAAAAAAAACGAGACTTCCTGAAAAGAACTGATAGACTGGTAAATAAATTTTCAACAGACAAACCATCAAGCGGAGACCTTTATGAGTAATTTTGAATCCATTCTGACCGTTACACTTGTTTTGGTTTTGGGAATATTTTTTTTCCGATCCCCTGCATCAGCTTGCACCAGTATAGTTTTAGAAGCTGAGGATGGAACCGCTGTCTACGGAAGGACCATGGAATGGGGGACTTTCGACCTTAAATCAAGGGTGGCCATAGTTCCCCGGGGATACCAGTTTCAGGGCGAAACCCCGCAAGGACAGAACGGAATCAAGTGGAAGGCCAAGTACGGAATCGTGGGAATCGATGTATTGGAAAAAAACTACATTTCCGACGGTATGAATGAAAAAGGGCTGGTCGTGGGGCTGCTCTACCTACCCGGATTCGCTGAATATCAGCCCTATGAACCGGAAAAATCCTCAATCTCGATGGGACCGCTCGATCTTGCGAATTATGTCCTTTCCAACTTCGCCACAGTTGAAGAAGTCCGCGCGGGATTAAAAAAAGTTAGAGTCGTTCCGGTTCCTGAACCGGCATTGGGCAACATCCCCGCGCCCATTCATCTGACGGTTGTCGACAGCAGCGGCAAGGCGATAGTTGTTGAATACACAGACAAGAAGCTGCACATATTCAAAAACCCGCTTAAAGTTATGACAAACTCCCCGACTTTTGACTGGCACATGACCAACCTTCGCAACTATATCAATCTTTCAGCGGTGGCCATCCCCACCAAAAAGATAGAAAACCTGGACTTCGCCCCCATCGGCGCAGGCAGTGGCTTTCTCGGAATTCCGGGCGACTACACTCCACCCTCAAGATTCGTGCGGGCAGTAGCATATACCCAGACCGCAAGAAATACTCCGGACGGGGACGAAACCATCTATGAAATATTCCGTATCCTTGACAACTTCAACCTGCCGATAGGTTCCGCCGAGGGTTCGGATGCAAAATCGGAACAGATCAAAGGCCTGCGCAGCGACACCCAGTGGACAACAGCTTCAGATACCCGAAATCTAAAACTCTACTACCACACACAGAACAACCGTCTGGTAAGAATGGTCGATCTAAAGAAAGTTGATTTTTCAGACGGCAAGTCAGGAATAAGACACTTTCCTCTGGATGAAGTAAAAAGACAGACCATAAAGGATGTTACTCCCAAGCAGTAATAACCATAGCATCAATTCAAATGCTCAGCATACTGAGGCCGTGGCAGATGCCCCGGCCTCATTTTTTGTTATTTTTCCCTGCCCCCTTGTTTACCGGAAGAAATTAAACTACTAAATTGGTTGCTTTTGGATGAAAACGAATTAGCGGATGGTATTTTCTTGCGCGTAACGCAAAATAGGTCATACTGACTTCAGGAAAAGCATCTCCGTGAAATACCATACATCAAACTTCTAACCAATTTAGAATAACTGTGAGCTTTTTAAGAACAATATTTTTCTATCTGGTGTTTTTTCCGGCAACTATCTTCTTTTCTATTGTAGCCATTATCGGACGCAACCAACCCTCCAGCCACTGGTGTGAAAGGAACTGGGGGCGGCTCGTAGTATGGTTATGCGCCAGCAATGACAACGTCGACCTAAGTGCGCTGGATAAAAACCAGACCTATGTTTTCATGGTCAACCACCAGAGCTTTTACGATATCCCGCTGCTTTTCAAACACCTCGCCCCATGGGAATTCAAGTTCGTGGCCAAGAAATCCCTGTTCGATTTCCCGGTGTTCGGCCATGCAATGACCGCGGGGAACCACATCTCCATTGACCGGGAAAACCGCAGGCAGGGTATGCGGGACATCCAGAATGCCATCAATGTCGCAAACGGCGGCAACTCCCCCCTCATATTTCCCGAAGGAACCAGAAACCCCGCACCGGAAAAGGACGGACTGATGCCTTTCAAAACCGGCGGTATGGTGCTGGCTCTCAAATGCCAGAAACCCATTGCACCGGTTGTGATGTATGGTGTGAACAAGGTCTGTAAAAAACACAGCCTGTGGATGAATCCTTTTCAGGACATCAGAATCAAGGCTCTGCCCCCCATTGATATTTCGGAATACAAGGTACGCGACCGGGTGAAACTCAAGGAAGAACTGGAAGAAATAATGGGCAAAGCTTATGCGGAGCTTAAACATGGCTGATGCACAGCTTACTGTCTGTCCCCTCGGCGGACTCGGTGAAATCGGGCTTAACTGCATGGTCCTGAGCACTGCCGATTCAGTGGCGGTAATTGACTGTGGACTGATATTTCCTGATGACGCGCTTTTCGGAGTGGACATAGCTATTCCCCGCTTCGACCACATCCTCACCCTGAAGGACAGACTCAAGGGCATAGTGCTAACCCATGGACATGAAGACCACATCGGGGCTCTGCCCTGGCTGCTTCCATATATAGATGTACCGGTCTACGGCTCCGAGTTTACTCTTGGTCTGGTTGAAAACAAACTGCGTGAACATAATCTGGAAAACTACGTGGACCTGCGGGTTGTCAAACCTCATGACCGTATCCAGCTTGGTGATCTGGCCTTCAATTTCTTTCCGGTCTGCCACTCCATTATAGATGGATACGCCCTCGGCATAGAAACCCCGGTGGGCAGGGTTGTGCATACCGGTGATTTCAAGATCGACCGCAACCCGCTGGACGGACACGCTACCGACCTTGAATCCATTCGTGAATTTTCCAGTCAGGGTGTCACCCTGCTCTTTTCCGACTCCACCAACGTGGAGCAGGAAGGTTACGCTCTTACCGAACGCGAAATCAAAAGCTCAATGAGTGATATTTTCGAGGAGGCTGAAGGGCGCATTCTGGTCACCCTCTTTTCAAGTCATATTCAGCGCATGCAGGAGATCTTCGACCTTGCCGATGAAACCGGGCGAGTTGTAGGAGTCAGCGGTAAATCACTGGCCCGCAATATCGAACTGGCAAGGGATCAGGGCAAACTCCGCATCCCCGGGCGTAACCTGATTGACCTCGAAGATCTGCCCGACTACCGCGATGAGGAAATAGTACTTCTGGTGACCGGATCACAGGGAGAAGCGCTTGCTTCCCTCTCACGCCTTTCCACCGGGGACCACCGCCATCTTTCCATTAAGGAAGGTGATCTGGTTCTGATGTCCTCCCGCTTCATACCCGGAAACACCAAGGCGATCACAAGAGTCATCAACAGGCTCTACAAACTTGGTGCTGAAGTTCTTTATGAAAAAGTTCAGGGCATACACGCATCCGGGCACGCGCACCGAGAAGAACTGCGCACCATGCTGGAAACAGTCAAACCTAAATATTTCATTCCGGTGCATGGAGAATACCGCCACCTGATCAAGCATTCCCGACTCGCGGTTGAAACCGGGGTGGCCCCTGAACGGGCCTTGGTTATTGAAGACGGCGAACCGGTGACTTTTCTGCTGCACGGCATCCGCTTCGAGGAAAACGTTCCTGTTCAGTGTACTCTTGTTGATGGCAAGGGAGTCGGCGATGTAGGACAGACCGTGTTGAAAGAACGACAGCTTCTCGCCGGGGAAGGACTGGTGATTGTCGCGCTGGTTGTTGATGTTCTGACCGGGGAAATTCTGCGGGGCCCTGAAGTGACATCAAAAGGATTCGTCTTTGAACAGCAGTATTCGCACCTCCTTGAAGATGCCAAGTGTATCGTGCTTGATGTTTATGAAAACATTCCCCCGGGACACACCAATAAACTCAAGGAAAGAATACGATCTGCACTTCGCCGCTTTTTCCGCAAGATTCTCGGACGCGACCCGGTTGTAATTCCATTGGTAATCTCAATCACCGGAGACGAGGATAAAGATATTGATGCCAAGTGTGAAAAGTGTGTGCTCTAGAACCGCAGTCCTTCCCGCAACAACGAATCAGCTGTGGAGCGTTATCTTTTAAGATCCTTATTTCCATATCATTTTCAGTCAGATGCACCCTGCAATAGTTCACTGCAGGGTGAAAAAATCATCATCCGGAATGAACCGGTCACATTTACGCCGGATTACCTTTGCAGACTGTTTTAATAAGTTCGATTTTCCCGATTATAATTTTTCTAGGTTTGTGGTATTGGTCTTTTGATCTCAGTTAAACGCGGGAGTTCCAAATGAAAGTATTCAGGATAAAGCACGGCGACAACGTTTTCTATGCCACTCTGGAAGGTGATCACTTCAAAAGCCTCATTGCCGGACGAATGGGGGATAAACCAGTTCCACTCAACGAATGCCTGATTCTGCCCATCGTGGTTCCTTCAAAGGTTGTCTGCGTGGGGCTGAACTTTAAAGAGCATGCGGAAGAACTCAATATGGATATGGCTGAAGAGCCGATGATTTTTCTCAAACCCCCGTCCGCCATAATCGGAAACAACGATGCAATCGTTCTGCCGTCAGCGTCCAGTCAGGTTGATTACGAGGGCGAACTGGCTGTAATAATCGGGCAGCCCACTAAAAATATGGCCCCGGAAAATGTAAAGCCGAACATCTTCGGCTATGCCTGCGCTAACGACGTGACCGCAAGGGACTTCCAGCGCAAGGACAAGCTGTTCACCAGAGCCAAGGGCTTTGACACATTTGCCCCCATCGGGCCCTGCATTGAAACTGAGCTTGATACCAGCGAACTGGGCATCCGTACCATTATTAATGGAACGGTCCACCAGGAAGGTAATACCCGGGATATGATATACAACCCGGAGCAACTGGTGAGCTATATTTCCACAATCATGACCCTGAACCCAGGTGATGTGGTCATGACCGGAACCCCCAAAGGAATAGGCACTATTAAAGAGGGAGATACCGTGGAAGTGGAGATAGAAGGTATCGGCACACTGACTAACAAAGTTATCGCTGAAGAGACTTTGAAAACTCCGGTTCAGTAAAGCCGCTGCTGCAAATTCCGCCGCAGATCAAAGCGGAGATTAGAAAATCTTTGCGATGAAATGAAAAATATTTATCAAAAGCACGCGCCAGGGCTTGATTTTGGATCATTTTCCCTGTAATGGTGCGTAGCCAAATTCGCACATCCCGTTTTTTTTATGGGTGCCCGCAGCGGTTGCGGGTCGACATGGACGGGATGGAGGAAAAACCCAGGAGGAAATTATGGCATATGTAACTATGAAACAAATGCTGGAGACCGGTGTTCATTTCGGTCACCAGACCCGTCGCTGGAACCCCAAAATGCGTCCTTACATCTTCGGCGCACGTAACGGTATCCACATCATGGACCTGCAGCAGACTGTAAAGCTTTTCCGTAAAGCTCACGACTTCATCGCAGACACTGTTGCCAAAGGCGGAAAGGTCCTTTTCATCGGCACCAAGCGTCAGGCTCAGGAAGCTATCGCTGCCGAAGCATCCCGCGCGGAAATGTTCCACGTGACCCACCGCTGGATGGGTGGTACTCTGACCAACTTCCAGACCATTAAAAAAAGCATCGATCGCCTCAAAAAGCTTGAGGAAATGTTCGAAGACGGTTCCATCAAACGCTTCCCCAAAAAGGAAATCGTAATGATGGGTCGCGAAGTTAAGAAACTTAACCTCGCTCTGGGCGGCATCAAAGACCTTAACGGTGCTCCCGCAGTCGCTTTCGTCATCGACCCCAAGCGTGAGCAGATCGCTATTCAGGAATGCCGCAAGCTCGGTATCCCCGTAGTTGCAGTTGTAGACTCCAACTGCGATCCCGATATGGTTGACTACATCATTCCCGGTAACGATGATGCTATCCGCGCCATCAAACTCTTCGCAGCACACATGGCTGACGCCTGCATCGAAGGCGCAGCTCGCCGCAAAGAAGACAAGGAAATGGAAGCTGAAGCAACCAAAGCTACCGAGAAAGCAGCAGAAAAAGCTGAAGAAACTCCTCAGGAGGCAGAATAATCATGGCTATTACCGCACAGATGGTTAAGGCTCTGCGCGAAAAAACCGGCGTAGGAATGATGGATTGCAAAAAAGCCCTCGCAGAATGCGGTGGCGATGAAGAAAAAGCAATCAAATACCTGCGTGAAAAAGGTCTCGCAAAGGCTGCCAAAAAAGCAGGCCGTGCAACCAGTGAAGGTCTCATCGGCACTTACATGCACAGCAATGGCAAGCTCTCCTCCATGGTTGAGCTCAAGTGTGAAACTGACTTCGTAGCCAAGGCAGAGCAGTTCATTCAGCTCGCCAAAGACCTCGCAATGCAGGTTGCAGCAACCAACCCCGTTTGCGCAAGACCTGAAGAGCTGCCTCAGGAACTGCTTGAGAAAGAAAAAGAAATCTACAAGCAGCAGGCTATTGCCGAAGGCAAACCTGAAAATATCGCTGAAAAGATCGTCGAAGGACGCATCAACAAATATTACAAAGAAGTCTGCCTTCTTGAACAGCCCTTCATCAAGGACGACAAGAAGACCATCAAAGACCTCGTCAACGAAACCATCGCTGTTCTCGGTGAGAACATGCAGGTGGGTCGCTTCGCCCGCATCAACCTCGCTGAGGCTGCTGCAGACGAACCCAAAGACGAAGAATAAGACTCATCAAAACGGGCCGCAAGGCCCGTTTTTTTTGTCCGGTTTTTAACAAGCGGACCAACACTCTACCAGGGACGATAGTTGCTGCGACGAACAAACGCCCACATACGAATCGAATCTGAACGAAAAATACCGCACCTTAAACAGCGTAAACGTTTCAAGGAAGCTGGTAAATTTCGATGGTAGATTTTTTTTGAAGCTCAAATTCAATGCGGAATATCCGTTTTTGGATTTGGGCTTTTTAAAGGGAAAATTTCCGGCTGTAACAATAGTTACAGCCACTTTATCCCGGCCTGAATTAGCAGCAGACAGTACTTTCTGCTAACATAGACCAGCTTAATGGAAATGGCCGGAAAGAACAGAACAAGACCGGGTGGCGGGCTGATCCGCTTGCGCCAGACAAGTACATCCGGAAAAACAAAGTATAAGCACTCACAACCGGACAAGATCCGCTTAGAAAAACGGGGGAAACTATGGACAAATTGCACTATTCACGGGTAATGATCAAACTCAGCGGTGAGGCTTTGGCCGGAGAGCAGCAGTTCGGTATTCAACCTGCCGCAATCAGCCAGTTTGCAGGCGAAATTGCGGAAGTCGTGAAAAAAGGACTGCAGGTGGCTCTGGTCATTGGCGGCGGCAACATTTTTCGAGGCATGTCTGACTCTGCAAAGGGCATGGATCGTGCTTCCGCTGACTATATGGGAATGCTTGCAACTATCATGAACGCCCTTGCTGTTCAGGACGCACTTGAAAAACTGGGCTGCGATACCCGCGTTATGTCCGCAATTCCCATGCAGGCCGTGGCAGAGCCTTACATCCGCCGCAGAGCCGTCCGTCACCTTGAAAAAGGCCGGGTGGTTATTTGTGCAGCAGGAACCGGTAACCCCTATTTTACTACCGACACCGCAGCAGCACTCAGGGCAATGGAACTCAAGACCGAGGCGATCATCAAGGCGACCAAGGTCGACGGAGTCTACGACAAAGACCCCATGAAGCACGACGATGCAGTAAAATTTGAATCTATCACCTACCTTGAGACTCTTGAAAAAAGACTGGGTGTCATGGACTCCACAGCCACTTCACTGGCAATGGACAACAATATGCCCATCATTGTCTTCAACCTTTTCGAAAAAGGAAATATCGAAAGGGTTGTAAATGGTGATCAGATCGGAACAATTGTTCACGGAGGATAAATCTTTATGATTAATGAAGTTCTTGCCGACGGCAAAAAAAGAATGGAAGGCGCGCTTAACGCCCTTGAAAATGACTTCGGAAAACTGCGCACCGGGCGCGCGTCCACCTCTCTGGTAGACCAGATCAGTGTTGATTATTACGGAACCCCTACCCCCATCAACCAGTTGGCTTCCGTTTCCGTACCCGATTCCCGTTCTATTGCCATTCAGCCCTGGGACAAAGGTGCTTTTCCTCTTATCGAAAAAGCACTTCAGCACTCAGATCTGGGCCTGAATCCGGTAAATGACGGAAAGATGCTGCGCATCAACATTCCTCCCCTCACCGAGGAACGCCGTAAAGAGCTGGTTAAAATCGCCAAGAAATACACCGAAGATTCCAAAGTCGCCATCCGTAACGTGCGTCGTGACATGAACGACACTCTGAAAAAGATGGAAAAAGACAAGGATATCTCCGAAGACGAAAACCGTAAAGCCCAGGATGACGTCCAGAAACTCACGGATGACTACGTCAAAAAATGTGACGAAGCCTGCGCCGAAAAAGAAAAGGAAATCCTGGAAATATAATACAATGCTGCCCCGACATTTAGCCGTTATCATGGACGGCAATGGCAGGTGGGCCAAGTCACGCGGCCTTAACAGAAGTGAAGGACACAAAGCCGGAACCGAAGCCGCGAAGAATATCGTCACCAGATGCAGAGAACTGGGTATTGAACACCTGACCCTTTACACCTTCTCCAAAGAGAACTGGGCCAGACCGAAAGATGAAATATCCACACTTTTTGATCTGCTTACGGTATTTCTGAAAAAAGAACTGACCAGCCTGCGTGAGCAGGACATACGCCTAAAGATACTCGGAGAATTATCCGATTTCCCTTTCGGGGTTAGGCAGGTAGTGGCCCACACCATAAAGAAAACGGAAAACTGCAAATCCATGACCCTTAATCTCGCCCTGAATTACTCAGGAAGGGACGAAATGGTCAGGGCCTGCAGAAAAATGGTAGCTGACGGCATAAAAGAAGAAGAGATCACTGAAGAATCAATCGCTGGGTATCTGTATACCGCAGGCCAGCCTGATCCGGACCTGATTATCAGAACGAGCGGGGAACTCAGGTTATCAAACTACCTGCTCTATCAGGCCGCTTATTCAGAACTCTACTTCACGGATGTATACTGGCCAGACTTTACCCCCGATGAACTGGACAAGGCACTGGCGGACTTTAAACAACGCCAGCGCAGGTTCGGAAAAACCGGTGATCAGGTTTAACAATTCAGCAAGTTTGCTGGCTAAACCAGAGTCAACAGACAGTTGAATGAGTTCCGGATGCCAGGCGCATATAAACCGTAGCGAAGCGTGGCTGGACATACGTGGGCGTCAAAATTTTTGAAGCACACCACAGGCTGGAGTCCTGTAAGTTCAAAGACCCGCTAACCATCAACTCTACGATACAGATGATTCTTTATCAGCACTCTGAGGCCGCACTGAAAATTCAGTGCGGTCTTTTTTATATAATTTAATGTAACTGTCATTCTTAACCTATTGCTACACCTTCAAATAAATAATTATCCTTACAGTATAAAACGTTCTTATCTCTAACGCCCCGACAATTCGCACTTAAATTAAATTCTTGCAGAAAAAATTCAGCAAAGCTCTTTATAATAATCATAAAATATGAGATGTTTTAAACTCTGGGGAGTTTATAACAAGATTTTCCATGTCTGAATTACCAACCCCCAGTTCATTTGAAAATATGAGTGAATGAGGGAGGTGAATTATGGTGTCAAAGTTCTGGAACATCCAGATACTGCTGCTTTTCGCGTGTATTGTCATAACCGGATGTGTTCCCAAACAAAACAAAGCTGTAACCAGCGAAGCTCCTGTCAAAACGGCTGTTCGCACTGAAACAGTAATTACCACCCCCGTTGTCACCGGCAAAACTCTCATGAAAAGCAATGTAAGAGAGGTGTCCTCATCTAAAGCCGATATCGTGGACATAATTGCCAAAGGGACACAGGTTGAACTTACCGGTAAAAACGGAAACTGGTACAAGATCAGGCGGATGGACGGAACCGGGACACCGGGATTTATATACCATCGGCTGGTAGCCCTTGATTTCGCCAATTACATCGGGACAAAGGGTCACAACAAACAGACTGCAACAGTGCATGACGCTCCGGACGTGACAAGAAAGGTCCCCCTGACCCTTCCACCTCAATCACAATTCGATATCCTTGGCTATGAGAACGGTTTTTATCAGATTAAAAGTGATAAATTCGATGGCTATCTTGTATCAGAACTATGTGTGGCCGATCCGCTCTCCCCAATCGCCAAAAAAGAAACCAAGACTATCAGCTACAAAGCCGGGACAACAAAGATCAAACAGAAAACCACCGGTAAACAGATCACTTCCGCATCAAGAGTGACTGAACCGACACCACAGAAAAAAACAACTTTCCGTTCAAGCACAAGAAGTAAGAAAAAAACCACCAGAAAAAAAAGTAATGTCGATAACTCTGCAGGCATGGCTCTTTTCGGTGCTTTTGCATCCGCCCTTCTCGGTGGACCTCAGCAGCAGGCTCACGGCCAACCGCGTTCACAAAATGACGCAATCAAGGATATTCTCAAGAGTGTCGACACGGGTAAAGAACTGGCGCAGAAAACTGTAGAAATACGTGAACAGATGCTGGCAGCCCTTAACGAAACAAGGGCCCTCCAGTCACTTGTAGGCGCAACAGTCTCGGCAATGAACAATAATTACAAAGCTGCAGCCGATACTGCCAAGGGAGTCAGTTCTGCCGGAATGCAGAAGATATCCATCAAGGCTTTCATTCAGGACCTTTCATACGAACCCACTGATTCGATCGAAGGAGCGGCTGTCAAAATAGCGGAAAACGGGAGGATGCTGCAGGCTCTCGAAACCCAGATCAAATCAGAGGCTGCCGATTTCTCCCAGCTTAACACGCAGCAGATCCAGAATCTTGATTCAATCATTGATTCCTTTTCAACGAACCTGCACGCGTCCAACGCCCTTTATGATCTAAGTATTGAAAAATCGAACAACGTCATCCTCGGCATCGACAGGGCAATACAGGCTTATGATGAAAAAGCAGGGCCCCTTGCCGCGGAAGTGACCAAGCAGGCCGGAATAGTCGCCCTTGCAACAGCTGAACTGGTAGCCCAGATCAGCAACGCCCAGAATAATCCTGTGGGGGCATTGACTGCCCTGCCCAGAATGATTGAGATCCAGGAGGAGCTGACCAATCTTACCAGCCTGTTCAGCGACTTCCAGGAAGACTATGAATACATTGAAAATAATTCAGGCCTTATCACCCAGCAGGGACGGGACATAAGCAGAATAATCATGACCGCCCGGCGCAAAAATACTCAGGTAACTACCCTGCTTGAATCCTATTACCAACAGAAAGTGGCCCTCAGCAAAAGGCTTAAGGATAAGCTTGCCAGTCAGGCAGCCTCAGGATTCAAACAGGTCGAAGAAAAAGCCTCATCGGTCGCTCTGGCCGAAGATATGCTGGACTAACTGTAACCAAGGGAGTTGGCTGTGAAAAAGATCCATATTATTATTCTCTGTGTTTGCCTGATTCTTGGCATGGCAGGCTGCGGATTCAAAAAAGCGGAATCCGCCAAAGCTTCCATGCACGGGGTCCATGAATCAGCGGAAGACCTCAAGGAAGAAACCGAAACCTCGAAACACAAAACAGAAGAAATCAAGGAACAGGAAGCTCAGGATTCCGTGCAGGGACACCAATGGTAGAAAAATGAGTCGAAGATTAAGCATTGTTCTGATTCTGCTTGTCGCTCTTTTATCTGCAGGCTGGGCCGAAGCTCGGGAGCTTTTTATTATCCCATCAGCAATCGGAAAAGTCCGCAACAAGGAAAAGGACAGACATAAAGAAGAACTGGCAGTTATACTCAAGGATAAGGAGTTTAAAAAAGCACTCCGTAAAGGAGTGCTGAAATTTCTTATCCGCGCAGCCGCGAAAAATGAAGAGGTGAATGTCAAGCGTGCCGGATTCAAGGATAAATTCGATCCGGATTCAATCCTTGTACCTCTTCTCTTCGTGGACAATGTTGTCTCCTTTGTGGATGAATTCGGCTCGGCAGAGCAGACACTTTACAAAGGCAGAGTTTATATCGGGCTGAACTTTCTGCTTTTTCAGGCCAGATCCGAATCACTGGTCTACTCCGCTCCCATGCTTATTTCCGTTCCCTATCTGAACAAAACTCCTAACTTCAGTCTTGAACCGCTGGCCGGACAAATCAGAGCGGCCATTGTGGAATTCTTCACCGATAAGACAAGACTTAAGCCTGATGCGCAGGACGAACTGGGAAACTGCCTTGCTGATCTGGACTACCTTTTTTCTACAGAGACCTGTGAAATAAAAGAGATCAATCTCTCCAAGGGAACGCTCCAGCGTATAGAAGATCACAGGAAGTATAAATCACTGGCACAGATGCTGGCCTCGCAGGCACTGGCTGAAGAACATCTGGTCCTCCCTCCAATGTCAAGATTTCCAGCTTTCAGACGGGGGCTGCACGCAGCCGTGTCCATGTTCGGAATTTCCTTTCAGCAGGGAGCTGAAAATTCCGGTTTCTCTGAACGGGATAACGTGTACCAGACCAGCATGCGGATGCCCAAGGCCCAGCGGAAATACAGACTGATCATAAAAACCGGGACAAAGGACAATGATCTCGGAGCCTTTATTGAACGTAATTACACCACCGCTGCAATTCTAGAAGGGGATGGTGAAGTAATCAAATGCATCAAGGGGGTAGTGGCGACAATAGCCAAACGGCACACCAAGGTATCAGATGTCTATTTTTACAACAGCCTTATCAATGCCCTCAGTGATCTGGACCAATGTAAAAGATAATGCGGCCTTCAGGAAAACAGGGCGGCAAAGCAAGGAGAGCTTAAATGAAATCAAACCGAATCACCTTTTCCGTTATTCTAAGCGCTGTAATTGTCTTAGCCTTTGCCTCCTCAGGTCTCTGCGGCAGCAAAGACGGTTTTAAGACCTATGAAAAAAAAGGACGCCCGACAATTGTTTTCTCCCTTGTTCCCCGTATCAAAGGAGAAAACCTGACTCCGCAGGAGTGCGAGAACCTGATTCGAAACCTCAACAAATCCCTGCAGCAGGAGTTCAACGAAGCCGGTTTCGAAACCCACCGGGACCGCATGATAACCGGATTTCTGCTTGATTCATGCAAACGGTCCTATGCGACATCACAGCAGACAGTCACCGAAGATGAAATAATATCAATCGCCCGCGACAATTATGTGGATTATGTCGTCATCGGAGCATCTGAAGTGGATATTGAATTTGATGAGGACTACGAACAGTATTCAGCACTGGTAGACATCAACGGAGATTTCCTGGGAGTTGAATTCGACCCGCCCACCTCCTATGCCCTGAACCTGACCGGCGAGTACATGCATCCCAACAAGGATCGGCTTATCAAGCTGGCCGTGATTGATATCGCCCGCAAAATAGCAAGACTCAGAACAATTGACACCGTGCTGAAGCACTGGGATCGTCATAACAAGAAAAAATAAGACCGGATAACACCTTTCAAAAATATATTATAAGGGCTGAAAAGAAATTTTCAGTCCTTTATTAATTTATTTAGTATTATTTTTTTCACTGTACTTTTGAAATACTAAATAAAATATATAAGTAATAAATTACAAACACTATGCAAAATTAAATTTTAAACAAAAATAACTAATGATGTAAGAAAATTAAGCCAATGCAAAAGAACATAAAGACGGGCTTGAATTTTTTTAAAAATATGGCTATATCTTCAATTATGAAAAACCATATCACGTCATGATACTCAGTTTTTCGATCCGAACACCCAATCCTATACAAACCTTATGGAGGTTTTGATGAAGTTCTGTTCAATCAGACTCTTGGTACTGCTTGTTCTTTTAATCGCTGTTCCTGTAAATGCAGGAGCTGGTGCTAAAATTAAATTCGGAGTTCCGCCATGGCCTGGCGTAACCGTAAAAACAAATGTGGTTACCCAGATCCTCTCTGCCATGGGTTACGAAAGTGAAATGCTGGAAGTAGGCCCCCCGATTATTTACAAAAGTATGACCCAGAATGATATGGACGTATTTCTCGCTGGATGGACCCCCCAGCAGAACCCCATGCTTGATCCACTTGTTGAAAAAGGCGAGGCGGTCAAAGTACGCACCAACCTAGGTGATGCACTCATCGGAATGTGCGTTTCCAAGGATGCATACGATGGTGGAGTCAAATCCGTTGCAGATCTGAACAAGTACGCCAACAAATTTGATAAAAAGATTTACGACATTGAACCCGGTTCAGGCATGCACACTTCCATGGAAGAAATCATCCAGGGTAATGTCGGTCAGCTGAAAGGATGGGACCACGTCGGAACCACTACTCCTGTTATGCTTGCCGAAGTAAACAACAGAATTAAAAGTGATGAATGGGTAGTTTTCGGTTGCTGGAAGCCCCACTGGATGACTGTACAGATGGATATCCGTTTTCTTGAAGGAATCCCCGGCACAGAAAAACTGATCACCTCAAGTGATGTTTACACTGTTACCAGAGCAGGCTTTGCAAAGGACTATCCCGAGATCCAGAAGCTGCTCGAAAAATTCACAGTTCCGGCGCAGACTCAGAGTGAGTGGATTGACGGATTCGGCTATAAGGAAATACCCGCTGAAAAAGTAGCTTCCGACTGGATTGCAGACAATCTTGACAAGGTTGAAGGCTGGCTGAAAGGCGCCAAAACCGTAGACGGTAAAGATGCTTTCACAGCAGTCAAAGCAAGGTACGGCAAGTAACTTCACAATCATTTGCATGCCGTAAGGCAAACATCCTCAAACGACTGCAGAGAATGTTTTATCAGCAATATGAAGGAGTGTCTGAAAATCAGGCACTCCTTTTCATTTTCCGGCAGACCTTTCTTTCAAACGGGAAAAGTCATACACGCCACTCTTCCAGTGATGATTTGTGCCAAACACTTATTTTTTCAGGGATGGAAAGAATTTTTCAGGTCAGTCTTCTTCAAACTGGGAAGGATCAAGCTCGGCTTTGGCATATTCAAGGTGAAGTCCAGAATTGATGAAAAGATCACAGACATCAGGATCTATATGCCTGTCATTGACCATGAAACCAAGAATTTTAATGGCCTGATCAAGTTTCATAGGCTTCTTGTAAGGACGATCCTTGGCGGTCAGAGCCTCAAAAACATCAGCCACCGCCATGATGCGGGCCTGCAAAGGCAGCCTGCTCTCGTCAAGCCCGTTGGGATATCCAGACCCGTCCAGTTTTTCGTGATGCCCCGCGGCATATTCCGGAACCCGGGCCAATCTTTTGGGAAAAGGAAGTCTGGAAAGCATTTCATGTGTTATCGCGGCATGACTTTCGATGACCTTGCGTTCCTCTTCGGTGAGAGTCCCCTTGCGGATGCAAAGATTTTTCACTTCATCTTCATCCAGCCAGTTGAGAGTTTCACCATTGCTGCAATAGGTTCGGGCTGCAATCTCCTTAACCCTCTCTATATCCTCATCGGACATGTACTGCTTCGGAATGTTGCATGAAAGAATAAATTCGCGATCTCCATCAATTCCTTTCAGAATTTCAGCATATTTTTTCTCAATTGCATTCACTTCAGAATCACCAGCTCCGTTCCTTAAAGCTTCAACGGAATCCTGCAGCTGACGATTCTTAACAGTTTCGGATATCAACCTGAAGCGGGCATCAATCAGTTCACTGCGGTCAAATATGGTCTGAAGTTTGGTCGATTTATCAACCACATGCTCTGGAATGGAAATTTTACCGACATCATGCATCCAGGCCGCAAGCTTCAACTCTTCCATCTCGTCTTCAGTAAAATGCACTTCAGCGAATCTGCCTTCGGTCATGGAATTGATTTTATTAGCTATCATCATGGTCACGGTCACAACTCGCTCAATATGACCGTTTGTATATGGGGATTTGGCATCAATTGCTGCGGCAATACTCTGGATCACGGAATAAAGAAGATCTTTCAGCCCCTGAATAAGCTGGGTGTTGGTCAAGGCAATAGCGGCCTGTGAAGCAAGCGAACCTACAATATCGACTACATTTTCCGAAAACTCGATCACCTCGCCCTCATTGTTGAGCGCGTTAAGGAGCTGCAGAACGCCGATTATATCCTGCTCGTGATTTTTAAGAGCGATAACCAGCATTGATTTGGAACGATACCCGGTTGCGGCATCATATTTTCGAGGACCGGTAAAATCAAAACCTTCAGCTTCATAAACATCTGCGATGTTGACCGTTTCTCCGGTCAGTGCGCAATATGAAGATACATTGGATTTGTTTGGTTTATTGCCCGGACCGTAGAGAGGAACAGGAGGAAGGGTGATTTCATTGTTACTTGTGCCGCCCATGCGGACATTCATAGTGTCGTTCTGGAGTATGGAAAATTCCAATTTACGATTTTCCTTGTTGACTATGTACAAAGTCCCTGCGTCCGCCTTGGTCAGGACACGGGCTTCATCAACAATCATCTCCAACAGCCTTTCAACCCTGCTTTCCCCGGACAGGGCAAGACCTATCTCAGTCAATCTCTCAACCAGACTCATCTGCACACCGAACAGATCCGGGATAATTGCCTTAAGCGGACATGAACAGCTTTCAACTGCACGCAGACATCCTGCCTTACCTGAATCCCTGATAGCCAGATCAAGAAATTCCTCAAGGTCAACAGTGCCCACTGATGCCATATCCGCAATTTTATTCTGCAAGTCATTCCTCCCGGAAACAGACACAGGAAAATGTAAATTTAAATTGATTATTTTATATTAATACTACTAATCACCGAACCTATCAATATTAATCAAAAAATACCGTTTATTAGCAAATACGAAAAGGGGACTTTCACAAAAATATACCATAATAATAATTATTCCGTAAGATCGTGAACAAGAAATTAACAATCAGAAAAAAACAGTCCTAAAGATTTCGACCCGGTAATATAAATTATGAGACGATTAATACAGAAAAGTAACGGTCAACTGCTTGCCCGATAAGCATTAATGAATTATAAAAATGGAGTTTTTTCGTTCTCAAGGATTAATTCAGCTGAATATGACAAATTTTCCCTTTTTCGCGTGAATTATTCTTGTACAGGCTTTTATAAAAAACATATGCACGAATAAACTGATGCCTGTTTTTAAATTCCATTTCCGGACCCTTAACCGAGGATTTCATGCCCCTTAGCAGCCTTCACCAACGTATTATAACTGCCCTGCTCCTTGTCGCCACTCTTGCTACCGCCCTTACTATGGGCGGAAAAGTTCTGATCGGCGCACTTACGATATTCTGCATAATCGCCATGCACGAATTTTATGGCATGTTCTGGCAGGATAAGGCCAACAGACTTTCCCGATATATGGGTATGGCTGCCGGAGCAGGAATTGTCATGACCTCGGCGCTGGTTTCTCCGGTCTGGATGCTGCTTATCATGCTAAGCGCATTCTGGCTTTTCAATTTCAGGTTTCTGCTCTCATACAGCTCCAAGGGTTCTGCCGCGTCATACAAGGACAGCCTTATTCTTTTCGCTGGGATAGTATACATTCCGGTCACCCTGCAGTTTGTAACCTCCATGAACAGCTGGGAAATACTGCTGGTTCTGCTTTCCGCTTCCGCTTCCGACACTGCTGCTTTCTACGCCGGAACACACTTCGGTAAAAAGAAAATCTGGCCACAGGTAAGCCCCAAGAAATCGTGGGCCGGTTCCATCGGTGGATTTCTCGGATGCATAATCTGCTGCACCATTTTCGGTCTGACCTTCGGGAAGGCCCCTATTGGTATGTGGATTATACTTGGAGCGGCCCTTAACATTGCCGCACAGATGGGTGATTTTTTCGAATCTGCCCTCAAACGTAAACTACAGATCAAAGACTCCGGTAAAATCCTGCCCGGTCACGGCGGAGTGCTGGACAGAATCGACAGCCTTGTACTTGCGCTGCCCGTATACATTCTGGCAAGAGAGATCTACACTTTCTTCTAACCGAGCACTGCCGCTCCAAAACACGACGGATTAATAAACTTGCAGACATATATTTCTCCCTGGCCCGCAAAAGCGGAACTGCCTGAATTCCCCAGAAACGTTTCCATCCTGGGAAGCACCGGTTCCATTGGAACCAGCACACTCAAAGTTATTGAACAGCACCCGGATCTTTTCAAGATCACAGCCCTTGCCGGAGCCAGAAATGCCGCGCTGCTGGCTGAGCAGGCCATTGCCCATCGCCCGCCATACCTTGCGGTATTGAACGATGAAGCCGCCCGGGAACTTTCCAGCCTGCTCCCCGCTGACTACAAACCGGAAATTCTCACCGGACCGGAAGCCTACATTACCCTGGCATCACTGGACGAAGTTTCAGTGGTACTCTCTTCAATCGTTGGTGCGGCCGGATTCGCTCCCACACTGGCTGCCGCCCAAAAGGGCAAAATGATCGCCCTTGCAAACAAGGAATCCCTTGTTCTGGGCGGACATATCATTCGCGAAGCATGCCACCGCACCGGGGCAACAATCCTGCCTGTAGACTCCGAACACAATGCTCTTTTTCAGGGACTTGCCGGACATGACACAGATGAAGTCAGCCGACTGATCCTGACCGCTTCGGGCGGGCCTTTCCGGGGCAGAAGCAGAGATTTTCTCGAAACCGTAACCCGTGAACAGGCTCTGGCCCATCCTAACTGGGACATGGGAGCTAAAATCAGCATCGATTCCGCCACCCTCATGAACAAGGGTCTGGAATTTATCGAAGCCTGCCACCTTTACGGTCTGCCGCCGGAACAAGTGGATGTTGTGGTCCATCCACAATCCATAATTCACTCTCTGGTTGAGTATGTGGACGGCTCTCAGCTTGGACACCTCGGCATTCCGGATATGCAGATCCCCATTGCTTTCTGCATGTGTTTTCCAAAGCGTGTACCCCTTAAACTGAAGCCGCTGAATCTGGCTGAAGTAGGCACCCTGACTTTTGAAAAGCCGGACCTTGAAGTGTTCCCGTGCCTTAAACATGCTGCGGATTCTTTTGCGGCCGGGCAGAGCCATCCCATTGTTCTCAATGCGGCCAACGAAGTTGCGGTAGATCTCTTTTTGAAAGAAAAAATCCGTTTTCTCGACATTCCGGCTATCATCGGCAACGCTCTTGAAGCACATGCCGGGTGCGATGTCAGTGAAACGGACGCGGTTCTGGAACTCGACGTGAAGACCAGACGCGATATTATGGATTCCATCACTTAAGGAACAACCATGACTTGGATATTCGATTTTATTCTGGTTCTCGGTGGCCTCATTTTTTTCCATGAACTCGGCCACTTTCTTATAGCCCGCGTACTCGGAATCGGTGTAAAGACCTTTTCTCTGGGCTTCGGCCCCCGTCTGGCCGGTTTCACCTGGGGCTCCACAAACTACAGACTCTCCCTGATCCCTCTCGGCGGCTACGTAAGCCTTGCCGGGGAAGAACGGGACATGGATGAAGATAACGGATTCACCGAAAAAGAACTTTTCATGAACCGTCCGCCGTGGCACCGCATGCTTGTCGTTGCCGCCGGACCTGTTTTCAACTTTGTTCTGGCATGGATTATTTTCTGGGGAATTATTGTCACCAACGGACAGATGGGCCTCGCTCCGACCGTCGGAAAACTCCAGCCGGACAGCCCTGCACTCATGGCCGGGATTCAATCCGGGGATAACGTCCTCTCCATTCAAGGAAAGAAAATTGTTTTCTGGTCTGATCTGGCCGAGACAATACAAAGCAGCAATGCGGATACGCTTGATTTTGTTATCTCACGCAACGGTGAAAAAAAGCAGATCAGAATCAAACCTGAAGTTCAGGAACTGAAAAATATATTCGGCGAAACCATCCGCCGCCCCGTAGTGGGAATAGTAGCTTCGGGAGATTCCAAGTCCGTAGAACTGGACGGGATTTCCGGTGCTGCCGCAGCCGCGGAGCAGACCTGGAACGTCACCAAACTGATCTGCACCAGCATTGTTAAAATGGTTGAACGGGTAGTTCCCATGGACTCCATAGGCGGTCCGATCATGATCGCCCAGGCCATCAAGCAGCAATCCGAAAGAGGCCTGCTGCAACTGCTGCAGTTCACCGCGTTCATAAGCATCAACCTCGGACTGCTGAACCTTCTGCCTATTCCGGTTCTGGACGGCGGACATCTGTTGTTTTACAGCCTTGAAACAATTCTGCGTAAACCCCTAAACGAAAAGCTTCAAGCCGCGGCAACCAAAGTCGGACTGCTGCTGCTTTTCAGCCTCATGGCCTTTGCGATTTTTAACGATATAGTCAGGACATTCGGCAGCAAATGAGTTCTTTTTTTGATGAAAAACCGGACCTTCTGCTGGCCGTCAATGGAACAGAAGAGACTCTGCAGATTATAATCGCCCAGCGTGAGGATGAAGAAGAACCCTACTCCCTGCTGGAAGCCAAAAAGCTGGTTGTACCGGGACGCTCGGTTAATTTCCTGGTTCCTTCCATACGTGATTCGCTCAAGCTTTTTGGTTGCACAGCCGCTGACATATCCCGTGTGGCCATCTGTTCCGGGCCAGGCAGTTTCACCGGACTCCGCCTGACCTTTGCCGCAGCAGCGGGACTGGTCGCCGGAATCACTGCCGAAGGCAAGGGACTGATCGGTGCTATGGAATACCTGCCGGTACTTGCCAGAGCTGCCGCCCTTGTAAGCGGAGCGCCAGTCTGGGCTATTACTCATTCACGTAGAATGCAGGTTTATCTTCAGGGCTTCCATACTATTAATGAAGGTGAAGTGACACCGGCCCCCATCACCCCCCCCCTGCCGGTAACCGTGCAGGAAGCGATTGAAGTGATCACATCATATGGTCAGGACAGTGCCGCACTGGTAGGGACCGGGCTGGTCAAAAACAAGGCTTTCTTTCAGGAATTTCTGGCAAATAACGGGCACTTTCATGTCATGCCTGAGAACTTCAATACACCTGGGGCAAAGGATATTATTGCTGCAGCCAGCCATCTTGACTACGGAAGGGAGATTCCAACCCCCATGTATCTGCGTGGATCGGATGCAGAAGAAAACCTTGAATCAATAACCCGCAAAAGGGGAATATCTTTCGAGGAAGCCAAAAAACAACTCGCCCACATAACGCCTAAATAATCATTATTTATAAAAATTAATTCAACTTAAAGGGATCTCCATAAACGGAGGTCCCTTTTTTAATTTAATAAAACAAATATCACTCCGGACCCTAAAGATATCTATATTCCAGACGATGAAGAAAGCACAGAAGGACCAGATAGCTTTGTGAACCAAAGGTAACAAGGCAAGTTTTTTTGGCAAGGAAGCCAAGCATTACTTTCAAGGAGGAAAGCATGTCTTTAGTAATTAACCACAACTTGATGGCGATGAATGCAAGCCGTAACCTGCAGGAATCGTATGGTAACCTCGGTGTATCAACCCGCCGCCTGTCTTCAGGTCTGCGTGTTGGAACCGCAGCCGATGATGCTGCAGGGCTCGCAATTCGCGAACTTATGCGGGCGGACATCAAGTCACTCAACCAGGGTATCCGTAACGCCAACGATGCAATTTCCATGATCCAGACCGCTGACGGCGCTCTGGGGGTTATCGATGAAAAGCTCATCCGTATGAAGGAACTTGCAACTCAGGCATCCACCGGTACCTACAACTCCGACCAGCGTCTGATCATCGACTCCGAGTATCAGGCCATGGCATCGGAAATTACCCGTATTGCTAATGCAACTGACTTTAACGGAATTCACCTGCTTAATGGTAACATGTCAGGAGCAAACTCTGCACACAGTGGTGCCGGATTAACATCTACTGGTCCGCTCAAGGTTCACTTCGGTACCGGTAACGACTCTGCAGAAGACTACTACTATGTTTCCATTTCAACCTCTACTGCATCCGCTCTGGGTGTTGGACTTGCCGCCAACAACTCCATCTCCACCCAGGCACTGGCACAGGCGTCTCTGGACAAGCTGAACAACGCGATCATCTCCAAGGATAAGATCCGTGCGAACCTCGGTGCACTGCAGAACAGGCTTGAGAACACCATCACAAACCTGTCTATTCAGGCCGAAAACGTTCAGGCTGCGGAATCCCGTATCTCTGACGTTGACGTAGCAACCGAAATGACCGAGTTCACCCGTAACCAGATTCTGACCCAGTCCGCAGTAGCTATGCTGTCACAGGCAAACAGCATGCCCAGAATGGCTATGCAGCTCATCGGTTAATAACCGGACTGCAGCCTGATCTCTGACTAAAGTCAGGAAGTGATAAAAGCCGGGTCCGATATATCGGCCCGGCTTTTTTCCACTCAAGCATTAACCTGCGGATCCTTCAGCTGATTTAATAACTTTCAAAACCGCCGACTCAATATGCCGGGCACAACTTTATGTTTCTTGGCATTTGGTTTGCATAAATTGAGGTGAGAGAAACTTTCAGGGAAAAAAATTCCCGGAGATAATTATGTCTGATTACACCTCAGGTAATATAAATTTCGCCGGACTCGGCTCTGGAACAGACTTCAATCAGATGATTGACGGTCTGATCAAGCTCGAACGCGTCCACATCAATAGACTTGAAAGCTGGAAATCCACCTGGGAAGCAAAGGTAGAAAAGTTCAAGGAGCTCGATACTGCGCTCCTTTCCATGCAGACAACACTCAAGTCCATGGACACCCTTGACGAATTTATGACCAAGGCGGTGACTACCTCAGACTCCGACACCCTCACAGCCTCTGCAACAAGTTCCGCCCTCGTCACAAGCCACGCTATAGAAATCAACCAGCTGGCCCAAAACGATATCACTGTCACCGCTTCGGGAACTTCGGAAATAACCGACTCAATTTTCAGTTCCACCGGAACATTTACTTTTTCCTATCAGGGCGAATCTGTCACGCTCAGCAACATTCCTGCCGGAACCACTCTGCAGGGATTCGTGAATATGGTTAACGCCCACGCTGACAGCAGGGACAAAATCAGAGCAACGACCATTTATGATGGAACGAGCCATCACCTCCAGATTTACGGTCTCGACCTTGGTGCTGACAGCCAGCTTTTAATTTCCAATACCAACGGAATGATCTTCTCCAACACCAGCTTTCTGGAAACTCAGAATGCCCAGAACTCCCAGATCAAGGTAGACGGCTTTCCTCCCGGAGCATCAGACTGGATCGAAAGGGACACCAACTCCATTAGTGACGTTGTTGACGGTATAACCATGAACCTGAAGAAGACTACTTCTCCGGGCTCAACCATTAATATAGGTGTCACCGTTGACAACGAGGGCATGAAGGAGAATGTCCAAAAATTCGTTGATCAGAACAACACCATACGCCAGATGATCAAGGATCTCACCGATGTAGAGACGAGTTCCGATAAGGCCGAAGGGTCCATCCTTACTGGTAACTATGGCGTTGAACTGCTGGTGGGACAGCGACTCAAGGACATCATATCCAGCAAGGGGCTCGGCTTTGACTGGTACTCGGAAAGCGGAGGAACAACCTCAGGCGATAAATACTCCGCCCTTGCTCAGGTGGGAATCCTGACCAATGCCGACTCCGGCGGTGCCAACATGGGTCTTCTTGAACTTGATACAGACGAGCTGAACAAGGCCCTTGAAGACGATCCCATGGCCGTTGCCAAACTTTTCTCCGCCAACTACCTCGGAAAAAGTGCATCGCCCAACGTGCAGTACATGTCTCACATTTCCGGAGTAACCAAGCCGGGAGAATACAACGTTCAATACGAAGTTTCCGGTGGAAAACTGGTATCAGCCACCATCAATGGTGAAGCAGCACTAGTAAATGCCAGCACATGGGAAATTACCGGTAACGGCGGAACAGACGCGGCCGGTATGTCCATACGTGTCGAAAATCGCTCAGACGGAACTTTCGGCAATTCAAACGATGACGCCGCAGACGCTATCAAGGTTTTCCTGCAACTCGGCAAATCAGGCGAACTGGTCAGTGCCCTTGACGACATAACCGGCGAAGAAGGCCCCCTCAATATTCTTCAGGACAACTACGACACAATCATGAGGAATATTGACAAGAAAATTGAGCGGGAAGAACGCAGGGTCGAAAACAAAGAAAGAATGCTCAAAGACCGCTATTCAAGGCTCGACACCCTTCTCGGGCAGTATCAGCGCCAGTCCACATCACTGGTTTCAAGCATCAATGAATTGAGCAAACAGTAATTAATTAAAAAATAATTAAAATTTCCTCTAAGGTTTTTAAAAAACCATACCGATGAGTAAGTCAGGAGGATCAATTATATGCAAAGAGCAGCACAAGCTTATCTCTCAACTCAGGTACATACCACCTCAAAAGGTGAACTTCTGATCATGCTTTACGATGCGGCCATCAAGTTCATGAAGCAGGCCAAAGTAAAGATCGAGGAAAAAGACTACGCCGCAAAGGGGATTCTCATCTCCAAGGCGATTGAGGTTATCTCTGAGCTTACTTCCAGCCTGAACAAGGAAAAGGGTGGTGAACTGGCGCAGAATCTCAGTCAGTTATACCTTTTCTGCAACACCCAGTTGCTGCAGGCCAACCTCAAGATGGATACCCAGAAACTTGATGATGTAATCAAGATCATTGATGGTATCGCCTCCGCATACAGGGAAATCATCCCGACAGTGGAAGCACAGGAAGCGGCTCCTCTTGAGACCCAGTCCTCTCCAAACAGCGGCAGCGTGAATGTAAACCGCAGTTTTGCAGACACCAGACCAGTGGGAGCCATGCCCCCTCCGGGCCAGCCATTGACCGCGCCAAACAGTTTAAGACTGAAAAAGGCGGCAAACGCCTACGGCTCAGTGTAATGAGCAAATCCTCCTGCTGAATTTAAAAACAACAAAGCCTTCGCCATGCGGGGGCTTTTGTTTTGCCTTCCTTACATTTCTTTACTTCCGACACCTAATCTGTCATTTATTTCAATCATGATGGATTCCAGAATCAAAGTGCTTCATGTTGCCCCTTCACTTGGATTGGGGGGCACTGAAAAAGTGATGCAATCCCTTGTCTGCAATCTGGACAAGACTAAATTTGACCCCGCTGTTTACTCACCTGTCAACGGTCCGCGGGGAAAACTTCTTCGCGATTCCGGAATTACGACTTTCATCGGAATGGACCTGTTCAGTCTCCTTGAAAAATTCCGTCCGCAAATTGTGCACCTGCACCGGGCGGGCTGGGCCGAACCGGGAAGTCTGCGTCCATACAGACTCGCCCAGATCCCGGTTCTGGTTGAAACCAACGTATTCGGACATCATGATCCTAGCCCCGAATGCAGACTTATTGACCGCCATCTGTTCGTATCCCGTTTCTGCGCCTCACGTTTTGAAAAAGTCAATTCCATCAAGCCCGTTCCACCGAAATATTCAGTCCTTTACAATCCCGTTGACACGGACTTCTTCCTCAAAGAATGTCCCAAGGACCGCAATTTTCCACCAAACTCATTCGGACGAATATCTCGCGCGGATAAGGGAAAATGGTCCAGTCTCGCGTATAATTTTCTACCTGAGCTTATGAAGAATGTTGTTCAAAAAAAGCTTCAGCCTTTTTCATACCGCATAATCGGCGGGATTCCCGAGGCTGAAAATTTTGTCAGGGAAAAAGGACTGTCAGAATTCGTGCAATTCCTGCCCCCGATACTGACTGACATGGAACTGGCTGAATTTATGAATTCAATATCTTTTCTGGCCCACGCAAATGACACAGGTGAATCCTTCGGACTGGTCATCGCAGAAGCCATGGCCGCCGGACTGCCGGTTGTCACCCACCCCAGTGAAGGTATGCGTGACAATGCCCAACTGGAACTTGTCGAGGACGGAGTGACGGGCATTGTAGCCCGAAACACAAAAGAATATGCCCAAGCTGTCCGTTTCCTGCTGACCCACCCTCTGGAAGCAAGAGTCATGGGTGAAAATGGCAGAAAAAAGGCTTCAAGTTTATACAGAGACCGTGACATTGCCGAAAAACTGGGCGATATATATTTCGAATTACTGCAGGTGAAAGGCATAATCTGAGAACTAAAGGCCTACCACGCCCTTAGACACCGGTATTCTTTTTTAGGATTAACAATTGAAACACATGCCTTTCAGGACAGCAGAATCATCAGGAATATTTCTTTCAAAGAAAATGAACGTCCTGCAAATCTATTTTAACAACATATAATTTAATTTTCACCCTCTCTCGCATGGTATACAAGCAGGGGCTGGAAATTACGTGATAACAATCGAAAACTCACTAATGAGACACCCATTTGAAATTTACTCCAGACAGATTCTGTCATTCAGACTGGATGGACTGAATCATAAGGAAGATTTCACTCCCGGCGATAATGCCGAATCCACGGCCTTGAAGCACCTGCAATTTGCTGGAAAAAGAAAGGCGAAGTCAGTTGTTCTTTTCGGTATTACCGATGCACAACTGGCTAAAGCTTTTGCTCTTAATAAACCGGGCGACACGGAACTCATTATCTGTGATCTCTACCCGGGTCACGTCCGTGAACTTTCCGATAACCTTGAAGAATTATACTGTTCAAATACAGGTTGCTACCTGCTTACCGACTCGTCAATCTGGTCTATAACTTTGCTGCTGGTCCAAAACGGTTACAAAGGCAAAGACTGCCACCTCGTTTTAAATCCTGACCTGAAAGGCAAGGCCAAAACAGTTCACAGGAACCTGCAAAGACTTTTTTCCGGCATAAAAGAACATCCCCTCCCCGACACAGGAAATTTACCGCTTATCTCGGCAGGAGCCATATTGAGCCCTGAAGAACCGGATGTTGAAGATTACATAAACAGTCTGCCGGAATGGCTGCATGAAATAGTCATAATATGGGATTGTCCCGAAAATTACAGCTATCCACGGTTGACTCATCCCCGGGGAGTGACAATCATAAATAAAGCCCACCCACTCGCCGCTGACTTTGGAAGCCAGAGGAACCGGATGCTTGAAGCATGCACAGGTGAATGGGTGGTCTATCTGGATGCGGACGAACGCCTTGAACAGGAAAACTGGGAAAAACTGCGTAAAGCAACTCTTATAAAAGACTGTGAAGGCTGGTATTTTCCACGGCTTACTTTCTATCCGGACCCAAAGCATGTCCGGACCGGTTACGGATTATGGCCGGACCTGCAACTCCGTTTTTTTAAAAATACCGGAAAATTACAATTCAAAAACAAGATTCACGAACAACTAGACGGAATCATTGGAAATGCGGGGATATTACCGTCAATTCCGATTCACCATCTGACCCATCTGCTCAAAAGCAGAGAGAAAATTGAAGGCAAACTCCATGCCTTCAATGAAGCATCTGAAGGCAGATATACTCACCGATTAGGAGAAGAATTTCCGTATCTTGAACGAAATATTCTGTATCCGGAACACTGCAGTTCCCTTCCGGCCCTGATTCTGCCCAAATTCAAACTGCAATAACAAACATGAACAATTGGCATTGCCTAACAGTATAAAATTTATTAGGTCTGTCCAAAATATTCCGACAACAATTTCCAAGGATTCAATATGAAAGTTATTTGTCCCGAGTGCAATTTCAGCAGTGAGATTCCGGAGGATAAAATCCCCGCCAACGCCCAGCTTGCCACCTGTCCCAAATGCGGGATCAAGTTCCAGTTTCGCGAACTGCCTCCGGTGGAAGAGCAGGCCGAAAGCGGCCCGGAAAACGTCCCTTATGAGGATGGATCATACCAGACACCGGAAAGCACTGATTCACATCCAGCATATCAGGATCACGGCATGCAGTCCTACGGGACTGAGGAAGCTCAGCATACCCCTGAGCAGAATCAGGCCGATTCTCTTGCCGGAGAACAGCAATACTCCGGAGAACACAACCGCGACTATTCTCAGGAACAGCATTCATACACTCACGAAAATGCGGAAGCAGATGAGCGACCCCATGTTCAAGATGCTGAATTACATCAGAATTATGCAGAAAGAACCCCGGAAGACACCACAGAAAAAGGTGACATCTGGCAGCGGCTTGATTCCATGCGTCCGGATAATGACAATGAAATTCCTGCCCCTGCAAAAAATTCAGATGCCGAGAATGAAGTCCCCTTTGAGAATCTTGAAAAGTACGGCTTTTTCCCCGGACTGTTTCTGACAATCAAAAAAATACTTCTCTCGCCAGCTGCATTCTTCAAGGACATGGAACTGACTGGCTTCATCAAGCCACTGATCTTTTTCATCCTGATCGTAGAGTTCAGTCAAATATGCAGTTTCATCTGGACTACAGCAGGAATTCTGGCTCCTATTGACGCCGATGTCACAAGGCAGATCGGTTCTTCCCTGCTCTCCAATCCCACCCAGTCCCCAACAATGCTGGCGGTGATGTCGCTGATCATCTACCCGATAGCCATGGGCGGGCTGCTCTTTCCGACCGCGGCCTTCACCCACGTGATGCTGATGATCTTCGGAGCCGGGGAAAAAGGCTATCAAGCCACCTTCAGGGTAGCAGCATATTCTGCAGCCCCATTGGTACTTTGTGTCGTGCCTATTATTGGAGACGCTGTGGGAGCCTTGATAAGCATTGCGATATCGATAATAGCTTACAAAAGCATACACAACACTTCATACATGAGAGTTGTGCTTTCAATTGTAATGCCTGTTGTGCTATTATTGGTCATTCTCGGCTTCTATATGAACTTCAGCCAGCCGACAATCTAACGATTCTTTCCGGGGATAATGTATGTTTGGATGGATTAACGGACTGATTCACAATGCCAAAGAGCGCATCAGAATCGCAAAAGAGATTACTCCCAGAAGCTTTCGCTCCATGGCACGGGAGATATCTGAACTAGCAGATGCATGCTCGCAGGTCTGTTCACCTGAAAGTGATATGCTGACCAAGGTGGAAAAAATAAAACGTGAAATGGTTCAGTTGACAGAACTTACCCATCAACCGGAATTCAGAAAACTGTCTGTACAGCGTAAGCTGGAGTTGCGGCAAAGCCTGCTCCAATCAAAAGAACAGATACTGGAATCCATGCAGGATTCTCCATCACCCACAAAACTTATTCAATAAGCAAAGGCGGCTCCAAAATGGGGCCGCCTTTTTTGTTTCCCCGGCAACCGGTTTAGAACCGGAACAGATTAAAAACAGAACTGCCCACTGCCGGATGTCCGGATACAGGAAAACCTAACGTATTATTCCATCTTGGAGTCTGTCCTAGCCGAATTGCATTTCACCTTTCCACGGCATGGAAATTGCTGTATTTTGAACACACAGAACTGTTTGTCAATTTACAGACACCGAGCGTAAAAACCTATCACCCGTTAAATAATATGAAAAAAATTTTGCTGATATTTTTCCTGATGTTGTCGGCCTGCACCCATTTTGAACCGCAGATTGCCACTCAATCAGTTTATTACGAAGATACGGATGTGCAGCTGTCTCAGCTGATGGTTTATTCCAGACCGGAAAAGCCCCACTACGGTCCCCTTTCCGCGCTTTTTTACCCCTTTCATGTAACCCAGACCATGCATAAATCCAGTGACTGGGGAAGACAGATCGCCAAAGGAATCTGGCAGAACTGGACCAGTCTGCAGATTTTCCCGTCAATGGTATATGATGACACTCTGGCCTATCGGGGTCTTGAGGATGCTCTTTTCACTGCCCGCTCACGCGGCTACGACCTTCTGGTGGTAGGTACGGTTCCCTATCTCTACCTGGGCCACACCATGGATGATTCAGCACTCACAGTTCAAGTCAAAATTTACGAGACCAAGCGCGGGCAGATGGTGTGCTCATTCGAGCAGTCCGGCCGTGTCGAGAAAAAGATGGATGACGATTTCATAGTGGTCAAGCGCCAGCACCGTATGCCGGATTCAGCCTTTTACAAAATAGTTCAGGCAATTGCCACTGACATGGCCGTTCCTCTTACTTCATGGGCCAGATATGAAAAAAATAAACAGGGAATGATTGCTGCCCTGAAGCCCAAAATGATCGAGATGGAAGCTCCGCCAGCAGTGGAGCAGCAAAACTTCAGCCAGCAGACTCAGGACACGCCCACTACACGCATGTCACAGAAAGCACCGGAACAGAAAGCTCCGGAAGCGGATAAACCCAAACCCCGCTCCATCAACCTTGCAGTTCAGTTCGACACGGACTCCTCTGTCATCAAGCCTGAATCATATGGCCTGCTGAACGAACTGGGTAAAGCACTGATCAGTGACAGGCTTAAAGGCAAACGCATCCTCATTGCGGGCCATACAGACTCAGATGCTTCCGAGGAATACAACCTGAAACTCAGCAAGGACCGGGCCCGGTCAGTCAAGAAGTACCTGACCGACAACTTTCCGATCCCGGCTGCCCGTATCAGCACAACCGGATTTGGAGAATCCGTTCCGCTGGTCCCGAACACGACTAAGTACAATAAGCTGCTCAACAGACGGGTTCAGGTTTCAATTGCACCTTAAGCTATCTCACCGGAACATATTTACAGTTACAGGGCCTTCCGCGGAAGGCCCTCAGATTGCGGAGAAAGCACCATCCGCGTTATTACCGCAAAACGCAAAAACTTACCTATGACTAAACAATCTTCTATCCAGTCTCATTGGCTCCTTGCATCTGATACTGTTCTCAACAGGCTATATTTTTAAGATTGCCTGCCATTGCATGAAATATATCTGACTAGGTGATTCTAGCACTTCCCCCCTGCCACAACCAAATCTTCATCAGCCGCCAATATTCAGGATGATTTCCCGTCATACTCTGTTTTACCCAGAAACAGCGGTCAATACCTTGAATCTTAGAGCAATATTTTCAATTTAATTGAGTCTGTTCATTACTATTTTTACCCCCTAATCAGCATTTACCAACTTTATATCCGGATAATAGCTCTGACGCTGCTCGGCACTCCCTACTCATCAAGGAGGTATTTTAGCTGGCAAGAGCATTACCCTCTGTTTATCCTTTTTAATTTATTTCTTACTTTTCGGGTACTTAATTCACCTCAAACTTATACTTATTTTGGTCTTTTCCCCTAGGCCCATTTGTGTTACTCCAAACTTCGCATTCTGTTACGCATAACCGATTGTTCACCTGACTTGACGTTTGATAAATAGTAATTATTATCCCTTTTCGTCCCTCAGGGAACACATCGTTTCAAACCGATAGCCTGGCGCGATTTCGCAGCTAGGGAGGACTTTATTAAATGATTGGTATTTCTAAACTTTACTGTGGCGCGGTAGAATCTTCCGATGCCCTGCGCTACGGACGTGAATCCGGAAAACTGCCTTCCCACCTTCTTCAGTTTTCCAAAGATAAAAAACCTGTTGTTGTCTGGAACATGACCAGACGCTGCAACCTGAAGTGTGTTCACTGTTACGCCCAGGCTGTTGATCCGGACGGTAAAGACGAAATTTCCACTTCACAGGCTAAAGAGATCATTGACGATCTCGCAGCATTCGGCGCACCTGTGATGCTCTTTTCCGGTGGTGAACCACTTGTTCGCAAGGATCTTGTAGAGCTTGCCAAATACGCAACCAGCAAAGGCATGCGCGCAGTTATCTCCACCAACGGAACTCTCATCACCAAGGAAAAAGCCCGCGAACTCAAAGACGTCGGCCTCTCCTATGTTGGAATTTCTCTCGATGGAACCGAAGAGACCCACGATAAATTCCGCGGTATTTCCGGTTCATACAAGAAAGCCCTGCAAGGCGTTGAAAACTGTAAGGCCGAGGGTCTCAAAGTAGGTCTGCGTTTCACTATCAACAAGCGCAACTGGACTGAAGTACCCTCAATCTTTCAGGTACTGCGCGACCTTGAAGTTCCCAGAGCATGTTTCTACCATCTCGTATATTCCGGACGCGGCTCAGAGCTCATCAAGGAAGACCTGACCCATGCGGAAACCCGTCAGCTTCTCGACCTGATCATGGACGAGACCAAAGCTCTCTACGATGCTGGCATGCCCAAGGAAATCCTCACCGTGGATAACCACGCTGACGGTGTTTATGTATACCAGCGCCTGCTCAAGGAAGACCCCGAGCGCGCCAAAGAAGTGCTTGAACTGCTGCAGTTCAACGAAGGCAACAACTCCGGCCGCGGAATCGGCTGTATCTCCTGGGACGGTCAGGTTCACGCTGACCAGTTCTGGCGCAACCATACCTTCGGTAATGTTCTGGAACGTCCTTTCTCTGAAATCTGGACTGACGAAAACATCGAACTCCTGCACAAGCTCAAGGACAAAAAACAGCATGTCGGCGGTCGCTGCGCAGAATGCCGTTACCTCAACATCTGTGGCGGTAACTTCCGTGCCCGCGCGGAAGCGTACTACGATGACATCTGGGCTCAGGACCCGGCATGTTACCTCACCGATGAGGAAATCAAAAAAGACTAGGGTCACTGTTTTGAAACGATACTCAAAGCAGTCGTCCTGTCGACGATAAATATTCCAAATCCCGGCGGGCTTCCACGAAGCACGCCGGGATTTGTTGTCTATAGCCGGATGTTTTGCCAATATGGCCTCCGGCGGCCCTGCGGGGCTGGAATTTTGATGCGCTGCGCGCTTTTGTTATGAAAGATTTCGCCTCCGGCGTCCAAAGTGGATAATCCCCTTTGGAATCCCTAAGGATTTTAATTTTAGGGATTGAATGAACAGACTGCGGGACACAACCGCATATAATTCTAACCGCAGACAAAATCGTTCTGACTAATTTTATAAAACTACCCGGCGAAGCCCTACTAAAAGTTTTTGAAGAGTCCAGAGAAACTTTTTTAAAAGTTTCTTTGGCCCTCGGAGAGGCCCCCGGAGGGACCGCCGGTAGGCTAGCCGAAGGCAAAAGGAAGGTCTAAAGATGGTATTTGACTTCCATAGGGGACGCAGACTGAGACGTACCCCGGTAATTCGTGATCTGGTGCGCGAGACCACTCTTTCCGCCAATGATCTGATGATGCCCTACTTCGTCTACGAAACAGACGATGAAAATTTCAAGAAAGAAGTTTCCTCCATGCCCGGCCAGTTTCAGCTCAGCCTGAAACAGCTGGAGCTCAAAGTTGAGGAAGCAATTGCAAACGGCCTGAAAAGCCTGATCCTCTTCGGCATTCCCGCTGAAAAGGACCCCGCCGGAACTCAGGCATATGATGATAACGGCATTGTTCAGCAGGCCGTGCGCATGCTGAAAAAACGCTGGCCCGAACTGCTGGTCGCAACTGACGTCTGCCTGTGCGAATTTACTTCCCACGGACACTGCGGACTGGTTAAGGGCGATGAAATCCTCAATGATGCAACACTGGACCTGCTGGCAAAAACTGCCCTCTCTCACGCCAAAGCAGGTGCGGACATGGTTGCCCCCTCTGACATGATGGACGGGCGAGTCGCTGCCATCCGCGAAATACTGGATGAAAACGGCTTTGAAAACCTGCCCCTCATGTCCTACTCTGTTAAATACGCATCCGCTTACTACGGACCTTTCCGCGAAGCCGCGGAAGGCGCACCCCAGTTCGGTGACCGCAAGACCTACCAGATGGACCCCGCCAACGCCCGGGAAGGACTGCGCGAAGCAGCAGCTGACGTAATCGAGGGCGCGGACATCCTTATGGTAAAACCTGCCGGACCTTATATGGACATTATCCGCCAGACCCGCGACAATTTCGATCTTCCTGTTGCCGCGTATCAGGTCAGCGGTGAGTACTCCATGATCAAGGCCGCTGCGCTTAACGGCTGGGTGGATGAAGAATCCGTGGTCTGGGAATCCCTCATCGGATTCAAAAGGGCCGGAGCGGACCTGATCCTGACCTACTTCACTGAAGACGTACTCAAACGCTTGAAAGAGAAATAATATGAGTGAACAAAAAATATCACATCCCGGCGGACACCCCGGCGGCAAGCCCGGTCATCCCGGTGGCGGTCATCCCGGTGGACACCCGGGTGTTCATCCCATTCCCCAGAAAAATGCTGACGGCTCCCCGCCGCTGCGTCTGATAGCATGGGAGATTACCCGTTCCTGCAACCTCGCCTGCAAGCACTGCAGGGCGGAAGCCCATCCCGAACCTTATCCGGGAGAACTTTCCACCGAGGAAGCAAAAGCCCTTATCGATACCTTTCCCCAAACCGGTGATCCGATCATCATCTTCACCGGCGGTGAACCGCTGCTGCGCCATGATGTTTTCGAACTGGTTTCATATGCCAATGACAAAGGGCTGCGCTGCGTGATGGCTCCGAACGGAACCCTGCTCACTGCAGAGAATTCCGTGAAGCTCAAGGAAGTAGGCATCCAGCGCTGCTCCATCTCTATTGATGCACGGGAAGCGAAATATCACGATGAATTCCGTGGAGAAATCGGAGCATTCGACAAGGCAATGCAGGGTATCCAGTACCTGAAAGATGCCGGAATCGAATTCCAGATCAACACCACCGTTACCCGCAACAACCTGCATATGTTCAAGGACATTTTCCACCTTGCCAAAGAACTGGGTGCATCAGCATGGCATATCTTCCTGCTCGTGCCCACCGGGCGCGCGTCCGAACTCGGCGCGGAAGTAATCTCAGCTGATGAGTATGAAGAAGTCCTCAACTGGTTCTATGACTTCCAGAAAACCACCGACATGCAGCTTAAGGCGACCTGTGCACCCCACTATCACCGCATCCTGCGCCAGCGGGCCAAGGAGGACGGTATCCCGGTCAACTTCGAGAACTTCGGTCTTGACGCTGTAAGCAGAGGATGCCTCGGCGGTGTCGGTTTCTGCTTCATCTCTCACAGAGGACAGGTCCAGCCCTGCGGATACCTTGAGCTCGACTGCGGAAACGTACGGGAGATTCCTTTCCCTGAAATCTGGGCAAAATCCCCTCAGTTCCTGAACCTGCGCAACGCCGAGACCTATGACGGCAAATGCGGTCACTGTGAATACGAAAAGGTCTGTGGCGGCTGCCGTGCCCGAGCCCAGACCATGGAAGACAACTACCTCGGACCGGAGCCACTCTGTTCCTACGAACCCAAGAAAAAGCCCAGGAAGGATAGTTAAATGGACGCAGTAGATAAACAGATACTCGACATAATCCAGTCAGGTTTCCCTATTGCTTCCCGTCCTTACGATGAAATCGGAAAGCAGGTTGGTGTAACTGAAGAGGATGCTCTCTCCCGGGTCAACGCGCTTCGTGAAAGCGGTGTCATCCGCCGTCTTGGAGCAAACTTCGGTTCCCGTGAACTGGGCTGGCATTCAACCCTCTGCGCCGCTAAGGTTCCCGAGGAACAGATCGACAGCTTTGTTGAAGTTGTGAACAGCTACAGCGGAGTGACTCATAACTATCTTCGCGAAAACGATTTCAATATCTGGTTCACTTTCATCGGCCCTGACAAGGAAACCGTTAAAGCCACCCTTGAAGAAATGACCGAGAAAACCGGAATCAAGATACTTTATCTGCCCGCCACCAAAATGTTCAAAATCAAAGTTGATTTTGCCATGACCGGCGACAAGGAGAAAAAATAATGGCAGCCAAGGAAACCATAATTTCCCCGTCACTCCTTTCCTGTGACTTCAGCCGCCTTGCCGATGAACTGAAAGCACTTGAGGAAGCAGGACTCAAGTGGGTCCATCTGGATGTAATGGATGGTAAATTCGTCCCCAACATCACTTTCGGGCCTCCGGTTATCAAGTCCATGCGCAAAGAGTGCAACCTGTTCTTCGACTGTCACCTCATGATTGAGCAGCCGGAACGTTACATTGATGAATTCTGTGATGCCGGAGCGGACCTGCTCTGCATTCACGCAGAATCCACGGTACATCTGGAACGCGCTGTTGCTGCAATTGCCGAAAAGGGAGTTAAGCCCGCTGTAGCTCTGAACCCGGCCACTCCGCTGGAATCAATAAAATATCTGATCCCGCAACTGCACATGGTTCTGATTATGTCTGTTAACCCGGGCTTCGGCGGACAGAAATATATTCCTTTCTGCACTCAGAAAGTGCGGGATCTTCGTGCCATGATTGATGAAATGGGCGCAGAAACCCTGATTCAGCTTGATGGCGGAGTTACCATGGAGAACTGCCGTGAGCTAGTTGAAGCTGGCGCTGATGTGCTTGTTTCAGGTTCCGCTTTCTTCAAGTATCCCCCTTATGCAGAAAGACATAAGATGTTTCTGGAAACCTGTGCCGGGTAACACATTCGAATAATCTCTGAGAGTTCAAAGGAACTTTGAATAAGGTTTCACTGAAATTGGGCTGCGAGGTCAGTTAATAAAATATAAGACCGCAATATCTTTCGATATTGCGGTCTTATTTATTATTATATTTATGAAGAATTAGTTACTTGTTATTACCTTTTCCACCGCCCTTGCCCTTACCGTTTCCTCCGGCATTGGAATTACCCCTGCCGCCGCTGGTGCTGGCTGCGTTGGACTTACCGGAGCCACCGCCACTGGCACCGACACTGCTTCCAGAACTTCCTGCTCCCTCACGGCCTGAATTTCCTCTGCCACCAGAGGCACTACTGTCCTTGGATGACTGAGAGCCTTTACCACCACTTTGAGCCTTCTCAGACGCACGACTCAAACCGATAGACTTCTCGCCTTTCCCCCCGGAAACACCGGGGGTCTTAGAAACACCTGACTTGGTATTACGAGATGTGGCCCGACCGTACTGGTTGGCACTGCCAGTGCTTTTAGAAGTAGCGGTAGAAGTGGCAGCAACTTCTCGTGCTTGTGCCTGCTTCTGGTGACCAAGGCCTAGAGTACTTGGATGTACGCCCAATTCATGTGCAATTTCACCCCAGCCCATACCCTGATCACGCATTGAAGCAATTGATCCGGTATCAACTGCGGCAGCAGCGGATAAGGTTTCATCTGCTGCAGATTTTGCGGCTTCAAAATCTCCGCGAGCAGTCTCAAGTCCAGCCTCGGCAGTTGCAAGACTATCATTGGCTGCGGCAAGATCGGTTTCAGCTGCTTCTAAATCATTTGTTGCAGTATCCAAAGCGGATGTTGCTGCGGCAAGGTCAGCTTCAGCTGCGGCAAGAGCGTCAGGGTCTTCAGCTTCATTAGCAGCATCAATAGCTTCATTAGCGGCTGCAATATCAGCGTTGGCTGTTTCCACAGCTTCATTGGCTTCAGCAACCGCATCATTGGCTGCTCCGGCATCAACGACTGCAGCATCAAGATTCTCTTGTGCATTATCAAGTTCGGCTTGTGCACCAGCTACCTCTGCTTCTGCTTCTGCAATAGCATCGCCAAAAGCATCTGCTTTGGCTTCAGCATCAGCAGCAGCAAGGGCTTCAGCTTTTGCTGCCTGTGCCGGATTTGCAAATGAAGGCGCTTCAGGTTCTTCCGCTGTCGGATCAGTCGCAGGATCGGTCGCAGGATCGGTCGCAGGATCGGTCGCAGGATCAGTTGGAGACACAACATCCTGTGCAAAGGAGACAGGCACAATCATTGCCAGACAAATAAGAATGGCAACAGACAAACAAACAACTTTTTCAATAAACTTTTTCATAGACTCCTCCCTCCCCTAGTTTACTACAGTAATAAACTGTATGGATTCGTCCAGCCTGTAAGTCTTTCCATCTCGAATAATTTCCTCAGCAACACCGAACCAACTGACCGGCATTCTCGCTGGGTCAAAATCAGGATGCCCACCAAGGATATAATCACGCACGGCCTTAGCCCTTTCCTTTGCAAGATTATCATCACCGTTCACGTAGGCTACGATGTGAAATTTGAGTTTTTTGTTCTCTTCCATCATCGCCGCGATAACATGTAAGGAACTCTTGCTTTCCAAATCAGAGTCAACTTTTCCTGGTTTGAATTTAATTGACTTCAAAGTAACATTACGCGTGCCAAATATAAAATTACGATAAGTAAAATCACCTAGCATATTAAGCTTTTGCGTAGCCCTCATAGCCAAAGAACCGTCTGGGTAATACTCAAGAAACTTTTTCAAGGCTTTAACCGCCTCTTGTGTCTTACCCTGTCTATCTAGAATATCAGCACGGTTATAAAGTGCTTCAGGGTTGTATTCATCCAGTTTGATTACTTTATCGTAAAGGACCAATGCTTCAGGAAGTTTTCCAGAATCAAGATAACTGTGCGCAAGGTAAAGATTGGCTGAGATGTGGTCAGGATCTAATTTAAGAACCTTCCGGTAGGAAGCACGCTCTTTATCGAACTGTTTTAATGCCCAGTAGTTAACTCCTACCCAGAACAGGTATTCGCTATTATCAGGAGCAAATTCAGCTGATTTCGTTGTGTAAGGAAGTGCTTTTTTCGGTTTCTTAAGAGCTAAATAGTAACGTCCTACATAATATGCAGCGTCTGCATCTTCCGGGTTACTTTGCAACTCTTCATTTAAAGCCTTGATCCCTTCTTTGTATTTCTGATTATTCAAATAGTAAGGACCAGACATTTTTGCACACCCGGTAAAGAACACCGAGAAACAAAGTATAACAATAAAAAACAGTCTATTCACCACTAACTCCTTGACTGAAGCTGTGTGTTTTGACCCCCTAAAAAAAATTCCTTCTACGTATATACAACTACGTAGAAGGAATTTACAATTCTTTATATAGATTAATTTTATAACATAAAGACCACTACCTGTATTAATCCGATAATGAAACCGAGTATTCCGCCAATTACTTCAATAAATTTAAACTCTTTCTTCATAATAGAAAAAAGTATTGACTCCAACTGCTCCATAGAAAAACATTCCACTTTATCCTGAACAATACATTTGAAATCAAGCTTGCATTCCAACTGTGCGGAAGTCGTTTCAATGAGCCTGGGAAGCATTTCATCTAGCTCTTTGGAAAGCATTCCCTTGACGGTCTTCATGGTTTCATCGTTGAGAAACATGCCGACCATAGGATGCAGAGAAGTCAGTTTCTCGCGAAAAAACACATCCAGATATTCAAGAACAACATCCTTATGCTTGTCGATAAAATCCGGATCATGAATTACATTTTTGATATCAGTGTGTGAAATCAGTTCCCTTTCAATCATCTCTCCAAGCCGAAGAGCCAGTTCTTTCTGACGCTTTGGAAAGATCCCCTGAATTGTAAAGGGGCCGATCTTTATTGGTTTGTGAGGATGGAAAAGCATCTTCACTGCCAGAAAGTTTGTAAACCAGCCGATAAGTGCACAAATAACCGGAGAAAGTAAGAGCTTTGTTGTAATCATTTTATTTTTTAATCCCTGCTTGTATTCAATATAATCACACTCAATGAAAGTGCGGAGTAATACTTGTCTAAAAACGCAAAAAGTGCAAGTTAATCATTACACCTGCGCATCAACAGTTAACCAGAATGCAACATGACGCTCCTGAATGTAACCTTCGCGTAAAAAAACACTTGATTAGTTGCATAATCAGCGTAGGATGACCCTCGCATATATTGGGGGGATTAATCACCGGAGGGGAGTAGTGAACAGTTTTCCTGATACTGAAAGTATGCTTGAAGAGTACAACAGACTCAAGAAAGCATATGAAGACCTGCGACTTAAAGTCGAAGAAAAATGCCCGGAGTGCGGCCAGACCAGGTTCAAGCAACTCTTTGATAACGCGGCTTCCGCAATAGCCGTGCTGGATGAGTACGGCCAGGCGATTTTTACCAACTCGGCTTTTAAAGAAATCACGGGCTACTCAAGCGCCGAGACTAAAGGTTCGCCCATCTACAAAATTCTTGTCCCTGAAAATGACCACGAAGGACAGGAATACTTTAAAAGCCTGGTCTGCAATCCAGACACCCGCTCAAATCTCAGCATACCGATTTTAGACAAACATCAGGAATACCGCTTCGTAGATTTAAGCGTCTCCACAAGTATTGATAACAGCTCTGTCCCGGGAAGCTGCATCTGTATCTTTAATGATATGACCAGCGAGCGCGAGCATGAAATGCGCCGTGAGGAACTCATAGAAGAGCTTATGGAAGCCAAGGAGCTGCAGGAAGACAATGCTGCTCAACTGGCAATGCTGCTTCATGAACTGGACATAAAGAATCTGGAACTTGAAAAAGAAATCGCAGAGAGAAAAAAAGCTGAAGAGAAACTGCGAGAGAGTGAAGAGCGATTCAAAAATCTGAGCATTACCGACCAATTGACCGGGCTGTACAATCGTAGACATATGGTCGAAGTTGCAGAACGAGAAGTCAGATACAGCAAAGACGGCACAAGAGACCTCAGCTTCATCCTCATGGATCTGGATGATTTCAAGATGTACAATGACAACTACGGGCACGCTGCAGGTGACGTTGTGCTCAGCCGTGTCGGCTCTATCATAAGGGAAACAATCGATTACACGGACATGGCTTTCAGGTATGGCGGTGAGGAATTTTTGATTATCCTGCCCGGTGCTGACGCTTCAAAGGCTTTAAAAATGGCAGAAAAGATCAGGCAGGCTGTTTCCGCTGAGAAATACTACCCAAAAGGAAACGACCCGGTAAAGAAAACCATGAGCATCGGTGTTGCCCAATATCTTCCCGGCGAAGAGCTGGAATCCGTTCTCAAGCGGGCTGACGACAATATGTACAAGTCCAAGATACGGGGCAAAAACAAAGTCTACTTTTCCTGTGAAACCGGAGACAGCTGCTTTATCTGAACCGGGCCTCAACACATTTCCCTAGAGTGTTCACCGCAAAACATGAAATTTCCTGAAAGAATTCAAACTGATAATTCTCAACTGACCGGATACGCCCTTCTGATAAAACAGAAGAAGCTCTTATTCCTGACGCTATGCTAGTGAACCATCAAGCAGGCCGCCGTTTAAAGAGAAACACGTTCAGCTTCAAATAAAGCATCATCAAGCGAGCCTCTCCCCCATGCTTTCACCCACTTCTCAGAATTCAATTTATTCTTTGAGCCCTGATTCTATTTTCCGTTAGCCTCGACAATTCTCGCCAGATCCTTTTCAAGATCCATGAAGACAGCTTCAACTCCCGAATTCATAGCCGCAATCAGATCACCGGCCCCAGTCCCGTCAACTGAAATTTCACGACTGAAATCACGTGAATAGATTATCGGCATATCAGGACTGCTGTTGTCCAGAAGGAAGAATTGCATATTCAACACGGCCTTTGGCTGGTCACCTGAATAATCCCCGTAAATGGAATTAACCACTCCTTCAAGCAGATATTCTCCGGTTCCCATACTTTCCGGGCCTAGAACATTCCTGAAAAGCCTTGAATCCGTCATCCAGCCCCGCAGTTCCTGTGTAATTAGTGCAGCAGGCGGAATAAAGAATGAGTTGTAGTAATCGGACTCAAACATGTTCTTGCCGGTTTTATATACCAGATCGCGGTCCTCGTAACGGGGTGAAACCTTCACCCTGCGGACAACGAGATTCTTACCGGACTTGATTTTCGCAACAGGTATGCTGCTCCGCTCGATATCAAGAGTGAAATACTTACGGTCAAGAGAAGGACGGTCAAGCTTGACGCATCCGGCTGATAGAATTCCGGCAACCAGAAGAACTATCAGAAAAATCGGACTCTTCAAAGACTCTGCCTTAAAAATATATCGCATTTTCATCTCCATTATTTCACCTGCCCTTTCTTGGGTGGATCACCGAACAGGACACCTGAAGGATATTGCCTGGCTTCACTGCTGAGTTCACGAAGGTTTTCCACCAGCCTGCGGACGTTATCCAGAATCGCTTCAATGTTGCCCTGCTGCCCAGCCACGGTCATGTTCACCCGTGACAGTGCACTTTCAAAACGGACCGCTGCCCCCTTGATCCTGTCAGAAGCCTCACTTATGTTATCAAGTGTCTTAGACAGGTTGGCCATAGTTACTTTGGTCTGATTGCTGCTGATATATTTCTCAACCCCGCCGGTCACATTTTTCGCACTGGCGGAAGCAATGCGGATATCCCGCATGGCGGCAATTATATCACCTGAAGAGTTCTCCATTACTTTACGCATGTTACGGGCGGAGGCAGCCACATCCGGCATTAGAGTATCTACTTCCGGCGCAGCCAGCAGCTGATTCAGCCGGGCCATGAACTTTTCAGCCTCGGTCAGGGTTCCGGTCAGCCTTTTACTGATTTCTCCCGTATCCGAATTTGCAAGGAATTTTTCCATGCTTTGTGCCACAGCCCTGACATCACCAATAGCATCGGCAATGTTGGCTTTATTGATGTCTTCCAGAGTTTCGCTGATGGAAGCAACAGCACCTTCAACCCTGCTCAGGATGGACGGCGCAGACGGAACATACAGATGCTTGGGTTTCCAGTTGATCTCAGGCGGCGGATTCTTCGCGGGATCAACGTAATCAATTTCCAGAAAAAGCTGTCCGGTAAGTCCCAGTGAAACCGGACGGGCCCTGAGCCCCCTTTGCACCTCACGGTCCAGATAGCGGGCGATCTCCGAATGTTCTTTAGGTTTAAACATTTCGTGATTGAGATCCCCAAGCACATATACATAACGAAGTTCAGTTTCCCCGATAGGTACATAGTGATCCATCACAAAACCGATCTCAGTGACTGAACCGATTTTCACACCACGGAACTTGATTGGCGACCCCACCTCAAGCCCGTTCACGGACTCATTCAGGTATGTTTCCAATTTGATGGAATTCTCAAAAATCTTTCCAGCACCCAACACTGCAAGGATTGAAACCAACAGCATTGTACCTGTAATTATGAACAGTCCCACTCGGAACGGATTGGTTTTGCGACTCATATATTCACCGTATCCATATTATTTTTCATGGATAAATCTTTTTCACTTCCGGATTGGGGCTCACGCAGAAAAAAACTGCGTACAATCGGATGATCGGAGTTATCCCGAAGTTCCCTCGGATCACCTTCGGCAATGATTCCTTTGGTACTCTTATCAAGCATGATTACCCGGTCGGCAATGGAAAAAATGGATTGCAGTTCATGGGTGACGATAACGAAGGTAACTCCCAGAGAACGTGACAAGCTGCGTATAAGCTCATCAAGCTCGGCGGAAGTCACCGGGTCAAGCCCGGCCGAGGGTTCATCAAGAAACAGTATTTTCGGGTCCAGAGCCATAGCCCTCGCAATTGCACCCCGCTTAAGCATCCCGCCGGAAAGCTCTGACGGCATCTTGTCGGCAGATGACTCAAGCCCCACCAGTGAAAGCTTCATTCTAGCGGTATAGTCCATGGCCTCACGGGGCATGGAAGTAAATTCCTCTAATGGCAGGCGCACATTTTCCAGCAGGGTCATGGAACCGAAAAGAGCTCCCATCTGGTACATAACCCCGATGCGCTGCAGAATCTCCAGTCTTTTGTCTCCCCATGCGGACCCGATATCGTCACCATCAATCAGTATCTCGCCTGTGGCCGGAGGATAAAGGCCGATCATGTGTTTCAAAACGGTACTTTTACCACATCCGGAACCGCCGAGGATTATGAAGATTTCCCCTTTACGCACATCAAAACTTATATCGTCAATGACAAATGTTTCTCCGTAAGCGCAGGTCAGGTTGCTGACGTTTATTATGCTTTTGCCGTTTTCATGCACGCTCATATTCCCGCCAGAAAAAATATCACGGCAAAAATACCGTCAAAAACAGCAATGAGGATTATGCCGCTTACCACGGCACTCGTAGTTGAATCACCGACAGCGCTTGCACCGGATCTGGTTACCAGCCCCCGCTGACAGCCGATCCCGGCCACCAGAAAACTGAAAATAACCGCCTTGAACATACCGCCGCTGAAATCCACCCACTGCACATTCTGAAAAACGCGGCTGCAGTAAGTGGCAAGAGGGTAACCCATAGAAAGCATGACCAGCGCTCCACCGACGAGAGACATGAAATTAAAAAAAAGTGTGAGCAGCGGAGTGACGAACACAGTAGCGAGTACCCTTGGCAGTACAAGAAAATTGACCGGATTAAGCCCCATTGTATTCAGGGCATCCAGTTCCTCGTTCACCTTCATGGTCCCTATTTCAGCGGCAAAGGCGGAACCGGTTCGGCCTGCAAGCAGGATAGCCGTTACCATCGGCCCAAGCTCTCGAAACATCACCAGACCAAGCATATTGGGAACAAAAATTTCGGCTCCGAAACGCATAAGAGAAACAGCGGACTGGAAGGACATGATCAGGCCCATGAGAAAACCGATCAGCAGGATTATGGGCAGTCCGTCGACGCCCACCTTTTCACATGTAAGCCAGAAATCAGGCCAGCGCAGCCTGTTGCGCATGGTGGCGGTATCAAGAGCAGCAAGTACACAGTTACCTGTAAACTCTATCTGTGCCCGCATATCAGCAGCCACAGCCTGACCGGATACACCTACAGATGTAATCCACCCTTTTAATCCGCCCTGCCCCTTCTTTTTGTCGACAGGGGGAGCTGATTTATCCACGTCAAACAGATCAAGAAATTTTCCCAGTTCCGGCTTCAAGCCTTTTACGGTCAGTTCTCTGCCATTCTCCCGAGAAAGCACCTGCATCATCATGAAGAGAGAAGCTCCGCCTCCGTCAAGATAAGTAAGTCCGGAGCAGTCCACTTCGCGCACTCCTCCAGAGACAGCCGAACGAGCCTGATCCCAAACATCTCCCGCACCTTCAGCATCGAGATGTCCGGTAAGTTTCAGCCCCTGTCCCGACCGGGAGATTTGCACCGAACCAGTCGCCATTTATTTCCCATCCATATCTTCTGTGTTCATCCCACTGATTTAACAGGACACACCATGAATGGGAAGTATTTATATATACAGTCCCCTCTGATCACCACATTTGTGATAAAATCTGCAAGATCTCGTCAGTCAAAAATGAGGCAGGAAATCTGTGGGCCAACAGGTTATGGATCAACACTCAACACATAACTTTCGGACACATACCTAATGGGATTGCTATTAACCCCGCAAATTGATGCTTACCAAAAAAGCAGCCCGCAGCATCTTTAATGCTGCGGGCTGTCTGAGTTACTGCTGTAAATCCTGCAATGAACATTTTACCGGCATTAACGGGCCGGACTCTGTAGCCGTATTTTCCATCAGGCTCAGCCTACGGGATCAATTATACTATGCAATCCAGTCGTCATCTTCAGCGATGGGAGCAAATCCGCGACGCATAGTGTTTTCGCAGACCAGTCTCGGGTCCATGAACTGCAGCAGGTAATCGGGGCCACCTGACTTGGAGCCGACTCCGGACATTTTGAACCCACCAAAAGCATGCCTTTCAACCAGAGCACCTACACTGGGCTTGTTCAGGTAGAGGTTACCAACACGGAATTCGCGGGAAGCAAGCTCAAGATGTTTAGGACTTCTGGAATAGACCGCTCCGGTAAGTGCAAACTTCGTGGAGTTGGCAATATCGATCGCTTCGTCAAAGTCCTTGGCGCGCATCACTGAAAGGACAGGGCCGAAGACCTCTTCCTGGGCGATGCGGTGATCCTTTTTAATTCCCTCAACGATAAGCATGGGAGCATAACAACCTTTCTCCCGTAACTCGGCGGGCACTTCACGCTTAACCACGACCTGCCCTTCAGACTCCGCTACTTTGCAGTATTCAAGAACATTCTTCTGGGCTGATTTATCCACAACCGGGCCCATATAGTTGGCCGGGTTCTCAGCGGGGCCGAGTTTCACGGACTGTGCCGCTTCCTTGAGGCGGTGGATAAAACGGTCATAAATCGGGTCGAGAACAATCACCCGTGAACATGCGGAGCACTTCTGCCCCTGAAAACCGAAAGCGGCATAAAGAACACCCAGCACAGCTTCATCAAGATCAGCGTCATCATCGATGATGATGGCATTCTTGCCGCCCATTTCAGCGATAACCTTCTTGCACTGCTCCTGTCCGGGATGGACCTTGGCGGCTCGTTCCTGAATACGCAGGCCAACTTCCATGGAGCCGGTGAAAGCAATCACGGAAATATCCGGATGATCGACAAGATGGTCGCCCATCACTGAACCGCGGCCGGGAATATAGTTGAAGACACCATCGGGAAGTCCGGCGGCTTTGAACATATCGACCAGTCCGTGACCGATGGCAGAGGAGATTCCGGCAGGCTTGTAGACAACCGGGCATCCTGAAACAATTGCCGCAGAAACCATGCCCACACTGATGGCAAAAGGAAAGTTCCACGGAGCGATAACCGCCGCGACACCCTTGCCCTGATAAAAATACTGGGAAAATTCACCGGGAGCCTTACCCATTCTTCTGGGCTCGCCAAGGCGGATCATTTCACGGGCGTAGTATTCCATGAAGTCAATTGCCTCGCCCACGTCAGCCTGAGCCTGATCCCACTGCTTGCCGACCTCGAGAACCTGCAACGCCGCAAGGTCATAGACATTCTCTTTGCAGTAGTGCGCGGCCTTGAGAAGATATTCCGCCCGCTCGCGGGGAGAAACATTCCGCCAGTCCAGGTAGGCCTCTTTAGCCACGGCAACGGCATTATCAACTTCTGCCACGCCGGCCTGGCAGACTGAACCGACTATCTCGGAAGTATCAGCGGGATTGTAGGTGTCGAGAGTATCATCGGTGGTTACATCCTTACCGCCGATATAGAGAGGATAGCGCTGCCCGAAATTACTGCGAATCTTTTCAATAGCTTTTGGAAAAGCCTCCCTTTCTTCTCTGATGGTAAAATCAGATGGAGCAAAGTTGATGAATCTGGGCAGCTCACCTTCAGCAGGTTCGGGAGCCTTTTTAGGAGGTTTCGCGGCAAGCTCACGCTCAAGGGTCTTTTCCGGATTCTCAAGCAGAATGTCGACGTCAGCCTCATCAGCAAAGGTCTGTTTAAGGAATGACTCGTTCGCAGTGTTTTCCAGCAGCCTGCGGACAAGGTAAGCCATACCGGGAATAAGATCACCGTAGGGGCAGTAGAGACGTACACGTTTGGCAACATTTTTGAGGCCTTTACGCACCGGCTCAGCCATACCGTAGAGAACCTGAAATTCATACTTCTCGTCAGGAACATTCAGGGCGTTGGCCATTTCCATTACAGCGGAGATTGAGCGGATGTTGTGGGAAGCACAGGCATAGTGGCAGATATCGTGGTTTTCAAGAATCATCTTGGAGACACGTTCAAAAGCCATATCCGATTCAGGCTTACGGGTATATACGGGAACAGGCCAGTCATTCTGCTTGGCGATTACTGTTTCGAAATCCCAGTAGGCTCCCTTAACCAGACGGATGGAGATGGGAAGATTCTCTTCCTTCGCCCACTCGATCAAACCGGAAACGTCATCATCAACACTCTTGAGGTAAGCCTGAAAAACAATTCCGAGATGGGGGTAATCAGAATATTTCTTGCGCAGCCTCTTGTACATTTCAACGGTAGGCTCCTTGTATTTGAGAGCTTCCATATCAATACACATAAAACCGCCCATGCTCATCACTTTCTGATAGATAGGCTCGATGTTGGCCATCATGCCTTCAACGGTTCCTTCAAGATCCACAGGTTTGGACTGGGAGTAAAAGGCCGAGGGCTTAACAGCAACATTGATCTTGGGAGCATGCCCCCAGTCCAGATCACCACCGGTGGCAAGACCGTCCCACTTCTTGTATTCCTTTTCGATTGCGTTGAGGACTTCAAGATATCCGTCACGGTAGGCATCCGCTTCTTCAGCGGAAACAGTGGCTTCACCAAGCAGATCAAGGACAAAGGCAAAACCGTCCTTGCGCAGCTTCTTGATACCTTTAACAGCTTCTTTGGACTGCTGGCCTATAATGAACTGGCGGGCCATACCTTCAATATTGGCCCGGATAGTTTTATTGAGAACCTTGGCTACAAGGCCACCTCCTATTCCGGTTTTACTGGCTCCCCATTTGAGTACATCAGGGATATTGCAATCGTCACCGGCGAAGTATTCTTCAATATGTCTTGAAAGGGATTCGGAGGTATTGAGGTAAGGCAGAACGTCAACAAAACGGAACATCTGGACCTTAAAGTCCTCGTTCTGCATTGCCCAGTCCATTACTTTTCCGGTCCACCAGCCCTTATTGAAAACTGAGGGTGCCTCGCCGGATATGGAGTCGAAAAACTGTTTCCCGCGCTCGATAATCTGAGTGTCGAGGGTGGAGACTTCTACATTCATACCTGCCTCTCCTTGATTTTTAATGGTTCTTCAAAAAAGTTTTTTGCAGACCGATCAAAAACCACCCCTACGTCCGGACCGGGAGGCCTGTATCAGGAATCTTATCCGATACCGGCCACGGGAATATTCACAGTCTGCTTTTAATCAAAACTCTCCTCTTCAAGAGGAATTGCACGCGACTCCTTGATAGTGTTCAAAACAATAGTGGAATTGGTATCACGGACAGTTTCAATGCGCCCGATCTGTCCAAGCATGATAGCCAGGCCGTCTGTGTCCTCGCAGCGCACCTTTATAAGATAACTGTCACGACCGGCACAGTAGTGGACTTCCAGAACACCAGGCACTTTCGAAAGTTCTGCGCCTGTTGATGTTGCCCCAACACCTTCGTTCACGTTCACAAAGATAAAAGCAGTAAGGGAGCGGCCTACTGCCTTGGGGTCTACAATGGCCTCATAACCGACCAAGACACCTTTTCGTTCCAGTTTACGGACTCTTTCAAGCACCGCGGAGGGAGCCATTCCTACTTTCCTGGCTATGTCCGCGTTGGAAACCCTGCCACTATTCTGAAGTATTGTCAGAATTCTACGATCAGTTTCGTCAATCTTTCTCTTATCCATTTGTTCTCAAGAATAAAATTCAATTTTAAAGGTTTTGTCAAGTCAAAACAACACAACAAGCATGCATAACAAGCACAAAGTTAAGCAAAACAGCCTTGTAAAAGAATTATTTTCTATACATACCCTGTTTTAACCGAATTTAAAACTATTAAACATACTTTTATCCACCATCACTCGCACATCAATTGATTAAGCAATCAACCAAAATTGTCACAACTTCAGCAAAAATATCCATTTTTGCAAAACACAAAAGATTTACACCGCGTATTACATACAAAACAATAGAAGCGGAAAGTTAAATACCGAAGATATAAGTGCGGAAGCTGGAAATGCAGATTAATGCATTGCAAAATGTCGGATAGCAATTTAGATGTCAGGTAACACTTGACGAATTAAGTTCGTATATTATGTAATAACACAGAACAAAGCAAGCCCGGAGAACAATCTTCGGAATACACAATCAAAACGCTCCTTTTTCCGGTTAAGACAAACTTTATCGTTTCAAAAAGAGCAAATTCGCAATAATCCCGTCCTGTCTTATTTTTATCTGAAACATTATTCATGGGGTTTCCCCGGAGGATTTTCATGAACGGCATAAAGGCACGCCATTATTTCAATAACGGTTACATGTGCGCTGAGAGTGTACTTATGGCCGTTACAGAGGCTCTTGATATTAACAATCCTGCCATTCCTGCAATAGCTACCGGTTTCTGCTCTGGCATTGCCCGAACCAGAAGCGTCTGCGGCGCATTTCAGGGAGGAGTCCTCGCCATCAGCCTCATCCACGGAAGAAACAACCATGAAGAGGAACACGATATCTGCTATCGACTAATCCAGGAACTGAACATCCATTTTATGGACAGTAACAAAACAACTAACTGCCTGCAGTTGACGGACTGTGATCTATCTACTGAAAAAGGGCGAACAAAATTCAAGGAAGAAGGGATAAAAGAGAAAACCTGTCTTGATCTAGTTGAAAAAGTAACCGACTACACTATAAAAATACTAAGAAAAGAAGCCGCATAAATGTCTTCCAAAAGCCTGCTCTACTTTAAACTTATAGGATCAGTTATCTTCTGGGGCGGAACATGGATTGCCGGACGCATACTCGCCGGACACCTCACTCCTTATTCCGCTGCTTTTCTCCGCTTCCTCTTCGCCACCGTTTTCATGCTTTTCATGGTATACAGAACGACAGGACACATGCCCCGCTGCGAAAAAAGTGACCTACTGCCTCTCGCTTTTCTGGGACTGACCGGAGTTTTCCTCTACAACATCCTTTTCTTCAGCGGCCTCAAAACGGTTACAGCTGGACGGGCGGCACTGATAATAGCCGCAACACCGACTTTCATTGCTCTCGGGTCCGCTTTGATTTTCAAGGAGAAATTTACTCTGGGTAAAGCGGCCGGATTTCTTCTCGCGCTGATCGGAGTCAGCACCATTATCGGTCATGGAAACCCTATTTCCATCATTACAGAAGGTGCCAGCTTCGGAGACCTTTGCATTGTGGGTTGTGTACTTAGCTGGGCAGCATATTCCCTCGGCGGAAAACCCGTACTGAGAAAAATAACCGCACTGGAATCGGTATACTGGGCCTGTCTGTTCGGTGCGTTAATGCTTCTTGGTCCGGCACTTTACCACGGACTTCCGCAGGAGATGGCGAACGCATCTTTACTCGACTACAGCTGTGTACTCTATCTGGCGCTGCTCGGAACCGGTCTGGGATTCAGCTGGTATTTCGAAGCCATAAGCGTCATCGGCCCGTCCAAGACCGGTATATTCATCAACCTGGTTCCGGTTGTTGCTATCATCATGGGAGCCCTGATACTTGATGAACAGGTGGACATGTTCCTGCTCATCGGCGGAGCCTTGACTATTTCCGGGGTCTGGATAACAAATCGCAGCAGATAATCCGCACTTGTGCTATCTTTAAAAAAAGTGGAAGATGCGTGCCCGAACAAAACAACGAACCCCTAAAATAGAAATAAGACCATGTATGACGTAGAAGATTTATATAATGACGAAGAGGAGTACAACGGTCCCAGCCGTTCGCAGAAAAAGCGGGATATGACCGCACTGCAGAAACTGGCTGAAAAGCTGATGACTCTCAGTCCTGAACTGGTCAAGAAATGCGGACTTCCGGACTATTTCATTGAAGAAGTTCTCGATGCGATGTCCATAAGCTCCCATGAAGCCAAGCGCAGAAAGACCCAGTACATAGGCAAGCTTATGCGCGATATTGACCCGCAACCGCTTGTTGACTTTCTTGAGGATATAGAAACCGGAAACAGGGCGGACAACAAGAAATTCCACCAGCTTGAAAAATGGCGGGATGCCCTTATTGAAGGCGACATGTCCGCTCTCAATGAACTGCTTGAGATTTATCCCGGTGCTGACCGCCAGCGCTTATCACAGTTGGCCCGCAATGCGAAAAAAGAAAAACAGAACAACAAGCCGCCCAAGTCTTCACGCGCCCTTTTCAAGGCCCTGCGTGAACTATCTGAAGAAAAGTGACTTGACTGTCACAGATAGAGGCTTATTTTAGTGGTGTTGTGAAATTATTCACAGCTCATAAATAATGATTTCATCAAGGAGAGTTACCGTGACTTATACTTATAAAGGTGTTGAACTGGAAGAAAGGAACTGCCCCCATTGCGGAGAAGCTCTTTCCCCCTGGGTTGCACCGCCCGAATCAGGCTGGGGTGTTATCGTGGTATGCAACAACAACGAATGCCCCCACTACGTAGGTTCCGACTGTGATATCATCAACAAACGTGATGACTCCAACCTCGGTTGCCGCTACGCTGAAAACCCTGACAATAAATATACACCTTTCAACCTCCTCGCCTGGACCAAATAGTCCTGAAAAGCAATACACTCACCGAACCCGGAATGTCTCAGACTTCCGGGTTTTCTGTTTTTTGGGCCCATTTTTTCAATTTATCAAAGTAAACACCCCGTTGACAAAGCAAATCACAACTTCTATTCATTTCCGCACGGGACTAAACTTTCTCAAATCCAATCTCCGCCAGCCTGAATGGTCAGTTCTCAAGCAGAAATCAGAGGCATGAAAGTTTCCGGTCCGCGCCAGCACAACTTCCATCAATAGAAAATAGTGCTTCTTATCAACCGTGCACTGGTGTGCCAGAACCCGGAAAACCGGTTTTTGCGAGAGTCCTATGTCCTTTCTTGAATCCAAACACATTGCCGTTGTTGCGCTGCTTGTAGCCGTTTCCCTTTGGGCCAGTTCCTTCATCGCCCTCAAAATAGCCATGGCGGTATATGATCCTACCGTTGTTATTTTCGGCAGGATGATTCTGGCTTCTATCTGCTTTCTCTTCTTCATCCCCAATTTCAAGAAGCAGCCTATACGCAAAGGCGACTTCAAATGGCTGGCATTCATGGCTTTTTGTGAGCCATGCATGTACTTTGTCTTTGAAAGTCACGCCCTTATACATACATCTGCCGCACAGGCTGGCATGATTACTTCCACCCTGCCCCTGCTGATGGCCGTTTCATCACGCTTTATACTGAATGAAAGATTAAGCAAAAGAACACTAACCGGATTTGCCCTTGCCGTTATCGGCGGTGTCTGGCTGTCGCTCTGTTCCGAATCCACTGACAGTGCCCCTGATCCCGCATTTGGAAATTTTCTGGAATTTATGGCCATGTGCTGTGCGGTTGGATACATGACTGTACTGAAGCGTATGACAGTTCACTATACGGCACTGTTCCTGACCGCCTTTCAGGCCTTCATGGGCGCGATTTTCTATCTCCCTCTTCTGGCACTGCCGACCACGACCCTGCCCACGGTCTTCGACCCCATGGCAGCCGGATCAATTCTTTATCTTGGAGTTTTTATCACTCTTGGAGCATACGGCCTTTACAACTTCGGTATGAGCAAGCTTCCGGCAAACCAGACAACCGCATATGTAAACCTCATTCCGGTGATCACACTTTTTCTTGGCTGGCTGATCCTTGGCGAGACTTTCACCCCTATGCAGTTTCTTGCTGCCGGGCTTGTGATGGGTGGAGTCATTCTTTCGCAGGACAGAAAAAGCCGGGAGCAGAACGCCCCCGGCATTGTTGAAGTATCCGAAACCGTATGAGGATTATTCGGTAATAAAAATATTCAGATCAGGCAGTTCAATATTATCCATCCTCGCAGCTTCCATAAGCAGCCGGGCAACAGCCTGTTCACCTTCGATACCGACATCCATTGAGTAATCGGTAACGAAGGTTTTAATGTGTTCGCGGATCACAGCATCATCCATTTCCTGTGCATGTTCTTTAATATAAGGCCAGGCCGCCTCTTCATCCACGTGCGAAAGCGTGAGGGATTTACGGATAGCCGCGTTGATAAGTGCTGCGGTTTCGCTGCCCAGTGAGCGCTTAATGGCAATGGACCCGAGAGGTATGGGCAGACCGGAAAAATCCTCCCACCACTGGCCGAGATCAGCAAGTTTACTAAGGCCCTGATCCTGATAAGTGAAACGTCCTTCGTGAATAACTACTCCGGCATCCACACGGTTTTCACTGATAGCGGGCATGACCTGATCAAAAACCATTTCAACAAGTTCGACCTTTATACCGGACTCACGGCACATGAGGCTGAAAAGGAGATTTGCCGTGGTGTTGCGTCCGGGAATGGCAATACGCTTGCCATCAAGGTCTTCTATGGTGCAAGGTTCCCCGGTGAGCAGGAGAGGCCCCACGCCACGGCCCATTGCTCCACCGGCACGAAGAAGGACATAGTCATTCATTATATGCGCAGCGGCGTGCACCGAAACCTTGCAGATATCCATTTTACCGGAACGGGCCATGGAATTAAGCTCTTCCACATCCGCAAGAGTGATATTGAGCCTGAACGGATTTACGGAAACCGCTCCGCTGGCAAGGGCATGAAAAATAAACGTATCGTTGGGGCATGGAGAATAGCCCATCTGCAGTATTTTACTCATGCACAGAGTTTTATACCCTAAAGAGCCGGAAATCCAGTATTGACATGCCCGGAACCGACTTTTATCTACTGCTTAACAAAGGTGAATATATGATCTCAAAAAAATACTTTCAAAATGCGGGACTCGGCTCCATCCTGGACAAGGTTCTTTCCGGTGAAAGACTTTCCCTTGAAGACGGGCTGACCCTTTATGACTGTCCCGACCTGAACGCCCTTGGCGCTCTGGCATCAATTAAAAGGCGTTCAATGCACGGGGATAAGACTTTCTACGTCATCAACCGCCACATCAACTACACAAATATCTGCGTGAACGGATGCCTGTTCTGTGCCTATGCGCGCGAGCACGGAGAGGAAGGCTCCTTTCAGCTCGGCAGGGAAGAGATCCTTGCCAAGCTCAAGGATGCTCCGGTTCCTCCACGTGAAATCCATGTGGTGGGCGGCTGCCATCATGATATCCCGTTGGGGTTCTTCGAAGAAACTTTTGCCGAAATCAAGTCTGAATTTCCACAGGCAGTAATAAAATCTTTCACAGCCGTAGAAATCGACCATCTGGCCAACACGGAAGGCATCAGCTCCATTGAAGTGCTGAAACGCCTGAAGAATGTTGGAGTTGAAATGATGCCGGGCGGCGGTGCTGAAATATTTGATGCCGAAATCCGCAACAAAATATGCCCAAAAAAACTTGATGACGACAACTGGCTGCGTATACATGAAGAAGCGCACGGACTGGGGCTGACCACAAACTGCACCATGCTCTTCGGGCACATTGAAGATGCCGAACACCGTGTTGACCATCTTGACCGTCTGCGACGCCAACAGGATAAATCCGGCGGATTCAACTGCTTCATTCCCCTGCCCTTTCTGACCGAGAACAGCAGGCTTAAAATTGACCAGCCCCTGACCGGAGTCGATGAGCTGCGCACAATAGCCGTAAGCAGGCTGATGCTCGATAACATCCCGCATATCAAAGCTTACTGGGTTATGCTCGGAGTGAAGCAGGCACAGGCTGCACTGCATTTCGGCGCGGATGATTTCGATGGAACCGTGGTGGAAGAAAAGATCGGACACATGGCCGGAGCATCTTCGGATCAGGCGCTGACCCGCTCTGAACTTGAAGAGATGATCAGAGGATGCGGTTTCACCCCGGTTGAGCGAGACGCGGCTTTCAACGAGATTTAATCTGCTGCGGCTCTCCGAACTATTCGTTCCTCTTTATAAAGGGACATATCCTTATGAAAATTTTAATCTCTTTTAAACTGATTGCGTTCCCATAGTTGCCTTTTGGGAAAATCAGAGGAAGATAAATTTATGACAAACCTATCGACCAGTCCGGCTGAAGTTATGGAGATCGGCGCAAAAGTTGAAGCCGGGGAACGCATTGACTTTGATGAAGGCCTGACTCTTCTTGAAAAGGCCGACCTTTTTGATCTGGCGAATCTTGCCCACGGCATCAGGATGAAAAAACACCCTGAGCCCAATGTAACCTACGTCATCGACCGCAATATCAACTACTCCAACATCTGTGAATGCGGCTGCCGCTTCTGCGCTTTCTACAAGGCTCCGGGGCAGGAAGGCGGTTTTGTTATCAGTCGGGAAGAACTGGGACAAAAGATTCAGGAAACAATTGATCTCGGCGGAACCCAGATTCTGATGCAGGGCGGTCACAATCCGGACCTTCCTCTCACATTCTATGAGGAAATGCTGACCTTTATCAAAGAGAATTATCCGGTACACATTCATGCTTTTTCTCCGCCGGAAGTAGTCTATTTCAGCGAACTGGAAGGTATTTCAGTAGAAGAAGTTCTCAAAAGACTTATCAAGGCAGGGCTGGCATCCATTCCCGGCGGCGGTGCTGAAATTCTTGTGGATGAAGTCCGCAGCAGGATCGCGCCCAAGAAATGCTCCACCGAGAAATGGCTGAATGTGATGGAAACCGCCCACAATCTGGGACTGCGCACTACCGCGACCATGATGTTCGGGCACGAAGAGACTGTAGCGGACAGAGTTAAGCATCTGTTTGCTCTGCGTGAAGTTCAGGACCGTACCGGTGGCTTCACCGCTTTCATTCCCTGGACATTCCAGCCCGACAACACAAACATTCCCAACGCCCGCAAGATGACCAGTGTTGAATACCTGCGCATGCTGGCAGTTTCACGCATAGTTCTCGATAACTTCGACAACCTGCAGGTCTCGTGGGTTACAATGGGCCCCAAAATTTCACAGATGGCACTCTATTACGGAGGCAACGACTTCGGTTCAACCATGATTGAAGAAAACGTGGTCAAAGCCGCCGGGGTCCAGTTCAGGCTTTCCGAACAGGAAATTCATACCCTGATCAGAAAAGCGGGATTTGTACCCAGACAACGTTTGATGGATTACACACTTGCAGAGGTCAACAATGGATAAGGTCAAGGTAGGCCGTATTTCGTACCTGAACGTGCTGCCCATTTACCATCCATTGGAAGAAGGGATAATCAAAAACGACTTTGATTTTGTTTACGGTCCTCCGGCACAGTTGAACACTATGATGTCCGAAGGGCTCATGCACATTTCATCCAACTCATGTGTGGAATATCTGCGCCATGCGGAACAGTATCTGCTGCTTCCCGACCTCGCAATCGGCAGCCGAGGCCCGGTCCAGTCCGTGATCATGATCAGCACCAAACCTCTTGAGCAGCTCAAGGGATGCAACGTGCTGGTCAGCGCACAGACTCACACCTCCGCCGCACTCCTGAAAATTCTGCTTACCGAGTATATACCGCTCAATCCTACATACGAGACAGGTAATGCTACCGAGCAGCTTGAAAGTGGCGAAAGACCGGAAGCAATCCTCTGCATAGGAGACGAAGCTCTCAACCTGCGCAAACACGAAGATTATCCATATATTTTTGATCTTGGAGAAGAATGGCTGCGCTGGACCGGACTGCCTTTCATTTTCGGCATCTGGCTGGTGAGAAGGGATGTTGCCGAGCGCAGTGATGTAAAGAAAGCTGTTCTCTCACTTATCAAAGGCAAGGAATGGGGACAGAAAAACATTGAGCAGATGTCTGAACTCACGGCTCAGAAAAGTATGCTGAATCTGGAAGAAGCACGTTCATATTATGATGGACTTGTGTACGATCTGGGCGAAAAGGAAATTGAAGGGCTCAAAGTTTTTGCCAAGTACCTGCTCAAAACAGGGCAGATTTCACACATCCCGGAGCTCGATTTTATTGATCTGTAAATCTGTTCATAAATATCAAACGCCGGTCAAGTCTTCCAAGACTTAAATAAAATACAAAGGACTTACAGTATTATTGCTGTAGGTCCTTTTCTTATGTTGAGACTGTAAAGGACAAAAGTTCAAAATGAGAATTTACGGGAAAGCTATTTCTCAACCCACCCGTATACTCCATCAAAATCACCGTGCCAGGCGTCAATCAAAGGGGAAACATAATACGCCTCAACTTCAGAACGTTGAGTCATCCATTTCTCAACCATTCTTCTTTGCTCTTCGCAAACTGTTCCCCTACTTCTCTCGGTAACAACAGACCATCCGAATTCCCTGCCACTACCACCACCCATAACTGCTAATCCATTATCTTCGATAGCCTTCTCAACAAAAGTATCGATAAAAGAATCAACTGTTTCTTCTTCAAGATTATCTACTAAACGACATCCGGTTAGGAAGGCAAACTCCTGAAATTCGCCAATCCTTTTTTTCTTTCTCAACCTTTTTCGCATACTATCTCCCCATGTAGTTTCTAAAATATAAAAATATTCATACAAGTCAATCTGATAGAGATAGCTTATAGTTTTCAATATTGCAATTTTAGCTCACTAAAAGCTGACTTCTTCCGGGACGCTCACTTAACAACAATGGAACACTTCAAGCTCACAACTACAACCTACCTTCGACCACCGCCCATACCTCTGCCTGATCCCATTCCTCTGCCAGCGCCCTGTCCTTTGCCGGAGCCCTGACCATTACCCCGACCAAGCCCCCTTCCAGATCCTCCCATAGCTCTACAACCGGTTCCCAATCCTGGAGTGCGAGAGTCCGGACTGTACTTAGATAATCCAACGCTATCTCCAATGTTGCGGTCAGAATTACCCAGATAACTCTCCAGAACGTCACGCACTGTTCCACCGGTTGACTCAACCATCTCAATCCCGCCTTTTTCGAGAGCTGCAAGAGCTTTGGGCCCGAACTTACCGGATATGACAACATTGACATTGTGGTCAGACATCATCTGGGCTGTTTGGATACCTGCACCCTGAGCAAGTTCGCTGTTTGCTACATTTTCAACAAATCCTGAATCTCCGGTATCTGAATTATATAAAATAAATCCAGTGGCCCTGCCAAACCGAGGCTCCATCTGCTCCTCAATATTTGCGCTGTTTGAACTAATCGCTATAATCATAAATTCCTCCTTTATTTTTCATTTAGCTTAAACACTGCACAAAGAGGGCCAAACAAATTTAATCTTTCAATACAGATAAATAGCGAAAGTACAGAATCTACACGACCGGCCTAGAGACTTATTTTAAGCCCCCACATGACGCAAAATAAGCCCGAAAGAAGAACCCAGATCAAAATATATTCAATACAAATGTCATATGTACCAACTTTTTCTACTCACCCAAAAAAAGCCGGCCCTGATAAACAGGACCGGCAATTAAAATCAGATTACAAACCCGACTGATAAGCAAGGTCGCCTGAAGGAAGGTTATCCAAGGTTCTTGATGACAGCAGCCCCCATTTCTTCACAACCAACGAGCTTACCGCCTTCATCCATAATATCTCCGGTACGCAGACCTTCAGAAAGAGTCTTTTCAACTGCGGCTTCAATGCAGTCAGCTTCTTCAGCCATATTGAAGGAGTAACGAAGCATCATGGCGATGGACAGAATTGTTGCCAGAGGGTTGGCCTTGTCTTCGCCTGCAATGTCCGGAGCGGAACCGTGGATAGGCTCGTACAGTCCGGGGTTGGAAGCACCGAGGGACGCGGAAGGCAGCATACCGATGGAACCGGTGATTACCGCAGCTTCGTCAGAAAGGATATCACCGAACAGGTTACCGGTCACGATTACGTCAAACTGGGAAGGATCACGCACAAGCTGCATGGCAGCGTTGTCAACGTACATGTGGCTCAGTTCAACATCGGGGTAGTCCTTGGATACTTCAATGACGATTTCACGCCATACACGGGAAACGTCAAGAACATTGGCTTTATCAACGGAGCAGAGTTTCTTGTTGCGCTTTTGCGCGGCTTCAAAAGCGACTCTGGCGATGCGCTCAACTTCGTGCTCGTAGTAAACCATGGTGTTGTAACCCATGCGTTCACCGTTTTCTTCCTTTGTGCCACGGGGCTCACCGAAATAAATACCGCCGGTCAATTCGCGGACCACCATAACATCAATACCTTTCTCAACTATATCGGGACGCAGGAAGCAGGCATCCTTAAGCTGGGGGAAAAGTGAAGCAGGACGCAGGTTGGCAAAAAGAGAGAGTTCTTTACGAATGCCGAGCAGACCTTTTTCAGGACGGATTGCGGGATCGATTGTATCCCATTTGGGGCCGCCTACTGCACCGAGGAGAACAGCATCGGATTCCTTGCATGCCTTGACGGTTTCTTCAGGAAGAGGACTTCCGGTAGCGTCAATGGCCGCACCGCCTATGAGAGCTTCAGTTGTCTCAAATTTATGTCCGAATTTTCCACCTATTATTTCAAGGACTTTGACGCCCTGTTCCATGATCTCCGGCCCGATACCATCGCCGGGCATTACGCAAATTTTCATTTTCATTTATCCTGTTCTTTTATTTTAACAAGCCAGTGTAAATTTTCATCGCCAGCAAGGCCGATGGTTGTCTGCCATGAAGCGGTAAAATTGTGATTCAGCTTCCCGTCTGCGGATTGAATTGAATACCGCCCTTCCGGGAGTTTCCGACACCAGACATAATCACCCTGCACATCAAAATGAAACTTCTGCTCATCAGATGAGATAGTTCCGTAATACGAAACCGGAGTTTCATTAATAATGCAGCCGTACACATCGTCCGCGTAAGACGATGTGCCGGTGCAAAAAATGATAAGTACTGCTGTCAGGAACCGCTTCATGAGCTGCCCCTCTTACTTGGACAGGCGATCCTTTACGTATTCAACCAGTCCGCCACTGTCGAGAATCCCTTTCATGAACGGAGGAACCGGAGCACAGGTAATTACCTCCCCGGTGGTGACATTCTTGATTTCACCTTTTTCAGGATCAACGTCGAGCTGATCGCCGTCACCGAGCTTTTCGAAATCATCTCCGACTTCGAGGAGAATGAGGCCCATGTTGAAACCGTTGCGGTAAAAGATACGGGCAAAGCTCTTAGCGACAACAACCGGAATTCCGGCACCGAGGATTGAGATAGGCGCGTGCTCACGAGACGATCCACAGCCGAAGTTCTCATCGGCAACCATAATATCATTCTTTTTAACACGCTTGATCCAGCCAGCTTCAAGACCTTCCATGCAGTTCGCGCCTAGCTCATCAGGATCAGTGGTAACCAGAAAACGGGCAGGGATGATCGCATCAGTATCAATATGCGCCCCTACTCTGTGTGCAGTACCTTTAATAGACATATTTTAATTCTCCTTGGGGATTCTGTACCCCTTTAGAAACTTAAACCAATTGAAATTATTTTAAAACAATGTCCGTACCCGGCGGCAAATCCCTACTAAAAAGTTCTGGGATTCTTAAACCTTTTTTCAAAAAGTATTTAAACCGCCGGAGGCATTCTACAGAGCTTCGGGATCGGTGATGATACCGGTAAGAGCTGAAGCTGCTGCAACTGCGGGGCTGGAGAGGAAAACTTCACTCTCGAGGCTGCCCATACGGCCCTTGAAGTTACGGTTGGTGGTGGCGATAGCTCTTTCTCCGCCAGCAAGAATACCCATATGACCGCCGAGGCAGGGACCGCAGGTTGCAGGGCCTACAATCGCGCCGCATTCCATAAAAGTTTCGATAAGACCTTCTTTAAGAGCCTGCTTCCAAATGCTGGGAGTAGCGGGCAGAACAATGAGGCGAACATTCTTGTCGACCTTGCGGCCCTTGAGAACTTCCGCTGCTACACGCAAGTCTTCGATACGGCCGTTGGTACAGGAACCAATGACGGACTGGTGGATCTTCATATCCTTAACTTCGTCAACCGGCTTGACGTTATCGGGAAGATGCGGACAGGCAATCTGAGGTTTCATGCCGGTAACGTCGATCTTGACAATACGCTCGTAGGTCGCGCCTTCGTCCGCCTTCATTTCGACATCACCGGTGCGCCCGGCAGCCTTGCAGTATTCGAGAGTTTTTGCATCTACAGGAAAAAGGCCGACTTTTCCGCCCGCCTCAATAGCCATGTTGGCGATAGTCATGCGGCCTTCAATGGACATATCATCCACAACTGAACCGCTGAACTCCAGAGCCTTATACAGTGCACCGGAAACACCGATGGTTCCGATAAGATTCAGAATGTAATCCTTGGCTCCAATGAATTTTCCGGGAGTACCTTCGATCTCCACCTTAATGGTCGGCGGAACTTTGAACCAGGTTTCGCCAAGAGCCATTCCGCCCGCGATATCAGTGGAGCCCATGCCTGTAGCGAAAGCTCCGAGACCGCCGTATGTACAGGTGTGGGAGTCCGCGCCGATTACGATATCGGCAGGACCGACCAGCCCCAGTTCAGGCAGGAGAGCATGCTCTACACCAACTTCACCACCTTCATAGTAGTGGGTGATATTTTTTTCATGGGCGAAGTCACGGACAACTTTGACCTGCTCAGCAGAATCGATGTCCTTGTTCGGTGTGAAGTGATCACAAACCAACGCCACCTTATCCTTGTCGAAAACCTGATCGGCACCCATTGCCTTGAAGGATTTAATTGCAAGGGGAGCGGTGATATCGTTGGCCAGCACCATTGAAACGTTGCAGCGGACAATCTGTCCCGCTTCTTTTACTGTTTCATCGGTATGCGCCTGCAAAATCTTTTCAGCTAATGTTTTGGACATTATTTTTTCTCCTGTTTCATACGTTCAACCCTGTTTATGGCGTTGATGTAGGCCTTGGCGCTGGCGACAATAATATCTTCGTCAGAACCGCGCCCGATTGATTTCAATCCGTCATCGGTTATATGGATCATTACAGCTCCCTGCGCGTCTATACCGCCGGTCACTGCGTTAACGGAATAAAGTTCCAGTTTGGGGCTCCTGCCAACCATTTTATCGATGGTTGAAAAAACCGCGTTAATAGGTCCTTCTCCGAATCCCACTTCCTGAATTGTTTCAGGATTATCTTTATCCTTGCTGAAATCCTCCAGCACGATTGCCGCATGCGGTGAAACACCGGCAGTACCGGAAAAAACAGACAGCTCTTTTACCCGGTACAGGTCATGGATGCGGTAAGCTTCTTCAAGTACCAGAGCTTCAACATCCTCGTCATAAATTTCTTCTTTCTTATCCGCCAGAGCCTTAACAGCAACAAAAACACGGCCAATCTGCTCTTCATTGAGTTCATAGCCCATTTCCCTGAGCTTGGACCCCAGAGCGTTACGACCGGAATGCTTACCGATAACTATCGATGTCCCTTTCTTGCCGATGGATTCCGGTGTCATAATCTCGTAGGTCTGGCGGTTCTTGAGCATGCCATCCTGATGAATTCCGGACTCATGAGCAAAAGCGTTGGCACCGACAATCGCTTTGTATGGGGAGATGGGCTGGCCGATTGTGGAAGCCAGTCTGCGGCAGGAAGGAAAGAGCTGCTCGGTGATTACGGAAGTTTCCACATCATAATAATCCTTGCGGGTATGCAGGGCCATTATAACTTCTTCCAGAGCAGCATTACCGGCACGTTCACCTATACCCGACAGGGTAACTTCCGCCTGACGGGCACCCGCTTTAATCGCTGCCAGAGTATTTGCCACCGCCAGGCCGAGATCGTTATGGCAGTGAACGCTGAAGATTGCCTTATCACTATTGGGTACGTTTTTGAGCAGATATTCAATCAGCTTACCGAATTCCTCCGGCTGGGCGTACCCTACGGTGTCAGGAATATTAATGGTAGTTGCACCTTCAGCGATTGCGATTTCAACAATCTGGGCCAGAAAATCCCAGCGGGAACGGGAAGCGTCTTCAGCGGAAAATTCTACATTGGGAGTCAGGGACGCTGCATGCCTGACCGCTTTACGGGCCATCTCCAGAATCTGCTCCGGTTCCTTATTGAACTTGTATTTCATATGGATATCGGAGGTGGCAACAAAAGTATGGATTCTGGGGTTCTTGGCGTGTTTAACGGCTTCATAAGCCCGGTCTATATCTGAAGGGAGTGCGCGGCAGAGTCCTGCAACCTGAATATCATTAACAGATTTAGCAATCTGGGTGACAGCCTCAAAATCACCTTCGCTCGCAGCGGGAAAACCCGCCTCGATAATGTCTACACCGAGTTTTTCCAGTTGACGGGCCATGGTAATTTTTTCAGCCATGTTCATGGTTGCACCGGGGGACTGTTCACCATCACGCAGGGTTGTATCAAAGATATATACTTTATCGGACATTTTCTATCTCCTATGAATTACCTGCAAAAGGACAAACCTATTGCATGCTATACGAATTATAAAAAGAAAGTAACAGGAATCTGGTTAAGCCGCGGATATTACCGTCCCCTAAAGAATTCTTGTACCTTATAAACTGATTGTGAGGTATCAAACCGCACTGACAGCTTATGACAATTCTTTGGAGGACTTTCCTAGTAGCTTACTGCTTCTGCGGGATAGAAAGAAAACAGTGTAAATGGGGCCGGAAATAATATAACCGACAAAAATAATGAAACCCAGAAATTTGGGCTGAGAGGCAACCATTGCAAAGAGAGCAATAACAGTTACCATGGCGCTGAAGGGATGAGCTTTGAACATTCCAACTTCTTTGAAAGAGTTGTAACGAACGGTACTCACCATGAGAAATGCGAGGCAATACACAAGCACCAGAGTGAACATGGGCAGTACGCTCTGTGCAAGGCTTGCGGGGATGTAGGGATTGAACAGGATCAGAGTCGCCAGAGTGCAACCTGCCGCTGGGATGGGCAGCCCGATGAAGTGGGCTTTGGAGGTGGTTGCAGCACGGACATTGAAACGGGCGAGTCTGAGCGCACCGCAGGCTATCAAAAGAAAAGCCGCAAGCATGCCCAGTCTTCCGAACTGGTGAAGCTGCCACTGGTAGATCATGAACGCAGGAGTAACACCGAAGGCGACCACATCAGCCAGAGAATCGAGCTGAACGCCGAATTCACTGCTTGTTCCGGTCAACCTTGCCACCTTCCCGTCGAGACCGTCAAACAGACAGCTCACCAGGATGGCTACAGCACTCATCTCGTACTTACCCTCAACAACCCAGTTCATCGCGAGAAAGCCACAGAAGAGGCTCGCCACGGTGAGAAGGTTGGGCAGGATATATACGCCCTTGTGCTTCGGTATTCTTTTTTCCTTTGCCATTAAAACTACTTGCTAATTCGCTTCTTTAAGTTGATCAGTCCGGACTGTTACCGGACCTCGACCCTTTCGAGTCCTGAACGTTTCAGCGGTAACTTGGTCGTAACCGCCGTTTGTGAGTGCAAGTAATACCTTTCACAGAAGCAAAGGTCAACCCGCAAGCACAACTTTATAATAAAATGAAGTTCAAAGCCTCAGAATTAAAGGAGTTTATGCCGAACAAAATTTTGATTAAGCGATCAAACACCTTTCTTAAATACGAAAATTGTACTTAAATTACTGAATACAAAGTCATGTGAATGCCGCCCCCAGACAGGAAGTCAGAGCAAAATTTCCGTTTCTTCCAACTTCATAGGCAGACCTAGGAACCGAATACATGAGCCGCAACCGGTTGTTACGGAACACGAGATCCTCAAACTGAAAACCAAGCTTCCCGGCAACACGCATGGAAGCCCTGTTGGCGGGGTGAATAAGAGCCTTGACGTCATCCAGACCGGTACGGAGAAAAGTCTGCTCCATAATTGCCCGGGCAGACTCAGTGGCAAGTCCCAATCCCCAGAAATTCTTATGAAAGGCCCAGCTCGCCCCCACCTCATCGGTAAAAGCTTCGGAAAAACTTTCAAGGGGCTGCAATCCACAGTAACCGGTAAGATCTCCAGTGCCTTTGAGCTCAACACCGAAAAGGCAGAACCCCCGTTGTTCCAGAACCTCACGCTGGACACACAGCAGCCGTCCTATTTTGGAATCCGACCACGGTTCCTGTTTCAGGATATATCTGTAGACTGCCGGATCTTTCATCATCAAACTGAAGAATTCGGCGTCTTTCACCCTCAAAGGGCGCAGCAAAAGTCTGTCTGTTTCTATAATCAACGGTATTTACCCCCGGAGCTAGCCCCGGATTATACCGCCTCCGAGCACTGCCCCATCTTCTGAATAAGCAGCCACAATCTGGCCCGGCGTGGGCTTCGAGTGCGGCTCAATAAAATCGAAAAATATCTCTCCGCCATCCTGCCTGGCCCTCGCGGGCTTGGATCGCTGACGGTATCTTGTCTGAATAAAAATAGTTTCCGGCCATCGCTGGAATTCGACCAGAAAATTGAAATCCCCGGCCACGCATCCCTGCGCATCAAGCTCATCGCGTGTACCGACTATGAGCACATTACGTTTCATGTCCTTGTCGAGCACATAAAGAGGGGCTTTCCATGCAATACCCAGCCCTTTGCGCTGACCCTGCGTATACCTCCACACCCCCTGATGCTTACCGATAACCTTCCCGGACGAGAGCGCCACATTTCCGCCACCCGGAAGCTTTACATTGCGGTCAATCAAAAACGTGCGGTAATCATCGTCTGGAACAAAACATATCTCCTGACTCTCCGAAGGCAGCGGTATTTCAACTCCCCTGTTTTCCAGCTCAGCGTATGTCTGGTCCTTGCTGTGGCCACCCAGCGGAAAAACTCCGCGCAACAGGTCTGCCTTCGGTACCAGCGAAAGAAAGTAACTCTGATCTTTCCCGCTATCAGCCCCCCGGGCCAGCACCCGTCCATATTCAGGATGTTCTGCCATCCTTACGTAATGTCCGGTCCCAAGCAGTTCGGCACCAAGCCTTTCTGCTGCCCGGCCCAGCTCACCGAATTTTATTTCCGGATTGCACAGGGCACATGGATTCGGAGTGTTACCTTTGAGGTACTCCTTGACAAAAGGCTCAATCACAAGCTCATCAAATTTATTTGTTAGATCGAAAACATGCAGGTCCACCCCCAGTTCAACGCAACGCTTCTCCAGACCTTCCACCGCGGGTTTTGCTTTCTCCTGCCCGAGAAAGCATCCGTGCATGGCAAACACATCCGCCCCGCTCTCTTTGAGCAGGACCAGAGAAAGCAGACTGTCCGCACCGCCGCTGACAGCCATGGCAACCCTGCGGCCCGCAGCGAACTCTTTCAAATCAGGATATCGTAGACCTGAATCCATCTTAATTCTCCAACACTTACACATTTAATGTAACAGCAAGTATTCCAATTAAGCTCAGAACTGTTACAAGTGGCGCCTGAGGTAAAAGTGAAGACCAAACACTATGCCCGGACAGCGATAACACTGCCCGGGCATAGGTCTCTCACAAGTCTCTATAGGAAATCAACCGGACGACCCGATTGACAGGACTTCTTTTACTAAGACTTTTTGGGCCGGGGCAGAACAAGGTTAAGGAAAACCCCAAGAATACCTGCCAGGCCGATTCCGCCAAGACGGAATTCATCGCTGAACGGAGTGGGCAGGGACATACCGCCGACTCCGAAGATCACGATAAGGGCCACGATTGCAAGGTTACGGGGTTCCATAAGATCTTCACCGGCGCGGACCAAAGTATTGATACCGACAACCATGATCGCACCGAACAGCAGCACCATGATACCACCCATTACAGGCACAGGAATTGTGGACAGAAAAGCACCGACCTTACCACAGAAAGCGAGCACCATGGCGACAATCGCGGCCCAGGTCATAATTGCAGGGTTGAAGGATTTGGTCAGGGCCACGGCTCCGGTAACCTCGGAGTAGGTGGTGTTCGGAGGACCTCCAAGAAGAGCCGCCAGCGAAGTGGCAAGGCCGTCACCGAGCATGGTGTTCTGGATCCCCGGATCCTTGACGTAGTCCTTGTTGGCAACGGAACTGATCGCGAGTACATCACCGAAATGCTCAATTGCGGGTGCGATTGCAACGGGAACAATAAACAACACAGCCTCAAGGTTCCATTCGGGAGCAGTGAAACTCGGCATGGAAATCCAGGGGGCTGCAGATACAGCTTCAAAGTTCACCAGCCCCATGAAAATGGAAGCAACGTAACCCGCAGCAATCCCGCAAAGAATCGGGATAAGCTTCAGCCACCCCTTACCGAACAGGGACACAACAACGGTTACCGACAATGAGACCATGGAAATCATCAGCGCTGTTTTCTCCGGGACAAGAACTGCGGAACCGTCTCCTGTCTTACCCACCGCCATGAAAACAGCCACGGGAGCCAGAATAAGACCGATAACCATGATTACCGGACCGGTGACAATGGGAGGCAGGACCCTTTTGAGAACGTCTGTTCCGCGCCAGCGGATAAGAAAACTTAGGACCACATAAAAAAGCCCAGCAGCAGCAAGGCCGCACATGGTTGACGGAATTCCCCATGTCTGAACACCGTAAATAATGGGTGCAATGAAGGCAAAGGACGAAGCCAGAAATACCGGAATCTTACCTTTGGTTACAACCTGAAAAACCAATGTACCGGCACCGGCGGTAAAAAGCGCGACGTTGGGATCAAGTCCGGTAAGAAGCGGAACAAGAACCAGTGCGCCGAATGCCACGAAAAGCATCTGTGCGCCAAGGACAATGTCTTTTGCCCGAAAGTTGTAATCAGTGCTGTGAGTGCTCATTTTTTCTCCATCAAAAAAATTACCTGAAAAAGGACAGCTGCTCCTGACGTGGAACAGGCTCCACCTGCCGGCAGAACAGAGGGCGCTGCTCCTCTGGCTACCGGATACAAAATCAAATTTATACCGCACTTAAGCGATCGGATAAATCATGCTCCTCAGAGACTCGACAACCCGGAACGGCTGAGTAACTGCGGAACTTAATCCAAAAAAAAGGCACCGTGTGGTGCCTGAAAAGTATATTTTACTTGGTGCCGAATATCTTATCGCCCGCGTCTCCAAGACCGGGGAGGATATATCCGACGTCATTAAGTTTTTCGTCAACTGACGCGGTGTAGATATCCACATCGGGGTGCGCGCTGACTATTTTCTCAATGCCTTCGGGTGCAGCAACAAGGAAAAGCCCTTTAATGTTGGTGCAGCCTGCTTTTTTAAGCAGTTCGATTGTAGCCAGCAGAGTTCCGCCGGTCGCGAGCATGGGATCAAGAATGAGTGCAATACGCTCATTGATGTTGCTTGCGAGCTTGACGTAATATTCTACAGGCTGCAAAGTTTCTTCGTTGCGGTAAAAACCGACAACGCTGACTCTGGCACCGGGAACCATGTCAAGGACACCGTCCATCATGCCGAGTCCGGCTCTGAGGATGGGAACCACGGTGATTTTTTTACCCTTGATCTCCTCAACCTCAACATCTCCGGCCCAGCCTTTGATGGTTTTGGTTTCGGTGGCAAGGTCTTTGGTGGCCTCATAAGTGAGGAGCCTTGAGATTTCCTGAGCCAGTGCGCGAAAACGGCTGGTGCTGATGCCGTCTTCACGGAGAATGCCGAGCTTGTGTCTTACCAAAGGATGGTCTACCACATGTACCGCCACGGTGCCTCCTGTATGCCAAGTTAATGTATGTTATTTTTTATAAATTCCCAAAAGTCAAAACTTCGTGTTTATATAAGACACGATTACCACGGTCAACAGATTTTAGACATATTTTCCTGCTAAGACATATCTCTCCGATATTACAGGAAAACCCGCGCACATCCAACTTACTGAATTAGAATATAACCGAAATACGGAACAAATGACATGTATAATAATGAAGAACTGTCCAATGAAAATATAAATCCTATATGGGAACGAACCGTCCCGGGAACAGAACGCAACACACGCCTCGACAAATTCTGGGGAACCGCCCTTGAAGATGAAGGAGTTTCAAGAGGGAAGATCAAGGAATGGATCAAGGCCGGAAACGCTACAGTTAACGGCAAGGTCTGCACCAAACCTAATCTGAAACTCATGGGAGACGAAGTACTTACCCTTCAGGGTGAAGCGGAAGAAACAACCCTTATTCCGGAAGACAAGCCTCTTGAAATAATTTTCAATGATGGCCGGATAGCAGTGATCAACAAGCCTGCCGGGTTGACCACTCACCCAGCACCCAGTTGCCCTACTGACACTCTGGTACACAGACTTATCCACCATTTTCCGGAGATTAAGGAAATGGACCAGTGGCGGCCCGGAATTGTCCACCGGTTGGACAAGTTCACTTCAGGACTCATTGCTGTAGCCCTTAACGAGCATGACCGCCTTGCCATGTCCGAAGCCTTTGCTGAGCGGGAAGTCAACAAGACATATCTGGCAATTGTCCACGGTGTTCCGGAAAGACAGTTCGGGGATATTGATGAACCCATGGGACGCCATCCCGTACACAAAACCAAGATGGCGGTTATACTTAAAGGCGGACGTGAAGCCCGGTCCTCATACGAAGTGCTATGGTCCGATCCAGCCGGAATAGCCAGCCTTGTAAGAGTCAAAATCCATACCGGACGCACTCACCAGATAAGAGTGCATATGGCCCACATCGGACACCCGCTGCTTGGCGATCAGGTATACGGGTCAAGGGAGCATGCCGACCTTATCCGCAGCAACCAAAGACTGGCAGATCTTTGCGAACGGCAGATGCTGCATGCATACAGCCTTGCATTCAGGCATCCCGAATCCGGTGAGGAACTCAGTTTTCAGCTTACCCCGCCTGAAGATTTCATTTCCCTGCTGACGGAGCTGAACAAAACCACTCAGCGTGTGGGACTTATAGGTATGCCCTGCTGTGGAAAGTCAGCCGTTCTTAGCATGTTACGCAAACAAAGAATTCCCACTTTCAGTGCAGACGAATCAGTGGCCCGTTCTTACGAAAAGGATGGAGCAGGATGGGAACTTATCCGTCAGAGATTTGGAAACAGGTTTATCGACCCGGACACCGGAAATATCGATAAAACCGCACTTTTCAGCGCCATGCGCGATGACGAAACTCTGCGCCGTGAAATAATGAATATAATCCACCCCATTGTTCAGCATGAAGCGGAAGAATTTTTCCGTGAGAACAACAGCCGCCCGGTCGCAGTGGCAGAAGTACCGCTCCTGCTGGAAGGGGGCTGGCATACCAGCGGGATTGTGGATGCTGTGATAGGAGTGCATTGCCCCGCCGAAAAAAGAACAGGCGAACTCAGGGAAAAACGCAATCTTCCGCCAGAGGTACTGGCTGTTTTCGACTCATGGCAATGGGATGAACAGGCAAAACTTGATTGCTGTACAGCAGTTATCCAAAATGACGAAGGTCTGGAAAAACTGGAAAAAGAGACTCTGCGGGTTCTTGATGAGCTTGCAATCCTGCGCAGGAAAAAGGAAGAAAATTTCAGCGCTTTCCTGGGAAAGATTTTCAAGAACGAAGAAAACTAATCGTGCATGGTGAGTATTGACTTGGCCCTATGAGTTCTTACTATATAAGTGAGACCTGAGGCGAGGGCCAGGACCGTAGTCGGAAGAATGAACACATAATAATAGTTAGGATGAAAATCCATTTGACATAAGAGAATTCTACCAAAGGTCCAACCCCGCTTTCGGCATCGGGTTTTGCGTTTAGGGAGTGAGTGACCCTAGTTTACCTACCAACTCAATCTCGTCTTTTCCCCGCTGCGTTTACGCGGCGGGGATTTTTTTAGGTCTTCACCGATAGAGATCAGTATTCTTTTTTGCTACAGTGCCGTTAAAGACTCAAAATTTACGAACTCACAATGAAGGCCCAGCTACATGATCCCGATTCGCGATAACGTCCCCTGCCTCATCACCCCTTATGTCCTCAGGACAATACTTATTCTTAACGCAGCCGTGTTTCTGTTCGAACAGATGCTCACACCACAGGGACGGCTGGTGCTTTTCCACCTGCTTGGGGTAGTCCCGGCACGCTTTTTCCATCCGGAATGGGCGGTCGCCGCCGGGTATCCGGATGCCGGAACGCTGCCTCTTTTTACTTACATGTTTCTGCACAGCAGTTGGCTGCACATCATCCTCAACATGTGGATGCTATGGATTTTCGCCGACAATATCGAAGATGCCGTCGGGCACTGGCGGTTCATAATCTTTTATCTGGCCTGCGGACTGGTAGCCATCGGAGTGCAGATGGCTATAGACCCTCTTGCCAGTGCGCCTGTTATCGGTGCGTCAGGAGCGGTCGCGGGAGTAATGGGGGCATACCTCATGCTGTATCCGCACGGAAAAGTGCTGACCCTCTTTCCGGTTATAATTATTCCTTTTTTCTTCAAGATACCCGCCGGGCTGTTCCTTGGTTTATGGTTTATGATTCAGGTGGTATCCGGTGTTTCCGACCATTTCAACGGCTCAGCGGAAAGAGTGGCGTGGGCGGCACATGTTGGAGGATTCATAGCTGGAATGGTTATGATCAAGCTCTTCGTTCGCAAGGACCGCTGCGTTTACTGCTACATACCTGAAAAGAAAGACTATGAACTGCCTGAAGATTTTTAAATTAAAATTCGGTTACAAAATTATATTTCTTTATTCCCCTCCAAAACGTAGGAGTTTACTGCATTCCCGACTGTTTTAGAGGGATTTTAAAATGTAGTATGCAACCTAAATTCAATCATTACGCTTGACTTGCTCAACCCATGAATTATTTTGGTAAAGTGACGAGCAAAAGCCGATCGTCCAATCACTCAAGGAGTTAGTATAGAGATGAGCGTGAAATATAAGGATTATTACAAACTTCTGGGAGTTTCCCGCTCCGCAAGTCAGGAAGAGATTGCCAAGGCCTTCAAGAAACTGGCCCGGCAATATCACCCGGACCTTAACCCGGACAATCCTGAAGCAGAAAAGAAATTCAAGGAAGTCAACGAAGCTTACGAAGTCCTCAAGGATCCCGAAAAGCGTAAAATGTACGACCAGTTCGGTTCAGACTGGGAGCACGGACAGAATTTCCGTCCCCCGCCGGGCTACGAGAACATGAATTTCGGTGGATTCGGCGGAGCCGGAGCCGGAGGCGGAGACTTCAGCGATTTCTTTGAAACCATTTTCGGCGGGGCCGGTGGATTCGGCGGAGCACAGTTCGGAGGTTCCGGTTTCGGAGGAGGCGGATTTGGTGGAGCAGGTTTCCAGCAACGCCCGCGCAAGGGAGAAGACTCCGAGACTTCCCTGCAGCTTTCGCTTGAAGAAGCCTACCGGGGCGGACACAAGTCCATCACTGTGCAGGAACGTGCGACCGGCCCCGGCGGACATCCCATGGTCCAGTCAAAGACTCTGGATGTGAATATTCCTGCGGGTATCAAAGACGGCCAGAGAATCCGTCTCGCCGGCCAGGGCTCCCCCGGGCCCAATGACGGCCCCCGCGGCGACCTGTACCTCAGGATAAGACTGGCTCCGCACCCGCATTTCAAGGTTGAGGAAAACAATGTTATCCTTGATCTGAACCTGGCCCCGTGGGAAGCCGCACTGGGTGGTAAGTTCAAGCTGCCCACTCTGGACGGTATGATCGAGATGAACATTCCCGCCGGGATCGGAAGCGGTAAAAAACTTCGTGTAAAAGGCCGTGGTCTCGGGACAGGAGCCAGAAAAGGCGATCAATTTGTGCGCATAATGGTTCAGGTCCCCAAGTCGGATTCCGATGAAATGAAGAAACTCTGGGAAGAAATGGCAGCCAAGTCTGACTTCAAACCAAGATCTTTTTAACGGAGGCTGAACTGATGGACATTAATAAAAGAATGGAAGCGCAGCCTCCCAGCAGCTCCAAGCGGCTTGTTATCGCTCAGGTTGTGGAGATCACAGGCCTGCAGGAAACAGCTGTACTTGAGTTGATAAGCATGGAGTGGATTCAACCGGGAACAACCGGTGACGGACACTACCTCTTCGAGACCCGCGACCTCTACCGCATGGGTAAGCTGGCGAGGCTCTGCAAGGATCTCGAAATAACCACCATAGGCGGCTCCATAATTGTGGACCTGCTCGACAGAGTGGAAAAACTGGAAAGCCAGATTAAAGAAATGAAAAAACTTATTTAACACTCCGGGAGCTAAGCCGTATAAAGGTCTGACGTACTCAGCTTTTAAAGGGTCTGTAATACTTAAGAGCAGTACCCGCTAAAAAGGTTAGACCCTGAGGCGGTGCGAATCAAAACGGTTCAAGCACCCGGAAATAAGAAAGAACACGCAATGACTTGCGAACCATCAACAGGATTCAGACTCCAGCCTGTATTGCCGGAAAACTTCAAGGGGAGGATAAGCCCTCCCCTTTGAGGAACAGTAGAAGTGCGTCCGGATTTCGTGGCCCAGTGGCCGGAAAGTGAGTTCAGAATCTTGAATGCGAGTCAACGATATAAATCAAAAGGAGACTCAATATGGATCCGAACAAATTCACACAGAAAACCAACGACGCAATCGCTGCGGCGCAGTCTCTGGCCGTTAAACACGGTCAGCAGCAGATAGAAGTGGAACACCTTCTTCTGGCCCTCGTGGATCAGGAGAACGGAATTGTTTCAAAAATTCTCGAAAAATCTTCCATAGACCCTTCGGCTTACAAGGCTGAAATAGAAAATGAAATCGGCAAGCTGCCCAAAGTCAGCGGCCCTGGCGCGCAGCCGGGGCAGGTCTTTGTCACTCAGCGGCTTAACCGTATAATCGTTGCTTCTGAAGAAGTTGCCCAGCGCATGCAGGACGAATTCATCAGCGTGGAGCACCTTTTTCTCGCTATCATGGATGAACACGGATCAACCGGCGCAGGAAGGGTCAACAAATCCTTCGGCCTGACCAAGGACAAGGTTCTTGAAGCGATGACTTCCATCCGTGGCAACCAGCGTGTTACCACTGACAATCCTGAAGCAACTTATGACGCGCTCAAGAAATACGGTCGCGATCTGGTTGAGGAAGCCCGCAAAGGAAAGCTTGATCCTGTCATCGGCCGCGATTCCGAAATCAGACGGGTAATCCGGATCCTTTCCCGCAGGACCAAGAACAACCCGATCCTTATCGGTGAGGCAGGTGTCGGTAAGACCGCTATCATCGAAGGTCTGGCACAGCGCATCGTCAAAAAAGATGTGCCCGAAGGCTTGAAGGACAAAACCGTTTTCATGCTCGATATGGGTGCGCTCATTGCAGGAGCCAAATATCGCGGTGAATTCGAAGAGCGCCTCAAGGCTGTGCTCAAAGAAGTTCAGGAGTCCGAAGGCCGGATCATCATATTCATCGACGAAATTCATACCATTGTTGGCGCAGGAAAAACAGACGGAGCAATGGATGCGGGCAATCTGCTCAAGCCCATGCTGGCCCGAGGAGAACTGCACTGCATCGGCGCGACAACCACTGACGAGTACCGCAAGTACATCGAAAAAGACCCTGCCCTCGAAAGACGGTTCCAGACCATTATGGTTGAAGAACCCACAGTCGAGGACACAGTTTCCATCCTGCGGGGACTCAAAGAAAGGTTCGAAGTGCATCACGGTGTAAGGATCAGTGACGGCGCGATTGTTGAGGCCGCAAGCCTTTCCGACCGCTATATTACTGACCGCCAGCTACCGGATAAGGCCATCGACCTCATAGATGAGGCCGCCGCCATGATCAGGACTGAAATAGACTCCCAGCCCTATGAACTGGACAAGGTCAACCGCCAGATCCTGAAGGCAGAAATCGAACGCGAAGCGCTGCGCAAAGAAGAGGACGCGGCATCCCGTGAACGTCTCTCCAAACTGGAAGACACTATCACCGAGTTGAAGATCAGGCAGTCTGAGCTGATTGAACAGTGGGAAAAGGAAAAAGGATCTATCGACAAGGTCCGCGACCTCAAGGCGCAGATTGAAAAAACCAGAATCGATATCGAAGAAGCCCAGCGGGCCGGAGACCTTGGTCGGGCATCCGAGCTGACCTATTCCGTGCTTCCGGGTCTTCAGAAGCAGCTTGAAAACATTGAAACCGACATTGAAGGTGATGAAGAAAAAATCACCGCAGACAGCAAACGTTTGCTGAAAGAATTTGTCGGACCCGATGATATCGCCGGAATTATTTCCCGCTGGACCGGGATACCGGTTAAAAGGCTGGTGGAAGGCGAAAGGGAAAAGCTTCTACGTCTGGAAGATATCCTGCACGGGAGAGTCATCGGTCAGGATGATGCAGTTAGAGCTGTATCCGAAGCAGTGCTCAGGGCGCGCGCGGGTCTTAAAGATCCTTCACGCCCCATCGGTTCATTCATTTTCCTCGGCCCCACCGGGGTAGGTAAAACCGAGCTCTGCAAGGCTCTGGCCGAAGCCCTCTTCGACAGCGAGGAAAACATCGTACGCATGGACATGTCCGAGTACATGGAAAAACATGCGGTTGCCCGACTCATCGGAGCGCCTCCGGGATACATCGGATACGATGAAGGCGGTCAGCTTACCGAAGCAATCCGCCGCAAGCCCTATTCCGTTGTGCTCTTCGACGAAATAGAAAAAGCGCACAGTGATGTTTTCAACGTACTGCTGCAGATACTGGATGACGGACGCATTACCGATTCGCAGGGACGCACCGTGGACTGCAAGAACACCCTCATAATCATGACTTCGAACCTCGGCTCACAGCTCATGCTTGAAGGGATTGAGTCCAACGGAGAATTCAAGGACGGAGTTCAGGACGGAGTAATGAACGTACTGCGGAATCATTTCAGGCCGGAGTTCCTGAACCGTGTTGATGAAACTGTGCTCTTCAAGCCGCTGCTTGAAAAGGATCTGGTTCAGATTGTAGACCTGCAGCTTGCAGGATTACGTATCCGTCTTGATGAGCAGAAGATGAAGATGGAAGTAAGCGACAAAGCCAAAGCATTCATCGCCCACGCTTCTTACGATCCCATCTACGGGGCAAGGCCCTTGCGCCGCTATCTGCAGGCACATCTGGAAACTCCGCTCGCCCGCCGGATTATCGGTGGAGAACTGCTGGAAGGAGAGACCGTGTCAATTGATGCAGGTGAGGACGGACTGGTCTTCAAAACAGACTAAGAGGCCTCCGGCGGCTCTCCGAGGGCCAAAGAACCCTTTTTGAAAAAAGGGGTTCTCTGGACTCTCCCAAAAACTTTTGACTGGGCTTGGCCTGAAAAATAGAAATCCCGTGGGAGCGTTTGATTCCACGGGATTAATTTTTATGAGAGAACTGCCGCGGCAAGAAGGCCTCCGGCGGCTCTCCGAGGGCCAAAGAACCCTTTTTGAAAAAAGGGGTTCTCTGGACTCTCCCAAAAACTTTTAACTGGGCTTAGTCTGAAAAATAAAAATCCCGTGGGAGCGTTTGATTCCACGGGATTAGCTTTTACAAGAGAACTGCCGCGCTACATGCGAAGCTTAATGAAAGGTTTTGAAAAGGATTCCAAAGGAAAAACTTTTGCAAAAGTTTTTCCTTTGGCCCTCGGAGAGCCGCCGGAGGCTAATTTATCCCAGTGCAGTACCTACCTGATAAATAAACACGGCCAGAGTATACCCGAAACCTAAAGAACCGAACACGGAGAAGAGCCCCCACTTCCAGTTGGTCTCACGGATAATTACCGCCACGGTTACCATGCACGGCACGTAAACCATCAAAAAGATAAATACCGACCAGATTACCGGAGTCGTCCAAGCCTTGTCCGCTGCAATCTTTTCTTTGAGTGACAATGCTTCCTCAGGGTCTTCATCACCTAAAGAATAGGCCGTGGACATTGTGGATACGAACACTTCCTTGGCCGCAAATGCACCAATAAAAGCGATATTGGCCTGCCACGGGAATCCGGCAGCATCGGTTACCGGAGAGATGGCCTCACTCATGCGCCCGGCATAAGATCTTTTCAGCGCTTCCTCGCCTTCATTGTAGTCAATCTCGGCCAGGGCTTCATCAAGCTTCTGTTCTTTTTCCTCTGCTGTTCCAGACCATGCAGCACTCTGCTCCATAACCTGTGTCCGCTGGGTTTCATAAGCCGCGACGCGTTCGGATGGGAGCTGCGGAAAAGTCATCAATGCCCACATGAGAATGGAGATGGCCAGAATTACAGTACCGGCCTTTTTGATGTATTCCCAGACGCGGTCCCATGTGTGAATAGCCACGCCATGCAGAGTGGGGATGCGGTAAGGAGGAAGTTCCATGACAAAAGGAGTGGACTCACCTTTAAGGGCAGTCCAGCGCAGCAGGCGCCCGAAGCAAAGAGCAAGGAGCCATGATAGAAGCACCAGAAAAAACATCACCGTGGTGGCATTTTCTGGATAAAAGGCCCCAACAAGCATGATATACGCAGTAGTCTTGGCCCCGCAGATCATAAAAGGAGCGGTGATTATGGTGGCAATACGCTCCTTGGGACTGCGCAGGGTCCGGCAGGTCATAACTCCCGGAACAGCACATCCCCCGGGAAGACCGCCGGACATGATAAAAGGCATGATCGACATACCGTGCAGCCCGAACATCCGGAACACCCTGTCCACCATGTAGGAGACCCGGGCCATGTAGCCGAGATCCTCCAGAAAAACCAGCATTGAAAACATGATCAGGATAAGCGGTGTAAAGCCCATTACAGCTCCCACGCCATCAATAACCCCTGATACAATCATGGATTTAAGCAAACCGTCAGGCAGGATGGAGGCTACCGTGTTGGATAGCCAGCCAAAGCCGTCTTCAACCCAGCCCTGAGGAATCGCTCCGATATTAAATGTCACATAGAACATGCCGTACATAAGCAGCAGCATGATAACCGGCCCCAGAAATTTATGGGTAAGAACAAGGTCAATCTTATCGGAAAAATCAAAACGCAGATCATCCTCACGGGTGATGACGCCCTGCTTCAAAATGGAACTGATGAAACCGTAGCGGTAATCAGCAAGAACCGCTTCGGGGTAGGTATTAAGAGTCTTCTGAATATGTTCGGAAACCTTTTTTACCTTTGCTTCAAGCTCAGCGGAAAGTGGCCCGGTGTCCCGCCCATTCTTGATGACGATCTCATCTTCCTCAAGATATTTGACCGCAAGCCAGTGGGGATCATAACGGTCGGTCATGAAATTATTCTCAACGATAAGCTCAGTCATTTCTTCAATGACCGGATCAAGATCATGACCATAAGAAATATTCACCGGACTCCATTTACCCTGAGTGCGGTCAGCCACCTCTTTAACCGCTGCCATAAGCTCATCCCGGCCCTCGCCCCTGCGGGCGACACATTCGATAACCGGAACTCCCATCAACTCGGAAAGCCTTTCGGAATCTATACGGATACCCTTCTTGCGGACCTCGTCCATCATGTTGAGGCCAAGGACCACTGGAACACCGATTTCCATGAACTGCACAGCAAGATACAGTGAACGCTCAAGGGATGTGGCATCCAGCATATTAATAACCACGTCCGGTTTCTCATCCACTATAACATCACGGGCCACGACTTCTTCCATAGAGTAGGAAGTAAGCGAATAGGTCCCGGGCAGGTCTACAAGGTTGGCACAGAAGTCACTTGTACAGTAGCGCCCTTCCGTGCGGTCAACTGTAATTCCGGGATAGTTACCCACTCTGGCTGTCGACCCGGTCAGTTCGTTGAACATGGTGCTTTTGCCGCAGTTGGGCTGGCCTGATACGGCTACAAAATATTCCCTGTTCATTTAACCCTCCGGCTTGACGGTAATAAAGTCAGCTTCGTTGTTGCGCAGAGTAAGGGTAAACCCCTTCATCCGGAGAGCAACAGGGTCCTCCAGCGGAGCACGGCCCACGACCATGAATTCGGTCCCGGGAACAAGACCCATATCCCTGATCCTGCGGCCCAGTTCACCACTGGCGTTAACAGCTACAACTACACCTTTCTGGTCTTTTTTCATGCTTCGAAGTGATACCGACATCGCCTATCCTTATATATTACTGATTTTGAATCACATTATCAAAGTGTTACAGCCCAACCCAAGTTGGTGCGATTCATGTTTAGCTTTACAGATGAATGAAAGTCAATCTCATATTCGCCTTGTTCTACATATAAATAAAACAAGCCTCGAATACTATACTTTTTTTGTAGGATACCTAACTATTAAACTGTAGCACAATCGCATTTATTGTAGATAAGTTTAACTTTAGCCTCTAGACTATGTAATCAGCAATCCTGCTTTTTCAAGATGATACTCAGATATTTATATGAAAAAAAACATCCCATACGAAGACATGCGCCAGTATTCCAAGGTCCTGCTCTGGGCTCTTGAGAATCAGAAAGGAACCAAACTCAGGAACAGGGATATCGTTGTAATAAGATACGACCATCTCGCCACCCCCCTCGCGGAGTCCCTTTTCGCCCTCATGATTGAAAGACACCTCCATCCGGTTGTGGAAATTGCCCCGACACCGGGAATGAAGGCTGAACTGTATATCAACTCAAGCTTCGGGCAACTGATGTTCACCCCTCCCGGAAGACGGGAGCTGTACGAACAGGCCGCCGGAATTATCCGGATTCACGCTCCTGAGGAAGTGGGAGCCATGGCGGAAGTAGACCCCCGATCCATAATGGAAAACAGGAATGCGGCCAGAACATTCCGCCAGACTGTGGAAAAGCGCAAAATGCAGGGCAAACTGGCCTGGACTGAATGCGTTTACCCCACTCCCGCACTGGCAGATAAATCCGGTCTGACTCTTGAAGATTATACACACAGACTCATGAGAGCCTGTTACCTGAACATGCCCGACCCGGTGCGTGAATGGGAAAAGATAGCCAAACGGACACGGAAAATCTCGGAATGGCTGACTTCAATGGACATAAAATCAATACGCATGCAGTCCGAACTGTGCGACCTGTATTTTTCTCCCGGTGAAAACCGCCGCTGGCTAGGCGCCACAGGCGACAACATCCCCGGATATGAAATCTATATTTCGCCTGACCACCGAACGGTCAATGGGGTCTACTTTTCCGACCTGCCATCTTTATACATGGATCGGGGGGTCTACGGAGTACAGCTTGAATTCATGGATGGAATCGCCATCAGAGTAAAAGCCATGGGCGGCGAAAGATTCCTGCTCGACCAGCTTCGTGCTGATGGAGGAGCAAGGCGTGTGGGAGAATTTTCGCTTACGGATTCATCCATCTCACGTGTAGACCACTTCATGGCCCAGACAATCCTTGATGAAAATTTCGGAGGAGAACACGGCAGCTGCCATTTAGCTCTGGGACAGTCCTTAAGCGGAACATTTTCCGGCCCGCCTGAAATGCTCGATAAAATGATGATGGATTCACTTGGATTCAACACCTCTTCTATACACTGGGATCTGGTTAACACCGAAGAGAAAACCGTCACCGCCAATCTTGCGGAAGGTAAAAAGGCCATTATTTACGAACATGGACATTTTCTGATTGACGGATAGAAAACGATCTGACTGATACCATTTTCAAAAAATTCAAAAAAAACAGCTTTGATACGTCCATATATGTTGACAACATTTAGTGGATGCTTATTTGTCCAATTGTGCGGTCTGATAGCCCTTTTTACCAAGGCTCAGGCCGCTAATTCATGACACCGGAGAATCCATGTCTGGAAAAGAGAATACAAAAGAAATGACTGAAAAGGAAAAAGCGGCGACTGAAACCGAAGAAACCGCGGAAACCGAGAATGAAGTAACCCTCAGCGAAGAAGAGCTTACCGCTCTCTGCAGGGAGCATGTATGTCCTTCGTGTGATGTGATGGGTGAAGCCAAGGAAGAAAGGCTCCGTTCACTGGCGGAAACAGAAAACATTAAGAAACGACTGGCCCGCGAGACTGAAGATTTGAAAAAGTTCGCGGCCGAGTCCATTCTTTCTGATCTGCTGCCGATACTGGACAACCTTGACCTCGCACTTGATCATGCGCAGAACCTTGAAGCATGCAAAGACTTCGTTACCGGAGTGGATATGACCAGAAAGATGTTTCTGGATACTCTTGCAAAGCATGGGCTTGAAGCTGTGGGCAAAGTCGGGGATGAATTTGACCCCAATTTCCATGAAGCCATGGGAATGGCACAGGTCGCAGAACTTTCTGACGGATGCATAGCCCAGATGATGCAGAGAGGATACGTTCTGAAAGGACGTGTAATCCGCCCAGCCAAAGTAATGGTAAACAAAACAGCGTAATTTTTTTCACACGACACTTTACAAGTTAGAATCAGGCATTAATTCATAATGCAGTGAAACTGAAATTTTATCTGGAGGAAGTTATATATGTCTAAAATTATCGGAATCGACCTCGGTACCACCAACTCCTGTGTTTACGTAATGGAAGGTAAAGACCCCAAATGCGTAAGCAACCCGGAAGGCGGACGTACCACCCCGTCCATCGTGGGCTTCACCGACAAAGAACGCCTTGTTGGTGAAATTGCCAAACGTCAGGCTGTTACAAACCCCGAAAAAACCGTATTCGCAATCAAACGTCTCATGGGACGTCAGGTAAGTTCTCCCGACGTTAAAAAATGGGCTGACCACTGCCCATACCCCATTGTTGACGGTAAAGGCGGCGATGCATGGGTTGAAATCGAAGGCAAGAAATACAGCCCCGCTGAAATTTCCGCCATTATCCTGCAGCAGCTCAAGAAAGATGCTGAGACCTACCTCGGAGAGGAAGTAAAAGAAGCGGTTATCACCGTTCCCGCATACTTCAACGACTCCCAGCGTCAGGCCACCAAGGATGCCGGACGTATCGCAGGTCTTGAAGTAAAACGCATCATCAACGAACCAACCGCTGCATCTCTGGCCTACGGATTCGACAAGAAAGCAAACGAAAAAATCGCTGTATTCGACCTCGGCGGCGGTACTTTCGACATCTCCATCCTTGAAGTCGGCGACAACGTTGTTGAAGTACGTGCCACCAACGGTGACACCTTCCTCGGCGGTGAAGACTTCGACCACGCAGTTATCCAGTACCTCGTGGAAGAGTTCAAGCGTGAAAACGGTATTGATCTCTCCAAGGACCGCATGGCTCTGCAGCGTCTGAAAGAAGCTGGCGAGAAAGCCAAGAAAGAGCTTTCCACTTCCATGGAAACCGAAGTAAACCTGCCCTTCATCACTGCTGACCAGAACGGCCCCAAACACCTTATGGTCAAAGTTTCCCGCTCCAAGCTGGAAAAACTGGTTGAAGATCTGGTTGACCGCACCAAGGAACCCTGCCAGAAAGCACTTAAGGATGCAGGACTTACCGCAGCTGACATTGACGAAGTCATCCTCGTCGGTGGTATGACCCGTATGCCTCTGGTACAGAAAAAAGTTGAAGAATTCTTCGGCAAGGAACCCAACCGTTCCGTTAACCCCGATGAAGTTGTAGCAATGGGTGCATCCATTCAGGGCGGTATCCTCGCAGGTGACGTTAAAGACGTTCTGCTTCTCGATGTTACCCCTCTGTCTCTGGGTATCGAAACCATGGGCGGTGTTTTCACAAACCTCATCGAAAGAAACACCACTATTCCTTCCCGCAAGAGCCAGGTGTTCACAACTGCGGCTGACAACCAGCCCTCCGTGTCCATCCATGTTCTGCAGGGTGAGCGTCCCATGGCTGCTGACAACATGACCCTCGGCCGCTTCGAACTGACCGGTCTTCCCGCAGCCCCCCGCGGCGTGCCCCAGATCGAAGTAACCTTCGACATCGATGCCAACGGTATTGTAAACGTTTCCGCCAAGGATATGGGTACCGGCAAAGAACAGTCCATCCAGATCACTGCATCTTCCGGGCTGTCTGAAGACGACATCGAAAGAATGGTTAAGGATGCTGAAGCTCATGCTGATGACGACAAAAAGAAACAGGAACTCATCGAAGCCCGCAACCAGGCCGACTCTCTCATCTACACTACTGAGAAGTCCCTGCGCGAAATCGGAGATAACGTTGACGCTGCACTGAAGTCCGACATCGAAGCAAAGGTTGAAGACCTCAAGAAAGTTCAGGACTCTGATGATCCTGAAGCCATCAAGCAGGCAACCGAAGCTCTTTCTCAGTCTTCCCACAAGCTGGCTGAACAGCTCTACGCACAGCAGAACCAGGCTGGAGCCGAAGGCGCTGAAGGCCCTGAAGGTGCAGGTGCAACTGGAGCAGCTGGTGGCGACGACGATGTTGTCGACGCGGACTTCACTGAAGTTAAAGATGAGAAAAAATAAGACTCGTCAGCACTTGCATAGCTGGTAACTAAAGTATAATTTAATCCGGCCTTCTCAAATTCGGGAAGGCCGGATTTTTTGTTTCTAAAAATTTTGTTTCTGACAGTATAGACAGTCTCTCCGGAGTTCTAGTTTTACCAAGCTCCGCAGACATCGTGTCAGAGCACACTGTTTATCTAGTGATATCATATTATAAAGAATATTCGGATACTTTGGATCGGAAATTGCGAGCTGTTAACATTTCGCATTTAAGTTGAGTCCTTGACGAATCCGGTTACTTGGGCCACAAACTCTTCATGAGATACTCTATGAATAAAGATAAGACCTGCCGTCTTTTATCACATATTTTCGTAATGGTCCTGCTTGCTTCTTTTTCAGTCCTTGGATCGGGCTGTATCGGAGCCAGGCAGACGGTTAAGCAGCCGACAGTTTCCGTTGCCATGCTGCCAACCCATGAACTGGTCCAGGAAGCGGACAAGGCATGGAACGACAGGGATTACATAACCAGTGAGCTGTTCTATACACGTCTGCTGGAACGCAAGGACATCCCCGCAAACGCCATCCTCCCCGCAACCGAAAGGTTGGCTGTAAGTTCCTTCAAGTCCGGACACTACCATGAAGCCGAAGCCCGGCTGGAACAGTGGAAGAAGCTTTCCGACGAGGCAACCAACTCCCCCGTCTGGCAGGAATATTACTACGAGACACTCAAGGCGACAGATGATCTGGACAAACTTAGAACACATCTGGCCGCTACAATGGAAGATCCTTTCCTGCCCTGGGAGATACGCTCCACTGCCGGGAAACGCCTTTCATCCATGACCCAGAACGCCGAATCACTGGCAGCTCTGGAAAGACTTTACGCCATTGCCCCGGCTGAAGAAGATCAGAAAGAGCTTGAACGTTGGTTTACCAACGGCCTTACAGATAAAAGCGAAGCGGACCTAAAATTCATGGCAGAACTGATTCCTGCCGGTGGCAACCTCAAGTTTCCCTATGAGTTGATCAACTTTGAGCAGGCGGTTCGTCAGTCCGAAGCCAAGGAATACTGGCCCATGTCATGGCGCACCATGACAGGAATAATCCAGAACGGACAGATTGCAGACAAGCCTTGGTACAACAAGATCGTTTCAGAGCTTGAAAACAAATACGGCATCCCCCGTGTTGGCATAACTCTCGTTCTGCCGATCTCCGGACGTTTTCAGGAATACGGTTGGAAAATTGTCCGCGGCGCCGGGGCAGCACAATGGGAAATGACCAAGGCCGGGCTGGATGTGGACGTGCAGGTCATCAACACCGAATCACCCGGCTGGCTGGAGAAACTGGAAAATCTTCCTCCGTGGTACACAGTAATAGGCGGCCCTATCAGTGTAAAAGCTTTCAAGGAACTCGAGAAATCAGGCGTTTATACAGATAAAGTCACTTTCTCTTTTCTGGCTAAACCCGGAAACCTTGAAGAGGGTAAAGAAGCTTGGAGATTTTTCTCCAGCCCCGAAGACCAGATAAGATCAACTCTCGACCTTGCGATCAAAGACCTTGGAATCACCGATTTTGCAATTCTTTATCCCGAAGAGAACTTCGGGCGCAAAATGTCCCAGATCTTTTTCAACATAGCTTCTGAGCGCGGGGCCAAGATAACCGGAATGCAGTCCTACCCTCCCCGGGATTTCCCCAAATGGGGTAAGGTAGTGGGTAAACTTGTTCGGGCCCCACAGAAACAAGCACAGAACATAGCTGAAGGACTTGGCGAGGATGCGCCTCTGCCTGAGACAGATTTCGGCGCGGTGTTCATCCCTGACACATGGAGTCAGGCCCAGTTGCTTATTCCACATTTCTTTTTCCATGAGGCTGATACTCTCGTTTTCCTCGGTCCCGAATTATGGAGTCAGGCTCTCAACTCCGCAAGGGACGTGGAAGCAAGAAATCTCAAACTCACTGTTGCGCCCGGAGCATGGTGGCCCGCCAGTGACGGAGCGGGACGACTGCGCGAAGCCATGAGCAGTGAGGGGCTCGGGACTCCGGACTTCTGGGTTGCACTCGGTTACGACTTTATCAAGTTTGCAAGCAAGCTCGGAACCTTTTCCACCGGCTGGACACCCGAAACAGTCAACAGCCGCATTGCTGATGCACAGGAAATGGATTTCAGCCTCGCACCAATCACCTGGGACAAGGACGGACACGCCAGCCAGAAGCTTTATCTTTTCCGCCCTGAACAAAACGGCAAGACAAGGGTTGACGCAGAAATAGTCAGCAGCACTCTGGCGAGAGCCAAGGCAAGACGTATTGCCCGAGTGAAAGCCTGGGAAGAAAAGCAGGCAGAACTTGAAGCAGCCAAGGAAGCTGCAGAGCTCAAAGGTTCTGAAGCTGACAACTAGCCAAACTCCTGAGACCACGTGTTTGAGCCACGCTGCTCACTACTGTAAAAATAACTTTAATCAGAATATAAGCCTCTTCTTAAAGCGGTTTCCCCTTCCAAAACAACGGAACACTGAAACGTCTTGGAAAAGGAAAGTCTGACGGGTAAAGTGGATACGCTTACAAAGTTTGAACCTACCTTCAGGCCGCCGGAGGCATGATAAAAGGAGACATCAATGAGTGATGAAAAACTCAATTTAGAGGAAGTTGCCCGTGTGGCCCGACTGGCCCGATTGGACCTGTCTGAAGAGAAAACCGAAATGTTTGCCGGACAGCTCAATAACATCCTCACATACATGGACAAGCTGAACGAAATTGACACTTCCGAAGTGGAACCTATGTTCAGCCCGGTAGAACACACCACTGTGCTGCGCAAGGACGAAGTCAAAAAAGAGCACACCAGAGATGAAGTGCTCTCCAATGCTCCCGATTCAGACGGCCAGTATTTTGTTGTTCCCAGAATTGTTTAACCAGAATACCTACGGATAAAAAATGTCCTCACTCATAGAAAAATCTCTTTCTGAAATTTACTCCATGCTCATGGATAAAGAAGTGACAGCTGTAGAAGCCGTCAAAGCATGTCTTGAGCAGATTGAAAAGACCGAGCCGGAAACCAAAGCACTGCTTACAGTGTGCGGAGAAGAAGCACTCAAACAGGCCGAAGAAATGGATGCTCAGGGTCCTGATTCTTCCCGGCCTCTATGGGGTGTGCCCGTAGTGGTTAAAGATGTTCTGGCAACCAACGGGATCCCCACCACTGCCGGTTCCAAAATTCTCGAAGGATTTACTCCTTTCTACGATGCAACCGCTGTAGCCAAGCTCAAGGAAGCCGGAGCAATTATCATCGGTAAAGCCAACATGGATGAATTTGCCATGGGTTCCACCACTGAGAACTCCGCTTACAAAACCACCACCAACCCCTGGGATATCAACCGTGTTCCCGGCGGTTCTTCAGGCGGCTCCGGAGCTACAATCGCCGCAGGACAGTGTTTTGCTTCACTTGGAACAGATACCGGTGGCTCAATCAGACTGCCCGCATCCTTTTGCGGCTGTGTTGGAGTGAAACCCACTTACGGTCGTGTTTCCCGTTACGGCATGATTGCCTACGGATCATCCCTTGACCAGATCGGACCCATGACCCGCACAGTTGAAGACTCAGCCAGAGTGCTCAACGTGATCGGCGGACACGATCAGCGCGATTCAACATCCGCAGACAAGCCGATGGAAGATTTTGTTGCAGCTCTTTCCGAACGCACCGATCTGTCAGGACTCACTATCGGGCTGCCCGAGGAGTACTGGGGAGAAGGTCTTTCCGAGGAAGTGGCTGAAGCCTGCCGGAACGCTATCGCCAAAGCCGAAGAGATGGGAGCAAAGACAGTCCCTGTTAAACTGTCCATGACTGACTATGCCATTGCCACCTACTACATCATCGCAATGGCTGAAGCCAGCTCCAACCTGTCACGGTTTGACGGAGTAAGATACGGACACCGCTCTAAGGATCCAAAAGAACTTATTGATCTTTACACTAAATCCCGTACTGAAGCTTTCGGAGACGAAGTTCAGAGACGTATCATCATCGGAACATACGTTCTTTCAGCAGGTTATTACGATGCTTACTACCGTAAGGCTGCTCAGATCCGCCGCCTGTTGCGTGACGACTTTTACAAAGCTTTCGAAACATGTGACCTGATTGCCGGGCCGGTCTGTCCCACCACCGCTTTCCCCGTTGGTGACCTGACCGCTGACCCGCTACAGATGTATCTCATGGACATCTTCACAATCTCACTCAACCTCGTGGGAATGCCCGGGATGTCGCTACCTGTAGGACTGGGCAAAGAAACCAACATGCCGGTAGGGCTGCAGTTGATGGCTCCCGCCTTTGAAGAGAAAACCATGCTGCAGGCTGCGCATATTCTTGAAAAGAATCTGCCGGAACTTCCAAAAGTTAAATTGTAAAGCAGGCCTCCGGCGGCCCTTCGGGGACTAAAGAAACTTTTTGAAAAAAGCTTCTCTGGACTCTTCAAAAACTTTTAATAAGGCTTCGCCGCTTTGCCCGCAAAGATTAAAATAAAATCAGCCCTGCTACTAAAAGTCGCAGGGCTTTATTATGTTCTATACTTCGAAGACTGCTTCTCTTGCGCTAGCTGCGAAGCATAATAAAAGTTTTTGAAGGGATGGGGTCTGGGGAAGGGGAACTTTTGCAAAAGTTTCCCTTCCCCAGCCGCCGGAGGCAAAATTAAGTTAAAGTCATGAAACGTACCAGAGTTGCCAGACCGATGCAGATGAAGAATACAGCGAGTCCGGTGGCGAACTTATTCAGCCCGCTTCTCTGATAGTCACGGATGAAACCCCATTTTACAGCAATGCGGTATAATCCTGCGACTACATGCAAAACCACAAGCGGAGCAAGAATGAGATAGAAATAGAGCCAAGGTCCGGACTGAATACGTTCCGCAGAACGCGCTGCGGTGATAGGCAGATCGCTCAAAACGGCCCACATGTGGATCGCTCCCATTACGAGAATAAGCATGGCGGAAACAACCTGCACAATCCAAAGCCAGGTATCTCTGTGCTGGAGCATTCTGGCATGTTTCCAGATGGTTTTCTGTCCTTCAAGCCTGAAGGGAATCTTTCGCGCGGCAAGATAGAAATGAAAAAGAAAGAGAAGGAAAAGCATGGGCCCGCCAATCTGCGCCATGTAATTCTCTTCATAGGTATGCGCAATGGTGTCCATTATGGCCGGACTTATGATAACGCTGGAAACGAGACTCATATGCATAAATACAAAAATGATAAGAGCCACACCTGAAAACATCTGGAGCCAATCCAGAACAGCGTCACTCCTGCCTCGCCTTGCAGGGGTGACGGTTGTGATGAAAGACATCAGCACCTCCGATAATTAATTGATTAAAATACCTCGCAACCGGTATTATGGGAGTCGAGATAATGTCCCTCATGGATTGTTTTGTCAATCAACTTGGAATCTTTACACCGCACGATAACAATCTGTTTTTGTGCGTTATTTTATTTGTTTTTACGATTTTCGCAAACATTCTGCTTCACCGAGGTTCATTTACTGTAAATTAGTTGTATTTTACTGAGACATACTTCATATCAAACAAATTTTAACGAATTAAAATCCAACATACTTCGATCCAGAAAAACTCAAATTACAATACAGTATAATTGTCAGAACATATAATGAGTCGCTAAACGTTGACCTGCATGTTACGCATGCTTACATTTACTTTCAGTCATCATGGTATTTTATGTTTTGACCGCTATATTTAAAGACAATTTCCAACACAAACCAGATTGACATACGGGAGTTTAAAAGACATGGTCCCACAACAAAATGTAATGGTCGCAAGAGGCCTCAAAGGATTCAGATTTGAAAAGTTATCCATTATTATCATTCTTTTCGGGGTGCTGCTGATGAGTGCCGGGTGTAATATCGAAAAAATAGATTCCAGCGGAAAGCAAGATAACTCGGCCCTGCTGAATGAAAGCAAAACAGAAGCAGAACCTGCTGTGCAGGTTGAATCGAACGCCAGCACCGAACAGAAAATTACAGCTGAGCAAACAGCCGACATAGAGCTGAGCAAAGAGATATCCCAAGCTCTTGCTTCAGGTGAAGGCCCGCATGTGATCAAGCTTAAAAACGGTATGTCTCTTTTGATAAAAGAAGACAACCGCTTTCCATTGGTCAACGTCCGACTTTTCGTACATGCCGGTTCGGCATATGAAGATCCCGGTCAGGCTGGTATAAGCCATCTGCTGGAACACATGGTCTTCAAAGGCACAAAAAAACGTGGACCGGGCCAGACTGCCCGTGAAATTGAATCGGTGGGCGGTGACATGAATGCGGCCACCAGTTTTGATTATACTGTCTACTATGTTGAAGTTCCCGAAAAAGAATGGAAACTGGGCATGGATATCGTAACCGATATGACCTTTAATGCCGCCATTGATCCGGAGGAACTTAAATCTGAAAGAGACGTCGTTCTCTCAGAACTTGAACGCGGTGAAGACAACCCCGGAAGCAGAATATTCAAAACACTGCAATCCGTAGTCTGGAAAGACACAAGTTACCAATGGCCGATCATCGGCTACCGCGACACGGTGAAAGGTATTTCAGCAGACGATATTCACGCCTATATCGACCGTCTCTACCAGCCTCAATCCATGCTCCTTACCGTAGTAGGCAAGATCGACCCCGAAGCGGTAGTGAAAGAGGCTGAAAGACTGTGCGGCTCAATTGAAGACAAAAAGCCGGTGCTGCCACCTAAAGCTTTTGAAATTCCTACAAGCGGCGAGACAACCGTTAAAGTCATCCCCGGCAAATGGAACAAAGTCTATGTTGGTGCGGCTTTCCCCATACCCGGACTGAGTTCCGCCAAGACTGCGGGTCTTGAGATGCTGTGCGAACTTCTCGGCGGCGGTGAAACCTCCCGGCTGTACCGCAAGTTCAAGTACGAAAAACGCATGGTGGACAGCATCTCCGTATCTTCTCTGACCCTTGAACGGGCAGGTATGCTGTATATATTTGCGACTCTTGATGCGGACCGTGTAGATGAGTTCTGGCAGGAACTCATGACTGAACTGTCCGAGATTGACTTCAAGGATTTCACTGACAGGGAAATGAACCGTGTCGCCCTGAATCTTGAGGATTCACTCTTCCTGACCAAGGAAACCCTGTCCGGACTTGCTTCCAAACTCGGTTATTTCCAGTTCTTCGAAGGAGGACAGGAGGCAGAGGAAAACTACCTGTACGATCTTCGCAATATTTCCCGTGACCAGTTGCAAAAACTCTATGATGAGTATTTCGACCCCAATAAACTGGCTGCATGCATGCTTGTCCCCGAAGGCAGTGAGGCTGATGCCGGAAAACTGGAACAGGTTGTAGCCCAGAACTGGCCTTCAAATAAGAAAGCGGCAGATTCAAAAGCTGGCAATGGTCCCGGTGAAGGTGAAACCATTGAGCTTTCCAATGGCAGCAAACTTATTTTCATTCCTGATGAAACTCTTCCCTATACAGCCCTGTCCATGTACTGGGTAGGTGGTGACGCAGACCTTCCCAGAGAACGGCAAGGGCTGGCAGCTCTCACATCCCAGAGCCTGACACGTGGAACAGCTTCCATGAACGCGACTGCTCTGGAAGACTTCATTTCAGACCGGGCCGCCTCTATCGGAGCCACAGCCGGGCGTGAAGTATTCGCAATTAATTCCAAGTTTCCGTCCCGCTTCACGGCTGATATGCTGCCGCTGATTTCGGAAGTCATCAGCAAGCCTCGTTTTGCCTCTGAAGAACTAGACAGGGCACGGCAGGATCAGATTTCCGCAATCAAGCGCAAAGAAGACAGGCCGCTCAGTCTTGCTTTCAGAAACATATTCCCATTCCTGTACAAGCAAGGAAGCTACTCGTACTTCCATCTTGGAATGCCTGAAAATGTGGCCGGGTTCAGTGAAAATGAAGTTCGTGAATACTGGGAGAATCAGTCTTCCAGACCTTTTGTAATAGCTGTCTGCGGAGATTTTGATCGGTCAGCTATCGAAAAGTTTGCACAGGAACTGGATGCAAGCCTTGTCCGGCAGAAAAACTCGGTTACCATTCCTGTTCCGCAATGGGGAACTGAAAAAGACCTCAGCATGGTTCTTCCCGACCGTAATCAGGCACATCTAATGGTTATCTTTCCTGTTCCCGGAATGGAAGACAAGGAAACTACAGCCGGCCTTTCACTGCTGCGGGCTGCTCTTGCAGGACAAAGCGGAATGCTATTCCGCGACCTGCGCGACAAACAGGGACTCGGTTACACTGTGACCGCTTTCCTGTGGCAGGCGCCCAAAACCGGGTTCATGGCTTTTTACATCGGCACGAAACCGGAACAGCTGGATCAGGCAATGAAAGGCTTTGAAAATACCGTTAAACAGCTTAAGGCGGAAGATCTCTCTGAAGCCGAAATGGCCAGAGCCAGAAATATCCTCAACGGTGAATACTATCAGGAGCATCAGGGACTGCTGTCACGCAGCCGAGAGTCCGCAAGTCTGGTAGTAAAAGGATTTGAGCAGGATCTTGATATTAAAATCATTGAGCAGGCCGGAAGCATGAGCGCACCCCGGATACGTGAGCTTATCAAAAAGTACCTCAACTGGGATGAAAAATACACGCTCACTGTCAAACCCTGATAGAAAAGACTAAAAAGGAAAAAGTCCCTCGGTGAATCATTCACTGAGGGACTTTTCTTATTCATACAATTAATCCGCTCTGAGCCCAGTCTGTCAATTTTCCTCCTGCTCGCCCGACAACACTGTATGCCATGACCGCAAAACAAAGCCACTTTCCGGTTGTCAGTAGCGGTAGAGCATTAAAATACCAGTATATATCTGGACTCTGAATAACAAAAGAAAGGGCTGATATGGTTTAACCATATCAGCCCTTTCTTAAATTCTATAAAAACTCAATACTGCTCAGTCTGCATTAGTGACAGCTAATTCACCAAGAGTTATGCACTGGTAAGTCCATGCTTCCTCTCTGATTGAAATTAAACTATTCGGACTTGAAGACTCCTGACTTCCCGCCTTCCTTGTAGACCAGCCGGCAATCGGAGATAATTACATCCTTCTGGACTGCCTTGCACATATCATAGATGGTGGCACATGCAACCTGAACTGCTATAAGAGCTTCCATCTCGACTCCGGTCTTACCGGTACAGCGAGCCTCGGATTCGACATCAATGGTCCTGTCTGCCTCATTCACAGCAAAACGCACGTCAACGTAGCTGAGAGCTATCGGATGACAGAGAGGTATCAGCCTGTGAGTTTCCTTTGCCCCCATGATTCCGGCCAGTTTGGCTGCGGCCAGTGCATCACCTTTAGGTAGTGCCTGCTTCTGCAGCATGCCGAAGGTTTCCTCATTAAGGATAACCTTTCCTCGGGCTATTGCCTTACGAACGGTGTCGGCCTTGGCGGCTACGTCCACCATTACGGCATTTCCATCGGCATCAATGTGGGAAAATTCACTCATACTAATCACCCATCACAGTATCTTTAGCTTTCTTGAAAAGCTTTTTTACTTTCTTCATGGGCTTCTCTTCATCGAGTGCTTCGAACTCGCGGAGAAGCTCTTCCTGCTTGCTGCTTAGTCTGGTGGGAGTAGCAACCTTGACTTCTACAAGCAGGTCCCCGTTGTGGTTGCTTCCAAGATATGGAAGTCCCAGTCCGCGCAGTTGGAAAACTTCTCCGGACTGTGTACCTTTGGGGATGTCCATTTCTACAGGTTCATCAAGGGTTGGAATCTCCATCTTGTGTCCGAGTGCGGCCTGTACAAAGGTAACTTCGGTACTGAGAACAAGATCCTGACCCTGACGCCTGAAGACTTTATCGGGTTCTACGGAAATGACCACATAAAGGTCGCCGTGAGGGCCACCGTTAAGTCCGGCTTCCCCTTCTCCTCGGAGTCTCAGTCTGGAACCGTTGTCCACTCCGGCAGGAATCCGGACATTGAGATTCTTCTGTTTCCGGACATATCCCGCGCCACGGCAATCAGGGCAGGGCTTGGTAATGACCTTACCCTTTCCATTACATGCGGGACATGGGACAGCAATTCGGAAGAAGCCCTGTGTCTGTTCTATGGATCCTCTACCACCACAGTGGGAACATGTTTCAGGAGTAGTGCCCGGGGCGGAGCCACTGCCATCACAGGAATCACAGGTATCGGTTACAGGAATATCCAGCTCGACTTCAGTTCCCTTGGCTGCGTCACGGAAAGATACAGTCAGATTGTAACGCAGGTCTGCCCCGGCCTGCATGCGGTTACCACCGCGGCCGCCGCCGAAACCGAAAATGTCTCCGAAAATATCCCCGAAAGCTCCGAAAATATCTTCAGAAGACTGGAACCCGCCAAAGCCGCCATTCATGCCATCGTGGCCGAAACGGTCATAACGGGATCTTTTTTCAGGATCACTGAGAACCTCGTAGGCTTCAGCAGCTTCCTTGAACTTTTCTTCAGCCTCAGCATTACCAGGGTTTCTGTCGGGATGAAATTCCATGGCCTTTTTACGGTAGGCCCTTTTAATTTCCCCTTCCTGTGCTTCTCTGGAAACTTCTAATACTTCGTAATAACAACGTTTGGACATGACTTATTCACTACCGGGCTTTTTACCGGAAGCGGTGTGGTAATCCTCCGGGAGAACCTTGCCTGCAGCAACCTCCCTGAGAGCGGTTACAATTTCTTTGTTCTTGGATTCAATAAGAGGATTATACCCTTCGCGGTACTGTTTCACTCTTTTAATGGCCATCTGGACGATAAGGAATCTGTTACCTACCTCAGCCAGACAATCTTCAACTGTGATTCTTGCCATGTTATCTCCAACACAATGGTTTTACCGGTCCTGCCGGTTATTTTCTGAGAGGAATCTGGCCCTGCAGATCTTCAAGCAGTTTGTCTGAAACAGGATAGTACCCGCTTCCATCGCCTAAAGAGAGCCAGCATTGTCCGGACTCAAGCTCGGGATCGGAAAAAAAGGCAACAGTAACCATACTGTTCCCCTCGTCATCCATCAGTTCGAGCTCCATAACCTTTTCAGATGTAGCTGAAAGGTTTTCAACCGGTTCCGCCTCGAATTTTAATTCATTAAGTCGCCATAGAGACATGTCAATGCCCAGAAGCGGCTTTTTATCCTCAAAATTAATCCAGGTCTTATCGGATTTCATCCCCATAAAAGTCTGATTACCCTGCAAGACCCTCATGGAACCCACTTTACCAGTTTCAATGGAAAGCACGTTCCGCTGGCGCATCTGAAAAGATTTTTTATTCAGCTGCTCAAAATGTTCTTTACCAAGAATGAAATTTCCTTTCCGCACGGTCGAGTTTGCCAGATAGAAATCACCGTCATCTTCGATACTGCTGATCTCTATTTTTTCAGATCTCTTGTCATCAAATACAATCTCTATATCCAGCACGGTTTGTTTTCTTTTTCTGCTTCCGTTGCGCTCAATTCTTTTAGCCGCAGTATCAAGCAGGGAATGTATAAGAAGATCCACTTCCCCACTGCTGGCGTATTCTCCGCTCAGCCCGGCCGGAAAAGCAAAAACAAACTCTCCGTCATTACGGCTGAGAGTCCACAGGAACGATCCGGCTCTACCCAGAGTTATGGATGAAATATTATCTGATTTACCGCTTAGCAAAAAAAGATTGTAATAATGTTCAGCGGGAAAAGCACATTGTTTAACGAAATCTCCGGGCAGTAGAAACAGGCTGTCCGCTTCCCTGCTGTTGGTTGCAAAATAACCTTCTCCCGAAGGATTCTCATCACCCACCGAAAAAGCAAGTTCCTGTCCGCCGCCAGTTGCTATACGGACGCAGGGGGTGTCCAGTCCATACTCTTCCGCATGGTTCTGTTTAATCCTTCCCATGTAACGCAAAGCCTTGCCCTGACTTAGCGTCGAGAGCAGACTGTGCACCCTTGAGGAATCAGCTTCCGGATTATAAGTCCATCCATGCTGCGCTACATCCCATCCTTCAGATCTTCTCAGCAGTGAGAAACAGTCTTCTCCGGGCAGGCAGACATCAACTCTGTCAACCTTTGCGGCGTCAACAACCGGCCAAACCGGCTCTGAGCGCTGAACCGGCTTTTCAGGCGAGCTCAAAAAAAAGGCTCCGCACACAGCCGAAACCAGAGCCAGAAAAAACAGGAACCTTTTTAGCACAGACAGCACCTTGGATTTTGTATAACCTCGACATTGTTCATCAATGGAGCAATTTGCTAAAATAAACGCCTTACACTTGCATGTCAACCTTTTTTAGGGCAACATACCCTCTCCTTTTAGTCGGGTATTCACGTTGTTAGCATACCTGCTCAATTATTAAAATATAAACTCGATTTTTTCTACATATTTATTGAAATCAGACCGGAGAATTGCAACATGGCTAAATGGGGAAAACTCAGCTTCGCCCAGAAAAAATGCGTATCCACTGTGGGGATGCTCATGCAGAAAACGGAAATGGTCCACGAAGGATCCAGAATAGGCATAGCTGTATCCGGTGGCGTTGACAGCTTTGTTCTCATTCGGACCATGCTTATCAGGCAGGCCATAATTCCTTTCAATATTGAACTTATGGTCCTGCATGTTAATCCGGGCTTTGAACCGGAAAGCCACTTCCCTTTATCAGAATGGTGTAAAGAGCACGGTGTGTCCTCTCATATAGAATTAACTGATTACGGACCGCGCGCCCATGGACCTGAAAACAAAAAAAAGTCTGCATGCTTTTATTGCAGCCGTCTGAGACGCAAAAGACTTTTCGAACTCTGTGATCAGTACTCCCTGACCCACCTTGCGCTCGGGCATACGGCCGATGACCTTGTAACCAACTTCCACATGAATATGCTCCAGAACGGACGTATTGACGGACTCTCGGCCAACGAACCTTTTTTCCAAGGAAAACTGCACGTTATACGACCAACCCTTATGCTGGAAAAGAAATATATCAAAGCAGCCGCACGTCAATGGGACCTACCCGTATGGGCTAACAAATGCCCCTCCAACGACAACACCAAAAGAAGTGAAATAAACAAATGGCTGGAGGAGGAATGGAAAAAATTCCCCAAATCCAGGAACAATACTTTTAATGCTTTAAGGCGCTGGCAACTTGACTTAAACATGAAAACAACATAAAAATTCTACAAATTAATAAAGCCTGTTACTCGGGGACAAACCAACATCACGGCAACACCGGGCTCAAAAAAATTATGCTGTTCAAAAAATATCACGTAGTAATATTCAAAAATCCTTGCGACAACGCCCGCAAGATCCAGCTCAGGGGATGGATATTTTTCTTCATCTTCGCACTGGTTGCAGGGCTTGCAGGTGGTAATATATTCCTCTGGAAATATTACCAGAACTATTCAGGTCTGGAGAAAAATCTTGCCCACGCTGAAAAAGCGGTTCAAGAGCAGAAAGCCCAGCTTCTGTCCCTTTCCCAGAAAATGCAGAACATTTCCCAGGATCTCGACAGAGTCCGCAACTTCGATTCAAAGCTGCGGGTGATGATCAACTTGGATCAGGGCAATGTTCAAAATGTAGCTCCCAAAGGCGGATCAACCGGAGCAGATTTTTCAAATAATTATCTCCCCCTCTACAGGCAGGAACTTCTTGTCAGAAAAATGCATGATTTCCTCGCCCAGCTCAGCACTGAAGCCAAGCTCGAAGAGGTAAAACAGCAGGAAATAATCCAGTCCATGCGCTCCAAACAGGACGCTCTGGATGCGACCCCTTCCATATGGCCCGTCGAAGGGTGGGTGACATCTCCTTTCGGATGGAGAAGCTCTCCTTTCACAGGAAAACGTGAATACCACAAAGGTATAGACATTTCCTGCCCGCTCGGAACCCCAATCTATGCTCCGGCACAGGGAACCATTTCCTTCGTTGGAAATCAGGGTGGTTACGGAAAAATGATTAAAATAAATCATGGAGCCAACCTCTCCACCCGCTATGCCCATATGAAACAGCAGATCGTCAAAAAAGGTCAGGTTGTAACCCGTGGTGAACTAATCGGTTACGCTGGAAATACCGGACGCTCCACTGGGCCTCATGTCCATTATGAAGTCAGATTGGGAAATGTTCCTGTCAATCCGATGCGTTACATACTTAACTGATTTTTTCGAATATTAATTATTACGGCCCGCCGGATAAATTCCTGCGGGCTTTTTTCGTGCCTGAGGACTGCTGAGTTGAAACCTTTGCCCAACAACAGGCATAATGTTAAGGAACTGATTATCACTGTGCCTGCGGGATAAAACCAGCATTCATTTATGGGCCTTTTTTTGCAATGAGTATTTGAATGAGGACAGCATGAATTTTTTCAACTTCAATCCAAGTGACCTGATGAGTTTTTACCTTGTTTTTTTCAGGGTAAGTATCGTGCTGTTTCTTCTGCCTTTTTTCGGTGGCAACTCAATTCCTAAAACAGTTAAGGCTGCACTTACCATCGTCCTTGCGATAGCGATCTGGCCATATGTAAAAGTTGACGGAGCATTGATGCCCTCAAGCCCGTGGAATATAGCCATAATGATTCTAGGGGAAATGGTACTCGGACTTTGCATGGGCATCGCGGTACATGTGATGTTTTCAGCTATTCAGACCGGAGGCAACTTCATTGGTGTCCAGATGGGTTTTTCAATGGTCAATGTACTTGATCCGCTGACCGGTACTAATGAATCGGTAACAGCCCATTTTCTTTATATGACAGCCATACTGGTTTTCCTTAGCCTGAATGGACACCTTTATCTGCTATCCGCCATGGTGGACAGCTTCAAGCATGTTCCACCGGGACAGTTATTCATTTCATCTAAACTGACAGCACAGATCCTGACCATTTCCAAAGACCTTTTCATTCTGGCCGTCAAAGTAGCTTCACCGATTATCGCCTCTATATTTGTAGTTGACCTTTCACTGGCATTAATCAGTAAGATGGCCCCGCAGATGAACGTGCTTATGCTTGGATTCCCCCTAAAAATATTGGTCGGTTTCTTTTTCCTGAGTATGGTTTTCACCGTACTTTCCCTTTACGTGGAAGACTATGTGGCAGGGCTGCCTAGCCTGATGCTTCAGATAATGGACGCCGCGTCACCGCCGGATATTCCTGTAGGCAACTAAGGGAGAAAATTTATGGCACAAGATCCGAGTAAAACTGAACAGGCGACGCCCAAGCGAGTAAATAAAGCCAGAGAAGATGGTAGCGTCGCCAAAGGTGAGGAAATGGGCAAGATAATGACCCTTATCGCCGGAGTATTCGGCCTAAGGATCATTATCGACATGTACTATGAGCAGTTTTATGAAATATTCCAATGGTTCTTTACCAAAGGAATATTTATCGAGGCCGACCGTAAATCTATTTATGAACTTTTTGTCTGGTGCTCTCAGAAGCTTGCCATAATCCTTCTGCCGCTTTTTCTTTTCATCTCTTTCATTGCCTATCTTGTTATGCGCTTACAGGTGGGAAAACTATGGACAACCAAAGTTTTCAAACCTAAATTTTCCAAAGTATTCAATGTTTTTGCAGGTCTTAAAAGACTTATGTTCAACCTTAAGACTTTTATAAGGCTCGCCAAAAGTGTGCTTTTCGCCGTAATCGTAGCAATAGCTCCATATATGGTCATAAAACAGGAACTGCCCAAGTTCCTTCCCCTCTTTTATTCAGATGCTCATCAACTGGCTATTTTCATTCTTGAAATCGGCTATAAAATGGTCACCTATGCCATGATCCCGATGATCGTTCTCGCTATAGCCGACCTCTGGTATCAGCGCTGGAATTATCAGGAAGAACTCAAAATGACCAAGGATGAAGTCAAGGATGAAAGGAAACAAGCTGAAGGTAACCCGGAAATCAAGGCACAGCAGAAGCAGAAGATGATGGCGGTGCTTCAGCAGCGTATGATGGCTGATGTTCCCAAGGCTGATGTGGTCATTACCAACCCCACCCACTACGCAATAGCCCTCCGCTATGACCCCATACAGGCTCCGGCTCCGCAGGTTCTGGCCAAAGGAATGAACAAGGTAGCCGAAAGAATCAAAGAAGTTGCCCGGGAAAACAATGTACCAATCCGCGAAAACAAGCCGTTGGCACAGGCTTTGTATAAACAGGTTGAGATCGGTGACATTATCCCGGAAGAACTTTACCAGGCCGTAGCGGCCATACTTGCAAAGCTGAACAAATTCACGCGCAAGAACAGGTAGTTACAGCGCTTCATCCGGTCAGGTCACCACACCAGTCAATGAAATAAAGGGGTGTCAAAATCATGGCCGGAACCAGTCCAAAGACCATAAATGTAGATTACGAAAGATTTGCCAAACAGGGGGACATCCTGCTGGCGGCTGGCGTTGTAGTAATTCTCTTCGTCATGCTCATCCCTCTGCCCACAATGTTTCTTGACTTCATGCTCAGCATAAGTATTTCGCTGGGGCTGGTAATCCTTGTTACCGCCATGTTCATGCAGTCACCTCTTGAATTTTCAATTTTCCCTTCACTGCTTCTGGTAACCACCCTGCTCAGGCTTGCACTTAACGTAGCCACCACAAGAGCCATTCTTCTTCACGGGGATGAAGGTACATCCGCTGCCGGTTCTGTTATTCAGAGCTTCGGTGAATTTGTTGTGGGTGGTAACTATCTTGTTGGTGTAGTTATCTTCATGATCCTGTTTATTCTGAACAAAACAGTTATTGTTTCAGGTACCACACGTATTGCTGAAGTTGCAGCACGCTTCACTCTTGACGCCATGCCCGGTAAACAGATGGCAATTGAAGCAGACCTGAATGCCGGACTCATTGATGAAAACGAGGCCAAAGAACAGCGTGAAAATCTTCGCCGCGAATCAGATTTTTACGGCTCCATGGACGGTGCGGGTAAGTTTGTTCAGGGGGATGTCAACGCAGGCCTGATAATCACCGGTATCAACATTGTCGGCGGAATTCTCATCGGCATGCTTCAAAAGGGAATGACATGGCAGTCCGCGGCAGAAACATACACCCTGCTGACTATCGGTGACGGACTGGTTTCAACCATCCCTTCACTCATTATTTCCACATCCGCGGGTATCATCGTCTCCAGAGCCGCAGCTGAGGCCAAGATGGGTGAAGAATTCATCGGCCAGCTCACTTACCACTCACGCGCACTCAAACTTGTATCCGTAATCCTGACTGTTTTCGGAATCGTTCCCGGCATGCCCACCATCCCGTTCCTCTGCCTCGCAGCACTGGTCTACGGCGTATCTCTTCTGGGGCGTGACACTGCGGCCGAGCAGGAAAAGGATGAGAAGAAAGCTCAGAAAGCCAAAGACGAAGCTCCCTCTCTGGACAGCCCCGAAGAAGTGCAGGCCCTGCTGCCCCTCGACCAGCTGGAACTCGAAGTCGGTTACGGCCTCATTCCTCTGGTGGACGAAGAGCAGAGCGGCAACCTGCTGTCAAGAATCCGTTCCATCCGCCGTCAGTTCGCACTGGACATGGGTGTCATTATTCCGTCACTGCATCTCCGTGACAACCTTCAGCTCAAGCCCGGTGAATACCGTGTGCTGGTAAAAGGCAATGTCATGGCGTCAGCGGAAATACTTATCGACCACCAGCTCGCCATGGACCCGGGTGACGCAAAGCACCGCATCAAAGGAATTGAAACCGTTGAGCCCGCTTTCAACCTCCCGGCCGTCTGGATTCCGGACACCCAGAAAGAGGAAGCCATGCTCGCGGGCTACACAGTTGTCGACCCCTCAACTGTTATCGCCACACATCTTACCGAAGTCTTCCGCCGCAACCTCAGTGAATTCATTGGCAGGCAGGAGACCCAGGAACTTCTGGACAACCTTTCTAAGCGTGCTCCCAAAGCAGTTGAGGATCTCGTTCCCAACATCCTTTCACTGGGCTCCGTTCAGAAGGTACTTCAGAATCTCGTGCGGGAAAACGTGTCCATACGCGACCTGCTCACTATTGTTGAGGCAATGGCTGACTATGGTCCTTCCGTTCAGGACCCCGTCCAGCTTACTGAGTATGTCCGCTCTCACATGAGCAGAACCATCATCAAGCCCTATCTGGCAAGCGATGGCAGCCTGCCCATACTAACTTTCGGACCTAACGTGGACAACAAACTCAACGAAGCCCTCAGAGCATCTGAAGGCGGTGCTTTCCTGGCCCTTGACCCCGGTTCTGCGCAGCAGATCATCCAGAGCATAAACACGGCAGCCGAAAATGTGCTGAATACTGACGGTCAGCCTGTACTGCTCTGTGCTCCTCAGCTGCGAAGCCACCTGGCACAACTACTGGTACGCTTCTTGCCTACTGTTCCTGTAATATCGCAGGCCGAGATTCCCGCAAGTGTGAGAATCATGTCTGCCGGAACTGTAGAGGTCTAAAACGCAGGATCTGCAAAGGTTGGTATTATGCGGGTAAAAACATTCAGAGGAAACAGCACAGCGGCGGTTTTTGCTGATATTAAAGCTGAATTCGGGGACGATGCCATTATCCTCAGTAACAAGACTACTGAGGAGCACGGCCGCAGAATCCACGAAATCATGGTTGGAATCGACAACACTGAATCACCTGTGCAAAAGCAGGAAACAAGAGATGAAGTTATCGATGATGCCATGAACAGTATTCCTGACTGGAATCAGGAGTGGAATCAGATCAAAGGCCATATGATGGCTCTTCTGAAACCGCAGATGAACCTGAACCTGCTTGCACCTAGACAGAAGCTGGCTCTGGAATATCTGGAGCGTGAAGGGGTAGACGGCAAGGTCATACTTGATCTTTTCCAGCAGCTCCGAGGCAACAGATCCAAAGCCATCCTCCCGGAACTCGAAAAAATAGTACCTGTCAAACCTTTGAACAGTTCTCATTGGAAGGAAAAGTTTCATGCTCTTGCCGGTCCTCACGGGGCAGGCAAAACCTCCACGATAATCCGTCTGGCACTCAAGGAAAAAAAGGAAAACCCCACGTCCCGCATATGCCTTGCTTCCGCTGATCAAGGCCAGGGCAAAGGGCGTCTGGTTCTGCGCCATTATGCCGACCTGTCCGGACTTGAATTCAGAGAAATCAGCTCCAGAGAGGATTTTGCGGTACTGATCGGTGAAAGCCGAAATTTTGACAAAATTTTTATAGACCTTCCCGGACTATCCGCCAACGCGGAACTTGAGGCATGGATGTGCGCCTGCGGCATGAACGGAAACTGCGACCTTGCAGTTCATCTTGTGCTGAATCCTTACTATGCCCCGGCACAATACTGTGCTTTTCTGAAAAAATACAAATCAGCCAAACTGAAAAGCCTGATCTGGACCAAACTTGACGAAGCGTGCAATTATGGTGCGCTGGTCAACACAGCCTATGAAAGCGGCCTGCCAGTATCCGTGCTCTCATACGGTTCAACTTTGCGCAACAGCATGAAACCGGCCTGTGAAAAAGATTTCTGGCGCCTTGTTTTCAAGCACCAGCTTCCGACTGAAGACAAGCAGACTTTCGCCAAGGCGGTTTAACCCGGATTCAAGCCCGTTAATCCGTTATAAATAAAAATAAAGGCCCAATACTCGTTGCATAAATACCGCTGGCAACGTAAACAGTATAGATAAATAAGAACAGGGTGATACAAATGAATTCCAATCTTCCCATGGTATTTTCAGTAACCTCCGGCAAGGGAGGCGTAGGCAAGACAAATATTTCAGTCAATCTGGCCTGCAACTTAAGCCGAATGGGCAAGAAAGTAGTACTTCTTGATGCTGACCTGGGTCTTGCAAACGTGGATGTGCTACTGGGCATCGCCCCGAAGCACAATCTGTTTCATCTCTTCCACGAGGGCACAGGAATCAGGGAAGTTCTTTACAGAACCGACTACGGTTTTGATATCCTCCCTGCCTCATCAGGCGTAAGCGATATGGTTTCTCTTGATACCGGTCAGAAACTTGACCTTCTTGAAGCCATGGACCATCTTGAAGAGGAAATTGATTACCTCATCGTTGATACCGGAGCAGGAATCAATGACAATGTTCTCTACTTCAATCTGGCGGTGCAGGAAAGACTTCTGGTGCTGACCCCTGAACCTACTTCTCTGACAGATGCATATGCCCTGATCAAGGTCATGAAACTGCATCATGGAGTAGACAAGTTCAAAGTTATGGTTAACATGGCACCGGACATGAAAGCGGCAAAAGAAGTGTTCAAAAAGCTGTATATGGCCTGTGATCATTTCCTGAGCGGAGTTTCACTGGATCTAGTGGGGGTTATTCCACGTGATCCTAATATGAGGAAGGCTGTCATCAAGCAGACACCTCTGTGTGAAATAGCCCCTTCAAGCCCCGCTTGTACCCAGATTGCCGCTGCTGCAAAGAAAATCACTAAATGGAAGGCAACGTCTGAGCTAGATGGAAATATCAAGTTCTTCTGGAAAAAACTTCTCTTCCAGGAACAGTCCGTGGCTTAAACTTGAGTCCGGGGCTACCAGTTGGGAAGATTTTTCGCCCGCAGATCAGGAAGCGATTGTACGACACTATTCACCTAAGATTCGTATAATCGCTCTCAGAATGAAATCCAAGCTGCCGCAGAGTGTGGAGCTTGGAGAGCTTATCAGTGCCGGAAGTCTGGGACTGGTGGAATCACTTGGAAAATTTCGCCCAGATCTGAATATAAAATTTGAGACTTATGCCGAAAACCGTATCAAAGGGGCCATGCTTGACGAACTCAGGCGCATGGACTGGTTTTCAAGAGGCCTGCGGCAGAAAGTAAAATCAATAGAAAGCTGTATCAGGGACTTTGAGCATCAAAGCGGAGAAAGGCCCAACACTGAACAGATTGCCGAGGCAACGGGATTAAGCACCAAAGATGTGCGGCAGGGTCTTGAAGCATTACAGAATCAGCTTTGTGTCAACCTTGATGCATTTAATGATAATATTCCCAGCAATAGAGATTCTGCAATTGATGATGAACCATTTGAGTCTGCCCTTTTCAAGGAAACAGTAGACAAGGTGGCTGATCTGATTGATAATTTGACGCCAAGGGAAAAATTGGTATTATCTCTATATTACGGAGAGGAACTTAACATGAAAGAAACCTCTGAAGTAATGGAGATCACAGAAGGCAGAGTGTCTCAACTCCACTCACAAGCCCTCAAAAAATTGAGAAAAATGTTCCAGGAAAAATATTATTCGGAACCTTAAGGAGAAATAAATGGCGATTGACTACTCTATGAAAGTTCTTGTTGTGGATGACTTCGCAACTATGCGTCGTATTATCAAAAACATCCTCCGTCAGATCGGTTTCACCAACATCGTTGAAGCTGATGATGGAACAACCGCCTGGGAAACTCTGAATAAAGATGACAGCATTCAGTTTATTGTTTCGGACTGGAACATGCCCCAGATGACCGGCATTGAACTTCTCCGCAAAGTCAGAGCCAGCGAAGAATTTGCAGACCTTCCCTTTTTGATGGTTACAGCTGAAGCACAGCAGGAAAACATCATTGAGGCTGTTCAGGCAAAGGTATCCAACTATATTGTAAAGCCTTTCACCCCTGATACCCTTGGTCAGAAAATCAATAAAATTTTCGAATAATTCAGGACGGCGGGTATGTTGCGCATGCCCGCCTCCGTTGTGCCCCTACCTACATAAATCAGCAGGCCGGAACTGCCTGACCGGAATAATATCATAAGGTTGCATGAATGATCTTCCTCGCGGTTACTGATATTGATGATTCCGGGGATGAATCAACTTCTCCGGCACCTGCTAACAAGGCAGCCCAGAAAGTTGAGCTTGACCTTGATGATGCTCCTTTTCTTGAAGATGAAGACGAAGAAGATGAGATTCCGGACGAAGAGCCGGAAGAGCTTGAATCCACAGATGAAGCTCCGGTTGAGAAAAAATCAAAAACTAAACTGCTCATAGTAATTGGCATCGCAGTTATAATTATTCTCCTTGCCGCCATCCTCGTTAAACTTTTCCTTTTTACAGACACTCCTCCATCCAGTGAAGAACCGGTTGTTGAAGAAACTCTGGAAGAAATACCCAAAACCATCCCCGAAGATACACCTCCTCCCCCACCGGAAGAACCCGGCGTGACCCTGCTCAGAATGGACCCTTTCTGGGTGGAACAAAAAGACAACAAGAACCACACCCGTTTTCTGATTGCCCGCTTTGCTATGACGACCACAGACCCAATGGTGGTGGCTGAATTTGGACGCAAGACCGTAATACTGCGTGATGCCGTATACTTCTATCTTAAAAATAAAGATCTCCAGTTTCTGGCCGATAAAGATAATGTAGAGAAGCTGAAAAAAGACCTGCTGGTTGTGATCAACCAATATATAGTAGCAGGACAATTCGAGGAAATCTTGTTTGAGAAATATTTAGTGAGGTAAGTATCATGCCTGGTCCAGTGGACATGCCCCTGATAATTTCGCAGTTGGCGAACGTTCAGAAGATTTCCAATTCAGAGACGACCAAGGCTCAGATGCAGCAGACTCTGTTAATTAATCCAGCAGAACAGGAAAAAAACAAGAATTCGCAAAAACAGATCCAGCATATTGAAAAAGACGAAAGTTCGGAAGCTGTAAACGATGAGGGTGGAGGCAAGTCACAGCAGCACGCCTCACCGAGAAAAAAAAAGAAAGAAGAGCCTGAAGAAGAGAAGAAAACAAAACCCTCTCCCTGGTCAGGAAATATTATCAACGTCAAAATATAGCTTTATTGTGTATTGCCCTGGAAACTTAAAAAGTGCAGACTGCCTGAATTGAAATTAACATTCAGCCACATCGATCCGGTAAATTATGACTGAACTCCTTCTGATTTTTTTTTCAATCACCGAAATTGCACTACTCGTTGCTATTGTTTTTTTCTTTTTACGACTGAGGAAATCTGAAGAACTTGTTACTCAGCTACAATCAAAGCAGCAGGAATTTATTAATAAACTTCATTTCAATGCTCAGCTTGAAAATGAACTGATGAACACATTTGAAGAGAGACAGGATGAACTTGCCAAACTGGACAGACAACTGGACCGCAAAACCAAGAAATTAAAAAAGATCCTGTCTCAGGCTGAAGAATTCTCAAGGTCACCGCAATTCCTTCGCCAAATAATAATTACCGGTCATAAGGAAGGAAAGCCTGTCAGCAGACTAGCTAAGGCTACAGGGCTGACCATTGAAGAAGTTGAACTGATTATCGATCAGTATTCATGAGGAAATAGAGCCATAATTCAATTAAAAAAGCGCGGCAAAGACATGCCGCGCTTTTTAATTATGTCAGAAATAATTTTTAATTGATATTCTGAAAATTGAATGAAGTTCTCTTTACATGGTCAATGAAAAATCGGACAGCAGGAAAGAATTCCCTTCCTTCAAGATGAGCCAGATAAAAACTTCGCTCAAGATTAAGAGGCAGGCCTTTGATATGCACAAGCTCACCGGAGTCTATAAATGATTGAGCCGCAAGTCTTGAGGTAACACTCACGCCCAGACCGGACCTGACACACTGAACAACGGCTTGAGTCGATTCCACCCACACAGTTACATTCAGATCCCTCACACTTGTGCCCATTTCTGCAAGACCGGCCTCAAGAGCCTTACGTGTGCCGGAGCCACCCTCACGCATAACCCACGGCAATTCAGCGAGCTGCTGGATATCGTCAATTCCATCATAGTTGCTGACAAGCACAGGAGGAGCCACGATGACGAGTTCGTCACGCATTATAGGAAAAAATTCGATATTGGGGATATCAACAGCCGCCCCCACAACACCGAGTATAAGCTCACCTGATCGCACTTTCTGGACTATTTCACTGGTATCACCCACAGAGAGATGAACACTTACATCAGGATACTTCTTACAATAGTTATAAAGAATCTCAGGAAGCAGATAATGAGATGGTATTGTACTGCCTCCAATTTCAAGATCACCTACAACTTTATCTCTAAGAATATTGATCTCTGATTGTGCTTTACCAATCAGGTCGTAAATATCACGGGCATTACGGTACAGTACCTCTCCGGCCTGAGTAGCCATAATGGAGCGACCCAACCTATCAAAAAGCTGAACACCCAATTCCTCTTCAAGAGTGGAAATATGAGCACTAATAGTCGGCTGTGAAAGGAAAAGCTCCTTCCCGGCTTTGGAAAAGCTCTTAAGCTCATAAACCTTGCAGAATGCTTCAAGTCTACGTAAGTCCATCTAATAACTCGTATCGAAATTATCTATAAGTTAAGATCAAAAAAAAGGCGGAACAAGTTCCGCCCTTTTTAATGCGCATTAATAAATGCCTAAGCTTCAGCTTCCACAGCGGGAGCCTCTGCAGCGGGAGCAGCTTCAACAGCAGCTTCCTCGGCACGCTTGGTGAGCTCGATGATGCACATGGGAGCGCAGTCACCTTTACGGGGCTCAGCAAGCTTGATGATACGGGTGTAACCACCGCCGCCGCCATTGTAGCGGGGGCCGATTTCATCGAAGAGCCTTTTAACAAGACCGTGATTCTCGAGGGTCTTATATGCAAGACGGCGAGAGTGCAGGTCATTGCGAAGAGCAAGGGTGATCAGCTTTTCAACAGAGCTTCTCAGTTCCTTTGCTTTGGGCTCGGTGGTACGGATATGTTCGTAGGTCAGCAGAGAGCGAACCATGTTTCTCAACATGGCCTTCCTGTGGGAATTGCTTCTGTTGAACTTTCTTCCGGACTTTCTATGCCTCATTTTTCTCTTTCCTCTTCAGCCATTCCTGATGCTTTTTATCGAAATCCTCGAGGACCATGCCAAACTTGAGATCCATGCTGTCAAGAACCCTGCGGATTTCGTCAAGAGACTTACGTCCGAAATTCTTGGTTTTAAGCATGGTCTGCTCGGTACGCTGCACGAGCTCACCAACAATACGAATGTTGGCAGCCTTGAGGCAGTTTGTAGCACGAACAGAAAGTTCGAGTTCGTCAATGGACTTGAACAGATTGGGGTTCAGGTCGAGGGTACTTTCTTTTGACTCTTCCTGCTCGGATCCCATTTCATCAAAGTTGATGAATACGGAGAGCTGCTCCTTGAGGATTTTAGCGCTGTAAGCAATAGCATCCTCAGGGGTAACGGAACCGTCAGTAAAGACTTCGATTACGAGCTTGTCATAGTTGGTCATCTGACCCACACGAGCCTGCTCCACACTGTAAGCGACCTTACGGATGGGAGAAAAGCTGGAGTCGAGGATTATGTGACCAATCTCATTGACAAGACCTTCATGCATTTCAGCAGGAACATAGCCCTTGCCCATACGCACTTCGAAAGTCATTTCAAGTTCCATCTGCTCGGAAAGAGTCGCAATAATCTGCTCAGGATTGAGGACTTTGACGTTCTGGTTTTCCTGAATATCAGCTGCGGTGACGGCGCCCTGCTTATTAACTTTTAGAGTAATAAACTGGGGTTCATCGGTAGTCATTGCGAATCTGATCTGCTTGATGTTCAGAACAATCTCAGTCACATCTTCCATCACACCTTCAATGGTGGTGAATTCGTGCTGAACTCCTTCGATCTTTACAGCAACCGCGGCAGCACCCTGCATGCAGGAGAGCAGAACTCTTCTAAGAGAGTTACCGATGGTTGTACCAAATCCGCGCTCAAGGGGTTCACAGATGAACTTACCGTAAAGCTCGTTAGACTTGGGGTCACGCACAAGCTGTTCCGGCTTGACCAGCTCGGCCCAGTTGCGGGTGTTGATGAGTTTGTCACCGTCTTGAATAAGCATGCACTAATCCTTCTTATTTGGAGTACAGCTCGACAATCAGCTGCTCGTTGATAGGGAACTGGATATCTTCCCTTGTCGGCATCGCTTTAACTTCACCTTTGAAGTTTGCACCATCAGCTTCGAGCCACTCGGGGCAGCCGCGACGTGCGATAACTTCCTGTGCTTCCATGATCACGGGGATCTTGCGGGATTCTTCACGAACCTCAACAACATCACCGGGCTTCACGTGCATGGAAGGAATGTTAACACGTCTACCGTTAAGTTTAAAGATGCCGTGTTTCACGAGCTGACGAGCCTGACTGCGAGAGTTGGCAAATCCAAGACGGTAAACAGCGTTGTCAAGGCGTGTTTCAAGAAGCATGAGCAGGTTTGCACCGGTAACACCCTTCATGGAGTCCGCGCGCTTGAAGTAGCTGCGGAACTGCCCTTCGAGGACACCGTACATGCGACGCACTTTCTGCTTCTCACGCAGCTGAATTGCGTAGTCACTCATTTTCTTTCTCATGCGACCGGCAATACCGGGAGCATAAGGACGACGCTCATATGAACATTTATCAGTGTAGCAGCGGTCGCCTTTGATGAAAAGTTTTTCACCTTCACGGCGGCACAGTCTGCATTTTGCTTTAGTATATCTGGCCAAGGTTCTACTCCTTCGTAATTAAACCCTGCGGCGTTTCGGCGGACGACAGCCGTTGTGCGGGATGGGTGTGATATCGCGAATGAAGCTGACCTTCATACCGACGTTACCGATTGCGCGCATTGCTGCTTCACGACCGGAGCCGGGGCCTTTGACAAAAATACCAACGGTACGCATACCCTGGTCCTGAGCTTTCCTTGCAGCTGTTTCAGCAGCTACCTGAGCAGCGAAAGGAGTGGATTTTCTGGAACCCTTGAAACCGGATGCACCGGAAGTAGCCCAGCTGATCACGTTACCTTTCAGGTCAGTGAAGGTAATGATGGTATTATTGAATGTTGCTTTAACGTGGGCTATGCCCGCGGGAACATTCTTTTTCTCTTTTTTCTTGCCGGAACGGCGAGGTCTAGCCATACCATTCTCTCCAGAATGAATTTATATCAGCAGCGAAGACCTTTCACATGGTCTGAAAACTGCGGATTATATTATTTCTTCTTCCTGCTCATTACAGAGCGTCGGGGACCTTTGCGAGTTCTTGCGTTGGTCTTGGAGCTCTGACCGCGTACGGGCAGTCCGCGACGATGGCGGAGTCCACGGTAACAGCCGATGTCCATCAGGCGCTTGATATCAGCGACCTGAGCACGACGGAGGTCACCCTCAACTTTGTGATTATCTTCAATTTCCTTACGGATGGTATTAACCTGGTCACCACTGAGGTCATCAGTTTTGAGTGTCCAGTCGATACCAACAGTATCCAGGATCTTGAGAGCGGTAGTACGACCTACACCAAAGATGTAAGTCAGTGCAATATCCAAACGCTTGTTCTTCGGAAGGTCTACTCCAGCGATACGAGCCACAGTTATACCTCTCTATCCTTGACGCTGCTTGTGTCTGGGGTTGTCACAAATAACCCGCAGCACGCCCTTGCGTCTGATTACTTTGCATTTGGGACAAATCTTCTTAACAGATGGTCTTACTTTCATGACCGTCTCCAAATAATGCAGTTAACAGTTTCTTGAACCGGGAGCTAGCCGGTCGGGGCCAAAATGCATCTACTGCCTGGCTAAAAGGCAGTCAAATCCATGCCAGTCTTTCGTTGCCGCGAAATTCAAGACGTGTACTCTACAAGAGCATTTTATAAAAATCAACCCTTAGAAGTAACACTTTCAAAATTTATGACCGACTCAGAATTACAGGTCCGTCAACGGTTATGGCAACGGTATGCTCAAAGTGGGCGGACAGCTTCCTGTCCTTGGTAACCGCAGTCCATTTGTCATCGAGAATTTCGATGTCATGGCTGCCCTGTGTAACCATCGGTTCAATGGCCAGGACCATCCCGCTCTTGAGTTGCACACCGGGTAGACCGGAAGGAACAAAGTTAGGCACTTCAGGTTTTTCATGAAGATTGCGGCCAATTCCGTGTCCTACAAATCTTCTTACTACACCGAAGCCTTCGCCTTCGGCATATTCCTGAACTGCCCTGGAAATATCATAGAGGCTGTTGCCCGGAACTGCCTGTTTAATCCCTTTCATCAGCGATTCACGAGTGACGTCAAGAAGCCTTGAAGTACCTTCTTCGATCTCACCTACAGGGTATGTCCGGGCTGAATCCCCATAAAATCCCTGATAAATGACGCCCATGTCAATGCTGACAATATCGCCTTCACTCAAAACCCGTTTTTCAGAAGGAAAACCGTGAACAATCTCTTCATTCACGGAGCAGCAGAGGGCAAACGGAAACCCATGGTAACCTTTGAAAGCCGGTTCGACACCGAAACCTTCACAAGCCTTGCAGGCGATATCTTCCAGGCTCATGGTTGTGATACCAGGCTTGATTGCTTCTCCAAGCATATCCAGTATCACAGAAACAAGACGATTGGCCTCACGCATGAGGCCAATCTCCTTGTCATTTTTGAGGTATATACCTCTGTACTTTTTCAACGCAACCTACCTGCCTTTAATCTTACTGCCCTTACCCATGAGTCCTTCGTACTGACGGGAAATCATGTAGGATTCTACTTTACCCATAAAGTCCATGGCCACACCGACAACAATGAGCAGTGCGGTTCCACCGAAGTAGAAAGGAACATTAAGCTGAGAAATGAGAATCATGGGCAGTACGCAGATAGCTGCAACGTACAGGGATCCCCAGAGAGTAATCCTGGCAAGAATGCGGTCAATATACTCGCGGGTTCTGGCGCCGGGACGGATACCGGGGATAAAGCCGCCCTGCTTCTGAATATTTTCCGAAATTCCTTTGGGATCGAAAATGATCGCGGTGTAGAAATAGCAGAAAAAGATGATCAGAGCGACAAAGATGATGTTGTAAACAATGGAATCCGGCGTAAAATACGCGGAAATCTGGGACAACCATTCATTATTGGAGAAGTTGGCCAGAGTTGCGGGAAACATCAAAATACTGGACGCAAAAATAGGGGGAATAACACCGGCAGTGTTGATTCGCAGCGGCAGGTGTGTAGTCTGCCCGCCCATCATTTTACGACCCATCATACGCTTGGCATAATGGATGGGTACTCTGCGCTGCCCACGCTCCATAAAAACGATAAAAGCCAGGATCGCGATCATGAATGCCAAAATGAAAATAAGCAGGAACAAGGTGATTTCACCTGCCTGCATCAGTCTCACGGTATTGAAAATAGCGGAAGGCAGTCCCGCAACAATACCGGCAAATATGATCATGGAGATACCGTTTCCGATGCCTTTCTCAGTCATTTGCTCACCGAGCCACATCAGGAAGACAGTACCGGCTGTCAGGGTCAGGATGGTGATAAGCCTGAAGGCCCATCCTGCTTCCAGTACAACAGGGGCTCCAGTGGGGCTGGTCATACTTTCAAGACCAATTGCGATACCGAAACCCTGAACGATTGTAATCGCTACAGTTGCGTACCTGGTGTACTGAGTAATCTTCTTGCGTCCCTGAGCCCCTTCTTGACTGAGCCGCTTGAGTTCAGGACTAACTACATTAAGAAGTTGGATGATAATAGACGCGGAGATATAGGGCATGATCCCTAACGCGAATATGGACAAGTTACGCAACCCGCCACCGGAGAACATGTCAAAAAGACCGAAGAGAGTGTTGGAAACACTCTCAAAGAAATCGGCCAATGCTGCACTGTCTACGCCCGGGACCGGGATATGAATCCCGACCCGGTAGACAGCCAGAAGAAGAAAAGTCCAGAAGATCTTTTTCTTCAGTTCCGGCATGCGGGAAAGATTATCAACGCCAGACAATGCCACGTTTTATCCTTCCAAGGCTTTGGCAGTACCACCTGCCTTTGTGATTTTTTCAGTCGCGGATGCGCTGAAGCGGTGTGCTTCGATGGTAACAGCAGCACTTACTTCTCCCATACCGAGGACTTTGACGAGAGCACCTTTTTTGCAAAGGCCTCTTTCGTAAATGTCTTCAAGGGAAATCTCAGTCTTGCCTTCGAAAGCACCAAGAATCTGACCAACGTTAAGAGCTACGTACTCTTCGCGGAAGGGATTCTTGAAACCGCGTTTGGGAAGACGACGAGCCAGAGGCATCTGCCCACCTTCAAACCAGGCGGGGACGCCGCCGCCGGAGCGGGCGTTCTGACCTTTGTGACCCTTACCGGAGGTTCCACCCCAGCCAGAGCCACCGCCGCGACCTACGCGCTTGCGATTCTTACGTTCCTCTTGGAACGGATATATTTCGTGCAGCCTCATGATTCAGTTACCTCCACAAGGTGCTCAACTTTTCTGATCATACCGCGAACAACGGGGGAATCATCAAAGCTTTTTTCCTGTCTGATCTTGCGCAGTCCCAGTGCCTTCAAAGTGGCACGCTGCTTGGGATTGCAGCCGATCATGCTGCGTACGAGTTTAACCTTAAGCATAATCCTGTCCTCCTACTTTCTGGGAGTCTCGACTTTCTTCCCACGGAGCTGAGATACTTCATCAGCACTGCGAAGGGAAGCAAGTCCGGCGATAGTCGCGCGAAGGACGTTATGCGGGTTGTTGGTGCCGATAGCCTTGGTAAGGATATCGTGTACGCCTACAACTTCCAGCACCGCACGTACGGGACCACCGGCGATGATACCGGTACCCTTGGATGCGGGCTTAAGCATTACGCGTCCGGCACCGTAGCGGCCGAGGACTTCGTAGGGAAGAGTTCCGTCCAGCAGAGGAACGGAAATCATTTCCTTACGGGCTTTCTCTGAAGCTTTTCTGATAGCTTCAGGTACTTCATTTGCCTTACCAAGTCCGAAACCGACCTGACCATTACCGTCACCTACCACAACCAGGGCACTGAAGGAAAACCTTCTACCGCCCTTCACAACTTTAGCGACTCGGTTGAGGTAAACGATTTTTTCAATCAGACCCAGATCATTCTGTTCCATGGATATTCCCATAAGTTTAGAATTTCAGGCCACCCTCACGAGCGCCGTCTGCCAGAGCCTTAACTCGGCCGTGATATATATAACCGCTACGGTCGAAAACGACCTTCTCGATCTTGAGTTCCTTTGCCTTGGCAGCAATGTCTTTACCGACAGCTGCTGCGGTCTCGCAGGTGAGCTTAGAAGCTTCACCGTCTTTTGCGAGGCCCTTGGAAGAGGAAGCGGTAACGGTTTTGCCAATGAGATCATCCACGAGCTGAGCGTAGATGTGCTTATTTGAACGGAATACTACAAGACGCGGACGATCTGCGGTTCCGCTGATTTTCTTGCGGATGCGGATCTTTTTACGCTGTCTTGCCTGTTCTTTAGTCATTTTCATGGCTATACCCTACTATTTACCGGACTTACCGGCTTTACGTCTGATCTGTTCATCAATGTACTTGACGCCCTTGCCTTTATAAGGCTCTGGCGGACGTACACGACGAAGCTGAGCGGCAACCTCACCAACGAGCTGCTTGTCTACGCCGCTGATGGTGAGTTTAGTGGTGCCCTCTGCGGTGGCTTCAATCCCGGCAGGAAGTTCAAAGTTAACGGGATGAGAGTATCCAACATTGAGAACAACATTTTTACCCTGAACGTTAACCTTGTAACCGACACCTACTACTTCCAGTGTTTTGGAGAAGCCCTTAGAGACTCCTTCAACGCAGTTGGCAAGCAGTGAACGGTGCAGGCCGTGCTGTGCACGCTCCTGGCGGGAATCGCCAGACCTCTTCACCTCGACCACATTGTCAGCAACAGTGAAGCTGACCATGGGGTGAACCGGGGTGGTGATAGTACCTTTGGGGCCCTTTACGGAAACCACGTCAGTACCAACAGTAACTTCCACTCCGGCAGGTATTTCAATAGGTTTTTTTCCAATTCTGGACATAATAAAACCTCTCTACCAGATTTCACACAAGAGTTCGCCGCCAACGTTAAGCTCTTTGGCTTTAACGCCGTCAACAACACCCTTGGAAGTGGAAATTATGCAAATCCCGAGTCCGTTAAGAACGGAGGGAATATCTTCAACGCCTACAAAAACGCGACGTCCGGGAGTGCTGATTTTCTTCATGCCACTAATAAGGGCTTTTCCATCAACATACTTAAGGGTAACGGTAATATCACGCTCTTCAACAGAGTAATCGTTGATGTAACCTTCTTCCTTAAGAATCCCGGCGATAGCTGCTTTAATTTTTGACCCGGGAATGGTCACGGTCTTATGGTAAGCACCGTAAGCATTGCGGATACGGGTCAGCATATCGGCGATAGGATCGACAACAGGCATTTTAAACTCCTTATATTACCAGCTGGCTTTACGCACGCCGGGAAGTTCACCCGCAAGGGCTTTTTCCCTGAAGCAGATACGGCAGATGCCGTATTTGCGCAGGAATGCACGAGGACGTCCGCAGATGGGGCATCTGTTATATTCGCGCACCTTGAACTTGGGCTTACGCTTCGCCTTAACTTTCAAAGCTGTCCTGGCCAAAACGAATCCTCCTATTTCTTGAAGGGCATACCAAGAAGCTCGAGGAGCATCTTGCCTTCTTTATCTGTTTTAGCGGAGGTGACGATAGTCACGTTCATCCCTTTAGTTATCTCGACATTGTCGAGCTGAATCTCAGGAAAGATAGTCAGTTCCTTGATTCCCAGGGTGAAGTTGCCGCGGCCATCGAAGCCTTTGTCAGGAATTCCGCGAAAGTCGCGGACGCGAGGAAGAGCAAAGCTAATCAGCTTGTCCAGAAAGTCCCACATGAGTTCTCTACGAAGAGTAACACGGGAACCTACAGGCATTCCTTCACGCAGTTTAAAAGCTGCAATTGACTTTTTTGCTCTGGTGACGACTGCTTTCTGGCCTGCAATTGCAGTCAGTTCTTCAACAGCGCCATCAATGAGCTTTGAGTTCTGGCTTGCTTCACCGAGTCCGATATTCAAAGAGATAGCCTTGATACCGGGAATCTCCATCGAACTCTTGTACCCGAACTCCTTATTGAGAGCCGGGGCGACCTTGTCCGTGTATATTTTTTCGAGACGTGTCATCGCAAAACCCTAGTCGATGATTTCGTTACATTTTTTACAAAAACGGACATTCTTTCCGTCTTCGGTCTCACGAACTCCAACCCTGGTTGATTTTGTGCACGCGGGGCACACAACCTGGACGTTGGAAATGTGAACAGGGGCTTCTTTCTCAACAATACCGCCGGGCTGGTTTGCATACGGATTAGGCTTTGTGTGCCTGGAAACCATATTCACCTGCTCAACAAGGAGGGTATCCTTTTTGCGGTTAATCTTGAGGACCTTACCGATCTTCCCCTTATCCTTGCCGGCGATGACCATTACTTTGTCATCAACATGTATCTTGTTCATGCCGTTTACCTTCTTGTGATAAGGATTACAGAACCTCAGGAGCGAGAGAAACAATCTTCATGAAGCCGGAGGCTCTGAGTTCTCTTGCTACGGGGCCGAAAATACGGGTCCCGAGAGGTTCATTAGAGTTGTTCAGAAGAACGGCAGAGTTATTGTCGAACTTGATGTAAGAACCATCGGGGCGACCAATTTCTTTCTTGGTACGAACAACGACAGCTTTCATCACAGCGCCCTTCTTCACTTTGGAATGGGGCATCGCTTCCTTAACGGAAACCACAATAATGTCTCCGACACTGGCGTAGCGTCTCTTGGAGCCACCAAGTACCTTGAGGCAGGCGACTTTTTTGGCACCAGAGTTATCTGCTACGTCAAGTTTGGATTCTACCTGAATCATAGCTTATCCCCTAAACTGCTTTTTCCAGTATTTTATCTAAATGCCACCTTTTGCGCCGGCTAAGGGGGCGGAATTCAACAATCTGTACCTTATCGCCGATACTGCATTCATTGGACGGATCATGTGCCATGAATTTGGTGTGACGACGAATGAATTTTTTATACAGGGGGTGCTTTACGAGGGTCTCAACGCGAACGACAATAGTCTTGTCACCCTTGTTGGAGATAACCACGCCGGTCTGCACACGCCTGTTTCCTTTCAGATTAAGCTCTGCCATGGCTTATGCTCCCAGTTCCTTTTCACGCTGCACGGTGAGAATCTTAGCGATGTCTTTTTTGACATCGGAAAGCTTCTGGGTGTTTTCCAGCTGAGCAGTAGCGTGCTGGAAACGAAGGTTGAAGAGCTCTTTACGAGCTTCAGCAAGCTTCTCGTTAAGAGCAGCGCTGTCGAGTTCACGAAGTTCTTTGGCTTTCATTTTACAATTCCTCCTTAACTACAATAGCAGTCTTGACAGGAAGTTTGTGAGATGCACGAACCAAAGCTTCTTTGGCCAGTTCGATATCAACGCCCTTTACTTCGTAGAGGATGCGACCGGGTTTAACCGGGGCAACCCAACCGACCGGGGAACCTTTACCTTTACCCTGTCTGACTTCAGCAGGCTTGGCAGTGATAGGCATGTCGGGGAAAACCCTGATCCATACCTGACCGCCACGCTTGATGTGACGCATGATAGCGACACGAGCTGCTTCGATCTGGTTGTTGCTGAGCTTTCCGTGTTCCAGAGTCTTGATAGCGATATCACCGAATGCGATTGTGGAACCGCGCTGGGCTTTACCTTTCAAGCGACCTTTCTGACGCTTACGGAATTTAACTTTCTTAGGTGATAACATTACTGGTCCACCTCATGGTCAAGAATTTCACCTTTGAAGATCCAGACCTTGATGCCGATGACACCGTAGGTGGTGTTTGCTCTTGCTACACCATAGTCGATGTCAGCTCTGAGAGTCTGAAGGGGTACGCGACCTTCGCGGTACCATTCGGTACGTGCGATTTCAGCACCGGCAAGACGACCGGCACAAGCCACTTTAATACCCTCTGCGCCGAACTTCTGGGCGAGGCCCACAATGCGCTTCATCGCGCGACGGAAAGCCACACGGCGCTCGAGCTGCTGAGCGATATTCTCTGCAACGAGCTGCGCGTCGGTTTCAGGACGGCGGATTTCACTTACTTCGAGAGCGAATTCTTTATTGAATTTTCTACGAAGGTCTTCACGGAGCTTCTCGATCTCAACGCCTTTACGTCCGATGATGATACCGGGACGTGCAGTGTGCAGGATAAGACGGATCTTACCGCCGGCACGTTCAATTTCGATCTTGGAGAGGCCTGCGTGATAGAGCTTCTCTTTTACATATTTACGAATGCTGTCGTCTTCGTAGACGAAAGCGGGATAGTCCTTGCTGCTGAACCATCTGGAAAGCCAGTTCTTGGTGTATCCAAGTCTGAAGCCGTATGGATGTACTTTCTGACCCATGACACTACCCTACATTTCTTTAACTACGATGGTTATATGGCTTGTGCGCTTGCGAATGCGATACGCACGACCCATAGCCCTGGGCTGAATCCTCTTCCAAGTGGGACCTTCGTCAACTTTGACGGTGTCCACGCGAAGAGTGTCAACATCCACTCCGGGAATCTGCTCAGCGTTAGCTACAGCAGAGTAAAGCACTTTACTGAGCATTTCAGCACCCTTTTTGGGAGTGAACTTCAGAATGTTGAGGGCTTCCTCAACAGGCTTTCCCTTGATGTTTTCCGCTACCAGACGCACCTTCCTAGGGGAGATGCGCATATATTTTGCAATAGCTCTTGCTTCCATTGCTCAACACCTTCTAGCGTTTGGCCTTGCTTTTCTTATCCGCAGCGTGGCCGTAGTAGGTGCGGGTCGGGGAGAATTCACCCAATTTGTGTCCTACCATGTTTTCGGTCACGAATACAGGGATAAACTTGCGGCCATTATGTACTGCGAAGGTCAGACCTACCATTTCGGGAATGATAGTGGAGCGACGGGACCAGGTCTGAATAACCTTGCGGTCACCTGATTCCTGAGCTTTTACGACCTTTTTAAGCAGATGATCGTCAATAAACGGGCCTTTTTTCAGTGATCTTGGCATTACAGTCTCCTACTTCTGCCCGCGGCGTTTAACGATGAGCTTGGAAGAAGGTTTCTTCTTACTGCGGGTCTTGTATCCCTTAGCAGGCATACCCCACGGAGAACAGGGGTGTCTGCCACCGGAACTGCGACCTTCACCACCACCGAGGGGGTGATCGATCGGGTTCATTGCTACACCGCGGACCTGAGGTCTGCGACCGAGCCAACGGTTACGTCCTGCTTTACCAAGGGTGATGTTTTCGTGGTGGATGTTTCCAACCTGACCAACAGTGGCACAACAGGTAGCGAGAACCTTGCGCACTTCACCGGAGGGCATACGCAGCAGTGCGTATTTGCCTTCTTTTGCGATGAGCTGTGCATAGGTTCCGGCAGCGCGGCAGAACTGGCCGCCCTTTCCGGGGTACAATTCGATATTGTGAACGATAGTACCAACAGGGATGTTCTTGAGCAGGAGTGCGTTGCCGGGTTTAATATCGGCTTTTTCTCCAGCGAGAACCTTATCGCCCTTGTTGAGTCCAACGGGAGCGAGAATATAGCGCTTTTCACCGTCTGCATAATTGAGCAGAGCGATACGGGCGCTTCTGTTGGGATCATATTCGATTGATGCAACAGTTGCAGGTACTTCAACCTTGTTACGTTTGAAGTCGATGATACGGTAAAGACGCTTTACGCCACCGCCACGACGACGGGAAGTAACCCTGCCGTTGTTGTTTCTACCGGCCTTCTTGGTAAGCCCTTTGGTAAGAGACTTTTCCGGAGTAGACTTGGTAATCTCCTCAAAGGTGGAGATAGTCTGGAACCGGCGACCAGGGGAGGTCGGCTTCAGTTTACGAGTAGCCATCTCTTAAACTCCTTCGAAGAATTCGATTTTTTCGCCTTCAAAAAGCTTAACGTAAGCTTTTTTGTAGCCGGACTCTTTACCGACAACACGGCCGAACTTTCTGCGGAGACCAGGTCTTTTGCGTACGATACGTACGGAATCAACCTTAACGTCGAAAGCGGATTCAACTGCTTTCTTGACTTCAGTCTTGTTGGCAGAAGGCAGCACAAAGAATGTTACCTGATTGGAGGATTCTTTGATGTCAGTGGCCTTTTCCGAAATGACCGGTTTGATAAGAATCTGAGTATAGTCCATGACTATTTCAACCTCTCCTGCAGGTCCTGAGCTGCGTTCTCAAGCATCACCAGCTGACGAGCTTTAAGAATGTCATAAACATTCAGCTGATCGGCAGAGATGAGCTTAATGCCGGGTATATTCCTCGCAGAAAGGAGGAGTTTGGTATCTGCGTCCTTGACAACAATCAAGGCTTTTTCGAGACCCAGATCTTTTGCTACTTCTGCGAAGAGCTTGGTCTTGATCTCGGGAAGGTCGATATTCTTCACAACCATCAGCTTTTCTTCGCTGTATCTGGCGGTGAGAGCCATCTTAAGAGCAAGACGGCGGACCTTTTTATTAACCTTGAAGGAGTAGTCACGGGGCTGGGGACCGAATACGGTTCCACCACCACGCCACAGAGGTGAACGGGTGGAGCCTGCACGTGCGCGACCGGTGCCTTTCTGGCGCCAGGGCTTTGCGCCACCGCCACGTTTCATACCACGAGTCTTGGTGGCATGAGTACCCTGGCGCTTGGCTGCAAGCTGGGAACGCACTACGAGGTGCAGGATTTCGGGCTTGACCGGAACTTCAAATACTTCCGGAGCAAGATCCATGCTCCCGACTTCCTTTTTAGTTTGATCATATATAGTAATGGTAGCCATTTTTTATTCCTCTAGCTGGTCTTACGGATCATCACCAAGCCGTTCTTGGGTCCGGGAACCTGTCCTTTAACCACGAGAACGTTTTCCTCGGCGCGAACGTCTACAATTTCGATGTTGGAAACAGTAACGCGTTCATTACCCATCTGACCGGGCATTTTTTTGCCTTTGAAGACTTTACCAGGGAAAGTAGCGTGGCCGATGGAACCAGGAGAACGGTGTACCTTTTCAGCACCGTGGGATGCGCGGGAACCTGCGAAGTTCCAACGCTTCATTACACCCTGGAAACCTTTACCCTTGGAGGTGCCGGTTACTTTAACCTTTTCACCTGCGGCAAAGATGTCCACGGAGATTTCCTGGCCCAGTTCATAGTCAGCTACAGACTCAAGGGGAAACTCACGAAGGTGGCGGTAGAAGCCTTTACCGGCTTTTTCCTGATGACCTTTAGCGGGCTTGTTAACCTTGCGCTCGGGGAGAGCATCGTAGCCGAGCTGGATGGCGTTGTAGCCTTCCTTCTCTTCGGTCTTGACCTGCATAACAGGACAGGGACCTACTTCGAGTACAGTAACGGGCACAATAGATCCATCATCTGCGAAGACGCGGGTCATGCCCAGTTTTTTACCGAGTAAACCGATAGTTTTTGCCATGTTGAATCCCTCCCTAGAGCTTGATTTCAACGTCAACGCCAGCAGGCAGGCTGAGCTTGCCAAGCGCGTCAACGGTCTGCTGGGTGGGTTCAAGAATGTCAAGCAGACGCTTGTGGATCCGCATTTCAAACTGCTCACGAGACTTTTTGTCTACATGTACAGAACGCTGAATGGTAGTACGGCTGATCTGAGTGGGCAGAGGAATGGGTCCTGCGATAGCAGCTCCGGTGTTGCGGGCAGTATCCACAATCTCGGTAACTGCTTTATCAAGGATACGGTAATCGTAAGCCTTGAGCTTGATCCTGATACGATCACTAGTCATAGAAACCATGTCAATTTCTCCTAATTAAATTCAGAGACGGCCATTTACTTGCAACGGTAAGAAGGCTTGTGAGGTAACACCTTCCCGGCCTGGTATGGTCGTCCAGCCAGCATGCCGGACCTTATACCTTATCTCTGTGGTTTCACGGGGCGGTTCCCGTAAAAAATGAGAACCTCCCGAACACTATGGGGTCCGGGAGGTATATTGCTTTTTCAGCCTAGCTGTCAAGCAAAAAACAAGATTAATATTAAAATTAGTCTAATTTTTATTGATCAGCTCTTCGGCGATGGAAGCGGGAACAGGCTCGTAGTGGTCGAACTGCATGGTGAAAGTAGCACGTCCCTGAGTCTTGGAGCGAAGGTCGGTTGCATAACCGAACATTTCGCTAAGAGGAACATCACACTTGATAACCTGCGCGTTAGCGCGGGAATCCATGCTGCCGATACGACCACGACGACCGTTAAGGTCGCCCATGACGTCTCCGAGGTACTCTTCAGGAGTAACAACTTCAACAGCCATGATAGGCTCGAGCAACTGCGGAGCAGCTTTTTTAACTGCATCTTTCAGCGCCATAGAACCAGCGATGTAGAAAGCCTGCTCGGAGGAGTCAACATCGTGGTAGGAACCGAAAGTAAGTGTTGCCTTAATATCCACGAGCGGGAAGCCGGCGATAACGCCGTTTTTCATTGCATCGTGAATACCACGGTCAACTGCGGGGATGTATTCCTTGGGAATTACGCCACCCTTAATTTCATCTTTGAATTCGTATTCGCTTTCTTTGTTCGGCTCGATGGTAACCACAACGTGACCATACTGACCGCGACCACCAGACTGCTTGGCATATTTGAGATCAGACTCGACTGCCTTGGTGATGGTTTCGCGATAGGCAACGCGAGGTGCGCCGACATTAGCGTTAACGTTGAACTCGCGGAGCAGGCGGTCGACGATAACTTCAAGGTGAAGTTCGCCCATGCCTGAGATCAAAGTCTGACCAGTTTCTTCATCGCCCTTTACGCGGAAAGAGGGGTCCTCTTTTGCGAGCTTGGCAAGACCCTGGCTGAGCAGATCGCGGTCAGCTTTGGTCTTGGGTTCGATCGCAACCTCGATAACCGGTTCAGGAATATCGAGAGACTCGAGTACAACGGCATTTTTCATTTCACAAAGAGTGTCACCGGTGGCCATGTTTTTAAGGCCGACAGCAGCAACGATGTCCCCTGCGTATGCTTCCTTGATTTCTTCACGCTTGTTAGCATGCATCTTCAGAAGACGACCGATACGCTCTTTCTTGCCGGTAGCACCGTTGATGAAAGTAGCACCGGACTCGATCTTACCGCAGTAGAGACGCAGGAAGGTAAGATGTCCTACAAAGGGGTCGGTCATAAGCTTGAAAGAAAGAGCTGCGAGAGGCAGATCGTCATCACAGGGGCAAGGAATTTCCTTTTCGGTGTGAGGATCGATACCTACGATAGCCTTAACATCAAGCGGGGAAGGCAGATAATCAACAACTGCGTCAAGCAGAGGCTGAACACCTTTGTTCTTGAATGCGGTACCGCAAAGAACAGGGCAGATGGTCAGGTTGATAGTTGCTGCGCGGATCCCTTTAATAATTTCTTCGGGGGTGAGTTCTTCACCGCCGAGATATTTATCGAGAAGTTCTTCGTCTTCTTCAGCAATGGCTTCGATAAGCTCAAGACGCATGGCTTCATACTGATCCATCATATCAGCAGGGATTTCCTCAATAGAGTAATCCTTGCCCATAACGTCAGTATAGATAAAAGCCTTACCGGTAATGAGGTCTACTGCACCCTGATATTCATCTTCAGCTCCGATGGGAATCTGGAGAGGAACGGCCTTGGCGCCGAGACGGTCCTTGAGCATTTCAACGCAACGGAAGAAGTCTGCGCCGATACGGTCCATCTTGTTGACGAAAGCCATACGGGGAACTTTGTATCTGTCTGCCTGGCGCCATACGGTTTCAGACTGAGGCTCAACACCTGCTACTGCATCAAATACAGCAACAGCACCATCAAGAACACGCAAAGCGCGCTCGACTTCCATGGTAAAGTCAACGTGGCCGGGGGTGTCGATGATATTGATGCGGTGATCTTTCCACATACAGGTGGTAGCAGCACTGGTAATGGTGATACCACGCTCCTGTTCCTGAACCATCCAGTCCATGGTAGCTTCGCCGTCATGAACCTCACCGATCTTATGAGAAACACCAGTATAGAACAGAATGCGCTCTGTAGTGGTAGTCTTACCCGCATCAATGTGGGCCATGATACCAATGTTGCGCTGTTTATCTCTTGCAACCTTTCTAGGCACTTTGAACTCCGATTACCAACGGTAGTGAGCAAAAGCCTTGTTGGCTTCGGCCATACGATGGACGTCTTCCTTTTTCTTCACAGCTCCGCCACGCTTGTTGTAAGCATCGAGGAACTCACCGCTAAGACGAGCAACCATGCCCTTCTCTCCTCTGGAACGTGCGTAGTTGATCAGCCATCTGATCGCCAGGGAAACCTGACGGTCGGGGCGGACTTCAACGGGCACCTGATAAGTTGCACCACCTACACGGCGGGACTTAACTTCCACATGAGGCTTAACGTTTTCCACTGCCTTTTCAAAAGCCTTGATGGGATCTTCCTGGGTTTTGTCACCGAGGAATTCAAGAGCTTGGTAGAATATATTTTCAGACACACTCTTCTTACCATCGTACATGAGTCTATTCATGAACTTGGTTGCAAGCTGAGAGCCGTATACCGGATCTGGAAGAATCTGTCTTTTGGGTACCGGACCTTTACGAGGCATATTGGTATACTCCTTGGAATTTAATGCTATTTAGGACGCTTTGCGCCGTACTTGGAACGACCCTGGCGACGATCTGCAACACCGGCGGTGTCGAGGGAGCCGCGAACAATGTGGTAACGAACACCGGGCAAGTCTTTTACACGACCGCCGCGGATGAGTACCACGGAGTGTTCCTGAAGGTTATGACCCTCACCACCGATGTATGCAGTTACTTCGATAGCATTGGTCAGACGCACACGAGCGACCTTACGCAGTGCGGAGTTAGGCTTTTTAGGGGTGGTGGTGTACACGCGAGTGCACACGCCACGGCGCTGGGGGCAAGCCTGAAGCGCAGGAGTCTTCTTACGCTTGAGCTGCTTTTCACGCCCTTTTCTTATAAGCTGATTGATGGTTGGCATGAACCCTCCAAATTTTATTTTATTGCAAAGACCGACGCAGTTAGACCAAAAATTTCCGTTTTGTCAAGTACAAATTGGATACATTCTGGTCACACTTGCGGATCAGGCTGCAACTACCTGCCCGCAAAATGCTGTCTGCGTTATTGCGCTGCACTATCCTTCGTTAACTAGCAGCGGTTCTTCTTCAAGTTCCTCAAGGAACTTATCAGCACGTTCAGGCTGGTCGGGAACGACAATATCTGTCCGTGCATATTTACGGAAACCGGTACCTGCCGGTATCAGACGTCCAACGATAACGTTTTCTTTCAAGCCGCGCAGATAGTCCTTCTTGCCGCACAGAGAAGACTCGGTAAGAACCTTAGTCGTCTCCTGGAATGATGCTGCCGAAATGAAGGAGGCGGTTGAAAGTGAGGCCTGAGTAATACCCAGCACATGAGTCTGGGCAGTAGCGGGCTTAAGCCCGTTGGCAACGGCATCCTGGTTGGTTTCCATAAACCGCTGTTTGTCCACCTGCTCACCCACCAGAAAATGGGTTTCACCAGGATCAACAACGCTGACCTTCTTGAGCATCTGGCGGACAATAACTTCGATGTGCTTATCGTTAATTCCAACACCCTGGAAACGGTAAACATCCTGAATTTCTTCCACGAGGAAACGTGCGAGGTATTTCTCGCCTTTAACCTTGAGGATATCATGCAGTTCGGGCAGACCTTCAGTCATCAGGTCGCCGGCTTCGACAAAGTCGCCTTCCTGAGCTGTGATATGGCGGCCCTTAGGCACGAGATATTCTTTGGATTCACCAATTTCAGGGGTAACAATAATTTTGCGCTTGCCTTTGGATTCGGGTCCATAGGAGACCACACCATCTATCTCCGAAATGATTCCAAGTTCCTTGGGTTTGCGCACTTCAAACAGCTCCGCAACTCTCGGCAGACCACCAACAATGTCCTTGGTCTTTGAGGTTTCGCGGAGTTTACGCGCGATAATGTCACCAGCATTAACGACATTACCGTCTTTAACCATCAGAATCGCACCTACGGGCAGTGAGTAAACCGCCTTGAGAGTGGAGCCGGGACGAACCAGAGGTTCACCGTCTTCACCGCAGATGGAGAGTGAAGGTTTAAAGTTGGTAGTACGGTATTCAGTAATTGTGTAGGTAGCCTGTCCTGTGGCTTCGTCAATACGTTCCTGATAGGTCTTACCTTCAACCATATCGGTGAATTTAACCGTACCTGTTACTTCTGTGATGAAGGGCTCAGAGAGCGGATCCCACTCGGCCAGCATAGTTCCCTGTGTGATCTGCTGCCCTTCTTCAACGTAAAGTTTTGCACCAAGGGGAAGAACATATTTTTCACGTTCTCTACCCTGCTCGTCAACAATACCGACCTGACAGCTTTTACCCAGAACCATCTGGTGGCCATCAACGTTACGGACCGAGCGCATGCGGTTCAGAACAACGGAACCGTTATGCTGTGCTTCAAAAGATGACTGCTGAATTTCACGGCTCGCGGTACCACCAATATGGAAGGTACGCATTGTGAGCTGTGTTCCCGGTTCACCAATTGACTGGGCAGCGATAATTCCGACGGTTTCACCAACGTTGACCAGATGCCCGCGGGCAAGGTCGCGACCATAGCACATAGCGCAAACACCATGCTTGGAGCGGCAGGTCAGGGGCGAACGGACAGTCATGGAGTTGATACCGTTTTCGTCAATAATCTTAGCGCCCTGTTCATCGATAATTGAGTCTGCGGGGATAAGAATTTCGCCGGTATCTTCCTTGACAACATCGTAAATGGTTACGCGGCCAAGAACCTTCTCAGACAGACGTTCCTTGATCTCCCCACCCTTGATATAGTGAGTGAGTTCAAGACCATCAACAGTGCGGCAATCGTGTTCGGATACAGTTACATCCTGAACAACATCAACCAGACGACGAGTCAGGTAACCGGAGTTTGCAGTCTTGAGCGCGGTATCCGCGAGACCCTTACGAGCACCGTGAGTTGAAATAAAGTACTGGAGAACCGAAAGTCCTTCACGGAAGGAAGAAGTAATCGGAGTCTCGATAATTTCACCCGACGGTTTCGCCATCAGACCACGCATACCTGCGAGCTGACGCATCTGGTCCTGGTTACCACGAGCCCCGGAGTGAGCCATCATGAAGACCGGGTTAAAGCTGGAGTTGGTCACCTGCTTGCCTGTCTTGGGATCCGTCATGATGTCGGTAGACATTTCATGAGTCATCTCAGAGGAGACATCGTTGGTGACTTTAGTCCAGACGTCGACAACTTTGTTGTACTTCTCAGTACGGGTAATGATACCCTCGCGGTACTGAGCCTCAATATCTTCGACTTCTGCGTAAGCAGCATCAAGGAGACCAGCCTTTTTAGCCGGAATGGTCAGGTCCTTAACACCGATAGTTACAGCAGCACGGGTTGCATGCTCATAGCCGAGGTCTTTGAGACGGTCGCAAAGAATGACAGTCGCTTTACTGCCGGATGTGCGGTAAGCGTTTGATACCAGCTTGGCAATATTCTTCTTGGTCATCACCACGTTGGCATTCTCAAATCCCATTCCTTCAGGAAGAAGCTCACCAACGAGAATACGTCCCGGGGTGGTTTCTACCAGCTCTCCGTCGACCTTGACTTTGATGCGTGCGTGCATGCTGACCACTTCGGAATCAAGCGCGGTAATAACTTCCCAGGGAGCTGTGAAAACCATGCCCTCGCCTGTGGAAAAGGAACGCTCAACGGTCAGATAGTAAAGCCCGAGCACGATGTCCTGAGAGGGGTTGATGATGGGCTGTCCGTTAGCCGGGGACAGGATATTGTTTGAAGACATCATCAAAACACGACACTCAACCTGTGCTTCCACAGAAAGAGGAACGTGAACCGCCATCTGGTCACCGTCAAAGTCAGCGTTGTAGGCGGAGCATACCAGCGGGTGAAGCTGAATTGCCTTACCTTCAACCAGAGTCGGCTCGAAAGACTGGATACCGAGTCTATGCAGAGTAGGAGCTCGGTTCAGCATAATGGGGTACTCACGGACAACATCATCGAGAATATCCCATACAACCAGGTCCTCACGCTCGACCATTTTCTTCGCGCTCTTGATTGTTGTGGCAATATCCCTGCGCTCAAGCTCAGCGTAAATGAAAGGCTTGAACAGCTCCAGAGCCATCTTCTTGGGAAGACCGCACTGGTGCAGTTTCAACTTGGGACCAACAACAATAACAGAACGACCAGAGTAGTCGACACGTTTACCAAGAAGGTTCTGACGGAAACGGCCCTGCTTACCCTTGATCATATCAGACAGGGACTTGAGAGGACGACCGTTAGTACCGGTAATGGCACGGCCACGGCGGCCGTTGTCGAAGAGTGCGTCAACGGATTCCTGCAGCATGCGCTTTTCGTTGCGGATGATGATGTCAGGAGCACCGAGCTCAATAAGACGCTTGAGGCGGTTGTTTCTGTTGATTACACGACGGTAAAGATCGTTAAGGTCAGACGTTGCAAAACGTCCGCCATCAAGAGGAACAAGGGGACGCAGCTCGGGCGGAATTACAGGGATAACATCCATGATCATCCACTGGCAATCGTTTCCAGACTCAAGGAAAGCTTCAACGATCTTAAGTCGTTTGGTGAGCTTTTTCTTCTTGGTCTGGCTGCGTGTGGTCAATGACTCTTCACGCAGTTCATGCCTGAGCGCCGGCATATCAATCTGCGCCAGCAGTCCTTTGATGGTTTCCGCACCCATACCAACTTCAATGGCTTCTTCGCCATAGTGGTCGATCACCTGAAAATACTGGTCTTCTGAAATGATCTGGTACTGCTTGAGCGGAGTTTCACCCGGATTGAGCACAATATAAGAATCAAAGTACAGAACCTTCTCCAGGTCGGCCATGGTGATATCCAGCAGGGTACCGATCTTGGAAGGAAGGGTTTTCAGGAACCAGATATGGGCCACAGGAGCTGCGAGCTCAATGTGTCCCATGCGTTCACGTCTTACTTTGGATGCGATAACTTCAACACCGCATTTCTCACAAACAATGCCGCGGTGCTTCATACGTTTGTATTTACCGCAGTTGCACTCATAATCCTTTACAGGCCCGAAAATTTTAGCACAGAAAAGACCGTCTCTTTCCGGCTTGAAGGTCCTGTAGTTGATTGTCTCGGGCTTCTTGACTTCGCCGAAAGACCACTCACGGATCTTCTCGGGAGAAGCAATGGAAATCTGAATACCTTTGAGGCCGCGTCCTGCGAGGCCTGCACCGGATGTTCTACGCATAGTGAACAGTTCGTCCAGACTCATTAATGTACCCCTTACATGAAAAGGTTTATCAAGTCGCGGGGTCTTTTTAGACCCCGCGTTCATATTTATTTTTTCTTGTCGGCAGCTTCGTCGCTTTCATCCTGAAGCAGGTTAACATCGAGGCCGAGGGACATAAGCTCCTTGACCAGGACGTTGAATGATTCAGGCAGGCCGGATTCAAGGAAGTTATCTCCCTTGACTATTTTCTCGTACATCTTGACACGACCGGTCACGTCATCAGACTTGACGGTGAGGAATTCCTGCAGCAGGTACGCTGCGCCGTAGGCCTCAAGAGCCCAGACTTCCATCTCACCGAGACGCTGACCACCGAACTGAGCTTTACCACCGAGAGGCTGCTGGGTAACCAGCGAGTAAGGACCGGTGGAGCGGGCATGGATCTTCTCATCAACAAGGTGGTGCAGTTTGAGGATGTACATGACACCAACTGTTACCCTGTTGTGGAAAGGATCACCGGTACGCCCATCGTAAAGGGTTACTTTACCATCATCGGGTACACCAGTCTTTTCAACGAGATCCCAGATTTCCTTTTCAGTCGCTCCGTCAAAAACAGGTGTTTTGGTGACTATACCTTCACGGGCTTTATTGACAGCGAGTCTGAATTCTTCATCATCAAGAGAATCAACCAGCTCATATACATCCTCGGATTCAAAAGTATTCTTGATCTCCTGGCGGATGACATTAAGGGCTTCGCCGTTATCGAGCATGGTCGCAAACTTCTGACCGAGAGCAAGGGCCCCCCATCCGAGGTGAGTTTCCATAATCTGCCCGATGTTCATACGAGAAGGCACACCGAGAGGGTTCAGCACGATATCCATGGGAGTTCCGTTATCAAAGAACGGCATGTCCTGCTCTGGAAGAATGCAGGAAACAACACCCTTGTTACCATGGCGTCCAGCCATTTTGTCACCCACGGAAAGCTTACGCTTAACCGCGATGTAGACCTTGACCATCTTGATGACGCCCGGGGGCAGATCATCCCCTTCGGTAACCTTTTCGCGTTTTACATCGTAAATGCCTTTGATGATGCGAATCTGCTTATCATATTCTGCAAGAAGCTGTTTAACGGCTTCATTGGTTTCTTTATCTGCAAACAGACCGCCCAGCTTCTTAAGGGGAACTTCAGAAAGGATTTCCTCAGTGAGGATGTGCCCGGCTTCAGCCAGAACTTCGCCTTTTCTACGTCCCATAAGGGTTGTTGCAATCTGTTTATTGAGTGCAACATCAGCAATCTTGGTTCTTACTTTGGCGGTAAGAGATTCGATGTGCTTGCCTTCCTTCATATCATGTTTGGCAAGCTCGAAATCTTCGATTGCTCGGGTGCGGTCATCCTTTTCACCGGAACGACGGTTGAAAACCTTGACGTCTACAACGGTTCCCTCGATTCCCGGTGGAACCTTCAGGGATGTGTTTTTAACATCACGGGCCTTGTCACCGAAAATAGCTCTAAGCAGCTTTTCTTCAGGCGTCAGCTGGGTCTCACCTTTAGGAGTGATCTTACCTACGAGAATATCATCGGGAGCAATACGTGCTCCGAGGCGAATGATACCGCATTCATCGAGGTTGCGAAGCATATCTTCGCTGACGTTCGGAATATCGCGGGTAACTTCTTCGGGCCCGAGCTTGGTATCACGAGCGACGAGTTCAAACTCCTCAATGTGTACAGATGTGAAAACATCTTCCTTCACAACACGTTCGGAAATGAGGATGGAGTCCTCAAAGTTGTATCCGCACCAGGGCATAAAGGCCACAAGCAGGTTTTTACCAAGTGCAAGTTCGCCGTCCTTGATACCGGGACCGTCAGCAAGAACATCGCCTTTTTTGACACGGGTACCGATAGGCAGTCGCGGACGCTGTCCATAACATGAGTTCTGGTTGGACTTATGCCATTTCTGCAGCTCGTAATGTTTAGTTCCGCCGGTATCAGGGTAGATATCCCCGTCATAGCGGACGACAAGACGCTCTGCATCAACGTAATCTATATATCCATCCGCTTCAGCAAGGACGCAGCTACCGGAATCCTGGGCAACATTGGCCTCCATTCCGGTACCTACCAAGGGCTGAGCGGTTTTGAGAAGAGGAACAGCCTGACGCTGCATGTTCGATCCCATGAGCGCGCGGTTAGCATCGTCATGCTCAAGGAAAGGGATCAGGGCAGCAGAAACAGAAACAGTCTGGGAAGGACTGATATCCATCAGCGTGACATCTTCACGCGGCTGCATGGCAACATCTCCATTGAGACGAGAGGTAACCATCTGGTTAACAAAGGTACCATTTTCGTCAATAGGAGCGTTAGCCTGAGCGACGATATGCCCGACTTCACGGGTAGCGTCGTAGTAAAGGATCTCATCAGTCATGGTAGAATCTTTGATTGTCCGGTAAGGACTCTCAATGAAACCGAAATCGTTGACCTTGGAATAAGTGGTCAGGGACACGATGAGACCGATGTTCGGTCCTTCAGGAGTTTCAATAGGACAAATACGTCCGTAGTGGGAAACATGAACATCTCGCACTTCGAAGCCGGCGCGTTCGCGTGTAAGACCACCGGGTCCAAGCGCTGACAGTCTGCGCTTATGAGTAACCTCGGAAAGAGGGTTGGTCTGGTCCATGAACTGTGAAAGCTGCGAAGTTCCGAAGAATTCCTTAAGAACAGCTGCGACAGGTTTGGGGTTGATCAGATCATGGGGCATGAGAGTCGCGACTTCCTGGAGGCTCATGCGCTCCTTGATAGCTCTTTCCATACGCACGAGACCGATACGGTACTGGTTCTCGACCAGCTCTCCCACAGGACGTACACGTCTGTTACCGAGGTTATCGATATCATCAGCCGGACCATGGCTGTCCTTCAGTTTGCAGAGAACTTTAACTGCAGTAAGAATATCTTCGTTAGTAAGAGTTCTGAGCTCTAGAGGTGTATCGATGCTAAGACGAGCGTTCAGCTTGTAACGTCCAACGCTCGAAAGGTCATAGTAGTCAGAGCTGCGAAACAGGTTCTCAAAAAAGCTGGAAGCAATCTCAGCTGTGGGAGGAGAACTGGGGCGCAGACGACGGTAGATTTCAATCTGAGCTGATTCTACATCAGTCGATTTATCGAGCATCAGGGAATCACGCAAAGCAGAGGAAACATCAGCACCTCTGGTATGCAGAACCTTAACATCCTTAATGCCCACTTCCATGATGCGCTCGAAGATTTCCTCGGTAATCTCGTCAGCTGCTTCAGCGATAACCTCTCCGGTATCCGGATCGGTAATATCATTGTATGCAAACTGGCCGACAAGAGACTTGGGATCTACTTCAATATATTCAACGCCACCGCGAATCAGTTTTTTCCAACCGAACTTGGTTACCGGCTTATCGCGTGGAACAATGATTTTGCCATCTTCAAGGCAGAGGTCAACCCATGCATTTTCCTTACGGAACTGGTTTTCCACTACCTTGCGGCGGACAATATGACGATCAATAGAATACTCTTCAGCGTCATAGTAGTAGTCCAGGATATCCTGCTTGGAAAGTCCCATGGCTTTAAGCAGAACAGTCGCAGGCATTTTGCGGCGGCGGTCGATGCGTACATAAAGGATATCTTTATGATCGAAATCAAAGTCAAGCCAGGAACCGCGCATGGGAATGATGCGGCAGCTATACAAAACCTTTCGGCTGGTATGTGTTTTACCAGAATCATGCTCGAAGATGATTCCCGGAGAACGCTGAAGCTGGTTGACGATAACGCGTTCGGTACCATTAATAATGAAAGTTCCCTGCTCACTCATGAGAGGAACAGTACCGAAATAGATATCCTGCTCTTTGATGTCGCGAATTGTTCTGCTTTCAGTCTCTTCGTCTACATCGAAAACCACGAGGCGGACTTTGATACGGATAGGCGCTTCATAAGTGAGGCCTTTGGAGATACACTCGTCCATATCATACTTAGGCTCACCTATGTCGTAGCTGACGTATTCGAGACTGGCAGTTTTGTTAAAGTCTTCTATCGGAAAAACCGAACGGAAAACACCCTCAAGGCCTACATCGGCCCTGCTTGCAGGTGCGACACCGTCCTGAAGGAATTTCTTAAAAGAATCCACCTGCAGTTCAAGCAGATGGGGAATCGGCAATGTGACTTTGATCTTTCCAAATATTTTTCTGAGCTGACCCATCGTATCCTCAATCAAGTGAGAAGGTTAGGGTTGGAATGAAGCAATTTGACGAACATCAACCAATTAAGATTTAATTATAAGTCAAAAAGTACAAGATAAACAGAGGGCGGCAGAACAATCTTGCCTATTGGGAGAAATTTTTAGGTTATTTTGAGAGCGCTAAAAATCCGGCTGCGCCTTTTCCGAATCTTCTCAAAATAATTGATCAGGCAATTTTGTCAATCTTTTTAACAGCGAGAAGAGCGCAACCCCGTTTTACCGGGGTTTGCGCTCCTCTTGCATTAGCGGTAATTTCGCTTCAATTACTTCATTTCAGCGTCAGCACCGGCTTCAGTGAGCTGCTTGAGAGCATCTTCAGCTTCAGCTTTCTCTACGCCTTCTTTGATAGCTGCAGGAGCTTCGTCAACTTTAGCCTTTGCTTCTTTCAGGCCGAGACCGGTCAGAGCGCGAACTGCTTTGATAACAGCAATCTTGTTGCCGCCTGCACCCTTGAGGATGACGTCGAATTCAGTCTGCTCTTCAGCAGCACCAGCTTCTCCGCCTGCTGCGGGAGCTGCTGCTACAGCTGCTACGGGAGCTGCTGCGGATACGCCGAATTTCTCTTCCAGTTCTTTAATGAACTCGGAGAGTTCGAGAACGGTCATGTTGGAAATAAACTCTACAACCTGATCTTTGGTGATATCTGCCATGGAAATTTCCTCCTGGGAATTCTTTGAATTGCCTTGACTTGGCGGTTATTATGCAGCTTCTTTCTGGTCTTTCACAGCGGAAAGGACATTCAGGAGGCCGCGGGGTACATTTGCGAGCAAGCTCACAAAGTTGGTAGGTACAGCATTCATTGTACCCAGAGTTTTGCCGAGGAGCTCTTCCTTGCTCGGGAGCTTGGAAAGCGCCTTCACGCCATCTTCGTCAAGATACTTGCCCTCAAGGGATGCGAAACGCATATCGAAAGTTTTGCTTCCTTTTGCGAAATCAGCAACTGCTTTAGCTGCCGCAACAGGATCATCATATCCGGTTACGATAGCGCAGTTTTCCTTGAATTTGTCAGCCAGTACTTCGTGATCAGTACCAGTGAAAGCCAACCGGGCCAGAGTGTTCTTGACGACTTGGCAATCGACACCGACTTTACGCAGGTTGGCGCGGAGTTCAGTAAACTCTTCTACACCAAGGCCTTTAAAGTCGGTAACGATGGCAATACTCGCCCTTTCAGCTTTTTCTTTGAGCTGCTCGATAATCTGGGCTTTTTCTTGCCTGTTCACCTTAACACTCCTAATGTTTTGACCCGGAAAGCAAGTCAAAGTGTTGTCTGGGCAGGATATTAAGGGACCATCCCTCCTGCCGTCTTCGACTAAACTTCCCGTGTATTTGTACATCAAGGGCCGCTCCTCTAAAGGAGCGGCCTATGACGATTTAGGACTCTGAATACTTGCGTGCTGCCAGAGGATCAACCTTGAAACCCGGGCCCATGGTAGTAGCCACTGCAACGGCTTTCATGTAAGTGCCTTTTGCAGCTGTGGGTTTCAGTTTGTTCACAGTTTCAAGCAGCGCTTTGAGGTTTTCAAGAAGCTTTTCAGCTCCGAAGGAAACCTTTCCGATAGGAGCGTGAAGAACACCGGCCTTATCAACCTTGAATTCTACACGACCTGCTTTTACTTCTTTAACAGCATTTGCAACATCGAAAGTTACGGTGCCGGTCTTGGCGTTAGGCATCAGACCACGAGGGCCGAGCACTCTACCAATCTGACCGACTTTTGCCATCATGTCAGGAGTGGCAATTGCCTGATCGAAATCAAGCCAGCCGCCTTTGACTTTGGCAACAAGGTCATCACCGCCGACAAAATCAGCGCCTGCTTCCTTGGCTTCCGCTTCTTTCTCTCCGCTTACGAAGCATGCTACGCGTACTTCTTTACCGAGGCCGTTAGGCAGGGTTACTGCGCCACGAACCATCTGGTCGGAGTATTTGGGATCGACACCGAGGTTGATGGCAACATCAACAGTCTCGTCGAACTTAGCAAATGCCTTATCAACCGCAGACTTTACTGCTTCTTCAACGGTCAGACCGCGAAGTTCAGCGCCTTCGGTCGCTTTTCTGTAATTTTTTCCGTGCTTAGGCATAATCTATCCCCTCACCTACTCTGTGACTTCAATGCCCATGCTGCGGGCTGTTCCCATGACGGATTTCATGGCAGCTTCAACATCGGCAGCGGTCAAGTCAGGAGCCTTGAGCTCGGCAATTTCTTGCACCTGAGCTTTGGTCACTTTACCGACCTTGTTCTTGTTGGGCTCACCGGAACCTTTCTGCAGCTTTGCAGCTTTGAGCAGAAGGGTGGAAGCCGGCGGAGTCTTGGTAATGAAGGTGAAGGATCTGTCCTGATAAACAGTAATGATCACTGGAATGATCATGCCCTTCTGATCCTGCGTTTTAGCGTTGAACGCCTTGCAGAATTCCATTATATTAACACCGTGCTGACCGAGCGCAGGACCGACCGGAGGGGACGGATTGGCTGAGCCAGCCGGGATCTGAAGCTTAATTTTGCCTATTTCTTTCTTGGCCATCGCTTTATGTCCTATATTAAATTCCAGTGAGGAAACTCACTGTCGGAAATGAATATGCAGCAGTGCGGTCAGGACTACCCTTTGGTAACCTGAACAAAGTCAAGTTCCACCGGGGTCTGGCGGCCGAAAATGGAGACTGACACCCGAAGCTTGCCTTTGTCGTAGTTGACATCTTCTACAACGCCGTTGAAACCGCTGAAAGGTCCATCTATCACCCTGACTTCATCGCCACGGTCAAAGTTGAACTTCGGTCTCGGCTGTTCCTGACGGTCTTCCATCAGGCTCAGGATCTTGGCTGCTTCGCTGTCACGCATAGGAGTCGGACGGTTTTTGCCACCGATGAATCCGGTAACGCGAGGGATAGACTGAATCAAATGCCAGGATTCATCCTCCATGATCATTTTGATCATAACATACCCGGGGTAAAACTTCCGGGTAGATGTTCTCTTTTCCCCTTTTACCAGCTCGACAACTTTTTCCGTGGGGACAATGACTTCTTCGATCAGTCCTTTGTCCTGACCGGTTCTCATCATCTCACGGACAGTCTGCTCAACCCGCTGTTCAAACCCGGAATAGGTATGAACAATGTACCAACGGGCTTTCCTTCCCTGAGGTTTTTCAGCGTCTGTGTTCATGATGCTCTTCCTCTAAGTTGGGTTGATTAAGACAGGATAACTTCAACAAGTTTGCTGAGTCCCATGTCAACAACACCCAGAAAAAGCGACATGACTACGACAAGGACCAAGACGGCGGTACAGGTCTGAATGGTCTCTTTCTGAGTAGGCCATACGACCTTTTTAATCTCAACCTTGGACTGTTCCAGGAATTCGGAAAACTCTTTGAATTTTCCGCCAATTCCAGCCGGTTCAGCCTTGGTCTGCTGAGCTCCCGCACCTTTATTTTTTTTCTTGGCCATATTGATTCCCATAAATGAAGTGGCAGGCCAGGAGGGATTCGAACCCCCAGCATTCGGTTTTGGAGACCGACGTTCTAGCCGTTGGAACTACTGGCCTGCTTTTTTATAGAGAACTACTTGGTTTCTTTGTGAAGAGTATGCTTCTTATCAAAAGGGCAAAACTTCTTCAGTTCGATACGACCAGTAGTATTCTTCTTGTTCTTCATCGTCGAATAGTTACGACGCTTACACTCGGTGCACTGCATCTGAATTTTGACACGCATGTCTTACTCCAGAATTTCAGTAACAACTCCTGCGCCTACGGTGCGGCCACCTTCGCGGATAGCGAAGCGAAGACCGGGATCCATAGCAATGGGGTTGATCATTTCAACGTTGAAGGTTGCGTTATCACCGGGCATTACCATTTCAACGCCTTCATCCAGAGTTACAACACCGGTGATGTCAGTTGTACGGAAGTAGAACTGAGGACGGTATCCGGAGAAGAAAGGAGTGTGACGTCCACCTTCGTCTTTAGACAGAACGTAAACTTCTGCTTTGAACTTGGTGTGGGGCTTGATGGTGCCGGGAGCTGCGAGAACCTGGCCGCGCTCAACTTCATCACGCTTGGTACCACGGAGGAGAACACCTACGTTGTCACCAGCCTGACCCTGGTCGAGGAGCTTACGGAACATTTCAACACCGGTACAAGTAGTCTTGGCGGTATCTTTGATACCAACGATTTCTACTTCTTCACCAACTTTGATCACACCGCGCTCTACACGACCGGTAACAACGGTACCGCGACCGGAGATGGAGAAAACGTCTTCGATGGGCATGAGGAAAGGTTTGTCGATGTCACGCTCGGGCTCTTCAATGTAAGAGTCACAAGCAGCGAGGAGATCGAGGATGGGCTTTGCAGCTTCTTCGTCTGCGCTTTCGCATTCGAGAGCTTTCAGAGCGGAACCCTGGATAACGGGAAGATCATCACCGGGGAAATCGTAGGAGGAGAGAAGTTCACGAACTTCCATTTCTACGAGCTCAAGGAGTTCTTCATCGTCAACCATGTCGCATTTGTTCAGGAATACAACGATTCCGGGAACACCAACCTGACGAGCGAGCAGGATGTGCTCACGAGTCTGAGGCATAGGACCGTCAGTAGCAGCAACAACGAGGATTGCGCCGTCCATCTGAGCTGCACCAGTGATCATGTTCTTGATGTAGTCAGCGTGACCGGGGCAGTCTACGTGAGCGTAGTGACGTGCTTCGGTTTCATATTCAACGTGAGCGGTAGCAATGGTGATGCCGCGCTCTTTTTCTTCAGGTGCTTTGTCGATTTCATCGAAAGCAACATATTCACCGGAACCGGCGAGACCTGCAACTTTAGTGATTGCAGCGGTCAGAGTGGTTTTACCGTGGTCAATGTGACCGATGGTACCGATGTTAACATGAGGCTTACCGCGTTCGAATTTAGCCTTACCCATGATAAATCCCCCTAAATTTTAATTCAGTTAGGTTTTACTGATTTAGATTTAAAGCGTTCAAGGTCATACTACACAAATGTATGGAGCCCACGACCGGACTTGAACCGGTGACCTCTTCCTTACCAAGGAAGTGCTCTACCGACTGAGCTACGTGGGCATCCTTATCAACGCGCAGGTTGGACTAGGGTAAGTATAAATGGAGCGGGAAACGGGATTCGAACCCGCAACCCTCAGCTTGGAAGGCTGATGCTCTAGCCGTTGAGCTATTCCCGCACCCTATGTCCGTAGTTAACAGCAGGCCTTCCTGCCTCCTACAGCGCGATTTCTAAAAATTATGGTGGTGGGGGGAGGATTCGAACCTCCGAAGGCGTTGCCGACAGATTTACAGTCTGTTCCCTTTGGCCACTCGGGAACCCCACCATTATATATGTTTGTTACTGGAGCTGGCGATGGGACTTGAACCCGCAACCTGCTGATTACAAATCAGCTGCTCTACCAATTGAGCTACGCCAGCCCTCGTGAGCGAATCTTTCTACAGGCTCCGTTTTCAAATTGCAAGGACTTTTTTCGTTTTTTTTCGAGCAAGTTCTTTCTGAAAACTTTTCGACCCGTCTTTCGCCGAAGCAACGAAGCGGGGTTTAAATGGAAACTGCCTCACAAGTCAACACCTTTTTTAAACTTTTTGATTTTTTTTTAAAAAAGGGCCGCCTTCAATCCCCTTTCAGAGCAGGCAGTCTTTGACTTTAAGGCGATTTGGACTTAATTCATCTTCCCCGGCACACTGCCGGACCCAAAAACTACAAAGCAATCATCAGGTACAAAAAAGAATGAACTCACTTCCCATCAGTCCAGATAAACCCTGGCTGGCGCCCCTTGCCGGTTACTCAGACCTGCCCTTTCGCATGCTCTGCCGGAAGCGGGGATGCGCTGTAGCTGTAACTGAAATGGTCAGCGTAAAAGGCCTCAAATATGACGGCAAAGGAACAAAATCCCTTTTGGCAACCTGCGCCGAGGACGCCCCGCTGGTCGTGCAGCTTTTCGGCGGGGAGCCAAACGATTATTCAGATACTATGCCTCAACTGATTGATGAGGGCTACCACTTTTTTGATTTAAACTCAGGCTGCCCTGTGAAAAAAGTTCTGAAGACCGGAGGCGGTTCCGCTCTCCATCTTGATCCGGACCGGCTTGTGGAAACAGCCCGGACCATGGTCAAGGCCGCGGGTGAAGGACGGGTCGGAGTCAAAATACGACTCGGCTTCATGATGGGGGAGGATAATTATCTTGAAATAGCCAAACGGCTTGAGGATGTCGGTGTAGCCTGGATAACCATGCACCCCAGATATTCAAAACAGATGTTTTCCGGCACAGCTGACTGGTCTAAGCTGGCAGTTCTGAAACAGAACATTTCCATTCCCGTAATAGGAAGTGGAGACCTTTTTACTGCTGAAGATGCTATTGAATGCATTAAACAGACTGGTATTGACGGTATTATGTTTGCCCGGGGAGCTTTGTATGATCCCGCAATTTTCACCCGCTATCTCAAGCTCCTTGATGATCCGTCCTGCGACAATCTTCCGCCTTTTGATCTTGGCAGGACCATGGAAGAGCATATAGTCACTACCCGCGAGTTTGATGGTAGCAGACGGTCATTTCGCAAGATTCGCTCTATTCTGCCCCGCTACGCCAAGGGAATGGACGGAATAAGAGCCATAAGGTCACGACTGACCCAATGCAGCGACTGGGACGAACTTATCGAAGCAGCCCGCACTGTATCCAGTCTCACAAGCGAACGCTGCTGAGCCTTTTAATTATTTTCCGGCACTTGTTGACGATAAGCTCCATTAAAGACTAATATATAAATAAGTAACGAATTAGCCCTTCAGAAACTTACGGAGAGATTTATGGCCCAGACCGACATTTTACTCGAAGCAGGCACCAATGAACTTGAAATCGTTGAGTTCTGGCTCGAAGAGGAACCCCGTGAGGAAGGAGAAGGTAACTATCGCGGCTTTTATGGAGTCAATGTTGCCAAGGTTCTTGAAATCATCCGCATGCCGGAAAAAGTTACCAAATTACCCAAGGTAGCTCACCCGGCTATCATGGGGACATTCAATCTCCGGAACAAGGTTATTCCGCTTGTTGACCTCAGTCACTGGCTAAAAAAACCTCGAGTTGAATCTGAGCCTCCAAAAGTAATCGTTACAGAGTTCAACAACGTATGCTCTGCTTTTCTAGTTTCAGGCGTCACCAGAATTCATCGCATCAGCTGGGAAAAAGTTGAAGCTCCCTCCAACTATGTATCAACACTGTCCGAGGATTCAATCACAGGTGTTGTTAAGTTTGACGACCGGATTTCGCTCATTCTGGACCTTGAAAAAATAGTAGCCGAGCTTAACCCGGGACTTGGTCTCCAACTTGACGACAGTATTGATTGGGGTACTCACAGCGGATACAAAGCCATAATAGCTGATGACTCCACCCTGATCAGAGAAATGCTTTTCGAAACCATGACCCGCGCTAAGTTCGCAGTTGAACTTGCTAATACCGGACGTGAATGCTTTGAGAAACTTCTTGAGATGAAACGTCGTTCCATTGAAGAGGACAAACCTATCACCGACTTCGTCAACGTTGTTATTTCTGACATTGAAATGCCGGTGATGGATGGACATAATCTGACGGTACGCATCAAAGCAGATGAAGTTCTCAAACAACTCCCGGTCATTCTGTTCTCCTCAATTATCACCGACAAACTTCGCCACAAGGGTGAATCAGTCGGAGCGGATGATCAGATATCCAAGCCCGAAGTGACCCAGCTTGCCCAGAGGGCCATAGCACTGATTGAAAGATAACCCATCAGGACAGCCAATGGTTGGCCCAACAGATATTCAGGATAAAAAACGTATTGAGCCCGCTATCAACCAGCGGGTTCAATACGTTTTGCTTATGTGTTTTTCCGTAGCTATCGGAATCGCGGCGGCAATGGGCGCTTTTTTCTTTCGCTGGCTTATCGAACTTTTTCAAAGCACATTTTGGGTCCAAGGCAACAGCTTCCTTGATCAGGTTGCCGCATCACCATGGTGGCTTGTTCTCTTGCTGCCCTGTGGCGGTGGGCTCCTCGCAGGAGTAATTATTACGAAATGGGCTCCGGAGGCCAGAGGCCCGGGGGTCCCCGAAGTGATTAAAGCAATCGCCGTCCGTGGCGGAGTGATACGCCACAGGATAACATTTCTCAAAGCACTTGTTACCAGCCTGCTCATCGGCTGCGGAGCTTCTGTCGGACGGGAGGGACCGGTTGTCCAGATTGGAGCTTCTTTAGGATCTTCAGCCGCCCGGATTTTCAGACTGGACAGGTCAATGCTTCCTGTCTGTGTTGCTGCCGGAGCTGCGGCGGGAATTGCAGCGACCTTCAACGCTCCCCTGACCGGAACCCTTTTCGCGATTGAAATTCTTTTGCTTGATACCGAGATGTCCTATGTGAGCCATATAATAGTGGCTTCAGTGACCGCTTCCGCGCTTTCCAAGCTCTTCTGGGGAGATTTCCCAACATTCGATGCGCCCAGATTTTTTTTCAACAACTTTGAGGAATTGATTATTTTTTTTATTCTGGGGGTCCTTTCGGGCATTGTTTCTCTCGCATTTGTACATATGATCAGGCTTACAGAAAATATTTTTGAACACTTACCCGTACCGGAATGGACCAAGCCGGGTATCGGGGGACTGTTACTAGGCATCATCGGCATGCACATTCCAGGGATTATGGGAGTAGGTTATGAAGCGGTGGGCATGGGACTGGAAGGAGTTCTCCCCCTTGGCATGGCAGTGATAATCCTGCTTGCCAAAATGACAGCCACATCTTTATGCATCGGCTCAGGAATGAGCGGCGGTATATTCGCCCCTTCCCTGGTTCTGGGGGCGGCACTCGGAACCTCGGTGAGTTCATCGATAAACATGCTGTTTCCTGAACTTGCCCTGACCCATGGACAATACGCACTTGTAGGTATGGGAACTGTTGTGGCCGGAACGACTCTGGCTCCTATCACAGCAGTTCTTACCGTGTTTGAACTGACCTATTCATACAAAATAATATTGCCCATGATGGTAGGATGCATTACCAGCGCGCTTGTTGTGCGTTTGCTGAAAGGATATTCCGTTTATGAAGCCAAACTTTTACGCCAGGGAATCAATATCCTGCGGGGCCATGATGAATCTATTCTGGTAAATGTTTCCGTCTCTGAAATCATGGAAGATGATTTTGATTACCTGCGGGTTGATGACAGCCTCAAAAAAGCATCTTCAATGGTCATAGACTCCCCTTTTCCCCACTTCCCTGTTCTGGATGAAAATCGTAAAGTCGTGGGGGTGCTGACTTTGCGGGACATGCGTTCATGGCTGAAGGGCGACAGGGAAATCAGTGGATTTCCCCCGATAGTAGATTCGGTTATGATTAGAACAGTTGTGTCAGTTGGTTGTGATTCTAACTTAAAGGAAACGCTCATGATCTTTGAAAAGACCGGAGTTTCATTTCTGCCGGTTATCGATAAGCAAGGCAAAATATGCGGTATTATCAAGTCCCGTGACGCATTCAAACTCTTCAGGGAAAAACGTTATAAAAACCGGATTCTATCCTCATCAATCTAATTTCCGTTTCTGCTGCAATCCGAATACTCAATGACCAAAATCTCCCCTTTTCTTCTTTCTTCATTGAAATAAAACCCCGCAAGATACCGGCATCCGCCCCGGCAGAACGGACTGCTTTCCGTTGCTCCTGCTATTTTATCGAAACCTGAATTAAGATACATAAAATACTCTTTCAAACTGTGATCACTGCCCACAGCGCAGCTTTCAATTCTTTTGCCTATAAAATCACCGGAGCGCCCGACAAAGCGAGAACTCAGCTGTTTCCCAGAGGCACTGAGTACAAATGCTGTCACAACCTCATCATTCTTCCTGACCATATGTTCCAGAATCTTGTTAGTTCCCACAGCATCTGCCGCTAATGTCAGTTTATTCATCGTTTTTTTAAGCAGCAGATGATAGCGGCAGAAATGATCATGCCCTACTTTGAATGACTCTGCTTCCTTATCACGGCAGGCGGAATTCAGGCGGGTAACCCGGCTGTTAAAGCTTTCTTTTTTCTTGCCGCCGGTATCTGTATAAAAGTATCCCTGCTGGAGCGTAACCCCTGCGAGGGCAAGGGCGGTTGCCTCCTGCTCCGTCTCAACCCCTTTGGCTATAGGCTGTACTCCGGCCCTGCGACATCCGTGAGCAGCACTTTTTACATTATCAACCACCTGAGCAGACTTATCAATTCCATCATAAAAACTGCGGTCTATTTTAACAAAGTCAGGTTTGATCAGTAATGTCAGTTCTCTGCTCCTGACATTTTCCTGAATGCTGTCCAGACAGATCCTATAATTCAGCTGCTTAAGTTTTTTGATATGTACAACCGGAATCTGATCAGCCAACTGCGCTACATCAAACTCGAAGACGATAAGCTTCGGACTGTAATGGAAGGGAGTCAATGAACTTGCAGGATCACATCTGGCAAAATCCTTCGAATTATAAATATTACTGTTAACGTTGAGAAACAGAAGCATATCTTTGAATCTGTTATTGATAGTTTCAAAGGACTCCAGACTCTCCTTATGACAAAGCAGTTCAAGATCGTACTGCTCCTTCATGGGAAGTTTTTCATTAAAAAGGACTCCGGCATCGGCAATAGTCCGGCCTTCCCGGTCTACTCCCCTTGAAAAGGCCTCAAAACCGACGATACCTTTACTCTCAACCGATACCAACGGTTGAAAATAGATAGCAATCCCCTGCTCATCAAGTACCCTGCGGACAGTTTCAGCCTGCTCCATTTCAGATGCATCACCCAATATCTTTCCCCTTGTATATCAATTACCTAATCCTCCTGGGTCTGCTTTTCCTTATAGAACAAAAGCAGTATAGACCCTTTTCTGGAATCATCACGATAAAAATGACCGTAGACATAGCGGTGCCTTTCCTGGCAAAAAGGGGAGAATTCCATAATTCCTGCACATTTGTCTATACCTGTATTGTAATACATGAAGTAATCTTCGTAACTGTGATCGCTTCCAACAGCGGTAGGTTCAATGCGCATTCCAACCCGGTCACCGGCACGTCCCACAACCAGCCTGCTCAACTGCTTTCCAGACTCATTCATTATAAATGCCGCAACCAGTTCCGGTGTGCGTCTGGCTACATCTTCCAGAATTTCATTCATTCGTTCGGATTCTTCCTGCTGCAGCCTCGAAATGGTATTTTTGAGCAAAAGATGAATCGAACTGAATTGTTCCTGCAATGCCTTAAGAGTTGCTTTTCTACGTTCGCGCAAAAATGAATTAATCCGTGTAACCTTATCAGTGAAATTGTCACCGTTATCACTTTTGTCTGAATAAAAATATCCCTGCTGCAAGCAGATTCCAGCTTCAAGAAGTCCATGAGCCTCCTCCTCCGTCTCGACCCCCTTGGCAATGACCATTACTCCGGCCTGCCTGAACATGCGAACTATAAACCGGAAAAGTTCCCTGACTTTTTCTGATTTTTCAATCCCCTTGTATTGTGTGCGGTCAACTTTCACAAAATCAGGCCTCACCATGAAAAGGTGTTCCCTGCACCCCTTTCGGAGATCGCTGTTATCGATGGAAATTCTATATCCGTCTTTCTGCAGTTTTCTGATAAGTTCCAATGGCGCATTTTTCACCAACTGATCCGAGTCAAATTCAAAAACAATCATCCTCGGATTATACCTGAATTCATCCTGATATTTAAGTGGATTAGTATCCTTAAGATCGTCTTTTGAATACAAGCCTGCATTAATGTTCAAAAACAGGAGCATTGTGTGATATTTCTCATAAATCGGCTTGTATGCCGACAAACTCTTTTTGAGACAAAGGTCTTCCACACTTCGCTGGGCCTTCTCCGGTAAAGATTCATGGAAAAGACATCCGGCATCCGCCAGCGTGCCGCCTTCTTCATCAACCCCTCTTGAAAAAGCTTCAAACCCAACAATTCCTTTACTGGAAAGAGAAACAAGAGGTTGAAAATAAACAGCAATACCCTCTTCAGCTACAATTCGTCCAACGGCTTCAATGCACTGCTTGAGTTCATTTGTCACGTAATCCTCCATTTTGCAGCAATACTAGCATAAAATCATAATTATATAAGCACAAAAAAACCCGCCTCATAGCGAAGCGGGTTTTAACTCTCTATACAATTAATTCTGATCAGCAGATTCTTGGAAGCTGTTCGCCCTCAAGCATATTCAGCAGTCTTTTACCGCCTAACGGAGTTACCAGCACCACCTTACCGGGATTAGCATCGGTTATTGTACCAATTTGACACGCGTCCTGACCGAGTTCGTCTGCACGCATAATCTCAAGAGCCTTTTCAGCATGTTCCTGAGGCAGGATACACAAAAATTTACCTTCATTGGCAAGATACAAAGGATCAAGACCAAGGAACGAACAACCTCCCGAGACCTCCGCCTTAACCGGAATTTTAGATTCCTCAAGCTCACAACAGACATTGGAACTTATTGTGATCTCATTGAGAGTGGTTGCCAGTCCGCCACGAGTAGGATCACGCAGGACGTGGATTTCAGGAATTTCACGAACCAGTTTGACCAGCAGATGATTAAGGGAAGCACTATCGCTCTTGACATTGGATTCCAGTGAAAGACCTTCCCGAGTCCCCAGAATAGTCAGACCGTGATCCCCCATGGTTCCGCTGACAAGGACTGCGTCGCCGACAGTGGCCCGGTCTCCGCTCGGCGCAGGATCGGCTATGATTTCGCCGACTCCCGTGGTGTTGATAAAAATTTTATCAACCATACCTTTGGGCACAACCTTGGTATCACCGGTCACAATATTAACCCCGGCATGCCTGCATGCCTCTCCCATGGAGGCGACAATCCGCTCCAGATCAGCCATGGGCAGTCCTTCTTCGATAATATACGCACAGGTCATATATTTCGGAATAGCCCCAAGCATGGCTACATCATTGACGGTCCCGTGAACTGCGAGAGAACCGATATCCCCCCCGGGGAAAAAAATGGGATCAACCGTGAAACTATCAGTGCTTACGGAAATTCTGCCATTCAACTGAAGTGAAGCAGCATCGTTGAGCCTATCGAGTTCCGGATTGGCAAAATGCTTTAAAAAAAGGTCGGAAATAAGACGCTGGGATGCTCTGCCTCCGGAACCGTAATCGAGTAAAACCTTATCAGACATATCTAATCTACTTTGTATTTGAAGTAAGCCGCACAGCTTCCTTCGGTTGAAACCATACACGGACCGACCGGCTTTGCAGGAGTACACCCCTTGCCGAATAAGGGACAGTCTTCCGGTGTCATTTTACCCTTCAGCACATCTCCACACTTGCAGCCCGGCAGTGGCGGACACTCGCCAATACCCAGATCAAAGATTTTCTTGGCGTCAAATTCTGCAAACTCTTCGCGAAATTCCAGCCCGCTCCCCGGTATGGTTCCAATACCGCGCCAAAGGGCGTCCGACTTTTCAAAGACCTGATACATGACATCCACCGCTTTAGGGTTGCCATTTTCAGAAACCGCGCGGGTGTACTGGTTTACGGTTTCAGGATTTTTCTTTTTCGACGAACGGATCATGAGCAGAAGCGCCTGCAGGATGTCAACAGGATCAAAACCGGTTACAACTGCAGGTTTCCCATATTTCTCACCGATGAAATCATAAGGATGAATTCCGATTACCGTTGAGACATGTCCGGGCAGGATGAAACCGTCAATCCGGGTTTCGGGATCGGAAATCAATACATCCAGGGCTGGCGGAACCAGCTTATGGAAGGAAAGGACCTTGAAATTACGAAGCCCTTCCTGTTTAGCCATCAACACCGTAGCGGCAATGGTAGGAGCAGTGGTTTCAAAACCAACCCCAAGAAAAATCACAGTGCTCTGAGGATTCTTGCGGGCCAGCTCAAGGGCATCGAACGGAGAGTATATTATCTCTACCCTTGCACCGTCAGCCTGCGCGTTTTTGAGGCAGTGGCCGTTCGCACCGGGAACTTTCATCAAGTCCCCGAAAGTCGCGATGATCACATCCTCTTTTTCGGCCAGTTCAAGAAATGCATTTACCTCGGATTCATGAGTGACACAGACCGGACATCCGGGACCGCTGAGATGAACAACTTCCTCAGGCAGAACAGAATGAAGACCGCTTCTAAAGATCGCGACCGTATGGGTCCCGCAAACTTCCATGAACCTTATTTCACCGTCTATTTCCCCTTTCAGACGGGCCAGCAATTCCTTGCACAGCTCAGGGTCCTTAAATTTTTCCAGAATCTCTAGTGACAAACCTTACCCCCAAGTTAATTTTTCCCTATAACCAGATTCAACCTCTTAATGACAAGCAGAGCAAATATTCCCGCAGGAACCTCCGGCATCCCCACACTTATAACGAAGTTTCAAAACTTTATGCATCCAACCAAAATATCATTCGATTTTGAAACCACTTATGTTTTCAATATACCCATTCCCGCCCGGTAACAACCCCGGCCGAATGCAAATTTTATGTATAAAAAAACTCCGCTCTGGTGGCGGAGTTTTTAAGAATCAAATCAGAAATATCAAATCAAAGATCATTTACTGGTGCAACGTTTGATAACCTCTTCGAACTCGGCTTTATCTATCGGCTTCGGAAGAAAATATGTTGCTCCAAGAGCTAATAAATTCGAGATGTCTGAAACCCCCACAACAGCTGACATGATAACAATCGGAAGATCCATGAACTGGGAATCTCCGCGCAGGGTCTGCACCAACTGCCTCCCGTCCATCTCGGGCATCATTATGTCAGTGACGAGCACATCAAAATTATTCTCAGCCTTGAGAGCCTCATAAGCATGCTTGCCATGGGGACTCACAAAAGGGATATGACCAAGATCTTCAACAAATCGTGCAGCAAGTTTCTGCGATATTTTATCATCTTCAGCAATCAGGACTTTACGCATGGTTCACCCCGTATCTTTTCATTAATATCTTAATTAAACCTAATAATTTAATATTGTAAAGAAATATCAATTAAGAGGCGATTTCAAATTTTATGGACCTGACTTTTGGATTGTAGTAATTTAACAATAATAACCCTATTTGATGCGATTCTTTTTAATTAAACTTCAGGAGCCACCGCCATGGCAAAAACTGACATCCTATTGGAAACCGGGACCAACGAGCTTGAAATTCTGGAATTTTATATCGATATCCCCGAATCAGAAGATGGCCCGGAAACCAGATGCCACTTCGGCGTAAACGTTGCCAAGGTAATGCAGGTTATTGAAAGCCCTGAGCTTGAGCACCCCGAATCAGCCGAACATCCCTGCTTCATGGGAACAATCCCTCTGCGCAACCATATCCTTCCTGTGCTTGACCTTGCTGTCTGGCTTGGAATGGAACGAAAAGCTCAGAAGTATGATATCGTCATAGTCACGGAATTCAGTCAGACCGTATCAGGTTTTCAGGTCAGCGGGGTAACGGAAATTCACCGGGTCGGCTGGCAGCAGGTTCTTTCACCCGATAGATTCATGAGTAGTTTTGACGACAGCTGCATTGTGGGAATCGTTGAGCGAGAGGACAGATTCATCCAACTGCTGGATCTTGAATCAATTCTTGCAGACCTCGACCCGACACTTGGAGGAGACCTTGGAGCACCATCAATGGTTGCGTCCGAGGCATACGCGGCTCTTGTCTGCGATGACTCCCCCACGATTAGGGCCATGCTTCACCAGAGTCTGGATCAGGCGAACTTCAGGCACTCCATAGTGAACAACGGAGAGGAAGCTCTCAACGCGCTCAAGCAGGTAAAGCTCGCGTCAAAGCAGGAAGGCCGTCCCGTAACAGACTATGTTGAAATAGTAATATCCGACATTGAGATGCCGCTGATGGACGGCTTCAGCCTTACCAAATGGATAAGGGAAGATGATGATCTCAAGCATCTGCCAGTCATTCTCTACTCTTCTATTATAACGAAGGAACTGCGCCACAAAGGAGACTCGGTCGGAGCTGATGAACAGATTTCAAAACCGGATCTGCATCTTTTACCTGAAAAGGCTATCAAGTTGATAGAATCAAAAAAAGGCCGGAGAGCTTATTGACCATAGATCCACTTTTTATTGAGTGGTCAAGAGTCTTCTGACCGGGACCTGATATAAATTTCAGCGGCCCTCTGTTTTTGGAGGGCCGTTTTTTCTTGCGCAGATCTGAAACCCGTCATATTTTCATACCTGAACAATATTATTATCCACCGTCTTTGAATTGTCAGACGGTATTCAGCAATCTTCGCCTATGGAGGAAAATAAATGGAAGATGTGAGAGTATACGGAGATGTTCACGGCCTTTCTGAAGAAGACTTCGAGGACATCAAACTGGAACTCCCCTTTGAGAAAATCGTGTACAAAGATAAAGTTCTAAACGTTGATTTCGAAGGCCACTACATCGATATAGAAGACTTTCTTGATGAATTGGTCAAAAGGCTCCCGCCTGAAGGATGGGCCAAAGTGGATTTTATCGATCACATTGACTGGCAGTTGACTCGTTACGAAATCAACGGAAACAAACTGACTTCACGAATCGTCAATGTTGACGCGGTGCTTGAACCGACCAAGAACGAGGCAGGTCAAAGGTAGCAAGTGGCAACACAGTCGTTTCAGCCAGTATTTATTAAAGTAAAAACCCGCCATGTGTATGATCACATGGCGGGTTTGAAATTTTATGAATCAGGTAATTACGCTCAGTAGTTTATGACTCTTACCTCGGTTGCCTTAGGTGCTATATCTTCGTCAATTATTTCAAATACAACCTTTTCTCCAACACTAAGGGTTTTAAATCCGTCACGGATGACCTCGGAGTAGTGCACATAAATATCCCGGCCGTCTTCATCTACGATGAATCCGAATCCTCTGATATCGTTAAACCAGCTGACAACACCCTTTGAACTCATACATCCCCCGGAAAGTCTTCCGGTTTTCTGAAAAATTATTTCATACGGAAAGTTATCCGCCCCCGCGTCAGGTCGTATGGAGACAACTCCACCTTCACCCGGTCTCCGGGCAGAATACGGATATAGTGCTTACGCATCTTCCCTGAAATATGTCCCAGGACCTCAAATCCATTTTCCAGTTCAACACGGAACATGGCGTTGGGCAATGCTTCCTGCACAACACCTTCCACCTCTATGGCTTCTTCCTTGGCCATGATTTCCTCCATCTAACGCAGCATGATTTCAAGCAGCCACAACCTTTCAGACTCATCCTTTGATTTTTTTACAAATTTAGAGAGCTTAAGGCAAGATGGAAAATCATATCTTTGGGCAGGAATTACCAGTTACCGGATTTACCTAGTCTGTCCAGAGCATCCATAATCTCTTCAACCAGTCGGTTCAAAGAACGGCGGTTTACTGCAGTTGCCGGAATACCTTGCGGATAACTGCTGCTCATCATTTCACGCTGTTCATCATCCAGGCGATCCCATTTGTTGAGCACAAGAATCTGCACAACGTCATGCAACTCCATATCCTCAAGGATTCTGTTCACTGCAGAAATATGCTCCTCCACTTCCGGATGGGAAACATCACAAACATGCAACAGAACATCCGCTGCTTCCAGTTCCTCAAGAGTAGCCCGGAAAGCTTCCTTGAGTTCCTTTGGAAGCTGACGGATAAACCCTACAGTATCAGTCAGGATCAATTCCTGATCACGGGGAAAACGGATACGCCTGCTGGTGGGATCAAGTGTTGCGAACAGCTTGTCTTCCGCAATAACCCCGCTGTTGGTCAGCGTGTTCAGCAAGGTGGATTTACCCGCGTTGGTATACCCGACAAGTGAAACAACAGGAACTCCGGCACTGGCACGGCGGTCACGGGTATATCCCCGCTGCTTGCTGACCTTTTTAAGTTCATTGCCCAGCTTGGTCAGCTTGTCCTTAATCCGGCGGCGGTCAATCTCCAGTTTTGTTTCACCGGGTCCTCGTCCGCCAATCCCGCCCATTAAACGAGACATGGCGCGGTTCTTACCAACCAGACGCGGCATGGTATATTTGAGCTGGGCCATTTCCACCTGAAGCTTACCTGCGCGGGTAGTTGCATGCTGGGCAAAAATATCAAGTATGAGCTGGGTGCGATCGATTATCTTGCGTTCCGTAAGCTTAGCAAGATTTCGCATCTGGGCGGCAGAAAGTTCCTGGTCGAAGAGAACCACTTCGGCATCCGCTTGCAGGGCAAGAACTTCAAGTTCAGCGAGTTTACCCTTGCCCATGATAAATTTGGGATTGGGTTTGCGGATACGCTGAACAAGCCGCCCTTCAACTTTCAACCCTGCGGTGTCAGCAAGATCTTCCAACTCGTCAAGCGAACGCTCCTGAACAGACTTAGGGTCTTGTGAAACACTGACCACAATTGCCCGTTCACGTTTATCTGTGGTGTCACGGGTACGGTCGGCGCGACGAAATTCGTCTTCCAGAGCTTTAATCTGGGAAGGTAGATCAATATCAGCTCGATCCCAGCGGACTGGGGCTAATTGCTCATAAGGCTTGTCACCCGCACCGGGAGGAAGAAGGTAGGCGTATTGGACAAAATCAGGCTCACCGTGAGGCGATGAAGCCAGAACGGTGACACTGTCCAGACGCAGGAAAACCATGTCCATGAGATCTTCCTCGGACAGGTTTTCACCGGAAATATGAGTATGCAGGAGTCTAAGTCCCCGCAGCCTGCCTTCAGACTGGCGGGATCTGGGAAGCTCCGGAATATAGATTGAGCCGGGATCACCCACCAGAATCATTTCCGGCCTGCCTTGACGGTTGATGAGAAGACCTATCTGACGGCCTATCTCATGACTGAGAAATGCCAGTTCGCGGGCCTGTTCATTTGAAAAACCGCATGGGTCGCTGTAACGGCGGTCTGCAAGGCGGTTGATACGTTTCAACTCACTGGGCTTAAGGCCCTGAGTGTTTCCTTTGGCTTTAAGAGCTATGGTAGTATTCCTTTTTTATATTTGCTTCTGGCGGCTCTCCGAAGGGCAAAGAAACTTTTGGAAAATTTTCTCTGCACTCTTCAAAAAATTTAAAAAGGCTTCGCCGCCGTTAGCATAAATTTATTCAAAAATATAAGACTGCATTATAGTCAACTTTACCTTAGAAGCAATATTTACCTTAACGCACACACCTCAAACCTACCCTGCGAAGCATAATAAAAGCGCATTTTGGGAAGAGGGAGAGGAGGCCGGAGGCAAACAAAATGCGGACGGTCAGAAAATTGACCGTCCGCATAAAAATCTTAAGCGTCGTGATCTGCCAAATATTTGGCGATCATGGAATCGTATTCAGAAACCAGCGCGAATGTTTCCGCTGCCAGATCCTTTCTAAGTGCCAGAGACACTTTTCCGTCATTCTTCTTCATGTCTTCAAGAATTCGGGGATAGTGCACCGGACTGGGGACAACCAGAACAGAATGAAAATTCTTCGCTGAAGCACGCAGCATAGTAGGCCCGCCGATGTCAATCTGTTCAACAGCGTTCCTCAGGTCCTGCCCTTCGCTTACAGCCTTGGCAAAATTGTACAGGTTTACACAAACCATATCGATCGTCTTGATTCCGTGTTCCTCAAGAGTCGACAGGTGTTCAGGGTTGTCCTTGTCCGCAAGCAGGCCACCATGCACATTCGGGTGCAGGGTTTTGACACGTCCGCCCATAATTTCAGGGAATCCGGTTACATCGCTGACGGATTTCACATCAAGTCCGGCATCAAGAAGCATCTTTCTGGTGCCGCCGGTGCTGATAAGTTCAACACCATAGCCGACCAGTTCGGACGCAAATTCAGCAAGCCCGGACTTATCGGTAACACTCAAAATACCGCGTTTGACAGGTAGCATATCCATAACACATCTCCAGGGTAATTGTTTTTTGTGGAGTTGTGCCGGATTTATGCTCCAATTGCAAGCATCCGCAGCCCTGACGTCTCCCAAAGGAATCATTCTCTTCCTTGTGGCTGTCCCCGTTCCTGAACAACTCAGGAACGGGACCAACCGGGAGGGGAGTCGGCTTTATGTAAAGGAACCGTGTGCTAGATCTGATCCAGCAGTTCCTTGGCCGCTTCGTTTGCGGGATCCATTTCAAGGATCATTTCAAGCTGTTCAACAGCCTTATCTTTCTGGTCCATGCAGATGTACAGACCAGCAAGCGAATAGCGGACTTCGTGCTTTTCAGGCTCCACATCAAGGAATCTTTCCAGGAAAGGAGCTGCTTCGGCAACTTTGTCGGATTCATGACCGATACGGATAATTCCAAACAGGGCAACCATATTGCTCGGATTGATTCCAAGAGCCTCTGCGAAATTTTCAAATGCTTCTTCCTGACGGGCGGTTTCCATCTGGATGAGCCCCATTCCGGCAAAGCTTTTGTCGGTAGCTTCAACACTGTGGGCCTTTTCGTAAAGAGCCATGGCAGTATCATACTCACCACGTTGCACAGCGATGGTTGCAAGCCCGATGTACGGATCAGGATGCACACCGTTCGAGCCGGCGGCCTTCTTGTAGTAATCTTCTGCCTTGTCCAGTTCACCCATGAACAGGTAGCACTCGCCTAATTCTTTGTTAATTTCATAATCCAGGTGACTCATAATCCCCTCCAGTAAATATTTACCGTCAGCCTTATGTGGCGGCATTTTATTCGGCCTTTATTGACCTGCCTGACTTAATGCAACCCATGTGCCAAAACCAAGATCCACTCCCCCTACATTATAAAGAGACCAACTTTCCCCCTGCCTGTTTTCCGACACCAGCACTCTACAACACCCAGCTACTAACAACTTAACCATTAAATTACAGTATATTACAAACATGGAACACCTTTTGCTATACCTCTGACAACATAAATCGAACACAATTTTCCGCACTGAAACCGTACCGGGCAATTTTTGCAGGAGGATAGATAAATGAAAGGACTTTTCGGAAGCCATATAGATTTGACAGCCAAGGTACTGGACCTGAGACTGCAGCGTCAGAATCTCGTCGCCTCTAACCTGGCTAACGTCAATACCCCCGGCTACAAGGAAAAGCGGCTTGAGTTTGAAGGCGAACTGCAAAAAGCCCTCGGTCTGGATGCAAAAGGCAAAATGACCAAGACCAGCGAAATGCACATTCCCGCTGCGTTCCATGCAGACAAATTCAGCGGCAAGTTTCTCTCCAGCTTTGAACCCAGAGTGGTTCACGGCGAGAATGCTGTAGACATGGACAAAGAAATGACCACCATGGCCAAAAACACTCTTCAGTACAACGCTCTGACCCAGGTCATCTCCAAAAATTTTGAAGGAATGAAAAAGATCATCCAGAGCGGAGCCAGATAGGGGATAATTAAATGAACTTCATGACTGCATTAGATATCGGAGCATCAGGTCTCAAGGCCCAGAGAGAGTATCTGAACGTTGTGTCCATGAACATGGCGAACTCCAGAACCACCCGCACCGAAGACGGAGGTCCATACCGCCGTAAAAGTGTCGCCATGGAGTCCAGTCCTCTGCTCTCTCCCTTTGATTCTGTAATGAATCAGGAAATGAATAAACAGCTCCGCGGGGTAACGGTAAGGGGCATCGTCAATGACACCCGCCCTTTCAAAGAAGTATTCGAGCCCAACCACCCGGATGCCAACGCAGAAGGTATAGTCCGCTACCCGGACATCAACGTGGTTGAAGAAATGGTCAACATGATCACGATCAGTAAATCATACGAGGCCAACGCACAGGCTGTTGAATCAGCCAAAAGAATGTTCAACCGAGCTCTGCGCATAGGCATGCGTTAAGGCTGACAGATAAACGACAGCACCCCGATAAGGAGAAGTACAATGGCCATCAAAAACGTAGCAATGCAGGCATACACCAATGCCCTGAAGACCCAGCAGCAGTTTGAGAAAAAGTTCGACAAGACCATGAACATGGACAAAGCCGACCCGAACTCTTTCTCCGAAACAATGACCAACTCCCTTAAAGGAGTTAACGATCTTCAGTCAGAAAAGAAGGCAATGATCGAGGACTTTGCTTCAGGAAAAAACCAGAATGTCCATGAATTAATGATCTCCCTGCAGAAGGCCAGTGTTGCCATGACCATGACTTCAACTGTGCGAACAAAAGTCATGACCGCTTATCAGGAAGTAATGAAGATGCCTTTCTAGGCCGGAAAGTGCATAAGCTGTTGTTTACCTTTGCGGGGTTGAAATTCCTTCAGGTATTTCCCCCTGACCTTTTTCTCCACAGTGCAGAGGATTCCACCTCTGCACTGACATTCAAACACTCTTTGATTCGGCAGCAGATTGCCGATTCAAGGAGATGTTGACGTTCCTCCGGCATCTGCCACAGCACAAACAGGTGACCGTTTTTTGTCACCATTAACACCCCACCTTCACAAAACCCAAAAAACACTCCACAAACAACTAAATTTAAACAACAAAATTCAATTGGACTACATATTGCTACAACTCTTGAAAAATCGTCAGGAGTTTTACTATGCCCAATTTCATCACTGAGTATCTGGATAAATTCAAAGGTTTCTGGTCCAACCGCACTGTCTCCCAGAGAATCCTTATCGGAGGTCTGGCAGCAACAGTTGTAATCGCCTTTATACTGATGGTGTTCTGGCTCAATCAGACTGAGTACCGAGTCCTTTACACCAAACTGTACGCAGAGGACGCGTCCCGCGTTGTTTCCATTCTGCAGTCCACCAAAGAACCTTACAAGATTCAGGATAACGGCTCCACCATTCTGGTCCCGGCGGACCGGGTCTATGACCTGCGCCTGAAAATCGCCGGAGAGGGAGCTCTTCACGGTCAGGGCATCGGTTACGAGATTTTTGATGAAGTTCAGATCGGGCAGACGGATTTTATCCAGCGAATAAATTACCAGCGAGCCCTCCAGGGTGAGCTGGCCAGAACTATCAGTGAATTTCCTCAGGTTGAAAGGGCCCGTGTACATCTCGTACTCCCTGCCAAATCATTATTCATCGAAGAACAGGCAGAGCCTTCCGCTTCAGTTGTTCTGAAACTCAAAGAAGGCGAAAAGCTTTCCGAAAAGCAGGTTAAAGGCGTGCTCAACCTCGTTGTTATGTCTGTTGAAGGCCTCAAGCCCGCAGCGGTAACAATTACCGACATGCGTGGGCAGGTTCTCTACCAGCCGGAAGAAGACGGCGGAATCGGGCTTAATGTCAGCAACAGCCAGCTTGAATACAAATCAGGCATCGAGTCAAAAATAGAACAGCGCATTCAGCGTCTGCTCATGCCCATAGTCGGTCCTGATAAAGTCATAGCCAAAGTTAATGCCGAACTGGATTTCAGACAGCGTACCATTAAAAAGGAAACCTACGATCCTGACGGTCAGGTTGCACGCTCCGAACAGACCAGCGAAGAAAACACCAGAGGAACTGCCAATGTTGACGGCGGCGTACCTGAAGCCAACTTCCGCGGAGACGGATTCACCGGAACCGCGACCACTCAGGACTCTACCCGTGAGACAAGGACCACCAACTACGAAATCAACAAGGAAGAACAGCAGATAGTAGTGCCAGTGGGCGAAGTAAAGAGACTCAGTGTGGCGGTCATAGTTGACGGTATCTACAATAAAGACCCTGACACCGGCGAAGTAACTTATGTGCCCCGCTCAGAAGAAGAAATGCAGCGCATCCGTGAACTGGTCCGCAATGCGGTGGGTTATGATGAAGTACGCGGAGACTCCCTTGAAGTGTCCAATATGTCCTTCGGAATGCAGGATCTCTTCGGTGACGAAGGACTCATGCGGACCATGCTGGAATACGCTCAGCGACTCGGCAAGCCCTTCCTTAACGGACTGCTTATCTTCCTCTTCCTGATTCTTGTAGTACGCCCGGTTGTCATGGCTCTGATCAAGCCCCGTGTGGCTGAAGAAGAAATCGAAGAAGTGGCAGGACTGCCCGAAGCAGGAGAAAGACTTGCTCTTGATGACGCAGACCTTGACGAAGAGGCGCTTGATACGGCACGTAAGCTAGAGAACGCCAAAGCTCAGGCTCTGCAACTTTCGGAAAAGAATATGGATCAGGCGGTGCAGGTGCTGAAGGGTTGGCTGAAGCAGGAGGCTGCATAAAGTGTCTACGCCGTTCACCGGGAATCAGAAAACAGCTATCGTACTTCTTGCCCTTGGGGACAAGTTTACGGCTGAATCCTTCAAGCGCATGAGCCGTCAGGAAATTGCCGATGTATCAAAAGCCATGCTTGAAATGGATTCCGTACCCAAGGAGCAGGTTCTGGAAGTACTCAAGGAGTTTAACGAAACTCTGGCTTACGGTGCAGAACTTCTTATGGGCGGAGCAGATCAGGTCAAAAGACTGCTCAGCAAATCTCTTGACGAGGAAACAGCAAAATTCATTCTGGACAAGCTGGACCTTGAAACAGGCCCCGCTCCCTTTCAGGAGCTTCAGAATGTCAGCCCCAAGATTCTTGCACAGATTCTCAGGAACGAGCATCCGCAGACCCTTGCTCTTATTATCGGGCATCTTCACCCGGACCAGGCAGCGGACCTTATTGCCAACCTGCCCGGTGGAGTAAGAGCAGAAGTACTGATGCGACTGGCCAAACTTGAAGCGGTTGCAGAGGAAATGCTCATGGAAGTGGACCGCGTGCTCCAGAGCCAGCTCATAGCAATGGGCGGTAAAGAAGGTAAGAAAGTCGGCGGCGTCCCCGCTGTTGCGGAAATCCTCAACGCAGTGGACCGCTCCACCGAGGAGGAAGTTCTTTCCGAGATCGAGGAAGAATCCACCCAGATGGCAGAAGAGATCAGGAACCTCATGTTCGTTTTCGAAGACATCAAGGGCCTCGACGACCGCGCCATTCGCGAACTGCTCAAGGAAGTTTCAAACGAAGAGCTCACCACCGCACTCAAGGGTGCTTCCGACGATTTACAGGAACTCTTCTTCAAGAACATGTCCGAACGAGCATCCAACATGATCCGCGAAGACCTCGAAATCATGGGACCTGTAAAGCTCTCCGATGTGGAAGCTGCGCAGCAGAATATTGTTAAGAACATCCGCCGCCTTGAAGACGAAGGCCGGATCATGATCAGCAGAGGATCGGGAGATGTCTTTGTCTAAGTCAGAAAATGACCAGAAGTTCTACACCGGTAGAGTCATCATGGGGCTTGATTCCAACAACAAGTCCCAGGAGATGACTTTACAGGAAATGGAAGGCAAGAAAAAGCCGACCTGGAACGATGACACCGACCGCGAATACTTCGAGCGGGTTAAAATAAAAGCCCAAAACATGGCCAAGGAAATTATTGCCAAAGCCATGACCGAGGCAGAGACAATCCGGGCAAACGCTCAGACCGAAGGTTATGCGGCAGGACAGCAGCAGGCCGCTCAGGAAGCAGAGCAACACATGATCGGCTTCAGCCAGAATCTGACACAGACTCTGACTGCCATTCAGGAACAGTCCCGGAATGTGGTTCTTGCCCAGTCAACTGATGCGGTACAGCTGGTGTTCATGGTAATTGAAAAAACTCTCGCGGTTGAAATGGAAAGCCGCAGGCAGGAAATACTGTACTCATTACTTGATGAGGCTCTTGCACGGATTGATTCCCTGACCCAGCTGGTAATAAAAATTTCTCCCGCTGATGCTGAAATCATCACTCCTCTGCTGGAACGGGCTCAAGCTGAGCATCCGGATCTGGAAAAGTGGCGTATCAAGCAGGATCAGACCATAGAAAACGGAGGGATTATTGTCGAAGCTGAAGATGCGGTCATTGACAACACCGTCACCTCCCGCTGGGAAGGAGTTCAGGAAATACTGGCCCAGTTAACCGGAACCACCGGAGAAGAATAATGGCGGACATGAAAGGCTGCACCCAGCTTCTGAAAGCCGTCGACCCCTGCCGCAGTTTCGGCAAGGTGAGCAAGGTCGTGGGTCTCATTGCCGAGGGCCGCGGAATCCGTGCTCCGCTCGGATCAGTGTGTCACCTTATTCCTGATGGGGAGGAGGAATCTATTGCGGCAGAGGTTGTGGGATTCAGGGACGGCGCCTGCCTGTTCATGCCCTATGGAGAAATGCACGGCATCAGTCCGGGAAGCCTTATCCAGAACTCCAGTACCCCCCCGAAAATTCCTGTGGGAATGAATCTTCTGGGACGTGCTGTTGACGCTTTCGGACAGCCGATAGACGGACTGGGGCCCATCATCCCCGATGATTACAATCCGCTCCACCGTGATCCGCCCAACCCTCTTGAAAGGCCCCGCATCAATGAGCCTCTCGATGTCGGCGTTAAAGCCATCAACAGTCTTCTGACTCTCGGCAAGGGCCAGCGAATGGGCATCATGGCCGGATCAGGAGTCGGAAAATCGACACTGCTTTCAATGATGGCCCGTTATACAGTGGCGGACATAAACGTGATCGGGCTTATCGGTGAGCGTGGCCGTGAGGTTGTGGAATTCATTGAACGTGATCTCGGTCCGGAAGGACTGGCCAGATCAGTTCTCGTTGTGGCCACCTCTGACAAAAGCCCTCTCATCCGCATGCGTGCCGCTTACACAGCCACAGCCATTGCTGAATATTTCCGTGATCTCGGTCAGGACGTCCTGCTGATGATGGATTCGGTCACCCGTTTTGCCATGGCCGGGCGTGAAGTCGGACTCGCCGCTGGGGAACCCCCGACACGTGGAGGATACACCCCTTCCGTATTTGCACAGCTCCCTAAACTTCTAGAACGGGCTGGGAAAAACCAGAAGGGTTCAATCACCGGCATCTACACTGTCCTTGTTGATGGAGATGACTTCACAGAACCGATCGCAGATGCCGTAAGATCAATTCTTGACGGCCACATAGTTCTTACCCGTGATCTTGCAGACCAGGGCCATTACCCGTGCATCGATGTTCTCAAAAGTGTCAGCCGCGTACGCGGAGACATCGTTCAGCCCGAAATTGTCGCAGCCGGTCGCAAGGTTCTCGGACAGCTTGCCACCTTCCGCAAGGTTGAGGACATGGTAAACATCGGTGCTTACCAGTCCGGTGCAAACCCCGATATTGACACTGCTATTAAAATGGTCCCCACAATCAACACTTTTCTTCAGCAGGTTATCGAGGAAAAACAGACTCTCGAGGAAAGTTTTTCCCAACTCATGCAGCTTTCCAGCGCAAGCTGACCCCCTACATTACCCCATAATCCCTCCCCGCCAAGAAAATGAGTCGGACATTTATAATATATAACATATAGTTGGTTTTTTTATTGTTTTATAGTAGGATTCCATCTCAGTACTATATTATATATGCGGACTGCTGATATCTACCTTCCTGAAACTATGTTCGTAGGGGACTGAACAGGTTTATTTCGGAAAGGTGATCTAATTCGGACTGGGGAGAAACTGTGCTTAAATTTCTAGCTGGTGCCATATTATCTATTGCTGCTCTGTTTTCACAACCTGTGCAGGTTTATTCATCTCAAGAATTTAAAATAATCCACTCTTCAAACATGCCTCCACTGTCATTTATTAATGACGAAGGTAAAGCAGACGGTATTCTTGTAGATATGTGGAAAGAGTGGGCAAAGCATTCAGAAATCCCCATAAGATTTGATCTGAAAGACTGGAAAGAGGCTGTTTCCGAAACTGTCTCTGGGAAGTACGCTGTAAATGCCGGGCTGTTTTATTCAGATAAAAGGGCCAGATCTCTTGTTTTCGGGGACTACCTCTTTCATATGAGAGGCTCAATGTTCGCGGAGAAAAGCCTGATCAGGGACGGGAATGTAAACCTTGAAGAAACTATCTGCGGGGTGCTTAAAAACGGCTACTCAAAAACATTCATGGAAAAGAACTATCCGTTCACGCCGCTTATGCTTTTTAATTCAGTAGAAGAAATGTTTCGCACAATTTCTGAAGGCCGAATGAAACTTCTGGTTGCCGACTACCCCGTTGCACAATATCTCATTCACCAACATGGGCTTGAAAAGTCTTTTTCTCTAGTCAAACACATGTACACAAGAGACCTGCTGCCGGCTGTAAGCAAGCGCAACAAAGAACTCATCTCCACTGTAAACCTGTACATGGCAGCTATTCCCAAGAAAAAAAAGAACGCCATTATAAACAAATGGCTGAGCAGAAAACGAGAAGTCAACATTGCAAGAGAAGCTACAGTCTGGCTGGCTATCCTGATTGTTCTAGGTATCACCTTATTTCATCGAAAAGAGTTAAAAGCTTTTCTGACGGTCTTCAAAAAAGGTAAATAAAGGCAGGCAAAACTATGCTCTTGCCCAATCAATAAGCATTGCAGTCACATCGTCATCAAAAACGGGACGGAAACCTGTCTTTTCTTCCAGGACATCTTCAATTGTATTAAGCTTTAAGCATCCCTTTTCCATAAGATCCTCAACTATCTCTACAAAAGGATCGAGACTGAAAAAGTCATTCCCCATGCGCCATTCGTAACAACCGTCAGTAAACAGGAAAAGCCTTAAGGAATTCTCAAAACTGCATTCGGATAGATCGCACTCCACTGGGAAGAAGCCAAGTGGCGGGATCTTGGCTGCAAGAGGCTCTCTCAGGCTGCCGTCTGTCATAATAAGCCCCGGACAATGTCCCGCACTCAAATATTTCATCTGGCCCTTGTTGAAATCTATATCCGCAGCGAAAAGAGTGACAAAGTAACTGTCCTTGCCAATAAGATCCAGCAGGTGGCTGTTTATCTGGTCAAGGCTGTTTCCGAGATCACTGCCCGAAGCACCATCAGCCTTGAAAAGAGTTCGGACAATAGCCATAATGAACGCCGCCTGAGGACCATGTCCTGACACATCAGCCACAATAACTCTTATGACACCGTCCTCAAGACCGAAAACATCGTAATAGTCTCCGCTGGCCCTGCCTGATGGACGGTAAAGACTGTTAAGCTCAAGCCCGTCTATTACCGGAACAGTTGTCGGCAACAGTTTGTCCTGAAGACGGGCTACAAGTTTCACCTCATCATCAATAATATTATATGCGCGCTGCAGACGGGCGTTGGCTGTCTGTATCTGCCTGGTAAGCGACACCTGCCGAAAAGCAACGCCGACACGCGCTTTCAATTCCACAACATGGAAAGGCTTGGTTAGATAATCATTGGCTCCACTGTTAAGGGCCCTGGCTTTGATCTCCTGTTCATCCTGCCCGGTGAGCACAATGATTATGACTTCCTGATCACCGATCTCATTTCTTATTTTGTCAATGACATCAAAGCCATCCATCATCGGCATAAGCAGATCCAGAAGAATGACACTAGGGGAGTTCTCCTGATAAAGCCTTATGCATTCCATACCATCGGATGCGGTCTGAACTTCGTAGGAATCTTCCAGAACACGAGTCAGAAAATTCCTCATGGTTGCGGAATCATCCACTACCAGTATCCTTGAGAAATTACCGTTAACTTTTTCGTTTACAATATCGAGATCCACCGACCGGCCTCCATGCGGAAAAAATATACATCTGCATTGGAAATTCCAACTTCCTGCAGCATGTAAACCATAGCACAATATCCCAAGACACTACAGTATTATTAGCAGCAGCATTCTTCATTCTCCCGAGCCGGAATCATTAACATGCCCCCCATCAATGACTGCCCAGCACAACTCAGCAACCCTTCTGGAGCGTCCACCCACAAGCCTTACAAGGTAGGCCACTCCTCCTGTCTCAATCTCACGCCCTTCTGACTCATGGCACTCAATAGAATTACTAATAAACTCCAAGGCATCGGAAACACTATTTAATTCAGCTGTTATATCTTCAATCTGCTTACTCATCAAACCCTCCTGATGTTAAATCCTATAAAAACACCCGACATGAACGCAGAAATATATTCTAAAGACTATCTTGTCTAGTGTTTTATTAATTTTTTCCAATAGATTCATCTATTTGCGAAGGTTTGAACATTTTAATATTTTTAAAAGTTTTTTCCCAACAAGACACACAAACACACAAAACACAAAGAACACGAAATAAAAAAACAAATACACACACCAAAACAAACAAATAACTAGACAAAAACGAGCATAAACAACATAAACAACTTTACTTACATAATATTATGACACAAACAACAAAAACTATACAATATATTAACCACAAAACAGAACTAACAAATAAAAACTAATATTAGATACATTCAAAATATAAATTAATACAATATATATCCAGCAAATATAAATCATACACTCAGAAACAAAATAAAAAGGAGATTCAGTATTCCCTGAAATCTCCTTTTCTTTATACAAAAAAATAAATTGTAAATATTATCTGTATTCTGAATAAGTCTCTTATGCTTTCTTCATTTCATAATGAAACGATGTCAAAATAAAATCTTGAAAGATCAAACATCAGTGCTTTGTTTTTCAGTCCGGGATCTTTGGAACATACAATCTTGAGAACCTCACTGCTTTGAATGCCGACAGCAGTGAGAATAGCCGGAGTCTGAGTCCCCAACTTTTCTTCAAGACCGTCGTCACTTCCAAAAAAATCTGCAGGAGACACATCACCGGGATACACCGTGGAAACAATCCCGGCCCACCCGGCAACAGAAGCCGTAACCATCGGGATATTATTCCTGGTACATGCTTCCTTTAACTGCTGCCGATGGGCCAACCCGCCAAGACAATCAACTACAACCCGGGCTCCTTCAATAAAAACATCAAAATCCCTCTCCTCAAGATAATCCGAACGCACATCAAAAAAAACCGCCGGATTTACCCTTCTCACCATTTCAAAGGCTGCATCCGCCTTACTCAGGCTCAAGGAATTTTCAGCTGCCAGCCGCTGCCTGTTGAGATTAGAAGGCTCAAAAGAGTCCCCGTCACACCCTACAATATGCCCGACTCCGGTCCTGGCAAGGGCCTCAAGCAGATGACCGCCAAGGCCGCCAAGGCCCACTACTGCAACCTTGGACTTGAACATGGTTTTCTGGTCATCCGGACTGAAAGTACACATATTACGGGAATACCGTTCCGGCACGGCTCCGTTATCAAAGGCCACCATTTCAACAAAACGGCGATCCAGCCCCAGTTCTCTTGAAATATTCAGGCACAATTCATGAGGAGCGATGTTCTGTCTTTGATCACCACATTGTTTATCCATAAGATGCCCGGCCATCATTTCGTAAACCTTGTCTTCCACTGCCATAGATCACCCCCCGGTTATTGGTGGAAACAACTTGAGCACATCACCATCGGCAAGTTCGTAATCAACGTCAACACGACTGTCCCCAACAAAATACATAGCCACCTCGTCCTTTTGAAAACCCAGTAATTCAGGGACATCATCCACCCGAATGCTATCGGAGACTTCCAAGTAGCCATCACTTGAATGATAAACCGCAAGATGGCTGAAACAGACTGCTTTTATTTTCATTGAACATAAGTAAACCGCAGGAAAATATAAGTCAAAATGGGGCTCAGGTTTCAAAGGAGATAATGACATAAATTTAAAGCTCTGCTAAGTCGTTAACCATGCAAACAATGATAGACAATTTATCCATGATTGCCCGGAAAGCAGGAGCAGCCATAATGGATGTGCGAAACAGTGGTTTCAAAGTTACCAGCAAAGATGACAAATCCCCGGTAACGGAAGCCGACATTGCTTCAAACGCAGTCATCTCGAACCACCTTTCTGAAATGTACCCCGACATTCCGGTCCTTTCTGAAGAAGGAGCAAAGATCCCTTTTTCAGAACGCAGAGAATGGAAGGAATTTTTCCTCGTGGACCCTCTGGACGGGACAAAAGAATTCATTAAAAACAATGGAGAATTCTGCGTTTGTATTGCTCTGATGCGGGACAACCGTCCTGTACTGGGAGTTGTATACGCGCCGACACAAGACAAGCTTTACACCGGCAGTCAGGAGACCGGAGCACATATCAGCCGGGGGGGAGCTGAACCGGAAAAGATAAACACCAGCCCACCCGCTGAAGATGAAGCACTGGTTATAGTAGGAAGCCGCTCACACCCTTCTCCGGATCTGGCCGCCTATCTTGAAAAAAGAAGTGTCGCTGAAATGATCCCTGCAGGCAGTGCCATCAAATTCTGTCTGGTAGCCGAAGGCAAGGCTCACCAGTACCCAAGATTCAATCCCACCATGGAATGGGACACTGCAGCAGGACAAGCCATAGTTGAAGCTGCAGGCGGAAGCATGACATCACTTGATGGAAGCGAATTCCCATACAACAAGGAAATACTGAAAAACAAAGGCTTCATAGTCAAAGCATAAAGGGAGATTTAATGCGTGCCATTCTTCTGACCACCCTGATACTGCTCGGAGGCTGCACTTCATATTACAATCCGAGCCTCGGCATGGATACCAACCGTAACGACCAGTTTAAAAAAGACCGCGCGGCCTGCCGGGAGCGTTCAAAAAAGGAGGCAAACTCCGAACCTAAGAACGACTGGCAGTTTCTTAAAACCTATGATCAGCAGCGTATTGAACATAACAATGAAGCCCGCGCTTTCGACCGTTGCATGGCCGGAAAAGGCTGGATTAAAAAATAATCCCTGCCAATTCAGCAATACAGTTAGCCCCTTTTTCCGATCATAATACCGACTTTCCAAATCCACTCACTTTAATCAAACTGTCCCATTCAACGAGAAAGGCCGCCTGCTCCGGATAAACATTACGAAGCAGGCGGCCTTTTAATTTATTCTGAATATCCCGGTTTATCTGCTCAGAGTCGTATAATCTTCCCTGCTGCCACGAAAGGAAACCCTGCCGTTCTCAATTTCAAGCACATTTGAAATGGAGGGGATAAGCTCTTCACTGTGATGGGTGACGTAAACCATACAGACCCCGGCCTGAGCCAGCTTTTCAAGAAGGTGGTATATCTCTATTCTTGATTCAGCGTCTACACCGGCCAGTGGTTCATCAAGGAGCAGCACATCAGGACCTGCTATCAATGCCCGAGCGATAAAAGCCTTGCGGAGTTGTCCATATGAAACCTGCTCCATGGGTCTTTGGGCCAGGTCTTCAATACCGAAAAAGTTTAGCCACTCCCATGTCCTGCTGCGCATTTCATCACTGATTTCATCCAGTATGCCGGCAGAAGCAAAAAATCCTGAAATCACCACATCAAAAATAGGTATGGGCCTGCCTACCGCTTCCCCGAATGAGGCCTGCATGGATGCTGAAACCATCCCCATGCGTCCACGTACCGATCTTAATGAATCACCTCTTTCAGGGAGACGCTCCATTTCTTCCTCAGCAGCGTAAGCCGCGGCGTCACCATAAAGCAGGCGCAGGAGAGTTGATTTACCTGCTCCGTTGTGTCCCAACACAGCCCAGTTTTCGCCGCCGCGCATCGTCCAGTCAATATTATGGAGCACTGTTTTGCCGAGAAAGACAACACTTGCATCTTTAAGCTGAAACAGCTTTCTACCGGGCTCAATTCTCTCTATTTCCGGAAGAACCCTGTTTTCAAAATCCGGAGTAGCGCAGCTTACGCCTTCCCCAGCCCCATCCTCGCAGCGGTCCACCCTGCCATCGCGAATATAAAGGGTGCGGTTTACACAGGAAGGCAGTTCCTCTTTACGGTGAGCCGAACAGATCACAGTAGTACCGGACGCGGCTGCGGCATCAATAGCGCGAATGAGCTGGGCTCTGGACTGCTGGTCTATACCTTCAAGGAACTCATCGAGTATAAGAAATTCAGGCTCGGCCATGAGAGCTCTCGCAATAAGTATTTTACGAGCTTCTCCACGGGACATCTTAACCATGCTGCGTTTAGCCAGATCGAGCATCCCCAGCGACTGCATGAGATCCCGCACAGGTCCGTACTCGCCCTCATCCGCAAGGCGGTAAAGAAACGGGGTATTATCCTTGCCGGCAAGAACAACTTCCTCACCGGTAACATCCCAGGCCAGCTGCAGAAAAATATCCTGATGTTCGGGAGAAATCATACGGTAACGCTCGAGTGGTTCTAGCGGACTGCTGGTTTTCTCACCCTCAATATAAAATTCCCGCTTAAGATCATCATCAGGCCAGACTTCCCCGGCAAGGATCATCATCAGGGTGGTCTTACCTGCACCGTTGGGTCCTAAAACCGCCCAATGTTCACCCTTTTTAATGTCCCAGTTTATATCTTCAAGCACCGGACCCCGATCAAGGGTAAGTGAAACACCTTTCATTGAAACCAGTAAATCGCTCATGAAAACCCCGCTTCATAACATACTGAAACTTATTGAATACAAACCCTGTTTTCACTCAAGGAACAAACAACTACTACTTAAGATCAGCAAGTGCAATAGTCACAGTCACCCCCCTATGTCCCGGCAGAATTGCCCGATAAAAACAATTATCTACTCATTTAGTTGAAAAAAGTTCCTTTTGTTTTTATATGTAAAGAAAATAATTAACCAATCAGGCAGAGGATTACATGAAAAAGTCGTCCGGCCTCTACATTTCCATCTTCATTTCCACTGTTGCAGTCCTTTTCCTTCCGGACATGCTTCAGGCTGCTTCAGAAATTAAAATCCCCAATATAATAGGTAATGTTAACAATCCCTACTCTCTGCCAGAAAGCGGTGAACCCGGATTCTGGCTTTCCACTGCCATTGGACTCGCCGCCGGGCTGCTGAGTTCTGCCATCGGGGCCGGGGGCGGTCTGGTGGTTGTCCCCGCACTTATGAGCGCCGGTATCTCGGGAGTTTATGCCATTGGTTCGGAAATATTCCGGCTGTTCATATTCAGCTCTATCCAGTCAATGCGCATGGGTATCAACAAACGTATCAACTACATGCTGGCACTATACCTCATGGCAGGGACGACAATAGGCGGATTCGGAGGTTACAAGCTAAGTAAAACCGTTTTTCTCGCAGACCCGGCCGGGAGTGATGTATTCATATCTTCAATGATCATTTTGTGGCTTGCGGTTTACTCATTCATTATAGTTCCTGAATTCAGAGAATCGGCACACCAGTACGCCCTTGAGATACTGAAGAAAGAAAAAGAGGCTGAGAACAGGGAAGTTGCAGTTCAAGTGGAATCTCCGGATAAAGAAAATAAGGATGAATCCAAAGAAGGAGAAACGGAAAAGAAAAAGGGCGAAAATTCGGAAAAAGAGAATACAGCAGAGCAGACAGAAGAACCTGAAAAAGCTGAATTCGAAGATGACCTGTATCCCGATGAAGAGCCCTGGCCCATTGCCCGAACCATGCGGACAATAAAATTGCCCCCTTACATAAAATTTCCCGGGACCATCAAGGACCAATCAGAAGACGATCTTGAACCTGCTATTATGCGACGCGGGGGCATGGAAGATCTGCCGGAGCAGTCCGAATCCAAACCGGCATACGATCGTATTCCTGTCATTCCTCCTGTTCTTCTCGCCATGGCCGGGGGGTTCTTCATGGCCCTGACCGGGTCCGGCGGTGTAATCCTCAGTTTCACTATTCTTACTAAAGGATTCGGATGTGTGGCCGCGCTGGTGGCGGGAACCGATCTCGCCAGACTGGCAATCTCAACCGGAATTCTGAGTATGGGAACATACGGACTGGACGGCCTTATCAATATCTACTGCATTACCGGGCTAATATTCGGAACCTCGACCGGCCTGCATCTGGGCAGTAAAGCTCTGAAACATATACAGCCATACCGTGTTAAAGGCTTAACCGCCCTTCTTGTGATATCAGTGATGCTGAACCGTCTGCTGGCCCTTCCAGCCCTTCTGAACAAATCCGGAGCTTCAATTCCTCACGGTATTGCCTCAACTCTCAGTCAGAGCGGCACATGGATAATGTTCATAGGCATGGCTACATTCTGCGGCTGGTTTATTTATGCCTTTGGAACCGGCTTTGTTGAATCGTTGACTCCTCCCGACAAGAGAACCGATCAACAGGAGAACGGCAAATGACTTTTTCCATGAAAACGCTATTGATATCAGCCGTGCTTTTCGCTGCAAGTCTAATGGCGGTTGGGTCAATGTACCTTCCCCTTTTTGAAGGAAAGAACGGCTTCCAGACTATGGAGACTGCCTTCAATTCACTTAGGAAAGGAGTGCGCCCGCCCTTCAAAAAGCTGACAGAAGAAAATGAAATCAATCTGGGCAGGAATTTCAGAACAACGATGGTTTTCCGGAGTAATGAAAAGGCACGGATAGCAACCATGATATTTCTGGCAAATAAACTGACCGTAACACCAAAAGGACGCTCAGTTAATATTCAGGGAGACCTCGGTTACACTCTCCAGTTTTTCATGGACGACATCAGTCTCCTGTATGCCAACAGATTTGATCTGATAGAAAAAAAGTACTCCATGCCGTACATGCAATCCATGTATATGCTGGACAGGATTCTGAAAAAAATGTCTCCGGCTCTGGCCGCACTCAACCTGAGCAGGCAGGAAAAACTTGTCCGGGACATTCGTGGCAAACTGCTTGTTCCGGCATACAACCTGAGAGAGGCCCTTCCGGTCGGTCAGACTTCCGGATTCTTCTACCTTACTTTCGGAACCATCGGAATTCTAATTTTTGCCATTTTCTGGGATATTTCCAACTATATGTTTTTCGGAACACTCGTTTCTGAGAATTTTCTTAACCCTCTTCGGGTCAAGCTTGGTCTGGAGCTTTCTGATGAAGAAAAAGCTGCTATCAAAAAAAAGGAAGAACTGCTGAAGAAAAAACGTGCAAAAATGGAAGCAGCCAAAAAAGCCCGGGCCAAAAAAAAGGCTGAGGAATTGTTGAAGACAAGGGAAGGAAAAAGAACAAACAAGGAAGCTCTCAAGAAACAAACTGATCCTGAACAGAATAAAGATAAAGCAAAACCCGCAGCCCGAAAGACGGGTAAAAAGAAATCCGACCCGGAAAAAGTTAGTACTAAAAAGAAAACAGCCGCCAACAGTCCTAAGCAGGCATCCAAAAAAGCAGTTAACAAAACCTCAAGTGCTGCCGATAAGAAGACAGCGGCCCCATTACGGACTGCCACTAAAAAGAAGAACGTTGCCGCCGACAAAAAGCAGGAAATGCAAAATCGGTCCGTTGCGGTAAAAAAACAGATCCCTAAAAAGAAAAATACGACTGATTCAACTTCTTCAGGAGACGCAACTCCCAAGAAAGTCCGTCAGGTCAAAAAAACTGCAGAGAAGCCCTCCCCCGAAACTTCACAAAATAACTCAAAAAAAGTAACTACCCGCAAAGTGAGTAAAACAAACGGAACGGCTAAAAGAGAAAAAGCCACTCCCGACATTCAGCAGAAGCAGAGTGGGAAAACCGGAAAAACGCGACCTAAACCGGAAGCCAAGGAACAGGATAAAAATTAATGAGCACCAAACGCAAAAGAGAAGCGGTGGCTTTTTTCCGTATTCTTGAATACGAGTCAACCATAATGAACACCGCTGTAGAGCTTATAATGGAGGAATGCGGGTTCAAAATTCCTCCGGGAGCAAAAGTCCTGGTCAAGCCTAATCTGGTGTCCTCCAAGAACAAACTTGCCTGCACACATCCCAATGTCACATTGGCGGTATGCCGCTATCTTAAAGACTGCGGTGCAGAAATCACGGTGGCGGACTCTCCGGGCTACGGCTCCGCCGCGCATGTTTCCAAGGCGATAGACATGACTTCCGGACTCGAAAGAATGGGGCTTAAAATAAAAAATCTCGGCCGCCCCACTCCGCTTAAATTATCCTTCGGTGAAACAATCGGGATATCAAGGGACGCTCTTGAAACAGATATGATTATCAATGTTCCTAAGTTCAAAGCGCATGGGCAGTTCCTGGTAACCGGAGCAGTGAAAAATCTTTTCGGTACAGTTGTAGGATTTCGTAAAGCATACGCGCATACCCGGTTCGGCGAGAATCCGGGGCTTATGGAAAAAATGATCATTGAAGTGAACAAAGCCCTGCCGGTAAGATTCAACATTATGGACGCCATCTACCCCATGCATGTAACAGGGCCGATCAACGGCAAACCCTACACCATGAATCTTCTGGCCGGATCCAGTAATCAGTACGCTCTAGATACCGCCTTTTACATGCTTCTGGGACTCAGTCCCAAAAAGGTTCTGCTCTGGCGGGAATGCGCAAAACAGAAAATCTTCGGTTACCACCCCGAGCATATAGAATATGTAATAGAACCGCCGGACGATTTTGATACCACCGACTTTGTAATTCCCGAGAAATTAAGCCCAATGGAATTTGAACCTGTGCGCTTCGTAAAGGGCAGAATAAAAAGCCTGCTCAGCCCCTTCAACCGCAATTGAGCATTCCCATTAATTTGCAAAAAAGAGAATATATCCCCAGATGAACAACAGCAGAATTTACCGCAGACTGCTCACCGTGACCGGACAGGTTCAGGGAGTCGGCTTTCGGCCCTTTGTTTACAAAACAGCCCTCAAACATAATCTATCCGGCACAGTTCTGAACAGCCCGGAGGGAGTTCTGATTGAACTTCAGGGACCGGAAGAAGACCTGGACGGCTTTGAGCAGACCTTCAACTCGGATTTGCCGCGTCTTGCCCGTATCGTCTCTTTTGATAAAAAGGATATGGAGACAGTGGAAGGAGAAGAAGAATTCTGCATCCTTGCATCCACAGCAGGGGAAGGACACTGTGTGCTGATCAGTTCGGATGTGGCTACCTGCCCGGACTGCTTCAATGATATGAACGATCCTCAGAACCGCCGCTTCGAGTATCCTTTCACAAACTGCACAAACTGCGGACCAAGATATACGATCACCCGCTCCATTCCCTATGACCGCCCGGTAACATCAATGGCATGTTTTCCACTTTGCCCGGACTGCAAAGAGGAGTACGAAAATCCGCTGGACCGCCGTTTCCACGCCCAGCCCAACGCATGTTCTGAATGCGGCCCAGAAGTCTGGCTAACAGACAATAAGGGCAATAATCTTTCCTCTCCCGAGAACTCATTGCGGGAACTGGCCCGGTTGCTTTCTGCAGGAAATATTGCGGCTGTAAAAGGGCTTGGTGGTTTTCACCTTGTATGTGACGCGACAAACCCCGAAGCAGTAAAGAAGCTGCGCCAAAGAAAAAGCCGCCCCGACAAGCCCCTTGCCGTCATGGTCAATGACATTTCAGCCGCTGAAAAACTGGCCGAGCTAAAAGATAATGATATAGAACTGCTTGAAGGGATGCAGCGGCCAATAGTTCTTGCTCCAAAATCAGCGGACTACTCGCTTGCTTCTGAAATTGCACCGGACACGGACTACATAGGTTTGATGGTTCCTTACACTCCATTGCATCAGGTGCTGCTGAAATATTTTTTCGACCTGTGTACAAACGATCCGGCTGCGCTGGTCATGACTTCGGGCAACATGAGCTCCGCTCCCATCTGCATCGGTAACAGAGAGGCTCTGAAGAGACTCCCTCAAATCGCTGACATTTTTCTATTTCACAACCGGGATATTCTCATCCGTGTTGATGATTCCGTTGCCCGCTCAGTACCTGAATTTGACCAGCAGCTGAAAAATAAATCCGCTTACCGCACTGTTCTCATGCGCCGGGCAAGAGGCTACACCCCTTCACCTGTTTTTCTATCCAACAACGGCCCCTGTGTGCTCGGGACCGGACCGGAACTTAAAAACACCCTCTGCCTGACCAAAGGCGATCAGGCATTCTGCAGCCAGCATATCGGTGACATGCAGAACCTTGAAACCGCAAACTTCTGGAAAGAGATACGCCAGCATCTTCAATCAATACTCAAAGTAAAACCGGAACTCATAGTCCATGACCTTCATCCGGATTATTTAACAACGGCACTGGCCGAAGAAATTTCACTTGACGAAGGACTTGAAACAAAAGCCCTTCAGCACCACTACGCCCACATCCACTCCGTTCTAGCTGAAAACAAATACAACGGACCTGCGCTTGGACTGGCCCTTGACGGGACCGGGCTGGGCGAGGACCGCACCATCTGGGGCGGTGAATGTCTTTATGTAGATAATGATAAACTTGAACACAAAAGACTGGCCCGCTTCACCCACCTGCGTCTTCCCGGCGGGGAGGCTGCTGTTCGCGAGCCCTGGCGTATTGCTTATGCAGCTGCAAAAGATTTAAACCTCGATACAATGAATATTCCAGTCCCCGAAAGCGTTCAGCCGGGACTGGCCATGCTTGATCAGATTCTTGAAAGGAATATAAACTGCCCGCCCACCAGCAGTTGCGGACGTCTTTTCGATGCAGTATCCGCTATGCTCGGACTCTGTTCAGTGATTACTTACGAAGGACAGGCCGCCATTATTCTGGAGAAAGCTCAGGATATGGAAGAGCAGGGAGCATACAGCTGTCCTTTACTGCAAAATGAGCCACCCTTTGAAATCAAAACGGGAGAACTTTTCAGGCAGGCATATGAGGACAGGGTGAATGGAATCAAGCCAGCCGTGATCAGCCGCAGGTTTCACCGGGGACTGATCCTCGGCCTTGCCGAGTGTGCCGAAATTATTGCGGGACAGACAGGAGTAAAAACCGTGGGCTTAAGCGGCGGTGTCATGCAGAACCTGACCATTGCGGTTGAGCTTCCTGTGGAACTTCAGAAACGGGGATTGACTCCTCTGGTACATCGTTATCTGCCCCCCAATGACGCCTGTATTTCACTTGGGCAGGCGGTCTATGGACAGCTTCTGCTCAACAGAAAAAAAAAATAATTCTTCTCCCTCGGGGAGAATCCTAAAAAATACAGCCGCAACTCCTTTTGGACTTGCGGCTGTTCATTTTAATTCACTCAGAAAACAGACTTGCATATAATCAGGCAACCCTGATCAAAAAATGAATAATATCTAACACAAGGGTATCGAGCTTTCCGCCCCTACCACCCCTTGTGGCTGATAATATCTTTAACCTTTTCTTCGGTCTTCTCCTCGACAATAATCATTTTTTTTGCCTGAGCTTTTTTAATTTTATCAGTGAGAATGTTAATATCAGCAGGTTTTTCAACAAAATCCATAGCACCTAGCTTCATGGCCTCAATTCCCTTTTCCACGGTAGCGTGGCCGCTGAGAAGAATAACCTGCATTTCAGGATGGGTCTTTTTTATGTGCTTAAGGGCTTCAATACCGTCAATGCCGGGCATCTGGAGGTCAAGAACAATCGCGTCAAAAGATTCCGAATCAACCTTGTCCAGAGCATCCTGCGGGTTGGTGCATGCAGTCACGTTCATACCGCGCAGTTCCATACGTTCAGCCAGACCTTCAACAAATTCCTTTTCGTCATCAACGAGGAGTACTTTTTCTGCCATGATTTCTCTCCACCTGCATCATAGTGCAGTTTAAAAAGTAGTTAAAATTTAACTGTTAAAACTTTATCCTGCGGGTTGCACTCAAGAGAAGCACCCGCTGTTTCGGCTATTTTTTCCAGACCGCCCAGTGAATCTTCCGGAATCTGCTCACTCAGCCCTTCGATCCTGATGACTCCCAGCCCATTCTCTGCGGCCACCCCGATTTTAAGCTCATTGTCATTCCCGACATTGTCCATACACACTTCAAGAATCTTGGCAATGAGCCTCTGTATAATAAACGGATCACCCTTGCCCTTTACAGGATCACTCTCATCCAGAATGACTGTGACGCATTTTCTCGATGCCAGTCTGGTAAGAAGGGAAATCACGAGTGCTGTAAGTTCACGGTAATCAACTTCACACTCAGGAAGATCCACACTGTGTGCAAATCTGTTCATGTTCTTGATGATCGAGTCACCCCGTTTGATCTGAACCTGAATCTTTTCGGCAAGCCTGCCCAGCCTTTCCGGGTCCAACTCCATACCCTGTGCGGCCATCAACGAAAAATCCTGAAGCAACCCTGCATCTTCGTTGATTATAGCCAGAACATTTTTAAGATCATGAGAAATAGCCGCGCTGATCTGTCCGAAAAACTCAAGCCCATCACGATCTTTTGGCAGTGTTGTTGATTCCATGTTTATTTCTCCCTGAAGTTTATTCACTTCCAAGAGCCAGATTGATCTTATCAACCAGATCTTCAATCCTGACCGGTTTGACAAGATAACAGGCCGCTTCTTCCCTGCCGCACTTGTAATCGTCTTCCGATCCGTGACCGGATACAAATATAAACTTCATATCAGGTCTGATCTTTTCAAGCTTCTTACGCAGTTGAAGTCCGCTCATTCTCGGCATTTTTACATCCAGAACGGCCAAAGCGAATTCAGCTTCCTCAACTTTCTGAATAGCTTCTTCGCCGGAGGTCACCCATTCAGAATCAAACCCTCTGAAAGATAGACGTTCCGCCAGCGCAGAAACGAGTTCTGGCTCATCGTCTACAAGTAATATTCTCATTATCCTACCTGTCTCCATTTATTACCGGAACAGTCGGCAGTGTAAATGTAAACTCCGTACCCTTCCCGAGTTCACTCTTAACCTTCATATCACCGCCAAGATCCTGAACCAGCCCGTAAGTAATGGACAGTCCAAGCCCTGTTCCACCAGATTGCTTCTTTGTTGAATAGAAAGGCTCAAAAATTTTCTTAAGGTCCGCGGCAGGAATCCCGCACCCGCTATCCCTGACTTCAAAACAGATCTCTTTTTTATCGCAGCGCCTGACTCCGATTTCAAGGGAACCGCCATCCTGCATAGCCTGAAAAGCATTATTTATCAGGTTTAGGAGTATCTGCTCAAGTTTTCCCCGATCCGTGACTATTTCATAAATGGAATCATCAACGCTGACCTGAACATCAATGGATCTGTACTCGGCTTCCTTCTCAAGAAAACTGAGGACCGTTTCGATAATCTTACGAGGATAAACCGGCCTGAAATCGACATCGGTCTGCCGGGAGAAACTGAGCAGCCTTTTGGTTATGCGGCCGCACCTTTCAACGGATTCGATAACCGAATCGACCAGTCCCAGCACCCGCTCATCGGCCTCGTAGGCTTTGCTGAATGTAAACAGATCCTTAAGTAAGCCAGACTTTTCATTTATGATTGCAAGCGGATTATTAATCTCATGTGCAACCCCAGCCGCCAGTCGGCCTATGGATGCCATCCGGTTCTGGTGTTCCATCTGCTGCAGAGCCTTTGACCGGTTCTTGTCCGCGATATAAATACGTTCGACCAGATAAGAAGCCACACCCCACATGACCACTAGAATTACCGCAACACTTACAACCGTCAGCCAAGTGACCGTATCTCTGGAACTCTGCCATGCCCCCATGAATTCTTCCTTGGTCTTTACAAAAAGAAGCACGAAAGGAGTGTGTTCGATATAAGCATATCCAACCATGGCAGGTCCGCCATTATTAAACTCTATTTCCTCGACTTTTGTGCGGAAAGACTTCTGCGGGAGATCAAAGCTCACCTGAGTGAAAATGGCACCGTTCCAGCGCGAAGGCGTCTGAAGCCTTCCTTCCCGGTTCACCAGAAAAACATCTTCACCGGAAGAAAGATCAAGGCTTGAAAAAATATTATTGAACTGTTTGGTATCCAGTGTCGCGCGTAGGATTTTAAAGCTTTTCTTTTCCTTGTCCAGATAATGTTTCAAAGCGATAACCAGATGAGGACTGTCCCGGAAACCGAGAAAGACTTCACTTACGAAGACTCCCTTCTCAACAGCCTGCTTGAACCAGTCCTGCCCGGTGTATTCACGGCCCTCAAGATTGTACGGACCAACATATGCGACCTGCCGACCTTCTTTATTGATCACTCCGAGATCAATAAATCCTCCGAAGCTGTTCTTGAGAGACTCAAGCATTTCGGTAAGTCGGTTCCTATCGTCGAAGGAGCGGAAATCATCAAGCCCGACTAAGAGCTTGAGAGCGGACTTCCGCTCCTCCACGAAGTAGGAAACCGCCCGGCGGGTATTGGACGTTGTCCTCGCCGCCCGGAGCGTATTTTCAGATTTAATTGCACTCCCGGTGACACTCAAGTCGATAGAAGCCATGATCAGAATCGGAATAAGAGAAACCACTACCAGAATAGCGAAACAGAGCTGCCAGATACGCTTGTAGTCAAACAAGCGCTTGTAAGGTCCTGAGGACTGAGTTTCCGCATCCCAGAATTCCGGTTTGAATAATCCTTTGATCGACATGGTCCTTCTCCGGGGAGATTGTTTATCTTATGAATTACGGACTTTCGCGTAAGCTTCCTTGAGTGTGCGGCTGAGCACCTCGATATCCACGGGCTTGTTCAGGTAAGCGAACGCGCCCAGATCCATACAGGTCTTGCGGTCTGCTTCAGAACCATGACCCGTAAGTATGATCACTTCGATATTGGGACGTTCTCCCTTGACTCTGCGCAGTACCTCGATACCGTCGATGCCGGGCATCTTGAGGTCAAGGATCATTACTTCAGGCTCATCTTCCTTGACCACGTCAAGAGCGGACTCACCATCGTATACAACCGCAGAACCGAGATCACGCAGGAGCAGACGCTCGGAAAGGGTCTTCACAAATTCGCGTTCATCGTCAACCAGAAGAACACGTGAAGGAAGCTCGAAATCCATGCGGCGATAGATATCAGCCTCATAGAAATCCTTGCCGAAACTGATTTCAACCTTTTCAACACCCTCAAGAGGTTCTGCTATTTCGCGCAGGTCTTTCTCAAGACGCTCCACCATGAGAACTTTCTTGTTAATGGAGATAGTAACGGTTCCCTTGACGGCGGCAACTTCCACGTTATGGCCTTTTGAAACCAGTACGGTCTCAACCTGCGCCGCAAGCAGAAAATCCTGCACTGCCTGCCTGGACTGCTCGGTAACCTGCACAGCCGCATTGCCCAGCTGCTCCCTTATCAGAGCGACAGATTCGTCTACACCGGTTTTGCCAACGGGCACGACCATATCGTAAAGGGATGAAGCCCAGGGATCATTATTACCTGCGACTTCACGAACCCATACAGTAGCTTCTTCATCAGCGTGCTGCATAGCCTTAACAGCATCCTTCTCGGAAAACCCCTCTTCGCTCAGGGCGATTGCTGTTCTCTTGTGCACATCATCAATAAGGCAGACCTTAAGAACATGCGCCACTTCCTGAGATAAAAGCTGTGTGACCAGACCTGAAACGAGAAGAGTTTCACCCTTTGCGAGCTTGTTAGCCAGGGCAAGCCTGAGCCATGAAACAGCCCGCTCTTTCTCGTGGCTGAATTTATTGAAAATGGATGTCTTATGAGAAAAGGCCTTTGCAACGGCCTTCTTATCCATACCGCCGAGTTCTGCTGCGTCAGCAACCAGATCATCATCAGTCACGAGCTTGAATTCACCATTGTCCATCAGCCGTTTTATCACTGATTCCGTCTGGCAGAACAGACCGCTGAAAATAAACAGATCAGACATTAAAAACCTCCACTAAGCGTTACCGCTGATACGGCAGTAGGTGGTGAGAGGACAATCAGACTCGGTGCCGTCCACATGGGCCTGAGCGTGAGTCTTGCACAGAGCAGTTTCAGTATCAGCATAAACATGATCCCTGCCGATCTTTTCGAGCAGATGGGTGCGTTCAAGCACAGCCATTACCGCTTCATTGACACCGGAAAGGGAGATATCACGTCCACCGCTGCGTACAGTATCGACAATCAGTGAAAGAGCTTCTTCTCCGGATGCATCAATATCGTTGATACCGTTGCAGACCAGTATGATGTGCTTCAGGTTCGGAGATTCCAGAAGACGGTCAGTAATCTGGTCTTCAAGAAAACTCGCGTTGGCGAAGAACAGCGGCCCATCGAAACGAACGACCGCAATATGATCGCATTCGCGCAGTCCGTGAACATTGGCATCGCGGAGGACTTCGTTCTCATCTTTGGAAAGAGCAGCGACACGCGGGCGCATGCTCTTGTAAAGAAACACCCCCAGAGACAATGCAACACCTATCATAATACCTTTATCAAGGTGCGGTGCAAAAGCAAGGGTCGCTACGAAAGAAATGATAGAAATTGCGCCATCATACTTCTGTGCTTTCCATGCATGCATAAAACCGGACGCGTTGATCAGTCCGATAACCGCCATCATGATTACGGCAGCAAGAACAGCCTGCGGTAGATGGTAAAGCAAAGGGGTGAAGAACATCAGCGTAACCGCCACGATAGCGGAAGTAAAAACACTTGAAAGTCCCGTCACAGCCCCTGCCTGCAGGTTAACCGCCGATCGAGAAAAAGAGCCTGAAGCGGGATATGCTGAGCCGCACGCACCGAGCATGTTACCGAGTCCCTGACCGATAAGTTCCTGGTTGGGATCAAGCTTCTGGCCTGTTTTCGCCGCCATGGCCTTTGCAATGGAAATAGCCTCCATAAAACCGAGGAGCGAAATGATAACTGCAAAAGGAAACAGTTTCAAAATAACTTTGAAATCGAGAGTGGGAATGGCAATCGGAGGAAAACCGGAAGGAATTGTTCCGACAACAGCCCCGCCGCCCATCATTTTGAGGGAATCGGTCTTAAGCAGTTTGTTGCCGACCTTCAGACGCCAGGTGCGGCCGTCATCCTGCATTCCGGCCGGGACATTGCCCTGCAGAAAAAAGCTCATTGAGCCGTCAGACTGCTCTACTCCGCTGAAAAGCATGGAGCGCAGTTCAGCACGAAGTTCATGCGACTTATGTTTTAAAACATTAACCTCGTAATTCACTACATGAAGATCGTGTTCAGCATCATAAAAACCGATCTGGTCTTTGTCTGCCTTGGCTTTGTCTTCAAGGGCAGCAATCTGGGTGCGTTTAAGGGCAAGCTGCTCGATACCTGTTACGGACTTGTTGAACTCGGAAATAACATCCTGAGCGTGCTTATCCTGAATAGCGGATAATTCAACAACAGTGTCATGGTTGAATCCGGTCGCCCAGGAAAGCACTGTGGTTATCACAACCGCACAAAGCACGTTCGGAATTTTCGGGTTGACCTTTTTCAATCCCACCATGATTGCGAATGCCAGTACCCCCATACCCAGCGTAGGAAGATGGGTGTAATGGAAAGCCCCATGTATAACTCTCATTATTGTTTCAAAGTGAAGTTCGGCTTTATCCACGTAAACACCGAACATCTTGGAAAGCTGTGAGGAAGCAATAATGATAGCCGCCGCGTTGGTGAAACCGTTTACAACCGGGTGGGAAAGAAAGTTAACAACCAGTCCTAGACGAAGAACACCCAGCAGAAACTGAAAAATTCCGACCAGCAGAGCGAGAAGCAGTGCATAGGCGATATACCCCTCACTTCCGGCTGTCGCCAGAGGTTCAAGAGAAGCTGCTGTCATAAGCGACACAACCGCAACAGGGCCGGTGGCCAACTGGCGGCTGGAACCGAAAAGAGCTGCAACCATAGGAGGAAGCAGGGAGGCGTAAAGACCGTAGTAAGCAGGCATTCCCGCAAGCTGCGCATACGCCATGGACTGGGGGATAAGAACGAGTGCCACAGTCAGGCCGGAAATGATATCCGCTCTGAAAGCTGCGCCACTGTACTTTTTAAACCAGTCCAGAAAAGGAAAAATTCTGGTAAGCATGAAATAACACCCCTATTCAGGTTTCAACATTCTGCGGATGGACTCAATCAAATCGTTGAACAGAGCTCCCGCATCATAGAGATTAAAATTCTTGAATCTCACTAAACCATCGACCATCGTAAAAATGATGAGTGCGCTCTTCCGGGGACTTACCCCGCCAATGGTACCATCTTCCACCCCCTTTTCAATTGCCTGTTCGAACAGGTAAACCAGACAATTGTAAATGGCCTCAAGATGTTCCCGGAATTCAGGTCTGCTTTCTGCGAACTGATAGAGAAAATGTCGGTGCAAAAGTAAAAACTGATACTCCATCCGTCCTGCCAGAAGAAGGTAAAACGCAACCACCTCTTCCATTTCTTCAATTCCGGTTCCCGGCGCATGGTGTTCCATGTGCTGGTTGAACTCCTCCAGAATACGCTCCCTGGTTATTTCAAGGATACTCAACAAAAGGTGTTCCTTGTTCTTGAAGTGATAGAAGATCGTACCTTCCGCCGCCCCGGTCATACTTGAAAGTTCCTGCATGGAAGTTTCAGTGAAACCTTTGTTGGCGAAAAGTATGGTGGCAGCCTCCAGTATTGCCGCCTTCTTTTTGGACATTTTGGTCATTGTTTCTCCTCTTGATCGAAAAAACCGACTGAGCACTCAGTCGGAATTAAAAATAATCTGAATCCGGGTTCAATGTCAACCCGTTCATTTTTTCACAATACGCACGCAATTTAGCAAATAAACACCTAAAATATATCGACTTAGTCAATTTAAAACATCCAAAATATCCATGATCTTTTTTTCACAGAGTCCATTTTTCTAAATAAACTGAGCCACTACTCGGTTTTTATTGATCATTTTTTTTGATAGTTCAAGCAAAAAAACCGAGCGCTCACCACATAAAAATCTTATTCGGCGCGAAAAAGCCCCGAATCCTTAAAGAAGGATTCGGGGCCAGTCATATTTGTTATAGCGTTAGATTTTATTCAAACCCCTTCAACACCCCACCAAGAACTTCAAGATACTCTTCAAGCATATCGGGCATAATATCCGCCATGTGACCTACGCGAAAAATGGGAGATTCACCCATTTCTGCCAGTTCCTTGTTGATCTTTCCATAACCGGGGTCGAACAGGTAACCATGACCACGCATGATCTCCTTGACCTCTTTCAGCCTGTCGATAGTCATCTGGGCCGGAGTCTTAAAGGTAGTCAGGCTGGGCGAACGGTAACCTTCCTGCGCGAAAAGTTCATAACCACCCATCGTATCAGCCCACTCATGGGCGATGGCGCGCATCTCTTCATGGCGTCTGAAACGTCCCTCGACCGTTTCATCATTAACTATATAATCAAGCTGCACACACATCTGGTTGGCAAGAGTTCCGTTCGGGGTAGTCAAAGTCTGGTTGAGCTTTGCCTTGCCCATCTGGGCTATAATATCAGTGGTGTAGCCGCGGTTCTGGACGGTTTCGGCCTTTTCAATCGCCTCATCACAAATGAAACCAATGCCGAACCCGGCAGGCAGTCCCAGTGATTTCTGGGTTGAGGTGCAATACATGAGCGGTCTGGATTCATTGATCATGGACGGAGCACCACCGAAAATGGAAACCGCGTCGATAATCGGCTTTGCACCGTATGATCTTACCATTTCACTGATAGCAACGATATCGTTGATAACACCGGTAGAAGTTTCATTATGGGTAAAAGTGACAACGTCAGGCCGGTGCTCTTTAAGGGCATCCTCAAGCTTTTCAAGATCAACAGCCCTTCCATAGGGAAACTTAAGCTGAACAGCATTCTTTCCGTTAAGAACTGCCAGCTTGTGATATAAATCCCCGAAGGCGCCTATTGAAACATTGAGAACCTTCTCGGAGTCAGCAACAAGTGAACGCACAGAAGCCTCAAGGACATTCGTTCCGGAACCGTTAAAGATAACCGGAGTATACCCCTCAGGATTTCCTGCGATGTTCATGAGATTTTCCATAATCGGACCGAAGCGTTTGGGGTTTTCCGCATCACGGTGTCCGAATTCCGGCAGAAGTCCAGCCTTGCGCACTTCCTCGCGCAGCATGATGGGGCCGGTTATAAAAAGTTTGAGTTCATCAAAATTATCTCCGATCATTATTTGCCCCTTTCTTTTTCTTTTTTATTAATTTAACCCCGCCCTAATTTTGCATTTCGAAATAAAATGTATTTTCGAGCGGTGTAAGGTAAAATTCAAGGTTCGAATAATCTTCCATTTTTCAGCTCTATGTCAAGTTCAAAAGGAGGGATACCTTTACAATCAGTGCTGTGGTTATTATATCAAACTGGTAGGAGCCACTTTATAAGTGAAATTTTATTCGGCTGAACAGCTGATTAATGGAGTGCCCCTGAATTTTATGCTGCTTTGCGTTTCTTAACAACCTCACTGCAAACAATTATGTATAAAAAATGGACAGTTAACAAATACATCCTGTAACAAAATCAACCTCAAATATAATTTTTTAGCAAAATAGTTGCTTGATTTTCAGGTGGACCCCCACTATATTGCCTTCTTTTCTTCACAGGGGCTGTTCTGCCCCAAACATAAAAACACTCACGGTAAGATATTATGCCTCAGTTAGGTCCTCATATTTCTATTCCCGCCGAAGCGCTCCTGCAGAGAGTGCTAGGTCTCGATGCCTATGAATTCAAAGGCTGGCCTGAAGATGTGCGCATGCTTTCGGAAAGCATTGCTGCGGAACTCTTCCTTGTGCGCTACAATCCTTTCATCGATCCGGAGCTTGTCCGCAAGTCCGTCTCCCGCACGCTCACACTTGCCCGTCCCAGCCTTTCCGGCGAATACCCGCAAAGACTGACCAGAGCGGTTGAAAATTTCTGGCTCAAACAGGATGCAGATAGAGAATTCAAGGACAGATTCATCGAAAAAATGAAGGAAATCCTTCCTGAACACTGTATCGGCCTTGATCCGCATACCCTTGTTCAGTCCGCCACGGATGCAACAGACCTTCGTATTGAGCTGCCCATAGCAGTACTTTTTCCCGAAGAAACCGAGCAGGTTCAGGCAATTGTACGCCTCGCCAACGAAATGCAGTTCGGTCTGATCCCCCGGGGCGGCGGAACCGGTGCGACAGGTGGAGCTATACCGGCACTCGACCGTACCGCAGTGCTCTCCCTTGGCAGGTTCAAAAAGATAATGAGTGTAGACACCCAGTCCATGACTCTCTGCGCCCAGTCAGGAGTAATCACTCTGGACGCCATCAAGGCAGCAGATAAAAAAGGGGTGCTATTCACCGTGGACCCCGCATCCAAAGCAGGCTCCTCCCTTGGCGGTAATATTTCGGAAAACTCCGGCGGGCCCTTCGCTTTTGAATACGGCTGCACTATCGACAATATCATCAGCTATAAAATGGTTATGCCTAAAGGCGAACTGATCGAAGTCCGCCGTCAGGGACATCCCGGTCACAAAATTTTCGCGGATGAAAAAGCAACCTTCGAAATCTATGATGCTAAAGGCAGTCGCATAGATATGATTGAGCTCAGCCCCGAGGAAATCCGCAGTACCGGGCTTGGAAAGGATGTTACCAACAAGTATCTCGGTGGACTCCCCGGAGTGCAGAAAGAAGGAGTGGACGGCATCATTACCGAATGCTGCTTCGCTCTTTATCCCAAGCCGAGCATATCCCGCGTGCTGTGTCTTGAATTTTTCGGACGCTCCATGCGCAATGCCATGCTTGTCATCAAGGATGTAGTAGCCCTGCGTGACACCATCCGTGAAGAAGGCGATCTGGTTAAAATATCCGCGCTTGAAGAGTTCGGTCCCAAGTATGTTCAGGCTATCAAATATGTAAAGAAGTCTGAAAAATACGAAGGTGATCCCATCTCCGTTCTTATCCTCCAGCTTGACTCTGATGACGAAGCCGCTCTCCAGAGTGCCGTTGACACCATTATGTCCATAGCGCAGCCCTATGACGGAGTGGACATCTTCGCTGCCCGTGATGCGAAAGAGGCTGAAGTATTCTGGGAGGACCGTCACAAGCTGTCCGCTATCGCAAAAAGAACCTCCGGCTTTAAAGTAAACGAGGATATCGTTATTCCCCTTGAGGTTATCCCGGACTTTTCCGACTTCCTTGAGGACCTCAACCTCATTTACCTTGCCAAGATCTACCGCAGATCATTGCTTGCGGTTAAAGAACTCCCCGGCTTTCCTATCGAGGAACCAAAAGTGGAACTGGCTCTTGAGCGCACCACAAATATCCTCAAAGGCAAGATAACCGGAACCGACATGAGCGATCAGGAGCTTGAGGGACAGGTGCATTTTCTTTTTCAGGAACTGCGCGATGAATTTCCCAAGCTTGATTCGGATATTTCCAGAATATTTAAAAAGCTCAAGGACCAGCGCATCATCATTGCTAACCACATGCATGCCGGTGACGGCAACTGTCATGTAAACATTCCGGTCAACTCCAACGACCCGGAAATGCTCCACTCCGCACATGAAGCGGTTGATGATGTGTTCAAAAAAGTTCTTGAATTGAAAGGTGAGGTTTCCGGTGAGCACGGAATCGGCATTACCAAAATCGACTACCTGTCTGAATCCAAGATCGAAGCCATCCGCGACTACAAGCTCAAGGTTGACCCGCTGAATATACTCAACCCCGGCAAACTGACCCGCAGGGATCTTCCTTCTCCGGCATACACATTCTCGTTCAACAGGCTCATCAACGACCTGAACAAGACCGCTATCAAGGACAAGGAACACCTTATGGAACTGCTCCAGAACATCCAGACCTGCACCCGTTGCGGAAAATGCAAGCAGGTCTGCCCCATGTATTTCCCGGAGCAGGGACTCATGTACCATCCGCGCAACAAGAACATCGCCCTTGGCGCACTTGTTGAAGCAATCTACTATTCTCAGGTACAGCGTGGTGAGCCGACCCCTGAACTGATGACCAGACTTCGCAAACTGATGGAGCATTGCACCGCCTGCGGGCGCTGCACATCAGTATGCCCTATCAAAATAGACTCCGCCGGAGCCGCCCTTCAGATCCGTTCCTTCCTTGAGTACAAGGGAACCGGAGGTCATCCTGTTAAAAACGCGGTACTCGGCTTCATTGCCAAAGATCCTCAGAGCAGGCTGCCCAAGGCTGCCAAGTTTCTATCCCTTTCGGCCGGACTCCAGTCCAAGGCTGTGGGTCTTGTTCCCGGACACTGGCGCAGACGCATGGAATCTCCCATGCTGCACAGCAAAACCCCGGCCATGGACTTCCAGAACCTGTCCGAGACCATTAATCTGGACAAAGGCTCCATGTTCATGCAGAACACCCCCGCCAAGGACAGTGTATATTACTTTCCGGGCTGTGGAGCTTCCCTGTTCTCCAAGGACATCGGAATGGCAACCCTGTATCTGCTGCTCAAGTCCGGTGTGAACGTGATTATGCCCGCCAAACATCTTTGCTGTGGTTATCCGCTGCTGGCCAGCGGTTGTGTTGAGGCATACAATACCAACCGTCACCGCAATATCAGTGACATCCAGTACCGTATTGCCAAGGCATCAATTGCCGGAATGGACGTATCTACCCTGATAACCGCATGCGGAACCTGCCGCGAATCTCTTGATTCATACGAATTCAGAGAACTCGGGCAGGAGATCAAACGCAGTGATGCAGTCCAGTATCTGCTGGCTAATCCCGGACAACTGGATTTCAGCTCTGTCAGCGCGGATCAGGAAGTTATCTATCATGCATCCTGCCACACTGAATGGACTGAAGTTAAAAAATCCAAAGCCCCTGAAATGTACCGCAACGCAATCGCCGACATTCTGGGAACCAAAGTCACTCTCTCCCCGGGATGCTGTGGTGAATCAGGTCTCGGTTCAATAACCAGCCCTGAAATATATAACAAACTCAGAGACCGCAAAGGAGATCAGCTTAAAAATGATCTTCAGGGGCAGGACAAGAACACTCCGATTCTGGTAGGCTGTCCTTCCTGTAAAGTCGGTATTAAACGCAATGTGGACAACCTTAAGAAACAGAATAGGGTTATGCACACAGTTGAATATCTGGCCGAAGTCATAGGCGGACCGAAATGGCGCAAGGATTTCAAAAAAGAACTTGAAAAAGCCAAGCGTCAGGACGAACTGGTACTGATTTAGAGAAACCATGACCAATGCCCCCGGCTGCCCTTTAAGGGCTTGCCGGGGGCATTTTTATACGCTATCGCTTTTTCCGATATTTCTTGGTTGTGGGCGGTTTCAAAGGCTCCTTGAGTTTTTGACATGTGGTTTACTATAAGATTTGAAATATCCGAACGTATGCCCAGAGAGTTTAAGCCCAATTGTGTACGCATGTGCCGGGCCGACCTTATCCCATACTGATAAACGAGAACTACACAACCGGATAATCCACAATTACGGAAAGATGAGGATTTTAAGTCATAATTTTACCACATCCATAGAGTAATTCCGGCATACAGGTAATCACAAAGTCATACTGATTTCCGAAGTGCCCCAAGGCAGAAAACATGAAAGCACTAGGTATAGATTTCGGAACCAAACGCGTCGGACTGGCCATAACCGACCCCGAACGGATGTTCGCATTTCCGTATAAAGTAATGGAGAGGACAACCCGTGACGCAATGTTCATGGAATTACTTGGAATAATAGAAGATGAAAAAATTGCCGACATTGTGATCGGTCTTCCACTTTCTCTGGACGGGGAAGACACCCTTACCACCCGGCAAGTGCGTAACTTTGCGGCATCGTTACAAAGAAGGGTTGACTTGCCCATTCATCTTGTTGATGAAAGACTCAGCTCTATAGCAGCGGAAGAAGAACTCAAGGAGGCTGGACTTTGGGACAGGAAAAGAAAGAAAAATCTGGACAGCCAGGCAGCAAAGGTGATTCTGGAGACATGGCTAAGCCGGGCATAGTTCTGCGCTATGTCATGCCAACCATCGCTTTTGGATGCATGGCACTCATGCTTGTCGCCGGCTGGTTCATGTACCAGAACTGGAGTTTTCTTAACTTACCCCCGGAAATTGAGGGGCGGGAAGTTATCTTTACAGTTGACCGGGGGCAACCGCTCTGGACCATTTCCGGAAATCTGGCCAAAGAAGGCCTGATCAGTGATGCTAAAAGATTCCGCCAGTACGCTCAGGTTGAAGGCAAGGAAGACAAGATCAGAGCTGGGGAATTCCGCCTCTGGTCCAATATGACAGCTCCCGAAGTTCTTGAGAAACTTACCACCACATCCGGAATTCTGCATAAATTTTCAGTACGTGAAGGACTGACCTGGTGGGCTACAGCCCAGGAAGCCGATAAGTCTGAACTTACAACTTACGCTGACTTCAAAACCGCTGTTTCAGACCCGGAACTTCTTGCAGAATACAAGATCCCTGCAAAAAATGCAGAAGGTTACCTCTTCCCGGAAACCTACCTGCTTACCCGGCCCAAAAGCAATTCCGGAAAAACCATGGTCGAAACCATGCTTAAGGAATTCAAGAAGGCAGCAAATGAGGCATGGGACGGAAAGATTCCTTCACCAAAAGAAGTACACAGTACGATAATTCTCGCCTCGCTGGTGGAAAAAGAGACCGGAGATGTTACTGAACGCCGCAGAATCGCCGGTGTTTTCGCAAACAGACTTAAAAAGGGCTACCTGCTGCAGTGCGATCCGACCATTATCTACGGTCTGGGTGAAACCTTTGACGGTAATCTGCGAAAAAAGCATCTCAAAGACAAATCCAACCCCTATAACACTTACCAGCACAAAGGGCTTCCTCCGGGACCGATCTGTTCCCCGGGCCTTGAATCGATAAAAGCAGCCATAAATCCCGAACAGCACTCCTATCTGTACTTTGTTGCCAAGGGAGACGGTTCTCACTACTTCAGCAAATCCCTCAAAGAACACAACGCAGCCGTTAGAAAATACCAATTACGCAGGAACCGCGACACCTACAGATCTTACAACTAAACTAAAAGGCGCAGTATCCCGATAGATACTGCGCCTTTTTAATAAAGCTTTCTTATCTCTGATCTTTCAGTAGCAATAAAGAATATTCATCTTTCGGCTATTCTCTGATGAATTCTAAAATTTACTCATAATGAAATCCGTGATCGATTCGATCGCGGATTTTTTAACGGGACTTTCGGACTGTTCATCATCCCACCATTGCAAATCCCTGAACTCAACAGGCAGTCTCAATGTAAGAAAAGGCAGAAAGAACTTTAATACATTCTGATGCGAAGCCCCTTTGGCTGTGTCAAAATGAAAAAAAACTTCTCCTATAAACCAGGAGCGGTCTTTTTGAGTTTTGGGTTCCGTAGGCCTCACATACATGAAGTCAGGATCTGTCTCGGCATTCAGTTCACTGTCATGAAATCTTGAAAAAATATCCAGAACCTTTCCCCGGGTTATTTTATCCCCATACACATCCACGATGAAAATAAACTTAAGAAACCCGGTTTCAGGAGTGAGGTTGTGGCGGGAAATCTTAAGCACCCCTTCCTTACGTCTTGATTCATCATCATCCAGAAAAAGATCAAAGGCGCAAAAACCGATAAAGTTTTCAGTATCACGCAATTCTGCAAGCTGTTTTTCAATGAAAGCTGTATTTTCAGTCACTTCTACTTATCCGCACATTTAATTGTTAACAAAACTCAGCCTGCGATAACACTTTACTCAACACTGAACAAGACACCCAAAAAAAGTCTCCCACGAATTTTCGGGGAGACTTTATATTATTAAATAGTCGGGCTGCTAATCCTTTTCAGATTCAACAGAATCCCTTTCCTGCTTTCTCATCATTTCATCCAGCCCTTCCCGGGATTTTTTCCTGACCATATGGAAAATAGCAAATACGATTACCAGCATCACAATGACGGCTTCTACTCCTTCTCCAGTCACTTCATCCTCCCGGGTTGAGAATTTTATCCAGCAATACTAGTGAGAATGTCCGATCACACTTTCACCCTTCACTAATGCCGATACCTTGGGATAGACAACCAATGCAAGAAGAATCAATGCCGATACAATATAAAGCAGGCCATGAGTATCTTCCGCGCCACTCTGTACCCAGTCCGTGATACTCAGTCCCAGACTGTAGTAAAGCCAGTTGACGAACATTCCCAACACCAATGAACATCCTATAATACTTCCAAGATAGATAAAAGCGGACTTCTTTCCCAGCAGCTTAGCAACAACGGTAAAGGAAGCCGCATTAGTGGCAGGCCCGGCCAGAAGGAAAACCAGTGCAGCACCGGGAGACAGTCCCTTGAGCGCAAGGGCCGCAGCTATCGGAGTAGATGCTGTGGCGCATACATAAAGCGGAACAGCAGCAGCAAGCATTATCAGCAGAGGCAGGAAGCCGCCCCCGAGATTTTCCTCGATAAATCCGTCAGGAATCACAGCACTGAAAAGCCCCGCCAGCAGCACACCGAAAAGGAACCACAATCCGATATCCTGAAGCAACTCTCCAAACGAATACTTCATACCGCTTTTCAGCTTGCCCATGAACGTAGCAGGAAGCTCTTTTGATAAATCAACGCATCCGCACCCGCCACCGGAGCAGCTCTGAACTTCCCCGCCAGCATCAGTGCATCTGTGCCCTGAGGATGATTTCGAGCATCCGCAATCCTTCGAATTGTCAGAACACCCGCAATCATTCTGCTCGCCGTGCAAATGCACATGAGCTGAATCGTGGGGGGTAAGTATTGCATTCGGAATTACGTTTTTCTCATGCAAGGGACTGTTTTTCTTGTCATTCCTGTCAACAAGTACACCGGCCACCATTGCGGTAAAAAAGGCTGCAAAAGGCCGGAAAAAAGTCATCACCGGATCAAGCAGGGCGTATGTCACCGCAATTGAATCCATACCGGTTTCAGGCGTGGAGATGAGAAAGGAAGTGGTAGCACCTTTACTTGCCCCCTGCTGGCGGAGCTGGGCGGCCGCAGGGATAACCCCGCAGCTGCATAAAGGAATCGGAACACCCAGAAGAGAAGCCTTAAGCACATCTGAAGTTTTTCCCGAACCTAAGTTACGACTTATAAACTCAGGGCCGACAAAAGCCTTGAGTAAACCGGCAATAAAAAAACCTAACAGAATATAAGGGGAAGACTGCAGCAGTACCTCCCATGACTCGTGAAGAATTTTGATGATAATTTCGAGCATATCTATCCCTTTTCAGGCGGGCATCCGTCACCTTTCATATGATCAAGGGCTGTCCGCATTATGGTTTCAACATGACTGTCACTGAGACTGTAAACTGCCCTGCGCCCTTCTTTCTCGAACCGAACCATTCTGGCGGTACGCAGCAGCCTCAACTGGTGAGATACAGCTGAATGACTCATATCAAGGAACTCGGCCAGATCGCATACACACATTTCACTTATGGAAAGAGCGTGCAGAATGGAGATTCTCACCGGGTCCCCCATCAGTTTAAAAACCGAAGCAAGCTCATGCATTGTCTCTCGAGAACAACACTTGCTCTGGACCAGTTTAACTTTACATATGTCAGGATTATAGCCATCGCAGCAACCGCTCTTATTGTTCATTCCCAGCTCCGTCATGTTTATATATGAGCAACTATTCATATATTATTTCCTTAAAATGTTTTGTCAACCCGGTCAAGAGCGAACCTGACCAAAGACAAAATAAATAATTCCTCAAAATTTTATAATATATTAAAGTAAGAAACGTTTAGGTAATTATAAAAATGGACGCTACCGCAGGAGTTGGCTTGAGTGGAAAAATAGATATCATCATAGATCCGGATCTGATGGATCTGACTCCGGTTCTGACTGAGTCACTTTCAAAGGAACTGGAAGACATCAGAAAATCAATCTGTAAAGAAGATTTCGCTGAAATATGCGAGATAGCGCACTCCTCTCGTGGAGCTGCCCTTACTTTCGGATACGATACTTATGTCCGTGGTCTGGAAGATATAAGCAGTGCTGCGCAGAACGAAAATACTGAAGACTTAAAAAAGATCTGTCTCCGGCTTGAGAATCTGCTCCAAAACACCCGGTTTATCCCTGAGCAGCCATAAGCATCTCCCATGTAAAAGAACTGCATTCCTAAAAAAAAGACTGCACTGGTTTTTAAGACGAATCTTCCCTCATCATTGAGAGAAGTTGGATCAGAAATTTTCTGGTTCGAAGACTTATTCCCGGAGCACCGCTTTCACGAGGTCCGGCAACATTCATAACTTCTATTTTCCGGGCAATTATCCATGCTGAAACAGTCTTGTGCGCCCCGCCATCTTCAAGAGGGACAACAGCCAGAGGACGCTTGTGCTTGCGGGCCAGCCTGATTGTAAGTGCCGTCCCCTTAGACTCGCAATCTCCGGGAAAAACAAGAGTACCGTCTGAATCAAGAACGTTTCTCTCGGTTCTTTTCCAATACTGCGGATATGTCATCTCCTGAACATTGTACCGGTCAGGTATTCTGCCATCTTCAGCCCTTCTGCCACGTGGACACCATCCTCCGTGGGGAATGCCCATAATTATAGCCGCATCCAGTGCCCCCCGGTCTACCCCGGTCTGACCTCCTGAAACTATCTTGAAACCGCGAGGCAGAGCAGCCTTCTCATCACCGAACACCCTGCTTTCTACTGTCTGGGTTTCTCCGCAATAGGGACACCTAAGCAATTCCATTCCCGGAACAAGAGCCGGAATCACTTCATAGGCTGCCAATGCTCCGGTCCATCCACACTTTTCACAGGACTTGTATTTACTGCCCCCGTATATAGCTGCTCTTTCCATGACCGGGACAGTTATCAGTTTTCCGGTAAAATAACAATCTGCACATCAGGGGTTTGCGATAATCTATCCAGATCAAGGCTGTTGCTGAGTTCGGCTGTGACAAAAATAGTCCCTTTGAAACCTGATGACACCCTTTTCCACAAATCTGCAGGAGGACAATAATTAATCTTACCCGGACACATTACCAGCAGACTCTCAACAGGCTGAGCGTCCTCCTGTCCAAGAACCATGCAGGGATCACTCATGACCAGATCTTCCTGCAAAAGCCCGTGGATTGTCTCCACAAGACGTTTCTCATCGATTGGTTTGATGAGTGCGGCATCTCCGCCGGCACGCTGCCCTTCTGCAAGTGCACTTATCACAATTACAGGTATATGGCTCGTTGACGGGTCGGATCTAAGTGAACGGATCGCCTGATCTCCATTCATCACCGGCATCTTGAGGTCCATGGTAATAAGATGGGGAAGCCTCTTTTTAGCGGTTTCCACAGCCTCCTGACCGTCGGTTACAGTAACCACCCTGTACCCCTCTTCTTCAAGAACCTGTGAGAGGAACTCATTTAAAGCCGGATCATCATCTGCGACCATTATCAAAGGACTGTCAGGACAGCCGGGACGCATCTCACCTTTACCCTTTCTTGAAATACGGGACGATACAGGTACTGCTCTTTCGACGACAGGTGAGTCCACAGCCAGTGTAAAATGAAAAGAACTCCCCTCGCCGAGTTTACTATCCACCCAGATCCGCCCCTTGTGGTGATCGACAATCTGCTTGCAAATGGGCAGTCCCAGTCCTGTTCCCTTGGGCTTACCGGTAAGCGTGTCTCCTGCCTGTTTGAACCGCTGAAAAATTTTCTTCTGGTCTTCGGGCGAAATCCCACTCCCGGTATCAGTGACACTGACCATTATCTCATCACCGAGAGATCTGGCATTAAGGGTAATCGCCCCGGAATCTGTAAACTTGACGGCATTTGAAATAAGGTTGACGAGAACCTGCAGGATTCTGTCATGGTCACCATAAATTTTCGGGAACCCGTTCTCGACATCCACAATCATTTCCAATCCTTTCGGTTGCCATAGTGGTGTCGTTGCCTGAACCGAGGTATTGAAAATATCTGTCATATCAACCGGACCTTTCTTCCAGTCAATTTTTCCCGATTCCATTTTGGCGATATCAAGGACATCATTTATCAATTCAGTAAGCCGCTGACCTTCAGAGACAATAATATTGATATTGTCTTTTACCTGCGAAATGGATCTCTCGGTTTTCTTATCCGGAGCACTGCAAGTTGGAAAAACATTCTTTTCCAGCTTCTTCCTGATTATTTTGGCGAACCCGAGAATTGAAGTCATAGGCGTGCGTAATTCATGAGAAACAGTGGAAATAAAATCAGTCTTAAGATTATCAACCTCTTTTTCATAAGTAATGTCTCTGACCAGAATTACAGCTCCAAGGCATAAATTGCAGCCGTTCTCGGATTCCCACTTATGGATCGGGGTTGCAACGGCCTTGACCGTACGACGGTCCGGCAGGGTTATTTCGGATGAATAAATTTCATGTTCGCAACCGCGAACCAGATGATATAGATCTGTCATTTCGGACGAAAAATAATCCTTTATATCTTTCCCTTTGACCTCCTGACCGGAAAGGCCGAACAGTTCACTCAAAGCCGGATTGGTAAGAGATATTTTACCTTTTATATCAACAACCAGAAGACCATCCGCCAAGTTGTCCATGATGACTTCCATATAAGTCAGGGTATCCTGCAACTCGCTGGTAGCGTTACTCACCGCCCGCTCAAGGCCTGCAATCAGAGTGGTCAGTTCATCGGCCATATTTTTCATTGTTCCGGCCAGCAACCCGATTTCATCATTGGATTTAATCTCGATATCAGCGGTGAAATCATGATCAGAAAGCTTTTTGGCGTATTCAGTTAGTTCATTCAGGGGCTCAGATATTTTTTTCACCATCATATAAAGCATGAGCACACTGCCCCAAAAAATGAAAAACATAACCACCTGGAGCTTGGCAATGGCAATCCATACATATTTATTGATGATCCCCTTATCCATACCGACATGAACATAACCTGCCATTCCAGCCAATATGGGCTTGGTGATATCTATCACATCGCCGAATTCAGGAAGCTCCAGTTCCCGTACGGACATATTTTCCGGATGGATGTTTCTGGAAGCCAGAATCTCGGGAACCCTCGGCACAAAAGTATGGGAAATAATATTTCCATCAGCATCCTGAACATAGACGTAAGCGGCCCCGTCACTGGCCGTGAACTGGTCTATCATGGACTGTATAGTGGAAGAATCCCGGTTGAGAAGAATCTCGACACTGGAACTGGCAATGCTGCTGGCGATGGCCTTGCCCTTGCTTATGTACTCGTCAACCATGTGGTTGTGCAGGGTAAGCGCGGATATAAGGGACATGGAACATGATATGACCCCGAACAGAATGAAAGTCATAAGCATGGTTTTCTGAAAAATCTTTGACATTCTCATTTTTATGGTCATTTGCTCCACCTCTTCCAGCTTTTCAGCGGAACGAACTTTCCGTTGGAAACTGTCGTGTAATAGACCTCGTCAAGCCCCTGATGCTTCCCCCTGCCGAAACTCACTTTTGCTCCGATTCCGATATCAAGATTTCGTATGGACAAGGTTGCGGCATAGATATTCCCGTTGTACTGGCGCTGCTCAAGTTTCTCCAGAATCTCAGTCATAACCTTGGCATTGAGAAAACCTTCAAAACTTATGAAGCTGAACTTCAGGGGAACATAGCCCATACCGAATCCTTCCGGCATTGAGGGCGGATTGCCGGTCATGGCCTTGCGGTATTCTACAACGGCAGGAAGGGTGGTATCTTCATAGCTTGGAACAGTCTGAGTATTTACCAGATTCCGCGTATAATTTCTGCCGGTCTGCTTCTCCAGCACTTGCAGCAATTCAAGCATATTCTCACTGCCTACGAAGGAAAGATTGCAGATGGGCACATCTACTCCCGCATCACGCGCGTCCCTTATAAAAGCGGCACTGGCCTCATAGGTTCCAACCGATATAATAGCATCAGGCTTTGCTTCGGCCAGAATTTCCACCTGCTGTTTCATGGAGTCTGAAAAAGATGCCCCTCGGCGGTAAGTAGCCTCCGCCACGATACTCAATTCCTTTTCAGAAAGAGCTTTTCTGATACCGTCCCAGCCGCTGCGCCCATACGCGTCAGCCTGATATAGAACAGCAATGCGGGTCCGCCCTGTCATATACAGGTTATGAACAAGTCCCCAAGTTTCCTGACGGTATGAAGCTCTGAGATTGAAAACATACTCTTCGTAAGGGAATTCCCGCTGGGGCTGAGCTCCGGTAAAAGGAAAAAACAGATAAACCGGCTTGTCATAATTGAAATGTTTGATGACGGGAAGAACGCGGGTAACAGTAGGCGTGCCCACATAATTGAACAGACAGCAAACGTCATCCTGCTCCACAAGTTTTATGGTATTGCGGATTGCAGGAACGGGATTGTAATCATCATCGTAAAACTGCACTACAATCTTACGGCCGTTTATTCCTCCACGGGCATTGACCAGATCGAAATAAGCCTGGGCACCACGAAATAATTCTATCCCCAGCCCTTTACTCGGGCCGGTGAAGGCTGCAGACATTCCCAGAATATAGTTTCCTTTCCAGGCGGCACTTGCGGAAGAACATAATAGAAGCAGAAATGAGAAAAGAAGAAGTGACTTGAGAACAGGCTTAAGCATACCGGAAACCCCGAAGTAAATTTCAGCCGGCGGACCGGAAAACCCGGTTTTATTGCAGGTTATCCCTGTCGCCGGGGCGTTCGGGTAGCCGGCGGCTAGTTCATATTATTCCGAGGAATCTTGCAGAACCTCGGAGAAACAGGACGATCAAGGTCAATACTCTCCGCCCCTTTTTCAATTTCACTTATATTGTTGATAAAAAGAAAAACCAGATCCCGGTCCAGTTTACCCTCTTCAGCTTCAGCGGCCAGAATCTTCAATGCTCTGGACTGAGGAGTTGCCGGTTTATAGTGCCGCTCCTGAGTAATCGCATCATAAATATCCGCAATTGCCAGAATACGGCTCTGTATAAGGATATTATCACCTTCCAGACCTTCTGGATAACCGGAACCGTCAATGCGCTCATGATGCTGGCCGATTATGGTAAGCAACTGAGCTAAATCGTCCTGAAAAGGAATATGCTCAAGAATACGTCTGCTTTCGGTGGGATGACGCTCAATTTCCATCCGCTCTTCGCTGGTAAGATTGCCTCTCCTCACCAACAGGCACTTGCGCTCATCAGGTTGAAGCATGTGCACGGTTGAACCATTAACCTTGAACTTCACATTGCTTATGCTGTTGACAAAATCCAGATCTTCCTGAGGAGGACTGAGTGAAATATTTATTTTCTTAAGCCTTTTATAGTCATTTTCCCACTCATGCTTGTGATGGAGACCAAAAAGCTTCAGCCGCATTCCTATCACATCAAGCATGGATTTCGGGAGGCGGGTCTTCTTGGTGAGAACCTCTTCCTTGATTCCTATTTTCCCGATGTCATGCAGGATACCGGAATAAAATATTTCGCGAAGTTGTTCGTCATTGAAATTTATATCCTCAAAGACTCCACCTTCATTGGATATCTGGCGGGCAAAAGCGACAGAAAGGTGGGCAACCCGCTCAGAATGCCCGGCGGTGAAAGGATCACGGGCATCAATGGCTTCAGCCAGAGCCTTGAGAAGGGCATCCATCAGAACCCTTATCGATTCAAAATTGTATGCGTTGCTTATGGAAATTCCCGCAACGGAAGACAATGTGGAAACATGTTTGAGATGCGCCGCGTTAAAAGCATTCACACAGCGTGACATGAGGACCAGAACCCCCTCACAGACACTGGGGGAAGGGATGGGCATTATCAGCAGGGAACGGACTCCCTGAGGCATGCAGCCGCTGCAACGTCTGTCCTGAGTTACATTATTGATTATCTCACCGCGAAGACTTGAAATCACGTCCTGAAACAACGGACTCTCCACCAGAGTCTTAATAAGTTCAGGTTCAAAATCACCGAAGCTGTCGAAAACACTGAACCCGTCCTCTTCGGGCAGATAAACAACCCCCATCTGAGCCGGAAGAGTTGAGGTCTGACACTCATTCGACAAGGCATGAATAACATCCTTCAGCCGAAGTGAATTATTCAGTTCAACGATGGACCGGTGCAGAAGTGCCAGCTCACGATACTTGGAAAGGGTTTCCTCCCCGATAAGTCTTCGAGCTGTCTCGGATTCAATGTGATTTGCTATGGAAAAGGCAGTGAGTTCCAGAACTGATCTGATATGTTGAAGATCTTCTGAACCATAATCCTCATTCTCATCAAGAAAGACACCGATGCTCAGATTCTCATTGGCCGGATTTTTTACCGGGACCAGAATAGCACTGGATTTGGAAGCGTTCAGAGGTTCTTCACAATATAAGGGAAAACTGTCGATGTAAGCACACAAGACCGCTCCTTCCGGAAGCAACGGAGCCGTTTTCCGAAAGAAAGCTTTCAATTTTTTCGGTTTTATAAATTTTTTCAACCGTGTTTCAGGCTTCAGGCTCACATTCATCGGCTGCACTGTCAGTCTTCTAGTTGAAGTATTAATTTAGCAACTTCCAGAATTTCCTCAGGATCAAAAGGCTTAGTCATGTATCGTTCAGCACCAAGTTCAAGTCCATGCTTGCGGTCTACTTCCTGTCCTTTGGCGGTCAGAAGAATTATCTTCACACCAGACAATCCCTCATCCTCCCGGACAGCCTGACAAACCTCGTAGCCGTTCATATAGGGCATCATGATGTCGAGAAAAACCAGATCCGGCCGCTCATCACGGATACAGTCCAGACCTTCTTCGCCGTTTTCGGCCGTCAGCAACTCAACATCATAATCATCTTCGAGTTCTTCCAGAGTCTGTTCGAGAAGCATCCTGATGTGGACTTCATCATCCACAACTAGAATTTTTCCGGGCATGGGCTCTCCTTTTGTTGCCAAACTGTGACCATATTTACATATTGTCTTCAACCTCGGCAAGAGTTACCTTACTGAAAAAATAATTTATTTACTGAAGAACCTTGTAAAAAGAATATTAAGTCAACATCAGAGAGGGTTATAGCCTTTTTGTCTGTTTTTATACTATAGTTGAATTAAGAGTTAACCGATCACCCGATCAAACTGAGTAATTAAAACAAGAAGCCAGATAATCTATTATGATCCAAGCCAAAGTGGATACAAGGTTCCTGGGAACCATCCAGAATACATTTTACGGGCTTCCACCCTTACCTGAACCTGTAAAAATGTTCTTTATGCTTATTGCAGTGGGTCTTGCACTTCTCATTGCGAACTACTTCATACGTAAATACAAAATATACCAGCTCATAAAATCCCTATTAAACGAAAAAATACATCAGCTGACCGGTAAGAAACATGCCGCACCACAGGTTCCGGGAAAAGATGCCGGACAGAGGCATCCCGGAAAAAACAAAATCTGGAAAGGAAAAACTGACCAGGACATTCTTGAAAGACTGGTCATGAACCGGACTCAAGCTGATATTTTCGGGGAACGTTCAGGGCAGCGAACCCTTGCGGCGGTGGTCAATGTTGCCGGAATAGAGGGAATGAATGTTATTGTGACATTTAAAGATATGGCTACTGAAGATCTGCTTAATGAAGGAGCCGAGATTAAATTCGTTTTTGAAGATCTTTTGAAGGGAAACAAAAAGGTCAATGCCTTTGCCGGAACGGTCAAAAGTTTTTCCCCGGGTAAAGGGGCCGTTATCACCCGTAAAACTTCATTCGGCTATATCAAGAGGCGGGTCTACGCCCGCAGGAAAGTTGCTGACCAGCGATACATAAAGATAAAAATATGGCGGCTTGATAATGAAGATTTCGATATCGATTATACACTGGATAAAGTCCAGCCGGACATAGTAATAGACAACAGAAGACACCTGACCTCCAAAACGGATAAACCGCACGTTGTTGATATTTCCAAAGGCGGACTTGCTCTCGTCGGTTCAATCCGTGAAGGGGGGGAAATGATTTCCCGCAATGACCGGGTTCTTCTGGCCATGCTGATCTACATGCCTGCGAAAAAGACTTTTCAGCCTCATCTCATTTATGCAGAAACTAGAGCCGCAAGATCAATGGGCGTCAATAAGACCAGAATGAGTTTCCAGTTTTTGCGCAGTCTTAAAATTCCTCCGTGCAAGCGCAGCTGCCTTTTCAAAGGGCAGGCTGTTATGGCCATGCAGCTTTCAAATCCCCAGCAAGGACAGTAAATGAAAAAAGCCCTCCTAATTTTGGCACTGCTGCTTCTTGCGGCATGTGAAAGATCGGTTACGGTCAAAGTCCATGAAGACAAAAATCCGGGTGTCCATGAGGACAGGGTTGTCCTTGGATCATCCCTTCCCCTCGTAGGACATGCCAGTTATCTGGGAACCCAGACCCTCCACGGTGCTCTTTCCTACATCAATCACATAAATGATCAGGGCGGAGTCCACGGACGCAGAATTGAAGTTGTCGCCTATGACGATTCATATGACCCACCTAAATGTCTTATCAATACGCAGCAATTGATCATCGAAGACAAAATATTCGCCCTTTTCTGCTATGTGGGAACCCCCACCACCGTAAAAATACTTCCTCTTGTTGATGATGCCCGCATCCCCCTGCTGGGCATGTTCACCGGAGCAAATGCGTTGCGCAAACCTTTCAACCGTTACGTCATTAATATCCGGCCTTCCTACTACCAGGAAACCAAGGAAGCCGTTCGACATATGGTTGAGGATCTGGGTATCACCCGCATTGCGGTTTTTTACCAGTATGACGCTTTCGGCTTTGACGGATTGACCGGGACCGAACTAGCTCTAAAAGACTTCGACCTCGAACCCGTGGCCAGAGGCTCTTATACGCGAGGCTCTCTGGATGTGCAGGAAGGGGTGGAGAAAATCAAATACTCCGGAGCACAGGCTGTTTTCATGATCGGAACCAGTGCGCCATGCATAAAATTCATGGAACAGCTCAATAAAGAAGGAGTTACCCCCGTTTACTACACAGTTTCCTTCATTGGAGCGCGACAATTCGCGCAGGAGCTCGAAGGAGCAAAGAATCTGGTAATCATGTCGCAGGTGGTTCCCCCCTTTAGTGATGACCAGGGGCTTTCCCGTTCAGAAGCGGCCAGCTACATCAGGCTCATGAAAAAATACTATCCTGATGAAACTCCGAACCTGGTGGGGTTGGAAGGTTTCTTCAACGCCCGGATACTGGTTGAAGGTCTGCGGAGAAGCGGCAGGTATTTAACACGGGACAAATTTATTGACGCTGTAAAGTCCATGGACAGATACGAGATCGCTCCGGGAATTACGGTTTCATACGGGGAAAAGGATCATCAGGGGATGGACAAGGTTTATTTCACCCGCTACCGAAACGGCAGCTTTGAACTTATCAGAGACTGGGCCGAACTCAGGAGGAGTATAAGGTAGTGAGATTCTTTGATACAGACAGAATTATACGCCGATTTTCAGGACTGACCCTCAAGAACAAATTCTTTGTTTCCACTCTGGGTGTAATTCTCATCATCAGTGCCATAATCGCCCTTCTGGCCCGGTGGATACTTGTTTCATCCCTAACAAAAGAGCTTGAACTCAGAGGTGTGGCCATAGCCTATTCCATCGCCGAGCGCGGAGCCGGATATATCCTTGACCGCAACTATCCCAAACTTCTCAGTCTGGCCTTTGAGGAAGCAAAACTCCGTGAACGGCAGCACCTGATCACCTATATCTTTGTCCTCAGCAAGGATCAGGAAGTGCTGTGCCATACCTTTACCAAACCCTTTCCTGAGAATCTGGACAAGGCCAACCCTATTAAAGAAGGTGAATCAAAATCAGTACGCCTGATTGATCTCGGGAAGACCTCCGCCTATGATATTGCCGTACCTATCAGAGAAGGCCTGTACCGCATCGGAACAGTTCATGTAGGGCTTAACAAAATACACATAGACCAGCTTGTTTCCACCCTGCGCTTTACATTCCTCGGCTTCATATCATTTGTAGTTGTCATTATCTTCGTTATCAGCCACCGTCTTGCGGAATATATCACCAAGCCCATAAGCAGGCTTACCCAGCTTTCGGACGAACTTTCTCGGGGAAATTTCAATTTCAGCCTGGATGTTCTCGCCGGCGGAACCGACTGGGATCCGTCAAGCTGCCCGGCCTACTACAATACAGATTTCCCCTGCTGGCATTTTGATCTTTCCAGCCCGCACTCGGATAACGGTGTGGACGGGAAAGACAACCTTCAAAAATGCCGGGATTGCCACTTTTATTACAAAAGGAAAGGTGATGAAGTAATCCAGTTGGCCGACAGTTTCCGTAACATGGTCTGGTCGATCAAACTTTACAGACGCCGCCTCCGTGAATCAGAAGAAAAGTACAAGTCGCTTTTCGACAGCGGTCCGGACCCCATTCTGGTTGTCTCCTGTTCAGATTTCAGAATTATTGACGCTAATCCGAGAGTTACTGAGCTTTACGGATATCCGCTGAATGAATTGATCGGAGAGAAATTCCTCAAGCTCGGTCCTGAATCAAACCGTGAGTGCATAAAAGCTTTTGAAGAATACGGCGGGCCTTCGGGGTGTATTTATTATCCCAAGATTCTGCACCTCAAAAAAGGCGGAATCCCGGTTTATGTAAATATGCACGCATGCCCCATCACATACAGAAGCCAGCCGTCCATCATCGTGGCGGTTAACGACATCACCGAAATTATTGAAAAAGATGCCCAGCTTGTGCAGGCGGCAAAAATGAAATCCCTCGGGGAGATGTCAGCCGGGGTTGCCCATGAGGTCAACCAGCCGCTTAACGCGATCAAGATGGGCAGCGAATATCTGGCTCTGATGGCGGAACAGGGGCGGGACGTTCCGGCCAGCCAGCTTCAGGAAGTTGCCAGAGAAGTCAGCACGCAGGTGGACAGGGCCGCGGAAATCATTTCCGCCCTAAGAGCATTCGGAAGGAAATCCGGGTTTAAGACTGACAAAGTAGATATAAACAGCCCGGTACGCAGTGTACTCACGCTTGTGACCAAACAGTTTGAGCTGCAGAATGTTATCTTTGAAATGGATTTGACTGAAAACCTTCCCCGCATTATCGCTCAGGATAACCGCTTGCAGCAGGTATTCTTCAATCTGGTTAACAACGCACGTGACGCCATAGCTGAAAAGCGGGAAACCACCGGGTATGAAGGGGAAGACTACATAAAGGTCAAAACCTACCGGGACGGCAGTCATGTTGTTATCAGGGTGGAGGACACAGGCGCGGGAATTACCGAAGAGGTCCGAAACAAGATATTCGAACCTTTTTTTAGTACCAAAGAAGTAGGATATGGCATGGGGTTGGGGCTGGCAATCACATATGGCATAGTCCGGGACTACAAGGGCAGCATAGATATTGAAAGCCAGCCCGGCAAAGGAACTGCATTCATTATTGCATTCCCCGCCGCAAAAGATGATAATTCATTGCCCGGCCCGGAACAATAGAACCTAGACAGGGGTTTTGGTGTGAGTAAAATTCTTGTAATTGATGATGAAAAAGCCACTTTGAACATGTTCAAAATGCTTTTGACCGCTTATGGACATGATGTTGTCACCGCTGAAAACGGTGAGACGGGGATTGAGCTTTTCGATGCTGAACAGCCTGAAATGGTCATGACTGACATTAAAATGCCCGGCATGGACGGACTTGAAGTTCTAAGCAGGATAAAAGCAATCGCTCCGAACGCTGAAGTAATTGTCATTACCGGGCATGGAGATATGGACCTGGCCATCAAGGCCTTGAACCTTGATGCTACAGATTTCCTCAACAAGCCTGTCAGACGTGAAGATCTTGAAAAGGCCCTTCAGCTTTCCAGCGACCGACGCGAATTTGCAAGCCGTAAAAAAGATGATGTAAAACTGACCATGGAAGAAAATCTTGCGGTAGTAAAGGTTACAGGAAATCTCACTTCAAATTCCGAAGGCTTATTGCTGGATACTTTTGATGAAGCAATGGCTACCACCAAAGGCAATCTTTTGCTCACCTTTCAGGAAAAATCTTCCATCAACGGTGCGGCGATGGACACCCTTTACAGTGTGGTTGAAAAAGCACGAACCAAAGGGATGAACGTTTTCATCGCCGGACTTTCCGGGAATTTCCGTGCGGTTCTCGATTCCATGGGAATAAGCCAGATGGCTGCTATCCATACCACCGAGAGAGAAGCACGAGACAGCATCCCTTTATAACCTCCGGCATCTCTCCCTCCCTGCCGGCCCCCTTACCCCTTTTAAAAGAGGTTTAATAATTTTGGAATTTTTCAGTAAGTTTCGTATGATTTTTTTCATCCTTTTTTCTGAATCTTCCAAGCTCTTCGTCAAGCTACCGCAAGCCTAAGCCACCAGTAAGTAATGCTGCCCCAGCATATAACCTTTTGCTGTAAGGAACTCGGTAATCTCTTCACGCGCCCCACGGCTGGCCACGTAAGAGAGAAGAAAGACGGTCCCCGGTTCAGGCAGGTCATCGCGGTGCAGCACTTCACATCCGTGAATGATCTTGCCTACCTTGCGCGGATCAATATCCACATAAAAGGCTGTTCTGGTTCCTAGATTTTCCAGTATCTCATAGCGTTTTCGGGATGTTCGTCCTGATCCGATGATACCGACTTCGGGATGCGTACAACTGTGTTGTTCAAGCCAGCGGAACAGATATTGGCTCTTGATGCTGTAGAAGGCATCAACAGTATATTTCGGATGATTGCGTGACAGACGGTCCGGCGGGTCGTTCCAGATGAGCAGTTCCTCATCCACCTTACGCATCTTTACCCCTGCTTCCAGCCAGCGCAGAACCAGCTCATAATCTTCAGGAAAATCTCCATCCCGGAACGGGCCATGCTTGTGAATCAGGTCCCTGCGCATCATTATGGAAGGGTTGGCGAAAGGAAACTCCACAAAACGGTTAAGTGATATGTCATCACTTTCTACCAGAGAATTAATCCAATCAACGTAATGGGCATACCCGGCGCACTTCTCCCGGTCACCGCCGAACCCTACCCTGCACGCGGTAAGACCTACTTCGGGATTTACATCAAGGAGGGTTGCCTGTTTTGCCATTCTTTCCGGCAGGGCGATATCATCCGCGTCCATCCGGGCAACATACTCGCCTGAAGCGGCATTGATAGCGGCATTTGCGGCTCCCACAACGCCCTGATGATCCAGAAAAAGAGGTTTCAGGCGTGAATCTTTCGCCGAATACTTCTTTAAAACAGCAGCAGTCCCATCCGTTGAACCATCGTCAGCAGCGATGAGTTCAAGATCGCTGAAAGACTGCCCCAGAATGCTTTCAATTGCCTGCCCTACGGTATCTTCACAATTGTAACAGGGCATGGTCACTGAGACTTTCGGCTGACTCACTTTCCATTTTCCTCTATGGATTTCTGCAACTGATCCTTGATACGGCAGACATTGCAGGTTCCCGCGGATGTAGGGCATCCACATTCAACACAGGGGATGACTTCAAAGTCCTTCTCTTCTTTAGCAATTGCAGCGAAAGCAGGCTGGCCGCGATCAAGGAACCCCTTGTAAAAAGCCCTTTTCGAACCGGGACTGCGCAGTTCAAGGTTACGCCAGAGCATTTTATGACCGGTAAAACTGGCTCCTCCGCTGAAAGGACAAGGCAAGTGGTGGTAAGGTATATCCGAAAGGAAAGAAAAGTTCGCACTTTCAAATTCAGTTACCCGGAAAAGCGGTTTAACCTTCTTGGCAAAGCCGTTTTCAGCAGGAAGCAACGGCCCCTGATCCGACAGATAAGCCTGATCCCAGCGCAAGGTGTTGGCAAAAAGGCGTGCTATCTCGTCATCGAGATTATGTCCGGTGGCAAGGGCGGTAAAACCATCCTCAAGAGCCACCTTATTAAAATAATGGCGTTTGAACTTTCCGCAGATAGAACAGATCGGACGGCGGATATGCTTTTTTATAAGCGGCATGGGCACGCCCTCTTTCTCAAGCTCAACCACCTTCAGCGGATAGCCTTTATCCCGGCAGAAATCCTCAACCACCGCACGGGCCTTTCGGGAAGATTCATGGATCCCCAAATCAATATGCAGACCTGTTACGTTGTAGCCGAGTTCAGAAAGAGCATACATCAGACCGAGGGAATCCTTCCCGCCGGAAAGAGCAACCAGAACCTTGTCGTCATACTCAAGCAGTTTGCGCTTCTTGATGCCCTGTGCAACCTGCTTGAAAAAAAACTTCAAAAAATGTTCCTTACAGAACGAGGTGTTATGGCTCGGCAGAGATACTACCGATTCAGCCTTGCAGACCTTGCATTTCATATATTTTACCCGACTGAAATTACTTTTCTTATTGTTATTTCATCATCTTTCCTGATGCGCATATCCTGAGTCAGCAGCTGACCATCACGGATAACAAGGGCATCAGTCTGATGAAGTCCAAGTTTGTTGAGAAGCTGAAGAACGGTGTTGAGCGAAGTAAACTCAACAACCTTGTCCTCAGGCTCAAGTCTGACTTTGATCATCGGCAGACTCCTTGTGCGTTTTATATTATATGATACCTTGAGAAGTGTGGGTGTAGCTTGTAAGCCCATTTTCTTCAAGCTTTTCAGACCGTGTAGATGGGATATTTTTCAATTTCCAGATTATGTTTACTGAAAGTTGAAACTTTTTTTCTAGAAATAAGAGTTTTTTTGATTTATCTATGCTAGGGTTGAACCTGAAATCAGGTATTATTCTTATGGACAAAGCAATCTTTCATAACCTGAATAATCAATTAATCCAACTATTCGGTTTAACTGCTTTGTTGCCGGGAAACAGTAAAACACCAAATGTAACCAAAAAAAGTCCCATATATGTTGACCGGAAGTTGATTGTTGAACTAATATAAAACAAGAGAACCACGCCTTCCAAGGAGTTGCATATGGCTCAGAAGACTATTTTAGTCGTAGATGATGAAAAACATATACGGATGCTCTACAGGGAGGAACTTGAAGCCGGAGGCTATCAGGTTGCCACCTCGGACGGAACAGAAGAAATCCTTTCCGTCATCAAAAGAGAAAATCCGGACCTTGTCATACTCGACATAAAACTCGGCATAGACCGTTCCGGGCTGGACCTGTTACAGGAGATTCGTCAGGAGGATCAGGAACTGCCTGTTATCCTGAGTACTGCCTACGACAGCTTCAAGCATGACATGAAATCCATTGCCGCAGATCACTATGTGGTAAAATCCGTTGACCTGAGCGTGCTCAAGGATAAGGTCAAGGAGGCTTTGGGATAATATTCAGATTTCCACAATAGTAGTTTAACACATTATTTTTAAACTTTTTTTAGGAGTTTGTTAAAAACAGGCTCCTTTTTTCTTGCCAAGCACAAACACCCATGGTAGCACCCACTTGGCTTTGGCGCACAGGACCCATAAGCCAATAAATGCAGGCCAGTAGTTCCAACGGCTAGAACGTCGGTCTCCAAAACCGAATGCTGGGGGTTCGAATCCCTCCTGGCCTGCCATTTATTCACTTCTAAATTGCGCATACGCAAAACCCCTAATGTTTGACATCGCAAATATCATCAAAGAAATCAGCATTCTCGCTGTTCCTTTTCTCCTAGCAATCACCTGTCACGAGGCCGCTCACGGCTATGTCGCCTATCTTCTCGGCGACCCGACCGCCAAACAGGCAGGCAGGCTTACTCTCAATCCCCTTAAGCATCTTGACCCCATGGGCACACTAGCACTCGTGCTGACCCGTATGATCGGATGGGCAAAGCCTGTTCCGGTCAATCCCATGTACTTCAAGAACCAGCAGCGCGACATGATGCTGGTGGCCCTTGCCGGCCCCGCCGCGAACATGGCACTTGCCATCATGTTCGCACTTATCTTAAATACAATCCTCGGGCTGGACATCAGCGGCTACTCGGAACTCACTCTAAGGGTGCTTGAGCCTACAGCGATTATCTCCAAAGCCGGGGTTATCATCAATCTGGCCTTGTGTTTTTTCAATCTTCTGCCTATCCCTCCTCTGGACGGCAGTAAAATCATTGCCGGATTCATGCCCCGGGAGACTGCCTACAGGTTCATGTCTTTCAGGTACGGATTCATTATCGTCATACTTCTGGCAATGCTAGGCTTGCTCGGCAGAATAATATCTCCGGCTATAGGCTATTTTTACAACATGCTGCTTTTTTAAAAATCATCTAAACGCAAATTTCAATATGACTAAGACAAACAAACGCATAGTTTCAGGAATGAGGCCTACCGGACGCCTGCACCTCGGTCATTATTTCGGTGTTCTGGTAAACTGGGTCAGGATTCAGGAAGACCATGAATGCTATTTCTTCGTAGCTGACTGGCATGCTCTGACCAGTGAATATTCGGATCCCAGAAAAATCCAGGGCTTTGTCCCCGAACTGGTGAAGGACTGGGTTGCAGCCGGCCTTGACCCCGAAAAGTGCGTCATTTTCCATCAGTCTCAAGTCAAAGAACATGCCGAGCTGCATCTTATCCTTTCCATGCTGACTCCTCTGGGATGGCTGGAACGCAACCCCACATACAAGGAAGTGCGTCAGGAGCTTATCCAGAAAGAGCTCAACACTTACGGATTCCTCGGCTACCCGGTACTGATGGCCTCCGATATTCTCATGTATAAGCCTTCACAGGTTCCCGTAGGTCAGGATCAGCTCCCTCACCTTGAACTTGCGCGTGAAATCGCCCGCCGCTTCAACCATCTTAACGGTGAATATTTCCCCGAACCCAAGGCAATGCTCACTGAAGATGCAAAGCTGCCCGGTCTTGATGGACGCAAGATGTCCAAAAGCTACAACAACGGCATCTACCTTGGCGAGCCGATAGAAGAAGTCCGCCCCAAAGTAATGTCCATGCTTACCGACAAGAACAGAATGAGAAAGGCCGACCCGGGCGATCCGGAAGTCTGCAACCTTTACCCCTACCACAAACTGCTTACAGACAGCGCTAAATGCGCTGAAATCGAAGCGGGTTGCAAGGATGCTTCATGGGGGTGTGTTGACTGCAAAAAGCTTCTCGCTGAAAACATGGGCAAATTCCTTGAGCCTATGCAGGAACGCCGCCGCAAACTTGATGAAAATCCTCAAATAGTGTGGGATATTCTCAACGAGGGAACTGCCAAAGCCCGCGCTCAGGCACAGCAGAACATGGAAGAAATCCGGGAAAAGATCGGATTCAAATTCTAAGAATTATTTAGATCTGCCAATCTTCGCGAGTCAGTTGAAAAGGATATGGTAAACTGGCAGAACTTATCCAGCATCCATTTGCCTTAAGTAATGCCGACAGCACATCTCGCGTTAAAAGCAGATTGTTTACAAGTAGTAAAATTAAATCCCCCGTTGCAATGCAGCGGGGGATTTAATTTTAACTTAGAAATAATTTTAATCAGATATCAAAAGCTCGAATGACCTTGCCTAATTCAGACCTGCAGTTACCGTCAAAACTATCAAATTTCAGCCCCAGAGACAGTTTATTTCCGGATATAATCATGTTCTTAATCGTTCCAACTCCGCTTATAGCGCTATCCGAATGTTCATAGTCAAAGCAGTATTTTATTTTTTCATTCTCGGCGAAACAGCTTGCATCTATATCTTTATGGAAGGTGAATTCGATTCTTCCGCCGCCCTCGGAAATATCCCGAAACACACCATTGAATTTCTTATCGCCGTTGATGAGCGATACAATCTGAAAACAGGGGACCCTTCTGCTTTTACGGAGATTAATTTTTTCAAAATTCTTGGGATAGGACAAAAACATAAGTGGATATGGATAAAGCTGAACTCTGGTTACTGCACATTTGAATCCACATAAAAAACAACTGTCACACTTTGCCCGGACAGTCACATCCGGATAGTCAGTCAGAAAAGATTTGTAATCCCTTTCCTTAATCTGAGGGACCCAGACACTCAAGAAATACCCCGGCTTCGCACCGACAATCTCACCCCAAAGCCTCTCTCCAGTGACAAGCTCAAGATTTGCTCTCTCGCCTATTCTCAATTTGAGATTATCAGAATCGCCACAGGAGATAACTGAATGTGTTGTTAATCCTTTTTGCATAACAGCAGACACCGTTTATTAATAATTTAGCAAATAATTCTTTTGAGAAAATGCTAATAGACAGCCTCTGCTGGTAATGTCAACGCATTACGATAAACAAAATAACAATACGACAAATTTATAACACGATTTTCTATATAGAGAATTTCCAGCTCAGGGAATATAAGTCGTGGCGATATATAATCTGAACTGAATCAAATAAATGAATACCTAAAATTCCAGAATCTTTTCACTCATATCTACAGACAATTCGTGATCAGCCTCAAATTCAACATTTCCAATGGCCGTAACAGGAATCATTCCACCCAGAGAATTGAGGGCATAGACATGCTCAAATTCTCCTACATCGGCAATATTTATAACCGCAGGTTCGATAGATATATGATTTGAAGCAATCTCCTGAGCTGTTCCGGGCAATTTATAGTCTGTTTGGGGTTCGAAAAAGGCACTCCCTTTACGGAAGAGAAGTGATGCGAATGAAGACTCAAGAATATTCCCTTCAAAATCAGTTAGCAAAGCATCATCAAAGCCCTTATCTGTAGCTTCATGCCATGCGTTTAGATAAGCCATGCGGTTCATACTTTTATGCTGCATCAGACTGGTCAGGAAAACGTCCTTGGACTGATATAAGCGCCATTCACGCATAGTAATATGATCGAAAGGAACCGCGCAGATTACAGGAAAAGTTCTGCCCTGCTCAACTGGGAAGAAGATATTCACCCGCCCGAACCTGTCTGAAAGCTTATTGGCAGTGATTACTTCACTGATAGCCTCCTGATAGTCAACCTCCTCTTCAATTATCCCGAACCCAGAAAGACTTTTTCTGGCCCGTTTAAGATGAAGGTCCAGATGGCAGACAGTCCTTCCGTTCCAACACAGAGTCTCAAAAAATCCATATCCGGTTCTGAAAGCTGGCTGAGAAAGATCTAGCCCCACTTCTTCTCTGCTCAGTTTTCCTTTTCTATAGTATATCATACCAACTCCGGATTAATAATCTTACCCGCCTTTGCTACTGTCTCCTGATATTCTGACTCCGGCACTGAATCGATTACAATACCACTTCCCGCCCAATAGCAGATCTCTCCGGCTCCTGCATCATGGACAGCGGTTCGAATTGCGATTGATGAGACCAAATCCCTTGAACTCTGCAGAATAACCATACTGCCACAGTATGGACCTCTTGTGTGAGGCTCCAACTGATCGATAAGTTCCATGGAACTTTTCTTGGGGCATCCGGTGATTGATCCTCCGGGAAAAGAATTAAGCAAAAGGTCGATACAATCACTGCCTGCTGCAAGTTCACCCCGGACCCGGCTGTACATCTGGAGCAGATTATCCACCGCAAAAACTGATTTATGATCTTCAACCACAACAGAACCGTAACGGCAATCAGCTGAAATATCATTTCTAACGAGGTCGACTATCATGGACAGCTCAGAATCTTCCTTAATTGATGTGGTAAGTTTACGTTTCAATTCTTCTGAGTATTTATCAAAACGCAAAGTTCCCTTTATCGGCTCCGAACTGACCTTTCCATTCTCCACCCGCAGAAACAACTCCGGCGACGTGGAAATAATCATTTTTTCAACGCTGGAGAACAGGGCATAATAGGGGGCAGGGTATTCTTTGTTCAATGCAAAAAACCACAGCACGGGATCAATATTATCAGCAGGGAGGGTAAATTTAGTGGTCAGATTCAGCTGGTAGGTAAGTCCGCTACGTATGAAGTCCAAAGTCCGGGCAACGCCATCGATATAATCACGCTCTCCAAGTGACATTGCTATCCGCGACTGTTCAAAACTTGGTAATTCTTCCATATCGGGCACGGCTACACATTCACCAGCCACGCGCTCTATTTCATGCTGAAACTTATCTTTTCCGTGAATGAATTCCAGTGTACCGGTAGCAGAATCATGGACCAGAACAGCTGCGTATTTCTTCAGATGAACGTATGGAAAATCTATATCCTTGGGACTGATAACCCCGCGTAAAACATCTCCGCATTCGTAACTCAGATAACCGACAGCAGGTCTATTGTCCGCAAATGAGAACTTTCTGATAAGATCTGCTAATTCATCCCGTCCAGTACCCGCCTCCAGAATAAGCTCCTCTTCCGGATTGATGCACAGATAACTCTTGCAGGATTTCGGATAATCAGGAGCCCCAAGCAGAACGTCAGCCTTACCTGCCGACGCAAAGTGAAACGCTATTTCCCGAAACTTATTAAAGCTTACGCAAATTGAAAAAATCGATGGCATGGCGGATAAAAACTCCGGGGTTTTCGGTCAAAAAAGATTCGGGGTGAAACTGGTAGCCCATAATCGGAAGCTGGCTATGGCTGAGAGCCATTGGAATACCTTTTCGGTTTGTACAGACAGTCTTCATTTCCGGTCCGGTTTCAGAACAGTAAAGAGAATGATAACGTGCCACGGCGACTTCCCTGTCCATGAAATCGATCACCTCTGTCCGGCCATGAAAGCAGCCGCGCAGACGGTCAGTTCTTCCACCGAAATACTCATTCATTATCTGCATACCTAGACATACTCCAAGAACAGGCAGCCCGGATTCGAAGACCTTCTCATATCCGGGATAATCAGCAGGACAGCCCGGGCCGGGAGAAATTATCAGCAATTCATACCCGCAATAGTCAAATGGTCCAGCACCTGACACAGCCTCCGAGTACGGGACAACATGAATCTCCGAACCTGAAATCTCACGCGCCAGCAGGTGTTCAAGATTATTGGTGAAACTGTCATTGTTATCTATCAGCAGGATTTTCATACTTTTTACTTTTTTAAACATAACTCCGTTTAGTACTGCGGAGTAATTACTTCAGCATTTAAAGTCGGGCAAGTACGAAATAAGTGCCATCACAGGGATTGTTGCGAATAAGTCCGACAATATGTATATACCCAGAGATACTGGCTAATAAGGATAATCCCGCAGACAGTGACTACGAATTGAGTTACCCTCCTCCGGCCCGCCTGAAACACCTGTAATAAGGGACCGGGGCTTCTTATCCATTCTTCAAAGCGCACAGCGCATCAAAATCCAAACCTGGGAGAACAGCATGGAATGTATTTCTAAAAGGGCATGTGAAATCACCCCGTTTCTGGTAATGGACGTACTTGAAAAAGCCCAGGAGATGGAGCGGGAAGGCCGCAGCATCATTCATATGGAAATAGGCGAGCCTGACTTTGATACTCCTGAATGCGTGAAAAAAGCCTGCTGCGAAGCCATGGACAGGGGAGAAACCCACTATACCCATAGTCTGGGTATTCCGGAACTTCGTGAAGCTGTAAGCAATTATTATAAAGAGACTTACTATGTGGACATTAATCCCGAGCGGGTGATCGTAACTCAGGGCACATCTCCGGCAATGCTTCTGCTTTTCACCTTTATTCTTGATCAGGGCGACAACATCATTGTTTCAGATCCCTGCTATGCCTGCTACAGCAACTTCATCTCATTTTCGGGTGCTGAAGCAAACATGGTACGCACATTTGAGGAAGACGGATTCCAATACCGCCCTGAAGAAATCGAAAAAGCAATTGATGACAGGACAAAGGCAATACTCATCAACTCTCCGTCAAACCCCACAGGAACACTGTTGTCCCCCGAACGCATGGAAAAGATAGCTGGGATGGGACCATGGATCATCTCCGATGAAATTTACCATGGTCTGGTTTACGGGGAAAAAGAACACACCATACTTGAATACACTGATCACGCATTTGTGCTGAACGGTTTCTCAAAACTGTTCGCCATGACCGGCTGGCGGTTGGGTTACGTAATCGCACCGGAAAAATACATCCGTCCCATGCAGAAGCTCTGCCAGAACTTCTTCATCTCTGCCAACTCAATGGCCCAATGGGCAGGTGTGGCGGCGCTCACGGAATCATGGGACGATGTCAACCGCATCAAAGGTATTTATGATGATCGCCGCAAGTTCATGATCAAAAGACTGCGTGAGATCGGATTTGATATCAAAGTGGAACCCACCGGAGCATTCTATGTGCTGGTTAACATGAAGCACCTTGCCGCAAAGTTTGAAGGCAGTTCCCTCAAACTTGCCTTTGATATACTTGAAAAAGCAGGAATCGGTGTGACTCCCGGTATCGACTTCGGCCCCGGAGCTGAAGGTTACATTCGGTTGTCCTATGCCAACTCGATGGAAAATCTGGCCGAAGGAATGAACAGGCTGGAAAAATACGTAAAAGAAAACAGTTGATCAGGTTAAAATTTACCCAAAAAAGCCCTGCAGACGGTGTCCGCAGGGCTTTTTATTCTATATTATTGAACCTTACTGCTCGGCAGTATTACCGCCTACCTTCTCCATCTTAATGAAGAACATCAGCAGGGCCGGGATCATGAACACGGTGAAAACCGTGGACAATGCCAGCCCGCCAAGAACAACCGCACCAAGTCCTCGATAGAGTTCGGAACCGGGGCCCGGAGCTATTGCCAGCGGCAGCATACCGAAAATGGAAGTTGTCGCAGACATGTATATCGGCCGCAGACGGGAGCGTGTTGCTTCAAGCACAGCCTCTTGATGATCCATTCCCTCATTACGCACATTGTTAAGAGACTGGTGCACAATGAGAATAGCGTTGTTAACAACAACACCGATCAGGATAACAAAGCCCAACATAGTCAGCACATCAAGCGGCTGAGGAGCAATGAACAGGTTCTCAAGTTTAAGACCGAGAAAACCGCCCGCACCTGCCAGCGGAACTGTGAGCAGAATGATCACCGGATAGATGAAGTTTCCGAACAGAGCCGCCATGAGCAGATAAGTGATAACTACCGCCAGCAGAAAGTTCCACTGCATGGCCTCACGGGTCTGGGTGAGTTTGTCGGCAGCACCGGACATGCGCACATTCACGCCATCCATCAGCCCCATTTCCTTTACCTTGGGAATAAGCTGATTTTCGACAACATCCATGGCCTGCTCAAGAGGCATGGTTTTAGGGGGCGTAATCTGCAGGGTTACTGTTCTCTGACGCTCAAGATGCCTAATCTGCGTGATACCATAAGTCCGCTCAAGATGGGACAGGGATGATACCGGAACCGCCCACCCCTGAGGTGTCGCTACAAGTGACTCGTAGAGGTCCTCAGGCGTGGATACACGCTTATCGGAAGCTTTCAATTTGAGGTCGATCTTTTTCTTACCATCTTCCTTGAAATCACCGATCTTTCGGCCATCCATCAAGACATCAAGCGCTTCACCAAGTTCCTGACTGGACATGCCTGCTGAACGCAGCCGGTCACGGTCGGGCACAATCCTGACTTCAGGGTAAAGCATTTCCAGTGAAGGAATGGGGCGGACCTGTCCTCCGGGAATGGCCTGCCTTGCCATGCCGAACATCGTCCCGGCAGCGGCTATCAGCTTGTTAAGATCTGAGCCGCTGAAATCTACAGCCACCATTCGACCTTTACCAAGCCCGGACTCGAAAATGGAAGCCTGAATACTGACCCCGAACATGCCCGGGATAGAGTTCATAATTCTATTGAAAAGGGGAATGAGTTCAGCCGGTCTTTCATCATCTGCGGCCATGGCTCCGAAGAGGTTGATGTCCGGTGCAGAGACATAGAAAAGCTGCTGAATCTGGGGAAATCCGTCTTTTTCCTCTTTGAAATGCGGCTCGGCCTGAGCAGCGATATACTCACCTATGGAGTCACGCTCCTCAAAGGATAGACCCGGCGGGGGAATAAGGATGGACAGGATCAGGTTACGGTTACCCTGCGGCAGGTATTCCATTTTGGGAAAAAAGGAAAAAACCAGAAGACCAGAGGCAGCAACGAGAATAAAAACCGTGGCGATTCGAGTGGCCCAGTTGCGGATAGCAAGACTGAGCAGTCCCATTATCCAGTCTGAGGCCTTTGCTCCCAGCCCGGTAAGAATATTCTTTCTGACCTTCTTTTCCCTTTTGGAGAAGGAGTAGAACTGCTTGGCCAGCATGGGAATAACCGAAACAGAAACAAACAGGGAAAGTGAGATAGCGCAGGTAACCGCGATGGCGATATCCTTGAACAGCTGACCGGCCTCCTCCTCGATAAAAACAACAGGGAGAAAGACAGCAACTGTGGTCAAGGTCGAAGCCATAACCGCTCCCCAGACCTCGCTTGCACCATCGTAAGCAGATTTATAAGGAGATTTCCCCATACCGCGATGGCGGTCGATATTTTCAAGGACAACAATGGCGTTATCCACCAGCATACCTACGGCAAAGGAAATACCGGACATACTTACAATGTTCAGTGTCCGGCCCAGTCCTCCGAAGACAATAAATGAACCTACAACAGATATTGGAATCGCAATTGCGACAATAACCGTAGCGGAAAAGGACTGCAGGAAAATAAGCAGGACCAGGATCGCCAGCACACCACCGATAATGATGTTCTGCTTTACCAGATCGATAGCACCGTTGATATATGGAGCCTGGTCATAAACCCAATCAAGATGAGTGCCCTGCTCGGCAAGGACCCCTTTGTTGAGTTCATCGACCACGACCTTCACATTCTCGGTAACATCAAGAACGTTTGCGCCGGGCTCGGGTTTAACACCCACCGCAATACCGGGAATGCCGTTGTGCAGCATCGCTACGGTATTTTTTTCAAAACCGGCCACAACCTTGCCCACATCGCCGATGGTAACCCTCTGTTGTCCGGAGGAAGTGATTACAACATTCTCGATATCCTGAGGAGTTTTAAACTCGGAGGTGGTCCTGATGCGGTAATCACGGCGACCAACGCCTAAGTTACCGGCAGCAACGTTGGCATTTTCACTTTTAAGGACGTCAATTACTTTCGCGATTGTAAGATTGTATGCAGCAAGTTTTTCCGGCGCGATAATGACATGCATCTCTTTTTCAGTACCACCACCGATAAAAAGATCAGCCACGCCGTCCACACGTTCCAGATACTGGCGGACATCATTTTCGAAAAACGTTGCGTACTCACCGATCCGGTTATCGTTGCCCGGCAGGGTCTTGAATATCATCCAGATTACCGGAGAGGTTGCAGCACCTGTCGCCGAAATTATCGGGCGGTCAGAATCGGATGGATATTTCTTAACTTCATTAAGTTTGTTTGAAACCCTGAGCAAGGCATCATCAATGTCCGTACCGATCTTGAAGCGCAGAGAAATACGACCGAAACTGTCAAAGCACTCAGATTCCATTTCCACCAGACCGGTAACACCTTTCAGAACCTTCTCCTGCTCCTCGATAATATCGCGCTCGATTTCATAAGGAGTAGCTCCGGTCCAACTGGTTTCGACAGTAATTTCCGGTTCTGTAACCGAAGGAGAAAGCTGGTAGGGAAGCCCGGTAAGAGCCATTCCCCCGAAAAGAACCAGCAGGATAACTCCCACCAGAATAGAGACCGGTTTTTCAATTGAAAATTTTACAAAATCCATAATTCAGCTCCGCAGAAAATATCTACTTGTTGTCGATGACCACGGGCTGTCCGGGCCTGAGTCTTTCGTTACCTTTGATTACTATATCCATATCCGCCTTGAGCCCTTTACCTCTGACCCCTGCATTCATGCCTTTATAGCCGACAACATTTACGGGAATAGGCTGAGCTTTGCCGTCAACCACCGCAATAACCATAGTGGTTCCACGCAGGGTAATAACCGCATCGCGAGGAACAACCACAGTCTCGCTGGCCAGTGCGGAAGGTAGAGAGACTCTGGCTTCCATTCCCTGAGCAAGACCGTTTTCACTCTCGACCCTGATTTTTACCGGAAAGGTTCTACTGGCGACATCTCCACGGGGAATAATTGCAAACACCCGGCCTTTATAATCTTTAACACCGACATTGATTCCCACTTCAAGGCCCGGCTTGACAACCTGTGCTACTTCCTGCGGAACGTTCACCACGACATCGTAACTGGTGTTCATCCCGAGTTTTGCGACCTCTGAACCTATGGAAAGCCATTCACCAAGATAGACATCCCTTTTGATGACCACACCGTTGAAAGGAGCTCTGATCACCTTCTTATTGAGCTGAATCTGAAGGCGGCGCAGTTTTGCCTGACTGGAGGCAAGCTCACTTTCCATTGCCAGGGCCTTGAATCTTTTTGAGTCATATTCACCTTCATGAACAGACCCACTCTTGAAAAGCTGGGTAATGCGCTGATTGTCACGTTTTGCAAGGTCATAGTTGGCCTTTGCTTCGGCATAGGCTGATCTTGCAGCTCTTATCTCTGTATTCAAGAGATCTGAACTGAGCCTGATAAGGACATCGCCCTTTCTAACAATATCACCCTCTTCCACCTCAACCCTGACAATCTTACCGCTGACCTCGGAAGCAACATCCGAGACCTCGGAAAAATATACAGTTCCGATATAGGCCGACTGCGGTGCAACCTGTCCTGCATAAGATTTGGCCGCCACAACATGGGCAGGCGGCATCTGCGGAGCCTTCTTTTCTGCAGCGGCAGCTGGAAAGGCGCACAACAAAAACACAAGAAAAACAATCATTTTACGCATATATCTTCTCCGGTGTGAATTATATCATCAGGGGGCACACTTTACTTGACTTCAACATTTAGTCAACAGTGTTAACTGTGTACTGCTAACATGAGTAAACACCCGCAACATCAGATAAAAGTATGAACATTTATGGCTTAATTAACAGTTCACGCTTTTTCAAGACGTTAGGCATTTCATAATTATAATTCAAAAACTCTCTGCAGCGGTGATATATTATTTCCTGTGAAGAATTTATGTGTATTACCCTCTGTAATTAAAATTCTGCAACCAAGAGAGGTTGCTTTATACTATGAGACAATCAATCTATATCCTGGCTTTAATAATCCTGATTGGCCTTCCCGAAATTGCCAACGCCCTGACTATCCGCAACAAATGCGGCTATCCGGTAGCCGGATCGCTATTTACCTCCGACAGGAAAGTAAATCTCGGACAGTTTCGATTGGCCCCAGGCGAAAAGGCTAAAGTACTTAAAGGAGTCCGCCCGATGAAACTTATCATGCATATGACTCCGGATGTTTACGATCTTGAAAAGCTGGGTATTTCCAAAACGGAAATCCAGAGCCCGGACTGCTATATAGAACTAAAACCCGGTGAAAATGGTATTAAGATCAAAGTATATTGAAAAAAAATCCCTCCCAATGCCTATGCAAAGGGAGGGATTCTAAGTTCAGCTTTAGGGCTGATTCAATATTACTAAGCTCTATTACAGGTTGGCGAGAATAATCTCACCGAACTCTTTACAACCGACCTGCTGTGCACCGCTGATCTGACCTGCGAGGTCAACGGTTACCTTTTTAGCGGCAAGAGCTTTTTCAACAGCATTTTTGATAAGTTCCGCTGCTTCACCCATGCCATTATTTTCCAGGAGCATAGCTCCGGAAAGCAGGATGCTGCCGGGGTTGGCAAGATCCTTTCCTGCGATAGTCGGTGCAGTTCCGTGGGTTGCTTCATAGATAGCAAGTTTATCACCCATGTTTACACCGGGAGCAAGGCCCAGACCGCCGACCTGTGCGGCCAGTGCATCAGAAAGGTAATCCCCGTTCAGGTTGGTGGTGGCAACAACACTGTACTGTTCAGGGCGCATGAGCAATTCCTGAAACATCGCATCAGCAATGCGGTCATTGATTACAACCTTGCCTTCGGCTTCCTCACCTTCCTTGACTACCTTACCGGCATATTCCTGTTCCGCCAGTTCATATCCCCACTGACGGAATCCGCCTTCGGTGAACTTCATGATATTACCCTTATGGACAAGAGTAACTGACTTACGGCCCTGATCAACAGCGTAGTTAAGAGCACTTCTGACCAGGCGTTTGGAACCTGCGGGAGTAATGGGCTTGATTCCCACACCTGCGGTAGAGTCTATCTTGGCGCCCATTTCATCGACCAGAAACTCGATGACTTTCTTTGCTTCGGCTGATTCGGAGCTCCATTCGATGCCGGCATAGACGTCCTCGGTGTTCTCACGAAAAACAACAATGTCAACCAGATCAGGTCTTTTAACCGGAGATTCAATGCCCTCGAAGTAGCGGATGGGACGGATGCAGGCATAGAGGTCAAAAACCTGTCTCAGGGTAACGTTAAGAGAGCGGATACCTTTTCCCACAGGAGTCTGCAGGGGACCTTTGATGGCAAGTTCGGCTTTAGCGAGGGTATCGAGAGTCTCCTTGGGAAGATACTCGCCAGTTGCCGCGTAGGCTTTCTCCCCGGCAAGAAGTTCTTTCCATTCGATCTTCTTTTCACCGTAGGCTTTTTCAATCGCAGCGTCGAGAACAGGACGAGCAGCGCCCCAGACTTCCGGGCCGATACCATCACCTTCAATAAAATATACAGTTTTAACAGACAAAGTGATCTCCTTGTTGATGGGCACAGCTCCGGTTTCTTGTGGCTGTGCGGTGGATAAGCATTAAGCAGGGCTGGACGGTAATTAAAAATCATTCCTTAAGCTGAAGTGGAAACCGGAAATTTCCCTGCCCGCAAGTGGGGATTGGCGGCAATTTCGTTCCGCGCAGGGTTCAGCCGAGAGCCATGCCTGACCTGATCAGGTGTGAATCATCTGAAGGATCACACCGGACATGTGCGCAACACAATGAACTCCGCTTGAATACATGTTTATTACGGGAAAACCCGGCAAGAGAATCAAGGCAGCTTCAAGAAAGTTGCAAGACTGCGTAATCCGCAGCAAAACCGCTTTTTAAAGTCTTGAACACGTGTAACGATATTTTCTTTGAGAATAAGACAAAAGCGGCATTTATGTATCCGCATTACCGGATTCAGACTGCATATATATGGCTTTCTTGCAAAAAAGTAAAGTTACTATTTTCACAAGCGTTTTTTTCGTACTTATTTCGCTAAAAACAAAAAATGGGAAACAATCGCCAGCAATACTCCTATATTTCTGTACAGCATTCACTATTACTCAAAATGAAAAGGGAGGCCCGAGAATCTCGGACCTCCCTTTCTGAGCTTAATCCACTCACCTGTGTTAGCCACCGATGAGCTGCATTGCCATCCTGGGCATACCGTTTGCCTGGGAAAGCATGGCCACTGCGGACTGAGTGAGGATCTGGTTCCTGGTGAACTCGGTCATTTCAGTCGCTACGTCAACATCGGAAATTCGGGATTCCGAAGCCTGTACGTTTTCGGCCTGTATTGAGAGGTTGGTAATAGTGTTTTCCAGTCTGTTCTGGAGAGCACCGAGATTAGCACGAATCTTGTCCTTGGATATAATTGCATTCTGCAGCTTATCCAGAGACTGCTGAGCAAGAGCCTGCGTGGAAACTGAGTTTCCTGCGGCAAGTCCGACACCGAGAGCGGAAGCGGTAGAGGTGCTGATGGAGATGTAGTAGTAGTCTTCCGCGGAGTCGTTACCGGTACCGAAGTGAATCTTTACCGGACCGGTTGAGGTAAGTCCTGCACCGCTGTGTGCACTGTTCTCACCGGACATGTTACCGTTAAGCAGGTGAATCCCGTTGAAGTCTGTTGCGTTGGCGATACGGGTAATTTCTGAAGCCATGGCCTGATATTCAGAGTCGATAATAAGGCGCTGGTCAGAGTTGTAAGTACCGGTAGCAGCCTGAGTTGCCAATTCCTTCATACGGATCAGCTTTTCATCAATGACCCCTAGTGCTCCATCAGCAGTCTGGATCATGGAGATGGCATCGTTTGCGTTACGAATACCCTGATTAAGGGACTTAATATCAGCACGCATAAGTTCGCGAATTGCCAGACCTGCAGCATCATCAGCTGCGGTTCCCACACGAAGACCTGAAGACAGACGGCGGGTAGATACACCCAGGTTGCCATATGATTCCTGCAGGTTGCGGCTTGCATTCATTGCCATCAAGTTGTGATTGATTACGAGCGACATAATAATTCCTCCTTGAATTATTCCAAAAGTATGCTTGAGCGGTTCCATCCGCTCCGAGCTTTTTAATTTTTAAACTGGACTCACTTTAATTTTCGGTTCTCGCCACCTACTCCATAAAATACCCTCCGGAACAGTTAGACTTATGGCCTGCGGCCAATCAGCCCGGATAATCGCCGGATTTCTTGAGCAGTCCCAGGGCATTACCTGCATGACCCGCGCAGGTGTACGCTCCTTAATGGTTATGCGCATGACCCTTTTGCGGGTCTAGCGACTCTGTACAGGCACGGCCTTTTTAAGTGGCAGCGATTCTCACATGTCCCTTTTGGGAAATATTCTCTATGCGAAGCATTCTCCGCACATTACCAACCTCCGAGAATCATCTCCCTTGACCAAATGCCTTGATGTGCTCATGAAATAGACTTTTTTCCGAACGTCTCCCTTTGTTGTCTGCTTATAGATTTTCTCTGCCAGAGTATTTTGCAACGGTTGTGCCTATTTGGCGGGAAACGTCTTTTTTGTATTCATAAGGAAGGTTAAGATACTGTTTAGAAAGCCTTTTTATTTCTAAATACAACCTAATGTAATCTTTAAAGACAAGGAAAATTCAGACAGGAGGAAAGATCTGCCCTATCAGAGGCGGGAAAAAGATTCCTGTATACCTCGGCAGGTATTTTTCAATGCAGCAACTCTACCGACAGGCTGTATACCAGCCTATCAAGTCAATTAATCTAGGCAGATGAAAGACAAACATTATTTACTAAACAAGTGTTTACATCAGAATATAACAATTATATTACCTGACATGCGTTAAATGCATTCGCTCTAAATGACTTACCACCATAAATTTACCCCACTATGAAAATCAGAAGCATCCATAAACTCAACAACCGCATCAGGAATTACCTGTTTGTTTTCCTATGTATTTTTGTTGCCAGCTCACTGCTTTCCACGGCTCTGTTCTTCTGGTCGGTTTTCAATGAGGTTGATGACAAAGTCGAGACCTGGCAAAGCTATTTCACAGACAGGGTCTCCTTTCTGGAGAAACTGATCAACTCACGTTCTTCATTCGACTATGGCCTCGAATCAATACTAAAGGTTGCCCCGAACGGTGAAATTATCAACAGCCGCCCATTTCCAACCGAAGAGCAGTCAATCCGGAATTATGCTATTTTTCCTCTGATTCAGGATCTTACCCCGGGACAAGTAAGGATAATCAAAACACCCGACGTTCCTAAATATGAGTTGAATAAAATCTTTCTGGTAAAAAGAAATGACCACAGCTTTTCAATAGCCGAAGTGCCATATGAAGAACTGCTACCGGTGGCCCCCAATAGCCCGGAATTGTTCATCAGTAATTTTTCCGGTGACTGCATCTATCACACAAAAGATACCCATGCCTTGCGCAAGGATAAAATCAGCGGAATAACTTTTTCCAATTTCAATATTTTCGCTACCGCCAGATCACACACAGACAAATTTGGTGGGTTCACCATCATACTTGCCAAAAATATTTCCACTGAATTTTATATCGGTTCCCTGCTGCTCACTTTAAGTCTGACCTGTCTTGCGCTGCTCATAAAACGTTCAGCCTTCCTGACCTGGGACCTCGCCAAAAACGAGGAGGATTTCATCAGAATAGGTAAGCTTATGGCCCGGGTTTCAGCTAAGCCGGGCAAAGACATGAGCAACTTATCCGCCATAGAATATACGGCTGAAATTATTCGTAAAGTTAACTGGAATGATGAAGTCGAGGCAATGTCTTTCGAGGAAAATAGAGACTATATTGTTGCCACCTCTTTTTTCGCCCGTAATATTCTTGCACTTCTTGATAAAATAGCCGTCCACTCAAAAGAACTGGCCAGATCTCGCCAACAATACAGAGATCTGGTTCAATTGGCCCGGAGCATCATTATAAGAATGGACACAAAAGGACGCTGTACATTCTTCAACGGCTACGCTCAGAGCTTCTTCGGCTACAGTAGAGATGAAATACTAGGTAACAGCATTGTCGGGACTATCGTGCCCAAGACAGACGATGGTAATTCATTTCTGGAAAATCTTATGGTAACTCTACTCGACTACCCTGAGACCCTACCAGCCAGTACAAATCAAAACACACGCAAGGACGGATCCAAAGCCTGGATTTTCTGGACCAATACTCCTATCTATGATGATAATGGCGATCTTGTAGAAATTCTGAGCGTTGGAATAGATGTTACCGAGCAGAAAAAAGCGGAAGAAAAGCTGGAACAGACCAGAAACTACATCCGTAATATTCTCGATTCCATGCCCTCAATAATCATTGGTCTCAATGATGAAAGCAGAATCAGCCACTTCAACAGTGCAGCTCTGCAACTTGCTGCAGTAGATCCTGAAACGATTGAAGGTACAGAGGCGGGAAAAGCTTTCCCGGCTATATCCAGATATATGCCGCGGATTATGAAGGCAATGCGGACAGGAATTCCAGAGAAGGACATACGGACACAGGATCTTACCTACACCGGAACATATCAGGATATTATCATCTATCCTTTGAATGATGGAATGAAAGGTGCTGTTATACGTATTGACGATGCCACCGAAAGGGTCCGTATGGACGAAGTAATGATTCAGACGGAAAAAATGATGTCTATCGGTGGACTTGCAGCCGGGATGGCTCATGAAATCAACAACCCCCTAGGCGGCATCCTGCAGGGTATCCAGAATATCGTGCGCAGGCTTTCACCTGATCTTCCAGCCAACCATAAGGCAGCTGAAAAAGTGGGGTGTACTGTCGATTCCATTGTAGAATATATGGAAGACCGCAAAATTTTCAAAACCCTCGATGGTATTACTGATTCAGGTGTCAGAGCCGCTGATATAGTTTCCGGCATGCTTGAGTTCAGCCGCAAGAGTGATTCCCGCAAAGCTCCAGGTGACCTGAGGCTGATGATGGATAAAGCTGCAGTTCTGGCCGCACAGGATTATGACCTCAAAAAGAAATATGACTTCAAAAGAATCAGCATAGCTAAAGAATACGACAGGAATCTCAGCAAGGTTAAGTGTACTGAAACCGAAATTGAACAAGTATTTCTCAACCTGCTGCGCAACTCCGCGCAGGCCATGTCTGGATGGCAGGAAATGAAAGAGGCTCCACAGCTGACAATAAAGATCCACAATTTCGGCAACATGGTGCGGTGCATTATCTCGGACAACGGTCCCGGCATGGACGAGAACATACGCAAAAGAGTTTTCGAGCCCTTTTACACCACCAAAGCACCGGGCTCAGGGACAGGTCTAGGTCTTTCTGTGTCCTATTTCATCATCACCCAGAACCATATGGGTAAGTTTCTTGTCCGTTCAAAGCCGGGCAAGGGAACTACTTTCATCATACTGCTTCCGGCAATGACCGACTAAAAAAGCTCCGACAGTAAACTGCCGGAGCTTTCAGCCTGATGATTTAGACCTTGGCACCAAACTCAACTTTTTAATACTTAATGAGCCTGAGCCCAGGTCCTGCCTAGCCCCAGATCAACTTTCAATGGCACGGCAAGGCTGGTGACTTTCTGCATATCTTCCTGAAGAAGACGACCGATTTCCTCAATATTCTCTTCAGGACCTTCCACAAGAAGTTCGTCATGAATCTGCAGGATAAGACGGCCACCCAGATGTTTGATTTCAGGATTTTCAGCAACCTTGATCATCGCCATCTTGATTATATCGGCGGCGCTTCCCTGAATAACAGTATTGATAGCCTGTCTGCGCGCCTGTGAAATTACCTGCTGGTTAGTTGAGTGCAATTCCGGAAGTAGACGTCTGCGTCCGGAGAGAGTCGTTACATATCCTTTCTCCCGGCCAGTCTCTACCACAGAATCATAAAACTCTTTCAGCACGCCAAGTTTTTCGAAATACCTTGCGATAAATTCCTTGGCATCATTAACTTTTATACCAAGTTCGCGTGACAACTTCTGCGGCCCCATTCCGTAAATAAGGCCGAAGTTGATAGTCTTTGCATTTCCACGCTCATCACGGCTGATCTCATCAGGTTCTTTATCAAAAAGAAGCGCGGCTGTCCGCGAATGAATGTCCTCATCATGCTCAAACGCGGACACCAGTGTCGGATCACCGGAAAAGTGGGCCAGAACACGCAGTTCGACCTGAGAATAGTCAGCTGCGGCAAGACGCATTCCCTCTCCGGCAGTAAAACAGGCTCTCATGCGCTTGCCCTGATCGCCGCGTATGGGAATATTCTGCAGGTTGGGCCCTGAACTGGAAAGCCTTCCCGTTGCAGTTGCCAGCTGGTTGAAATGAGTATGTATTCTTCCGTCTTCCTTAACCAGCTTGGGAAGAGGCTCCAGATAAGTGGAGCGGAGTTTCTCCATTTTACGGTACTCCAGAATATCATTTATTATCTCATGTTGGTCCTGCAGCTTTTCAAGAACCGAGTTGGCAGTGGAAAGTGCTCCTTTGGGAGTTTTTCCGCCGGGCTTCAATCCCAGTTTTTCAAACAGAATATTACTCATCTGCTGGCTCGAACGAATATTGAAGGGCTCCCCGGCACGCTCATGAATAATTTTAGTAAGCTCTTCAACACGCTCACTGACCTCTTTGAGAAAATCAGAAAAAGAATCCAGATTAATTGTGATACCGGCTTCTTCCATTTCGGCAAGAACCGGAATTAACGGTGTCTCAAGATTGGTGATCAATTCGTCAAGCCCTGCTGACTGAACACGGGGCTGAAGCACATGCATCAAAGCAAGGGCAGCCATTCCCTGAGCATCCGGGTGAACTTCGTCCACTGCGTCCGGCAACTCTTCACCGGCGAACAGCATCGAACGAAGACGGTCCCAGCTGTAATTTCTATCTTCGGGATTCAGAAGATAAGAAGCCAGACTCAAGTCAAACCAGCGTGCAAGCGGAATTTCCATCCAGCCGCGATCAGCACGCAGGAAAGACTTAACGTCTGCAACCGCTATAATTCTGGCGGACTGGAGTTTTTCGACCAATGGAGCTGCTTCAGTACGGCACATCCATTCTTCACCGGAAAACCCGATAAAATAGGTCGATCCTTCACGAACAATCCCCACCTCTCCGTCACTGAAATCAGGGAGTTCATCAAGGGTGACCTTTTTGACCTCCAGCCTGCTTTCAGGGGCAGGCTTTGAAGGGGCCCCATCTCCGAAAAGTGAAAGCTGTCCTGAATCATTTTTTTTTGATTTGGGAGCAGGAGCTTTATTAGATGCAGCAGCGGGAAAGGCATTACGGACATCACGGACCAAAGATCTGAATTCGTAGGTTTCCAGAAAGGATGAAACCTGACCAGGATCTGCAGGCTTCACTTTTAAGCTATTCAAGTGCAGGTCAGAGCAGCTGTCGACCTTAAGTCTGGTCAGTTCACGGTAAATAAATATATTCTCCAGCTCATCCTTCATCTTCTTTTTCAAAGAAGGTTGCAGCTGTTCAAAATTATCACGAATATCTTCAAGAGTAGGATACTGGGCCATCAGCTTTGTAGCTGTGACTTTTCCCACTCCGGGCACTCCGGGGATATTATCAGCAGAGTCACCTACTAGGGCCTGAAAATCCGCCCATTGAGCAGGTTCCAGTCCGGTATCTTCTTTGAAGTCAGCAAGGGATGTAATTTTTTCTTTCCTTCCAGCCGGGTCCCACATGAAAACATTTTCATCAAGGCACTGTCTGAGGTCCTTATCAGCTCCCAGAATGACAACCGGACGTTCAGATTTGTAACGTCTGGCGAGCGAAGCAATGCAATCATCCGCCTCTTCACCCTCAGAAACAACCAGCGGCACGCCGAGAACGGCCATGGCTTCCTTGAGCGGCTCAATCTGAACTCTTAAATCATCTGGCATCGGAGGCCGCTGCGCTTTGTACTGATCGTAAAGTTCATGGCGAAAATTCTTACCTTTTCCATCAAGCATGAACACAATATATTTGGGTTTTTCTTCCTTGATTACCTTTAACAGGACTCGAAGGACAATATACAGCGCGTTGGTGGGAAAACCGTCCGAACGCTTCAGATCAGGGTAAGCATGGAAACCACGATAGAAAAAAGCCGAACCGTCAATCAGGTAAAGAGGGTCGCCCTGCAAATTCAATTTATCTTTAAGTGACATTTTTACTCTCGCTAATCATTTCTTTTGGAAGCCTGCTGCGGCTTTAGAATAACCATTCCCACTCCCGGACTTTTTGCGGCCCATATTTTATGGGGACCGTCTGCGCAGAGAGGAGATCATCCTTTCCTAACACCGTCATTAAACTTTTGTAAGACCTGAGCTGACAATGTATTAAATTTATTTCAACAAAACTTCAAGTCAATTTTTGCTAAACAATATAAATATAATAAAACTGAGACAACCTAAAACAACAGTCACAGTCAATAATTGATTTCTACATCGAAATACAGGCGAGCATACTAAACATACACCCTTCTGAGGAATGGGGCTAAAGACAAATCCCCGGCTGTTAAGAAAATGCCGGTATAAAACAGAGTCAGACACACGTTAGTCAATTATTCTCGAAACACACCACTGGCGTAAGATGACGCCAATGGTGCTTTTATCAGCAGTCTGAGATCAAATCCTTTTGACGGTTTTCTTTTTACCCTTGGTCAATTGTTTGACCACAAAGGCTTCCGGATCAGCTCCTTCAAGAGCCGAAAGTTTGATTTCAGCCCGGGCGGCGGCCTTGTGCCCTCCGGCAGAGCCAATATCATCGAAAAGTTTGGCAGCCATCTTCCCCATGTCTTTTCGCAAACCGTCGCCGCGGAAAATGACCACAAGGGTTTCCTGATAAATACCGGATACAACATCCCAGGAAACGCCATGCACACGCATGAAAAAATCAGCCAGAATAACCAGGGTATCGGGGTTTTCAACTTTACCCAGATGGGAATAGAGCCCCGGCCCGATCCGGCGCAGATTGTAAAAAGCCCTTGAAAAATATCTAAGCCAGTCCGGATGTATCTCGCTGCGGGTAATACGCTTGATGAGATTCATATCCGAATATTTGGTCAGATAACGGAAGGCCTTGACGTCATCATCAATGAAAGGCCTTTCGAAACTCTGAGTATCTGTTTTGATACCGTAAAGAAGAGCTGTCGCGAGAAGCTTGGCCGGACGGATATCAAGATTATACAGATACTCGGTCAGCATAGTGCTGTTCGCGCCGTATTCAGGGCGTATATCCGTAAATTCAGCAGGTTCGTAAGGCTTCTCGGGATGAGGATGATGATCGATTACAACAGAAAATTTAACATCATCAAAATCCGGGTGGTGATGTGGCTGTGAATCGATTATCGCAAACCGGTCATACTGGGCCACCAGAGTCGGAATCATTCTCTGAGCCGGGATTCGCAGATAATGAATCATGGCCAGGTTATCCAGCCGTTTGACCTCATTGATATGCGCAATCCCCACAGCGGAAACCCTGCGTCCGATTATGCGTTTAAAGGCCATGGCCGAAGCCAGGGAGTCCGGGTCGGCATTAACCACCACCAGCCATCTTTCATCTTTGTTGCACAGGGCAAGCAGATCCTGCAGCCGGTCTTCAAGCTGTTTAAAATAAGCCATAATTACTACTTAAGGGCCAGGGGCAACCCGGCAGCCACCAGATAAGCCTTATCGGCTATCGCGGCAATTTTTCGGTTGAGTGATCCCAGGCTTCTCACGAAGCCGCGGAGCTCACGGGTCATGGGCACAGGGCCGAGGCCCACTTCACACGACACCAGGACAACATCCGGACCGTCCCAATCAGACAAAAGCCGGACAACCTCCCCGATATTTCGTTTTCCGTTCATATGCTCTGCGCATGAGAACATCCAAAAATCCAGACTGTCCACCAAAATGTGGTCATAATCCTTTTTAGCCCTCAATAGAACCTCATGCAAGTCCGGGCCGCATTCGAGCACAGGAATTGAAGGGTCCCTTTCTTTACGATGCTCCATTATCTGCCTGCGGAAGGCCATATCACGGGCTTTCCCGGTAGCGATGAAGCACTTCTTACCGGAATATCCGGCAAAAAGATCAAGGGCATAGTCTGATTTTCCCGACTTATTGCCCCCAAGTATAAATGTAATCAAGTTTTCTCCTCAAATACAGTAATACAAAATCGGGAAAAACTTTCCCCTTCCTACTCTATTTTTCGCACATACTGCAACCACAAGAAAATTTTCACAAGGTAAGTACACATTTATTTGTAACTACAATATTCGTTAAGGAATGATAAAGATTCAAAAAAAACTTTTTCTTCAAAAACTTCTATCGTTATTGTACCCGATTTTTCCAGTTTATCCATAATTCTTCCAAGCAACAACAGTCCTGCATCATCCAACTTAAGCAGGCTCTCATGCCTTCCTCCCCTACCGGGGGCGTTAAGATGCAGCATTTTGACCAGCCCGGCAAGATTCTCATCAAGAACAGCCTGCTGTTCATAGGCGAGGATGTGGCCCAGATCAAGACAGACTCTGAAACCGCAATCTCTTATGTGGTCAACAAGTCCACCAAGGCTGTTGTGCTGAATGTTCTCAAAAAGGAGAATTTCAGGATCTACATCAAAACGGTCCAAAGATTCCCTGAAACTGGAAATGAGCGCACCTGCATACGAACCTGATTCAGGCGGGTGAATCACATGAGACACCGGATCAAGATGTGCAGCCTTTGCAATCAGAGAACCGACCACTTCAGCAACAGTATCGCCTCCTTCATCCCATGGAAGGTCAAGAGGGTGATGAATATGAAATGAAAGATCCGTATCCGCTAGGCTCTGTGGCAGATCAGTGCTTGAATAATTCAGACAGGACTCGGTTTCAAAAAAAAGCAGACCTACCTCATCCACTTTTCCTGCAAGATAGCGGCAGTTTTCAGCAACTGTTCCGGGAATAACCCACGAAGGGGCAGCGAGCTTGATTGATGGGTCAATATGACTCAAAAAAATGGACATTTTTTCCGTCTTTAAAGATATTTCAAATATAACTTAAGTAATCACTTCTACAATGGACTGGCTAAAAAACCTTTTTAATACGAGGCATACTTATTGCTAAAGTTAATAGTAATCAATCTAATCATGTCGGAGAGCGTTAAAATGAGAAAAGTAAGAAATTTTTTTCAGCACTATCTTAACCCGCTGCATGTCTTCTGTCGTCTCAGGGGCGTGGGCTTAAGCGTCATTGCCGCCAGAAAAATGTCCATGGTTTATGAAAAAGTGCTTTACCGGGTATTTTTACTTTAGAGTCAAATATGTTGCGTAACTTCAAAAGCCTATCAAATAAAAAACCGCAGGGGTTTACATATCAAGCAGACTGATTTTCTTCTCTTTCTGCACCTTGCGCGCGACCATAGCAGACCTCTTCACACATTCAGGCAATCCCTTCAAAAATCTCGAAACCGGTAGACGCAAAGTTTTTCCATAGAGCTGCCGCTTGGCCGCATGGGAAAGATAAAGTTTTTTCCTTGCTCTGGTCATTCCCACATATAAAAGCCTGCGCTCTTCGTTTTCGTCAATCAATCCGGAAGTTCCGGTCACATTCCCGCTTAAAACATCTATTCCGGCAAAAGGCATTATTCCATCATCCAGTCCGGCAAGAAAAACAGCTTCAAACTCCAGACCCTTTGCCGCATGCATTGACATAATACGGACTTTTTCCGCTTTTCTACGGACCTGATCAAGGTCGTTCTGCATGTGAATCCAGTTTAAGAGTCCCGACCATCCGCCATGCTCCCTATACCCTCTGGACATATCCCTGAAAGCCTTGCTTTCCCAAAAAAGCTGATCAAAAGGCGGCATATTGTTAAGATATGCCGAAAGGCCGACCGGTCCCTGAGCTACTATTTTTTCCGGTACTTCCGGCACCTCATCATCGGCCTCTTCGGCAAAACCCAGCATGCGCCGGGCCGCGGCCAGCAAAGCCTCAACGCGAGAATCGTGCCAGAAAGATTCCACCTCGGGGACACTGCATGGAATGCCCTGTCTTTTGAGCATACCCTCAATCGGTCCGATCAACGCCTTGAACCGGACCAGAACGGCAATATCCCCCGGGCTCATGGAACCATGCCCGAACGAATCACCCAGACTGTGGCTTGTGGAACCGATCAACTGCTTGATGCGCTCACTGATCCATGATGCCTCACGGGAACTGTCAGGAGCTGTAAAAAGATGTAAATCCGCCTCATAATCCCTTTGAGCTTTGAGTTCTGCAGGATTCTCAAGGATTGAAGCTGAAGCATCCAGAATATCCTGTGCGGATCGATAATTATCCTCAAGAGTTACTTCAATCAGATTTCCCCAGAAAGATTTCAGTCTCCCTGCAACATCTCCGGCAGCCCCCCGAAATCCATAGATGGACTGATCAGGATCTCCAATCGCAAAAATCCCTTCTCCGTCATCTCCTCCAAGGCGGTGTACAATAGCAAGCTGCAGGGGAGAAAGGTCCTGAACCTCATCAACCAGCACATGAGTGAAAGTTCTTACGTAATGATCAGATTTGAGTTCCTCAACCCAGAACTCCAGAAGATCGGTGTAATCCACCAGATTGTACTGATCTTTCTGTGATGCATATGCTGTATAGATATCAGCCGCTTCTCCTTCAAGACGTTCAAGGGTTTCTCTTGAAAGATTGATTGTTGCCCAAGCATTTTTAAGTTTGGTTCCCGTTAGCTGCGGGTTTGCCCGCGCGAAAACTTTTCTTGCCCCTTCTTCATTCAGTATTATGGGGGCGTCGTCAAAAGCGGACTGCCAGTATTCCAGCGCAAGCGCATGCAGCGTGTCAGCACGCGGCAGGACCTCGTCCTCGCCCAGAATACTTTTCATGCGCTCGTTCATTTCCTCAGCGGCTTTGCGGGTAAAGGTCAGTGCAAGAATTCTCCGGGCCCGGGTCCCCCTCTCCAGAAGGTGTTTGATCCTGCCCATGAGGGTCTGCGTCTTACCTGTTCCCGGCCCGGCTATGACCAGAACCGGTGCAGGTCCGGCAGCAATTGCTGATTTCTGCGACTTGTTAAACCTGACGACCTGCGGCTCCTCTTTTTCTTCGGACTCCTTACGAATCTCGATGCCCGGCTTAGCCCTGTCGAGATCACCTTTCTCTTTCCGCACCACAACGAGCTTCACGCCGTTTACAATCTCATCCCGTTCCTGAGCGCTGAAAACAGAAATTGTTCCGTACTGGCCGTCAAATCCGGAATTACGTATGACCTGCCCCTCGCGCATCCTGCGTATGCCTTCAGCAAGATGTTCGTTGTGTTTTTTCAGGTCCTCGACAGGAACATGCTGAAGAATTGAAAACTCTGAACCGAATTCCTTGATAAGCGGAGCGTACACCCCAAGAACTTTCTTGGTCTTGGGCCCGGTCCCGACCACTTCTGAGATAAGCTCCTTAAGGGGGACCAGAGAAGCAAACCCCGGCTGCCCCGAAGGATGCACCGGATCGTCACGATCCGCCAGCTCCATGACACGGGAATAAACTCCGCGGGTCAGGGGTTTGCCGCAGGCGGGACAGATTCCTCCCCGCATGGAAGCTTCCTTCGGATCAAGAACAACTCCGCACTTGCGGTGACCATCCATATGGTATTTCCCCTCTTCGGGAAAAAACTCGATGGTTCCCATAAATTTATGTCCCAACCCCTCGCCGCGCAAAGCCCGGTATATACCTTCGTAGGAAAGATCTCCGCTGAAAATATTTGCCTCACGCCCGAGGTTTTCTCCGGAATGTGCGTCTGAATTGGAAATCATCCGGTATTTATCAAGAGCGGAAATAAGCCAGTTCATCTCCGGGTCGGACGAAAGACCTGTTTCCATGGCAAATATTTCTGAAGAAAGATCTCCGTAACATTCTTCAACAGTATCAAATCCTGATTTTGATCCGAAAAGGGAGAACCAAGGAGTCCAGATGTGGGCGGGAACTAGGAAGGCTTTATCATTTGTTTCAAGGACTATTTCGAGAAGGTCTCTGCTGTCCAGACCGAGGATGGGTCTGCCGTCTGATTTGAGATTGCCGATTGCGTCCAGTTTGGCGTTGAACTTCTTCACGGATTCAAGGTCCGGCATGTAAATCAGGTTGTGGACCTTTCGGGTTTTGCCAAGTCTTTTGTAAATAGAACTTATTTCCGCCTGGAGCATGAACCGTGTCTGCCCTGCAAAAGGGCCGTCTACCCAGTCAACCTCATTCTCCAGACCTTCCGGCTCCTTGAGGGAAAACAGTCCTGACCCGTCATCAACCAGTTGCTCTTCAATCTCAGCCACCCATTCGGGATGAGTAAAATCGCCCGTTCCTATGACATCTATGCCTTTTATCCGGGCCCATGCGGCCAGCAGCCGGGGGCTCAAAGATTTACTGGTGGCACGCGAAAATCTTGAATGGATATGCAGGTCGGCTATAAATCTTTCCATGGTTTCCGTTCATCCCCGTCTTGATCACGTCCTGATAAACTGATCATCTGTCAAATCATAACAATGTGTAAAAATTACACTTTATCATATCATCATCGTATCATTAGAGCCCTTCTCAAGGGATCTAAGGGACAGTACATCCTGACCGAACGGATTGCAAGGCAGCCCCCACTTTGATAGGAATTTTTTAACAATTTAAAAGAGGCCGCCGGAGCCCAGACAACTTTAGGAGTTCAAGTGAAATTCGCTTCTGTATACGATATTTGTGATGATCCGATTTTGAAAAGCGGTAAAGTCGGCGAACCGGGCGAGAACCTGCGTAAGCTTTATAAAAAACTGTTCGGCAACCCCCTGCTTAAGCATTTTATCCTGCGCTGGTGTACCCACCCTTCCATCCCAAAAGAAAAAGTAGGGCCCTATCAATCCATGATGTCCGCGGCCATGCAGGCAAGTTATGAAAACTGGCAGGATAGGGAATGGATAGAAAATACCTTCGAACCTCTGGCAAATCTGCTCAACCGGGTTAAAGATCCCCAGTGGCGGATTCGCCATGCGGCTGATACACGCCCGCCGCGTATTAACGATTCCGAAATCAACGAAGTGCTGGATGAAGTGCTTAAAGATATTATACGGGTCTGGGATAAAAATCCCAAAGACCCATATTTTCCTGTTTCCGCACAGGTCCTTTTGCCCGGAGACTCCATTTGTGATGGTGAAAATTTCATGAACATCATGATCGGTCTGGGATCCCATGAATTTAAGAATATCAACCTGCTTTTCGGACTCATGCGCTGCTTCCTGCACGCCAATCCGCTGGCTTTGAAAATTTTCCGACGTCCATGGAAAGGCATAGCCGAACCGCTTTCCATGAGAGTTTCATGGATCACTCACCGGACAGGCTTTTATGACGATATTTTCTGGGAACAGATTTACAACCTCTACATTCTGGAAGAACTGCCTGACACGGAGCAGACAAAACTTAAGGAAATGATGGAGTCCATTCTCCATTTTCTGATTGTAACCAGCATGGAATGGCTGATGGCGCCTAGTTCGGGCATCAGACACCCAGCCATAACCTGCCTGCCCAAGGATGAAAACGGGACCCCGCTCTGCAACATGAAGCCCCGTGACTGGAAAGCCAAAAAAGAACTGGGCTTCGATGATTATGTCCCGGATGTGGACACCACCTTTCTTGCACTGGCAATGTCACGTAAATGGCTTGATCTGGTGGAGAAGAAGAATATTGACTGTGACAGAGATCTTCTGAAAAAGGCTGAAGATTTTCTCGATTTCCCTTGGGTTGAAATCATTAACGAGTATCAGATTGGAAGTGGATACGATACAAATCCGCCTACAATCACCATGACCCGCCCCCTCGATTATTTCGGGTCCGTGCCACTCTGGTTTGATAAGCCCTTCCATAAAAAAGACGGACGGATTATCCGTGAAACACTTGGTAATGAAATATGCCCGGGCCACAACATGGACATTCTCGATTCCATACTGGTCAACCGCTACCAGTGGAAGGCACTTGAAGGTGATAATCTGGAAACCGTGAAACGGTTCCTTACTTTTCACCATAATGCCTTTATCAGCGGCAATTTCAAATATGACAGCGCGGTAAGATTCTACCTGCCGGAGATTTACGTAAGCTATGCCGGTCGGCTTTACGATACATGGTTGACTATCCCTAAAGATGAACGTGAACTGATAGACCCGGAAGGGAAAATTGAGCAGATAAGATTTGCAGCCATAAACTACTGCAAGTACGACATGCTGGGAGCAACACTTAATCCGTTTGACGCATCCCTTGCGGTGGCTACTCTCTGCCTGCTGCGTTATCCACAGCGGGGCGACGGACTGATCGAAAGAGGAATCAAAATTCTTCACGAGCACCTTGGAGAGGGGTGTTTCAAACATCCATATAAAGCCTACGAATGGACAATGGTCAGGCATCCCACAAGAATCATAGTGGGAAGTGAAGTTACAACATCACTTTTTGCCATGAATGCAATCGCTTGCTATAAACATTACATGCGATAATTCACGCTTTTTCAGCGCCCTTGCCTGATGTAATCTCAAAGCAGAACAAAAAATCCCGTAATATCGAGACCAATATTACGGGATTTTTGTTTTCAATTCATACTCCGGCTATAGTACATATCATTGCCGGCATTTTGAAAAGACTACTTTAATTTTTTCCCATCATGCCATGCACGACCAACACAGTTTCCCACATCCCAGTAACGGTTATCAGGCATGGTCAGCATGAACGGATTAACCTTTTTGATATCCGGAACATCATCCACAAGGACCTCCTCTTCGCACCATGTGGCGACAACTTCCCCCACGAAAAGGGTGTCATTGGGGAGTTCCATGGAGTCAAAGACTTTGCACTCTATAGATACCGGACATTTACTGATTACCGGAGCATTTTCAAGCTCGCCTTCTTCCACCTCAAAAAGACCGGACTTATCCAGCTTGCTGCCGGAAACAAGCCCCACAAAATCAGTAACCTCTACCAGATCAACCGAAGGGATGTTCACACTGAATTCGCCACTGGCCTTGATAGCGGTATTGGAAAAATGCCGCTTGCCTACAGAGATCATCATCAATGCGGGATTATAGTTAACCCTTGAAACCCAGGCCAGAGCCATAAAATTATTACGTCCCTCATACCTGCTGCCCAGAATCGCCTGAGGCATCGGCATGGTGAACCCCTGGACACCTATATTTCTTTTAGCCATTTGAACTCCTGTTGAACAATCCGCCAGTTAATTTTATTTACTATTCCATTATCACATCTGCAAAATCAGCTTCAACTGTCACTTCCGGAAATTCAAGACTCCGATATATGATAATACCACCAAGTCCCAGAGACAACAAAACCCTAAACAAAGGCCGGCAACGAACAAGACAAGCGATCCAACCCTACAGGAACAACAGCAAAGAGACGGCCATCACGGCCATACCGGCAATAAGTCCGTAGATGGACATATGGTGCTCACCGTACTCCTCCGCCGCAGGAAGAAGTTCATCAAGTGAAATGAAGACCATAATTCCGGCTACACCGGCAAATATAACCCCGAAGACAGTATCTGACATGAAAGGCATGAGCAGGACATATCCGACCAGAGCCCCTACAGGTTCGGCAAGCCCTGATGTAAATGAATAGAAGAATGCCTTCTTCTTACTGCCAGTTGCATAATAAATAGGGACCGAAACAGCTATTCCTTCCGGGATGTTATGGATAGCAATTGCAACCGCGATTGCAATACCGAGACTGGGGTCACTGAGTGCTGCGGTAAATGTCGCCAGACCTTCAGGAAAGTTATGGATACCAATCGCAAGAGCTGCCATAACTCCCATCCTATGAAGTTTTCTGCGCCCCTCTTCAGTTTCAAGCCCGTTTCCAAGATCAGGCATTTCACCGGACTCAATAGCCTCTTCAGCTTTTTTGGGAGTCATGTCCTCTACCCGATGCATTTCATGCGGGTTTTCATAAGATGGAACCCATTTATCAATCAATGCAATCAGTGCAATCCCCCCAAAAAAAGAAATCACAGAAACCCAGGTTCCGGCAACATTTCCGAGATCAGACTGCAATGCTTGACGGGCTTTAACCATAATCTCCATAAACGAAACATAAATCATCACCCCGGCCGAGAATCCAAGAGCGAGCGACAAAAAACGGGTATTGGTCTGTTTGGCAAAAAAGGCCAGAGCAGAACCGATACCAGTGGAAAGTCCCGCAAATAAAGTCAGTCCCAGAGCAAAAGCAGCATTTTCAGCTATCATCATTCTCTCCTCAGTTGGCAATGGATTTCAGGACTGAAACTCCCCCTGCCCGGGAAGGAACTTCGATTATCAGTATTTTACGAGGCCCCAGATGGGTATCGGGATTTGCTTCAATTATTCTTTCAAGCTTCGCCTTATCGGTTATATCGGACTTATTGACCCCGCCTTTTGTTGTCGCGTGACAGAGCCATATATGTCCTTTGCCATCGGGAACAATCAGTCCGACATGATAATGAAGTAACCTGTACTTCTTAAAACTGACCGGCTTGCTCATAGAGAACAGGTAAACTTTCCCGGCTTCCATGCGGGACATAATATCCTTCCATGCCGCACGGTCATGCAGTTGAAACCCCCTAAGTGAATTTCCGTTGCTGCCATCGATCTGAGCCTTTTTCCCGAAAGGCAGAAGCACGCTGCGCTCCATTCCTTCCGTTACATTCAAAACCAGATCATAACCGAAATCCCAGTCCTGCCCATAGGGAGAGTCCTTTCCGCTGTCACCGAGCCTGTCTATGGTCATGTCATTCAAATACAGGTTGCGGTCGAACAGATAACGGGACGCGGCAACAGTGAAACCGCTGCAATTAAGTCCCGGTTCATCGAACCGAATCTCCGGAGTGGCAAAAAGGGTATATTCCCCATACCTGTTTACGGCCCCATCGCCGCGATAAGGAACTCCCTCAAAACAGGAAAGAATATCAACGGGATTATCCCCCGGAGAAAGGGATTCAGGCAGCCCCTGTGGAACCGGGACTATTGATCCGGCACATCCGGCAGTGGAAATAAGGACCATAAATACTATAAAAACTAAATTGCGCATAACTCTTTATTCTCTGCTCCGGCAAACGATTTAAATCTTCTGACATTATCCTTCTTACCAAGCACCCCGACAATGTCCCCCGCCTCGAACCTGTAATCACCTTCGGGATTAAGAGTGAAATCATCTCCCCGAAGAACTCCGACTACGGAAACTCCCGTTACTGTCCGGATTTTACTTCCGGAAAGAGAACGCCCGGAAACTTCTGAATCCTTCTCCACCGTAACCCAGTGCAGACCGATTGAATCAGCGGCCTTGCCCAATCTGGCGAGCTGGGCAAACTTGGGATGGTTCTCTTCCACCGAAGTGGTATACCTTTCCCGGCGCATGGAATCCATTACATTTTGAATTTCATCAGGCGGAAGACAGAATTCACACAAGGTGCGGCGTACCATTTCGAGTCCGCATTCAAACTCCGGCATGATAATGTGGTGCACATTCAAGCGGTCCAGCACCTCAAGATGTTCCGGGTTTCTGGATAGAGCTGTCACCGGGACATCCGGGGCAAGATGGCGGATTTTCCTGATCACCGCCGAGGAGCCGTTTACGGAAGGAATAGTCATGATAACTGATCTGGCATGGGATACCCGGGCCGCTTCGAGTACAATCTCCTGCTGGGCATCACCATAAATAACCGACTCCCCTTCCTCCGCCGCACGCTCTACTTTATTGGCATTGAGTTCAATTGTGACATGCGGCATATCCAGTTCCTTAAGAGTTCCGGCAACATACGAGCCGAACCTGCCATAACCAAGAATAACCACATGCCCTTCAAGTTCGGAATCCGGGAGATTCTTTGTCTGTACAGGATCGGAACTGCTCCTGCGTTGCAGGTAATTGTATATGGGTCCGGTCAATGAAGCCATGAAAGGTGTCATGAGCATGGTCATTATTCCGGCCCCCATGAACAGAGGAAAATACTCCCTTGGAAATGAACCTGAATCCACTCCCTGCTGCAAAAGCAGAAATGAAAGTTCACCCACCTGAAACATGCCAAACCCGAGAGCAAGGGGAATGACATTGCGATAGCGAAAAATCCAGGACACAGTGCCGAAGATCACCCCTTTACCGAGCAGGATAGATAAGGCCAGAGCTGTAATAACAGGCAGGTTTTCCCACACATAAAAGGGGTCAATAAGCATTCCCACCGAAGCGAAAAAGATCATACTGAAAATATCCCGAAGCGGAAGGATGTCACTCAGCGCCTGATACGCATAACGGGATTCACTCAGCACCATACCGGCGACAAATGCTCCGAAGGCAAAGGACAGCCCCAGTTCATGGGTGGCAAATCCGACCCCCAGACCAATGGCGGCACAGGTGAGCATAAACAATTCTCGGGAATTCCAGCCGGCCACAATTTTCATAATCCTTGGAATCACCCGTGTTCCGAGAAGAAACATGGTCGCGAGGAAAAGCACTGTCTTAACGCCCGCAAAAGCAAGATCATTAAGCCCGAAAGATTCTGTCCCGACCTGAGGCATGATGATCAGCATCGGCACAATGGCTATGTCCTGCACAACCAACATGCCGAGCATCACCCTGCTTGAAAGGGTTCCTACCAGCCCCCTGCTTTCAAGGGTCTTAAGAACAACCATGGTACTGGAGAGAGAAAGGAAAGCACCGAACCACAGAGAAATCTGCGAATCCCAGCCCATCAGCGAGCCAACCCCGTAACCGAACAACATAGTCAGCACAATCTGCAGAGGAGTACCTATCAGCGCAACATTACGGACCGGCTTCAACTCGTTGATTGAAAATTCGATACCGAGCGTAAAAAGCAGCAGAGCCACGCCGATTTCAGCCAGCAGTTCGATGTCATGAACGCTGCTTATGGTTATACCTCCGGTATAAGGACCTACAAGCACCCCGGCAATGATATACCCCAGCAGCAATGGCTGCCGGAGTAGCCGGGCAATCATCCCGCCCATCATTCCGGCGAGGATCAGGATTACCAGATCAGATGCAATTCCCACTTTATACTCTCCATATTATTCTGCACAGTTGATGCACAACCTGCTTTCCGGCAGCGCCAAGAGACGGGCAAATGAAATCTCTTCTCCGCATTCTTCGCATTCACCGAAAAAAGGATCTTCTCCAAGCCGGACCAATGCTCCCTCAAGTTTAAGGATTCGGTCTTTGGACTGGGCTATTGAATTCTTGTTTATTCCCTGATTGAGCATGGTATCAAGCCGGGAAAGCCTGCCTATTGCAACATCCGGAGCTACCGGCTCTACTGTATCTTTAAGTCCTTCCACAAGAATTTTAAGATTTCCAATCTCTTCAATGATTTTATTTTTCAATTCTGATTTCTGATTTTCATTCATCATTTTCTCCATTTATCGCGTAATATTATACACGCATCTCAAGGCATGCAAGAGCAATTAAATTTTCATAAGGAACAATAAATAGCGGCTCTTTGCGTCTTTAAAGAGCAAAGAGCCGCTTCAGGTGCTGATTTAGTAAACGCTGTCCCGCGAAAATTATCGCGCGCGGTTTTTCAAAGTATCAGAAGAACTCACTTCAACGGTAAGCTAACTTGGTCACAAGTTGCGGTAATTATTGTCTTGCTCACCCACATCGTTATCGCTGGCCTCAAAAAGCTCATTCAGATTTAATTTTGAACAAATCAGTCCGACTGAATGTCTTCTATAACTGAATTGAGCTTAGCAGCCATTGTGGCAACTTCGTGAACAGCTTTGGCCGATTCAGTCATTACCTGTGACGTTTCAAGTGATATCCGGCTGATATCCTCTGTGGACCTGTTGATTTCTTCACTTGTTGCCGACTGCTCCTCCGCTGCCGTGGCAATCGCCCGGACCTGATCAGCGGCGTTAACAACCAGCTTCACAATTTCAGCCAGAGTCTGTCCGGACTCATTGGCGATTTCACTGCTGCGGTGGGCAGAACTGGCAGCTTCCTCGGTGGCGGAAATGTTGCGGCGGGTCATATCCTGAATCTTTGTTATGGCGTTACCGACCTCGCCGGTAGCCGACATGGTATTTTCGGCCAGTTTTCTCACTTCATCAGCTACAACCGCAAAACCGCGCCCGGCTTCGCCGGCCCTTGCGGCCTCAATGGCGGCATTAAGGGCAAGCAGGTTGGTCTGATCTGCAATATCGTTGATCACTCCTAACACTTTTCCTATTTCAGAAGCCTCCACACCGAGTTGCTCCATGGATATTTTCAAACCGTCCGCCTGAGCCCTGACTCCATCAGCCGCATCAATCATCTGACGAACCAGTTGCTCTCCGTTACGGGCTTTATCACGTGCACTGGTGGAATCTTCAGCCGCGGTTCCGGCATTGGCAGCAACTTCAAGGACTGTTGCGTTCATCTCTTCCATTGCGGTCGAGGTTTCGGACAGCCTGTCCCGCTGTTCCTGAGCTCCACGAGAGGACTGCTCAATCTGGGCAGAAAGTTCCTCGGCGGCACTGGACAGATTCTGAGAGATTTCCTCAGCTTTAGCAGCGGCCAGAGTGATGCGCTCGTTCTGCTTTTCAATTTCGGCGGCCTGCTCTTTAATGTCAGTCATATCAATCCACATCGTGACAGCACCAAGCATATTGCCATCCATATCGTGGAAAGGGGTGGTGGTTACGAACACGTGCTTGATATCCCCTTTATGCGTCCTGTACTCGGTCTCCTTCTCCAGCATCTTACCCTGCCGCATTGCTTCATACGACATAGTCTTCTTGGACGGATCTCCGAAAAAAAATTCACCTGCCGGAACTCCGGCCAACTGATCAGGACTGTAACGACTTGAAATAAGCTCACAGATTTTAGAGTTAGCCCAGGCCATATTACCCTGAGGATCAACAATTCCGCAGGGGACAGTCAAACCGTTAAGAACCCCTTCAGAAAAACCGAGCTTGTTCTTGAGCTCATCAACCATATGATTGATCTGTTCAGATAAGGATTCAAACTCATAACGGAATGTGCCCTGAAGTTCCGCCCGAAGATTACCAGACGCAATTTCTGTCGAGTATGCAAGTATGCTTTCAACAGGCTTTACGACCAACCGCTTGATCATCAACACCATAATTGCGCTCAAGACCAGCACAAGTACAGCGCCACCGACTAATAGGACATTTCTCTGGTTTATAGCCGCAGAGGTCAGGTCCGTTTCATAAGCGCTGACAACTACAACCCATCCAGTAGTTGGGAATGTCTTGAACTGCATGTACTTTTCACGGCCTTTCCATTCATAAGCGGTACCGCCGTTTTTCTCTGCGAGTACAGTTTTAACAAATTCAAACTTTGAAACATCTTCCAAGTATAAATCTTTATCCACGGCATGGGCAATAACCGTTCCTCTTGAATCCATCATGAAACTGTACCCCTCCTTCCCCACACGGAAAGGATCAATAAATTCCCTGGTAAAGACTTCCCACTTAGGAAACACCCCCACACCACCTATTATTTTCCCGTTTGAATCCCGGACAGCCTTGGCGATGGCAAAAATAAGAATTCCGCCTCCGCTCTTAGACTTTAGAATCTGATCTGCAATATAAAAATCCGTGCCTGAAAGTATTTTTTTCACATAGCCGCGTGAAGAGCGGTCAGCCCCTTTCATATCGGTACCTTTAGCATTGTAGCCGGTAACGACCTTACCTTCAGTGTCAAAAAGGAATGCAGCCCAGTAATTGTCGGAAGAACCTATCAAGGATTTGAAAAGACTGTCAGCGGCGGAAGTATCCCCATGCGCAAGTGCATCAACACTGGCTTTATCCGTTGCAAGCAGTTTTACTGTGCTTGCCGTCTGCGACATATAAAGGTCCAAAGCACTGATGGACTGATCCACCATATTCTCCATAGCGTTTTTCTGTTCCTTGAAAACAGCCTTGTAAGTGTCTCCTGAAACCCATATGACACTCACTGATATGGTCAGGGTGATCAGGATAAACACCACCACAATAACCACCGTGTTGATACTTTTAACCTTCATAGCTTTCCCCACAACTCCTGTTTTAAAATTACAGCCCGTTCCTATGGTTTTCCCTATTTAACATGTAACATAAATGTAGTATTTATTACAACGGAGAATACAACCTGACAATTTTCATCCGGTCCTCCCATAATTCAAACGTTGCCTGACTCACGTTTTTCTGCCAAAACCATGTCCATACCAATCGCATATAATCAAATGAGGTAATAAGGATGAGCAACGAACCTGATAAGATCATTTACTCAATGGTCAGGGTAAGTAAATTTTATGACAAGAAGCCGATTCTCAAGGACATTTCCCTCTCATATTTTTATGGAGCTAAAATCGGCGTACTGGGACTCAACGGTTCCGGTAAAAGTTCACTTCTTAAAATTCTTGCAGGTGTAGATGACCGCTTTGACGGCGAGACCCATATTTCTCCCGGCTACACTATCGGCTACCTTGAACAGGAGCCTCTGGTAGACGAAACCAGAACTGTGCGTGAAGTAGTTGAAGAAGGCGTGGCGGATACTGTTGCGCTTTTAGACGAATTCAATGAAATCAACGCAAAATTCGCCGAGCCAATGGAACCTGATGAAATGGACGCTCTTCTGGAGCGCCAGGCAAAGGTTCAGGAAAAAATGGATAACTGCGGAGCATGGGATCTGGATTCACGTCTGGAAATGGCCATGGACGCACTGCGCTGCCCCCCCGGAGACACACCAGTGTCCGTGATTTCCGGTGGTGAAAAACGTCGTGTAGCACTTTGCCGCCTGCTGTTGCAGGAGCCCGACATTCTGCTTCTTGACGAGCCTACAAACCACCTTGATGCTGAATCCGTTTCATGGCTTGAGAGACACCTTCAGAACTATGCAGGAACCATTATCGCGGTAACCCATGACCGTTACTTTCTCGATAATGTTGCGGGCTGGATACTCGAACTGGACCGAGGCCGGGGCATTCCCTGGAAAGGCAACTACTCCTCATGGCTTGAACAGAAGGAAAAACGCCTTGCAAACGAAGCGAAAGCTGATGACAAGCGCCGCAAGACCCTTGCCCGGGAGCTTGAATGGATACGCATGTCCCCCAAGGGCAGACATGCCAAGAGCAAAGCACGCATCAAGGCATACGATGATCTGGCCAACCAGCACAATGATGAATACACAAAGGAACTTGAGCTCTATATTCCTCCGGGACCAAGACTCGGCAAGCAGGTCATAGAGTTCAAGAATGTAAACAAACAGGCCGGAGAAAAACTTCTGCTTGAAGACGCCAGTTTCATGATTCCGGCGGGAGCCATTGTAGGCATCATCGGCCCTAACGGAGCCGGTAAAACCACCATGTTCAAAATGATTTCAGGTCAGGAACAGCCAGATGCCGGGGAAGTGATTGTTGGCGAAACTGTTCAGGTGACCCATGTTGATCAGCACCGCGATGCTCTCGACCCTGAGAAAACCGTTTATGAGGTTATTTCCGGCGGGAATGAATTCGTCAAACTCGGCGACCGGGAAATCAACGCGCGAGCCTATGTGGGCAAGTTCAACCTGACCGGCTCTGAGCAGCAGAAAAAGTGCAAAGTTCTTTCCGGTGGTGAACGTAACCGCGTTCATCTTGCGCTCATGCTTCAGGAAGGCGGCAACGTACTGCTTCTTGACGAACCTACCAACGATCTTGATGTGAATACCATGCGGGCCCTTGAAGAAGGACTGAACAACTTCGGCGGATGCGTACTGGTTATCTCCCATGACCGCTGGTTTCTGGACAGGATTGCCACTCATATTCTCGCTTTCGAAGGCGATTCTTCAGTCTACTACTACGAAGGTTCCTATTCCGAATATGAAGAGGACCGCAGAAAGAGACTCGGCAAGGAAGCTGACCAGCCCCACCGCATCAAGTACCGCAAGCTTACAAGATAGCTGTTACGGCAGTTCTGCCCCGCTGGTACTTTCAGGTGAATCAAAAAAGAAAAGCCCACAATATCATTCATGGATATTGTGGGCTTTATTTTATAATCATTGAGAAGAGAGGTTAACTTCTAAAAATCAGGGACATCCACATTCAAGGATGCGGAGTTGAACAGGACAGACCTGATTGCGACCGCACTTCTTGGCCCGGTAGAGCTGTTCGTCCGCATCCTGAAGCAGGTCTGAGAAATTCCTGTGGGAACGAAGCTCCGTAACTCCGATGCTGACACTGACGGGCAGCTTTTTCCCGTCAATAACAAACTCTGATTCACTTACCTTTCTACGCAGTCTCTCCGCAACACTTATGGCCTGATGCAGGCCGGAGTGAGGAAGAAGAATGACGAATTCTTCTCCGCCTAGACGTCCGAAATGATCAACCTCACGAAGCACACTTCCACACCTCTGAGCTGTCTCCCGCAAAACTTCATCACCGGTGTGATGACCGTAGTCGTCATTGACGCTTTTAAAATGGTCTATATCCATCATCAGTACAGCCATACGGTTATTGAACCTGACCGATGACTTGAAAAGTTCTTCGCCGGCTTCCAGTACGCGCCGTCTGCTGCATGCACCGGTAAGCTCGTCATATTCAACCAGTTTTTTCAATTCATGATGAGCCTCATACTCGCGCCTCAAGGAAATACCGAATGAGCTCAGAAAAAAAAGTCCGAAACTGTTCGCCAGAAAAAAATATACTGCGCAATTCATGAAAGTCCCGCTTGTCAGCGGGACAACCGTACTCAACGAAAAGAGATAGAAAACAGAACCGATGGTTCCGGCAATGAGGGAAGGCATCACCCGGGGAGGCAGAAGGACATAATAGGCCAGAACCATAAAAACGGCAGTTGGAACACTGAGCGAACCGATATCGGCATACTTGATCATGAGCTCCAGAGACTCGACAATGGTGTAGCCGCACATACACATTGACATTACGGAGTACTGCAGGTTCATCCTGATCCTGTTTTGCAGCAGCAGAATGAACGCCATGACACATAAACAGCTGACTCCGGTTCTGGCAGCAAACATCTGGTTAAATCCTGCACCAGATCCCAGATCATAGAAATCAGTACTTATACTGACGATATATGCGGCGATAATGAATACATAGAGCACCAAAAGCCTGCTTCTGGCAGTAGGCCATTTGTCAAGCTGAAAAGCCCTTTCAAGAGTGCCATCACTGAATTCCCCAAGCCAATTTAATTTTCCCACGGACAACCCCTTATTATTAACGAGGGGCTGATTTAACCGCAGGATGCACTTTAGTCAAGTTTCTACACAAAAGCACAGAACCTGACACAATTATACACTAAATACAAACACACTTACAATGCAATACCCATTATTTTAAATGCATATAATGTTCACTCATTTATTGCACAACCCCGGTTATAACTCCGTTATTGAGAATAACATACAAAGAACTTGATTTCTCCATGCCATCCATATTTTTCACAGTCCATTTTTCATGTATTTTATCATCCTGACAAAAAACATAATCATTAATCCACTCATAGCGGGACACTGACTTCATTTTGGAAAAATATTTTTTTAAGTCATCGGGACACAATCCAGACAGACCGGTGCAGGATCTCCATAAATAAAGACTAAGCAACAGTGCACGTGAATCCACATCAGTGGGAAAAAGATCAATCATCTGTCCGTAAACATCCGGATGATAAAGCTGGCCGGGATCAGTAAAACAGTGTCCGGAAATAAGCCGGCCATTGTCATACATTTCGAACCGGTAGAACTTTACAGGTGAAATATGCCCGAACAGCTCGACTTTAATAACACTTTCGCCAGCATCAAAAAAAAGTTCCAGTAACGGCAGGCTCCCGCGCTCCTGAACAATGTTCAATTCACGAAAAACAAGTTTCTCGCTGCCGCAGAAAACTGTCAGCTTTTTATTATCAGGTGTGTTTTTTTCAAGAGTCAAAGAAAGAAAATGCAGGACGCACTTTTCAATGGAAGAAGGACTGAAACAGGACTGGGACATTAGCAGGCTCCTTTCTCAGGTGGGATTATATAATGTATTCCCTTTGCTTACTCCTGCTGCGTTTAAACTTCAAGCCAGCCTGTTGATATAGCAGGCTGACTATTCAATTTTTGCCGGTAAGCCTAATGCCCTGAATCTTTGCAAGGGACCATGCCTTCACTTCCCCTTATTTTTTCAAGACCTTCATTAAAAATGCGGGCATAATTTTCTCCGTTTCTATCCCGCCTGAAAGCGATATACAGCTCGTTGACACCGAAATTATCAGGATGCACTTCAAGTCTGTCACTGTATTTTTTAACCTTCGGGGATGTTTGCGCCAGATACCTGTAGACATGCGGGTCAATCACCGCAGCCCGGATCCTCCCTGTCGCCACCTTGAGAATATTGCTTTCATCATAAGGAGCATAATCAGCGGTAATTGTGCCGTTGGCTATGGCCAAATCCAACTCAAGGGTATTTACGTACCCCGACACAAAACCAATTCTGTGGCCGGAAAGATCATCTACCGACTTCCATTCCAAAGGTTTGTCCCGCTGCATCAGCAAGCCGACCGGACTGCATCCGAAAGGGGCCGAAAAAATATACTTTTCCGCCCGCTCCTCTGAATAGTATTCGGGGAAAAAACCAGCCACCTGCATATCGGTGTCAGCCATGCGCATAGCCCGCTTCCACGGGACAAAAATAATTTCAACCTTATAGCCCATCATGGCGAAAGCGGCACGGACGAGTTTGGAACTCTCTCCTTGATTATTCAGAAACTGCCCTGTGTATGGCGGCCATTCAATAGAACTCAGGTACACAACTTTATCCGCACGTGCATTGACACATAATGAAATAAGCAACACGCAGGCCAGCAGTGCACTCCTGAGGTATGAGCCAATCAGCATTCAAACTCCGCAATAGTTCCGGTGACTAAAATATTCTATATTAAAGTTAAAGCAAACCATGATTCAATGCAAACACAACTGAGTACGAAATGTGTAAATTAACAAAGACGTAAACAATGGTATGGTCCAGGATCTCACTTTCAATCAACCAGCAATCAAATTTCGTTCACTTTATAATAAAACTCTATCCTGAAAAAGATTCGTTGGCATCGCTTATAAAAATATGTATTCAGTCTTCTCTTTACAGCTAACCAGACAGGTATAATGAAATGGATAAAATTCTGACTCTGAAAGAATTTCAAGACCTTGCAAAGGAAATGATTACCCTTGAACCCCATGTTGAAGTAATGGGGGAATGCTTCCAGATGGGAGACGAAGAACAGGGAATCGAAAAAATTGCCGAGGTGTGGGGCTTTTCCCGCCACAGCAAACCGGGATACGAGATAGTTTTCGACTGGAAGGCAAAAGGCAAACTGGACGGGTATCTTATAGATATGTTCGACTTTTCCATAGCCCCCTTCACCAAAGGAGAGTTCACCCCTGTATTCAAAGGGGCTAAAGTCCTCGATGACTACAAAGAGCCTTTTGAAGGCCATGAAATTGCCCAGAAAATTCTGGAACTGGTCAAAACGGAAGAATGGACAAGGTGGATAATTGATTATCTTCCGGAGCCAAGGATGTTGATTTAACTCAAAAGAGATACGGCTCTTCTGTGTTTCCGTTTACAAATAATTCTTCAACTGCTACTTATGCTGCATGAAAAGTATAAAAATAGGCAGCAACACATTTTTGAATACATTTTACATTCTACTGTTTGTTTTTTGCTTCCTGACTCCCCAAAAAGCACTATGCTCTGAGCAATTCCCGATTGCCGATCCTTACAAGGCTACTGTTTTCGGAACTCCACCGGAGCTTATGCACCGCATTGAACATCCCGCAGCAACGGAACTATGTGAGATTGAAGTTGAAAACCGTCGTATTCCGGACATTTTCTGGTATAACGATAACTTCAGATACACTACAGCCATGCAGGATGATGAAGCTCCGCTGGTTTTCATCATTGCCGGAACAGGTTCGGAACACAATTCCATAAAGATGAAATTCCTGACCCAGCTTTTTTATGAGGCGGGATTTCATGTAGTCGCCCTGTCTTCACCCACACATATAAATTTCGTGGTCAGTATTTCCGAATACGCAGCCCCGGGGTATGTACCTTACGACGTAAGAGACCTCTATCGTGCAATGAAATGGATTAAAGCCGATCTTGAGGGAGTATACAAGATAAAAAGCTGGAACGTGACCGGTTACAGTCTGGGAGCGATGCACTCAGCATTCATCGCCAGAATGGATGAAATGAACAAGGACTTCTGCTTTCGCAGGGTTCTTTTGATCAACCCCCCGGTAAGTCTTTACACTTCTGCCCTGAGGTTTGATTCATGGCTTGGGCCGGAAAACCTCGGCGACAAAACACCCAGACAGGTTATTGATGAACTGATTAAAGCCTTTTCCCAGCTTTATATCCATTCAAACATAGTCGACCTTGACGATGACTTCCTCTACGCATTGTCCCAACATACCGACTTTTCCAATATGGACCTGCGAGCCATCATTGCCGCCTCCTTCCGCATGACCTCCGCCAGCATGATTTTCTGCTCGGATGTGTGCCTTAACGCTGGCTACATTGTTCCAGTCTCCAAGACACTGACCACCGGAGACAACCTGATGCCCTACATGCGGGTAAGCGCGGCAATTTCATTTGAAGCCTATATAAATGAATATCTCCTGCCATATCTGCAATTCATCAAGCCCGGGACAACCAAAGGCGAACTGGTGAAAAATTGCGACCTACACTCCATCCGGGATTATCTCAAGCAAAGCGACAAAATACTTGTCCTTGGTAACGAGGACGACATAATCCTCAGTGAAAACGATGTGAAATTCATCCGGGAAACATTCGGCGGGCGGGCCGTGCTTTTTCCCCGGGGCGGACATTGCGGGAACCTCATGTTCAAGCCTTTTGCCCTGAAAGCACAGGAGATGCTCAAACGATGAATAAAAATATCCTGAGCATCATATACCTTTGCGCTTTGATATTTTGTGCCGGATGCGCGACCATAAGCAAGACTGACCCGGATCTTGCTCTCGCGCCCAAGGGATTTATCGCGCCGATTTCCCGGGCACCGGACACAGCGGCAAACAGAAAGAAAGCTGCTGACCTCGAATTTCTTGACGTATACGACCCCTGGGATTCCATGAACCGGAATATTTATTCTTTCAATGCCCGGTTCGACCGTGCTGTTTATATTCCGGCCGTGGATGTATACACCGCAATACTCCCCGCCCCCGTGAGAGCCGGAGTGACCAACGCAATTAACAACCTGAATGAAGTCAAATCGTTCACCAATGGCATTCTTCAAGTCAGCGGAGACAGAACATTCACAGCCCTGTCCCGTTTCGTCATAAACTCATCCATCGGCCTGCTGGGAATTTTCGATGTAGCCAAGGAGATGGGCTTACTTAAAAAAGAGACCGGGTTTGCGGACACCCTCGGAATCTGGGGGGCTCCCCCGGGACGTTATCTGGTCCTGCCGATTGTCGGCCCATCCAGCATCAGGGATGCTGCCGGGTACACTGGCGACTTTGCTCTGCTCTGGTATGAAATGAACTGGGTTTATGATCTTGCAGGGGTAAAGGAAGGCAGAACCGCTATAGGTATTGGCGAAGCTACAATACGCGGACTGAACCTGCGTGCTAACATCCCCTTCCGTTATTACCAGACAGGTTCTCCGTTTGAGTATGATCTGGTCCGTTTTCTGTATTCCAAAAAACGCGAACTCGATATGAAAAAAATGGAACTTGATTCCGCACTTGGCGGAGAGCCATACATGAAGAGAGATTTCCAGACTCCCAGAAGAATGGAGTCCAACCCATGAGCCTACTCTATCCTCACCTGAATATATTTGAATAATATTTTCTCCGGGCAAAGTCTTTACTTCAGCTTGACCTTCTCCCCATACGGTTCCGAGCTATGTGACCATTAACAATCTGAACGCCCGAATCTACTCCGGTACTCCCCCGGATTAAGCCCGGTCTTCTTTTTGAACAGTCTCCTGAACGAAGATGAATTCTCGTAACCTATCATAATCGTGATTTCATCAACACCTTTGTTGCTGACCTCAAGCAGGTGGCGTGCGGCTTCGACTCTCAGTTGCTGAAGATATGAACCGGGAGTCAGTCCGGTTGCCCGCTTGAAACGGCGCAAAAATGTACGCATTCCCAGTCCTGCAAGCCGGGCCATTTCTTCTGTAGAGATACTTTCCCGGTAGTTTTCCTGCATCCACTTCTGTACTTCAGTTATATTCTTATCGGCAAAACCGGATGCCTCCTTCTGCTGGTCGAACATAAAATAAGGAGTCTGAACATGCCTTGTGGAATCCATAACCAGTATTTTGGCACAACTGGAGGCTACGTCACGGCCCATAAACCGGGAAATCAGGTGCAGCGCAAGATCCTGCCAGGCCATCGCACCTCCGGCGCAGATATAGCCCCCACCATCAATGAGCATCTGTTGCGGCTGAAGATCCACCTGCGGGAAACGTTTTCTGAAATTATCGGCAAGCTTCCAGTGTGTTGTAGCAATTTTCCGGTCCAAATATCCGGTTCCCGCCAGAAGAAATGATCCCGCACAAACCGTTGCCACCACTGTGCCTTTATCAATTCTCTCCAAGAGAAATTTCTTGACTGTCTGGTCATTTAATAACGGATCAACATCTCCAAAACAGGGGGGTATTATCAGGATGTCCGGATTGATGTCCGAAAGCTTGCAGCCCACTTCAACTCGACTTCCCGCAAAGCCGCACACTTCTATTCCCTCTGAGCTTGCAACTTCAAAGCCTTCGAAGCAGGCAATGCTGTCGGACCGTTCTTCCGCAATACTGTTGGCAATGCTGAGAACTTCCCGCGGGCCAATTATTCCCGAAGCCATACAGTTTTCAAAAACTAAAAAATTAATTTTCGGCATGTCTTCAATGTCACTTAAGGCATGATTGTTGTCAATATAGACACTTTCAATTTAATCGTCCAAAAGACAATTTAAGGATGTGGACAATTCCAGCTTAACATCAAAAACAAACGGAGAAGATTAATGTCCAAAACCGCACTGATCATTATCGATATTCAAAACGACTATTTCCCGGGCGGAAAATTTGCCCTTGAGAACAGCATACAAGCCGGTAAAAATGCCGGACTGGTTCTGGAAAACTTCAGAAAAAAAGGACTGCCCGTAATTCACATTCAGCACGAATCCGTCAGAGAAGGTTCATTTTTCTTCATCCCCGGAACTCAAGGAGTGGTGATAAATGAATGTGTTTCACCGCTTGAAGGGGAAAAGGTTGTAATCAAAAATTACCCCAACAGTTTTCGTGAAACCTCTCTCCGGCAGGAACTGGAAAAACTGGGTGTGACCGATCTGGTCATAACCGGAATGATGAGCAATATGTGCGTGGACGCAACAACTAGAGCGGCCAATGACCTAGGCTACAAGTGCACTGTTGTGCATGACGCCTGCTGCGGAGCTGCATTGGAATTTGAAGGAACAAAAGCCGGATCTGCTGAAGTTCACGCAGCCTTTATGGCCTCGCTGGGGATGTTTTATGCGGAAATGGTCAGTACCATGGAATTGGCCGGTTAACGGACATTCTGGACCCTGATATACAGAACCAGCCCGATCATGGTCAGGAGTATTCCCGCCCAGCCGAGCATACCCGGCAATGCGCCACCCAGAAAAATGACTTCACCGCCCAGTGAAAAGACGACCTCCATGGACTGGGTACAATCTGCCGCGGCAAGTTCGGCTGCGGAGCGGGCTTTATGTCGGGCATAGAGGAACAGACTTGTCGCTGCAATTCCGGAGAACACGGCGACAAAAGCGGTATTCAAAAGCTGGCTGGTTGACGGAGACGGGGGATCTGTCACCAGAAGAAGCACAATCCACAACGGAAGGGACCCCAAAGTCAGCAGAAGAACCCTGCAGAACGGATCGTCCATTGCCGGAGAATCAAGGCCGGGAATATACCTGCCACCGCCGTTTCTGGCTTCCCAGACAAGCTGGTTACCGAATGGATAGGCAAACGCTGCCACAAATACAGGAATTGCCCCCAGAAGCACCTGAGTCAATGAGCTTTCTTCAAAACTTTCAATGTTTACGAGTAGAACCCCTGCAAAAATTATCAGGGTCAGCATGATAGCGCGTAAAGGTATCTTCTTCCCAAAACCGAGCAGAACAATGGGAGTGGCAAGAATTGTAGTCTGCCAGGTTGCGGCAATTACCCAGCCGGGAGCATAAGTGGAACTGAACGTAATCAGCGTATAAAAAACACCGAACCCGACACTGCCTGCCAATGTCCAGAAAGCCAGATGCTCTCTATAAATCCTTAATGAATCCAGCAGAAGTTTTCTGCGCAGGATAGAAAGCCCTGTCCCCAGAAACAGCAGCATCCATAGATAACGGAGGCTTGCGGACCAGACCCAGTGTCCGCCTTCAAGGCTCATGGCTCTGTTCAGGATGAATGTGGAACTGAAGAAAAGAGCGGCAAGTATTCCGGTAAGAATGATCTTCATAGCGGTCTCCAAACTATCAATAATAAGTATGAACGCTTAAACGATCACTAGAAAGAAGTCCATCGTGGGAGAGCTTATTTAATACGGAAATGGTATTTAAGAATGCGGGAGTGCAAGGCGGGGCCAACATTGGCCCCGCGCTTGTCTTTAAAGCAGCTCATTTATCACGGTTATGAAAAAACTTGCCGCAATGGGCAAGATATCATCATTAAAATCAAACCTGCTGTTATGCAAAGGAGCAGAGTCTGAACCGTTACCGATCCATACGTAACAGCCTTTGGTGTATTTCATGAAGAAAGCAAAATCCTCAGCAGCCATTGATGATTCCATGTCGGTTACGACATTCTCATCACCGACAACCTTACGTGCGGCACTGAGCGCGATTTCGGGAGTGGAGTTAACCAGAACCGGATGCTTGCGCACATAATCCAGTTCGGCTTCAACACCGTACATGGTCGCGGCTCCTTTAACCACCTGTCCGATTGACTCCTCAATGAGATCCTGAACCTCTTCGTTACAGGTGCGCACATTTCCCTGAACCAGTACATTGTCGGGAATACCGTTGCGCAGGCTTCCGCCATGGACCTGAGTAATGGAAACAACACCACGCTCGTGAGAGGGGACCTTGCGGACAATAATAGACTGCAATCCCTTGATAATGTCCGCCACCGCGGCAAAAGGCTCGTTGCAGACATGAGGCATGGATGCGTGTCCGCTCTTACCTGTAACCTGCACTTCGAAACGGTCTTCGGATGCCATGCAGGCCCCGCTGTGAACCGCAATCTTACCGGATTCAAGTCCTGGCCAGGCATGAAAACCGAAGAGGTAGTCAACCTTGTACTTATCAAAAAAACCGTCCTCGATTACACGGAGAGCTCCCTCATAACCTTCTTCACCGGACTGAAAAAGAAGCAGAACAGTTCCATTGAAATCACGATTCTTGGACAGGTAGGCGGCCAGAGCAATCAGTGAAGTGCAATGACCGTCATGACCGCACGCGTGCATCTTTCCTTCAGTTTGAGATTTATAGGAAAATTCATTTTCCTCATTCATATCAAGGGCGTCCATGTCAACACGGAAAGCTACAGTGGTGTCCCCTTCCCCGCCTTTGATTTCGGCAACAAGGGAGTTCACACCGATATCGGCATAAGAAATGCCGTAATCATCAAGCCTGGACTTGATAAGCTTTACTGTCTCCTCGGTATCCAGACCGACTTCGGGATTCTGATGAATCTGGTGGCGGATTGCCTTCATTTCATCATGAAGTGCTGTGACTTCGCAGTTCAATGCCATTTAAATGTCTCCCATAAACTTCAGTACACCCTGCGCAATGGCCGCAGATGCGATATAAGTTGAAATCATTACGAAGATACTGACCACGACAATACGCCATCCGCTTTTCTTGAATGTCTCAAGGTCCTTACCGATTGCAACACCGGCGTATGCAAGGATAGGGGTAGTCAGGGCCAGAAAGTGAACTTTGGCAACAGCAGCATTAACTGTTTCGGAAAAAGGAAATCCCGGGAGGGTAACAATTACGCCATAAGTGATAACAAAAAGGACCGAAGGGATTTTCTTCAAAACAAACATGTTGGTGGCAACGCCTGCAATACAGAGCAGCAGCAGGATGCCCATACCGGGAAGGGCCTCGACCATATTGTTGCTGAATCCGACCTGGTTTCCAATAAGCACCATCACTGAAACAATGATAAGTACAATTACGGATTCTATGAGGTTCTGCTGTTTAGTCATTATTTGGCCTCCCGGGACTCGTTGAATTTGAGCTTGTACAGATAATTGTACAGCCTGTTGGACAGGGGCAGGGCAAGAATCATGGACATGTAGACACCGTCTATGCCTGACAGGGTGTTACTTGCCACGCCAAAAGCCTGAATCTGCTCAGCCATCTGGGGATATGCGGCACTCAGGCTCCCCACGGATGCGGTCATCATACTGGCACTGCCGACACCGGAAGCCATTGCAAGCGCATAGGGATGAAAAACTTCGAAAGCAGCAAGAAAAGAAGCCATGAGGCCGAAGAAAATAGTACCGAAAACAGTTCCGCAGATGTAAACGCCCATTACACCGCGACCTTCTGCCGAATCCAGTCCGTAAATGTCGCCGATGAGTGCAACGTTGGGTTCACGGGCGATTGAATGTGCCGCTCCGACAGCCTCACGCTTGAGACCGAGATACATCGCAATGGGAATACCGAGGAAAAGAGTAGCAATGTTACCGAACTCCTGAAGAACCAGGGCAGGACCGGCCTGAAGGATGTCATAGAATTTCGGACCTACCAGAGTTCCGTAACGGGCCATCAGCAGCAAAAGGGTAAGCCCAACCAGTGATCCGGCGTTGACCATATCCTTCTGCTTGACCACTTTGAGAAATTTAGGTCCCAGAAAAATACCGATGAACATGGCATAAAGCATGGGCAGCAACACCAGCTTACCGGGACCTATCTTAAAGGTCTGAATTCCGATAAGTTCTGAAACAATCACCAGCCCCAGCACGACCAGATGCAGTTTCACGTTTTTTACAGCATCGTTCATAAAACACTCCACTGTTTCGGTCACCGTATAGTGACCTGAAAGTTAACAAACACACTGTCACACCAGACAGCTCCTCAAGCACGAGCACCCCTTCCACTCATCTATTGAGTGAAACCGAGCCAGATGCATTTTCGGACATGTCAAATTTATGTCCGAAAATGCGCCGAAAAAAAATGACCAGCCTAGATCAGAATACGCACCATTTTTTTAGGCCTTCCCACCTTATGGGCAGCCTCACTTCCGTGAACCTCAGCATAACCGCTGTCCAGAAACTTCTTCAGCACCCTGCGGGCACTGCGCTCCCCGACACCAAGGCACGCAGCCAGATCGGATGAATCGAAGGTGTCCTTGCGTGTCTTCTCCATCAAAGCTTTGATCCTATCAAGATAACTGGGGCTGATACCGATCTTTCTGGAGATATCAAGCAAACGGTCGTCCACAACGTGAGTGTTGTATTTCAGCTCATCCGCCTCACCAACAGGCCCTCTGATCTGCTTGCCTTCAACAACGTAAAGTCCGCCTCTTTCCAGTTGTGAGGCATTATCTAAAGCTTTGCGGGCCGATTTCTCAGCTTCAAAAGCGGTAACACCTATACCGATGCCGGATGAAAAAATTATATTGCGCTCCCGCCCCCATGCCAGCAGGCGCATGAAATGTTCCCTGTGCAGTTCACTTTCGATAAGCCCGCGGGTGGAAAAAATAACGTGCTCCTCAGTACCGAAATTGAACAAGCTTCCTTGAATAGCCCGGACATATTCCAGAAGTTCAAGGTAGAACCTGCCGCCATTTTTCATATCATCGTACTGGTTGATGGAGCTTCTTGAGATGGAATTGAGACGTATAAGCTGGATGGCTATCCCGGCGGATCGGAGATTGCGGGTCTTGATGCGGTTGACCAGTCTGGTTATGGAATCATGAATCTGCAGATTGCTGGCATAAAGTCTGAACACGGGCAAGCCGCGCTTTTTTAGTTCGCTGTAGACGTAGCCGAAACCGGTTGCGATGGCTTCCACCTGACCTGATTCATAGAGCTCAACATGGCGGTCGAAATACTCCTGCTCAGTGCGGCAAAGGGCGAAAGGCATAGAGTGGATACTTTCAAGCTCTACACCAAACTCTTTCACTACTTCCACAAGGATATCGTCACTGACAACGTCGATTGACAGCTTACCGGACTTGATACCGCTTCGGTGCATTTCCGAAAGAACCCGCAGCAGACTGTATCCGCCACGCTGGATATGTTCATAAGGATTGGTAACGGCTCCACGGGCCTTAGCGCCCTCCTGAACCGCAATTCCGGTGAAAAGAGTTCCCTGTGTTTCACTCTGGCACTGTCCAAGAACCTGCCAAGAGTCTTCAGCTCTTTCACGAACATAGGTAACCAGCTCGATTTCAGGGCAGCGGCGGGAGACAACTTCTTCTACAAGTTGAATGGAATCGGAAGGACCGATGCAGCCAATCTTCATTTAAACCACCGGAGCTGTCAGTTGCTGACTTTAAAGGATTACGTATTAAGTAACGCACACCCACAAAAACCTTTTCGGAAATGTCACTAATGTGACCAAAACTAAAAGAAGAGTGCACTTGAGAATCATCACTGTCAAGAAAGAATTACACCATGGCAAGGCATTCCAAAAGCATTATAGCCCCTGAAAACTATAATTTGCGCAATTAAACATTGACCATATTAGCACAACACGAAATATCAATCTCACATATTAATAATTCCGCAATAAAATATAATAATTCACACAAACTCGCTGCATCACAAATAAGAGTGAGCGCTTCCTGTATAATCAGGTGCGTTTGTTGCCGAACATGTCCATAACTTTTACGACATCATCAGCGGTAGGAATGTATCCACGCTGAAAAGCTGGAGCATAGGGTCTTCTCCTTAAATGGTCATGGGCCCATTGGAGGACTGAAGGATGGAAGAAGGATGGATTGTTGATCACAATCTGAGCCTTAGCATTACCGTCATCTTTAACGGCCTGATGGGAAAAGTTGGAATCATGAATTTCGTAGACGTACAGAACTTCGGGTAAATGCCTGAACTTAGCTCCGGACATAAGGCATTGAATCCAGAAATCCCAATCTTCATAAACAGTGTTATCCCTGTAGCGCACTCCCCTTTCCCATATATTACGGCGGAATACAGCAGAAGGAGGAACGGGATTCTGAGTCCTGAGATAAAGAGGTTTGAATTCAGGCAGGATAAACTCAGTGGAGAAATCCGGCCTGCGTTCTAGATAGTCGGTGTAGACAAGATCAACTCCAGGACCGGCACTTAAAAAATCAACACAGGCTTTCAAGTAGCCGGGATAAAGAGTATCGTCCGGGTCCAGACATACTAAAAAATGCCCCCGTGCCTTTTCCAGACCATAGTTACGGACTGTCCCCGGTTTTCCGCTTCGGGGGGGTGTAAGAATTTCAAACCGTCGGACGCTGAAGCGTTCACGCCAGATTGATGCCTGCTTAAGAGAATCATCGGTGCTGCCGTCATCCACAAACAGGACTTCCACTTCTGACATGTCAAGAGACTGATCAGCCAGGGAACGAAAAAAACGGTTGGCGAAATGTCCGTAATTATAATTAGGTATGATGATTGACAGCAAGCACATATGTTTTCCCGAACTATCTGTAAGTTTTACAGAATCTTATAATATCATTTTTTTACAATAAAGGCTAATAATCAGGCAGGCTTGAATGTTACCGTTCTTTTAAAAGAAAATGACGGGCATAGAAAGTAGAAAGGCCGCATAAAGCGGCCTTCAAGCATCAACCAAACAACATCTAATCAAATAGACTGAGATAATCCCCGTATCCCTGCGCCTCCATTTCCTCAAGAGGAATAAAACGAAGTGCCGCAGAATTAATGCAGTATCTCAACCCCGTGGGTTTCGGCCCATCATCAAAGACATGTCCAAGATGAGAATCCGCTTTGCGGGATCTGACTTCAACTCTTTTCATAAAGAAAGAATTGTCCTCATTTTCCACAACAGCTTTATCTTCTATGGGCCGGGTAAAACTGGGCCAGCCTGTTCCGGACTCAAACTTGTCCTTTGAGCTGAACAACGGCTCACCTGAAACAATATCCACATAGATTCCTTCACGTTTGTTATCCCAGAATTCATTATTGAATGCGGGCTCAGTCCCATCCTTTCGCACAACCTTGAATTGCAAAGGGGTAAGGGTATTCTTCAACTCGTCATCTCCGGGGCGTACATAACTACTGCTTCCGGGATCTGAGGTAATCGATTCGTTCTTCCCACCCCAATGCTCTTCCACAAAACTGTCCCTGCCGGACAGGAACCTATACCAGTTATATCTTACAGGGTTCTTCTTGTAGTAATCCTGATGGTACTCCTCAGCAGGGAAAAACTCTGTAAATTGAATCAGCTTTGTAGCCACTGGTCTTGTAAAAACTCCCGATGCATCAAGGTCGGACAAAACCTTTTCCGCCACTGCCTTCTGCGTTTCATTATGATAGAACACAGCTGAAGTGTACTGCGAGCCGCGGTCATTGAAAGATCCTGCCGGGTCTGTCGGATCATGGTGTTTCAGAAACACATCCAATATCTGCTCATAACTGACCTGTTCCGGGTCAAAATGCACCTGAACGACCTCAAGGTGCCCTGTCTGGCCTGAGCTGACCTGTTCATACGTAGGATTGTCCACATGTCCCCCGGCATAACCGGAAACAACTTCATGGACTCCCTTAACTTTTTCCAGATCAGACTCAACACACCAGAAACATCCTCCGGCAAGTGTCGCGATCTCAATATTATTAACCTTATCCATTTCCGACTCCTGATTTGCATAAAGATTTAAGGATGTCAGCCCTATGCCAACTGCGAGAGACATGACAAACAGAAACAGAATCTTTTTTTTATTATTCATACTCACCTCGTAATGATAACTACTACTAAAATAGTATAGAAATCATTAATGTCAATCATCATCACAAAAGACACATTCACCTGAATAAATATAAATTCGGCCAACCAGACTCTGCCGAAAAAAAATCAGCTCCGCATATCACCTATAACTTCGGCAACCATGAACTATTTTTAAACGCGGGTTTAATTCAGATCATAAAAATAGTTATGGTTTGCCTTTTCTGGAAGACAATGAACAAACGAGATCATAATTATATAGTAATTTTCAAACAAACAATTTGCCCATAACTATAAATGTGTCTATGGTTTTTTAAAAAATAATAAACGTAGAATCATTTAAAAGAAAATAAAATCATTGCTGCACATCCCGACAAGACAGACTTTATCGTATTACATGATACAGACAAAAGCCATAATAATACTGCTTATTATGCTTTCCGGATTTATCAATCCGCTGCAGGCATCCGCTGCAAAGCAGTACACTATCGCAGTTATCCCCAAAGCAACTCTTATGCATTATTGGAAAATAGTATGTGTCGGCGCACATGCCGCCATTCGTGACAGTAACGCGACAATAATATGGCGTGGTCCCAGAGTGGAAAACAAATTATCAGCACAGCAGTATCTGGTTAAATTCTATGCTGATAAAAAGGTGGACGCCATAGTCATAGCACCTACTCATAAAGACAAGCTTAATGAAAGCATTAAGAATGCTGTTTCCGCCGGAATAAAAGTTGTTATTATAGACTCTCTCGTCACCGGTGGAAATGCTCATTGTTCAATCGCAACGGACAACTATAAAGCCGGACGGCTCGGAGCAGAACTGCTTCTGGACAGGATTAAAAAGAAAGGTCCGATTCTTCTGATGGGGAACACCCCGGACAGCAGTTCGATTTCCAGAAGGGAACAAGGATTCATTGATACTCTTAATGAACTTTCACCGGGCAGAACTGTAATAAGAGTCAATATTCTTGAAGGGACCCGTAAAGAATCAGAACTGGCGGCAAGAGACATTTTAACAACCACTCCCTCAATTGCTGGGATTTTCGCAGTGAACGAAGTCTCTTCGGAGGGGGTTCTGCGGATTCTTGATAAAAAGAAGATTTCCGGGAAGACTTTTATAGGATTTGATTTCAGCCAAAAGCTGTTAGCCGGGCTGGAATCAGGAAAGATAGACGCATTGATAACTCAGAAACCTTTTGCACTGGGCTATACCGGAGTCCGGACCGCACTGGAACTCCTTAAAGGACAGAAGGTTGTCAGAAAAATGGAGAGCCCGGTAAAAGTCATCACCAAAGAGAACTACCATTTCACGAAGCACCTGAGATGCCTCAGGGATTTTACAGAAGAAGAAAAAAAAGAATGCCCTATGTGTTTCAATTGAAAGAACAGCCCCGGGACAGCTTTGTATCATTGCACAAGAAAAATCAGCAGACGGTTGATAAAGAGCTATAAGCCAGGTGTAAAATCCAAGTAACCATAAAGAAAATGGAACCAAGCGTATTCATACGTACTTGAATTCCAGTATTTTTTTTACAGCACTCCACAGGGTAAAATCCTTGCAAGCTCTAAAACCCGCCAACAATTCTCTTTACGATGCAGATGATATTTCATGAGCAGTATGAAGGGCCGGTTTCCGGCCCCCTTTAAAACGTCAATTCATATTTAAACTTTCTTTGCTATTATGTAGCCGAAACTCACCCAGCGTCCTGCATCCTTTTCAATCGTCAGAGGATCTTCGTCCGGAGCGGCAAGACAAAACGGATCATTCTCTACATACTCAACCCACCATTCTCGGGAGTCCGGGGCATAGCCCGATTCGATAATTTCAAAACCGGCTTCCCTCACAACCCTGACCGAATGATTGATATCCCTGAAACATTCTTTCCATGGAAACTCTTCCTGTGAAACATAAGGTTCGAGATCATTCGGTAAAGGCACATCCAGATGCATAGGCTCCCCGATCCCGAAGATACCTCCGGGTCTAAGAACCCTTCTGATCTCCTTGAGGCAATTCAGATAACCTTCCTCACCAACAAGATTGCGAACCATCTCAAGTGCTGTTGTGGAGTAGACTCCATCAAATGAAGATGAAGCAAAATAGGAGTCAGGCAATCCGGTTTTCTGGAACAGAGCCTTGTCTGCAACCTTCCACATAGAAGCGTTTTCACGGGCATGCTCAATCATAGGGCGGCCATCCATGCGATCATCCCATGGATCGATCCCGACAATTGAAACACCATATTCTTTTGCCAGAAAACAACTCTGAATCCCACGGTTGCATCCGACATCGAGTACACGCCCCATAAGTCCTACACCCATTTTTTCAGCCATGAACTCGGTCAGTTTAAGCCCGCCCGGCCCACTGCACTGGGTATAGATATGTTTCAGATCAGTGTATTTAAGTGACTTGCTGTATTTAAAATGTGTCATTGGAACTTCCTGTTAAAAGTTATGATCAAACCTGATGCGGTTTCCTTGAACAAACAGGATTCCTCCGTCCGCTGAGACACACAAGCCGTCCAGCAGACGGATTACACTACAAAACTCTTTTTCATAAAAACCCTCGTATTAAATTTCAAAATGCTGACGTTTAACGACCAATCTCAAGCCTTTAATTCAATTGCCAATAACACGTCAATGAGCACCGGGCCCAAAAAAAGCCGGCCCAATGGACCGGCATTAATCAACCAAAACAAATAATTTCTTTTCTAGCCGCCGAACCAGCCGGGAGCCAGAACTTCCATAGCCTTGGTATAATGTACACGCAGATCTTCAAGCTTACCTGAAATTACCTTTTCCTGTTCGCCGAGACTGGTCGGGCAGACATCCTTCATCTGATCGACAACAGCCTCAAGCTCCTTCATTGTGGACTTGAGGTGTATAATCTGATCCTTGAGACTGGTGGAATTTTCATCGGCAAGCACATCGTACAGACGGGCCTTCCATGAATTGAGTTCCATCTCCAGACCCTTGCAGTAATGCCCTACAGCCTGCTGCTTTGCTTCTTCAGTACTGCATCCGTCAATACCAACACAACTGGGGCAGGGGCCCGGATAATCCATATTAGCCATAGTGAACCTCCAAAGAAACGAGTTAGATTTGTAGATAGCTTACATGTAGCACAATTTAATTAGATGGGCATTCTTTTTTTGAAAAAAATAGCCTCTGATTAAAATTAATTTCAAGATGGCGCAAAAACGAACTTACTCAAAATCAAGGAGACTTCCGGATGAAATACCACTGACCCACCGGGCTATATAACTGTCCACGTCAAACTTTCGCCTGCACCCGTTTTCATTCATATAACGAATAGAACCGAATACAGGACGTTTCTTCCAGGCACGGTCATGAAGCCCCGCAACGGACCACATCACCCCGACATATCCGTTTGGGTCACGCCCATCCATTGCAAACCTGTCATTGAGTTCAATGCCTATGCGCAATGCTTCTGACGGAGACTCCGACCATTCCAGTATTTTCTTGGCCCAGTACATACGCATATATCCATGAATCCTGCCCGTAGTGAGCAATTGCCGCTGGGCAGCATTCCATAATGACGAATGAGTGCGGGCCTGCTCGAACTCTTCATACGTGTAAACATACTCACGCATGTCACCGCTGTACTCCTCAAGGGTTTTGCGGGCCCATTCCGGGGCTCCTTCAAGCGAATCGTATTTATTGTTATACAGACAGAAATTGTCGGAAAGTTCACGCCGGATAATCAACTCTTCCAGATAGGATTCCTGATTCTCTCCCACGCCGCTGTTAAGCACATTAAAAGCCGCCCGCTGCGGGGCAAGCTGTCCGAAATGAAAATAAGGAGAAAGACCGGAGACTGCTCCGGAATTGGGGTCATTGCGTCGCTCGGCATAAATACCAAGCCTTTCCGCAATAAATCCGTCTAGAGCTTTTAGGCCTGCTTCTTCTCCGGGAACAAGATCCACAGGCTTCACTCCCGTATCCACATCAATCGAACCGAACACTTCCTCCCAGTCCACCTTGGGAAACTTGAGCGGATTGTTTTTCAAGGGAGCAAGATCGGGGAAGTCCGTCAGGAATTCAGGCAGCAGGCGCTGAATCTTCGGACGGATAGTTCTGGCTGCATACTCCTGTTTATTGCTTACAATTCTTGCCGGGACCACATTATGGCCATCCACTTCAATCAGAGGAATGTCGACATTGCAGCAGACGGTTTCCTGCCATATTTTTTTAATACGCAAAGGGTCAAAATCAGTTACCACCACACCGGCATTGATATCCCTGACAAACTCAGGGACCTCAAGCTCCGGGTTACCCATCCGCAGAACAAAAGGAATCCCTGCGGCTGCCAGAGAAGCCTCTACCTGCTTCAATCCCTTAAGCATGAAATCGTAATGCCTTAAGGTCGCACCTATAAAAGACGGGGCAAGACAGAAAAGGACAATGAGAGGGCGAGTTTCCCCGGCAAGGCTGCGTGCATGTAGCAGTCCCCAGTTATCACGAACCCGTTGCTCACGGCTCATCCAGTATACAACCGGACCGCCATTATCCTTTTCACTGTTGTGATGGTTGATTCTTCTTCTATCAATAGCTTTCATCAGTTTATTTCACTCCGGGGATACGACATCGGGGGGCCGGACCGTCAACAAGTTCAGGCCCCTCAAGAATACGGTTCCCGCTTTTTTTCGCCAGTGAGCGGGCCATGCCCTTAAAGACGATCGCATGCATGGGATAGACCGACCACCAGTAAAGCATACCGCCAAGCCCGCGGGGAAGGAACCTTGCCGTCATAGTCAATACAGTGTCTCCTGCCAGAGTCTCCTCAAGAGTAAACTCGAGAAGAGCCTCACCGGGCAGTTTCATTTCAGCCAACAGGAGCAGTCTTTCACCCGGCTGAATATCCAGTACCCGCCAGAAATCAAGCGCATCCCCGACAGAGATTTCCGTTGGATGCCGCCTTCCCCTTCGCAACCCCACTCCACCGATAATTTTGTCCATCCAGCCCCGGATAGACCAAAGGGAATCACAGCAGTACCAACCCTCAGCCCCGCCGATGGAAATGATTCTCTCCCAGAGTTTTTCTTTTCCCCCTTCCAGTTTTACCCTGTACGCAGAGTGATAGACGGTTCCACCGGAATATCCCGCATCACCGCAGACAGCCCACTCCGGAGTTTCAAGAGCTCCGGCATCAGACCAGCAGGTATCAACAACCTGCTGCTCAACCTTGGCCAGAGCAAGTCGGATAGCCGTGCGGCAGTCCGTGAGTTCACAGGGCATTACTTCCCGTATGCGAAAATCCTTACAGACTACACGGTTACGCAACCCCATAATCAAAGGCCGGGCCAGAGCGACAGGAACAGGTGAGACCAGACCGAGCCAGTGAGAGGAAAGCTCGGGAGATAAAAAGGGAACAGGAAGAATCAGTCTTTTGCGCAGTCCGGCTTCTTCCTGGTAGATTCGGAACAGCTTTTCATAGGTCTCGATGAACGGTCCTCCTATATCAAAACTTTCCCCCGCAGTATCAGGATGCTCCAGACAGCCGCCAAGATAAAAAAGTACATCACGGATGCTGATCGGCTGGCTTTCAACTCTCACCCATTTAGGAGTCAGCATGACCGGAAGCCTGTCAACAAGGTAGCGCAGAATCTCAAAAGAGGCGCTGCCCGAGCCAAGTATGACCGCAGCCTTCAATACTGTGCAGGATACCGGACCTGAGGAAAGGATCTTCCCCACTTCCGCCCGGGACTCAAGGTGATGGCTAATATTCGGGTCATCAGGAATCATCCCGCCCAGATAGATAATCCTCTTTACATCGCTACGAGCTGCCGAGTCTCTTGTATTTTCTGCGGCGACACGGTCCTTGAGCGCAAAATCCCCTGAGCCGGGCTGCATGGAATGGACCAGATAATAAGCTGCAAAACAGCCCTGCAAAGCATTATCCAGAGATTCAGGATCGAAAAGATCAGCCTCCACAAGCTCACAAAGATCATGACCGGCAAAAGAGCGACACTTCAGCTTTGCCATTGATCGACCGACAGCCCGGACTCTCCAGCCTTTTTCAAGGAGCTGTGGAACCAGCCTGCCGCCGACATATCCGGTGGCTCCAAGGACGCAGACAGTATGGTTACCCCGTTCGTCATCAGAAATTAACATCTTTCCCATTGATCCTCCCAAGTTGATCAGACGTGATTTCTGAGCATGAGTTCTGCCGGATAAGGATTCAGATAATGCTGGCCTGCCAGATAATCCTTTCCATGCTTACGCACGTGGTGATTAAGCAGAGTGATGGGTACTATCAGCGGGACAAGGCCATTGCGATACTGTTCCACAAGTGAAAGAATCTCCTGCTTCTCATCCCCTGTGATGTCCTTCTTGAAATGACCTATGGCATGGGTAAGCACGTTTACATGTTTTTTCACTGTAGGTCTGTAACTCAGGGCTTTGAGAAGCATTCCAAGGTACTCGGGAATCAGCTTATCCAGATCAGCACTGCCGGCGGTAGCCACAAGTTTGCCCATGGCCCTGTACAAGGCTTCGTTATGGGCCATGACCAGCATTTTATTTCTGGTATGAAACTCTACAAGTCCTCCGGGAGTCATTCCCCCCGCGGAAGCATCTTTCCAGCGTTTCAGGGTAAAAATCCTTGTAATGAAATTTTCACGGATACCGTTGTCACGGAGTCTTCCATCATCCTCACAGGGTAATTGCGTAAAATGGTCCAAAACCATTCTGGCCCAGATTCCTACGCCGCTATACATTATTTTACCATTGTCCTGATACACCTTCATACGGCCCATGGCTCCAGAAGGTGAGCCATGCTTGAAAATATAGCCGCAGAGGTCTTCTTTCTCCAGAAGTTCAAGCTTCCCGCGGCCCCACTCCTGCATCTGATCGGTCCAGTCCTTGCCTGACTTGCGACCCACCAGTCTTGGTGAATCAACATCACCGACCAGCCGTATGGCTTCGCGCGGTGTGGGCATGCCGCATTCGACTTCCGGGCATACGGGAACCCACTCCACATGATCTCCGAGAACATCACGCAGGTATCTGTCCAGTTTGTGGCCGCCATCGTAGCGAACATTTTCACCAAGCAGACACCTTGCTATACCGATCCTGATTTTACTTTCCCCGTCAATGGATGAAGGCTGCATAATTATCTCCAGTTTTCATTTTTCAGTTTAGGTTGTTATGCTACACTATTTTTCATTTCCACACATTATTTTATCGCACCTAATGTAAGTGAGTCCTTCATTTTAGTAAAAGTTCTTTTTTTAATTTAATGTAGAAAAATTAAGATTTACAGTTTACATTATAAATCATTTAACGTGTCATTTTTAATCTCAATGAGAAAATTATGAGCAACTACAACAAATGCAAATCGGCAAATCCTCATGGCAGCGCCGGTTTTCGTATTTACTTTGATACCATCGAAGATTCGGTAATCAAATTTGAACTTCTCCCGAATGCCAATGGTGGGCTTATCAGAGACGTAAACAAGGCCACAATTGAACGTCTGGGATACAGTCGCGAAGAATTGCTGCTCATGAACATCAATGATCTTGAAAAAACACTGACATCATATTCCGAACCGTACATGCAGGAACCCTCTTCGGGGGCGGCCGCTCTTTACGAAGCTGTGCATACCGCTAAAGACGGAAGAGATATTCCTGTGGAAATAAGTGCAAGACGATTTGAGCATGAAGGTAAGACTTATGTGCTTGAAATATGCCGGGACATAACAACCAGAAAAAAGGTGGATAAGATTCAGGATGATTACCTCAGTTGGCTGGAACTTGAGATTGAACGAAAGGCCTCTGACCTCAAGAAGGTGAGTACCTGCCTTAAAGAGCAGACAGAAGAACTCAGACTTGCAGAAACCAAAGCACATGAAGCTGAAAAATCACTTCAGGCACTGATTGACGTTAGTCACCAGTCTATTTTCATGGTCGACCCTGTCGGAAGACTGCTTTACGTCAACAAAACCATCGCCCAAGACCTTGGTTCGACCCCCGAAAAAATGATAGGAACCAATGTCTATGACTACCTCCCTGAGGATCTTGCCCAAGCCAGAAAGGTGCGCCTCGCGGAAGCAATAGAAAGCAGGAAACCGGTAAAGGTAAAAGATTATCGGGACGGAAAACCAATTTTTCATATTATCTATCCTATCATTGAAAATGATAGAGTTAACAGGGTGGCTATTTATGCTGAAGATCTCACTGAGATCTTCAGTAAAGAAAGGGAACTCGCGCGATCCAGACACATCAGGGCCATTCTTTTTGAGGTGATGGAGCATTCACAGAACGCCGAAAATCTTGAAGACCTGCTTGAGTCAATACACAAATTGATGCTCAACGAACTAAAAGCTGAAAACTTTTTTGTCGCATTGATTGACGAAGAGAGAGAAGAGCTCCGCTCTAAATACTGCATAGATAAAAAAGCTGAGAATTGTGCGCATATCACTAATATAAACGCCCCTTCAAATAGGGCTTTGGCACTTTTACCGATACGCAATAACAGCGTTATTCATCTTTTGAAATCCGAAATTGAAAAAATGATGAAAAACAATCAGGTTGAAGTCCATGGAGAAATCCCTGAAGCATGGCTGGGAGTTCCCTTGCGAGTCCGCGGCAAACCTATCGGGACCCTTGTTATTCAGGACTATGATAGTTCCGACGGATATTCAGACGAAGATATTCAGCTATTTTCAGCATGTTCCGAGCAGATGGCCATAGCTATTGAGAGACAGAAATTCGACCAGTTGTCGGAATCAGGAAGAGATATATTCAATAATATACCGGCGGGTATGCTGATATTCCGATTCAACGATCATGGTTCGCTGGCGCTTGTAGATGCCAACCCTGCCGCGGAAAAAATCTTCGGGATCAGCCGAGAACACTCCTTTGGGCTGGATATCCGGGAAATATGGAAGGCATCTCCTGATCGGGATCTTCTGGAAAAAATAATCTCTCCCATTAATTCTGATTGTGACTGCTACACAGATGAAGTTCCCTACCCGTCCGGCAAAAAGGAACATCTGTTCAGAATCCGCAGTTTCAGCCTCCCTGACAACAGGCTGGGAATAACATTTGAAGACATCACAGACCAAAAACATGCCCAAAAGGCAATCAGTGAGAGTGAAGAACAATTCAGGGCTCTTTTTGAAGACAATCATACGGTAATGCTGATCATCAATCCGGGAAGCGGCAGAATTAGAGATGCAAACAAAGCTGCCCAGGAAATGTACGGCATGTCCAGAGAAAAACTCTGTTCAAAACATATCTATGAACTGAACACACTTACTCTGGATGAAATCGACAAAGCGATGGATAAGGCCAGAGAACGCAACCAGAAAACCTTTATCTTCCAGCACTGCATGTCAGATGGGACAATTCGGGACGTTGAGGTGTTTTCAGGACCTTTTCATTTCAAAGGCAAGACAAGGCTTATTTCCATCATTCACGACATTACCGAACGGCTGCATAATGAGCGTGAGCTGTCCAAGGCCAAGGAAGAAGCAATTGCCGCCAACAAATCCAAAGACGAATTTCTGGCCAATATCAGCCATGAAATAAGAACACCCTTAAACGGTGTCATGGGAATGTTGCAGCTCCTCTATAGATCCCGGCTGGAAGATGAACAGAAGGAAAGTGTAAATATAGCCTTACAGTCTTCCAGAAACCTTTTAAGGGTTCTTGATGACATACTGGATCTTTCGAAAATGGAAGTGGGAACCCTTACACTGTTTGAAGAACCCTTTATTTTGAATGGTCTTATGAGTGAATGTGTCAACTTGTTCAAGTATCAGGCCGAGCAGAAAGGCATTGAACTCATCCATAACATCTCTCCGGAAACTGAAGGCTGCTACATAGGGGACGAAGGAAGGATAAGACAGATACTATTCAACCTGCTGGGTAATTCACTAAAATTTACCGAAAAAGGATCGGTAACCCTTGAAGTTCAGACCTCCCCTTCCGTATCCAATGGGCATAAGGAGCTGTTTTTCACAGTAAGAGACACCGGTGTAGGAATCCCTGAAGACAAAATAGAATCTATTTTTGAGTCTTTCACCCAGGTGGACGGCTCACTTTCCAGAAGATACAAAGGAGCAGGACTGGGACTTTCCATAGTCAAAAGGCTTATAGGTCTCATGGGAGGGGAAATAAATGTCGAAAGCAGGGTTAACACCGGCACAACAATATCTTTCAACCTTTCACTGAAAACTACTGACGAAATACCTTGGCCAGAGGAGCATAATTCCCGGACATCCTCAGTCAGACCCCTTAAAATCCTGCTGGTGGAAGATGAAAAAGTAAACAGAATGATGGCCACTAAAATGCTTGAAAACATGGGACACCAGATCATATGCGCCGAAAATGGTCAGGAATGTCTTATGCAACTCAAGCAGACTGAAGTTGACATCATCCTGATGGATATCCAGATGCCTGTCATGGACGGCATAGAAGCGACCAGAATAATCAGGACTTCCCCCGAGATGAAAAGATTTCAGGATATCCCTGTAATCGCCCTGTCCGCCCACGCTCATCAGAGCAATGTAAAAATGGCCCGTAATGCAGGCATGAACGGTTATATAAGCAAACCATTTGAATGGGCCACGCTAGAAAAGGCACTGGAAAAGGCTTCAAAATGCTGAACGTGCTTATATGTTGACACAGACACTGCTTCAAAGGCATCTATTCCTTTCGGCGGATAAGGGATTATTTTAACAAAAAGCAGTGGAGTGGATATATGGCTCAATATGCAGATATTTTCAGCGAAGAACTTTTGGAAGAACTTTTTCCGGCTACCAGAACTAATGATTTCTTCGAAGCTCTCTTCGGTGACGCGGAAGAGGGAAGTTATGACATCTCACTCGCCTACGCAGGAGAGAGCGGAGAAACCCTCAACTTTGAGCTTCAGCTTAAGCAGAGACCGGGTTGCTGTCTTGCATGCAACCTTACTTACGGCCTTCCTCAAGTCTTTTCCCGCCACCCGATAATCAATATTCAGGGGCTGGCCGAAAAAGTAGGAGAAGCTGTTGGCAAAAAAGACAGCGTAAACTGGAAGCTGGGCATGACTCAGGAAAAGAACAGGGAACTGCATGTTATCCCGCTCTATGTCAATCTGAGCGACAATTAAGCCCAGCCTTACAGGCTAAGCTTTTTCAAGCCGGCTTCTGATTCCAGAGCGCCGGCTTTTTAATTATCCAGTGATTATTATCCACAATTCATCTAAAATACCCGGAAATTATGTTGAATCATCCACTTCTACCCTGTATTGTTGTTGAATCTAATTGATATCAGGAGCGGGGAATGCTTGAAGATTTAAGATATGGTATTTTTTCAAACGACTCTAATCACGTCTCAAATGACCGTTTGTCACTGGTCGGTCTGGGAGCTACCGCGATCAGTGTGTACTCATCCTGGGAAAAAGCCATGGAGGGTCTTAAGGAAAATGCCATAGATGTAGCCCTTGTAGATGACGAACTGCATGACGCAACCGGGGGCACCTGTCTTAAAAATCTAAAACGCCATGCCTCAAGATCACTCCCGGTAATCATGGTTACAAAAGACCAGCGCAAGGACTCGGTCCTGAATGCCATATCCAGCGGCTGCGGCGGTTATGTGCTGCGCCCCTACAGCATGGAGACTATGAAACGCCATCTCTATGCCGCCTACATGAGCGCAACCCCGGATGAAATTGAACAGGAACTCCTGAGCGCATCATGGGATATGGTTTCAAATGGCAGTTTCGACGAAGCGATAAACGGATTTGAGGAAATAGTTGAAGAGCTGGTTGAAGCAGACAAGAATCCCGCCGAAGAGTATTTCGAAAAAGGGCTGAACTACCTTTCCGATGAGAAATACGGCAAGGCCATAATAGCCTTCAACAAGGCTATAGCTTTGAACGAAATGTACGCAGAAGCATACAAGGGGATGGCAGACGCATACAGAGGCAAAGGCGACATGGACAGCTATCAGGATTACCTGACAAAAGCGGCGGATATATACGCGATACAGGATAACCTTGATAGTGTGAAAGAACTTTTCATAGAAATTCTGCAGAATGAACCTGAGGCCGTTAACCCCTTCAACCGTCTGGGAGTTAAACTGCGCAAGGAAGGTGACTACAACGGGGCGATCAAGGCATACCATCAGGCCTGCACATTCACTCCCAATGACGCCAATCTCTATTACAACATGGCTAGGGCCTACACTTACGCCAAGGATTACGAGAGTGCCCTCAACTACACTGAGTTATCCCTGCGCCTTGACAGTTCACTTGAACCTGCAAAGGTTATGCATAAACAGATCATGAAACTCATAGAAAAAGAACAGGGAAAAGTGGACAAGCTGATGTCAGATAAAAAAGGCCAGCAGGTAGCCATTGATAATGGCGACTGATCTCCCTCAGATTTTTACGGCCATCTTTTCCAGTTCAATAAGCCTTCTTTTAATATCCGCGCCATAAGCAAACCCGGACAGTTTTCCATCAGCTCCCACTACACGGTGACAAGGGATAATCAACGGAATCGGATTTTTGGAATTGGCCATACCTACCGCCCTGCAGCTCTTGGTGTTGCCGATGTTTTCCGCAACACCTTTGTAAGATCTGGTTTCTCCGAAAGGTATTTTGCACAACTCATCCCACACCTTCTTCTGAAAATCTGTTCCCTGCGGGTTCAGCTTAAGTTTGAACTCAGTCCTTTGGCCATCGAAATATTCATTAAGCTGACGAATTTCCCCTTCAAAAAAAGCATCATTTCTGCTCCACAAGTCGGATATGACAAACTCTCTGCTGCTTTCACGGATATTGATATGCAGGTCTGTCAGACCGTCCTTATTGCCCGCGAGAATAATTTCTCCCAGCGGGCTATCAAAGCATGTGTAGTAGGCTTCCGCAGTCATTTGCCCTCCTGTCTGAAAATATAATACAATCCCAATCTCTTCATAAGCACTTAGTCCTGTCATCCTAAAGTGGGAAGACAAAACGATTTTAAAAATGTAATCAGAACTCAAATCAATCCAATAGTCCAGCACTCTGAATATAATGCTGAACACAAACAAAGGAGTTTCTAATGATAACACTCACAGCTTCAATCACCGCGAAGGAAGGTTGCGAAGAAAAACTGGAAGAACTTCTACGTAGTCTGGTTGCGGGCACATCCACTGAAGAAGGAGCTCTGGAATACAGACTTCACCGGGTTAAGGGAACTCCCGGCAAATTCCGTTTCATTGAAAAGTTCAAGGATCAGCAGGCATTCGATTTTCATGCAAACACTGAACACTTTAAAAAGCTTGGCGAATATTCAGCAGAACTTATTCAGGGCGAACCTGAACTTGAAATGCTCGAGCTGATAGACTCCATTCCCGAAAAATAAACCAGACACAAGCCGCCCTTGGTCCGGGCGGCTTGTGTCTGGTGGCAAAATCAAATCAGTGGACTGCGGGGAAGGTCTCAGAAGATATACAAAAGAATAAGTTCACAATTAAGAGTAATTAGAAATCCATGACTTTCAATCATTCCAGCAACACTCCCCAAGGCTAGGCACCCTAACATTCCAAATCGACTTACAATTTACTTCACGATACAGATGCTGCTTAAATACAGGCAGCTTCCTTCCTTCGGTTTAGGAAAATCAATGCAATCAACGGAACCAGACCACCAAGAATTCCCATCTGTCCGATAAGTTCCATCTTTGATTCCCAGTCCAATGAAATAATCTCCATAGCCATAGCACCGAAAATAAAAAAGGAAAAAGTCAAAAGAGCTGAAGCGGCCCCGATATCACGGTCTACAGTTTCAAGAATCATGTGGTTGCTTATGGGCCTGCTTACTCCAATGGAAAAAGTCATCAGGAACATAGTGACAGCAAAAGGAATCTTGGAATCTCCGAGAAAATAGATTCCGATCGCCGCCAGCAGCACTCCAACAAGAGACACTTTCAGAATGGACATTGAGGAGTAGCCGATGCAGAGCCTAGAACAGGTAAAAGAACCGGTCATGAATCCCAGCGCGTTGAAGCCGAAAAACATTGCGTACTGCTGCTCCGTCAAGCCGAACTCACGAATATAAATATCAGCCGATCCTGCAAGAAAAGAGAAGAAGCCGATACTGACAAATGAGAATGAAAAACAATAAATTGAGAATCTGATGTTTTTAAAAATCACCAGATACCTGGCAAGCATCGCCCAGATCCCGCCTCTTGTTTTTTCAAATTCAGGTTCCTTGAAAACAAGAGTGCCATAAAAAGCCACCGAGGCCAGCACAGCCTGACAGATAAATATCCAGTTCCAGGAAAAATATTCTATAATAAGACTGCCGATCATGGGAGCCAGCATTGGGCACAAAGGAACTATGACGCCGATGTAAGCCAATACCTTCTGCCGTTCGGTTCCGCTGTAAAGGTCTTTGGCGAGAGCCATGGACAAGGCTGAAGCGGAAGCAGCACCAGCCGCCTGAATTATACGGGCGACAATAAGCAGCCAGATATTTGGGGCAAAAGCACAGAGCACACAGCCTGTTACATAGAGACCAACACCACATGTTAAAACAGGCTTGCGGCCGAACTTGTCGGAAAGGGGCCCATATATAAGCATAAAAACGCTGAAAAAAACAAAGAACATAACCAGTGACAGATTCACTGATGCCAGTGTTATCCCCCATTCATTCTGGATAGTAGGCAGTGCGGGAAGATACATATCGGTAGACAATGCAGGAAACGCTGCCAGCATTGTGATAAACATAAAATTTGGCACAAAAATACACCGTTCACAGGTCGTACAGACCTGCCGTTAAAATTTAGTGATAAAGTCCGGGAGAGGAGTCAGGTGCGCCGAATGGCGACATCAATACTAGTTCAGGACCAATGACATTAATCATCACCTCACTCAAGGTCAACTTCAAAAGATGCTCATTACTCTAACTTATCAGGAAGACAATCAGCGTATAATCTGAATTCTTCAGAGCAGCAAAATATACCCCATCCAAAACAACACTCAATTTTCCAGCGCTCCAATAATTGCTCCGCCAATTTAAACAATGTTTAAAATTGTGCTTGACTACTCCCCCTTTACTCCTTCATAGGAATATTCAAACAATGTTTTAATTAGTGTTTGGAGAAATAATGTCCCACTCAAAGACCAAAGACAGAATTATCGAAGCCGCAAGCCATGAGTTTTGCGATAAAGGATTCAAAGGAACAACTGTCCGCGATATCTGCGCCAGAGCAGATTCCAATGTGGCCTCCGTCAACTACCATTTCGGAGACAAGCGCAAACTGTATATTCAGGTCTTAAGTCTCTGGATGCAGGAAATGATGCAATACCCGGACATGGAAGACAGCTCATTCATGAGTCTCAGTCCTGAAGAAAGACTGAAATCATATATACGCTCAGAACTGCTTTCCCTGTGCACTTTCGATGATCCTGAAAAAAGGAAAAAACGGAAAATAAGATTGATTCTGGAAGAATATGTTTCTGAAGAGTGTGACCCGGAGCTGTTCAAATGCCATGAAGAAATTGAAGATAAATACCTCTATCCGCTAATTCATGACCTGCTGAAACCTGTAGAGGATAAACGAATATTGCAGCAGGCCTGCATGGCTGCCGGCGGGGTTCTGGTGCATCATTTCCTGACAATTATCCATTATCCGGAAGGTGAAATCGAGTCGGAAGAACAACTCGACTTCATGACCGAATTCTATACAAATTTCATTCTCGGCTCTTTAAAGGGCATCAGGGAGAAAAACAATGCGCAATAAGCTTATCATGCTACTGGCGATAGCCACTATGCTTTTCATATCCAGCGGATGCAATTCCGATCCAGACTCAGAGGCCGGCCCGCCTACCGCAGAAAGAACCATTAAGGTCAGCACTGTCGAAGTTGTTCCCGTCACTTTAAAAGACACGCTCACCCTGCCCGGGACCACTGAGCCGGACCGGGATATATGTGTTTCTTCTGAATCAGCGGGGACAGTCATCTGGCTGGGGGTCAAGGAAGGTGACCGGGTCAAACGCGGTCAGCTTATCGCCCGTCTGGACTCAGCATCCAGCGGAGCCAAATTCGACCGGGCAAAAGCCGCACGCAAACTGGCAGCTGAACAGTTGCGCCGCCGTAAGGAACTCCTCGAAAAAGGAGTTCTGGCTCAGGAGGAATATGACCAGATCAAGGCCGAACTTGAACAGAGCGAAGCTTCTCTCAAAGAGATGCAGGTCAACGTTGAGTACGGGATTGTGCGCGCCCCGATCTCCGGTATCATCAACAAACGCTATATAGACCGCGGGGAACGGCTTAACGTAGGTGACAATGTGGTTGACATAGTTGAGCCGTCCGTAATCAGGACCAACATTAATGTTCCTGAAATGGATGTACCCTACCTTCACAAAGGCCAGAAAGTTACTGTCAGCGTCGATGCCCTGCCCGGCAAGAGCTGGGATGGAGTAATCGACTTTATCTCCCTGAAAGCGGACCCTTTTTCAAAAACGTTTGAAACCCGCATTCTCACTGATAATTCTGCAGGCGAAATCCGTGCCGGTATGCTGGCCAGAGTATCTCTTCTGCGCAGGACTGTTGAAAATACCGTAACCACACCTCTTTACGCCATCATCAATCAGGGCGGGGAAAGGATAATCTATGTGGAGGAGAACGGTGTTGCCAGAGTGCGCACCATTAAACTGGGAATTATCGAAGGCGAAAAAGCACAGGTACTCACAGGGCTTGAGCCGGGAGAAAAGCTCATTGTAGCCGGACACACCATGGTTGAAGATGGCATGAAGGTGGTAACCGAATGATAATCAACAAAGCCGCCCTCAACAGGCAGTCCACCGTAATGGTACTGCTTGTTTTCATCATCATTGCAGGGATTTCAAGCTATGCCTCCCTTCCCCGCGAGAGTGATCCTGATATTACGATCCCCTACATCTTCGTGCAGACCAATTTTGAAGGTGTAGCTCCCGAGGATATGGAAACCCTTATCACCATGCCCATTGAAAGGAAACTGAAGGGGCTTTCCGGGACCAAGGAGATTTCCTCAATTTCAGATGACGGGGTATCCATCATCAAGGTGGAATTCAATCCTGACGTTGATATTGACGATGCTCTGCAAAAGGTCCGCGACAAAGTAGATCAGGCCAAGCCGGACCTGCCCGCCGACCTGCCGGACGAGCCTTTGATAAATGAAGTAAACCTCTCAGAACAGCCGATCCTGAACGTCGTGCTGTCCGGACCCTTTTCGCTTAAAAGACTCAAGGTGTTTGCCGAGCATCTGGAGGACAAGATAGAGTCCGTTCAGGGTGTGCTTGACGCAAAGATCATCGGTGGTCTTGAGCGTGAAATCCACGTTGAATTCGACATGGACCGGGTGGCATTTTACAATATTCCCCTCGCTTCACTTCTGAGTGCGGTAAAAAACGCCAATGTGAATACCCCGGGAGGTTCGGTTGAAATAGGTAAAAGCAAATACCTTGTCCGTGTTCCGGCAGATTTCAAACATCCTGATGAAATAGATAAAATCGTTGTTTACGAGCAGGACGGACGGCCGGTCTACCTGCGTGATATAGCAACCATCAGGGACCACTACAAAGATCCGACATCCAAGAGCCGGTTCAACGGTATCCAGAGTGTTACCATCGAAGTTAAAAAGCGGGCCGGAGAAAATATCATCCGCATTATCGATACGGTGAAAGATATTTTGAAAACGGAGCAACAGATTCTCCCTCCGACCCTGAAGATAGATCTCACAGCCGACCAGTCGGATGAAATCCGGATGATGGTTGCCGACCTGCAGAACAACATCATCACCGGACTCCTGCTGGTGCTTATTGTTGTTTTTGCCTTTATCGGGGGGCGTTCTGCTCTTTTCGTTTCACTGGCAATCCCCCTGTCCATGCTGATCACATTCTCAGTGCTGGAAATATTCTCCTACACCCTCAATATGGTCATCCTCTTCTCGCTTATTCTGAGTCTGGGAATGCTCGTTGATAATGGAATTGTGGTTGTTGAGAACATATACCGGCACATGGGTATGGGCAAAAGCAGACTACAGGCCGCAATGGATGCCACAGACGAAGTCGCATGGCCTGTGATTGCTTCAACCCTGACCACAGTAGGAGCATTCTTTCCCATGATCTTCTGGCCGGGAATCATGGGCGAGTTCATGAGTTACCTCCCGGTGACCGTAATCATAGCACTGAGCGCTTCACTGTTTGTTGCGCTGGTCATCAACCCGGTGCTTTCAGCCAAATTTCAGGATATTCCCAAGCAAAAGGCAGATTCAAAGCCCGGCCTGATTGACCGTTTGATGTCTGCTCTGCTGGGTTTTTACAGACCTGCACTGGAATGGGCCCTGAACCACCGCCTGATCGTGGTTCTGTTTTCATTCGCCTTTCTGATCGGCTCCACTATGGCATTCGGAATGTTTGGCAAAGGGGTGGAATTTCTGCCCAAGACAGAACCCAAACGGGCTGATGTCAAAATCAAGGCACCGGTGGGAACCAATCTTGAAGCTTCCGATATGTTTGTACGGGAAGTGGAAAAAATAGCATCCGAGTACCCGGATATTGAATACATCATCGCGAATACAGGGGAATCAGGGCAGTCAGATGAGATAGGAACTCATTACAGTCTCGTGAAACTGGATTTTCTGGACATACACGACCGCTCCAGACCTTCCTCTGAAATCACCGATGAAATCCGGGATAGATTGCAGCAGGTCATACGCGGGGCTGAAGTCCGCGCCGAACCGGAAAAAATGGGTCCCCCCACAGGAAGTGCCATCAACATGGAGATCAGCGGGCGCGACCTGCGTGAGTTGGGACGAATAGTCAAGCGTTTCAAACAGGCCATGAAAGACGTCCCCGGTCTGGTCGACCTGAAAGACAATTACATCGCCGCTAAACCGGAAATCAAGGTTGATGTAGACAAGGAAAAAGCCGCCATAATGGGGCTGGACGCCTACACCATAGCGCAGGCAGTCAAGACTGCGATCAATGGTTTCAAAGTGGGTGTTTACCGGGAAGGAAAGGACGAATATGATATCATCGCACGTCTGCCCAAAGAAAACCGGGACTCTCTTGATGACATCAAACGCATAACTGTTTCGGGACCCAAGGGTGAGCCCGTACCTATCACAAGCCTTGCCAAAGTAAGCATGGGCGGTGGTCTGGGGGGTATCAACCGTATTGATCAGCGCAGGGTCGTGACCATATCCGCAGATGTTTCCGGCCGTCTTGCCGAAGAGGTAATTGCTGACATTGAATCAGCCATTTCCGGACTTAAAGTACCCCGTGGATATTCATATAAATTCACAGGTGAACAGGAAGAACAGCGTAAGGCGTCCCAGTTCCTGACCAGAGCTTTTATCGGCGCGCTGTTTCTGATCTTCATTGTTCTGGTCACCCAGTTCAATTCAGTTGTAACTCCATTCATCATCCTGACCGCCGTTATTCTCTCCCTCGGAGGAGTCATGGTTGGGCTGCTGATAACCGGGACAGCCTTCGGAGTTATCATGACCGGAGTGGGAGTGCTCAGCCTGGCCGGAGTTGTCGTTAACAACGCAATTGTCCTCATCGATTACTTTGAGCAACTCAAGGATAGCGGAGTTTCCGCGCGGGATGCCTTGATAGAAGCCGGGATGACCAGATTTCGTCCGGTTCTGCTGACAGCCATTACCACTGTACTGGGGCTGATTCCAATGGCCACCGGAGTCAGCTTTGATTTTATCAACATGCGTCTTGATACCGGCAGTGAAACTTCACAGTGGTGGGGGCCCATGGCAGTGGCGGTAATTTTCGGACTGGTTATAGCCACCATTCTTACACTTGTGGTTGTTCCCACTCTCTGCTCCCTTCAGGAAAGCTGGAAAGCATGGTCACAAAAACGCCGTCAGAGCCGAAAATCTGTCGAACAAACAGTATGATATGAAAAAAGTACTAATATACCTTATTGCAGTTTTAATCTTCACCGTGACCGCCGTAAGTGTCCCGGCTTTATCCAGAATGGGAGAATCTCCTTCTATAGAGGAAAGCAATATGTTCAAATCATCAGCCAGCTACCGGAATGGAACGTTCACGAATGAACTGCCAGTGAATATGACAGTTGAAAGTTTCAACTTCGGCAAGGCTGTTAATTTCTTTTTCGATCTCAGCCGCAAACCCAAAGAAAAGCTCCCGTATTTCCACCTGACCGGAGACTCATTTCCCACCACTCCCAAAGAACTGCAGGTGGTCTGGCTCGGACACTCCTCAATGATTCTTGATATTGACGGAGTGAGGCTTCTTATCGACCCGGTGTTCGGCAATGCCTCCCCGGTTCCTTTCACGGTCAACCGCTTTCAGCCCTCCCCCATAAAACGTAAAGACCTGCCTGAAATAGACGCGGTTGTAATTTCCCATGACCATTATGATCATCTAGAAAAGGATACGGTTAAATTCCTTGCGGCAAGGGGCGACAAATTCATTGTTCCCCTGGGCGTTTCTTCCCACTTGCGCAAATGGGGATGCAGCCCCTCTCAGATAATAGAACTGGACTGGGGACAATCCATGATCATCCGTGATCTGGAAATTATCGCCACCCCTTCCCGCCACTTCTCAGGGCGCGGACTGGGAGACCGTTTCAAAACCCAGTGGGCATCATTTGTCTTCAAAGGATACAAGCACCGGGCCTACTATTCCGGTGATGGCGGTTATGATGGCAGGTTCAACGAGATCGGGCGGCAGTACGGTCCCTTCGACCTGAGTATGATTGAAAGCGGAGCATGGGACGAATCGTGGAAGGATGTCCACCTGATGCCCCATCAGTCAATTCAGGCGCACATTGACCTGAACAGCAGATACATGATTCCGGTACACTGGGCAGCCTACGATCTGGCCTTCCACAACTGGGACGACCCCATCCGCATGGTCTCTGAACTGGCAGACCGTAAAGGCGTTAAACTGCTCACCCCGCAGATGGGAGAATTTTGCATTCCCGGAACAAGCACTCATTCGGCATGGTGGGAAAACACTTTAAAAAGCAGGCTTGCGGATAGAAATTAACAGACTGAAGTAAGAAAGCAGTACCATAATTAAGAATTAAAACCGGCAGGATGCATCAGCACCCTGCCGGATTTTTTATCAGCTGTATATCCCGGAAGATTAAAGTTCTTTGTAGCAGAACCACCAGTCAAAGCTGTTATCAATATTGGTGCGCTCCTTGGCGGTTACCATATTGTTTGCCGGAGGAATGATGACCTTGTCACCGATCAGTTCGTTATTGGGCCAACCGGCGGGAATGGCCACACCATTGGCATCGGAAGTCTGCATTCCTTTGACTGCACGGAGAATTTCATCAATGTTTCTGCCGAGCTCTTGAGGATAGTAGAACATGATACGCAGGGTTCCTTTGTCGTCTACAATAAAGACCGCGCGGACGGTATTAGTCCCCTTGCCGGGGTGCACCATCCCGAGTTTGGCTGCAACTTTTCCCATATCATCTGCAATAACGGGAAACTCGATTTTTTCGCCGATTTTTTCCTCGATCCACTCAATCCATTTGATATGTGAAAACACCTGATCAATTGAGAGGCCGATGAGTTCGCAATTGAGCTTTCTAAACTCTTCGTATCTTTTCTGGAAAGCTACAAATTCAGTTGTGCAGACAGGAGTAAAGTCTGCCGGATGGGAGAAAAGGACAAACCATTTTCCTGCCATGTCCGCTGGCAGATTCATGGTTCCGTTGGTGGTAACTACTTCCATTTCCGGAAATGCTGCGCCGAGAAGAGGAATACCTGTTTCCATGTCAATCTCCTTGTCTACTGCCTTAGAGGCAGTTTTTGATGGTTTATGAAACAACAGATTTTTTTTCACAGACTGAGCTTGATTCAAGTAATACTCAGCTCACTCTCGTTAATTAGTAATAATTATTACTAAGGTTTTTGGTCAAGCAGTTTTTAAAATTTATTTGTTCAGAGGCAAAGTAATTACAAAAACAGCCCCTTTGCCTGAAGGGCTCTCAGCTGATATCGAGCCGTTATGCTCATTCATTATCCTTTGCGCCACAGCCAGTCCCTGGCCAGTTCCTTTACCCGGTTTTTTTGTTGTAAAGAAGGGTTCGAAAATTTTCCCGAGATCCTCTTTGACAATTCCCAACCCGTTATCAGATATAACAATTCGGACCTCTCCCCCCACTCTGCCGGATGCTATTCTTATGGTTCCTTTTCCTGAAAGTTTCTTCTTTTCTATCGTTGCGGAAATTGCATCAACCGCATTCATGATAACTGCGATAAAAACCTGATTCATATCTCTGGCTATACAACGAACGTCCGGAAGGTCAGATGAAAGATCAAGGTCCATCATGGCCACATCCTGCCAGGAACTGCGCGTTATCTCGACACATTGACGAATAAGATTGTTTATGTTTTCTGGTACGGGATTTACTGGTCCTGTGCCCGCAAGTTCCTTTATCGAAGAGGTGATATCAGAGATGCGCATGACGCTTCGCTCATTTTCGTCAAGAACCCCGGGTATTTCCTGCAGAATTTTGGATAGCTCATGCTCCTTGAGCTTGTCATTGAACGGAACTCCTCTGCCGTCATGGGTCTTTAGATCCTGCATGAAAGAATTAAAGGCATTGAAAGAACGGCGTAGAAAACCGGAGTTAACCTCCAGATACTGCAGAGGAGCACTGACCTCATGGGCAATTCCCCCGGCCAGCATTCCTACGGAGCTGAGGCGCTGTTGACGCAGCATCTCCTGTTCCATTCTTTTAAGGCGTGAGATATCTGTAGTGATTGCAAGCAATCCTGTGGATTCCGATGTTTCTCCGCGCAAAATTCGTGGAGAAAAAAGGACTGTGACCTGTGATCCATCTTTTTTCAGTAAATGCAGCTCAAACGAATGAAGTTTACCGTTGGTAATACCCTCAATTCTGCGCATATACTCGTCACCACTATCATCATCCATGAGTTCCTGAAAAGCCATCCCCTGTAAATGATCCGGCGGATACCCGAGCATATGCGCAAAAGGAGGGTTGCAGAAAATAATATTTCCCATGCGATCCAGATACAGGATGCCTTCGCCCACTGTTTCCACAAGAGTGCGGTATTTACTCTCACTTGCAAGGGCTTCTAACTCGGCCTTTTTTATTCCCGCTACACTGCGGATCATCAGGCACCCGAGTAACCATGCGAAAACAGTGAGGGCAATGAAAACCCTCCGATTACCTAGTTCTGCATAGATAATGGGTTCCAAAGGAACATTAACACTGATTCCGCCGCGGATTTCACCTACTTTATAGCCCTGTTTGGCATGACATTTTAGGCATGCCTGCTCTGTAACAAGCGGAATAAGCATGCGCAGATATCTCTCGCCACTGATCATCTGCATTTCGCTAACTTCATGGACTCTGCTCTTCTCAATGAGAGAAAGCACGCCTGCTTCCCACTCGTCCGCTTTGTTACCGGGCCGTATTGGATTCAGACTGGTTATGTGACCGATTATCCCCGACTCGGTTTCCCCCAACTCATGAACCTGCCGGGTCATGTAGGCCGGATTAATTTTGGTGAGCTTCTGCCCGTCACTGGTCGTAACGTCCCTGTTCTCAAGGTCAAGGTATGGATTAGGTTGAAGTTTTCCGCTGACTGCTCCGTAAACCCCGCCATGCATTGAATTCCAGCGCCGATAAAGAATATCCTTTTCAATGGAAGTCCGGGCCTGAATTCGGGCGGTATTCAAAATCTTCTCATCCATTGCCTGAAGATTCAAAATTAGAAATATCCCTGCTGCCGCAGTCCAGACAGCAAAAAGTCCTCCAAAGATGATTATATGTTTCATGCTCGGCCCGACAGGGCTGAATAAAGTATTTTCATGTCTGTTCTGCATTCCTACAGGTCTCCACCTTAAAGGATATTAAAACAATAACATTTATACTTTATAGTAAACATTCTTACGCGATAATGTCCAACACTATCAAAAAAGAATCTTTCCCCCTCATGAAATAGACTCTGTCTATAGAGGACATCGCATTACATAGAAAAAACAACAACAAGAGATCACATCCAACAACACTATGCTGAAACCGCCCCCTCCCTCCCGAACTCTAATCATCAAGCTGGGACAGTGTGGTCTCAAGCTGGCTTTCCACACCTGAATAGTAAGAGAGCATTTCATCAAGCGCGGCATATTTTTCAGTCAACCTGTTTTCAAGAGAGTCCAGTCTTGCTTCCTCATCATAAATATCCCCTTCAATCTTTGTGGTCAGACTTTCATAACTTTCCAGCAGCAAGGGAATACTCCCACTCTCGATGTCTGTGATTGTGGAGCATAAATCAGCCAATTCTCCGCACTTGCCCTGTTTTATAGTCACTGCAGAAGAATAGCTGCCATCAGTAAGATCACTGACCTCAAGATAAAGACCGTTCGCCTCACTGTCACTCTGAGCTAGCAGTGTGTTTCCACTTATCAGCATGTCAACGCCGTCAATTGTCGCGGAAGTTATCACGCCGCCGGAAACCGTGTATTCAACGTCATAATCGCCGCCCCCCGTAAGTCCGGAAATAGTCGAAATCACGCGCATTGAAGAACTATCCGTCGAAGCTTCACCGTTGGCGGCAAAGAGCATTGCCACAGCTTCCGGGTCTTCAGCCAGAGCATCCTCTAACTCATCATAATCAATTTCGAGCTGTCCGAAGGTGGAAGAACCTTCCTCGGAATCAGTGGTGATCCCCAGAGTGGATAGCGATGGGTACTTATCTCCTGTATCGGTGGCACTGTCATAGCGCTGAAAGCCGATCCCAATGGTGGAAAGGACATCCTTGATCTGGCTGTAAACAAGATCAATAGTAGAGTCTTTCAGATAAAACTGGTCCTCATCATCTTCTCCGTCATCCAGGGCTCCGGTAAGGTCAAGTATATCGTAAAGGATCTGGTTTACTTCACTGACAAATGACTCGATTGTCGCCACCATGCTTTCGGTATCGTAAGCGACACTGATAGTCAGTCCTTCGCTATCGGTAGTGGAATTCAGATTAAGGGTCATATTGTCAATTACATCGTCAACAGTATTGGAATCCCGCTCAATCCACTCATCAGCACCGGATGGATAGCCGTCTACTTTCAACTGGGCATTCTGGGCAGTAAGAGTATTGGTGAAATCTCCACTGCTAAGTGTACCGTCATCACCACTGAAATTCATATTTATTGATACATTGTTATCCGCTCCGGTATCCTCACCGGTAAACTTCAAGTGATAGCTGCTTCCGTCATAAACAAGAGAGGCTGTTATCTTATCCTCAAGGTCCGGGTCTGAATTGATCTGGTCGACCAGTTCCTGTGCGGTTGTTCCCGCTGTCACCGAAATATCATAATCTGTTCCGGCATAAGACAGGGTCATACTGGCGTTTGAATTGGTAATCGCGGAGCTTGTGGACGAGAGATCCATACTCTCGGCAACCCATACATCCTTTTGCGCCAACTGATTTATAACAAGATTGTAGCTTCCTTCGTCAGCACCATCCTCCACAGTAACCGTTGCCCCGTCATCGGAGACTGTTCCGGAATACTCCAGAAACTCATCCATTTCATCCATAGCCTGCAAAGTGGTGGACAGGGCTAAAACCTCTTCATCCAGAGCAGTCAGCAGTTCAACCGCCGCCTCGGTTTCTTCCAGATCTGCCTCATACCTCTCCAGTTCATACTTTTCCGCCTCTATGGTGGCATCAATGAGTTCGCCCCAGTCGGTTCCGTCACCAAGACCCTCAATAGTAAACCCGCCGGAACTGGTGTTTGAAACATACTCACTTGATGAAACAGATGATACTGACATGCCCCACCTCCTTACAAATAATCCATGATCGACATGCTGATCGCATCTGAAGTCGAACTTAACACAGCCTGATAGATGTATTTTGCCCGGCTCAACTCCACAGTCAGTTCTGCACTGTCGGCATCTTCTTCGGAACTTATTGCATCAGCCACCCGCTCACGGGTGTAGCTCAGACTGGTCGCCGTGAAGTCAGTTTTCTCTTCACGGGCACCAAGACCTGAGGTTTCGACCAGCATCTGATCATAACCGTCACTCACTGTTTCCAGAGTGGCAGCCACTCCGTCATCATTGCCGACCCACATAAAGGCAATGGAATCACTGATGGATTCAAACAGGTTGGGTTCGGTGAAGGCCTGCCCGTTTCCCTGATCCACCCCGCCGAAAAAGTCACTGCCCACCGAATTCACTTCTATTTCCGTAGATTCCGAGATAGCGACCGACATGGCTTCGTCCGCACCATTGTACTGCAGGGAGTTTCGCACCACGAACTGGCTGCCTGTGCCGGAATCCTGATCATAAGCTGAGACTGATACTCCGGAATTCATTTCGACAGTAACATCTCCCAGTTCAAGTTCAGTATCCGCGGGCGTGGCTGTTCCATCCATGCTCCCGGAAACCCAGCTTGCCCCCCCATCCAGTGAATAGCGGTAATCCACAATATCTGTTCCCACGATCCCATCCGATGTGAATTCCACAATCACGGGATCATCAACCTGCCCACTGATCTGGCTGAAGTCTGACTTCGCAGGAGAGTCTCCGGTTACCGTTACACCGGGAACATATTCGTACGGAGCCGTATTAGTATCTTCCCCTGAAAACAGGTAGTCATTTCCGACCTCACTGTTTGCAATCGCCAGAAGAGAGTCCTGATATCCCATCATATTTCCGGCCATGGACTGTTGCTGTTCATCTGTGTAAGTCCCGGTAGCACCCTGCTCCACCTGCTCCAGAGCCGATATCATTATCTCGCTTGCCTTGGACATAAGCCCGTCAGCTGTGCCCAGCAGGTTTACTGCGTATTGTGTATTATTGTAGTAACTTTCCAGACTGCTATCGTAGCTGCGCAGGTCAACGACATTTCCCATTCCTGCGGGATCATCCGAAGGTGCGTTGATTTTCTTCTGGGTGGCGGTCTGGTCAGAAACCTCCATATAATCGTTAAGGGATTTTGTTATATGGCTCATTGTCTGCGAATAAATCTGGGATGTGCTGATTCTCATGGCTTACCTCTAAATGATACCCAGAATGGTATCGATCATATCCCTTGTGACTGAAATAATCTGACAGGCAGCCTCATACTGCTGCTGGTACTTGGTCAGGTTGACCAGTTCCTCATCCACATTCACACCGCTGGCGGACTCCTGCTGGTCGTAATAAAGCTCGGCCTTCGAAGTATCGACTATCACCTGTGTTTCTATCGAGGCTGCGGCGGCCCCCACCTCAGAGACCATAGCGGACAGGAATTCCGTTAGAGACGAGCTTGTGGCCGATGTTCCATCCCCTATGGAGACCTCTTCACTCATCAGATCGTTTATTGATTTTGCCGTGGAGTTGCTACCGGAAGAAACGCTCCCATCATCGCCGACCTCCCCCGCGTTGATATGCGAAGGGTCCTCGGAGACATAGGAATTCACGGAAATATCCTCGGCAGAACTGCCTTCGAAAAAAGTATTTATTCCAGCACAGGCAAGAAAGCCCGACGAGTCCTCACCGAATTCAAAACCGGTTCCGGTTGCAGCCTGAATCTCCAGTTCCCCGTCAGTATTGACGGATGCGGTAAGGGTCCCTGCAAAAGCGGCATTTATATCAGCCACAACATCATCCAGAGAGTCCACAGAAGGATCAATGGTAATTGTTGCGTTCGAAGCAGGATTTCCGTCCGAGTCATATGTGTAGATTGTAAATTCGCCGGACTCTATTTTATCCTGAAATGTATATCCGCTGCCGGACAGTGCCGCGGTCTGGTCGTCAACTCCGTATGTGCCCTCCACGGCAGTATGCGCTTCCAGCCCGGCCCCCTGCGAATGGACGGAGTTTACTTCCCATATCAAAGCCGAGGTATAGTCATCCAGATCATCAAGAATAGGTTCAATATAGTCATCACGGACTTTGAAAAGACCGGCAATGGAACCGCCGCTGGTCCTGTTGTTCACATCATCACCGCTGGAATCGGTCATCGGGGTTATGTTAACCCGGCTTCCGGAATCACTCTCCCAGTAGAGCCCTGTTTTCGGGACTATGGAATAGCGGTCTCCGGCCGTATGGTCGGTTGTTCCGCCTGAAAAATATATTTCTACTCCGGCCACGCTTACGGAACTGTCTTCATCTCCGGCAGTGTAAAGCACAGTGTTCCCGTTCCCGTCCTTCTCCCAGGTCTGCCCGCCGTCCAAAGACACCTTGAACTGGGCGGTTCCGTCAGCTCCGGAAGAGACGAACTCGATAAGGATTTCTTCGCTTGATGTTCCGGTAAATTCCAGTTCTCCATCGTATGCTGATCCGGGCTGCAGGGACTCGGATGACTTAGCTCCAGAGTATACAATATTATGGGTCTCACTTCCCTCGACAAGAGGCTGGCCAGATTCCGTATAAATTTTGGTCTGTCCGTCACTTGAAGATATGACCTCGACTCCGATGAGTTCATCAAGCTCGCGGATTGCCTGATCACGGCTGGCAACAAGTTCATAATTGTCAGAATTTGCTGCAATCTGCTCATTCATGATTGCAATCGACTCAATCAATTCATTCGCAGAGGCGACCTGATCTATGATTTCGGATTCGACTGTGTCAGCCATGGAATTAAGTTCCGAAGCAGTGGAATTCAGGGAATAAACCAGAGAGCCCGCTTCCCCGAGAAGAGCCTCCCTTTCCGCCAGCGAGTCGGGGTAGGTGGAAAGATCGCTCCAGGCACTAAGAAATTCATCCTGTGCCGCAGCAAGACCTTCCTCATCACTCTGGTTGAAAAGAGAGTCCATCTGGGAAAGATACTCATAGATAGCGTTGCTGGAAGAAAGATCCGCGGAAGCTGCAAGATACTGGGTTTCAACAAAACTGTCCCAATTGGCCTGAATACTAACAATATCCGCCCCTGTTCCGAGGCTGGTCCCGTAAGCATTGATATTTGAACTGCTGTCATAGACAGCATCAGCACGCTGGTAACCTTCAGTCTCGGCATTGGCGATATTATTGCTGGTCGTGTTGATAGAGACCTGTGCGTTTGCGACAGCTTTCTGACCTATGGAAAGTGCGTTACTGAGCATGATTTCTCCCGGACTTAAGGGTCCTGCGCAGACCAGTATTTCGGTTTATCCTTATTGCCTTAAGAATTATTATTTAAAGGAACGGCCATGACCTTGATTAGAATAATTTCACTTATCTCTTCAGCCCGATTGCTGTCTGAAGAAGTTCATCGGCTGTTGTAACAACCTTGCTGTTAGCCTGATATGCGGACTGGATAATAATCAACTCGGTCATCTGCGAAGCGAGGTCCACGTTTGAGGATTCCAGCGCATTGGAAACCACTGAACCGAATCCAGCGGACCCCGCAGTTCCGATAATTGCCTCGCCTGACTCGGTGGTTGCCCTGAAAAGAGTGCTCCCTTCTGCCACCAGTCCACCCTCATTTGTGAAATCGGCGAGACCCAGCTGATATAGTTCTATTGACTGGCTGTTTGAATAGTTGCCGATGAGAATACCGTTTTCATCCACTTCCACAGAAACCAGCGAACCTGTGGCGTAACCGTCCTGAGAGACACTGTAGGTAGCGGAGGAACTGTCGGAATAACTGGTCGTTGCTCCGAGATTCAGAGTGTAATCACTGAAAGAAGGCAGGTCGGAATAGCTTGTTGAAGCCGAAATATCACCAAGTGTCGATACTCCTGAAGCAGTTGTCCAGGTCGCATCATCGCTGGACATACCGAAACTGACGGCGACATCCTGCCCTTCGGCACTGCCGGTGAAGTTTAAATTGACTTCCGGATATCCCTCGGGACTGAGGTCAGCGAGTCCCCAGTTGGCCGCGTCCTTGGTATCGGTTGATGCTGTGGCATTGGACATGGTGAAAGCTGTCATGGATGTCATCTGCCCTTCAGAATTGAAGGTCAGTGTTCCGGCCATGGCCAGACCCGCACCGCTGGTTGTATTGAGAGCAAGTCCGTCAGAGCCGGTGCGCATATCATCCTCGGCTTCATAGGCGGCCACGTATTCCCAGATTATGTTACCGTCGGCATCAACATCCACTGGGTCCATGTAAAATGTCATGTCATGTGAGGTTCCGTTCTCATCATATATGGTCATGGTGGTCGAATAACTGTACTGGGAGTCATCAAGCGGCGGCTGCTGCGTCCCATCATACAGCTGGAAAAGTGAGGTGTAGGGATTTGAAGTGACAGCCGAGTCTTCACTTTGGGAATCAAGGTTCATGGTCAGACCTATTTCCGAGGTAGCTTTGGGCGGAGACTGTGACTGATCAAGCTGGATAGTGGTCAAAGTACCCGAAGCCGTGCCGTCTTCGATTGCCCAGCCCTGAACCTGATTACCGTAGGGATCCACCAGATAGCCGTCTTTATCGAAATCAAAGTTCCCCGCACGGGAATAATAGGTAGTATTTGTATCCGGATCGATTACTATGAAATAACCGTCTCCATTCAAAGCTACGTTAGTGGAAACACTGGAGTCTTCGTAAGAGCCCTGAGTATAATCCTTGTTTACAGTTGCAACTCCGGCCCCGTTACCCACCTGGGAATTTCCGCTTCCGGTGGTAATGGTTGAATAGAATACATCCTCGAAAACAGCATCAGAGCTTTTGAATCCGACAGTGGAAGAGTTGGCAAGGTTGTTTGAAACCACCGATGTTGCCTGAGAATTGACATTAAGGCCTGAAATTCCGGTGTATAAAGAGCTTGTGATCCCCATTTCATCTCTCCTTGTTTTATTAAATGAAGGAAACTTCGGTTATGGACACTTCACGCCCGTCATCAAGAGTCAGGGTAGTGCTCCCCGAATCGTTCTGGTCCACTGCGGTTATTGTCCCGACTGACTTTGTGTAGATTTCGACCGAGTCCTCATTCTCGTCATAGGCGAAGGACAGGGCCACGTAAGTTCCGTCTGAATCCAGATCAGCCTGGGTCATAAGTTCTTCCCCAGAGATTTCAGTCTCGCCGGCCTCCATGTCGGAGTAGTAGACAGTATCCACCAGCGTCCCATCCGAATCATAAATGTTCAGCCCCACTGTGGCCGCGTCATCCTGAAGATCGATCGTTATTCCGGTAGCTTTCCCGTCTTCAACGCTAATTATTCCACCATCAGCCAGAACCTCTTCACCGATGTATCCCGATGTGCTCAAAGCCGAGAGAGCATCCAGCTGATTGATGATTGTCTCCAGATTTTCATTCTGCTGCACATCCTCATCGAGCATGGAATAACTGGTCATCTGATTGATCATTTCAGTGTTATCCACCGGGTTTGTGGGGTCCTGATATTCAAGCTGGGTGGTAAGCAGGGTCAGAAAATCAACCTGATCCAGCGATGAACTGTCGCTTGAAGTGGTGGTTGTGACATTTGTCGAGTCTGTAGACGTATAAGTGCTGATACCTTCGACGGTCATGATACGACCCTCCTCTCTCTATCCGCGGCAAAATGGCGGCGCAGTTTATTTATGGCCTGATGTTTTATGCAACGAACTGTTCTGGCCTTTATCCCAAGCTGCTCAGCCACTTCGACTGCTTTCAGATCACCCCAGAAAATCATTTGGAGGACCTCGGCCTGTCGTTTGGAAAGCAAACCGCCGGGAACTGTGAAATTTATTTCTTTGGCTTCAGGCGCTACTACATCATCTATTTCAGATGCATCTTCACAGAGAGAAATTCTTTTCCTCATGTAATCAATTGATACAGATCGACATATTATGTACAGCCAGGTATTCAGAGAACTCTTTTCAGAAGAATATTTATAAATATATCCGTTTTTTATTATCTTAAAAGCAACCTCCTGAAAGACTTCATCGATATCAAAAGGGGATACATCACGAAACTTAGTGTACATAAATTTCTTAATTACATTTTTTATTAGAACTGAATTGTCTTCAAAAAAGTATTCGAACTCATTATTTAATTTGTAATTACATTTTGTATTTAAATATGTGTTCATATTACCCCCTTACAACCTCAAATAGAGCAACACATGTTCCATACAACATTAAAATACAATGACTTTAAATTAAGAATGAATCACAGTTCATAAATTTAAAAAGATGAGTATTAAGCAAAAGAGGCAAAGAAGAACTTAAGTTAACCTTTCTTGATATAAAGGAGTGTAAAAACAAGGACATGGAGCATAGTAGAATGCCAAATCATCCAGCAGGCAACATTTGCCCGGTAATTTTAACCCTGAAAGAAAGAGTGCGGGGAGTGGTATAGTTATGAAAAGGAATATTGGGAAAGTGCCAGAGACTGGACACAAAAAGACACTATAACGAAAAACGCATAGACATTCTTGATTATCGGTGTTTTTTGCAGAAGCTGCGCAGATAGTGCCTTTTAAAAAACATAAGGGCCCGCAAAGCGGGCCCTTAGACTGCTTTCGAAGCAGAGTAGAATGAATAGAATTAGCCGATAAGGGACAAGGCCATTTCAGGGAGAGAATTTGCCTGTGCAAGCATGGAGACCGCGGACTGGGTTATTATCTGCTGCTTAGAATAGTTGGTCATTTCAAGTGCGACATCCACGTCTGAAATCTGTGATTCAGCCGCCGAAAGATTTTCAGCCTGAATTTCGAGGTTTGAAATGGTTGCCTCCAGCCTGTTTTCAGTTGCACCGAGATTTGCGCGAATCTTATCCTTGGAAATAATGGCCTGATCCAGTGCGGCCAGAGACTGCTGAGCCGCCTCCTGTGTTGACACTGTGTACCCTGCTCCGATTGTGCTCTGGTTACCGATACCCAAAGCCGAGGCAGTGCAGCAGCCGATTTCGATATCATACTTATCTTCTGCAGAATCGTTACCCGTACCGAAATGAATGGTCATGGAGTTAGTGCCGCTGAGGTTGCCGTTCAGCAAATAGATACCATTAAAATCAGTAGCACTGGCAATACGGGTAATTTCCGAGGCCATTGCCTGATACTCCTGATCAATCAAGGCACGCTGATCAGAAGTATAGGTTCCGGTCGCAGCCTGCTCTGCGAGCTCTTTCATGCGGATCAACTTTTCATCCACCACCCCGAGAGCTCCATCTGCGGTCTGGATCATGGAAATACCGTCATTGGCGTTGCGAACCCCCTGATTCAGTGTAGAAACATCCGAACGCATAAGCTCACGTACGGCAAGCCCTGCGGCATCGTCCGCGGCAGAGTTCACCCGCAGCCCTGAGGACATCTTTTCAGTTGAACTTCCAAGAGCCTTGTAAGCATCATTAAGATGACGGGCTGCAGAATTAGCCATAGTGTTATTGTTAATTACCAGGGACATGACAAACCTCCGTGTTGCTGGATCTTCCTTGCGGATTTTCTTATTTTCAAAATGCCGACATTTCCGTCAAAGCCTATCCTTTTCCTGCAACACGCAATCCAGATAATATTAACAAAAACAAACAGATAATTCAGATTTAATCATTTTGAATTTACTTTTTAAAGGAAACATTAAATCTGTCTTCAGAAGCACTACCTCCTACTAAGCATTCTTAATGTTTTCTCTTACAAAAACGTTTTTCCGACACCGGTAAAGACAATGAATCGACAACAGGGAAGTTTTTTCCATGGCAAGAAAAGAAGTGGGTAAAATAGGTCCTGAGAAAGGACCGGACTTCACTAGAACTGTAAGTAGCAACAAAAAGTAAGGTTGAATAACACCCGGTAATCCTGACATATTACAGGAAAAATTAAGCTGAAAAAGAAGGGGGGAACAACGATGATGCCAGCCCATCAAAAATAATTTACAGGCGGCACAACGAATGGATTTAAAAAAGTATGGGGTCCGAATTAACCGGACCCCACTTTTGACAGGACTTGGTTTTGAGAATTATCCGATAAGGGAAAGAGCCATCTGCGGCAAGGAGTTGGCCTGTGCCAGCATGGATACCGCTGACTGGGTGATGATCTGCTGCTTGGAGTAGTTGGTCATCTCGGTAGCCACATCCACGTCAGATATCTGGGATTCCGCAGCAGCAAGGTTCTCAGACTGGATCTCAAGGTTGGAGATTGTCGCTTCAAGCCTGTTCTCGGTAGCACCGAGATTTGCCCTGATCTTATCCTTGGAGACAATCGCGGCATCAAGAGCGCCAAGCGCCGCCTGAGCCTGTTCCTGAGTGGAGACAGTATAACCGGCATCCAAAGCGCTCTGATTGCCGATACCCAGAGCAGAGGCAGTGCAGTTGCCAATCTCCACATTGTACTTGTCTTCAGCGGAATCGTTTCCGGTACCGAAGTGAATGGTCATGGCTCCGTCACCGCTGAGGTTACCGTTAAGCAGGTAGATACCGTTAAAATCAGTAGCGCTGGCGATACGGGTAATTTCCGAAGCCATAGCCTGATACTCCTGATCTATCAGGGCACGCTGATCAGAAGTATAAGTACCGGTTGCAGCCTGCTCCGCCAGTTCCTTCATGCGGATAAGCTTTTCATCCACAACTCCCAGAGCTCCGTCTGCAGTCTGGATCATGGAAATACCGTCATTGGCGTTACGAACTCCCTGATTGAGAGTGGAAACATCCGAGCGCATGAGTTCGCGAACAGCCAGTCCCGCTGCATCATCTGCAGCTGAATTGATACGCAGACCGGAAGACATCTTCTCAGTAGAAGCACCAAGAGCCTGATAAGCATCATTTAGATGACGGGCAGCCGAATTCGCAAATGTGTTATTGTTGATTACTAAACCCATAAAAACCTCCGTGTTGTATTGCACATCCTTGCGCCAGTGACAGACAACCGTTTTGCCTGCCTTCACTTGTTTATACGCAGCGGAGGTAAAGAACGTTTACAGGGCAATTTTATTCAGCAACCTTCAATTCCGTGATGCTATAGACAAAAAGCATCTATCTTTATTTTTCTTTACTTTCTTTACAATTTTTTACACTAAACTTTTTTGCTTATCTCTTCTGAACCCATAGTATCCTAGGCAGGAGAAAAGTTATGAACAAGATACTTCTTATTGATGACGACCCGGAGATGGGAGAGCTTCTTTCCACCTATCTCGCCGGCGAAGGCTACAGCCTGCACCACTCATGCACCGCAAAGGAAGGACTAAAGGCTATCGGGAATGACAGCTTTGATCTCGTGCTGCTTGATATTGTCCTGCCGGATATCAGCGGGCTGAATGTTCTTGAAAAAATCAGGATGGACTCGACGATTCCCGTAATCATGCTCACCGGAAAAGGCGATGAAGTAGACAGGGTTGTAGGCCTTGAAATGGGCGCAGACGATTATATCTGCAAGCCGTTCCCGTTACGTGAACTGCTGGCCCGCATGAGAGCCTCGCTTAGACGCTGCTCCATGACAGGAGAATCCAAAACATCAACTCCGGTCAAACGCGGTTCCTTAAGTGTCGGCAGCCTTGAGATCAATCTCGATTCCCATTCGGTACTGGTTAAAGGTATTGAAACCCACTTTACCGCTGCCGAGTTCAGCATCATAGAGCATCTGGCCACAAGCTGCGGCAAGCTTGTTGAACGTGATGACCTGATGGAAACAGCGCTGGGAAGAACTGTTGATTTCGACGACTATGTCCTCAACGTTCACATGAGCAATCTCCGGCGCAAAATAGGTGACTCAGTTTCAATTAAAACCATCCGCGGTCGGGGATACATGATGACCGCCAGGAGCCAGGCTGAAGCATGATCCGGTTGCGGGAGGCTTTCATTGCCCTTTTAATCTTGATCCCGGCCCTTATCGCCGGAACCTCGCCATGTTTTGCAGGGGACAGGGAAGTCTCCTCAGAACTTGAAAATCTGGACATTGAAGACCTGCTTCAGGTCGAAATGATATCTCCATCCCAACGAAAACAATCCCTTGAAAACATCGCCGGTTCATACACGATCCTCACAGAGGAGGATATAAAGCGCAGCGGAGCTAAATCCATTCCCGAAGCACTGCGCACGGTTCCCGGGGTTCTGGTGACCAGAACCGACACCGACAAATGGGCAATAGGCGTCCGCGGTTTTTCAGGAACATTCAACAGCAAACAGCTTATAATGGTGGACAACCGTCCACTCACCTCCCCTTATTTCAAGGGTGTCATCTGGTCTTCGCAGGACCTGCCCATCCATCTGGTCAAACGCATCGAAATCGTTCGCGGCCCGTGGACCAGCCTGTGGGGTTCCGAATCGTTCAACGGGGTCATCAACATCATAACCAAGTCCGCTGCAGAGATGCAGGGGAGCAGAAGTGTTTCCACTGTCGGAACAGATGGTGTGGGACAATTCATCCGCCACGGTGAAAAAATTTCTGAAAACGCAACCATGGCAGTATATGCAAACGGAGCATACGAACCGGGCAAGAATTATAATATCCGGGGAAGGAACGAAGAAGGTTCCAAAAACTGGCTCAGAGGTTCGGGCGGTTTCAGGACGGATTGGCTGAACGCATACACCGATCAATTCTCTCTTCAGGGGCAGCTGTCCGGTTCCACAATTGACGAGACATCTCCACCGGGCAACCGTTTCTCCGCCAATGAAGACAAGGACGACTACAGTGGATATGCCCAGCTCCTCTGGGACAGAAAAACCGGAGCAAACTCGGGAATGCAGTTCAGGTCCTCATATACAAGGACAACCACTACCCTTGAGGATATGGAAACGACCTCCAATTCCATTGAATCAGAATTTGTTTACTCCAACGAACAGATTTCAGGCCACTTCTTCACTTTAGGAGCAGGGGGAAGATATTTCTGGGACTCCTTTAAACAGGGGGAAAGGGTTTTTGTAACCAATGATAATATCTACCGGCTTGAATTCAGCGGATTCGCTAAAGACCGCATCACCCTTATTGACGAAAAGCTGTTTCTGACTCTGGGCCTAAAGCTGGACTACTCCGAGAGCAAGGATCTTGCCCCGCAGCCCACCGCGAGGCTGCTGTACACCGAAAACGATGAGGAATACTGGCTTGCCCTTTCGCACGCCAACCGGGAGCCGGGAAACTGGATTCGAGAAGGAAGCTACAGGGTAAGAATCAGGGATAAGGAATACATTCTTGATACTTCCGGGGGACTTGAAACAGAAAAGCTGAGTTCAGTGGAAGCCGGATACCGCAAACTTTTCAGTGACAGACTCAAGCTTGATATTTCACTGTACCTGAACAGCTACGACCAGCTGGTCACTCTCGACTATGATGAATACACTCTGACCGCAACTCCGGCCAGTGCACTGTGCGGACTGACCTACGGGACCGAAATCGCTCTCGACTGGCAGGCAATGGACAACCTCATACTCCGCCCATCACTGGACCTTTCCAATCAGGACTTTTCCAACTTTGACCATGAGGTTCCAGGTTTTTCCCCTCCCCTGAACAGTCCTATCTACAATATAAAGCTGCAAGCCCTGATAACTTTGTCAGATGACTGGGAGCTTGATTTATTCAGTTCATACATAAACACTCTCGACGACCGGGATATTTCCTCCGGATTCGGACTAGATGCCCGGCTGGCCTGGACTCCCAAGGATGATTTTTCTATTGAACTTATCGGTTCCGACCTGTTCACATCTTTTGATGAAGGAGAATTCACTCCCACTGAACCTTCATGCGCAGTGAGAATCACATGGGATTTCTAAGGTACAGTAAGATAACGGCAGTAATACTCGCCGGAATCCTTATTGTGTATTCCCTGAATGTGGAATACGCCTTCGCCCGTGCTCACCATGCAGCTGAAACCAGACAGCTCAAGGCGACTCAACCTCAACTGCAGGCTCTCTTCATCAAGAAAATAACTAAATATGTTTTCGGACCGGATAAGGTCCGGCTGTCGGACGGACAGCCGGTCAGAGTCGCGGCTGTCAGCCCCAGAGAATTATCACGATTCTTCAATCGCCCTGATGACTTCAGGCTTATCCGCTGGCCCGGGGAATGTCAGGTTCTTTTCCTGAACGGGAAAAACCCGAGATCCACAGCGGCCATACTGCAGAAGGTCAGAGAACTTCCGGTGTTGACTATAGGAAGCAGCCCTGATTTCATGCGGCAGGGCGGAATCATCAATCTCGTGGAATCTGGTTCAAGGTTCAAGCTTCAGGTCAATGTCTGCGCTGCCCGCAGGGCCGGTCTGACAATCAGCTCCAAACTGCTCAAACTTTCTGAAATATACTGTGGAGATTCGCTTCAATGACCCTTTACCGCAACAGTCTGGGCCGCAAAATAAGCATAGCGATACTCGGAACCACCATTGCTGCACTGGTAATCTCCATGAGTCTGATCGTTGCATCTTTTTTTCACTCTTACAGACAGGGAACGATACAAAAAGCCAACAGTCTGGCCCAGATTCTTGTTACCTCCATATCACCGGCCCTGGATTTCAATGACCCAGAAGCCGCTGCCGAAGTACTCGACTCCTTGAAGCTTATAAGAAACACCGATGGAGCGACAGTTTTCACCATTGAAGGAGAAGTGTTCACTTCATACGGCAGGGAAGCAGCAATCCTGCCCGAAGACCTCGAAAAACCTGCTATAGAACTGAACAGTTTCCGTATTGTACAGGAGATCAAATCAGGAGAAGAAATACTCGGCTATCTGGTTATTGATGGACGTTTTTCCGATCAACTGGACTGGCTTTATCAGAACCTGATCTCATCAGCAGTTATTCTTGTGATTATCGTTGTCATCTGCATTCTGGTGACCGCGCATTTCCGAAAAAAACTGACCCGCCCCATCGGTCAGTTGACAAGCGCGGTCCGGGATATTTCCCGTAACAAGGACTACTCACAAAGAGTGTCTTACCGCAGTGATGACGAGATCGGTTATCTCGTCAATGAATTCAATTCGATGCTGGCAAAAATTGAAAAAAGGGATGTATGGCTTACCAGCCATCGGGAAATGCTCGAAAATATTGTGGCCCAGCGGACAATGCAGCTCAGGGCCAAACAGAGGGAACTGGAAAATAAAAACAAGCTGCTTGTAAAAGAGATTCACGAAAGACGCACAGCTGAAATGATCCGCGATGAGGTGGAACGCATCAACCGCCACGACCTCAAGTCTTCTTTGAACCTGGTTATCGGTTATCCGGAACTCCTGCTCAGCGGAGACCCGCTGACACACGACCAACGCAAATACATCAAACGTATTGCCTCCGCTGGTTACCGAATGCTGGACATGATTCAGTTCCATCTGGACATGTTTAAAATGGAACAGGGAATCTACAAGCTTAAAACCATGCAGATAGACCTTATCGATCTGATGACATCACTTGAAGAGGAAATGGCTCTACTGCTTAACCAGTCCGGGACTGAACTGTCCATCACGCTTGATGGAAAAGAAATTGAAGGCATAGAAGAGATTTTCATTGAAGGGGAAGGGATGCTGCTGCGGGCCATGTTCCGAAATCTGATTAAGAATGCAGTGGAAGCCTCCAACCACGGTGATACGGTCATAATTTCCATTGATTCAGGACCGCCGGTATCGGTTACGGTGAAAAATACTCTTGCCGTCCCGGAAAATATCCGTGACCGTTTTTTCGATAAATATGTGACCCTCGGCAAAGAAGACGGAACAGGGCTTGGGACCTACTCGGCACTTCTCATCGCCAAAACCCATGAAGCCCGGATCACTATGCATACGGCGGAAGAATTCGGGACCGAAGTAACCACACTATTCAAATCCCGAGAAAACGCCGCCTGAATATCAATTCCACCAGCAGACGCAAAACTCAATCAGGAATAATACAACCCTTCGGAGCACCCGAACAGGCTGTTCAGTTCGCTTATGGATTCACCTGAAGTCAATACGATAATGTAATCTCCGGCCAGAACTTTAAATGAAGAGTGAGGAAGTTTATTCATCCCCTGCCCTTCTCCTTCGCCTCGGCTTACTCCGATTGTCAGGACGTTGAACTGTTCACGGAGTTCATCAAAGATTTCACCATAGTCGGTTCCGGCGAAGCGGCTCCCGGGCTTAACAAAATACTGCTGAATATCGTAATCTTTTTTCGCTGAAGCAGATGAAAGAATGTCTTCATTGAACCTGGCCACACTCGGCTCGAAGATATAACTAGCCACTATTTTTGAAGAAATATCATTACGGCAGATCGTAAAACTCACTCCGGCACTGGTGAAAGTCTCCTTGAGTTCGGAGTTGTCGATTGTTGCAACAAAGGAAAGATGAGGGTGGTATTTTTTAGCGTTCAGCACGAACACCAGATTTCTGGTATCATCCCCAAGATTCGGCATGAGCGAAACAGCTTCGGCAGCATTGGCTTTTTTTAGGCACTCACGGCAGTTCATGTCAGTAAAGACTACAAAAACCTGATCACGTTTGAAGGTTTCGTAAATAAAATCGATATGGTCTTTATTGTCTGTGGCGATGCAGACTTTTTTTCCGGCATGCACCAACTGGGTAACCACATCCTCGGAAAATTCGTTCCAACCTACAATGATGACGTGATTGCTGAAGTCTGTTCCGTCAAAACCCATTTTTTTTCTCTCCGCAAGGAACTGGATATGTTCCGTAAGTTTACCGATAAAAACACCTAAAATCCCGATACTGCCGAGCACCATTGTCATGGAGATAAGTTTTCCCGCGTTCGACGTGGGATAGAAATCTCCATACCCGACAGTAGTCAGAGTAACCAGAGAATACCAGAAAGCATCAAACAGAGTCTTGATATTTGAACTGTCGTTGGCAGACTCAAAATAATATATAAGTAAAATCACCAACGCATAGGAAGCTATACCTGCAAGCAGGAAAAAGATATTTCTTTTCATAAGCTATGGATATCCTGATTAAATTTAACAGATACACCAACCATGAACCGGATAGCAGGTTTGTCAGGTTATAACAATACGGAACAGCACCGCAACTACATGGACACAAAAAAACCTGCAGCCATGAAGCCACAGGTCTTTCTTGTAATTTTTAAATAATCCTCAAGCTCGCTGCCTACCGGGAAACTTCTGAAACAGCGTTTTCAAATTCAGAAGTTTAGCGGACTTTTTTGTGGTTTCATCCTTCATGCAGATAATAACCAGATAAAGAATTCCAACAACAGGAATCAAGGCGGCGAAAAGCAGTCTTCTATCCCGTCCGAGAGCGTTCAGCCTTCTCACGAACAACGCGGCACAGGACAGCATGGACCCCACTATGAAAAGGCCGCTGACAGTGTCAATAACCTTGTCCGCAAACGGATGTTCCACTGCATATCCGAGAGCAAAAAGAAACGCGATTATCGCGGCATGAATCAATATGAAATAACTGAACTCATCACGAGTCGCCCGGCTGTGAAAATCCCCGAATTTTTTCCATATCTCAAAATAGTATTTCATCCCTCACTCCTGCCGGGTAGGTTCCTCGAATGGCCCCCTGCCCAGCTATTATTGATTTTCATAATTACCGACCCCAATCGGCAGACGAGAATTGACCTTATTTTTGTTCGCAACTTTTCGGTTCTATTTTATTTGGTGTCAAGTTTTTTCACTTTTAACGCCACCGGGCGAATATGCCCCGCTATTAACGGTTATGCATGTTTTTTCTGCATTGAATCAGTCCGGGCAGTCTGTCTGCTATCGGTCAAAAATCTGCAGTCCGACCACACTGAATACTACTTTTCAGGAATCACATTAAAACTAGCTGGGAATTGCTGATATTTGGTATTGCCATTTGGCCTAGCCGGAAAGAAAAATAGTTCCTCCCAACAGAAACAGCACAACTCCGGTCACCCGATTTACCACAACAGCATAACGTCCATAAACACGCTGCATGAAGGCGGTATTGAGAAAAAGGACAAAGACTCCCCAGCCGACCAGAGCCTCGGAGACAATTACAGAGCCGTAAATAATCTTTTCCTGCAGCCCTGCATCAGGACCTACAAACTGCATGAAAACACTCAGAATGAACAAGGTCACCTTGGGATTAAGCAGATTGCAGAACAGTCCTTCCCGGAATCCCTGTAAAAAACTGGCTGACTCGACTGCCGCGCCGCTGCCGGAACTCAGATCAACATTCCCGGTATCGGTAAAACAGCGGTAGCCTATATAAAGCAGGTAAAAAGCTCCGGCATAGCGCAGAATATCAAAGAGTATCTGATTGCTTTTGAGCAGCAGAGCCAACCCCAGAACAGAAAGGCTGACATGAAAGGTAAGCCCAAGGCAAACACCCAGAACGCATCCGAATGCCCCCGGCGAAGCGGCTAGTCCCCCACGGGTGGATGCCCCGCCTCCCCGTCCGGCGTGGCGGATGAGCAGCATCATATCAGGACCGGGACTCATCCGGGCCACAAAACAGACTGACAGCAATGTCAGAACAGATTCAAGCATCTCTTTCTCCTAAACAAAAAAAACACGGGCAGCTGAATAAAATATAAATTGGGATAAAACAGGACCTGCGGCTGGATTTGGTAATTGAACACCGGACGGCAAAACAGCAAAGCCGGAAGTTTTGCTTCCGGCTCAGGCTGCTTATTTTGACTTTATCATCAAAACTTAAAAACTACTTAATACCGTGCCTGTTCATGAAAGATGTATATTTTCTGTCTTCACCCTGAATATGCTGGACCAGCCAATCTTTAAGAAACTGCATCACATCCATGGTTACTTTAACTTTGCCGCTGCGCAGTGCAGAATCAAACTCCTTCACCTGATCCACGAACTTTTTATGAAGCTCTTTATGTTCTTCTGTCTGGGGGTAACCGTACCGGTCAAAAATCTTCTCTTCCGTGTTGAAATGCTCCACGGTGTAGTTTTTCAATTCATCGACAAGTCTGGTCATTGCAGAATCGGACGCACGGTCACGCATGGCCTTGTGCAGACCGTTAATCATCCCCACAAGTTTTTTATGCTGCACGTCGATTGCCCTGACTCCCACAGAAAAAGCGGCATCATTCCAGGTCACCAGTTCTTTACCGGTTGCGGCGTCCAGTTCTCCGGTTGCCATACCATGGATCAGAGTGTCCAGTTCCTGTACAAGGCCGGAAACTTCAATAAGCGCTTCACGGGCCTGATCCATCCCTTCCGCTGTTTCCTGGGCAACCCGGGTCACATCGGATACGGCATTGTTGATCTCCTCACTGGTAGCCGACTGCTCCTCGGACGCGGTTGCGATTGAATCAACCTGAACCGAAGTGGATTCAATAATCGTTACAATCGTTTCCATATGACGTCCTGATTCAACCGCGATCTCAGTTCCGGACACGATATCGGCGGCAGCCCGTTCAACAGAAGCCACGTTGGTCTGGGCATGCTGCTGAATATCAGTTATGGCATCACCTACTTCTTTGGTGGCGACCATGGTCTTTTCTGCAAGCTTGCGGACTTCATCCGCTACAACCGCGAACCCTCGTCCGGCCTCCCCGGCTCGAGCAGCCTCAATTGCGGCATTGAGAGCCAGCAGGTTGGTCTGGTCGGCAATATCATTGATAACATTGATAACCCGACCGATATTTTCAGCCCGCTCACCAAGCTGGGTCATGGTTTCCTTGAGAGAAAGAACTTCATCCTCAACCTTTTTGATTGCAGCAACTGAAGACGCGACACCTTCAGCACCGATAGAAGCGTTGTTTTTGGACTCCTCGGCATTACCCGCGGCAAGAGAAGCATTACGGGCTACCTCAAAAACAGTGGAGTTCATCTCTTCCATTGCGGTTGCGGTTTCAGTCATACGGTCACGCTGAACCTGCACCCCTTCGCTGACTGCTTCAATGCGTTCAGTAAGTTCATTGATATTGGAAAAAATATTCTTTGAAGATTCGCGGGCCTTGTCAGCAACCTTGCGCATTGATGTAACAAGAATTCTGGTTTCTTCTTCTTTTTCCCGGCTTATTTTCAAGGCCTGATCACTTTCATTTGCTTTGTCCTGTGCTTGTTGGCGCAGAGTGGCGGCATCTTCCTTAGCCTTTTCAAGCCCCTCAACCATGGAGCAGACTGCATCCTTGAGTTCAAGCAGTTCATACTTGAAATCCCCGCTGCATTCCGCGGTATTTCTTCCCTTCTGGATATCAACTGCATAATCATGAAGCTTGATAAGCGGCATTCTCAGGTTTTTCCTGATACTGAAATATACCAGAGCTGAAACAAAAACACTTAGAAACGTGCCCGTTATAAGAACGGTTGTGATTGTGCCCATTTTCATAAACTCGGGACACAACACCCACATAACCAACAGCATAATTAAAGGAATGAAACCAAGAACAGCTACAGAAAACTTGATACGGTCAGAAATATTCATTGCAGATTTCCAGAGTTTAAATTTACCGGATAGGAAACAACAGCATTACTTTAATCAGATTGAGATTAAATTATCCAAATATAATAGGCGGGTAAAGTTATATGCTGTTTTTTTTAAATAACTCAAATCAGTTGAAGTTGATATTTATCACCAAAACAACAAAAACAACACTTTGATTATTATAACTCAAACAAATAACAAAGCTTCATCCGAACTATAGACCAACCCCCAATCAATGCTTTACTCCACCGAGGTTAAGTCCAACAACTCCTGCTATGATCAGCATTAGGCTTACAGCTTTCAGCGGACTGAGTGATTCTTTAAAGATAAAGATACCCAGAACAGATATGAAAGCAGTTCCCAAACCTGACCATATTGCATACGCCACGCTGACATCAATTTTTTTAAGGGCAAATGTCAAAGCTGTGAAAGATGCACCATAAAAAAAGAACAGGAGCACTGATGGAAGCAAGCGGGTAAACCCCTGTGAAAACTTCATCGAGACTGTTCCGCCAACCTCAAGAATAATAGCAAGAGCAAGAAGAATCCAATGCTGCATCAGTATCCACCTTGATTAATTTTAGAGCCCGGTCACCCTGAACAAAACAGCTTCCAGTTCGGCCCCTTCAAAAGGCTTTGTTACATATTCATCCATTCCCGCATCAAAAGCCTCCAGCATGTCAACTCTGGCGGCATGGGCTGTCAGTGCAATGATAGGAATAGCGGACACCTTTGAAAATTCCGATGAATTTCTAATCAGCCTGGTTGCCTCCAACCCGGTCATAACCGGCATCTGAATGTCCATCAACACGGCATCATAAGTCCCCTCGGAAACTATCTTGAGGCATTCGCGCCCATTCTCTGCACAATCCACCTTATGTCCCATTTTTTCAAGCAATCTTCTGGCCATGAACATATTGACTTTTTCGTCTTCCACCAGAAGTAATTTCAATTTTCTTTCATGAGTATGGACATCCTCTTTTTGACGGACCTCTCTATTGTCCGGAATATCGCGCCCTACGAGTACGTAAAATTGAACCGTAGTTCCCTTACCTAGTTCACTTTCAATGGTCAGACTGCCATCCATCAGATTAACCAGCCGTCTTACAATAGAAAGTCCCAGACCTACTCCTTGAAATCTTCTTGTTCTCGAACCGTCCACCTGAGTAAAGGAATCAAAAATTTTGCTTATTTTATCATCAGGAATCCCCACGCCGGTATCTGTGACGGAAAAGAAAAGCCTCAACTGCTTTTCATCACGATGTGGAAGAGTGAAAGCATCAATTGAAATCACTCCCTCATCAGTGAACTTGATTGCGTTACCCAGCAGATTGAAGAGTATCTGCCGCAATCTTCCGGCATCGCCCATGAACACGTTTTCAGTTCCCGGCGAAATACTCCATTCAAGAGCCAGACCTTTCTCGTCAGCCTGAACACTCAATAGATCAGCACATTGACCCAGCAATTCGTCGAGTTCAAAAGGTTCTTCCCATATATCAAGGATTCCTGCTTCAATTTTAGAAAAGTCGAGCAGGTCGTCCAGAACACGCCGTAAACTGTTTGAAGATTTCAACCCGGTTGCTATATATTCGGCCTGCTCACGGTTCAACTCTGTACCTTTCATGAGTTGAAGCATGCCTATAACACCGTTCAAGGGAGTACGGACCTCATGACTGATGTTTGCCAGAAAATCGTCTTTGGCGGAATTAGCTCTCTCCGCTTCTTCCTTGGCGGCCAGCAGGTCTGTCTGAATCTTTTTGTTTTCGGTCATGTCAATAAAAAAACCAGCAAGAAATGTCTGACCCTTAATAGTCAGCACAACAGTCCTTATATCAACCACAAGGTTCTTCCCGTTGGTTGTCTGACAGGAAATATCGTGAAAATCACCGCCCCCTTCTGTGAGATGTTTGGCAATCTCCTCCTCAATAAAACCAGAATCCCTCTGCGGATGCAGGTTCATGATATTAAGGGAGTCCAGATGTCCATCCGGCACCTCAAACAACTCTATGAAAGAAGCATTAGCAAAAATAATTTTCTGGGAATAAGGATCGATCAGGCATATACCACCGGGATTGTGCTCAAGGATTATTCGGTGTCTTTCTTCACTTTCCGACAGAAGCTGTAAAGCTTCATTTCTATCGTCTTCATGCTTCCGAAGTTGTCCAACCATTGAGTCCCAAGTTCGGGCCAATGAGCCGACTTCTCCATCAGTATAGTCGATTCCGCTGCCAGAAGCCCGCCCCGTTTGCCCCATATCCCTTGCCACCTTGGCCAGCCGTTCCAAATTGTCCGCAATCCCCCTGCCCCCTGCAAACCACGCGATAAGAAGAGCCATCGTCAGTGAGACAACAGTGGTGATACTCACGCGGGTAATTATGAAGTCGGCATTGTGCAGAACTACGGCAGCATCCTGCCCCATGAACATATAAATATAGGGAGAATCATCCGGCCTCAGCCGCAAAGGTGTCGAGGCGATAATACGCTTCACCCCAGTTGAATCGACAATTTCCATCAGGCCGACACCGTCAGATGAACGGGCATGCTCAAAAACCTTTTTCTTTATTGGCATTCCGGGAGCAATATCCCCAGGGCTGGGATACCTGAAAATGCGAATTCCAGAGGAATCGCAGATTCCGAAAAACGAACCTTCCGGAAAATCTGATTCATCAAAAACCTTTACGTAATGCTGCAGATTCACCCCTATTATAATCGCCCCCACATACTTGCCGTCTTCACCTTTAACAGGTATTCCGAAAGGGAAAATACTCTTCTTGGTATGCTTGCCCACAACAAATTCTCCGGCGGAGAACTCTCCACTTGCAAGAGCATCACGAAACTGCCTACGGTCAGAGAAGTTGAGTTTCTTTACATTTTCGATCCCCTTCCCCGCAGCTATCGGATCACCATTCAGATCAACCAGGATCACATTGGTATAAATCGGGTTGGCTTCAAGCAATGAGGAGAGAATCCTGTCCGCTCCGCGCGAATTCATTTTTTTAATTTCGGGAATTGCCGCCACTGTTTTTAGCAGTGATCGTGTGGAATCGGTGATTCTCTGCTGGATCTGGCAGAAACCATTCAGATAGATGGCTGTATCGTTTTTGGCTGTCTGAACAGCACGTTTACGATTTTCAAGCTCGGTAATGAAATTGAGGAGAAAAGCGGGAATTGTGGCGAGCAAAACCAGAAATATCAGTTTTTTTCTGATTGAGCCGTGAAATAATCTTAATCCCATAAAAACCCCACTTTTACGCTATCCTATTAAAAAGACGGATATATTTGACAGCACAATTAATATGTCTGCACGCGAACATATGTAAAATCGGCCGACTATAATTCTAAACCACCTTTTAATTAAAATAACAGTAACATCTCAGCTTCAACCATTCAACTATTGCCTTTTCTTTTCGGTCCTTCTCTATCCCTTTTCTGTCTATTGGATCACTTTTCATGTAAAATAGATTCAACAGACAGGAATTGCCAGATAAATAGACACCCTTAAAAGTGCCAAAACGTCAACAACGGTAGAACTCTGGACAATTTATCCAAGATTATTAATTAAGTCTAAAAAACAGAAGGAAAAATCATGATTAAAAAAACTATATTCCAGGTTCTTATCACTGTCCTGCTAGCGTCATCTGTGTTTGCTTCGAATTTCCATGAGGGTGACAGCTTTCCGGATATTACTCTGGCAGAAAAAATTTCACCACAACACAGGAGTTATCTAGGTCTTAAGGGAGAAGGACCATGGAAACTGAAAGATATTGAGGCAGATTATGTACTTATTGAAATATACAGTATGTATTGCCCGCATTGTCAGAAGGAAGCAAAGAACGTTAATGAGCTTTATTCGCTAATAAAAAGTTCAGATAAGTATTCAGGAATAAAATTAATTGGGATAGGTGCTGGTAATTCAGACTTTGAAATAAAATTTTTCAAAGAAAAATACGGCGTTGAATTCCCTCTGTTACCTGACGAGGACCTTAGTATCCATAAAGCCCTTGGAAGCACAGGGACGCCTTACTTTTATCTTGTCAAAACCAAGAATGAAAAACTCAAGACTGCGATATCCCATGAAGGCCCTTTCAAAGAACCTGCCAAATTTCTTGAAAGAATATCAAAAGCTGCGGGAATAAAATAAGAAAAAACAGAGAAAAAGTATCCTCAGGCGCAATTATCGGAGTAGACAACAACTCTGTTGCGCCCTTTTTCCTTGGCGTCATAAAGGGCTTTATCCGACATATCCAGAAGCTCATTAAGGCTTTCATTACCTGTAAAGCAGGTAACCCCTATGCTGATGGACACTATCTCCCCGTGCCCGAAAGGCTTTGAGGATATCACCCGGCGAAGATCGTTAAGAAGCAGCCCTGCCGCGTTTATTGATGTTTCCGGCATAACCAGTACAAACTCTTCTCCTCCGACCCTTGCAAGAAGATCAGTTTTGCGGATCCTGCGGCTTACCTTCCTGGAAAAGGCAGCCAGAACATCATCACCCACGGCATGGCCGTAGGTGTCATTGATTTTCTTAAAATGATCCAGATCCAGTAAGGCGATGGATAGAGGATGCCTGTATCGTTTGCTCAATTGAAGCAGCTTTCTTACTTCAATATTGAACCCGCGCCTGTTGGGCAGCCCTGTTAGTTCATCAGTGACTGCCAGCTCCTGCATTGTCTTGAAGTTCTCATTTAGCTTGCTGCGCATGCTGTCCAGAGTTCTTCCCAGCATGGAAAGTTCATCCCGTCCTCTCCATTTGCAAGGGGTCTCAAGGTCTCCCTGGGAAAGCATATGCGCCTGATCGATAAGCCTGTTCAACGGTTTCAGAATCTTGAAATAAATAACCGGAAGAACAAACAGCAGACCGGCAAGAAACATCACCGAAAACAGCATTATTATATGATTTCTCTCTTTCTTTATCTGAGGAACTATCCAACCTTTATCCACTTCCACCTGAACATATCCAAGGACCTCTCCTTTTCGAACCACAAGCTGGCTCAAAACAATAGTTTCGTAATTATTAGCCGGAGATTTCTTGGTAGCTTCAAGCAGATATAAATCATAGATTTCAGAAAAAATATTTATGGAAACAATACGTTCATCCCGGAGAAGAACACTTACAATATTTCGAACTTCTTCAGGAGAAAATGACAGCATAGCATCTTCAGTACTCTCGACAAGGGTTGCCAGAGTCTCATCATGGAAGGCATCCAGTTCATTCCTCAGCTTGGTTCGCTCACTGCCCAGTGTATAGATCATCCCTCCGGTCATGGTCAGTAGACCGCCAATGATAAGTACCCCGACTACAAAAACAGGGATACTGTGAAATCTGGTATTTTTTCTGTGAGGCATAGCTTAAGGACACATCCCATCTTCACTGTAATCATGAACATTGATTTTTCCAAAAACAATATCGTTGCGGATTTTTTCTATATACTGACGCATGCCGGGCTTGATCAGCGATTCATTATGTTCATCAAAAACAATCCCCACAGCCCCCTGAGCTAACCCCAGCCTTTTGTAATTATCCCGCCATATCCCCCGCTTGGCCAGCATCAAAGCGGCAAAAACGGCCTTGTCAGTCCTTTTGACCATAGAAGTAAGCACACTTCCGGGATACAAACCGTTCTGATTTATATCCACCCCGATACCAAGTCTGCCGCGTGAAGCAACAGCTTTTAGCACAGCAGGTCCTGCGCCTCCGGCAGCCTGAAATATTATGTCAGCACCATCATCCATCATAGTGTACGCAAGGGCCGAAGTGGCATTACCATCATACCATGAACCGGGGTAATCCCCGATAAAGCCCTCAAGAATTTCTATGTCTTTATTTACATACTTCGCGCCCTGACTGAAACCGCACAGAAAACGGCGCTGAAACTTCGTATCAACGACTGATACAAAGCCGAGAATATTAGTTTTTGTCACCATTGCAGCAAGTGCTCCGGCCAGAAAAGATCCCTCATGCTCTGCAAGTAGAAAAGAAAACATATTAGGCTCATCCAAAACGGTATCAAGCACAATAAACCTTGTAGCCGGATAGCGCCGTACAAACTTCACCAGATCCGGAAAGTGATTGCCGTAGAGCATGAAAACCGGGGAGTACCCTTCATCAGTAAACCTGGTTACAGTATCCACATAGTCTTTCAGATTGAAGGAAGAAACTACTTCTGTGCATTCAACTCCTGTTTTTTCCTCGAATCTTTTCACTCCCTTATGAATGGAAACATTGAAAGAATTGGTCTCGATCATACCCTGATATATGATAACTGGCTTGAATTCATTGGCAGCCATAGCAGTTGAAACACCACACCAAGTGATTATTATTGTCGTCAGTAATATTACCAGTTTTTTCATCTTCTATGACTTCCGATGCTTCTAATAAAGGATAAATCGTTATAAGCGGTCCCTATTTTTCTTCACTTATCAATACTGGTATCATATTTAATACTTATTGCAGCAAAAAACAAAAATGAAGCTGGTATTTCAAGACTAAAACATTTTATTGGCTTACAACCAAAACAAGTGTCAAAATAGGTTGAACAGCTTAATTACTGTAACAAATCGAGATTAATGCCACTTACATAAAACAAATAAATAATATGGAGAGATTATGCATAAAGCAGTTTCTGTAACTACAGTGCTCATAATCCTGCTGAGTCTACCTGCAGCTTTATGGGCCGATGTTTCCGAAAAACAGATTTTCGATCCCGGTAAACTCAGCCCCATTGACAGTGAACTTAAAGTTTCAGTAGGTGACGAGGCCCCTGACTTTACTCTGCCCGCCATAAGTGGCTCAAAAGTAAGGCTGTCATGGTTCAGAGGAAAAAGAAATGTTGTCATTTCTTTCGTTCCGGCTGCTTTTACGCCGATATGTTCTGATCAATGGCCGGGATACAATATTGCAAGAGAACTTTTCGAAAAAAATGATGCGATCATGCTGGGAATAACAACAAACAGTATTCCGACCCTATATGCCTGGACCAGCCAGATGAGCGATAACGGTGTCTGGTTTCCTGTTCTTTCCGACTTCTGGCCACATGGTAAAGTAGCGGAAAAGTACGGTGTCCTGCGTTCAAACGGTGTGTCTGAACGCGCTATTTTCATAATCGATAAAAAGGGAATCATCCGTTATATAGATGTACATGACATCAACAAGCGACCGGATTTAGGCGGGATAATCAAAGAGCTTGAAAAATTGAACTGACTCCAATCAAAGCAACAGAAAGGGCCGCAGAGTAACACTCTACGGCCCTTTCATTACTATGTTTCATGACTAACTCTTGCCGAACTTTCTACGCAATCCTATCAAAGCCGCCAACCCTCCGCCGAGGATGAAAACAGCCCCGGGGATGGGGGTGGGAGTACTGGGAATGGGACCGAAATCACCAAGGCTCCCCTTGGAACCGAGCGTGGCCGTTCCGCCTCTGTTATAGTGATTAAGCACCAGATTCCCTGGAGCATATTCAACATAAAATGCGCCTACCACTCGATTGTTATTTCCACCTACGGAACTGTAGTCAAAGGCGAAATCATCAGTTAACTTTGTGTATTCTGAAACATCAGCCCCGGGTCCGGCATAGAAACTGATGGCCTGCCCGCTCCGAATCTGATTCTTCACATCAGCCAGAGTAAATGAATCAGAACTGTCAATCTGGGAAAAACCGACCATTCCAAAGTTATTACCATTATCCAGAGTCCAGTTATTACCGCCCTGCTCTACAACAAACTTGAAAGAACTGGCAGAAGCATTTCCTGCTATTATCAATATCAATATTATTAGTGTCGTAATTATCTTATACATTTTCACTCCCCCTGTTCGTTGCTACATAAAGGCTGGTAGATATGAAAGACAACCACCCTCTCTTAATATATTAAGCATTTTTCGTGCCGTGAACATTAATTTTCATAACACAATAATTATAAGGTGCAAAAAAGAAAAAAAGACAGAGTGTTAGTCACACCAAAACATTCATCATCCATGTGCAGTTTATCAAAATGCGTAAGTTTTCATTTAAACGATAGGACAACACATTAAAAAAGCCAAAAAAATGTCAGTAAAAGGCATCTAGCGTTCAAAATTGCTACAAAAGTGTAAGCGGCCCGGAAGAGTGAGCTTCCGGACCGCTTAACTTTCATGGGAGTGAGGTTGGTTTTCCCTTATGCAGATTGTCACAGGACCGTATTGCCTGTTGATGCCCTAAACCGGACGGGTGTATGGGATGCCCGGCTTAACAGGTGTTTGGGGACATTTCTGGGTTAGGAGGTTTTTTGTCCCTTCCACACATACGGTCAGCAACTGGTTGATTTGTAAAAATTTAATTAATGCAGAGCCTCAATGTCGCACTCGTGGATGAGCCTTAATGCCACCCTCTTACCGTATGCTCCCAGTCACGGGAAACCATTCTGTCTCCGGCTGAAGAAACCGTCATACAATCAATATTCTGCTGCCCGTTTATAAAACGCACTGCACTTTCAGCAGGTTTTGCAAATGTCGAAGTGGAAAGAGCGTCCGCCTCTATTGCTGTCGGTGCAGTTACTGACAAGCTAATACAGCCGTCTGGCTCCGTTTCTGTTTCTGCCGAACAAAACCTGTGTAAAATTTCGGAATCATAATACACGCCATGGAATCCCGAAGTTGCAACTGCTGCGTCCTTAAGCTGAATTACGGCTGAACAGGACCTACTTTTTCCGGGCTCTTCGATAATAACGATCCACGGCTGACCTGCGGCACTCTCCCCCTTGGCCCGGATATCGCCACCAGCATCTATTAAGTGGTTGGCTATTCCGTTTGCAGCCAGAACATCAGATGCATGGTCAATAATAAATCCCTTAGCGATACCATCCAGAGTGACAGCCATTCCGCTTCTGTCAAAAGAAACTTCATGTTGATTAATAACAAGTGATTCAAACCCCGCAAGAGCGAGGACATCATGCAGGTCACTTTTGGTCAGAGAAGACATTCCCCTGCTATCGACATTATTTTCGAGCATCTCAATCACAGGCAATATACTAGGATCAAATGCTCCTTCAGAGCTGCGGTGAAAAGACCTTGCCTTTACCATAAGCTCGTAGAATTCGGGGGGGACATCGCCCAGCCGCCCGGTCTCATTCAGGATTGAGACCGGAGTATCCGGCTGATGGCGGTCAAATATACAAACCAGACGTTCTATTTCCGCAAAAGCAGCCTCAATCCCCTGAACCGCCGCATCTTTTGACTCATGGACGACAGTGATGGAAACACTGCCCCCCATAAAAGAACGGGTTTCACAGGCTTTGAAGCGGCGATCGCCGAGGCGCAGAATATCAGCGATACGCATGGCGGCTGAGACCGGAGTGACCGCATGAGCCACTCCGATTTCCAGCGCACTTATTGCTTTAACAAACGAACGTCGGGTAAATGATGTCATTAAGTTAACCCTTGATCTCACTGAACTTCTGTACGTCGGAATCCTGTGCGTACTCAGCACCGGCTTCAGCATCGTAACAGGTAAGTCCGCAACGCAGACAGCGGCTGCCTTCCTTGCGTGCAGCTTCGAATATAATGGACCCCTTTACCTCTTCCTTGAAAGTGGACCTGCGTTCCTCAACGGAAATTTCAGGAACTTTAATACGGGGAATGGTGTAGGTCACATCCATATTCTTGAGTATGGATTCGGGGATAACTCGGAGCTGCGGGTTTTTAGGTTCGGGAATTGCTCCGTCAGTAACGTAATGGTGGATTCCGCGCGCTGCCTGACGTCCATCGGCTACAGCCTGAATGATAATGCTGCGGCCGGTATGGACCTCGCCACCCACAAACACGTTGGGGTAGTTGGTCTGCATGGAAAGCGCATCCGCTTTGATACCACCTGTCTTCTTGTTGAGATCGAAAAGCTGAGCGCCTTCGTCATCAACAAACGGGGTATTGTCGATTACCCGGTCGGTAGCCACGACAATGATATCCGCGTCAATAATCTGTTCAGTTCCCTCAACAGGATCTGGAACACCGAGAGCCTTTTTGGGATCCTTATACTGTACTTCGCAGAACTCGACTCCGGTAGCCTTGCCACCTTCAGTTATTATTCTGGTAGGTCTGGTCAGGAACTTTAGTTCAGCACCAAGCTCGGAAGCACGTTTAATCTCGTTCTTGTTGGCTGACATTTTACGCTGGATAACTCCCACAAGAGAAGTCACATCACAGCCAAGGCGTGAAGCACTGCGGACAACATCCATAGCAGTGTTGGTGTCACCTACAACTACGATTTTTTTACCTTTGAGATCAGCAGTATTTTTGCCGACCTGTTCGAGGAAGGACACCGCATCAATGACATTCTCAGCATCATCATTTTCAACACCAAGCGCAGGAACTTTCCAGGCTCCGGTTGCAATGAAGATTGCTTCATAGCCATCGTCTTCAAGAGACTTCAGGGTGATGTCCTTACCGAACTCCACTCCGGTTTTAACCTCGACACCAAGGTCAAGAATGGACTGGATCTCCCAGTCCACAACCTTTGAAGGCAGCCGGTATTCGGGAATAATTCCCTTCATCATGCCTCCGACTTCTTCGCGCTTTTCAAAAATGGTCGGTTCGTGACCGATACGGCGCAGGAAGTAGGCAGCAGATAATCCGGCAGGACCGGCACCGATAATGGCAATCTTGTGCCCGGTACTGGGGTTGCAGTCCAGTTTGATTCTGGAACCGGAATTCATTTCCCAGTCGGCAACAAAGCGGTGCAGGGTGTGAATTGCCACACCATCATCAGCAATGTTGCGTCGGCAGATGGTTTCACAGGGAGCCGGGCAGAGACGGCCTACAGCCAGGGGAAGCGGGTTGCGCTCCTTCATGGTCAGCAGAGCGCCGCGCAGGTCGCCGTTTTTCATCTGGTTGATATAGGTACGCACGTCAATCTGGGCCGGGCATTTCTGCATGCAGGGAGCCAGACAGTCGTCGATTTTGTTGAGATGCAGCAGGTCCATGGTCATGCCGCTGATACGGATTGCTCCGGTCGGGCAGACCTCGGCGCATTTACCGCAGGAAATGCAGGCGTTCATGTCGACAACAGGAACACCTTCTTCATTAAGGCGGATTGCGTCAAAAGCGCAGACCTTTACGCAGGAGCCCATGCCGATGCAGCCGAGGCCGCAGGACTTTTCACCGCCATACAGCAGAGCTTCAGCGCGGCAGTCTTCAACACCTTCGTAATCGAAGAGCAGGTGCGCGCGGGAGCCGCCGGTGCAGATGTTGTTGGCGACCTTGGGTTCTTTGAAAGTAGCCTCAAGACCCATGATAGCAGCTATGTTTTCTGCGATTTCAGGACCACCGGCAACGCAGATTTCAGGTGCGGCTTCACCCTTTACGATTGCGCCTGCAGCAGCACCGCAACCGGGGTATCCGCAACCACCGCAGTTAGCACCGGGGAAGCAGCCCTCCACTTCGGCGATGCGGGGGTCTTCCTCAACATGCAGCACCTTGGATGCGGCAGCGAGGATACCTGCAGCGGTCAGTCCCAGCAGGAATAGTACAAGAATAGAAGAAGTAACCATTTTAATATCTCTCCTTGACTGTCCGGTTATGCGGCCATGCCCTTAAAGGCGAAGAACACCAGAGACATGATACCGGCAGTGATCAGTGCGATGGGTACACCTCTGAACACATGGGGAACCGGGGCTATATCCAGTCTTTCACGGATTGATGAAATAATGACCAGCGCGATAAGGAAGCCGATGCCGGAAGCAAGACCGTACATCATGGACTTGATGAATGAATACTCGTTACGCTGAACCATGATCGCTACACCGAGAACGGCGCAGTTAGTTGTGATCAGGGGCAGGAAGAGACCCAGCGACTGATAAAGGGGCGGGATGACCTTTTTGAGGAACATCTCGACAAACTGTACCAGTGAAGCGATGACCAGAATAAAGACGATTGTCTGCAGGTACTCGATTCCGAAGGGGATGAGCACATACTGGTGCAGGGGCCAGGTGATGGCGGTAGCCATCAAAGTAACGAATATAACCGCTCCGCCCATTCCGAGAGCAACATCGGTGGACTTGGAGGTTCCCATGAAGGGACATGCACCAAGGTACTGAACCAGTACGATGTTGTTGATGAAAATGGCAGAGATAAAAAGCAGGAAGTATTCCATTTGTCAGTCTCCCCTACTTGTCCTTGAGGTTTTCAATTCCGCCGCAGGCACCACAGGAGGCGCAGGAGGAATTCATGACATCAGGCGGAGTCTCGCCCTTCTTGCGGCTCTGATACCTGTTAAACGCGTTCATTCCGGCCAGAATCACCCCGAGAGCGACAAAAGCGCCGGGAGCCATAACCATGAATGAAGCAGGCTGAAAAGAAGGCCACATCACTTCAATACCGAAAACAGTGCCGTTCCCGAGGATTTCACGGACGGCGCCGAGAAAGGTCAGGGATGCGGCAAAACCGATTCCCATGCCAAGCGCATCGGCAATTGAGAGGATTACTCCGTTTTTGGATGCGAAAGCTTCCGCGCGCCCCAGAATCAGGCAGTTAACAACGATCAGGGGAACGAAGATCCCCAGTTTCTGGTAAAGCGGATAAGCGTAGGCCTGCATCAGCAGCTCAACGGTAACAACCAGAGAAGCGGTGATAACAATAAAGCAGGCAATACGAACTTTCGGGGGTATAATTTTCCTGATTGTGGAAATGATCAGGTTGGACATGGTCAGAACAAAAATAACCGCCATTCCCATACCAAGACCGTTCTCCGCAGAGGAGGTGACAGCCAGCACAGGACAGAGTCCCAGCAGAACCCTGAACGGAGGAAGCTCATCCCAGAGTCCTTTTGCAAATTCTTTTACTAAACGGCTCATGGTTTCTCCTTAAGACTTCTTCCAGACCAGATTGATCTCGGGCTTGATGGACTGATAGATTTCAATGGCCTTGCGAACGGCATCAACAGTACCCACAGAGGAGTAGGTAGCACCTGCGATGGAATCGATGTCGCCGCCCTTTTTGGAGACCTGCATGGAATCAAGGTCGTGGCCCGCGAACTTTCCGGTGAAGGAAGGATCCATGACCCTGTCACCGAGTCCGGGAGTTTCAGTCTGGGTGGTGATGCCGATACCGATCAGCTCGTCCTCGTTCACGTCAAAGCCGACCATGACGCCGATGTCTCCGGAATAACCGGGAGCGAAAGCCTCAATGGCAACGCCGACGAGCTTGCCGTCCTTAATGGCCGGAAACACGGTTACATCTTTGATGGTGACACGCTCTTTAATGGGATCGTTATCCCTGTTTTCCAGAACGGAGAGCAGCGCGGGCCCCTGAACATAGGTCAGAACCTGCTGTTCAATCTGACTTTTAGTGGCCTGCTTCAGGTTCACCAGCACAGCACCGGAGGTGGCACAGATGATGGACAGGACCACGAGCATATGAAGTATTTCACGCATGACTTATCTCACTCCGAAAGGTTTGGGGCGAACCCGGTCCAGAAGAGGGGTCAGCAGGTTCGCAATCATAATCGCAAACGGTACACCATCGGGGTAAACACCGTAGACACGGATAATAATGACCATGACTCCGGCGATAAGTCCGAAAAGGAGCTGGGGAATCATACCCACCGGGCTGGAAGCAACATCCGGGGCCAGAAAGAAAGCACCGAACATCACTGAACCGGTCAGCAGGTGAAAGAGCGGATTGGCGTACACTTCAGGATTGATCATCCAGAAAACGGACGCGGTTGCAGTCACGCCGACAAGAAACGCTGCGGGTATAAAAACACGCACCCACCCTGTCGCCACAAGGAAGATTCCTCCGGCCAGCACCGCAACAATCTGGGATGCTCCCAGTCCGCCAAGCTGCTTTCCGAGGAAAAGGTCGGTGTAATTGAACTGCCACAGAGTATCATGACCGAAGTGTTTGAGCTGATCCAGCGGCGCATTAATCATGAAGTGGGCAAGGTTGGCGTCGATATCCATGGCTTCAGGCCAGGAAAGGCGACAGAAAGCCCAGGCGATCAGAGGAGCGCAGATCGGATTGACACCGAAGCCGCCGAAAACAGATCTACCGAGAATAATTGTCAGTACACCGCCGCAGAAAACCATCCACCATGGTGCGCCCGCAGGCAGCAGGCAGGCGAAGAGCAATCCTTCGTAGAGTGCGGTGAAGTTGTCGATATTGATGTCCCGGTCCTGCAGCTTAAGACAGAGAGCCTCTGCAAGTACAGCAGCGGAACCGGCTATACCTGCAGTAGCGAGCGCGGGCAGGCCGAACATATTGAAAGCCATGAGCAGAGCGGGAACCAGAGCCAGAAGATGATACTGCATCATCTTCTCCACGGTACGCTTGCTGCGCCAGTGGGGAGCAGGCGAAACCGTGAGTCTGACCGCAATGTCGGACATTGCTTTAATTACTGGAGGAGTCATTTTATATAAACCCTTGAAACTTGTATGTTTAACCGCAGTCCGGCTAACCCTTGTATGATTATCCAATCAATTTTAAGATTCCAAGTATCCGACTTAGCAGGTTTGCCTTCGGCAACTCTGCCGGGGGGACCTCAAAACCTTTTATTAAGCTTCGCAACGTAACTAGAAATCATTGCGAATTTTCAATCAATTGAACCCTCAGGGATTCCAAAGGGGCTTAGCTCCTTTGGCCGCCGGAGGCGAAATCAAATCAACAAAAGCGCGAAGCGCCTCCCTATGCCTTCTCAGACTGTCCGCTGGCGAGGAGCTGGTCCTTTGCAAAGCGGATGTACTGGAGAATCGGGCGGCGGACCGTACAGTTGAAGGAACAGAGTCCACATTCAAAGCAACTGTGCAGATGCGCTTTTTCAGCATGCTCAAACATCTCGTATTCGGCGTAACGGCTGAGCATATTAGGCTGCAGTTTTGCAGGACAGCTGAGCACACATTCCCCACAGTTGATGCAGGTGGCATCTTCGATGGAGGGGAAATCGCCTTCGGAGATAATGAACAGACCGTAGTCACCCTTCTTCACACCTTCATCGAGACTGTAAACGGCTTCGCCGCGGAAAGGTCCGTCAAGAACAACCTTGTCACCGGGCTTGATCTCAATATCAAGCTCGTTACAGATGTGCCTTACGGGAGTCCCGAAGAGCACGCGGTAGTTCTTGTCACCAATGGTCATGATGGTGTCGGTGACCGGCATGCCGGTCTCAAGAACCCTGCCGAGGTTATAGAGTTCCATGACGCTCAGGACTTTAGTGTCATCGGGAAATTCCTTTCCGGTGACTTTCTTAACTACCAGAGCATCAAGAGAATTGGGATATTTGGGCTTAACAAAAACACGCTGCGTTCCGGCAAGCTCGTAAGAGGAACCGGCCGCAACCGCCAGAGTGGTATTGACCGGAGTAATCAAAGACTCCGCAAGACGCAGACCGGCTTCAATGGTTTCACGCTCATCCTTTAAAAGCTGCTCTGCAACAGAGATTCCCGGCTCGGGGTTCAAGCCGTTGATTACAAGGTTGTCAGCACGTGAAGACAGGGCCGCAACATTGACGCCAAGTTCCTGCAGGGTACGGAGCAGATCCTTGCCCGGTCCCATGGATTTGACATCAACCGGTTCAACGCAATCTTCACCACCATCAGACTTGATAGTCAGGTGGTGATAGTTCACCTTGGTTGCTTTACCCGAAAGAGCAGCACTACAGGCAGCACCGTATTTAGAAGGACGCTCGGCAAGAATCTCACCGGCTGCGAGCTTCTGTCCTTTTTTGATTTTCAGTATCTTGTTACGAACCTGAATATTGAGTTCCGCAGGTGCGGTGATCTCAGAAACAGAGTTCTGGACATCAGAGCCCAGTGAATAATGAATCTTAAGCATCTGAACTACCTCGCGTGACAGTCGTAGCAGGAATCTTCGCCATAAGGGCCGCCGTCGCTTTCGTGGCAGTCCATACACTGGGTGTGGAAAGCGTCAGCCCGAAGGGGGATGCTGTCGGTGTCAGGTTTGTCCTCTTCTGCGAGGGGACCGGTTGGAACTTCGTAATGACAGCGCAGACAGGCTTCTTCATTGGGAAAATTCTTCTGGTGTTCAGCCCTGAATTTGTCATCAAAAGCCGCGGGGTGACAGGAGCCACAGGGGATAGGCCGATCCTGGCCGATATCGTCATGGTGACAGTCGGAACATTCGTAGCCGTATTCGTCAGCATGCACGAAATGAGTGAAAATCACCCTACCGCCACTGTTGTCCAGAACAACACGGGCCGGATTATCCTGTGCCGCGGGGGGAAACAGGAACCCGGCAACTGCCGCAATTACACAGACAGCAACAATTAAGGTTATTGGGATATATCTGTTCTTCAACGGATCAATCCTTGGATTTAGAAAGATTCACGATTAAGGCGCAAAGGCCGGAAACTACCAATAGAAACTCTTTGCAATGTTTCAGTGCAGTTTCACCCTCCGGGAAAACTTAAAAGGTACATGGAACCCGTATCCTCTACCGCCGGACAACGCCTGCATCAAAGGGGCTGGCCGGTTTATCCCTCTTCGCTCATCTTTGTTGGGGGCCTCTGGGAAAGGCCCCGTCCGTTCAATCGGACACAGAAGCTGAGCTCGCTATGATTGCACAATCATTCAGTGTTTAAATGTCATTACTTCACATTATTACCTATGCCGTCATTTCTCCAAAGACCCTAAGCAACAACACTGAACGGCGTCTTCTGCAACACGAAAGCGTTTAACGCAGCGCCTGTGATTGGTCAATCATTCAGTTTCTACCATCAGCAAATTGCATACCACCATTGTTGCAAAGATGACTCTGATTTTTTTCCAAACTTTTACTTGACTGAAAAAACAGGAAAAATGAGTACCCATTTACACTTATAGATCGAACAACCACAAAAACCATATAAAATCGGGGGTTTTTATTTGTGCTTTTTTGCACAATATTCCGAAAAATAGGACTCCGTAAAATCAGACTCCCTGTCTCACGCCCGCAACAAAGGCGCCCCGGAGCTCTTGGAGTAGAAAAATATCAGGTCTTTTTTTTAAGACTTGAAATTAGACCGCAAGCAATAGCGGAGACCCTATTTATTTCCGAAAAGCATGTTCGCAGCAGCAAGCACTTGACTCGGATGCTTGTGCCGACAGGAGATTGAAGGTAAGCCCCTTTGTGAAAACATTACGAGAGGAGAAGAAATGTACGCTGTAATTTTCGAAGTGGTCCCCCACAAAGAAGGGAAATCCGAATACCTTGAAATAGCTTCCACTATCAGAAAATTTCTGATGGACAGAAAGGGTTTCATCTCTATTGAAAGATTCCAGAGCATGGCTAATGAGCGTAAAGTTCTCAGTCTATCTTTCTGGGAAGACGAACAGTCAATTGAAGAGTGGAGAAATCTATTTGAGCACAGGCATGCCCAGCAGCAGGGAAAAATGAAAATATTTGAATCATACCGGATCAGAGTGGCAGAAGTAGTCAGGGATTACACCGACAGCAAGAGAGAGGAAGCGCCCCAGGACTCCAACGCAAATCTGAACATCTAATCAGCTGACCTGCCATGAAACGGTGCAAGTATCACAGACCAATGTGCATTTGATCACAATCAGTTGCTTCACTTGACAAAACTAACAGACCTTAGACCCACTTGAAAAAGACGTCCCCATAACAGGCGACGTCTTTTTTATAGATCCGGAACGCACCATTCATATCCTGAACCATGTTATTTGACGGATCCAGGGGTGCTGTAAATTTGAATGAATAATCTATCTCAGTTTATAGTTAACAAAAGCCTTTTTATACCCTAGAGTAAATCCATACCTTTTTAGTGATAATTCCTATTTTCATTTTGAAGTTCAGAAAATAGATATAAGGGGCGGCCCAGGGCCGGAATCGAGGGTGTTGATGCTATTTTCAGAGGTCAAATTTAAAGACTGGTTTGGTTTAATTAAACAAAAGCCGATTGTCCTGCTTTTGTTTACTGTAATAACAATTACGGTCACACGTTCTTTGGTTGCAGCCGAAAACAACAGGTGGTGGCCGATACAGGTAAAAAGTTATTATGGAGAGTACAAGTACGGAGATAAAAGCCCCGGTCAGGCCTGCCAGAATCTCAAAGGCCCCAGACTGGAAGAATGGCTCCCGCCTGATAAAGCCGCCAGACCTTATACAATCGGTGTTGCTTTCCCGCATGTTAAAGATTCATACTGGCTGGCTGTAAACTATGGAATAATAGAAGAGGCAAAAAGACTTGGTGTCGGAATCAGACTTTTGGAAGCCGGAGGCTACGACAACCTGCACAGACAGATTAAACAACTCAGACAACTGTACCGTTCCGATGTGGACGGAATTATCCTCGGCTCCATTAGCTATAGTGGCACTGACAATATTATTTCCGAGATTACAAAAAAAGGCCTCCCCATCGTAGAGGTGATCAATGATGTTCTGGCACCGTCCATCACAGCCAAGTCACTGGTTTCATACTACGAAATGGGCTATTATGCAGGAGAATTCCTGGCTGAATATGCAGAAAATGCCGGGAAGGACAGTCTGAGAATAGCATTTCTTCCGGGACCTAAGCCGTCCGGCTGGGCTCCTGAAACCCTCCACGGTTTTAATGACGCAATGCACTATTTCCCAGGTAATACGGAAATAATAGCTGTAGAATGGGGGGATACAGGAATTGAGGTCCAAAGCAGACTCATCCGTAAAATCCTATCCGAACATCCAAAGATCGACTATCTTGTAGGTAACGCGGTAGCGGCTGCAGCGTCTCCGGCCATTCTGAAAGAAACAGGCCGCAGCCGTGAAACCAAAGTGATCTCCACTTATATCATCCCCGCACTTTACGATAAGATAGTCAAAGGGCAGGTGATCGCATCTCCTTCCGACCTTACAGTCTTTCAGGGGCGGATGGCTGTAGACATGATGGTACGAATCCTCAATGGAGAGAGCCCCGGTCATGACTTCCCTTTCCGCTCCGGACCTTTCATCCCCACAATCACGACAGAGAATATCGGCAACTATCCTTATGAAGGACTTTTTGGGCCACGGTACTACAAGCCTATATTCAAACTCGATGCGGAGGAATAAATGCTTAAAATGCTGAATAATATCCGTATTCGAAACAAGCTTTTCCTCACCTACTCCCTGGCTTTTCTTCTGGCCTTCGGAGTTGCCGGAGCGCTGATCTACACTCAGGCGGAAAAGATCATCAGGCAGACAATTGAAGGAGATCTTAAAATTGCGACTGAAACCATTTTAAGTATGGTCCGCACCACTGCCGACGCTTCCATTAAAAACTACCTCAGAGCTGTATCTGAAAAAAACTACGAAATAGTCAGGCAGCTTCAGCGACAGGTCAGACGCGGCCTAATAACCAAGGAAGAAGCCCAAAAAAAGGCAGCTGAAATATTCAGAAGCCAGAGAATAGGCAAAACAGGCAGGGTGTACAGCCTGAACAGTGAAGGAACAATGGTTGCCCACCCAAAAAGAAGCCTTCTGGGGGTAGATTTAAGTGCACTGCCTTTTGTTAAAGAACAGATAAAGCGCAAATCCGGGTACCTGGAGTATGACTGGAAAGAACCACTGGCGGAAAAAGTCCGACCTAAAGCTGTTTTCATGACTTATTTCCAGCCATGGGACTGGATTATTACAGCCTCTTCTTACCGGGATGAATTTGATGAACTGGTTAAGATTGATGATTTCAGGGAAAGTTTTCTTGAACTCGGTTTCGGCAAGACCGGATATCCATATGTATTTGATTACGAAGGCAACTTTTTAATCCACCCTTCTTACAAGGGAATAAATTATAAAGATTTCAAAGATCCTCAACAGATAGAGGTGGGCCGTGAGATTGTCAAACAGAAGAATGGGCGTCTTGAATACTTATGGAGAAACCCCACAGAAGAGAGCACACGTCAAAAAGTGGTTTACTTCAATGACATTCCGGAACTGGGGTGGATAGTCGCTTCCTCAGGCTATAAATCCGACTTCTATGAACCGCTTGAAGACATCAAGCTTGTGATCATAAGTTCCATTCTGCTTGCACTGTTTCTGATGATGACAGCTTCGGTATTCATCGGCAGGTCTATTCTAAAACCCATCAAAACCCTGCATATAAAATTTGAAAAGGCCGAAGAAGGTGACTTTTCTGTTCGCATGACACGTAATTCCAACGATGAACTGGGAATGTTGGCTGATCATTTCAACAACTTCATGGATAAGCTAAAAGCATACAGTGACGTCCTGCAGGATGAAATAAAAACCCGCAAAGAAGCGGAAGAAGAAATCATAAGCTATCAGACATCACTTGAAGAAAAAGTGGAAGAACGGACAAGGAAACTGCATGAAAGCCAAAGAACCTTATCCACTCTCATGAGCAACCTGCCGGGAATGGCATACAGAAGAAAAATATCCAATGAAATGCAACTCGAAATTGCAAGTGAGGGAACATTTGCTCTTACCGGTTACAGATCGGATGAATTTCTGACAAAACCGGACTTGGGATACAGGGATCTGATAAATCCGGACGATCTGCCCAAGATTCTTGATCAAATAGAAGCAGCATTAGCTGCTCATAAATCTTTTGAAATTCTATACAGAATAAGAACAAAATACGGAGAAGAACGGTGGGTATGGGAAAAAGGTCAGGGAATATACAGTGACACCGGAAAGGCGGAAGCCCTTGAAGGATTCATATCCGATATAACTGACCGGAAAAAAGCCGAAGAGGAACTTGAAGAATATGCAGATGACCTGCGTATGGCCAGGGACATCCAGAAAGAAAACGCCCTCAGGCTGTCCGAAACAGTAATAGAGCTTGAAAGAGCCAGAAAAATTGCAGATGAAGCGAATTTATCAAAGAGTGAATTTCTGGCCAATATGAGCCATGAGATCCGTACACCCATGAACGGAGTTCTAGGGATGACCGATCTTGCCCTGAGGACAGACCTTACACCCAAGCAACGAGATTACCTGTATAAAATAAAGCAATCCGCCCGTTCATTACTTGCCATTATCAATGATATTCTGGACTATTCCAAGATCGAGGCAGGCAGGCTTGATCTTGAAAACACGGAATTTGAACTCACTGATGTAATGGATAACCTTTCCGACCTCTTTGCCAATAACGCGTCGGATAAAGGCATCGAATTTATTGTTTCCGTGTCCCCCAAAGTCCCGCAAAGACTTGTCGGAGATCCTCTGAGGCTTGGGCAGATTCTGATAAATCTGACCAACAACGCCCTGAAATTCACGGAGGCGGGAGAAGTTGTGGTCCGAACTATCCTCGGTGGTACCGGCAAAAACAAAACCATGCTGACTTTTTCTGTAAGCGACACCGGCATAGGCATACGGGAGTCCCACCTCTCACACCTCTTTGAGGCCTTCAAACAGGCTGACGGCTCAATTACCCGCAAATTCGGCGGGACCGGCCTGGGGCTTGCTATCACCAGACACCTTGTCGAAACCATGGGAGGAGAAATATGGGTGGAGAGTGCCCCTGGAGAAGGCAGTACCTTCTTTTTTTCCCTTGAATTTCAGGTCAGCTCCAGCCCTTCATCTCATGCTGTCCAGATTCCTGAGGATCTGCATGGGCTTAAAGTCCTGATTGCGGATGACAATGACTCCGCCCGTGAAATAATGCAGGAAACTCTTGAATCCCTGCATTTCGAGGTTACAACGGTTGAATCAGGTGAAAAAGCGCTAGAGGCACTGAAAGCGCAAGATGAAAAGCCATATAAACTCCTTGTACTGGACTGGAAAATGCCCGGTATGGACGGAATAGAAGTAACAGCGGAAGTCCGTCAAACCCCATCAATAAGCAAAATCCCTATAATCATGCTTACTGCTTTCGGAAGAGAAGAAATCATGATCAAAGCTGAAAAGACCGGGGTTGATGCTTTTCTTATCAAGCCAGTCAAACAGTCCATGCTCTTTGATACGATTATGGACGTCTTTGAGTTCAGCCGTAAGGAACACCATACTGCTTTACCTCCCGCCTGTGACACATGTAAATATGAAGCCAGACTTGGAGGCGCGTCAATTCTTCTGGTGGAAGACAATTCAATCAACCGCAATGTAGCCAATGATATCCTGGAAAGCATTGGTCTGCACGTAAAAACGGTTGTAAATGGTCTCGAAGCTTTAGTCGAACTGAAAGAAAACAGTTACGATGCAGTTCTGATGGACATTCAAATGCCTGTCATGGACGGGCTGGAAGCCACCGCCCGAATAAGGGAAGATGATACTCTGCGGAATCTGCCCGTGATTGCCATGACCGCACATGCGATGAAGGGAGATCGAGAAAAATGCCTACAGGCAGGCATGGATGACTATATTTCCAAACCCATTGATTCAGAACAACTTTTCGATACGCTTACCAAATGGATAAAAGACCAACATAACACAGTGGTAAATACAGAGGGAGAGGTCATAAACACAGAAGAAATACGAATCCCCGAATCATTACCCGGCATAGATGTTAAATCAGCCCTTGAAAGAATGCTTGGGAGAAAAAGTTTTCTGCTAACCATGCTTAAAGACTTTGAAAAGAATTATTCAGACTCAGCTTCACGCCTCAAAGAGCTTATAGAAAATGGACAATTAGAAGAAGGACGACGTTTGGCACATACCCTGAAGGGACTGACCGGGAATATCTCTGCATCCTGGCTGCATAAGATTTCAGGAGATCTAGAGATGGCCCTCCGGAATAAGGATGCAGATTCGGTACAGGTCTTGCTTCCCGCTTATGATAAAGAAGCCCGGATAGTTCTGGAGTCAATACGAAGTCTGCCCGGCGGAAACGCAGCTCAAGTGAAATCATTCAAGAAAGACAAATCCGATGCAAAGGACCTCTCGGATATGCTGAATGAATTGAAAAAAATGCTCAGCAGAAACGATTTTGAGGCTGAAGCCCTTTTCCGCGAGATATCGTTCCACCTGCCGCAGGAAAGTCTGCAGCAAGAACTTGCAGAACTTGAAAAGGCTATACAGGGATTCGACTTCAAGTGGGCTTTGATAGAATTGAATAAAATCAAAGAAATATACAGGAAGATTCAGTAAAATATAATGAACAAAGAGCACTCAAAACATAAAATTCTCATTGTGGACGATGCTCCGCCCAACATAAAATTACTCGGCCATGCCCTTCGTGAAGAATTTCGCGTTGCCGTTGCTCTTGATGGCGAAAGTACACTGGAGATTGCTCTTTCTGAAGATCCGCCGGATCTGGTTTTACTGGACATTGTGATGCCCGGCATGGACGGTTACGAAGTTTGCAGGAAACTCAAGGAATATCCTGAGACCAGAGACATTCCTGTAATTTTCATCTCATCCAGAGATCAGGTGGAGGACGAAGCCAAGGGGCTTGCAATAGGAGCCGTCGATTACATCACAAAACCTTTCAGCCTGCCGATAGTAAAAGCCAGACTCAGGACCCATCTTGAACTTAAAGACCAGCGTGATCTGCTCAAAAAACTTTCAATGATCGATCCCTTGACCAATCTGCCTAACCGCAGACAACTGGAAGAGCGTCTTAACCTGGAGTGGGACAGAGCCCAAAGGCAATCCACGCCTATAACTGCCGCCTTCATCGACATTGACCACTTCAAGGCCTACAATGACAACAACGGGCACGCCAAAGGAGATGACTGCCTGCAACTTGTTGCCGGAAAACTATCGGAAAGCCTGAAAAGATCAACTGACCTGATTGCCAGATTCGGAGGTGAAGAATTTCTCGCTCTTCTTCCGGAAACAGAAACTGAAGGCGGGATGATAATAGCTGAAAACCTCCGCTCCAATATTGAAAAACTCAATATTGAACACTGTGAATCAGTGTCTCCTGTTGTCACTGTAAGCATCGGTGTCGCAACCATGGTTCCCGATTCAAGCAACAGTGGCAAGGATTTACTTGAATGTGCGGACAAAGCTCTTTATCTGGCCAAAAATAAAGGACGTAACCGGGTAGAACTTTTTGAACCTTAATACTCTCATTCTTCAGCTGCACTGATATGGCCGTTATTGAAATATCTATCTGAAATATTCTGGACAGTACTATTCTCAACCATTTCCCTGAGAATTGCGTTAAGCTCTTTTATTCTGAATCTCCAACGTGACTTGAGTGAAATCCCGAGATATAAATCAACCTTATATTCGGGTTGGAAAGGCTCTTTAACCACTTTTTCATTTATGCCTCTCAAGGCAATATCATAATCAACCTGACAATCTGTACCAACAATCAGACTCAACCTGCCGGCAATAAGCATATTCAGAAGCTGCTTTTCATTATTTGCAGCATATTTATTTAATTCCGTATCATTATCAAACTGTGGAAAATATAAAGAGTTACGGGTATACCCAATTCTTTTTCCCTTCAGATCATTATACTCACCGACCCGCACGGAATCACCAGCCAGGCTGTAAAAGGCAGGCCTACAGGAATAATACGGACTTTCCGTAAAAATCATGGTTGCAGCGCGTTCCTCGCTTTTTGCGACTCCGGTAATCAGATCACTGGTTCCGGCTTTTATCCTTTTAAGACATCGGGCCCAAGGGTATCGCTTTATCGAAAAATTCAAATCCATTCTTTTCCCGATAACCCTTAGCAGATCAATATCTATCCCCTGTAAAGTCCCATTTTGCGACTCGATAACGAATGGAGGCCAGTAGTCAGTAGCAACTTCCGCATCAGATAAAGCCTGTGTTTCAGCGAAAACTACAGACGCGATAAACAGCATAACCACAGCAACTGCAAGCACTGAAATATATTTCAAAGAAAGCTGCATACCCTACCTCGACAAAGAGAGAGTCCACCGGAATTAAGGGCACAAGCTGACGACCCTGTTACGGCCTTCATTCTTGGCTTTGTAAAGACAGCGGTCAGCATGCTTCATGGCCTCAGCAAGTGACGGAACGCCGTCCCGCACTATTGTCAAACCGATACTGACCGTAAAATTAATTCTGTTTTCACCAACACGGACCTCCAGTTCACTCAAAACCTCTCTAAGCCGTTCAGCTACATTTACATACGATTCCATGGTCCCCTGAAGAAGCAACGCTGCGAACTCTTCCCCTCCGATACGCCCGAATAGATCCGTGGACCGCAGTGTCTGAATTGAGCAGTTGACCAATTCTCTCAAGACTTGATCTCCGGCATCATGGCCATATGAATCATTGATTGTCTTGAAATGATCAATATCAAGCATCAGAAGTCCCAGACTGCCTCCGTATCGCGCAGTCCTGTCGACTTCCTCCCTTGCGCGATCGATAAAAAATCTTCTGTTATCAGCCCCGGTGAGGGCATCGGTTCTGGCTAACAGTTTCAATTCATCGATCATTTTTTTCTGTTTACTGACATCCCGGCCCACTGCGGTTATTTTCATCTGCTCCCTGTCCGTATGAAGATTCCATGAGACCCAGCACCATTCACCGTGACTGCACCTATAACGGTTTTCAAGCCCCCTTATAACATCTCCGGCCAGCAGACGCTCCAAAGCAGTCTGAGTATGCACCCAGTCTTCCGGGTGCACAAATTCAATCCATTTTTTTCCTTTCAACTCCAGTTCATTCCAGCCGAGAATACTCTGCCATGCGGGGTTAACTTCAATAAACCGCCCATTGAAATCCACTACACCAAGCATATCAAGAGACACTTCGAAGATATGCCTCCGATCCTCCTCCGCCTTTTTGATACCGGTGATATCATGAGCAGCAATGGCAACAAACCTTTCATCATCATTTTCTGAAGTCACAAGCCGGTAAGTAATGGAAAAATAGCGCCTGCCCATTTTCGGAAGATCTACCCACCCTTCGAAGCTCTGGGGTTTACCATCCAGAGCAGCCATCACTCCGGGTTTTGAATAGTTCAAAAAAATATCCATTCCGGTAACATCCGACATTAATCTGCCTTCAAAATACTCTCTGGGCATACCAAATGCTTTCACATAAGAGTCATTTACAATGACATACCTGTATTCGGAATCCACAAGCGAAACCAGATCTGGTGTTACAGCTATAATTCTCTCGAAACGACGCAACCTCTGCTCAAGCCTGCGTCTTTCGGTTACATCGTAATTTATACCTATCATGGAGTGAATCTGGCCTTCGGGATCATGAAGTCCCAAGGCACTGGCTTTTATATGCCTTATCTCTCCTTCAGGCCACACAATACGAAACTCCCAGTCAAAATGGCCGTCGCCCTCTACAGCTTCACTGAGAACCATTTCGGCCCCGCCAAGATCGTCCGGATGAACCCTGCTCCGCCATGCATCATAGGCTCCATTGAATGCTTCGGGCATACATTTGTACATTTCAAACATCCGTTCATCCCAGAACAATTTATTATCAACCAAATCCCACTCCCAGACCCCCATCCCAGCGGAACGAGTTGCTAGAGCCAAGCGACCGATATTCTTCTTTAACTTGTTTTCAATTTCCCTGCGGTATTCAACCTCAGCCCGGATCTCGGAATTCTTCTGTTTAAGATTGGACAAGGCCATACTCAGCTTTTCAGTGCGATCATAGACCTCACGCTCAAGTCCGCCATAGGCTTTACGCAATTCTTCATCAGCCTGTTTGCGGCGCACGATATTCCACATCCCCTCCATCAGCATGGTCAGCTGACGCACATCTTCCTGAGTATAATCACTTTCCTTATTTCCGACTCCCGCCAGCAAGACAATATGATCGTTATCAAACAAGGGAACATTCATATGCCTGCTTATGTGAATATGCCCTTCAGGCAATCCTTTTTTATAAGGACACCCGGCATAATCATTTGTAATAATAGGTTGCCGAAGCCTTATAGCATCAGCCCACATTCCGGTTTCATCAACTTTATATATTTCGGGATAGTCTTTCAGATTGCAGTGCGAGACAGCATTCTTGGACCAGGCATACACAGAAAGCTCGGTTTCATCTTCGTTCAAAAAGAATATGTAGCCTATGGAACTTTCAGTAACACTTACAGCTGCCTCCAGAGCATAATCATAAATAGAGGACAGATCTGCGTCCACCATGCGGGAAATTGCAGAAAGGGCTTCGAACCGGATTTCGTCCAGCTTGCTTTTAGCGCGGAACTTTTTTTCTTTACTGAGATCGCTTACAACGCACATAAACAGGCTGCAGTCTTCGACCTCTAAGCGGCTTAATGTGATATTGCAGTCAATCAGTGTTCCCCCGCGAAGACGATGCTGCCAAGCTATTCTTTTTCCGGGATTGCTTTGCAGATCTGCAAGACTTGAAAAAAAATATTCTCTGGACAGGCTACCATCAGGTTGAACTTCCGGCGCGAAATCAAGAAAGGATGAACCGCAGAATTCATTCTTCGAAATAACGAAAAGCTTAAGAGCAGCCTGATTACAATCCAGAATGCTGCCCTGTTCATCAATTAGAATAATCGCGTCTGTCGCGGCTTCAAATAATCTGGAAAATTTTTCTTCGCTTTTTTTCAGCTTTTCTTCTGATTCTTTTTTTGCGGTAACATCACGGATTGTAGCAATGTGGAACTTTTCTCCTGCAAGCTCCAGGACCGAAGCGTTGACACTCGCCACCATCAAACCCGAAACAGTTTTTAGTCTGACTTCGAAGTCGTTTAAACTCCCATTATTCATCAAAAGGGATAGAAGCTGGTCACGATCATGGATATCCTCATACAGGCTTATAACGCTTTCAGGAACCTCCTGCTTTTCTTTATACCCGAACAGCTCAAAAGCCAGTTCATTATAAGCGACAATACTTCCATCCGGGGTAAGAACCACAATCGCATCCGGTGAAGCATTAATGAACTGCATGCACAACTCATTGCCGGTGAACAATTTCTGTATTTCTTCCCGTGATGATTTCACTGTAGCTCCTGATGATGTCGGCCAGAATATTATCAATATCAGATCTATTCAATTATCTCATAACATAAAACAGCCTGACATTCTATTGCATCCAGTTTTCCCAAAGAACAAATAGATGGAGAGCCTAAATGAAATGCCCCAAGATAAAAATCAGCTACCGACAACAGAACTCAACGCAGCAAAACGGACATGGAAGAAGAAAAACATCTGCGTCTGACCAGCAGCAGTACAAGAATTGTGGAAAGAGCGGTTGAAGCAACAAGCATGAACATGACAACGATCTGATACCTTACCGCCTCTTGAGGATCGGCGCCGGCCAGAATCTGACCGGTCATCATACCCGGAAGGAAGACCAGTCCGACTCCCATCAGAGAGTTAATTGCCGGAATCATCCCCGCCCTCAGAGAGTTTCGAAAAATATCAGCGGTGGCCTCTTTATAATCCGCACCGTGGCAAAGCATCATTTCCACTTCATTCCGTCTGTTCTTCACTTCAGAAAAGAACCTCTCAAGGGACAACGCCAAGGAATTCATGGAGTTCCCTGCGATCATCCCTCCTATCGGAATAAAATACTGTGGCTGCCACCACGGCTCCGCCCCGATCACAAAGCGGGTCACAACAACCGTCACCAGAGTATAGCTGATTATGGCAGCCATTCCTGTGGGAATCAGATAGGAAACACTCTTTTCCCTGACACGCCCATGAATTATATGGACAGCGAAAAGAGTCATGAAAACATAGAGGCCGACAACCAGCAGCGCGTTATTCAACCCGAAAATCAATTTCAGCAGATACCCCATAACGAGCAACTGCACAAAAGCCCTGAGCACACCAACTGCGAGATCCTTTTCAAGCTTCAGCTTATAATAAAGCGAAAGTGCCCCGGAAACTGAAACCAGACATACAGCCATTACAAGCTGGCCCCATGAAATAGAGAGAAATTCAACACCCATTACAAAACCTCCACACGTCCAGCTGAGACTTTGAAGTGTATGTGCGGACACCCCGGACGGTAGCTGGTATGGTTTACCATCAGAATACCTGTCCCTTCACCGGCCAGTTCCTCTGCCACTTCCTCCACCCGCTCCCGGCTTTCCATATCAAGTGAACTGGTGGGTTCATCAAAACAGATTACAGCAGGACGAGGCAGCACAGAACGAATCAAGCAAATCCTCTGTCTCTGTCCAACAGATAAGGAAGCTGCATCTGCATCAAGACTGATATCGTCAAGGGCAAGACGATTCAGCCACCTGACAAGGACAGAGTCGTCAGGTTCAGGAATATCTTTTCGAATCTTCAGCTTGAAAGGCATCAATAAATTGTCACGTACTGACCCGGGCAGGATTGTCGGGGTCTGTTGAACGAACCCTACTCGGGTCCTCATTAAGGGAGGGTAAATGCTCTCGACATCTTCTCCTTCAAGCAAAATCCGACCGCTATCAATTTCCTCAAGCCTGACTGCCAGACGCAGAAGAGTTGATTTCCCGGAACCGGAAGGTCCCGAGATCAAGGCAAACTCACCATCTGAGATACTGAAAGAAACATCACTTAACCCTTTACCGTCCGGCCAGCTGAAATCCACTTTCCGGAATTCCAGCACCGGCACATCCCGAGAATCGTCATTTTGAAAGACAGCCACAGCTTTTCCTTTGTATACAGTTAGCTAAGAACATTCATCAGGCCTTTCCACTGTCAAAATTAAATGAGGCCTCTGCCTGTTACAAATACACATACTATGTAACAGTCGTAAGACATGATAAAAAGAATGTCCGTCTACAAAAACGATATGTACAATGAGAAAGGTGTCACTGCGCCCCGACAAGGTGCTCAAATAAATTTTGAGTTATGCGGTGATATCCACCCGTAAAGCCTTCAAGCCATGCACCCCCTGAAGATCTTCCAACGCCAGATGTTCTATTTCGCCATGAACATACCCCTTATCCATGAGGTACTCCAAGTAGCTCAGGTACTCCCGCCATTCCTTTTCCTGAGTATATATCACCGCAAGCTTACCGGGCTGGGTCAGACGCTCACCCGAGCCGAGAATCTTAGACTTATCAATACGCTTTTTAATAATTTCATAACGGATGTTGTAGGTTCCTTCCACTTCGAATCTTTTTTCATCAACACGGAATTGGATAGTCAGGGGGGCCGAGTGGACCAGTATAAGCGGAGAACAGCTCAGGGGCACTTTCATCCCGGGCAGCAGAGATTCTGTTAGCCTGGCCATTTCACACATTTTTACCAGTTGCCAGATGCGTAGATTCTTAAGCTGAACCTCTTCAAAACGAAACTCATCGACAAGCGAACTGCCGACGTACATGTTGTATTCGACCCCGTCGGTACGGTATTTTTCAAAATAATGCGGGAAAATACTCTGTGCCTTTTCCTCTTCGTTTTCCAGAAAAGAAGACAGGGCCTTGTTCAGAGTTGCCACTGAATCTTCGTAGTCCCTGCGCTGGCTGTATATTATACCCATTCCGGGGCTCATCTTTTCAAAATAGGCGGAGATCTTTTCAGTATGGGTATTATCTGTTTCCTGAATATAACGGAAAAAAGGCTCAACCCTCTGCTGCAAAAATTCTATAACTGAAATCTCATCACCGGAATCCAGTCCCTCCCTTACTTTTCCTCGGATTCTGCTCAGAGTTGATATAAAATAATCAGCAATGGGAATGCTTCTATTTTTATAGATTTCCGCAAGAGTTTCGGAAGCAGTGTCCAACTGTTCCAACAGGTCATGCTGAATAGCCAGATTTCTCTGCTCTGAAGAACTGCGTATATCCATACTTCCATAAAGCGGATACACATCCCTGAACTCGATATCTTCGAAAGCGGCACTGCCATCTTTCTCCAAATCATTAAGATAGCGGAACGCGGCCTCCTCAAAACGCCAGGCAACACTAGGATGTATCGCAGTGCAAAACTCCTTGATGACACTGTCAACTCGCGACTCAAGGTAGTTCATCTCACGGCGCACAGCCACGCTGAGTCCGGGTAAAAGCTCAGAGATTTTCCGTGCTGAGTTTAAGCTGACCATATCCTTTTTACCGGATACAAGCTCAAGGACAGCAATGACTTCTCCATTATCTTTCAATGGAATCAGCCCAAGACTCCGGGCACCTTTCTTACGGAGAAAGCCTAGAACGCCGCAATCTTCTCCACACTCCATTATTTCGGGTATGAAGCAAGGCTCCCCGTTTTCGAAAACCTGACCGTAAAACGCTTCCAGAGAATCCGTGATCTCACCCGGATAATTCTTCAGAATACTGCGCAGAGTGCAATCACTGTTTCCCTCCATTACACGGTAGCGTAAAAACAGCCCAGCCTGCAGATCGTCAACCTTGAGTATGGATCTCAACCGATGGGTTACAGACTCGAAAACTTCCGGGCCATGCAGAGCCCCATTACGCACCAGATCGGATTTAAGCTGGGAAATGTTCTCCTTTTCCGTAACCTCAATAAATCTGACGGTTATGATTCCGCTGAACACCAGATTGTCAAGCGGCATAAGTCTTTCAAGGGTTTCGCGGTCTCGCATGATCAAAAGGCGGGAAAACTGTTCCCGGGGAAGAATCTCAAGACCGGCGGCATCTACTTCTACAAACCGGAAAGAATAGTCTGCAAGGAAATAACGGTCTACCCTGCTGACAGGATCAGGCATCTTCATCACTGCTTCCATCATCTCATGCTCTAGCTCATGGTAGATATCGAAAAGCATGGTATAAGCGAAAAGCAGATTTTCTCCGGTAAAATCCGTCAGGACCTGCGTCTGCAGACTTTCACTCAGTTCAAGTTCAATCCCGGACTCTTCGAAAAGCTCTTTATATTTTGATGATGAATAAAAATGGCTGTGTGTGAAAGGCCGCTGGGCTTTACAGATAGCCTGACTGTCTTCCAGTTCGGGGAACACGAAACTCATCAGGAAATCGATTTCAGACGAGAACCTATCAGCGTTATCCTCAGAGAAAGAATCCAGTAATCCGCCCGGCTCTTCAATGGATGAAAGAATATCCCCGACCTTGCGGCTGTACTTGTTCTCGGACCGATCATATATTTCACGGGCCTTACGATATAAAGGGCTGAAACTTAACTCCGACCTGAAAGGCATACTGGAATACGCCTCTTCCAATACTTCACGCATGAATAATACCCGCCTTTAAAATTATCCCACTGTTGCAAGATTATTACGCGCAAAGTCTCATGTCCAGCACTACTGCCTTTCAGAGCGGGCAAACGTCATACTTATCCGGCCATTCCTCCGTTTACATAAATATTCTGGCCGGTAACCCATCGGGCCTGATTCATAAGCAGCATGGAAACCGCATCGGCTATATCTTCAGGAGTGCCTATGCGCCCGAAGGAGGACATATCTGCCATAGCCTGAATTTGTTCCTTACTCTTTCCTTCACGGAAAAGTTCGGTATCAACAGGGCCGGGAGAAATGGCATTGACGGAAATACCCCGAGGGCCAAGCTCTCGGGAAAGCACGCGGGTAATTTGATCCACGGCCCCTTTAGTGGCACCATAAGCGCCGTAAGCAGGCATCATAACCTTTGTTACGGTTGATGAAATATTTATTATTTTACCGCCATTTTTCATTTTTCTTGCAGCTTCACGGCAGCAGAAAAATAGGCCTTTAACATTAAGGTCAAAAATGGAATCAAACTCTTCTTCCGTAAAATCAGCTATATTTTTAAAAATAGCCATTCCGGCATTGTTGATCAGAATGTCAATGCCCCCGAACTTATCAACTGTCTTTTCGAAAAGTTTTTCAACCTCGGATACTCTGCGCAGGTCAGCCTGAACAGAAAAAGCATCCCCTCCTGCAGCACGGACCATTGCGCAGGTTTCTTCAGCAGCATCCAGTCCCGTGGAATAATTTACTGCCACAGATACTCCCATCCTGCCCAGACGGGCAGCAATTGCACTTCCTATCCCACGGGAGGCCCCGGTTACTATAGCCGTTTTACCTTTTAATTCAGATGACATGAGATTCAACTCCAATTCATATTGTTAGTTCCAGATATCAAATATGTACTAATACTCTACACATGCCTCAATAATTTATCCGCTCAGAATTCCAAGCATTGTACCATAACTTCAATAACGATCAATCATACCGGGCTCTTGATAAGACATTATTGCCAAACCTCTGATACAGATATACTCTAAAGATGACCCTTATTTCCGGAGGAACAATGATAAAAAGAAAATATATATCCAGAAGAGATGCCCTCAAACTTACAGCGGGCGGAACCCTCGGCCTTTTGGCAGGGTGTTCCGTCAACCCCGTCACCGGGGAAAAACAGCTGATGCTTGTTTCACAGGAACAGGAAATACAACTCGACCGCCAGAATTCTCCTCATCAGTTTTCCGCTGACTACGGGGCTGTGCAGGATTCCAGAGTGAACGATTATGTAAGTAATGTCGGCCTTTCACTTTCGAAAACCAGCCACAGGCCGGATATGCCCTACAGTTTCCGCTGTGTTAATGCCAACTATGTCAATGCCTACGCATTTCCCGGCGGAAGCATTGCCTGCACAAGAGGAATACTGCTGACCCTTGAAAATGAAGCCGAGCTTGCCGCGCTCATGGGTCATGAGATAGGGCATGTGAACGCAAGACATACTGCTTCACGCATGAGCTCATCAATGGCTGTTCAAGGTGTTGTAGCCCTGGGAGTCGGGGTTGTCGGCACTCAGAATAAGGATCTCCTGCCGCTTGCGGCCGGACTTGGCGGAGTCGGCGCAGGACTGTTGCTGGCAAGCTACTCCCGTTCAGATGAACGGCAGGCGGACAGCCTAGGGATGGAGTATATGGATAATGCCAATTATGATCCAGAAGGAATGGTCGGCCTGATGCAGGAGTTGAACAAGCTTCATACAAGCCAGCCTTCCTTTGTTCAGCAGATGTTCGCCTCCCACCCCATGAGCTCTGAGCGTTATGCAACAGCCGTTGAAAAAAGGGACACCACCTACGCTAACAGTCACGGAAAGCTTTTACGCGAAAGGTATATGGACAACATTGCCTCCATCAGGAAAATCCGCCCGGCGGTTGAAGAGATGCAGAAAGGCGAAGGACTGATGCGCAAAAAAGATTTTGCCCGGGCGGAAGAACATTTTTCGAAAGCACTCCGAATCGCTCCCAATGACTACGCAGGACTCATGCTCATGTCCAAATGCCAGATGGCTATGGGCAAAAAGCAGCAGGGGCTGCAATATGCCCAGAAAGCCAAGACACAATACCCTCAGGAGGCTCAGGCTCTGCACATGGTAGGTATGTTGAGCCTTGAAAACCGTGAATTCGAACAGGCACTTGCCAACTTTGACGCCTATGAGGACGCCCTGCCCGGAAACCCCATGACAACCTTTTTTAAAGGTGTATCATATGAAGCGCTGGGGAAAAGGGATATGGCAGCCAATGAATATTACCGCTTTCTCAAAGTTAATAATCAGGGAGACTACGCGCGTCATGCATACAGCAGACTGAGTTCATGGGGATATATCCAGTAAATTTAACAACGGAAGAAATTCATGTTCTCTCGAATAATTACAGGACTCATTTGTGCACTTCTGTTTTCATGCACCATTACTTCTTCAGCATACAGCTCCAACGGAAAAATGGTTTTTTCCGGCATGGATTCGCCACATGCTAAAGTCGTATTCAATGTGCTAAAGGAGGCATACTCAGAATTAGGAATTGAAATTGAGCACAGGTCCTATCCCATTCTTCGGTCAATCAAATCCGCCGGAAGCGGAAAGGTAGACGGCCAACTCTTCAAGGTAGCAGGGATTGAGGAAGAATATACTGAACTGATTAAAATTCCGGTTCCAGTGGATTATTTTGAGCTGACTGTTCTCAAACCCTCAGGAACCCCAGATATTTTGCAATGGAATGACCTTAAAGATCTTAAGGTCGGGTATTACAGAGGAGTCTTTTATCTTAAAAAGAAAACAGCTCTCGAAGGGATTATAGACACCCGTGAAATTGATACACATGAACAACTTGTAAAAATGATCCAACACGGAAGGATTGATGTTGCCCTGACAGCCCGTATAGCCGGCTGGCAAACTCTTCAAGGCCTGAAATCTGAGCAGGTGGTACTGCAGCGCACCCCGATACAAAAAGTTTATGTGCACCATTATCTTAACAAAAAACACAGCAGTATAGTGCCTAAAATAACATCAATTCTCAGAAAAATGCAGTCGAATGGACGAATATCACAAATAAGGCAAGAAACATTAAAAGAAGAACTTGGAAATAATTATAATTCCTTTTTGTAGTAAAAATGTTATTTTTTAAAATTTTTAAACTCTTTCCGTTTTCCCCCGGCATTCCTCTTTGTCCAAAAAAACATTTCATAACAGCATGTTAAAGTCCATCTGCATTGCATATAAAATATTAATGGGCACTTACACATATTTGACACCACTCAACATTCTGCTATCACGCAATGAATATTCATTGCCTATACACACATTCGTAGTAATTGCCGCGATTCAATTCCGCTGAAGAAAGGGGAAATTCACAATGTTGAAAAATATTAAAGTAACAACCAAGATTGCCGGGGGATTCGGACTTATTCTGGTACTTCTAGCAGCAATGGCCGCCCAGGGAGTAATAAAGCTGGGTGAAAGTTCCGAAGGGTTCACAAGCTACAGAGAGCTTGCAAGAGCCAGCAACCTTGATGGCCGCATCCAGGCAAATCTTCTGCTGACCCGTATCGGAGCTATTGCCTACACCACAGCAGCGACCGAAGAATCTCTCTCCCAATACAAGGAGCGTGTAGATAAACTTCAGGAATTTGTTGGGGAAGCCGAAGAGAACACCCACGACTCAAGCCGTGCAGCACTGCTACCTGAAATCAAAAAGAATATTACAGCTTACAGTAGGACTTTTACAGAGTTCGTAACTCAGAAGCAGATTGAAGAAGAATCCCTTAGTAAAGTTCTGAAAAGCGGAGAAGTAATAATATCCGGCCTGAACACCCTTCTCGAAAGTGCCAATGAACGGGAAGACAGCTTCATGACGGCCATGGTACAGAAAAGCATGGCAACTCTATATAAAGCACGCCTGACCAACGCCTACTTCATATACAAATCCAAAGAGGAAACTGACGCACAAAAGGCCCTCACCGAATTTGAAAACTTCCAGAAGACTCTCAATGAAATTCGCAACGTTCTATATTCTCCTGCAGATCTCGGACTGATCAACGAGTTGACCCAAAGCAATGAAGAGTATGTGAATAATACCAGGAACATCATCAACGCTGCGGTCAAACAGGCAGCGGCAAAGAAAAAACTTGACCAGATAGGCCCAAAAATAGCTGAACTGGTTGAGCAGATGAAAATTGAAGTAATGAAGGAACAGGACACTCTTGGCCCGCGCATGCAGGCATCCATCCAGTCCGCCTCCCAGACAATGACAGTTACTTCAGCTGTAACTTTAATCATAGGAATTCTGCTGGCCTTTTTCATCTCCCGCAGCATTACCTCTCCCCTGAAGAAAGCCAGCCAATTTGTCCAGAATATTGCAGCCGGCAAGCTGGACAGCGACATTGATGTCAACCAGCGCGACGAAGTCGGAATGATTTGCATGGAAATGGACAAAGTTAGGGATACCATTAACAATGTCATGAGTGAGATAGACACCGCCATCAGTGACATTGAAGTTGGACGTATTGACAGCAGGGCTGACAGTTCAAAATTCAGCGGCAGCTTCGCAGAACTCATCGACCGCACCAACCTTGCGACAGGAGTTCTGCGTTCATTCATTGATGAAGTTCCCATGCCCATCATGACCATCAACAAAAACTACGATCTGCTTTTCATGAACAAAGCCGGGTCAGATCTTCTCGGGCAGTCCCTGTCTGAGCTGAAAAAAGACAAATGCTCCGCATTTATTAACTCCACCGACTGTGGCACAGAAAACTGTGCGTGCCGGAAAGCGATCGATTCAGGTGTAACGGAACATGGTTCAACCAGAATAAGCACCGCCGGCGGAGATCTGGATATTGATTACACCGGAGTTCCCATTAAAAAAGACGGCAGTGTTGTAGGAGCAATGGAGATACTTCTCGACCAGACGGAAATCCGTTCGGCCCAGAAAAGGATGCAGGACGTAGCAGAGCGCACTCAGGCCATCTCCGAGCAACTGTCATCCGCCAGTGAAGAACTTTCCGCACAGGTGGAGCAGATCAGTAAAGGTTCGGAGATGCAGCGTGAGCGTATCGTTGAAACTGCAACCGCGATGGAGCAGATGAACAGCACCATACTTGAAGTGGCAAACAACGCTTCAAGCGCGTCCAGCAAAAGCGTAGAAGCCAAAGATGAAGCCCAGCAGGGCGCGGAAGTCGTTGCTCAATCAGTTCAGGCAATCACCGAGGTTAGCTCAATTGCCGAAGACCTGCGCAGCAATATGCGCTCACTTGGCGAACAGACAGAATCCATCAGCACTGTTATGGATGTGATCAGCGATATAGCGGACCAGACCAACCTTCTGGCTCTTAATGCTGCCATCGAAGCCGCCCGGGCCGGTGAAGCAGGAAGAGGTTTTGCTGTTGTGGCTGATGAAGTCCGTAAACTGGCCGAAAAAACAATGACCGCCACCCACGAGGTAGGGGACAGCATTAAGAACATTCAGATTTCGGTTCGTGCCAATATGCAGGATGTTGAAAACGCCGTAAACGCTGTACAGGAAACAACTGACCTGGCCCGCAAGTCCGGTGATTCCCTCAAAACAATCGTGGACACTGTGGATTACAGTGCTCACCAGGTAGAATCCATTGCCACAGCCTCCGAAGAGCAATCTTCCGCTTCTGAGCAGATTAACCACGCCATAAGCGAGATTAACAATGTTGCCAGAGAAACAACCGAGGGCATTCAGCAATCAGCTCAAGCCATTCAGGAACTCGCTCTCATGTCCGGAGAACTGCGTGAGCTTATAGGACAACTGCGCAGTAATTAAACCCCAGCCACTCCAACCAAAGCACTTCACTATTTTAAGTAGTTAAACCAGCAGCCATGCATTAAAAGGCCCGTCTTAAGAAAGGCGGGCCTTTCCATTTGTTCAAGGGTTGTAGAAGAATCGCCCCAGACCGGAAGTGAAAATGATACATCCATACAAGGCGTGCTCCAGCGCAGCCATAAGTAATGACTTTGTTCGAAGATAGGTTCGGGTAAAGATATATCCGGCAGGTATGGTCAGAAACACAGCCAGCCAGTTATGAAAAATTATGTGCAGAAATGAAAATGCCAGTGTGCTGACCCAGACCATTACCACAGGTGAAGACAAAATAGGCTTATACCGCTGAAAGAAAAAAGCCCTGTAGATTACCTCCTGAGGATATGCTGAAAGCAGAGGATAAAGAACCATAACCAACAGCCACAGCCGGGGCCGGGCTCGCGGAAAACCGAACAACAGTTCCGGATCGATTATCAGAACCGCGACAACCGATACAACGGCCACTCCACATGAACGGATAAGAATCCAGCGCAATTCCCCGGAATTTCGATCCAGTCCATCAATGAGCTCCGATCTGTTATATCCCGGGGTTTTATACAGGTAGAACAGACATCCTGTAAACGCAGCCAGAAGAACAGGTATTTTAGGCAACGGTATTAGACCAAGAAAATAGATCAGCGGAACAAATCCGAAAATACCCAGCAATTCAAGATATAGATACACGTCTTTATTTACATTATACTTCATAATATATTCTGCATAGTCCGCCCTGAAATATGCTTCATTAAGAAAACATTAAAAAAGTGCTACAGTTGTAAAAAATAAACTGTCGCTGGAAGTAATCATCTATTCGTGTTTTAATTCTGTATTGCCTCAGATTACCACAGGGAGACTCAAATGAGAAAAATATTCATTTTAACGACATTTGTCTTGATCCTACTTTCAAACGTAATAGCAGACGCAAGGCCCTACACCATTGTAGATACCGGACAAAAAGCCTGTTTCAGCAATTCAAAACAGATCACCTGCCCGGATAAGGGAGACTCATTTTACGGTCAGGATGCCCAGTATAAGGGTAATGAGGCGCGTTACCGAAATAACGGGGACGGAACAGTATCCGATCTTGTTACAGGCCTGATGTGGGTACGGAAGCGAGGTACCAAAGTTTCCTGGCAGTCGGCCATGCAAGGCGCAAAGGATTGCCGGGTAGGTGGATATACCGACTGGAGAGCTCCCACAATAAAGGAGTTATATTCCCTGATAGATTTTAACGGCTGGGTGCAGCGATCGGAATCAAGTTCCATACCATTCATAAACACTGATTATTTCGAATTCAAATATGGGGACACATCCAAAGGAAGCCGCATTATTGACTGTCAGGACTGGTCCGCAACAACCTACGTGAGCAAAACTATGGGTGGAAACCCGACTGCTTTCGGTGTTAATTTTGCTGATGGGCGAATTAAGGGCTACGGGAAGAAATACCGCAGGGAGCAGGACAAAAAGTATATCCGCTATGTTCGCGGTAATCCTGACTATGGTAAAAATGCTTTCGTGGACCGTAACGACGGAACTATTGAGGACAAAGCCACCGGCCTGATTTGGCAACAACAGGACAGCGGAAGGAAGCTCAACTGGAAGCAGGCCCTCAGCTATTGTGAGAATCTCACCGCAGGCCGAAGAAACGATTGGCGGCTGCCGAACATAAAAGAACTCCAATCCATAGTTGACTACAGTCGCAGTCCCGACACTACTGATTCCGCTGCTATCGACCCTGTGTTTGAGGTCACGGAAATTGAATCCTACTACTACTCTTCCACCACCCACCTAGATGGACCAACACCAAAACAGGCAGCTTACGTGGCTTTCGGCCGGGCTTTGGGATATTTCTCCGCCCCGGGAAGAAGTAATAAAAAGTGGATGGATGTCCACGGAGCCGGAGCCCAAAGGAGTGATCCCAAATCAGGAAATCCCGATGCCTTTCCCGACGGACACGGCCCTCAGGGAGATGATATCCGCATATACAATTACGTCCGCTGCGTAGCTGGAGGAGAAGCTGAAGAATACGATCCTCCATACGTGAGGATACCCGTCTGGAAAGGTGGCGGCCCCGGTACATCCGGAACAGACAGACGGAGACATAATGGAATGCAAAGATTCAGCGGCAGCCAGAATCATAATATGCAGCGCTCTTCAGCCCGGCCAAATCAAGGAATGATGCATGGCTCAGAAAAAATGAGCCGTGGAGACAGACAAGGGCCCCCCGAAGAGGCTTTCACTGCCTGTAACGGAAAATCACAGGGAAAACCATGCACTGTGGTGACACCTCAAGGCACTTTGTCCGGCATCTGTATATCACGTAATGATCAATTGTTCTGCGTTCCTGAAGGACACGGACCGAGTCGAGGCCGTGGAAGGGGAACAGGAATGGCTCCACCTCAATAATGCCCCTGTATGAAAAATAAGATCCCGGCAGAAAACACTGCCGGGATCTCAGGATACTTATGATTTTGACTTTGCCATCAAGCTAAAAACCTTCAATATAATCAATGATTGCCTGAGCCGAAGTCTTCGAACAGCGCACAGCCTCAGCAACGGTTCTAGCCCCGGTTACAACATCACCGGAAGCGAATATCCCGTCACGGGTCGTCCGCCCTACCTCATCTGTTATGACCAGACCTGTTTTTCCGATTTCAATGCCGGTCAGGTTACTGCGGGGGGCCTGACTAACCGCAATGAACACGGAGTCTGCCTCAACAAGCTTTTCAGAGCCTTCCAGTGTAATCAGTCGGTGATTCCCCTCTTTATCCGTCTCTTTAGCTGTATCCACGCAGACTACACCCTCTTCGGTCAACTCTACCGGGGAACGGTAAAATTCAAAGCGGACCCCGTCGAGTCTGGCGTAATCATATTCGTATTTGGTTGCGCTCATATCCTCTGCCCCCCTGCGATAAAGCAGAGTCACTTCCTTAGCTCCTTTTCGCAGTGCAGTACGGGCCACATCCATGGCAACATTACCCGCCCCGATAACAGCAACCCGATCCCCAAGTTCATAAACATCAGGGTTTTTGAGATAGTTGATTGCATAATGGACATTACCGAGGGTTTCCCCCTTCAAGCGCAAGGGGCGCGGATTCCAGACACCGGTTCCGATGAAAATAGCTTTATAGCCGTCACGTAACAGGTCATCCAGACTGACAACAGGACCTATGAGCATATTGGGCCGAATCTTTACCCCCAGCTGCAGCAAGACCTGCCGCAACTTCTCCAGAACATCCTTGGGCAGCCGGAACTCGGGTATTCCATACTGCAGGACGCCGCCGATCCTGTCCTCGGACTCAAACACAGTCACCCGATACCCTTTAAGGGCAAGAATGAAAGCGACCGTGATCCCGGCAGGTCCGGAACCGACAACCGCGATACGCGCCTTCCTCTTTTCCGGGGGAGCTGGCGGGGTGTACTGGGCCAGATAATAGCTGGAAATATAGTTTTCAATATTACTGCACTGTACCGGAGTGCTTTTGCGCCCCAGAATACAATGCCCCTCACAAAAATTCTCATGAGGGCAGATTAATGAACAAACCACGGAAAGCGGGTTGTTTTCAAAAAGCATAGCTCCGGCCTGTCGCATTTCGCCATTGAGCAGCAGTTCGATCATTTTATTGATCGGAGTGCCCAGAGGGCATCCTTTACTGCACAAAGGCTTCTTGCATTGCAGACAGCGCGAAGCTTCTTCAATGATATGTTTTCCCATAAATGATGTGTGCTTTACTCCGCCGGATGCGGAATCTGATTATCAGTGCGGAACGCAGACTGGAATAAGTGCTTTGAATGAGAGGTGATAACAGGGGCCGCCCCTAAGGTCCAGCCCCTGTGTTATATTCATGAAATCAAGGAGAGCGTCCTGTACAGAATCTTCTTGAAACTGAATCGGCAAATTCTATTTAACCGCTTCAAGAACGGCTTCGGCTCCGAGTCTACGCAGCATTCCGCTGGTACGTTCACGCTTACGGCCATTTTCTTTATAAAAAAGTAATGCTTTCTCAGCCAGTTCAAGAGCTTCTGCCTCAGTAACCTTGCTGCCAAGCACGACACCAAGTCCGGCATCCTTGCGTGGGGACCCCCCAAAATAGACTTCCCAGCCTTTGGGACCGCCTACCATGCCGACATCACGTATAAAACTCATTCCACAGGCCATCTTGCAGCCGGAGACCCCACTTTTCACTTTGAAAGGATATGGGCCGTTTTCTTTGACTATTGCCAAAAGCTTATCCGCCATTCCGTAACTTTCCTGCATACCGTATTTACAGATACCAGCCCCGGTACAGACAGATACTCCGTGAGGAGCCTTTTCAACGGATGTACCCAGAGATTCGATAACCTCATTAAGTTTTTCCTTGGGAATCCCCTCAAGATTCATCCGCTGCCCGGTGGTGGCCCGCAGTGAGTTGAGGTTGAACTTCTGCATGGTATCCATGACTGTTTTCATCATCCCGGCAGTCAACTGGCCGTGCTTGATACACAGGCGCAGAGCATAAGTCCCATCTTTGCGCTCAACGGGCGCAACTGTCAGCTTCTCAGCAATTATATTATCCATAAAAACTCCTTATAAGTTATCTTTTCCGCTGGCATTGATAACGCAGACCTCCCAGTTCTGCAAATTAAGACAGGATCAATCTGTAAAAACCTTAACCATCTACAATAATTAATATGTGCGCATAAAATCAAAACACTTAAAGATGAAAGTGCCAATCTGCCATCAATAAATCAGCCATTGACTTGCGTGGTATGCAGTGAAATATGTTCTTATTAACATATAGGAGAGACATCATGCGTTTATATCTGGGATTTGATGATACTGATGACAAAGACGCTCCGATTGGAACAGGAAGACTGGTCAGGGAATTTTCATACGGGCTTGACGAATGTTCAATTGTGGGAGTGGTTCGTCACCAGTTACCAAAGCTGAGCGACATTCCTTTCACATCCAACAACAGTTCAGCCTGTGCGATTATCGACATCCCGGATGGCTATGAGATTAAAGCTCTGCGAGACAAAGCAGTCGATCATCTCCGTAAGAATTGCGCCCCGGGAAGTGACCCCGGTCTATGCATTGCCCTTGAAAGCGAAGTTTCAAACACTATGGTGAACTTCGGCCAGACTGTGACCGGGACAAAAGTCAGCCAGAGACAGGCCATGGAAGCGGCCCGACCCTACGAGCTGCTTGGACTCGGCGGAACAAACGACGGGATAATAGGAGCTGCAGCTGCAGTGGGGCTTACCAAGTTCGGTTGGTGCGGACGCTTCATTGAATACGGTCAACTGCGCGCACTCACGGGTGAACTGCACGTTTATGACCTGAACAGAACCGGAATACAGGTGGTTTCCGTTGACCGGGACCCTCTCGTTCCACTTCCAGAGGACGAGATACGCAACGCGAAATGGATCCGTCCATCACTCTGGGGCGGACATCCCGTTCTGCAGGTCAAAAGGATAGCCGAACACCTCTGGGAACCGGCTCACGGCAAGCGCAAAAAAAAGCAGCCCCCTCAGACCGGACCGGTTTTGAGTCTGGCTACTGCTCCTTATAGCGCATAATAAAACTTTCCAAAGCATCCCGCTGGCGCTGCATGTGGATAATCCATGCATCAAGAATTTCAAGTCCTTCAGGGGTGATGGAGTAAACCCTCTTAGCAGGTCCGTCACCCTTGGAGTCCCATTCTGATTTTACCAGCCCCTCTTCATCCATCTGACGAAGATGACGGTAAACCATACCCGGAGGGACATCTCCGCGCAGAAATCCATATTCCCCGATAGTCTGGATAAGCTGGTAACCATAGGACGATCCTTCCTTCAAAGCCATCAACAATGAAGGCTGTATGTATCTTTGGGGCTTTCCGCCTCCGACCTTTTGTGACATATGCTCTCCCTGTTCTGAAACGGATCAACTGATAAACTTTATCTTCAGTGCCCTTTTCATAAAAAAGACTGACACTTTTCCAAAGAATCTATCAAAGCCCGCTGCTATTCTTTTATACGCTCTACCTTTATAATTTCACAATCAACAGCTTGGTATATTTATTTTTTCAAACTCCTATCCTTTTATTTAAATATAATCATCACAGTTCTCCTTGACTATATGTTCTTTGAGGATATATATCTAATATAGACGAAGATCCGTTAAGTCACAACAAAATCCCAAGGAGGACACAATGAAAATTTTCGTAAGAGAAAGAGTAAAAGCCACCGATGGTGACCGTAGACCAAGATTCCGTGTAGTTGGTGTTCATGGAGGAGATCTGACACTTAAAGTAAAACGCATCAGAAGGTGTGAACTTGAGCAGCTTGCACAGCACACAGGTTACGATGTTGTTTATCTTGAGCGCGACGGCGAGGGTAAAGGCGGCAAACGTCAGCAGCCGGTTGATGCATAATCAGCCCTGTTTTTTGTCCCAGCCCATCAGATGATTAAAAAATCACCCGGAAAACCTTCCATCCTGCAAATGTTTTTAATGGCCTAACCAGTGCAGTGATGATACCCATAACTGTATTGTTACTACGACTTACTTGCTGATATTTGTGAATTTTATTGTTGCGGAGGTTTAGACAGTGCGCATCAGTTTCAGCAGGATGGAATGGGCCGGGTCGGTTGGTGATCTGGGAGCCTTGCTCCCGCTCGCGTTCGCCCTGATTATGATCAACGGTCTTTCTGCCACGGGATTATTTCTTGTGGTGGGGATGTTTTATATTCTGGGCGGTTTTTATTACCGTGTTCCCATTGCCGTACAACCCATGAAAGTGGTCTCGGCCTATGCCATCGCACAGGCATTGAGTGCGGAAGTAATTACAGCTTCCGGATTCATGATTTCAGGTATTCTTTTATTTTTGGGTCTCAGCGGCATCGCCGGTAAGGCATCCAGACTTATTCCACTGCCGGTAGTCAGGGGGGTACAGCTTTCCACTGGTGTACTTTTAATGCTCAAAGGTCTTTATCTGGCTCTGGGCACAAGCGGACTGCAGAAAATAAGGGGTGCGACAGAACCTTTTCTGTCATTACAATCCATAGGGCCTGTTCCCATCAGCCTTGTCATTGCCATCATTTTCGGAATGATTGCCATCAAGCTCTACAATAACAAACGCTATCCGGCCGGACTGGTTGTTGTAGGCTGCGGTGCTGTGCTTGGAACTCTGCTTGGAGCATGGAAAGGAATCGGGCAACTTGATTTCGGACTCCATCTTCCGCAAATTCTGCCTTTCGGATTCCCCACCGGAGCTGATTTTTCATTTGCCCTACTGGCTTTGGTTCTGCCCCAGCTTCCCATGACTCTGGGTAACGCGGTCATAGCCAACCGGGACCTCAGCTTCGAATATTTTGGAAAAGAAAGCAGACGGGTCACGGAAAGGGCCTTATGTACCAGCATGGGAGCAGCAAACTTTTTTGCCGCCATGCTGGGAGGGATGCCGGTCTGCCACGGAGCAGGAGGACTTGCCGCGCACTACAGGTTCGGAGCCAGAACTAATGGAGCGAACCTCATCATTGGTGGCATGTTTGTTCTACTGGCAATATTTTTTGGCTCAACTTCCGTAAAAGTTCTGCAACTAATTCCCATGGGCGTACTCGGCGTGCTGCTGATCTTTTCAGGAGCTCAACTGGTCTTGACCTACAAGGATATGCGTGAACGTATGCAGCAGGCCACACTTCTGTTAATGCTGGCAATAACATTGATTTCAAATCTGGCGTGGGCTTTTGGAGCAGGTATTGTTTTCTGTGCTGTAACAGACAGAATTAAGAAATTTTCTTGAGATTTCCGATCTATTTAGTATTATTTGTTAAAAATAATGAACCAACTGTCAGCTCGAACTGACATCTGAAATGATTTTAACCCCGGAGGAAAAGACATGGGTAAACTGATCAAGGAAGAAGGCGAAAAAGGCCGTCTGCACATTGAAACCAGACTGCTTGGCGAATCCCTGGTTGATAAGGGACTTCTGCGTGAAACCGAAGCTGAAGAATATTTCCACATGCAGCCGGAAGTTAATGTTCTCAAGATCGGCGGCCAGTCAATCATGGACCGCGGCGCAAAAGCACTGCTGCCCATCCTCGATGAACTTGTCAAGGCAAAGGAAGAACACAAGATCCTGCTCATGACCGGAGGCGGAACCCGCGCCCGCCATGTCTACAACATCGGCGTGGACCTCGGCATGCCCACAGGTGTACTTTCAAAGCTTGGAGATAAGGTTTCGTGGCAGAACGCTGAAATGCTTTCCGTACTGCTGGCTAAACGCGGCGGTGTTAAAATCGGTCATGGAGACCACCTTGAGCAGTTGAACATGTACTGCCAGCTCGGATACCTGCCCATCACCACCGGTATCCCCCCTTACGGATTCTTTGAACATCCTGCGGAAGTCGGTTCCATCCCGCCGCACCGTACAGATTCAGGGGCATTTCTGCTGGCCGAAAACATCGGCGCCAAATCAGTGATCTACCTCAAGGATGAAAAAGGCCTTTACGAAAATGATCCCAAAAAAGCCAAAGATCGCGAAACTCTCAAGTTTTACGATAAGATTCATGTGGATGAATTGATTGAGATGGACCTTGATGATCTCATCGTTGAAAGAGCTGTCCTGACTTTTCTCAAGAACGCCAAGACGCTTAAGCAGTTCCAGATCATTGATGTCCTGCGTCATCCTGAAGATGTTCATGCAGCTCTTCGCGGTGAGCATGTCGGGACTATTGTTTATAAGTAACATTGTCGGCCCCCTTCGGAGAATCTGTCTACAATCCCGCCGGGGGCCCTTCGGGGAGTCTACCGACGGTCCCTCCGGGGGCTTAAACCCTTTTTGAGAAAAGGGTTTAAGAATCCCAAAAACTTTTATCAGGGCTTCGCCGCTTATATTTTCAGATTGTTTTTATTTGAGCCTTCACCTTTTGGGTGGAGGCTTTTCTTATACCCTGCCGCTCACTGTTGTTGACTCCACTGGAAAACCGTCCTCACTTGATTTATTTGAGGGGCATAATCAACAACATCAAATACAAATGGAGAACAAACATGCCAGTTATTCGCGTTGAAATGTTTGAAGGCAGAAGCCTTGAGCAGAAAAGGGAACTTGTGGAAGTCATGTCAAAAGAAATGGCAAGGATTACCGGATGCAGTGTTGAATCAATTTACGTGGTGATTGATGAAGTCAAAAAAGAAAACTGGGGCGCAGGCGGAGAATTGTGCTCTGACAAATATCCGGGTTAAAAATTAAAATGAATAACCCCTGACATCTTGGCAGATGTCAGGGGCTTTACCTTCATTAAGCCCTTGCAGGCCGGGGAAGATTCCTGTTCAAGGATATCCCCTGCCGCTGGTGGCATAACCACGAGTTACTTCTCGTGAATCTCCCATTCCTCGGCCTTGTAATCCTCGGGCACTTCTTCCCAGCCACTGAACATGGCCGCAATGTGCGCAGTAAGATTATGTCCGGTCGTTGTCATATAGATGTGTACAATCAGAAACGCTAGAAGAGCGTATGCACAGGCCATATGTACATTGGCGACCACGTTCAGGCTCAGGAAACCAAGCCCGTACTCTGCCCAGTCATTGTAGGTCCAGTACAGCAGCCCGGTTACCATCTGCAGGGGCAGCAGAATTGCTGACAACCCCAGATAGACCAGACGCTGCAACGGATTATGCTTGGCATCCTTGCTCTTATGCACAGGATGCTCTTCTCCCTTGAATATGCCTGAAGCGTAATACATCGCCACTTCAAAGAGCTTCTTTGTCGTCGGGATGTACTGCTTCCATTCGCCGGTAGTGAGCAGCCAGAAGACAATAAACACAAACAGTATGAGCCAGCTTATGCCGAGCGTATTGTGCAGATCAACGGCCTGCTCAAAACCCATGAGGGTAAACACACCGTGCACTTCAAGCCCGGTTACCATGAGCATGATGATCAGCACTGCCTGTGTCCAGTGCCAGAACCGCTCGAAACGGGAATAGAGATAAATCTTCTTCATTTTATGTCCGGTCATGACTAGTCCTCCCTGCGCTTGATAAAGATGCGTCCGAGGGCGTGCAGCACAACGCCTACAGCTGAAGCCAGCACGATAAACCAGCCACCTGCGTCAACAACGGAGGAAGCATCACGTCCGGGCATGTAAAAACAGGTCATTTTATCCAGTCGTCCCTGCTTGCTGTGGCATTCTTCACAGGCCAGAGCATTCTCTCTGGGTGCAACCATGTGGGTGGTGGGATAAACAAATTCAGTCTCAACAAATCCCACTTCACCACTGAACTCGAGTCCGGCATAATCCATCCCGGCCTTGATTGCATTCTCCCAGTTATACCCCTTCCAGTATGCATTATTATCCTTACCGAAGAGATGCGGGATAACCATGTTCTTGTTCACCTTATCGTAAGGAGTCATACCCCGATGAACCTTAAAAGGCATAATGCGGGAATTCCTGTCCTCGATACTGCCGACAGGCATGGATACCCGTACTGTCTTGCTCGGATCAATTGTGGTCTGGGCTGTGATAGTATCAATGGTTCCATTGAACCAGTAATACTCCGGAACCACATTCTTTTCCCAACGCATATCACCCTTTTTGGTCATATAGGTGGGCTTACCCCACTCATCCTTGACCACATAGGGCTTTCCGTCCTTCTTCTTTCCCGCCTTGGACCAGTCCCACCACATCTTGGTAGGCAGCACCCGGGCAAAAGTGGGGATGTGACAGCTCTGGCAAGCGACCTTGTCAGTATGGTCGTTGAGCTTCATGCCCAGTTCACTCTTATGCGGCTCAGCACTGTGGCAGGATTCACACATGATCTTGGAACCAAGGTCATCTTCAAGCAGAGACTTGCGCTCGGTTGCAGCGGGAGTTGAGTAGATTCGTCCTGCGATGTCATGGTTAACCGTGGTATGACAACGGGTGCAGTCAAAGTCCTGCCCGTCGATACCCATGTGCACATCCAGAGTCTTGGCGGGCTTGAACAGGGAAGAATCAAGGTCTCCATGCTTAACACCATCGCCACCGCCACCGTAGAAGTGACATGTTCCGCAGTTCTTGCGGGTGGGGCGGCCAACGGACTGAGCAACTTTATTCCACTCGGGAGCAGCGTAGTACTTGCCGTTACCCTTGAACTTCTTGCCCGGCGGAGGAGCGGGATTTCCTGCTCCGGCGGGGAACTTCTTGTAGGTTCCTGTCTGTTCGTGACAAACGAGGCAGTCGATTTTTTCCTGTGAGGTAAAATCGAAGTTCTTATCCTTCCACCCGTACCCTGCATGACAGGATGTACAGCGAGGTTCGTTGGATTGAATGTTGATACAGAAATTGTTTACAATCAGTCCGCCTTTACCGACCTTAAGCTCCTTTTCCGCCTTGGGGTCAAGCCAGGTCCAGTGAATAGTCTTGTGAAACTGGTGTCCGGCTTCAGTATGACAGGTCAGACAGGCTTTGGTAACCTCCGGGCCACTCTTGAACGGCTGTTTGAGCGCATCGAACTTTGAATGGTCGGCAGTAATCCAGAGTTCCTTCCCCTTGGTTGCCTGACGGGCCATTTCTCTTCCCGGGGCCGTATCCCCGGCAGCAAATGCGCTGGCCCCCAGAAAAACAACCGCCAAAAGCAGCAGTACTGAGTTCCGCATGAATCTCATCTCCACCCTCCGTAAGTTATAAATGTCCGGCACAGCTCAATCAGCCCTGCCGGTTTCTTCCTTATTCAGATTCTGTCCGGCATGTGCCTAAGGGCATACGGCTCATCCTCCAGATATGGTATGCGCCCCTTGAAAAACGCATACACAGCCGCAATGCCGAGAAGGACTGCAAATCCTAAATGGGTCCAGTCAATCAGCATAACCGTATAGGGATCGAGTGTTACATTGTGTAGATTCTTGATTACCCTCAGAATTCCAGTGGCGATAACTGCGCCATAAAGACCGGACCGCAACATTCCGGATGGAGTCAGCCTATATTCTCCCTTGAGGTTCATAAAGAATTGGGTCGCCAGATAAACAGTCATGAAAATCAGCAGCGCCCCGAACAGATAGTGAATCTTGTTGGTCAGATAAAAATCAGCAAGCCAGCCAAGCCCGGGAACATCGGAAACGTAATAACGTTTAAAAATGGGCATCTGTGCCGCCCCGGTGATGGCCATGATCAGCAAAGTTGTTTTAAAGACCAGGATAAACAGGCGTCTACTCATCATTATTCCTCCCTGAAGAGATATAGTTACCAGCCTTAATCAGAGCAGCGGCAACTCCGGCAAAAGGAGCAATACCCACGGCATACGCCAGCTTTTCTTCGTCAGCCATTGAATCGGCAACAGGATCCAGCCCCGGCCTGCCGGGACCTTTTTCCACGACTTCATTCAGCAGATCAAAAGGAACCGGAGACAGATAGATGGTATTAGTTCCGCCGTTTTCATTCTCCCCGTAGATGAACCAGTTGTTTTTTTCTGCCAGTTCATGGGCTTTAGCCACGATTTCACTGCGCGGACCTATAGTCTGCACTCCCTCCGGACAGGCCTCGATGCAGGCGGGCTGCTTCCCGTCAGCAATCCGGTCATAACAGCGGTCACACTTGTACATGACGCCGTTGCCCGCAAAATTTGGCATCAATCTAAGGTAAAGCCCCACTCCGGTCTGCCGCTGGGGTATGTGCCACGGGCAGACGGCTTTGCATTTGGATCCGCCAAGGCAGACATTTTCAAAAATTCTTACAATACCATTTTTCTGTCTTGCTGCAGCTCCCCATGGACAGAGGTTTGCGCAAGGGGCATTCCTGCAATGCAGGCAGCGGCGGGGGATATTAATTTCATGAACTTCCCCTTTGTACTCCACCTCCGTGCTCTGTATATAAAGCCAGTTATAAGGAGTCAGCCGGTCATCCACATCTCTTCGGTCCGACCAATCTTCAACTTTTACACGTTTTGTCGGGTACATTGTCGGATATGGCTTTTCAGGTTCAGGATACTTCGCACTGTTTACCTCACTGCATGCGGACACACATTCACCGCAGGCAATACACTTGGAAATATCAAGTAGAGTGCAGAGCTCCTCATCACGCTTTGAAGCACTTGCGGCAGTTTTCGGGAGAACCATTGCTGCACTCCCTGCCCCAAGTCCTTTCAGAAAAGATCTTCTGGATATTCCTTTCCTTTCCAATTTCATCAGCAGTTCCCGTTCGATTATCAAAGTCAGTTTCCTAAATATTTTAACTTAACCTCAATGTAACAAAGCAGAATCCATGCCTAGATTTTTTATAGTCCCATAATAACTATCACAATCGTGCGGTTTTTGGCTAGTATGGTAATCATACACCGATCCGTTAATTTCTTTTTCTGATTTTAGATTGGACATATTTTTAGACACATGTTCAAATTTAAACATCTACATGGACAACCTGAACACTTTTTAAACACATATCCCTTATGACAGAACAGGAAATCAATTTATATTTGCGTGAAGTTATCGACACTATGAGTGATGGGCTGCTCATCATCAGACCGGACGGAACCATCCTGATGGTCAACGAAGCCCTGCTTAACATGACCGGATTTACTAAAAAGGAACTGCTGGACAAGCCCTGTTCAGTTCTCGGATGCGACGCGTGTCAACGCTCAAGGGCGGAAGGAAAGCAGCATTGGTGCAGGCTGTTCAATACCCGCAGGGAAAGTCGCAAGAACTGCCACCTGATCGGGAAAAACGGCAATTATCTGCATGTGCTCAAAAACGCTTCTCTGCTGGAAGATGAAAACGGGAATATTCTGGGAGCGGTGGAAACAATCACTGACATCAGCGAACTAGACCGCAAAGAGCTGAAAATCAGGGAGCTGTCCCACAAGCTCCATCGAAACGATGAAGGGTTCTGCGGATTTGTAGGTGATTCAGCCCCCATGCAGAGAGTATACGCATTACTTAAAAGAGCCGCCCGCTCCGACGCGCCGGTAATAATTTACGGGGAATCGGGAACAGGCAAGGAACTGGCCGCTCAGGCAATACATGAGATGGGTCCGCGCAGCGACAAACCATTTGTACAGATCAACTGTGCCGCATTGAATGATTCCCTGCTGGAAAGTGAGCTTTTCGGTCATGTAAAAGGAGCCTTCACCGGAGCCTTCCGTCATCGCAAAGGACGCTTCGAAGAAGCTGCCGACGGAGATATTTTTCTTGATGAGATAGGAGATGTTCCACTTTCAATTCAGGTAAAGCTGCTCCGGGTTCTGGAGACCCGCACCTTTGAACGTGTTGGCGACAGCACACCACTGTCAATGAACGCGAGACTGATCACCGCCACAAATCATGATCTGCGCCAACTGGTCAAAGAAAACAGCTTCCGGGAAGATTTCTTTTTCCGCATCAACGTCATCCCCGTCCATCTGCCTCCTCTACGCGACCGCAGGGAAGACCTTCCGCTGCTGGTTGATCACTTCATCAGTATAAATCCTCATATTGACAGTTCAGAAAGCCCGGCTCCGCAAACCATGAGACTGCTCACCTCCTACGACTGGCCGGGAAATGTGCGGGAACTCAAAAGCGTTATTGAATATGCGGCAGTGGTCAAAGACCGTGGCCCGATTCTTCCTGAGCATCTGCCCCCGCATATTGCCGACCCTGCAGTGATGCACTGCTTTGGCGGGCCTGATCACAGGAGTGCCACAAATTTAAGCGTCACTTTGGATAAGAAACAGGAGTTGATCACCGCGCTCAGACAAACAGGCGGCAACAAAAGTAAAACTGCTGAAATACTTGGAATAAGCAGAGGGACTGTCCATAACAGAATACGAAAATACGGAATCGATACGTCTGCATTGGACATATAATTTTAAACCGAAAAGACATTATTAAGAATTTTATACCGCTCAACACCCTATTCTAAAAAGATTATACTCTTTGCCGATGCTGGACTTTTCAACGTATTTTGCGTATTGGTAGCTGCAACATCGGGAAATTGCACTCTGCTTTTTTCCCTGCAAATCAGCCGTATAACCTTTTACGCTGGACGGCCCCTAAAATCGGGAAATACCGGTTCCAGTTCACAAAAAGTCACATTTTGCCCGCTAATATTTCCGGTAATCTTCAAGGCCTCAGATCCTTGGAACCGGACAGCATGATTCCGCACAGCGCGAGTCAATGCCTTAAAAGCATTGGACCGGGAATAATATTGTTGCGAATTCTGCCACAGAACAGGACACACCTATAGCGCGCACAGACCCATTAACCGGAGGATTATCGCAAATGAGTGATCAGAAAACAGCCATATTGAAATATGACGGCAAAGAATATGAACTGCCCGTAATCACAGGGACAGAGGGCGAAACCGGCATAGATATCACCAAACTCCGAGCGCAAAGCGGCCTTATATCCTACGACCCCGGCTACGCAAACACCGGATCATGCACCAGTGACATTACCTTTGTTGACGGTGAAAACGGCATCCTGCGCTATCGCGGATATCCGATTGAAGAACTTGCCGAGCACGGCACTTTCACCGAAACCGCATGGCTGCTGATATTCGGCGAGCTGCCCAAGAAAGAGGACCTGACACGCTTCAGTGCCCTGCTGACAGCAGAAGAGCTTATTCACGAAGACCTGCGCCACCACTTTGAAGGCTTTCCTTCCCACAAGAACCAGCCCATGGCGATTCTCTCCGCTGTAATCAACGCTCTTGGAAGCTACCATCCAGATCTTTACGACATCAACAACAAAGCGGAATTTTTCCTCGCTGTCGGCAAAATCATATCCAAAGTGCGCACCATTGCGGCCTTCTCATACCGCAAATCCATCGGGCGCCCCTTTGTTTACCCCGACCCGGACCTCAGCTACTGCCACAACTTCCTGCACATGATGTTCTCCATCCCTTACAAGCAGTATGATCCGCCCCGTGAAGCGGTAAAAGCTCTTTCTCTTATATTTCAGCTGCACGCCGACCATGAGCAGAACTGCTCCACCTCCACGGTACGCATGGTAGGCTCCACGCAGGCAAATATTTTTGCTTCTGTTTCATCCGGAATCTGCGCTCTCTGGGGCAGACTGCACGGCGGAGCAAACGCCGCGGTAATCGATATGCTCGAAACCATATACAACGGTGATGATACCATCGACAACTACATCGAAAAGGTTAAGAATAAAGAATGCCGGCTAATGGGTTTTGGACACCGGATTTACAAGAGTTTTGACCCGCGCGCAAAAATCCTGAAAAAAGCGACCCATGAACTCCTGCAGCACGGATTCAGCGACCCCCTGCTGGATATTGCCATGAAACTTGAGGAAAGAGCCCTTTCCGATGATTACTTCGTTGAAAGAAAGCTCTACCCCAATGTTGATTTCTATTCCGGCATCATCCTGCGCGCGCTGGGAATTCCGGTGGCCATGTTCCCGGTAATGTTCGCCATCGGACGTATGCCCGGATGGATTGCACACTGGTATGAGGATTACACCAATCCCACAACCAGAATCAACCGCCCGAGACAGATATACACCGGCGAAACCACACGTCATTATGTACCTATCGATTTCAGAAAATAAACTTTAACCAAGATAGATACCTGCCAAAACCACCCGCAAGACTACCCCATTTAAATGGGGTAGTCTTGCGGGTGGTTAATTTTAATTTCAAAATCTGTTCTGTTTTGCTTAAAAACTAATTAGTAAAAAAAAGGCTTGCAAAACTAAAGTCATACACCTATACATGATCTCGCCGTGCCGAAGTGGTGGAATTGGTAGACACGCTAGGTTCAGGGTCTAGTGGGGGTTCCCCCGTGGAAGTTCGAGTCTTCTCTTCGGCACCATTTTTCTTAGCCGCAATCCGAAAGGGTTGCGGCTTTTTTAATTTATACCTACCTGCATTTTTCTGAAAAAAGTTCTTGCAAAACGTTTTCCATCTGACTATACAAATCTCTCCGTGCCGAAGTGGTGGAATTGGTAGACACGCTAGGTTCAGGGTCTAGTGGGGGTTCCCCCGTGGAAGTTCGAGTCTTCTCTTCGGCACCATTTTTCCCAGCCGCAATCCGAAAGGATTGCGGCTTTTTATTTATAAAGACATTCCATCAAAACAGCAGGCCAGCATCATCAAAGCAAAAAGCTGACGGGAGCAGTCACGTTCACCTCTTTGATGCCTGTTCCAGACAAACTGAACTCCACGATGGTCAATCGCTGAAAGATACTTTGCGTTCCTGTCCAGCAGCACATTGTGCAGATATTCCTTCCATTCATTCCGGGCCAGTGAACCAAAAGGGATCTTGAAACCTTTCTTGGGACGATTCACAATCTCCGAAGGCAGATACCGCAACGCCATTTCCTTATGCACTATCTTGCGCCTTCCCAGCCTTACCCGATAAGCGAGCGGCAGGGAGTTAACAAAATTCATAAGTTTTAAATCAAGCATGGGGACACGCGCCTCAAGTGCTACGGCCATGGTTATCTTATCTCCATAGAGGAGGAGGTCATCAGGCAAATTCATTCGTGTATCAACCCGCATCATCCGCTCAGCAGACTTCGTTTCCAAGCCGCCAAGCCCTTCAAGCCAATAGTTGATCCCCTGCACAGCCAGTCCGCTGTCCCTGCGTCCGGTTAACTGCTGACGTTCTTCGGCAGTAAACAACGCCCGGGCTTCACAAAAACGCTCCGCTTCATCTGCAATACCGATCATGTGCATGCCCCGGTATACCGCATCAGGCAGCCGGGGGACACGGTCCACCAGACCGGAAAGACGGCCCGCAACAGCCGGAAACGGGATTCTATCCCGAAGCAGTTCCGCCTGATAAAGAAGATAGCCGCCCCAAGGTTCATCGCTGCCCTGTCCGGTAAGCACCACTGTGACTCCTTTCCGGGCCAAGGCTGAAAGATGCCACATAGCCAACATTGAGGTGGTCCCAAGTGGTTCTTCAACCGATCTAGCCACAGCCTCGACACAGTCGAGCAGATCATCCGCGCCAAGCCTGACATACTCATGCTTCATTCCCAGAACAGCTGCGGTATGGGCTGCATCATCTATCTCACACTCATAAGTTTCTTTCTCAAAGCCGACCGTAAAACCTGTCAGCCCCGGTTTATGCTTAGCCGCCATGGCGGAAACAAGAGCTGAATCAATCCCCCCCGAGAGAAGCACTCCCACAGGGACATCGGAAAGCAGTTGATTCTCAACCGCCTGCTCAAGCTTATCACGGTATACATCGCAAGCCTGACGCAGCGATCCGCTGAACGGCTCCTTCACTTCTTTGATATAACAGGAAACTTCGGTCTGTCCGGAGGCAATGTCACAGGATAAAATATGTCCGGGTTTAAGGCGTTGCACCCCAGCGTAAAGAGTCGCCGGAGAAGGCACGAAACGGAGGGTAAGATAAGTCTGTAAAGCCTGCGTGTCAGGCACCGGCGTGATCCCGCTCACCGCAAGCAGGGCTTTAATCTCCGAGGCGAAAGACACTCCCCCTTCCCCGGAAGAATAATAAACAGGCTTGATTCCGTAAGGATCACGGGCGATAAATACCTTTCCCTTCACCACATCCAGAGCTGCGAAAGCGAACATGCCGTCAAGCTCTTCGACCGTGCTTCTCAAACCTTTGGCGGCAATAGATTCAACCAGCGTTTCAGTGTCGGAAGTTCCGCGGAAAGGACCGGGCAAACCTTTACGGATGGAAAGATGATTATATATTTCACCATTGAATGTGACCAGCCAGCGACGGTCCCGACTGAACATGGGCTGGGCCCCGGCCAAGGAGAGATCAAGTATTGAAAGGCGGGTATGCCCGAAATGGACCGCCCCCCCCTTTACATCAACAATCTCGGTCCCGCGTCCATCGGGGCCTCGATGGGAGATTAGATCCAGTGCATCAACTAAACTCAGCCCTTTAGGCTCCGCAACAAAACGGGGCAAAATCTTTCCAATTATTCCACACATTTTAACCCCTTAAATATATTTAACTCAAAAAAACTTCTCAATTTCTGCACCAGACTATTCAGTTGTTATCCTTTTACTGAAAAAAAATTCAATCAGATTAAATCAACCGGAACGGCCCATGGCCTCATCAAGACGGCTGCTCTGGTAATGATAAGGCATGATCCCCCAACGCAAAAAGCCCTTTCCCCATCTGCGCCCGAAATGATCAATACGGCACCACCATTTGCATTTCCTTGAGAAATTGCTGCGGACCGAATCCCTGAACACACACGCTTCATCAAAGCGCCGGGAATCAACTAGAAGCCCCAGATATTCTGCCTGATCGTAAAGGTCCCAACGGTATAAATCTTTGCGGCCCTTCTTCACAAAACGGCGGCAGAGCATTTTATTCCGGTCCAGAAAATTATTATCTATAAAGCTCACTCCGCGGTCTATGCTACCACCGGATATCTCTTCCAGTTCAGGAACCAGACTGATAACTTTTCGAAGATTCTTAATAATGAAACAGGAATGAAAACAGTCTATGAAATTACCGGGCTTTTCATCAGCGTAATAAAGCCAACTTCCATCTTGCCCTTGCTCCGAGATCAACCATTTCACAAGTTCACGACACCGACTTACGGAATACTCGCAGTTGGCGGGATCTCCATGTACAGCGTGAAGAGCGTAAGCGAATGCAGAATATGACTGGGCGTTATTAACAATTCTTCCTTCTTCCTGAGAAGAATATGACAGGGCCAGACGCTCCCCATCATGAACCATCACCCGCAGAGATTCCATGAAGGCCCATGTCCCTTTGAACATATCCTGCGCCCGTTCCGAGACAAGATCATCTTCAGCCAGAGAGAGCAGAGCCTCCATGACATAGGGGGTGTGGGTGATATAGGGAACCCCCTCACCGTAAACAGCATGTTTTGAATACCATCTGAAAGGCAGCCCCCAGCCGAAACCATTCTCCAGAGCATTCATGGACTCAAAACAATCAAGAACCTGTTGGCGCTGGGCAGTATTCATCAGCTGAGCTTTCATTAACGAATGTAAAGCAAGGACATGCGGAGAGAGAGATCTGGGACACCCAAGTATTTTTCGTGTTGTCAGAGGAAATGCGAAATCCATGAGGTAACAGGCCGCAAGAAGCGGTCTGGTAACAAGCCTTCCGTTATTGTAGTCCTTCTTCAGCCGACCGAATAACGGAGTAGACCAGACATCATACGGATCATATGTGGTTATTACTTCAAACATTTCATACCAAGTTATTCCAGAAACCTTAAAAGGCAAAGAAAAACCTTGACCCAAGCCACTTTCAATGCTTAAAGCTTGACCGTCCGTCCAAATCCGGTCGTTTTGAGCTTTTACGCTCAATTGTTTGAACCAAGGGCAGTGTACCTTTAATTCGTACTCCGTCCTTATGTGACGATATCCCTGGAACCTTAATCATGAATTTGGGACCAGTTATGCAGGCCAGAGCCTGCTGTTTCAGGGAAAGTACGATCTGCCTTTGCGTTTCCCCGCCTATTGTAGATCGAGATGACCGGACGGTCCCCCTAAACATTACCGGACATTAATTACGGTACGAAAAGCCCTCCTCACAACCGCGGGGTGGCTTTTAATTTGTTGTCACCCCCGAAATTCCGACTTGCCGGAATCATACGCCGGACCGCTTGAAACTAGCGATCCGTTGTGTTGTTGCCTATTTTGAACACGGCTTTTTCAAAGAATTCAACCGGCCAAAGCCGGATGCGGGATAAAACGCGACTCTACTGAGAACAGAGACGCGGTGCTATGCTTATTGCCCTTTTTCAATACAAAATCTGTATACACATCCAACCAATAGTAGAAATTATACCATGGAAAAATTCAAAAATTTAGGTCTCTCAGATATTACTATCGAAGCACTTGCAAAAAAAGGCTTTGAAAACCCGACTCCCATTCAGGAAGCCACAATTCCAATGCTTCTTTCCGGCGAAAAGGACATTGTAGGCCAGGCTCAGACCGGTACCGGTAAAACCGCGGCTTTTGGTCTGCCCATCATTGAAAATGTCCGTGAGGAAGCCAAACATGTTCAGGCTATCATTCTCACTCCGACACGAGAACTGGCTCTTCAGGTCGCAGATGAAATTATCTCCTTCCGAGGCAAACGCCGTATTTCAGTGGCCACAGTCTACGGTGGGCAGGCAATGCTTCCACAGATTAAAGCCCTAAGACGCGGCGCGGACATTGTTGTAGGAACACCGGGACGAATTCTTGACCACATCAGACGCGGAAATCTCGATCTTTCCCGCATCAGCAACTTCGTACTGGATGAAGCGGACGAGATGTGCAACATGGGTTTTCTTGATGACGTGTCCGACATCATGGAAAACGCAGGTGAAGACCACCGCACACTTCTGTTCTCCGCCACAATGCCCCCGGAAGTCATGAATATCGCCAAAAAATTTATGGGCGATTATGATGTTATTTCCGTCAAACCTGAAAAAAGTGAAGTTCCTCTGACTGAGCAGATTTTTCATGAGATCAACGAAAGGGACCGCTTTGAAGCTCTCTGCCGTGTTGTGGATTCTCAGGCAGAATTTTACGGTCTTGTCTTCTGCCGGACCCGTGCGGATGCCGACTATGTTGCAGGCAAGCTGGCCGAACGCGGCTACCCTGCCGAACCTATTCACGGTGACCTCTCACAGTCCCGCCGTGAAGACATACTGCTGCGTTTCCGCAAACGCAGGTGCAAAATTCTCGTGGCCACCGATGTTGCAGCCCGTGGTATTGACGTACCTGACCTCAGCCATGTTGTTAACTTCGCCCTGCCGCAGGACCCCCAGAGCTACGTGCACCGTGTAGGACGTACCGGCCGTGCGGGTAAAAAAGGTGTGGCTGTGACCATCATAACCCCCCGTGAGTTCAGCAAGCTTCGTTACATTACCAAAATCACCAAAATGCGTGTTGAAAAGAAGCCCCTGCCGACCATTGATCAGGTCATTGAAGTTAAAAAAGCGTGCATGGGATCTGAACTGAGCGAAATCGTCAACAGTGGAAACCACTTGTCTTATCTTTCCCTGGCAGACGAACTTCTGGAAGGCAATGATCCCGCTGAAGTTGTGGCAGCACTGCTCCAGCACTCTCAGGGCAGCGTTCTCGACAAACGCAGCTACAAACAGATCGAAGAGTGCTCCAAAGGCGCAGCCTCCCGTGGACGTGTCCGCCTTACCGCATTTGTTGGCCGCTCACACGGCATGACACCTCGCAAGCTAGTGGATATGATCTGCCGCCGTGCGCGCATCAATCCTGTACGCATTCAGCATGTTAAAATTCAGGGCCGCCAGTCCACTTTCACTGTACCCGCAGGCGATTTTGACAACGTCATGAGAGCTGTGAACAAAGCTTCCAAAAACGAGCGTCCCCTGCTTAAACGAGCATAAGAAAACGTTTAGTGAGGCCCAGCCTAAAAAACGTCCAGTTTTGGGCTGCAGCCTAGCGGCGAATCAGAACATAAAAAGGCCTCAACATCTCAAGATGTTGAGGCCTTTGCTTTAGGATATTTTAAGTAGATTGCGATCGAGACTGATCAAACTCCAGCACCAGCCCCTTCGCCCGATCCCGAAAACAGTTCTGTTATTCCAGCCCCATTCCCGGATGGTGTGCGGGGTAACCCATTTCATATTCATGGCAGACTGTGCAGGTCCCGCCTGATCCGACAGGTTTGGCTTCTTCCATATACTGGAGCGCGCGCAGATTATCCCGTTCGTTACTCGCGGGAAAAACAGCATGCGGAGCGTTATGGCAGGCCGCGCACATTACAGCTTCCATATCATCCTTGCGGTTGCGGAATAACCCTTCACGGCCCTCAGTCCAGACATTGAACGCTGAATCCGTTTCAGGAGCAGCAAAGTCAACATGACAGGTTAAACAATCGGGCTGCTGTTCCCACGGTTTGCGGGGATTAATCTCTTCAAGGTCATAACCTGATGGAGATATCAACGGAATAAGCCGTTTGGAAGCAGGATTGTTCTCCTCGGACTTGAGAAGTGCCAGGGAGTGGTCCTCCATATAACCGTGGCAGTTCACGCATTCCATACCCACATCAAGGTGCACTCCGCGCAGGCTTTCCTGCGGGTGACACATCATGCAGGCATCATTCTCCCTTCCCGAGAGATAAACAGCATGAAAACCGTGTAAAGCTGCCGACAGGTCAAGCTGAATCTCACCGTCATGGCAGCCGGCACAGTCTATAACCTCACCATTTTTAATACGCTCATTAAAATTGGTCCGGTTGTCGCGGTCATGCACTGTCAGGATATCAACGGCAGTCTCACCGGAAAGACCACCCACACCCGGATATTTCCAGTCTCCGCCATGACAGTTGTTGCATCCCGGGCGGGTTGAAACAGGCAGAACGATGGTCGTCTCAGCCAGAACATTTCCTGACTCATCAACGGCTTTGACATTCACCGGCGGAAGCGGCTGGTATCCGGAAGAAACATAAGGCTCCAGTTCAATGGGAGGTGATTCAAAATACCCATCCACCACATTGAAATCAAAGCTCTCATCAAGACCTTCAGGACTACAGATTATCCTTACCTCGTCAGTTACAACTTCCGGAGGATCACCACGCATCAACAGTTGGGCCCTGATTGTCGCACCTTTATCGCTCAGACTGAGCGTACGGTCTTTTTCCACAATCAGGTGCAATCCTTCCAGAGGCCAGGCCATCAGGACATATTCCTGATCAGGAACGAATGGCCCGGGAGTCAACTCAGACTCAACAGGCTCGGGCAGTGCGGGTTTTTCGTCAGGGCTCAGCGAGTCTATGTACCCGGCAAGAGCCATACGCTCTTTGGGAACACCTATAAACTCCGGCATATATTTATTGATCTTGCCCATACCGGACATGAACGCGTCCAACCCGGCAGCAGTATATTTGGCGGTCCTCGGGATAATGTCGTTCATGGGCCCGCCTGCGGCGTGACAGGGAGCACATTGCATCTGGTAAAGCCAGGCTCCTGCCCGCATCCGGTTCTCATCAGTTATTTCACGAAGATCCTGCGGGACCCACTTGGAATTTTTCAAAATGGACTTGCCCGCCATTTCTTCAGCCTGCTGTGTAGTGATGTTGGTTGAATAAACCTCTCCCCACACAACATAAGGCTTCCTGCCTGCCTCACGCATAAACTCAAAAGAGCCGTAAAAAACAAGTGAGAGACAAAGCATTATCATAGCTGAAGTAAAATTGACTTTCCGAGGAGCACAGATGGCCATGAAAAGACCTCCAGCGAGAATCGCAGGGGCGGTATACTGAAATACCTTCATGAAAAAAGCCACCCTGTGGGACTTGTACATGACCTGCAGGGCCTGCTCAGAGGGGAGAGCCACAAGATACCAGTAACCAAGCGGTAAAACCAGCAAAAGGCCGATAAGAGTCCAAAGACCGCAGAAACGCACCATCAGGCATCTGATCTCTTCACCCTTCAAACGGGCTGCGGTAACAAAACCGAACAGTCCTGCCAGCATTGCACAAAGGGCTGAACGGAAAAAAAGTGCGGGCCAGAAAGTGGGGTTGAATATACCGTCCCAGAAGCTGCGGGTTTCTACCCATTGTCCGGGGGTAAGCATAAAAGCGATCACACCGTTGATGGTGAAAAGGGAAAGCCATGCAAATATGAAGTAAAACCAGCCTATCTTAAGATGGTCTTCCCGTTTCATCCGGTCCCAGTAATAATAGTAAATAAGAAGGGCTATTATCTCGCCCACGAACCAGACCCATTCGGTAGCCCACGCAAAAAGAAATTCACGGACAAGGACAAGAGTGCCCTGCGGACTGAGAAGAGCCATTGTGAACCAGAGCGCTACCCCGGTACCGCCGCCGAAGACCATTGTCAGCAGCAAAAAGAACTTGGAATGTTTTTTTACATAATCAAGAAGTTCACTGGAGCCGGTACGGTAGGCAAGCTTCTCGGTCACTACCAGAAACAATCCACCGCCAACAGCAAACTGGGCCACAAAAACATGAAGAGTAGCGATAACCGCTATCCAGAAACCACCGCCGAATGCCGTCAGGTGCCAGATTGGATATTCCATGATTAACTCCTTTCAGCCCTGAACATCAGTTTGAGCATGTACATTATACACAGGATTCCAACCAGCAAAGAACACGCAAAAAGAATAAAAGGACTCCACTGCAAAGAGACCGGGGCAGTATCAAGGGTGAAATATGGCTCAAGATACTTCTGCCTCACAAGATGCCTCATCGTAGCCATTACCGGAACAATTAACCCGGTAGCCAGAGCTGCAATAGTCACATTTCGGGTAAATCCCGCATGGAGCATCGCCCCAAGAGCCAGCAGCCCGACAAAAAGCAGCCCCGTTGCAAGCATGTCCTGTCCCATGAAAATGAGCATGACATCCTTTGGAAGAGCAATGAGAAACCAGAATCCCATGAGAATATTTACAAGGGTAGATCTTGAAAACCACTTCATACCGGTATCCACAAAACTCTTACTTCCCCTTTTGCGCCCGATCATTGCTACGGTCAGTCCGCCCACAGCCAAGGCTGAAATGGCGAAATGCATGAATCTCGGGAAAAGAACCGGTTCACTGAGATTAAGAATGAAGCCGTCAGGATCATTAAAATATTCGTTCCACACCTCTGGGCGAAGCATCAGGGTCATTTTATTCGAAAGCATGAAGCCGATATAGACAATCATGCACAGCACCGCGAATATCACAAATTTCCTGCCGGACTCCCCAAGTTTTTCATAGCTGTAGTTGTGGTAATAAATCCCGTAGTAACCAAGTATCAATGCCCCTATGACTGCAAGCCAGAAAACTGCCATTAATATGGATGAAACATAGCTGAACTGCCCGTATACCGCCTGCAGAAAAAGGAGCGGCGGAACTCCGGCATTTATCGCAAGGGCAAGCAGGGTCGGCAGTTTTTTGGAAACACTGCGTGAAACTTCTGTTTCCCCCGAGAGTGAATGAACAAAAACTATGGCCGCTCCACCGAAAACAGCATTCATCAGCAACAGATGGACGGAAAAAGTTATGATTGAAAGCACTACAGGCCATATCGGATAGATCGATATGCCTATAGCTTCAGGAATAAGTGCGGACGGGTCCATAAAAAAATCTCCCTGTATTTTATTTTGAATCTTTATAACAGGACTAAGCGATCATCACAAATAGAAACCATTTATTCCTATAATGATACCTTATACCCCAATACCAGACTCTGCCTAGAAAAACACTTATTACTGGAAAGGTTACGCGAGAGTGAACTTATTTACAATTTAACAAAAAAAAGACTTGCAAAACAATCCGCATATACATATACAGAATCTCGCTGTGCCGAAGTGGTGGAATTGGTAGACACGCTAGGTTCAGGGTCTAGTGGGGGTTCCCCCGTGGAAGTTCGAGTCTTCTCTTCGGCACCACCCTGTTTATTAAAAGCCGCAATCATAACGATTGCGGCTTTTTCTTTGATCTAAAGTCTTTCTTCCAATTTCATCTGACTTATTTCTGCAAGCATGATTTTTTCCTTCCTTTCCCAGTGCCTATTCCCTCTATCTTCTCCAATGATTATTACCTAGCAAACTTTCTTGATGTCATCAGAAAAAACTAGATACAAAAAACGAGACATCGACTCTGCTTTCTAATAGCAAAACCAGCCTGCTTGGGATACAGTTATCAGTAAACCAACAAATGGAGTGCACCATGATAAAAAAAAGTTTGATATTCACGCTGACCTTCTGTTTCTTAACTGCTTCTTTTCTGATGATTAACTCCGTCCCTGCTCAGGCTTTCAGCCTTGACGACCTTTCTTCATCAGCGGAAACCGCTAAAAGCGCGGCTGAAGGAGCCAGCCTGCTTGACCGGGCTAAAAATGTTTATTCAGGTTTTTCAGACTCCACGGAAAATCTTGTAGATGCCCAGACTACGACCATGAGCCTTATAAATCCCGGCTCTGCTTCAGGTCTATCTTCCAAACTGGGGTCCATTGAATCCGAATCAGGAATAACCAGACTTATGAAAATGGTCGCCTTTTCCGAAAGCATGGATTCAACGACCGCAGACTCTTCCCTGTCTTCCAAGCTGACCAAGATCATTACCGATCCTTCAAGCTTCAGCAAAGCCAAGAAAGTCTACAACCATGCATCCACAGCCTACACATCCGGAAACAATTCCGTAAGTGAGGCCAAGACCTTATATAAAGAGATCAAAGATTTCATCGCTTCCCCGTCTTCCAAGGGACTCAGCGAAAGTCTGCTCTCCGGCCTTGGTAATTACTCTGACCAGATTCTGCCCTTCATTATTGAAAACGGTCCGGAAAGGGTTAAAACAGCAGCTAATATTGCCAATGCTTTCAAAGGTTTTTTATAAAAAAGTCTCCGAGGTCTCAGCCCCTTCCCTTTTAAAAACCTTCGCCCAGCCTTAGCTCTACGCAAATTTTATCGTACGCTGAGTACAATGCAGGTTACAAGGAACATCCTGTAAGCCAACCTAATAAGTAACAAGCCCCCTGATGTAACTGATACATCAGGGGGCTTTAAAAATGGTGGGGCTTTTTTGCAAACCTGAGATGTGCTGATCCATCTCCGAACAGTCTGCATGGCGGGCTAAAATAGATCTCAGTTGAAATATCCGTCCTGCTTAAGATCCCCGACCAGTCTCTCGCACATGGCTGCCCGGTTCAATGTGTAAATATGTACGCCGGAAGCCCCCTTATCAAGAAGCCCTGCAATCTGTCTGCGTGCAAACTGAAAACCGAATTCCATTACCGCTTCATCGCCGCCTTCATTGAAGGCTTTCTCAACACCGCAATACAGATCTCCGGGGATTGCAGCACCGCAAAGAGACATAATCCTTCTCAATGAAGCCAGAGACTGAATTGGCAGCACTCCGGGAATGACAGGACTATTTGAGCCTAGTTCCGCAAGGCGGTCCACGTAATCAAAATACTGGCGGTTATCAAAAAACAGCTGAGTCATGGTGAAATCGGCTCCCTTTGAAATTTTACCGTTATGCCACTCAAGATCCTGCACTATTGACGGAGAATCGGGATGCCCTCCCGGATATCCTGCCACGCCGATACCGACCTCTGAATATTTCCCGTTAACATATTCAACAAGATCGACAGCACGATAGAATCTGTTTTCACCTTTCCCGTCTGCGACTCCATCTCCGCCCAGAGCAAGAATGTCACTGACGCCTGCGTCAGCAAGCTGATTAAGGAACCGGTCGATAGATTCCTCGCTGGCTCCGACACAAGTCAGGTGGGCAAGAATATCAATTCCCATCTCCCGCTTCAAAGCTCCACAGATCTCAAGGGAGTTCTCATGGGAAGTTCCGCCCGCACCATAAGTGACAGAGGCGAACATGGGGTCAAGGTCGGCCAGACGCTGTGCTTTCTCCATAAAAACAGGCCAAGTAGCCTTGTCCTTCGGAGGAAAAAATTCAAAAGAAAAAAACTGACCTGACTCTTTAATATTCCTAGCCACTTGCATTTCTAAATTCTCCATTATTTTGTCGCTTCCCCCGGAGATGATATCTCCGCGAGAAGATGTGTATCAATCCTGCTTCCGTTTCCTGCAGACTTCAACTTAATTTCAATATATAAAAATATTGTTATATAGTGATCAAGAAATGCCAAGATATTTTCCTAAAGTCAAGATGTTTAAAAAAGAAAAGCCCCCGGAAATGATCCGGAGGCCTTAAAGCATCGAAAGAACTTACTCTATTCAGATATGAAAACTAAAAACGGGAAAATTAGCTATTTACTTACAATCATCCACGTTGAACTTTGCCCTGAATTTTACCTCGGTACCGGGAAATTTTTCCAAAGCACCTTTGACCAGACATTTTCCGAACACATTGACCCCTTCAAAATCAACGCTGGTGGCAACTCCTCGCCAGAGATAGTGTTTCTCAGGAGTTAACATATAAATGCGGACGACATTCCCCTGACGGGTTGCATCAGGAGCGGGATTTACACCTATGTCTGAATAGGTCTTGCTGATGAAATCATACTCCTGGCTATCTCTTGAGTAGGTTACCCCACGCTCCATGAACGCCTTGGAACCGAAATTCACCATAACCAGAAAATCCGGGTTATCTGCGGAGTACCTGTAACCTTTAGCCTCAAGCTCAATTTTGGCTGAATTGAGAAGTACGGCTTCTAGATCCTTGCGCGACTCACTTCGCTTCTTGAACCCGAATGTCTGAAATTTACTGAAATCAATACCGGGAGCTGGTTTATTCTCCACGGTCATATCAACATAAACGCACCCTGAAAGCAGCATACCAACCAGAGCAAAAACTGCGAATAACTTCCTCACTGCAAACTCCTGACTGTATTGAATACGATCACCAACAGCTTCAGGTGACCGTGTTAACAACTATTTCACTATTACCCATAGTCTAATTACTTAACCCGTTTAGCGGCTTTAGCCAAGAATTAAAAGGGCTGGCGCAGGTCAAAGTAAAAAATAATTCACTTGACCTATTATCCTCAATACTGTTGATTCGCGCGAGTAAAGGAGGGCAATAATGAACACAATGCATGACAGGCGTTCTGCCATTCGTATTAAGTTATCAAAAATTGAAGCATTTTTTCGACAATGTGACATTGCCGCGTCTTCAGATAAAGGCGAACTGGATATAACTATCATTGATATTTCTCAAAAAGGCATGTGTTTACGTATTAATAGAGAAAAAGATCAAGAAAAAATAGACATTAAGGATCAAATTTTCATCCGCGGATGCATATTTAACAACAATATTGGGTTCTTAAGCAGTCAAATGGCTGTTACAGTCTGGAAAGACGGTGAATTGTGCGGAGTTGAATTTACTCCGGAACTGGAATTTGATGAGCCGGAACTACTTGGGATGCTAAACTGATAACCCCGGGGGTATACCATCCGGACTCACCTGCAGAGTAATTACTTTCTTTTAAAAGGCCCGATAAATTGTTAAGTTCCTTCGCGTGAAGAACAAAACAAAAACAATTGCCTGGGTAGGTAACACCTTTTTCCGGACCGGAATGGACAAACTGGGTTATAAAACCGTCCATATCCCCATCCGCGGCCAGCAGGTTTTCACATGGGAAGATATTCTTGATAAAACCGGAGAAGAACCTTTCGCTGTTGTATATGCAGACCGCTCCATAGCCCCGCCATTATCAGGAGTAGAGACCTACCCTTGCCTCACGGTTTTCCACTGCATCGACACCCACATTCACAGCTGGTACCCCCTTTACGCTCAGGGATTTGATATCTGTCTGGTCAGCCTCAAGGACCATATAGACCGTTTCAGGCCACGTCTGAAAAATTCGAGACTTCTCTGGTTTCCACCGATCGTTATGGATAACGATGTTCCTGTTGAAATGGAAAAAGAATGGGACCTGCTATTTGTAGGCAAGGTTGATCCGGAGCTTACACCTGCTCGAATGATATTTCTTGACGAAGTATCAAAACTTGTCCCCGGACTGCATGTGACTCAAGGCGAGTACAGAAAACTTTTTCCCAAGGCGCGTGTCGTCCTGAACATAGCTGAAAGAGGCGACCTGAATTTCAGGGTATTCGAAGCTCTTGCCTGCGGAGCCTGCCTGCTGACACCGAAAATTAATCAGGGACTCTTTGATCTTTTTCAGGATGGAGTGCATCTGGTTACCTACGAACCAGAAAATGCCAATGATCTAAAGGAAAAACTTAACATGCTTCTTTCCGATGATAATCTGCGTGAACGCATAGCCCTTCAGGGGAATGCCTTGATAGAAGAATCTCACCGTATCATCCACCGGGCAACCACCCTGCATAATACCATAAAAGGCATGGACGTTTCCGCCACTATCCGTGAACGTCTTGCTGCAGCTCCCATGCTTCGCCGCAATTTTCTCAAATCGATATACCTGCACTGGGCTGAAGAAATTGCAATCCCCGCTTTTCAAGAGGTTTACCTTGAAGCCGCCCGGGATTAAATATCAGAAAATAGTTACATAGATATATCAAAGGCAAATATTCTTCACCGAGACCACCAGTTATCAAAGCCCTCAAGAAACAAACCTATCGGATTCAAATATGGATTTAAGCAGATCATTCAAAAACAATATGCCCTTTTTCGGGGTGCTTATTTTTTCTTTTTTATTCGCCTGTATTGGAGAATGGAGACCTTTCTTCTTCGATATAGATGAGCCTAAATATGTTTCTGCCGCTCTTGAAATGGCCATCAGCGGAGACTGGCTGCACCCCATGCTCGGGGGGCTTCCCAGAGTGGAAAAGCCGCCACTACCCTACTGGCTGGCAGCTCCGCTGTTCAAATATTTCGGAACAGATTTCAGCAACGGAACACTTTTATTTATTTCCAGAATCCCTTCCATCGCCTGCAGTTTGCTCACGGTGATTGCCACATTGCTGATAGGTAAGAAACTGTACGATGTTAAAACAGGTATTTTCGCAGCTTTGCTTCTATGTGTAGCCCCGGCATTCAAAATTGAAGGAATGATGTTCAAGGCTGACATCATTTATACCGCCGCGGTCACCTGGGCTGCTTATTTTTATCTCGGTCTTTACAAAGGGGAGAACAAAACCGCGAACCTTGCGGGAGCAACAATTTGCACGGCACTGGGTGTACTTACCAAAGGTCCGTTTGCACTGCCCCCTTTGGTGGGCTACCTGCTGGCAACCTATTTCCGCCGAAAAAACAAGCAAGGTGCGGTAAATACCATATCAAAGACTCTGAAAGAAGAATGGAGTACCATTTTCACCGGACTGCTGGCCTGTGCCCCATTCATGATCTGGATCTTCGCCGCCAGCATGGACAATATGCCCTACCTGAACGGGATGCTGGGAGATTTCAGCCACAATACATCTGACAGGGGCAACCTTTTCATCTTTTACAGCAAAAGTATCGGTTTTTACCTGCTGGAAACTCTGGTGGTTTTCTTCCCTCTCGGAGCGTTTACCATAGGTGCTCTTCACAATTATTTCAGGGACAGAGAATGGAAAAAGAATGATACTTCGCTTCTGGTCTGGACAGCCCTGATCTACCTGTTCATATGTTTTTTTATGTACAGGTTGAGAGCACACAGGTACTTCTTGCCTATCATGCCCTTTCTGGCGGTAATCATTGTAAACTGGCTGCTGAACGCCAAACACGACAGATACTTCAAAATCTTTTTCAAGGCCGGAACATTATTAATTGCCGCAATCTCCCTGATAACAGGCAGTCTTACCCTCTTTACCAACGAGATCTCGGTCAACCTCTGGCGCAATGCTCCTGTTACGGATTTTCTCACCCAGACGCTTCCGTTTGCCCTTGCGGTTTTCCTGATGGGGGCTTTATCAATATTCTGCTTCTTTAAATATAGACTGAAACCAGAGAAATATCTTGCAGCAGCTTTTGCCGGGACTCTAATGCTCTACCCCTTTTATTTCAACGCTGCACCGGGCCCTGATTCCTCCGGTAAAATGCTGCCTGCTGCCGTCCTCGGTGAACAACTCTCGGTTTCTATGGCAGAAAAGATTCCAGCCAACTGTATGATCGCTGCATCTAGGCATACACTCCGCCTGCATCCCGATCTTCATTTTTTTCTGCGCAAAAGCAGTGGTGCCCAGAATGAGGGATACCTGTCAGCCCTACCTTTCGATGCCCAGATGTTCAGCAATATGTTGATGAACCCTGCCATCGCCGTCAGCATGCTTGACGAAAAAGAGCGAAACCACCCGCTTCCCCTGACCGATTTTCTTGAAAACAGACGCTTCAGAAAATCCGTACTCATTTTGAGTGGCTATGAAATTACCATGCTTTACCGGAACTCTATCTATCTGAACAAAAAATACGGAGCCCCGGCCATGTCGGTTCCAGTGCAGGGAATGAATGTGTCATGGGACAATGACCTTCTTTACTATGTTACCATGAAAGCCTTCTGATCCGGCTGAATAAAAAAGGGGACCGAAGTCCCCTTGTCCCCTTAAGTCTGCAGAATTTATTACTTCAAATTAGCAAGCCCCTGCTCCAGGTCGGCCTTTAAATCTTGAACATCTTCCAGTCCGATATTCAGCCGGAAAATAGTTTTCCCTGCATATCCGAAAGGATTGGTGCGCCTGAACTTTCCTCCGGTGATGAGGCTTTTGTATCCGCCCCAGCTGTACCCCAGTCCGAACAGCTTCAATGAATCCACAAAAGGTGAATGATCAATATCTTCGAAGCCTTCTTTCAGCGTAAAACCGAACAGCCCGCTAGAACCTTTAAAATCACGCTTCCATAGATCATGCTGGGGATGACTTTCAAGGGCGGGATGAATGACCGACTCAACCATTTCATGCCCGGAAAGCCATTCGGCGATTTCCAGAGCTGAATTCTCGTGCTCCTTTAGGCGCACCTTCAGAGTCCGTAGTCCGCGGAGACCCTGATAACAATCCTCCTGCGAAGCATAAACCTCAAAAAGTCCGCAGCACTGCGTGAACCTTTCCCAGCACTCCGAATTGGTCGAGACAGTTCCCAGCAGAATATCAGAATGACCGGTTATATACTTTGTGGCCGACTGAATGGAAACATCCACACCAAGCTCAAAAGGATTGAGGTAAAGAGGTGTCGCCCAGGTGTTATCGATTACTGAAACAACGCCCTTTTCTCTACAGGCTTTTGTTACAGCAGGGATATCCTGAATCTCAAATGTGTTTGAACCGGGGGACTCCATGAAAAGCAGTCTGGTGTTTTCCCTGATGTAATCCGCCACATCCGCTCCTGCGGCAGAGGGTAAATATTCCGTTTCAACACCATATCTGGAAAGAAAATTATCACAGAAGTTACGTGTCGGTCCGTAGACATTATCGCAGATCAGAATATGGTCGCCCTGTCCGGTATAGGCCATGAGCACCATGGATATGGCTGCTATTCCGGATTGGAACACCTTGCAGCCGTGAGCACCTTCAAGCTCAACCATTGCGGCTTCGAATGACTTTTGCGCGGCCATTCCGCAGGTGCCATATTCAACCCCATCGAATTGTCCCTGATTAGCTTTAAGCATATCGGCATAGCAATCGAAAAGAACTGTGGACGCCCTGTGCAGAGGCGGATTGATAGTTTTAATCGGAAGCTCGGCCTGCTCCCTGCCCGCATTTATCAGTTTAGTAGAAATATCTGGCATTTTTTCTCCTTGTAATTGAACGCACCGTATATGATTCGGCGTTACATAGGCAACGCTTCAACCCACAATAATCCAAAACAAAAAGCCACAGCGAAAATGCTGTGGCTTCAGACTGTATATGATACAGCTTAAGCTTTGCTAGGTAAATTGAATCTAATCTGCAATCTGATTCAATTCGGACTCAATAAATTCAAGAGGAAAATCTTCCCGGACCACTGCATTGCCCAGCCTATCGAGGGCGACAACAACCACAGCTCCGTTTTTGACTTTTTTATCCCGTCTCATAAGTTCCATAATCCTGACCGGATCAATGTCGAGTCCGCCCCTTGCCAGTCCCAGCCTGTCCATGACTTCCTCATGCAACGCAAGGTCATCATCAGAGAGCATTCCGGCTTTATTACAGGCCCGCCCAACAATGCGCATGCCGTAGGCGACACACTCTCCATGGGAAAGCTCATAAGCGGCGAAGGTTTCAATGGCATGTCCCACCGTGTGCCCATAATTGAGGATCCGGCGAACACCGCCTTCTTTCTCGTCACGGGCTACAACATCAGCCTTGATCTCGCAGCAGCGTGAAACAACACGGGCCATGACTTCACGGTCAAGCTCAAGTACTTTTTCGGCGTTGTCATTCAGAAATTCCACGAAGTCACGGTCGCAGATAAAACCATGTTTGACCACTTCACCGAGTCCACTGAGGATTTCGCGCTCAGGAAGTGTATCAAGAGCCGAGATATCTGAATAAACCCGCTTGGGCTGGTAAAACATGCCACAGTAGTTCTTACCGCCTCTGATATTAACCGCCACCTTGCCGCCGACTGAAGAGTCAACCTGTGAAAGCAGGGTCGTTGGAACCTGAACAAAGTTGATTCCCCGCATATAGCTCCCGGCAACATAGCCGGACAGGTCACCGACAACACCGCCTCCAAGGGCAACAACCACATCCTGACGGGTTATTCCAGCCTCAAGCATGGCCTCAAGCAATGATCCGAATTTTTCCAGAGACTTACTGTTTTCTCCCGCAGGGACTGTCAACAGAAGAGGATCAATATTTTCAAGCGCGAGCTTCTCGGCCAGTTTGAGGCCGAAAAGCTCACGGGTATTCTCGTCACAGATAACTACCGGGATCTGTCCGAATCTTCTATCACGAAGATCTGTGATCAATTCATCAAAGATGTCATAATCAACTGTGATCTCGTAAGAGTTATCAAACTCCCCCCGAAGTTCAACACTTACTGCGGGCATTATTCTTCCCCGGCCAGCACGCACTCCTGCTGACGCAGGGATTCTTCATGGATATACTGGAAAATACGCAACATGAAATGCTCGTCCATACCTCTGGCAACGCCTTCACGGGTGCGTTTCTCAACAGTTTTCTTCCACTGTGCAGGCTGCAGAAGAGCAATACCTCTTTCGCATTTCATTTTACCTATCTTGCGACCAAGAGCCATGCGCTCGGCGAGAAGCTCAACAATGGTATCGTCAATTTCTTCGAGGCGGGCACGCTTCTTCTCCATGAGGTGAATGAAACTCTCGTCTTCAACGGCGGGCTGTTTGGGTTCCAGAGCGGACAGGACCTCCCCGAGATCTTCAGGGGTGAACTGCTGTTTGCTGTCGCTGAGAGCAACATCGGGATTAATGTGTGATTCAATCATGAGTCCGTCAAAAAGCAGATCAAGAGCCTTCTGCGCCACTGCGGGGATCAGTTCACGCTTTCCGCAAAGATGACTGGGATCGCAGATGATGGGCAGACCTTCACAGCGGCGGCGGAGCTCAATAAAAAGTCTCCAGTTTGGAGCGTTGCGGTACTCAGTAACACGTGCTGTGGAAAATCCGCGGTGAATAGCGCCGAGCTTCTTGACTCCGGCTTTGTTCATACGTTCGATTGCACCAAGCCAAAGGTCAACATCAGGGTTGATGGGATTCTTTACCAGAACAGGAATATCAGTGCCTTTCAGTGCATCTGCAAGGGCCTGAACAGCAAAAGGGTTCACAGTAGTCCTTGCTCCGACCCAGATCATGTCTACGCCATATTTCAGACACAATTCAACATGTTCAGGGTTGGCAGTCTCACATGAAATGGGAAGCCCGGTTTCCTCTTTAGCTTCAACCAGCCATTTCAGGCCTTCCTCACCCATACCTTCAAAGCATCCCGGGCGGGTCCGCGGCTTCCAGATTCCGGCGCGAAGGACATGCACTCCTTTATCGGCTATACCGCGAGCGGTTTCAAGTAGTTGATCACGGGATTCGGCACTGCAGGGTCCTGCAATTATAAGTGGACCGTCATTATTAAAACCCCAGGAATCCATTCCTATAATATCAAATTCAACACTCATAATTGTGACCTCCATGAAATTAAAAGTTAGGCGGGAAGTCCGGACCGGATTAAATCAGAATCGGGAAGTACTGCAAATTTTAAATCTGAACATAACAGATAATGCAGACAAAAGCAGGAAAAATTCGGTCGGGATGGAAATGATGTGATCATTGGCAGTATAAATTCCGCCATAATCCAAAACACAATATTAATTGTAAATGAGTTCGAGACGTTGAAACCGACCGGGGAAGTCGATTAGGGCGTAATATTCTCGCCGGGCCTGATATTTTCAGGAGTGCGAAAACTTTTATATGCCTGATCTCTAAAAAGGCCATAACACCACTGACGAGCAAGGTAAACACTCATTTGCTGTTTTACTCACATTTTAATGAGATCTTAATACTACTTTTGTGTTGACAATGAAATTCACTTTCAATAACTACTTTTCCATAAACAACCCCATTAAATTTCAAAGGAGATTCTCATGCCAAAATCATTGATTGTATACGGTTCCACTACAGGTAACACCGAAACAACTGCTGAGTATATCGCTGAAGCGATGGAAGAGAAGGATTTTGCCGTTGAACTCAAAAACGTCACCGAGGTCGGTGTGGCAGATCTTACCGGCTACGATATTGTGCTCTTCGGCTGCTCCACATGGGGTGAAGAAGAGATTGAACTTCAGGATGATTTCATTCCCCTTTACGATACCCTTGAAGATGCTGAGCTAAAAGGAAAGAAAGTATCCGTATTCGGGTGCGGTGACTCGGATTACACCTATTTCTGCGGAGCAGTTGACGCCATTGAAGAAAAACTGGAGAAGATGGGAGCAGAAGTTGTTGGAGACTCCCTAAAAATCGACGGCGACCCCGAAAGAGATCCAATAATGGACTGGGGAAGGGATATAGCCGGACGGGTATAAATCTTTTTCAATCTACCAGACAAACAAAAGCCGGAACCTGCTAAAGATTTCGGCTTTTAATATTTATTACAAAGTAAATCCAGACAGAGATCAGTTCTGACCGGACAAAGCCCGCTGAACGGAGACTTCCAGCATAGTTTTCTGCAGCCTGATACTTTTCTCGTTGCTGTTCAATACATCCTCAGTCAGAGAACGGAGCTTATCAACGGATTCAAGAGCCGCTGTAATTATGAGTTCAGTGGGCACAAGCCCTTCTGAGCGAACCATTTCAAGAACATTTTCCAGCTTATGAGACAGCTCTTCGATCCTGTAAAGCTTAAGCAGGTTTGATCCAGCTTTGACTGAATGAGCGTCACGGAAAATTGAATTAATCAGCTCAGGCGAACAATCGTAGGTACAATTTTCCAACTGCAGCAGCCCGGCTTCGATATTATCAAGCCGTTCCAGTGTTTCTTCCTGAAATATGTCCAGTAATCTGTCACCTGTGCTCATCTGCTGCGGGCCTTCATCTTGCAATGCTTTTTATAAGGATTAAACCTGTTCTACCTCAAACCAGTCATGCACTTACTGCCCTACCACAAATCTTTCGTCAACCGATTGCAACATTGGGAATCAAGTTAATAATACATTCTTGGGCTTTTCTTTTCGGCGGCAAAATTCTACACTGCCGCCCTCACTGCAAGGTGATACTATATGATAAGAAATTACATGTCTTCATAATATAATTATATTTTTTAAAGAATTCAGTGGAGTTTATAAGATGGCTTTGATGAGTGTGAACGGTGTTTCCATGTCTTTCGGCGGCCCGCTGCTGCTTGACCGAGTTTCCTTCCAGGTAGAGGAAGGCCAGCGTATCTGTATTGTAGGCAGAAACGGTGAAGGCAAGTCGACCCTGTTGAGGCTTATGAGTGGAGATCTTGTTCCCGATGACGGAAACATCTCCTGCCAGAAGGGAGTTACCGTGGCCCGTCTTTCACAAAAGGTTCCCGAGGCACTTAAAGGTACTGTTTTTGAAGTTGTTGCCGGGGGGCTGGGCGATCTTGGGCAGGCTCTGACCAGCTACCATACTGTAAGCCTTGAAGTTGCCAACGGCGGAGATGTGTCCAGACTTTCCGAAGTGGAAGAAATCATGGGGAAGTTCGGTGGCTGGGAAGCCCTAACCACTATTGAAATGGTAATTTCCCGCCTTTCACTTGATGCTGAACTGCGCTTTGAAAATCTTTCAGGAGGTCTTAAACGGCGGGCTCTACTGGCCCGGGCTCTCGCCAGCAATCCGGATGTCCTTCTCCTTGATGAGCCCACCAACCATCTTGATATCGACTCCATAGCATGGCTTGAAGAATTTATTCTTAAAAATATCAAGACCCTGATCTTCATCACACATGACCGTATGTTCCTGCGCAAAATAGCGAGCAGGATCATTGAGCTGGACCGAGGCAGCCTCGCCGACTGGTCCTGTGACTACGACACATTTCTTAAACGCAAGGAAGACCTCCTTGCTGCTGAAGAAAAGAACTGGTCTGAATTTGATAAAAAACTTGCCCGTGAAGAAGTATGGATCAGGCAGGGGATCAAAGCCCGCAGAACCCGTAATGAAGGGCGTGTCCGCGCTCTGAAAAAGATGCGTGAAGAACGAAGACAACGCCGTGAAAGAACAGGTAAGGCCAGTATTGAGATTCAGGAAGCGGCACGGTCAGGCAAGGTTGTGGTCGAAGCTGTCAACGCATCCTACTCATGGGACGAGACACCAGTTTTCAAAGATCTGAATGCAACCATCATGCGCGGAGACCGTGTCGGTATAATAGGCCCCAACGGAGCCGGGAAAACCACCCTGATCCAGGTGCTTCTCGGAAAGTTCAAACCCGACAACGGTACGGTCAAGCTTGGGACCAAGTTGGAAATCTCCTACTTCGACCAGCACCGTGAGCAACTGGACCCTAATAAATCCGTCAGAGACAGTGTCGCGGACGGCAACGATACAGTGACGATCAACGGCCGCAACAAGCATGTCATGGGCTATCTGAAAGACTTTCTGTTCGCCCCGGACCGGGCCAATGCTCCGGTAAGTGTCCTTTCCGGCGGTGAGCGAAACAGACTGCTGCTGGCGCGCCTTTTCACACGCCCGTCAAACCTGCTGATAATGGACGAACCTACCAACGACCTTGATTCAGAGACTCTGGAGCTTCTTGAAGACAGAATCATGGATTATCCGGGAACTGTCATAATAGTAAGCCATGATCGCGCATTCCTGAATAATGTAGTAACCGGAACAATTGCCTTTGAAGGCAACGGCCAAGTGAAAGAATACGTTGGAGGATACGATGACTGGGTCCGCCAGCGCCCTCAGCAGGAAGGCGAAAGCAAGCCCAAGACCGCTAAACCAAAGCCGAAAAAAGCATCAAACACACGCCCTGAGAAGCTCACCTACAAAGAGCAAAGAGAGTTTGAAGCCCTTGAACTTGAAATTCAGGAACTTCCTTCCAAAATCGAAGAACTGGAAAGCTCTATTGAAAATATACAGATGCAGATGGCTGATCCTGAATTCTACAAAAAATCAGGTGAAGAAATGGCTGCTGCACAATCCAGACTGGAAGGACTTGAGGCTGAACACGAGACAACTTTTCTCAGATGGGAAGAAGTGGAAGAAAAGCTGAACACCTACCGGGAACGAACCGGAAAGGCTTAGCCTGAGCAACGGCAATATATACTGCCGGGTGTCATGAACTTGCCCCGGCAGTAAACATCAGAAAAAATTAGCCCGCCTTCAAACATGGGGGCAGGCAACAGACTTGCCTTCTTCAACTCTCAAGCGTAAATATCGGTTATGAAATCAAAAGCGTCCTCACCTTTCTGGATGCCCATCTACGCATTTCTTGTGACTATAATCGTTGGCGGGCTGATTCTGACACTCGACATATGCCATCCGGGCAGGGAGCTGTCTTTTATCGATGCATTGTTCACCGCGACCTCCGCAGTCTGTGTTACGGGACTTGCAGTTGTTGATACCGGAACTTTTTTCAGCCGTACGGGACAGTCTGTAATACTGGCCCTGATACAACTCGGCGGACTGGGCATAATGACCTATGCAAGTCTGGTGATTTACATTCTGGGCAAAAAAGTAAGTGCCTCCGACAGACTGGCGGTTAGCCAGACCCTGATCCATGATCCATCCTTCAACATAGGTAAATTCATAGTCGGAGTTGTTATAGCTGTTCTTTCCATAGAAGCAGTCGGAGCACTTATCCTCAACCGCATGGACCCGGTTGGTTTCCACGCCTACTCGGCAGTTTTTCATTCCATTTCTGCCTTCTGTAATGCCGGATTTTCCCTTTACCCGGACAGTCTGACTGCATGGCGTGACCATTTGGGTATCAATACTGTTTTCATGTCCCTCATAGTTATGGGAGGTCTGGGCTTTTATGTAATGACCGAACTGTGGACCAAATTCTGCAATTTCATCCGCCGCCGCAGACATGAAGTTTCCGCCCACTATTTAAGCTGGCATAGCCGAATTGTACTGGAAACTTCTTTCTTCCTCGTTGCAGCGGGCGGCATAGCCATTTATTTTACGGAAAATTTCAGAGCCAGTATAGGCTATGGTGAAGGCATCAATGAACTGACGGCCCTTTTCCAATCCGTTACCTGCCGTACAGCCGGATTCAATACGACCGACCTTTCGGGAATGACTAATATTTCACTGCTTGTCATGATCGGCCTCATGCTCATCGGCGGCTCACCGGGATCTTGCGCAGGAGGGCTTAAGACTACTACTTTCAGGGCCTGGACGGGCTTCGTTATCTCCAAAATCAAAGGTCACTCACAGGTAAAAGTCGGCTGGTACGCTCTCAGTGAAGAAAGTATCAACAGGGCACTCACTCTGATGGCCATAGCCAGTGTAATTCTCGCTTCGGCAATTGTGATGCTTAGCATAACTGAAGGCAGTTACCTGCCCCACTCGCAGGTAAGGGGACATTTCATTGAAATTACCTTTGAGGCAATCTCGGCCTTTGCAACTGTTGGCCTCTCGACTGGAGTAACCCCGGATCTCAGCAATCCCGGCAAGTTGATCATCATCACTCTCATGTTTGTAGGCAGACTGGGGCCCGTATGGCTTCTGACCGCAATCAACAGTTGGCAGAGTGAACCCCGCTACCGTCTGCCGGAAGACGACATGCCTCTCGGCTAGGCAGACCATCAAGGAGCTTAATATGTCTGATAAAATAGAAGTCGGAGTTATAGGTCTTGGCAAGTTCGGATTAGAGCTGGCGATCAATCTGCGCAGGCTGGGTCACAATGTTGTCGGCATTGATACGGAAGAGGAAAAAGTCAAAGCCGCTAAACCATACCTAGCTCAGATATTTCAGGCGGATGGAACAGATCCGCAGACTCTGAAGCAACTGAGCTTTCAGGACTTCAACTATGTTGTGGTTTCCACCGGTGACTCCATGGAAGCCAGCATACTGGTCGTTCTTAATCTGCAGGAAATCGGGGTAAATAAAATATGGGTTAAAGCCATAAGTGTAGCCCATAAAAAAGTGCTCAGTAAAATGGGAGTTGACTTCGTAGTCTTCCCGGAGCATTTCGCAGCCAAACAGCTTGCCCACAAACTCTCCACACCTGGAATGATTGAATACCTTTCAATGGGGAATGATATATTAATCAAAGAACGTAAAGTCGCGGACTGGGCAGGTAAAACCCTCATCGACCTCAACCTGACCAACAACTACAAAGTTCAGGTAATCGCCATCAGAAACAACGGATCTGAAGAATTGAACTTTGTCCCCCGGGCTGACCAGCCTTTAGCTGAAAACGATGTACTGATTATGATCGGCCAGCGGGAACATCTTATGAAACTTCCTGAGTAACTGTCCTGACCTCATTTTCGGGATTTAACGGTTCTCAACTATTCAGATTCGCGGCAAGGCTGTCTGGACAGAGAATAATTCAAGGTGGAGTAATATTGATTCGGGTTGGCGTTTCCAGAAGTTGCTAATCATGCGTCAAGATTATAGAGGTCCTTCTCTATTTCCATAAGTTGCATATCCTCTTCCTCAAGAGCAATCATGCGGTCTCTGATTTCGTGTGTTTTCTCTATAGCATCATCCAGTTCCACCCCGGCGGCGATCTGCATCTGGCGCAAAAGACCCAGAACATCACTGCGCAGGCTGCCGCCGTTTTTTGCTGCTCCTATTTCACGGAGCATGCTGTCATCCTGCTCAGTCCGCTTGATCAGATACCCGCAGAATTTAACAGCTTCTGCAACCCCTCTATTCTTTTCAAGACACATGGTCAGATACCTGAAACAGTTCTGCCAGTCCCCGGCCTCGAAATATGTTCTGGCTATATTGAAAAACAGGTTTTCATCATCCGAATCCAGATCCACCCCTTTACTGTAGTATTGCAATGCTTCCTGATACATTCCATTCTTACGCAATGAAATACCGAAATCATTGAACATATGTTTATGCTCTGTGGCAAAGGCGGTCTTCATGTGCAAGACCTTGGAAAAAACCTCCTGTGCTTTTTCCACGTCTCCCTTTTCTAAATAGGTGAGCCCCAGCCCGAAAGTTGCCCGCACGTTATTCTCATCAACGGCAAGGGCTTCCCCGTACTCCATTTCAGCGCTGTAAAGTTCGCCCTGCTCACGATGGACTTCCCCCCTCTGCAGACGTTTCTCCTGCTTATCCAAAGCCGGACGGACTCTCTGCTGCCAGTAATCCAGTTCCAGAGAATATTCGGAATAAAAATCATCGGCCGTAATTTTCCGTGCCGGCCCCACAGGAACATTCAGCTCATTAAGTTCCTGCAATTGGTAATTACCGCTCTCAAGCCGGCGGGCCAGCCAATAGCTCTTGTCCTCACCAAGATCCTGATCAGAACGCAGTGAGACAACAGTTATCCACTCCCGGTCATTCTTTCTCTTGTCTGACACGGGCTGGTAGGCAAAATATGTATTTTCCTCAACCATTAACTATGCCTCCGGCTTCACTACACTCTTATAGGAATGCAGCGTTTAGTACTTCTTTGCACTTGTTTTATCGGATCAAAAGACAATTTGATTTAGATTTGTCCCTATTAACCAACTTGCCTTCCGCAGTGGAAATTTATAAAGACAGACAACGAGTGAACAACTAATGAAAAAAAAGTATCCGTTATATTATTTGATTATCATCACTTTTCTTCTTGTTTTTCCGGGAACAGGCTATTCTCAAAGAGAAACCTTCGCTCCGGTCATAGCATGCGAAGAGGTAGATTATTTTCCACATGACATGAACGCTTTTACTCAGGGCTTCTTGTATCATAACGGGGTGTTTTATGAAAGTACCGGTAAACACGGTCGATCCTCTGTAAGAAAGATTGAGATGGAAAGCGGAGAGATACTCAGAGAATCAAGAATTGGACAAACTCTTTTCGGGGAAGGTCTTTGCCTTTGGAAAAACAGACTTTACCAGCTCACCTGGAGATCTGGAAAATGTTTTGTCTATGATTCCCGTTCCCTTGCGCGTAAAAGGCTCTTCAAATACAAAGGTCAGGGTTGGGGGTTGACCACAGACGGCCAATTTATTTTTCAAAGCAACGGATCATCTGAAATAATTCTCCGGGACCCTTATGACTTCAAAAGAATCAGCAAGGTCAGTGTCAAAGACGGCCCCCGTAAGGTACACCGTATAAATGAACTGGAATACATTAACGGACTCATCTACTGCAATATATGGCAGGAAGATCTTATCGCCGCAGTTAACCCCATTGACGGAATGGTCAAATTCTGGATCGACATCTCCAGCCTGCGCCCTGAAGCCGGCCCCGAAGCCGAAGCCGCCAACGGAATTGCCTGGGACCGGCATGGAAAAAGACTTTTTGTGACCGGCAAATTCTGGAGCAAAGTTTTTCACATCAAACTGCCTGATATAACCAGTAAAATAGCCGCCAGAAAAACATATGAATAAATCACTGGGAATTTGTGCCGGGGCCTCGACAGTTAGTCTTGTTCTGATAGCTGATAACAACGGTAATCCAAGGGTACTGGAAAAAATATCTCTCAACCATGAAGGAAATCCGGCTGAAACGGTCCTCAAAGGGCTGCGTAGCATAGCCCTGGAGAAAGGGGTTAACGTTGCTGTTACCGGGCGAAAATTCCGCCATCTTCTCAGACTGCCCTCAATTTCCGAACCTCAAGCCATAGAAGCCGCTCTGCGTGACTCCGAGATTGTACGAAAGGGATGCCGTACTGTTTTAAGTGCAGGCGGTGAAACTTTCATGGCCTACCTGCTGGATTCTGACGGACGGGTAGAAACTGTTCATACCGGAAATAAATGTGCGTCCGGGACCGGAGAATTTCTGGTTCAACAGCTTGGCCGCATGGGGCTTGACCTGCAATGCATGGCTGCTATGGACCGTGAAATCGACCCGCACAAAGTATCTGGACGGTGTTCGGTTTTCTGTAAAAGCGATTGTACGCATGCTTTGAACAAAGGCGTTGAAAAAGAGGCGGTAGTCGCAGGACTTGCACGCATGATGGCAGGGAAATGTTTGGAACTGCTGCGAAAGATGCCTTCCGAAAAAGTAGCGCTGATCGGAAACTGTTCACGAAACAGTTTCATGGTGCGCGAACTCCGCCGTGAAATACCCGAACTGATTCTTCCTGAAAACGGCCAGTGTTTTGAAGCTTTGGGGGCGGCAGTATGGGGTCTTGAAAACGGCTCCCCTCTTCCCGATAATTTTTCGTCAGTCATAAGAAAAGGCAGGACTGCCTTTACCCGCCTTGCTCCCCTGAAGAATTTTTCCAGACTGGTAGAATTTCAGGACGAACAGAGAGCAGACTATCACAACGGGTCCGAGCTGGCCCTCGGTCTTGACGTCGGCTCCACCACCACAAAAGGGGTATTGCTTGATACCGGCAGCAAGAAAATAGTAGCGTCATGCTATTTACGCACCGACGGAGATCCGGTGGGGGCTGCACGACGTGTCTACTGTGAACTTGCGGCGCAGGTTCCTGAAGGCACAACAGCCTCCATCATGGGTGTAACCGGATCGGGCCGCAACATTGCAGGACTTCATGCCGGGACGGAAGGCATCATCAATGAAATCACAGCTCACGCCTCAGCAGCCGTCCACTATGATCCTCAGGTCGACACAATTTTCGAGATCGGCGGTCAGGACGCCAAATACACATGGCTCAAGAATTCTGTTCCCTGTGACTACGCCATGAACGAAGCCTGCAGTGCCGGAACCGGATCATTCCTTGAAGAAAGCGCGAAAGAAACTTTAGGAATCGAAGTGGCTGATATTGCAGAGACCGCTTTCAAAGGGCTTAATCCACCGAATTTCAATGACCAGTGCGCGGCTTTTATCGGATCGGACCTGAAGCTGGCGGCACAGGAAGGAGTCCCGCTGGAAGACATGGTTGCAGGGCTGGTTTACTCAGTCTGCATCAACTACTCCAACCGGGTAAAAGGCAGCCGGACTGTGGGAGAACGGATTTTCATGCAGGGGGGGGTCTGCTATAACCGGGCTGTTCCTGTTGCAATGGCCGCATTAACCGGACGGAAAATCATTGTTCCCCCTGAGCCGGGACTCACCGGAGCCTTCGGTGTAGCACTGGAGGCCATAAGCCGGACAGAACAGGGACTTCTGAGCAAAAGCAGCTATGATCCCCTTGAGCTTTCACGGAGAGAAGTCATATACAAGTCACCCTTCACCTGCAACGGCGGCGGACGGGACTGCGACCTTGGCTGCACCATCGCCCGCATTGAAGTGGAAGGAAGGACATTCCCTTTCGGGGGGATATGCAACCGCTTTGACAACTTAAAAATTTCTAAAGACATTTCCGCAGGGCAAGACCTTGTCAGTTGGCGGGAAAAAAGAGTTTACAGGGATTTCGCAACTCCCGTTGAGAATCAGCCCACTATAGGTATGAACCGCTCCCTGCTCATGAACACATGGTTTCCTCTATTCAACACCTTTTTTAAAGAACTGGGGTTCGGAGTGGTTATACCCCAATCTGTCGACAACGATGCGATTGAACAGAAAGGAGCTCCCTTCTGCCATCCGGTTGAGCTTGCTCATGGAAGTATGGGAGAACTTCTGAAACTCGAGGCCGATCATATTTTTCTACCTCACCTGCGTTCAATGCCGCTTAAAACTGGAGACCGCTCCTGCACATGTGTTCTGGTACAGGGGGAACCTTACTATCTGCGTGCAGCATTTCCGGAGCTTGAGAAACGTTCCGTATTCTCACCTGTACTACATATGCAAGAAGGAGCGGACGAGCTTCGCAAGGCTCTTGTAAAAACCGCAGCGAGACTGGGGGCCGATGTCGGCAGCGCAATCAATGCATTTGAAAAGGCTGTCAGCGAGCAGGATACATTTTTTGAAGATCTGAAGAATAAAGGGAGAAAGTTTATACGCGAACTGGAAAAACATCCTGAACGCGAGGCTGTCGCTCTATTTGGAAGGCCGTATAATGCTTTCTGCTCCTGGGGCAACAAATCAATACCAGCCAAACTTTCCACCCGCTCCATTTCTGTCATCCCCTGTGACATGCTTCCGCGCAGTGAAGGATGCGGAAATGAACTGAACATGTACTGGGCGACAGGCGAGCAGATAATGGATTCCGCTGCATATGTCGCAGAACACCCGCAGCTTTTCGGAACCTACATAACCAACTTTTCCTGCGGTCCGGACTCATTCCTGCTCAGTCATTTCAGGAAAACCATGGGTAAAAAGCCATCCCTGACTCTTGAACTTGACAGTCATACCGCCGATGCAGGAATTGAAACCCGAATCGAGGCCTTTCTGGATATTGTCCGCGGATTTAAGAGAATGCCGCAAGAACATGACAACAAAAGAGCGTTCCGCCCGGCACGCTGCGAAATGCGCGGCGGGATCACAGGGATAACTGACTCCTGCGGCAAATGGCACGCGGTCAATGATCCCAAAGTAACATTGCTCATTCCAAGTCTGGGTGAAATAAGCACCGACTTCCTCGGGGCCTCCATGCGCAGGGACAACATCCGATACAAAGTGTTGCCGCATGCCGGGGAAAAAGCACTCAAAAAGGGCCGTAATAGCTCATCCTGCAAGGAATGCCTGCCCCTGCAACTCACCGCCGGGGCTTTGCTTGAACACCTTGAAGAGCGCGAAGAAGGTGAGATTTCACTTTTCCTGATGCCTAAAGCGAAAGGACCCTGCCGATTCGGACAGTACTCCGTTTTTATGAACGATCTCATCGAACGGCTCGAAATACCTGATCTGGCCATATTCGCCCCCAGTTCTACTGACGGCTACGGGGGACTTTCTACCGGGGTTACTCTCGGAATGTGGCAGGGTATTGTAACCGGTTCAATCCTTGAAGATATCCACGCGACCATAATCACCGCCGCCAGAGACAGGGAAAAGTCACTGAAGCTTTTCTGGCGCGTCCGCTCGGAGCTGCTTGGAGCAATGGACAGCTGGAAAAACCTTTCCAAAGCACTGCGAAAAGCCGCGAAAGATCTTTCGGTTATAGAACTCGAGAAGCCCATTGCTGAATATCCGGTGATTTCACTTCTGGGTGAAATATACGTGCGACATGATCCACTGGCCCGGAGATCCATTCCGGAACGCCTTTCAGCTGAAGGCTTCATTGTCCGTGTCGCCCCTGTTCTGGAGTGGATGAAATACACCGACTGGCTGAACCGTAACGGCATCGAAGGTAAAGCCGGCATCGGAACACTGATTACCCAGTCGGTAAAAACCTACTTTGAAAGACGTATCCGTTCCATACTCTCCGAAAGCGGGCTGATTTTCTTCCCCGAACCGGATGTAAAGGAAGTTATCAGAACTGCTAAACCGCACATATCAGAACAACTTACCGGGGAAGCTATCCTCACTGTAGGGGCGTCACTTCATGAAATAATGTCGCCATCGTGCGGAATAATCTCCATAGGCCCTTTCGGATGCATGCCTTCACGGGTGGCCGAAGCCGTTCTCAGCGAGAAGTTCACCGCTTCAGCTGCCGGAAAAAAAGCGACAGCAGTTCTCGAAAACAATTCCCGCCTTCCCTTTCTGGCGATTGAAACAGACGGCAATCCCTTTCCGCAACTCATAGAAGCCCGGCTGGAAGCTTTCTGCCTGCAGGCCCGCAGACTTCATAGAAATATTTATATTGGCTAAGTGCCCATTAATATTCCGCTAACAATGCCTTGGTTTTTCTTGATATAGCATAGTGCATTGTGATATCTCCTCTCACGCACAAACAATAGATATTATAGGTGTCGAGGAGGATCATGTGAATAGAAGACTGATATGGATTAGCCTGTTAATCCTGCTTATTACCATTTGTGGATGTAAAACCACCGGTTCTATGACAGGTAAAGGCAATAAGAATAAGGAACCAGCTACTCCTGAGCAGCAGATGGAATCTGCCTTGAGTAAGAACGATTTTTCTAAAGCGGAAAAGGTCTGGCTTAACAATCAGAACTACTATCTGGCTGACCCTGAAGCTCTTACCGAGCTGACCCAGACTGTCACAGCCTTTAATACGGCTTACGGACCAAAACTTACAGCTGCGTCCGCCAACCTTGACTCGGTGAGCTGGCCCGCCAGTCAGGCCCAGTGGACCTTGATCCGCCATAAACTTACGAATGCCCGTAAAATGGTCAAGGCTTTTGACTCAAACGCCATGTTCGCGGATATCGGCAGCTTTCCGGCGGAACTGGCAAATCTCAGAAGTAAACTAGAAGCAAAAGAAAAAATCATCCGGAATGACGCGGAAAAATACTTTCATGAATACCCGTTGCTCACGGGATCAGACTTTTTCGAGTCCTACCCAGTACCCCTCAATAAAAGTGAATTCCTCAAGTCACAGTCTGACTTTCTCTGCGGATTAGTAGAAAAAGCGACCGGAACCGGAGTTCCTCACCTGCTCAAGACTTACGGTGACAGTCTGCCGGAAGAAAGCATGCGGACTATGGAGCAACGCTACTTCCGCAACCTGCTCCGCCGCCAGTCCGGCAGCAAGACCCCTTCATTCAGAGCAATCATCAAGGCGGTCAAAGAAACCAAGAAAACCGGTTTTCCCCTGAAAGAAATCCCCGACTGCAAAATCGCTTTTGTACGGACGACAAGCAAAAGCATGCTCAAAGAACACGGTATTGAATTCGGGCTCGGCTTTGATGTGGATATGCCGGTTAAAACAGAACAGGTTAAATCCGGCAGTATCTTCGGTCCCAAGACCGCTCCGGATGCCAACATAGTAATTCTGATCAATGAGACTGTATCCAAGCTGGACCGCAAAACATTCCGCCCCACTTCATACTCCAGTAAATTCGTAAGCGGATACAAGGATGCATTTAACCCTGATTTCGACAAGATCAGAGTAATCGCTGAACAACACCGCCTCAAAAGAGACGAACTTACCGCAAGAGCCAACAATCTGGTAGTAACCGGTGGAATATTCGGGGCGGCTTTCGGGATCCCCATCGCACAGGAAGCCGATCAGGAAGACAAAAAATATAAAGAAGCAATGGCCAATGCCACAAATATTCCCCGCATGATAGAGAAACCAATCTATCAGCAGTACAAATACAATGTTGTACCGCTTCAGGCCACCAAGCTTGCTTCAGTGCAATACATAGTTGTTGACCGCAGGGCAAAAACCTACTTCTCCGATGTATTCAATGTCTCCCAGCAGCACAATTTCAAGGCGATCTACGGTGTAAGGGACACAGACCCGGAAAAAGTCCAGATCATGAGTAATTTCGAATCTGATCAGGATATCAGAAACTGGGAAAAACAGCCTGTAGGTGTCAAGCTTTCATCACTTCTCGACTATTATGCCAAACACAAGGAAAACGACAAAAAGTACAGAAAGGTTGCCGAGATTCAGAAGATAATCATGAACAACCGTAACCAGGCTTTGAAGGAATTCTACGCCAAAAAGTACGACTCAGACACCGGAAACGATCCCAGATTTGATTCCACCGTTGTCGTTTTCAAATATGACGGAGGACAGGGAAGCGGATTCTACGTCACTGACGATATTATCCTGACCAACCACCACGTGGTGGAAGGAGCAGATTACGCTGAAATCCAGCTTCACAACAAGATGGAATCCTTCGGTAAGGTTATTGCTATCGACATGTACCGAGATCTGGCCCTGATCAAAGTCAGCACAAGGGGTAAACCGGTACGCTTCTACAAAGACAATACCATCCCGACCGGAGTGACCCTTGAAGCCATCGGACACCCCAAGGGTTATAAATTCACCATTACCCGCGGTGTTTTCAGTGCGTACAGAAACCTGTCCAGCCACCACCTCAAGGCCAAGGACAAGAAGATACGTTACATACAGACAGACGCTTCCATCAATCCGGGCAACTCAGGTGGTCCTTTGTTCTATAAAGACAAAGTTGTGGGGGTTAACGCCTGGAAACGTGTTGATCATGGTGTTTCCAACCTGAGCTTCGCTGTCCATTATTCTGAAGTGCTTGATTTCCTCAAACAGTACGGAATCAAGTACCGCATATAGGGAGATTTGAAATGAACAAGAAAAAATTAATAATACTGGCCTGCATTGTCGCAATACTTGGCCTCTCTTTGATGGCTGGATGTAGAAGTAAACAGCGTATGGGTATGGTCCGTGATGAACAGACCGGTCTTCTCTACGGCTCAATGACCAGCGGCAGCTTCGTGATTGACCCTTCCCAGTTCGACAGTCCGACTCTCAAAGTGACCATCAGGAATACTTCCGGTGATCCCGCAGTTAACCTGAAAGCCCTGCGTTCAACCCTTGAAGCATCCTACAGAGATCGTGGCTACAAGATTGTCCGCAATGGCAAGTACAGCGTACACCTGGACATCAACCTCCGCTACTCCGGCCAGATATCCAAGGATGTGGCCGACGAAGTGGGACTTATAGGTCTGGGCGGCGGCGCTTACGCGGGAGCAAGAATTGGCAAGAGCGCTGACGCGGTTGTTGCCGGCGGCGCATCCGGTGCTGCCATCGGTACTATCATGGGCCAGTATATGACCCAGGACACCTACATTCTGCTGGCGGATACCGTTCTGGCTCTGGTGGACAAGAACGCAAAAAAACGCACCATGATTATTGAGTTCGGTGATACCCAAATAGAAAGAGAAGGTGAAGACACCGGGTTCACATCCTACAGAGTGCGCGAAAAAACTCAGGTCGCGGTTTATGCGGGTGGAGACAACACTCCCCAGAGCGAAATTGTACGCGGCGTAACACTCAGATTCAAACGCATTCTCAGAGATATTATCTAGCAACAGAATACTACGAAAAAGCAAAGCCCCGCCGCAGACCGATATGGTTTGCGACGGGGCTTTTATTTTTCAGACACAAAAGATCAATCAAACGTCATCAAAATCCTTTCTGACCTCGCTGAGACCTTTTCTGTACCCTTCAGCGTCACCGTAGGGGAAAAAGTGACGGTAACGGCTGTGTACGGATTTCACAGGCCGGGCATGACGAATGGGACACCAGTATTGTTCCGTTCTTGCCGCCACCTCACGCACAAAACCGATAAGACCGTTAAAGTATCCGCAGTAACAGCAGTTAACCTTTTCAATCATGTTCAGGTACTTGAGAGTATGACGGTCAATGACCACGTAATCCCTGCGCTTGACTCTGGGGATTCCGTAAACCGGAAAACATACCAACTGATAGAGCCATGTTGCCACATCCAGCAGGAATGCCGGGACCAGCGGCATCCAGATAAAAGGAATGGTCAGGATCACCCAGACTCCTGAATCGTAAACATACTCCCCCCAGCGGGCGGCAAGTTCCCGATGCCTTGCCCGGACCTCTTCGCTGAAACGAACTTTCTTTTTCTGTACCGTGTAAAGAAAATCATTTGTCACATCCCGCATCTCAACACGGAGTTCTTTTTCCAGTACATCGATTTTACCGAGAATTTCATCTATCCTGTTCATTTGGCACCTTTTCCTAGGAGCTTCAGGTTCAACAGTTCATCCGGTTGAATATCCGGTTTTCAGGTGTCAGTGATTACAGTTAGATAGAAAATGAAAGGCGTTGGCAAGGAAATTCACAAAAAAGAGTATAAAAACGCGCCCGCAGAACGCGGGCGCGAAGAATGGTTACAGCCTAAATGAACTCTATATGATCACTGGTTATTTCGCTGTCAGAAGTTACCTGCGCTACGGCTTCCAGAGATGAAGAGGAATTATCCTTGCCGTCAGCATCGTAATAAAGAATGTCAGTTGAGGTATCCCAGACAAAAACCTTCGAAGAGCCTCCGTCATTGTCATATTCAGATTTGGTCTGAAATCCAGCACCACCGAACTCTGAAGATGCGAATTTAAAGTTGTCCCCGGTAGTACCGTTGCCGCATTCGAAATCAGTTACTTTATCTCCAAAATCTGTTTTTGCTGCATAGTAAAAGAAGTCATACCCGGCCCCTCCGGTAAGAGTATCAGCTCCCCCACCCCCGGTAAGAGTATCAACCCCGGAACCTCCTGAGAGAGTATCGGTCCCTCCTTCTCCCTTGATGACATCATTTCCGCAATTACCTATCAAAACGTTTGCGTTTCCATCTCCGGTAATGGAATCATTACCACTGGTACCTACCACCCCTTCAACATTTTTAAGGTAATCTGCAGTTCCGTCCAGAGAGGCAATTCCGTAAGAACCGTCTCTGTAACTCAAATTGAGATCCACAAAAATACCGTTGGATGGATTTGAAGGAGTCAAGTCTGAGAAAACAGCTATGTCTGTTCCTGATCCTCCATCAATCATATCAGAATCTTTACCCCCGTATATGGTGTCGTCCCCTGTTCCTCCTTCAATCTGATCATCACCGCAATTACCGTAAATAGTGTCATCACCTTCACCGCCTCTCAGCCCGTCATTGCCCTCCATGCCGTAAATAGTATCGTTTCCGCCCTGCCCGTCATAATAATCAACGTTCTCGGTACCTTCCCATTCCTCTCCGGTATTCGCACCTAAAATATAATTGGTTCCTTCACTGCTGGTATAAGTCACATTCTCCAAACCTTCAGGAACTTCTGTGTTGCCCTCGGCTATATCTTCAATCAATTCAAGAATTTCATCTTCATCAGTAGGAAGCTCTTCAATCCTGTCGAGCAACTCCTGAGCACTTTCAAGGTCTCCTTCCGCAAGAGCATCAAAAATATCCTCGGCAAATTCCTGCGTAGCCTCGCTTATCAACTCCTGAAGACCCTCTTCACCTTCAATCACATTTCCGCTCAGCATTTCAGCCACCCCTGATGCAATCACTCCTTCCCCGCCAATCTGCATATTGCCGGGTTCTCCACCCTCAGCCTGTTCCCCGGGCTGTGCTTCACCACCCTCAGCGGCAGCTTCCTGCTGGGACTCTCCGTCAGCGCCCTGCGCCTGTTCGCCTTCGTTCTGCTCTTCACTGTTCTGCTGTTCCTGCTCATTATCCTGTTCGTCCTGCTGGTCTTGCTCGCGGATTTCCTGCTCCTGTTGAATCGCCTGTGGAGCGATATCCCTGAACGAATTCAACTCCTGCACGGTCATTGGGCGAACTGTACTGATCTGCCCTGATGCGGCAATATCAACCAGCGCCTGCGGTGAATCAATTACTCTTATGGAACCGTCTATTGACTGGACCAAGAGGGCTTTACCGCTGTGAATCTCCTCGACACCGTGTTTTTCTTCCCCGTTGGGCCCTATTTCATGAACAGTAGTGGTTCCTCTAATACCTATCGTAGCTAGAGGAGAACCGATCTGGAAACGGTCAGGGTTCTGCTCGGCAATCTTTCCGGTAACCATACGGAAAGTCCCCTGACTCATTTTGAAAAGTAAAGTGGAAGCGGATTCATTCTGCGAATCAAAGACATAATCATCCAGTGAGATGGTCGAATCGGCTCCCTGAGAAAGAAGGGTATCATCCGCAAAACGGACCTCCGCACTGCTGTCCGGGCCGGTCACAAGCTCATCGCCCTGATACACTTCTGCTCCGGACTGAACCTGCCTGACTCCTGCTTCAGAGCGCAGGTAAACATCCCCGCTTACAGCTAGCAAAACGCCTATTGATGTTGCACTTCCAGCTTCAGGTGCCATAGCCGACTCCTTGGATAATATATTTTTGCTAAACAATAACAGAAATAATAATTTACCGTCAATTCATAGGAGAATTAGGTAAAAAACATCCTCAGAGTGAGCAAATACCTACCATAGTTAAACTTAAATACTTAACGATATTTCAGCGCGGGAAAGCACCGGCGCACCTCGAAACAATATTCATTGTTTTTTTTCAAACTTGATCAGATCATCTAAAAGAGCGTTGAAATACGGATTAATATTTTCACCTTGCAGAACAAAACCCCCGCTCATTCACTGAACGGGGGCACTGGAAGCCATTTGGTCTCCATCAACGGATAAGTTTAAGACAGCCCGACAAGATCAATATCACTGGCAAGAACATCGTCACCGCTCACATTGGCCACCTGAACAATAGGCGCGGCTCCCCCGTTTCCATCTGAATCCCAGTACAGCTTATCAGAGGATGAATCCCAGACGAAAACAGGATCAGTACCGTTTGACAAAGTGTAGTTGGCATATGTGTCATAATGCTTGTCAGTTCCAAAGAATTCCGAGTCAAACTTGAATTGATCATCTCCCTGGCTGAAATTGACAACCTGCTCAGATGAGTTGAATTCAACGGGATGCAGGTACATGAAATCAGTATTTCCCGTACCACTGTAGAGAGTATCTGCGCCGATACCTCCGATAAGGGTATCAGATCCCGTACCGCCATGTAGTTCGTCATTCCCGTCTTCACCGTTCAGCAGATTGTTCCCTGCAATGCCGCTCAACGAATCGTTACCCATTCCCCCTAAAAGGGTATTGTCGCCAGAACTTCCTGAGAGGATATCCCCGTAACTGCTGCCAATAACACCTTCAATATTGATAAGTGAGTCAACATCCGTCCCACTGCACCCCGCGACCGTGGCAGAATTACCGCCCAGATATACATCCGCTCCACTGGAATACGCCTGAGTCTCAAAGGAAAGGAAATCGAATCCGTCTCCGCCATCTATGGAATCATTTCCGCTTCCGCCTTCGATTATGTCATCCCCCTCATCACCCTGCAGAAAATCATCTCCGCAAAGACCGTTGATCACGTCGTTTCCGGCCAGTCCCTTATAATAATCAGTATTCTCAGTACCGGACCAGGTATCGTCACCGGAGGTCCCAAGTATCCAGTTACTTCCGTCATCTGAGGTCACGGTCTGTCCCTCCGCTTCCTCGGGAACATCTCCACCGTCGGCGATGTCCTCAATCAGTTCCAGTATCTCATCTTCGGTAGGAATATCTTCAAGTCTGGCCAAAAGCTCCTGTGCAGTGTCCAGATCTCCCTCATTCAGAGCATCAAAAGCTTCCTCGGCATAACCCAGAGCAAGATCATTCACCGCCTGCTGGATGGATGTTTCAAGCCCGCCATCAAGAACATCACCTATTATTGCAGCAACCCCGGCTTCAAGAACACCTTCTCCTGCTATCTGCTGAATACCGGTTTCTCCTCCCTCTCCGGAATCCTGCTGGCCTTCCATTTCCTGACCTTCAGTCTGTCCATTTTCAGACTGCTCTCCGTCCTGCCCCTGTTCTACTTCATTCTGGTCATCACCGCTCTGCTGCTCCTGCTCATCCTGCTGATCTTGCTGGTCCTGTTCACGAATTTCCTGCTCCTGCTGAATGGCCTGTGGAGCAATATCCCTGAACGAGTTCAACTCCTGTACAGTCATCGGGCGAACGGTACTCAACTGCCCTGAGGCGGCAATATCAACAAGAGCCTGCGGAGAATCGATAACCCTTATTGAGCCGTCAATTGACTGAACAAGCAGGGCCTTACCGCTATGGATTTCCTCGACCCCGTGTTTTTCTTCACCACCGGGCAGAATCTCGTGAACAGTAGTCGTTCCTCTGATACCTATTGTAGCCAAAGGAGTTCCTACCTGAAAACGTTCAGGATTCTGTTCAGCTATCTTTCCTGTCACAAGGCGAAAAGTCCCCTGACTCATTTTGAAAAGGAGCTCAGAAGCAGATTCGTCTGCTGCATCATAAAAGTAATCATCAAGGGAAATTGAAGATTCCGCGCCCTGAGAAAGAAGAGAGTCGTCAGCAAACCTGAGCTCGGCTGAGCTTGCCGATCCCGTAACCAGCTTCTCCCCACGATAGACGTTATCTCCGGCTTTAACCTGCCTAACTTCGCCATCTGAACTGAGAAAGACTTCACCCGAAGTCGCAATAACAATACCTATTGCATCATTGCTAAAGTTTGTTTCAGGAGACATTGCCCACCCCCTTGTTGAAAAAACTCTACACTTAATAAAGTAAGCACTTTAAAAATGTTTTCAAGGAGGCAGACAAACATTAAACTATGCATAAGCAGACAAATTTCACACAAAAACCAACCTGTAAAAAACTAAAACTATACACTTTAAATACGTTGAAACAAAAAAACACCACAAAGAATTCATACTAAACTAGCAAATTATACATTCAAATGAAAATGTATTAACCATAAACACTAATAATTTAAATATAGTCATAAAAAAACTCCCTACCACACTGGCAGGGAGTTCAAATTAACAAGAAAAATTCGAAAGTAGATGATCACATGATTCTCTCCAAGGCCCTAACCTAGACAGATTCATCCATAGCAGGAGGAACAGGCCCTTTTTTGATGCCCCAGAGAAACAAGGCCAGTCCGGCAAGAATCATGGGCACACAAAGCAATTGCCCCATGGTCAGCCAGCCGAAAGCTATAAAACCCAACTGGGGATCCGGTTGTCTGAAAAATTCCACAAAAGCGCGGAAAAAACCATAGCCCATTAGAAAGATGCCGCTTGCAGTTCCTCTGGGACGAGGTCTGGATGACCAGAACCAAAGGATAAGAAACAGAACCAGACCCTCCAGAGCTCCTTCATAAAGCTGTGAAGGGTGTCTGGGCAGGTCTCCGGCCCTTGAACTGGGGAACACCATACCCCACGGCATATCGGTAACTCTACCCCAGAGCTCTCCGTTAATGAAGTTGCCTATGCGACCGCACAAAAGGCCTAACGGAGCCAGCGGCACAAGAAAATCGCCGACATCAAGCATGGTTCGCCCGGTTGCCTTACCAAAACGCCAGGCAACAAAAGCGACACCTGCCGCACCGCCATGAAAAGACATACCACCTTTCCAGACAGCGAAAATATCAAGGGGATTCTCAAGAAAATAACCGGGTTCATAGATCAGACAATAACCCAGCCGAGCTCCGACGACCAAACCGACCACAAGCCATGTGATCAGGTCGTCCACCTGCTGGGCCGTCCATGTATTGGTAGGTTTTGAGGCCCTGTATCGCCCAAGAAACCACGCAATGGCAAAGCCTATCATATACATAAGCCCATACCAGTTGGCTTTCAATGGGCCTATGCGGAACGCCACAGTATCAAACTCAGGAAGTACAATCATATCAAAACACCTGTCATTAATTTTTTAAAAGAAAAAACAATCCCGTCCGGTCTATTTTTCCAAAACAAATTCAGTTACAATTCAGACCCAGGAAATACAAGGAAATCCCATGGAAGAACAAAAAGATTTTGACATTCTGGAAATGCCTGCCGAAGGTCTGGCTGCCTATTGGCTTTCTATCAAGAAACTCATTGATGTAAAGCGCAATAAGGAAGTCCTCGAAGAGGAGATACGCTATACCCGCGAGCCATTCATCAAATTTCTTCTGGAAACTGCTTTTTCCGGCATGGACGCTGATACAGTGCGAATGCTCAGCCAGTCAAAGACCGCTACACTCGTGAAAGAGTATCAGCGAAAACTTTCAGCCATGCAACTGGCTCTGCTGGCCATGTCCACTCAGGAAAACCCGCGCATAACTTTCGTTAGAATGGCCTCGCAATATCCAACATCGGTAATTACCGAAAAAAAGGCTTTCACTCTCGCCCACGGCCTTGTTGACGGGATGCTTGATAAAAGCTCAGACAGGACACTGCTATTCGAATTCGACCATAAACTGCAACCTGACCGCCTGTTGGTAAAACTGCTTTTCCACATCATTTTGAGCAGAAAAGAAGGCAAGCAGCAGCTTGAACAGATTGTTCCCTACATCAAAACTCCTTTTTATGCCAACGGCATAACACAGGTAATAGACGGATTCGATCATAGAGTTCTTAAATCCAATCTGGCCGTGCAGTCCGAACAGCTGCTTGACTATGCGCAAACCAAGATGACAATGGCTTCGGAAATGTGTCTTGGGATCAGAAAGAAGCAGAGTTATGATGATATATTCCGCATCGCTAGGGCTTTCATGCCTTGAGCAAATGAAAAAGCCGGGAATTCCCCGGCATGCAACAACAAGAATATGACTATGAAAGAGCAGTAATCAACTTAAGTTTATTTTTCCCAATACGCGCAACTGGTTAGAAATATCCGTCCCATCAGATCAGCGTAAATCGGGCTCGGCAACGAAAGGGATGAATGTAAGATCCGTCCGGGCTACCTGCCAAGTTTGAAAACTTCAGCAGCCTTGACAAAATTTCCGGCCCAGCATGGACATCCCAGAGCATGAATATGGTTATACCCGGCGTAAACATTATTGCGCACGAGACCGTCATGCCCATCGGCCATTCCCTTGCCTCGATCCATATTCAAAGCATAGTTCGGAGAGATCTCCTTGTTATCCACACAAAGAGAATAATGGAACTCATGACCGATAACTCTGGTTCCCACCGGGAAAAAAGAATTTTCATGAACAATATGGCCGGAGGTATACCCCAACCCCTGCGGACGGGGACATAGACGGGTAGATAAATCCAATACACCGGACATGGGATATGTTTTGCCTTCGTACTCAACATCCCGCCCAAGATACATAAAGCCCCCGCATTCAGCGAAAATCGGCATTCCCGCTCCAGCAAGATTCCGGACATGGTCACGGATTGTGGTATTTGAAGAAATCTCAGCCGCAAGAGTCTCCGGGAAACCACCGCCAAGGTATAACCCATCAATCTCGGGCCAAGGTTCGGAGGAAGAAATTGATACTTCCTTTACCTGTGCTCCCGCCCTTTCAAGTGCTTCGAGATTCTCTTCATAATAAAACCAGAGAGCCTCGTCGCGAACCACTCCGATTACCGGCTTTTCGGAGCTTGAAAATTCAATTTCAGACCAGGCTGATTCAGCTGCGGAAAGGCCGGCCTCGGCTTCTGTTGCTATTTCCCTGACTTTTTCCAGATCAATGCAGTCAGCAGCCATTTGAGCAAGTGTATCAAGAGCCTGATCCACTGCTCCGTACTCAGTATTCGAAACCAGCCCCATATGCCTTTCAGGAATAGGATTTTCCTTCAGCTTCGGAAGCATTCCAAGAACAGGGATATCCGTATACGCTTCAATTGAATTTCTGAGAATATTCCGATGACGCTCTCCGGCTGTGCGATTCAGGATGACTCCCGCCAGATTGAAACCGTCTTCAAAAGCCTTACATCCGGCTACAATGGCGGCAACGGTTCGGGTCATTTTAGTGCAGTCAATGGTCAAAATCACTGGAGATTTGATAATTCGAGCCAGTTCAGCGGTTGAACACGAGCCGTCAACATCCTTACCATCGAATAAGCCCCGGTTTCCCTCTACGACAGAAAGATCAGCCCCCTGCCCTTTTTCCAGAAACAGAGCCTTGAGCTTATCATTGGACATGAGAAAAGGATCGAGGTTGGTGGCGTACTGCCCGGAGGCAAGACCAAGCCATCTGGCATCGATATAATCCGGTCCTTTCTTGAAAGGTTTCACATCCAGACCCTGATTCTTGAAAGCGCGGCAAAGTCCGAGAGTGACAATGGTCTTACCAGTTCCACCGGAAAGGCCGGCCAGTACGATTCGAGGAAAATTCATTTCTTGATTACGCCCTGTAAGAATTCAACCTTTAGCTCACCTGCACAAGCTGATTTACTAGTGTTTCAAGCCAAAAAAGACAAGTTAAATAGTACCCGGCAATTACTGACCAACAAAAAAAATGCCTTGCTCCCAAGGAACAAGGCATTTGAAAGTCCAGTAGGACGAAGATTAATCTTCGTGCTCTGCTGCTCCCTGCTTACCAGCACCAGAAAGGCCGTACATGGTAGTAGAGCCGGAGGACCAGTATTCAACTTTTTCTTCTTTAACGAGAGCGGTCAGAACTTTCTTAACTTCACGACCCTTTGCATCAGGAAAGAGCTTGGTGAAGTCATTGAAGTAAAATTTGCTTTTTGCACCTGTTTTCTTTTCAAGAAAAGCAAGGATTTCTTCCTTTGCGGAATCCATATCGATCGGCATAATAAGCCCCTTTCTTTTTAAAAGAGGCGCGGCGAAATGCCGCGCCCCATAATTCTCAATTCTAATTAGAACTTGAACTGAGTGGACTGACGCCAGGTGTAGTAAGCGGGGTCACGGAAATCATCGATGAGGTGAGGAGTGAACTCCAGACCAGTCTTTTCGAAGAAACGTTCCCAGCCAATACGCTCTGCCCAGTCACCCAGACGTTCGTATTTGTTGGCTTCAGCTTTGTAGACTTCCACGATCTGGCGGATAGTCTTGGTAAGTGTGGGCCAACGGGGAGGTTCGTTGGGGATAAATGCAACAACAACCTTGGAGAACTTAGGCATGGAGATACGGTTGGAAACCTTACCACCAACCATCAGTGCGATACCGTCACCTTCCTTATCGGAGAGGGGCAGGGAGGGGCACATGGTGTAGCAGTTACCGCAGTACATGCAGCGCTCTTCCTTAATTGCAACAGTCTTATACTGCTTGCCGTCGAGTTCAACCTTGGAAGGACGAACAGCACCGGTGGGGCAGGAAGCTACTGCAAGAGGAATCTCACACAGGTTATCGAGGTATTCGTGGTCAATGATGGGGGGCTTACGGTGAATACCAACAACAGCGATGTCGGAGCAGTGGCAAGCACCACACATGTTCAGACAGCAAGCAACAGCGATACGCACGGGTGCGGGCATGTTGTGGCCGGTGAACTCATCAAAGAGGTCATCCATGATGACTTTAACAGTACCGGAAGCATCGGTCGCGGGGGTGTGGCAGTGAACCCAACCCTGAGTGTGAACGATGTTGGAAACACCGGCACCGGTACCACCAACGGGGAACTTGTAGGAACCACCGTCGAACTTGCGGGAAAGCAAGTCTTCTTTCAGTGCAACCATCTTGTCCTTGGAATCAACCATGAACTCGACGTTGTTACGGGTGGTGAAACGGAGGTAACCTTCGCAGTGTTTGTCTGCGATGTCGCACATCTCACGAATGAGGGTAATACTCATGAGGCGAGCAGTACCTGCGCGGACGGTGTATACTTCGTCTCCGGACTCGGCAACGTGGCAAAGTACGCCAGGCTCGAGGATTTCGTGGTATTTCCACTTGCCGAAGTTATTCTTGATAACCGGAGGCAGGAACTCTCTGAAGTCGCGAGGTCCAATGTCCGAGATCCGGTTTTCCATCGGTTTGTCTGGATTGTAGCCAGAAGAAACGAACGCCATGTCTGTCCTCCCGTATTATCTCTGGTGTCTTTTTCTGTATTCGTTAATGTCACGTTCCCAAGGACCATCAACATCTTCAGCTTTCCAGAAGATGTAGGGGTTGTGTCTTGGTTCCTGGACATGTCTGGGATCAGCCTTGATTCCGGTAACTTCGAGAAGCTTCTGGAAGCCCATGCGGCGCATGGTCTCACCGAGACGCTCACGGTTCTTACCTTCTTCCATCCACCAGTCCCAAATGTTTTCAACAACTTCTTTCACTTCGTCGAAAGGCTCTTCAACCTTGATGAAGGGAACGAGGAGGGAGCTGAGCTGAGGACCGTCGAGGATAGGAGCCTTAGCACCGCAGAGGATGGATGCGCCGCGATCGTTACCGATCATCAGTGCGCGAGGCATGGTGTTGATGCAGTGCATGCAGTGCATACACTCTTTGTCGTTGATTTCCAGTTTGCCGTCAGCGTACTTGATGCACTTGCCGGGGCAGAGGTCAACAACTTCTTTCTGGATGTCGAATGCACCCCAGTCACGACCGGAGTGAGCACCAGCGTTAGGTGCGAATTCGCCGCCAACGTAAGCTGCAACAGCTTCCTGGTCGATGCGGATTTCATCTTTCCAGATACCTACAACTGAGAAGTCAGAACGAGCGAGCGCACAAACACAGCTGTTGGGGCAAGCGTCGAACTTGAACTTGAACTTGTAGGGGAATGCGGGACGGTGAAGTTCGTCCTGGAATTCCATGGTCATGTCGTAGCAGAGAGCCTGAGCATCGTAACAGGCATACTCACAACGAGACATACCGAGACATGCTGCAGGAGTACGCAGGTTGGAGCCGGAGCCACCAAGGTCAACGTTTGCTTCATGAGTCAGTTCGTAGAAAATTTCTTCGAGCTGAGGAGTGGTGGTTCCGAGGAAGACGATGTCACCGGTAGAACCGTGCATGTTGGTCAGACCGGATCCACGCATGTCCCAGATGTCAATGATCTGACGCAGGAAATCAGTGGTGTAGTATTTACCGGTGGGCTGTGCAACACGAACGGTGTGAAAGTGTGCAACACCGGGGTACATTTCGGGCTGGTCACAGTAACGACCGATTACGCCGCCGCCGTAACCGAAAACGCCAACGATACCGCCGTGTTTCCAGTGAGTTTCACCGTCGTTGTAAGACAGCTCGAGAACGCCGAGAAGGTCTTCACAAACTTCGACGGGAATCTGATAATTCACGTCCTTCTCGTTTTTAGCTCTAACTTCGGCTTCTTGTTTTACGTCGGACACGAAGCTAGGCCATGGCCCGCTTTCAAGCTCGTCCAACAAGGGAGTTTTGTGTTTCGCCATTCCCTTAAACCTCCATAAAGTTTAATAGATATACCTACCAATACAAATTAGGCATCCGGTTTTATTGCCGGTATTTCCGGCGTTGCCCGGTTGCTTTCCTCTCTTAGTGCGAGACCCCCCTATCGCTTTTGATGAGGGGGAGGGAAAGATACCCTTAAGTGAAAAAAAACACAACCTACGCTGTGAGATAAAGAACTTACGCGCTTTTTGTCAACAGATGATTCATATTATCACCTTCGACCAACTGGGGGCTTGCCAAGCAAGCCGGATTCAGCGTATTTACTCATCCCGACACTAGGTGCGTCGATTGCAAATATTTCCTACAGAAATTTTTGATAACCATCAACATAAACTTGAAAAAGCGACTCTTATAATATGAACGAATGTAAACAGTGCGGCACTTGCTGCCGCAAAGGCGGCCCGGCTCTTCACACTCAGGACCTTCCTCTGCTCAGGGAATCCGGTGACATTGACCTGACAGACATCGTCACCCTCAGAAAAGGCGAACTCGCCTATGACCAGCCCGAAGCAGCTGTTATCCCCCTGCAGGAAGAAATTTTAAAAATCAAGGGAGCCGGTGGCTCCTGGACCTGTAAATTCCTGGCGATATCCTCTCAGGTATGCCGGATTTACAAAAACCGTCCTCTTGAATGTCAGGTGCTTTTCTGCGGAGACCCTGACCCGCTTCTCAAGATTTATGACAAAGACAGAATCACACGCCGTGACATTCTGCCTGAAGGACACCCCGTTCTCGAACTCATCGAGGAACATGACAACAAATGCGCCCCTCAGAAGATGGCCGACCTCGCGGCTCAGGTTCTTGAGGATTGGAGCGGAAAAGAAAACCTGAAATCCAGCCTTCTCGAAATGCTTGTCTACGACAAATCAGTTCGGGACCTGATGACAGAAAAGTCCGGAATGCCTGAAGAAGCCATGGATTTCTTTTTCGGTCGCCCCTTGAGTGTCATCCTCAGAGGTTATGGCATTATTGCCACTCCCAACGGGAATTCCTTTTCACTGCGCAAAGCATCTTAACAGGAGAGTCAGATAAATGAAAGACGAACGCGGACTTTATTATTATCCGTCCCTGCAGTCTCGTGAAACCAGGATGTATGTCCGTGAAAATCAAGGATCTATCGAGTTCCGTCTCTGGTCAAATGAGAACCCGGTAATATGGGAACAGCACGAATGGCTGCCCTATGACGTGATCCTTGAAGCTGCGGAAGAATACAAGAAACGCGGCACTGACAGAAACCCTCTTGCACTGTATGATCTCAACATTGCCCAGCAGTTGATTAAAGACGACAAAATAACCCATTAGTTTGTCCTGTTTTGCGCGGCAATGTGGTCAGCAAATTCGGTCAATTGGTCTGTAGCCTATACAAAGCCAGCCCGGAGGAAAAAGAACCTGAAGATCTTTTCCCAGGGAATATTTATTCCAAGACACCGAAGCCTGACACCGCCGTGTTGCAAGCAATTATACAAACGAGAAAATACCCCGGACCTGATTACAGCTTCGGGGTATTTTTCAATTCCGTTCTATTCTGTCTCGATCTCAATGCCTTCATTCCTTAGCATCGAAGCGAAGATTCCATCACCGTCAATCAGTTTTCCACTAAAAGTCCCATCATATATTCCTGCTGAACCGCATGATGGAGAGCGTGCTTTGAGAATTGCCTTTTTTATACCAAGCATTTTGGCCAGCTTCAAAGACTCCTCCGCACCACGCACAAACTGACCGGTCACATCAACACCATTCTGGGTCAAAACCTGTCCGTTCACAATTTCTGCCGGCGGGCGGGGTGTGGGCAAACCTCCGAGTTGCTCCGGGCAGACCGGAACAGCCTTCCCCTCACTGATCAGATCAATGACTCTCTCATCAGCGTTATCTCCACCGTCATATCTGCAACAAAGACCTGCCAGACAAGCACTGACTATATACATTACTGTAACCTCCAGATCATTTATGCTCGTTGTTACACTCTGCACATTGTGCTAACGATAATTTTCATAAACAATCCCTATGGTCAAGGAGGACACATGACGGCGATCACTACTTCTGTTTTCGAGCTTTTCAAAATCGGTCCGGGACCTTCCAGTTCCCATACAATCGGCCCAATGCGTGCCGGATATAAATTTAACCGCTCAGTGGCTGAACTTTCTCTTGATTCAATTCCGGATAATATAGAGGTCCGTCTTTACGGAAGCCTCAGTGCCACAGGTAAAGGCCATGGAACGGACCGCGCTGTTATAGCCGGCCTGCTTGGCTATCTGCCTGATACTGTAGACTGCTCCTTTCTTGACAGCCTTGCTGATGGATCTCCTCACAAATTTGAGAGCGGTTCATTTTCCCTGCCCCTCAGCGTTAAGGAGGTAGTCTTTGCTGAAGTGGAAAACGACTTCCCTTACGCCAACACACTCCTTATCCGACTTAAGAAAGGAAATGATATTTTATTTGAGCAGGAATATTATTCCATAGGTGGAGGCTTCATTCGCTGGAAAGGACAAAAGGAAGACATTCCCAGAGTACCAAAATATAAATACTCGAACATGGGAGAACTGCGCCAGATTCTCATTGATCAGGAGCTGCGCCTGCATCAGGCCGTGCTGGAGAATGAAAAAACGATCACCGGAGCAACTGAGGAAGAAATTTTCATCAAACTTGATTCAATACTCGATACCATGAAAAAAGCCGTGGAAAACGGTCTTTCTATAGAAGGCCTGCTTCCCGGGCCCATAGGATTACACAGGAAAGCAAAGCGCCTTTATGACAACAGTTCACTGCCCAGTGCAGCAGACCGATTTCTCCTTAGACTCAATGCATATGGATTTGCCGCTTCTGAAGAAAACGCCGCAGGTAAAATCGTCGTCACTGCCCCGACATCTGGTTCGGCTGGAGTAATTCCAGCTGTAGTGTATGCACTTGAAGAAGATTTGAAAATTAGCCGTGAAAAAGTTCGTGAAGGGATGCTCACCTGCGCAGCTCTCGGATTTATAGCCAAGCATAATGCCAGTATAGCCGGAGCGGAAGTCGGCTGTCAGGGGGAAGTGGGAGTTGCATCAGCAATGGCGGCAGGGTTAATAGCATATGCCAACGGCCTCAGATTCTGGCGAACGGAAAACGCGGCCGAGACCGCCCTTGAACATCACCTTGGACTCACCTGCGATCCCGTAGGCGGATATGTCCAGATTCCCTGCATTGAAAGAAATGCAATGGGTGCTGTCCGCGCATACAACTCATACCTGATAGCCAGTGTGGAGAACGAACAGTTTCACAAAGTTACTTTTGATGAAGTAGTCAAAGCCATGGCCGAAACAGGTAAGGATATGGACTCCAGATACAAGGAGACTTCTTTGGGTGGATTGGCTGTTTCAGTTCCCAACTGCTAGATGGATACATTTAAGATCCACACCCTGCCAGGCAAGTGCCGGACTACAGTACCTGATAGAGGTTAGAAACGAGGCGCAGTTAGTTAAATAAAATTTCAATCTCAGCCAAATTATAGCACAGGTGCTAGACACTGCAGGAGAGGAGAACACCAACAATTCAGATACAACATAGATATTGATTTTTTAGCGTTATGAGTCCCCGGAAAATAAATCTTCCGGGGACTTTTTTTACAATATGATATCAGTCTTTGATCTGCAGCAGCTTGGTGAGCCTGGCTAGCAGTTCAGGCTTGCAGTTAAGATCATCTGTCTGCTCCAGGAAATGCCTGCGCTGGGCAAAGCGGTCCTTGAGGGTCTGGATATAGTCATCACGATTATCAACATTAGCCGGATTGTAAGTATCGTAATATCCAGGCAGGATCTTTTCCATGCAGTTGCGTTTAGGAATCTGTGCTCCGGGCAGCAGATCCCAGTCTTCCCATTCCAGTTTGTCAGTAAGAATCATGGTCTGGAGGGTAAGGGAAGTCTGGAGGGGGATCGGGTTAAGATCACTGTCCGAAGATTTCCAGAAACCAATCGAGTTGAAGCTGTAACCGCTCGCTCCGCAGTCAAATACATTGGCGAATGCCTGCACATCTTTCCACAGTTCGTACACACGGAAAGGGTTGGCAAAGGGGATGAAGACTAGCTTCTTAAGTTCTTCTTCAGAAACATTCTCCGCAAGGTTACGCTTGGTCATAAGCGCAGCACCCATTGCTACAGCAAGGTAGGTATCGGTAAAACGAATGATCGGGGGCAGGCAGGTATCTTTCATGAGCCAGCAGAGTGAATCAGGAAAGGTACAGCGGTTAACATAATCGCCAAGAACATCCCGGTCGATAAGCGCACGCCCGTTGGGGTTACGGATATCCTGTCCGAGAGGCATAACCTTGCCATCAATTTCCAGCATGGCATGGTTCATTACTGAAACCATGTACTTCCAGTCCGGGTTACCAAGAGGACGGGAGTCGGTTTTATCAAAAAGAGTTGGCTCCCACACACGGCAGACACGATTTTCAGTGTCAATCTGAAATGCATCATCATGCAGAACTTTCTTGGCGAATCCTTCGGGAAGGGTTCCGCCGTTATCATGGGAGTTGGTGTGGGAAGACTTACCTGTACCCGAAAGGCCGAAGAAAGCGATGGATTTTTTCCCCAGTTCCTTGATTTCGGCATCAGGGCAATCGGAGAAATCAATCTCTTTAATTCCGCCATGACATGCCGCCATTCCGACACGGATCCCGGAAGTCCAGGCCAGAGTCAGAGTACCTTTCTTGCGCTCACCGAAATAACGCATGCCGAAGTTGTAGATGACATTGCATTCTTCATCCACAAGGGCGAGCTGCGGGTTACCCTGATTATGGTAAAAAGTGTCGTCATTGCGCCAGAGGTTATCACCTATGATAATGATATCCTGAATGGGCAGCTTGGCACTTTCTGCGTATTCTTCAGCCAACTCATCAAACGGTGTGAAGTTCACCAGCCAGTTGAAAATATTGGCTGCATCATCTTCTCCACCTAGAATTGTCGCCTTGATCATCAGATCCTGATCAAGCCCCACAATTGCTTCAGCCTTGATGAGAGGACGCTCCTGCATATCTGAAATAGCTTCACGAAGGTCACCAAGAACCTTGCGCTGGTCAGGCCCGCCGAGCTTGTTGTAAAAACGTCTTGCCATTGCTGTGCGGCCGACAATCTTACCATGGCAATGATTGAGCAGCTTTGCACCTTCAGGCAGACCCAAACGTTTTGCCGCCTCAGGATATATAGGATGGTCTGTTTCCATCACATCCCACTGTTTGCGTGCAAGTTCGTAAGCTTCTGCCGCACTTACCTTTCGGACTCTCTTATCAGCAAGAAGAGTTTCCGCAATAGCGCGAAGAGGCGGAATTTTGGAAAGGTCATCTTTGTAGAATTCGTAGGTTGACTGACTGGCCAAATTGTCCTCCAAAGAGAATGTTAGTCTGGCGGCTCCCTTAAGCCGTCCCTGATCGACTTGTTATATGTTTTATTTACAGGCCGCTAAAAAAACGTCTGCGAGAAATCTGCTGCTCATGCCCTAGGCATTCCCTGTGAGCTTTCAAATTCCATTATAACGCCAACGTTCATGTTTTTATCGGCCTGTAACTCCATTTGCAATAAATTGCCACTGCTCATTCACCATTTAAAAATAAAGGTTATTCCCTGGAAAGCAGTTCCCTGTCGGCCATTGCAAATGTTTTCCCACAATTTATACTCTAGAAACCGCCTCTAGTAAAAGAGACTGCAATTAGAAAGGCGCATTCTCAATTTTGAGAATGCGCCTTGTTTTTACGTTAAAATACCGCCATCTTATTTTTGCCCGCTTTCATCATTATCTTAGCAGCAGGCGCAGATGTACGCTTGCGTGTTGTAAGCATCTTTCGAGCGGCAAAAAGAATCACAGTATTTTCCTTACATCGCCAGAACGGACCAGAGCACACCAGCACCGACTGCGGAACCAAGAACCCCGGCTACGTTGGGGGCCATGGCGTGCATCAGCAGGAAGTTGTGCGGGTCTTCATCACGGGCGACCATTTGTACAACACGGGCGGAGTCAGGCACGGCAGAAACACCGGCAGCCCCGACCAACGGATTGATCTTCTCTTTAGAGAACACGTTCATCAGCTTGGCAAAAGCCAGACCACTGGCAGTAGCAACACAGAAGGATGCTGCACCAAGGCCAAAAATCAACAGACTGTCCGGAGTAAGGAAGGTCTGTGCCTGAGTGGATGCTCCCACTGAAAAACCAAGCAGGATGGTGACGGAGTCAATCAGGGCAGTACGCGCGGTCTCAGCGAGACGCTCAGTTACTCCTGATTCCTTGAGAAGGTTTCCGAAGAAAAGCATACCGACCAGAGCAAGAGAGCCCGGAGCAATGAGAGCGGTAATGATGAAGCCCCCCACCGGAAAAAGAATTTTTTCACGGGTGGAAACTTCACGAGGCGCTTTCATGCGGATGAGACGCTCTTTCTTACTGGTCATGAGCTTCATGATCGGAGGCTGTATTACAGGCACGAGAGCCATGTATGAGTAAGCCGCGATGGCGATTGCACCAAGAAGATGAGGTGCCAGCTTTGAAGACAGGAAGATGGCCGTAGGCCCATCCGCCCCGCCGATGATACCGATTGCCCCTGCTTCAGCAGGGGTGAAGCCCATATACATGGCTCCGATAAGGGTACCGAAAATACCCATCTGGGCAGCAGCTCCGAGTAACACGAGCCGCGGGTTGGAAAGCATGCACGAAAAATCGGTCATGGCTCCGATGCCCAGAAAGATCAGGGGCGGGAATATCCCTTTGCTGACTCCGAAGTAGATATAATAAAGAACGCTGCCTTCGTCATAAACACTGAGTGGCATCCCGGCGATGGAAGGGATGTTACCAACAACAGCACCGAACCCGATGGGCAGAAGAAGCAGCGGCTCATAATCCTTGATAATGGCCAGAGCAATAAAAACGATCCCGATGACAATCATGATGAAGTTGCCCGGAGTCATTTCGGCAAAGCCAGTAGTGTTAAAGAAGTGAAGAAGTATATCCATAACGTCCGTCTAGCCCTTGTTTTTATGCAGATACGCCACAGCAGCAGCCACAATTTCCGCTTCAGACGGCCCTGCTTTGACATCGGGTGCCGGAGCATTGGCTACCGGACCGTGGTTGTGGGCTGCAGGCGGAATTATCTTGTTTAAGAACGCGGCGAGTTTCGGAAGCAACGCTATATAAAGGCTGACCAGAATCAGGGCCACAAAAACGATGCTCATTCCCGTAACGGAAATTGCGATACCGTTACCGGCAACCACGTTGTCCCAACTGAACAACACTTGTTGCATTTGGAATCTCCTTTTGCGGTTAAGTGTTGACGGTCTAAACGGTCATCTGAGCCAGAGGCTGACCCTGCTGCACCTGATCTCCCGCGGTAACAGCGAAAGAGGTTACAGTTCCGGCCTTGTGCGCCTTTACTTCCATTTCCATTTTCATGGCTTCCATAACCAGAATGGTCTGGCCTTCCTGAACGGCACTGCCGGGCTCAACAGCAGTCCGGATTATCAATCCGGGCATGGGAGCAGCTACCGGCTCGGTGGCACCTGCTGCCGGAGCGGCAGAACCGCCAGCGGTTGCAGCAGCATCACCCGCGCCGATATTGAAGGATTTGCCGTTTATGGTTGCAGTGGATCCATCAACATTAACAGTGTAGGACTGGCCGTCGACGGTCACATTAACCGGACCGGATCCGGAACCACCACCAACAGAAGCTCCGAGCTTCTTGAGCTGCTCAGCTTCAACATCTTTTTTATAGCGGATGCCGACTCGAGCTTCACCTTTGAGGTAGCTCACACCCTTATCTTTACAGGTCGCCACGATGAAAACATTTTCATCGGTAAGTTCGAAACCTTCTTTCTTGCAGATTTCGCGGGCGGGTTCGAGTCCTTTGGTAGGATCGGCATCGTTGATTTCGAGGGGAGTTTTTTTGGTCGGCTCAAGTCCCAGCTGCTCGGAAGCAAGTCTTACAACTTCGGCGTCAGGCTCAACCGGAGTCTTGCCAAAGTATCCGAGCACCATTTTACCGTAGCCATCTGCAAATTTTTCCCAGGGACCGAACATGACGTTGTTGAACGCCTGCTGGAAATAGAACTGGGAAACAGGGGTTACGGAAGTACCGAATCCACCCTTGCGGACCACTTCACTCATGGCCCGGATGATTTCGGGGTATTTGTCCATCAGGCCGTTGTCGCGCAACATCTGGGTGTTAGCGGTCAACGCTCCGCCGGGCATTGGGCTGAAGGGGATCATTGCATCCACCTGTGTTGCCTCAGGCGGCAGGAAATAATCCTTCATACAGTCACGGAAAACATCCTCGGCCTTGATAATCTTGTCGATATCAATGTCGATTGTGTAATCTGTGCCGCGAAGGATATGCCACATAGTGATTATATCTGTCTGACAGGTTCCGCCTGAAGCGGGTGCCATGGAGAGGTCAATCGCGTCTGCACCGGCTTCAATTGCCGAATGATAGCAGAGACCGCCGATACCGGCTGTCTCGTGGGTGTGGAAATGAAGCATGACATCTTCGGGAAGCATCTTTTTTGCAGCCTTTATAGTCTCGTAGACTTTGGCCGGAGTGGATGTTCCGGAAGCGTCTTTGAAGCATACAGAATCAAAAGGAATGCCCGCGTCCATGATCTGGCGCAGAGTTTTCTCGTAAAACGAGGCATCATGAGCACCGGAACATCCGGGAGGGAGCTCCATCATGGAGACTACTACCTGGTGTTTCAGTCCGGCATCAACAATACACTGACCACTGTAGATCAGGTTATTGACATCATTGAGTGCGTCAAAATTTCGGATTGTGGTTATGCCATGTCTGGCAAAAAGATCGGCGTGGGCCTTGATGACGTCGCTTGGCTGGGACTCAAGTCCGACAACGTTCACCCCGCGGGCAAGCGTCTGAAGATCGGCATCAGGACCTGCGGTCTCCCTGAACCTGTCCATCATATCAAAGGCACATTCATTGGAATAGAAATAGAGGGCCTGAAATCGTGCGCCTCCGCCTGCTTCGAACCAGTTGATACCTGCTTCTCTGGCCGCTTCTACTGCGGGCAGAAAGTCATCGGTCTTGACCCTGGCTCCGTACACGGACTGAAAGCCGTCACGGAAGGCGGTACACATGAACCTAATCTTTTTCTTGGCCACTTCCCCTCCCTATGGTTTGAGAATGAAAAGTATTACAACAGGCCGGAAAGCCTGCAGTCGGTCATTCTTGTTAAGCCCAAATTTTAATGGAAACCAGTATATTACGAGAACATTTTCGTCTAGCCAGATATTTTTGTGCGGCAATGTGACGAGCTGAAAGTAAAGTCTTGTAACACATTACTCTGACAATTTCAGCAAAAAAGAGTGGCTAAAAAATATTTTAACGGCTAAACTAAAAAATTAGACTATTTTGAGACATCAATCCATTTTACATGCCTTGAATACTTTTTGCATTTTTTTGATTTAAGACACTGAAATAAATAAGTTTTATATGTCTATGTATTTTTACTTCAGCTTAATTTGAGTACAGTTTCAGCACCACTCTCAATTTTGAAGACAACCCATCTGATGTGTTAAAAAGTTCACAAACGAACGCTATTTTGAGCACAAAACAACATTTATGCATTTACAGGAAAGCACGAATTAACATTTTTGTTTTTAACACTCACTTAGCTTGCGCTTATGAACAAATACCCACCGACATTGTAGATATTTGCACAAAAACTCCCCCATAAATTAAGCAGCCTGAAGGTATTTAAATGCTTTCCCCGATCCCCTCCAGCTGACTAAAGCAATCCTTTTAAGCTTTGTATGGCCATACCTTCGCTGTCTCCTATGCGCAATAAAACATATAAAAAAAGGAGAGAGCGATTCTAATGAACGCCTCTCTCCATGTCCTTTTCAGACTCATCCTTCTGATGCTCTCAAAAGGATAGAAATCTTGTAACAACTTGTTTTTTAATATTTTTACTACTTTTGTATATCGCCCTTGTTTTGAGCTTTATCTGAACAAGAATCATCGTTGCAGCTTGAAGCAGCCGAACAATCGCAACCGCAACCACAAGACGACCCCGATTTACCAAACCACTTCCAGCCTAAATACACGGCAGCGACACCTATAATAACCAAAACCAGCAGGTCTTGCATATTTCCTCCTCTTAATTGATATGCGTATTCATTTTCAATAAGAAGAGTCTAGCTCTTTAAACCATAAAGTCAAGGCGGCTCTTTTTTAAAGACATAGAATCAACAATCCCTTCACCCTAAATAGACAAAGGGATCATCCTACACGCCACATCATGCCATAAAATTCTGCAAAATCCCGATCAGTTTACTTACCTGTCCCGGAAATCTATCGATCAGGGTTTGGCAGGCAATAAATGAGGCGAATAAAAAGGCTGCAAACCCACCCCAGACGACTACATCAAAAAGTATTGGAATAGCTTTTTCTGAAAGTCTTTTTTTGTGCATTTTTTTCCTCCTATGGGAATAAAAAGCAACTTACATACCACATATCCTAAAGCCTCTATTAATGGGGACAATGTATTAAAAAAACATATCGCAAATGTTCATTGTGCCATTTTACCGTCACTCACATTGGGGCCATTACTCTCAGCCTCCAAGGTTCAATAGTGAGCTCTTGGATTTCTTGACACTGAGAGTTGCGTGCTATACTTTATTTATAAGTATGCACAAAGTGCTCTCAAGATCAGATTAAGAGCAACTATTTCACGGCTAAAAAAAAGGATTTATAATGCACATCTCTGAAGGAGTTCTCTCTCTTCCTGTGCTGGCGACAGGAGCAGCAGTCACAGTCGCAGGAACAATCATCGGCCTGAAAAAAATGGATTCAGAAAAGCTGATTTCAGTTGCTCTGCTTTCTTCGGTTTTCTTCATTGCATCGCTTATTCATGTGCCGATTGGACCTTCAAGCGCGCATCTTATTTTGAGCGGACTTATGGGACTTCTTCTGGGGTGGGCGGCATTCCCTGCAATTCTGACGGGGTTACTGCTGCAGGCAATTCTTTTTCAATATGGTGGATTGACTGTAATCGGAGTTAATGCAGCGACAATGGCACTGCCTGCTGTAGCCTGCCACTACCTGTTCCGGCCATTGCTGAGCAGGACTGGGGCAAGTGTCAGCATCGGGGCATTTCTGTGCGGCGCACTTTCTATAGCTGCCTCATCCGTGTTGACAGCACTGGCCCTGTCCTTTACTGACGAAAGCTTTGCTTCAGCCTCCAGAATGCTTATATACGGACACATTCCGGTAATGATCATTGAAGGATTCATCTGCGCCTTCGCTTATGGCTTCCTCCAGAAAGTCCGGCCTGAAATGCTCATGCTCAGTCAGGAATCCTGAGCACTCCTTAAATACCCGAAAAACGCCGGAGCCGCATTTGCAGCTCCGGCGTTTCTTATTCAATGACTTTCATTTTTTCCCATTCTCCACCCTTGAAGCGCCAATAAAATACCACACTGAGTACCATCACATACGCGGTAAAAATACTCCACAGAAAGCGGTCATCCCAATGAAGTATCTCAACACCGGCATAGCAGGGGATAACCATAAGGAAAAGACACACCAATCCGATTGTCTTCATGATGAAAACTACGTCTCCGGCTCCCTTGAGGGCTCCGGAGTACACAAGGGCCATGCCGTCAAACAAAATATATGCTGCCATGAAAAGCAGGTAAACGCGGCCATGGACCAATACTTCTTCAAACTGCAGGTCATTGAGCTCATCAGGACGAAAAAGTGAGATCAGGGCGTCCGGAAAAATCATGTAGATTGCCCCCATGAACAGCATCCACAGACATGTTATGTGAAAAGCGCACATGGTGGCCCTTCTGGCATAATCAGGCCTGCCTTTTCCTATTGCCTGCCCGACCAGCGTACTCACGCCCACAGAGATCCCATAGGCCGGAAAAAAAGAAATTCCGTCTATGGAGAGTGCTATATTGCTCGCTGCCAGAATTATGGTTCCGAGCCTGCCTACCATGTATACAAAAAAAGTGATCGCGAAAATATCGAGAAAAAACTGAACCCCGTTCGAAAGACCATATTTAATGAATCTGCGGAACAGATCAGCATCGAAATGCCATCGACTTCTGGTATGGAACCGTTCTTCATTCCGTTTTCGAAAAATCAGACAGCAATAAATCAGGACAATAAGAGCCCAGGCTGCGACAGTGGCAATTGCCGCCCCCCTTATCCCCAGCTCAGGAAAAGGCCCTGCTCCGTAGATCAAAGCATAGTCCAACGGGATGTTCACTACCGCTCCGACCATGTTCACAATCATAACCGCTCTTGTAAGCCCTCGCCCGGAATAGAAACCGGATAAAGCGGTATCGAGAACCGGCAGGCCTGCTCCGAGCATAAGAATCCTGAAATACTGGATCTCAAGCTCAAGAACCTCAGGCGGATGCCCGCCCCTGACCAGAACCGGAGTCATGGAGTAGGCCATCAAAGCCAGAATGGCCCACCCGATCAGTGAAAAGTATATGCCCTGCCAGAGGCTGACAGCGACCTTCTCAGGTCTAGCCGCCCCTGTATATTGCGCTATGAATACATTAATATAGCTAGCCACACCCATAAAAAATGAGATGAACAGAAAAGCAAGAATACCAGCAGGCAAAGCCGCGGCAATAGCCTCAACAGAATACCGACCGAGAAAAATGCGGTCAGTCACCTGCATCACAGTGGTAGAAGCCATACTTACTGCCAGAGGCATACTTATATTAAGCACATGTTTATAACCGAAGGGTTTGTCCCATAGCGATACCATTGTCGTTTTCTCCATGATTTTTAAGATGCGGCTACAGGAATTCCGGCTAAGTCGCATGACATTTTTCAGCTAATAAAAAAAGCCGCTTCCGGAATGTTCCGGAAGCGGCTTTTAACAGTCAAAATTATCAGAGACTATTTCACTGCGTCCTTGAGGAACTTTCCGGGGGTGAATTTTACACCGCGAGAAGCAGGGATTTCAATGGCCTGACCGGTCTGGGGGTTACGGCCGGTGCGAGCGGAACGCTCTACGGTCTTGAAAGTACCGAAACCTGTAAGGGTAACATTACCTTCTTCTTTGAGGCCATCTTCGATTGCACCGAGAACTCCGTCCAGTGCAGCTGCGGCGTCTTTCGCGCTCAGGTCGAGTTTTTCCCGGATTTTCTTAACAAGAACAGTCTTACTCATAATTTACTCCTTCAAAATAATTTTAGGCCGCTTCATTGGCGGCAATCCGTCCCCTCAGAAGCCACTACACCAGTTAGAAAGAAAAAGCCATAGTCTAAGCCAAATCTTAACTGGATGAGATTTTTATTAACAGAAACACATCTACGAATCTTTAATCCCGCAAAACAGCAGGAGGGGGCAAAATCTGGTCGGAAGTGGCGGACTACAAGGAATAACGGAGCCTTGTCAAGTCTTTCCAGACCTTATCTTAAAATAACATCAAGAATTAACGATATTTCTTTCAAAAAGTCTATTTGATACTTTTTTGAGCATTTTTTTTGCCTACAGTGTTGACATCTTTTCCCACTGTCTTAGTTATAAGCAGCTTCCCTTGCGAAGCCTCTGTACCGCAGAATTGAGCGGACATTAAATTTAAAAGTCTGATCCGCCCATCCACGCGGATTACTTATTATTATCACAACAAAAGATTATTCTATTCTGGAGGAACAAATGAATCTCAAGCCGTTACAGGATCGTGTTCTCATCAAGCGTCTGGAAACCGAGCAGAAAACCGCCGGTGGCATCATCATCCCCGACTCCGCCAAGGAAAAACCTATGAAAGGCGAAGTAGTCGCAGCTGGCCCCGGCAAAGACAACAATGCCATGACCGTCAAAGCCGGTGATGTTGTCCTTTTTGCCAAGTACGCAGGCAATGAGCTCAAGATCGATGCTGACGAGTTCATCATCATGCGCGAAGAAGAAATCCTCGCAATTGTAGAATAACCCAATTCTTTCAACACATTTTCTATTCAGGAGAATCAATAAATGGCTAAATCTATCGAATTCGAAGTCACTGCACGTGACCGCCTCAAAAAAGGTGTTGATACTCTCGCCGAAGCTGTAAAAGTTACTCTCGGCCCCAAAGGTCGTAATGTTGTGATTGAAAAATCCTGGGGCGCTCCCACCATCACCAAAGACGGTGTTACCGTTGCAAAGGAAATCGACCTTGAAGACAAGTTCGAGAACATGGGCGCACAGATGGTTAAGGAAGTTGCTTCCAAAACCAACGATATCGCTGGTGACGGAACCACTACCGCTACCGTACTCGCCCAGTCCATCTTTGCTGAAGGTGTAAAGCTCGTAGCTGCCGGCCGTAACCCAATGTCCATCAAACGCGGTATCGACTCTGCTGTTGAAGCTGTGGTTGAAGAACTCGGCAAACTGGCCAAACCTACCCGCGACAAAGCTGAAATCGCTCAGGTCGGAACCATCTCCGCCAACAACGATTCCACCATAGGTGAAATTCTCGCTGAAGCTATGGATAAAGTAGGCAAGGAAGGCGTCATCACCGTTGAGGAAGCCAAGTCCATGAAGACCGAACTGGACGTTGTTGAAGGTATGCAGTTCGACCGCGGCTACCTCTCCCCCTACTTCGCAACCGACACTGATAAAATGGTCTGCGAATTTGAAGATCCCATGATCCTCCTCTGCGAGAAAAAAATCTCCAACATGAAAGAACTGCTCCCCATCCTTGAGCAGGTTCTCAAAATGTCCCGTCCCCTGCTCATCGTAGCTGAAGACGTGGACGGCGAAGCTCTTGCAACTCTCGTTGTAAACAGACTCCGCTCCAACCTCAATGTCTGCGCGATCAAAGCTCCCGGCTTCGGTGACCGCCGCAAGGAAATGCTCAAAGACATCGCAACCCTCACCGGTGCGACTGTTGTTTCCGAAGATATCGGCCTTTCCCTCGAAGCCATGACTGTCGAAGGTCTCGGTTCCGCAAAGCGGGTACGTGTGGACAAAGAGAACACCGTTATCGTAGACGGCGCTGGTTCCGTTGATGAAATCAAGGGCCGCGTAAAGCAGATCGAATCTCAGATCGCTGATTCTTCCTCTGACTACGACCGTGAAAAACTTCAGGAACGCCTCGCCAAGCTGGTCGGCGGTGTTGCAGTAATCAAAGTCGGTGCTGCTACTGAAGTTGAAATGAAAGAAAAGAAAGCCCGTGTGGAAGATGCTCTCAACGCAACCCGCGCAGCTGTGGAAGAAGGCATTGTTGCCGGTGGTGGTACCGCTCTCGTACGTTGTGCCAAGGTTCTCGACGACCTCAAGCCCGGCAACGATGACGAACAGGCAGGCATCAACATCATCCGCCGTGCTGCCCAGCAGCCTCTGCGCATGATTGCTGAAAACGCAGGCTTCGAAGGCTCTGTTGTTGTGGAAAAAGTAGCAGCAGGAACCGATGGTTTCGGTTTTAACGCCGGAACAGGTGTTTACGAAGACCTCATCGCTGCTGGCGTAATTGATCCTAAAAAGGTTACCCGCATCGCACTGCAGAACTCAGCTTCTGTTTCCGGTCTGCTTCTGACCACCGAATGCGCAATCACTGACGCAGTGGAAGAAGACGAAGATTAATTCTTCTTCAGACACAAAAGTTCATAAGGCCCGGCAGCGCAAGCTTCCGGGCTTTTTTTATGCCCGGCGTAACAACAATCCTGTGCAATCATGAGTCAGGTTTCACACTCCGGATGCTACATCCACCATAGTCGGCCTTTTCCCATTTTATTTATATTCGGCAAGGCGCATGAAAGACAGTTCAGATTCAAATAAGAAACCGCAACACCATTTCAGGTATTGCGGTTCAAAATTATGACAAGAAAACTCTTAAAATCAGTCAGGATTTCAATCGACAGTAAATAAAGTTGTAACTTCCATCCTTCTACTGCTGCATTACACCTCGCCTCGAAAGATTTTCATACATGGTCCATGTCTTAAGGAATTCGGCATCGAAAGACCTTTCTTCGGTATAAGCCCTGGCACTATGCTTCATATACTGTAACAGTTCGGGATGGTCACTGATACGGACAATGGCCCGGGCAAGCGCGTCAGCGTTTCCGGCTTCCACAATCAGTCCGGTTTTGTCTTCGATTATATTCTCGCAGGGACCACCGAAATCGGTGACTATAACAGGCAGACCGGAAGCCTGAGCTTCAAGTACCACATTGCCGAAGGTGTCCGTTGCTGACGGAAAGACGAAAACATCGGAACTTGCATAACACTGGGCAAGTTCTTCACCCTCCAGATAACCGGTAAATGTAACGGGTCTCCCTTCAAGCCGCTTCCGCATTTCCTCATGATAAGGACCGTCACCTACAACCACCAGATGAAGATCAGGCCGCATGGGCGAAATTGTCCTGAAAGCCTCGGTAAGAATATCAAGGTTCTTTTCCCGTGACACCCGGCCAACGTAAAGGAGCTTGGTAGGTTCCTTCACCTTGAACCTTCCATTATAAAAACCGTTACGCTTCTCCGGTGTGAAGCGGTGTATATCCACTCCCCGAGGATAAACCTTGATCTTTTCGACATCAACGCCCTTCGCCGCCAATTCATCACCCGTTGCCTCAGAAGGAACAAAAACAGTATCCATCTGATTGTAAAACCAGATCATGAACTTCCAGGCCATATCTTCAAGGCCTGTGTCATCGGTGAATGCCCTTACGTACTGCGGAAAAGCTGTATGGTAAGTACCGTGAACCGGGAGTTTCAACAGGCGGGCCACGGCCAGACCTGCGAGACCGACAGGCCCCGGAGTTGCCAGATGCAGCAGGGTATAGTTGTTTTCCAGACAATGCGACAGAACCCGAAGGAACGGAGGATATTTAAAAGAGAGTTCAGGATACTCGGGAAGATCAAATTCTCCGGCAGGATTGAAATTAACTACCTGCTCTCCACCTTTATCAGCACCGCAGGTTACGACCGTCAGCTTTTTATCATGCTTGCGTGCAACATCCAGTTGATGCTGCAGGGTCAGAGCAACTCCATTCACATCACTGAAAGTATCGGTGAAATGAGCAATCTTAGTCTCTGCGCCTAGAGGATCATCCAGATTGAAGGCCAGCATGCAATCGCGGGCGAGTTCACGTTCACGCGCGAAAAGCCCATAGGAGAGGAAGTACGGAGCAAGGAGGGCATACAGAGAACCTGCAGCGCCAACGGTATGAAAAACGTCAAAAAAATTAGCGCCTAAAGCGCTGTTTATTATTTTATCTCCCAGTCCGGAAAGAACCTTGTCAGTTGCATTACCCACAAACCGGAACCATTCTTCCTCAAGTTCTTCAGGTTTGTTTTTAAAGCCGCCGCTGACTTTCCTCGCTCCCTCATCGGTTAAAACGATGCGGTTAGCTTCACGCAGCAGCGCTGCCTGAACAGAATCCGAGGTTTCAAAATATTTCTTTGACCGCTGGCGGTAGATGAAATTCTGCAATTTATCCAGAAGAGTAGGGTCCTCTTTGTCTCCGGGATCCAGAACATTATCCATGAACCGAAAGCATTCTGCCGAGCGTTTCAGTTTATTGATGTCGAAATGGCTTTTATAAAACTGGTAGGCTATACCGTACAGATTATGAGCCATAGTATGCGGTGTCGCGGGATTTCCCTGCACCATTCCGCGCCCCTGTGCCACTGCCTTGAGCATTTCCTGAGGGCTTTTACAATCTACGAATTCAGTGTAGACGCGAGCTATATTGATACCGGAATGATCATCAGATCCACCGGTCAACCCTTTGACCCAGGGAGTTTCACCATAAGGTTCGATATCATGCTTATTGGCGAGTTGATCTATTTTTTCGGGAGTCAGGCTGTTTACGATTGAGCGGAGGGCGTCATTCTGCATTTCATCACGGGTACCGTTCAGTTCAAGGGTATTGAACATAAGCAGTGCCATCTCGAAATGTTCAGGTTTAAGACGCTCGTTTACCGCAAACAATGGGTGGGCCAGCACGTGGACAATCCCCTGCTCCCTCAGATAGGGAACAAGTTCAAAGACATTCTCACGGACTTTCTGGAACTCCCTATGATGCTCTTCAGTGATATCATAAGCCAGAACGTGTAGCTTGCATCCGTCTTCAGGGAAGTAAGTTGTAATCTCTTCACTGACAAAAGCGTTATCAAGGTGAGCGATTTCCAGACTGCCGTTGATCGTGTTGTGATCCGTTATGGTGACCATGTTCATGGAACGGGCACAGGCTCTTTCATAAATCTTCAACGGCTCGGTAAAGCTTTCAGGACACCCCAGTTTCTGCAGAATCCACTGGGAAGGCCTTGTTGAAAATTTAGAATGAACGTGCAGGTCCACCCTCACGTTAGTACCTCTCATGGAAAAATCCTCCTGAAACTCTCGCATTGCCTGCGTCGAGACTGGCGTTATTTTTTGCCTATTTAATAAGGAGAGAGGCCCGTAACTAACCCACGAATAAGTTACAGTTTAGAGTTTTTTCAGAGAACAATAAAAAGGCCGCATCCCTTATGTGACGCGGCCTTTACAAACTTATACGAATCTAAATCTACCAGTTCAGAGTTTCCTTGAAGGCATGTGCAAGCTCGTGAATTTTGCTTCTCACAATACCATCGGACCCTTCTGAAAGTCCGAAGGAATTAAGACCGGTGGTCATACCTATCCGCTGACAAATCTGCCCGGCGAAAAGCTCTTCGAACCTGTTCGCGTTTTCCGGTGCTACTGTTACAGCAAAACGGGATGCCGATTCACTGTAAAGAACCGACAGGGTGGACATGCCGTACTCGGTAGGAACAGATCTGAGGTCTACTTCGCAGCCGATGCGTCCGCCGATGGACATCTCTGCCAGAGCTACTCCAAGCCCGCCATCAGAAAGGTCATGACAGGCGCTAACCAGTCCCTGACGCATTGCCTGATTCAAGGTTATGTAACGGTTCTTGGCGGTAAGCACCTCAACATGAGGGACCTTGTTGTGACTGAAACCAAGCTGGGAAGCCACTTCGGAACCGCCCATTTCATCGCGGGTCATACCGAGAATATAAATAAAGTCGCCGGCCTGCTTGAAGTCGGATGTCACACACATATTGATGTCAGGCACGGTTCCCACTGCGGAGAAAAGAACGGTCGGGGGAATGGAAATCTTGACATTTCCGCCCTTGTAGTCATTCTTCATGGAATCCTTACCGGAAATACACGGAACACCGAAAGCGCGGCAGAAGTGGGACAGAGCCTGGTTGGCACGCACAAGCTGCGCAAGCTTGTAATGACCGTCCGGAGTAGTCTCGGACTGAACAGGGTCGCACCAGCAGAAGTTGTCGATACCGGCCATGTGAGTAATGTCACCGCCGACAGCAACAGCGTTGCGGATAGCTTCGTCAATGGCGTTGGCCATCATCCAGTAAGTGTCCAAATCTGAGAATTTGGGGCAGATACCATGTGATACAACCAGCCCTTTGTCAGAATCAAAATCAGGTCTCAGCACACCTGCGTCAGCCGGACCGTCTTCCTGCTCACCGACCAGCGGCTTGACGACACTCTTGCCCTGAACCTCATGGTCATACTGACGGATGACATATTCCTTGCTGCAGATATTGAGTCTTCCGAGCATATCCTTGAGCAGCGAGGTATGGTCCTCCACCTCTGGCTCACCGGTGAAATCAATTTCAGGACGGTCCCAGACAGCCTTGAGTTTCATCTGGGGAACACCGTCATGCAGAAAGTCCATGCGCAGGCAGGCTACAGGCTTATCACCGTAGCGTATGTTGTACAGACCGCTGTCGGTATATGTTCCAAGTGCAGTCGCCTCCACATCCATTTCACGGGCGAGTTCCATAAATTCATCAAGTTTCTCAGGCGGAACAGCAAGGGTCATGCGCTCCTGAGCCTCTGAAACAAGAATTTCCCAGGGCTGCAGACCATCATATTTCAATGGAGCCTTGGCGAGGTCTAGATCACAACCGCCACTGTCTTCAGCCATTTCACCGACCGATGAGGACAGTCCGCCCGCTCCGTTGTCTGTGATGGCATTGTACAGGCCGAGATCACGAGCGCGCATCAGGCAGTCGTACATTTTGCGCTGGGTAATGGGGTCGCCGATCTGGACTGCTGTTGCTGGAGATCCTTCATGCAGCTCTTCGGAAGAGAAAGTGGCTCCGTGAATACCGTCTTTTCCTATCCGGCCGCCGGTCATGACAATAATGTCACCGGGCATGGCTTTCTTTTCATGGCTGGGACGGCCGGCAGCTTCAACAGGCATAGTTCCGATAGTACCGCAGTACACCAGAGGCTTGCCGAGATATCTTTCGTCAAAAACAATGGAACCGTTGACTGTCGGGATACCGGATTTGTTTCCTCCGTGCTCTACACCCTCACGCACACCTTCAAAAACACGGCGCGGGTGCAGCAGGCGGGGCGGAAGCTCGCCTTCATGAAACGGAGAAGCAAAACAGAACACGTCAGTGTTGCAGAGAAGGTTTGCCCCCAGCCCGGTTCCCATAGGATCGCGGTTGACACCTACAATTCCGGTCAGTGCACCACCGTAAGGGTCGAGAGCGGAAGGACTGTTGTGAGTCTCCATTTTCACGCAGACATTCATTTTGTCATTGAATTTGATGACGCCGGCGTTGTCCTTGAAAACGGACAGACAGAAATCACCTTCGCCCTTTTCGGCGCGGATTTCTTTGGTGGTATTCATGATGCAGGTCTTGTAAAGACTGTCAACAGTGGATGAAACACCTGTCTCTTTGTTCTCGTAGTCAATTCTGGAACTGAAAATTTTATGTTTGCAATGCTCCGACCAGGTCTGCGCCAAAGCCTCCAGCTCAGCATCGGTCGGCTTTGCGGTAAGCCCCATTTCCTCGCGCTGCTTCACAACTTCGGGGTCAGTGTAATAATCCCTTATGCAATGAAACTCCTCAAGGCTCAGAGCAAGTGTATTAGCACGACTGAACGCCATCATCTCTTCATCACTCATGGAAGCGATATCAATGACAGCCACTTCATCACTTGCTTTACCTGTAACCCGTGCAGCCTTGGCTTCAAAGCCGGGAGACTTTACCCATTCATCAGCTGAACGGATTTCGTAGCGCTGAATCAGTTCGTTTGCCAGCAGATCTCTGGCGATATGGCTGACCTTCTCCAGCCCCAGATCTTCTGAGAAAAGGTACTGAGTGGAAGTATATACCTTTATTTTCTCGGGATCTTCGGGTTTAAGAACCAGTGTGAGGGACTCCTGTGCGGTACGGCCTTCGTTATCAGTAACTCCGGGACGAAACCCGACCTCAAGGTTCCAGGCAAAATCTTTTGCAGCCGGTTCCAGAGCAGGAGTATGCAATACCGGGTCATGAAGGACACCAAGTTCAAGTACCTTTTCTATTTCGTCTTTTTCAAGACCTTCAACAGTATATACCTTGATGGTCCGGACTTCTCCGGCCTCGATACCGAGTTCCTCTTCGATCTTGTTGGAAACTTTATGTCCGTGAACATCACGGACATGGTCTTTAAGTGCGACCTCAACACGCCAGAGCATGGTCATCTCCCTAATATAGTTATAAAAGACAAGGTCCGGGCTTATTCCGCCCAGACCAATGCATTTCCGCCTGAATCCTTGGCCATGTAAGTGGCCCTGTCAGCCCGGTTGAGCATCTGATCGTGGGAATCCTCCTCCCTGATCAGGGTCAATCCGCCGCTGATGGTTACTTTGCCACGAAATTTCTTTTCAATACGGAGTCTTATCCTGTTCCCTATTTTTTCCAAAGCTTCGGAGCGTACCTCGGTTATGATTATACCGAACTCATCTCCCCCGTAACGACAGGGAAAATCCATCCCCGCCCGGAGCTCAGCCTTGAGGATATCCGCAACGGATTTGAGAACTTCATCACCGGCCTGGTGGCCCTTCGTATCGTTAACCTGTTTAAAACCATCCAGATCAAAAAAGAGCAGCCCCATGGGCCTGCCGGTACGCCTGCTTCTGGTCATTTCCCTTTTTAGCAAGGTATTGAACTGTGTATGGTTGAAAAGGTCGGTAAGACCGTCAAAAATAGCCTGACGCTTGAGCTTGTCTTCCAGTCTGCGAATATGGGTCAGATCACGTGCGACAATAAGATGTCTCTCCCCGGGGCCAGCCAATCTGTTGACAGCAAGCTCAAAAGGACGCCCGGCTGTATCTGTTCTTTTAAGAAGAACTTCCACAACTGTTTTTTTCTGATCAAAAATCTCGGGCCCCCAACGACCGGTAAAAGTCTCACCGGGCGTGGCTATATCAAAAATATTTCTGCCGAGAAAAATCTTCGAAAATCTGGCTGATGCATAATTTATATTTCCACGCTTATCCACAGTGAGAACAACATCACGCATCGAATCCACGAGGCCTTCAAGAAAATCACGCTGCTTGAGAGCCTGAACCTGGCTCTCGGAAATTTCCCTGATGTTTTCCATGACCACGGAAATCATCTTGTCCTCGCCCCGTTTCTGCCTGTATGCAGAAACATATATACAGGCATCCTTGGGAACCCCTCCTGTACGAAGAGTGACGCACATTATTTTACTGAAGGAGGGACGTTCTTCACTTTCAATAAAGCTGCTCCACCCTCTTCCAAGTTCAACCCCGAGACCTTCCTTGAACAACTCGGCAAAATCTTTTTTGCCAGAAGCGGTGGCTCCCCCCAGGAAACGGACCATTTCGTCATTCATATCAAAGAGATTACCCTGCCTATCAAGGGTTGCAACTCCAAGAGGAAGGTTTTCAAGTGTTTCCGCACGATCCTCTATGAGATGCTGCTTTGCGCAATAATGCTCGTATGCCTGCCCGATAAACTGGAAGTAAAGTTCAAGGTTTTTCTTTTCACTGCTGGATAATCCTCTGGCTGCATACCTGAAACGGCCAAAAAGCGCTGAACGGCTATGTATATCGATTCCACTCCCGCGCTTTGACCAGGGGAGTTGATCAAGCGGATGACTTCCATCACCCTTCTCCACTCCTGTTTCAGCAGACCTGTACAAGGTATAGCTGTCATTATGCGGAGATTTAAGAGCCAGTTCCCAATCTAAAATGTCCCAACTGAGTTTGAGATGCCTGGCAATTATTCTGGCAATGGATTTTACGCCGCCCTCAGCAGTAAGCAGCTCCAGGCTCATGAAATAATTGGACTGCAGGCTTTTTATGGAGTGGTTGTAGAAATGATCTTCCCCGGCTCCCTCATCCATACCGATAATTTTCAGCATGGATTGAAATTTGGTCCGGCAGACAGCCCTGAAATCTTCGATCACGTCCTCTTCCATACCCAGTATATTCTGTAACTGAACTTCAAACTGGAGGACATTGAACGGAGCAGAATCGTTACCCAGTTCCATCTCTGCCCACCGTGTAGCGAGAATCACAGACTGGGTGGGAAGATCAAACCTTTCTATATAGTCAATGGCATGATGGTGCTGCAACGAAGGGCAATCCAGATTACTCATTTTCCATCTGGACAGCAGAAGCTGGCTCAAAGCGCCGTGATTCATACCCCAGTTTTCAGTTTCAGCCTCTATCTGCCCTGGATAAGAACGTGTGACAGAGCCCATTTCAGCAAGTCTGGGGATTTCCTTGGGAGCAGCACAACGCAGAAACAATAAGGAAATATCTTTAAGCAGGCAGCATAGATAGACTTTATCCGCCTGGTCGGGACATATTCTTGAAGCTATCAGTTGAGCTGCTATTGCCCCCCAGACAGTCAGCATCCAGTCACTATAAATCTTGTAATCGTCATCCTCGACTTTACTGCTGATGTGCTTCTGATATGAAACTGTTACTGCAAGATTTAGCAGTTCCCGGGTTCCGAGAACCACGGCTGCCCTTTTAAGATCTGAAATTTCCTGAGAAAGTCCGTAAAAAGGAGAGTTGACGAGCGTTAGGATGGTGGTTGAGAGAGCTGGGTCCATGCTTATTATTTTACCGAGAACGGCAAAATCCGGCTCAGATTTAGAGGCCTCCTCCATAAGCTGAAGCATGACCGGAGGAAAGCTGAGTTTCATCATCAGCCTCGGAGATTCGAGTATTTCATCCAGACTCATCTGCTGCTCCTTTACAGTTGCCGTACACCTACTTGCTACGGGTCAATACAAAATCCGCGGCCTGTTTCAGCACCATGAGTTCGTGCGTGTCAGGAAGAGGTTCAAGGCATTCTTTCGCTTTCTCAATATAGTCAGCAGCATATTGCCTTGTTCTAACGCCAAGTTCATTCTTTCTGATTTCTGCCAGAACTTTCTCGCGCTGAGCATCTGACAGGGTGCGGTTCTTGATTCCGGCCAATAATTCTTCGGCCTCATTATCTTGTAACATTTCGAGATAAAGAATCAAAGGTAAAGTGACTTTACCTTCCCTGAGGTCGCCACCTTCAGGCTTACCAGTATCATTTGACGGGGATTCATAATCAAGAGCATCGTCAACAAGCTGAAAGGCAATTCCCATATTGAGCCCGAAATTACCGACTGCGTCTTCCAGACTGCGGTCATCACAGGCAAGGGCAGCGCCGATGCGACATGAAGTCTCAATAAGTCTCGCGGTTTTGCCTATGATGATCTCCATATAGGTTTCACGATCCATCAAGGGCTCGGAAATATGTGCAATTTCGCGGATTTCGCCCTCTGCAGTGGCCATGATTCCGGAAGCAAGAATAGAGCTTATACGGGTTTTACCGTATTCAGCCCCGATGCGGTTGGCCAGGGCCAGAAGGACATCCCCGGCAAGAACGGTTTCAGTAGTACCAAAAACAAGGTGGGAGGCTTCAACCCCTCTGCGCAGATCCGCGTCATCCAGAATGTCATCATGCAGCAAAGTTGCAGCATGAAGCAGTTCCAGAGAGCAGGCCAGCGGATAGATGTCGTTTTTTCCGTACCCAAGGCCCCTTGCAGAAAGGATGGTAAGAACCGGGCGAATGCGTTTACCCGGAGCCAGCAGAACATGTCTCGCGACTCCTTTAACCAACCCTTCAAGCTTAGCGGTTTCTTCATCAATAAAACCGTTAATATGAGGCAACTCTTTTTCAAAATAGGCTAATAACTCAGTCATCCGCGTATGAATTATCCCGGTTGAGGAGAATCATGCAAAACAAAATTACCTGAACAGCCCGGAACAGACCCGGCCTAATTCGGCCAGAGCTCCGCGCAGATTCCAGTCCCTGCTTTCCCGTGATCCCACAATGTTAGAAACGGCCCTCAGCTCACAGATATCCACTCCCTCAAGGGCACAGGCATATGCTGCGGCAAAACCTTCCATATTTTCCAGATCCGCCCCATATTCATTCCTGAATCTGGCTGCGGCATCAGCAGTGGCGGTAACCCCGCTCACTGTCAAAGATACAGCTTCGGGCAGTTTTGCCAATCGGTCAAGTCCTGAATTACCGAGACTTTCACCGGACAGCATCCCCACCCTGTCCCAGACAGCCTCGCCGTTGATTTCAGCCAGACTGAACCCGATACCTTTCGGGTCAACCTTATCCCCGGTCTTGAGACCGTACTCCGGCCAGATCTCAGTAGAGACCATGCAGGAACTGCCCACTGGGAAATTCAGGGGATCAAAAGTCCCCGCGACTCCGGCAAGTACTACAATCCCCGGATTGTTTACTGCCAAAGCCTGTCCAAGAGCAAAAGCGGTATTCACAACTCCGATTCCGGTCACAAGCAACAGTGCGGACCGCCCGCCAAGATCAACCGCAAGCGGTTTACCCTGGGGCAGTGGCGGCAGTTTCATGATCCCGCCTATGGCGGATTTCATTTCCTTAACTGTTGCTGTGACGAGAAGAATCGGCTTCAAATTTTAAAGTCTCCAGTGCTTGATCCCGGCTTCCCTGAGTTCTTCGCGATCGAAGAAACCTTTAACATCAATAATCAAGGCCTTCTCAGGGGAACTGAACCATCCTTTGATTTCATCAAGACTGATCTTACGATACTCATCATGGGAAACCGCAAGGATCACAGCGTCAAGGTCATGATACTCGTCAAATGAAACAGTTTTGAGCCCGTATTCCTCAACAGCTTCCTCGGGATCAGCGTAAGCGTCATGAACCAGAACGTTGACACCGAAAGATTCCAGTTCTGCAACGACATCCACAACTTTGGTGTTGCGCAGATCAGGAACATTTTCCTTGAAGGTCAATCCCAGAATTCCCACACGGGCATTTTTAACCTTACTGTCGCCGTTGATCATCTGTTTGACAGTGGTATCAGCGATATATTTACCAACAGAGTCGTTGATTTTACGCCCGGCAAGGATTACCTGAGGATGATAGCCGATAGCCTCGGCCTTAGTGGTCAGGTAGTAGGGATCAACACCGATGCAGTGCCCTCCGACCAAACCCGGACGAAACGGCAGGAAATTCCATTTTGTTCCGGCGGCCTCAAGAACATCAAGAGTGTCAATATCCATCTTATCGAAAATCATGGACAATTCATTCATGAGCGCAATGTTAAGGTCACGCTGAGTATTCTCGATAACCTTTGCGGCCTCGGCAACCTTGATGCAGGAAGCCCGATGTGTCCCGGCTGTGATAATCGAGGAATACAGCTGGTCCAGAAGCTCTGCAACTTCATCATTGTTACCTGCGACTACCTTCACGATTGTCTGGAGCGTATGCTCCCGGTCACCGGGGTTGATCCGCTCGGGAGAATAGCCCACTCCGAACTGCTCTCCGTATTTAAGCCCGGAATTTTCTTCCAGAAGAGGCACGCAGATATCTTCGGTCAGTCCCGGATAAACAGTAGATTCGTATACAACAATGCAGCCTTCAGACATGTACTGGCCAACCATCTTGGAGGCACCGACCACCGGGCGAAGGTCAGGGTTGCGTGCTTCGTCAATAGGAGTAGGGACAGCAACAACTATCACACCACAATCCTTGAGGTCGGCGGGATCGCAACTGAACTCCACATAATTATGGAAGTCGTTCTCAAGCACTTCATTGGTGCGGTCAAAACCGGTACGCAGTTCTTTCACCCTCTGCTCTGAGATGTCAAACCCGAGGACTTTGAACTGACGGCCAAGAGCCACCGCAAGAGGCAGGCCAACGTACCCGAGCCCCACAACACCGACAGTTGTTTTCTTATCTTTAATATCTTCAAATCTGATCATAATACATAATCCTCATATATTTAGTCTCCGGGATTGCCCGGTTTTCATTTACTATAATGATTGTGAAAATTTTTACTAAAGCAACTCTTCGGATAAGGGGGTGGACAGAATCTTAAAGCGCATATACAAGTCATTTATTATGCACATTGACTGGCCCTTTCTACTGTCCGCCTTAGGTCTGGCCTTCATTATCGAAGGGATACCGTATTTTCTTTTTTCTGAGCGCATGCCCAGAATACTGATCTCTATTATTGAAAGAGGTCCACGGCAGCTCCGAATCCTTGGGCTAATAGCGATGATATTCGGCCTGCTGCTCATCTCTTTCGGCCAATCGCTGTCCGAACTCTGAGCAGCAGCCTAATCACTTTTTTCCGCAACGTGAATATAAACAATTCCTGAAAGCAAGGGCACAAACATAACGCGACCGAAACCGGCCTTGCGTAATTCTTCGCCCAGAGCCCTCTCATCAGGAAAGGCGCGGATGGTGTCTGCAAGGTAGGAATAGGCCCCGGAATCACCGGAAACCACTTTGCCCAGCAGCGGCAGAACCTTGTTCAGATAAAAATTGTAAACACCTTTCCAGATCCGCTTACTTCCGGAACCGAACTCCAGAATACAGAAACGGGCACCGGGCTTGAGCGCCCTGAGAACCTCGCTGTATGCTTCTTCTCTGGGAAGTATATTTCTTATTCCGAAAGCGATTGTAGCGCCGTCAAGGCAATTATCAGGCAGGGGAAGCTTCTTGCCGTCAGCCTGAACAGGAGCGATCACCCGGCTGCGCCATTCTTTTTTGCCTTCCAGCTTTTTATTCTTCCCACAGTGCAGCATAGGATAAGCAAAGTCCATGGCCAGAACTTTCTGATCAGGATACTGGCGCATCAATTCAACAGACACATCAAGTGTCCCGGCTGCAAGGTCCAGAATAAGACCGTTTTTCTTTGGGCGTACAAGCTTGACCAACCGATAGCGCCAGTAGACATCCTGCCCGGCACTCAGAAAATGATTCAGGAAGTCGTACCAGCCGGCAATGCGGCCGAACATGGCAGCGACTTTTCTGCCATGCTCCTGATGAGATGAATCGACCATCTATTTATGCTTCTCCCTTATCTTCAGCGGCGAGAACATCCTGCTGCTCTTTAACCGCAGCTACGACATCAGCATAAATAGAACTGAAATTTTCGGAAAAATTACTGGGGGAAATACGTCCAACCTCAATAAATTTGACAACTATTTCCTTAGTTACCTGCAAAGCCTGCTTCTGAATTTTATCCATAATATTATATCCTTGCGTTGGCTGAAAACCCCGCCCGGTGGGAAATGGCCACGACCTCCACAGGTAGGGCGCCGGGCGGGTAAAAAGAATGAAACCTTTTAAGCACCACTCTTTTGAGAGGCTCTTTAGCATGAGACCCCCAAATAGTCGACCCGCATAACGGCTGAAAAACAATTATCCGGTGTTGAAAATAACACCCGCCCATAAATCAAATCGGTCCGCCAGACAAAAGTCCGGCGGACCGATCCATTCGATCTTTATTATAATTTATTGAAGCTAATCTTCCAGTTCACGAGCCAGAGCGGCAATTTCCTCACGGATGATGCGTGCAGCTTCGGCAGGAACTGCCCTTTCAAGCTTCTCAGAAAGGACTTCATCAAGTGTAGTCTTGAAGGACTCCTCTATCTCACCTTTCATCTCATCTATTTTTTCAACAAGACGCGGAGCAAGGTAATCTTCTATATCTTCAGTAAGACGGCTCTTAATACGATAGAAAGCCGTGGAATCAGGATCAAGTTCTTTTTCGAGAACCTTTCCGACCATTTCCTCAATATCCGGAGCTTCTTCCAGCTTCTCCTCCGTCGAGGCAAGTCTGGACTCCAGTTCAGAAACGGCATTACCTCTTTCTTCTATGAGAGACTCAAAGCCTGCAAGCCGGGGTTCATGGTCAGGTACCTGCTCAAGTTTTGCTTCAAGCTCAGCAAGCCGCTCTTCCGGATCGGGAATCGCAGAGACTTTGTCTTCCAAAGCAGCTATCCTCGACTCAGGATCAGGCAGTTCATCCAACTTCTCTTTCATTTCAGAAATTCGAGACTCAGTTTCAGCCTGAATTTCACGCAATCCGACTTGAATCTTTTCCGCAACCCGTTCTTCCATGTCATCAGCAGCGATTGTTGCAATGGAAAGAACAGCGGCAGATTCAGGTTTTAAAGCCTCGCTGAGCTTCTGGCTTACGGACGAATCAACATCCACGCCCTGGGAGAGTTTTTCCTCCAGGGTCTGAATGTTCTCATTGAGTGAGGCGACAGAAGATTCCAAAGCAGCAACCTGTGATACCTTCTCTGTGGCGGCCTCAAGAGCGGCTTCAAGGGCAGCAATACGCTCATTGGCTTCATTAAGTGAAATTTCCAGACCTTCAGAACGTTTTGCAGCGGAGATAGCTTTTTCTTCAAGCTCGGCTACGACTGAATCTTCCCCTTCCTCTCCTGAGTGAGACTCAATTATGGCATCAATGTCAGGCATTCTGGACTCAAGCAGATCAAGTCTGTCAATCAACTCCTCAATTCTGGCTGAGTTGATCGCAACATCCTGCAGGTCAGCCGGGCATTCTTCAGACTCCTCAATATCTTCTTCATTCTCATCTTCAAAATCTGAAAAGTCTATATCAGCATCTTCAAGCAGTTCACCAAGATCGATGTCATCATCATCGAGACCAAGATCATCGTCATTCACCAGCTCAAGATCACCGGCGAAATCTATCCCTGAGTTATCTTCAGCAGGAACAGAGGCAGGTTCCTCAATGGATTCATCTGCTGTTTCCGGCACAGACTCAAGGTCAGGAGCTTTTTCCGCTGAGATGTCTATGACCTCTTTATCTTCCTGTGATTCATCTACTTCAGGAACAAGATCAATCTCAGACTCAGTTGAAGGCTGATTTTCTATATCGTAAACAGGCTCGGTTTCTATATCAGTCACAATATCGTCTTCAACAGCATCCACAACCGGTTCGGACTCCACTTCAGTAACGACAGGCGCTGATTCCTCTGCTGCGGGGGATTCATCAAGAGGCTCCAGTCCCTCTTCGGAAATTTCAATTTCTTCCTGCTCATCGCCAAGCAGGCTTTCAATGTCTTCGTCAGCCAGGACGTCTTCACCGATATCAACAAGCTCAACCTCGTCTTCAACAGAACCGAGCAGATCATCAAGCTCATCCGTATCATCGCCCTGCTGTTCATCAAGCAGCTTATCAAGATCTTCAACTTCGCTGTCGCCGTCAAAAAGATCATCAATTCCGCCATCATCTTCAGCGACAGTGGCAGCACCGCCCAGATCATCTATGAGATCATCAAGTCCTTCAGCGTCAAACTCTCCCTCTTCATTACCACCTTCACCAAGTACATCAGCTTCACCGAGATCAAAATCAATTTCGTCCTCTTCAGTGGCTGCTGAGACTTCGGCCTCAGGTTCAGCGGACACCGGCTCTGCAGCTTCCGCTTCGGAGAGATCGGAAATATTGTCTGCCTCTTCGGCAACTTCCCCTAAATCGAGGACATCACCTGCATCCTCCTCCCCGGCCGGGGCAGGACTGATATCGGCACTATCTTCAAGAACGTCATCAAGTTCACGCACAGTTTCGTCATCTTCCGCCTCAACGACATCATCCAAAACAAGTGCTTCGTCTTCAGCCTCTTCGTGAACATCGTCGAGTTCAATTGCATCATCTGCATTGTCCTCAACAACATCGTCCAGAACCAAGGCTTCATCATCAGCTTCGACAACATCGTCAAGCACCAGGAGATCTTCATCCCCAGAGTCATCCACAATATCGTCAAGCTCGATAAGGTCTTCACCGGACTCGTCCGCGACGTCATCAAGAACAAGCAAATCTTCGTCAGTGCCATCCTCAGCAACGTCATCAAGAACCAGAACGTCGTCCGAGTCATCCTCGGAGACCATCTCGGGTTCTTCCAATTCCAGATCTTCAGAAAAAAGGTCTTCAAGCTCCTGTTCAAAGCTCGCGTCAAGATCATCGGCTGCCGAGGTTTCGGTGAGCTCCTCAGCCACATCGCCGAGGTCAATGACCTCATCCTTACTCTGTTTTTCCGGTGAATCCGGGCTCATAAGCTACCCTTCCATAAAAAAAATTTAAAAAAGGGGGCTTGAAGCCCCCTTCCCTTAAAGCATCAAGAAACTTATTTCTTGGGGTGACAATCGCTGCACTTAGTGGGGCCGGTAGCCTTTTTGGCTTTCTTCATAGTCTTATGACAGCCAACACAGCTGAAGTCTGTTTTAGCGTGGAACGCAGAGTAGAAAGAAGTAGGCTTCCTTTTACCCTTTTTACTGGTGTCAGCGTGGCAGCCTTCAGCAGAACATTTTTTCACTTCAGACTTGCCGTCCCAGTTGTGGTGACACTTGGTACAGTCAACTGCAGCGTGAGCTTTGTGAGAAAAGTCAACGGGAGACTTTTTCATTTTAGCTCCGGCAGGTGCTTTCAGAACCATGTCACCGGGAGCATCAACAGCATACAGGCTGGGAAGAGCAAATGCGCATACCAGAGCAGCTGTTACCATGCAGATAAGCAGGGTCTTTTTCATCCTCAGTTCCTCCTTAAGAATAACGTTAACCTAATTACAGTCTTCTTGTGGATTTAATTTAGATAAAAAACCATGTCAAGCATGGTCACAAAAAATGACTTATTAAAATTAGCGGTATCAAATACTTATACAGGGCCAAATCAGATGTCATACTTGTTTGCGTAACCGCGTGGAGTAAGCATCATTCCTCCGACACCCCGTGTTGAAGAATTGCCTATTATCAGAACCGTTTGCATATCCACATCGTCTTCGTTGACACTGCCCAGATTCACTACCTGAACCATCTGGCCGTCTCTGTAAGCCCTGTTAACTATGCCGACCGGAGTTTCGGAATCACGATACCTGCTTATAATTTCGAGCGCATCTTTGAGGTGCCCGGCCCTTTTTCTTGACCGGGGATTATATATCGCTATCACAAAATCTGCGGAAGCCGCGCCTTCCAGCCTTTTCTCAATCTTCTCCCAAGGGGTAAGAAGATCACTCAGGCTTACAGATGCGAAATCATGCATAAGCGGGGCCCCCAGTAATGCCGCGGCAGCCGAGAAGGCCGGAATTCCGGGTATTACCTCAAAACCGACCCTTCCAAAAAGATCAGCCGCTTCAAGCAGTTCCATAACAAGACCGGCCATGGCATAAATTCCGGGATCTCCACTACACACCATAACAACTTTCCGGCCTGATACAGCTGTTTCAACAGCCTTACGACATCTTTCCACTTCAGCCATCATCCCTGTAGACATGACTTCCCGGCCCGCAAGTAGCTCTTCCGAAATAAGTTTAATATACCCTGTATAACCAACCACCGCATCAGATTCAATTATAGCCTGGCGGGCCTGCGGAGCCAGAAGACACTCATCCCCCGGGCCAAGCCCCACTACTTTGATACAACCTTTGCCAGAGCCGCAGTCACCCTCGCGCTTTTGGTTTTTGGTATCAGTATTTCCTTCGCATTTGCCATTTTCATTGCCGCCGCTTCGCATACGCCGCCGACTCCCATATGTTTCATTACCACCCCGGAAGGATTGGCAATGTCGATTTCATCAAGTTCCGCCGCTGTATAAAATTTCAGCTCAAGCCCCAGAATGTCAGCAGCTTCAATAAGCCCCTGCTCGTCTTTTTTGGCTTCAATTGATCCGATGCAAAAAACAGACTCAAGAGCTATTCTGTTCCGGTCCAGCATCGTATGAACCAACTCAAGGATCTCTCCTGCCGGAACTCCCCTCCTGCAGCCTATCCCAAGTGTAAGACAGCGCGGGTAAAGGGGTAATACCGTTTCTGCTTTTTCATCATTCTGCCAGCCAACCATAATACCGCACCTTGATTCCGACAGAATATCCACACTCTCAACAGGATAAAAAAAATCTCCCAGATCCGATATATTCAAAAAACTGTCAGGATCATAAAAAGGAACCTTCTCTCCATCCAGAAGAGCGGAATTAACATGCTTGATTAAACCTATATCACCGATAACCAGCCCGGCCTTACGTGCCAGAAGGTCTATTGACGGCACTCCGGCACAATCCGTAGCGGTAGTTATCACAGGAGCGGAGCCGATTTTATCACCAACCAGCCGGGCAAGCTCATTGGCCCCGCCCAGATGACCTGAAACAAGACTGACCGCGAACTTCCCGCCCTGATCAAGCACAACGACAGCCGGGTCCTCAGCCTTGTTTTTCAGGTGAGGAGCAATCATGCGCACAACGATTCCAGAAGCGGCAATGAAGACATGCCCTTCGTAAGCGGAAAACGTATCGGCAACCAGATCGGTAAGCGACTTGAACGGGGTGTCTCCATCAGCAGCATAGCGGTGCAAAATGAAGCAATCTGCCCCAAGCTTGCAAGCCAAGCGGCGACCCAGGTCAGCACCTCTGTCAGTCAAAGCATATACGGCTACTCGCATTTTCATTTAAACTACCAAAAGAAATACGGGAGGAGCTGCCTCCCCCCGTATTTCATCTTTTAAAATAAATCCCATTCGGCCCATTCGGCCTATTCGGATAATGCGCCAGTCCCGTTAAAAAAATAGGGGACATTTTCAGAATCCGGCTAACCTTTAAAACTTTTAACAGCTTCCAGAGTAGCTTCGTAATCAGCTTCGCTATGTGCAAAGGAAGTGAAAGTACACTCAAAGCTTGAGGGGGCAAGGTTCACACCGTTATCGCGCATGTGGCGGTAAAACTTGGAATAAAGCTCTGCATCACCGGTTTTCGCAGATTCAAAATCAGTCACTTCCTGATCGGTGAAGAACAGGGTAAAGATGGAAGCAATGTGATTGAGGGTAACCTTGAAACCGCTCTCCTCGAGGGCAGCTTTCATATCCTTGGCAAGCTTGAGAGTCCGGGCTTCCAGAGCATCATAATCCTGCTTCTGCAGGGCCCGCAAAGTTGCAATCCCCGCAGCCATGGCAACCGGGTTACCGGAAAGAGTTCCTGCCTGATAGACATCACCACAGGGGGCAATGCGGCTCATGTATTCCTTTTTACCGCCATAGCAGCCTACGGGAAAACCGCCGCCGATGATCTTACCCATGGTTGTCAGGTCAGCCTCTACATTGAATCTGGGGCCTACACCACCGGAGGTGACACGGAATCCGGTGATAACTTCATCGAAAATGAGCAGCGCACCGTGTTCATCGCAAATTGCTCGCAAGCCTTCGAGAAAACCTTTCGCAGGAAGTACAAGCCCCATATTACCGGCTACAGGCTCGACAATGATAGCAGCAATATTTTTGCCTTCCTTTTCAAAAAGGACCTTTACGGCTTCAAGGTCATTGTATGGAGCAAGCAGGGTATCCTTTACGGTCCCTTCGGGCACGCCGGGAGTTCCGGGGATGGAAAAAGTAGCCACTCCCGACCCCGCACTGGCAAGAAAACAATCGCTGTGTCCGTGATAACAGCCCTCAAACTTGAGAACCTTTTCACGACCGGTAATACCACGCGCCAGACGCAGAGCAGACATGGTCGCTTCTGTTCCGGAGTTGACCATGCGAACCATCTCGATCGATGGAACCATTTTCACAATTTCTTCGGCCAGTTCGATTTCGCCCGGGCAGGGAGCCCCAAAGCTTGAGCCGAGATCAACTGCTTTATGGGCAGCTTCAGTGATATCTGCATAGTTGTGACCGAGCATCATTGGGCCCCAGCTCATGACAAAATCGATAAGTTCCTGACCGTCTACAGACCACATACGGCTGCCGTCAGCCTTTTCGATAAACAGCGGCTCGCAACCAACGGATTTACATGCCCTTACCGGACTGTTCACACCACCGGGCAGCAGCTCCTGCGCCCGTTTGAAAAGATCGCATGATGAAGCCATTCGAAACTCCTTATGAAATTTGATGCGCCTAGCGCTTTTTATCAGGTACCTTCGGCGGGCCTGTGAGAGGAATTACCTTCTCTTAAAAGGTTCACTACCCCCGGACTTTTTATCCGGTCCCGCCGATGGCGCTATACGTTATGCTGGGATATCAGACGGTAATCCCGATCATTTATTATATTTACTTTTCCTCAAAATAGACCATTGAGGTCTTTTTAAGCTCTTTAAGACTGCGAAGGATGCAGTTATCGGTAATCCCAGTCTGTTTTTCAAGTTCGGCAACAACATTCCTGTAGTCGTCCGGACCTTTACCATGAATCATTGTGTAGAGATTGTAGGGCCAGTCTTCATAAGTCAGACGCAGGTAACAGTGACTTATTTCAGGCCGTGCGGCCATGAGTTCACCGACTTTCTCAGGCTCCTGATCCTCAGTAACACGCCATGCAACCATGGCGTTTGCGCCATAACCTGCTTTCTGGTGCCTCAGGGTAGCACCGAATCGGCGGATAATTTTATCCCCTTTCAAACGCTGCAGAAGATCAAGAACGTCCTGTTCGGAGCAGCCGACCTGAGCGGCAATATCTGCATAGGGTGTGGCACTGCGGGACAGATCCGTCCCGGCCAATGCCAGAATATTATGTTCCAGTTCAGTAAATTTTTTCGCCATATCCCATCCTTGACTATGGCCCGGAAAAACGCGGGCCGGATTCGTTTATGCAATCAGCATGTTGATACCTTCATATCGATTCATCCTCAAGCCCCGTGGGCCAATTATTTATTTTGAAGACCCCAAATGATTTTCGCTTGAGAATTCCACAATCGAACCTTGTTTTTTGACTTAAGTCATAGACCCAAAATAAGCACCATGGCATACTTAGAGATATTTAACCTTTATACTAGGAGGTCTGTTTTATTTTTCCCAATTGAATGAGGACATTAGAGATAACTCCTAACAGCATGGAGGTAACTGGAAATGCCGGTAAACCCTAAAAAGAAGGGGAAAGGCGGATTCAGTCGCAGATGGCGTTGGGGAGTTGTATCGGGGCTTATGATTGCTGTTATTACCGTGCTCGCATCTGGGTATATGGTCGATGTCACCAACACTGACGTCTTCTGCCAGACCTGCCACGCCATGAAACCGTTCAGGGCATCTTGGCAGAAATCCGTGCATGGGGGGCAGAACCCGCAGGGCTTCGCAGCACAATGCGTAGACTGTCATCTGCCGCACGGAAACTTTGTGGAATATCTGACCACAAAAGCTATTACCGGAACACATGACGTAATCATGAACCTCATCATCGACCCGGCCGAACACGACTGGGCCGCCAATGCAGAGAAGAACAGGTTGAAGTTCACCTATGACAGCGCCTGCAGGCACTGCCATAAAATACTTGAACCTGTCGGCGTAAAGCCGGGAGCTCTTCTCGCCCACCGGGCTTATCTCTACGGACAGACCGACAAAAAATGCGCAAGTTGTCACCCGCATGTCGGTCACAAAGACATGATTGAAATGGCAAACAAGTTCTTCAAAAAGGACTTATGATTCCAACTGGGGGTAATCATGTTGAGACAGATGAGAAATACTATGGCGATTGCTTTGGCAATCGTACTGTCTGCAGCTGTATGTTCTGCTGCGGACGCGCCTTTTCCCAACCTTGCACCCAAAGAGCTGGTTGTGAAAAGGGGGTACACTGAAGAAGCTACCAGTTGTATTGAGTGTCACGCAAAGAAGACACCCGGAATTGTTGAAAACTGGAAAATGGGAAAAATGGCTCATGCCACTGTTTCCTGTTACGACTGCCATGTCGTGGAAAAGACCTCACCAATGGCCAGCCAGTGTGAAGGTATCAAGGGTACTGAAATCTATATTTCTCCCATGGTTTCTTCCAAAACATGTTCGCGCTGCCACCCACAGGAAGTGGAGCAGTTCCAGAAGAGTGGACATGCCAAACTGGCAGGTGCGCCTGTTATTGAAAACAAAAAGTTCCAAAAACTGATGTACTACTATGAAGGCGGAGTCTTCATGGGTGTGAAGGAAGGTTCAGGCGCTAGTATGGCCGCCCGTGCATCCGGATGCCAGATGTGTCACGGTACACAGGTTGAACTGGGACCGGACAACAAACCCATCAAACAGACCTGGCCCGGTGGTGTAGGTACACGTTATCCAGACGGTTCCATCGGAACCTGCACAGTCTGCCACACCAGACACCAGTTCTCCATTGAAGAAGCCCGTAAGCCCTCCGCCTGCGGAGCCTGCCACCTCGGACCTGACCATCCGCAAAAGGAAATCTATGAAGAATCCAAACACGGTCAGTTCTATGAAGCCCACGGCGAAGAGTGGAAATGGGACAGTGCTCCCGACACATGGCAGCCCGGTGACTATGAAGCTCCGACATGTGCGGTATGCCATATGTCAGGAATAGGAGAACTCAACACCACCCATAACGTCAACGAGCGTCTCAAGTGGGACCTCATGCATAAGAAGAGTGTGATCCGCAGCGGTGTGCGTGGTGATGGTGAGAAAGGCGACAAGCTCATGCGTAAAGTATGTGCCAACTGCCACGGCAAGACTCACACTGATGTCCAGCGCAAAGTCCTTGATGATGCTGTCGACCTTTACAACAGCTACTGGGACGGTGCGGTCAAGATGAAGACGGAACTTGAAGAGAAGGGACTCCTGATCAAAGACGATCCATGGAATGACGGTTTTCAGGAGCTGGAGTACTATCTCTGGCATCACTGTGGCCGACGCGCCCGCCACGGAACCGCCATGAACGGTCCGGACTATTCACACTGGCACGGCTTCTTCCAGGTCTTCCAGGTCTATAAAGACATGCAGAAAATCTACGAATACCGGATCAAACACGGTAAAATAGAAGAAATGTCCCATGTCATGAGTCCTGGTCCGATTTAAAAACCAGCCACCAAGACAATTGCCTCAAATGAAAGCTCTCCGGCTAAGTTCCGGAGGGCTTTCTTTTTCCATGGACTTATGGAATTGCCGTTATAACCTCTGTTTTTTTTCGCAAACCACCATTTTCATTATCGATTAATCGCTTTCATTTCTGAACAGGTTGCTAAAAATCCGTACAGCATGTACTTTTGGTGTGCTAGTGTATTTATTATCATTATGAATCATACCAAAAGATATATACTTATTTATAAGGAGTAGACATGAAAGTAGCCGTTATAGGAGCCGGAGCCTGGGGAACCACTCTGGCTAATACTCTGGCTAAGAAGGGAATCGATACCCGGCTTTGGGTAAGAGAGCAGGATCTCTGCGACGAAATGAAAAGTACCGGATACAACAGTGTATACCTGCCCGACTTCAAACTCTGCGAACAACTTAAATGCGACAGTAACCCTGAGACCGTGCTCACAGATGCGGATTATTATATTCTGGTCGTTCCAAGCCAGTTCATGAGACAGACCCTGAGCACCATGAAGCCTTTCTTTCCGGAGAAACCTGCGGTTATATGCGCAAGTAAAGGGATTGAGCTAAAAACTGGGGCTCCCATGTCGCAGGTAGTGGCAGACTCTCTGGAAGGCCTTAATCCACGTTACGGACACCTCTCGGGCCCCACCTTTGCCTATGAACTCAGTGCCGAACTTCCCACCTCAATTGTACTGGGATGCGAAGATGAAAAGCTTGCCAAAGAGGTTCAGGAATTATTCTACACCCCGTACCTGCGAATTTACACCAACCCCGACTACCGGGGAGTTGAACTCGGGGGAGCCATAAAAAACATCATGGCCATCGCCGCCGGAATGGCTGACGGACTCAAGTTCGGGCATAACGCCCGTGCGGCTCTCATTACCAGAGGAATCGCGGAAATGAGCAGGCTTGGAGTTGCCATGGGAGCACAGGCATCAACTTTCATGGGACTTTCCGGGATGGGCGATCTTGTACTCACCTGCACTGGAGATCTTTCGCGAAACCGGCAGGTCGGCCTCAAACTAGGTCAGGGGCTGAAGCTTGATGATATTTTAAAGATGCGGATGGTTGCGGAAGGTGTTAAGACAACTGAGTCAGTACACTTCCTTGCCCAGAAACTCGGAGTGGAACTTCCTATAACCGAACAGGTTTACCGGATTCTCTACGAAGACAAAGACCCGGCTCAGGCTGTGTGCGATCTAATGGAGAGAGACCTTACCTGCGAATAACCATGCGGAGAACCCGATGAAAAAGATGCTACCGGCATTGGCCTTAATACTGCTTTTGAGCGGATGTTCATCATGGCACAATCCCAATATTGCCGATCAGTCCAAGGCTGATGAAATTTTGAACAGGGATAGAGATTTCTGTACCAGAATGACTGAACAGAATGTGCCCGTAGGTGCTCAGACTGACGGGGCTCCCCCGGAGCCGACTACCTATGAAGCGGAATTTTCCGAGAACTACGCCTCAGCCGTGACCTTTGATGAATGTATGAAAAAAAGAGGCTGGGTAAAAAAATAGAATCGCATGACAGCAAAAAATCCCTCCAGTTTCTAACCGGAGGGATTTCCTTTATTCAAAGCCTGATTTCTTACCCGACCTGAAATTCTCTTTTTACTGAATCTCCAAACAGGAAATTGAGGGAATAGAGCATATCTTTAAAAAAATGATGCGGGCAAGTGCTGTTTTTCTAACTCTATGCTTGCAACAAAGATGATCACTACCCTTTCCGCTTCTTCTGATATTTTTCAATAAGGGCAATAGCTCTCCCGGTCAGTTCATTGAACTCCGGTTTTGTAATCTGGTCATCAGCCTTGACCGCTTCGCCTTTATGGTAAAGACCTTTGGTTATCAGTGAAGAAAACAGTATTACAGGCAAAGCGGATAACTCACTATTTTCCTTTACATTTTTAGTGAGAGTATATCCGTCCATCTGGGGCATCTCAATATCGGAAACAAGGATATCAACTACATCTGTAATACGCCCTCCCTGCTCCTTGACCTGCCTGTTCATATCCTGCAACCCTTCCCATGCTTCCTTTCCATTTGAAAACAGATGCACTTCAAAATTCGCAGCCTCGAAATTCTTATTCAGCAGAGTCCGCACTGAGACTGAGTCATCTACCAGAACAGCAGTATACTTTTCCGGTGCTGTGTATTTTTCGCCATCACTCCTTTCCGCCATCTCGGGGTCAAGTTCACCAAGTATGCGTTCCAGATCGATCATAAGTATGAAGCGGTCATCAAGCTCAACAGTACCAGTGATACAGTTGGAATCCATGTCGGAAATAAATTTATTCGGAGTCTTCAGATCCTCCCATCCGATACGGTGAATCTGAGTTACTCCGGTCACGAGAAATCCTGTAACCACATTATTGATTTCCGTGACAACTATAAGCTCGAATTCAGAAGGCTTGCGATTTATGCCCAGCCACACCGAAAGGTCGATAACGGGAAGGATCAAATCCCTTAATCCCATTGTTCCCAAAAAGCTTGGATGCGGTGCTCCTTCTCCCGGCTCAAGACCTTCGGGAGCCTCTACGACCTCAAGAACTTTTGCAACGTTGATGCCAAAATAGTCACGTCCAGTCGCTTCGCCATCAATTTCGTCAATAAAGAACTCAATAATTTCGAACTCATTGGTCCCTGCATCAAGCAATATATCGTTATCAAGCATATTGGTGACTCCAGGCTCTCCCTGTCCAGTTAATTAGCCCGCCTATGATCCGCCAAATTAGATTGTAAATCGCAGGCACCCCTATTTCAAGGTCATAATATAATTTTTTTAATTCAACACCATTCACATACTTTCAGCTCAAGTACAAGGCACAAGCAATAAGGTCCGCCTCAAAAACAGTCTCATTGCCTGAAGATCATTATTCATATACAAATGTAAGTAGTTCCCAGCAACATAAAATAGAGGTAGACATGCTTAAGAACCTGAAGCCGATCACAAAAATGATGTTCCTGTTTTTCCTCATTCTCGGGGGCTGCTCTTCACACACAACCAGACCTACCGTACCCATGACTGTCTTCAACCCTTCTCCCGGCAGAACTTTTAACGTGAAGGCCACTCTTTTTGACCTCAACGGAAACGGGATTCCTCAGAAAGTAGAGTCCGGTGTGGTCCCGATCGAGCAGGCCGCAATAAGAGCACTTGAAGGCATCGGCTATCACTACACTCCATCGGGAGAAGTAAATTATCTCATAGAAGCACGGATTGGGTCAATTTCCCCGAAACTGGCCGCCCAGGGGGCCTCACAGCATGTCGGAATAGCGGTAGATTCATTTTCGGGCTGGCCTGCTTTCAATGAATACCCGGTTATTGTCAACGAATGGAGTCCCGAAATACAGCGGATAAAAAGTGGTCCCGACTCATGTTTCATAACCATGCAGATCCTCATAAAGGAAGTAAAGCAGCAAAGAGATGATGTCATTTACCACGGAACCCCACGCCCCATAGAAGTCCCCTACGCCCTTGGCTGCCCCTTCTCAATATGTGGTGCACAGTCTGCAGAAAAACTGAGGGACTACCTCACTCAACTCTTTTCACATTCAATCCGAAATTAGCATACATACAAACTTGCCAGAATATGAACTGATCAATATACTCGCGGTTCTTTTGAGCAGGCGCCCTTCTCTTTGTCATAAAGAGAAATAATTTAAAGTATGAAGCAATGGAAGGTTTGGAGTGGAAATCAGTCGCCCGTGGCTTAAAAACTACGATTCGGATGTACCTCAGAGTATAGATTTTACTTATCGTCCTCTATTTGAATATCTGGACATGACCGCTGAAAAATGGCCCAAACGAAAAGCCATTGAGTTTCAAAACTGGTCCATGACCTATTCCAGATTGAAGCAGGAAGCCGAAATAATGGCTGCCAACCTTCGGAAACAGGGACTTGAACCGGGCGAGCGCGTGGCGATGATGCTGCCGAACACCCCGCAGATGATTATCACCTACTGGGCTATACTCAAGGCCGGTGGTGTAGTGACCATGACCAACCCGCTTTATATGGAAACTGAAATCGTTCACCAGTTGAACGATTCAGGGGCCAAGATGATGATCACCGTGGATCTGCTCTGGCCCAAACTTGAAAAACTCCGCGACAAGCTGCCGGTCCGTAAATATTTCATCACCAGAATATCTGACACCCTGAAATTACCGCTCAACCTGCTCTATATGCTTAAATGCTGGCGGGACAAAAACACTCCCAAAGTCCCGTACAACGGCACATCCATTCTTAAATGGAACACTCTCCGCTCAGGCAAGGACACCTACAGTGCCCCTAACGTACGCCCAGAGGACACAGCTCTTCTGCAATACACTGGCGGGACAACAGGACTTTCCAAGGGATGCGTACTTTCTCACGCCAACCTCGGAGCCAATATCCAGCAGTGCCACGCCATGCTCAGCAATCTGGGACAGGACCAAGAGATCGTTCTCGGTATTCTGCCCTATTTCCACATTTACGGACTTACTGTCTGTGTGAACTTTTCAACTTTCCTCGGCGCAACCATGGTTCCCTTTCCACGCTATGTCCCGCTGGACGTCCTTAAAACCATGCACAAACTGAAGCCGACTCTTTTTCCCGGAGCTCCAGCCCTGTACATTTCCCTGCTGCAGCAGAAGGAAGTGAATAAGTATGATGTTGCTTCAGTCAAATACTGTCTTTCTGGGTCATCTCCCATGCCTGTTGAAGGTATAAAACAATTCAAGGAAGTATTCGGGGCTACAATAGTCGAGGGGTTCGGATTGACTGAGGCCTCCCCTCTGACCCACCTCAACCCCCTGAACGGTAAAAAGAAATCCGGTTCCATAGGAATGCCGGTTCCCTCCACCGACGCCGCAATCGTCGACATGGAAGTAGGCAGCGTCCCTCTCCCCCCTGGGAAAATGGGGGAACTCATTGTCCGCGGGCCGCAGGTCATGAAAGGATACTACAACAAGCCGGACGAAACCGCCGGAACACTCCGTAACGGATGGCTTTACACCGGTGATATCGCTTACATGGATGAAGAAGGATACTTCTATATTGTTGACCGTAAAAAAGACATGATCATTTCCAGCGGTTACAATATCTATCCCCGCGAAGTCGACGAAGTTCTTTACAAACATCCCAAAGTCAAGGAGGCCGTCACTGTAGGACTGCCCCACAAGACACGGGGTGAAATAATCAAGGTTTACATCGTATTGAAAGATGGCGAATCCATGGATCGAGGGGAGGTTGTTTCATACTGTCGTGAAAAACTTGCAGGCTACAAAGTTCCCCGCCAGGTAGAGTTTCGTAAAGAACTCCCCAAAACCATGGTCGGAAAAGTTCTACGTCGAGCTCTTCGCGAAGAGGAAGCCAAGAAAAAAAATAAATAAGGGACGAGAAGCAGGCAGGTAACCGGAAAAGGTGAGCCTTGTCTTGAACCTTTCCTCAAAATAATCAATCTAAACCTTATATTCCGAGACCTTAAAACTCCTGCAGTTTATATAGCTGCAGGAGTTTTCTTTTATATCTTGTCCATTGACATTGCATTGTTTTGGTCACATTATTAATTATCAATAAACCCGGATATTTATATCACCAAAGACATAATTGCAGGGGCTTACATGGATCACCTTAAGACAGTAAAGATCGGCAAAGGCACTCCCGGAACTATCACCCTTCTTCAGAAAGGGGTTACCATAAGGGCTGTAGCAGGAATGAGTATCCGTGAATTTATGGAAGAAACCCTCGGCCTTAGTTCTGAATATGCCGAGAACAGAGTGCGCACCATTTTTCTCAATGCCTCTCCCGTTGACGACATTGACGGTGTAAAGGTGAAGGATGGAGATTTTGTTTCCTTATCCGGAGCTCTGCCGGGAGTCTGTGGGATCGCCATGGGGCGGGACACTCCCATCAGCCCCTTCAGGACTGAGATAAGTGCCAAGACCAGCGATGCCAAACGTGAAGGACAGGCCCTTATATACCTAAAACTTTTCAATCTTGTGGCAAGTGAAGCAGGACCCGTACTGCTCCAGAAAGGTGTGATTGCCGAAGCGAAAGATGTCATAAACTCTTTGGGGCAAAACTCCCCTGAAGGACTTAATCCATCTGATGGTCATGTACTGATTCAGAACTGACGAAGGTCTTTAAGTGTCACAAAGCATGCCTTGAAAATATCTTCAGGAATTGCACCCCACAAATAAGGTGTACTTAAGACTTTAAGGATTAAAATGAAAATCTGGCCCGCAGTAATAACTAACTGAGGGCCAGATTTTCATTTTTGACTTTAGAAAAGTATAGGAAAATCCGAATCAATTATGAATCGAGAAGATCCAGCATAGCTTTTTTGATTCCATTGATGTCAATTCCCAACTCGCGCCGGAGTTCCTGCTGAGTGCCATGCTCGATGAACTCATCGGGAATTCCGAGTCTTTTTACCTGATGTCCGTCAAGAGCATTGTTGTCGGCCAGAATTTCCAAGACAGCAGAACTGAACCCACCTGCCTTTGCATTTTCTTCAACAATAAGAATTTTATTGAACCTCGCTGCCAGCTCAAGAATCTGTTTCTCAGGAAGAGGTTTGATGAAACGAGCGTTGAATACCGCTACGGCCTTACCCATTTCTTCATCAATTTCCTCGACAGCTTCTACTGCTGGCCAGACTCGGGCGCCGATCACGATTACTACACCGTCAAAACCGTCACGGAGAAGCTCTCCGGTACCTATTTCCAGTATCCGGGGATCTTCTTCCAGAATGGCTCCAATGCCAACCCCTCTTGGGTAACGGACAGCGGCTGGACCATCAAAATCTATAGCGGTAGCTGTCATGCGTGCAAGTTCCGCTTCATCCTTGGGAGCCATAAAAACAAGATTCGGAATATGTCGCATGTAAGACATATCAAACACACCGTGGTGGGTTGCGCCATCAGCCCCGACAAGTCCGCCGCGATCGAGAAAAAAGTTCACATTCAGGTTCTGAAGACAGACATCATGTACCACCTGATCATAGGAACGCTGCAGGAAAGTGGAATAGATAGCCACCGCCGGTTTGTATCCCATTGTGGCAAGTCCGGCAGCGAAGGTCACAGCATGCTGTTCGCAAATACCGACATCCACAAACCTTTCAGGAAACTGTTCTCGGAACCCGCTGGTCCCGGTCCCTTCAGGCATGGCGGCGGTTATTGCCATGATTTTGTCGTCTTTAGCAGCAAGTTTGCACAGAGTATTTCCGAAGACCTCGGTATATGAAGGTAATCCACCCTTGAACTTCTTGGCTCGCCCGGTCTCAGGCTCAAAGCTTCCGACACCATGAAAATAGGTAGGATTATTCTCTGCTGGAGCGTAACCTTTACCCTTAGTGGTCAAAACATGAACCAGCACCGGTGAATCAATTTTCTTAACCTGTTCAAAGACATCTACAAGCTCATCAAGATCATGACCGTCAATCGGTCCGAGATATGTGAAGTCGAGTGATTCGAAAAGCATTCCCGGAGTGAAAAAACTCTTGAAGGAATCCTCACCGCGCTTGGCGTACATTGCCAGATCATCACCGATCTTCGGAATCTGTTTGAGGATTGACTCGAAATCCTTTTTGAAACGGTTCATGACCGGATGGGAAAGCTTACGGCTGAGAAAAGCTGAAAGTGCACCGACATTGTTGGAAATGGACATCTCGTTATCATTAAGAATAACGACCATTTTCCGATTCATTCCACCCGCCTGATTAAGTCCCTCAAAAGCCTGACCGGCAGTCATTGAACCGTCACCGATAACGGCCACACAATTGCGTCCTTCAGCATCCAGATCGCTGGCTACTGCCATTCCGAGAGCTGCAGATATGGAAGTACTGGAATGCCCAACTCCAAAGTGGTCATAGGGACTTTCAGCCATCCTCGGAAATCCGCTGATGCCGTCTTTCTGACGCAGAGTATGAAAATTATCATACCGTCCGGTAAGAATCTTGTGGGCATAAGCCTGATGACCTACATCCCAGACCAGACGGTCGGTATCAAAGTCAAAACAGTTGAACAGGGCAATGGTCAGCTCAACCACTCCCAGTGAAGGAGCCAGATGCCCTCCTCCCTGTGAAACAGTATTGATTATGCACTGGCGCAACTCATCCGCAAGCTGGATCTTTTCATCGGCGGAAAGATCCTTAACCTGTGCGGGATTATGTATTTTTTGCAGAAGCGGAAAATATCCGCATCCGCATTTTTTTTCATTTTTGCTCATATTCCCCGGACCTCATAACGGGTTATGCAAAGTAAATTTAGGCCAAGCTGCCATGTTTTTGCCCCGGCGCATTGATAATGGGGCAAAGACATTCGCAACAGCAGCTTAACACTGTTAACTTTTCGATATATAAAACTTTAAACCGGACAGCAATGCCGCCGACTAATAGACTCTCTCTACAATGTAACGGGCCAGTTCACGCAGGAAATCAGCCTCTTCGCCCTCATAGGGTGCAAGCTGTTCAACTGCCTGTTCAATATATTTAGCTGCCAGCTGCTTGCTTTCTTCGAGTCCGACAAGACTGGGATAAGTCGATTTACCCAGCTCAATATCGCTTCCAACGGGCTTACCAAGTGTGGCTTCGTCACCAACAATATCCAGCACATCATCAACAATCTGAAAGGCAACACCGATAAGGCGTCCATACTCTTCAGCGCGCTTTACATCGTCTTGGGTGGCTCCGTTGCCCTTTGCCAGAATAGCACCGGATTTACAGGAAGAAAGAATAAGAGCACCGGTTTTCATGGAGTGCATGACTTTCAATTCTTCAAGAGTCACGTCTTCCCTTCCGGTATAGCTGATGTCAACAGCCTGCCCGCCAACCATTCCGGCGGACCCGGCAGATTTAGCCATGAGTGCCATTGCCTCCACTTTGTACTCAGCGGGAGCATCGGCTTCAGCCATAAAACCGAAAGCCTCGGTCAGAAGGCCGTCACCGGCAAGTATTGCTGTGGCTTCATCAAACTGTTTATGATTGGATGGCTTGCCGCGCCGCAGATCATCGTCATCCATGGCAGGCAGATCGTCATGAATGAGTGAATAAGTATGAATCATTTCCAGGCTGGCAGCGAAAGGCATTACAGCCTCCTTTCTTGCTCCGAGCATTTTGGCCCAGACCAGCACCAGAACCGGACGCAGTCTTTTACCTCCGGCAAGCAGGCTGTACTTCATGGAAGCAAGCAGACCTTCGGGAATCCCGCGATCATCAAGACATTCACTCAGAAATTTTTCAACATCGGCAGCGTGAACCGCGAGCTTCTCTTTAACTGTCATCTGCTATATCCTTATTTTCATCATTTATTTCAAAATCTTCAACCTGACCGTTATTAACGATCCTGACCTCATTACGGGCCTTTTCAAGCTGGACGGCACATTTTTTGGAAAGATCCTGCCCTTCCTTGAAGAGAGCAACGCCTTCTTCAAGGGACAGATCCCCTTCTTCAAGAGCGTTCACAATCTCTTTCAACCTTTCCAGCCGTTCTTCAAAACTTTTATCTTTTTCTTTTTTGGCCAAAGATGCCTCCGCGGCTCTTTGAGGACTTCCCCATCAATTTATCCACTGCGGATAGTGACTCACTAGAGCTCTATCCGGATAAATCTCCCACTCCCATGACATAGAAGAAAGCATGGAAGAAAACAGAGAATCCCATAATATTTATATGAACAAGACCGTTACGGCCTGTTATCAACTTATAATTGTTGAGCTCTAAGGTTGAAATTATTTAATTCCAAGCAATTGATCCGTGCTCTTATAAAGTACGTAAGCCGGATCCACAAGCCTTCCCTGAACGCTCACACTCATGTGCAGATGAGGCCCGGTAACGCGTCCGGTTGAACCGATGCCGCCTATTACCTGCCCTCTCTCCACAATTTCGCCTTCCTTAACATCTATTCGTGAAAGATGGAAATACATAGTTACGACTCCGTTACCGTGATCTAAATACACTGAATTTCCGGCGTAGTAGTGATCACCGACAAGGACAACTCTACCATCAGCCATAGCCTTGATGGCAGTTCCTTTGGCTCCCCGGAAATCAAGTCCCCTATGAGGATTCTTGGGCTTGCCGTTAAGAATTCTCTGCGCGCCGTAAGGGCTTGACTGGCTCCCCGCGGTGGGACGCTGAAACGGAACGAACCAGTTTCTTTCGGCTGACATTACCTTCTTGGCCGCAGCAACTTCCTTACGGTCCTGAGCTATCTTGTCGTAGATTTCTTTAGGCGGCGTCACCATTTTCTTGGGCAGAGTCAGTCTTTGGATCTTGTATTTCTTTTTATGAACACGAACCGTCCGCCCGAACTTGCGTTCCTTTCCATTCTCAACTGCGGAAATAACAAGCCTCGATTTACCGGTTTTATCAAGCAGTACATCAGTACCGAACATGGCAAGAGCGACCGAACGGCCTTTCCAGTTCTTGATTTCAGGTTTTACCTCGGCCCCTTTCCATTTGATGGAAACCGACTGGAGATCTTTGTCAGAAGTAACCCGGACTAGAAAGGGCTCTCCCAAACCGACTCTGGATGGATAAGCTAAATTGATTTTAGCAAAAGCTGCTGATGAGAGGAAAAGAACCAACAGAAGAGCAAAAAACGGAATTCTGTATTTTTTAATATCAGTCATTTTACCTATGAGAAGTTTATTCGGTTGTAACCTTGGCCCGGACCTCACCGGACTTTACCCGCACCCGGATTCCATCACCATGAACGACCTCTTTTGGGTCGCGCAGGAATGTTCCGCTCTTCTCCACCGTCACCAGAGAATAACCCCGCTCCAGAGGACCTTCCGGGTCAAGTATCCTGAGCGAGTTGACGGCATTTTCTAATTCGAATTTTTTCCCATTCATAAAAATATTTGCTGAACGATTCAGACGCTCAGACAAGGCTGACACAGACTGCTCACGCTGCACAATTTTATCTACCCCGAAAGAATAATCGAGCCTGCGGGTCAATTCACCGATTTCCACAGACCTGCCCGAAAAGAACCTTGCAACAGCAGAACTCAAACGGCGACCTTCATCCTCAAAAGATTCCAGCAACCGGTCAATGCGATGTGACGGAGAAAGCCAGTGCAGACCTTTTTGCAAAGTAGTCAACCGAGACTCCCGTACATACAGAAAATTGTCAAAACTTCGTTTCAGCCCGGTATCGAGCTCATCTACTGCCTGCATGAGGACTTCCCGCCGGGGCCATAGTTCCTGAGCGGCGTGACTTGGTGTAGCCACTCTTTTATCCGCTACATAGTCGGCGATGGAAACATCCACCTCATGACCCACGCCGCACAAAACCGGAACAGTGGAATTGAAAACAGCATCAGCCACCTGCTCGGTGTTGAAAGCCCACAGATCCTCCAGAGAACCTCCACCACGGATGAGCACAACAACTTCGGCCCAGCCGTCTTCTCCAGCCTTATCCAGAGCTTTGGCTATCTGCTCCGGAGCACGGTCCCCCTGAACCAGTGTGGGGTAAATCCTTATTTCCGCTCCGGTTCCACGAACTTCAGCAATCTTCAGAAAATCCCGTATTGCAGCCCCGGATGGAGCTGTGACCACGGCGACCCGCTCAGGTGAACGCGGGATAGCCATTTTCCGGTCATCCCCAAAATAACCTTTTTCAGCAAGCTTACGCTTCATGGCCTCAAAGGCAAGCCTAAGGTCACCTATCCCCTGCTCCTGCACCAGCTCCGCAACAAGCTGATACACACCCCGGGGCGGGTACACGTTCATATGCCCGGCACAAAGGATCTCCATGCCGTCCTCAAGCTCCAGAAGTCCACCAGTTTCAATCTCTCCGGTGAGCGGATTGACCGACTCTTCGCCATCACCGCCGCTCTGCCGCTGGTTTCCCTTGAACCAGACCACAGAAAGCCCCGCATCACCATCTGTGAGCGTAAAATAAATATGCCCGGACGCAGGCCGGGCCAAGTTGGTAACCTGACCCCGCACCCAGATAAACGGAAATTCCGTTTCCAGAACATCCTTAACAGCACGGGTAATGTCAGTTACTGAAAATATTCTCATTAAGAGCCTTCGGCGACCCTGCCAAAATCCTTAACCCCTTGAATAGGGCTTAATAATCCCAAACTTTTTGATAGGGGCTCGCCGCATTAATATATTGATTATTATTTTATCGGGCGTTAACGCAAAGCCCGCTAAAAAACTTAAAGAGAGAACTCAGATAGGGAAACTCTTGAAAGAATTCCCCTATCTGATCATTAAAAAACTAAGCTTCCAGGCCCCAGGACTGCCAGATTTCAGCACGCCATGCTTTAAAGGCTTCGGTAAAACCTTCAAGGGGCAGCTCAATCTTTTCACCGGTCTTACGGTTCTTGGCTTCCACAATACCGTTCTTGAGCCCCTTTCCACCGATCACCAACTGCATGGGATAACCGATCAGGTCAGCATCAGCGAATTTTACGCCGGGACGTTCCTTTCTGTCATCGTATGCGGCATCAATACCCATTCCCATCAGTTCGTTATAAAGCTCTTCCGCTTTCTCGTTAACGGCCTCGTCCTTGCCACCAAGAGAAATAACACAGAGTTCAAAAGGCGCGATAGTCGGAGGGAAAATAGCACCGCTGTCGTCATTGTTCTGCTCAATGGCGGAAGCAACGATACGGGATACACCGATACCGTAACATCCCATGATCATGGGCTGGCTTTTACCGTTTTCATCAAGAAAAGTAGCTTCCATTGCCTTGGAATATTTTTCGCCAAGCTTGAAAACGTGGCCAACTTCAATACCCTTGGTGAATTCGATGGCTGCACCGCATTCGGGACAGGGGTCGGTTTCTGTTATCACACGAAGGTCGGCAAACTTTTCAATCTTGCAGTCTCGTCCAAGGGAAAGATGCTTGATGTGAGTATCACCTTTGTTGGCTCCGGCAATCCAATCGGTACCGACACAAAGTTCATGGTCAGCAAAAATGCGTTCCACCTTGAGGCCGACAGGTCCGGCGAAACCGACAGGAGCACCGGTCCATTCCTTGACCTGTTCCTCGGTTGCCATCTCGATTTCATTGCCGCCGATAAGGTTGCGCAGCTTCACATCATTGAGCTCACGGTCACCACGCACAAGCGCGGCTACAGGCTCGCCGTCAACAGTAAAGAGCAGGGTTTTAACCAGCTTGTCCTGAGCTACGCCGAGAAATTCACATACTTCTTCGACAGTATGCTTGCCGGGGGTGGCAACTTCTTCAATGGCAGGGCATTCAGCATTGCATGCACAGTCTCCCGCCGGAGCCGCTACTTTAGCCTTTTCCAGGTTGGCTGCATATCCGCACTTATCATCCTTGCATACGGCTATGGTGTCTTCTCCGGTTTCGGCCAGAACATGAAACTCATGGGAGAAATCTCCGCCGATAGCACCGGAATCCGCCTGTACGGGACGAAAGTTTAGTCCAATACGGGAGAAAGCTTTTTTATAGGCTTCAAACATGTTCCTGTATGACTCTTCTGCTCCGGCCTCGTCCTTATCGAAAGAATATGCGTCCTTCATGACAAACTCACGGCCACGCATCAGGCCGAAACGGGGGCGGATTTCGTCACGGAACTTGGTCTGAATCTGGTAAAGATTCAAAGGCAGCTGTTTGTAGGACTTCACTTCACCACGCACGAGGTCGGTGATTACCTCTTCATGGGTGGGGCCGAGGCAGTAGTCACGTCCGTGACGGTCTTTGATACGCAGAAGTTCCTTGCCGTAGTAATCCCAGCGTCCGGTTTCCTGCCAGAGATCACCGGGCTGAACCATAGGCATAAGCACTTCCATGGCTCCAGCGCGGTTCATTTCTTCACGCACGATGGTGGCGACCTTGTTCAGGGACTTAAGGCCCAGAGGCAGGTAGTTGTAAATACCGCTGGTCAGCTTGCGGATCATGCCCGCACGCATCAGCAGTTTGTGGGATACAACTTCCGCTTCGGAAGGATCTTCTTTCAATGTGGGAATATAGTAACGGCTTAAACGCATTTATTGTCCTCTCTTTTCTTTCAGGAATATTTCAATTTCTTTCATAAATTCAGGCAGCAGATTTTCATCGCCTTTGACTTTGCGAATGACTTCCCCTTTGCGGAAGATGATCCCCAGTCCCCGGCCACCGGCAATACCTATGTCAGCTTCACGGGCTTCGCCGGGACCGTTAACTACACAGCCCATAACAGCCACAGTAAAAATATCTTCTACACCCCGGAGATTCTCTTCCACCTTTTCTGCAAGTCCGATGAGATCAATTTCGGTACGGCCGCAGGTCGGGCAGGAAACAATTTCAGGTCCCCTTTCACGAAGTCCCAGAGAGCGAAGAATCTCCCATGCAACTCCCACTTCCGCAACAGGGTCATGAGTGAGAGAAACACGCATGGTATCTCCCAGTCCTTCCCAGAAAAGTATCCCCAGTCCCACAGCGGATTTCACAGCGCCACGGACAAGGGTCCCTGCTTCGGTGATGCCGACATGCTGAGGGTAATCAACTTTTTCGGAAAGGAGCTTGTATGCCGCAATGGTATTAAGTACCGATGAGGATTTCAGGGATATCTTAGTATCGAAAAAATTTCTCTTCTCAAGCAGAGCAACGTGATGCAATGCACTTTCCACCATTGCTTCCGGGGTCGGCCCGCCATACTTAGCAAGCAGAGACTTGTCCAGAGAACCTCCGTTCACGCCGATCCGGATAGGCACTCCGCGTTCCTTGGCAGCAGAGACAACAGAATCAACACGGCTTTCATTACCGATGTTTCCGGGGTTTATGCGCAGTCCGTCAATTCCCGCTTCCATTGCGGCCAGAGCCAGTCGGTAGTCAAAATGGATATCCGCAACCAGCGGAACCGGTGACCCCTTACGGATTTGAGGCAGGGCTTTTGCCGCTTCCTCATCCGGCACGGCTACACGCACAATCTCACAGCCGGCTTCTGCCAGAGCATCAATCTGTGCTCTTGTGGAAACTGCGTCCCGGGTGTCGGTATTACACATGGACTGGACCCTGACCGGGTTATCCCCGCCGATGCCCACATCTCCGATGAACAGTTCACGGGTCTTTTTTCTATTAAGCATTTTTCACCTGATTTATCCGGTTTCAATTCTGATTGGAATTAACGTGCGCGGTAGCATAATACATATCAGTACAGGAGCCAAGGCGAGAGAATAAGCCTCCGGCGACAGGTTTATATCGGCTTTCCCTCGGGGGCCGCGTTGGCAACCCATATACGGGGTAATATAATTCAGTCGACCTTAAGTGATAATTCCGCACACACTTTAATCAAATATCCCGTATCACTCTCAACAATGAAAAGAACTCTTTTCAGGTTAAGAATTATTACTCAACCCAGTTTATTTCAGGACATCTGGCGAAATGGTTCTCTCCTAAAAAAGAACCCGGCTTTTTATCAAAAAGCCTTGGATGGTAGCTGGTCAACTTCCGGGATTCAGACACAAAAGAACAGAATTCCTGAGCATCTTTGCCCCAGAGCAGCCACTTTGCCTCAGGATTTCTGGATGCTATAAATTTGAGCAGGTCTGTTGTGAATGGTCTCCATATATCGGAATGACTGCCGGAATTATTCACCTGGCAGGTCAGGGCGGTATTCAGAAAAAGAACGCCCTGCTCTTCAAGATGACCGAAAAGCTTCTGGGGAGGCAGAACAGGAAACTTACCTGATTCAATGTCCTTTCTGATCTCAGCTATGCCCACAGATTCTTCCGCCCCAAGATAATTCCTGTGGAGCAGTTTTAGAATATTGACCAGTGAGGCATTGCGCTTGAGATCAGCCCAGCTTTTGATATCTCCGACTTCGAATGCCCTGCCTGTGGCAACTCCCTGCTGGGGATAAGGGTCCTGACCAAGGATAATGACCTTCATTTCAGACAGGTCGGTTTCGCAGAAACGCAGGACCCTTTTTGCCGGGGGAGTAAAGTCATGGCCAATGGACGAGCTTATTTTATCCAGTTCGACCAGCTTCGGCAGAGTGAAAAAAGCTTTCCATGAATCATGGACTTCATAACTTGAAAAACAAAAATTAACTCTCATAACACCTTCTATATAAATTCTTCTAAAAATATCCCAATGATGTCAGTAATTCGAGATTCTTTTCCTTATCGGCATTGCGCCCTTCACGCTCTCCCTGACCATCGCCTTCTACTGTGCACGGTCTGCAACCGAGTGATCGGTATCCCTGATCATATAATTCACAGTATGGAATCTGGTGCATAGTTATGAAAGACCAGATATCCATCTCCGTCCATTCAAGAATGGGATTCAACATGGTATGGTCGGGGGCACTGCGGATTTCTATGTATTTTCGCCCCTCCCGGCTTGGATGCTCATCCCGCCTGATGCCGCTGATCAACAGATCTATTTCAAATTCATCAATCGCGTTGTGCAGTGGCCGGATCTTAAAATCTGCACAGCACTTAACCGGGTCTAGGGCAACGGGATAGTCCTTAATCTCTAAGTCTGGACTTATAACCTTGACATCCACACCCCACTCTGCGGCGAGAGAATCCCTGAAAGACATCACCTCCGGAAACTTGACCCCGGTATCAATTGACAGGGCGAATGCGCCAGTAATTTCCTTCGACTTCAAGACTTCACGCCACAGGGCAAGCACCACAGTGGAGTCCTTGCCTCCGGTCCAGGCAACCGCGATATGTTCCGGATCATACATTTCAAGCATGCCCGACATAAGTCCTATCGAGTGATCCACCTTGACATCAAGCGGTGAATCCGCATTTATTTCACTCAAAAACAGCCTCCTTGAATCAGGTGCTCCAGTTCTTGCCTGAATCGCGCTTTTTTGCAAGCTGGACAGCTCCTCCCAAATCTTTTTACAGCATTGGTAATTATTTCTTTACCGGATACAACTTTTTCACTTGCATTTACCAACCTACAGCTATAAGCCCAACTTCGCTATAATCAATAGTTGCTTAAAGACTTTATCTTTAACATACTTTAATTTGCTTGGTTATGCCTCACAATACTCGAATATACTGCATGCAGCTATTCCACGGAGCAGTTTATGAACAAGTCCGAAATAATTAACGGTAAAACTGTCATTGGCTGGCGGGAATGGGCCTCTTTTCCAGAGCTCAATATTCCGGCAATAAAATTCAAAACAGACACCGGAGCCAAAACATCCTGTCTGCATTCTTTCCAACAGGAAATTTATGAGAAAGAAGGCAGAGAGTGGATCAGATTCGGGATTCACCCTGTACAAAAACGCACTGACGTGGAAGTATTTTGTGATGCGCCGATCGTTGATTACCGGATGGTAACCAATTCAGGCGGCCAGGCCGAGGAAAGACCGGTCATAGAATCAGTTCTATCCCTTGGTAACATGAGCTGGAGAATAGAACTGACATTGACCAACCGCGACTCAATGAAGTTCAGAATGCTTCTCGGAAGGAAGGCCATGGAGGACAGGCTGATTATTGATCCTGCACTTTCATATACTACTGGAAGAATGCATTCAGCTTCTTTTTATAAATAGATATCCCCAACCGGAGATTAACATGAAAATAGGAATTCTTTCCCGCAAATCGGAACTCTACTCTACTAACTCTCTTGCTGAAGCCTGCAAAGCACGCGGACATGAAGTCAGGGTAATCAATCCATTGCGCTGTTACATGAATATTACTTCCCATAATCCATGTATCCTATATAAAGGGGAAAAACTGGAAGGCTTTGATGCAATCATTCCCCGCATAGGGGCTTCCATTACCTTTTACGGCTGTGCTGTTGTCCGGCAGTTTGAAATGATGGGCGTATACTGCGTCAATGAATCGGTAGCTATAACCCGTTCCCGTGATAAGCTGCGCAGTCTGCAACTGCTCGCACGCAAAGGAATAGGGTTACCGGTTACGGCTTTCGCCCACTCCACCCAGTATACTGAGGATCTGATCGACATCGTCGGCGGGGCTCCTCTGGTAATCAAACTCCTTGAAGGAACTCAGGGAAAAGGTGTGGTTCTGGCTGAAACCCGCGCCACAGCCGCAAGTATTATCGAAGCATTCAAAGGTCTTAATGCCAACATACTTGTACAGGAATTTATATCTGAAGCCTCCGGATCAGACATCAGATGCTTTGTAGTCGGAGATAAAGTCGTAGCCTCTATGAAAAGACAGGGCCGGGAAGGCGACTTCCGCTCCAACCTGCATCAGGGCGGACATGCCTCCAAGATAAAAATCACTCCCGAAGAACGCTCCACAGCGGTTAGAAGTGCCAAGATCATGGGGCTCGGCTGTTGCGGAGTTGATATCCTTCGTTCCAATCATGGACCGGTGGTCATGGAAGTTAATTCCTCTCCCGGACTTGAAGGCATTGAGAAAACAACGGGGGTTGATGTAGCCGGAACTGTGATCGAATATATAGAGAAAAACGCAAAGCCCGGAAAGACCAAAACCAAAGGTAAGGGTTAGGATTAAATTTATCTCTCCAAAAAACGCCCCCGCATCAGACTTGATGCGGGGGCTTCTTTTTTCATCATGCTCGGGCTACAGACTGCTAAACAGTGTAGTCCATTTCAGCCATCTGCTTGAGAAGCTTATATCTCTGGAGACAATCCTTTTCAATGCGGGAACGCATTTCCTTGGACACCTCAGGCATCATACGCTCAAGCATGGCGTAACGGTTTTCGCCGGAAAGGAATTCCTGCAGAGTTCCATCAGGCTCTTTGTATTCAACAACAAGAGGGTTCTCGCCGTTTTCTTCGCGGCGCGGGTCAAAACGGTAGAGCGGCCAGTAACCGGACTCAACTGCAAGCTTACTTTCAAGCTGGGTCTTGCCCATACCCTTTCTGAGTCCCTGGTTGATGCAGGGAGCGTAAGCAATAATGAGTGAAGGTCCGGGATAGCTTTCAGCTTCAAGGAAAGCCTTCATGACCTGATTCTTGTTGGCTCCCATGGAGATGGAGGCGACGTAAACGTAGCCGTAGCTCATCATCATGCGGCCAAGGTCTTTCTTGGAAGTGTGCTTACCGCCCGCAGCAAATTTCGCTACAGAGCCAAGCGGAGTGGCCTTGGAAGCCTGACCGCCGGTGTTGGAATAAACTTCGGTATCCATCACCAGAACGTTGATATCTTTTCCGGAAGCCAGAACATGGTCCAGACCGCCGAAGCCGATGTCATAAGCCCAGCCGTCACCACCGAAGCACCAGATGGACTTTTTGCCGAAGATGTCTTCCTGCTCCTCGATTTCAAGAAGCAGCTCATAAGTGTCTGCTTCTACTGCGAGAAGTTCACGCAGCTGATTGCCGTATTCAACGGACTTGTCAGCATCATCTTTGAACTCAATCCAGTTTTTCATGGCCTCGGCCAGTTCATCACTGATATCCAGTTCAAGAGCCTGTTCCATGAGCATCTTCAGACGGTCACGGCGGTTGGAGATTGCCATTTCCATACCGAATCCGTACTCGGCGGCATCTTCAAAAAGGGAGTTACCCCAGGCGGGACCGTGTCCCTCGATATTTTCGCAGTACGGGGTAGATGGAGCGGATGCACCCCAGATGGAGGAACAACCGGTTGCGTTGGCGATGATCATACGTTCACCGAAGAGCTGGGTGAGAACCTTTACATAAGGAGTTTCACCACAACCGGCACAGGCCCCGGAGAATTCCATCAGAGACTGCTGGAACTGGCTGCCTTTAACGCTAGTTCTGGGCAGCAGATTGTCCTTGAATGATACGATTTCGGAGAAATCATAATTGGGGACTTCTTTTTCAGTCTGGGAAACGATGGGCTTCATTACCAGAGCTTTTTCCTTGGCCGGGCAGATATCGGCGCAGTTACCGCAGCCCTGACAGTCAAGGGTATTCACCTGCATACGATAGTGCAGGTCTTCAAGACCCTTACCTTTGGCAGGAATGGTTTCAAAGGTTTCAGGAGCTATCTTCAGCTCTTCGTCATTGGCGAGGACTCCGCGAAGAGCGCTGTGCGGGCAGACGAATGAGCACTGGTTGCACTGAATGCAGTTGTCTTTGATCCACTCGGGAACCATGATCGCCACACCGCGCTTTTCAAAACGGGAGGTTCCCATGGGGAAACGTCCGTCTGGGGAGAAAGCACTAACGGGAAGATCGTCACCTTTCTGGGCAAGGATGGGCTTGACCACATCAGTGATGAATTCAGGCTCAAAGTTTTCGACAGCTTCTTCGTCTTCAGCAGTAGCCCAGGATTCGGGATATTTAATTTCATTAAGGTTGGCTTCAGCCTGCTCGACCGCGGCAACGTTCATGTTGACGATCTTGTCGCCTTTCTTGCCGTAAGCTTCCTTGATGGATTCTTTAAGGTAAGCAACAGCTTCTTCAAAGGGAATGACATTCGCCAGTTTGAAGAAAGCAGTCTGCATAACCATGTTGATACGTCCGCCGAGCCCTACTTCGCCTGCGATCTTCACCGCATCAATGGCGTAGAACTTAAGGTTGTTCTGAGCAATCTTGCGGCGCAGCTTTGCGGGCAGTTCCGCTTCCAGCTCTTCAAGTCCCATGCTGGTATTCAGCAGGAAAGTTCCGCCTTCACGGATACCGTCAAGAAGATCGTACAGTTTTACATAGCTGGGGTTATGACAGGCAATGAAGTCCGCAATCTCTACGAGATATGTGGACTTGATTGGTTTCTTACCGAAGCGCAGGTGAGAAACAGTGATACCGCCGGACTTTTTGGAATCGTACGCAAAATAGCCCTGCGCGTACATGTCGGTTTTATCACCGATAATCTTGATTGCCTGTTTGTTCGCGCCGACAGTACCGTCAGAACCGAGACCCCAGAATTTACACTGTACAGTACCTTCAGGGGTGGTATCGAGATCTTCGCCCACCTTAAGTGAAAGACGGGTAACGTCATCTTCAATGCCGACAGTGAAATGATGTCTGGGAGACAGACACTTCATATTGTCATAAACAGCCTTAACCATTGAAGGAGTGAATTCCTTGGAACCGAGGCCGTAACGACCTGCGTAGACGGGAAGTTCAATATTCATTTCCTTCAGTGCAGTGCAGACATCAAGATAGAGGGGATCACCGATGGCTCCGCCTTCCTTAGTGCGGTCCAGAACAGTAATCTGCTGGCAGCTGGCAGGGATGGCCTGACCGAGATGCTCAAGAGAGAAAGGACGGTAAAGTCTTACTTTGACAAGACCGATTTTTTCGCCGTCAGCTACGAGCTTTTCAATGGTTTCTTCGATGGTTTCACAGCCTGAGCCCATGGCTACAATGATATTTTCAGCCTCAGGGTGGCCCACATAGTCGAAAAGTTTATATTCACGTCCGGTGATGTCGTAGACTTTCTTCATTGCGTCTTCAACATAGCCGGGTACAGCGTCACGATAAGGGTTGATGGCCTCAATGCCCTGGAAATATATATCAGGGTTCTGGGCGGTTCCCCTTGTGTGGGGATGCTCAGGATTAAGAGAGCGGTCACGGAAATCCCTTACCTTGTCCCAGTTGAGGGCCGCAGCCATTTCTTCATAATCGATGAGTTCGATTTTCTGCACTTCGTGTGAAGTTCTGAAGCCGTCAAAGAAATGAACAAAAGGAATGCTGGATTCAACGGTAGCCAGATGGGATACCAGTGCGAGGTCAAGAGCCTCCTGTACGGAGTTGGAGGCAAGCATGGCAAAACCGGTCTGACGGGTGGCCATTACATCCTGATGGTCTCCGAAAATGGAAAGAGCGTGTCCTGCAACGGCACGTGCGGAAACATGAAAAACGGTGGGCAGCAGCTCACCGGCAATTTTATACATGTTGGGAATCATCAGCAGCAGGCCCTGAGAAGCGGTGAAGGTGCAGGAAAGGTTACCTGCAGCCAGAGCACCGTGCAGGGCACCAGCGGCACCCGCTTCAGACTGAAGCTCGCGCACTTCCATGGTAGTGCCGAAGATATTCTTCAGCCCCGCTACAGCCCACTCGTCGGCGAGTTCTGCCATGGGAGATGAAGGAGTGATAGGATAGATGGCTGAAGTTTCGCACATAGCGTAAGCTACGTATGAAGCGGCTTGGTTGCCATCCATAGTTTTCATTTTTTTTGCCATTATTAAACTCCGTGTCTTTGATGGTTAGGAAGGCGTGCAGCGAAGACTGTAGCATACTACCCCACGCATTGCCTACCCGTATTTCACAGCTTTGAGGCTGAGACCTGCAAAAAAGTTGATCAGCCGTTCAAAATACCTGAAACACCATCACTTCCAAGTGTTGTTTCCTAATGTACTAATAGATTTAACACTTGGAAGTGCATTCAATCACAGAAAAACTTTTTCCACTTTATTGCTCATTCATGGCAGCCAGATCCTTTTCAGCAATGGCCTGAATTGCGGTTATGGCAACAGTGTTCACAACATCACGGACAGTACATCCCCGGCTGAGATCATTTACGGGCTTTTTCAGTCCCTGAAGCACGGGACCGATCGCCACAGAATCCGGCTGTGAACGCTGGACCGCCTTATATGTGTTGTTGCCAGTATTCAGATCCGGAAAAATAAGGACTGTAGCCTTTCCTGCCACTACGCTGTCGGGCATCAATTCTTCAGCCACTTCAGGGTCAACGGCGGCATCGAACTGCAGCGGCCCTTCAACGGCAATCTCAGGAGCCATCTTACGGACCAGCTCTGTTGCCTCCTTGACCTTATCAACAGACGCGCCCTTTCCTGATTCACCCGTAGAGTACGAGAGCATGGCCACACGAGGCTCAATACCGAAAATAGCGGCGGTGTGAGCAGAACTGATGGCGATCTCGGCCAGTTGCTGGGCATTCGGGTTCGGATTGACGGCACAATCACCATAAACCATTACCTGATCATTTATGCACATGAGAAACACACTTGAAACAATGGAGAATCCCGGCTTGGTTTTCACAAACTCAAAAGCAGGGCGTATAGTCTGGGCCGTTGTAGTTATGGAGCCGGAAACCATACCGTCGGCAACCCCGGTATAAACCATCATGGTTCCGAAGTAAGTGAGATCGCTCATCCGGTCACGGGCATCATCCTTTACTATACATTTGTGTTTGCGAAGTTCATAGTACTCATCAACGAACCTGTCGAAATGCTTAGATTTGACGGGATCTATAATTTCAATACCGTCAAGCTGTATATCAATGTTTGAAGCGACCTGCCTAATTTCATCTTCGTTGCCGAGAAGTATCAGCTCAACAACATCCCTGCGGCGAAGAATATCAGCCGCCCGCAGGATACGCTCTTCGGCCCCTTCGGGCAGGACGATGCGTTGCTTTCTTTCGCGGGCTTTATGCAGGAGGGTGTGCTCAAACATGAACGGAGTGATACGTCTCGACTTTGTTGAAACAAGCTTATCCTGCAGTTCATGCGAATCTACGCAGGTTTCGAAAAGCCCCATGGCTGAAAGAACTTTCACCTGATTCTCAGGATCAATAGTCCCGTGCAGACCTCTGAGTATCTGGGCTGTCTTATGGGTGTGCCCCGGCGCAACAAGAATGGGCAGAGGAACTCCTTTCCACCCTTCAATCAAATGGTGGATGGTCATTGCCGGTCGGATTCCTCCGGTGAGAAGAATCCCGGCGACATTGGGATAGGCATCGGAAAGACGGGACGAAAGGCTACCCAGTATAATATCGGATCGGTCTCCGGGAGTGATAATTAAAGATCCTTCATTTACATACTTCAGAAAATTTTCAATCTGCATGGCCGCTACCACATAGTTGTCAATAGGAGTCTCCAGCCGTTCCTTTCCGTAAAGTACCTGACAATCCAGCCAGTTCACAACGTCTTTCATGGTAGGGTTGCCAAGCCGCTTATCATCCGGAATCACATAGGTAAGCGGCTTTTTGTCACCCTTAAATCCGGCTTTGATCTTCTCGGCAAGATCAGGTGAAAACTTTCTTGAAGCCCGGTTCACCATGACCGAAATCACATCCAGCCCTTTTTCTTCAAATATATCAACGGTGCGTATGGCAAGGTCGCAGACTTCATCCTCGTCACTGTTTTTCGCATTCAAAACAGCAAGAACAGGGCAGCCAAGGTTTGCAACAACATCCAGATTGATATCGAACTCCACTGCTGCTTCTCCGCCCAGATAATCAGTCCCCTCACAGAGGACAAAATCATAGCTGTTTTCAAGAGCCTTGAATTTGTCAAGAATCTTTTCCATCAGCAGTGAATGCTTGCCATCGTTAAGCATCCGTGTGGCTTGACTCTGTGTATAGGCGTAAGTTGTTTCGTACTCTTGGTTAAGCTTGAAATGTCTTAGAATCAGATCAATGTCATGATCCCTTCCCTGAGGGTTGTCGTGAATTATGGGGCGGAAAATCGCCACCTTACGCAGATGAGTCAAAAGCAACTGCATGACTCCCAAAACAATCGCGGATTTACCGCTGCGGGCCTCAGTTGCCGCTATGTAAAGACTTTTGGACATCCTTTCTCCTGATAAAATTAATGTGCGGACAATTCTTCATATCAGAAGTCTTTTCATTAATCACGAATCAATAGTGCCTGCTGAATTATATTTGAGTAACAACCAAATCAGAAAAATTAATTTAGGACATAAATCCCGGTCAGTATATTTCCTTACCAGTATCACTTAACAAACATCCTGATTAGCAGGAGCAACCCCGTAAACGCGCTCTGGAGGTGCTGATGAGGTCCGCACTGCAGTCCTGTTGAAACTTACAACATGTTGCGATGACGCAGGCAAACGAGGGCACAGCTTCCGGGGTTGCTCCCTGGTTTCCACATTGCCGACCTGCCCGCAGATGTTAGTCAAAGGTAAGGGCATTTCAAAGACAAGCGGAACCATTAATTCTGACCGGTTTGGCCACTGGTCAATCCAGTTCACCAGGCAAGCCGGGAAACGGAAGGGGCTGGTGTTTGATTTCCCGGCAGTTGTCCGGTCAAAATATTTTTTGGACGCAAGCATGGAACTCATGACTATGCGGCCACAAGAAAATTCAAAGAACTATTTAATCAGATCAGTATGTCTCCGGGCGGAATCGTTACCGCCCGGAGACAAGGGAGGTGTTACTTAGGCATTACTGCCCAATCAGGAAGAACGGTAAGGTCTATGCCCCAGAGAACAGGGAGCAGGTAGACAACTGAAATGGTAATCAGCACGGCACCGATCATATTCAACCAGAAACCGGCCGAGGCCATTTGTTTGATCGTTACGCATCCCGAGCCGAAAACAACCGCGTTGGGCGGAGTTGCAACAGGGAGCATGAATGCAAAAGAAGCTGCCACACAAGCGCCGATAATCGTTGCAAATGGATGGACACCCATTGCGATTGCGGCACTGCCCATAATCGGGACAAGCAGGGTAGCGGTTGCGGTGTTGGAAGTGATTTCAGTAAGGAAGATGGTGATAATGACAACCACTGCAACGAACATCAGGATAGTCATGCCCTCAAGCATGGTCAGCCTTGAGGCGATGAATGTTGCAAGCCCGGTTTTTGAGAAACCGTTTGCGATAGCCAGCCCACCACCGAAGAGCAGGATTACATCCCAGGGAATCTTAACAGCAGTCTTCCAATCCAGCAGAAATTCGCCCTTCTTGAAATTAGTAGGAATGGCGAAGAGGATCAGTGAACCGAGAATACCAATAGTTGCATCATGGACGTAACCGAAGTTGGGCCACAGGTCTGCCATGAAAGCAGCCTTTTTCAGGAAACCTCGGGACAACCAGAAAGCAGCTACAAAACAGCCTACGGTAACAATGTATTTCTCTTCTTTGGACATGGGTCCAAGTTTAGAGATTTCGCTATCGATGATTGCTTCACCACCGGCAAGTTCCAGACCTTTGGCCGGGAACAGAACCTTGGTCAGAATCCACCAGGAGACAGCGATCATGATAGTTGCCAGAGGCACACCATAAAGCATCCACTGACCGAAACCGATCTGCACGCCGTACATTTTGTCGACCATGCCGACCATTACAGTGTTCGGGGGGGTACCGATGATGGTACCGACACCACCCATGGATGCTGCGTAGGCGATACCAAGCATGAGACATTTACCGAAGTTGGATTCGGGCCCCGCGGTGGGGCATGCCCTCAGGTCTTTGGAATCAAATCCGGTAGCCTGCTGGATAACAGCAAGCCCGATGGGAACCATCATCATGGTTGTTGCGGTGTTGGAAACCCACATGGAAAGGAAGCCGGTGGCAATCATGAATCCCAGAATCATTCGCCCGGGACTCGTACCGACTGTCTTGATTGTGTGCAGAGCAATACGTCTGTGAAGGTTCCACCTTTCCATGGTAACGGCCAGAAAGAAGCCACCCATAAAAAGATAGATAAGATGGTTAGCATAAGGAGCACAGGCCGCAGCTGATTTCATTACACCCAGCAGCGGGAAAAGTGCGATAGGCATTAGAGATGTCGCCGGAATGGGAATGGCTTCAGTTATCCACCAGATAGCCATCAGGGCCGTTACTGCCGCAACCTTCCACGCAGCCGGTTCCATTCCGGAAGGAGCCGGAAGAAAAAGCATGATCAGGAAAACGACCGGCCCCAGAAAAAAGCCGATTCTACGTCCGTTACCAGAGTCTTGTTGATCGCTCATAGTCCCTCACTCGAGCTTGTGGCATGCCTCCCGGATATAATGCCTCTCACCGCCCCGCTTTCGCGGGTTGTCAGCGCGGATTGAAGCATCCTGCCTTATCCGGCGGTACACCGATACTTACATACTGGACCTCATCACATATTTTTCTTTTCCCGACCCACCTCGCCGAGCCGGGAAAAGATAGTTAACAGATTACTTTGTAAATCAGATTAGAAATCGAGATTATAGGACTTTACGAGATCACCTACGCGCTCTCTGGAAGCAGCCAGACGCTCACGCAGTTCCTTCTTGTATTCCTCAATGTCGATCTTCTTGCGGGCTACACCTGTTTCCATAGCAGCCTGTGCAACTGCGGCTGATTCGAATTCAATCAGGCGCAGGTCAAGCGGCTTGGGAATGATGTAATCAATACCGAACTCAAGCTTATCCACACCATAGGCTTCGCAGACATAGTCAGGAGCCGGCTCTTTTGCCAGAGCTGCCAGAGACTTGGCTGCTGCAATCTTCATTTCCTCGTTGATGGAAGTAGCATTCACATCCAGTGCTCCGCGGAAAATGAAGGGAAAACCCAGAACGTTGTTGATCTGGTTGGGGTAGTCGGAACGTCCTGTTCCCATGATGGCATCGGGACGTGCTTCCTTGGCATCGGTGTAGGAGATTTCAGGATCAGGGTTGGCCATTGCAAAAATAATGGGGGAGTCAGCCATGGACTTGACCATATCTTTAGTGACCATTCCCTTGACGGACAGGCCGAGGAAAACATCAGCGCCGACCATTGCTTCAGCAAGATCCTTGTACTCTTTGTCAGTGGCAAAGGATTTCTTCTGCTCGTTCAGGCCTTCGCGGCTGTTGTTGATGTGACCGCGAGAGTCGAACATAGCTATGTTCTCGGGTTTGATACCCAGAGATTTATAGAAATTGGTACATGCTACAGCGGAGGCACCGGCACCGGATACAACCAGGCGCATGTCCTCGATTTTCTTACCAGTGATCTCAACAGCGTTGATCAGTCCGGCACCGGAAATAATTGCGGTACCGTGCTGGTCATCATGGAATACGGGGATATCCATTTCCTTCTTGAGCTTCTCTTCAATGTAGAAGCACTCGGGAGCCTTGATATCTTCGAGGTTGATACCACCGAAGGTCGGTTCCATGGCTTTTACTATATTGCAAAGCTCATCGGGGTCGGTAACGTCAAGGTTGATATCGAAAACATCAATATCGGCGAAGACTTTAAACAGAACACCCTTACCTTCCATAACCGGCTTACCTGCTTCAGGACCGATATTGCCGAGCCCGAGAACAGCTGTTCCGTTGGAAACTACAGCGACAAGGTTGCCGCGGGCGGTGTAAAGAAAGGATTTTTCCTTATCTTCCGCGATTTCCTTGCAGGATTCAGCAACACCGGGGCTGTAGGCCATGGAAAGATGTTTCTGAGTTTCACAGGGTTTTACGGGAACAACTTCGATTTTTCCTTTTCTACCTTTGGAATGATAGTCAAGGGCTTCCTGTTTAGTAAAAAGAGCCATAAATTTTCTCCTTAATTGTCGGATGCAACTTTCCGACTGTTATTCAACGCCCGCTGCTTTCCTGTCAGGAACAGCGTAGAGTTCTCCGCCGTGACAATCGTTGATGACCAAGAGTGGAAACTCTTCAACGGTAAGTTCACGGATTGCTTCGGGGCCAAGTTCATCAAAGGCGATTACTTTCGCGTCCTTGATACACATGGAGAGCAGAGCACCAGCACCTCCGGTAGCTCCGAAATATACAGCCTTATGATCTTTCAGAGCCTGCTTGACGGCATCACTTCGCTTCCCCTTCCCTATGCTGGCCTTCTGGCCGAGACTGTGCAGCCGGGGAGCGTAAGTGTCCATCCTATAACTGGTGGTGGGCCCTGCCGACCCGATGGGCCTGCCCGGAGGAGCCGGACTGGGGCCTACGTAATAGACAACCGAACCCTTAAGTTCGAAAGGCAGTTCCTCACCTTTATCCAGAAGATCACAAAGCCTTTTATGGGCAGCATCACGGGCGGTGTAGATAGTACCGGTCAACTTGACCACGTCACCGGCCCTGAGCTGATCCATATCTTCATCAGTCAAAGGAGTGTTAAGTTTATATTCAGCCATTAGAGTTCCACCTCCTCATGCCTTGCGGAGTGGCACTGGATGTTAACAGCCAGCGGCAGGCTCGCTATATGGCACGGACGCATTTCGATTTTCACGTCAAAGACAGTGGTCTTACCGCCAAGCCCCATGGGCCCGATGCCGAGCTTGTTGATCTCTTCCATGAGTTCGGCTTCCATTTTGGCGATTTCCGGATCAGGAGAATGTTCGCCCACCTTTCTCATGAGGGATTTTTTAGCCAGCAACGCGGAGTATTCAAATGTTCCACCGATGCCGATGCCAACCATTGTCGGAGGACAGGGATTGGGGCCGGCCTCAGCAACACGCTCGATGACAAACTTCTTGATACCTTCCCATCCTTGCGCGGGCGCAAGCATGGTCACACGGCTCATGTTTTCGGAACCGCCGCCTTTAGCCATAAAGAAGATCTTAATCTTGTCACCGGGCACGATATCGAAATGGATCACCGCAGGAGTATTGTCCTTAGTATTGGCACGGGTCAGAGGATCACAGGCGGACTTTCTAAGAAAGCCCTCCTCATATCCCTTACGGGTTCCTTCATTGATGGCATCACGGATATTCATGCCTTCAACCCGGACATCCTCGCCCATCTCAACAATGTACACAGCCAATCCGGTATCCTGACAAAGAGGCAACCCGGAATCCGCAGCCAGCTCCCAGTTCTCCTTGATCTGTCTGAAGACTTCTTTTGCCGCCGCGGAATCTTCACCGGCAGCACATTCTTCAAACCTTTTTTTCACATCTTCAGGCAGATAACGGTTTGCGCTTACGCACATTTTCGCCACTGCATCGATAATCTGTTCGGCTTTAATGGTACGCATAGCTTACTTCCTGAATATTTCCTTGATTGCGGTGATACCCATCTTGCGGCGCAGAAATCCGAGCTGATTCTGCAGGGGCAGGCCCTTGGGACATACATCTTCACATCCAAGAAGCCCCATACAGCCGAAGATACCCTCGTCATTACCGATGATTTCAAAGTAATCGCGGTCGGTACGCTGGTCACGGGGATCAACGACAAAACGGGCTACGCGGTTAAGCGCGGCAGCACCAAGGAAGTCATCGCGCAGGCGAGCTGTTCCGCATGCGGATACGCAGCAGCCGCACTCAATACAGCGTTCAAGCTCGTAAATCTGCTCAGCAACCTCGTTCTCCATGCGCTCTTCAAGAGCGTTGGGATCGAAGCTTTTATTGGTATGAATCCAAGATTCAGTTGCTTCATACATTTCACGGAACCAGATGCCGGTATCGACAGAAAGGTCACCGATCAGCTTGAAAACAGGAAGAGGCAGCAGGGTTATCTGCTCCGGAAGATCCTTGGTCTTGGTCTGACAGGCCAAACGAGGCTTACCATTGACGACCATTGCGCATGCACCGCAGATACCGGCGCGGCAGCAGAAGTCAAAAATAAGGCCGGGGTCCTGCTCTTCACGAAGCCTGTTAAGGGCAATGAAAAGAGTCATGTTCTCGGTTTCATCCAGCACAAAGGTCTGCATGTGCGGAACCGACCCCTTATCCTGCGGATTATAACGGAATATATCAAATTCGAGTTGTCTGCTCATTTTTATATCCTTATCAGGGGTTATTTCTTGATCGTCTTGGCTTCAATCTCGGCCTTGTCGGCTTCAATGATCTGCCCACCACCGTAACCACGGTCTCCCGGAGGAATCTCATAGACATCAGTGCACTCTTCGTACTTAAGTTCAGGCATGTCTGCGCCTTCCCGCCAGTAGGCAAGAGTTCTGTTCAGCCAGTCACGGTCATTACGTGCCGGGTAGTCCTCGCGGTTATGGGAACCACGGCTTTCAGTGCGTTCAAGGGCAGCCTTGGCGATGCACATACCGAGCTTGACCTGTCCTTCAATCTTGAGGGCCGCAGCCAGCTCGTGGTTGGCCCCCAGTCCGTCTGAGACCAGACTGACCTTGCGGGCTTTATCAAGAGTTCCCTTCAGGGTTTCAATGCACTTGGTAAGGCCTTCATCGTTTCTGAAGACAAAACAGCCATCCATGAGAGCCTGCTGCAGTTCTTCACGAACCCTGTAAACATTTTCCTTACCGTTAGCACCGCTGCGCAGCTTCTCAATACGGTCCTGCTGTTTGCGGACTGCATCAGCCACCAGTGCAGTTTTAAAATCGGTCTCATAACCTTTGAGGAACTCAACGATTTTGGCACCGATAATACCACCTGCAACAACGGTCTCAGCCAGTGAATTACCACCGAGTCTATTGAAACCGTGCATATCCCAACAGGCGGCCTCGCCTGCGGAGAACAGACCCTTGAGTCCGTAAACCGCACCGTCCTTGTCGGTACGCACACCGGCCATGGTGTAATGCTGTGTTGGGCGTACGGGAATGAGCTGGGTTCTGGGATCAACACCGAGGAAATGGTGGCAGATCTCATCAACTTCACGCAGCTTGGTTGAAATGTGCTTGTCGCCGAGATGACGGATGTCAAGCCAGAGATGCTCGCCGTATGACGACTTGACACCCTTGCCCTGACGCATGTGGTGGGTCATCCATCTTGAAACAACGTCACGGGAAGCAAGTTCCGCCTTTTCCGGCTCGTAAATATGCATGAAACGTTCTTCATTTACATCAAGCAGGGTTCCGCCGTCACCTCGGCAGCCTTCTGTCACCAGAATGTCCGTGGGAACGATACCGGTGGGGTGGAACTGGATTGCTTCAGGGTTACCGATCGGCACAACTCCTGTGTCGTGGGCGATGATATGTCCTCCGCCGTCACAGATTACCGCGTTGGTGGTTGCCTTGTAGATTCGCCCGAAACCACCGGTGCAGATTGAAGTTGCCTTGGCAAGGAACACCTCAAGTTCCCCGGTTCGCAGACAGCGGACCACAGCACCTATACAGGTGTCGCCGTCATGGATAAGAGAAATTGCTTCCTTGCGGTCGAAAACATTGATCCCGAGCTCGGCACAGCGGTTGTCCATGGTACACATAACCGCATGGCCGGTACCATCAGAAGTATAGCAGGTTCTCCATTTTGCGGTTCCGCCGAATGAACGGGCGGTTATCAGACCGCGCTTTTCTTCTTTCTCTTCTTTTTCAAATTTCTCGCCACCTTTGAAATAGAAGGACTTTCCGGGAACAACACGGTTCCAGGGCACACCCCAGTGTGCCAGCCGGCGCATTTCGATGGGAGCGGCGTCTGCAAAGAGACGGGCCACTTCCTGGTCGCAACCCCAGTCGGAGCCGCGTACGGTGTCGCCGAAATGAACGTCCACATTGTCCCCTTCGCCTTTGGCACAGTTTCCCAGAGCGGCCTGCATTCCGCCCTGTGCTGCCGATGAATGGGATCGGCGTGCCGGGACAATTGAGAGACAGATTACGTCAAAACCTTCCTGGGCCGCCTCCACAGCCACGCGCTCGCCCGCCAGGCCTGCGCCGATAACAAGGAGATCAGAGTAATATGTTTGCATTTATGAACCCCGTTTAACTTAAAGTTATGAACCTGATCAGGGTGATGATGCCGATGACCATGAATGTCGCAAAGAGAATGGACTCAAACTTTTTAGCTTTTGCCCTGTTCTCGGTCTTGATGACTCCCCACTTAACGCCAATGCGGTAGAAACCGACACTTACATGAAGTTCAACACAAGGAAGAAGAACCAGGTAGAAGAGCATCCACCCGCCCTCGGAGACACGAGCTGCTGATTTGGCAGCGGTGATTGGAAGGTCATTGAGCACAACCCACATGTGGATGGCACCCAGTACAAGGATGATCATTGCGGTCACGGCCTGCACAACCCAGAGCCAGGTATCACGATGCTTGAGCATCTGAGCATGCTGCCAAATGGTGGCCTGTCCTTCCGCGCGGAAAGGTATCTTTCTGGCCGCCAATGCGAAATGTAGCAAAAAAGTCAAGAAAATCAAAGGCCCGCCAACCTGCGCCATATAAGTGTGTTCGAAAAAACCGGCAATGGCATTCATGGCTTTAGGCGAGATTACAACAGAGGAAACCAGCAGCATGTGACACCACATAAAAACCACCAGCCCGGCTCCGGTGAGCATCTGCAGCCAGTCAAGTACGGCGTCCCGCTTGCCCGGACGGGCTACGTGCATACCTACATTTACAGCCATAATCATCCTCCTTCGACGGGATTTCTCCCGCATTAATGGATTACCAACATGACCTCATCAGCATGAGAACAGTGGTCAGAAGACCGTCACAGACCTTTCACGTCTGAGACATTCCAATCCCGTTAACCCCCGGAGAACAAATATCTCCGGCTGCCAGCTAAATACCCGGCTTAAAAGGCATAACCCCCCTCAGGGGAATTATTTTTGTAAATGGATAATGGAGTGTGTACAAAACCCCCGGAAACCTACCCGGGACTTTTATATGGAGTGATCTTTTTATAAACTGAAATGATATGGAAGGTATGAAAGCAACATCGTAGACAGGCCCTTTAGAAGGTAAGCCGGACGCTGCTGATTGATTTATTCTGAAAGGAACAAATGGAGAGAACGGTTGAAACGCAGCTGCCAGGAAAAATAAAACCGCATATAGCAGCCCACCTTTCCCATGCTGAACAGACATGAGGAAATCATCCCCTCTGTCTGTTGCAAAATTTGGTCTCATAACTGGCATTCATCCCCCGGCACCCGAAGAAAATTCCCAAGGAATATGCCAAACATTATTCCTACCTTTCTTCGGGGAGATTTTATTGAACCAGACTCGCAAAAACCGAAACCACAAACTGTCATAGCAAGCGAAACAACGCTTTCCCCATTTAGTTGTATCTGTTCTAACACCCCTTAATTGGTCGGTCAATCAATTTTGAAAAAATTATTGACATCTCCCTCTATTTTTGCGCCCCACCAATTGTAACACCAAACACATAAAAGATGGCACTATTTTTTTGTTATCGAATCCAAACTTTTAACGACATTGTAACAATGAATTCACTTATCAATTGACAAGTAACAACTAATCCCAAGAGACTGTGAAGCAGTAAAAAAACAAAAAAACAATGCAGAAGGAACTCACTGCCGATCCAGAAACCAGGAATCAGATATTAATAGCCCCAACGACATGTTAAAATTTAGTTACTTTAATATATTTTTTGGGTATCCTTACGAACAAACTGGAACTCAGCAGGTATTTTTCCCCATCTCCACGTTTCAACAGTACTATTACGGAGTTTCTCATGACCAAAAAAGAAAAAATCCTGCTTGCAGCACAAGAACAATTCAGTGAACACGGCTACACAGCTACCACTCTCAAAATGGTTGCCGATCGTGCGGGGGTTGCTTCCGGGCTTGTTTCACACTACTACGGAAACAAGGATAATCTCTTTCTAGAAGCAGGAGGAGAACTGATCGACCAGATGTTGGCAGTTTTGACTGACAAGGCAAAGAAAGGATACAATGGGCTTGAAGCTTTAAGGCTGTTTGTAAAAGGTTATTTTGATTTTACAGCCTCAAACAGAACGACTTTTCCTACTTTGCTTAGGAGCTCCCCCTTCAGCGATGAATATCCTCACCTTGACCGCTCAGAAATCGCGGCTAAATTCAAAAAGCTGATTGACCGCATCGAAGATTATATTAGACAGGGTATGCAGGACGGGTCAGTCCGCAAAGTAGAACTGCCCCAGACGTCCTATCTTGTTTATGGACATATTGTCGGTGCGGTACGCACGGAATTTCTCACCCCATTCGTTGTAGAAGGTCTTTTTGAAGAAGCATGTCAATTCATAGTTCGAAGCTTAGCCAAGAATCTACCGGAATAAGAATTCCATTCCTTATGGCTGCCGTTTTCGCGGCATCCATGGGAACGGGGGTATTTACATTCACCCTGCCTTTGATGAACCTTGACGAAAAAGCGGGAGGGATGTGGCTTGGAAGCGGATTCGCGGGATACTTTCTGGCCAAACTGCTTATCGCCCCTCTTTCAGGGAACTACGCGGACCGCCATGGGATCCTCAAGCCACTGGCATTGTCCTGCATTTTTGCGGCAATACTGCCGCTGCCTTATATTATATTTCCGTCCATTCAAACCCTTTATGCCATCCAGTTCATGCTGGGACTGTGTGCAGGGACCATAAGAACTGTCAGCATGGCTGCTATAGGCTCATCCATGCAGGGGAATGATCTCGCGCCCCGTTTTGCTCATCTGTCTGCGGCGATGAACAGCTCTTTCCTGCTCGGCCCTCTGCTGGGTGGCCTTCTATATATAGATAAGAGCTATATGCCAATACTCGGAACTATGGCAGTTTTTATGGTCGGCGCCCTGCTTCTTTTTCTATTCTCTGCCGGGAATCAGTCATGCAGGCTGCCAGCAGATACGGCTGCCCCCCCTGAGAAGGTATCAGAGACCCGTTTGTATTTTTCAATCATGCTGGCACTCTTCGGCAGGGGAATGGGCATAGGAGCCCTGATTGCATTTTATCCCGTACTGCTCAAGTCCACACTTCAAATCAGCCCTGGAATGACTGCGGCCCTGTTTTCGGTCCCCAGCCTTTTTACTGTTCTGCTGCTGCCTCTATCTGGAAGACTTTTAGCAGGCTTCAATAAACATATAACAACCTTTGCGGGCATGGCAGTAAGTGCGCTGGCTCTTTACATCATAGCCGGTTGCAGCACAATTTCCGGTTTTATTTTTTCAGGAATTCTTTCCGGAACAGGCGCGGCAATATCAATGCCGCCATCCATGGCAATATGTGCAAAACTTGGACACAGAAAGGGGCGGATTCTTGGATTAGCCAACATGGCTACCAACATCGGATTCATGGCCGGCCCCCTGCTTTACGGATTCATTGTCACTTTGAGCGGCAATATTTCCACACCTTTCAGACTTACAGCCATCGTAGGGGCAATTGGAATCCTCCCCATATTATATGAAGGATTGCGTGAATTAAGAACCGTCAAAACTGCGGTGACGACTATCACCTTAGCAGCATTTGTGCTGGTCATCCTTATCCCGCTTCACATGTCCAGCCATGATTCTGGCGGTTCTCCTGATGTTATCCGTTACAGTGACGTTGCGATGGGAACAGTCGTGAACCTTACCATAGTGTCAACGAAAAACGGTCACACAGAGGATAAGGCCCGGGAAGCAGTCTCGCTGATGCATAGGATCCAGAAGGATCTTGACCACCGTAATAAACGCGGATCCATCGGCAGACTTAATCACAATGCGGGTATAAGGAGCGTAAAAGTTTCTGAAAAAGCACTCAAAACTATTGAGAGCGGACTGGATTTCAGTGCAAAATCCAAGGGCAGCTTTGATATTACCATCGGAGCTATAACTACCACCCCCTTTTACTATGCCCTTGATAAAAGCCGTTTTGACGGCCACAGACGACTCATTGACTACCGGCTGGTACAGACAGACAAAACCAGCAGCATGGCCAGTTTGCCGAAGAAAGGTATGGCCATTGATCTTGGGGGGCTCGCCAAGGGAACCATTATTGATGCGGCCGCAGACTATCTTAAAGATGCGGGCATCAAAACAGCTATGGTCGAAGCCGGTGGCGATTTCATGGTCTTCGGTGAACGGGTATGGTCCATAGGAATACGCAACCCCAGAGGGTCTGGAATTATCGGATATATCAGAGTGAAAGACAGTGCTGTCTGCGGATCAGGGGACTACTACCAGTTTATATCCGCAGTATCTGAAGATGACCATAGGCGGAAACATCATATTTTCGACCCGGCCCTGCTTGAGTCTTCCTCGGCCTGTATCGCCACGACCACAGTAGCCCCGAATGCTGAAACCGCTGATGCCCTTGCTACTGCAATATTCATCATGGGGCCGGAAAAAGGAATGCAGTTCATGGAAAAGCACTACCCAGAAAGCTCGGCTATGTGGATATTGCCAGACATGAGCATCAAAACGACCTCTAATTTTCCAGAAATAACAGAAGTAAAAACTGACAAGAACACACCCTGATGATCGATTCCGGAATTATTCTTACTTATACTCTCGGCTGGTTACCTATGGTGATAATAGCAATCGCAAACGGAGTTCTGCGCGAGTTGGGCTATGGCCGTTTAATGTCGGAACTGCACTCACACCAGCTGTCATCCATTTTGGGTGTTGCCGCATTTATGGCCTACACTTTTCTTCTCAATGAATACTTTCCCATTCCATCTTTAGAAAATGCGGTAATAGTTGGAGCTGTCTGGCTGATTCTCACCGTATCGTTTGAATTTATTTTCGGTCATTATGTGGCCGGCCACTCCTGGCAGAGACTTTTATCCGACTACAATATTTTGAAAGGCAGAGTCTGGAGTCTGGTTCTGATTTCTATTTTTCTGGCTCCGGCCATAATTTTCTTTTCAACCCGCCTCAACAACTAACATCAATTATTAAAGGGACATAAAAACAAAAAACTCTTTTCGACCAAGATTGAATTCACATAAGATCGTATTTTTGTTAAAATAACACTTGACCTAAGAAGGGTTTATCCATAGAACCCTTTTCAACGCGCGCCTGTAGCTCAGCTGGATAGAGTGCCGGACTACGAATCCGTAGGTCAGAGGTTCGAATCCTCTCAGGCGCGCCACTAAGTTAAATCAAAGGGTTACGATTGAAAATCGTAACCCTTTTTACTTTCAGCAGTCTGGCTTTGTGTCAACACTCTTAAATGACACCCATTATCAATTTTTTTAATTTTTATTTTTTTAATTTTTTTATAAAAAAGGGTTGACGATTTGGAAGAATCCAAATAAACACTCTTCTTCAACGCGCGCCTGTAGCTCAGCTGGATAGAGTGCCGGACTACGAATCCGTAGGTCAGAGGTTCGAATCCTCTCAGGCGCGCCACTAAGTTAAATCAAAGGGTTACGATTAAAAATCGTAACCCTTTTTCTTTTCATTTTTGGAAACCAAGCCTCCCTCCGCCAGACCACAAATCCATCTTTCATATTCATTCTTGTACCAATATTTACCAGATGATATATTAAATGATATGCTGATTTACATGTGAATTTATCTGGGTTGTTTTTTTCAAAGACTCAGCACTTTATACTCCAAGGATTTCTGATGAAGAGTATTGTCTCCATACTTTCGCGCTACATACTTGCACTCTGTTTCTCTTCGGTGCTGATTTTCGGTGGAATTACCGTCTATTTCATGATTACCGACTACCAGAATGACATGCTTGAAGCGGAAGATGAAATCATCGGAAGTGTGGAGAGCTCTCTGGTAAGTGAAGTCTCCAGAATACAGAACTTAATCGACTTCACTCGCAGCAACGCCCAGTCGCAGGCTGTCAAAAACATCAAAAGCTTCATTGAAGAGGCACACAGCCTGTCCGTAACTCTCTATGAAAAATACAGAAAAACAATGCCTGAAGGAGAGCTCAAAACCCTGATTAAGGAAACGCTCAGGGGTATGGTACATCATTACGAGGACTCCTACCTGTTCATTTTAGGTATGGACGGAATTGAACAGCTCAATTCCGACCGCCCGGAAATGGAACAAAGAAATATTTTAAACATGAAAACCCATGATGGAAGATTTATTGTCAGGGAATTGATTGCTCTGGTTAAAGAGAACAATGAAGGATTCATAGACTACTTATGGACCAAGCCCGGAGTAGAAGGCAATACATACGAAAAAAAATCCTATATTAAATTTTTCAAGCCCTACCAATGGATCATAGGTACCGGATCTTACCAGGACACCATAAAAAAACTGGCCAAGGCGGAAGTTCTGAACCGGCTAAGCTCAGTAAATGTAGGCAAGAACATCTTCCTGTTTATCGGAACGTATACCGGAAAAACATTGTTAGGTCCTCTGCATGGCAGGAATTCCAATCATCCTGGCAGTCCTGAAGAAATGACCATTATTCGTAAGCTAATAGCTCTTTCCAAAAAAGGAGGTGGATTCCTTACTTATACCAATCCATTAAAGCCCCTTAGCAACATGAAAAGCAAGAACCTGAGCTATTGCACAGCTGCCCCCGAATGGCAGTGGTATATAGGCGCAGGAACCAATATCGATGCCCTAGAAAATCAACTGAATGACGAAAAAGATGATTTATGGGAAGCCCTGATGATCAATATTTCATCGGTGTGCGCACTGCTTTTTGTTTTTTCCATAGCAATCCTTGTCCTTTCAGGAAGGTTCAAGAGAATTCTGGCTGACAATTTCAATTCCTTCGACAGTTTCTTTCGCAAGTGCATGGGCTCCACAGCGTGCATCGACCGCTCACAGGTTGCTTTCAGCGAATTTGATCAGATGGCTGAGCTTGCCAACTCCATGATTGAAAGCCGGGAAGCAGCCCGTAAAGACCTGCTGAAATCTGAAATTACCTATCGTGAAATATTCAATTCAACTAAAGATGCAATCGCTGTAATGGACACGGAGAAAAGAATATTTAGCGATGTTAATCAGGCTTTCCTCGACTTTTTCGGTATGAGTAGAGCTGAGGCAATAGGTATGGAGCCTGAAAAAATAAGCTTCAACACTCCTCCCTATGACAAAAGCTACACATCCAGACTTTTCAAAAAGGCGAGCACAGGTGAAACCGTCCACTTCGAATGGATGGTAAAAAAATCTAACGGAGAACCATTCTGGACAGACAATCTGGCCCGCATCGCCACTATCGGAGGAAAGAAGAAACTGCTCATAGTTATGCGAGACGTTACCGAGCGCAAAAAAATGCAGAAGATCATGGTGCAAACCGAGAAAATGATGTCAGTGGGTGGGCTTGCCGCAGGAATGGCACATGAAATAAACAACCCTTTAGGCGTAATTATGCAGGTTACCCAGAATATTCTGAGGCGTACCTCGCCCAACCTCAAAAGCAACATCCCGGTCGCCCAGCAATGCGGTATAGATTTGGACAACCTTAGAAACTACATGGATAAACGCGGCATAACCAACTATCTGCATAACATTCAGGATGCAGGACAGAGAGCTGCCGTCATAGTCAGGTCCATGCTTGATTTCAGCCGCAAGAGCAATTCATCCAAATCATCCTGCGATATCGAATCGGTTATTGAAACCGCTATCTCACTGGCATCAAACGATTACAACCTGAAAAAGCAGTACGACTTCAAAAAAATAAAGATCATACGGGACTACAGCTCACCGCCCATGTTCAATTTCACTGAGATAGAAATAAGTCAGGTAATACTTAATCTGATCAAAAATGCTGCTCAGGCTTTATCATCCGAACGGAACCAGCACAAAGTCCCGACTATTACGATCAGAACTTCAACTGAAAAGCACTCCGTAAAAGTAGAGATTGAAGACAACGGCCCGGGAATACCCCAAGAAGACATCAAAAGAGTATTTGAACCCTTCTACTCCACCAGAACCCCGGGGCTGGGGACCGGACTGGGGCTGTCTGTATCCTATTTTATAATCACTCAGAATCATGGTGGATCCATAAATGCGGAATCAACTCCCGGCGAAGGGACAAGATTCACCATAGTCCTGCCCATGCTTTAGGGATACTCATTATTTATCTTTAAATATCATATCCGCATAAGCCTGAGATTTCCTGATGCCAACGTCAGGCATTGCCTGCTGTTCGTCTTCACCCAACAAATCCCAGACCAGACGGGCAAGACGGTTCTGAGCCACTTTCGTATAGGTATTGCCTGCCTTTTCAAGTTTGCGGCGCAAAGAAAGTGTCACATTCTCATCACCGGTCAGGTCAAATATGATATCCAGTCCCACACCGAAACCGATAAGTTCATCCAACCCTGCAACAGAAATATTCTCCTTCTCTGCCAGCCTGCGCCCCGGAGTGTCATAGAGTTCACAGACACATTTTACCGAAATGACATCTTTGCGGCTGACCACTTTCTCCAGAAAAGCCGATCCGACCCGGCCAAGCCCTACAATGGCCACATTATGAATTCCCATATATACGCTCCTGTATTTTCAACTAGTTGCCAACTAAAACTTTAATAAGAATCTTACCATTTATTCCCAGATGTCTGCAAGTGAATGGACCGGAATACCCTGCTCTGTTTTATAACTCCATTTCACTTTAACTACCGAAGAAAAAGTGGCAATATGAATCGAATATTTCAAACGGATTTAACACTTTCCCATATAATCAAGAGGACTGTTTCAATGGATAGAGGACCATCCCCTTTCAGAGATAAAAAAAATATTGTTATCGCCCTGCTGTTAATGCTCTGTATCATCCAGGCCGCAGGACTGCTCAAAAATAAATACGATTCTGTAGAAGCCCGCATGGATTCGGGTGAAGGAGTGAAGGTTACTGACGTAAGCCTCGACAGTCAGGGATATTCTCAGCTCCTCATCGCATTTGATATGCCCATAGGCCCTGAAAATCCAACCCCTGCCTTGGAAAAGGCACCTGCCGTGATCAACCCTGAAGTAAAGGGGACATGGCGTTGGATCAACCCTTATGGACTTGAATTCACCGCAGAACCATCCTTCAAACCCGACACCCGTTTTGAAATTGAACTCAAGCCTGAAAACTTCCTGCTTAAAGGACAACAACTGTCCGGCGAGAAAAAATTCAACGTACAGACGGGCAGTTTCATAATCAAGGAAATGAACCTGAGGACTGAACCGGTTTCCGGGCAGGGACGTAAAGTCCGAATTGAGGGTAATATCAATTTCAGCAGTTATGTTTCACCGGAGAAACTGCTCAAAAATATTTCCCTCACCGACCCAGACGGAAAGCAGGTGGAAATATCGATAACCAGCAGATATGATGATTATTACCAGAGCTTTACCAGTGCCCCGGTTGAAAAGACGGTTGACCCGAAACAATACACTTTCAAGATAGCAAAAGATCTCCCGGATGGACGCGGCTCCATGCTTCTGGGGAAAGATTATGAAAAGAAAATTGATATCGTCTTTGATCCGGTACTCCGCTATTCCGGATTCAAAGCTGCCAGCTCTATTGAAGGTTCACGGGTGGAGCTTGGATTTTCAACCCCGCTGATCCCGGCCCAGTCACTTGAGATGATCAAAATAAATCCCAAGGTCAGGGTCTCAGCCGCAACCTCAGGCAAAAGCCTGATCCTTACCGGACCTTTCAAACCGGGAAAAGAGTACACACTCACTCTCGAAAAAGGACTATCCTCGGCAGATGGAGCTATCCTTGAAAAAAAGATCACTCAAAAACTGATCATCCCGGACATTGAGCCAGCAGTTGATTTCTCATCAACAGGAATGTTCCTCTCCGAATCCGGATATAAGACTCTCGGCCTCAAAACCGTGAACACCCAGGCGGTAAATGTCACTGTGGACCGGGTTTATCCGAATAACCTTTTTTCTCTGTTCACACACTACGGATATATGGCTTTTGATCCAAACACCTACGGCGGCGGAATATCCCCAGCATTGGGCAGCCGTATTTTTACCGGAAAGATCAAAGTTCAGAACCCGCGCAACAAGGAAACAAGCACTCCCCTTTCCATGCAGAGCTTCATTGCCGAGGGAGGCAAAGGCCTGTACCGCGTGGGAGCGGTTGTTGAAGGTAAAAGACGTGGCGTGCAGCGCTGGGTGATGCTGACCGACCTTGGCGTGGTTTCCAAACAGGGAAAAGAGGAAACTCTTTTCTGGATATCATCACTTTCGGACCTCAAGCCGGTTATTGATGCCCGGGTTCAACTCATAAGTAACAGTAATCAGGTCATGGCCAGCGGAACAACCAATTCCCGAGGGATTCTGGTATTCAAGAAAAAAGATATCGACATGAACATGGGAAAACCTTTCATGGCGCTGGTTACTTATAAAAATGACATGACCTTCCTGCTGCTGGACCGATTCGCCACGGATCGCTCCGGACTGGATATCGCGGGCAAACGCCTGTCTCCTGAAGGACTGACTGCCTTCACCTATGGAGAGCGTACCCTATACCGTCCAGGTGAAACTCTCAAAGGCGTTGCCGTGGTCCGCAACGAGAAACTCAATCCCCCGAAAGGGCTTCCGGTAGTAGCTGTTTACAGCGACCAGCGCGGGCGGGAACTCTACCGTAAAACCCTAAAAACCAACTCTCAGGGACTGCTTGAATTTGCGCGCCAAATCCCTGATTACTCCCCCACCGGCCAATTCAATGTAAAATTCATGGCCGGGAAAGAGACTATAGGTAATTACCGCTATTCTGTTGAAGACTTCATGCCGGATCGAATCAGTGCGGAGATAATTCCCACAGCGACAGCCAGCCCCGGGCAAAAATTGGATTTTATCGTAGAGGGACGCTACCTTTTCGGGCCTCCCGCCGATGGACTTCCGGTAAACGCCCGTGTAACCCTTGAAGCTGCGGAATTCAATCCCGAAGGATACGGAAACTACCGCTTCAGCACTGACGGGAACAGCTTCAAACACCGTGAAATTCTGGTAACCGAAAACAGATTGGACGCTAACGGGACATTTCACTTCAGTGCGGAAATTCCTGAAGCCCTGAAGTCGGACTCCGCCATACAGGCCAGGATAACCGCCCGCGTAACCGAGACCGGGGGGCGTGGAGTAACCGCGACAAAAACAGATCCCGTCCTTATCTCCGACTTCTACCCCGGCCTGAAAAAACTTCAGAAACAGGGCTACGAAAAAGGAGAATCGGTTAAGCTTGAATATGTGACTCTCACCCCGGAAGCAGCCAAGATCAAAGCTTCCGGACTGGTAATGAAGCTCTACCGCGACCGCTGGCAGACTATTGTCCGGGCCACTCCATCAGGATCATACCGCTATGAGACGGAACGTGATCCGCAACTGATTGAAACCAGAAAGATCACCCCGGCAGGCCCGGAAGGCTCTTTTAAGGTGTCTCCTCCTGAATTCGGGTCCTACAGGGTAATCCTCAGCGATCCGGCTTCCGGTGTTTCCGCACAGGCGGACTTTTTCTGCGGCGGTTGGGGGTACTCCCCGTGGGCTCTGGAAAATCCGGCCCGCCTTGATATTGTCCCTGCACGAAAGGGAGACTACAAACCCGGAGAAATGGCTAAATTCCAGATCAGAACCCCCTTTTCAGGAAAGATGCTGATCACTGTTGAAGATAATTCAGTCCGCTGGATGAAAACTGTGGATGTTGACGGTAACACCGCCGCGATTGAAGTACCGGTGCAAAAGGAAATCAGTCCCAACGCTTACGTCACAGCTACACTGATCCGCTCTGTAAACACACTGCAGCCGGGCTCCTCGGCCCGTGCCGTCGGTGCAGCCCCTATTTTTGTGGACCGGGAGTCCAACCGCCTTGGAGTTGAAATATCCGCCCCTGAAACCACTCGCCCCAACCGGAAAGTGGCTTTCAGTGTCAAGACCAGACCGGGAGCAGAACTGACCATTGCAGCCGTTGACGAGGGAATATTAAGACTCAACAACCAGAAAACCCCGAACCCCTTTGATTACTTCTATGCCAAACGGGCTCTGGGAGTCCATTGGTCTGACACCTACGGGCTGCTGATGCCTGACGCTGGTCCGGTGAACAACGCCCCCGCAGGTGGCGGCATGGCTCTTGCCATGATGAAGCAATTTGCAGGGTCAAGTGCTATAAAACGCGTGAAGCCTGTTACTTTCTGGTCAGGCATAATCACAGCTGACAAGCAGGGTAACGCCATCTTTGAAGCTGATATTCCCGATTTCAGCGGAGCATTACGCATCATGGCTGTTGCCTCCCATGGGAAACAGTTCGGGGCTTCCTCCAAGATCATGACTGTTCGCTCCCCCCTGATGCTGACCCCCACACTTCCGAGATTCCTTGCCCCCGGTGAAACATTCGGGATTCCAGTGAGTGTCCGCAATGACACCCCGGAAGACGGAAAGTTCAATCTTACGGTAACAGCCGATGGAACGCTTAACAGTGAAATGTCCCTGAAAGGCTTTGAAGTTCCAACAGGCAGGCAGGAAACAGCTGTCTTCGAAAGTTCGACCGGAAATGAGCTGGGGCCGTCAACCTTTAAGTTCTCAGCCGAGGGCAACGGCGAGAAAGCATCTGCAGATGTGGACCTGAATATTCGTGCAGCACTCCCGGTTCAAAGGGAAAGCTCCTCCGGATTCATCAAAGAAAAGTTAACATTAATAAAGCCGGTATCCGAAGGACTTAGGCCTTCGACAGTTGAACGAACCCTGATACTCGGCGGCCAGCCTATGCTGCGGCTGGCAGGGAAGCTCGATTTTCTGCTGCGCTATCCTTACGGCTGCGCTGAGCAGACTGTCTCGCAAGCTTTCCCGCTGCTTAAGTTTCCCGAACTCGCCCGTGAGCTTGCTCCTGAGAACTTTCAAGAAAAATCCCCGCAATACATGGTTCAGTCGGCTCTGGTCCGCCTGTCCATGATGCAGACTCCTGACGGAGGATTCTCCATGTGGGCGGGTGGCCGCAGGGCAGAACCATGGGTTTCGGTATACGCTCTGCACTTCCTGCATCAGGCCTCAATTTCGGGATATCAGGTTGACTCCCTGCTTCTCAACGGGGCACTGAAATATGTTTATGATAAAGCAACAACTATAAATGAACAGAGCACATTCCGCCTGCCCTGTTATGCCATGTATGTTCTGGCCCGCAGCGGTAAAACCGCACACGGCCCCATGAACTATCTGCGGGAGCAGAAAACCGCAAAAATGGATAAACTGTCACTTACTATGCTGGCCGGAGCATTTGCGGCTTCAGGCGATATGGCGGCTTACAGGGAACTTATTTCTGCCAAGCCTGCTCCTTTGAACGGCAGTTTTAAGGATGAAGATTTCAGCAGCCCTGTGCGTGACCTGGCGCTGGAACTACTGGTGAGGATGGAATCCGACAGTAAGGATGACGCTATACCGGGGCTTGCCGACAAACTCGGGAACCTTATGGCTGATGACAGCAGAAACGTGACTCAGGATAACGCGCTGGGATTCCTTGCTCTGGGAACCTATTTCTCCCAGACCAAAACCGTCCCTCTTCCGGCAGGACGTATCATGAGCGGCGATAAGGAACTAGCTTCCTTCGATAGAAACGGAACCGCCCACGTCACTGTTACCGGAAACAAACCTTTATCCATTGAACTTGATTCAAAACCGGAAGAAGGCAGTTTTGTATGGACAGTAAACACCAGAGCCGTTCCTGAAATCGAGCGCTGGCAAGCATACTCAAACGGACTGCATGTTAAACGGGAATTTCTGACCCGTGACGGTGAACCGCTTGATGTGACGGCCATAAAACAAGGTCAACTGGTTGCCATGCGCACGACAGTCACCTCAGAAGGCAAACCTGTCTCCAACGCAGTCATAAGCTGCCTGCTCCCCTCCGGCCTTGAGCCCGAAAACAGCAGACTGTCCACCCGATCTGATCTGCCATGGATTGATAAGGGCAACGTGCAGCCGGATCACGTTGATATACGTGATGACCGGGTTCTGGTCTTTTCCGACATCCCGGCCAAAGGCAAAATAGAACAGATCACACTTCTTCGGGCTGTTACACGGGGTGAATTCAAAATCCCGCCTGCACAGGTTGAAGCGATGTATGATCCTTCAATTGCCGCAGCTACCGACCTCGGTAAGATGAAAATACAATAATCATAATTACAGCGGCCATGGAGATAAATATGTTCCCATAATCTCTATGGCCGCTCCTTCCGATATTATCCAATATGCATCGTCTGCAATGGATTACACGGCATAATTTATTACAGAACCGCCCTCTTTATGAATCTCTTCAAATTTAGAACCAACATTTTCAGTAAAAAAAAACTCATCCTTGCAGCAGTAACACTTCCTGTAATCTTATTTTTTGCACTGGATTTATCATTCCCGTTTCCTGAGCATAAATTGCATCCGGCCACAGCAAGTGTGGTCACAGATCGCGATGGAACTCCCTTGCGTATTTTCCTGCCTCCTGATGGAGCACGTAGAATGCGGACAAGACTCGAAGACGTTTCACCGGTTCTGATAAAGGCCTTAATAGCATCTGAGGACAGCTGGTTCAGATATCATCCCGGGGTAAATCCTGTCTCAGTTATCCGGGCGGCAATCTCTAACCTTATTGCCGGGCGGGTTATTTCCGGGGCCTCGACCATCCCCATGCAGATAGCCCGTATGGCCGTACCCAGACCGCGTACAATCTCGGCTAAAATCGTCGAATCATTCCGAGCATTGCAGCTGAAATTTCATCACAGCAATGATGAACTGCTTGAGATTTATCTGAGCCTGCTGCCCTATGGCGGAAACATTCAGGGGGTTGCCGCGGCCTCACATTTTTATTTCGGCCATGATGCCTCTACACTGTCACTTGGGGAATCAGCACTTCTGACAACTCTACCACGAGGGCCTGTCTATTACGATCCCCTGAGGAATCCGCAGAATGCGCTGAAAGGCCGCAACCGGGTCATGCTCCAACTAATGAAGAAAGGAGAATTTCCAGCCGATGAAGTTCAGCGCAACATAAAACTGCCTCTCCCCGAAAGTATCATCCCGGTTCCTCTGGAGGCCCCGCATTTTTCACGCATGGTATTTGAACAGGTCGGCCCCGTTCCCGTCATCAATACAACCCTTGACCTATCACTGCAGCTGGCAGCAAAGGATAAAACAAGGAACCACGTTGCCCGTTTAAGATCACAGGACATAGACAACGCGGCCTGTGTCATCATCCACATTCCCAGCCGCCAAATCAGAGCTCTCGCAGGTTCCGCCGATTTCTTTGAAAAAGGATACGGTGGCGCAATAAACCTGGCTGAAACCAGACGGTCACCCGGCTCCACACTCAAACCTTTCCTTTACGCCCTTGCATTTGAACAGGGTAAACTCGTTCCCGGAACATTCATTTATGATATCCCGGTGGATTATTCCGGTTACTCACCTGAAAATTATGACCGGACATGGAGCGGGCAGGTAACAGTAAGACAGGCCCTTGAAAAATCCCTCAATGTGCCGGCAGTCAACACGTTAGCAGCTACCGGAGTGGAAGAGTTCATGAATCTGCTGAAAAAAGGAGGGATAAGCACACTTGACAAAAGTGCCGCCAAATACGGACTCCCTCTTGCTCTGGGAGGGTGTGAAATAAAACTTACTGAATTAACCAATCTATACGCCTGCCTAGGGGACAAAGGCAGATTCAAGCCGACCACCTTTCTGCCCGGAAGCACATCCGTGGGCACTCAACTGCTGTCCCCCGAGACATCATGGTTGGTGACAGACATGCTTTCCGGCGTACACCGCCCGGAAATGAACGAGACCTGGATGCTGACCAGTGACATGCCCGAAGCAGCTTGGAAAACAGGGACTTCCTTCGGCCACCGGGATGCCTGGGCCATAGGTCTTTCCGGTGAATACGCAGTTGGGGTCTGGGTAGGTAATCCCGATGGAAGGCCGCGCAAAGGTATTTCCGGTGCGGTCCACGCCGGACCACTGCTTTTTGACCTGCTGCGCCTTGCCGCCCCGGGCGGAAAACTGCCAGCTCCCCCTGAAGGGCCGAATCTATCTCAAGTCGAAGTTTGCGCACACAGCAGGCTGCTGCCCGGACCGTTCTGTACGGAACGGACAACAATCCGCTTTCTTTCCGGCAAAACAAGACTTCAGCCATGCGAACAATGCCGTCAGATTCTTGTGGATTCCAAATCCGGTTACCGCCTTTCAGGCGAGTGTCTGGACCGTAAAGGAATCCGGAGAAAGACGATCAGAGTCATTCCGCCTAAACTCGCAAGGTGGAGAGCTGAAAACAACCTCGAGATTCCACAGATGCCTCCACTTGCCCCGGGCTGCGATCTGCTACCATCCGGCAAAGCCCCGAGAATAGTTTCCCCGGCAGCAGGGACTCCTTATATTTTAAGGAATGACGCTCCTCTTGAATATCAGAAGATGGCCCTCAAAGCGGACGCCGGCCCTGACTCAGGAACGCTGCACTGGTTCATTGATGGAAGACTGGTCAGTAAAGGCAGATTTAATGAAAAACAATTTGCCGTTGTCAGTAAAGGAAAGCACAGAATCTCTCTTTCAGACGATCTTGGGCGAACCGACAGCCTGATATTTGAAGTCCGTTAAATACTGACTGTAAGATTCAATATATGAATTTTGCCTTATAACTCTTACCGCAATCCAGCCAAAGCAAACAAAAAGGCCTTAATCCCTTTTGTTGGTATTAAGGCCTTATACACTTGTTCAGAGAAAGATCCGCTGAAGTTAAGACTCTTCTATACTACCCCGTTTACATATATAAAATATTAATCCTGAATGACATCAGCAAGAACAAAAGTTCCGGGGAACCCGGGCCCTAATCTGCCGTGGGCTTTACGAACTGCCCCAAGAGTTTTGTACATACCTATCTGGACTTTAAAAATCTGGGCGCTGTCAGTAACAACGCGAACTATTCTGGTGTTGGTAAAGCCGGATTTGTGCAACCTCTCAATCAGTCTTTCGGCATTTGCCTTGACCTTGTAGGCTCCGGCCTGAATATAAAAAGCCCCGTAAAGATTCTTCTGAACAGTTTTTTTAGCTGCCGCAACAGACTTAACTTCAGGACGGTACGGTTCAATGAGGACTTTAGCTTTTCCCGAATCAATAAACCCTAACTTCTGTGCAGCTGCACGGGAAAGGTCAATTATACGGTCCGGAACAAACGGCCCGCGGTCGTTAATAACAACAGCCGCACTTTTCTTATTTGAAAGGTTGGTTACCGTAACCTTAACACCTAGCGGCAGATAATTATGCGCCGCGGTCATTTTATCCATATCAAAGGGCTCACCCGAAGCTGTAACTTTACCCTGAAATTTTTCACCATACCAGGAAGCCATACCTTCTTCCCTGTAATCAGCCGGAATCACTATTGCAGCAATTTCTCCGGTATCTTTATCTGAACTGTTTGTGGTGCTACTTTCCTGTGCTGAAACCGGCAAAACGCTAAGCAGCAACATCAAAATGCACTGCGTAATAAACAAATGTCTTATCATCTGAATCTCCTGCAAATATTCTCGGAATCAAGTATGGTATCCTTATGCAGATTTTCATGCGCTTGCAAGCGGTTCCGATTATAACTTTTTCATATTCCTTTCGCGCAATGAGTCATTGAATTCGCCAAGCTCATACAAACGTATTTTATTACTGCGGGGAAACTCTCTTTTGAATAACGTTTTCAAAAGTTTACGCATAGACTTAAGGTTGGTTTCGTGGGCTGCGACTTCATAACCGTCTTCATAGACAATGAAATTTCCGTCCCTGACATGTAATATAAGTAAAGAACGGTTGCGTTTGTAGGTACGCAGGTCTATGCAATGACCCGCGGGTAGTTTTTTAAGTTTCCGCAAAACCGATTCAAGAGCTGTAGCTTTATCAATCATAAATTGTAGATATCGTTTCAAAAGGAGAACTGTCAAATATGAGTAATGAAAACGGTCCCCTCTGCAAGGGGAGTAAAATTGAATGCACGGTTGAGGTTCTGGCCTTCGGTGGTAAAGGAATCGCCCGTCACGACGGCATGACCGTTTTCATCGACCACGCGGTCCCGGGACAGCTAATCCTGTGTAAGATAACCAAACTAAAAAAAAGATTTGCTGAGGCTACCAGACTGGAAGTTCTGGAAAAATCTGAGCAGGAGCAAGTTCCTTTCTGCCAGTACTTCGGAACATGCGGAGGATGTGTCCATCAGGATATCAGATACGAAAACCAGCTTTACTGGAAGGGCAGGCAGGTAAGTGAAACTCTGCAGAGAATAGGCAAAGTGTCCACTGAAACCACTGGAATGGGAGAACCGGCCATAGGCTCTCCGGAAGAAGTCAGCTACCGCAACAAGATGGAATTCTCATTTTCCGGAACAGGCGAAACATTGAGAGTCGGCTTCAAAAAACGCGGTTCCGAGACAGAAGTTCTCGACATTTCATCGTGCCCCCTGCTCCCGGATGAATGCTCATCAATACCAGCCATGGTACGTGAATACTGCTCAGCCTCAGGTATCGGAGCGTACGTTCACGGAAAAGGCGGATACTGGCGCAAGCTGGTTGTCCGGGTTTCCCGGGCCACCGGAGATATAATGGTAAACATCATAACATCTCCCGGTAAAAAGCATGACAAAATAGATCAGCTTGGTAAAATGCTCTACTCTAAAATCAAAAACCTGAAGAGTTTTATACACTCAACCCGCAAAGGACGCGCGGATCTGGCCACGGGAGAAATCGTCTCCATCAGCGGGGAATCATTCATCACTGAAACACTTACAAGAACTGACGGAACTGAGATTAATTACCGGATCAGCCCCAACTCGTTTTTTCAGACCAACTCCTCTGGAGCGGAACAGCTTTACCGCCGCAGTGTTGAAATAGCGTCTCCTCAACAGGGTGATGTTGTTTATGATTTATTCTGCGGATCGGGCGGAATCGGAATGTTCATGGCAAAGGATGTCCATGAAGTCATAGGTATCGAAATATCAAAAGAGACTGTCCAATCCGCAAAGGATAATGCCGCCTTGAACAGAATCGGCAACGCGCGCTACATGGTCGGTAATCTGACAAGACCAGAGGATTTCCCTAATGATCTTCCGAAACCGGATATGGTCATTGTAGACCCGCCCAGAAGCGGAGTCCCGGCCCATGCGCTTGACAGACTCATGGATCTTGCCCCGGACCGGATACTTTATATCTCCTGTAACCCGGGAACCCTTGCCCGGGACACGGAAAATCTAAACAAAAAATATAAAATGGAATCCTTTTCAGCAGTAGATATGTTTCCGCATACGTCCCATGTAGAATGTATCGCTTTGTTGACTAGAGCCCGTTAAAACTGACACAATTAAAATATATAAAAAGAGAAGGACTCCCTGAGATCACCATCCCTTAAAACAGCTCACTTATTACCCGGAACACTACTTTGGATCCGGAGTACAGCAACATATGGATGAACAAGTTACCAAAGATACCCTGCTTAGAGAACTGCGCAGACTGAATCTCTACCCTCCTGAGGTGCGGCAGCTGGGTGACCTGCGCGCCAAGATTGAAAGCCGTGTAAATGAATCCACTGCACCTCAGGATGATTTTGATATCACCAAGTACGGGGTTCTCCTGTATGGCATCGCAGTAAAATCCATCGAGCAGGAAGCTTCTGAAAGCCGGCAGGACTACTCCCCTTCAGCACAGGAAGATTCTACCCCGTATATGTGCATCGATGCCCTCTGCCGAATGGGAGTCTGCGGACGGACAATGGCAGCAGCAATACTTTGTAACAGGCTGCTGCCTCTTTATCATGTGCGCAACTGGTTTGAAGGACGGTCACCGGATATCGCAATATCAGTTGCTGACAGGATGCTCGCGCTGTCACCTGACGATGTGGATGAAAGAATCAAAGTAGCAAGATCTGTTATAGAGAAAGCTTCCGGTATGAGCCGGGATGAAGCCACTGCATTTTTCAGAATAAACGGAACCCGAAGTGGGGAAATGACTTTTTCCACTCTGGAATGTTTCATGAGCGGAACATATGGGAACCAGTGCCGCAAGAGCCTGAACGAACCGGAATCGCTTGAGGAGATAAGTGCATGCGCTGAAAGTATGCCTTCTTATCCCGAGAAAGAGCTGGTGCTTGATGTGGCGTTCCATCTGCGCACTATGGACCCCATTATCATGAAGAAAGTTCTCTCGGCTGTGAAAAGGCTCGCTGACGAGGTTGACGACAGGACTCTCAAAGATATCGCTCCATTGGCAATGTCGCCTTCCATTTTCCTTGCCAAAGCGGCAATGGATGTCATTGCAAAATTCGGCGGTTCCAGAAGAGGACGCATTTTCGCAAGAGTTTTCAATGAATCCATCCAGACCAGAGCTGAACTAATAAACAGGCTCCCACTCTTAAGCAGTGATAATTTCAACCAGTTCATGAACAGCATCCCTAAAGAATTTCAGGGACCTGTCATATCCACCCTTTTCTCCACCCTCTCCGATGAAGACTCACACTGTTTCGGGGCAATAGTTTCTTCTGTGCTCAGAAAATCCAAAAGCTCTAACAAAGGACGCTTAGAAGAGGCACTTAAAGATATTTTTCTGAATGACACCATTTTTCCACCGGAGCAACCGGCAATGGATGACGGGCGCACCATGCCGGGAGTGGACTTCATCAAACTGGGAGCCCCTATTGTTCTTAATGTGATGAAGAAAAAGAACAATACCGGTTTCACCCGAATTTTCGGAAAGGAAGAAGAAACTTCAGACGGTCTGCCGGACATCTATACAGACGGGCAGATATCAAATCAGCACGTTCACAAGTTGAATCGCTGGAAAAGCAGAGCAAAAGAAATAACTTTTCAGAACTGCACTTTTTCCGCCAGTGATTTCAAAGAAATTTTCATGGAAAAGTGCATATTCAAGAAATGCACCTTTGAGTCCTGCACCTTTGCAGATGGTATATTTTCCGGGTGTAGTTTCACCGAGTGCACTTTCAAAAGCAGCACCCTGAACAATTCATACTTCCAGAACTGCCGTATAGACAGATGTTTCTTCAACTCATCCAATCTGGATTCAGCGACATTTTATACATGCAGTTTTTCAAATTGCGACTTCAATTATGTCTCCGCTCCCGGAGCCCTTTTTCACCGCTCCGGGTTGAAATGCTGCGGCCTTCACGTCACCGACCTGCGTGAAGTGTATTTTTATAAAACGGGCCTAAAAGGGGTTTCATTCAGTCATTGCGATTTTAAAGGGACATTATTCAGCTCCGGGGAAGCAGTGGGAGTAGACTTCACGGGAAGTTCCATTTTTGGGTGCAAAGCCCTGAACATGAAAACCGAGAGTCCTGCAATCCTCAAAGCCATGTACAGGACTCTCTCCCGCAGGCTTGGGGTTCGCGAAAGATTGAAGAAGAAAAGCAAAGCTTTTCCTGATATCAACCGTTATGAATTGCAGATACAAAACAAGGTGGTAAAACTCTGGTTTGCCTTCAAGGATATTCAGCGTGCGCATGCTGCTTTTGCCGAAAACAATACCAGAAGACTGAAGTGGGCCGGTTCCAGAATGAGCCCGAAGGGCAGTCGCTTTCTGGCACTGCTGCCGGCACTTCTCCACACAACTGTTTTTGAGCGCGCTACTTCCATTACCGATTTATCAGTTCCTTCACGGATTAAGAATTACCATGTTTCCCACAGAGAAAAAAATCTGCTGAAAGCTTTTTTCAATGAAGTAGAAATTGACAGCGATGAAGATTCTTATGTTCCCATTGAAGCTCTGATGTCCATCGGAAGCACAGGAACCATAGCTCAGTCCACCTCTTCCGATCTCGACTGCTGGGTATGCTGTGATTTTTCCAAAACCCGGGGAGACAGCAGAGAGCGTTTGCAGTTCAAACTTAAGGCGATTGAAGAATGGGCAGAATCAGACTTCAATCTTGAAGTACATTTTTTCGTTATGGATGTCAGAGAAATCCGTAACAACAGATTCGGACTCAGTGATGAAGAAAGCTCCGGTTCAGCCCAGAGTGCCATCCTCAAGGAGGAATTCTACAGAACAGCTCTGCTGATCGCTGGCAAGCCCCCGGTCTGGTGGTTCAGCAGGCCGGACGCATCCGACAAGGATTATGCTGATACCCTGAGAAAACTAAACCTGCTCAAAGGCAGGGAGTTTGCCGTTGATCTCGGGAATGTACCGCATATACCAATCGAAGAGTTTTTCGGAGCATCACTCTGGCAGATAGTAAAAGGTGTCAAAAGCCCATTCAAGTCCATCATGAAATTCGGGCTTCTTGAAATGTATACCTCAGGACACAAGAGTTCTCTTCTCTGTGAAGTTATAAAACGCAACATACTTGACGGCATGCGCCGATTGAGAAGGGTTGACCCCTACATGCTGCTGTACAAGGACCTTGCTGACTTTTACACAGCACAGGGAAATCCTGAATACACATGGCTGACCGCAATGGCCCTCAGGCTCAAATGCGGCCTTGTCGGTGAAAAAGGACTTACCGAGACACCAAAACGTCCTGAAGACAGGGAAATTATAGAATTCGCGACCGGACTGGCGGGAAAAGACAGTCCCGGTGCAGTAAAGGGATTCATAAATTTAAGTGATTTCAGGTCAGTGATTGCCCTTGGAGACAAGATAAATCAGTTCATGATTAAAACCTACATGAAAGTCAGAGGGGAACAGGACAAGACCTCCGCCTCCAATATTACTCCTGAAGACCTCACCAGACTCGGCAGGGTCATATTCTCAAACTTTGCCAAACGGCAGAATAAAATTGAACGCATAACGCTGCCCGGTTCCCAGACTCATTTCTTTGACTCGCTCATTATAACCCGCGACAAGAAAAAGACATGGTTCATTCAAGGGGAATACCATGATGAATCAGGAGCAAGACTTGTTCAGACGGACGTTGAATCTGGTAAAAATCTGACCTGCATGCTCGTATGGGCTGCGTTGAATGGTCTTTATACTCCTGAGATGAAGATAAAGACAGATATGACTTCCACTCCGGTGAGAGATAAAGAGGTTTCGGGGCTGTTTGAAAGTCTGGTCAGTTTTTTCCCCGGGAAGGAGGTTTTCAACACTCCTGTTGATGAAGCTTTAAACCCGGAGCAGGTTACCCGGGCCTTCTTCATAATAAACTTTTGTGTTCCGAGGGAAAATCCAAAAGTACGGGAAGTTCACCTGGTATACAGCACAAATTGGGGTGAAGTTTTCTGCAAACAGATTCCCGCTACTCCGGTGCTTGTGGAAGCGCCTGAAACATACCTTCGCAATGAAATGCCCGAACTGTGTTCAGGGCCGATTAAAATGAATCAGTTTGTTCCTCAGGGCTCAGTCTGCCCGTTTCTTAAAATACCTGTTGAATGATCATTAACTGCAAGAGGTTGCAATGCCTATAATCCGTAAGAGTTTGTTACAGCTGATTTTCTCCGGCTCATTCATGAAACGCTGGAACGACAAGCTGAGACCTATGGAGCTGGTCGAGGTTGATAAACAGGCCCACAAGATGATCGCGGCCTGGATACTCTTCACCCTCAACAGCGAGCAAATGGGGCAACGGGATAGAATTGAACTCGGTGACGCCATTGTTGAAGGGGGCATCTTTGAATACCTGTTCCGCATGGTAATTACAGACATCAAGCCGCCGGTTTTTTACCGCATAAAAAAGAACCCGGAGCACTACCGCAAACTCTCGGAATGGGTGCTCCGGCAATTGCGTCCCCGTCTTATGCCCCTTGGCGGTGAGTTCTGGGAGCGCATCAGCGATTACCACCTCAACCCTGAATACGAGTCCCTCTCAAGAAAAATTCTGGACGCTTCGCACATGTACGCCAGTTATTCGGAATTCAAACTGCTCAAGCATCTTAATCAGCCTGATGAAGAACTGTCCGGGATCGAACAGAATTTTATAGACAGACTGGAGAGCTACTCCGATATTGCCGGGGTAACACAGCTTCTCCACTCCGAATCAACTCCCATAGGCCGCTTTGCCGACCTCTGCGGTCGGCTGCGTTTTCAGACCAGATGGTCTCAGACTCCACGCATACCTGAGACCTCTGTACTCGGTCATGTATTCATTGTTGCCACATTCGCCTGGTTTTTCAGCCTTGAGAAAGGAGCCTGCCCGGCACGTAAACAAAACAATTTTTTCACCGGACTCTTCCACGATATGCCGGAACTGCTGACCCGGGATATTATCTCACCTGTAAAAAAATCCGACCCGACCATTGGTGAGTTGATCAAAGAATATGAAGATGAAGAAATGGAAGTACGCATCATGGCTCCGCTCATGGAAAACGGTTATGATAATATCGCATCCAGGCTGGCCTATTTTCTGGGGCTTGAATCAGGGTCGGAGTTTCACGCTCAGGCCATGGTAGGCGGGTATTCAAAAAAAATCAGCACCGAAGAACTGGATTCACGGTATAATGACGATATCTACGACCCAAAGGATGGAGAACTGCTAAAGCTCTGTGACCATCTGGCCGCCTTTCTGGAAGCGTACAATGCCATGCGAAACGGTATTACATCATCCCACCTTCATCAGGCCTACTGGCGAATAAGCCAGAGCTATATGGAAACCCCTGTGATTGCCGGCATCCATGTCGGCCCCCTGCTTGCCGACTTTGAGTAAATAGCTTTGCGGAAAAACGATTAATATGGTTTAACTACTTCGAAAGACTGTTAACTTAAGCCGGTTTAAGTTTGCCAAGATAATTCTTTCAAAGGAGATATTGATGCTGTTGAGAAAAAGAGCCTGGGACATGATGCGCGAAGACTTCACTAAGATTGATGATTCAGCAAGCCTTGCTGAAGGCATCAGGGTGCTGCGGGACAGCATGAAGGAGACTCCGGACAACAATGTCGTTGTTGTTCTGAAAAAGAACGGAGCACTTCGCGGGGTCATCTCAATCTGGACCATGCTTAAAGCAGTTGAAGATAAAGTCATGCGGGATGAAGACTTGAGCCTGACTGAAGAGACAGACTGGGACAGGGCTTTCAAAAGAGCCGGAACCGCCTGCAGCGCGTCCTCGCTTGATGATCATATTGAAGAAGATGTCGCAATTCTCAAACCCACCGACCCCATGCTCGTGGTACTGGAAATTTTCCGTAAAAAGAAACGCTCATGGGCGCTGGTACAGGAAGGCGGAAAAATAATCGGTGTAGTGCTGCTAAGCGATGTCTACCGTGAAATGACCCGTGACTTAGTTTCCCAGTTTTAGAGCACAAAAAAGAGCGCCTTGAGATATAACCTCCCAGGGGGGATACTTCGAAGATACTACAGCAGATTTTATATTCTAATCCACGCAGCATAGCTATAGATAAGGCCTTAATATCCAAGTATATTAAGGCCTTATCTATTTTTCTTTAAATCTCGGAGACGGATTATAAACAGTCCGGGGCCCCACTACCCTGATTCAATTCCACTTTTTTTATCAGAGTGCAGGAAAATATTACTGCAGAGGCTTGTCGTTTTTGTCTTCAGCTTCAACATCAATAATGCTGTCAATACGTTGCTTGGGCTGGTCCTGATTAGTCCAGGCAGTAAATTCCGTATTGTGGTGTACCACATGGATATTAGGATTGTTTTTCATATTTTCAAGCTGACCTCTCAGCCAGCGCTTGAAATACCCCCGGGTAAGCGGAAAAAGCATAAGCAGACCGAAAATATCAGTCATGAATCCGGGAGTAAGCAACACCAGCCCGGAAAGAAAGATTATGACCGCGTCAAGAATATCCTCAGCAGGGACTATACCTCGGTTAAGGTTCTCCTGAACCTTCTGCATAGTTGCCACACCCTGCGACTTGGCCAGAGCAGCCCCCACAAAAGCGGTGAGCAGACATAGCGCGATAGCATTCAGTGTACCGATTTCAGAACCTATCTGCACAAGAATATACAGATCAATCAGGGGTATAAGAACAAAACCCAGAAAAATTTTAGCAAACATTAACAATTAACTCCGTGCTTGATTTCATAGTTAGACATTCTGGAATATAAGCATCAATCCCATGAAGACAAGCAGAAGCATGACGATTCTTCTGTAGAATTGCTCCGAAATATACCGGGAAACGGCGTTACCCAGATAAGTCCCTGCAATAACGGGCAACAGCGAAACCAGAAACAGCTTCATGACATAAAAGGTAGTCAGACCGCTCAACAGATGCCCGGCCGCGGACATGCCAGCGGCTACCAGAAAAAAACTGACCAGAGTTGATTTAAATGTATCTTTGTCCCATCCTTTCAGTGAAGAGTATATTATCGTGGGCGGGCCCCCAGCACTTACAGAAGCGGATATTGCGCCGGTGAGAAATCCTGAAAGGTAGGCCCATTTATCGCTGATAGCCACCCGAACCGGCTTTGCAATAAGCGAATATCCGGCAAAGAGAGTAACCAGAAGCCCCAGAAATATTCTTATATAATCTCCGTTGACTTCTTTGAGCAAGAGAGTGCCGAAGATGGCCCCGGGCACACTACCGATAACAAGAGGAATAATCTTGGCACGGTCAAAGCTGGCACGCAGCTTGTGAGTCATAATGACGTTTATCAAAACCCCGCAAAGTGTGCATACGGGAACTGCGGCCTTGATATCAATGACATAGGATAGCAATGGCATCGCGATCAAAGCTGAGCCAAAACCGGTTACACCCTGCAAAAATCCTGCAGACAAAAAAATAATCGGGACAAGTACGAATGCGGACATTTTGTATCCTTATAAGGCTTCGCGCCACAGGATGCTTTATTTCACAATAAAAAGAGATTCAGTTTTTACTGATGGTAAGCAGAATTCTGTTTTCAGGAAGGTCTTCTTTGGCAATAATTACAGATCTCCTGATTCTGGCTATATTTTCAATGGTTGCCAGTTGATCAGGATTTATTTCCACCATGGTTATACTTCCGGGCTTCAAAGACTGAAGACGCGAACTCGTCTTCTTGTAGCCCGATCAGCAGTCTTTCCAACAAAGTACAGTGTCGTTATTATTCATGACACAATCAAATAAAGGCCGGGATTCCAAAGAAAGCCCGGCCTTTAACTTTATTTCTTATTTTTAAGGGCTTCCTGAAGCTTGGCACCGAGGAGTCCGCCAAATCCACCGGAGTCACCGGAGGAAGCATTTTTGGATGCGGACTTACGGGGAGCGGACTTCTTGGGAGCAGGTTTGGAATATTTCTTCCAATCCACTTCCTCGTCACCTTTGGCAGCCTCACCGGCGGTGAGGGTAAGCTTACGGTCAACAGTGTTGATCTCTTCAATGGAGATGGTAACTTTGTCACCGGGCTTGAGAGCTTCTAGTTCAGCCTGCTTGCCGGAGCGGCTGATACGTGACATGGGCAGCAATCCTGTGATTCCGGGCGCAAGGTTGATGAAAATGCCGAACTCGGCTCGGTTTTCAACAGTTCCTTCGACTTCCTGACCAACTTTGAAAGTGTCAGCAACATCAAGCCAGGGATCGCCGGCTGCGTCTTTCATGGACAGGCCTATGCGGCGTTTTACCGGATCAATATCTTTGATCATGACAGAAACTTCCTGGCCGGGAGTAACTTCGTCTTCGGCTTTGTGGACCCGCTTGGTGTAGCTCATTTCGGAGATATGAACCAGACCTTCAATTCCCGGTGCGATTTCAACAAAGGCACCGAATTCAGCACAACGGACAACTTTACCGGTAATCTTGTCTCCGGCCTTGAACTTGCCATCCACTTCATCCCAGGGATCAGCCTGAAGCTGTTTCAGGGAAAGGCCGATCTTAAGCCCTTTACCGTCCTTGCGGGGCTCCATGGAAAGTATTCGAACGGAAACCTCATCTCCGGGCTGAACAACGTCCTCGGGCTTCACAGTACGGGACCAGCTCAGTTCGGAAACGTGAACCATGCCTTCCACACCGGGAGCCAATTCTACAAACGCCCCGAAAGGCATCAGCTTGGTAACTTTACCTTCGAGCACTGAGTCAGGCTGAACATCCTTTACAAACTGCTCGCGGACCTTTTCCTGCTCCTGTTCCAGAAGAACTCTGCGGGAAACTACAATGTTGCGACCGTTTTCTTCGAATTTGATGATCTGAAAATTGTGAGTGCTGCCTACAAAACTCTCAGCGTCTTCAACAAAAGAAGTGTCGATCTGGCTGACAGGGCAGAACACCTTACGATGCATCATCTTTACCCTGAAACCGCCTTTGCATGTTTCGGCTACTTTTCCTTCTACAGGAACCTTGTTTTCATATGCTTCACGCAGCATATTCAAACCGCCTGCGCCGGACATGGCTTTGGACAGAACGATTTCATTGTTATTAATGGAGATAACGTAAAGCTCTACGGTATCACCATCTTTTACGGTCAGTTCACCTTCCTCATCAGTCAGTTCATCACGGTCCACAACTCCATCTACTTTGGACCCGGTGTCTACAAACACGGAATCCTTGGTTATGGAAATTACGGTTCCCTTGATCTGGTCTCCGACCTGAAGATTGTCGTTGGATTCAGACTGGAAGGCTTCAAACATTTCGGCGAAGCTCTCTTCGCCATTCGTTTCCAAGTTTTTCTCGGACATGCTCTTGTTTCTCCTGGAGGGCAAATTGGTCACGGCAGGTTGGATTTTTTATATTGCCATGGACAATGGGAACCTAACGATAAAAGGAGCAATTTTCAAACGATTTATTCAAGATTTTTTTTATGCAGACAATCCGTGAAGCGCCGCGCCGAGTGCTCCGGTAAAATCCGGGTCTTCGGGAATGTAAGGATCGAGCTTGACGCTATCTTTCAACATACTGACAACACAGGCATTATTCGCGACCCCCCCGGCAAAAACCAATGGTTCTTCCAATCCCACACGCCCCAGCATATTCACTGTACGCCTTACAATTGAACTATGCAGTCCCAAAGCGATGTCTCGGGGATTTTTACCCTGAGCCATAAGTGAAGTTGCCTCGGTTTCGGCAAAAACGGTACACATGCTGTTGATCATCAGCGGCTCTGTTCCTTCGAGAGCATAGTTACCAAACTCCTCAATAGGAATCTGGAAAACATTCGCCAGATGTTCCAGAAATTTACCTGTACCTGCAGCGCAACGGTCATTCATTTCAAATTTAGCCACTTTCCCATTTCCAAGCAGGGATATGGCTTTGGTATCCTGACCGCCGATATCCAGAACAGTACGCGCATCGGGAAACAGGTGTGCAACCCCCAGAGCGTAAGCCTTGATTTCTGTAAGGGAAACACACTCAACCCCCGTTAGCTCTTCTGTCACGAGTTTGCGGCCATACCCAGTGGCTGAAATCCGTTCAACTTCTACTTCTTCAAGGATTGTCCTGATCTGTGAGGCCGGATCAAAAGTTGTCGGCAGCTTTCGCTTCAGAACAGCCTCCTTCCCTTCCAGAACCACCAACTCCATGGACCTTGATCCTATGTCAATTCCAGCAATCAATTTCAGTCACCCCAAGGCTGGCCATACTGAACGGCTAACCTTAATTAAAATTAAAGGATTCACGCCTTTTTGAGTGTCCACATCCCGCAGCAAGTCAAGCGGAAGGTTTTCGGCAAAACAACATCAGTCCCCTTTCAACATCACCCCGGAGCAGCGGGTAAAACCTCCGGCAATGCTCCTACAGAGTCGCCGGAGGTTTTACATATATCCTGAGTGGATCAGGAAATCATCTCTACAAAAGCTTCAACTCTAGTCTTAAGCTGCTCAACATCCTCCATGCTGTAATCAGTCTCGATTGCCAGCATGGGAACGCCCGCATCGGAAAGCATTTTTTCAACCTTGAACGCTTCGTGAGTATAAGGCTGGCAGAACATAAGTGAATAGTGAAGCACACCGTCCACCTTGGTTTCTTCTGCAAGCTTCTTTATATTTTCCAGACGCTCGCTATTGGGAGTGAAACAGGCACAATCTATCTTCATATAGCGGTCACAGATTGCATCAATCATTTCCTCAACGGTCTCCCCTGACTCATCAACGAGATCCCGCGAATTTCGTGTTCCAATACAGGATTCCTCTGAGACTACCACCGCTCCGGAGCTTTCGACAATATAAGGAAGCTTCCAGTTCGGAACAGCCATGGGACAACCGGAGAGCATCAGCCTTGGCGTTTTCTCCGGAACAATGCCCTCTTTTGAAGAAATACGTTCCTCAATCTGGTCACAGAGAGTGTTGATGGACTGGGTAAACCGAACCGGGTCATCATAAAAGCTGACCTGGTTGATCAGCAGAACATCCCTCCCGGAAATCGGAGTAGGAACCGCAGCACGAAGGGTATTCAACCGCTGCAGGGCCCGGCGTTTATCGTTAACAATTTTGATACCCTTTTTCAGAGATTCCGCGGTAACTTGTTTCCCGGTCAATTTCTCAAGCTCATCCTTAAACCGCATGACTTCAGATTTCCAGAGGGCACGGTCGGACGCGTCTTTACGCTGGGGAACTTCCATAACGTACATGGGCGCCATCTCGGAAAAAGCTTCATAAGCTTTTTTCTTTCCGTCACAAGTGGTTTCACCGATTATCAGGTCACAGGATTCGGTGTAGGGACAGATTTTAGCCATCTTGAAACCGATGAAAGATTTGATCAGGGCGCAGGTATTTCTGGGCACAACAGTTTCCGCAGCTTCGGTTCCCGCATCCGCTCCGGAACAGAGCCCCACCTGTACCGCGTCCACGGCAAGACTAAGCTCCTCAGGCACGAATACACAGAAAGTTCCGATAATTTTGCGCCCTTCGGCCTTGGCTTCAACAAGTTCCTTTATTCTCAGACCATGAACTTCAGAAAGAACGAAATCCAGATATTCCATTCCCTGCAGGCGTCCCTGCTGGCTCATATAAATATCACCGTAAAACTTACCAAGAACCTCAAGTAAGCCGTCATGGGCCTCTATATCGAGATTGAGATTCTCCCACATTTCTTTGTAACCTGCGTCAGACATACTTCTTATCTCCCGTATTGCGTGCGTTAAAAGTTGTTAACGAGCCCTTTTTTGAAATAAATCACCACAGTGCTTAGCACAAATCGATATAAGCTATCTTTGCACTGACAACTCATGCACAGACCTGATACCTCCCCCCTGCAATGGGCTGGCTTAAAATCATACTTTGGTATAACTCATCTTCATCCTGATGATGAAACGGACTAAACGGGGAGTAACTTGAACAAATCTGAAGCCACTTTCTACGCCAGCGGACTGAAACCCGACCGGGAATTCAGTGCTGCATACATGGACCTGCGCAACCTTCGCTCACTAATCCAAAAATCACCGGACTGTGCGGATGAAAAGATAATTCATGCGATCTGGGACATACTCATGGAAGGGCGATACAGCGACCAGCGCATGTCACAGTTGCTTTACCGGGAATGCTCGAAAGCTCTGGCAGCAGTGGCCCACGGGAGTTCTGATTACAGTCTTTCAAAAAAGGCACTCAACCTGCAGATACAGGCAGCCTCCACCTGCAAAAAATATTCATCAATAGAATCATCCGGCGGACTCGGAGTTCTTCCGTTTGACGTAAAACTGCCTGAAGAGCCTGAACCCTTCTCCGGCTTTGCCCCCTCAATCAAATGGGAAAACCTGATAAAAAGGGCTGGAGTCACTGAAGAACCATCATTTTCAGGCCGCACAGCGATCATGAAGACTGAAGGCGAAAATCTTATTTTTGCGGTTAAAATCCTGCGCAAAGGTGAAGTCCCTGAAGGCCTTCACCTTGAAGGGCGCTGGATGGAAAGGCTACAGAATGAGGCCGCCCAGTGTGGATGCCGCTTCGATTGCCCCAAACCATATACTATTGCCGGACACGTTGTCTTCCGTCTGGAAGACCTGCCCGCCCAGCACCCGGAGAATCTGCACCAGGAACGCTTTGCCATGGCCTACCACGCCCACAGCGACTACTTTGTCTACCCAAATGATGACCGGGAGGACAAACGCTGTGGAGCTAAAGAGATGCTGGAGATTATGGGCCGCAACTCTTTTCTTCTCGGATGGTTGGCAGGCCGCGGAATTGTTCATGATGCCCCCATCCCGCTCTTTCATAACCGGGTACAGGCGACAAGGCGCAATGATGAGGGAGTTTATGAATGGAGAAGGTTCGGCAGGCTTGACCGCTGGCTGGACTCATGCCGCTACCCGAACTTCGGTCTTTCCGGGTTGCGTGACTTCGAACATCTGCAGGTCATTAAACCGGGACGTGATTCATTCTACTGGGCGATCGGTTCCCACTTCATATCGATCCTGCTTGTTCTGGGGAGCTGGTTCAGGTCCGGTAACCCCGAGCTTTGCGGCCTTGATGAGGATGGGAATCCCGTTGACGCCCGTGAACTTTTTGATGAAGAGTTGTTTATAAAGGCTGTCTTCAACTGTTTCTGCAGCTACTACAAAGGATTCACCGGAATTAAATTTAAGAACGAAGTGGACCTGCATGTCCCCGAACTAGTCAAAACCATGATCAACGAAATGGGGATCGACCGCCATATGTTTGAATTCATGCGTGTTGTGGATCAGGACATTCTGGAAGACGCGGAATTCCGCAATTATCTGATCAAATGCGGAATGGACAGAGAAAAAGCATTGAGTATAGAAAAAGGGACAGAGGATATCCCGCTCACCACAGGCCCCCATCTGGGGGACTTCAACAGCACCATATCCCTGCCTGAAATTATCGAATGGTCGGCTATGGCCGCCGGATGCTGTATTGCCAGTAAATCACTCGGTGACCGCTGGAGCCCATAGACCTACTTCAAAGTCATGGCCCAGGACTGAATGTTCCTGGTAACCTCGGGGTCATAACCTTTGTCCTGCGCGAGCACAGCAGCAGCTTTCTTGGGGTCCACTGCCTCAGCATAAGGTCTTTTGGTAATCATGGCACAATAGGAATCAACAGCGGCAATGAGCCTTCCGGTAGGAGTGAAATCCCTGCCGGATTTTTTCTGGGGATAGCCCTTTCCGTTAATTCTCTCGTGATGCTCCATCACACAGGCTTCTACTTCCTTATACTTAAGATCAAGCTTTCCGAGCATTTCATAACCAAGCATAGGGTGCTTATCAATTTTAGTACGTTCGTCAGTAGTTAACGGCTTCGGTTTTTCCCTGATGAAAAGAGGAATTTTAGTCATTCCAAGATCGTGAAGGAAGAATCCCGCTGTAAGCCGGTTGAAATGATTGCGGGTTATATCTCCTTTGGAAAAGGACTCCGACTTCTGGTGGATAAACATGGCAAGAGCCAGAATACCGCAGTTCACGCTGTGCTTTGCCAGAGTATGCTCATGATGCAGACGCCTTGCCAGTGCTTTGATTCTGTAAGGGTCATTCCAGAGATATTCAGTCAGCACCATAAGGTCTGTCCACAGCCTTTCCATGACCGCAGCCACAGGCTGATCAAAAAACTCGTTGATCCTCATGGTTAAGGCTTCAACAAAAATATCAGCAATCTCGCTCTCTTTAAGATTGCGGTCGATGAGGACAAGGTCAAGCTGGTAGGCGATATGTTTTACATAGACAGGATGGTCTCTGCGGGACACAAAGATAAGCCCTTCCTTAACCATTTCGGCAAGTTGTTCTATACGCTCTTTAGTTAGCCGCTCCCCTACCTTATAATAAGAAGCGACACGTCCGATATCTTCCTTGAAAACAAAAATGTTTAATGGAGGCCTGAACTTGTTGAAACTTTGTAAAATATCAGGACTGATCTGATAATATTCCTCGTTTAGACCATCAGGAACATCCATTCTGCCTTTTGCATTCATAATCTGTTCTCACCCCAAATAAATAGCTGCGATATCACGACATTCAGCACGTACAGCAATTTGTAACCGAAAACGTACCAACTCTTGAAAATTCTCCGAACAGGAAGAGTCCAAGAATCAAAAAACAACCCCTGTCTTTAAATCCCCTATAGCACTCATATGCTCTTTCGTGAAGACTATCCCGACCTCGATATTTTTTTTAATTATTTTTTTAAAAATTTTCTAATTTATTTCTTAACTGAGCCATTTTTTCTAAGCTCCACATATTTAAGCTTTTAGCCTCCTGAACCTCCTTAAAAAGCCTTTGAATCAGCCAAATGCGACCCTCTTATTTAAAAAAGGGGCCTTGACTTTTTCCCCATTTTCACACACAGGTGGGGAGACGGGGGGAATTGGTGGTAGAACTGTGTGATTAGGTGGTAAAGAGATGAAATTCAGAGGTCACGCACATAGAAGCATGGATGCCAAAGGCAGACTGATGCTTACACCGGAGTATCGCGACCAAGTGTATGCCGATTCTCCCAAGGGTAGTGTGACCTTAACCATTTTCGAGGGAAACATTGTAGGTTTCACTCCCCCGGACTGGGATATTCTTGAACAAAAACTAACCAGCATCAAGAGTCCCAGCCGAAAACTCAGGAATTTCATTCGCATCATAATTTCAGGTTCCGAAGAAGTCCTCCTTGATAAACAAGGACGCATCACCATCCCTTCCCATCTGCGGAAAAGCGGCAAACTGGATAAGGACGTTGTCCTTGCCGGTGTCGGCGACAGATTTGAAGTCTGGGACAAGCGGGAATACGAAGCACTGCTTGAACAGGATTTCGATGATGTCTCTGAAGAACTGGCTGATTGCGGAGTAGAGCTCCCCTTCTAAGCACAGTATCGCTGATCCCGCACCGTTGATTCAATCGTTTTTACAAAATTTAAGCTTGATGTTTCAAGCCGTCGCAGTTTACTACCGCTCCCCCCAGAGCGAAACTTTAACACTGAACCGGCTTGAAATCAGGAAACCATGGAAAGCAAAGAAAACCGACCTGAAAAGGTTCACACATCGGTTCTGCTGAATGAAGTCATTGAATGGCTGGCACCCAAACCGGGGGGCCGCTACCTCGACGGCACACTCGGCATGGCCGGACATTCAAGCGCCATTCTGGAAGCCGCAGGAGAAAACGCGGAACTGGCAGGACTGGACCGTGATGAACAGGCCCTTGAGCTTGCCGGAACAAGGCTTGAGCCGTTCGAAGACCGGGCGCACAGGTTTCATCTTGCTTTCAGCAGATTTGAAGCCGCTCTTGACGAGCTAGGCTGGGATACTGTGGACGGCGTGGTTCTTGATCTGGGGGTTTCCTCTCTACATCTTGACCGAGCCGAACGCGGGTTCAGCTTCATCAAGGATGGTCCGCTTGATATGCGCATGGACCCGGCGGGCGGAATGCCGCCGGCGTCATCAATAGTAAATAAGGGTTCATACTCCGATCTCAACAGGATCCTGAAGCTTTACGGAGAAGAGCCGTTAGCTTCCAGAATAACCAAGGCCATAATAGCAGCCAGAGAACAGGACAAAATAACCACCACCCTGCAACTGGCAGCAATTGTCGAAAAGGCCTATCCGGCCAAACGAAAAGCTCTGTCGAGAACTCACCCCGCAACCAAGACCTTTCAGGGACTGCGGATTGCGGTGAACTCGGAGCTGGAAGAACTGCAGAACTTCCTTCGACAGATTCCTAAACGCTTAAGTCCTGGCGGGAGAGTCGCGATAATTTCGTTTCATTCTCTGGAAGACAGGATAGTCAAGAAAGCTTTTAAAGCCGAATCGCAGCAATGTGACTGCCCGCCTATGCAGCCGGTATGTACCTGCGGAAAAGTAAAAAGGCTGAATGTGCTGACCCGAAAGCCCATCCTTCCGACCGAAGAAGAGATGAAGCTCAACCCGCGAAGCCGCAGCGCAAAACTCAGGGTAGCTGAAAAAGTCCCTGAAAACGGATGAAACGGAAATGAAAGACGACTCCAAAGGTATAGCCATAGCGCTGGCTCTGACGATGGGTTCGGCATTGATTTTAGGGCTTGTTTCGGTCTGGTTCAATATTGAAAGAGTGGATAAGGCATACGACCTGAGGCGGATGGAAAAACGCCTGGACCAACAGGAAGCACTGGTTGCAAAACTGGAAGTTGAAAGAAACAACCTGCTTTCCCCCCTGCGTTTGAGGGAGCTCGCAAAACAATACGGTTTCGGGCCGGCTTCACAAGGCCAGATAAGGAGGCCAAGGGAAGCGGCTGATAATTAAAGTAAAAGGCAACAGGAGCTGGATGTGGCAAAAAGGAAAAAGGAAAGCCTGAAGCAGAGCAGGAATAAACTGCTCTTCGTCATGGTCCTTTTCGCCCTGATGTGGACGGGACTTCTGGGCAGGGCAGCATGGCTGCAGCTGTTCAAAGGTGCCGATCTCTCACGTCTGGCTTTACGCCAGCATCTGGCTGCAGAACTGGAGCGGGGAGAACGCGGTTCGATCTACGACCGCAACGGCAACCTGCTTGCCACAAGTGTAGAAGCATCATCGGTCTATATTCGTCCGGTGAAAGTTAAAGATGTGGGCGGTACAGCGATAAAACTTTCCAAAATACTGGGAATATCCCAGAGCAAACTGCGAAAGAAGCTGTCCAGAAAATCAAATTTCATCTGGATCAAGCGCCAGATCAATGACCGTATGGCCGCAAAAATCAAAGCGGCCGAATTGCCCGGTGTCTACCTTACAACGGAATACATCCGGCTATACCCCAACAACCATCTTGCAGGGCAGTTGCTCGGTTTTGTTGGCATAGACGGGGACGGCCTTGAAGGCCTTGAAAAAGAATTCAACGACCGGCTTGCAGGACGCAAGGCCCAGTTCGTTGTTCAGCGGGACGCATCTGGACGCAGATTGTATCTGGATGCCATGGGCCGCGAAATGGACATCAGGGGTAAAGACATCCACCTGACCATTGATTCAAATCTGCAGTCAGCCACAGAGAATGCTCTGGCCAATGCAGTGCGAAAATATAATGGCAAGTGGGGGGCTGCCGTTGTTGTCGAGGTTGCATCCGGAGATGTCCTGGCTATGGCCAACTGCCCGAGGTTCAACCCCAATATTTTCCGCACCAGTTCTCCGGCAATATGGAGAAACCGTGCGGCGCTTGATGTTGTAGAGCCGGGATCAACCTTCAAACCGTTTCTGATAGCCGCTGCTCTGCAGTACGGAGTTGTTACTCCCGAAAAACTGTTTGACTGCGAAAACGGGCGTTGGAAACTTAACGGCAAGTACATCAAGGATACTCACAGTGAGGGCTGGCTGCCGGTACATAAGGTACTGCGCTATTCCAGTAATATCGGCAGCGCGAAAATCGGCCTTGAACTCGGTGTTCAGAACTACCATAAGTTCATCACCGACCTAGGCTTCGGAAGCAAGACAGGACTGCCAATCCCCGGCGACCGTAGGGGAATGATCCGCCCTGCCGCACAGTGGAATGAAATTGATCTCGCTGCGGGATCATTCGGTCAGGGTATAGGTGTTACTGCCATGCAGATGGCCAAGGGGTTTCTTGCAATAGCCAATAAAGGCGTGAGCAAGCCCCTTCGACTGGTGCAGTTTCCGCATGATGAAGAGAGTGAAACACCAAAACGTGTTTTCAGCCCTGATGTGGCAGAAAAAGTCCTCTCCATGATGCGCGAAGTAGTACAGGAAGACGGAACCGGCAGAAAAGCCCGCATAAGCGGCACTACGGTTGCCGGAAAAACGGGAACAGCACAGAAAGCCCACAAACAGGGTGGCTACGGGACTGAATATCTGGCTTCTTTTGTGGCTCTGGTTCCGGGGTACAACCCGGAATATATAGTTTTTATGATGGTGGACGACCCCAAGCCGAACCACTACGGCGGAACGGTAGCGGCACCTGCTGTTAAAAAGATAATGACTGAAACGCTGGCATATTACGGAAAACTTCCGGAACACAGGGACCCCACTCCGCTTATAGCGGCAGGTCCCCACCCCTTTTCCGAAATGCCAAGACGGGCACTGCGTGCGAATCCGGCCCATGCCGAAGCCAATAAAAAAGTGGTTCCGGACCTTACAGGAATGCCGATCCGCAGAGCAATAGAAATACTGGTTCAAAAAGGTTTTGTTCCCAGACTCAAAGGTCAGGGAATGAAAGTAACAAAACAACTTCCCGAGGCCGGTGATAAATGGCCCGAAGAAGAAAACGCGGAAATGGTTCTCTGGGTATCCTGAACAAGGGCAAATTATGACTTCTGATAAATTCGACAAAACAAAATGGGACATACTCCTTGCCAAGGCGGGAGAAGGTCTGATGGTCCGCACTGATTCGCGTGAAGTACGGGAAGGCGATATTTTTGTAGCCATTTCCGGCCCGATCCGTGACGGTTCCGACTTCGTGCCCCAGGCCCTTGAGAACGGAGCAGCCTATGTGGTCAGCGCAACTGAAACAGACACAGGTTCCGCGTCACTTATCGTTCACCCTGATCCGCGTGAAGCACTGGGAGAACTGGCATCCGCATATTTTAAAACTGAGGAGAACAGAGTCAGGCTTATCGGTATTACGGGAACCAACGGTAAAACAACTGTATCCTATCTGATTGAAAAGCTTCTGGCTTCTGCCGGTATGAAAGTAGGAGTGCTCGGAACCGTCAGCTATCGCTGGCCCGGATTCGAACAGGAAGCTCCACTGACCACTCCGGGATGCTGGCAGCTTCACGAACTGCTTAGCCGCATGAATGACGCAGGTGTCGATGTGGCAGTTATGGAAGTTTCATCACACGCACTGGATCAGAAACGGGTCGCCGGACTTGAATTTGACGCTGCAGTTATCACTAACGTGACTCAGGACCACCTGGATTATCATGGGGATATGGAAAGCTATTTCAAAGCCAAATGTCTGTTGTTCACCCAATATCCCGGAGCTCTCAAACGCGGAATAATCAACTTTGATGATCCATACGGCAGACGACTTCTTGAATGCTACAGCCCATCCATCGGTTTCGGGCTTGAGAAAGACGGCAGGTCCGGAAGCGAGTCTTTGTGCGGTGAAATGATCTCCTGTACCGGCGATGGCATGAAACTGCGTATGACTCAGGGTGACAAGAGCTGGGAAATCGAATCCGACCTGATCGGTCGCCATAACGGATCCAACCTGCTTGCAGCACAGGCAGTCGGTCTGCACATGGGACTTACTCCGGAGCAAATGGATATTTTCGCAGAGTTTGACGGCGTTCCCGGAAGACTCGAAAGGGTCCGCAACGATATGGGGCTGAATATTTTTGTAGATTATGCGCACACTCCCGACGCACTTGAGAATGTTCTGCGGACACTCAAGGAACTCGACTTCAGCAGAATCATCACAGTATTCGGCTGCGGTGGAGACCGCGACAAAACCAAAAGACCACTTATGGCTCAGGCAGCCTGCCGTTATTCTGACGTTGCCGTGCTGACTTCAGACAACCCCCGCACAGAAAATCCTTTGAAGATAATGGATGATGTGCGCGCGGGATTCGCAGGTTGTGATGTGGTTATTGAAGACGCGGACCGGGCTGCGGCAATACGCAAAGCAGTTGCCGAAATGACCCCTTCCGACGTTTTGCTGATCGCCGGAAAAGGCCATGAGACTTATCAGATAATTGGAACGGAGAAACGTAACTTTTCGGATGCCGAAGAAGTTACCAAGGCAATCAAGGAGATTTACGGGTGAAGCTGACCTTGTCTGAACTCGAAGAACAGCTCCTTGGGGGCAGTGATATTCCTGGTGCGGAAGAACTGGAAATTGCCAATGTGCGCATAGACAGCAGACTGGTGAACAGAAACGACGTGTTTTTCTGCATTGAAGGGGATAATTTCGACGGCCATAATTTCGCCGAAGCGGCACTTGATGCCGGAGCGGCTGCTGTCATCGTTTCTCAGTTCCGGCCCGACCTTGACGGCAGGCCCGTAATTTTTGTGCCTGATACGATTAAGGCACTTGGACGGATAGCAGCATACTGGCGTCTCAAATCCAAGGCCCGAATGATTGCCGTAACCGGTTCTGCCGGGAAAACTACGGTCAAGGAAATGCTGGCCCATGTGCTTGCCGGTTCCCATAAGGTTCATAAAAATTTCATGAACCTGAACAACCAGATAGGCCTTCCCATGTCCATGCTGGAGGCTTCCGGTGAGGAGACTTACTGGGTCATGGAACTTGGCATCAGCCTTCCCGGTGACATGGCTGAACTGGGCCCCATCGCCCTGCCGGATATGGCAATTGTTCACAACATTGGCCCCGCCCATCTCGAAGGACTGGGGTCGCTGGAAAATGTCGCAAGGTTCAAGGCTTCAATTTTTGAATACCTGCGCCCGGACGGCAAAGCTGTCTGCTGCTGTGATCATGAACTGCTGTGGAATAAAGCTTCAGAGATCTGTGATCCGATTGCGTTTTCATCAACTGATCCTGAGACAGAATATTTCAGCTCGCTGGTGCGTACACTTCCTAACGGATCAGGAGAGTTCGTTATCAAGGCAGGTGAAGAACAGACCAGAGTGGTACTTCCCACCTGCGGTTCCCATTTTGCTGAAAATGCAGCGGCAGTAACATGCGCCGCCCACCAACTGGGCATGGAGCTCGATGAGATAGCCGAGAGACTCGCAACCATTGAGCTGCCCAGACAGAGATTTCACTGCCACACGTATGGAGAATGGACACTGATTGACGACTCATACAACGCCAATCCCCTGTCCATGAACCGGGCAATTGAAACGGCCAGAGAAATAGCAGGTGATCGGCCGCTGGTACTCGTTCTGGGTGACATGCTTGAACTGGGCAGCGAGGCGGGTTGTGCCCACTGTGATCTGGGAAACAAAATTGCCGAGATCAAGCCGGACGCGACTTTCTACCACGGAAGACATTACAGCGAAGTGGCTTCCAAAACCAATGGTTCCACACTGGTTCCGGTTAATAGCCCTTCGGAATTTATCAACGGAATTCACGAACTTGGTTTAAATAACGCGGTGGTTCTTTTCAAAGGGTCAAGATCATGCCGCATGGAAGACTACTTTCAGGCACTGAATAACGAGGTCGGCGGGGAGACCGGAGGAAACAAAGCATGATCTATCATTTTCTAGTCCCCCTGAGCGCGCAACTGGGCGTACTGAACGTATTCCGCTACATTACGTTCCGCTCAATCTACGCTCTGCTCACAGCACTGGTTATCACTATTGTGCTGGGTCCTGTCATGATGCGCTGGCTGCAGAAAATAAAGTGCGGACAGTATATTCAGGATGAAGTGGGAGAACTCCACAAGTGCAAGGCCGGAACCCCTACAATGGGAGGTCTGCTTCTGGGATTCGGCGTGCTGGCCTCCACCCTGCTCTGGGCAGACCTTACAAATATCTATGTCTGGCTGACCATGCTGGTTTTCGCAGGTTTCGGGCTGGTCGGTTTTGTGGATGACTACACCAAGCTTCGCGGCAAGCAAAATAAAGGAATTTCACCGAAAGCCAAACTCTTCGGCCAGCTCCTTGTTGCAGGAACCGCAGTAGGACTGCTCATAATGCAGCCCGCATACTCAACCGAACTGGCTGTCCCCTTTTTCAAGAATTTCACTCCGGATCTGGGCTGGCTTTACCTGCCCTTCGCCCTTCTGGTCATGATCGGGGCATCCAACGGTGTAAACCTTACTGACGGACTGGACGGGCTGGCGATAGGGCCGACGATAACAAGTGCGACCTGTTACGCTTTCTTTATCTACATCGCCGGGCATGTCGGGATGGCAAACTATTTAAGCGTACCGCATGTGGCTGGCGTGGGTGAAGTTACAATTTTCTGCGGGGCCCTTGTCGGAGCTGGGCTAGGTTTTCTCTGGTACAACGCCTATCCGGCACAGATTTTCATGGGTGATGTAGGCTCCTTGAGCATCGGCGGAGTTCTCGGCTTTGTAGCCGTGCTCTGTAAACAGGAACTGCTGCTCATAATCGTAGGCGGTGTATTTGTTTTCGAAACAATCTCCGTGATCATGCAGGTAAGTTATTTCAAGGTCAGCGGAGGAAAACGCATTTTCCGCATGGCACCGCTGCACCATCATTTTGAACACAAAGGAATTCCGGAATCCAAGATCGTCATAAGATTCTGGGTAATCTCAATTCTTATGGCCTTGATGGCTCTGAGTACACTCAAGATCAGGTAAGGAAAATGGATAGCGCATTCGTAGAAAAGGTCACTTCGACCCGCATGTTCACCGACCGGCTGGCAATTGTCGCCGGGGCAGGCCGTTCCGGACGTGCAGCCGCACAGCTGCTGCACAGGCTCGGTGCGACCGTGCGCATTGTGGATGCGAACACGAACCTTACAGATGATGTGCTCGAAGGCCTCGGCCCCAAAGCCCAGCTCATGACCGGACCTTTCTGCGAAGAACAGTTCAAGGATGCGGATGTTATCGTTATCAGTCCCGGTATTCCCATCGGAAGAATCAAGCCTTTCATCGGGAGCCTGCCGGAAAGACGTATAATTTCCGAGCTTGAACTGGCTGTATGGTTCGCGGACGAACCTAAGATTGCAATAACCGGGACTAATGGCAAAACAACTACAACGGCACTTATCGAACATATTCTAAAAGAATCCGGCAGAACTGTATTCGCCGGAGCCAACTACGGCACTCCTCTTTCAGAATACATCGTCAACCGTGGACAGGCCGATGTGCTGGTACTTGAAGTCTCCAGTTTTCAACTGCAGAACTGCAGACTGTTCCGCCCACAGGCAGCCATATTACTCAATGTTTCGGCAAACCACCTCGACTACCACGAGAGCATGGAGGAATATCTGTCCGCCAAGCTCAAAATATTCGAACGGCAGTCATCTGACGAACTGGCTATTCTGCCTGCTGATATGCGAGATGAACTTGAGCCCGGTGAATTTACACGTGCCGAAGTCAAATGGTTTGACGGCAATGAATTTCCAGAGCAGCCCAACCTTCCGGGGGCGCACAACCGCCTTAACATCGAAGCAGCGTGGCTGGCCCTTGAAAAAATAGGGATTACCCGTGAAGAATTTGAGGCCGGTCTGAAGACTTTCAAAGGAAAGCCGCATCGGATTGAAAAAATCGGGACAGTTAAAGGCATTAGCTTCGTTGATGATTCCAAAGGAACCAACCTTGATGCGGTCAAAGCTGCCCTGCAGAGCTTTGAGGGACCTGTCAGGCTTCTGCTTGGCGGAGTCTTTAAAGGCGGAAATGTAAGTGAACTGACTCCCGTCATGAAAGGCCGGGTGGCTGAAGTCGCCCTTTTCGGTGCCGGGCGTGAGTATTTCGAACCTGTACTCAAACACGATTTTGAAATTTCATGGCACGAAAATCTGGAAAAAGCTGTGCATAAACTTTTCAATAATGCCGCAAAAGGAGACACGATACTGCTCTCTCCGGGTACAGCAAGTTTCGATGCCTACAACGGCTATGAGGCTAGAGGCGAAGATTTTAAAAGAATCATGGAGGAACTGTCTTGAACAAGAAGAAGAACCTCTCCGGAAAACCTGAACGCCTTGATTACTGGCTGCTCGCAGCTGCACTGCTTCTGGCCTGTTTCGGCCTGATGATGGTGCTTTCCGCCAGTGGCATCATGGCTGAACGCTTTTTCGATGACAAATACCTTTTCTTCAAGAAACAGGGGATGTTCCTCGTTGCCGGAACCTTCATGATGTACTTATGCTCCAGACTGCCAAAAGCCCTATTTTATAACATGGTCTACGTCTGGCTGATGGGTGCTTTTCTGCTGCTCATGCTCTGCGACTTTACTCCGCTCGCGGTTTCAGCTGGCGGTGCTACACGCTGGATAGCCATAGGCCCAGTCCGCATTCAGCCGCTTGAGTTCTGTAAGCCCGCACTTGTGCTGTATCTGGCTTACTTTTTCGCGCGCAAGCAGGAAATGATAAAGACTTTCAGTGTCGGATTTCTGCCGCCATTTGCCATCACCGGGGCACTTTGCCTGCTCCTTATGCTGCAACCGGACTTCGGTGGCTCTGTATTTCTGTGCATGATTCTTTTTTTCATGAGCCTTGTGGGTGGGACCCGCATCAGCTACCTGCTCACCTCCCTTATTTTCGCAGGCGGGGCAGGCTACATGCTGATCACCAGTTCACCATACCGGCTCAAGCGCATGACTGCTTTTATAGATCCTTTCAAATCTGCACACGAAGAAGGATACCAGCTTGTGCAGTCACTTTACGCCTTCGGCTCAGGCAACCTTTTCGGACAGGGACTTGGAGCAGGCAAACAGAAACTGTTCTTCCTGCCCGAAGCCCACAACGACTTCATCATGGCTGTCGTGGGTGAAGAGCTCGGATTTCTGGGCGTACTGGCAGTGTTCTTTGTTGTAGGATTTCTTATGTACCGGGGCTTCAAAATTGCCCTTGCACAAGATGACCTGCAGGACCGTTTCACCGCATACGGCCTGACTATCATGCTGGCATTGGGCTTTGTGCTCAATCTTGCTGTGGTTATGGGAACAGTACCGCCCAAGGGTGTTCCCATGCCGTTTGTAAGTTATGGGGGATCATCACTGCTTATTTCCTTCGTTTGTATAGGAATTCTCCTTAACCTTTCGAGGGGTAAAGTGTGATGAAGCGCATAGTTCTAACAACAGGCGGTACCGGGGGCCATGTTTTCCCCGCTTTGGCTGTCGCTCAGGAAATTAAAAACCGTTTTCCGGATTGCGAAATAATGTTCCTCGGCGGACAGGGCGCGGAAAAGGAAATGGTAGAGCGTGCCGGCATCAGATTTAAAGGACTCCCTGCCAAAGGAGTTATAGGCGGCGGGCTTAAAAAGATATTCGGAGCATTCTGGATTATCCATGCTCTGCTGCTGGCAGCTAAAGCGATTATCGGGTTCAAACCCGATGCCGTAATCGGCTTCGGTGGATATGCAGGGTTCTGCCCTGTTCTGGCCGGATGGATGCTGGGTATTCCTACTGCCATCCACGAACAGAACAGCGTACCCGGGGTTACCAACAGAATTCTGGGAAAATTTGTTAGAAGAGTTTTTACTTCCTTTGAGGATATCAGGAAATCATTCCCCGCCGAGAAAGTTGAGGTTATGGGAAATCCGGTCCGCAGGGAAATAATATCAACCGGATCATCCGGAAATGAAAAATGCGTTCTGGTTTTTGGAGGCAGTCAAGGGGCAAGGCCTATCAATGAAGCTGTCTGCGACGCCCTGGCCCGATTGAAAAAGGCAGGAATCACTTTGATTCACCAGAGCGGAAAGGCGGATTTTGAAAAAGTCCGTAAAGCATACGAAGATATGGAAATGAATGCGGATAACGTACACCCGTTCATACACGACATGGCCACTGCTTATTCGCAGGCACAGCTTGTAGTCTGCAGGGCCGGAGCATCCACTGTTTTCGAAGTTGCGGCGGCGGGCAAGCCGGCATTGTTCATCCCGTTTCCGCAGGCCACCCATGATCATCAGACCGGAAACGCAAAAAGTCTGGAAGATCTGGGAGCGGCTGTTGTCATCCCCCAAAATGAACTGAGCGGGGATGTGCTGGCTGATAAAATTTTGAAACTGATTTCCGATCAGGACGGTTTGAAAGAGATGGGAAGAAAGGCTCTTTCATTTTCACGACCTGACGCAGCCGCCGCAATTGTGGACGGCATAGACAATATTATCCGAATGAGAACAGTGAGAGGTGTGGCATGATCGCAGCAGAAGGTCCAAGCGTACCATTGGTTACAGACGCGGCCTGTCCCATAATGCGCAGCAGGGTGGGCAACATTCACATGATCGGAATAGGCGGCTCGGGAATGAGCGGCATTGCCGAAGTCCTGATCAACATGGGGTTTACCGTAACCGGTTCCGATCTGGCTGCCGGAGCTCCGGTTAAACGACTGCTCAAAATGGGAGCCCAGGTCTTCATCGGACACGGGGCGGACAACGTCAATGAAGCTGATGTGGTAGTCAAGTCAACCGCCATTTCGGATGACAACCCGGAACTTTTAAAAGCCCGCGAACTGGGCATTCCGGTAATTCCGAGAGCGGAGATGCTTGCCGAGCTGATGAGACTGCGCACCGGAATCGCCGTTGCCGGAACACACGGTAAAACAACGACTACTTCTCTGCTGGCGACAATTTTCACCGAAGCACATCTTGACCCGACTGTTATCATCGGCGGTAGGCTCAATACCTTCGGCAGCAACGCTCGTCTCGGTGACGGGCAGTTCCTGATCGCCGAAGCGGATGAATCCGATGGTTCATTCCTTTGCCTCGCGCCGATCATAACTGTTGTCACCAACGTAGATAAAGATCACATGGACTTTTACGCGGATCAGGAAGCTATTGATGAATCATTCCGTAAGTTCATGAACTCAATTCCCTTTTACGGGATGAATGTGGTCTGCGGCGATGATCCGGGCGTGAAAAGACTGCTTCCAAGTATCAAGCGCCCCTGCATGACCTACGGGCTGGAAAAAGGAAACAGGCTGCGTGCAGAAATCATATCCTGTGAAGTACGCTCCCTTTTCAAAGTCTATCTTGATGAAGAGCAGCTGGGAGAAGTTTCTCTCGCCCAGCCGGGAAAACATAATGTCCTGAATGCCCTCGGCGCTATCGGGGTTTCCCTTGAAGCAGGTATTGACCCTGAAACCGTCCTGTCCGGCCTGTCCAATTTCATGGGTGTGGGCCGCAGGTTCGAAAAGAAAGGGGAATGCAAAGGTGTGATGGTTGTTGATGACTACGGCCACCATCCCGCTGAAATCAAGGCGACTATTGACACAGCAAAGTCATGTTTTCCGAACCGCAGACTGGTAGTGGCTTTCCAGCCGCACAGGTTCACCAGAACTCAGGCCCTGTTCGGCGAGTTCTGCAAAACATTTGAGAACTGCGATGAGCTTCTGCTCACTGAAATCTACCCCGCTTCGGAATCCCCGATTCCCGGTGTGAACGGAATGTCTCTGGCACAGGGAATCAGGCAGGTGAGCTCTACGCAGGTAAGGTTCTATCCTGATTTTGAAATGCTTGAAAATGAATTGCCCAATGTCCTGAAACCCGGTGATCTGTTTATAACTCAGGGTGCGGGGTCGATATACAAAATAGGTGAAAACTATCTCCAGTATCTGGATGAACAAGGCGGAAACTGCCAGATAAGCGATGGCAGCTCACCTTTTAACGGATAATAAAAATGACTCTTGAACTGCTTCATAAACCGGACATGTCCGCGCTGACCTCCCTGGGTATAGGGGGGAATGCACGCGTGCTCGCCAAGGTGCGTGATGAGAACGGACTCGATGAGCTGGCCCGCTTTGTTGAAAACGAAGGCCCGGAGCTCATGGCGATCGGTGAAGGAAGCAATATGCTGGCTGCGGATGGAGACATTAATATCGCTCTGATCCAGATTGAAAAGACTGAGAAACCGGAAGCGTCAATAACTGGCAGCACAGTGCGTGTCCCAGCTGATATGAGACTTCCGGGACTGCTTTCCGTACTCATTAAAAACGATCTTTCCGGAATGGAAGGACTTGCCGGAATTCCCGGTTCGGTCGGCGGTTCTGTAGCCATGAACGCAGGATCATACGGCACTGATATGTCGAAGTCCGTACAAAGAGTACGTCTCTGGACTCCCGAAACCGGGCTTATCTGGAAAGACGCACATGAACTGGAGTGGGGATACAGACACTTTTCCGCTGGAACCGGCCAGTTTACTCTGATCTGGGAAGTGGAATTGAAACTGTCTCACTGCGATCAGGGAAAAGTAAGAGCCGCAGTTAAAGATACTTTTGCCAGAAAAAAAGCGACCCAGCCGGTACTTGAAAAGACCGCCGGGTGTGTTTTCAAGAATCCTGAAGGGCACAGTGCGGGCAGACTGCTCGACGAGGCAGGCTTCAAGGGCAGGCAACTGGGCGGCATGGCATTTTCCGAAACCCATGCCAACTTTCTGGTGAACAAAGGTGCAGGCAATGCCTCGCAGGCTCTTGAACTGATGACACAGGCACAGGTTTCCGTTGCTGAGAAGTTCGGTGTAACCCTCAAGCCGGAGGTTATAATTCTGCCATGGGTGTAGCCAGTACCAAAAAACCGAGACTGACTCTGGTCAAGCCGGGTCAAAAACGCACAGGCCGTAATAAAACCAAAGCAAAGCGTAAAACTTCATCTTTTTCCGCCGCGGATTTGTTACTGACTCTGATGCGTAAAATCTGCATTTCCGGTGCCTGCCTGCTGTTGCTGGCAGTTCTGGGTATCGGTTGTCTGGCTGGTTACCGCTGGATGACTTCACATCCATACTTTGCGCTGCAGGATATCAAAGTAAGCGGAAACCAGAGACTGACCTACGGAGAAGTTCTTTCACTTGCAGGTATAAGTCTGAACCAGAACAGTCTTTCCGTTAATATCGGCGAAGTTGAAAGCCGGTTGAGCGACAATCTCTGGATCAACTCCGCCACCGTAAAACGGCAGCTTCCCGGAAAAATGCATATTCTGGTCCGGGAAAAAACTCCCCGCTTCATGGTCCGGCAGGGAGACAAACTTTACTACTGTGACAGCAGAGGCGGACTGATTGCTCCGGTAAATCCGGCTAAATTCACCTCTCTGCCGTTTTTGAACATAGATTCCGATGCCATGGACAAGGCGGCCATCCTGCCCGATTTCATGGACCGGCTCAGCAGAAGGGAACTCCCCTTTGACGCCGGGCAGATAGCCTGGATTGATATCAAAGGCGGAAACAGGATGGAAATTTTTATGGACAGCCTCAATCTTAAACTTCTGCTGGGGCTGAACAACTGGCAAGAACAGCTTTCACACCTGAACACAGTCTGGAATGACCTCAAAAACAGGGGAGAGTTCAGGGACGTGGCGGCCATAACCACCGGAGACGGCAGGGTCTGGGTTGAAAAACACACCCATGGAAATGGTTCGCCTAAATAGGCAATATCCCCAATTCTATTCAAGGTGATGAGGAGAAAAAATTATGTCCAAGTCTGATCTGATCGTCGGCCTCGATGTAGGCACCACCAAGATCTGTGCAGTGGTCGGGGAAGCCACTGCTGACGGAGTAGATATTGTCGGTATCGGCACTGCTCCTTCAACAGGTCTGCGCAAGGGCGTGGTGGTCAACATCGAACAAACGGTACAGTCCATCAAGAAAGCTCTTGAAGAGGCTGAACTGATGGCCGGTTGCGAGATCCGCTCCGTTTATGCCGGGATTGCCGGCAGCCACATCAAGGGCTTCAACAGCCATGGAGTTATTGCCGTGAAAGGCGGTGAAGTAACACAGAAAGATGTGGACCGTGTAATTGACGCGGCAAAAGCCGTGGCCATTCCACTCGACAGGGAGGTTATCCATACACTTCCCCAGGAGTACATAGTCGATGATCAGCGCGGCATTGCCGATCCGCTGGGCATGGCCGGTGTCCGTCTTGAGGTGAAAGTGCACATTGTCACCGGAGCTGTCACTTCGGCACAAAACATCATCCGCTCCTGCCACCGCTCAGGATTGGATGTGTCGGATATCGTTCTTGAGTCACTGGCTTCCAGTAAGGCAGTCCTTTCCGAAGAGGAAAGAGAGATCGGCGTAGCCATTGTGGATATCGGAGGCGGAACCACCGATCTGGCCATATTCGCCAATGATTCAATAAAGCATACTTCCGTTATCGCCCTCGGCGGCAACAACCTCACTAATGATATCGCGTTCGGTCTCAGAACACCTATGGGTTCCGCGGAACAGATCAAAGTGAAGTACGGAACAGCTCTTACCGATCTCGTTACCACTGATGAGAGCATTGAAGTGCCATCCGTGGGCGGACGGGATCACCGTAAAATGTCCAAAAGGGTTCTTGCTGAAATCTGCGAACCACGCTGTGAAGAGATTCTGGCGCTAGTGGATCAGGAACTGGTCCGCAGCGGCTACAAGAATATGATTGCTGCAGGCGTTGTGCTTACAGGGGGAACTTCCCTCGTTGATGGAATGCAGGAACTTGCGGAACAGATTTTCGACCTGCCGGTACGCATTGGATACCCTTCCGGTATCGGCGGGCTAAAGGATGTAGTCAACAGTCCCAAATATGCCACGGCAGTCGGACTGCTGATGTATGGCGCGGAAAAGGAAGGCTGCTCCGAGCAGGTTTTCCGGATTCGAGATGAAAATGTTTTCAATCGCATTCTGGGCAGGATGCGTAAATGGTTCACGGACATAGCATAGGCTAAATATGCCGGCGGCAATCAGGACATGCTTCTCTGATACCGCCCGGACTCGCTGTAAGCGATCCTTAAATCAGCTCAGCTATCTAAGTGAAGGTCTTTCCCGGGCCGATCAGCCGGGAAAGTTTCTAAAATGGAAGTAAAAACAGGGGAAACGAAAATGATGATGGATTACATGGAAATCGAAGGCGACGGTCAGGCCAAGATCAAGGTTATCGGTTGCGGTGGTGGTGGCGGTAACGCTATCAACAACATGATTCAGTCCGCTCTTTCAGGAGTACGCTTCATTGCAGCCAACACTGATGCTCAGGATATCAACAAATCACTTGCCGAATACAAAATCCAACTCGGCGACAAACTGACCAAGGGACTCGGTGCAGGCGCCAATCCTGAAGTTGGTAAGAATGCCGCTGTGGAATCTCAGGAGCAGATCCGAGAACTGGTCGGTGACTGCGACATGGTCTTCGTCACCGCAGGTATGGGCGGAGGAACCGGTACAGGCGCTGCTCCGGTTATTGCCGAGATCGCCAAGGAAGCCGGTGCTCTGACCGTTGCAGTTGTTACCAAACCTTTCTATTTCGAAGGCAAACGCAGACTGCTTCAGGCTGAAAAAGGAATCGAAGACCTCAAAAAGGTCGTTGACGCTATTATCACCATTCCCAACGACAGACTTCTGCAGCTTGCCGCCAAAAAAGCAGCTTTCTCCGAGATGCTCAAAAAAGCGGACGAAGTTCTTTACTACGGCGTCAAAGGCATCGCAGACCTCATTACCGTGCACGGCCTGATCAACCTTGACTTTGCCGATGTTCAGGCTGTCATGTCCAACTCCGGTCTCGCATTGATGGGTACCGGTATAGCACGGGGCGAAAACAGGGCGCGGGAAGCAGCAATGAAAGCTATCACCAGCCCCCTGCTCGAAGATGTCTCCATTGAAGGGGCTAAAGGTGTTCTTATCAACATCACCTGCTCTCCCGATATGACTATTGACGAAGTCAGTGAAGCTGCCAACATCGTTCATGAAGAAGCGCACGAAGATGCACAGATTTTCTTCGGAACTGTTTTCGACGCCGAAGTAGGCGATGAAATGCGCATCACCGTTATCGCCACCGGTATTGATACTGAATGCGACCAGTCTGTTACTCCCGGGCTTGATACACAGTCTCAGCCGCAGGTACAAACTCAACCGCAGTCACAGCCCCAGCCGCAGAGAACAAACATTACTCCCAGAGGCATGGCTCCCAAGCAGAAAGAAAATATGACTAATGTTCATCAGATGGGAAGCGCACACGCAGAAGAAGACCGCTCCATTCCCGCGTACCTGCGCCATGGAGCAAGCAAGCCTGCAGAAACAGCTGGAAATCCTGAGCCTGCTCAGCGCCAGCCGAAGCAGAGTGCAGCAAACTCAGGTGAAGAGTTCATCTTCCATGATGACGATGATTTTGAAGTTCCGACTTTCATCCGCAAGCAGGCTGACTAAGTCCTGACTGCGTATGAGATATAACATGGAAACAATTCGGAATATCAGGTCCGGCAAAGCATAATGTCTGTAAAAGAAGAATTCTTCTACTACGGACAGGAAGAACCCGAACCGGAAGAAACCGGAGGCCGTCTGCCCACGGCTCTGGTTTTCCCCGGAAGGCTCGGTGCAGGGCTGTCAACTCTAGGTTGGCAGGCTGTATACAGGCTGCTCGCTCCGGATACGGAACTTGCGGTTGAAAGATTCTTCCTTGGCGAACCCGGAAAACCGGCTGTTTCTATGGACAGTGATAAACAGCTGTCCGAGTTTCCCCTGATCGGCTTCAGCATTAATTTCGAGGAGGAATATCTCCACCCCGTAAGAATGCTGAAAGATTCGGGCGTTCCGCCACTGGCGGCGGAACGCCCGGACTTCCCGCTGGTTATGGCCGGAGGCCCGGTGGCTTTTCTGAACCCTGCTCCAATCGCCCCTTTCTTCGATCTGTTCTGGGTCGGCGAAGCAGAAGCAGGGTTGAAGGAACTCTGCGTCGAGCTTAAACGGCATATCTACAAAGGCGGGACCAAAAAGGAATTTCTCGATCTTATAAAAGAACGGGAAGGTGTTTACGTCCCCGGAATGACCAAAGGCAAAGTCCGCAGGGCTGTCCTGCCTCCCGGAACTGTTGACGATGGTCATGGAGTCCCCCTGCTGACGACTCCGGCCTACTCATGCTTCATAAGCCCGGACGCGGTATTTAAGGATATGTTCCTCGTGGAGGTTAACCGTGGCTGTCCGTACGGATGCCGCTTCTGTGCCGCGGGCTACATATACAGACCGCCACGCCATGCGTCTGTCGACCAGCTTAAGGAAATAGTGGAACTTGCGGATCCTCCGAAAGTGGGTTTAGTGGGTACAGCTCTTACTGACTGGCCGGACCTAATCCCCTACATAGAATGGCTGAAAAAACGTAAAACCAAATTTTCTCTCTCATCAGTGAGGGCGGACGGATTAACAGAAGAACTTCTCGATATTCTCCGCGCCTCAGGAGTGCGAACAGTCACACTTGCCCTTGAAGGAGCAAGTAAAAGACTTCGCGATTCCGCCAGCAAGAATCTTGAAGAGGAGGACTTCCTGCGAGCGGTAGAACTATGTGCCGCCAAGGGCGTCAACCATTTAAGGGTATATGTAATTGTGGGCTGGCCCGGAGAGACTGCTGATGATTACGCAGAACTTGGAGAGATGCTGCACAAGATGAACGAAGCCCGGACAAGAGGTCAGGGTAAGAAGAAAAAGCAGTTCATGCGCATAACTTTAGGTGCGAGCTGTCTGGTTCCCAAACCATGGACTCCCCTGCAATGGTCCTCTATGCCATCTGAAAATGAGCTCAAGCAGGTCCTTTCTACTGTTAAGAACCTGACAAAAAGATACAAAGGCATCACCTTTTCTGGAGACTCAGCATTCCAGGCCCGTCTTCAGGGTATTCTCGCCCGAGGAGATGAATCACTTGCCGAGTTCATCAGCATAGCGGCAGAACAGGGCGGATGGAAAAAAGCATTCAAATTCTATAAAGGCAAGCCTGAAGAGTTCATCGAACAGACTCTTGATAAAAACTCCCCTCTCCCTTGGGATTTCATTGATACCGGAGTCAAGAAAAGCTACCTCTGGCGCGAATGGCAACGATTTCAGGACGGTGTGAAAAGTCCTGTATGCCCTCCTGCAGGATGCGCTGACTGCAAAGTCTGCGGCATGCACCAGTGGCTTGAAGACAGATAGTTTTTTTTCGTCAGCACTTCCCCCCACCCGCGACAGAATGTGTTCCGTTTGCGATTTTTATTTACGGCACAGAATTCGGGCCGTCTGTACTCAGATCTGCCAGAATCAGTGGCTTCCATTTCAGATTTTGGCGCCAAGATGTGCAATCTCATGTGCAAAAAGATTGCACAAACTAAGATAAATCCCCTTATTCAATTCCGATCTGCATAGCTTAAAGGTTGAAATAACACTCATTGTACGTCATTTGCATACTGTTTTGGTATACAATTTTTCAAGGAGTGTTTTATGAAAAAAGTGATTCTTATACTGGCCTTTATACTTATCCCTACAGCAGCCTTATCGGTAATGAAAACTCAAAATGACAATCTGCTCATCCCCCTCGCCGAAGTTAATGACGGCAAAGCCCACTATTATTCAATTGACGTAGACGGTACCGAAGTTCGTTTCTTTGTACTGAAAAGTAAAGATGGTGTGATCAGGGCCGCATTTGATGCTTGTGATGTCTGCTACCGGTCCAAAAAAGGATACTCGCAAAATGGAGATTTTATGATCTGCAACAACTGTGGCATGCGCTTTCACTCCACGAGAATTAATGTTCTAAGCGGCGGCTGCAACCCGTCACCACTGGAAAGAGCGATAGATGGCGACAGTCTGATTATTTCCCAAGATGCTGTAAGAGCCGGAAAAAAATATTTCTAGTATGGTGTGCAAATGAATCTATTTACCATTCCTTTACGCAATTTAGGAAGACGTCCGCTGCGGACAATACTTCTTACTACGGTCTTTACAATAGGAGTGATGTCCGTGGTCTCAATACAGCAGCTCTCCGAGGTTGTCGGAAACAACCTTGAAGAAAAAATGAGCAAATTCGGTGCAAATATTCTTGTCACCCCAAAGACTGAGTCACTATCTGTCAGCTACGGGGGGCTGGACCTTGGAAATGTTGCTTACGGAGCTCACGAACTGAAAGGAGAGCCGGTTCTAGAAGCGATAAAGAATATCGAGTTGAAAGAACGACTCAGTGCTGTTGCACCCAAATTCGCTGCAATAAGCAAAATTAAAGGAACCCCTGTAGCAATCGTGGGGGTCAGTATGGCAGATGAACTCAATATCAAGACCCACTGGTATCCTGAGGGACAATTTCCCCAGAACAGCCAAGAAGTTTTGATCGGGCGCAGAGCGGCAGCCGAGCTTGGCATGGTCCCCGGAGACATGATTGAAATCGAGGGGAACACTTTGAAAGTAGCCGGGATTCTGGATGCCACGGGGACTGAAGACGACAATGTCGTTTTCATGGACATTGATGTCCTGCGTAACAGCGTGGGAAGACCCGGTGCGGTCCACTTCATTGAAGTTGCCGCACTTTGCGCCGGATGCCCCATTGATGAAATTGTCCAGCAGATTGTAAAGGCCGTGCCGGACACTGAAGTCAAGGCCTTGCAGCATGTAGTTAAACAACGAATGTCAGCAATCGGCTTTGTGAACCGTATGGCATGGTCGGTCAGTGGTGTAATCCTGCTGACAGCCTGTTTCATGATCAGTCTGTCCATCTTTTCGGCAGTAAACGAACGCAGAACCGAGATAGGATTGATGCGATCGCTGGGCTTTTCCACCGGATCTGTCTTTTCAATATTCTGCCTTGAAGCTCTATTCATAGGCACCATGGCGGGAATTGCCGGTTACACGGGCGGGTTCCTCGCCAGTGGTGAAATACTCAAGGCACTTGATCTCGGGGAAGCCAATATCAACTTCGACCCGGCTGCATTCGGTGTCACCTTTATCGCTGTTGCTGGACTGTCTGTTCTTTCCGCAATTGTCCCATCCCTGCGGGCCACCCGCGTTGACCCTTCAAGAACCCTGGTTTCATTGTGAGGTCCGTTATGCTCCAGACACAATCAATCACTCATTATTACGGTAACGAAGAAAATACAGTCACAGTACTTGAAGATGTTTCCATCGATATTCCCGAAAACAGCTTTACTGCTGTTGTCGGGAGATCCGGTTCCGGAAAATCAACACTCCTCAGCGTCCTGTCCAGCCTCTTAAAACCCAAGAAAGGGAAGGTTTTCTTCAAAGACGAAGACATTACCGAATTAAACAACACAAAAACCGACAGCCTGCGCAGTAATGAATTCTCCATAATCTTTCAGTCACACCACCTTCTCCCCTATCTGAATGCCCATGAGAACGTATTACTGCCTTTCCTCAATAAAGTCAGACCGGTAAGTGAGAAGATGAAAGAACACGGTCTGAAATGCCTTGAAAGGGTAGGGATAGGAGATCTTGCAAACCGGCTGCCCGGACAATTATCCGGCGGAGAACAGCAGCGGGTTGCGATTGCACGGGCACTGGTCAAGTCTCCATCGGTCCTGTTTGCTGATGAACCCTGCGGCAGTCTGGACAAAGCGACCGGGAATGAAGTCATGCAGATTCTCAAAGGATTGAATGACGATGGGCTCACCATTGTCATGGTAACTCACGACCCATTGCATGCAAAAATGGCCAGCTGCACTATCAGTCTGGAAGATGGCCGGATAATCTGAATATAAAGTTACGTAAGTGCATTATAAAGACCATACATGCACAACTTGTGCATGCTGGCGCAGTATGTTGCATTTCTTTTTTAACCAACCATTTCAGGATGTTTTGCAAAACCATTGATATCTATCGATTAATGAAAATGGCACAGCTGATGCTTATGTGAGAGGTAACAGAGCGATAGAGCAAACCCCCATAAGGAGATGCAAATGAAAAAGAAAATACTGATTCCGGTAATGGTCATTATGGTTGTCTCACTTGCAGGAACGGCTATGGCCCGAGGCGGGTATCATGGCGGTTCTCATAGAGAATATCACAACAATGGACAGGCAGGCCTCTTCGGACAGCTTACTCCTGAGAAACAGCAGGAAGTAATAGCCATCTTCCAGAAACACGACAAGCAGATCAGGTCTATCCAGAATCAGATGTGGGCTAAACGGACAGAGCTTCAGGCACTTGTTGAATCCGGCAAAGCTGAAAAAAAGGACATCACCTCACTTGTAAATGAGATGACAGAGCTTAAGGATAAACAATTCACCCTTCGCAATCAGGTATCCGACGAGATTGAGCAGGCCACAGGTATTGCCATGCCCGTGTTCGGCTGCGGCGGATTCGATATGGATAATGGCAGAATGGGTTTCGGCAGACACCATCGCGATGATCGTCGCGGCGGCTGCTGGGGCTTTAACTCCTAACCTTCTTCACATATATAGCATCATTCTCCCTGCGTAACAGAAAATACCCTGGAAAAAGCCGGAAGGTCTCGGAGACCTCCCGGCTTTTTCACGTTCTACCAACATTGGCATGCATTGGCATACATTGACTATGAGTGAACAACTTTCCCTATTTATTGTTTACCTCTCATTCCCCCTCCCCAAAAGAGCCTGTGCAGCTTCTTTGCACACTCCAGAGTGAGCAGTCCCTCTATGTGCAAAAACATGCGCAACATATTGCACAAGAGTCTTTAGGGCTGCCAGATTCAGCGACACAACACACTGAAATAGATGAACTTAAAAATATGGCACGCCAGATGCTATGTAAGAAATCGAGAGGGCAACAACTTTTAACAGCATCAGGAGATCATATGAATAAAAAAGCTCTGGTCCCGATGATTATCGTGCTGATTCTGGCAGTGGCTTCCGTTGCCATAGCACGAAACGGCTACCAACAATCCGGCTATCATGGCGGTAACTGGGAAGCCTACAATCAACTGACACCTGAAAAACAACAACAGGTGCAGACAATTCTAAAAAAATATGAAGACGTTTTTCAGTCTCTCAAAAGTCAGCAATGGGCCAAAAGGACAGAACTCAATGCTCTGGTAGAATCCGGCAAGGCCGACAAGGATACCATCCACGCTCTGGTTCAGGAACTCTCCCAAATCAGGGACAAGGTTTTCACAGAGCACAAAAAAATGGCTGACGAAATAGAAAAGGAAACCGGAATCACCTTTCCATCCATGGGACAGGGATTTGGTAAGGGCAACAGAGGTTGCGGTAATTACCGTCAGGGAGAATGTCCCGGTGGCGGAAGCAACTGCCCGGGCCTTGGATCCTGAGCCTTAACAAATAACGTTCATCTACACCTAATTACAGAAAACGGGAAAAAGGGGGGCTTAACCGGTCCCCCTTTTTTATTAATAACCCTTTCCCAGCGAGCACAATTCAGGGTATATAAAACGCATTACCATCATACCCCAAGGAGTTGACCATGTTCAGAAAAATCACTTCCCTAACCAGTTTTTTTTCCATAATAATGCTGACCCTGACCAGTATTGTTCTCTACTTCGTACCTCAGGGAAGGGTTGCCTACTGGGCAGACTGGACCTTTATGGGGTTAAGCAAAGAACAGTGGGGAGACATACACATCTGTACAGGTGTATTATTTATAACCTTTTCAATTCTTCACATCTGGCTGAACTGGAAGCCGATACTTGCGTATCTCAAAAAGAAATCCGGTGCTGCTAATTTCACATCTCCCGCATTTTTCATAAGCCTTATCATAACCCTGTTTGTCGCCTTCGGAACCATTGCCGGACTTCCTCCCATGCAGCAGGTTCTGGATTTCGCCACTTATCTCAAAGACAAAGGTGAACAGAAATACGGTGTCCCCCCTTATGGACATGCTGAACTGAGCCCGCTTGATATTTTTTGTAAACGGACCGGGCTTGACGTGGACAAGGCAGTTGCTTCGATTAAAAAAGCCGGACTGGAAATCGAATCGGGAAAGCAGTCCATAAAATCAATTGCGGCCAAAGCAGGAATCACACCTAAGGAACTGCATGAAATAATTCTCAAGGATCAACCGCAGACAATCGGCAGCAGACCAACCAAAGCAGAATCGGCAGAAAACGACCATCAATCCGGGATAAGTAACGGAGCCGGAATCGGCAGAATGTCACTTGAAAAATATTGCCTGAACAATAATCTGGACGTTAATACCGCGCTGGGCATACTCCGGAAAAAAGGAGCCGTGGTTGACAAGTCCACGACCATCCGTGAAATTGCGGCAACTCTTGGATTAAGCTCCCCCCGTGAAGTGGGCGCCCTGCTCAATCCATAATAAACTCTACCTTACGCATAAATGGAACTAAGTTCACAGAAATCACATAAACTGCCTCTTGCTCTTGCACTTCTGGCCCTGATATTACTCGGGGCCGGAAGTCTTTACCTTACCTGGCACAACCTTCGCCAGATGCACCAGACAGTGTTTGAGCATATGCTGCTTTCAGCCCGCTCAATTGCCAGAGGTCTTGATATTCAGCTTGTGGAAGGAGCGCGGCGCATGCGCAGGCCCGGAGGCAACAACGGGCACGACATGCACAACCGCCGCATGCCTGAAGGACTTGCCCCAGAAGCCCGGGAACTTTTCAGAGAAATGGTTTCACAGGGCGACCTTTTGTATATCGCCCTTTATGGTCCAGACCGGGAACCGCTTCTGGTGGTGAATCAGGACGGCCAGAAGTATACGCCGCCCAATGAGATGTTCAGAATGATCGAGACTGTCCGGGAATCCAGTACGCCGGTCATGATCGGAGGCAAAGCTGCTCTGCTGTACGGAACTATAGGGCAGCCCGCCCTGTTGAGGTTGTATGGGAATCCGAAGTTCCGCTTTTTACCGCCCCATGATCGCAGCACCTATCTCCTTTTAGGACTGAATGCGGAAAAGCACCTCCACCAGTTTAAACAATACCGCAGGGCTGCCTTATTACAAACCGGATATATTTTTCTGGCGGGTCTCGTCCTATGGCTTCTGGCCGTTGCCTACTTCCAGCGCAGGGAACAGGGTAAAAAACTGACCCGCCTTGAAAGCTTTCAGGCGAATCTGCTTGATAACATGCCGGACGGACTTCTGACCCTTACTACGGAAGGCAACATCCTCGCAGCCAACGGTTCGGCACATAACCTCCTTGGCAGTCCGCCGGAAAAAGCTCTGGTCGGCATGAACTGGAACGACTTTTCCTATGAATCCCTGCAGGAGTTCCGCAGGAACAATGTAACCTGGGAACATGCCCTTTTGAACGGCAAGAACCTCGAATTCATCTTTTTTCCCTATTTTGAAAGTCCCGAGGAAAAACGGACCATGATCATTATCCGTGACCGTACGGATATTGCGGGATTGGAGGAAGACCTTTACGAGGCCCGCAGACTGGCTTCCATAGGTTCACTTGCAGCCGGGGTTGCTCATGAAATCCGCAACCCTTTAAGCTCACTGCGCGGTTTTGCCCAGCTTTTTGCTGAAAAATTCAAGGATGAAGCTCCATACGGTACATACGCCGGTACCATGCTTGAAGAAGCCGACCGTTTGAACCGGGTTGTTACCGACCTGCTTTACCTTTCCAGACCTCACGAACTGGAACCGGAAATATTGAGCCTGAGCGAAATATGTAGATCAATGCATACCCTGATGGGATTCGACCTGGAACACAAAGGGACCTGGATATCTACCGACCTCCAGACTGACCAGGTTTATGCGGACCCGGACGGCATCAGACAGGTGCTTCTGAATCTGCTGGTCAACAGTCTTGACGCGGTTCCGGAAAGTGATGGAAAAATATCCATTTCCGCCGAGGAATCCGGACATGGAGTATGGATCAGTGTGTGTGACAACGGGCCCGGTATGCCGGACGATATCCGTGAACATGCGCTTGAGCCTTTCTTTACCGACAAACCCAAAGGGACCGGACTGGGACTGGCAATTGTCAACACAATCATGCGCGGACATAACGGACGGGTTAATATATCAAGTCAGGAAGAAGGCGACCCACTGGGCGGAACCTGTGTAAAGATCTACTTTCCCAATCCCCGCAACGAGGAATAAATATATGAACGACAACAGCAAAACCGTATTAATCGTTGATGACGAACCTTCCCTCAGGATGCTCATCAGGGCAGTCCTGGAAGGAGACGGGTGGACTGTCCATGAAGCCGATTCCGGAGAACGGGCTCTGGAACTCATTCCCGGTCTTGAACTGAATGCGGCACTGATCGACATGCGTATGCAAGGCATGGACGGCATGGCCCTTCTAAAAGAATTGAATGCCATTATTCCCGGTCTTCCGGTCATCATGCTTACTGCTTACGGCAATGTTAACTCCGCTGTTGTAGCGATGAAACACGGTGCATTCGACTACCTTACAAAACCGGCTGACAATGAAGAGCTCAAGGCTGTCCTTAACAAGGCTCTGGATTACTCCCGGCTGGTGGATGAGAATGAACGCCTCAAGTCAGCAGCCGGAAACTCAGAAGAAATGATCGGCAACAGTCGGGCTATGCTCAATGTAAAAGATCTCATTGAACAGGCGGGGCCATCAGAGGCGACCATTCTTGTACTGGGTGAATCAGGAACCGGTAAGGAACTTGTGGCGGAAGGGCTGCACAGAGCAAGCCTGCGGGCAGACAAGCCGCTGATTAAAGTAAACTGCGCAGCACTGCCGGCGAATCTTCTGGAAAGCGAACTTTTCGGCTATGTGAAAGGAGCTTTTACCGGGGCTAACGCCAACAAGCCCGGACGTTTTCAACTGGCCTCAGGCGGAACTCTTTTTCTGGACGAGATAGGAGAAATGGACCCTGTGCTTCAGGCGAAGATCCTGCGAGCCCTGCAGGAAAAAATCGTCGAACCGCTTGGAAGCGTTTCACCTGTTGAAACAGACGTGCGGATAATCGCCGCAACAAACCGAGATCTAAAAAAAGAAGTGGAAAAAGGAAACTTCCGGGAAGACCTCTACTACCGGTTGAGTGTGCTTGAAATACGCATCCCCCCTCTTCGGGAAAGGGTTGGAGACCTCCCGGCGCTGGTAGCCCACCTGCTGGAGAAACTGGGCCGTAAGAACAACAAAAAAGTCCGCTCGGTAAGTCCTTCATTTCTGGACGTCCTTAGCAGATACAACTGGCCCGGAAACGTGAGAGAACTTGAAAATGTACTTGAAAGAGCAATAATCCTAGGCAGAAGTGAGGTTCTCGGCCCGGAACTGCTACCACCTCAGGTACAAAACCCGGCACCGGCATCGGCAGTTGCCCCAACCGATCAGACAGTGGATCAGACTACCCCGGCAGGAGGTGAATATCAAACGCCCCCTCCCCCCAAAGCAGGCCCCGCATCACTAGATGATGCCGAAAGACAGGCCCTGATAGCTGCCTTGGAGGCAAACCAGCACCACCGTGAGCGCACCGCTGAATCGCTTGGGATCAGCCGCAGGACATTACAATACAAACTTAAAAAGTATGGCCTGACCAGGAGATAGTCTTTTTTAGCGTCTTGTCTCCATACACACCATTTTTACCACCAATCCGAAGCCCCGAATAAAAATTTATTCGGGGCTTTCCTTTTTCACTATAATTGAATTATAATAATATAAACTCAGCTCAAATAATCAGTTTCAAAAGCACTTGAAGGATCTATAGCCCATCAGCTTTTCCGGCTTTGTATTCATTCAATGCATTTCGTTTTGATCGGTGTAAAATTACACTGCTGAAAACGGGCTAAACCCTTTTGAATATGCTAGCATTCTCTCTAATTTGACATAGGCGTATATTTTATTTACTCTTAAATCTCTTGACCTGCAGTTCTAGCATCCCGATCGGGAGCTTGAAAAAGGTTCTTAACACAGAAGTAACAACTAGAGGTAATTCTTTTTTGCTTTGTATACAGAAGCACTGTAAATTCTGTATTACCTCAATGCAAAAACAGTATTTTTCTAAAACAACATTAAACACAACTGCAAAACTGCAAAATTGCATAAAAAAAATGCACCTAAGAAACAAATTCTACAAAGAAACGGCAGGACTCTCGGTACCTCCTCTCACCCCCAGTTCGGCTCCGGAAAAAATACCTGTTCCGAACACCCTCTCCCTCCCCCAATATATTTCCAATTAATTTAGACCATTCCATACAAACACAGAATTATAGTTTAGATTTTCTAAACGGAGAAATCATGGAAAAAATACGAGTTGAGAATCTCTACAAAATCTTCGGTTCCAACCCCAAGAAAATCATCCCGATGCTCGAAAAAGGAGCCAATAAGGATGAGGTCATGGAAAAGACCAGACATGGTGTCGGCGTCAACAACGCCTCCTTTTCCGTTGAGCAGGGTGAAATCGTAGTTGTCATGGGTCTTTCAGGAAGTGGTAAATCCACCCTGGTGCGCTGCATCAACAGACTTATCGAACCCACTGGCGGAAAAGTCTTCATCGACGGTGAAGACATTACCAGCCTCAACAGAGAACAGCTTCGACAGGTCAGACTAACCAAACTGGGGATGGTGTTTCAGAACTTCGCACTCTATCCACACCGCACAGTGCTCAAGAACACCGAATACGGACTTGAAATCGGCAATGTGGACCCAGAAGAGAGAAAGCAGAAAGCCATGGAGGCCCTTGAACTGGTCGGTCTCGCAGGCTGGGAAGACTCATACCCCTCACAGCTTTCCGGCGGTATGCAGCAGCGAGTCGGACTCGCCCGCGCCCTTGCCCTTGACCCGGACATCCTGCTCATGGACGAGGCATTCAGTGCGCTTGACCCGCTCATCCGCCGCGATATGCAGGACGAGCTCATCAACCTGCAGGAACGCATGCACAAGACTATCGTATTCATCAGTCACGACCTTGATGAAGCCCTCAAGCTCGGCGACCGCATCGTTCTCATGAAAGACGGCGAAATCGTTCAGATTGGAACCCCTGAAGAAATCCTTACCGAACCGGCTACGGATTATGTCCGCCGCTTTGTTGAGGACGTTGATATAACCAAGGTTCTCACTGCTGAATCGGTTATGAAAAAAATCGACGCAGTGGCTTATATCAAGAATGACGGTCCAAGATCATCACTGCGTAAAATGCGCAAGAACAGCATCTCAAACCTTTTTGTGCTCGATGAACAGCACAAACTCATGGGAATGTTAAACGCCGGAGACTGCGCCAGACTTGTCGAGGAAGGCGGAAAAGACATCAGGACAATAATGCATACAGATTTACAGGCGGTGGAATTGGACGCACCGGCACAGGAACTTTTCAATATCATGCAGGACAGAACCCTGCCCCTGCCGGTAATTGATGAAAACAACAAGCTCAAAGGCGTTATCGTCAGAGGCACACTCATCGGGGCACTGGCGGAACGAGGAGGTAACTAGACATGGATTTTCCACGCATACCCGTCGGCGACGCCATTGAATCCTTTATCGACTTTCTGGTCGCGCATTTCTCCTTTGCCACCAAAGCATTCTCAGCAGTAATGGAATCCGGTCTGGACGTGGTCGAGACCGCTATGAAAGCCTGTCCGCCATGGTTGTTCATTATCATTGTCGGACTGATCACCTGGCGTCTGGCCAAAAGCAAACGCACTACCATTTTTGCAGTGCTCGGGCTGCTGCTGATCTGGAATATGGGGCTTTGGAAAGCAACCGTCAGCACCATTGCACTGGTCATTGTCGCAACAATGCTTGCTCTGCTGATCGGTGTTCCGCTCGGTATTCTGGCTGCCATGAACCGTTATGTACACAAAGTGGTCATGCCGGTGCTTGACGTCATGCAGACAATGCCCGCCTTTGTATACCTCATCCCGGCTATTCCGTTTTTCGGACTGGGTAAGGTTGCGGCTATCTTTTCAACAATCATCTTTGCCATGCCGCCGTCCATCAGACTGACCTGCCTTGGGATTAAACAGGTACCCTCCGAACTGGTCGAGTGTGCCGAGGCATTCGGGTCCACTCGCTGGCAAAGACTCTTTAAACTCGAACTTCCCATCGCCACCCCGACGATTATGGCAGGTGTCAACCAGACAGTTATGCTTGCGCTGTCAATGGTTGTTATCGCAGCAATGATCGGCGCGAAGGGCCTTGGTGGTGAAGTGTGGAAAGCCATTCAGCGCCTGCAGATGGGTAAAGGCTTCGAGGCCGGAATCGGTATCGTAATCGTGGCCATGGTCATGGACCGCGTACTTCAAAAAATAGGCTCCGGCAAAAAATAACCGGACCGTAACCTGTTTCAGGGAGATAAAAATGAAAAAGCTTTTAACACTGGCTCTCGCAGCACTGATGCTTACCGCTTTCAGTGCAACCGCATTCGCAGGGGACAAGGAAGTCAAACTCGCATATGTTGAGTGGGACTGCGCCACAGCCACCACAAACGTTATCAAAGCCGTGCTTGAAGAACGCATGGGTTATGAATGCGAAATCATTCCGGTTGCAGCAGCTGTAATGTGGCAGGGTGTAGCATCAGGCGATGTAGACGGTATGGCCGCAGCATGGCTGCCCGTAACCCACGCCAACTACCTCAAGAGACTCAAAAACAGCGTAGTAGACCTCGGGCCCAACGTAACCGGTGCCAAGCTCGGCTGGGCTGTTCCCTCTTATGTTACCGTTGACAAGATCGAAGATCTCAACAAGTACGCTGACAAATTCGACGACAGAATCATCGGTATTGACCCCGGTGCGGGACTCATGATGCGTTCCGAAGAAGCAATCGAAGAATACGACCTCGATAAATTCGAACTCATGGAAGGTTCCGGTGCAACCATGACCGCAGCTCTCGCAGGTGCAGTCAAAGACAACAAGTGGATCATCGTGACCGCATGGTCTCCTCACTGGATGTTCGGACGCTGGGACCTCAAATACCTTGAAGACCCCAAAAAGGCTCTCGGTGATGAAGAAACAATCAACACCGTTGTCCGTAAGGATCTTAAAGAAGATATGCCTGAGGTTTACGCTTTCCTCGACAAGTTCGCATGGAAAGACGCTAACCAGCTCCAGATGGTCATGGCCTGGAACCAGGAAAAAGGCGCTGACCCCTACGAAAACGCGAAGCGTTTCATCAAGGAAAACAAAGAACAGGTTGATTCCTGGCTTAAATAATTCCGCTCACCCCCAAAAGTCCCCCGCCTTTGCTGCGGGGGACTTTTTTAATATTATGAACTCAATACTCATAACCCTCAACCAAGGACTAAAAAATGAAAAAGATTCTTTCTATCTTCATAACGGCCCTGTTGATTTGTGCATTTGCATCAAGTGCTTTTGCTGACGACTCCAAAAAGGTAACACTGGCTTATGTTGAGTGGGACTGTGCCACTGCAACAACCAACCTGCTTAAAGCAGTCCTTCAGGAACGTATGGGTTATGAATGCGAGATACTTCCTGTTACAGCAGCCGCAATGTGGCAGGCCGTAGGGACTGGAGATGTGGACGGCATGGCAACAGCATGGCTGCCCGTCACTCACAAAGACTACTACGACAAAGTAAAGAACAAAGTGGAAAACCTCGGCATGATAGTCGGTGGTGCAAAGCTTGGCTGGGTAGTCCCGTCTTACGTTGAAATCAGTTCAATCGATGAGCTCAATAAAAACGCGGACAAATTTGACGGTAAAATTACCGGAATTGACCCCGGAGCGGGCCTTATGAGACTCTCTGAAGATGCGATGAAAGAGTACAAGCTCGATAAATTTGAACTTATGGAAGGCTCCGGCGCAACCATGACAGCAGCACTCGACAATGCGATCAAAAACAAGGAATGGATTGTCGTAACAGGATGGTCCCCCCACTGGATGTTCGGCCGCTGGGACCTTAAATATCTTGACGACCCCAAAGGCGTGCTGGGCGGCGAGGAAACGATCCATACCATAGTCCGTAAAGACCTCAAAAAAGATAAGCCCGAAGTATACGAATTTCTGGACAACTTCAGGTACCAGAATCCCGGCCAGTTGCAGACACTCATGGCCTGGAACCAGGAAGACGGTTCCGATCCTTATGAAAACGCAAAGAAATTCATGAAGGAAAACAAGGCTCTGGTCGATTCCTGGTTTAAATAAGCAAAACATTTTCTGAATATAACAGCCCCGCAGAATTGATTTCTGCGGGGCTGTTATATTTTATAAAGACGACTTTGACGAAATGGCCTTTTGATGTACGATCAACACTAAGCAACCATTCAGAAAAAAGGCTTTTTTATCATGACAGAGAAGAACATGGTCCCCGAAGAAACCCTTCTGAGAGCAGTTGAACTTATGGAGGAACGCTTTACGCATGCTGACAGGGAAAAACCGGTCCTGAACACCCTCTTTGAACTTGGCGTTAAACACGTGGCTCAGGATCTTATGGAGCACCCGGAACTATACAAAAAAGTTTCAGAACTGCCCATGCCGACAAAAAAATTCTCTCAGGTCGACCCTCTTTCGCTCCTTGGCTCGGATATAAAACTTCCTTCACTTCCGCAGGTTTTCATAGAGTTGCGGCAGGTCATCAACGATCCCGGCAGCTCTGCAGCTGACGTGGCCAAAGTAATATCGCAGGACACTGCTCTGTCCGCATTTCTTTTGCGTATGGTCAACAGCGCATTTTACAGCTTTCCATCCCAGATAGATACCATTTCAAGAGCTGTAGCTGTCATAGGAACCAAGCAGCTTTCAACACTTGCCCTCGGAACCTCAGTAATGGACATGTTCAAGGACCTTCCCGCTGACATAATAGACCTCGAACTTTTCTGGAGACACAGTTTTGCCTGCGGCATTATCGCAAGTGAACTCTGCCGCATGCTCAAACAGGGATCACCTGAAAAAGCTTTTGTAGCCGGACTGCTGCACGACATAGGGCGCCCTGTCCTGATGATGGCCCTGCCGGAGCAGGCCGTTGCGGCGACAGCCATTTCCAGAAACAAAAAAGCCCTCATGTTCAAGGCAGAAAGAGTGGTCACAGGATTTGACCATGCTGAACTGGGGGGAATGCTGCTGCGGAAATGGAACCTTCCATTCTCACTTGTAACTGCAGTTCTTTATCACCATAATCCGGTCAAGGCTTCTAAGAAACCGGAATCCATGCATGTATTTTTTGCCAATGTGATTGCCAAGACAATGGGCATCGGTGGAGGAGGAGATTTTTTCATCCGCAATATTAAAAGCGAACGGTGGAAAGAACACGGCCTTGATCCCGAAAGACTCCGCAAGCTGGACAAGCGGCTCACCCCCCTTCTGAAAGACGCTTTCTCGATACTGCCGCACATAAAAAGGTAATATGAGAGCCTCCCTGCAGATTTGACATCACAGCCTAAAGATCGTACTTGAGCCTGCATACCAAATGGAGGATTTACCATGCACGATAAAGTCGAAGCCGCACTCGATAAAGTCAGACCCCTTCTTCAGGCTGACGGCGGCAACGTTGAACTCGTTGAGGTAACAGACAAAGGCATTGCCAAAGTTCGCATGCAGGGCGCATGCAAGGGCTGTCCTATGTCCCAGATCACTTTGAGAAACGCCATCGAGCGCACCCTGCTCAAAGAGATTCCAGAACTTAAAGGCGTTGAGCCTGCCGAATAAGATTTTGCCGGCTGGGGCCTGAAATCCTCAGCCGGTGGCAGAATCCGCCCAGAGAAAGAACGAACAGGTTCAGTATCAAATACCGCCAATTCCGGCGGATTTTTTTGCTTATGGACCTGTAAATAATATTTCAGGAGAACCTACCATGGCTAAAACCGTAACCCGTTTCGCACCCAGCCCCACCGGACATCTGCATATCGGTGGCGCGCGCACCGCACTTTTCGCATGGCTGCTGGCCAAACATAACGGCGGTGACTTCGTGCTGCGCATCGAAGACACTGACCGAGAACGCTCCAGACAGGAATATACTGATGCCATTCTTGATTCCATGAAATGGCTGGGTATGGACTGGACCGGGGAGCCTGTATACCAGAGTGAACGCTTTGACCTTTATAACAGCTACATCGACAAACTGCTGGATGAAGGAAAAGCGTACTGGTGTGACTGCACCCCTGAACAGGTTGACGCCATGCGCGAAAAAGCCATGAAAGAGAAGCGCAAGCCCAAATATGACGGTTCCTGCCGTGAAAAAAATCTCGGGCCCGGTGAGAACAGGGTTGTGCGCTTTAAAGCGCCGCTGGACGGACGCACTTCGTTCACGGATATGATCAAAGGCCCTATCAGCGTTGAAAACGCGGAAATGGACGACATGATCCTGCGCAGAAGTGACGGATCCCCCACCTACAACCTTGCTGTTGTTGTGGATGACCACACAATGGGAGTGACAGAAGTCCTGCGCGGTGATGACCACGTGAACAACACCCCCCGCCAGATCCTGCTTTACAAGGCTCTCGGCTGGGAAGTACCGAACTTCGGTCATGTTCCCATGATCCTCGGCCCGGACAAGAAAAAACTGTCCAAACGCCACGGCGCGCTTTCAGTGATGGAATACGAAAAAATGGGCTACCTGCCGGAAGCGGTTGTAAACTACCTTGTTCGCCTCGGCTGGTCCCACGGAGATCAGGAACTTTTCTCCCGCGAAGAACTCATTGAGCTTTTCAATACTGACAACCTCGGTAACTCACCATCAGTTTTCGATACCAAAAAACTGGACTGGGTTAACAGTGAATATATCAAAGCCAAAGCCCCGGCAGATCTGATTGCAGGGATGCGCCTCTTCCTTCCCGAAGGGATTGAGGCAAGTGATGCCTATCTTGAAAAGATCATTCCGCTGCTTCAGCCTCGCTCTACCAACTACAAAGAAATGGCGGATATGTGCGATTTCTTTCTCGTGAGCGCAAACGAACTGGAATACGACAGCAAGGCCGTTGAAAAGGTTTTCAAACCCGAGGCAGTTGAAATTCTCAAGGAACTCACTGCTCGGATTGAAGCCGATGAAGAATTCACTCACGACTCCCTCGAAGCTGTATGCAAGGGTTTTCTCGAGGAAAAAGAACTCAAGTTCAAAGCAATTGGACAGCCCGTACGTCTGGCTCTCTGTGGTCGCACACAGTCTCCGGGCGGGCTCTATGACCTCATGCTCGTGCTCGGTAAAGATGAAACCTCAGCCCGCATGAAACGCGCTGTAGAACTTGTCTAAACACCTCTCAGAAGCATTGAGGCGTTGATTCTGTATTCAGTTAGCCCATTGATTCTGCCTCAGACTTAAAAGCCCCGTATACGCATGCGTATACGGGGCTTAATATTTTGCAAGTGGAACTTTTTCAGACTTCAACGGTTCATACTGAGCCAACCCTATCTTTCAGGAGAAAAATATTTATCCACAAGTTCAAGCCATCTACCTTCGGCTTTTAATCTATTCAATGCACCCTGCCAACTCACTATTATTTCATCAGGAGTAGCCTTAGAAAAAGCAATGTATGTTGCGGTAAAGAAAACCGGAGGGCCTGTACGCTCATAATCATCAGTATTGAGTTCCGGAAATTTTTCCATGAAATACCTGTAGGCCTTACTTCCCATGGGAACCAGATCAACTCTCCCCTTTAGCAGTTTCAAAAAATCACATTTTTGAGTCGGGCTTATATCAAGATTTGAATAGCCTAGTTTTATAAGATTCTGATGAAAAATATCATCCCGGGTCACTGCTATTTTGCCCACTTTACGGGCATCATCAACGCAATCAAGCCTGATATCTGAATTCTTTCTGCGATAAAAATATACATCATCCCACAATAAGGGACCAACAAATTTAAACTCTGTTGACCTTTCTGGAGTCATCGCCATAGGAAACAGGACATCTCCTGTTCCATGCTGAAGCTTCCTGTATCCTCTGGCCCACGGGTAGAACCTTATCTGAGGCATCTCTCCATGCAAGTCTTCATAAATCAACTCAACAAGATCAACGATTAGTCCTTCAGCCTTGCCATCAACCCTGAAACTGTAAGGCGGATATTCTTCAGCCATAATCCTGAGATCTGATGCGTGTAGAGCTATGGAAGAAAAGTGAAGAGAGAGGATCAGCACAACTGAACTGATTAAAGTAACCATATTGTAACAATATCCTCTGAGCAACTAAAACACAACCCTGCAAATTATTAATTACTCGAAGCGCAACCACTCTGAATCAATTGAGATCACACATAATCTACAGAGAACGAAGTTCTAAAAAGAACGCTTGCATTGCGAATGGAATTGAATCTAAAATTCTAAATATAACAAAGGCTAATCAACGGAGATAAGAATGCCATCCTACGAAATTTGCAATTATTCAAAGCCTCAATTTACCTTTAGTTCACGCCGATCACCTGTTTTTTCTACCCAGGGCATGGTCGCTTCAAGTCAACCCCTTGCGACCGAAGCCGGCCTGGAAATATTACGAGCTGGCGGGAATGCCGCTGATGCGGCAATTGCAACAGCCTCAACCTTGGCTGTGATTGAACCATGCAGCACCGGGCTGGGTGGTGATGCCTTTGCCTTGTTTTATGATTCGGAAAAAAGAAAAGTATCGGCACTCAACGGTTCAGGAAAATCCGCCAGCAGTATTTCACTTGAGAAAGTGGCTTCCATGGGAATCACTGATCAGCTCCCACCCCGCCATGCCATGACTGTCAACGTTCCCGGAGCATTCGGGCTTTGGGCTGATCTGGTGGAAAGACACGGCTCCATGCAGCTTTCAGATATTTTTTCCCCGGCAATACGCTACGCCATGCAGGGTTTCCCGGTCAGTCCTGTTACAGCTCATCTATGGGAGGAGGGGGCTGAAGAAATATTGAACACCAGTCCCGGCGGACATAATTTACTATTGAACGGCCGCGCTCCACGCTGTGGGGAAATAATGATAAACCGAGATTTGGGCCAGACTCTTAAGCATATCGCCGAATGCTCTCCTGAATCTGCGAAAGACCTTTTTTACAATGGCTATGTAGCTAAAAAGATAACTGAAAGTGTGCTTGAGAACGGAGGGTTTCTGACTGCTGAAGATATGGCCGGGCATGCAACTTTATTTCAGGATTCAATCAGTATCAATTACAGGGGATATGAAATTCATGAATGCCCTCCAAATGGTCAGGGGCTTGCGGCACTGCTTGCTTTAAACACCTTGAATGAAATCGATATGGAAAGCCTCAGCCCTCCATATTCAACTCAAAGAATGCACCATCTGATCGAGGCGATGAGGCTTGGCTTTGCCGATGCCCGACTGCATGTCGCTGATCCGCAGCACTATACACCTCCGCTTGAAAAGCTCCTTTCTCCATCCTACGGAGCCAGGCGTGCAGCTCAGATTTTTCCCGACCGTGCAAAGCTGGATAGTGAGTCGGGCGTTCCTGTAAACTCATCGGATACAGTTTATTTCTGCGTTGTGGACAAAGACGGCAACGGTTGTTCCATGGTCAACTCAAACTACATGGGCTTCGGAACCGGAATCGTTCCTGACGGACTGGGATTTCCCCTGCAGAACAGGGGACACAACTTCTCTCTTGATCCAACACACCCCAATGCCCTGTCAGGCGGCAAACGCAGCTACCACACAATTATCCCCGGCATTTGCCTGCGCAAAGATAAGTCCCTTCATTCTGTATTCGGCGTCATGGGAGGATTCATGCAGCCACAGGGACATTTACAGATCATTTCCGCAATGCTTGATGATGGCGCGGGGCCGCAGGAAGCATTGGACCGTCTTCGCTTCTGCATTGAACCGGGAGAGGCAGGGGGAAAAGTCTGCATGGAAGAAGGTATGCCCCAAAAGACAGTAGAAGAGCTTTTCAAAATGGGGCACGATCTTGAAGTCAGAGGCGGATACAACCGGGCCCTTTTCGGCCGCGGCCAGATAATTGTCCGTGATCAGGAGTCTGGAACCCTCTGCGCAGGATGTGACCCGCGTTCTGATGGATACGCGTCAGGATTATGTTAGTTGTTAATACCACGTTAAACATGATACGCTATACTAAAGTGCCCTTTATACACTAGCAATTCCTAACATCCACAACAGAGAACATTCGCCCGGAGGGAACATGCTCGGAAAAATATCATGCCTGATCTTTACCTGCATGCTCTCTCTGGCCCTGACGCCCTTGCCTTCATATGCCGACGGCAGAAACCTGATAATATCTACAGCCACAACCGGGGGAACATATTACCCCGTAGGTGTTGCCATCGGGACTCTACTGACAATCAATCTATCAAGTGACGGCAATACAACCGCTACTGCAATCCACTCCGCCGGGTCAGGTGAAAACATTCAATTCCTCAGAAACAGGGATGCCGATCTAATTATAATTCAGGCGATTTTCGGTCAGGATGCCTACAAAGGAGAAGGCCCCTATAAAGGATCTGAATTCAGAGAATTGCGTTCAATCTCAATGCTATGGGAGAACGTGGAGCATTTTTCACTGCTAAATAAATATGTCAAAAATGGAAATATAGATGACCTTAAAGACCTGGGGAGAAGATTCTCCATGGGTAAGAGACACAGCGGAGCTGAAGGCTCAGGCAACACTCTGTTCAAGATTATGGGGATAGATATGGAAAAGGACATTACTCCCGAATTTCTGGCTTATAATCCCTCTGCGCAGGCTATGATAAACGATAAGATAGCCGGGGCCAACCTACCCGCTGGACCTCCGGCATCGGCAGTCACCCATCTTTTTGAACAGTTGGGAGCAGACAGGGTTACAATACTTGAATTCACTGATGCACAGCTTGCCAAAATTCAGAAATCCCATCCGATATGGAACCGATATATAATTCCTGCCGGGACATACCCTTCACAGGAAAAGGAGATCAGAACTATTGCCCAGCCGAATTTCCTCGCCTGCCGGGCTGATCTCCCGGATGAATTAGTCTACAGAATAACTAAAACCATTTACGACAACCTACCTTTTTTCAACAGCATTCATAAAGCGACGAAGGCCATGTCCCTTAAACGAGCGACATCAAACCTTCCTGCCCCTTTACACCCCGGAGCTGAACGATACTACCGTGAAGTCGGCATACTAGAATAAACAAGTCTTATTTATACGGATTAGGTCCAGTTGAAAAAAGTTTCCCAATTGATACTTTTTCTTTTCTTGTAGAGCATGTTATTTATGGACAGACTATTTTAATCGATAACAGTCTTGCAAGGAGATGAAGATGATTGAAGTAATGCCTGAAAGCAACGCAACCATGCTCGCGGTAAGAGCCACAGGGATGGTCACGGCCGAGGATTATACGGAAGTCTGGATTCCCGCCCTGCAGAAAGTGATCAGAGAAAACGGCAAAGGCAGATGCCTGCTCTATATGGATGACAATTTCGAAGGGTGGGAACTCAAAGCAATGTGGGAAGACGCAAAATTCGGATTCGCCCATCGTAATGATTTTGAAAAACTGGCCGTTGTCGGCGGCCCGTCATGGGTTGAGTGGGGAACAAAAGTCGCATCGGCTCTCATCAGCGGCGAGGTTAAAACCTATAATGAGCAGGAACTTTCCAAAGCATTGAAATGGGCAGCAGAATAACAGTTTATGAAAAAAGCCCCAGCCATATTTAATATGACCGGGGCTTTTTACACGAACTGGCCGTGCGAAAAATAAATCTGACCTAGCTTACTTTTTTTCTGGCTACGGGCTTTACAACAGCGCCGGAGCGGATGCAGCGGGTGCAAGCTTTGATGCTTTTCACTTCACCGCTGGGAAGCTGGGTGCGGACCTTCTGCAGGTTGGGCATGAAGCGTCTCTTGGTCTTATTGTGAGCATGAGAAACGTTATTGCCGGTCTGAGGGCCTTTACCGCATATATCGCATACCTGGGACATGTTGAACCTCCTTGATGGTATAGTTAACTTTTCTAGGTTGCCGGAAACCGGAATTCCCCGCAAGGGAAATTGCTCCTTCCGAACAAAAGAGGTATCATTTAAACGCTCGCTCTGGAAAATGCAAGCTCTTTTTCCTTGACATAAGAAAAAAAACTCATATAGGAAAACCCTCCGCGAGGAAAAATATGTCTGAACTCTGGATTACATTAAATGACATCCCTGAAGAGGGACAGGATTTCGTTTTCGAGGACCAGATTTTCTGGTCAAACGCATGGAAAAAGTACAAGGTGGAAGTCCGTGAAGGAGATCCTCTTGTTTCTGAAGTGTTTATTCTCCCTCAGGGAGACGGATGTCTGATCCGGGGCAGAACCAATGGCTCAGTAACCATTGCCTGTGACAGATGCACGGCAGACTACAAGCATAAAATTTCCACCGAGTTCGAAGAATTCGAGCAAGTGGCGGAATCGGGGGAGGACGAAGAATCTCCTGTGATTCGGACCAAAGAAGGCTTGAAACTCGACATCGGAGCCCTCCTCTGGGAGCATTTCGTTATGGCCCTGCCCGTAAAACCTCTTTGCGATGAAAAATGCAAAGGGCTCTGCGGAAAATGCGGCATCGACCTGAATAAGGGCGGCTGCGAATGCGAAAAAGATGCGGGCGACCCAAGGCTTGCGGTTTTCCGCAATCTTAAGATAAAGAACTAAATTCCGGTTCGCAAAGTACCGGTCAAAAAAATCACTCTTTAGGAGAATAGTCATGGCACAGCCGAAAAAGAAAACTTCAAAATCCCGCAGAAACATGCGTCGTTCACACGACCACGTAGCAACCCCTAACGTAGTATACTGCGAATGCGGTGAACCCACCGTACCTCACAGAGCTTGCTCTTCCTGCGGAACATACAAAGGTCGTCAGGTAATCAATTCCGAAGATGCCTAGCATAATACCCCGCATAGCCGTTGACGCCATGGGTGGCGACTACGGCCTTTCGGTTATAGTTCCGGCAGCGGTTTCCGCCGCAAGATCGGGACTTCCGATTACTCTGGTTGGTGATGAGTACATGATCCGGTCCGAGCTTGAAAAGCTCGATACCGGATCATGTACTATTGATGTCGTCCACGCCTCACAGGTTGTCACAATGGAAGACAAACCCGCTGATGCAATGCGCCGCAAGAAAGATTCTTCAATCCAGGTTGCATGCAGACTGGTCAAGGAAGGCAAAGCCGACGGCGTTGTCAGTGCCGGGAACTCCGGTGCGACTGTAGCCTGCGGCATGTTCACCATCGGCAGGATAAAAGGCGTGCTGCGCCCGGGCATGGCGGGCATTCTGCCCACCGAAAAGAATCCCATGGTCCTGCTGGACGTGGGAGCCAACGTGGACTGCAAACCCGAACACCTATTCCAGTACGGGCTTATGGCTGATGTACTTGCAAGGGATGTTCTCGGATACGATAAGCCGCGCATTGGGCTGCTGACCATCGGAGAAGAAGAAGGCAAAGGAAACACTCTGGTAAAGACTTCCTATGAAATGCTGAAAAATTCATCACTGAATTTTGTAGGCAACATAGAGGGGCGTGATATTTTCACCGGAGATGTTGACGTTGCCGTCTGCGACGGATTTGTAGGCAATGTGGCACTCAAGCTGTCCGAGGGACTGGCGAGCAGTCTGGGCAACCTTTTAAAAGGCGAACTCAAGCGCGACATCGTTTCCAAAATCGGGGCCATGCTCGCCATGAAGGCTTTTAAAAGATTCGGTAGACTGGTAGATAAATCCGAATACGGAGGAGCTCCAGTTCTCGGACTTAAGGGAATTGTCCTTGTCTGCCACGGTAAAGCCGATTCCAGGGCGGTTGAGCGTGCCATCGAAATGGCCGCAACTTTTGTGAAAAACGATGCAGTAGCCCACCTCAGAGAAGGTCTGGCCGCCCACAAGGAAATCATCGCACCTGAACTGTAGTGCTTTTTCCACCGCGCTGTCAGGGCAGCACCGTTTTTCGCAATCACCCAGACCGCCTGTTACATTTTCCATCCTAAAACAGGAATGGCATAATGAGTACTTTCTCACATATCAGGGGCCTGGGTTTCCATGTCCCTGAACGGATTTACACCAACAAAGATCTTGAAGAATTCGTTGATACCAACGATGAATGGATCTCTACCCGCACAGGAATCAAGCAGCGTCACGTTGTTGAAGACGAAACCTGCCTTGATCTTGCTTACCATGCTTCTGTCAAGGCTCTCAAAGCCTCCGGCATGGATGCAGAAGAACTCACTCACGTAATTGTAGCCACCTTCACCGGAGACATGCCCGTCCCTGCCACCGCCTGCCTGCTCATGGAGCGTATGGGAATCAAAAACAGGGCTGCCATGGATCTGTCCGCGGCCTGCTCCGGTTTTGTTTACGCAATTGAAGTGGCCCGTGCATTGATCAATCTCCACCCACAGGCTAAAATACTTATCTGCGGTTCCGAAGTTCTTACCAGCCGAGTAAACTGGGAAGACCGCTCAACCTGCGTTCTCTTCGGAGACGGAGCCGGGGCGGCTGTTCTCACTGCCGGAAATGATAATGATCCCGGAAAGGTCATCGACACACTTATTTCCGCTAACGGCGGTCCTGCAATGAACCTAACCATCAAGGGAGCCGGTTCCGCCTATCCTTACAGACTCGGGGATAAAGTGGGCGAAGAAAACTTTGTCCAGATGCAGGGACGTGAGATCTACAAGCATGCAGTAAGATCCATGACCTCCATCTCCAACGAGATTCTGGAACGCAATGGATTTACAACAGATGACGTTGACGTGCTCCTGCCTCATCAGGCAAACATGCGAATCATTGAGGCAGTAGGTAAAAAACTGGGTGTGTCCCGCGAAAAGGTTTTCGCCAACGTGGACAGGTTCGGAAATACCTCCGCCGCCTCAATCCCCATAGGTCTTGCGGACGCGAGAGAATCCGGATTCATAAAGGACGGAGATCTGGTGCTGCTGGCAACCTTCGGTGGAGGACTGACCTGGGGATCTTCCCTGATTCAATTCTAGCTGTGATGTTTCCGGTTGCGCTGTTACTTTTCACACAACAGACACAAATGCGTTGTATGAAAAAGGAAAAGTGCATTCACCAAACGCACATGTATGTTTAAACAGAATAATTTTAGATTAGATTTGCAGTCAAAGCCGCTTTAGGCTATGAGACGCATGACCGCATCAATTTAACATAGAGGAAAGTAAATGAGTGAACAGCCAAGCACCGCCCTTGTGACGGGCGGTTCCAGAGGAATCGGCGCGGCCTGTGCCAAAAGGCTTGCCAAAGACGGCTTTGAAGTTATCATAACTTACGTAAGCCGCCCCGACGGAGCCGAAAAAGTCTGCGCTGAAATTGAAGCTGCAGGCGGAAAGGCCCGCTCATTAAAGCTTGATTCTTCTGACCGTGAAGCCGTTACAGCTTTTTTCAAAGAGGAAATCAAAGGCAAGGTCAAACTGGATGTTCTGGTCAATAATGCCGGTATCACCAGAGACGGCCTGCTGGTCCGCATGAAAGACAATGACTGGGATAAGGTTCTGGATATTAATCTGACCGGTGCCTTCACCTGTCTGCGTGAAGCGGGCAAAATCATGATGAAGCAGCGCTACGGCAGAATCATCAACATTTCCTCTGTAGTAGCTCAGGCCGGCAACGCCGGACAGGCTAACTACGTATCCGCCAAGGCCGGTCTTATCGGACTGACCAAGGCCAGTGCCATAGAGCTTGCTCCGCGCGGAGTCACCGTGAATGCCGTAGCACCGGGATTCATCGAGACTGACATGACCGCAGAACTTCCTGAAAAAGTCGTGGCACAGATGATGGAAACAATTCCGCTGAAGAAACTCGGCAAATCCGAAGATATAGCAAACGCGGTTTCCTTCCTTGCGTCGGAAGACTCCGGTTATATCACTGGACAGACTCTCGCTGTTAACGGCGGGATGTACATGTAGACAAAAAACATTAAAAAATAATGACTTGGAGGGGACTATGTCCGCAGCTGAAAAAGTAAAAGAAATTATCGTAGACCAGCTTGGTGTTTCCGAAGACGAAGTAAAAGACGAAGCTTCCTTCGTTGAAGATCTCGGTGCCGACTCTCTTGACCTCACCGAACTCATCATGGCTATGGAAGAAGAGTTCGACGTTGAAATCGAAGATGAAGAAGCCCAGAAGATCCTCAAGGTTAAAGACGCTGTAGCTTTCGTTGAAAGCAAGCAGTAGAGAAGACTCTCTGACTTCAGGGTTTTTAAGAAAAGCGCCTTATCAGTCCCTTACGGGCGTAAGGCGCTTCTTTTCTTATGCCCCCCGCTAAACAACCCAAACTTATTTACAGGTTCAAATACATGAACAGGGTAGTAGTAACAGGCGTATCCGCCATCACCCCCATCGGTAACGACGTAGATACCAGCTGGAACAACCTCCTTGAAGGCAAATGCGGAATTGCTGAAATAACCGCTTTTGACGCCAGCGAGTTTTCCGCCCGCATCGCCGGTGAAGTCAAGGACTTCGACCCCAAAGCCTACATCCCCGCTAAGCAGGCCAAGCGTATGGAAAGATTCACCCAGTTCGCTGTGGCTGCTAACAAGATGCTCATGGAGTCCACGGGGCTCAAACTTGAGGGCGAAGCCAGAAAACGTGCCGGGGTTGTCATCGGCGTCGGTCTTGGTGGACTTGAAACCATCGAGAAACAGCACGCCAAACTGATGAAGTCCGGTCCGAAGAAAATAACTCCTTTCTTTATCCCGATTATCATCGGCAACATGGCATCCGGTCAGGTATCCATCTTTGCAGAAGCCCAGGGCCCCAACATGTGCCTGTGTACCGCTTGTGCATCCGGAACCCATGCTATCGGCTCCGCATACACCGACATCATGCTCGGACGCGCCGATGTAATGATCTGCGGAGGAGCTGAATCCACCATCACTCCGCTGGGTTTTGCAGGCTTCACTTCCATGAAAGCCCTGTCCACCCGCAATGAAGATCCCCAGACTGCATCCCGTCCTTTCGACTCAGGTCGTGACGGTTTTGTCATGGGTGAAGGCTGCGGCCTAATGCAGCTCGAATCCCTCGACCATGCAAAAGCACGCGGTGCGAAAATTCTCGCCGAGGTCGTTGGTTTCGGTGCATCCGGCGATGCCTACCACATGACCGCACCCATGGAAGACGGCGAAGGCATGGCCCTTGCCATGGAAGCTGCCATCCGTGAAGCTAAGATCGATCCTTCCGAGATTGATCATATCAACGCGCACGGGACTTCCACCAAGCTTAATGACCTCTGTGAAACCAGAGCAATCAAGAAGGTCTTCGGCGACCACGCCTACAATATCGCCATAGCTGCGAACAAAGGCCAGACCGGGCACCTCCTCGGCGGCGCAGGCGGCATGGAAGCTGTTTTTGCTGTTAAAACCCTTGAAACCGGAATCATTCCCGGAACAATCAACCAGATCGACCCAGATCCCGATTGTGACCTTGATTACGGTAAAGGCGGCACACGCGAGAAACAGGCCAACTACGCTCTCAGTAACTCTTTCGGCTTCGGCGGTACCAACGCCTGTATGCTGTTTAAGAGATACGAAGCTTAATTCCGCATTCAAAGGCCCTCGGTGTAAACACCGGGGGCTTTATAATTTCTATGGAGCATTCCTGTGCTCCATGTATGCCTCCGGCGGCCCCGCTGGGGGCCTCACACCCTTTTAGAAAAGGGTTTGAGAATCCCAAAACTTTTTAGTAGGCTTTCGCGTCCTTGTATGAGAAATTGTGCGAGGAAGATGCACTTACTACTTTGATCAATTTTTATATTGTTCAAAATCTAAAGCACATCTCCTAGAATTTTTCTTTTTTCTAAGAACTTAGTTTCGAAGAGGCTAAGCCCGACTAAAAGTTTTTGAAGAGTCCAGGGAAACTTTTTTTAAAAAACTTTCTTTGGCCCCGGAGGGACCGCCGGTAGGCCCGCCGGAGACACAAATATTTCTAAATCTTAAAAATACTGGAGCTTGTCATGGAAGAACTGATGATGAAAGATCCGGCAGTAGCGGCTGCCATTGGACAGGAAGTAACCCGCCAGATGACCAAGCTGGAACTCATCGCTTCGGAGAACTTCACCTCCACCGCGGTCCGTCAGGCTATGGGCAGTGTTATGACTCACAAGTACGCTGAAGGCTATCCCGGAAAGCGCTACTACGGCGGTTGTGAATTCGTTGACCTCGCGGAAGATCTTGCACGTGACCGCGCGAAAGAAATCTTCGGCTGCGAATACGTAAACGTTCAGCCCCACTCCGGTTCACAGGCAAACATGGCTGTCTACTTTGCGGCATTGAAGCCCGGCGACACCGTTCTCGGTATGGACCTCTCCCACGGCGGCCACCTGACCCACGGTTCTCCGGTCAACTTTTCCGGTAAGCTCTTTGACATCAAATTTTACGGTGTTGACCCTGAGACCAAGACGATCAACTACGACAACGTTCTTGAGATTGCCAAAGAATGCAAACCCAAGATGATCATTGCCGGTGCTTCCGCCTACCCCCGTGTCATCGACTTCGCACGCTTCCGCCAGATTGCTGACGAAGTGGGCGCAGTGCTTATGGTCGACATGGCTCACATCGCAGGTCTCATCGCAGCAGGTGTTCACCCCTCCTGCATTGAGCACGCACACTACACCACCACTACCACCCACAAGACCCTGCGCGGTCCCCGCGGCGGTATGATCCTCTCAACCGAGGAAAACGGAAAAGCACTCAACTCCAATATTTTCCCCGGAATTCAGGGCGGCCCGCTCATGCATGTTATCGCAGCCAAAGCGGTCGCATTCGGTGAAGCTCTGAGCCCGTCCTACGTTGAATACCAGAAGCAGGTTGTGGCAAACGCACAGGCTCTGGCAGGACACCTCATGGATGCAGGTTTCGAACTCGTATCCGGCGGTACCGATAACCACCTGATGATGGTGGACCTGACCAACAAGGACATCACAGGAAAAGACGCTGAGCACGCTCTCGACGAGGCAGGCATCACCGTCAACAAAAACACCATTCCTTTCGAAACCCGTTCCCCCTTCGTTACCTCCGGTGTGCGTATCGGTACTCCGGCTCTGACCACCCGCGGAATGAAAGAAGGCGAAATGGAAAAAGTAGCAGGCTGGATCACCGCAGCTCTCGACTCCGTTGGCAACGAAACCAGACTCGCAGAAATCAGCAAAGAAGTAGCAGTATTCGCAAAAGATTACCCCCTGTTCGCATACTAGGAAATCTGGTTCTAAGTTCAGAAGTAATTAAGAATAATTGCTCTATATAAAATCAGTCTTACTCTCTAGGCGGGAGTCAGGAATTAAACTTTCTGATTCCCCACGGACTAGATTATCCAAAGGCGAAACCCAACTGAAACGTTTTGGGATTCTTAAACCCTTTTGGAAAAGGGTTTAAGGCCCCGGCAGGGTCGCCGAAGGCATTATAAAACGGACCCGGATTAAAGTCCGGGTCCGTTTCAGCATCTTAAAGCAGGAGATCACTCCATGGACAACAGACTTCCGTGGCCTGAATATTTCATGCGCATAGCGCACCTTGTGGCAGAAAGAGCCACCTGCACCAGACGTAAAGTCGGCGCCGTCGCGGTTAAGGACAAACGAATTCTGGCCACCGGCTATAACGGACCGCCCACCAACACTGCCCACTGCGCCGAAGTGGGTTGCATCCGTGAAAAAATGGGAATCCCCTCCGGAGAAAGGCACGAACTGTGCCGTGGCCTGCACGCAGAGCAGAATGTCATCATTCAAGGCGCTCTGCACGGTATTTCCCTGCATGGCGCTGAAATATACTGCACCACCCAGCCCTGCCTGATATGCACTAAAATGCTAATCAATACCGGAGTGACGGCTATATATTATTCCGAAAGCTACCCGGACGAACTCTCAGAAAAGATGCTTGCTGAAGCCGGAGTTAAGTTTGCACTTCTTTCACTCGACGCTTAGTTTCTACGAAACATTCATGACCCGCGCGGTGGAACTTGCTCTGCGCGGTCGCAACCGCACCGCGCCCAATCCATGTGTCGGGGCGGTGATGGTTCAGGACGGACATATTGTCGCGGAAGGCTACCACCAGTTCTGTGGCGGCCTGCACGCCGAACGCGAATGCATCGCTGATGCCCGCTCCAAAGGCGTGGATATGTCACAGTGCACCATGTTCGTAACCCTTGAGCCATGCAATCACTACGGCAAGACGCCGCCCTGCACAGAAGGTATTCTTCAGGCCGGGATCAGACATATTGTGGTTGGAACCCGGGACCCTAACCCCAAGGCAGCAGGCGGACTTGAATATCTGGAGTCCAAAGGGGTAAAAGTCGAGCACGGCATACTTGAAGAGCAGTGCCTTGATCTTATCTCGGACTTTCTCTGCTGGCAGTTTTCGGACCGGGCCTATTCCATCCTGAAGCTGGCCTGCACCATCGACGGTAAAATTGCCGGGACTGCGGGAGCTCAGGAAGCCGTATCATGTCCTGAATCTTTTCAGGATGTGCAGTATCTGCGATCCATGGTCGGAGCAGTGATTGTCGGCGGCAATACCATGCGTGAGGACAATCCAAGCCTCAATTGCCGGCTTGACCCGCTTCCCGAAGGCTTTACACAGCCGAAGGCGGTGGTGGTCACCAACTCTCTGCCTAAAGATCCGGACAACTACACCCTGACCACGACCAGAGCATCCGACACAATTTTCTGGACCAATGAGCAGCAGGCCGCTACTAAGACTGCCCTCGAGCTTAAAAAAAGGGGAATTGAAGTCCACCCCCTTCCCAGTGGCGAAAAAGGACTTATAATGGAATCTGGATTCAGAACCCTGCGTGAGCAACACGGTATTCTGCGCACCCTCTGCGAAGGCGGAGGCCAACTCGCCTTGTCCATAGCTGAACAGGGTCTTGTTGACGAATTCGTCATGTATCAGGCTCCCCGTATTCTGGGTAACGTTCAGGGCAGGTCAAATTTCGCCGGATCAGACCGGGAAATGATCAGTGAAGCCATGAATATGCGAATCAGCCGTGTACAGCAGAGCGGACGAGATTTAAAAATAGTTTTCAAACCCGAAGGACAATAAAATATGTTCACCGGACTTGTTCAGGGAAAAGGTAGCATTTCCAAAGCGGAAAACCGTGGAAAAGAAACGCGCTTCACTGTCAGAGCCTCCGGCATCAAAGATTACGTTAAAGGTGAATCCATAGCCATTAACGGAGTATGCCTTACGGTGGAGACCTACAGCGATACATGGTTCACCTGTTACGCCAGCAAGGAAACCATGTCGGTGACCAATCTCGGCAATCTCAAAAAAGGTTCCATGATAAACTATGAGCGTGCGCTCGCCATGGGCGACCGTCTGGGAGGACACATTGTTTCCGGGCATGTGGATTGTCTCGGCACTGTTGATTCCGTCCGTCCTGAGGGGGAATCGAAAATCTACCGCATCAAATTTCCTGTCGAACATGGTAAATATGTTGTCCCAAAGGGCTCTGTTGCACTGGACGGCATCAGTCTGACTGTGAACGACTGCGGTCACGATTACCTTGAAGTCAACATCATTCCCGAGACTCAGGAAGAAACCACAATTTCCATGTGGACCCCCGGTTATGAAGTGAACATAGAGACTGACATCATCGGGAAATATGTTGAAAGAATGGTAGCCCCGTGGACCAGCCAAAAGTCTGAAGACAAGCCGCAGAGCAGGATTACCATGAACTTTCTGCGTGAACACGGATTTTAAAGCCTTTAACGGCCTTTCGAGGTGTCTACCGATGATCCTTTCGGGGCTTACCCTTTTTAAAAAGGGGTTAAGAATCCCTTAAATCTTCATTGGAACATTGCCAAGCTGCATCTACAAACAGGCTGTTCGCATTTAAACACTTGGAATATATAAATATATTTCCAAGAAAAAAACATATTTCACCCTTTTGCGTTTTTAGGGTAAGAAGACAGACCTGCCCGCAATGCCGGACAGCGAAATATACAAAGCTCTCCGCTCTGCGGAGCATGAGGATACAAATATGCCTTTCTGCACTATTGAAGAAGCTATTGAGGACCTCCGCGAAGGCCGTATGGTCATCATGGTCGACGATGAAGATCGTGAAAACGAGGGTGATCTGGTTTGTGCCGCTGAAAAAGTAACTCCCGAGATCATCAACTTCATGGCCACCCACGGACGTGGACTGATCTGCCTCGCCATGTCCGGCGAAATGGTTGACCACCTGCAACTGCCGCTCATGGCCCAGACCAACGCATCCCAGTTTGGAACCAACTTCACAGTTTCCATCGAGGCCCGTGACGGAGTCACAACCGGTATTTCCGCCGCTGACCGCGCCACCACAATCCTTGCAGCCGTGAAAGACGGAGCCCAGCCCGAGGACATTGTTTCCCCCGGCCACATTTTTCCGCTCCGCGCCAAAGACGGCGGTGTTCTGGTCCGTGCAGGACAGACAGAAGGCAGCGTTGACCTCGCCCGCCTTGCAGGTCTGAAACCCGCCGGTGTAATCTGCGAGATCATGAAGGACGATGGCACCATGGCCCGCCTTCCCGACCTCAAGGAATACGCCAAGGAACACAATCTCAAGATCTGCTCCACCGAGGATCTGATCAAATACCGCATGAAGTTCGGCAGCCATACTGTGACCCGTGAAGCAGACGCTGAACTGCCCACCCGCTGGGGTCAGTTTAAAGCATCCGCTTTCCATTCCAGTGAAGACAACCGTACTCACATCGCCTTGATCATGGGCGATATCACTCCCGGAGAGCCTGTCCTTGTCCGTGTTCATTCCGAATGCCTGACCGGTGACGTTTTCGGCTCCCAGCGCTGTGACTGCGGCGACCAGCTCGCTTCCGCCATGTGCATGATCCGCAACGAAGGCAAAGGCGTACTGCTATACATGCGTCAGGAAGGCCGTGGCATCGGTCTTGGCAATAAGATCAAAGCCTACCACCTGCAGGACCTCGGATGCGACACAGTTGAAGCCAACGAGAAACTCGGTTTCCAGCCCGATCTTCGTGAATACGGAACAGGCGCACAGATTCTGGTTCAGCTCGGCATCACCAAAATGAAGCTGATGACCAACAACCCGAAAAAGATTGTAGGTCTGGAAGGTTATGGTCTTGAAGTGACCCAGCGCGTACCCATCGAAATGGATGCCTGCGAAATGAACTTCGACTACCTGAAGACCAAAAAAGACAAGATGGGACACATGCTGGACCACCTTGGTGAAGAAAAATAAAAGGGAGACGCTAACATGTACCATATCAAAACCATCGAAGGTCAGCTCGACTGCAAAGGCCTCAAGATCGCTCTCATAGCCGGCCGTTTCAACGATTTTATCGTGGAAAGACTTATCGGCGGTGCAGTTGACTATCTAGTACGTCACGGCTGCGAAAAGGAAAACATGGAACTCATCAAGGTTCCCGGTGCCTTTGAAATTCCCGTTGTGACCAAAAAGCTGGCTGAATCCGGCAAGTATGACGGAATCGTGGTTCTCGGTACCGTTATCCGTGGAGCAACTCCCCACTTTGATTACGTCTGCAATGAGTGCGCTAAAGGCGTGGCCCAGGTGAGCATGGACAACAACCTGCCCATCGGTTTCGGCCTGCTGACCTGCGACACCATTGATCAGGCTATTGAACGCGCCGGATCCAAAGCAGGCAACAAAGGTGTTGAAGCCGCCTCCGCCATGCTGGAAACAGTTCGCGTAATGGAACAGATTTAGGCAGAAGCCCCACTACCGGTTCTATTGGGCCGGCTGCATTTCAGAGCAATTAATAAAGGGCATACGGCCTCTGATAGCTTAATCAGAGACCGTATGCCTGTTGTGTTGTTTAAATAACAATTTAGATGTATCTTGCGTTTCAAAATCAAAACGTTCTTTGCAAACGCAAGGGTGTGAATAAAAATGTCCCAGACAAAAGGTTTACGTAGAAAAGGCCGGGTGCTTGCATTCCAGGTACTTTACGGCTTGAGTTTTGTTCCTCCACACGGTGGATGGACCTGCGACCGCATTTACAATCAGAGCCCGGCGGTTATGCGCGAAACGGACGAGGAACTGATCCTATACGCACGCGACATGCTGCTCGGAATCTGGAGGTCTCTTGAAGAACTTGATGAAGTTATCAAAAACTACTCCAAACACTGGAAAATCGAGAGAATCGCGAAAGTGGAGCTGGCAATCCTCAGACTTGCTGTTTACGAACTGATGCACAAGCCCGATATCCCCCTCAAGGTTGGTATCAACGAAGGTATCGAGCTGGCTAAAAAATTCGGTGACGGAAATTCACGCAATTTCATCAACGGAATTCTGGACGCGGTAGCCCGCGACATCGACACCGGCAAGTTCAAGGTTACAAAGAATTTCTAAGATGCCTTCGGCGACCCTTCGGGGAGTCTTACCGACGGTCCCTGCGGGGGCTTAAACCCTTTTGGGAAAAAGGGTTTAAGAATCCCAAAAACTTTTATCGGGGCTTCGCCACAGAGTAAGGCAAATAGTAAAATATGCAGGCTAGGCCGCATTTTTAATGCAAGGACTGTTTTAAGCTACTAAAATCCTTGTTCCTCAAATACAACAATTAGGGTTTCCAAAGGGGATTATCCCCTTTGGCCGCCGGAGGCGAAATCAGATAATAAAAAGCGCGAAAACGCATCTGATCAAAGCCCCGCAGGGCCGCCGGAGGCATCACCTATCAAAAGCGCACAGCGCATCAGATAAGGATTTCTAAATGGGTTTTGGGAAATACGAACCGGAATTGATTGAAAACAAGTGGCAGAAGGAATGGACCGACAAGGGCGCTTTCCATGTGGAAGCTGACGAGTCCCGTCCCAAATACTACGTGCTGGAAATGTTTCCCTACCCTTCCGGCAAAATTCACATGGGCCATGTCCGCAACTACTCCATCGGTGATGTTGTAGCGCGCTACAAACGCATGAAGGGCTTCAACGTCCTGCACCCCATGGGATGGGACGCTTTCGGCCTTCCCGCTGAAAACGCAGCTATCAAAAACAACACCCATCCCGCCGAATGGACTTACGCCAACATCGACGACATGCGCACCCAGCTCAAACGTCTCGGCTACTCCTACGACTGGCGCCGTGAACTGGCTACCTGTCACCCCGGCTATTACAAATGGGAACAGAAATTTTTCCTGAAGTTTCTTGAGAAAGGACTTCTTTACCGTAAAAAATCTCCGGTTAACTGGTGTGAAACCTGTCACACTGTTCTGGCTAACGAACAGGTTGAAGACGGCCTTTGCTGGCGCTGTGACACTCAGGTTGAGCAGAAAGAACTGGCCCAGTGGTTCCTGCGCATCACCGATTACGCGGAAGAACTGCTGGACAGCCTGAACGAGCTTGAAGGCGGCTGGCCTGAGCGCGTTATCACCATGCAGCGCAACTGGATCGGAAAATCCATCGGTGCGGAACTGGATTTCGAAATTGACGGATACGATGAGAACATCAGCGTGTTCACTACCCGTCCCGACACTCTTTACGGTGCAACTTTCATGTCTCTTGCTGCTGAGCATCCTATGGTGGAAAAACTCATTGACGGCAAACCAGAAGCTGAAAAAGTCCGTGAATTCGTACACAAATGTACCAACATGGATAAATTCCAGCGTTCCGCAGATGATCTTGAAAAAGAAGGCATCTTCACCGGAGCTTACTGCATCAACCCGCTCAATGGAATGAAGATGCCCATCTACGTGGCAAACTTTGTTCTCATGGGCTACGGAACCGGTGCAGTCATGGCCGTTCCCGCCCACGACCAGCGCGACTTCGAATTTGCTACCAAATACGATCTCCCCAAACAGGTTGTAATTCAGCCGGAGGGTGAGACTCTCAATGTTGCCGAAATGACCGAGGCATATTCCGATCCCGGTGTTCTGGTTAACTCCGGTGAATTCGACGGAATGCCCAACGAAGAGGCAAAAGCCGCAATAGTTGAGTATCTCGGCAAGTCCGGCAAGGGCAAAAAATCCATCAATTACCGTCTGCGTGACTGGAACATCTCCCGCCAGCGTTTCTGGGGTGCTCCCATCCCGGTAATTTACTGCGACCAGTGCGGAACTGTCCCCGTCCCCGAAGAAGACCTGCCGGTTATTCTGCCCGAAGATGCGGTCATGAATGAAGACGGCCGCTCTCCGCTGCCCCAGATGGAAAGTTTCGTTAATGTAGTCTGCCCCAAGTGCGGCAAAATGGCCGAGCGTGAAACCGATACCATGGATACCTTTGTGGAATCTTCATGGTACTTCATGCGCTACACCGATGCCCGCAAGGATGACGAAGCATTCGACAGCAAATCCCTTGAATACTGGTCTCCGGTTGACCAGTATATCGGCGGCATTGAACACGCTATTCTGCACCTGCTTTATGCCCGCTTCTTTACCAAGCTGCTGCGTGATGAAGGCTATACCAAGCTCAGTGAGCCGTTTAAAAACCTGCTCACTCAGGGGATGGTCCTCAAAGACGGCGCAAAGATGTCCAAATCCAAGGGCAACGTTGTCGACCCCAATGCCATGATCGGCAAATACGGTGCGGACGCTACCCGCCTGTTCATCCTTTTCGCTTCTCCGCCTGAAAAAGATCTTGAGTGGTCTGATCAGGGTATCGAAGGTGCTTTCCGTTTTCTGAACAGAATCTGGAGACTCGCTGAGGAACTGGACGGTAAAATCAGCCCGGTCGGTGCATGCGCCAAACCTGCGGGCGACCTCCCTTCCGATGCTAAAAAGCTTCGCCTCAAGGAGCACGAGACTGTACAGCGCGCCAGCCGTGACATGGAAAACAAATTCCAGTTCAACACTGTTATCGCCGCGACCATGGAACTGGTGAACGAAATCTATTCGCTCAAGGACAACCTCCTTGAATCCGAAGAAGGCCGTTTCGAGGTGTCTTCAGCTTTCAGCACGGTTCTGACCGTTCTCTCCCCCATAGCTCCTCACATCTGTGAAGAAATATGGAAAACTGTCGGGTACGAAAGCAGCATGGCAGATGTGGCATGGCCCGAGTACGATGAATCCGCAATGGTTACCGATGAAATCCTGATCATCATTCAGGTTAACGGTAAAATGCGCGGAAAGCTTTCCGTACCTGCCGCAGCCACCAAAGAAGAAATCGAAGCTACTGCGCTTGCCCACGAGAACGTGACCAAGCACACAGACGGCAAGACTGTAAGAAAAGTCATTGTTGTCCCCGGTAAGCTTATAAATATTGTTGCTAACTAGGTTAGCCTCCGGAGTCCGGGTAAGGGGAACTTTTGAGAAAAGTTCCCCTTACCCGGACCCAAGCTTTTCAAAATATTTTAGAGGGCTACGCGTCCGTGACTTTTAGAAATTTCCTGTAATGGATGGGTGTGCATTCTTTTGCTGCAACTTTCCTGAACTTAATGCCGCAAGTCGTTAGGAGTGAGAACAATGGCTATTATGAAATCTGTTAAAAATCTGGTTGTACTGCTTTGTCTTGTTTTTGCCGTTACCGCTTGCGGATACCACAACTCCGCCACTGAGCCGAACAGGATCGGAGATAAATTCCGTGAAATTGCGATCAACAAAGTAGAGAACCCCACTCTGGAACGCTGGCTTGAACCTGAACTGCGCTCCATGCTCCGCGATGAAATCACCCGCAGAGGCCAGCTTGCATGGGTAGATAAATCCAAAGCCGAAGCCCTGATCAATATAAGAATAATCAGCCTTTCATCCGGCAGCCGCATTCTCGGAAACAAAGACGTTACCCTCAAATATGACAAGACCCTCAAAATTCAGATGCGTATAGTCAGTGCCGCAGACGGCAAACTGCTCTGGAACTCAGGCCCCGTAGAAGTGACTGAATCCTACTACTCCGGACAGGAAGATGAGACAAATGCACTTGTAACAGAACTTCTCGTACGCAGAATCGTGGATAAAATGAATCAGGCTTACTAGTTTTATCTTAAGTAAAAAATCTTTTTACAGAACGCACAATCCTCTCCGTCTTCCACGATGAAGCCTGAAGGATAAACATGGACGTCATAAACCATTTTGACTGCTCAGGACTGATGAGCACAAGATGAATATAATTTACAGATTTTAGCCAGTGAAGGCTGCCGAAGGTTTCCAAAAGGTATCAAATGTCCAGACCCGGTTACATGTTTCTCATCTGCCCGGATGCAGAGCTCCTTCATGCACGCATTGGAGAACTGCAGGAGCAGTATAATGCCGGAGACTACGAGAAAAAAGTATATTGGGCTGACGAAGAGCTGCCTCAGCAGTTCTGGGATGACCTGACCCTGCAGACCCTTTTCGGCTCAAGCAAGATTGTCATACTGCGCCGAGCCCATAAGCTTAAAGCCGCAGTATGGGATAATATCGACAAGACCGTCGGCTCTCTCTCCAACTCCTCTTTTCTTTTTATGTGTCTTGAAGGCAAATGGGAGCGCAAAGGCCCTCCCGTGCCGGCAGTATTGAAGAAACGCAAATGCTGGAAATTTGCCGACAAACAGAAATGGACATGGCAGTCTGCCGGACTTGATGAAAAAACCATTTCCGGTTTCGTAGGCAAATGGGCCAAGAAGAACGGGATCTCCATTGACCGTCCGGTTATGACTGCACTGACCAAAGCCTTGCCCCGTGATGCCCGGGCCGCCCGGCTGGAACTGGACAAGCTTGAACTTGCAGCCGGTCCGGAGCGCACACTGTTCATGGAGCATATCGCCTTCATAGCGCACAGTGAGGAAATGGACTTTTTCCAATTCATGAGATCCATGTCCGAGGGCGGAGACCCGGTTGAGATTTGGCGTAGAGTCCTTACGAATCATAGCGAAAAAGATTCCATGATCTTTATGCTCACCGCCTCACTGACCAGAGAGGCACGGGCCCTTTGGATGATACTACATGGCGAGGAATCCGCAGTACGACTCCCTCCATTCGTGAAAAAACAGAAAAAGGCTCTTGCCCAACGCATCGGCCCCGCCAGAATAGCCCGCATATTCGACATGGTTCTTGAAGCCGAACTGGGAATTAAAACCGGCCAGCGCAAGCCTGAGCAGGCTCTGGAACTCCTTGTCGCATCACTGACAAATCTTTTTGCGCCCTCTAAACCAGTCCGCAAACATCCTTAACTACCCCCATCTCATTTATCCTTTTTCGTGCAAAAAAACCTTTTTTTCATGAAAATCATGTTTTTTTGCTCCAGAAAGCATCTTTTTTTGTATCACAAGGTTGCTTTGCGGATACATAGTGTTTATTTCAAACTGACGACAGTCAGTAATCAAAGATAAGTTTTCTGACACACGACAATTAACCTGTGACATACTAGGACTCCCAAAGCTGTCTAGGCAGACAATCATCATGAAAAACAAACCCCATTACCACGGACATCGACAACGCTTGAAAGAAAGGCTGTGCAAGGATTCCGCTGGGATGGCTGATTATGAAATTCTTGAACTTTTACTGGGACAGGTACTGCCAAGGCGAGACACGAAACCTATAGCCAAGGAACTTCTGTTTAAATTTGAAACCCTCGGCGGTGTTTTCCGGGCTCCTAAAGAACAGTTGGAAGAAGTAAACGGCATTGGCCCGGGTGTATTGTCTTTTTTCACCCTGATCAATGAATTCTGGACCAGAATTGCGGAAGAACCCATGCTTGAAAGAGAGGTTCTTTCATCGCCGGAGGCGGTATGGAAAGCAGCAATGGCCCGCATAGGGAATCTGTCCAAGGAAGAATTCTGGATTGCACTGGTCAACAACGGCAACAAGGTGATATATTGGGATAGGATGTCAGAAGGCACAGTGGACAAAACCGCTGTCTACCCCCGCGAAATAGTGGCTCTGGCCCTTCGCCATCATGCCGCGGGAATTGTTCTGGCCCACAATCATCCGGGAGGAAGCACTAACCCCTCCCCCGAGGATATGACTTTGACCATGGACATTGCCACCCTCTGCCAGGACATGGGCATCCGCCTTCTGGATCACGTTATAGTGACAGCTGAAGGTTTTTACAGCTTCAAGGAAAAGGGACGTTTATAACACCTCAACCGAACAAGGAGAATCCCATGATCAGAAGCTATCATTGTGTTGTTACCGGTAAAGTTCAGGGCGTTTTTTTCCGTGCATGGGTTAATGACCAGGCAGTTGCATTGAAACTCGGCGGCTGGGTCCGCAACCTCAATCAGGAAAAAGTTGAAGTTCTGCTACAGGGTGATGAAGTCAACATTGCCGAAATGCGCACCAGACTCCTGGTCGGGCCACCCCTTTCTAAGGTTGACGACCTCAAGTGCGAGTGGATCGACTACGAAACCGAGCACAAGGAATTTGAAATCCGTTAACCGCTCGAAACGGTTGACATCAGCTAGACTCTACCCTCCCTTCCCCGTCTTCAGAAGTCGGGGACAGGGTCGTTTTGATTTTTATATACTGGAACTGAAACCATTCTGACCCAAAGGACTATTGCCTTGAAGAAAAAAAAATCACCAATCAAACCGCTGAAACTCAGCAAAAAAAATAACAACAAGGCCGAGAAGCCCAGAGAGCGGAAAAGCCAGAAAGATACAGGTAACGATCAGGGCCTGAACAAGCCTCCTGTTTCTCCGCTCAATGTCCTTCACGATACAGCCGATCTTCTTGAAGACGCGGCTCAGCTACATGAAGACGGTCCGGTTGAAGTTCCTTCAACTCTTCCGGTTCTTGCGGTGCGCGACATAGTGGTCTTCAACTATATGATCCTGCCGCTTTTCGTTGGCCGCGAGAAATCCGTCAACGCTGTGGAAGCGGCAATGACCGGTGAACGCTATGTCATGGTCCTGACCCAGAAGGACGAAAGTATAGAAAATCCGGAGCAGGACGAACTCTATCAGACCGGAACCGTCTGCATGATCATGCGTATGCTGAAAATGCCTGATGGACGCCTCAAAGTCCTTGTACAGGGTGTATCCAGGGCAAAGGTAAAAAGATTTATAGGATCTGAGCCTTTCCATATTGCTGAGATTGAACCAATCCACGAACCGCCCGAACAGGAACTGGACTCCACTCAGGAAGCGCTGGTCAGATCTTCCCGTGAGCAGAGTGAAAAGATTCTCTCGCTGCGGGGAATTTCTTCCGCGGACATTATGAGCGTTCTGAACAACGTTGATGATCCGGGTCGACTGGCTGACCTTATCGCCTCCAACCTGCGTATGAAAGTGCCCGTGGCCCAGTCCATTCTTGAATGCGAACATCCGGTGGAACGGCTGACTCTGGTGAACACCCAGTTGACGCAGGAAGTTGAAGTGGCTTCCATGCAGAACAAAATCCAGTCCATGGCCAAAGAGGGTATGGACAAGGCTCAGAAGGATTTTTACCTGCGTGAACAGCTCAAAGCCATCAAGAAAGAGCTTGGGGAATCAACTGACGAAGCTGAAGAAGCTGAAGAGATCCGTCAGGCAATTAAAAAAGCCAAGATGCCCAAGGAAGTGCGCAAGGAAGCGGAAAAACAGCTCCGCCGGCTTGAAGCAATGCATCCGGAGGCATCTGAAGCAACTGTTATCCGTACCTATCTGGACTGGATGGTGGAACTGCCCTGGACTAAACAGTCCCGGGACAGATTGGATATCATCGATGCCAAAAAAATCCTTGATGAAGACCACTACGACCTCGAAAAAGTCAAGGAACGCATCCTTGAATACCTGAGTGTGCGCAAACTCAACCCATCCATGAAAGGCCCTATTCTCTGCTTTGTGGGCCCTCCCGGAGTTGGTAAGACATCACTTGGCCGTTCAATTGCACGCAGCCTGAAACGTAAATTCCACCGCATGTCTCTGGGTGGTATGCGTGACGAGGCCGAAATACGCGGTCACAGGAGAACCTACATCGGCTCCATGCCCGGACGCATCATACAGGGCATCAAACAGTGCGGAACACGCAATCCGGTAATCATGCTGGATGAAATTGATAAGCTCGGCTCCGATTTTCGCGGTGACCCCTCCTCTGCTCTGCTTGAGGTTCTTGACCCGGAACAGAACAACTCTTTTACCGACCATTACCTTAATGTCCCGTTTGACCTCTCTAAGGTAATGTTCATCTGCACAGCCAACGTCCTTGATTCCATTCCCCGTCCCCTGTTGGACCGTATGGAGGTTATCAGGATTCCCGGTTACACAGAGCATGATAAAATCAACATTGCCAAGCGTTACATCCTTGGCCGTCAGTGCAAGGAAAACGGGCTCAAAGAAGATGAGATGATCATGTCCGATACAATCATCGGCAAGATCATCAAGGAATACACCCGTGAAGCAGGTCTGCGTAACCTTGAAAGGGAAGTAGGCTCTGTATGCCGCAAACTCGCTCGCAAGAAAGCTGAAGGCGAAAAAGGCCCCTTTGAGGTGAACGCGGACAACCTGCATAAGTATCTCGGAATTCCCAAACATCTTGAAGATGAAAAGGAAAGCGAACTTCCCGCAGGTGTTGCTCTGGGACTTGCATGGACTCCTGTTGGTGGTTCAGTACTGCATGTTGAAGTTTCCGCCATGCCTGGCAAGGGTAAACAGCAACTCACAGGACAGCTTGGCGATGTAATGAAGGAATCAGCTCAGGCTGCGGTATCCTTTGCCCGCCAGCATGCTGATGAGTATGGAATCAGTCCCAAATTCCACGAGGAACAGGACCTTCATATCCACGTGCCGGACGGTGCGACACCTAAAGACGGCCCATCTGCGGGTGTTACTCTGGTAACAGCTCTTGTCTCCGCGCTGACCGGAATTCCGGCAAACCCGGAACTGGCCATGACCGGAGAGATCTCACTGCGCGGACGGGTACTTCCTGTCGGCGGTATCAAGGAAAAAATCCTCGCTGCCGTTTCCATGGGTATGAAGCGTGTACTCATTCCTGCCCAGAACGTGAAAGACCTTGAGGATATCCCTCAGGAACTTCAGGACAAGATTGAAATCACTCCCATTGAGAGAATTGACGAGATCTGGCCTATCGCAAAAAGTAAATAGCCTGATTCAATAAATAAATTAAAGCGGCAGCTTTTTAAAGGCTGCCGCTTTTTTATCCTTTCTGAAAATGCGTATTAAAGCTTGCTGATTTCTTGCAATATTCCCAACCGTACTTATATGTAGCCCAGACATTGCCCAGCCTGATATTTTGAGCTATGCAATCTTTCGCAAACAGTTTTTCAAAGCACGGAGAATATAAAGATGCCCATTTTTGAATATAAATGCGCTGACTGCGGCGCCGAGTTCGAGGAGCTTGTCTTCAACCGCGATGAGTGCCCTCCATGCCCAAAGTGTAAATCAGATAAAACCGGCAAACTCATGTCTGCCTGTAAGTTTAAGACCGGCGGCGACATGCCTGATTTCGGAGACATGGGAGCGGCTGCTCCTGCCGCATCTTCCGGCAGTTCCTGCTCTGGCTGCAGTGGTGGCGACTGCTCCTCCTGCGGAAGTTAGCCATATTTAAATTTTAAATCTAAACGGCGGAATAATGAGAAAAATTACCATCGCAACCCGCGGCAGCAAGCTTGCCCTCTGGCAGGCAGACCATATTTCCGATCTTCTGAGGGAAGAATACCCCGGCATTGAAGTCCAATTGCTGAAAATCAAGACCAAAGGTGACAAGATTCTGGATGTCCCGTTGGCGAAAGTCGGCGGTAAAGGGCTTTTCGTCAAAGAAATCGAAGAAGCCCTCCTTGACGGTAGAGCGGATCTGGCTGTCCACAGCATGAAAGATGTTCCGACCGAACTTCCTGAAGGACTTGAGGTGGGAATCATCCCTCCAAGAGAAGCTGAAACCGACACCCTGCTTTCCGTTAAATATGACTCTCTGGCAGATCTTCCTGCTGGAGCAGTGGTCGGGACAAGCAGTCTGCGCCGCCAGTCTCAGCTTCTGGCCCTGCGTGATGACCTCAAGATAGAATCACTGCGCGGCAATCTGGACACCCGTGTCCGAAAGCTTCTTGACGGTGAATTCGACGCAATTGTTGTTGCCACCGCAGGCCTGAACAGACTGGGACTTTCCGCTCCGAAAAGTGAAATCCTCGGTCCTCCGACTTTCCTTCCAGCTGTAGCTCAGGGAGCTCTCGGAATTGAGTACCGTATTGAAGACACCGAGATTCAGGATATCCTGAAATTCATCCATGATGAACTCACTGCACGTCAGGTCCGTGCCGAACGCGGCTTCCTCACCGGCCTTGACGGTGGCTGTCAGGTTCCTATTGCTGCATGGTCCGAACTGGAAGGAGATCAGGTCAAGCTGACCGGATTTGTAGCAGACATTGACGGTTCCAGCCCTATCCGAATGGAAAAGTCCGGCCCTGCTGATGACGCATGGAATATCGGTCAGGCCCTCGCTGAGGATGTTCTAGCTGCAGGAGCCAAAGAAATTCTCGACCGCGTTTACGATAAATGCTGAGGATAAGCCAAAACCGATAACCACTCTGAAACCTGCAACGCCTTGATTAAGGTTTCAGACTACAGATAAATAACCTCTGCGCAGTTAGGTAGATTGCTGGCTAGATTTTAAGCCTGAAGAATCCTGCTCCAGTGGTAGGCAGTTAAATAACAGGGACTCACGTATGTCTGATACGAGAGTTCCTGTTTTTTTGTGACTGACATCGTTCTCCTTTTCAGAGTTCTGCTAGATTTAACTAAACTTTAAAATAGACCATAAAGAAACCTAAAGTTTTCTCTCCTGTTGTCCGATAGGGTAATTAAACAGGATCTTTTAACAGATTTAAATTCAAATTATAACTTCCAGGGACGGAGGTATAAGATGACTAACGGACACGAACTCCACAAGGTGGCCCAGGCCCCCCCCGCAAGGGAAGACAACGATCTGGCAAACTCCATGAAGGCGCTCAGGCGCAAGAGATTGCAGCGCAAGGCTTATGGAGACCCCGAAATGCACCGCGAACTGGTGCGGATTCAATCTTCACCTATTTACAATGCCAACGCGCAACTGATTCAGGCTGTCACAACCAGTCATGGATCTGCATAGGGACAAATTTTCAAGGGCTGACATACAGTTCCTCCTCCATAAACAAGAAAGCGCAGGACTTTTCAGCCCTGCGCTTTTTTATTGAGAAAACATTATAAGCAGATGCTCTATAAAATCCTTAAGCGGGATTTTCCACTTTCGTGATTTGAAACCTGCCCGATATGAGCGGCCAGATCCCCCGCCTCCAAAAGCATATCCACAGCCTGCTGCAGCTTGCTTTCCGGAACCGCCAGAACCAGACCTCCTGAAGTCTGGGCATCAAAGACAAGATCAGTCTTTATTGCGTCAACACTGTCGGCGGCGTAAACCTGTTTGCTGCAGAAATTGCGGTTGGCAAAACTTCCTGCCGGAATCAGTCCCATGGAAGCAAGTTCAAGCGCATCATCCATGAACGGGACTTTATCGAGCCACAATTCCACTGAAACATTGGAAGCATCGGCCATTTCGAGCACGTGTCCGCCCAAACCGAATCCGGTAACATCAGTCGCGCCTTTCAGGCCCAGTTCACGTATAACCTTTCCTCCGCCGCTGTTGAGTCTGGATGACCATTTGTATACATCCTTCTCAAAGCGCTCAGAACCCTCCCATTCAGCCTTGAGAGCTGTTGCCAGCACTCCAGTACCGATAGGCTTGGTCAGCAGAAGATGATCTCCGTTTCTTAATCCTTTATTGGACGAAAATCCGTCAGGATCAACAGCTCCGGTCACTGACAGCCCGTACTTGATCTCATCATCCTCAACACTATGCCCCCCGGCAAGAACCGCCCCGGCTTCACGGATTTTATCCATGCCGCCCTGAAGAATCTCACGCAGAATATCCGGACCCATCTCTTTCATGGGATAACATACTATATTCATTGCGGTCCACGGCTCACCACCCATAGCATAAACGTCAGAAAGGGAGTTGGCCGCGGCTATCTGGCCGAACCAATAGGGATTATTGACAACCGGTGTAAAAAAATCCACGGTCTGAACCAACGCCTTGCCTGCAGGAAAAGAGACAATTGCCGAATCCTCATTTCCGCCGATTCCAGTCAGGAGACGCTTATCTTCAACTGCCAGACCATGCAGTACCTGCTCCAGGTCCCCCGGAGCTATTTTCGCAGCTCAACCGGCTGCTTTTACTGTCTTTACCAGCTCTTTGGGCATGGTCTTCTCCTTATATTTGAAAGATTTCGCACTGTTATCAATCGTTCCTTAAAGCAATCAGGAGGATTCGCCCTATTGCAGGACAATTGATACCTTTCAAAACCAATCGTTCAGTCCGTTAGCCGGATAAATACATTCAAGATATTAACGTGGAAAAATAACACATGCAATCAGATCACCCTCCCGCATCCACTCCGGAATCGCTAAATGTCGCCATTTCATTGTAAATATTTGCTGCAGCCCGAAGCATGAACATTGACAATGCAGCTCCGGAGCCTTCCCCTAGCCGCATATCGAGATGCAGAAGCGGCCTCCGTCCCAATGCTTTTATCACTTTGGAGTATCCCGGCTCCGCTGAAGCATGGGAAAGAACACAATATCCACTTACAGCAGGACAAATCAAGGATGCGGCAGCATAGGCGGCAGTTGAAATGAAACCATCGATACAGATCATCTGGCGATTTCTGGCTCCGCCGATAATCAGTCCCGCCAAGGCGGAGATTTCATATCCGCCGAGAGAAGCGAGAATCCTTAGCGAGTCTCTGGATTTAACGGCTTCCGCATTAACTTCAAGAGCACGCCGGACGACTCCTGTTTTGCGCTTTACCCCGTCAGCATCAATACCGCCGCCAGGACCTGTTATTTCAGCTGCATCAAGATTAAAAAAAGCACAATAAAGAGCTGTGGAGGGGGTAGTGTTGGATACACCCATCTCACCCGTGCCGAGAACTTTTATTCCATGTTCAAAAGATTCATCAGCAAGTTCAATACCGAGAAACAGAGACCTGAGGCACTGCTCCTCACTCATGGCAGGACCTTTGGCAATATTTGCTGTCCCGCAGCCGATTCTGCGCTGTATAAGGTCAGGGTGCTCTGTAAAGTAACCGCCGACACAGCCGGCATCAACAACCTTGAGTTCAACCCCTGAAGTCCGAGCCAGTACGTTTATGCCTGCTCCGCCCTTGAGAAAATTTTCCACCATCTGGCGTGTCACTTCCTGCGGAAAGTAGCTTACATCCTCCTCATTCACCCCATGGTCACCGGCTATGGTATAAATTCTGGACGGGTCCGCCTGTGGCGGATTGCCACCGGAGGCCATGTACATTTTAACGGCCAGATCCTCCAGTCTGCCAAGGCTGCCCAGTGGCTTGGTAAGATTATCGAGATGAGAACGGGCCTCCAACTCAAGCCCGGGATCAACCGCCTTAGCTTCAGCTGTAAGCCGTTGCAGACTTTCCCTTGTAAACTTGTTCATTAAAGTATCCTTAACAGCCATAGGCCTTGGAATGTATTGAGAAACCACTGTATGCTGTGCTATCGTGCTAAGCACAATGAAAAAGAAACTTTGCCTTATCCACGCCAACTGTCAGGGAGAACCGCTAGAGGAGCTTTTAAACCTCAACCCTGACTTCAGCGATCAGTACGAAACCCGGCATTTTACCAATTATCTGCGTGAGCCCATACCGGACAGACTGATTGAAGGCTGTGACCTGTTTCTTTACCAGTATGTAGGTAAAGACTGGGGGAAACTCGGCTCTGATCACCTATGTTCAAAACTTAAGCCACGAAGTGTTTCGCTGGCTATTCCGTCCATGTTCTATAAAAACTACTGGCCCCTGTGGACGAATACTCCCGGCTTCGACTACCCGGACATTTTTCTGGAATCTCTTCTGGAGAGAGAGCTGACAGAATCGCAGATTCTGCACCTGTACCTGAATTCCCGGCTGGACAGAATCTACGACTTCACCACTCTCACGTCCGGGTCAGAAAAGCATGAACTGGCCAAAGAAAACCGCACGCCAATCAAATATGTAGACTATATCAAAGAGAACTACAGAGAGAGAAGGCTTTTCAATACGGTCAACCATCCCGGAAAAGAACTGATGATCCGTACAGCAGACAAGATTCTGAATCAACTGGGAATGGCCCCTCTCACGGACAAGGCTATAAGAGAATACCCGGAAACATTTCCGGAGATTGAATTGCCCATACATCCGCAGGTGGCTGAGAAGCTTGATCTCAACTTCGGGGGCCCGGAAGAAAAGTACTATGTCTACGGAGCGATTATTACTTTTGAAGAATACATAATCCGCTACATCAAATGCCGCAAAAGCGGCATCTCAGACTTCATAGGCTTCCTGCACGCAACGGCAAGTCTCTAGACTCCCTATCAGCTACTGACTTCAGCCAGAACCCCATAAAGGTGATATTACTGCTGTCTGCAAAAGCCTTACATCAACCGTTCAAATCAGGCGGCCCCATCACGATCATTTCAGCCAGAGTAAGGTCGACTTTGGGCATGCTGCGTATTTTATTTCCAAGAAGTCCCATTTCAAGACCTACCAGTTCCTTGTACAACGGAGTCCGGTCAACAACCGGGACATTCTCCATATCTGCAGTAAGATCCTGACACTTGAAGCATCCGGGAAAGGAAAGCTGACGACCGTTAGGCTGGCGAAGAGTGTTGACCACCCCGTGCATACGGCAGATCATCAACCGGTGCTTGTAAACTCCGCAGAGTCCTTCATCGTTCAAAGGACACATTATTTTAGGACGCATACCGTTCTCCAGCATGGCTCTGGCATTGCGCACATAATCTTCGGAACGTTGTATATATTCCTGACGCTTGGCTTCAGGCAACTTGTTCAAGCCGTGCCAGAGATAAATCCATTCCACATAAGTATGGTGCTGAAAATAACTGGTACAGCAGTTTTCTTCACACCCTTCACAGGAAAGACCTATTTTTTCAGCGGTATCAGAATATACAGAAGCCATCCGGCCATATAGCGCATCAAGCTTGCGGAACACAGCCTGTCTGGTCATTTTTTTCATTATCTATCCTTAAATGCTATTTTCTTTTGATTTGAGCCACTGGAGAACCTGCTCAGTGCACTCAGTCGGAGAACATTTATCAGTATCCACGATGAAATCGGCGTACTGCTCATAAAGGGGCATTCTTTCAGCATAAAGATCTTCCAGATTCTGGCCGGGCATTCTGGCAAGGCCACGCCCCTCCCCGCCTCCGACCCTCTGCAGGCAGACATCGAGGCCAATACGCAGATACACCACAGGGCCAAGCCCCTTCAGCCTCTGCATTGCCAAAGGGCCGTACACAACACTTCCCCCGGTTGAAACAACTGTGCGTACAACTCCGAGACTCGAAAGAATATACTCTTCCGCCTTGCGAAATTCAGGCACCCCCAAATGATCGACTATATCCTGAAGGGAACGGCCGTAATAGGCCTCAATCACGCTGTCAGTATCTATATGTTCCCAGCCGAGCCTGCCCGCCAGCAGAGGGGCAAGAGTAGACTTTCCCGCCCCGGCCATGCCGATAAGACTGACTGAACAGTCCTCAGAAAATTTTGAATTCCATTCTTCCATTATATAACAATGCGTTTAGCGCGATTTATAATTTAATATTCAAATCAGACTACGCCAAAGGTCCTGCTCTGCCTGCTTCCATACCCTTCACGGTATCACAAGCTTTTTTCTTTCACCCGGAGAGCAGATCAGTCAGCGGTCCTGACTAGTTAACCATTTCTCAAGACTGAATCAGAACGACCCTGTCTTCCTCATCTCTTTCCCGGACAAGTACGTTCACATGCTGATTTTCAAAAGTCTTTACTTCCTTACCGACATAGTCTGCGCGAATCGGCAATTCACGGTGACCACGGTCAACCAGCACCAGAAGCTCTACACGCTTCGGACGTCCGAAATCAAGGACAGCTTCAAGGGCAGCCCGAACGGTCCTGCCGGAAAATAATACGTCATCAACCAGAATAACTGAGGCCTTTTCAATATCAAACGGGATTTCCGTGCAGTTGATACTCGGCTGTCTGGTTAAATTGGTCCAATCATCCCGGTATAGATTGATATCAAGCTTCCCAAGAGGTATCTTTCTGCCAAGACGCTCATCAAGAAGTTCTTTCAGACGCTCGGCAAGGTCCGCTCCACGACGCTGGATACCGATGATGGCCAGATTATCATCATCCCCCCTGCGTTCAGTTATCTCAGAAGCCAGCCTGTCCAAAGTGCGGGCCATAGCCTTTTCCGAAAGGATGATCTTTTGTTCTGTCATGTAAAGCGCTCCTGAAAGAAGTTGATTCTTATTTTCAAAACTGTTCAAATCACATCAAAACTCCCTGACGGGTGTAGCTATAAAAAATGTAACCGGGCAATGCAAGCTGCCCGGCAAATAAGGATTTCAGAAATGGAAGCAAAATTCGACATAAACGGGATGACCTGCTCTGCCTGCTCATCAAGACTTGAAAGGGTTGTCTCCAATATGGAAGGTGTTCATAAAGCCACAGTTAACCTAGCTTCGGAAACCATGACTGTCGACTATAACCCGGACATGATTTCCACAAAAGAGATTATTGCCTCGGTGCAGATGTCCGGATTCGGAGCGGAAGAAAAAGTTGAAGGATCTGAATTAACATTACCAATTACAGGCATGACCTGCTCTGCCTGCTCTTCACGCCTTGAAAGGGTTCTGAATGCTCAGGACGGAATGCAACTGGCACAGGTAAGCCTCGCTACGGAAACAGCATCCCTGAAGTTCGATCCATCCCTGATCTCGCTTAGAGATATAAGGCAGGTAATCAGTGATGCGGGATTTGATTCAGGTGAAGTGCAATCTTCCCATGACGCTAAAAAATCATTTGATGAGCGCAAGGCAGAAAACGAGGCCAAACTCGGCAGAATGAAAAACAATCTGATTTATGCCCTTGCTTTCACCATTCCGCTTCTGATCATAACCATGGGACACATGGTAGGCATGCCTCTGCCTGATGCAATCGATCCGGGAGTATCCCCCCTCGGCTTTGCGCTTATTCAGCTTGTGCTTACCACTCCGGTGCTCTGGTTTGGAAAAGATTTCTACCTGCACGGATTTCCGAACCTGTTTCGCGGCGCCCCCAACATGGACTCCCTTATTGCGGTCGGAACCTCTGCGGCTTTTGTTTATTCGTTATGGAATCTTGTAGAGATAATGATCGGCATAGACGCACATGCCAAGGCAATGGACCTGTACTTTGAGTCCGCCGCCACAATCCTTACCCTCATTTCACTTGGTAAATATCAGGAAGTCCGGGCCCGTTCACGCACATCAGAAGCAATTGAAAAACTCATGGACCTTACTCCTGCCAAGGCTATTCTGCTCCAGAATGGAGAACAAACAACTATCCCGGTGGAAGAGATCGGTCCCGGAGACTCGATACTTATCCGTCCGGGAGACAGGATTGCCGCTGACGGCAAGGTCTATGAAGGCCACTCTGATGTGGATGAATCCATGCTGACCGGTGAAAGCATGCCCGTAACCAAATCCAAAGGGCACGATGTTGCCGGTGGTACGGTAAACACGGGCGGAGGAGCACTTAAGGTCAGAGTGACGAAAGTAGGCGAAAACACAGTACTCGCGCGCATAATTAAACTGGTACAGGAAGCTCAAGGGTCCAAAGCCCCCATATCCAGCCTTGCAGACACTGTCAGCTACTACTTTGTCCCCGCAGTTATGGCTGTGGGTATCTTATCGGGACTGAGCTGGTTTTTCTTCAGCGCAGAACCTTTCACTTTTGCACTGCGCATCTTCATCAGTGTAATGGTCATTGCATGCCCCTGTGCCATGGGGCTAGCCACTCCCACGGCAATCATGGTCGGAACCGGACGCGGTGCTCAGCTCGGAGTGCTTGTCAAGTCAGGAGAAGCGCTTGAAACAGCCGGGAAAATTGACACAATGATCTTCGACAAAACCGGGACCCTTACCTATGGAAGGCCTGAAGTTGTGGATATTTTCACTATGCCGGGAGAGGATAGGAACACCCTGATTGCTCTCGCCGCTTCTGCTGAGCAGCAATCGGAACACCCTCTGGCCAGAGCTGTAGTCAGGGCGGTGGAAGAACTTGATATAACACTCCCGGAAACAACTTCTTTCCATGCGGTTTCCGGTCTGGGAATATCCACAGACACCGGCGGACATTCCCTGCATCTGGGCAATATCCGTTACCTTGAACAGAACTCCATTGCCGATCTGGAAAATGAAGAGGCAAAAAAGGCCGCATCCCTTTTCGCTGAAGCCGGGCAAAGCCCGCTGTATATTGCCAAGAACGGCAGACTTGCCGGAATTCTGGCTGTTGCCGACCGCATAAAGGACGAAACACAGGCCACGGTAAAAAAACTTCATGAACTGGGTATTAAAACCGTAATGCTCACCGGGGATAATGAAAGGGTTGCAAAAGCAATCGCTGCAAAAGCAGGAATTGACGAGGTCATCGCACAGGTTATGCCGGACCGCAAAGCCGAAGTCGTCAACCGTGAAAAAGAAAAAGGCAACAGAGTTGCCATGGTTGGAGACGGTATCAATGATGCCCCTGCACTTGCTTCCGCGGATCTGGGCATTGCAATGGGTACAGGAATTGATGTTGCAATTGAGTCGGGAGACGTTGTACTGATGAAAGGAGATTTGAACGGAGCTCTTACTGCACTGGCACTCAGCAGAGCTACAGTACGCAATATCAAACAGAACCTGTTCTGGGCATTCGCTTTCAATGTATTGGGAATTCCTGTTGCTGCCGGAGCCTTGCATGTGTTCGGCGGCCCCACTCTTTCCCCGATGTTTGCAGCGGCAGCCATGTCTCTGAGCTCTGTTACTGTAGTAACCAATGCTCTTAGGCTTAAACTTTTTAAACCGGACGATACGATTTGAAAGACCTGACTCTCATTTATCCGCAATGGCAAGGTTCCATAGACAATGAAGCTTTGTTTAAAGGAGCATATGAGCTGGCCGATAATATTCAAGGGCTGCCTTCTCCCAAAGAGGTGAAGGTAGCCCCTTTTTATGAACTGAAACATAACGATTCAATCGTCGGTAAAAAAGACATTATCGAACAGTTTCGCCTAGCAGGCTCAATTTTACAGAAAGAGGATCCTGACCGGGTCCTGCTGATTGGCGGAGACTGCTCAACGGATGCGGTTCCCGTTACATGGCTGAACCGCAAGCATGAAGAGAATCTTGCCCTGATATGGTTTGACGCCCACCCAGATCTCAATACCCCGCTCTCTTCAAAGTCAGGACGTTTTCAGGGCATGGCCCTCTCAGCCATACTGGGACTGGCAGGAGCAGAGATAAACAACTCCATATTTGCCCCCCTTAAACCGGAACAGGTATTCTGTGCCGGCCCCCGTGTTTTTGACCCACATGAACTTGAATATATTGTGGTCAACAAAGTACCCTTTTTCGGTCCCGGAGAACTGGAACGCGATCCGTCATGGCTGGCCGGGCAGATAAAAAGAGCGGGATTCACCAGAGTATACATCCACCTAGATGTTGATGCGATCAACCCCATGGGCTTTCCACATTCCAAGAAAAGTCCTCCGGATGGGCTGCTCCTGGGAAATCTTCTCAAAATTATTAAAGAACTTCACTCCAGATTGGAAATTTCAGGTCTTGGCATAACTGAATTCCACCCCGGAAACGAAAGAGGAATAAACAAGGCACGACAGATCATCAAGACAGCGCTGCCAGATTTAATCAAGGGTATAAATCTTTTAGAGGAATAGCAGAAATAAATCTGTAACTGCAAGACAATAAGCAAAAATTATCCAAGCAGATTTCCGCAACAATTATGAATGAGGACAATACACTTCAACCAATTTAATGCATATCGTACTATTAAAATAGCGAATCACTATGTGGAAGCATTGCAACTTCCTTCAACACCCATAGGGGTAAGACGTAATTAACTCCATTAGTATAATTAATTGACCGACATTCCGGGGAAAGCGAAAGGCCTTCCCCGGTATACTATCACCTCAATTCATTTATCATGTCCCTGACCAGTTTACCGCCGGGAGTCTTTGCCTGAGGGTTAAGATCAACCAATCCTTTCCATGCCTTAAGCGCCCCTTCTTTGTCTTTGATGTCGTAGTAAAGAACAATTCCTTTATTAAACCTTGCTGTTTCATGGTCAGGAGCTGCAATGATCGCAAGATCAAACGTTTCAACTGCCTTTTTGGGGTTTCCGTTACGTCTGTACATGACCCCCAGGTCAGTCAATACATGCGGCTCATGAGGCTCAATAGCCAGAGCCTTTTTATATGCTTCTATGGCTTTCGCATGTTCATCGTTATCATAATAAAGATTACCAAGGTTAGCCCAGACCTTCCATGAATCGGGCTGACTCTCAGCCATTTTTTGGGCCTGTTCAATTTGCTGCCCTGTAGTCTGCGCACTGCCGGAAGATGAATGTGGCTCGGCGGAATCCTTGAATGCCGGGACCACAACCCCACCGAGATAAATCCCGACCAGTAAAGCACCCACTACGGCTGCAACCATTCCGCCCTTTCCGCTCCTGTTTACTGCCCCTGCTTTTTTTGCAGACTTACTCTTTTTTTTAGCCAACTTTATCTTCTCCTTTGAATTTATGTGCAGAGCGCAGATTCACAAAAGTGCAATTTCATGCACCCTTCGCACAACAAAAGTGTAATTCTTTGCTTTTAAGCAAAATAACACCATGTAATTTTACTTAAAACGCAATGAAAATCCATCTATCTAATGAAAAATGAAAATTAACACTCATTTCAAAGCAACTGTTGTACCAAAGAAAGCAATGCATATTTGATGATCAATTACATTTTTTGGAAAAACACAAACGCAATTTCATTTGAACAATCCGCATGAGACTCGATATTATTTTGAATAAAAAATAATATTACATAAAAATCTTGCGCATATCTTCACTCTTAGGTAGAAACCTCAGACAAATATTTTGTAAGGGGTTCAGACTGCAGACTGTAATAGTCTCGACCTGAGTTTGTGGTGCTATCTAAAACAAAGGGAATGATTTATGGATTTTTTAACTTCACTTGATGCAATAGTCGGAAAGATCGGTGCTTTCGCATGGGGCCCGCCCATGCTGGTCCTGCTGGTGGGAACCGGCTTCTGGCTTACTTTTACTCTGCGCGGGCTTCAGTTCAGAAAACTCTGGTACGCCCTGTACCTTGCTTTGATCAAAAGAAAAGAAGACACAGATGAGCCCGGCGACATCACCCACTTCCAGGCTCTTATGACAGCGCTTTCAGCTACCGTTGGGACCGGTAACATCGCAGGTGTTGCAACCGCTGTTGCTATCGGTGGCCCCGGCGCAATGTTCTGGATGTGGATTACCGGGCTTGTCGGCATGGCCACCAAATATGCTGAAGCAGTTCTCGCCGTTAAATACAGGGAAGTAGATGAAAACGGTGAAATGAGCGGTGGACCCATGTACTATATTTCCAAAGGCCTGAATATGCCCTGGTTGGGAACCATCTTCGCAATCTGCGCATCTTTTGCCGCCTTCGGAATCGGTAACATGGTACAGTCCAACTCCGTTGCCGACGCAGTTCAGGCAACCTACGGAATTTCACCGATGATTACCGGGCTGACCCTTATGCTGCTCACCGCTGCCGTTATTCTCGGCGGTATCAAGAAAATCGGTAAAGTAACCGGAATGCTCGTGCCGATCATGATCGTATTCTACATGGGCGGCGCCACCTACATCATCCTGAGCAACCTCTCAGGTGTCCCCGCAGCTCTCGAACTGATCGTGAGCCAGGCATTCAACCCCACCTCCGCTGTAGGCGGATTCGCCGGTGCGACAGTTATGCTTGCCATCAGAATGGGTGTTGCCCGCGGAGTTTTCTCCAACGAATCCGGACTTGGCAGTGCTCCTATCGCAGCTGCAGCCGCACAGACAAAGAGCCCTGTAACTCAGGCACTTGTCTCCATGACCCAGACTTTCATCGACACTCTGGTTGTCTGCACCATGACCGGACTGGTTCTCATCCTTACCGGAGTATGGTCCAACGGTGAAACCGGCGCGGAACTGACCACCATGGCTTTTTCCGCAGGAATGCCCGGTGGAGCCCATATCGTAACTATCGGTCTGGTTCTTTTTGCTTACTCCACCATCCTCGGCTGGTGCTACTATGGTGAAAAATCCATGGAATACCTGATGGGCGTGAAAGCAATATTACCTTTCCGTTTGGTTTTCATTCTCTTCGTCGGTATCGGCGCAATGGCCAAGCTCAGCCTTGTCTGGAACATCTCCGACACCCTTAACGGACTTATGGCCATCCCGAACCTTATCGGGCTGTTAATGCTCTCTCCGGTAGTAGCCGCAGAGACCCGCAAACACTTTGCAGCCCTCAAGGGCGACAGCTCAGCCCAGACCCAGGAAAGCTAATCCTGGATATGATCAATAACGAAGAAATGCGCTGTCTCCAAACCGGAGGCAGCGCATTTTTTAATCTTGCCAATCAAAAAAAAGAGCTGCACCCTATGGAGCAGCTCTTTTGAATTTATGACTTGCAACTTTTAATTACAGAGACTGCGGCGACAGAATTCAACGGCTTCCGCTCTTACATCCCTTTCATCAGGCCAGTAGAGATGCATTCTGGTCAGACCGAAAATAATGGTCATGACAACAGTTGCATTATCTTCAACCTTGACCTGCTTAAGTTCACCTTTTTCCACTCCAAGTCTCACACACTCTTCAAGTACCAGCTCGAGATTCTTCATGAATACAGCCATAAGACGCTTTGAAGAATCCAGAAGACCATAAGTGGAAAGCATGATCTTCATGTCTATTTCATTCTTTTCAACAAAGACAAAATAATCATTCATGATCTGCTCAAGAGAGCACTCATTTACATCAAGCTTTTTACGGATATCTTCAATGTAATAGGAGAACTGCTCTTCAAGAGCAGCCAGAATGTGCAGAAGGATATCTTCCTTACTTTCAAAATGTCTGTAGATTGTTCCTTCAGAAATATTCGCGGTTTTAGCTAGGTTGGCCGTGGTGGCTTTGTGAAAGCCAACCTCTGAGATCATTTCCTTGGCGGTTGCGAGGATGATATCCTTTGTTTTCATGCTGAGGTCTCCCATGGGCGCATAAAGCACCTGGTTGTCAGTCTGTTGATGAAATATCTTAAATCAAAAAATTGAGAATATCTAATACTCTTTCCAAACTGTATTTCCTACCCGAAGGAAGGGACTAGGTCAACTCGCTGCAATTGACAAAAGCTGATATAAAACTTATTTTGGATAGACAAATCCTATGAGGAGGAAAAAATGGTTGAACTTACCGAAGCTGCAAAAAAACAGCTTGAAAACTATTTTGCAGATAAAGATAGGACCCCTATCCGTATTTATCTCGCCACTGGCGGTTGAGCTGGCCCCAGGCTGGCATTGGCTCTGGATGAGCCAAAAGAATCTGATGAAAAACTCGAATCAGAAGGCTTTGCCTTCCTTATCGACAAAGAACTCAACGAACAGGGAAGCCCATTCAGGGTAGACCTGAGCTACACAGGATTTGTCATCGACTCCAAACTGGAGCTTGGTGGCGGAGAGTGCGGCTCCTGCTCCGGAAGCTGCGGCTAGAACGCAGTACTACGAAGCTGTGTAACTCCGTTAAGGAGTTGTTTACATACCAGTATTCTATGCCCACTACAGTGGCTTAAGGCTGTCTCTATTAATAGGGGCAGCCTTATTTTTTGTATACATATTATTTTTACACAAAGATGTTTGCCCTCTCTCACTGAAAGAGTATAATTCATTCTGATACAAATTTTCTTTTATGGAGTTTAAGGTGAGGGGTAAAGAAAGAATACAGGGCGTATTTTCAGCAAAGACCTTGTCGGTGATAGGGACTGGAACGACAAAAAGGCGCACGGAAAACACTACATACTGGTATGCGGAAGAGCAGGAAAACGGAGTTCTCCAGGTTCAGCCCATTAACGATAAATATATTCCCTCAGGACCACGTGTGGCTGTTGAAATGGATGCTTTTCTTGACAATTACAGCCCGGAACCTGAACTTTTTTCACAAAAGGTAATCCCCCAGATGCACAAGCTTGAGCAAAGCATAATGCTGGGAGAAAGACACCGCCGAAACCAGGAACTATACAGCGCTGAACATGAATTTTCCAAAGCACTCAGCCTGGACGAAATCAATGTCAGGGTCAATTTCGGGCTTGGCCTGATATATCTGGACCGGGGCGAAATAAGCAGGGCAGACGATGTTTTCAGAAGGTTGGTATGTATTGAAGCAAGCTATGAGCAGCAGCATAAGCACCTGTTCAATGAATTCGGAATTTCGCTACGCAAGCACGGTATGCACGAACAGGCTCTGGAATACTACGGAAGAGCAGAGAAACTCGTTGAGGAAGATGAGCACCTGTGCCTGAACATTGCAAGGGTGCATTATGAAATGGGTGATCTAAAAAAATGTGTAGCCTACCTGAGAAAAGCACTCTGCCTGAATGACAGACTCGAAGAAGCCTGTATATTTCTTGACTTCCTGCACGGCAGGGGGCTGGTGGATGCGTGTTCTGTCGCAGATTTGCTGGAAATGCAGAAAGAAAAAGCCTGCTAGCCTCAAAAAACTACTTCCACCTGCCCTGAATTTCAGAAATAACTCCGGTACGGGCGAGCTTTTCATAAGCATTATTCCATTTTTCCACTATCTTAGGGTTTGTATCTTTTGAAAAGGCAAGATAGAGGTCCACAGTGCGAAAAGACAGTACCGGCTTTATTTTTCCACGCAAATTTTTATCCCTGTCATAATAGGCCTTCATACCTATATCCGATGATACTATCAGGGCGATTCGATGCCTCAGCAATTTCTTTAAATTGATATCCTGAGATTCAACTGTCTGAAGATTGGTAAATCCACTTTCTTTGAGGAAACGGGCTCTTATATCTTCACGGTAAACCCCTATTCCTGCTGCAGATCTGGCATCATCGAGATTTTCTATATTCAGATCACTGCCTGACAGCCCGTACATAGTCCAGTTTATTGTCATCAGAGGGCCCACCCACTGGAATAAAGCTTCCCGGTCGGGAGTACGGGTTGTAGGCATCAAAGCCACCCCCGGTTTTTCATTTAAAAATTTGTATCCTCTGGCCCAGGGCACAACCTCGATGGCTGTTTCATCCCCGATTTCCTTTTGAAGAGCTCTGACAATATCAACCCCGAACCCTCCCAGTGAGCCGTTGCTGAGATACATGGCTGCCGGGGGAGAAATCTCCGTAAAAATTCTGACTCCGCTCTCATGAGAATGTCCATCAAGCGGAAGCAGCAAAAGAACTGCATAAATCATCAGTTTCGCAAATAAATACTTCATAAGTTCTCAATTAGTTCTGCTGACAAAATCAGAAGACAGCAGGGAAAGTATCTGATGTACTCCATAAAAAGATTCTCGGAACTTCATTATATACTTTCAACAAGATAAAAACAACAAAGCCAGCAAAAATACAATTCAAAAAAAAGCCCCGAAGCCAAAGACTCCGGGGCTGACATGATCAATCAGAAAAAAGTTACTGCTTCCATTCGTCCATAAAATCTTCCGGGCCTACAACTTTATACCCGCGCTCACGGATAGCATCAACTATGGGCCGGGCATCCTCGGTCGCCACACGGACTACAACCATTCTGCGGTTCTTGTAGTGAAAAACCCCGGTACTGGTAATGCTGTATTTCATGTTCGAAATAATTCCCGCCATTTCATAAAGGACACCGGTCCGCTCTTCAACATCAACTACGATGCGACTACCACCCTGCTTGAGCCCCATTTCCTCTACCAGAAGCTCAAGCATCTTGTTGCGGTTGATATAACCGATAAGCTTTTTGTTCTCGTCAACAACAGCCAGACCGGAAAGATTCATTTCAAACATGAGATCCGCGGCGGCCTCAATCTCGGTCTCAGGAGGAATAGTCGTAATGCTTTTGCGTACAACCTCCCGGACAGTGATTTTGCTGAGCAGGTAGCTCAATTCATGCTTATCCAGAGAATTGATCACGGAAGGCAGTGCAGCCCGGACATCTTCCTTGGTGACATAGCCAACGAGTTCATCTCCCTCCTTGACCAGAAGCATCCACAACTGATTGTCTTCCAGAATTTTGTCCGCATCCTTCACAAGAGTATCAGGTGTAACGGTGACAAAGTCCTTGAGCATTTTCAGTCCCACATACATCTACACGTCCTCCAGAGTCCGGAAAAACCGGGTGCGTAAAAAGTTATTCTTCAGGCCGGATCAAACAAAAATCCGGTCACAACAGTCAGCAACCGAATCATTATCAAATCCCTTTTTCCTGAAATACCGCTCCTAAAAACGGCACATGGATAAAACACTCTCTCCACATACTCAAGCTTTAAAACTCTTGCAAGGTATAGCGTCAGGACATCTGATTAAATCAATCCCAGTGGCATAATCGTTATTCATACATAAAATTGCCGGGATAACAGGCAAATACTCTTATAAAATTTCTCCCGGAAAACCTTACGGAATTATACGCTCATGCACCTTGCCCCAGTTTATTTTTTGAGTTAGTCCAAATTCATGCACGAAATGTCAATTGCGCAAAGCATATTAGCAATCATCGAAGAGGAAATGGGAAAACAGCCCGGTGCCGAACTGAAAAAGGTCACTGTAGGCAACGGAGCTCTTGCGGGAGTTGTTTCCGACGCGCTGGTTTTCGGGTGGGAGGCTGTCACTATCGGCACCCCGCTTGAAGGATCAGTGCTGGTGGTGAACGAAATTCCCATCAAGGTCCGCTGCGGAGGCTGCAAAAAGGAATTCATCCCTGAAGACAAACTATATATGGCCTGCCCGGAATGCGGTCTGGAAATTGGTCATGAGGTCCTTCAGGGAAAGGAACTGCAAATCGAAAGCATTGAGGTTGAATAGCAGGCTGCCCGTAACCGCATTTCATTGCGTGATATTTTTCAGCAACCTGAACTTTCATGTCTTTAAGGAAAGGAGATCAAAATGGGCGAAATACCCGTGGTACGCAATATTCTGGAAGCGAATGACAGAATTGCAGATGAACTGAAACAGTTCTTTGACGAAAACAATATACTCTGCCTCAATCTTATGAGTTCTCCGGGTTCCGGCAAAACCAGCCTTCTGGAAAAAACTCTCGCCGACCTTAAGGACGAGTTCAAAATGGCCGTTATTGAAGGCGACCTTCAGACTGATAACGATGCCCGCAGAGTTGCCGCGACCGGTGCGCAGGCTGTTCAGATCAATACTGAGGGAGGCTGCCATCTCAACTCCAGTCAGGTCAAGGAAGCTCTTTCCCTGCTTGACCTTGAAGGTCTTGATATCCTTTTTGTGGAGAATGTCGGTAACCTTGTATGTCCCGCCGAATTCAATGTGGGCGAGGATCACAAGATAACCCTCCTCACCGTCACCGAAGGAGACGACAAGCCGGAAAAATACCCCCTCATGTTCCATATTTCTTCAGTAATGATCCTCAACAAGGTGGACCTTCTTCCTTACGTTGACTTTGATCTGGACAAGGCCAAGGACCATGCCCGCAAGCTCAACAAGGACATTGAGCTGTTTCCCCTTTCCTGCCGTACAAGGGAAGGCCTTGAATCATGGTACGAATGGCTCCGTAAGGCCCGCGCAGAGAAAGCCTAGCCATACTTTACAGTGCATCCAAGGCTTCCGGCGGCTCTCCGTGAGCCGTGCCGGAGGCCTTTTCTTTTGGTCTGCGATCAACATGCGGATGCTTTCCTCATTGACTCAGACTTTTTTGATCTTAGATCAATACCTGAAGTCTTTTAATATTAAACGCTTCCGACAGACATCAAAACTGGAATCCTGTTGACTGTTCGTTCGGTCCATATTTCAAGTATTGAAAGCTATTTCCGGTTGTTACTTCTATCAGCTCCGCCAACGCCCGGAAAAAACCTAAAAACGGGCTGAAGAATATTAAATACCAAACCGCAAGTGGTTAGAAAAAAGGCTTGAGCCTCGGAGATATTATTATGAAATTCCCCAGCAACCTACCGTGTTCCGCAGTTCTTGACTCTTTGGCTGACGGAGTTTTCACGGTTGACCTGGATTGGAACATCACTTTTTTCAATGAAGCAGCCAGCCGCATAACAGGCATACCTGCTGAAGAAGCGGTGGGTTCCAAATGCTGGGAGGTTTTTCACTCCAGCCTCTGCGATGGCGACTGCGCTCTGCGGTCCTGCATGAAAGACTGCGGGCGCATCAGTAATAAATCAATTTTTTTCATCCACGCAGATGGGCGCAAAGTTCCCGTTTCCATCAGCGCATCTCCGCTTGTTGATGCAACAGGGAATCTTCTCGGAGGTGTTGAAAGCTTCCGCGACCTGACAGATATCCAGATCATTCGCCGGGAAGTCGAGGAATCATGGCGCTTTGAAGACATCATTGGAAAAAGCGAACCGCTGGCAAAGGTTTTTTCCATCCTCCCGCAGGTCAGCAAAAGCGAAGCCACCGTACTGCTGCTTGGTGAATCCGGCACAGGTAAAGAACTCTTCGCCCGGGCAATCCACAACCTGAGTGAACGTAAAGACGGGCCTTTCGTGGCCGTTAACTGCGGAGCTCTGCCCGACAATCTTCTTGAATCCGAGCTTTTCGGCTATAAAGAGGGAGCCTTTACCGATGCCCGCAAGGACAAAGCCGGACGCTTCGAGCTGGCAGCAGGCGGAACTATCTTCCTTGATGAAATCGGAGACATGCCAGCCAAACTCCAAGTAAAGCTCCTGCGGGTATTACAGGAAAAGACTTTCGAACCACTTGGGGCCGTGGAAAGCGTAAAAACAAACGTCCGGGTTGTTGCCGCCACAAACAAGAACCTCTCCGAACTGGTTGAACAGGGCGCCTTCAGACAAGACCTGTACTACCGCCTTAATGTTGTTACCCTCACCCTCCCTCCACTCAAAGACCGGGTTGAGGACATCCCGCTTTTGATCAACCATTTCATCAGCCGTTTGAACGCCCTGCAGGGCAAGGAAATAGATGGTGTTTCCGAAGATGCATTACAGATACTGATGCGCCACCCCTTCCCCGGTAACGTCCGGGAGTTGGAGAACATCCTCGAATTTTCATTTATCCTCTGTCCTTCAGGTTTTATTCAGGTAGAGCATCTTCCTGAATATCTGCAACCGCAAGAACAGCCCACTGCAAGTTCTGACGATATCCCTAGAACAATGGAAGAAATAAAATGCCTTGCAGCCAAGAGAGCTCTGGAACGCAATAACGGTAAAAAAATGGTCACCTGCCGCGAGCTGGATATCTCAAAAGATACTCTTCGCCGCATTTTATCCCGCTGCGCCGACAAGGGCGCATAACTCGCCTTACATGCTCCTGCGTGGCTAATTTTAAGCCCAAAGAACATCCTTCCTCCGCCTTCTCTATCCTATAAGACACTGAAACAAATGACAAAAGTTTAAAAGGCACGCCCTATGCTCTATTGCTTTCCATGAGAGGAAACGAAGAAAGCAATAACAACTCGAAGCTGCTTTGTTTAGCTTGTTACAAAGACAGGCTTGCCTCAGTTTTTGACAATGCATCGGAACTGAAAATGTTTCGTGTGGAAGACAATAAAATTTGCCCCGCAGGTTACCTATCCCTTCCCTCAAAAGACCCAAAGGACAGGACATCCGCCATTATGACCTGCGGGGCAACGTTTTTAATATGCGGCGCCATCTGCGGCTGTACCGTAAATGAACTGGAACAGTCAGGCGTCAGAGTCATTCCCTGGATAAGGGGAGTGGTTGATGAAATTCTGGAAGCTTATCAACAGAACCGCCTTGAAAACTATATCATGCCCGGCTGCGGCGGAAGAGTCGGAAGGCCCGGCAGATGCGGTCAGGGTGGCCGTGCTTTCAGGAACCAGCGAACCGGACAGGGAAGAGGCCGAATGGCTGAACCATCCTTAAGTTCCGGACCAAGGAGATACTAATATGAAAATCGCAATCAGTTGTCAGGGAAATGATTTAAACAGTGAAATAGACCCCCGTTTCGGTCGCGCAAAAGGATTCCTCATCTGCGACACGGATTCGGATGAATACGAATTTGTAGATAATGACCAGAACCTGAACGCTGCACAGGGAGCCGGAATCCAGTCCGCCCAGAATGTAGCTGCAACCGGAGCCAAAGCCGTCATTACCGGTCATGTCGGCCCCAAGGCTTTCACCGCTCTCGAAAAAGGCAAAATCAAAGTCCATCTCGTCAGCGGCGGAACAGTCGGTGATGCCGTTGCAGCCTTCCGTGAGGGCAAGCTGGAAACTGCCAGTGAAGCAGATAAACCGGGACACTGGTAAGACTTTTCACTTCTGTTCAGTCATGCCTATTTCTCCTCTCCCTTGTGTGCGGGCATGACTGAACATTCCATGTTCGTGTTTCAGGCATTGACAAGGACGTGTCAGTCCTTAGATTATCCTGAATGTTTTCAGCAAGGCGGACTCTTATGGGTCCGCCGATAATGCTGCCCACCAAACGAAACCCCCTCACAATCCAGAGGGGCAGGAGATTTATATATGAGTGATCATGCTTGCGGAAGCTGTTCTTCTTCCGGTTCCGGATGCTCCTCTCAGGGCTGCAGCCCCGAGGATATGAAACTGAAAAAGGCCCTTTCCAGAATCAAACATAAAATTGTTGTTATTTCCGGTAAAGGTGGAGTTGGTAAAAGTACCGTTGCAACCAACATTGCAGTAGCCCTTTCACTTGCAGGCAAGCAGGTAGGTCTTCTGGATGTGGATGTCCACGGCCCCAGCGTTCCCCGCCTGCTGAGCCTTGAAGATGAAAAGCCGCATATCGGGCACGACATCATTGAGCCGATTTCCTGGTCCAGCAACCTCTGGGTTATGTCACTCGGGTTCATGCTGCCCAGTAAAGATGATCCGGTTATCTGGCGTGGTCCCGTTAAAATCGGCATGATCAAACAGTTCGTTCAGGATGTTGCCTGGAACGACCTTGATTTCCTAGTTGTGGACTGCCCTCCCGGAACAGGAGACGAGCCCCTTTCCGCTCTGCAGACCCTTGGAAACGACGCCCACGCCGTAATCGTTACAACACCTCAGGGCGTTGCTGTTGACGATGTCCGCCGTTCCGTCAACTTCTGCAAGCAGGTTGGCAACCCTGTTCTCGGAATCGTTGAGAACATGAGCGGTTTCGTCTGCCCCGACTGCGGTAACGTGCACAATATTTTCAATTCCGGCGGCGGTGAAGAGCTCGCCCGTGAAACCGGGGTGAATTTCCTTGGACGCATTCCCCTTGATCCCGAAGTGGGAAGATCCGGTGATGAAGGATATCCTCTGGTTCGGGTCGACCACGACAGTCCCACCGGTAAGGCCCTGAACACCATCATTAAACCCATGCTCAACCTCACTGATACTCTTCAGGAGAACAACGAAATGGTTAAAGTTGATGATCTATCCGCAAAGAACGGTATGGTAAGAATAGCAGTTCCGGTTGCGGCAGGTAAACTCTGCATGCATTTCGGCCATTGCGAACAATTCGCACTCATGGACATAGACGTTGCAACCAAAGGAATTGTGGCAACCAATATGGAAACACCTCCGCCCCACGAACCGGGTGTTCTGCCCAAATGGATTGCTGATCAGGGCGTACAGCTCGTACTGGCCGGCGGAATGGGCTCACGTGCACAGTCCCTGTTCACCGATGCGGGAGTTAAAGTCATCGTAGGTTCCCCTGCCGAAGCACCGGAAAACGTAGTTTCCAGCTACCTTGCAGGAACACTGCAGACAGGTTCCAATACCTGTGACCACTAAATTTTGAACATGTAAACCTACCTTTACATAGCCTCGATTACCAAAATCGCCCGCATGTCTTCTATGCGGGCGATTTTGCTTTTACTTCACAGATATGCCACTTAATTATTTGATGAGCGCTAAGCTTTATAACCACATTTCTCTTCTGAAAGTTATGAGCCATATCTTATCTGCCCCATGATAATTTTATGGATTAACTGTGCGCCCCCAAAGGAGTAAAAATGATACTTGGAATTGAAGGCAGCCCCAGAAAAAAAGGCAATTCGCATAAAATGCTGGGAGAAATACTTGATGAGGTTCGTAACCACGACCTGAAGGCAAACGCGGTACACCTGCGGGACTTGGAGTACAAGCCCTGCGTAGGATGCGAAATATGCAGAAAGGAAAAAGCGTGCCTGCGGTTCGAAGATGATATGACAACACTTTATCCTCTGATTGAAGAATCTAAAGGACTCGTGCTCATTTCCCCAGTGCATAACTACAACGTAACAGCATGGATGAAAGCATTTATCGACCGCATGTACTGTTACTACGACTTTGAAGACACCCGCCCACGGAACTGGTCCAGCAGACTGGCCGGACAGGGACGGAAAGCCGTGATCGGGGCCATTGCTGAACAGAATGACAGAAAAGATATGGGATTCACTCTTGAAGCCATGCGCATGCCCCTTCAGGCACTCGGCTTTGAAATAGTAGCCGAACTCCCCGTTCTGCGTCTTTTCGACAAAGGCATCATCGCTGAACACCAGTCAATCATGGACGAAGTCAGGCAAGCGGGAACCGATCTGGCAAGAGCTATTCAACAGGGATGATATCCTTAACTTCCGCCTTCCCGTCACGAATGGTGGATATTATTACGTCCTTATCCGGGTCCCCGTCATTATTGTAATCAAAATTCCCGGTGACTCCGTGAAAGGGCGGCATATCCACCAGAACATCATGAATATTCTGAGGATCAACTGAATTCCCGATTCTGACAGCGGCAAACAAACTCATCATTGCATCGCGGGTCAGAGCTTCAAGCTCCGTAGCCTCGGCTCCGGTCTGTTTCCTGAACTCCCTCTCAAACTCAACCTCTCCCTCGAGCGGCAGACCGGGAATCCAGTGGTCAGCATAGTAGCTGTTCAGAAAAAGTTTGTTGCGCACCAGATCAACAGGATCCCAGGAATCGCCCCCCAGCAAAGTTCCTTCAAATCCGAGCTTGCGGGCCTGCGCCGCCTGCAGCTGAATCTTCTTTGTATTGTTTGGGAGAAACAAAATATCAGCCCCTGAGTCAACAATTGTTTTTAGCTGTTTTTTGTATTCTCTGTCTCCGGGGGTATAGCTTTCCATTGCAGAGACAGTTCCGCCTTTTTTCTCATAATACTGTTTGAAATACCGGGCCAGCTCGGCACTGTAAGGGCTGCCAGCCGAATAAAGGATTCCCACTGGCGCACTTCCTAAATCCTTAACGGCAAAACTCGCAAGGGCACGCCCCTGCACCTTATTTGTATACGAGACACGGAAAGAAAATTTCAAGGCTGTGAGTCTGTTCGTCCCCGCAATTGGCGTTATGAAAGGGACCCTGTACTGCTCACACACCTCCGCAACGGCAAGGGCAACCTCGCTGCTTACGCCACCAACTATTACTGAGACATCATCCTTTTTTATAAGACGCTCCGCAACTTTTGCGGCCACCTCAGCTGAGCCTCCGCTATCTGCCGGGAACAGCTTGACTTTATATATTTTACCGTTCGACTTTATACCGCCATTCTTATTGACTTGTTCAGCTGAAAAACGTGCCGCGGTGATGAGATAATTCCCTTTGCGAAACAGTTCTCCACTGGTGACAGCGACAACTCCCACCCTGAGCTCATCCGTTGAAGACTCCGTTCCCCCCGTACAGCCCATCAGGATAAAACCCGGAAGAACAAGACACCACATCGCAATTCTGCTTAATAATTTCATGGGAGCCCCCTCACTGCGGAAAAGAACGGAAGGAAATAAACAAAGGGCGTTCCCACTGAAGGAACGCCCTTGAAAGAACTAGATGCCTGCCATGCAGTCATACAATTCTTCACTAACCTCTATACGAACAATGCCGTCCTCAATATACACCCGAATGTTGTTTTCAGGAATGAGAGCCATATCCATTGCCACGCAAGCCCATTTATCTCTGAGCTCAGCGGGGTCCACATCCTTGAGCGGATGACTTTCTGCTACTTTCCAACCCATTGTTTTATATCTCCCTTTATATTTTTCTCCGGTGGTTGCCGGGGATTATTTACTCCTGTCCGATATACGTTCTCGGATTCAGACCAAGCAGGCAGAAGACTTCATATGTGATGGTCCCCCACCAGCCAGCGAGATCATCAGGACAGATACGCCCGGGACCGTCACCGCCAAGCAGATACGCGCGATCGGCAAACCCAACATCCGGGATGTGGCTTATATCGACCACACACAACTGCATGCATACCCGGCCCAGAATCGGAGCCCTCTGCCCTTTGATGCACACTTCGCCGGAGCTTGACAAGTGCCTGCTGTATCCGTCGGCATAACCTGCGCAGACAATAGCCACGGTCATATCCCGCTCCGCTTTATATGTGCATCCGTAACTTACAGCCTGACCCTTTTTAAGCTCACGCACGGCAGCAATCTTCGTACTTACCTGCATTGCGGGTTTAAGACTGCTTCCAGCATCACCCCATCTGGTCCCTTCAAGGGGATTTCCGCCGTAGAGGGCTATCCCTCCACGCTGAGCGGAAAAATGAACATTGTCGTGAACAAGGATTCCGGCTGAGTTGGCCAGTGAAGCTTCAAGCTCATATCCGGCTTTAGCAAGGGTTTCCAGAATGTAAGAAAATTTATCACTCTGCCCGTTCACATAATCTTCGTAAGCCGGATCATCCGAGGTTGCAAGGTGTGAACTGGCCAGTTCCGGTACGATTTCCGGGTGAGCTTTCAGCCAGCGGATAAGCTCTTCCAACTCGTCCGGGCAGAAGCCAAGTCTGGACATTCCGGTATCGAATTTCAGACTTATACGGACCTTCTTTCCCTGTGCCCCGACAACTCTGGACAGCATCTCAAGCTGTTCAAATTCCCCGACAAAGGGAATTACATCGTACTGCACCGAGTTGAAACAATCAGTTTCATTAAGAGGTCCCAGCAACGCGATTATTCTTTTATCACAACCGCTCTTACGCAGATCAACAGCTTCTCCCACAGTTCCCACGGCAAAAGTATCAGCCCCCTCTTTTTCAAGAGCCCGAGAAACCTCCACCAATCCATGCCCGTATGCATCAGCTTTTACCACACCGTAAACATTAGAACCTTTTGAACTTAAAACACGGTAGTTGTGGCGGATGGCATTCAAATCAACTTCAACTTCAACAGCATTGTACCCTATAGACATAAGCAGCTTCTTCCGTTTTAGATTGATATCATTTGCGTTTGAAAAGTTTCTCCATTTCAAGCGCAGACCAACTGACCAACACCGGGCGCCCGTGGGGGCAGTATTCACGCTGCGGACACTTGACCCATGTTTCAAGAAGGGCCAAAGCTTCATCCAGCGCCAGAGGCTGGTTGGCCTTGATAGCTGATTTGCAGGATAGCATTATCCAGAGATCTTCAAGAGTCTTGGCCTGACCGTCCAGTGCTGCTTTGAGATACTCTCTTGCTTCGCCGGTTTCAAGCCCCGGAGGAATTCCCCGCATGGATAAATTCTGTCCGGCATCAAGTTCAAGCATAAATCCGGCAGCCTGAAGGTCCTCCCACATTTCCTGAACCCGCCCCGCTTCACTGGGGTGCAAAGCCAATTCCACAGGGATCGCCAAGGGACGGGATTCACCCCGGGTACGCAGGCTGCGCATATTTTCATAAATCACCCGCTCATGGGCCGCATGCTGATCCAGCAGCCCCAGCGAACCGTTCGGCAACTTGAGTACAAGATATGTGTCCGCCACCTGCCCCAGGTACTCTATGGACGTACCTTTAATAATGTATCTGGAACTGTTTCCGGAGTTGAAAGATTGTTCTTCCGGGCGTGATGCCGGATAGTCGGACTGGTATGACCTTGACTCCTCATGCAGGGCTTCAGTTCCATAGCTTGATTCCGGAGGCTGAAAAGCAGTAAAATCCGTCTTCGCCTGTTCTTGTGAAGCGGTTCGCAAATCCTCTCCGATATCATCAATTGCCGTGAAATCGGTATTTTTAAATTCATTCCAGCTTGAAAATTTCGCGGACGACTCATTTGGAGAAGCCGGCTCAATCGGAAGCGAACTGATCTCGGATTTTACAGCCTTTTCTGCGAGGGATCTGGGCTCTGAACTGAAAGAACCTACCCCTGTGGAAGGCCCCTCGACGATCCCCAGTTCATAACGGGAAAGAGCCTGCCCGATACCATTTCGAATAATGCTGAAGACTCTGCTTTCGTCCTGAAAACGGACTTCCATTTTGGCAGGGTGGACGTTTACGTCCACCAGATGCGGGTCCAGCTCCAGAAACAATACCGCCTGCGGATATTCACGGGAAATGAGCCTGCCCTTGTATGCTCCACGAATGGCGCTGATCAGAAGCTTATCCTGAACAGGGCGCCCGTTTACAAACATTACAATGCGGTCTCCCCGCGACTGAGCCATACCGGGAATGCCAGTGCAACCATACACTTTGTAATCTCCGGCCTCGTGCTCAAATTCAAGCAGGGATTCACTTATATTCCGGGGCCAGAAAGTGGCAAGCCTCTCCGGAAGTGACTGTCCTGGCGGAAGGCGGAACTGTTCCCGGCCATTAGAAGTAAGTGAAAATCCGGTTTCCAGATTAGCCAGACTGATTTTGAAAAGCACCTGATGGCAGCGTCTGGCCTCAGTGGATTCAGTTTTCAGAAACTTGAGCCGCGCGGGGACACTGTAAAACAGATCCTTCACCTCCACAGCTGTACCGCCGGGTATGGCCGCAGGGCCCTCCTCAACCACCTGCCCGCCTTCAACATGAATAAACCATCCTTCAGGGCTGCCTTTTCTGCATGAAGTCATTTTAAACCGGGAAACAGAACCTATACTGGGTAGAGCTTCGCCGCGGAATCCAAAACTTGTGATGGCTGAAAGATCATCAACATTGGAAATTTTGCTTGTCGCGTGTCTGGTCACCGCCAGCCTTAGTTCTTCAGCGGCAACCCCGGCTCCGTTATCCTTCACAGAAATCAAGCCCTGACCGCCCCGTTCAATAATAACGTCTACCTGCGTGCTTCCGGCATCAATGGAATTCTCCACCAGCTCCTTGACCACGCTCGAAGGACGCTCCACAACCTCACCAGCTGCAATCTGGTTCCGCAATGAGGCAGGGAGAACCTGAATTTTAGAAATGCTCATTATATACTGATTTTCCGTACTTTGTATTCTTCACATGCAGATAAACCGAAGCCTCCGCACTGTTTATTAAACCTGACTTTACAGATAGCCTACAATAAGCCAGAAATGCCGTCCACAAGGTTTCAGCGGTCTAAAAACAGGGCTATACCTTCGCCTTTTTTCTGATATCAGTTACACACTCCCCGCCTATTCCCCAGTTGTCAGTAGCTACTTCATCTATAACCACAACTGTTGTGGCCGGATTTTTACCCAGAACATCCACAAGAAGCTGTGTTGCTCCTTTAATTAACTGCTCTTTTTGATCTTTTGTCACATTTTCATCAGTGATTCTTATATTTACGTACGGCACATGAGTCTCCATTGTCATAATTTGAAGGAATTGCTTTCCCTTTATGCATTAAAAACATCCTATTTTCCAGACAATAACAAAAGCCCCTCCCCGGCATGCCGGAAAGGGGCTTCTTTCAGATTTATTATTAATCGAGTCTAAAACATTCCCATGTTGATCAAGTTGAAGTTTACACTGTATCTTTCATCAACTGTAGTCTTTGAACCGACGAATTCAAGGAAGAAGCACTGGTGATTCCATCCGAGAGAAACGGTCTTCTCAAGATCCTTGTCAGCATTGATATCATTGCGGTATCTGCCGCCCAATTCAAAGCCGTACGGCAGTTTTGCCTTTAGGGCATATTCCAGAATCTGCATATCAGAATCCTGCTGACGCTTGTATTCATTTATTTTTCTGAGATAGTCATAACCGAACTTAATCTCACCGTAATCATCATGGAAAAATTTCAGTATATTTTCATGCTCGGTCACATCGCCGAGATATGGGGAAATCCATGTTCTTGAAGAAAGGGCAACATAGTCATGGGGGGTAATAAGAACTTCTCCCATGAAATCCGAGAAAGGTCTGCGCTCGTACTCGCTCAGCTCTGTCGAACGGTTGGCTTCATCAATGTCATATCCCTGTTCAAGGCGGACTCGCAGAAATTCAAGATAACTCTCATCCATATAAGGATTGCCGTTATCTCCCATGACCACGGTTCCTTTACTGCGGTCAAACACGTTGGTCAGTGAAAAGACAATATCATTCTGCTCCGAAATACGGTCCCTTGAGTCAAAGTAAGGCAGCTTGGTCTGAGCACTTGAATCATCCTGCACCCATGAATATTCAAGGCGGGGTATGACATTGTGCTTCATACGGGTCCAACTGCTTTCACCGACATTCTCCTTGCTCAGCGCAGGCGCGGAACCGAGCTCGAAAACACGGTAAAAATCGGTCACAGCGCTTATTCCGGCATCAGCCAGAAAACGAGCCTGGGTTGAATCGCGGCTTACATCCTCACTTGCATTCTGGAATGAATCGACCAGATATGAAGTGGCACGAAATCCGGCCCTCGGAATAAAAGTGATTCCCGCGGCCCGTACCGGCATGGAAAGTTCGGGACGGATGTCAAACCGTCCGCCCGTGGTTCCGTATTCGCGCCAGAAATAGTTACCCTGAAATTCTCCTTTCCACTCCAGAGGCGTTCCGAAGAAACTGCTCTTGAACGCATAGGCGTTTACCTGCGGCAGTTTCTGGAGAGTAGGATCTTCGGATGATGGTTTGTTGTCGTTACGGTAAAGAAGGTTCTCATTGTACTCCGCAAGACCCGATACAGAGTAGTTTTCCCAGCTGCGGGCTATGAGGGCTGTACTTGTGCGGGTAGTGGCGTCAACAGTCGCAATATCACGTCCGAACTCTTCAAGGAAAGCATCTCTGGTCTTTTCGTAACCGTTCAGGCCGGTCCTGTACTCGCGCAGGTAGTCCTGATCCGAGACAAGGTCGAGGTCAAAAATGGTCTGCCAGTCAGGATTTCCAACATAACCGTTATATTTGGACCGGACCCACCATCTGTTATGGTTGGGACGGATCAGCCCGTCATCCTGAAATGCATCATCAGCATCAGCGGTGTTGTCATAGGCCTTTCCGTCATAAAGCCAGTCAGCCCGCCACTGCCCTTTGGAATTGGTGTCCTCGGCGTGCCTGAAATCAACTCCGGGCCTGAAACCGCGCTTAGTCAGATACTGACCGTAGAAAGTAACATCCATCTCATCGTTGATGGCCCAGTAATAGGGAATGTTGATCTTACCACCGAGGCGGTCCGAAGTTCCAACCTCAGGTGTCAGCAGTCCGGACTGACGCTCACGGGCTACCGGAAGTTCCATGTAGGGGGTGTACATTACCGGAACGCCTTTTACGTTGAACTTGGAATGCCACAAACGGGCATACCCGTTGATGGTAATGTCCCCTTCTCCGGATTCGAATGACCACAGCGGATCTTTGCCGCTGCAGGCAGTCACTTTCGCGTCTTTAAAGCTGTAGGTCGCCCCGTTATGTTTTTCTATGAACTCACTTTCAAAATAGACATGGGGTTTGGCAACAAAAACGCGGCCTTTTTTAAGCCACCCGACCATGTTGTTGAGATCGAATTCAGCTTCAGCCGCGTCATAGAAGTCCCCTTTCATCTGGGCCTTCACATTTCCGCGCAGGTAAATCCATTTGGTCGCCTGATAAAAACGGGCGAAATCCGCCTTGATGTAGTTGTCTCCGCTGCGCAGAGTCACGTTGCCGTAGGCCTGCAGGTATTCACTGTCGTTTTCAACCACAAGCTTATCTGCGGAAAATTTCCACTCTTCCCCTTTCTGCTCTTCACCCTGACCGTTGGTCATGGGCACACTGACCTGCTGCTGAGCCAAAGCCATGCAGGGAAGACAGAGAAAAAGCAAAACTACGAATATGGCAAACCTGGATTTCAAAACAACCCGCCTTTTAAAATTCAAAACAAATTACAATCAGGAACTAGCTCTGCAGAAAAGGATCATCCTGAGCCAGATAATTCTGCACATAATCCTTGGCCGCATCCTCCAGAGAGGTGAACGGCCTGTCGTATCCCGCGGCAACAAGTTTGTCCATGTTGGCCTGGGTAAAATACTGATATTTGTCACGAATGGATTCCGGCATTTCAATGTAGCTGATATCAGGCTCTACACCCATTGCCGCGAAAACGGCCCGGGCGAGTTCGTTCCATTCCCGAGCCTGACCGGTTCCAATATTGAAGATGCCGTTTTTGTCCGGATTTTCAAGGAACCACCACATAACATCTACGCAATCCTTGATATAAACAAAGTCACGTTTCTGTCCGCCATGGGGGAATTCGGGCTTGTAAGACTTGAAAAGCTTCATTTCCCCGGTTTCACCGATCTGCTTGAAGGCCTTGCAGATAACGCTCTTCATATCGCCTTTGTGGTACTCGTTGGGGCCAAAAACATTGAAGAACTTAAGGCTGACCAGACGGTCCAGAACACCGCCGCGCTTGGCCCACAGATCGAAAAGCTGTTTGGAGTAGCCGTACATATTCATAGGTTTGAGACGGTCAATCCCTTCATGGTCATCATCAAAACCGAACCGACCGTCACCATAGGTAGCCGCACTGGATGCGTTTATAAAGCGGACATCATGATTCAGACAAAAGCGGCACAGCATCTGGGTGTAACGGTAGTTGTTCTCCATGAGAAAATCGGCATCAAGCTCGGTTGTTGAAGAACATGCACCCATGTGGATGACTGCGTCAGTTTCAAAAGGATCGTCACCCTCAAGAATCAGCTTATAAAACTGGTTTCTGTGGACATAATCCTCATAGCGGAGGTTGACCAGATTCTTCCACTTGTCTGTGGAAGCAAGATTATCAACGATCAGGATATTGTCGATCCCCATCTGGTTCAACTTCCAGACCATGGCACTGCCGATGAACCCGGCTCCGCCTGTCACGATATACATATATAAAATCTCCTGCTTTTTTGGGCAGATAACAAATCTATTTATACAATCACACAATTCAAGTTGCCGGATCTTACTTATTTTTCAGACACTTTTCAACTGCAATTACCCACATAAACATATTTCAACTGATGTTTTTCACAAAAGACACTACAGACAAGAACACATCCTTAGGGTCCGACTAGTATACCACGGTCAACTATTTACCATGAAAAGCACAACTTCAAACAATTCAGACATTGAAATTGTGGATCTGACACATCCCGAAGCATATCCTCATGATTCATCATAAAACCATGTTCAACTATTGTACTGCAAACAAAAACCATCCACTTAACAACACATACATACCGCAGGACTCAAATTACCACGCAGTACATTAGTTACAACAACAGAACAAAATCAAAATAAATAACTTCGATACACAAAAGCGACCCCAAACAGAGTACAGACAAGCTTTAAAACTCAGAAACTCTTCATTTTTAGCCTTGCTTCATTCTAACAGCATGCTATATTTTATTCCTGACATTTCCTGTTGTGATTTTATCTAGACTTTTTTTACAAAAATCGCTTATGCCGGGGGCAGCACCCTCCTTGAAACATTTTTTTAAAAGGACTCGAGAGTAAAAATGAGTTATTCCGTAAAAGAAATCCTCCGCCTGGAAGTATCTCCGGCCCTTGGATGCACTGAACCTGTAGCCATTGCCCTTGCCACAGCTGCCGCAGCATCAGTCATGGAAAGACAGGAACCCGACAGGATAGAAGTATGGGTCGACCCTAACATCTACAAAAACGGACTGGCGGTAATAATACCGGGCACAGGCGGCCTGAACGGTCTGGATACAGCAGCCGCGCTAGGAGCACTTTGCGGGGACCCTGCACTTGGACTTGAAGTCCTTGAACCTCTTGACCAGACAGGAGTGGAAAAGGCTTGCGACTATAAAGATGCCCACCCAGTTCAGGTTAACCTGCTCGATAACCGTCATGGAATCTATGTCCGTGCACTGCTGACTTATGGCAAACACCACGTTGAATGTGTAATCGAAAATGTCCATGACAACATCATCAGCCTCACTCTGGACGGGAAGCCCGTCGTGGAATCTTCTCTGGTAAAAAGAGAACAGGCTCACCAGGCGGATGTTTCAAAGCTTGAAGAGTATATTAAAGGACTATCACTTGAGCAGTTGGTTGAAATGCTCGACGATCTGGACGAAGAGGACTTTGCTTTTTTAAAAGAGGGAATAACCTACAATATGAGGCTTGCCGAATACGGACTGAAACATGGTCCAGGCTTAGGAGTAGGAATGACTCTGGAAAGGCTTGCCCGGATGAAGATCCTCAGCAGAGACATGATCCTTGCAGCCAGAATTGTCACCTCGGCAGCTTCGGATGCCAGAATGGGCGGGATCAAACTTCCGGCCATGAGCTCAGGCGGCTCCGGAAACCATGGCTTAACGGCAATTCTCCCCATATATGCCGTCAATGAATTTCTGGACTGCAATGAACAAGACCTGCTTGAAGCTATTGCTTTAAGCCATCTTGTCACTGCTTACGTAAAAGCCCAGACCGGTCGGCTGTCTGCAGTCTGTGGCTGTTCAGTAGCCGCCGGAGCAGGAGCTACAGCAGGAATAACCTGCCTTATGGGAGGTACTACCGCCCAGATGGCCGGAGCCATAACCAACCTCACCGAAGATCTGGCAGGAATTATATGTGACGGGGCAAAATCCGGATGTGCTCTGAAACTCGCCACGGCGGCCGGAACGGCCGTGCAGGCCGCACTTTTTGCCGTGCATGGAGTAAATGTACATTCCACCGATGGAATTATAGGAATCTCGCCGGAAAAAACCATGCAGAACATAGGCACACTGAGCACTCAGGGAATGATTGATACAGACCGCACAATTTTAAAAATAATGTTGGAAAAGCATTTTGCAGGCAAGGTTGACTGCTGAAGAGACCAAAAAATAATATAAAATTGTTGATAACAAGGTATTAATACCTTATTTTCATGGGAAGCTAATATTTTTATTGTAACCACTAACCTTACAGACCGGAGGAATTATCATATGTTTCGGAAAAAAATGATTTCTGTTCTGGCTCTCACCCTGGTCGCTTTCATGGCTATGGGCTCCATGGCATCCGCTGAAACCAGAATAGTGCTCAAACCCAAAGTTGATGCTTTTGCATATTTTGTGGACACCTCTCCATCAATGGCGCAGTCCTACAAATCCACCGGAAACCCAAAAATTATTTCCGGACTCAACGCTCTGAAAAAACTCAACAACGTTGTGCCTGAACTGGGTTATAAATCCGCTCTTTACGCGATGCCCGATTTCGCAACCTACTCCCCCAAAGCAACTTTCGACCGGGGCAATATGGCCAGAGGAATTTCCTCTGTGCCTACCGATCTGGCTTTCTTCCAGGCTACTCCCATGGCCAGAGGTTTCAACAACCTGGACAACGTTCTTAATTCATGGAACGGAAAATTTGCAGTACTGTTTGTTTCCGACGGACTTTCCAACTCCGGACGCAATCCGGCAGTAGCCGTTTCCGATATGGCTAAGAAATATGGCGACCGTTTCTGCCTGCACATTATCAGTGTTGCGGATACCCCTGAAGGCGTTGCCACCCTCAAGCGTCTCGCCGCGCTCACCCCCTGCGGTATTTATGTAGACGCATCCGATCTCGCTGATCAGGCAGTACTTGAGCAATTTGCTCAGGATGTATTCTACACTCAGGAAGAGGAACTCATCGTTGAAGTGGTTGAGGAAGTTGAAGAAGTCATTATTCCCGCACCGGTTCCGGTACAGGAGAAAATCGTATTCCGTAACTTCAACTTCGGTTTCGACAAGTACAAAATTACTGACGAAATGATCCCTGCTCTTACCGAAGCCGCTGCACTTCTCGAAGATTACCCCAATCTTAAGGTTCTTGTAGGCGGCCACACTGATTCAACTGGACCTGAAGCATACAACCAGGGACTTTCCGAGCGTCGCGCCAAGGCTGTAGCCGACTGGCTGGCAGAAAACGGCGTCCCTGAAGAGCGTCTCGTCGTTAAAGGTTACGGTGAGTCCAATCCCAAGTATGACAACAATACCAAGGAAGGACGCAAACTTAACCGCCGTGTTGAAATAGACGTGCAGGACTAAGCTAAGACAAACCTCTGAAATCTCCAATCGCGGTCTTGTCAAAAGATCAATCGAGAGTAATAATCGGGTGGAAAGGGTGCCTTTCCACCCGATTTTTAATACGGAGAAACTTATGAATTTAGCATACAGAATATTTGCACCGCTGATACTTACGATACTGCTCGGCGGGTCGGCGTTTGCAGCCAACCTCAATACGGCTTCTCAGAATGAGCAGAACGAGTTCGTTACCTTCGCTGCAACATGGGTAACAAAACTTAACCGGAGCCATATTAAAGGCTTTCACAACATGGAAATTCTGCTCAAACCAAATGGAAAATACCTTGCCAGATACCATCACATCGACCCGGCAAGCATTAAGTGCAAGGTGAAAAAGACCAGCTCAAGAAAAAAAGGCATGGTAGGTCTGCTCAAATACATCGAGACAATATATGAAAGTGACGGGGCAACACCACAACAAGCACGGGCCAACCCCTTTAAGCCGGTAAAAAGCATTCGCATTACTGAAATTTTCAGTAATTCGGGAAAAGGCTGGCGCTAACCCCGTACTCCAATTCCTGTATCACCGGAAAAGGGGAAACTTTGCTAGAACCAAAAGCCTTTCCCCTATTCCTTTTCCAACTTCATGGATATAAAAAGACATGTATAATCAAGAAAGTCAGCAGACGAACTCACCCCAATAGAATCTCCAGCCTCCAAATACGACTGCATTTCAATAAATCTGCTGATAAGCTGACCAACGTCAGAATGCCCTGAATATTTCTCTTTTGATCCTCAGAAAAATCCGGTTGCCATAAGAAAAAGTCCCCCGCCGCTTAAGCGGCAGGGGACTCAGACTGCTGATGATTTTAACTCTGTCATCAAAACATATTATTATCTCGTTCAGAGATTCTGTTTATTTAAAACGTTCAACAAGCTGACTCAGCTTTCTGGCCATATCCGCCACATCCTGAATACCGGCGTTGGCATTCTGAATACCTTCGGATAGGGCCTGCGAAAGGCTGTTGATTTCGGTCACGCTGTTATTAACCTCGTCACTGGTTGAAGACTGCTCTTCGGCCGCAGTTGCAATGGCACGGACCATATCCGCAATCTTGTCAGACTCGGTAACAATCTCATCAAGAACGCCGCCGGCTCCTTCAGCCATCTGGACAGTGTTATCAACACGTCCGCGCACACCATCCATTTCAGATACGACCTCATTAGTTCCCTGCTGAATAAGCCTGATAGCGCTTTCAACCTCATTGGTTGCGTTCATGGTTTTTTCGGCCAGTTTGCGAACTTCATCCGCAACGACAGCAAAACCACGCCCGGCCTCACCGGCCCGGGCAGCCTCAATGGCAGCGTTCAGCGCCAGCAGGTTGGTCTGGTCGGCAATGTCATTGATTACAGACATTACTTCACCGATATTCTCCGCCCGAACCGAAAGATCAGCAAGCATATCGGATAGTTTATCGGTTGTCTCAGTCACCTTGTGAATCTCTTCAACCGTGTTTGAAACTACTCCACCGCCATCGCGGGCGACAGTATTGGCACGCTCGGAAGCTTCGGCAGTTTCTCCGGTATTCTGGGCAACTTCAAGAACGGTCGCATTCATCTGCTCCATGGCAGTGGCAACCTGCCCGGTCTGCATTGCGGTTGTGTCAACACCGGCAGTCAACTCGTTCATCTGCTGTGAGAGATCCTCGGAATAACTCAGAAGTGATCTGGAAACTTCAGTAACCTCGTTGGCTACTTCCAGAAGAGCCTCCTGCTGCTGCTCGATATGCTTGCGGCTCGCCTCCTCTTCAGTAAGGTCGACCATAACCGCAATAGCTCCGACAGTTTCATTTTCCGCATTGAGCAAAGGGCAGACCTGATAGCGAAGCGGGAATTCAACACCGTCATCTCTTTTGAAGCGGAGCAGCCCCTCAGGGCATTCATTGGCGTTCACAGCCTGGGAGGTCAGCGGAGCACCGTCCTTCACAAAATAGTCAGCGACCGGCCTTCCTAGTACCTGCGCTTCATTCTTACCCATGATTTCCATCATGGGCGCATTGGCGAAATCAATTTTCTGGTCATTATCGGTTACAAACATGGGCACGGTAATACCGTTAAGGACTCCTCTGTTGTAAACTAGCTGATCTTTGATCTGTCGGGCCATCTCAGCCAGATGCTCACCCAGAGAGCCCAGTTCATCGGAACTATCCACCTCAAATCTGGCATCAAGGTTGCCCTCGATAAACTCATCAGTCGCATTGGAAATAACCTTGATACGGTTGACGATAGATCTGCGCATAAAGAAAAGCAGCGCCGCCAGAAGCGAGACCAGACCGGCAAAAGACAGGGCCGCGCCTTTGTACTGGGACTCATGCAGGGCGGCAAACTGAGGCGATACATCCTGAATCATCATCAAAGATCCGAGAATGGGCTGGCGGCGACCATGGCAGTGGTAACAGCGTTTCTCATTCTTGATAGTCTCAACTTCAACAAAGACATCCTTCCCTGCGAGCTCCGTAAGCATCCCTTTTTTTATGGGATTCTTGAGACTTTGCTGAAAAAGGCCGACAATCTCTGGATTATCAAACTTTGACTTCAAATCAGAACGGATTTCACCGGGAGAAGTTGAGTAGGTAATGTTGCCTTTGAAGTTGGTAAGATGAATTTCAACATCTTTATAATTTGCTGCGATGGAATCGAATTTATCCGTTGTCCCGTCATTGTCACCTTTAGCCATGGGTTCCCTGATGGCAAGCTGAAGCATGTCAGCATAACGGTGTGCGGTCTTTTCGATTTCCTCCATCATTGAATTGCGCTGCCAGAAAGAATTTGCCAGAAAGAGCAGGATAAAAACTGTGGCAGTGAGCAATGTGGTCAGCACCATAACCTTGTTGCCGAGGGAATTTCTGATAAATTTCATAATACTCCCCTTAGTGTGCTCCGCCGAAAATCAGCGGCTTGAAGTTGAAATTCTCAACCCGATCGGCGTTGTGGCAGGTCTCACATTCTTCAACTGTCATCTTTCTCTTGATCAGCTCAGGATCACCATCCTCTACATGGAGCGAGCCCGGACCATGACAGACTTCGCATCCCGCGTTGGCCAGATGCGGAGTTTCGGTAAAAGAAGTAAAACCACCGGGTTTGCCGTAACCGGTGGCGTGACAGGCGAAACACTCGTTCAGCTCATCCGGATCAAGATCCGAAGCCATAATCTTCACGCTATCGCTTGAGTGTGCCTTCTTCGAATACCTGCTGAAATTATCGTATTCCTCTTCATGACAATCTTTACAGGCCTCGGAACCGACATAAGTAGCAGAGTTTGAAATCCCGTATTCAGCCAGAGAACAGCTGAGCACTAATAATACCGCTAGAAAAAGCATAGCTTTAACGGTAACCCCGTTTCCTCGCATAAGACTAACCCCGTTGCTAAATGTAACAACTCGTATGGACTGCCTGATATGCCGCAGTGAAATCAATACCGTCTCCGGTACTGCACCCGAAAACACTGCAAGCTCAGCAGTCCTGTATCCCCATACATAGCCCTAACTAACCCCTTTCACTATGCATGTGAAGTAGAATTATTACAATTTTGAAACAAATACACCAAACACCTCGATCAGAGACTACTTACCAGTCCTTAAATACATCTCCTATAAAAACAGAATAAGACATATAAATATCTTAAAACAATACCTGTATAACTTTTAGTAACCGCTCACACTTTTAGTGTGAATTTCTATTTTTTTCCAGTATCAAAACTGCCTCTCGCCAATGAATCAACTCAGTACAAGGACCACAAATAGCTGCTTAACTGGTTACAATAATATGCATATCGGGCAACAAAAACCAACCGCACAATTTTATCGATTAATATGGCTTGCAGATGAGATACATCTTCTGGCAGTATACGGCATCTTAAGAATCCATCCTCTGTAATAATCTTTAAGCCAATCTAGACACGAAAGCCTGCTCCACCAGGCTTTAAAGCGGAAAGGCGGCTACTCATTTATGGGAATAGTTAACATTACTAAGTCTTATGATGCCGAATTTGTAAGACAAGTCGAAAAAGAAAGCGGGCAGAACATGGAGCTGTGCTATCAGTGCGGCAACTGTACCGCCGGATGTCCGTACACATTCGCGTACGACATCCCGGTCAGCAGGATCATGCGGCTTGTTCAGGCGGGACAGAAAGAAACCGTACTGAAGTGCAAGTCTCTCTGGCTTTGCGCCACCTGTGAATCCTGTACCACCCGTTGTCCAAACGAGATTGATGTAGCACACATCATGGATGTGCTGCGCCATATGGCTCGCAGAGAGGGCTATGCCCCCGTGCCGACCGTCAAAACATTCTGGGACAGCTTCCTCGACTCTGTTGAAAACAACGGCCGTGTATTTGAAGTAGGTCTTCTTGCAGCCTATGTTGCCAAAACAGGAAGATTCTGGACTGACCTTGATCTTGGACCGAAAGTCCTGCCCAAGGGCAAGATGCACTTCAAGCCCCACGAAATTCAGGGCAAAGATGAAATTGCAAAAATATTCAAACGGTTCAAAGAGGAGTCCGGAAAATGAGTGATTCCTTGAAAATTGCCTACTATCCCGGATGTTCCGGTTCCGGAACCTCCATGGAATATGACATGTCCACCCGTGCTGTCTGCTCGGAGCTGGGCATCACACTTATGGATATCCCGGACTGGAGCTGCTGCGGCTCCACCCCGGCCCATACGGTAGACCACTCTCTCTCCAGTGCTCTCTCCGCCCGCAATCTGCAGCTGGTGGAAAAAATGAGCATGGACACAGCGGCTACTCCCTGTCCAAGTTGTCTGACCAACCTCAAGACCGCAGAACATCGTATGCAGAAAGATGAAATGCGCGAGAAGGTCAACAAGCTTCTGGACAATCCCTACAACGGGGGAGTCACCACCAAGTCCATTCTGCAGGTTATGGTCGAGGATCTGGGGCTGAAAGCCATCAAAGACAAAACCGTTAAACCTCTGAAGGGTCTGAAAGTTGCCGCCTATTACGGCTGCATCATGAACCGTCCCCCGGAAGTGATGAACTTTGATGATCCCGAACATCCCATGGCCATGGACGACATCATGAAAGCCATGGGAGCCACGGTACTGCCTTTCCCCCTCAAGGTGGAATGCTGCGGTGCTTCCTTCGGTATCCCGCGCAAGGATGTGGTTATGAGGCTTTCCGGCAAACTGCTCGACGCTGCCGATTCACTCGGAGTCGATGCGCTGGTGACAGCCTGCCCCCTTTGCCAGATGAACCTCGACCTGCGTCAGAGCCAGGTCAACTCCGCTACCGGAGCAAGGCATAAAATGCCTATCTTCTACTACACCCAGCTTATGGGCCTAGCCCTTGGACTGGATGAGAAGACTCTGGGAATGGATAAGCTCTGCGTAAGTCCCCGCAACGCGATCAATGCCATTGGCAGTGAAGAGAAAAAATAGCGGAAACCCTGCTAAGGAGAAGACTTAAATGAAGATAGGAGTCTTTGTCTGCCACTGCGGGACAAACATCGATGGGACCGTGGACACTGCCAAAGTAGCAGAGGCCGCACGGGAATTCCCCGGTGTTGTTTTCGCAACAGATACAATGTACGCCTGCTCCGAACCCGGACAGGATGAAATAATAGAAGCAATTAAAGAACATAAACTCGACGGTGTGGTAGTTGCGTCCTGTACCCCCAGAATGCACGAGCCGACTTTCCGCAGAACTCTGGAAAGAGCCGGTCTGAACCGCTACCTCTTCGAGATGGCCAACATCAGGGAACATGTTTCCTGGATCGGTAAGGACCGTGAGGCCAACACCAACAAATCCGTAGACCTCGTCCGCATGGCGGCGGCCAAACTGCTCAACAACAAGCCCCTGTTCTCAAAATCTTTTGATATGAACAAAAGGGTAATGATTGTGGGCGGCGGTGTAGCCGGAATTCAGGCCGCACTGGACTGCGCAGACGGCGGCCTCGAGGTTATTCTGGTTGAAAAGACCTCTTCCATCGGCGGCAAGATGGCCAAGCTGGATAAGACTTTCCCCACAGTGGACTGCTCCAGCTGTATCCTAGGCCCCCGTATGGTTGACGTTGCCCAGCACCCCAACATCACTCTTTACGCCTGTTCCGAGGTTGAAGAAGTGAACGGTTATGTGGGCAACTTCTCCGTCAAGGTAAAAAGAAAAGCCACCTATGTAGACTGGGAGAAATGTACCGGCTGCGGTATATGTATGGAAAAATGTCCCAGCAAAAAGGCTGACAACCCCTTTGACGAAGATCTGGGTAAAACCACAGCGATCAATATCCCCTTTCCGCAGGCAATCCCCAAGAAAGCGGTTATCGATCCGAACTTCTGCATCAAAATCAAACGCGATAAATGCGGCGTGTGCGCCAAGGTCTGCCCCTCCGAAGCCATTGTTTACGATCAGGTTGACGAGTTCGTTGTCGAAGAAGTGGGAGCAGTTATTGCCGCCACCGGTTTCGACCTCTTTGACTGGACCGTTTACGGCGAATACGGCGGCGGTAAATACCCTGACGTAATCACCTCCCTGCAGTACGAACGCATGCTCTCCGCTTCCGGCCCCACTGAAGGACACATCAAACGCCCTTCCGATGGAAAGGAACCGAAGAATGTTGTTTTCATCCAGTGCGTAGGCTCCCGAGACAAATCAGTGGGACGCCCCTACTGCTCCGGATTCTGCTGCATGTACACCGCAAAGCAGGCTATCCTCACCAAGGATCACTGCCCGGATTCACAGTCCTATGTCTTCTACATGGATATCCGTTCCCCGGGTAAAATGTATGACGAGTTTACCCGCCGAGCCATGGAAGAATACGAAGCACGCTACATCCGCGGCCGCGTATCCATGGTTTACCCGCAGGATGATAAACTCATTGTCCGCGGCGCCGACACCCTGATGGGTGATCAGGTGGAAGTGGAAGCCGACCTCGTGGTTCTCGCTGTAGGTGCTGAAGCCGCCCACGGCGCCACCGACCTCGCAAAGAGACTGCGCATATCTTATGACGCCTACGGTTTCTTCATGGAAGGCCACCCCAAACTCAAGCCTGTTGAAACCAACACTGCCGGGGTATTCCTCGCCGGTTCCTGCCAGGGTCCCAAAGACATCCCGTCCTCGGTTGCCCAGGGCAGCGCGGCTGCGGCAAAAGTCCTGGCCATGTTCTCCAAGGACCAGCTTGCGAGTGACCCCGCGGTTTCCGTTGTTGATATCAAACGCTGCATCGGCTGCGGTAAATGCATCAGCACATGCCCGTTCGGAGCTATCAAAGAGGTTGATTTCCGCGGCATGCCCAAGGCTGAGGTTATTGAAACAGTATGTCAGGGCTGCGGTATCTGCACATCCACCTGTCCGCAGGGTGCAATCCAGCTCCAGCACTTCACCGACAACCAGATTCTCGCGGAGGTTAACGCAGTATGCCGGTTCTAGAAGGTAAAGAGCTCAGAATCGTCGGTTTTCTCTGCAACTGGTGCTCCTACGGCGGAGCTGATACCGCCGGTGTAGGACGCTTCAACCAGCCCACCGACCTGAGAATTATTAAAGTCCCCTGTTCAGGACGTATAGATCCCCTGTTCATTGTGAAAACACTCATGTCCGGAGCGGACGGAGTGCTTGTATCCGGTTGCCACCCCAACGACTGCCACTACGCCGAGGGCAACTTCTATGCCCGCCGTCGTTTGGAAATGCTCAAACGGTTCGTTCCCATGCTGGGAATACACCCGGACCGCTTTGATTACACCTGGGTTTCCGCTTCGGAAGGCCAGCGTTGGCAGGAAGTTGTGACCAAGTTTACCGATCAGGTTCACAAGCTCGGCCCGGCCCAGAAAATCGAGGGTCCCGAAGCCGAGGAGACACTCAAATTGATGGAAGCCTCCCTTTAAGGGAGAGTTTCTGCAAGGAGAAACAGGGTGAAACATCTCGAAGATCTCAAAAAGCAAATCAGGGATGCCCTGCCTGAGCTGGATGTGGTCATCGGCTGGTCGGACAGTTTCGATCCGCTGCATGCCACTCCCCACTTCATACGCAGGGAAGAAGATATAGATAAATTGAAAGTGGACGCGCTCAGCGTTCACAACCTCGCCACCTACCTGCCCTCGCTTAAGGGAAAGAAGGTCGGTATCGTGGTCAAAGGCTGCGACAGCCGCTCCGTTGTGGAACTGCTGCAGGAAAACCTCATCAACCGTGACGATGTGACCATCTTCGGTTTCGGCTGCAACGGTGTTGTGGACCAGACCAAGATCCGCCGCGCGGTTGGTGATGTAGGCATGGTTGAAGCCTGTGAACTTGGTGATGCTGAGATTAAGCTCACCGTTTCCGGTGCTGAGCACAAATTGTCTCTGGACGAAGTCCTTTCAGACAAGTGCAAAACCTGCCGCTATCCCAACGCTGTTGTTTCCGACAACTTCGTGGGGGACGAAGTAAAGCCTACCGCTTCCTTTGAAGACGGCTACAAGGATCTGGAAGAGTTCGAAGCCAAGTCCGAAGAAGAAAAATTTTCCTTCTGGCTCGGTGAAATGGACCGCTGCATCCGCTGCTACGCCTGCCGTAACGCATGCCCCATGTGTGTATGCCGCGACCACTGTGTAGCCCAGTCCCGTGATCCTCACTGGCTCAGCCAGGAGGCCCACGTTCGTGACAAGTGGATGTTCCAGGTTATTCACGCATACCATCTGGCCGGACGCTGCACCGAGTGCGGAGAATGCCAGCGCGCATGCCCGGTTGATATTCCCATCCTGCTCTTCAAGAAGAAATTCAACAAAGAGATCAAGGATACCTTCGATTACGAAGCCGGAATTGATCCGCAGGCGACACCGCCGCTGCAGACCTTCAAAATTGATGAACCTACTATCAAGGAGAAGGAGTGGTAATGGCCATGGTAAAATTCATAAAATCCGACAAAGTTGCAGATTGGCTGGAAGAACTGGGTTCCAAGCACGAAGTGCTGGCCCCGCGCAACGAGGGCGACTCAATAGTATTCAAGCCCTATGATGCCAAAAAAGGTTTCAACATTGAGCGTGAAGCAACCGCCCCTCCCAAGAAGGCGATCTTCCCTCAGAGCGAAACTCTGATGAAATTCAGCCATCTGAAGGACCTCGATAATCCCGAGAAACAGATCCTTGATGTAGAGGAAACCATTCCTTCATCTTCATGGGTTGTATTCGGCAGCCGCCCCTGCGATGCCCGAGGCTTCACCATGTTTGACCGTGTCTACCTGAACGGCAAACACGTGGATGTATATTACAAGGCCCGCCGCGAGAACACTTTCTTCATCACTCTGGCCTGTGAAAAAGGCGAAACCACCTGTTTTTGTAACTGGGTCGGTTCCGGTCCTTCCGATCCAGCTGGCTCTGATGTGCTGATGGTTCCCGTTGAAGGCGGCTATTTCCTTGAAGCTGTTAGCGATCGCGGTGAAGCACTGCTCGACAGCTCTCTTCTCGAAGACGGCGGCTCCAAACAGGGCGAAGCGGATAAAGTCCGCGCTGAAGCCGACAAGTCCATGGGAGAAGCACAGGATCTTTCCAAGGCTCCTGAAAAGCTGCTTGCCGCATTTGATGACATGAACTTCTGGGAAGAGCAGTCAGCAAAATGCCTCAGCTGTGGTGCATGCACCTATCTCTGCCCCACCTGCTACTGCTTCAACATCACTGATGAAACAGACGGTGTTAAAGGCGAACGCATCAGAAGCTGGGATAACTGCATGTCCAACATGTTCACCCTTGAGGCGAGCGGACACAACCCCCGTCCCACCAAGGCGCACCGCCTTAAAAACAGAGTCGGCCACAAGTTCAGCTACTATCCGGATCTGCACGGCGGAGTTATCTCCTGCTGCGGCTGCGGACGCTGTATCAAAAGCTGTCCGGTGGGTGTGGATATCAGGGAAATCGTCCTGAACGCTATTGCATATGAAGCAAAGGAGAAGGCAAATGACTAGCAATCCTTACCTTCCGGCAATGGCCACCATTCAGGAGGTCATTCAGGAGACCCCGAATATTATGACTTTTCGGGTCACCTTGAATAATCCGGAAATAAAAGAGAAATTCACCTTTGAACCCGGTCAGGTCGGACAGCTTTCCGCCTTCGGCATAGGTGAATCCACCTTCGTTATCAACTCTTCTCCCACCCGCATGGATTATCTGCAGTTCAGTGTCATGCGCACCGGGGAAGTTACTGAGAAGCTGCATACTCTGGGTGTAGGCGATCAGGTTGGCGTGCGTGCTCCTCTGGGCAACTGCTTCCCTTACGAAGACATGAAGGGCAAAGATATCGTCTTCGTTGGCGGCGGTATCGGCATGGCTCCCTTGAGAACCCTGCTTTACTACATGCTGGATAACCGCAAGGACTACGGAAAGATCACCCTGCTCTACGGAGCAAGGAGCCCCGTGGACATGGCTTACCAGTATGAACTGCCCGAATGGCTTGAACGCGACGACCTCGACACCCATCTGACTATTGATGCGGAATACGAGGGCTGGGAGCACAACGTGGGACTGATCCCCAACGTGCTTCTCGACATCGCACCCAAGCCGAAGAATGCAGTGGCTGTAACCTGCGGTCCGCCGATCATGATCAAGTTCACCGTGCAGGCACTTGCCAAGCTCGGATTCAAGGACGACCAGATTGTGACCACCCTTGAAAAACGCATGAAATGCGGTATCGGCATCTGCGGACGCTGTAACATAGGAACCAGCTACGTCTGTCAGGACGGTCCGGTTTACACCTACGAACAGTTGAAACAACTGCCGAATGAGATGTAATCCTAATAATATGAAGGCCCCGTCTTTACAGGCGGGGCGTTTTTTTATTATTTTGTAAGAATGAGAATATTAATTGTTGACGATGAACGGATAAACTCACTGTCCGCAGCTAAAATACTTGAAAAACTCGGGCATGAAGTTCTAACTGCGTCCAATGGAAAACAGGCTCTTGAAAAGGTGCATGAAAACTCTTTTGACTGCATTCTCATGGACCTGATGATGCCCGGAATGGACGGATTGGAAGCGACCGCTAAAATAAGGGACCGCTCAGTCTTCGGCGACAAGGCTGACACACCTATAATAGCCATGACCGGTCACAGCTATGAAGACACCAAAGAAGACCTTGAACAGGCCGGATTGGAATTCTACGTAGCAAAGCCGTTTGATATGCATATACTGCTGCGGGTGATTGAAGAGGCTACGACCTAAAACAATCCATACACCTTTTCAATTTATCCCGAGACGGCGTTTCCGCCTGTCCCTGTTACCGGAAACCGGGCTGAAATAAACATTCCTGAACAGTTATGTAAGATAGTTTCAGCAGTATTCAAAAACATCCAGCCAAATATTAGCTCCCTTCACAGTTCACCGAGTTTAAAAATCGATTATACTGCTATGCTCCGAGCCTGTTATTTCAAGCAGAGTTAAATCCACTAACGGTTAGACGAACTGTGCTGCAGCATATCCGGATGACCATGCCCATTGCAGGTTATAGCCGCCAAGCCAACCTGTGACATCGAGCACCTCACCGATGAAATAAAGTCCCGGCACCTTTTTACTTTCCATAGTCTTCGAAGAAATCTCATTTGTATCCACTCCACCCGAGGCAACTTCAGCCTTGCTGAAACCTTCGGTTCCCTGCGGCCTGACAGTCCATGAGTGAATTATTTCAGCCAGCTCAAGACGGCGGACCTTGGTCAACTGGCTGACCGCTGTATCCTCATCCTGTCCTTCAAGCAGCAGCCCGACCATTTTGCGGGTGAAAAAACGTCCCAGAAAATTGCGCAGCGCAACATTTTCAGCGCGGTTTTCTTCAAGCAGGTCAGAAATATTCTTACCCGGCAGCAGATCAATGGTCAGAGCGGAACCGCGCCTCCAGTAATTGGAAATCTGCAACACTGCGGGACCGGAAATTCCTTTATGGGTAAACAGCATATCCCCGGCAAAAACTTTTCCCTCGCACTCGATCGTTACTGGTAGAGCGTTGCCACTTAGTTCCTTGCAGAATCTGCCATCCCTTCCGCCAATGGAAAACGGAACCAGAGCCGGACGGGCCGGGATAACAGTAATTCCGTACTGCTCCGCAACCTTGTACCCGAAGGAAGATGCTCCCACCTGCGGCCATGCGGGAGATCCGAGAGCAACAACCAGTGATTCAGATGAAAAGACCTGATTTCCCGAAACAACCTCAAACGGTCCCTCACCGGCGATGGACTCTATTTTCCTGTTCAGCAGAATCTCCACTCCGGCACGATGGCATTTACTCACCAGCAGCCCCGAAATCTGACCGGCTCCATCAATAGTGAACAACTGACCGTCTTCTCGTTCCTCGTAGGCAATCCCGGCCTCAGCCACGAAGGAAATAAAATCCCACTGGCTATGCCGTGCTATGGCTGATTTCACAAAATGCGGATTAGATGAGATGTAATTCGCAGCGGATAAGTCCATGTTGGTGAAATTACATTTTCCGCCCCCAGCCACACGGATCTTGCGCCCGGCTTTTGCAGAGTGGTCAAGCACCAGAACCTTTCGGCCCCGTGCCGCGGCATGCATTGCGCAGTAAAGGCCGGAAGCCCCGGCGCCGAGAATTATTACATCATAAGTATTTTCGGTGTTGCTCATGGGGGAGGTTGTAGGCTGCTTTGAGTGTTGGGTAAAGCGCTAAAAGGTCATTCACCCAATCAACACTTGCCCATCCCCGCAAAGACGGGTATTGAGGGGCCGCAACACGTGATATTATCTTTATAGATAATTAAAACGATAAATTCACCTTTCATGCCGCCTTGAAAGGGACCGCGCAGGACCTGCGCTACATATCATCCTGAATCATAAACTTTTTCATGAGGCCAGCACCTCATGTCAGGGTATTTTTGCGGCATGCAGAGGAATCCATATTTTTCAAGGAGAAATTCTTATGGCTCTCAGTATCGGAATCGTGGGGCTGCCCAACGTCGGCAAATCCACACTTTTCAATGCCCTGACCAAGGCCCAGAACGCCGAAAGCGCCAACTACGCTTTCTGCACCATCGAACCAAACAAGGCTGTTGTTCCCGTTCCCGATGAACGCATCGACAAACTGGCCGAACTGGTCAAACCGCAGCGTGTACAGCAATCCACTGTAGACTTCATTGATATTGCAGGTCTGGTTGAGGGAGCAAGCAAGGGTGAAGGACTTGGAAACAAATTCCTTGGCAACATCCGCGAGACTCAGGCCATCCTGCACGTTGTGCGCTGCTTTGATAATGACGATGTCATCCACGTGGCCAACTCTGTCGACCCGCTGCGCGACATTGAAGTCATTGAAACTGAACTTATCCTCGCTGATGTTCAGGCTCTGGACACCCGCATTGAAGGCATGAAGAAAAAAATCAAGGGCGACAAGACCCTCGGTCCCAAAATTGCCGAAGCGGAAAAACTCCTTGAGCATCTCAATGAAGGCAACCCGGTCAACACCTATGCGGAACTTGATACTGACAACATGAGCGAAATGCTCCGTGACCTCAGACTGATCACCGCCAAGAACGTCATCTACTGTGCCAATGTTGATGAAGACGGCCTGACCGAAGACAACGACTATGTTAAAAGCGTCAAAGCCCTTGCCGAAGAACGCGGGGCCGAGTTCGTAAAGATTTCCGCCAAGATGGAAGAAGAACTCGTGGGGCTTGATGAAGAAGAATACAATGAATTTCTGGAATCCTACGGTGTGACAGAATCCGGTCTTGCCAAGATTATCCGAACAGGTTTCCACACTCTCGGCATGATCAGCTACTTCACCGCCGGGGTAAAGGAAGTACGCGCCTGGACCATCCATGACGGGGACAAGGCCCCCCGTGCTGCGGCTGCAATCCACACCGACTTTGAACGCGGTTTTATCCGTGCCGAAGTAATCGGTTATGACGACTACGTCACCCACGGTTCGGAAGCTGCCTGCCGCTCTGCCGGCGTGCTGCGCTCTGAAGGAAAGGAATACATTGTTAAAGACGGCGATGTAATCCACTTCCTCTTTAACGTTTAGTTTACCTCTGAGGGGTCTACCGACGGTCCCTCCGGGGGTCAAAGAAACCTTTTAAAAAAGGTTTCTCTGGACTCTTCCAAAACTTTTTATCAGGGCTTCGCCGCTTCGGTTTAAAAAGAGTGCTAAAGGAAAAGCTTCAATATCTTCAAAGATATTGAGGCTTTTTTATTCGCTGTGCGTAATCAAGGCTTGTTGAAAGTCAGCAATCTTTTATTCTTATAGAGAGCTAACGCTTTTTCAACACAATCACCCCGCCGACAATCAGGAAGCACCCTGCCCACTGTTCAACAGTCAGATATTCCCCAAGCGTAGGGATTGCGACCAGAGCTGTCATCATGGGTTCTGTAGTCAGAAGAATATTGACCACTGAGGGAGAGAGATGGGTCAGACTAGAGTTGATAAGCGCCCACCCGGTCATTGAAGGTCCTATGGCCAGAGTCAGGATTAACAGCCAGCCTTTCAGCCCGATTCCCGGCATCAGTATATCTGAAGGACTGGGGGCAGTACCGGGGATATACCCAAATGAAAAAAGATTAATCACCAGCATGAAAACAGCGGCAAAACCGAAAGCGTGCATAAGAACACAGAACGGATTTATATTGCGCTGGGCACATTCACGCCCCATTAGTGCATAAGCCGAAAAAAAGACACTTGATAATATTCCGGTAAGCATCCCCATGGGTGTCAATGAAAAGCCGGATACACTCTGCAGCCCGCAAACCATTGCACACCCCGTAAGACACAGAACAATGGAAGGAACAATGCGCAAAGTGGGCTTATCGCCCCCCATAGCCCATTGCGCCAGTACGGTGAGGGGCACGGAGATATAAACCAGCACGGTAGCGACTCCCGCTCCGTTGAAGTAAACCGACCCTCCCCAGATACCGTTCAGTCCCACCAGCACAACACCATAACAGGCAAGTAATTTTAAATTCTCACGCCCCGCCTTGAGATAGTGCGGCCGGAAAATTTTCAGTCCCGCCATAAGAATTGAGCAAACAAAAACATTACGCCAAAAGGTAACCACAAGAATCGGCTGGGCGTAATCGACAACCATAATTTTTATAAAAATACCCACCAGCGAAATCAGTGCAGCCCCGGACAGGACCTGCATCACCCCAACACCTGTTGAAGATTTACCTTGGATCATGATTATTCCTTTAAATAGAATTGCAGCCGCAAGATATTGTATAGAATCATGTTTACAAAGAGTTTTCTTTATTCAAGCACAATTCGACTGATCAGAATTCATCTGGCGCTTTAATACATCCTGTTTGACGCAAATACAGGTTCTTGGGTAGAGACAGTTATAAACAACAATACCGTTACAGCTTGAGGTTTTTCGAGATGTCCAAGGCTCTCTTCCGATTCATTACCGCTTTCATGCTTTTCCTGATTGGCGGATTCATACTGTTCATGCTCAACCAGATAGCCGGGCTGGCGGAACTTTGTGCAAGTTATTTTCCCGAATCCCGTGATTATGTGCTTTTCGGTCTCAGCGGACTTTTTCTGGCAATCTGCCTGAGTCCCCTGGTGATATATGCTTTCAGGCCCGGGGCATTGATAATGCCTGAGAATCCCACCGCATCCGAAGAACGTAAATTCATAAGAAAGCTGCGCAAAAGACTCCGCCGCAACAAATATATCCGTGAAGCCGGCTTGAAACTGTCCACAACAGAAGATCTGGAAAAGGCCATGGACATGCTGGATGAAATTTCAACAGGTAAAATGAAAACCACAGCTTCAAGGATTTTCCTGTCCACAGCAATTTCCCAGAACGGGCAGCTTGATTCCTTTATTGTTCTTGGAACTCTGACGAAACTGGTCTGGGATGTCTCCAAAGTATACAATCAGCGTCCCTCTTTCAGGGATATGCTGGCGGTTTATGCCAATGTTGCCGGAACAGCTTTTTTTGCAGGGGCAGTTGAGGAGCTGGACATTCAGGCCCAGATAGAAGCCATTATGTCGCCTGTTCTGGCGGGGTCCGCGCTGAGTATGATCCCTGTTGCCAGCGGAATGACCTCCATTGTTACCGCCTCTATTCTGGACGGATCCACCAATGCTTTTCTCGCGCTCAGAGTAGGTATAATCACCCGCAGCAATTTCAATTTCAGAGCGGACCGCAACTCTCCTGCATACCGTAGATCGGTTTTAAGGGAGGCTGCCGGAATGCTTCTGTCAATTGCGGTGGACTCCACAAGAACCATTACCGCGGCCTACCTTAAAACTATTACCCGTTCAGCCGGGGAAAAGGCATTCAATGCAGCCAGAAGGGTTGCCCAAAGCACTGACAGAGCATTTGAAGCCACAGGAAAAGCAGCCAGATATTCCGCCGAACAGATGGGCAGGGCAGCACGCTTTGCAAGGTTCAGAAACCACGGGCCTCAGGAAGATATCCCTGAGCCGGAACCAAGATCAGCGACTCAAAAAGCTAAAGATAAAATGAAAAATTTATTCAAGAAAAAACAATAAGAAAAGGCCGTGAACAAAAAAATTCACGGCCTTTTTAATTACATTCAATGAAATTGTATCAGTGTTCAGCAATGGCTTCATCAACCGGCATAGGAAAAATGATGTCGTAAGCCCAGTTATAAACAAAGGCATAAACAAGAAAGAAAAAGGCAAAACCAAGATCCGTGACCAAAGCATGCCATAAAGTCATATCCAGCCACCATGAAACAGCCGGAACGGTGATGGTCAAAAGGCTGACCTCAAAAAGTATCGCATGCACAATTCGCATCCAGGTCGGGCGGACATTCACCGGCCTCTTGAGCGCCACCAGAACTTTATCAAAAAGCAGATTGTACACATAGTTGCAGACCATGGCGGTAATGGAAATACCGATACTCATGATACCTATACGGCTCATATCTTTATCAAGAAGCCATGAAGCCAAAGGAGTACAGGTGCAAAGCCCTATAATCTCGAAAAGAAGTGTATGTCTTATTCTATCTGCTGTTGTTCTCATGGAAATAAAACTAACGCTCACTGTCATTTACAGCAAGTTCAATTTATACATTTTTAGGCAATTAAATAAGTATTATAGGTTAATATAACAATAGACACTCCAAGGTAATCCGGGCTTTCCCGCAAATCGTAAATATACGCCAGACACATTATTCAGGAAAGAACTCAGTCAGCTAATCCATTGAAATATAATCAAGTTAATCAAAAAAATGTTGTTTTTGGCATTCAATTTGAATAATATAATCATAGTGTCATAAAAAAGTGCTCCAGCTCAGTTTGACAAAACGATTAAACCGGAAAGCCAAACCTTGCTGCAGCAGGAACCGAATGGTGAAGCAGGATTTCTTCTTAGCGATGTTTCCATGAACAGACCGGGAAATTATTTTCGACTTCAAATAAACGACTCCCGGCTAAAAAGCGTATAAGCAGGTTGATGGTTATACCGCTTTTGAAGAGATCGTGATAGATAATATAGATGAATGCACTGTATAATTAAAAACTGAGGGAACTTTCATTCAGCAGCATCAATGGTCCCCAGGGTTCCGGCTGGATGATACTATTGTTTCCAACTACTTTTAACCACCAGAGAGGATAAGATCATGAAAGCAATCATTCTTGCAGCAGGAATCGGCAGCAGGCTTAGTCGTCCTTTCCCCAAATCTCTGTCCGTGCTTCCTTACGGTGAAACCATACTCGGCCGACAAATCAGGCTGATGCGTGAATTGGGAATAAAAGAAATCATTGTGGTGGTTGGTTTCAAAATGACCCTCATCATGGAACAGTTCCCTGAAGTTTACTACAAATACAACCCGGATTACTACATTACCAACACATCCAAGAGCCTGCTCAAAGCCGTTGATGATCTTGATGATGACATTCTCTGGCTTAACGGCGATGTTGTTTTTGAAAAGCCGGTCATGAAAAAATTTCTCAACGAAGCAAAAGAGGAAAGCAGGATTGCAGTTGACCGCAAGTCCTGTGGTGAAGAAGAAATCAAATATGTGCTCAATGACAAGGGCTACATCACTGAAATATCCAAGCAGGTAGTCAATGCTGAGGGTGAGGCTGTCGGAATCAACCTTGTAAAACAAAAAGACCTGGCAGCTTACAAAGAAGCACTGCGTCGCTGTGAAGATCAGGACTATTTTGAAAAAGGTCTTGAATTCATCATTGCGGAAGGTGTCAACCTCAAGCCCGTGGATGTCTCAGAGCACCAGTGCATCGAGGTCGACTTTGAAGAAGACTGGCAGTTTGCGGAAAAAACTTTCCTGCGTGCCGATCAGTAACCATCAACACGGATATAAGACTTAATGCAGGTAGCAATCATCCCGGCCCGGGGAGGCAGCAAGCGCATCCCCGGGAAAAATATCAAGCCGTTTCTAGGCAAACCGCTCATTGCCTACACCATTGAAGCCGCCCTTGAGAGCGGCTTCTTTGATCATGTCATAGTCAGCACAGACAGCGAGGAGTACGCCGAGATATCCCGCGGGTACGGAGCGGAAACACCTTTCATGCGTCCCGCCGAGCTGGCCGGGGATTTCGTAGCCACCCAGCCGGTCATAGATCATGCCCTTGACTGGGTTCGCGATAATTGGGGGCCAGTGGAAAGATTCTGCCAGTTTTTTGCCAATCCGTTTGTTACTGCCGGAAATATCCACAAAGGATACAATCTCCTGCGCGAGAAACAGGCCAACTGTGTTCTGGGAGTGGCTGAGTTCGGCTATCCGGTACAGCGGGCATTTACGAAAAACGAAGAAGGTGGAGTGCAGTATGCATTCCCGGAGTACGCTGCCAGCAGATCTCAGGATCTGCCTGTGCTTTTTCATGATGCTGCCCAATTTTACTGGCACGAGCTCACCGATATTCCCAAAGACAGGGAAAAAGGATTGAACCTGCCATACTTCCTTCCCCGCTACATGGTGGTGGATATAGACACAGAAGAGGATTGGTATATTGCTGAGCGAATTTATCAGGCCTTTATGACAGATGAAGGATAAGTATCAGATACAGTTCTTTTGCGAAGCCGGTCTGGAAACAGGTTTCGGCCATGCTGGACGCTGTATTGCACTGGCAACGGTTATACGGGATGTTTACGGCTGTGAATGTGTCTTTGTTTTCCGGGGTAGTGAAGCCGCAATGCAAAAAATCCATGATCACGGCTTCAAGACCATCCTAACGGAAGATTTCAATTCATATCACTTTAAAAATGAATCGGCGGTGATCCTTGATCTGCGGGTCCCCCTATCCACCTGTTTTTTCTCCCGCGCCCGAAAGACGGGAGCCGTTGTCGCAACAATTGACGATCCCACTCCAAACAGACTCCAATGCGATATTGCATTCTACCCTCCGGTCCCTCAATTCCACAGGCTGGACTGGGAAGGTTTCAGCGGAAAGATTTACCGGGGCTGGAATTTCATTCCTTTGCGAAAAGAGTTCTGCCTCCACCGCAATTCCCGCACCAGAATCAAAGACAATTCAGAACCGGAAATTCTTATCACCATGGGAGGTAGTGACCCTCACGGACTAACGCTTAAGACTATTTCAGCTTTGAGAAACATATCATGCGAATGGAAGGCTAAAATTATCATCGGCCCTTTATTCAATGATCTGGACAAAGTGAAACGTATGGCGTTAGAGCACAAAGACAGGATCATTTTATTACAAGATATAAAGGACATGGCGTCAGAGATGAGCAAAAGCGACCTTGCGGTTGCTTCATTCGGAATGACAGCCTACGAACTGGCTGCCTGTGCCGTACCGCAGATTCTTTTATCTTGCACAGAAGATCACGCCCTTTCGGCATCTGCATTGCATGATTCCAAGGCGGCAATTTCAATGGGAATTTTTGACCGGGTAACGAAAGAAGATTTAACTGAGAAATTGCAGGAATTGATCACGGACACCGACATGCGCGAAAGAATGACGAAAAAAGCCCAAAAACTGAAAATTGCAGACGGGGCGTCAAATATTTCGGCGATAATCATGAAGCATCTGGAGCAGGAGCTGTGAAAGACAGAAAATGCTGGATAGACCACAGCGGTATAGTCCTGCACTCTACCGAAGACTTTGACGTCATTGAATGTGAAAGCTGCGGATTCAAGCACATCATCCCCATTCCGGATGAAGAAGAGTTACGCAGCATTTACAAACACGAGTACCACGTCAAAGACAAACCGCTCATGCTCCAACACCAGTTGGAGGATGAAGAGTGGCATGCAGAAACAAATAGAGCCCGGCTTGCAACAATTGAAAACAAGCTTAAGCGCAAAGGAAGCCTTCTGGATATAGGCTCGGGCAACGGTTTTTTTCTCAAAAACGCCAAGGAAAAAGGATGGCAGACCAAAGGGATAGAACCATCTGATAAGGCGGTGGATTACTGTAATTCCATCGGCCTTGATGTTGTACATGGTGTATTCGATCAGCAATGCGCGGATTCCATCGGACAGTTTGATGTCCTTCATCTCTGGGAAGTGCTTGAACACCTGCCCGACCCGGCAGGCATGCTTGCCCTTTGCCGGCAGGTTGTCGCCCCGGGAGGGCTTATAGTTGTAGGAGTCCCCAATGATTATAACAGCCTGCAAAAAATTTTAAATGAAGATCTGGGAGAAAAACCCTGGTGGGTCGCTCCTCCGCATCACATCAACTTTTTCAACCGCAGATCACTTGAAAAACTGCTGCTCAGGAACGGTTTCAATCCGGTGCATCATGAGACTTCATTCCCGATGGAAATTTTTCTGCTTATGGGGAAAAACTATCTTGATGATCCTGAACTAGGGCGAGACAGCCACGCCATGCGTAAAGCACTTGAACTGAACCTGACCCGTACCGGGAACCGCAGTGTTCTGGATAAGCTATACAAAAGCTTTGCTGATGCGGGCTTCGGCCGCCACACACTTATTATCGCTGAGAAAAAGGACTGATATTTTAATGGCTAGATTGAAAGATAAAACAGCTTTGGTTACCGGCGGAGGTCGGGGAATAGGCAAAGCCATCAGCAAAAGGCTGGCGTCAGAAGGCGCACAGGTTATCCTTACCTGGGTTTCAGATCAGAAAAGCGCAGTGGACACGGTAGCAGAGATAACATCTGAAGGCGGAAAAGCACGAGCACTTGAACTGGAAGTAAGTGCCCCGGAGTCTGTTGAAAGAGTTGTTGAAGATATTTCATCAAAAGAAGGCAAACTCGACACTCTGGTCAACAATGCCGGCATTAATAACCCCAATGATTTCGACCAGATCACTTCCGACGAATGGGACCGCATCCTCGGAGTGAACCTGAAAGGCCCCTTCCTGTGCACCCAGAAATGCCTTGAACTGCTAAAAAAAGGCAAAGGATCTAGCGTCATCAACATAGGCTCAGTGAGCGGACAATACGGTGGCCCCAGAACCGCCCACTACGCCGCAAGCAAGGCTGGACTGATCTCGCTCGGACAGGTCATCGCAAGATTCGGGGCAGAATGGGGAATCCGCTGCAACACAATCGCAGCAGGGTTAATCGCATCTGAGATGGCTGATGAAGGCCTCAAAAACCCGGCAGTACAAAAAGCTGCCGAGAACGTGATCATGAAAAGATTCGGCAGTACTGACGAAGTAGCGGACACAGTACTCTACCTCGCATCTGACGAATCATCATACATAACCGCCCAGACCATCAACGTAAACGGCGGGCTATATTTCTAGGAAATTTTTCAATTCAAGGACCATTTGCCGAACCAAAACGGCGAAGCCATATTAAAAGTTTTTGGGATTCTTAAACCCTTTTTTCAAAAAGGGTTTAAGCCCGCCGGGAGGCTCCTCGGAGAGCCGCCGGAGGCAAACTAGGCGACAGGAGAACAAACATATTATGTCCAAATACGCTGACCTTGAAGCATTTGCTGCAGAGCTGCGCAAATCCATCATCATAATGAACTGCCATGCCGGTTCCGGCCACCCGGGCGGATCACTTTCCTGCGTGGAAATCATCAGTTGGCTCTTTGCCAAAGAAATGAACTTCTGCGTTGAAAACAAAGACGATCCCAGCCGAGACAGATTCATCCTTTCCAAAGGACACTCCTGCCTGTCTCTCTATGCCGCACTGGCAGAAAAAGGATTCTTTTCCAAAGAAGAATTTAAGACCCTGCGTCACGCTGGCGGAATACTCCAAGGCCACCCGGATCGTATGAAAACCCCCGGTGTTGAGTTCAACTCCGGCTCTCTGGGTCAAGGCTTTTCCTTCGCACTGGGCTGCGCACTGGGTGCCAAACGCGCAGGACGAAACTGCCGCACCTATGCATTGCTTGGTGACGGAGAACTCAACGAAGGCCAAATCTGGGAAGGATGCATGTTCGGCGCCCACTTCAATCTGGATAACTTCGTTGCCATTGTGGATTACAACAAACTGCAGAGCGACGATCTGAACACCAAGATTACCGCCATCGAACCCATGACCGACAAATTCAGGGCTTTCGGCTGGCACGTGATTGAAATAGACGGACACGATTTCCGTGAAATCGAAAACGCTTTCACCCGCGCGAGAGCGATGTTCGGAAAACCAACCGTAATCATCGCCCATACCGTAAAAGGCAAAGGTGTTTCCTACATGGAAAACGTACCCAAATGGCACGGCAGCCTGTGCCCCACTGGAGAAGACCGTGAATGCGCCCTGCGTGAATGCGGATGCGAGGAGCTGATCTAATGGAAAATATGAGAGACGCATTCGGCAAGGTACTGACTGAACTTGCCGCTTTCCGTGATGACTTTGTGGTTCTCGACGCTGACGTTGCAGGCGGAACCGGAACCTACCATTTCCGTGAGGCATACCCGGACCGCTTCATCCAGTGCGGTATCGCTGAGCAGAACATGTTTTCCATGGCAGCTGGGCTTGCTGAGTCCGGCGTGATCCCCATCGTAACTTGCTATGCGGTTTTCGCTTCCATGCGTGCCATTGAGCAGGCCCGCAACTCCATTGCCTACCCAGAATTCAACGTAAAAATTGCAGCCAGCCACCTTGGACTGGATGTAGGCCCTGATGGGGCTTCACATCAGGCTTTGGAAGATATCGCTATCTATCGCTCCATTCCAAAAATGAGCGTAGTGTCCCCGGCTGACCCCATTGAACTCAAAGCGGTAATGCCGCATTTACTTGATCAAAAAGGACCGCTTTACCTGCGCACTGGCCGCAGCCCCCTGCCCAACGTTTTTGACGCTGACACAATCTTCGAGCCCGGCAAGGCTCAAGTCCTGCACGAAGGCGAAGACGTCACAATCATGGCTGTTGGTGTAATGGTTCATCGTGCACTTGAAGCAGCGCAGAAGCTTGCTACGGAAGGTATTTTTTGCAGCGTTTTGAACATGTCCTGGCTCAAGCCCATGGACGAAGAAGCTGTAACTGAAGCAGCAAAGGAAACCGGAGCGATTGTCACCTGCGAAGACCATAACAAATATGGTGGACTTGGAGGTGCTGTGATGGAAATAGTCTGTGAAACCTCCCCTGTTCCGGTTGAACGAGTGGCTGTTGAAGATATTTTCGGTGCTTCAGGAGAGCCGGAGGACCTTGCTCGGGAATATGGCCTGATGTCTGAAGATATTGTTAAGGCTGTTCGTAAGGTTCTCAAACGCAAAGGCTAGCTAGTGCTTAACTTTAATAATTTATTACTTCATGATCAAAAAAAAACTGCTCATTATAGGTACAGCCCAACAGCAATATATCCGGGATTATATCAACAAGGTGGACCGGGAAACTACCGAGATCCACCTTTTAGTCCCGGAAAGAGACAGGGATGCCTACGGCCGTGAGGCTGTTACCTATTTCAAGGGAGCATTTCATGCCCTTTTTCCGCCGTTGCTTAAAAGTATGCTCACATTTCGACCTGACGAGGTAGTTATCGTCTGCGGAATGACCTATGACCATGACAATGTTGTTGAAGCCGTCAGTTTCTTCTCATGTTTCAAAAATTTAAGAATTAAGACTTCAGTTAGAAATAAGGACTCTGATGCCTGCCCTTCTCTGCGACCAAATCCAGTAAAAGAAATCGGAAAATGTGTTGGCTTGGGCTTGATTGCTCTTGGGCTTAAAGCCCTTAAGCCCTATAAAACTATAAGAATTGGAGAAATCTACGCTTCTCGGCTGGGCCATTTAGCAATGGAGTGTGAAATTTATCTCTCTGAATGGGACACAGGACGTTATGAGGGCTGTTTAGATCTTTTTTATTTTAAAGACGGAAAAGTAGCCAATAAGACAATGGCGAATCTTTATGAACGCCAGATGCGTATTAACCCTGCGTACTCATACATTCTTGACGCCATTAGAAGATTTAATCTTACAGGTGATCATGAAATAATTCTAAATACCCGAAAAGTTGCCTCGGTGCGAGACACAGAATGTGTCATGCAAGCGACTGACACCCACATAGAATTCAGCCAGAAGGAAGAGCAAGAGGGTAAAGAGGAACTTAAGAGATTAAACCTTCACCCGGAAAAGCCACATGTATGCATCTTTGGACGAGATCCGGTCTTTCTAAGTTCAAATAAATCAGAACTTCATGATGCAGATATGCAGGAAGTGCGAGACATGCGCATAGGAACTTTTAGTACATGTGCTGAATACCTCCTTGATCAGGGGTATAATGTCCTACGCATGGGAAGTGCTGTCAAAGAGCCCCTTGAAATAGATCGTCCGGGATTTTTGGACTACTCCACCAGCGGGCAACGCACGGACTTCATGGACGCTTTTCTTACTGCAAAATGCAAATTTTTCATTGGGGTACAAAGTGGACTAATGCATATTCCCATGGTGTTTAGAATTCCTTGCATAAGTATTAATGTTGTCCGCCTTGAAATCATCCATTGCTGTAATTTAGACGATCTTGCAATCTTTAAACTACTATGGTCCAAATCAGAAAAGAGAATCCTGACTGTTCAAGAGCAAATTGATTCTGGCATCAGTCGTTGGCGAGTAGAGCAATTTGCAAACTCTGATATCGAAGTAATCGATAACACTGACGACGAAATACTTGAGGCAACTAAAGAAATGCACGCTAGAATAAACGGGACCTGGGCCATAACAGAAGAAGATCTGTTATTACAAAAACGCTTTCATTCCTTCTTCAAGCCGTCTTACCTCAACAGCATGTACGTTTCCCCAATCTGCACTTATTTCTTGCGTAAGCACGAAAAAGAACTCTTCTAACTAGCTGAGGTTAAAATGCATTCTTCCACAATACTGATTCAAGCGTCGTCTAGGGCATGGAGCGGAGCACCGGATTGGTGTATGAATGAAATTGACGGCCGCCCAGTGGTGGCAATGACCATAGATAGGGCATTAGAAAAATTCCCTGATGCTGACATTCGAATAATCGCACCGGAATTTGACAAGGGAGGACGTCTTGATGACATCCCGGCCATGTTTCCGGACAGCAAAATCAGTGTTTTTTATGGACATGATGATAGCCCGCTGCAACGGATGGCTAATGCAATGTGGGACAAAGAAGACAGCACCCGCTTTTTAAGAGTCGACGGGCTCCATTTCGGCTGGCTTCCCGAACATGCAGAGCTAATGCTTGAAGCTGTTGAACAAGAAGACCTCGACTGCATGAAAATGCCCGATGATTTCCCTATTCAGTTAACCGCAGATGTCTACCGTCTTGGAGCACTGAAGAAGATGTCCTCCATGCTTCAGGAGAATGGAAACTGCGGAATCTACAAAGTTCATCCCAAATTTTACATGTTCAAACATGGAACGGAGTTCAAGTGTGACAGACTTACCAATTTCCCTCCAGTAAGCAACGACTGGCTGGAAAAATGCAGAAAAGTAGCAAAGGGAGTTTACACAGCAGAAAGGATGGAAGCTGGCCGCGATAAAAGCATCAAAGCCGGAGACCAGCTCACCTTTCATTACGAACTTGCATTAGATTTTATCAAAGACGGCAGCAAAGTTCTGGATTGCGCGTGCGGTCCCGGCTATGGCGCGCGTATGATCGCAGCAAAAGCAAAACATGTTGTTGCAGCTGACCTGGACCTGGAAACAGTACGCAAAGCAGCTTCGGGTAAATACTTTGACAACATTACCTTCCAAACCGGAAATGCCACAGCCCTTGACTTTTCTGACCAGACTTTTGAAGTAATAACAAGCTTCGAGACAGTGGAGCATGTCGACCCTGCACCATACTTCAAAGAGATGAACCGTGTGCTTAAACCCGGCGGCATGCTTATACTGAGCACCCCCCAGAACTGTCTTGGGCATATTCCAGTCAATTCCCAACACCTTCGTGAATTCTCGCTTGAAGAGATCACAGATCTTTGCTCCAAACAGTTTGAAATAGAGAAGGTGATCGGAATCAAACAGGGACGTGTTGTATTCCCGGATGATCCCAGAGGACAAAACACTTTTATCGTTTGCCGCAAAGCGGAGTAAAATTTGAAAAAGACTTTGATCATGATTGGCGCCGGGCTGGAAACAATCCCGGCAATCCAAAAAGCAGTCAACATGGACATACATGTTGTTGCCATGGACCTAAATCCGGAAGCACCGGGATTTAAATATGCTCATGAGTCAGTCATCGGCTGCGTTTACACTCCTGAAAAAGCGATTTTGGCGCTAAACCAATGGGCAAAAAAAGGTAGAAAACCTGACGGAGTAATGTGCGTAGCAGTGGATGCTCCGCACACAGTCGCTGCTGTCGCGTATCATTTCGGGCTTAAAGCGGTCAGCAAAGAGACCGCTTCACTAGCCACTGACAAACGGGCTATGAAAGACCGTTTTCGTGAAGCCGGAATCTCAATACCTTGGTATAAAGAAATTATCAGCGCAAAGGAACTTGCTACTATCCAACAAGAGCGGCAGGAGACACTTGTCATTAAACCGGTGGACAGTCGTGGTGCGCGAGGAGTTCTAAGATTAGTCTATAACTCTCCGGAAGCACCTTCCCCGGAATGGGCTTTTGAACACTCAAAAAAAGAATCCCCTACTGGCCGGGTCATGGTGGAAAGCTATCTTGACGGCCCCCAGATAAGCACTGAAGGATTTGTAGTTGCAAGCAAGGCCTACACACCCGGTTTTTCGGACCGTAACTATGAATTCCTTGATCGATTTGCCCCACATATTATCGAGAACGGTGGGCAACTCCCATCATTCCTTCCAAAACAGACTTGCGAGGCCGTTAAAGAGTTGTCAGGCCGTGCGGCAATCGCATTGGGCGTGCAAAACGGTGTCGCCAAGGGAGATATGGTCGTCCACAATGGTAAACCCTATGTTATTGAAATGGCGGCAAGGCTTTCCGGTGGATATTTCTGCTCCCATGAAATTCCTTGGAATACTGGTATTGACTTCGTAGGAATCGCTATTCGTCTTGCTATTGGCGAAATTCCCACTGCAGATGAAATGACCCCTAAATTTCAAAAGGGAGTCGCTCAACGCTATCTATTTCCAGATCGGGGTAAAGTCATTTCTATCGAAGGAGTAGAAGAGGCCAACAAAATTGAAGGCATTCGCATGGTGGAAATCCGTACTGAAGTAGGGGCGGAGATACCGGCCACAACCAGCCACCCTGCACGGGCTGGCGTTGTTATGGGTGTTGCTGAAACAATGGAGCAGGCCGTTAAAAACGTAGAAAAAGCTGTTAAATGCATCAAGATAACTACTGGATAGCATTATGAAACTTTTCTCAATTTTCCACCTGAACCTGATGTTTTCTTCCATACCGGAAGAAGACCGCCCCAAAGTCATCAGACGCTGTTATCAGCCTCTCCTGGGGCTTTGTGATGAAAGCAACTTCCCCATCGGTATTGAAGCTTCAGGTATTACGCTGGAAATTATCCGAGATATCGCTCCTGAATGGATTGAAAAACTTCGACGACTTATTGAACAAGGCAAAGCAGAGTTTATTGGCAGCGGATATGGTCAGGTAATTGGACCGCTTGTTCCGTATTCTGTGAATAGAGCCAACTTGCGCATCGGAATGCAGGTATATGAACAAATTCTTGGGGTCAGGCCTAAAATTGCCCTTGTTAATGAACAGGCATGGTCTGCCGGTTTGGTCGCCCACTATCTTGAAGCCGGCTTTGAGGGCGTATTCATGGATTACGACAATCCCGCCCGTTTCAACGATTGGGATGGAAATATCCAGCACTATCCACAACGTGCACTGGGAGCAGATGGAGAGTCCATCCCCATCCTCTGGAGCCGCTCCATGGTCTTCCAGAAACTTCAACGTTTCGTTCATGGAGAAATAGAACTTCCAGAATATCTGGACTACGTCGAAAGCATAGGGACAAGTGATCGCTGGCTGGCAATTTATGGCAATGATGCTGAAATTTTCGACTATCGCCCCGGTAGGTACAAGACCGAAGCCGCTTATGGTCCTGTCAGTGAGTGGGAATTCATGCGCCAAGCTTTCACCGCTTTAAAAGAAAAAGGACACAACTTCCATCTCCCTTCCGTGGCACTTGATTCCATTGATGAACAGGAAGCGGGGAAGGAGCTAAACCTTTGCAGTCCTGAACAGCCGGTACCGGTAAAAAAGCAAAGCAAGTACAACCTTACACGTTGGGCAGTAAGCGGACGAAACGACTTTTTCCTGAATTCTCAATGCCGGGCAGTAGCTTCCAAACTGGAAAATTTACCGGAAAACGAAAGCGCCGAGGCTAAATGGAAAGAACTATGCTTCTGCTGGTCCAGCGACTTTCGTACCCACATTACTGTAAACAGATTCAGTGAAGTAGAAAAACGGATACAGAATCTTTCCCGCTCTGTAGAAGCTCAACTAGATAATATTACCTTCGAAGTAATCGGCGAGCCCACCGATACACAAGGTAGGTTGCTGCAAATTGAAACAGAGCTTTCATCTGCTGTGCTAAATGCATATAAAGGACTGGCTATTCACCAAGCATCTTTTTATGATCACAAAAAGACCCCCATGTTCGGCACCCTGGAGCATGGATACTTCAAAGATATCAGCTTAGGAGCAGATTTTTTTTCCGGCCATCTGGTCATGGAAGGCCCCGGTAGCCCCAAAGAAACAGATCTTGCCAAAGTAATTTCGCTTAGAATGGAAACAGAAGATTTTATTCAGATAGCAGGAGAAATGGATATTCATCAGGGGCACATAGATAAGGCCGTTAAAATATACAAAACAGAACAACGGATAGATGTTCTATACAACTTTAGACTCAGCCAAAGACCCAAAGGTTTCATCCGGCTTGGACACATAACCTTACACTCAGCCAATCATGACAATTGTAGTTTATATTACTCCACTGCAAACGGTGGTAAAACTGAAAAACATCAGCTGAGCGACAAATCTTTCGACCATAGCAATAACGTGTCTTTTCTGGTATCGTCTTCTCATGCAACGGGGATGACCGACTCAAATGTAGTTATCGGGGGAGATAATACAGCTCTGGAAATCAGGCCATTGGTCCCGGACCATGCATTCATAGCAATGGTTACATGCAAACAAGTTGAACCATCACCTTTTATTCGGTTGACATTTTCCATGCAGGAAATGGACGAGACCTGCAGACACGATGTTTGCGAAAATGAACAGTTTATTTTTTCTACCGGCTTCAGCATCAAGCCGCATCCAAAGGCAGCAGAAAATGTTTAATGACAAATCCGTATTGATCACCGGCGGAACAGGTTCTTTCGGTCAAAAACTTGTCGAGACCATTCTTACCAAATATCGCCCCAAAAGACTTGTCATATTCAGTAGGGATGAGCTGAAACAGCATGAAATGCAGCAAAAATTTTCTCCAAAGGAATACCCCTGTCTGCGTTACTTCCTTGGTGATGTCCGCGACCCAGAACGCCTTTGCAGGGCCTTTAGTAAAATTGATATCGTGTTCCACGCAGCTGCGCTCAAACAAGTTCCGGCTTGTGAATACAACCCATTTGAAGCGGTAAGAACCAACATACTCGGCGCACAGAATATTGTCGAAGCTGCCATTGATCGTGGAGTTTCCAAAGTTATAGTCCTTAGCACGGATAAAGCTGCAAACCCCGTGAACTTATACGGAGCAACCAAACTCTGTTCCGACAAGCTTTTCATCAACGGCAACAACTATTCAGGTGCAGACGGGACCAGATTTGCTGTAGTGCGTTACGGTAATGTGCTGGGAAGCCGGGGAAGTGTAGTTCCGCGTTTCCTCAAAGCTAGAGGAGAAGGGGTTGTACGCATCACCGACCCGGATATGAGCCGCTTCTGGATTACTCTTGATGGTGCCATAGATTTTGTAATTAACAGCCTTGAAGTGATGCAGGGAGGAGAAATTTTCATCCCCAAACTGCCCAGTATGCGTGTCGGTGATATGGCAAAAGCCCTTTGCCCTGAATGTGTATGGGACATTACAGGCATTCGTCCCGGTGAAAAAATGCATGAAGTTATGGTTCCGCTTAACGAAGCTCACAACACATACGAATACGATAAATACTATGTGATCATGCCGCCATATCAATTTTTTGAGCGAGCCATACCACTTTGCTCAGGATGCAAGGTGGACCTTGACTTTGAATACAGTTCTGAAACCAACACACAATGGCTTAGTAAGGAACAGTTACTCGAATTGGTGTTCGAAAAATGATCCCATATGGAAAGCACATCGTCGATGATGACGATATTAAAGAAGTAGTTAAAGTTCTCAAGTCAGACTGGCTGACAACAGGTCCTGCCGTTACAAAGTTTGAAACAGCTGTTTCTGAATACACAGGAGCCAAAGAAACAGTCGCAATAGCAAACGGTACCGCAGCCTTGCACGCAGTCATGCACGCTCTTGGCGTTAAATCGGGAGACGAAGTCATTGTTCCTCCCATCACCTTTGCTGCCTCGGCCAACTGTGTCATCTATATGGGAGGCACTCCTATATTTGCAGATATTAACCCCGACACGCTTCTAATTGACCCTGCAGAAGTAGAAAAAAAGATTTCCCCAGCAACCAAAGCTGTTGTGGCTGTAGATTATGCGGGACAAACCTGCGACTACGATGAACTAAAAAAAATTTGCCACAGACATCAGCTTGTCCTTGTTGGTGACTGCTGCCACGCCTTCGGGGCAAAAGACGAACATGGACAAAATGCAGGCACAATTGCGGACGTCTCAGTGCTGAGCTTTCATCCAGTAAAACACATTACTACCGGTGAAGGTGGCATGGTCCTGACTGATAATGCCCAGCTAGCTAAAACAATTAGCACTTTCCGCAATCATGGAATCAATCTGGATGCATCTGCACGCTCCCGGAAATGTACTTGGGAATACGAAATGCAAGAACTTGGATACAACTACCGCATAACCGACATTCAATGCGCATTAGGCATCAGTCAGCTTAAAAAACTTGATAGATTTCTTGAGAAGAGACGTATCCTGGCAGCTAAGTATGAGCATATCTTCGCCCATGAGAGTGAAATCCAGCCGTTAAAAGTGAAAACAGGCATTGAGCATGCCTACCATCTTTATGTGGTCAGAATTCCTTCAGCCAAAAGAGCAGCTGTTTATGAACGTATGCGCGAGGATGGTATCGGCGTAAATGTACACTATATTCCAGTGCACTATCACCCATATTACCGAGAAAATTTCGGCTACACAAAAGGGCTGTGTCCCTTGGCAGAATCAACCTATGAGCAACTTCTAACTCTGCCTCTTCATCCCGGAATGAATGAGAAAGATGTTGAGTTCATTTGCACAAAGTTAACTGGAGCACTTAAGGATTGCTAAGTAATGGCAGGATCACGCCCTCGTTTTTCAATCAATATCCTCGACACGAAACGAATTACACCTTCACACTGGGATGGTTATCAATCTTTCCCGACCATAACCAAAGTCGGAAATGAAATGCTGGTGGGATTTCGTAGGGCTGTTAATATCAGCCCGGATCTTCGTCAGGTAATGGATCACGGAATGGCTGGTGATATATATACCACACGTTCGAGTGATGGAGGTTGGACCTTCGAGAAACCGCAACTAGTTATCAGCCACGCCCATAGTCAGACCAACGAGCACGATGCTTTGCTGACAGCTTTAAATGAATCAAGGGTCGGACTTATTACACGGACCCATACTTCTAAACTTCGCGAGAACTATTTTTCTCTTTCCACTGACGGTGGCAAAACATTTCCACCACGGAATCCGCTGATTGTTCCTCCGGGCGAATGGGCTTCTTTCGGGCACCTAATTCCTTCAAAAAGTGGCAAAACTTTCATTGGCTCATTCTACAATGGGCCTGGATGCGGTTCCTTTCATCTTGACCCTGAAACGCTCGAGATCTCAAATCAGGCATATATGTTCCGCAACGAGGGCAAATTTAGACTCAACGAGACCTCATTGCTCCGCCTCAAATCAGGGCGAATACTGGCAATGATCCGCCAACAGCCGGTATATGAGGGAATTTTCCAATCGTACTCAGATGATGATGGTCTGTCTTGGAGTACGCCACGCCCGATTGGACTTTATGGTGAAGCTCCAACCCTCCTTTTGCTTCCGGATGAATCAATCCTTATGATTTACCGAGGAATGATCCGCAAAAACCGTAAATGCCGTGTTGCTCTTTCTATTTCTAAAGACGGTGGCGAAACTTGGAGTTGGCCGCAGACTCTTGCATGGTACAAAGGTGGCAGATTTCACGGTGGCTACGGAGACTTGGCAATTAATGCATATGGTCAAATTGTGGCTGTTTATTATATATCCAGAAAAAGTGAAGCTCCTATTGTAGAACGCTGCATACTCAAATGTTCAGGACATAAAGAAGCCTAATTTATAACTTTAAAACTTTGATGAATATTTCATAACATTCTCATAAAAACACGATAGTTTATGAACATTGTATTCATGCGTCCATTTATACCTCATTTGCTTAGAATTCCTAACAATTTTACCTCTATCTATCCCTGCAAGGAAATTTTTCAAATTGTATAATTCCTCAAAAGGACATGGAATTCCTGTTCCCATTTCAGAAACAACAGATTCTACAAATTTAAGTTCAGGAGAATAAAGTATAGGGAGCCCGGCTTCATAATACGAAAATATTTTAGAAGCCATTGTGGTCTCGTCGTGAACTTTACTTTCATTGGTCACTGAGAAGTCAAAACAAAACCAACCGTATTCATATTGTGCTAACTTGCTGATCATTTGTTCATACGGCAACGCAAAATGATAATGGAAAAAAGCGTTTTTTTCATCTAACTTAATTAGTTCATGAAATCCTTCACCATTAGAATCCAACGAATTATAAAGACTAAAATGTATTCCTTGGGTAGTTATGATTTCGACCGCCTTGAGCAAACTTTGGAACATAGGGTAAGTCCTAGCTTCCTGATCAACGGTAAAATTTCCTGCATAAACGATCCCTTTTTCCTCATTTCTCATTGGAGCCCCATTATCATGCATAAGCTTTTTACTCATGTATGGTAAATATTGAAGTGAAAAACAGGGTTCATGGTCATAAATTTTCTCCATAAGCTTCAATGCAAAGTGATCCTCTTTGTAGAGAACTCCAGTTGCACTAATAAAAATATTTTTCCTCGACGAGACCTCTAGGTTAAAATCCTCATCACTTAGGCCCATAAATTTTTTTGCGTCCTCGTCAGTATCATATATACTCTCGAAAATATCTCGGTAATCTACTACTACAGGGTGTTTTATTTGCTCAACAATTATAGACAAGCCATGAGCTGTCCACATCCCTGCTTCAGCGTGAACGAGTTTAACAGGCAACCTTTTTAGCAAATCAACAACCTCGAAAGAAAAGACCTTCTCGGTTTTATAAAGAAAATCAAAACTTTCGGTCCCCGCATAATCATTAACATGAATATCTGAGGTAATATCTCCCTTCTCAACACACAACAAAACAAAATATCCCATCTTCCTGATTTGTTGCATAACTTTAAAGGAATGAAGAAAAGGGTATTCAGAAATATATGCAAGAATAGGCTTTCCTGAAGACTTTGCCAAAATATCTTGTGCTAAAGAAATTATTTGTGGCTCGACAGTCTCTCTAAACCCATCAAGAATATCCCGAATATCCTGACTCTTAATCAATTCTTTCAACCCTATGACAGTTCCTGCGAATCCAGATAAACAGGCTCTCATCTGTGTACCGTATAAATCGCTGAGTAGTATTATAAGTCCTGATGATTCTTTCAATATTTTTGAAGGGGATAAAACTTGAAATCCATGAAAAGAATCCATTTCACTTGGGCCTGTTTGTATGAAACGTACTTTCAAAACGTCTAATAACTCTCTATGATTGATGGCAAGCTCTTTACCAATTGACCCACATCCGTATAGACTAACCATGTTATCTGATGGAATTTCTCTGAGAAACGTAGCGATAATTTCAGCGGTGAAAGATGCAGCCTCTGGCTTTCTAGTAAGTAAAATTTTCAATTGATCTAACATAATTTTTTCCTTATAAACTTAGACACTTAATATAGAGCACTAAAGCCACTGTTAGAAATAAAAAAATGTAAAGTGAGAATAATTATGCAAGCACATGTTAATATAGCAACTGTGATGAGTCATAATTTTGAAAATATTGATAAACTGTCTATTGAGGAACTTTTATCTAAGGCTCATTCATTCTACAACAAAAATAGATTTGTAGAGTCAGAGATATATGCAATTAAGACTTTAGAACTCGATAAAAATTCACACAGAGCCATAGATATTATATTTTCAATTTCCATAGAAACTAAAAACTACAATTCTGCAATTCACTTATTTAGAGAAAATCCAAACGCAATCTACAACAGCAAATCATTGGTAAAAAAAGCATCCCAACTTTTCATGCTTAAGCATGACGTTGATTCGGCCATCATGGTCCTGCTGGAGGCCCAAAAAATTCATAAAACCGACACACAGTTGAGGGAACTTCTATCAGAAATTGCAATACGTAATTCTAAATTTGATATCTTTCCGTGTAAAGAATTTACCAAACCCACAAATCCACAATCCACCCAGAGTAAAGACTTAAGCTTTAATTTGATTATTACAGTATGGGGTACTGAATACACTTCGTTCTTCACAAATACAACCATCCCAACCCAATTGGGCAAAGACAATATCAGTTCGCTTAGTACAGAATCTCGCTCGACTTACCTGATTTACACAACACCAAAGGATGCAAAAGAAATTGTGAAATCAAATTATTTCGAACAACTTTGCCAAGATATTGATGTTAAAATTTATTGCGTAAAAAATTTAGGTAAAACTCTCGATAAATACCAAACCATGACCGCTGTTCACAAACACGCATTAAAGAAGTCCATTGATGAACGCTCACATGCTCTTTTTTGGTCACCAGATGCAATTGCTTCTCGTTCTACATTCAGAACTATTTATCAAAAAGCATCTCAAGGATATAAAGCGCTCATGTACACTGCAATGCTGACTATAAAATCAAAAGTAACATCGTACATAGCCACAATATTATCTCAAGAAACTGAGGCTCCTCTAGATGTTGAAACTATGAAAAATATCACTTTTGATTTTCTTCATCCAATGACCAATTTATCTACTACTTCCGGGAGTGACTTTACACCATCTCCGTCTATTGTCGCATGGAAAGTTAAGGATGAAGGTTTTATCTTACACTGCTTTCACCTTCACCCAATTATGCTTTACCCTGATGAATATAAAGACTTCAAAGGCCCCATAGATGTTGATGCAACTCAAAAACTTTGTAAAAATTTTGACGATATCCATATAATTCAAGATTTAGATGAAATGTACGTATTTAGCGTTGAAGACGATCAACGCACCCGACAAGGGCCTGCAAGCACATACAGCGAAGACTTTGTCGCAGCATGGGCAGATGAAAATGCTATTGAATATCACAGAAGACAATTTGAGTATGGACTTCAATTCCACACCAAGCCTGGTACAAAGGACAAAGCAGAGTGGGATAAAATGACGTCCATTGCAACTAAAGCTAGTAATAGCATTCTATCTAAAACATCTTTATTAAGATGCAAACGTATAAATTCAAATTTACCTAAACAGATAACAGAAAGAAGTTTAAGGCACTCTCCAAAAGTCATTGAATGCATTAGTTATAAATATTTAAATCCATCTCCAGTTAGCCATCACGAGCAGTTACTTAATATTGCGGAAAGCCAATTAACCAAAAAAATTGAATTAAATCTTCATTCGGTGCTACAATTAGATTCAAATCAAGCACAAGACTTACTACAAGTAAATGAAGGCAAAACTATTTTTCATGGCAACATTAGTCTTCTTAAACAAAGAAACTCAATCAACAACCTTCTTTTAAGTAAATTCGAGACATTAAAAATAATAGAGGAAAACCCCGACACAGCTTGGAAGAGAAACCTATCAGAGATAAGAAAAATTGCGATACAACAAGGATGGCGTCAACCAGAAATAGAATTGACTTACTATTTAACAAAAGAAAATTCTCTTAATCTAAAATCTATTGTACAAAGAACTTTTGAAAATAGAATATGGAAAATAAAAATAATTGATCCTGGAATGGCAGGAACACCAAGCAAAGATAGTATTTTTTTTCAAACAGTGACCGAAGCTAAAAAAATTGTATCTGGAATTTACAAAGGCATTGAGGCTGCGAATAGCCTCGGAATAGATATAATCTTTGTACCAAAAGAAATTTTTACATATATGCTTACAGACAAACTAATCTATGACTATATTTTCGAAAACTTAGACATTAAATTAGGAGCTGCAGCGTCGCCACCACATTGCACAACAATTAACAATAAATATAGCTTCATGAAAGCCGTGCAAGAAGGAAACACCAGAGAATGTCTAAAACCGTGGCATACCCTTCGTATAAACTTCACAGGGGAAAGTTCAGCTTGTGAACTACGGCCCCAACCAATCGGCAATCTTGATAACACCGAAATGGTTGATTTAATAAGAAACAACAACTACACTGATTTACGCAATAAATTGTTAATCGGCGATTTACACAACAGCCCTTGCGAGTATTGCCCACTTGCCCCAGAAGTACCAATACAAAAACTAAAATACAAAGTAGCAAACCTATTAAGAAAAAATCGATAATAATTTTATAGAGAGACTTCTATGAACAGTCCTTCACTTCCAAAAATTGCTGTAATTGGTGCTGATGGTTACTTAGGAAGCAATCTTTTAAAAATGATCAGAATTAAACACCCTGAAGCTGTTGGAACTTCAAGAAGAAACAATTCTCCTCACTTTTATCTCGACATAATAAATATACCAGATTTGCATTTTCTTAAAGAAACGGAACACACCCATGCAATTATAACCATTGCGGACCCCAAGGTCTCAAACTGTTCGAGTGGGCCAGCAGAAAGCCACAAACTAAATGTAGAAGGACCTATCTCTCTAACTAAACAGCTGATAAATTTGAATATATACCCAATAATTTTGTCAAGTGACAGAGTTTTTGATGGGTGCAAATGGGAGAAAGGATCCCCATTATTCTCAGAGGAATCCCCTGTTTATTCCAAATCAGAGTACGGAAAACAAAAAATAATTGTTGACAAATGGATTCAGGACAATCTTACTTCGTATTTGATCATCCGACTAAGTAAAGTTTACGGAACAATTAAAGGTGACGGAACAATGCTTGATGACATTGCTTCCAGACTTACTACAGGAAGAAAAGTCGATCCTCCATATGACCAATACTTCAACCCAATCCACATTAATGACGTAGTAAATGGAATTCTCAAACTCATCATCTCCAATGCACATGGGACTTATAACGTTTGCGCCCAAAGTCCCTGCTCTAGACGAGAAATGGGACTTAAAATGGCTCAGGAGTTAAAGCAGCACTCGAGACTGGTACCACTACCGCCAGAAGGGACTATTGCAACTCCAATGGATGCTACTAAATTTTTTGAAAAAACCAAGATTAACCCTTTGCTTCCAATGGATGGGGTACGTAAGGTAGCCCAGAACTACATTTTGAAGTCAGAAGTGGATCCATAAAACTGGACAACATTTTAAGGTTGACATATAAGAGCCTAAGGAGGCTGTTTTGGTAGTCCCCCCATTCTTAGGGGAGCTGAAAAGTAGAGGCTATGCAGCCATTCTCAGTTTTTGCATCGGGGTGATGCCCCCTTACGACTTCGTATTAGGGATATTGCTGAAAGCCGTGTTCGCTACGGTTGCCTTAGAATATATATCCTGTTGAGAAGAGAAGGCTGGTATGTGAACCACAAGAAGGTTCATCGCATATATTGCGAAGAAGGCTTGAACCTACGTTCTAAACGGCCAAGACGACATATATCTGCAGGGTAATCCCACCGGCAGATGAAAAAAGTTGTTGCCGACATGATCCGTTCCAGCATGGGAGCTGCAAAGAACTAGCGGAATCTTTAGTCATCAACCCCGACTTCTTGTGCAATTCTTACAAAGTTTGCAGCGAGTTTATTGCCCAGATCTTTACCAAGCATGTGCATTTCCAGAGAAGGATAATCCCCGGACATTTTTTTAAAAACCACTCCCCGCATATTCCTACGGCCCATACTCTCGGGCACGATTGACACACCTATTCCCGCTGCAACCAGAGCCATAGCCGCGGTTTTGGTGCTGGCTTCCTGCACAATATCCGGAGCAAAACCGCACGCATTAAAAACACGCATCCATTCATCATAAAGCAATGGCTGGCCTTCACGGGGAGAAAAGATCAGGGGTTCACCTTGCAGCTCCGAAATATCAACTATCTCCTTATGTTCGAGCCTGTGTCCCTGCGGAATAATCAAAGAGTAGGACTCCCGGTGGAAGACAAAGGCTTCAAGATCACTGACATCATGCCGAAACAACCTGACCACTCCGATGTCAATGCTGCCGACTCGTATGGCCTCCAACTGGTCGTTGGTAAACATTTCCTTAAGTGAAAGATCAACATCCGGGTAAGCATTCTTATACTCCCTGACCATATCGGCAAATGGAGTTTCAAGGGCTGGGCCGATGTAGCCGACCCGGAGCCGCCCACCATGCCCACTTGCCGCCGCCTTGAGGTTAATTTCGGCCTGACTGACCGCATCCAGAATTCGCCGGGCATCCTCAAGCAACATTCTGCCCGCCGCTGTCAGCTCAACAGATCTTTTGTTGCGCGCAAAAAGCTTTACCCCAAGCTCATCCTCAAACTTCATGATCTGCTGACTCAACGGCGGCTGGGATATGTGCAACCGCCGGGCCGCCCTGCCGAAATGCAATTCTTCGGCAACAGCAACAAAATATTTCAACTGTCGTGTTTCCATAATAAATATCTGACAGATATTACTGTCATTGAAAAGATATATTCGACATATTTGTTGCGCAGAAATATAAATCGGTCAAACAAACTAAACCGTGATAGCGGAGAAAACAATGACCGACAGAATCAACAGAAAACAACTTGGTAACAGCGACCTTGAAATATCAGTAATCGGCCTGGGCTGCATGGGGCTGAGTGAATTTTACGGACAGCCGGCATCGATGAAAGCAGGATGCGAGCTTATACATCACGCTTTGGATGAGGGCGTTAACTTCTTCGACACCGCTGACATGTATGGTGACGGACACAATGAAGAACTTCTGGCAGAAGCTCTCGCAGGTAGAAGAGACGAAGCTGTTATAGCAACTAAATTCGGAATCGTCCGCCAGAATGGGGAATACGCCCGCACAATCTGCGGCACTCCTGAATATGTTCGCAAGGCCTGTCACGAAAGTCTTAGAAGACTGGGGACTGACTATATTGACCTCTATTATATCCACAGGGTTGATACTGACACTCCCATAGAAGATACCGTGGGTGAAATGGCAAGGCTGGTCGAAGAAGGGAAAATCCGTGCTCTCGGAATATCTGAGGCTTCCCCGGAAACACTCCGCCGTGCCCATGCGGTTCACCCCATATCCGCGCTGCAGTCAGAATACTCAATGCTGACCCGCGACCCGGAAAATGAAATACTGGAACTGACTAGGCAGCTTAATGTCACATTTGTGCCATACAGCCCGATCTGCCGAGGACTACTCAGTCCCAGCCGTATTGATCCCAACGACAAGAATGATTTTCGCAGGAACCTGCCTCGCTTCAAAGGTGAAGCCTATGACAACAACAAATCAATTGCCGAAAAGCTTACTGAAACCGCGCGCCGAAAAGAATGCACACTACCTCAGCTCTCACTTGCCTGGGTTATGGCTCAGGCGGAAAACATTGTCCCCATCCCGGGAACCACTAAGATTACAAATCTTGATTCAAATATCGGAGCAGCAGGGATTAAACTGACTCCAGAAGACCTTGAAGAAATAGACGCGATTCTCAGTCAGAACAGAGTTGAAGGAGCAAGATACACAGAAGAGGGAATGAAAGGACTTAACGGCAATACTAAATAACAGTCAGGACAGGCCTGCTTCAACTAGCCGGCCTGTCCTGTGTTCTTAACTACCGTAAACAAAGTAATTTAGAACTCTGCTCATGCTTTTTTCTCTCCTCGAAATTGGTTCATTATAAACCATCCAACCTAACCATCCATTTTTTAAAGATATAAGTCACCTTGAACGATTCTTGTACTATGTGGTATTCTCCAACATCTGCTTAAGCAGCTCATTGTCGGTTTAATCAATTGGAGAATCGCGTGAAAGACAGCCACAGGATTTCAAAAATAGCCCTTAAAATCGCAGGTCTTTATGCTCTGTTCGGTTTTTTATGGATTCTTCTTTCCGATAAACTGCTTTTGATTCTGGTACGCGATATTGAAACGGTTAATATGCTCCAGACCTACAAAGGGTGGTTTTATGTACTAGTTACGGCTCTTCTGGTCTGCCTGCTTATAAACAGGTATATAAGCGACCTGACCCAGAGTGAGCAAAGATACCGTCTGCTTCTCTCCAACATCGCAGATCCCATATATCTGATCGATGAGAATGGTCATACTATAGACTGCAACAATGCAGCTTCCCAGAGACTCGGGTATTCCAGGGAAGAATTGCTGCAACTTAATTTTACTGAGATAGATCAGAATTTTGATTTTGACGCACTGATTCAGCAAATGGGCCAATCGAAAACCCAGAACAAGCTGTCTCTGGAAAGCACTCATAAATGTAAAGACAATTCATTTTTCCCGGTCGAAGTTTCTGCCTGTGTTTTTGACGAAGGACAAAAAAGATTCATTCTGGGAGTTGCAAGGGACATCACTGAGCGGAAGAATACCTTTGAAATACTGGTTCAAAACGAAAAGATGAACTCTCTGGGCAACATGGCAGCTGGAATAGCTCACGAAATCAACAACCCCCTGTCTGCCATTATGGGGGCCTGCCAGAACATACAGAACAGAGTTTTCAGGGATACACCACAAAATATTGAAATAGCCAATCAAAGCGGCATTGAACTTGACCTTCTGCGGGATTATATCAACAGACGTGAAATCACCCGCATGCTTGAATCCATTCTTACAGCTGGAGAAAGAGCATCCAAGATAGTCACCAGCATGCTCAATTTCAGTTACAGTAATCCTGTCAAGATGCACTCATGCAGACTGACAGGACTTCTTGATGAAACCCTTGAACTGATCTCTGCTGATTTCAATCTGATCAGAAACTATGACTTCAAGCAGATCAGGATAAAAAAAGAATATCCGGATACAGACAGGCCGGTATGCTGTATCCGCAGTGCACTCCAACAGGTTTTCCTTAACCTTTTAAAAAACGCCACTGAAGCCATGGCTGAAAAGAATTACTCTGAAAGCGAGAATCCTGAGCTAACCGTAAGGATAAAAAACGAAGGCAAAAAAGTGGTTATTGAAATGCATGACAATGGCCCCGGAATGGATGAAGAAGTTCAGAAAAGAATTTTTGACCCCTTCTACACCTCCAAAGAAGTGGGGAAGGGAACAGGGCTAGGGCTGTCTGTCTCCTACTTTATCGTAGTTGACCAGCATAAAGGGACCATGGAAGTTCAAAGCTCGCCTCAGGAAGGAACCTGTTTCAGGATAACCCTTCCCGAAGATGCCTGTGACTGCTGCGCAATTTAAAAGAGAACTTACGGCCAGTTACACCAACATCGTAAAGCTGATTTCCCGAAAGATCTCGAACATACGGGGATTAAATTCAGAGCTGCAGCCTGCCACCGTGGAAGCCTTGCTTACACGGTTTTCGTATTTTCTCACTTTGTACAAACGGTTTGTGAATACCGGGCAGAGGCCCCGGCTTAACAATAAAGTTCAGGGGCAGCCTTTGCTGCCCCGGAACTGATTTATCTACTGCTTTATCAAAGTGAGAAGCATCTTGAAACGTTCTCTTGCTTCAAGGCCGTGAGGTACATTGGCAGGCATAACAATGGATTCTCCGGCTGCCACATTATAAATCTCACCGTCAATATCCACCTCAGCCACACCATCCAGAACCTGAATCATAGCATCTCCCGGGGCGCTATGAGTACTGATTCCCTCGCCGGCGTCAAACGCAAAAAGAGTTAAAGTTATATTGCTCACCTGCGACAGGGTTCTACTGACGACCTGCCCCTGCTGATAACTCACAAGCTCACTGAGGTTTACAACCTTGTTATGGTCGATATTCTTGATAGTCACACTCTTCAGATCCTTGATAAGTTCTGTCATATCCACCTCCGTTTTAAGTGGTGGTTTTTAGTATTTAAGATAATCAGGCCGCAGTTCATCTCCGACCTTTCAATTATCTTATCACCCAAAATCCGGAATAACAAAATGATCTAAGTCAAACGCCTAATTCTTTTCAAAAGCATAATACCCTACCGGAATAACAACCAGAGTAAACAGCGTCGAGGCAAGAAGGCCGAATATCAAAGCCCAGGCCAGCCCGGAGAAAATGGGGTCCAGAGTTATAGGCCAGGCTCCTAGAGCTGTGGTTGCAGCGGTTAATGCGATAGGCCGCAAGCGCACTGCCCCGGACTGAACAATCGCCTCCTTGAACTCCATTCCCTGAGCCAGAGACTGGCGGATGAAATCAATGAGGACGAGGGAGTTTCTGATAACAATACCACCAAGGGCGATCATTCCTATCATTGCAGTGGCAGTAAAAAAGACCGGATCAGCCAGCGGCGGGCCCACCGCCCCCTGAACTTCTCCCGCACCGACCAGATTGAGCAGCCAGAATCCGGGCATTATTCCCAGCAGTGTCAGCGGGATGGCGGACATTATCAACAGCGGCATGCCGAATGATCCCGTCTCTACCACAAGAAGAATATAAATACCCAGCAAAGCGGCGCCGAAAGCAAGGCCCAGATCCCGGAAGACATCAAGAGTTATCTGCCACTCCCCTTCTCCGGCCCAATCCGCCCAGATAAAAGGCGGAAGCGGATCATTTTCCAATCTGGACTGCATGTCCAGAACGGCCTCTCCCGGAGCCCTTCCGGCCATTTCCGCAAAAACGTAAACCACACGTTTAAGATTTTTATGATAAATAGGCTGTTCCTGACTGATCTCCACAAGTTCCCCAAGTTCAGCCAGCGGCACATTACGCCCGTCCGCCGTACCAACCTTGAGATGTGACAGGGAAGAGATATCCGCCCGGCGAACAAGTGGAAGAATAATTTTCACCGGTAACGGGTTACGTTCTCCATGAGCATGGACTGTGGCCGGGATCATTCCTGAAAGAGCCATCTGCAGAGTTTTAACTACCTCCTGCGCACTCACTCCGTGAAGCCCGGCTTTTTCCTTGTCCAGCACAAAGTCAATCATCACCCGTTCCGCTTCAGTGGAATCGTCAATATCAACAACCCCGGGTTCATCCTTCATTACCCCGCTTATCTGTTTTGCAGCTTCGATAACAGCTGAGTACGGGCGGTCCTCCGCACCGTAAACCTCGGTGGTAATGGTTGAAATAACGGGCGGTCCGGGTGGAGATTCCACAATCTTGATATTGGCTCCGTGTCTTTCGGCAACTGCCTCCAGCTCATGACGCAACCTCAGGACAATGGCATGGCTCTGTTCTCTGCGGAGACTTTTATCCGCCAGATTCACCCTGATATCAGCCATGTGGCCCCCGTCCCTCCAGTAATAATGGCGGACCAGACCGTTGAAATCCATGGGAGAAGGTTTTCCTGAATAGGTCACAAAATTTGTCACCTCGGGGACTGACCGCAAAACCTGCTCAAAATCACGGACCACACGGTCCGTGTTCTCCAGTGGGGTTCCTTCATCCATATCAATGACAATCTGGAACTCATTTTTATTATCGAAAGGAAGCATCTTGAGCGGAACAAGCCTTAATCCGGCCAGAGCAATTGAGAAGATTAACCCGGCAACAATTCCGCCCACCAGCAGCCAGCGGCGAACACTTGAATCAAGAAAAGGTGTAATTACGGAAGAGTACAAACGCTCTATATATCCCGGGCCTTCCTTTCCTTCTTGATTGTCCGCTGGGGTGATATTTTTCAGCAACCTGTAAGCAAGCCACGGCACTATAGTGAGAGCACAAAGAGTTGAAAAAGTAACAGTCAAAGGTACATTGGCGGCCATAGGAGCCATGTATGGACCCATCATCCCGGTAATGAAGAAAAGAGGCACAAAGGATACAATTATCGCCAGTGTGGACATAATCACAGGCGGAAGAACTTCCGACACGGCATCGAGAGTAGCTTCGGCTGCCTTCTTCTTTTTCATCAGAATATGCCGCTGTATGTTGTCCACATTGGTGATCGGATCATCCACAACCAGCCCCAGTGAAAGGATAAGGGCGAACAGAGTAACCCTGTTTACCGTATAGCCAAGGAGATAGTTGACGAAAAGAGCCAGAGAGAAACTGACCGGAACAGCAAGGGCAACCACGGAAGCCTCACGCCAGCCGAGGGTCAACGCGAGCAGGACAACTACTGTAAGAACCGCAAATCCTAGAGAACTAAGCAGCTCGCTCACCTTGGCATCCGCTGTTTTACCGTAATCACGGGTGACCTCCACTTCGATACCCGCAGGCAGCACGGCTTTTTCCAGTTGATCCATTCGTTCTAGGACCGCCTCGGCTACTTTTACTGCATTGGTCCCCTTTTTTTTGGAAAGGGCGATAGTGACTGCCGGACGGGATTTCTGCTCTGCATCCAGACCTTTTTTCGTCAGATAGAGACGGGAAAAGCCTATCCGGGAGTATGACTCCGGTTCTTCCGGGCCATCAGATACAGAGGCGACATCACGCAGGTAAACAGGTCTTGAATTGAAGACTCCCACTATAAGATCGCGAACGTCTCCGGCATCTTCAAGAAACGAATTAGCGGAAACTGTGATTTCACGGTTCCCCGAAAAAACGGTTCCCGCCACGGCAGACTGGTCCGCACCCTGCAGGGCCTCAGCTATTTGCAGGGCTGAAATATTGAACCCGGCCATCCGCTCGGGATGCAGTTCAACACGGACTTCCCGGGATCTCCCGGAAACAAGGGCAACCCGGGAAAGGTCTTCAACCTCGGCCAGACGCTGGGACAACTCCTCCGCCACCCTGCGCAATTCATAGTCGGAAAGACCAGAATCATCTTTTGAAGGGTAAAGGGTCAGGTTGACGATCGGGACATCATCTATCTCCACCGGCTTGATAGCCCAGCCGGAAGCGATGTACGGGGCAAGGTCAGTATTCTTGGCAATGGCATTATGCAGTTTAATAAGAGACTCTTCACGGTCCTCCCCTACAAAAAAGCGCACCGTAACCATTGAAGCGTCACGGCGGGAAATGGAATAAACATACTCCACCCCATCAATCTGCCAGAGAATACGCTCCAGTGGCGTGGTTATGAGCTTCTCAACCTCTTCAACCCCGGCTCCGGGCGCCTGGACGACTATATCGGCCATGGGAACCACAATCTGAGGCTCCTCTTCACGGGGAGTAAGCTGAACCGCTGCAATTCCCAGCAGAAGAGAGGCAAGAATAAGGATCACCGTAAGCTTGGAGTGCAGAAAAAATCTGACAGCCGATGCTATCATCCCCTGAGAGCGGACATTTTCACCGGACATTACTCGCCCCCGCTGCTGGAGATATTGACTCCTAAAGTCTCATTCCCGCCAAGCCCTGAAAGAATCTCAACTTTATTACCGTAATGTTTTCCCGTACGGACATACATCGGTTCCCACATTTCACCGCTGCGCACCAGTACAGTTTCAAGCTGCCCAATGCGGGAAACAGCTTTTCGAGGGACAAGCACTATTTCCTTTTCCCGTAATGGAATCATCAACCTGCCGAACATTCCGGGATAGAGTCCGGGCAAAGGCTCAACACCGACTTTCACCAGAAAAGTTCTTGTAAGCGGATCAGCGGAAGGGACAACTTCTTCCACAACACCGGAAGTACGTTCCTTCAATGCCTGAATCTCCACATCAAGAGTCTGGCCCGGCCTTACAAGGCCGATCACCCCTTCACGGACAAGAGCTTCCAGCCTCAGTGAACCTCCAGTCTGAATAAGCATAAGCTGCTTGCCCGGAAACGCCAGATCACCCGGTTCGACCATGCGTCTTGCGACTTCTCCATCCGCCGGGGCAGTTATGGTTGTATATCCCAGATTGATTTCAGCCTCTTCAACTGACTTTTCGGCCTGCATCACCGAGGCTTTGGCCCCTTCCAAACCGTCACGGGCCTGAGCCAGAGCTGCTTTAGCTTTAAGGTATGCCGCCTCAACCCTGTCGAGTTCATCTCTTGTGGCAACCTTGTCAGAAAAAAGCTTTTTCATTCTTTTCCAAGTAGCTGTAGCCGTACCGGCCTCGGCACGGGCTGCGTTGATCGCCTCTCCGGCCTGTCTTCTGGCTGCCTGTGCAGATTTCAAGCCCTGCTGCGCCCGCTCAAGTCTGGTACGGAATTCCCGGTTATCCAGAACAATCAGGATTTCCCCTTTCTTAACCCGGGCCCCGGAACTGACCAGAACCTTCTGAACTTTCCCGGTCACCTGAGCTTCGATAGCTGCCTCGGTTTCAGGACGGACCGTACCAACGGCTTCATACAGGACAGGGACAATCTTTGTGACGGCCTGTGCCTCCTCACCGGGAGGCTGGGAGGCATGGACCGGAACAACTCTGCCCTTTTCAATAATTTCAGAACTGAATGAACCGGAAAACCACAGCACCAGCAAAGTTATTGCTGAACCAAGAATTGCCACCAGAATACATCTTTTGGCCATCATCTACTCCATATTAGAATCAGAGAGGGATATGCATACCTTGTTAGTATAGAATAAGTCATTCAAATATATAACTTATACACTTAACAGGAACTGGCTGCAATAAGTTAAGAGATTAAAACGACATCTTATCAAACGATGGAAAAGAACATAAAGGCGGGATAAATGAAGAGGTGAATTGAATGTTTTAATAATTCATGATTGAAGAAACAGCATTTACTTGCACAGAAAATTCCTGCGCCCGGAGGCGCAGGAGCACGTCTGGAACATTTAGAAAGTAATAATCTTATAGCCCTTTTCAATATAATCAGCCATTGCCGGATGCCCGTTCATTTCACCGATCAATGGAATTCCGGCTTTTTCAATATCTTCCTTTACCTTCAATTTCATTGAACAGGCTTTGCAGGCACCTTCGATCAGCCCTTGGGATCGGGCCTTTCTATAAAGCTTATTAAACGGACAGCTTTCCTTTTCCAATTCGGAAACAAGGGTGACCGAAGCCCCTTCAAGTACAATCACAACATCCTTGCCTTTTTCGGCCATATCTAGACCATTGAGCAGCACATGTACAAAGCACATCAGTTCACCATTGAATGCGTATAGACAATACATAATCGACTCCGGGGTTATATTTGAATAATAAAGCTCTGCTACCAAGTTTTACAGTTATCAGATTCCAAGGTTTAATGTCCATAAACTCAATTATAACACCCACAGACATTAAAAAACTTCATAAATTAGCCAATATATCATACAGAACAACAGTGGATAGCAATATATTTTTCAGTTATACAGAGCAGAACAGATAAGAGTTACTACTTTCATCTATTGCTTTCAGCTCATAAAAACCTTAACATTTTTCTAAATGGCAATCCAAACAGGCACATACGACAATCTAGGGAATTCCTACGAGGAAGGTTCAAACGCGGCACTGCTTTCAGCCATAGGGCGCAGCGCGGAACATTTGACCTCCGGGAAGGGCTGGCCTGACGGCGTCAACGACCTTCTTGCCGCGCTTGGCAAAGCAACAGGAGTGAGCAGGGTATGGATTTTTCAGACCATTTCCCTGACCAATACCCATATTACTCAGAACTATACCTTCGAGTGGGCTGCTGGACATAAGTATAAACAGCTGGGCATGCCCATGTTCAGCATGTCAACAAATCCTATCAACCGTCCTGAATACCGGGCGCTGATCGAAAGCAGAATGCGTGGAGACTGGCAGAAAGTCATCGTTGACAAACTCTCTGCGGGCTGGCTGAAAGACACCCTGCAGGTCCAGAAAATCAAGTCCATGCTCACAATCCCCATTATGGTTGAAGACGAATGGTGGGGGACACTAGGTTTTGATGATTGCGAAAGGGCTTACGACTGGTCTGATGTGGAAGTGGCACTTCTCAAAACAGCAGGCTACCTTATATCCAACGCGGTACTGCGAGACAGGCTCAGCGCGAAAAGAAAACAGTTCGAAATTCTCAAACAGCTTACAGACAGCAGCGTGTGGGAATTTGACATCAAAACCGGACAGGTCTGGTGCTCACCTGAGCTCATATACTCTGTTCCGACTCCCGCCGAAAATCTGCATTTCTCCCTCCACAATGCTTTGCGGCTTATCCATCCTAAGGACAGGCGTATGCTCGTACGCAATGCAAGAGAATATATGAAAGGGGAGCAGGAGCGTGTTTTCCGCTATGATATGAGAATATACACCGACTGTGGAGATCTGCGCTGGGTTGAACTGATAGGCAATGTGCGCCGGAACAGCCGCGGGCTTCCGGACCAGCTGGCCGGAATCATAATCGACATCAGACAGAGAAAGAAGGAAGAAGAAAGACTTCGTGAAGAAGCCGTGACCGACCCGTTAACCGGGGTGACAAACAGGCGCATGTTCGAATTCAGGCTCTCCGAACAAATAGACAGCTCCGTTAATACGGGGAAGATTTTCTCTGTATTATTATTTGATATTGATAACTTCAAGGAACTGAATGACGCTCATGGACACATGGTAGGCGACAGATGCCTGCGCCATCTCACCTCTCTCTGCGGAAAGTATCTGCGTAAGGATGATATGCTGGCCCGTGTAGGAGGCGACGAATTCGCCCTGATCCTGCCTGATACAGATCAGGCCACCGCAACAGAAATCGGGGAGCGCATCCGGCAAAAAGTCAATACCACTCCCCTGAAAATCAACAAAGAAAAGCTCTCCATGACCATCAGCGTGGGCATTGCTACCAACGAGGGTAAGCTCACAACCTCAGCGCGCATAATAGAAAGTGCAGACATGGCTCTCTACGAGGCAAAGAAACTCGGGCGGAACAAAGTTGTAACTGCCTCCAAGTGCTATAATAAGTATTTCACTCGATCCCAGTTTCAATAAATACCTCTGCTGACACATATGCATCAGCCTCTGCCTAAGATCTGAACATCTTTCCCAATCACTTTCCCTATCCCTCACAACCTCTGAAAGAAGGCGATTTCCGCACCACTACTTCTTTTTTGGCCTCCTCTCCTATCCCATAAGACTTCAAAAAATCACTTCTTGTTAAATCTATGCAACAAGCACTTTTCCTTTACATTTTACTAAAAAAAAGTGATATATTTAATGTTAAATAAACTTTCGCAGACATATATTATTCTGAGGTGATTAAGAATCAATTGTTTTTTTCATTCTTAATCCATGCAGAGCAGTGTCAGAAACAGGGAGGGAAAATGAATTTTAAAGACTGGAGCCTAAAAAACAAGATTATAATACCCACATTTACAGTGGTACTATTAATTCTTGTGGTCAGCACCTGGATCATGACCGATCAGGCCAGAGAACTTGCTGTTCAGCAGGCGACTGACACGGCCAAGGTAGAGGCAAGTGGATATGCGAATGAAATTTCGGAAACCATGAGCAAAGCCCTGACAGCAACCCGAACCCTTGCCGCTGTTTTTGAAAAAAGTACAAACTACAAAATCATTCCTGACCGCGAATTTTTAGATTCAATCCTTGTTGAAACACTTCAGCGCCACCCAGGACTTGCCGGATCATGGTGCGCTTTCCTGCCGGATGCATTTGATGGCCGCGAAGAAGAGTATAAATCCAAATATAAAGGAGCATACAGGAACTGGTACTACCGTGACGGCAACAGGATTGCCCATAATTTCGCAGGTGAAGAGAATATGGTTGGCAACGCATGGTTTGACGACCCCATGTCTGGAAATCTTGAAACCATTTCCGAGCCATACCCATGGGAAGTGGCCGGGAAAACCATGTGGCTTTCATCCACTGGAGCTCCGGTTAAAAGAAATGGAAAGAACATCGGAATAGTCGGGGTGGATTTTTATCTCAATGACCTGCAGGAAACAGTTCTGCAAATCAAACCCTTTGAAACCGGATATGCATATCTGGTCACAAACAAAGGCTCCGTGGTCGCCCATCCCGATACAGATCTTCAGGCCAAGAATCTATCTGGAATAATGCAGGGGGAGCACAAAAACAGAGTAATCGACTCCGTGAAAAAAGGACGCCCTTATTCTTATATTGCCCGTTCAGCTGAAACCGGGAAAATGGAATTTGTAACCTTTGCCCCTGTAACGGTGGGCAAAACCACATTCCCATGGAGCATTGCGATCGTAATTCCCATGGACAAAGTTGAGGCACAGGCCAATGCCATTGCCCATTTAAGCATGACGGTGAGTGGCGCTGCTGTCCTTATACTCCTTGGATTACTATTCGTACTCGGTAATATAATAAGCAGACCTATCTGCAAAACCGCCCAGTACACCGGAATTGTAGCAGATGGGAACCTCGATGCGGTACTTGATATCGAACAGAAAGACGAAATCGGTACAATGGCTGAATCTCTGCGTTCCATGGTCGGGGAACTGAAAAAAACTATCAGAAAAGCCGAAGATGAAACCCAGAAAGCTGAAGAGGAATCCGAACGAGCAAGGCTGGCTACAGCTGAAGCAGAAAAAGCCCGCGAACGGGCAGACAGAGCCAGAACCGAAGGTTTATTTCATGCCGCGGACCGCGTGGAACGCGTTCTTGAGCATGTAGTATCCGCTTCAGAGGAAATGTCCCTTCAGTCAAGGGAACTGCTCCATGGAGCAGAGATTCAAAGTGAAAGGATATCGAGTGCCGCAACCGCAATGGAGGAAATGAACGCCACGGTTCTTGAAATTGCACGCAATGCCGGAGACGCAGCCTCCTCAAGCACTGAAGCGCAGGGCAAGGCAAAAAACGGCTCTAAGGTTGTAGAGCAGTCGAGGGAATCATTGTCCAGAACTGTATCGGAAGTAAACAGCCTCAAGACGAACATGGAAGAACTCGATAAGCAGGCCAAGGGCACTGAAGCAATAATCGGGGTCATCACAGATATTGCCGACCAGACCAACCTTCTTGCCCTGAATGCTGCAATTGAAGCGGCCCGCGCAGGCGAAGCGGGACGGGGTTTTGCAGTTGTTGCGGATGAAGTCCGCAAGC